>NZ_CP047938.1:0-2621965 GCF_014280115.1 Synechococcus sp. A15-44
CTGAGCTCCTTTCCCCCTTTTCCCCAGGCCCTACGACGGCTGTTTTTGTTTTTTATTTTTTAAATCCATAAGAACCAAACAGCCGAACAGAGGCTCCCGAACCATTGGCCATTGCACTTCCCCTCAGCCTGTGAAACCGTGGGACACCTCAGCGCGCTCAGGTCTTCAGGACGATGAAGGTGGTCTGTTCACAGTCCGAACTGAATAGCGCTCTGCAATTGGTGAGCCGTGCAGTCGCCACACGCCCCACGCACCCGGTTCTGGCCAATGTCTTGCTCACCGCCGATGCCGGCAGCAACCGCCTCAGTCTGACTGGTTTTGACCTGAGCCTGGGAATTCAGACGTCTCTCGCCGCCAGTGTGGACACCAGCGGGGCCATCACACTGCCGGCCCGTCTGCTGGGAGAGATCGTGTCTCGCTTGTCCAGCGATTCTCCGGTCACCCTCGCCGTAGACGATTCCGGTGAGCAGGTTCAGCTCACCAGCCTCAGCGGCAGCTATCAGATGCGCGGCATGAGCGCTGACGACTACCCCGATCTTCCGATGGTGGAGAGCGGCATGACGCTCAAGCTGCAACCTGAACGGTTGGTGCAGGCGCTCAAAGGCACCCTGTTTGCCAGCAGTGCTGATGAAGCGAAGCAACTGCTCACCGGCGTGCATCTCAAGTTCAACCAGCGAGCTCTGGAAGCGGCTGCCACCGATGGTCACCGCCTTGCCGTGCTCAATGTTGAAGATGCCCTGCAGGATGCAGCCGTGACCGATGCGGTGGACGACGAGGGGTTCGACGTGACGCTTCCATCGCGCTCACTGCGGGAGGTGGAGCGGCTGATGGCGTCCTGGCGGTCCGATGAACCGGTCAGTTTGTTCTGTGATCGCGGCCAGGTGGTGTTTCTTGCGGCCGACCAAATGGTCACCAGCCGCACCTTGGAAGGTACCTATCCCAATTACGGCCAGCTGATCCCCGATGGTTTCACCCGCACCTTTGGAATGGACCGTCGCGCTCTGATCGCTGCTTTGGAGCGGATTGCTGTTCTCGCTGATCAACACAACAACGTTGTGAAATTCAGCAGTCAGCCCGAGGACGGTGTTGTCCAGATCAGTGCCGATGCGCAGGATGTGGGCAGTGGCTCTGAATCGCTTCCCTCCAACTTGGAGGGTGACGCCATGCAGATTGCCTTCAATGTTCGCTATCTGCTGGATGGCCTGAAAGCCATGGGCTCTGATCGGATTGTTCTCCACTGCAACGCGCCCACCACGCCGGCTGTGCTTCGTTCCGAGGAAGCGTCCGAAGCCTTCACTTATTTGGTGATGCCTGTTCAGATTCGTTCCTGATGTGTCGCTACCGGATCAGCTGCTCCTCAGTGATCTTCTGAGTCATACGGTTCGTTGTGATCTGGGTCTGGATCACGGGCCTGGGTTCATGGCCTGGATGCATCCGCCGGTGCATCGGCTTCTGGGCTGGGTCAGCCGTCCATCGGCCCTGCGCATGTCACGGGATGTCTGGCGTTTGAACCAATGTTGTGGTTTGAGCGATCAACAGGTGTTTGTGCGTGGCGAGCCGGCGGTCACCGATCAGGTGACCCTTGAGCGCTTGCCCACGCTGATGGATGCGGCCTTGCTGGACCGTGACGGTGAGCGGATCGGCAGCGTTGTGGACCTTGATTTTCGACCTGCCGATGGCGCGATTCTTCACTACCTAATCGCCCGCAGCGACCCGCGGTTGCCGGGGAGTTCCCGATGGCGTTTGGCTCCCGATCGCATCCTTGATCAACAACCGGGTCAGATCCAAACCGGCCTGATGGGATTGGACGATCTGCCCATGGCTCGCGCCAGCGTTCGGCACGATCTGCTCCAACGCACTCAACACTGGCGGGACCAGCTCCGTTCCATGGGTGATCGGGCCGGTGATCGCCTGGAGGGTTGGTTGGACGACTCGCCCATCGATGAGCTGCGATCGGAAAGCGTGCGCTTCAGATCCGACGACGAGGATGAACCAAGAGAGGTGTCTGGACCTGAGGTCTGGGACGATGAAAGCTGGGACGAGACTCCCTCCCGCCGCCGTCACGAGGACGAAGATCCCTGGGTTTGACGGGCGGTCGGCAACACTGGGGGGAGGTGCTCCGCGATTCGTGGTTTCCTCCCCTGCGTACGACATAGCTGCAGCCCTGAAGCAGGAAGGGCTCAAGCCCAGTGACTGGGATGAGATCTGTCGGCGTCTCGGCCGCGAGCCGAATCGAGCCGAACTGGGCATGTTCGGCGTGATGTGGTCCGAACACTGCTGCTATCGCAATTCCCGGCCTTTGCTGAGTGGCTTCCCCACGGAGGGACCACGCATCCTTGTGGGACCCGGCGAAAACGCTGGTGTGGTGGATCTCGGTGGGGGCCATCGGTTGGCCTTCAAGATCGAAAGCCACAACCACCCCTCCGCCGTCGAACCCTTTCAGGGGGCAGCCACAGGGGTGGGCGGCATCCTGCGTGACATCTTCACGATGGGGGCCCGTCCGATCGCGCTGCTGAACGCTCTGCGCTTCGGCCCTCTTGAGGATCCCGCCAACGTTGGCTTGATGGAAGGCGTTGTGGCCGGCATTGCCCATTACGGCAACTGCG
Source organism: Synechococcus sp. A15-44 (assembly GCF_014280115.1). Taxonomy (NCBI): domain Bacteria; kingdom Bacillati; phylum Cyanobacteriota; class Cyanophyceae; order Synechococcales; family Synechococcaceae; genus Synechococcus; species Synechococcus sp. A15-44. The sequence continues at coordinate 2,607 of NZ_CP047938.1, forward strand.
TTGGTGTCCCGACGGTGGGTGGCGAGGTGGCTTTTGATCCCTCCTATTCCGGCAATCCGCTGGTGAATGCCATGGCCCTTGGCCTGATGGAGACCGAGGAGATCGTCAAATCCGGTGCGATCGGGGTCGGAAATCCTGTGGTGTATGTGGGCAGCACCACCGGTCGGGACGGCATGGGGGGAGCCAGCTTTGCCAGTGCTGAGCTCAGTGCCGATTCCTTGGACGATCGACCCGCCGTTCAAGTGGGCGATCCGTTTCTGGAGAAAGGGCTGATCGAAGCCTGCCTTGAGGCCTTCGCCAGTGGTGATGTGGTGGCCGCGCAAGACATGGGCGCCGCTGGTCTCACCTGCAGCTGTTCGGAAATGGCCGCCAAAGGGGGCCTGGGGGTGGAACTGGATCTGGACCGTGTTCCGGCCCGTGAAACCGGGATGACGGCTTACGAGTTTCTGTTGTCGGAATCCCAGGAACGGATGTTGTTCGTGGTGAAGGCCGGCCGGGAGGACGCCTTGATGCAGCGCTTCCGTCGCTGGGGCCTGCAGGCGACGGTTGTGGGCAAGGTGCTCCAGGAACCGATTGTGCGGGTGTTGCATCACGGTGCCGTCGCCGCTGAGGTGCCGGCCACAGCTCTTGCCGATGACACTCCAATCGAAAAACATGCCCTGTTGCAGGAGCCCCCGGCGGACCTTCAGGCGCTCTGGAGTTGGACCGAGCAGGAGCTTCCGGAGCTGAGTGATGCCCCAGCAGCTCTGCTGCAGCTTCTGGACGATCCCACCATCGCGAGCAAGCAGTGGGTTCACCGTCAGTACGACCAGCAGGTGCTGGCCAACACGGTGGTGTCGTCCGGTGCCGCAGATGCCGCTGTGGTGCGCCTCAGACCCCAGCAGGGTGATGGGTCCATGGCGGCCTCCAACCGCGGTGTGGCCGCCACGGTGGACTGCCCCAATCGTTGGGTTGCTTTGGACCCTGAACGAGGAGCACAGGCGGCTGTTGCTGAAGCGGCACGCAACCTGAGTTGTGTGGGGGCGGAGCCCCTGGCGGTGACCGACAATCTCAATTTCCCGTCACCGGAAACACCTAAGGGCTTCTGGCAGCTGGCGATGGCCTGTCGGGGGATCTCCGATGCCTGCCGTGCTCTCAACACCCCCGTGACCGGCGGCAATGTCTCCCTCTACAACGAGACCAAACAGGACGACGGCACGATGCAACCGATCCATCCCACGCCGGTGATCGGCATGGTTGGCGGCGTTGATGACATCAGCCGTGTGACCGGCTTGGCTTGGCAACAGCCCGGCGATGCGATCTTCCTCATCGGTGTTCCGCCGCAGGATGTTGCTGATCCCAGCCTTGGTCTGGCGGGCAGTGCCTATCAGCAGCAGATTCTTGGGTCCCTGGCAGGACGTCCGCCGAAGCCTGATCTCGCTGCCGAAGCCGCAGTGGGAAAACTGGTGCGTGAGGCGATTGCTCAGGGTCTGTTGGCCTCCGCCCATGACTGCAGTGATGGCGGATTGGCTGTGGCCTTGGCTGAATCCTGTATCGCTTCTGAATTCGGCATCAACGTGACGCTGACCACAGGTTCGGCCCGTTTGGATCGGGTTCTGTTCGCCGAAGGCGGCAGCCGGGTGATTGTGTCTGTCAACGCAGCCTGCCTGCCTGCATGGGAGCAGTTGATCGGATCCAATCCAGCGCTCCCCGTCACCCCGCTTGGCAGCGTCACCGCGGAGGCTCGATTGGTGATTCGATCCGAATCGGATGTTCAGCTCGATCTCGAGGTGCAACGCTGTGCCGCCGTTTTTCGTGATGCGCTGCCCCGACGGATGCATTCGGAGTGATTGAGTCAGGCGTTGCCTGACGGTCGTTTCTCTTCCTTATCTCTCTGTCTACGGATTCATCATGTGCGGCATTATCGGAATGTTCTGTGTTGACTCAGTCAACCAACAGATCTACGACAATCTGCTTCTGCTTCAGCACCGTGGGCAGGATTCGGCAGGGATTGTCACGATGGACAATCACACTTTCCACGTGCACAAACAACGGGGACGTGTGCGTGAAGCCTTTCGCACCCGAGACATGCGAAAGCTTTTGGGCAATGCCGGGATCGGTCACGTTCGCTATGCCACCCGTGGTGCCGCTGCGTCCGAAGAGGAAGTTCAGCCCTTCTATGTGAATGCCCCCTATGGCATCACTTTTGTTCATAACGGCAATCTCACCAATACGCATCAGCTCGAGCAGGATCTGTTCAAAATTGATCGTCGTCACACCAATTCGACCAGCGATACGGAGATGCTGGTCAATGTGTTGGCCACGGAGATTCAATCTCAGCTCACAGGCCGTGATCTGACTCCAGATCAATTGTTTGATGCGGTGTCATCCCTGCATCACCGCGTTCAGGGTTCTTATGCCGCCATTGCTCTGATTGCCGGTCATGGAATGCTGGCGTTTCGCGATCCCTATGGAATTCGCCCTCTGATTCTTGGTAGGCGTCTGTCTCAACAGGGCCGAGAAGAGTGGATTGTCGCCAGTGAATCGTTGGTGATTGAAAACAGCGGCTACGAGATCGTTCGCGATGTGGATCCTGGTGAAGCCGTGTTCATCGACGTTGATTCCAACTTGCACCAGCGTCAGTGTGCCGACTCGCCTCGGTTGATTCCCTGTGCATTTGAGTATGTGTATCTCGCACGGCCGGATTCCGTCATGAATGGCATCTCGGTGTATGAGTCACGGTTGCGGATGGGTGATCGTCTTGCTCAAACCATTGCCGAAACGTTGCCGGCTGGTGATATCGATGTTGTGATGCCGATTCCTGATTCAGCAAGGCCGTCGGCGATGCAGGTGGCCAAGCAATTGGGTCTTGATTACCGCGAAGGTTTTTACAAGAACCGCTACGTCGGTCGAACCTTCATCATGCCGGGACAGGCTGAACGTAAGAAATCTGTGCGGCAGAAACTCAATGCTCTCGGTACTGAATTTGCTGGAAAGAATGTCTTGATCGTCGATGATTCGATTGTTCGTGGCACAACATCCCGCGAGATTGTTCAAATGGCACGCAGCGCTGGTGCCAACAAGGTGACGTTTACCTCGGCGGCGCCACCGGTTCGCTATCCCAATGTTTACGGGATCAACATGCCGACGCGGGCGGAACTCCTTGCCCACGGCCGAACCAATGATGAGATTTCAGATGTTCTCGGCGCCGATCATGTTGTTTATCAGACCGTTGAGAACTTGCTGGAAAGCATTGTTGAGAACACTGAAATTAAAGATCTCGAGATGTCTTGCTTTGATGGCCACTATGTGACCGGCGGAATCGACGAAGACTATTTCCAATGGCTGGAACAGAACTGCAGCTCCTGATCAGGGTTGCGGTTGGATGGGGTCGATCACATCAACGATGGTCTCTCCCTTCTGAAGAGACGCCTGCTCCGTGGGTTTGTCTCCGGGTTTTGAGACGTTGATGTTTTCCGGATCCAAGCGCCCGTGACGATCCTTGCTGGTGCGCACACCAACAAGACCGCATCCAGTGCTGATGCCCACCAGGCGATCAGATTCCGCATCAATCTGTACCGCCATGCTGCCGAGATCGCCCCGCTGGTTGTAGCGAAGGCCTGAGCAGTCGATTCGCACGATTACCCCCTGCCTGGTGATCAGCATCAGTGGTGTCTGTTCCGTGCAGACGGCTCCAACGATCTGTTCCCCGGGGAGCAATCGCATGGTCATGGGTCCCTGTGCCAATCGACCCATCAACGGAAGTGAATCTTCAGTGACTCGCAGTCTCAGCAGGCGACCGATGTCGCTGATCAACATCAGTGTTCCCTGATCGCGGCAGATCACTGCACTGTTGAGCTCGACGCCCTCTTTCAACTTGAGAACGCTGGTGGCTCGACCGGAAAGGTCCACCACTTCGCTGAGGGGGAGCCGCTTAAAGCGTCCATCGCTGCTGAGCAAGCCCAGACTCAGGTCGTCGATGTTCTGGCTGGGCAGCGACAGCAGCGAAACGATGGGGTCCCCGTCGAGGCCCGTGGGCAGGAATCGGTCAATCGGGCCGGGTTGCTGTCCAGCAAATTCCCAGCGCACCTGGGCGATGCGTCCCCCCGCACTTACTGCCAACAGTCTTGGTGGTGGCTCGATCGGCAGAATCACCCGTGCCGGAGATGGTGCATCACCAATGGGGCAAGGATCATTGAGGTGCAGTCGGCCCAGCACCTGGGGGGTGACGATCTTCACTTGGCCATCGGCCTGGATCAGCACCCGACCATCTCCGGGCAGTGCAGCTAGGGCCTGCTGACGCAGAAGTTCCGTGTTCGGCCGTTGGCTGGCCGCCCGTTCGGCCATCAGGGCATCACCGCCCTCCACCAGGCGGGTTCGACGCGGGGTGCTGAAGCGTTTTTTCAACGCTTTGAGCTCTGTCACCATCGCGTCCAGCAGCTGATCCCGGTTGTTCAGGAGCAACTTCAGGCGTTGACGTTCCGCTCGAAGCTCATCCAGCTCCTGGCGCAGGCTTTCCTGTTCGAGTCCGGTCAGGCGCCTCAGGGGCATGGCCAACACCGCATCCGCCTGCCGTTCGCTGAGGTCGAGGCGCACCATCAGGCTGGCGCGGGCTGAGGCGGCGTCATTCGCCTCCTGAATCATGGCGATCACAGCCTGAAGGTTGTTCAGGGCTGTGATCAGTCCTTCCACCACCTCAAGCCGGTCTTCGGTCTTGCGCAGGGCATGACTGGTGCGCCGGATCAGGGTCAGTTCCCTGAAATCGAGGAAGGTCTGCAGCAGTTGGCGCAGTGACAGTTGCTGGGGTTGTCCATCCACCAAGGCGAGAAGGATGGCTCCGAAGTTGCTCTGCAGTGCCGTTCGTCGTTGCAGATTCTTCAGCACCTTCTCGGGATCTGCATCGCGACGCAGCTCCACCACCACACGCATGCCTTCGCGATCGCTTTCATCGCGGATGTCTGCAATTCCGCCGATTTTTCCGTCGTTGACGGATTCCGCCAGCTTTTCAATCCAGCCAGCTTTGCTGAGTTGGTACGGCAGTTCCGTGACGATCACGGCATTGCGCTTGTGGCGTCCTTTGCCGGGTTGCACCTCTTCGGTGTGGGCGACCCCGCGCATCGGGATGCTGCCGCGTCCATGCAGGTAGGTGTCCCGCAGGCCCGAACTGATCAGCACTTCACCGCCCGTGGGGAAGTCGGGCCCCGGGATCAGTTCCAGCAGTTTCTCGTCACTCAGCTCCGGCTTGCGGATCAGGGCGATCAGGCCATCCACCACCTCTCCCAGATTGTGTGGAGGAATGCTGGTGGCCATGCCAACGGCGATGCCGGAGCAGCCGTTCAGCAGCAGGAAGGGAAGCTGGGCCGGAAGAACAGTGGGTTCCTGTTGGGACCCGTCGAAGTTCGGCGCAAAATCAACCGTGTCTTCACCGATCTCCTCAAGCATCGCCTGATGGGAGATCGGCGCCAAGCGGGTTTCGGTGTACCGCATGGCCGCCGGTGGGTCATCGTCCACCGAGCCGAAATTGCCGTGGCCGTCGAGCAGTGGGTGACGGCTCGAGAAGCTCTGAACAAGCCGCACCAAGGCGTCGTAGACGGCCTGATCACCGTGGGGGTGGTATTTGCCAAGGACGTCACCAACAACCCTGGCGCATTTCCGATAGGGACGGTCTGGGGTGAGCCCCAGTTCCTGCATCGCGTACAGAATCCGCCGTTGGACAGGCTTGAGACCATCGCGGGCATCGGGCAAGGCCCGACCCACGATCACGCTCATGGCGTATTCGAGATAGGAGCGCTGCATCTCCTGATGCAGGGCGATCGGTTGAACGCGCTCCTCAGCCATTCGGTCTGTCGCTCTCCGACCGGAAGGCGCTCAGCCTACAGATGATCACTGGCTTTCTTCCACGTTGCGTTCGCTTGGGCCCGTTCCACGCTGTTGGTGAGTTCCGGTTCGCTGAGCAATTGTGCCGTCGCCTCACGGATCCGAACACCCCAGAGCTGTTCTGCCTGGTGCAACGGCAAGACGTAGTTGGGGTTCTTGGCCAACGCTGTGGAAGCCAGCTGGATCGCCTCGGCCTGCTCACCCCGTTGATGCAGCGCTGCGGCCAGGGCCAGCATCGGTTCCGCGTTGGCCTCCAGCTTCAACACCCGGCGCCAGCGCCGCACTGCTTCCTGACGTTGGCCCATCTCGAAGAGAACGAGGGCTTGGTTGTTCAGGGCTTCCCAGAAGTCCGATTTCAGTGCTGTGGCTTTTTCGAAGGACTCCAGGGCCAAAGGGAGCTCGTCCTGCATGATCCTGGCGTTGCCGAGGTCGAAATAGGCCGCGGCATTGTTCGGATCCAATTGGAGTCCGCGGGCAATTAAAGGCACAGCGTCTTCCGGTCGCTCTGCTCGCAGGGCGATGGCTGCTTCGGCAAACCAGAGGCCGGCCTTTTCAGGATTCAGCTGTTTGGCGCGGGCCAGAGACCGGCTTGCATCCTTGAGGTTGTTGTTGCGGAGTTGAGCCTCCGCCAGGATCGACCAGAACCGTTCATCATTGGGGTTGAGCCGGACCGCCAGAGCAGCGAGTCGCGCTGCATCCTTGGCTTGCCCCAGCTGAAGCAGCTGCGCAGCGGTCCGTCCGATGCCGATTGAAGAACCTTTGAGCTCCTCTTCGCTGGGCAGGTAGATGTAGGGAATGAGGGCGTTGGCGGCCGGGGCGCCGAACCAACCCCCCAGAACGACCAGTGCTGCCGCCAGCGTCCGACTGAAGCGAATTCGACGCAGCACTGGAGTGAAGGTGGAGTCGCTAAAGCGTAGGTGTGGGATCTGCTTGTGCTGCAGCGGCGTTTCGCCGCCACATCCAGGGTTTGATTCGTCGTAGGGCCGACCCCCGCAGGTTCTGGTCCCAGACGCTGTCATCCCAGGTCTGGATGTCCTCCTTGTGCAGATTCAGCAGCCATGGGCGTGGCTGCACCTCTGGATCGCTGCTTTGGGGCAGGGTTCGATGGTTCCAGGGGCAGACGTCCTGGCAGATGTCACAGCCCGCCACCCACGGTCCAAGGGCGGCGCGAATGCTCTTCGGTAAGGCGTCCTCTCGGTTTTCGATCGTGTGAAAGGCCAGGCAGCGCCTTGCATCCACCACAAAAGGTTCGCGGATCGCATCTGTGGGGCAGGCATCGATGCAGGCGGTGCAGCGTCCACAGAGGCTGCGGGCTGGTGGGTCGGCGTCCAGAGGCTCTGTGGTCAGCAGATGGCCAATCACCATCCACGAGCCCCGTTCGGGGTGAATCAGATTGCTGTGTTTGCCGATCCAGCCCAGGCCGGCTTCCTCGGCCCAGGCCTTGTCCAGCAGCGGCGTGGAGTCAACACAGGCGCGCCAGCCACAGTCGGGCCGCTGTTCCGAAAGCCAACGACCGATCCGTCGCAGCCGCTGATCCACAACCCGGTGATAGTCCCGCCCCCAGCCGTAGCGGGCGACTTTGAGGGAGCCGGGGGAGGGTTGAGCGTCGACGTAATAGTTGAGGCCAACGGCGAGCACGCTGTTGGCTCCGTTCAACAGAAGTCTTGGGTCTTGACGTCGGGGGGCCGCCATCCAGGCCATGTCGGCCTGATGGCCATGGTCCAACCAGCGCTGCAGAGCTTTGGTGCGCAGTTGCAGCCTTGGGCTTCCTGGGATCCTGGCAATGCCAACGGGATTGAAGCCCTCTTCAGCGGCGCGGCGCTTCAGAGCCTGACTCAACAGCGTTTGTTGACCGGTGACATGCCCTTGCATCGACCTTAATCTTGGTCGCTCATCAACATTTTCTTCGTGACCGGCACTGAGACAGGACGGTTTGCTCCCTTACTGCGCTGGCTTGGTTTGACCCTCGTGGTGATCCTCGTCCTGCAGATGCTTGCTGTTCTTGTCGGTGTCGACTGGAGTGCGGATGCTCCTCGCCCGCAGGTCACCGGACCGCTGGTGGCCCTTGCTCCTCTGGGATTTGCCGGTTTGTTGATCTGCTTGATCGGGTCACGGCTCGATCAGCCTCAGCAGCAGCGCACTCCTCTTCGCCTGCTGATCGCCGTTCTGTCAGGTCTGTTGGCCCTCGGCATGGTGGTTGCAGTTCCCATGTCCCTCGATGGAGGTGCTGGTGACGTTGCCCGCCTGCGCAATCTTGAACAGGGCCGCGAAGCTTTGAAGGATGCCCGAGCCTTCCGCGCCGATAAAGCACAGGTGACGTCCCTGGGCGAGCAGCTGGCCCAGGCCGGTCAACTCGCTGCCGATGCCACCGATGAAGACAAGCTACGGGCGGCCGAAAAGATGGTGGACGATCAGATCGCCCAGATGGAAGCGCAACTCAAGACCGTTGAGGCCGGTCAGGCCCGTGAATCCCAGCAGCGGTTCATCGGTGGAACCATCACTGCTGTGGTGCTTGCGATTGCATTTGTGCTGCTTGCCTTCACGGCACTGCTCTGACCGCTGGTTAGGTTGGTCAAACTTCATTCAAAGCTGGGCGCAGTAGCTCCTTGGTCCAGTCCAATCCCAGACCCGATCTGCCACTGTCCGCAAGGCTTCGGCAGGATCTGAAAAACGACCTGATTGCAGGGTTGCTGGTGGTCATCCCGCTGGCGACAACGATTTGGCTGTCAACGATCGTCAGTCGCTTTGTTCTGGCGTTCCTGACCTCGATACCGAAGCAGTTCAATCCGTTCATCACCCTGAATCCACTGCTTCAGGATCTGATCAATCTGGCTCTCGGTCTCACGGTGCCTCTGATGGGCATCCTTCTGATCGGCCTGATGGCCCGAAACATTGTGGGTCGCTGGCTGTTGGAGTTCGGTGAAGGCACCTTGAGCCGCATTCCCCTGGCTGGATCGGTTTACAAGACGCTGAAGCAGCTGCTTGAGACCTTTTTCCGCGACAACTCCTCCCGCTTCCGCCGTGTTGTTCTCGTTGAGTACCCACGGGAGGGATTGTTCAGCGTTGGTTTTGTCACCGGTGAAGTGGGGCCTTCACTTCAATCCGATTTGAAGGAGCCGCTGTTGAGTGTGTTCATTCCCACCGCTCCGAATCCCACCACCGGTTGGTACACCCTTGTTCCAGCTGGATCCGTCCGAGAGCTTGAGATCAGCGTTGAAGAAGCTTTCCGAACGATCATTTCGGCCGGCATCGTCAACCCCGACGATCGGGAGGCGCCCGTGAATCGGAGTTTCTCCAGCCTCATGGCCCAGTTACGGGCTTCTGCATCTCCTTCCAGCTGAGTCATGGCCACACGATCCCTTACACGCGAGCTGGCCTTGCTGGTGCTTGGTCAAGTGCCGGAACAGAAGTCAGCCTCAGTTGCTGACCTGGCCCTTGATTCCATCCTGGACCAAGCCCTCGACACCCTGACCCAGCACTGGCGTGAGTCGCTTGATGCCAGTGCTGCCGAGCTCGATCAAGCGCAGCAGTCTCTGCTGGACAGCGAGTTACAGCAGGGCGAACCAGGAACCCATGACACCGTCCGTACCCATCTGCGCGACTCTTTGAGTTCCGCTGAACAGGTGCTGAATGGTTTGTCCGCCAGTCTTGAGTTGCCTCGGCTGTTGCTGCTTGGCGACCAGGAGCAGATTCGCCGCGGCGCCATGGAGCGGGTTCAGAAGGTGCTCACCCAGCGCGAGGGCATCGATAAACGGTTGGATCAGGTGATGGAGGGCTGGAGACTGACCCGGCTTCCGCGGATTGATCGAGACATCCTCCGGTTGGCTGTCGTTGACCTGGAAAGCCTGCGTACTCCCGCTCCGGTGGCGTTCAACGAGGCGGTTGAGCTGGCCAACCGTTACAGCGATGAGCAGGGTCGCCGGATGATCAATGGTGTGTTGCGTCGCTTCCATGACGCTCAATCGAAAGCATCGGTCTGATGGTGTTCAACTGGTTCGAACGACAGGCTGAGGAGTCACCGACGCCGGAACCGACGCCCACCCCCGCGCCGACGCCGGAACCGATGGCTGGTGGGACTGATGCCCCCGTTTCAGCGGCGCCGGAGCCGACTCCAGCTCCTGCAGCTAGTGAGGAAGAGGATGAGGCTCTGGTTTGGGCCCGTGAGGCCTATGCCCGGCTGAAGGCTCAACAACAGGCCGCGGCCTCTGTCGCCGAAGCGGCCCCTCAGCCCACCCCTGCGCCCAGTCCAGAACCAGCGCCTACACCTTCACCAACCCCAACTCCAGGACCGGCACCGTTACCAACGCCGTCCCCGCTCCCGAGTCAGCCACCAAATCCCACACCGACTCCAGCACCAGCCCCCGGACCGTCGCTGCTGGAGCAGGCCGCGGCTCAACGCCAGCAGCGTCAGCAGGATCTTGATGAACGGGCTCTCGAGGCTCCCCCTGCACCCACGCCGGCTCCCACCCCTGTGCCAGCTGTCGAGTCAGAAGAGCCGCAGCTGGGTGACTTTGATCAGGATTTCACCTGGTCTGCCGAAGTGCTTGCAGCCCAGGGCCGTCAGGTTGATCAGGTTTCCCTTGAAGAAATCGATTGGTTGGGTCGGCTCCGCCGCGGCCTTGAAAAGACCCGTCAGGGCTTTGTTACCAGCCTGCTGGAGAATCTCGGTGACGATCCGCTGACGCCAGAGGTTCTCGACGATCTCGAAACCCTCTTGCTGAGGGCGGACGCTGGCGTCCAGGCCACCGATCAGGTGCTGGATGCCCTGCGACAGCGGATGAATGAGGAGGTGGTCGATCCTGCCGAGGGAATTCGCTTCCTCAAGGAACAGCTGCGTGGCCTGTTGGATGCCCCGATCCAGGCCAGTGGTGTTCCTCTGCTGGCGCCCGAACGGGATCGCCTCAACATCTGGTTGATGGTGGGGGTGAATGGGGTTGGTAAGACCACCACGCTTGGAAAACTTGCCAACCTTGCTGTTCGCAGCGGCTATTCAGCTCTGATCGCGGCCGCCGATACCTTCCGGGCTGCAGCTGTCCAGCAGGTTGAGGTCTGGGGAGAGCGCAGTGATGTTCCAGTGGTGTCCAACCCCAGCAGCAACGCCGACCCCGCTGCCGTTGTCTTCGACGCGATTGGTGCCGCTCGCTCGCGCAAGTCTGATCTGCTGTTGGTGGACACCGCCGGACGCTTGCAGACCAAGCACAACCTGATGGAGGAACTCCAAAAAGTCAGAAAGATCATCGACCGTTTGGCGCCGGAGGCGAAGGTTGAATCCCTGCTGGTTCTTGATGCCAGTCAGGGTCAGAACGGGCTTCGCCAGGCCATGGCCTTTGCCCAGGCGGCAGGTCTTACCGGCGTTGTGATCACCAAACTCGATGGCACGGCCCGTGGCGGTGTTGCGCTGGCGGTGTCGTCTGAGGCTGGATTGCCGATTCGTTTCATCGGCGCTGGGGAAGGGATTCGCGATTTGCGCCCCTTCAACAGTTTTGAATTCGTTGAGGCTCTGCTGGCTGGACGCTGAAGCGTTGCTACCTTGCGGACCCTGGGGGTGCGAGGTTGAGCAGCAAGCCGCCCGGACGTCATCCCAGCTCTGCGCAGCGGACCGGGACCCCCTCGCCTGAGGCGATGGCCTCGTTGCGTCAGCTGTTTGACAGCCTCAGCAGCGAACAGCGCCGCAATCAGGATCTGTTGGTCTCCCTGGGGTTTGCCCTCCGCAGCTTCACCAACCTCCAGCGCTTTCTTGAGCTTGTGCCTGTGGTGGCCTCGCGTCTAGTGGGTGTTGAGGGGGCCTTGCTTGTTCCGTTTCAGTCGGATGGTCGCCTCTGGCGTGATCAGCTGCAGGGGACTCCAGCTGAGCCGTCCCAGGACCTGCTGCGGCGTTTGGCAGCCTTTGAACCCGGCTCTGCCGTGGGCTTCGGCAGCGACGATCAGCAGCTGCTGGCGCTCGACCGGCTGGTGCAACGCTGCCTTCCCAAAGCGGCTTTGTTTGCCACGTCTGTGACGGCTCGTGGTCGGACGCGGGGCCGCCTTTACGTGTACGCCCGTAACGGCTCGATGGTCTGGACCGAGGTGCACCGTCGGCACGTTCAGTTGGTGGCGGATCTTGCTGGCGTTGCGATCGAAAACGATCAGATGCTGCAGGACGCCCGCCGGCATGAGCGGGTGGATCGACAACTCAGCATCGGTGCAGAGATTCAGGCCCAGTTGTTGCCGGACCGTTGCCCCGTGATCGAGGGCGTTGATCTGGCCGCGCGCTGTCGGCCTGCATTTCAGGTGGGCGGTGACTACTACGACTTCATTCCCACCCGTCCGGAACTCATCGGTCGACGCCGTGAGCGGGGTCGCTGGGCCCTGGTGATGGGTGATGTCATGGGCAAGGGTGTGCCCGCTGGTTTGCTGATGACGATGCTGCGCGGGATGCTGCGCGCGGAGGTTCTCAGCGGTCTGCCACCGGATCGGATTCTTCACGACCTCAACCAGCTGGCGCAGGAAGACCTGGCGCAGTCGCACCGGTTTGTGACGCTGTTTTATTCCGACCTGGATCCGCGCACGCTGCGGCTGCGTTATGCCAATGCGGCCCACAATCCGCCCCTGCTTTGGCGCGCCGAGCGACGGGTGATCATGCGGCTCGATGCGGCTGGGCTGCTGATCGGTCTCCAACCCGAAGCTGAGTTCGCCCTTGGCGAGATTCGCCTTGAACCGGGAGACGTGTTGCTCTACTACACCGATGGCGTCACCGAAGCACCGGGGATCACGGGCGATCGTTTCGACGAAGCGCGGCTGATTCGTGCCCTTGAAACGGCCTGTCGCAGTGGTCAGGGAGCGCAGGGAATTCTTGAAAGCCTGTTTGAACGCTTGGACCGTTTTGTTGGTCCGGATCGTCAGCTGGAGGACGACGCGTCGCTTGTGGTGCTGAAAGTTCCGGAAGCGGTCACGCTGCCAAGTGTGCAGGGACGGTCAATCGCCTGACAAGCTGAGGAAATCGACGGATGAATTGATGGCTGGTGGGGTGACCGGTGGTGCAGCAGGCACCTGGAGCGATCGTTTTGAGCAGGGTCTGCATCCCTTCATCGAGGCGTTCAACGCCTCCATCGGTTTTGACCTGACCCTTCTTCAGGAGGATCTCGATGGGTCGATCGCCCATGCCCGGATGCTCGCCAGCGTGGGAGTGATCACGGAAGCGGAGGCTGAGCAGTTGGTGGAGGGTCTGGAGACCGTTCGTGCTGAGGCGGCATCCGGCAGTTTCCAGCCCGGCCTGGCAGATGAGGACGTTCATTTCGCCGTGGAACGCCGGCTGATTGCCTTGCTCGGTCCCGTGGGCAAGAAGTTGCACACCGGACGCAGCCGCAACGATCAGGTTGGGACTGACCTCCGCCTCTGGCTGCGGCGACGGCTGGATGGCTTGGATCAGGATCTGCAGCGGTTGCAGGGGGCGTTGCTGACCCAGGCGGATCGCCATCGCCGCACCATGATTCCTGGGTACACCCACCTGCAGCGGGCCCAGCCGCTCTGTCTCGCCCATCACCTGCTCGCCTATGTCGAGATGCTGGAGCGCGACCGTGAGCGACTTCAGGATGTGCGGAAACGCGTGAACATCTGCCCGCTTGGCGCTGCCGCCCTGGCGGGTACGCCGGTTCCGATTGATCGCCAGCGCACCGCGAAGGAGCTCGGTTTTTCAGCGGTTTATGCCAACAGCCTCGATGCGGTCAGTGACCGCGATTTCTGCGTTGAGTTCTCCGCTGCCGCCTCCTTGGTGATGGTGCACCTCAGCCGTCTGGCGGAAGAGGTGATCGCCTGGGCGTCCGAGGAATTCGGCTTCGTGCGGCTCAGCGACCGCTGTGCCACGGGCAGCAGCCTGATGCCTCAGAAGAAGAATCCCGATGTGCCTGAGTTGGTTCGGGGCAAGACCGGACGGGTCTTCGGACATCTCCAGGGATTGCTGACCATGATCAAGGGTCTTCCGCTGGCATACAACAAGGATTTTCAGGAAGACAAGGAGGCGCTGTTTGATGCTTACCGCACAACCCGTAATTGTGTTGAGGCGATGGCGATTTTGTTTGAGGAAGGCCTTGATTTCAGGGTCGAGCGCCTCAATGAAGCGGTGGAGCAGGATTTCTCCAACGCAACGGATGTTGCCGACTATCTGGTGTCTCGCGGTGTTCCATTTCGCGAGGCTTATCAATTGGTCGGTGCTGTCGTCCGGCGCTGTCTGGAGCAGGGATGTCTTTTGCGGGACCTTGATCTGAGTGCCTGGAAGGAACTCCACCCGGCCTTTGAGGCGGATCTGCACGACGCCTTGGCTCCCCGTGCTGTTGTGGCCGCCCGTCGCAGTGAAGGGGGTACAGGATTTGAGCGTGTTGATGAACAGCTTCAGCGCTGGTTACAGCGTTTCAACGGAACTCAGCCGGTGGGATGACTCTCACCCATAACCGGGTCTACGCTTATTCAGCCAGAGGTATGTCACTTCGTTCCGGAGTCATGGCCCGATGGCAATGTTCAAGGCCTCATCGGTCCACTGTTTCGTACCCGGTCCACGCATAACGTGAGCATTTTTGTCGGCAACCTTCCCTTCCGCGCTGAGCAGGAAGATGTGATCGAACTGTTTGCCCAGTTCGGTGAAGTGACCAACTGCGCGCTGCCCCTCGAGCGGGATACAGGCCGCAAGCGTGGTTTTGCCTTCATTGAGATGGCCGATGAGTCCACCGAAGAGGCAGCGATTGAGGGGCTTCAGGGTGCCGAACTGATGGGCCGTCCTCTGCGGATCAACAAAGCGGAGCCTCGCGGCAGCGCTCCCCGTCGTGGTGGCGGCGGTTATGGCGGCGGCGGCGGTGGTGGCTACGGCGGTGGCGGTGGCGGTTATCGCGGTGGTGGCGGCGGCTACGGCGGTGGTGGTGGTGATCGTCCCTCCGGTGCACGGGGCTGGGAAGATCGCAGCTATGGCGCCCGCGATAACGCTGGTGAGGGCAACGCCTACGACGAAGGGCGCAGCCGTCGTCGCCGTGGATCGTCCAGTGGCGGTGGCGATGACTATTCCGGTTACGGCGGAGCTGAGGGCTGACCTCAGCCGTTGATCAGAGGCCTGCATCCTTGAGCTGCTGCCCGGCATTGAGCAGCACATCCAGATCGGCCCCGGGGCGCTGGGCTTTCTCCCCCAGCTCCCGGCGCCAGTGCCGTGCACCCCGGACGCCTTCCACCAGTTGCACCAGGTGACGGCAGAGGTCCCAGATTCGTCCTCCTCGCTCCAGGTGAGCGGCCGCATGGGGAAGCAGCCCATTCACAACGTCTGACGCCAGGATCTGGCGTGATTCCTCCCCGAAAATGAGGGCATCGACGCTGGTCCAGCGCAGGGGATGGCTGTAGGCCGCTCGGCCCACCATGGCGCCATCGCACCCTTCCAGTGCCTGAAGGCAGTCTTCAGGGGATTCCAGCCCCCCGTTGAGTTCAATCACCAGGTCGGGGCGGCGTTGCTTAAGCGCCACCACGCGCTCATGCTGCAGCGGAGGAATCGTCCGGTTCTGCTTGGGATCGAGGCCCTCCAGCCAGGCCTTACGGGCATGAACAGCGAAGCGGCTGGCCCCCGCCAGCGCCACCCGATCCACGAAGTTCGTCAGCAGCGCATCGCTGTCCAGATCGTCAATGCCGATCCGATGCTTCACGGTCACGGGGAGTCCCCCTGCGTCCACCATGGCTTCCACGCAGCGGGCGACCAGATCCGGTTCTGCCATCAGGCAGGCTCCGAAATTTCCGGCCTGCACCTTCTGGCTGGGGCAACCCACATTGAGGTTGATCTCGTCGTAGCCCCAGTCCTGCGCCAGTCGTGCCGCTTCGGCCAGCAGGGCTGGGTCGTCCCCCCCCACCTGCAGGGCGATGGGATGCTCCACCGGATCGAAGTCCAGCAGCTTGTTGCGTCGCTTGCTGTGGTGCAGCGCCTGGGCCACCACCATTTCGCTGTAGAGCAGCGCCCTGCGGCTGATCTGCCGCATCAGCACCCGGAAGTGGCGGTCGGTGCAATCCAGCATCGGGGCCACACTGAAGCGGTAGGCAGCGGTGGATCCGGAGGCAGTCATCAATCCATTAGAACCGCCCGAGATTCCCTCTTCAGCACCGATGAGCTTGAGTGCCGCCGTTCTGTCCCGTCGATCGCTGTTGTTGGCGGCAATGGCCGGGGTGTTTGGCAGTCTCTGGAGACCTCAGCCTGTGCTGGCAGCGTCGAAAGCGGCTGATTCCTCATGGGATCTCAATGCCGACCAGTGGCGTGAGCGGTTGTCTCCCCAGGCCTATGACGTGTTGCGCAATGAGGGAACGGAACGCCCGTTCACCAGTCCGCTCAATGGGGAGAAGCGTTCCGGCACGTATCACTGCGCTGGTTGTGATGCAGCCTTGTTTTCGTCGGAGGCCAAATTCGACAGTGGCACCGGCTGGCCCAGCTTCTGGCAGCCCCTGCATGGAGCCATCGCCACGAAAGTAGATTTCAAACTGATTCTGCCGCGCACGGAATACCACTGCAGCCGTTGTGGTGGGCATCAGGGCCATGTGTTCAATGACGGACCGCGACCCACCGGCAAGCGCTATTGCAACAACGGTGTCGCCCTCCGCTTCCAGCCCGCTTGATCTGATCGTTGTTGGCGGTGGTCCTGCCGGCTATATGGCGGCGATCACTGCAGCCGAGCAGGGGGTTCGGCGGGTGCTGGTGCTGGAAGGTACCCCTGAGCCCCTCCAGAAGGTGCGCATCAGCGGTGGTGGTCGCTGCAATGTGACCCATGCCTGCTGGGACCCCCGTGAACTGGCGACCCATTACCCCCGTGGCAGTCGACCCCTGCGGGGTCCCTTCAGTCGCTTCGCCTGCGGCGATGCGATCGCCTGGTTTGACGAGCACGGGCTCACGCTGGTGGAGGAACCCGATGGACGGATGTTCCCGCAGCAGAACCGCTCCGAGGCTGTGATTCAGTGCCTGCAGAAGGCGGCAAGGGCGTCGGGTGTCCAGCTGCGCACGAAGGCGATGGTTCAGCAGGTGCGCGTTCACCCCGAGGGGGGGTTTGTACTCGAGGGCCGCGGCCTCGAGCCTATGCATGCACGCTGCTTGATGTTGGCCACGGGGGGGCATCCCAGTGGCCGAAACCTGGCGGAAGCCCTTGGCCACCAGGTGGTGCCGCCGGTGCCATCACTGTTCAGCCTCGCCCTGCAGGCACCCGCCCTGACGGCCTGCAGTGGCATTGCCATCGATGATGTGGGCCTTGATCTGAAACTGGGCGATCAGCGTTTCCGTCAGACAGGGCGGGTCCTGATCACCCACCGTGGTCTGAGCGGGCCCGCCACGCTCCGCCTCTCCGCCTTTGCGGCCAGGGCCTTGCATGCGAGCCATTACGAAGGTGAGCTCAAAGTGGATTGGAGTGCAGGTCTGGGCCGTCAAGGGGTGGAGCAGCGGCTGCAGCAGTGGCGCCAAGAGCAGGCCAAGCGCACCCTCGCGGCCGCCAAGCCCTTCGAGCATCTGCCACGGCGGCTCTGGCAGGCTTTCTTGACCATGGCTGAGGTGGAGCCGGATCGGCGTTGGGCCGATTTGCCGATCAAGGCGGAGCGTCAATTGCTGGAACTGCTTTGCGCGCAGCGTTTGTCGATCAAGGGGCGTGGGCCCTTCGGAGAGGAGTTCGTGACGGCTGGCGGTGTCGATCTCGGTGAGGTGAATTTGGCCACGATGGAGAGCCGTTGCGCTCCCGGTCTCTACCTGGCGGGTGAACTGCTGGATGTGGACGGGGTGACCGGTGGTTTCAACTTCCAGGCCTGCTGGAGCGGCGGCTGGTTGGCGGGCCAGGCCATCGCCGCAGTGCTCACTGGATCTGATCAAACACGGTGAACATCGGCAGGTACATCGCCAGCAGGATTGATCCCACGATTCCGCCCACCACCACGATCATCGCGGGTTCGAGCATGGAGGTGAGTGCTTTCACCATGGCCCCGACTTCGTCTTCATAGAAGTCCGCCACTTTGCTGAGCATCTTGTCCATCTCACCGGTTTCCTCGCCGATGGCCAGCATGTTCAGGGCCATCTCCGGCAGCACCTTCTGACGGATCAATGCATTGCTGAGCAGAACGCCCTCCTGCACCATGCTCCGCGAGGCAAGGATCGCATCGGAAATGATCGCGTTGCCGGCGGTTTCGCTCGAGATCTCCATCGACATCAGGATCGGCACACCGGCCCGCGTGAGCGAACTGAAGATTCGGCAGAACTGAGCTGTCGCTGTCATCAGAATCAGTTCACCGAAGAGCGGCAGTTTCAGCATCAGGCGGTCGATCGTTCGACGACCGCTGTGGGTGGCGTAGAACCGGCCAAACAGCCAGATGGAAAGCAGGATGGCTCCAGCTGCGTAGAGCGCTACAGGCGATCGCAGCAGTTCACTTAGGTCGACGAGCAGTTGGGTGAAGGCCGGCAGCTCTGCGCCCAAGTCCTCAAAGATCCCGGCGAAGGTTGGGATCAGAAAGATGGTCATTCCTAGGAACACAAGGATGGCGATCACCAGCACAGCCACGGGATAGCCAAGGGCTCCCTTGATCTGGTTCTGCAGTTTGGCGTTGTCTTCCAGCAACTTGGCCAGTCGCTTCAGGGCTTCATCCAGCACGCCGCCGGCTTCTCCGGCCTCCACCATGGCAATCGTGAGCTGATCAAACACCTTGTTGTTGGCTCTCATGGCGGTTCCCATGGCCACCCCTTGATTCACTTCCGCGCTCAATTCGCTCAAGGCCCGCTGGAACAAAGGCAACTTCTGCTGAGTTGCCATCAAGTCCAGTCCTCGAACGATTGGAACTCCTGCATCCACCAGCGCTGAGAGTTTGCTGGCCCAGACCGCTTTCTCCTTGACACCTGGAGGACGTTCCAGCAGACGTTCAAGGGTTTGCAGGGCTGAGCTCTTCTTTGCAGCGACTCGCGTCTGAGTTTTTGACTCGGAAAGAATCGATGTTGTTATCTCTTTTGTGTTGAGTTCTGTTGGCCTTTTTTGTCTTTCTGCTGGTTCAAGTTTGAGCACGCGCTGACCGCGTCGTCGCAACTGTCGACGGGCGGCAATCTCGCTGACCGCGGTTAATTCAATGGTCGTTTTTGTACCGTTTCTGAGCTGGCATGTGGCGACATAGTGCTGATCCCTTGGTTTGACTTCGCCGGATATGTCGGGTCGTTTGATCTGAATATCGAGAGGTTTTAAGCCACGTCTTCTTAAAAAGTTTTTTGCATTCAGAGGTGATTTGGATTCAACGACCAGATCATCAACCGTGCCATCAGCTTTTCGGACTTTGACGTTGAAAGTCGGCATTGGAAGCTTCAGTTCGTCAGCAGGCGTTCCAGTTCCGCCGGTTTGGAGGCTTTCCCCATGGCTTCCGCTTTGGAGACTTCCCCCCGATTGACGAGGTCTGCCAGGGCTTTCTCCAGCGTCTGCATGCCCTGCTCTCCCCCCGTCTGGATCTGGGAATAGAGCTGGGCTGTTTTCCCCTCGCGGATCAGGTTGGCGGTCGCTGGGGTGTTGATCAGGATTTCCTGCGCCATCACGCGACCGAACTGCCCCTCCGCAGGGTTCTGACGCCGGCAGAGGGTCTGGGAAAACACGGCCACCATGCTGCCCGAAAGTTGCACACGGATCTGCGTCTGCTGTTCCGGTGGGAAGACGTCGACCATGCGGTCCACGGTCTGGGCCGCTGAGCTCGTGTGCAGGGTTCCGAAGACGAGGTGTCCGGTTTCGGCAGCACTGACGGCCAGTTGGATGGTCTCGAGATCCCGCATCTCACCCACCAGGATCACGTCCGGGTCTTCCCGTAGGGCGGCGCGCAGGGCGTTGGCGAAGCTGCGGGTGTCTTCGTTTAGTTGGCGTTGGTGCACCAGGCTTTTGTCGCTCTGGTACACGAATTCGATCGGGTCTTCGATCGTGAGGATGTGTTCGCTGCGGGTGTGGTTGATGTGATCCAACAGAGCCGCCAGGGTTGTGGTCTTCCCTGAGCCTGTTGGACCCGTCACCAGCACCAGGCCCCGGGGCCGCGCGCTGGTCTCCAGAACCACTTGCGGCAAGTCCAGCAGTTCAACGCTGGGAATTGTGCTGCCAAGGGCCCGCAGGCAGGCGGCATAGCTGCCTTTCTGGCGGTAGACGTTCACGCGGAAGCGGGCAACGCCCTTGAGTCCGTAGGCGCAGTCCAGTTCCCAGGTCTGCTCCAGCGTCTTGCGCTGGCTGTTGTTCAGCATCGAGAAAATCAGCTTGTTGCAGTCCTCTTCGGCCAGCGGCCGGTCCGTCATCGGACGCAGTTCCCCACTGAAGCGTCCGTAGGGCGGCTGACCGGTGGCGATGTGCAGATCACTGCCACCGCCCTGCACCAGTTGTTCCATCAGGTCTTCGATCATCAGATCCATGACCGGCTCCTCAGTGGCGTGGTGTCAGGCAATAGGGACACTCAAGCCAGCCTTCCTGCAGGCCGGCTCCGCATCCTTCACAGGTCATTGTGCTGAGGGCACGGGCTCTGCGCTCGGATTCCAGTCCTGAATCCGTCAGCACCATCCGCCCCACTTCCTCCAGTGTGGTCTCGCCCTTTCTCACCAGTTCGAGGCTGTAGCCCAGCAGGGTCACCATCCCTGATTCCAGGGCCAGCTGGCGGATCACATCGGTGCTGGCGCCCTTGGAGATGGCAGTGGCCATGTCCTCCTGAATCCGCAGCACTTCGTAGACCCCGACGCGTCCCTTGTAACCGCTTCCCTTGCAGTGAGCGCAGACCGGTTCGTCAGGGCTGTGATGGTGGGCCTTGAAGAAGGTGACATCCGCTTCCCGGCTTGCCATGAGGCCGAAGCGGCCCAGTTCACGTTCATTCGGCCGGTAGGGCTCGCGGCAGTGAGGGCAGACCCTCCGCAGTAAGCGTTGCGACACGATCCCGATCAAGGAAGCCGACACCATGAAGGGCTCCACGCCCATTTCATCCAGGCGGGCAATCGTGCTTGGGGCATCGTTGGCGTGCAGGGTGCTTAGCACCAAGTGACCGGTCAGGGCAGCCTCAATGGCGGTCTTGGCGGTTTCGAGATCACGGGTTTCTCCCACGAGCAGAACGTCCGGGTCCTGGCGCATGAACGCTCGAAGAGCTGTGGCGAAGTCGAAGCCTTTTTCACGGTTCACCTGGCATTGGGTGATGCCCGGCAGGGTGTATTCGATCGGGTCCTCGACCGTGGAAATGTTGATGCCCGGATCGTTGCGCTCGGCGAGGAGTGAATAGAGGGTGGTCGACTTGCCGGAGCCTGTTGGGCCAGTGACCAGGATCATTCCGAAGGGCTTGGAGCCCAGGTCGCGGACCAAGGCCAAGGCGTCGGAATCGCTGATCAGTTTGTCCAGTCCCAATTGGGTCGCTCCACTGTCCAGCAGGCGCAGACAGACCTTTTCTCCGAAACGGCTGGGCAGGGTGTTGACACGGAAATCAACCACTCGGTCGCGGTATTTGCGCCGAATGCGTCCGTCCTGCGCTTGTCGACGTTCAGCGATATCGAGATCCGCCAGGATTTTGAAGCGGGATGTCACTGCGGGAATGAGCCGGCTGGGCAGCGGCTCCACGTATTGCTGAAGCACACCGTCCTGACGGAATCGCAGCCGTAACCCTTTCTGCTGCGGTTCTACGTGGATGTCGCTGGCATTCACCGACATGGCTTGGAGCAGGATCCGATCCACCAGGGTCACCACCGGCGAGGCTTCCGCATCCTTCAGCCGCGTCTCCAGGTCAATGGCTTCCTGGGCCTGCTGGCCCTCCTCGTCTTCATCGTTCTCGAGCACCCCATCGGTGTTGAATCCTTCGAGAAAGGATTCCGTGCTGACGTTTTCAGGGTTCGTTTGTTGGGTTCCGGTGGTTTCTGTTGAAGCAGGAGCGGGAGCCTCCTCAACCTGCGGCGGTTGGATGACGTCCTCACCCAAAGCCCATTGCAGATCCGCTTCGATGGCGGGGTGCAGGCGGATTGTGCGGTGTTGGTCCGGCAGCTGATCGATCAGCTGCTGCCATTCCTGGTCTCGCCACTGGCTGGGGATCGCGATGTCCAGGTGGTCAGCACCGATGGCGATCGGCATGGCCTGCAGTGCCCGCCATTGATCCGGGCCGACGTCCGGGAGGGCGTCGTTGAGCAGGTTGCGGCTTGCCAGCAGTTGCTCTGGGCCTGGAACCGGTTGCTGCAACAGCAATTCAAGGGCGAAACGCTGCCGTGCCGTGTCGCCGGCATCGGGGGTGGGCAGCGTCAGAGTCATGGATGGCGACCGAGGTGCGGGCTTCCGCAGCTTGTGGGAGGTCAGCGTTGCCCTTCAACATGTCTAAACAGAAATCCCTGAGCGGTCAGCATGAGCGGCGACTCCTCCACCCCAGAGCAGGACCAGACCGTTGCGTCCGGTGCTGTTCCAGCCACGCCGGAGTCCGCTCCTGATGCGCCCGAGGCGACCTCTGAACAGGCTCCTGCAGCGGTGGATCCGGCGGATCGAATGCAGCAGCTCGAGCAGGAATTGAGCGCGTTGAAGCAGGAGCATGAGACGCTCAACAGCCAATACATGCGCATTGCGGCGGATTTCGACAACTTCCGCAAGCGCCAGAGTCGCGATCAGGACGACATGCGTCAGCAGCTGGTCTGCTCGACCCTCACGGAAATTCTCCCCGTCGTCGACAACTTCGAGCGGGCCCGTCAGCAGCTGAATCCTGAAGGGGAGGAAGCTCAGGCGCTGCACCGCAGTTACCAGGGTCTGTACAAGCAACTGGTGGAGGTGCTGAAGCAGCAGGGGGTGGCCCGGATGGAGGTGGTTGGCCAGGAGTTCGACCCCAACCTGCATGAGGCCGTGCTGCGGGAGGAAAGCAGCGAGTTCGCTGAGGACGTGGTGTGTGAGGAGCTCCAGCGCGGATACCACCGCGATGGGCGTGTGCTGCGCCACGCCATGGTGAAGGTGTCGATGGGTCCAGGACCAACCGATCCGGCGTCAGCGCCTGCTGAGGCCGCAGCGGCACCGGATCAGACGGCGGAGGAGGCCTGATGGCCGACTTCTACGACCTGCTCGGCGTCAGCCGGGATGTGGATCCCGACAGCCTCAAGCGGGCTTATCGGCGCATGGCGCGTCAATACCACCCCGACATCAACAAGGATCCGGGAGCTGAAGACCGTTTCAAGGAAATCGGCCGCGCCTACGAGGTGCTCAGTGATCCCCAGACCAGGGCCCGTTACGATCAGTTCGGTGAAGCCGGCCTCGGCGGTGCGGCCGGTGCCCCCGACATGGGGGACATGGGCGGATTCGCGGATCTGTTCGAGACGTTTTTTCAGGGCTTCGGTGGACCCGGGGGTGCTGGAGCTGGTCGGCCGCGGCGTCAGGGCCCTCAGCAGGGGGATGACCTTCGCTACGACCTGACGATTGATTTTGAGCAGGCGGTGTTCGGTCAGGAGCAGGAGATCAAGATCCCGCATCTGGAGACCTGCGACACCTGCGGCGGCAGCGGTGCCAAGGCGGGCAGTGGACCCACCACCTGCGGCACCTGCGCTGGTGCCGGGCAGGTGCGCCGTGCCACCCGGACTCCCTTCGGCAGCTTCACCCAGGTCGCCGAGTGCCCCAACTGTGGAGGCACGGGCCAGGTGATTTCCGATCCCTGCGGGTCCTGTGGTGGCCAGGGTGTCAAACAGGTGCGCAAGAAGCTCCGGATCAACATTCCTGCCGGGGTGGACACCGGAACACGGCTTCGTGTGACCGGTGAAGGCAATGCCGGACCCCGGGGAGGCCCGTCCGGTGACCTCTACGTCTTCCTCACCGTTCGCAATCATCCGCGCTTGCAGCGGGATGGCTTGAACATCTTCTCGGAGGTCAAGGTCAGCTACCTCCAGGCGATTCTTGGCGACACCATCGAGGTGGAGACGGTGGATGGCAGCAAGGAGCTGGACATCCCCGCCGGCACCCAGCCCGGCACGGTGCTCACCCTGCCGAACCTGGGCATTCCCAAGCTCGGGAACCCTGTGGCACGGGGTGATCAGCGCGTGACGGTGACCGTTGACCTGCCGAAGCGGATCAGTGATGTGGAGCGCGAGCTCCTGGAGCAGTTGGCAGGTCACCATTCCGCCCGCGGCAAGCAACACCATCACCACAACAGTGGTCTGTTCGCTCGCTTGTTCGGTCAGAAGGGATGAGCAGGCGTTCCCTGGATCTGCGGGGAACGCCCTGTCCGGTGAATTTCATTCGCTGCAAGCTCACCCTCGAGCAGATGAACAGCGGCGACTGTCTGCAGGTCTGTCTCGATCGGGGTGAGCCTGAGGCCATGGTCCTTCCAGGTCTGAGGGATGCAGGCCATCGTGTTGAGTGCATTGATCAAACGCCGGATGCCGTCACCATCGAGGTGATCTGCGGTGGCTGACACCGCCCGTTCGGTGGCATCCGGGATGGTGGTGGCGCTCCAGGCCAACTATCTGGAGGTTGAACTGGATGTCGCACCTGATGGATGCCCAGGGCGGCTGCTCTGCACCCGCCGCACCCGGCTCAGCCATCGGGGTGAAGCCGTTTACGTTGGCGATCGGGTTCGCGTTGAGGCCATTGATCCAGGCCAGGGGCGTGCCGTGGTGGCAGAGGTCGAGCCACGCCACAGCTTTCTCACACGCCCACCGGTGGCCAACGTCTCTCTGGTGGCTGTGGTGTTGGCGGTGGAACAGCCCAGCTTTGACCCTGATCAGGCCAGTCGCTTCCTGTTGACGGCGGAACGGACCGGGCTGGAGGTGATCCTGCTGCTCACCAAGACAGACCTCCTCTCAGCTGCAGCCCTCGAGCGGCTTGTCACCCGGTTGCAGGGGTGGGGCTATGACCCGCTGGCGCTGTCCAGTGCAGCCGGAACCGGCATTGATGCTTTACAGCAGCGTTTGGCTGGCGCGCAGCTGTCGGTGCTCTGCGGGCCTTCCGGGGTGGGCAAGAGCAGCCTGCTGAACCAGTTGCGTCCTGACCTTCAACTGCGCACGGCTGCGGTGTCTGGCCGACTGCAGCGCGGGCGCCACACCACCCGCCACGTGGAGCTGTTTCCCCTGGGTCCCAGGGCGAGGGTGGCCGACACCCCCGGCTTCAACCGCCCCGATCTTCCGGAGGATCCCCAGGAACTGGGGGTCCTTTTTCCGGAGTTGCGGCAGCAACTCGATCCCTGGCCCTGTCGCTTCCGCGACTGCCTGCATCGCGGTGAGCCCGGTTGCGGTGTGTCCACGGACTGGGAACGCTATGCCCTGTACCAGGCCGCATTGATCGAGCAGAGCAGCCTCAGCCGCCCATCCCGGGGAGGTTGAGGTTCAGGCCACCGGTGAGTTCTTCCATCCGGCCTTTCATCGTGGCTGTGGATTGCTCATAGGCCGCCTGCAGGGCTTCCAGGGTGGCCGTTTCGCTGGCCTGTTGTCCTTCCTGCAGCAGGGCTGGGTCCAGACGCACCCGCAGGGGTTGCTGGTTGCCCGACAGCCAAACGCTGGCACGGCCATCGCTGCTCTTGCCTTCGATCTCCATCCCGTCCAGTTCGTCCTGCAGGGCCTGAGCGTTCTGTTGAATCTCCTGGGCCTTCTTGAAGGCTTCGGTGAGCTGGCCGAAATTGGGGAGTCCGAACCCTGCCATGGCGATCCTGTGGGAGCCGGAAGGTTAAGCCGCCGAAGCGAATCCCAGGCGCTTCACTTCCGGGTGCAGACGAATTCCGTGCACGGCTTCGATGCGGTTCTGCACCAGCTGGATCAACTGGGCGATGTCCTTCGCCTGGGCATCACCAGTATTGACGATGAAATTGGCATGCACGGTTGAGATTTCGGCGCCGCCGATTCGGGTTCCCTTCAGCCCCTGCGCTTCGATTAGCCGTCCGGCCTTGAGCGGTTCCGGATTGCGGAAGACGCTGCCGCAGCTGGGTTGTTGGTAGGGCTGCGTGGTGGTGCGGTGACTGAGGTTCGCAGTGGTAACCCGCTTCAGTTCATTCGGATCATGACCGGGCTGCAAGCGGAACCGCGCCGACAACACCACGAGGTTGTCGTCTTGAAGACGGCTGTGCCGGTAGGCGAAGTCCAGTTGATCCCGCTGCAGCTCAAAGCAGTTGCCCCCCTCCAGAGGCATGACCCGCACGGACTCCAGCCATTCCGCTGTGCAGCCTCCCTGGGCTCCTGCATTCATCACAGCCGCACCGCCAGCGGTTCCTGGGATGCCAACCGACCACTCCAGGCCATGCAATCCAGCGCGTGCAGCGCGTCTTGCCAGTGACGGGATCGGTTCGCCGGCGAGCACCTCCACGGTCCCCGTGGTGGCATCAAGCTGCAGCCCCTGAAGTTTGCGCAGACAGAGCGAGAGCCCCGGCAGGCCGTCATCGTGAATCAGCAGGTTCGACCCAGCGCCGATGACGCGGCAGGGCATGCCCTGGTGAGCGGCCCATTGGATCCAGGCCTGGGTCTCTTCAAGGCTGACGGGTTCCGCGAGCCATTCAGCGGCTCCTCCCACCCGCCAGGTGGTGTAGTCGGCAAGGCTGACTCCGGCCTGGGGCAGGCGGTCATCCGATGGGGTCATGACGTCAGCCTTGACCAGAGCCCATTCACATCGCCAGCGCCCATGGCCAGAACGAGATCCTCTTCGCGGCTGTGCTGGATCACCAGGTCGGTGAGTTCATCGAGAGTCTCCGCGACGGCGATCTCAAGATCCGGCTTCAGATTGCGGACCCGTTCTGCCAGGGCATGGCTGCAGATGCCGTGCAGGGGTTGCTCTCCTGCGGCATAGACGGGAGCCAGCAGCAGCAGATCACAGTTCTGCAGGGCTTGGGCAAAGCCATCGAGGAACTGCCGGGTGCGGCTGTAGCGGTGCGGTTGGAACACCGCCAGCAGCCGTTGCGGTGCTGTGGGGAGTGGACTGCGGCCACTGCTCACCATCAGGCGGGCCATTTCCAGGGTCGCCTTCACTTCGCTGGGATGGTGGGCATAGTCGTCAACGATGTGACGTCCCTTCCAGGTGCCCCGGAGATCGAATCGGCGTCCGGGTGCTTTCAGTCCCGCGAGTCCCTCCACCAATTGGTCAAAGGGGAGACCTTCCATCCGGCAGGCGGCCAAGGCCCCTGTTGCATTGCTCAGGTTGTGCAGCCCGGCCATCGGCAGGGTGAAGTCGCCAACGGGGTGGCCGGCTTCATAGAAACGGGCAATGCATCGATCGCCTTCAAGGCTCAAGGGCAGGGCGGCGAAGTCAACGGATTCAGCGCTCTGGTTGGACCACCAGGCCGTTGGCTGGAAGTGTTCCTGAAGGATCGGGCAGTCGTGATTGGCCAGCAGGCGTTCGCAACCGCCGGCAAAGCGCTTCAGGGTGGAGATCAGCTCGTCGAGGCTGGCGTAGTGATCGGTGTGATCCAGCTCCAGGTTAGTGATCACGCCGAGGCTCGGGCTGAACTTCACCAGGGACCCGTCGGATTCATCCGCCTCGGCCACGAGCAATTTCCCCTGGCCGGAATGGCCGTTGCTGCCGAGGCTGGGAACGATGCCTCCAATCACAGCGGTTGGGTCCTGATCGGCCTCCAGCAGCAAGGTGGTGATCAAGGTGCTGGTGGTGGTCTTGCCGTGGCTGCCGGCGACTGCAATGGAGGGTTGTTGCTCGATCAGAGCCGCCAGGAGATCGGAGCGATGCCAGATCTGCAGCCCCTGCTGCCGGGCCCGCTGCAGTTCCGGATTGCTCTCGGGGATGGCTGTGCTGATCACCACCACCGGCGAGCCAGCGGCAGTTGCTTCCGTGACGGCATCAATGCAGGTGGCGTCCTGCTGACGGAAGACCTTTACTCCGAGGGTCTTCAGCTGTTGTGTTGTCGCATTGTCACGCGGGTCCGAGCCGCTGACCAAGTGACCGCGGTCAACGAGAATCCGGGCTAAAGCCGACATACCAATTCCGCCGACACCGATGAAGTGGACTGGTGTCTGACGGTCGAGCAGGCGCGGCAACGGAGGGCTTCAGTCGGAAGAAAGATAAGTCAGTTGCCGCTGCTTGTCTGCCGTGTTGAGGGACGGATCAAGCGAATTTAATTTGGCCTTGGGCAAGGTATTTCTGCTGATTTCTGTATGATCGGCGCCCAAAACCTTGCGCGGCTTTGCCGCTTCTGCCATGACCCTGCGCGTTGCGATCAATGGATTCGGCCGGATCGGTCGCAATGTTTTGCGGGGATGGATCAGCCGGGGCGCTGACACCGGCCTGGAAATCGTGGGGATGAACTCCACCTCCGATCCCGCCACCAGCGCTCACCTGCTGACCTACGACTCCATCCTTGGACGTCTTGATCCCTCCGTCGACATCAAGACCACGGACAGCTCGATGTTCGTCAACGGTAAGGAGATCAAGTTCTTCGCTGACCGCAATCCCCTCAACTGCCCCTGGAAGGAGTGGGGCGTTGACCTGGTGATCGAGTCCACCGGTGTGTTCAACACCGATGAGAAAGCCAGCATGCACATCCAGGCTGGCGCCAAGAAGGTGATCCTCACCGCCCCTGGTAAGGGTGATCGCGTCGGCACCTTCGTTGTGGGCGTCAACGACGACCAGTACCGCCACGAAGACTGGGACATCCTCAGCAATGCCAGCTGCACCACCAACTGCCTGGCACCGATCGTCAAGGTTCTGGATCAGAACTTCGGCCTCGACTGGGGTCTGATGACCACCATTCACAGCTACACCGGCGACCAGCGGATCCTGGACAACAGCCACCGCGACCTGCGCCGCGCCCGTGCTGCAGCTCTGAACATGGTTCCCACCACCACCGGTGCAGCCAAGGCCGTGGCTCTGGTTTACCCCGAGGTGAAGGGCAAGCTCACCGGCTTCGCCATGCGCGTTCCCACCCCGAACGTCTCCGCCGTTGACCTCACCTTCGGCCCCTCCCGCGCCGCCAGCGTCGACGACATCAAGGCCGCTATCAAGTCGGCTTCTGAGAACGGCATGAAGGGGATCATCAAATACAGCGATCTGCCCCTGGTGTCCACCGACTACGCCGGCACCAACGAGTCCACCATCTTTGATGCCGACCTCACCTACGCCATGGGTGACAAGGCTGTGAAGATCCTGGCTTGGTACGACAACGAGTGGGGCTACAGCCAGCGTGTTGTTGACCTCGCCGAGGTGGTGGCCAAGAACTGGAAGTGATCGCCAGCTGACCGCTTTTTTGATCCCTCCCGACTTGGGGGGGATTTTTTTTGGTCAGGCACGGTCGCTTGGGGGGCCGCTCAGGGCTGGCGAAAGTGATCAAATCCGCTTGTGTCCACTGGCTCGTGGTTGTGGGCCCAGCGGATGACGCCCGCTTCAGCATTGATCTGGCCAATGCGCTGGCTTTCGGGGATGCATCGCTGCCAGACATCGGCCCAGGCCTCGGGAAGGCTCAGCACCAGCTCAAAGTCCTCTCCTCCGGCGAGGCACCAATCCGTCCATCGAGCTCCCTCAGGCCAGCCTTCGGTCGTTGGAAGTTGGTCGTTCTGCAGCACCGCTCCGCAGCCGCTGCTGCTGCAGAGACCTGCGACGGCAGAGAGCAGTCCGTCGCTGCTGTCGGTTCCTCCAGCCCGCCAGGGCAGATGCTTCGGTTTGCAGGCCAGCAGCTGTTGGACTTCTTTCAGCCGTGGTGTTGGGCGTTGGTGGCGTGTGATCGCCTGGTCCCGCAGGGTTGAGCACAAAGCAATGTCACGCACGTTTGGATCGTTCTGGAGGAGGGCGAGGCCCAGTCGGCTGAGCCCATGGGGCCCACTGGTGACCAGCACATCGCCAGGGCGGGCTGCGTTGCGATGCAGACGCAGGGGTCCGAGACGGCCGAGTGCCGTGATCGAGAGCAGCCTCTGTTCTCCTTTGGAGCAGTCACCGCCCAGCAGAACGCCGCCGTACTGCTCCAAGGCGGTACTGATGCCTTGATACACCCCGTCGACCCAGTCCCAACGGGTGTGGCCTGGGGCGACCAGGGCCACAGTGATTCCATCGATGTCGACGGCACCACTGGCGGCCAAATCGGACAGGTTGGCGGCAACGGCGCGCCAGCCCACATCCATGGCCGTTGTGGTGGCATCGCTGAAATGGATGCCATCCACCAGAACGTCGGTGTTGATCAGCAGCGGCCGGGCGTCGGCGGCCAGGGCTGCAGTGTCGTCACTGAGCTGATCGGGCGGAGCGAAGCGAGCCAGCCGCCTGAGCAGTTCCGCTTCAGTCAGCTCCGCCAGGGTTGGGCTCATGCGTGGGCTTTGAGCTGCTCCGCTCCCTCCACCACCTTCACGGCGGTGATCCGGTCATCGACGCCCAATTCCTCCAGAACATCGAATCCCTCCACCACGTAGCCGAAGGCTGCATTGCGGCCATCCACGAGGTTCAGGCCAGCCGGGGTGAGCTCCGCTTCGTAGAGAAACATGAAGAACTGGGAGGACCCGTCATCGAGGGCCTGGTCCGAATGGGCCCAGCCAAGGGTGCCCAGGGTTGCGAACGGAAGGGTTGGTGTGGCCATGAACAGGCCCACGTCTTCAAAGGTTTCGTTGTAGATCGTGTCGTCTTCGCCCGGCACGCGGATCTCCAGGGGTACATGGCGCTCCTGCTTGGTCTTGGGATCCACGTAGCCGATCTCTGGTCCTTCCGGATCACCGCTCTGAAGCACGTAGAAGTCTTCGGCCCGGATGAAGGGCAGTCCGTCATAGAAGCCCTTGAGGGCGAGATCCACGAAGGCGCCTGCAGTGAGTGGGGCGTTATAGCCATCCACCACGGTGGTCAGCTCCCCCTGGGTGGTGCTGATGTTGAGGGTCGCTCGTCCCTGCAGCCGTGGCAGGGCATCGAAGTCTGCGGGGATCTCCCGTTCAAAGCCGTCGGGCACCAGCAGGGCCTCCACATCACCGATGAAGCTCAGCGTCCGGCGTCGATCGGCGATGAAGCCTGGTTTATCGGTGGCTTTGACCTTCTCTTTGAGGTCTTCAAGGCCCTGATCCACGCGCTCAAACAGTGCTTCAGCCGTACCGCGCTTGGTTTCAGGGACCGCGTTCAGGATGGTGTCGCGGCGGGTGTTGAGCAGCGCTTCACTGCGTGACACCGTTTTGCCGAGGGCTGTCCAGCGTTTGGCCCGCAGATCGTCACTGGTGAGTTCCAGCCGATGCTGCAGTTCTCGGATGTCGTCCTGATCGAACGGAAGCGCGTCTCGAAGAATCGCGGCAGGGTCCTTCACAGCATTGCCCTGGGGCAGGGCGGCCCAGGCAGGGGCGGCGATCGTGATCAGAGCAAAGCTGATCAGAGCAGCAAGGACGGCGTTCAAACGCTGATGGACCAAGGGGGAACCCCAGTGCTGACGGGACTTTGGCACAGCCGTATAGTCCGATGAACCGTTCGGTGGGAATGATCTCCAGTAACGACTTCCGCACGGGCACCACGATTGAGATCGATGGGGCCGTTTGGCGCGTTGTCGAGTTCTTGCACGTCAAGCCCGGCAAGGGATCTGCCTTCGTGCGCACCAAGCTCAAGGCGGTGAAGTCCGGCAACGTGGTGGAGAAAACCTTCCGCGCCGGGGAGATGCTTCCCCAGGCGATGTTGGAGAAATCCTCGCTTCAGCACACCTACATGGAAGGCGAGGACTATGTCTTCATGGACATGGCCACCTATGAGGAGACCCGCCTCAGCGCAGACCAGATCGGTGAGAGCCGCAAATACCTCAAGGAGGGCATGGAGGTGAACGTGGTGTCCTGGAACGACACCCCCCTCGAGGTTGAACTGCCCAACTCCGTGGTTCTGGAGATCAAAGAAACCGATCCTGGCGTCAAAGGCGACACTGCCACTGGTGGCACCAAGCCCGCCATTCTTGAGACCGGTGCACAAGTGATGGTGCCGCTCTTCCTTTCTGTGGGAGAAAAGATCAAAGTGGACACCCGCAACGACAGCTACCTCGGGCGCGAAAACGGATGACCATGCAGCTGGATCACGAACAACTGCACCGCTTGCTGGAAGCGCTCGGGGAGAGCGATATCCAGGAGTTCCGGTTGGAAGGGGATGACTTCCGTCTGGAAATCCGTCGGAACCTTCCGGCCCAGGCCGTCATGGCCCCGGTCATGCCCGCCCCTGTTGCTGCTGCAGCACCAGCGCCCGTTGCGTCCGCCGAGCCCGCAGCAGCGCCGCCTGCATCCACCGCAACCCGGAGTGACCTGCTCGAAGTCACGGCTCCCATGGTGGGGACCTTCTACCGCGCTCCCGCTCCGGGCGAACCCGCTTTTGTTGAGGTGGGCAGCCGCATCAATGTCGGCCAAACCGTCTGCATCCTTGAGGCGATGAAGCTGATGAACGAGCTGGAGTCTGAGGTTGGCGGTGAAGTGGTGGAGATCCTGGTGGACAACGGCACCCCCGTTGAATTCGGTCAGGTGTTGATGCGGGTCAAGCCGGCCTGAGTCAGCTCAGGTCCCAGGCGGCCTGAAGGGCTGCCGTCGTGCTTTCAGGGCTGGCAATACCTTCGGCCGCAATGTCGAAGGCGGTGCCGTGGTCGGGGGAGGTGCGTAGGAACGGCAGTTCCAAGGTGGTGTTCACCGCAGCGTCGAAGGCCAGCAGCTTCACGGGAATGAGCCCCTGGTCGTGATATAGGGCCAGGATCCCGTCGGGCCCTGGCTGGTTTGGTGTCTGCCAAGCCCGAGCAGCGCTGATCCAGCAGGTGTCGGGAGGAATGGGTCCCTCCAGCTGGACCTGAGGATGGTCCTTTCGCCATTGATCCAGCAGCGGCAGCAGCCATTCGGCTTCTTCGTGGCCCAGCTGACCGGCTTCACCGGCATGGGGATTCAGGCCGGCAATGCGTAGACGTGGTGTGCTCGTGAAGCGTCGACAGAACCCCTCCAGCACGTTCAGTTTGTGGTGCACCAGGTCTGGGGTCAGCGCCTCAGGGATCTGGTTCAGGGGGATGTGGGTGGTGGCCAGCAAGGTGTTCAGGCGCCAGCCGCTGGTGGGAGAGACGGCGGTGAACAGCATTGAGGAGCGCTGGCGTCCAGCCAACTCAGCCAGCCGTTCGGTCTGCCCGGGATAGCGATGGCCGGCCGCATGCCAGAGGTGTTTGGCAATGGGGGCGGTGACCAGGGCGCGGGACCCTCGTTCCTGCAGCAGTTCGACGGCGCGGGTCAGCCAGCGAAACCCCGCATCGGCCCCGCTGGTGGTGGGTTGTCCTGGCTGAACGCTCGCCTTCAGCGGTTGGTCGTCGATTCTGAGGGCTGAAGGGTCGGTAAGGGGGTGGCTCGTTTGCCGCTGCAGTCGCGCGTGGGTGCTGATCAGCGTGCGTCGGCAACCCACCAGCAGGGGTTGGAGCTCCGGGGGGAGCGTGGGTGAGGCGAGGGCCTTCAGCACCACTTCCATGCCGATGCCCGCGGGATCGCCGAGAGCGATCACCAGCTCATGCCTAGGGTTCGTGGAATCGAGAGGGCCCATCGCTGTGCTGCGCTTGCTGCTGCTGGGGTGTCTGTTGGTGGGATTGGCCGCTGGTTTGAGCAATGGCTGGATCGAACTGCACCTCTCCCGTTTTCTTGAGGATGTGGGGCTTTCCCTGCCGGAGGAAGGCGAGGGTTTCGATGTCAACCGTTGGCTGATCGAGGGGGAGAATCCAGGTCAGGCGAATTGAGTTTGTCCTGGTTCAGGCAATCCTGCAGCCCAACGCGGTAGTTCGGGTGCAGCAGTGCATAACCGAGCTCGTGGCAGAGCTTTTGGTTGCTGACGCGGCGGTTCTCGCTCCAGAACGACTGAGCCATCGGACTCATGCTCTCCACGATCTGGTCGAACGGTTCGAGCGGTGGCAGAGCACAACCCAACAGGTCTGCGGCATGCCGCATCAGTTCGGCGGTGGGAGCGGGCAGGTCATCCACCACATTCACGATGCTCCCATTCCCTGGGCTTGCTGGAGCTCGTTGTTCAGCGCGATGCATGAGGTGCCAGCAGGCCCCTGCGATGTCTTCGACATGGATGCGGCAAAACACCTGGCCGGGCTTGTCGATCAAGCGCGCACGACCTTGCTCCAAGCCGTTAAGCACAGATCGGCCCGGACCATAGATGCCTGGCAGACGCAGAATCTGGATCGGCAGACCTGAGCGCAACCAAGCTTTTTCGCAGTTGAGGCGGCGCATGCTGCGGTCCAGCCCCGGCGCCGGGTCGTCCTGTTCCGACACCCAACCGCCCTGACGATCGCCGTAAACCCCTGTGGTGGAGAGATAGCCCGCCCAGCGCAGCGGCAGGTTTCCGAGCGTTGGCAGCAGCTTCAACAAGACTGGATCGTTGCCTTCGCGATCCGGGGGGATGGTGGACAGCAGATGGGTCACGCCGTCCAGGGCAGCAGGATCGAGCTGGTCCTGACCGTTGCTGTCGAAGAGCAGATCAGCCTCGGCAGAGTCGAGGGAGCGGCGGGTGCAGAGCACCGGTGTTCCTAGGGCTCGGGCCAGGCTGGCCAGACAACGTCCGCTGTATCCGCCGCCCAGCACCAGCAGCTTGGCGTCAGCCGCCAGCGGCTGCGACCGCTTGACAAGATCAGCAAGCATCAGTACACCTGTATTAGATCAAATGTACTGTCGTGACGTCGTCGTCTCTCCATCGCTCCCGCTCCGGATCCATTGTGCTCCGGGCCATCCTGACGGCTGCCCTGCTTGCCGGTGCTGTGGTGCTGGCTCCTGAAGACCCTGGTGTTCAGGCCTCCATCTGCCAGCGTCACCACTCCTCGGATGTCTGCCGGGTTTGGTGAGCTTCAGGCAGCCTGAGCTGCGATTGAGATGTCGTCCGGCTCGTTGATGGGGTGATCCGGTTGGGCCCACTGCAGCAGGCGGACGGCGAGTCGCAGGTCGCCATCCATCCAGGCCCGGATCGCCATGGCGCGGCGTGGGTCATAGAAGCGCTGTCGCCGGTACCAGTCGAAAACGTCGGCGTCGGATTTGCGGCCGTTGCACGACAGACACGCCGGCACGCAGTTTTTAGTAACGCTTGAACCCCCTTTGGCCTGAGGGTGAATGTGATCAATTGATTCGGAAGGTTTTCCGCAGTAAATACAACTTTTGCCGGTAAAAGTGTGAAGAGACTGTCGCCATCTTCGAACGCGTAATTTGGGACAGAGTTCGTCGAGAAAAACTGCGTCCCTGCTATGCATCCGAATGCATCGGTTATGGGAATTCTGCCTTGAGCGAAAAGCCCGTCAATGTGTCGAGCGCTGCATTTTCGATAATTTTTTAGCCTGTGATGTGAATCTTGATCTCAATGCTTGCGCGCTGATCTGGGTTCACTAAAGTGATTGTTTGTGGGGGCCTGTTGGTGCCGCCAAAGCCCACATTGACCTGTTGCCTGGACCTCTCTCCAGCAGGACTGATCCGGGTGGTCAGCCCCTTTGATGCGGTGACCCAGTCCCAGTTGCGGCGGATCAAGCCCCGCGGGCGTTGGAACGGCGGTGGCCAGGGGTGGGATTTCCCCTTGGCTGCAGCCGATGCGCTTCAGCAGGCCCTGGGGCGCCGTTTTCCTGTCACCTCCGCACTGCAGCAGTGGCTCGACTGGTGTCAGCAGCCGCTGCCGCCGCTGCCACCGCACCGGACCCTTGTGGCCGCAGCGGATCTCGACGAAGTCCTGCAGGATGGTCGTCGGCCTCTGCGCCATCAACGCTCCGGGGTCCGCTGGCTCCTGGCCCGTCGCGGCGCAGTTCTGGCGGATGAGATGGGGCTGGGGAAGACCCTTACAGCTCTGTTGGCGGCCCGTGCCCTGATGCGCTGCGCTGAGCTGCGGTTGCTGGTGGTGGCTCCCGTCGGCCTGCATCCCCACTGGCGCCGGGAATCAGAGATTCTCGGGGTTGAGCTTGAGTTGGCGAGCTGGGCTCGGCTTCCCGACACCCTGCCACCAGCGGGAACGCTCCTTGTGGTGGATGAAGCGCACTATGCCCAGTCGCTTCAGGCGCAGCGCACGGCTGCCTTGCTGCGTCTGGCCCGTCATCCCCGTCTGAGGGCGATCTGGATGCTCACAGGAACCCCGATGAAGAACGGTCGCCCGTCCCAGCTGTATCCCCTGCTGGCGGCGATGGATCATCCGATTGCTCGTGATCAACGCCAGTTCGAAGAGCGGTATTGCCAGGGGCACTGGCGGGAGGGTCGATCCGGCAAACGCTGGCAGGCGTCCGGCGCCAGTCAGTTGGAGGAGCTGCGGCGTTTAACTCGACCGTTGATCCTGCATCGCCGCAAGCAGCAGGTGGTGGACCTTCCTCCCAAGCAGCGGCGTCTTCACCCCGTGGCGCTGTCGGAGGCTGAGCTCACGGGTTTCGACCATCGTGTCGAGCTGGTGTTGGATGACTACCGCCGTCGGGCTCAGCTCGGAGAGGTGCGACGGGATGCAGAGCACCTGGCTTTGCTCACCTCCATGCGCCAGATCGCTGCGGAATTCAAATTGCCGGCGGCCCAGCAGCTGGTGGAGTCACTGCGCCGGCAAGGCGAGGCTGTAGTGCTGTTCAGTGGCTTTGTGGCCCCATTGCAGCTGTTGCAGCAAACCCTTGGTGGCGAGTTGTTGACCGGTCGCCAGCGCCCTGCTGAACGCCAGGAGAGTGTGGATCGGTTCCAGCAGGGTCAGAACGATTGTCTGTTGGCCACCTTCGGCACCGGTGCCCTTGGCTTCACCCTGCACCGGGCCCGTCATGTGGTGTTGCTGGAACGCCCCTGGACCCCGGGCGATCTCGACCAAGCCGAAGACCGCTGTCACCGTCTAGGAATGGGAGATGGCCTGACCTGCCATTGGCTGCAGCTCGGCGCAGCCGACCAGTTGGTGGATGGCTTGTTGGCGAGCAAGGCGCAACGGATCGAGGTGTTGCTGGGGCCGCGGCGCTTGTCGCTGCAACGTCAATCACTCCCCGCCATGGTGCGGGATTGTTTGCAATTGCTCTGACGCACCTGGAGTTCGTGCTGCAGCATCGGGTCGACCGGCTGGCTCGACCGCTCCAGCAGCGAAACTGCTATCGCGACGTCGTCGCAGGCTTTGGCTTGATCGCCAAGCAGGGTCAAGACAAGGGCGCGGTCGCGATGCAGATCGGCCTGATCCGGTGTCTGCTCGATGGCCTCATCACAGCGTCTAACGATCAGCTCAAGCTCATCCATGCGGAAGCCACCGAGGCAACTGGAGACGAGTGGCGTCGGTGTGTTGGCAGGCGTCGCGGGTTGCTTGCTCTGGCAGCCAGCCACCAACACGGCAGCCAGAAGCATCAGCCCCAGAAGCCCTGAGGGCTCAGTAGCTGTAGCGCGTGGTGTCGTCGCTGCTCTCGATGCTGCTTTCGGTATCGGATGAGGAGTTTGCAAGGGCGGCAGCGGTGGCTGGTTGAGTGTTCCCGCCGAACAGATCACCAAGGAACTGGCCACAGTCGGGGAAATTGCCGGGGTCCTGGACGACGGCTTCCGTAATCATCACCGAGGCATGCTCCGGGGATGTTTTGAACACGCCGCTGCGCTGCCGCTTGATCACGGCGTAGGCGGCATTCCAGCTCACCTCGTGGTCGTTGCCGCTGGACCGCATGAAGCAATAGATCTTGGCCCCCTTCTCTTCGGTGGCTTCGGCCGCTTGCAGGGGGGAGGTCATGGTGCTGAGAGCGCCGATCAGGGCCGCGGCGGAGAGAACCAGCGATGACCTGATGGGACCCATGACGTCAGTTGTGGATTGATCCCAAGGTATCGATCAGCTTCCAGCTGTCGAGGGCACGATCAGCCGCACCACCAGCGGCAGCACGAGCAGCACGGTGATCAGCCGCACGGCATGGAGGGCGGCCACCGCGGCACCGACGCCGAATTCGGCACCGACCAGGCTCATGCCACTGATGCCACCCGGGGCAGCCCCCAGCAAGGCCACGACGGGATCAATGCCGAGCAAGCGGCTGGTCCAGAGGCCGACGACCAGTCCTGTCAGCACCAGCGCCAGGGTGATCAGAACCGCTGGTTTCCAGAGAAGTTGCAGTTGCTCTAGGGACGCTCGCGTCAGGCCAGTTCCGATCACGGTGCCGATGCCGATCTCCAGAACCGTGCGCGTTCCCGCTGGCCATGTGGCTGGTTCCAGCTGGCCGCTCATGCTGACGATGCCAGCACCCAGCAAGGCCCCTGCCAGAGGTGCGGCGGGAATGCCGCTGAACAGAGCCAGCAGTCCGATGGCGGTTCCAGCCAGCAGGTACAGCGCCAGCGTTGCCAAGGAAGGCATCGGTCTCGATCGCGTCATGTCAGCTTGATCTTGAGACAGCGGCGCTCCTGTGTTGTCATCAGCGCAACCATCAGCTTTCGGTGATGACGTCCTCCGTGTCTTTTCGGATCACCCGCACTGCGGAAGATCTCGCGCAAACCATCACGGCTCTGTCGCAGCGTTTGGTGAAACTGGAACAGCGTCAGCAAGCGATTGAGCTGCAACTGCGCCAGCAGCAGCAGAATCTGAATGCTGTTCCAGACAAAGAGATCTCCACGCTCGAGGGCGTTGAAGCTCTGCTGCGGGAAACGCGGGAGCTGTTGGAGAGCACAGCTCCGATCCCAGAGCCTGAAATGGCTGAAGAGTCTTCCCAGAACCATGCCTGGGGTCAGGAGGCCGAAACAGAAACGAGCCGCGATGTCGCGTAGGGGTGGCGCGCGGTGCCAAAATAAAAAGAAAGGCAACTATGGCGACCACCATCCCTGCCTCCAATGCTTGTGCCTCTCGCACCTTGCATGGCATGACCATCTGGACCCGGTCAGGTTTCCTTGAAGGTGGTCATCAGCTCGAGAAGCTGGAATTCGCGCTCGCCCTCGCTGAAGCCAAAGGCGATCAGCTTCGTTGCTCGCAGTTGCGCGACCGAATTGCCGATCTGGGGGGCAATGCAGAGGAACCGGGTACCTGATCGGAACCCAAGCAATCGACGGGGTTGAACGGTAATCGTGCAGATCGCGTGTGGGATGGCCTAAGTATCAATTAGAGCTACTCTTTTGTTGACAAGGGAATTCGAACGTTGACCCTGACGCTTACGAAAACAAAACAATCGGAGACGGCTGCACAACAACGTCAGGACCATGAATCGGCAGCTCAGGCTCTGTTCATCAAGGCCCGCCACTGCGCAGAAGATGGCCGCATCAATGAGGCGGGCTCGTTGATCTTGCAGGCCCTGGAACACGAGCGCCGTGCTGGGTGCGCTGGGCCTCAGGTTCTCCAGCTCGTCAAGTCTCGTTCTTGATGAGCGTTTGAAATTTGTTCAAGCGGGTGACCGGACTCGAACCGGCGACGTTCAGCTTGGGAAGCTGACATTCTACCACTGAATTACACCCGCAAAGGGGCGAGATCGCTCTCACCACCTGTGTTTTAGCTAAGAGCAGCGGAGGCTGCAGCAACCCCTGCTCCCATGCTGCCTTTGTGCAGACCAAGGGACTGAAGGGTGGATTCGATCGCAGCGACGGCGGTCAGAACATCCCGGTCGCAGACGTAGCCGAGATGGCCGATGCGGAACACCTGACCTTTCAGGTGGTCTTGTCCTCCAGCCAGAAGAATGTCGAACTTCTCCTTCACGGCTTTGCGCAACTGTTCGGCATCGATGCCTTCAGGGGCCACTGCGGTGATGGCCGGGCTGCCGAAACCCTCGGCGGCAAACAGGGGCAGGCCTATTGCCTTCATGCCTGCCTGGGCGGCGGCGCGATGGCGGGCGTGGCGGGCAAAAATCGCCTCCAGGCCTTCCTTCTGCATCATGTCCAGAGCAGCTTCCAGGCCGAAGTAGAGGTTCACGGCCGGGGTGAAGGGGTTGCTGTCCTTCGCCGCTGTTTTCCGGTAAGGGCCCAGATCCAGATAGAATTTGGGCAGATCGGAACGCTCATAGGCCTCCCAGGCCCGTGCACTCATGGCCACAAAACTCAGGCCCGGTGGAAGCATGTAGCCCTTCTGAGCGCCTGATGCCACCACATCCAGTCCCCACTCATCCATCGGGACGTTGGTGGCGCCAAGGCTGGTGACGCAGTCCGCCAGGGTCAGTGCCGTGCCGTGGGCCTTCACGTGACGGGCAATGCTCTCCAGGTCATTGATCACCCCTGTCGAGGTTTCCGAGTGGGTGAGGATCACGGCCTTGATCGCTTTGGCGCTGTCAGCTTCTAATGCTGAGCGGAAGGCCTCTGGATCGAGGGGTTGGCCCCACTCCGCCTTGATCACCTCAACATCGAGTCCGTAGGCGCGGGCCACCTTGACCCAGCGTTCGCCGAACTTGCCGTTGTCACCGCAGAGCACCTTGTCGCCGCGGCTGAGGGTGTTGATGATTCCCGCTTCCATGGCGGCGGTTCCGCTGCCGGTGATCACCAGCACGTCGCTTGTCGTCTGGTGCAGCCACTTGAGCTGTTCGGCGGTGCGCCGCACGATGGCCTGGAACTCCCCGCTGCGGTGGCCGATGGGGTGACGACCCATGGCCTTCAGCACCGTTTCCGGCACCGGGGTGGGGCCCGGAATCATCAGGGTGAGCTTGTCCTGCATGGCGCGGGGGATGCCAATCGGCGACTCTAGAAAACAGCTTGTCCGGTTCCATCGCCCCCTCCAGCCCTGGATTGACCCTGCCGGTGTGGGTGGCGGCGGCGGCCAAGGCGGCCCTGCAGGTGTTGCTTGGTGAGCCGTTTGAGCCTGAGCAGCAGTTGAGTCAGGGGTCAGATCAACCTTCGATGCAGGTGCCTGTCTGCTCGGCGGCTCCTCTGGCACCAGGTGAGGCCCTGGGCATCAGCCGTTGTGATCCAGGGCCTGGCCTTGATCTGACGCGGGATCTTGAGGTCTGGGTGCGGGTGGCCTGGATCGCTGCATCCCAGCCGGTGCTTGAGCTGCAGGCCGGAGAAGGGGTGGGTCGTTTTGGTGCTGAGGGGGACGTCTGTCTCTCCGGTTTTGCCCGTGAGCTGTTGGAGCGGAATCTGCTGCCCCTGCTGCCGCCAGGTCGGGGCTTGCTGGTGCAGCCGATTCTTCCGAGGGGCCGCGTTCTGGCCGAACGCACCAGCAATGCTGCCTTCGGTGTTGTTGATGGTCTGGCGTTGATCGGCACCCAGGCGGAGGTGCAGCGCAGCGCCGCACCGGATCAACTGCAGCAGGTGTTGGCAGACCTGAGGGCGCTCGCTGCGGATGCGGCGTTTCAGGGACGCCTCGTTCTGGTGATCGGTGAGAACGGCTTGGATCTGGCCCGCCAGCAGGGTCTGGGGCCCGTGCTGAAGGTGGGGAACTGGGTGGGGCCCGTGCTGGTGGCCGCGGCGGAAGCCGGTGTTCGCGATCTGCTGCTGCTCGGTTACCACGGCAAGTTGATCAAGCTGGCCGGCGGCATCTTTCACACCCATCACCACCTGGCAGACGGCCGTCTGGAGGTGCTTGTGGCCCTGGGCCTGGATGCCGGTTTGTCGGTGGCCCAGTTGTTGCAACTGCGGGGTGCTGCATCCGTTGAGGAGGCCTTTCAGGCACTGGAGGTTGAGCAAGCCATGGCCCTTGGGCAGCATCTGGCTGCGATCGTGGAGCGGCGCAGCCAGTCCTATGTGGATCGCTACGGCGCCTGGTCCATGCGGATTGGTGCTGCTCTGTTCGACCGAAGCCGCACCCTGCGCTGGTGGGGACCGGAGGGGGAGAAGCGCTTCTTTACATTGAGGGATTGACGCTCGTCCGCGAGCGATACCTCCCAGGATCGATGTCCCAGCCCTCGTCCGACGGTCAGCGTCAGCCGGCCATCGTCATCCTTGATTTCGGCTCTCAGTATTCGGAGCTGATCGCCCGGCGCGTGCGCGAGACCGAGGTCTTCTCGGTGGTGCTCGGTTACAGCACGTCGGCCGAAGAGCTGCGACGCATGGCTCCGAAGGGAATCATCCTCAGCGGTGGTCCCAGTTCCGTGTACGCCGAGCATGCGCCGCTCTGCGATCCCGGCATCTGGGATCTGGGCATTCCCGTGCTGGGGGTTTGCTACGGGATGCAGCTGATGGTGCAGCAGCTTGGGGGCGTTGTGGAAGCCGCCACGGGCAAGGCCGAATACGGCAAGGCGCCCCTGGAAGTGGACGACCCCACGGACCTGCTCACCAATGTCGACAACGGTTCGACGATGTGGATGAGCCATGGCGACTCAGTGAAGGCTCTGCCCGATGGGTTTGTGCGCCTGGCCCACACCGCCAACACGCCTGAGGCGGCGGTGGCGCACCTGCAACGCAAGCTCTACGGGGTGCAATTCCACCCCGAGGTGGTGCATTCCACCTGCGGCATGGCCCTGATCCGCAATTTCGTGTATCACGTTTGCGGTTGTGATCCGGATTGGACCACCGCGGCGTTCATCGATGAGGCCGTTGGCCTGGTGCGGGAGCAGGTGGGCGACAAGCGCGTTCTGTTGGCTCTCTCCGGTGGGGTGGATTCATCCACCCTCGCCTTCCTGCTCAAAAAGGCGATTGGTGATCAGCTCACCTGCATGTTCATCGACCAGGGCTTCATGCGGAAGGGTGAGCCCGAGTTCCTCATGGACTTTTTCGATCGGAAGTTCAACATCCATGTGGAGTACATCAATGCCCGTCAGCGGTTCATCAGCAAGCTGAAGGGCATCACCGATCCGGAGGAGAAGCGCAAGATCATCGGCACCGAGTTCATCCGTGTGTTCGAAGAGGAGAGCAAGCGGCTCGGACCCTTCGATTACCTGGCCCAGGGCACGCTCTATCCCGATGTGATCGAAAGCGCTGGCACCAACGTGGACCCCAAGACGGGCGAACGGGTTGCCGTGAAGATCAAGAGCCACCACAACGTGGGCGGTCTTCCCAAAGACCTGCAGTTCAAGCTGGTGGAGCCCCTGCGCAAGCTGTTCAAGGATGAAGTGCGCAAGGTGGGCCGCAGCCTCGGCCTGCCCGAGGAGATCGTGCGCCGCCATCCCTTCCCGGGGCCTGGTCTGGCCATCCGCATCTTGGGTGAAGTCACCGACGAGAAGCTGGACTGCCTGCGTGATGCCGACCTGATCGTTCGCCAGGAAATCAAGGAAGCAGGGCTATATCACGACATCTGGCAGGCCTTTGCGGTGCTGCTGCCGGTGCGTTCCGTCGGCGTGATGGGGGACAAACGCACCT
The DNA here is from genome assembly GCF_014280115.1 of Synechococcus sp. A15-44. Taxonomy (NCBI): domain Bacteria; kingdom Bacillati; phylum Cyanobacteriota; class Cyanophyceae; order Synechococcales; family Synechococcaceae; genus Synechococcus; species Synechococcus sp. A15-44. The sequence continues at coordinate 45,439 of NZ_CP047938.1, forward strand.
ATGCCTGGCCGATCGTGCTGCGTTGTGTGTCCAGTGAGGACGGCATGACCGCCGATTGGTCCCGCCTTCCTTACGACCTGATGGAGACCATCTCCAATCGGATTGTGAATGAGGTGAAGGGCGTGAACCGGGTGGTTCTCGATATCACCAGCAAGCCCCCCGGCACGATCGAGTGGGAGTGATGGCTTGGGATTGGTTGCGGCCCAAACCGGGCCGCATTTTTTTGATTGGACACAACAAGTGCGGCACGCGGTCGTTCCACAAGCTGTTGTGCAAGAACGGCTACAGCTCGATCCACTACGACAAGGGGCGCTTGGCCCGTCGGATTCAGGCCAACTTCACCTTCTCCAAGCCGCTGCTGGATGGTGTGGATGGCTATTGCGGCTACACGGACATGGAGCTGTGTGGTGAGTTCTACGCCTACCGGCTGTTCCCTTTGTTGGACCTGCAGTACCCAGGCTCTTGCTTCATCTACAACACCCGCGACGTGAGCCGCTGGGTGGACTCACGCATGAACCACCGCAAGGGCAAGTACGCCCGCGCCTATCTGGATCGGATGCGTCGGGCCTATGACGATCCCTCGTTGACCTTGGAGGACCTGCGCCAGCACTGGCAGGAGGCCTGGCAGCGCCATGACCTTGATCTGAAGCGCTATTTTGCCGGACGCAGCAATTTCTTTGAGTTCGACATCAGCGTTCCCTCGGAGCAGGCCGTGCTCTGCCGTTTTCTCAGGCGTCGCGGCTACCGAATCCGCGGCGAGGTGTTGCCCCATGCCGGCGCACGTCCTGCGAAGGCCGCAGGCTGAATCACAGCTGGCGACGGCCCTGCATCATCGATACCTTGGGCCACCGGCCTTTGGGATATGACGGCGACACAACAGCAGGATGTTCAGTTGCAGCGTCGGCTGCAGCAGGACAGCATTCAGCTGGGTGGCCGCACGATCTATCTGAACCCCTTCCTCTACTGGCGGCGGTTCGACAGCAACACCGATCGCTGGCTGCGGGAGCCCGGTCAGCTGACGGAGGATCAGATCACGGCCAACCGCAGCCGTTTCTACCCCGAACTCGACTGGGGCCAGCTGGATGATCACGCCACTGCCGTTCACGATGGCGCTGTGGAGATGTTCCTCAAGAGCCTGGAGCTGATCAGCACCTTCCATCCCGAGCTGGGTTCCGGGCAGATGCTCGAGGTGGAACGCAAGATGACGATCACCAAGAAGCGGGCCTTCGAGCGCTGGGTGGACAAGGCCATCCGGCGGCGTCAGCGCGATGAAAGCCGTGAGCACCGCCGCTTTGAGCGCAGCCGCTTCTGGCGTGCCTGGCGCGAGTGGATCCTGCTGGACACCACCCAGAAAGCCCTGGTGCCTGTGGTGATGCTGATGGTGCTCAGTGGCGTGATGGGCTGGTCCCTGGCGGCGGACCGTTCGGCTTGTCCGACATTGGCGCTGCCTTCGGGACAGACTGGGGTCCGTTGATCTGGCCCCATGGCCGCTGATTCCAACTCCGATAACCCGCTCGACCAGTTGCGTCTGTCCTTGATGCAGGACGTGCTCCCTGTGGGGCTGGCCGTGCTGGAGCGGGCCCGGCAGGGGGGGCCCGGCAAGGTGGTGGAGGCGTTCACCGCCGGCTCGGAGGACCCCATCGCTGATTTGCGTCAGGAAGGGGAGCCCGTGGCGCGCGGCGTCCGAGACCAGCTGGATGCCGTGAGCCCTGGGCTGGGCAATCCGGTGATGCCTGTCTCGGTTTCTGTTGATGAACCGGCAACGGTTGAACAGGACGGCCCCGACGACTTGCTGCCGACCTTGCGGCGGATCGAAGAGCGCCTCGAGGAGTTGCGCCGCCGTTTGCCAGAGCCGCAACAGTAATGACCCGTTCCGTCCAGCAGCGTCAGACCGGTCTGCGTCAGCAACCCCTGGTGCTGCTGATGCTGGTGTTGCTGTTCTGCAGCGCCATGGTCAGTCGCCTGGTCTGGATGCAGCTGCTGGAGGGCTCACGCTTCCGTGAACTGGCGGACGAAAACCGCATCCGTCTTGTGCCTCGCTCGCCGATCCGAGGTCGGTTGCTTGATCGCAAAGGGCGGGTGCTGGCCACGAGCAAGCTCACCTATTCCCTGTACCTCGAGCCACGTCTGGTCAGCGATGACGACTGGCCTGATCTGCGGGATCGCCTGGCAAGGCTGCTGAATCTGGAGCCTGATCTGCTGGATCAGCGCCGTCAGAAGGGTCTGGATCGGGATGGTTACCGCACCACATTGGCCCTGGATCTCAAGCCGGAGCAGGTTCTGCGCTTCCGTGAACAAGCTCTTGGGTTGCGGGGTGCTCAGGTGGATGTCGACATCCTGCGCTCCTATCCCAACGGAACCCTGGCGGCCCATGCCCTCGGGTACACCCAGCCGATCACTGAAAACGAATTCGAAATCCTGGCGGAGAAGGGCTACAAGATCCGCGACCGCATTGGTCGCACCGGTGTTGAAGCGGCCTATGAGCGCCATCTGCGGGGCAAGTGGGGCGGCCAGATGCTCGAGGTGAATGCCATGGGCGAGGTGCAGCGCAACCTGGGCGATCGTCCCTCAGAAGCAGGCAAGGATCTGGTGCTCACCCTCGATTTGGATCTGCAGCGGGTGGCGGAGCAAGCGCTGGCGGATAAGCCTGGCGGTGCCGTGGTGGCGCTGGAGGCGGCGACGGGTGCTGTGTTGGCCCTGGCCAGCCGTCCCAGCTTTGATCCGAATTTTTTCTCCAAGCTGATCACCACCCAGAAGGAGTACGACGCCCTCTTCTCCAATCCGAAGAAACCGTTGCTGTCCCGGGCCATGAATCCCTATGACCCCGGCAGCACCTGGAAGCCGGTGACGGCGATGGCGGGCATGGAATCCGGCAAATTTCCGCCCGACACCAAGCTGCGCACCACGGCCTGCATCACCTACGGCGGCCACTGCTTCCCGGACCACAACGGCAAGGGTTTCGGCACCATCGGCTATGCCGATGCCCTGCGCCACTCGAGCAACACGTTCTTTTATCAGGTGGGCGTCGGGGTTGGGTCCCTGGCGTTGAAGCAGGCTGCTGATCAGCTTGGGTTTCAGCAGAAAACCGGCATTGAGATCGGCTGGGAAGAGAGTGTTGGGTTGGTGGGAGATGAGCCCTGGGCCGATCGTGGCCGGGGTTGGGCGGAGCCCGGCACGGTGCCTTGGATTCCTGAGGACATGGCCAGTGCTTCCATCGGTCAGTCGGTTGTGCAGATCACCCCCCTGCAGTTGGCCCGCGCTTATGCGGTGTTTGCCAATGGCGGTTGGTTGGTGACGCCGCATCTTGCCGCCGGTGACATCGACTGGCTGAGCTCGGAGCACCGCACCAAAGTGCCGATGAAGCCATCAACGTTGCAGACGATCCGGGAGGGCCTGCGCAAAGTGGTGGAGGCCGGCACCGGTGCTGGCCTCAATGGCCCTGGCATTCCTGCGGCGGCGGGCAAGACCGGAACGGCAGAAGACAGCACGGGAGGGCCTGATCATGCCTGGTTCGGCTGCTATGCCCCCTATCCCGACGGCAAGATCGTGGTGGTGGCCTTTGCCCAGAACACTCCTGGAGGTGGGTCGGTCCACGCTTTGCCGATGGCCAAGAAGGTGCTGGCGGAGTGGGAGCGCACCCGGCAGCGCTAGGCGGCCGTGAGTTGAGGCGTTGAAAGCACCGTGCGGTAGTAGGTCCGCAGCTGTTCGGTGGCACCGGCCCAGCCCCAGCGCTCGGCTTCGGCGCGGGCAGCACTGCGCAGGGCATGGCGTTCCAGGTCGTTGCCCAGCAGGCGGCGGGTGGCTTCGATCAGGCTTGCAGCTCCACCATCGGCGCCGTCGGGTTCGTAGAGGCAGCCGTTGACGCCGTCGGTGATGATGTCGGGGATGCCTCCACGGTTGGCGCCGACCACTGGACAGCCGGCTGCCATGGCTTCCAGCAGCACCAGCCCCAGGGTCTCCGTGCTGGAGGGGAAGAGGAAGGCATCGCCGCTGGCGTAGGCCCCTGCCAGGTCGTCCCCGGCGAGGTAGCCGACGAAGGTGGTGGCGGTTCCCTCGAAGTGCTTCTCCAGTTGTTGGCGGTGGGGACCATCGCCCACCAGGGCCAGTCGTGCATCGGGAAGGGCCTCCAGCACGGGGCGGATCCGTTCGATCTGCTTCTCCGCCGAGAGGCGGCCGACGTAGAGCAGCAGCGCTCCGCGGTCGTCATGGCCCCCGAGAAGCCGCTGGCGCAGTTCCTCACTGCGTAGCTCGGGACGGAACAACTCCGTGTCCACACCCCGCTGCCACAGATCAGTGTGCTGAATGCCTTTGTCGCTGAGCTCCTTCACCATGGCGGTGGAAGTGCACAGATTCAGCAGGGCCTGGTTGTGGGCGGCTTTGAGCATTTCCCACAGCAGCGGCTCCAGCATTCCCAGGCCGTAATGCTCGAGGTATTTGGGGAGATGGGTGTGATAGCTGGCGACTAGGGGAATGCCCTTGTTCTTGGCCAGCCAGATGCCTCCTAAACCCAGCACCGCCGGGTTCACCACATGGATGAGATCGGGTTGAAACGCATCGATCGCGTCTGACACCGCTGGGCGCGGCAAGGCCAGTTTGAGCTCGGGGTAGAGAGGTAGCGGCATTGCCGGTACGCCAATCAGGCGTGCCCCCATGTACTTCTCGGGACAGCCCTCCGGGCAGAAGACCACCACCTCATCGCCGGCGTCCACCAGATGCTTCACCGTTTTGGTGAGACGGGTGACGATGCCATCGACCTTCGGCAGGAAGGTTTCGGTGAAGAAGGCGATTTTCAAGGATGAAGCTCGATCAGGACGCGGTGCCGATGGCCTGCGCTTGGGTTTTGGTCCAGGCGGAGGTGCAGAGGATGCGGTTGCGGTCGCAACGGTCGGCGTAGCGGGTGGCGATCTCCACAACTTCCTTCAGCAGGCCGTCATCGAGGGTTGTGGGGTTGAGGCCAAGCTCGATGAAGCAGCGGTTGTCCACGATCAGATCGTTTTCAACGGCCTCGTTGCGGGGGTTGGGCAGGTTGTTGACCTGAGCGCCGGTGAGTGCGGCCACCTTCTTGGCCAGTTCGCCCACCTGATGGCTCTCGGTCATTTGGTTGAAGATTTTCACCCGCTCCCCTTGTTCGGGAGGGTTCTCCAGCGCCAGCTGGACGCAGCGCACGGAATCGCGGATGTGGATGAACGCCCGGGTCTGGCCTCCGGTGCCATGCACGGTGAGTGGGTAGCCGATCGCGGCCTGCATCAGGAAGCGGTTCAGCACCGTGCCGTAGTCACCGTCGTAATCGAAGCGATTGGTGAGCCGCGGGTCCCGATCGGTGGCGTCGGTGTTGGTGCCCCAGACGATGCCCTGGTGCAGGTCGGTGATGCGGACCTTGTCGTTCTTGTTGTAGTAGAGGAAGAGCAGCTGATCCAGCGTCTTGGTCATGTGATAAACGCTGCCGGGGCTTGCCGGGTGGAGGATCTCCTCCTCGAAGCGGCTGCCATCGGGCTGGGGCACTTCCACCTTGAGATAACCCTCGGGGATGGTGGCGCCGCGGTGGGAGCCGTAGCCGTAGACCCCCATGGTGCCGAGGTGCACCACGTGGATGTCCTGACCGCTTTCAACGATGGCGGCCAGCAGGTTGTGGGTTCCGTTGACGTTGTTATCGACGGTGTAGCGCTTGGTGGCGCTGCTCTTCATCGAGTAGGGGGCGGCCCGCTGTTCCGCGAAGTGGACCACGGAATCCGGGCGCTCGTCCTGAAGCAGATCCAGCAACCGCTGGTACTCATGGGCGATGTCCATGTGGACAAACCGCATCGGCTTGCCGCCGGTCTCCTCCCAGGCTTTGAGGCGCTCGCCGATGCTCACGATCGGCGTCAGCGACTCAACTTCAAGGTCGATATCGATCTTGCGACGGCTGAGGTTGTCCACGATCAACACGTCGTGGCCCTGATCAGCCAGGTTCACCGCACAGGGCCAGCCGCAGAAGCCGTCACCGCCGAGAACGAGAACTTTCACCCCAAACTCCTGCTGGAACGAGCGTGATGCTCAATCCTGGCAAGCTACTACAGGGATTTTCAGTGTGAGCCGTCTCAGCTGATGGCTACGGTCACCGCCACCATGGCGGCCACAATCAATCCACCGCTGACCAGCATCATCATTGAGCTGCGGTTGCGGCTCTGGCTGGTGGCGACGTCCATCACCTCCATGCGTGGCTCCTTGGCGAAGGCGTTGAGACGACCGCCGTCTTCCGTGGTAACCGACATGGGTCCAATGCGACTGGTCGGACCTTATGAGTCCAAATGCTCATTGCCTGCCTTTGTGAAGCAGGCTTCACCTGACTTCACGACTCTTCACTTTATTTGGGTGACTGCACCAAGCCCGTGGTCGGTGAGCTGGCAGAGGCCTGATCCTTCCGTGGCAAGCGCCCGGAGAGGTGGGCGGTCCGCCCGGCCTTCACCGCCTGACCCATGGCCTCGGCCATGGCGGCGGGGTCGCCCGCGAGGGCGATGGCGCTGTTGACCAGGACGGCATCGGCGCCCATTTCCAGGGCCTGTGCTGCTTCGCTGGGCACACCAATGCCGGCATCCACTACCACCGGAACGCCGGCGTTCTCGATGATCAGCGCGATGTTGGCGGCGTTGTTGAGGCCCTGGCCAGAACCGATTGGTGAGCCCAGCGGCATCACTGTGGCGCAGCCGACGTCTTCCAGCCGTTTCGCCAGGAGGGGATCTGCATTGATGTAGGGCAGCACCGTGAACCCTTCTTTCACCAGGCGTTCGGCGGCGTTCAGGGTGCCGATCGGATCGGGCAGAAGGTGCCGGGCGTCAGGAATCACCTCCAGCTTCACGAAGGTGTTGTTCTCCTGTCCCGCCAGCTTGGCCAGCTCCCGTCCAAGCCTGGCGACACGCACCGCTTCCTCGGCATCGGTGCAGCCCGCGGTGTTGGGCAGCATCCAGATCCGCTGCCAATCAATGGCTTCCATCAGGCCCTCATGGCCTGCCGCCACGGTCTGCACACGGCGCACGGCCACCGTGACCATGTCGCAGCCGGATCGCTCGATGCTCTGCTGCATCGATGTCATGGATGGGTACTTGCCGGTGCCCGTGAACAGGCGGCTGTTGAACTGACGCCCGCCAATGGTCAGGGGGTCGGTGCTGAGGGAGGGCGAATCCATGACGCGTCTGAGCAAAAGGGCCTACCGTTCCTTCATCATCCATCGTCTTCCATGCCGTTCCTGCTTGCCATGGATCTCCCGGCTGGCAGCCAGGTGCCGTTCCAGACCAATCCCCAGTTGCCTCTGGATCCGATTCAGTTAGCGGTTCCTCTGGAGCTCAATGAACTCGAGGTTGAGAGCTTCGATCCGGTCGCACGCGCTGCAGAGCTGGCGGAATCGTTGCCCCGTCAATGGTGCGGCACATTTGAGCCTTTTGATGGCAATCCCACCGTCGATGTCACGTTGCACATCACCCAGATGACGGCGATGGGCCAGATGGTGGATGTTCGGGGAACGATGACCCTTGGGTCTGTCATTACACCGGTCCAAGGCAATCTCCATGCCAAGTCGGATCAGCTGGATCTCATCCCTTTGGCGGATCCCCTGATTGCGGGCGTTGAGCCTGGCGGCGTCTTCCTCGGCCTGCAGATGTTCAGTCCCACCAGCTGGCAGGCACCTCGATTGATCAATGTGGCCGACCCCAGCACTGGAGTGGGTGGACGCCTGGCGATGAACCCCAGCTGCCAGGAAGAACCTCCGGTTCAGCCGCTCTGGTGACCTCAATTTTTGGGAGTACTCAGGGGATCTGAAAGAACTCAGCTGTTTCGACGCTTGAGTTTTTTCAATCCTTTCTTGGCGGTGGAGTTGTCGGGTTCCAGTTGAAGCGTCTTCTCATAAAGGGAGATCGCTTCAGCGTCCTTCAAAAGTTTTTCCTGGGCAAACGCCAGGTTGTTAAGGGCGACGGGGTAGTCCGCTTTTGCCTTCAGTGCCAGCTTGTAGTGCTTGGTGGCACCGGAATAATCCTTCTGTGCGGCCAAAGCAAAGCCAAGTGCGTTTTCGATCAGCGCACGGGCTTCATCAGGCTCACCACTCAGGCGTTTCAGGGCCTGCTTCAGGGTGGCAGCCGCCTGTGGGTACAACCGCTTGCGCAACTGAACCGATCCGAGCTCGTAGAGGTCAGAGGCCTGTCGTGACGAGGCCGTGTCGGATTTCTCGAGCTCAATCAGGCGTGCTTCATCGCGACGCACACGAAAAAATTGTCGACCCACCACCACCGCAACGATGGCAAGCAGGCCGACCAGGCCCAGCAGGTAGGTCTGGGGCAGCAGGTTCACGGTTGAGAAATTCAGCTCTTGGCTGCAGCCACGACGTTGATGAAGCTACCGGGGTCAACCACGGCCAGCTGAGCCAGCATCTTGCGGTTCAGGCGCACATCGGCTTTCTTGAGACCGCCCATCAGACGGCTGTAGCTCACACCATTCAGGCGGGCAGCGGCGTTGATGCGAGCAATCCAGAGGCGACGGAAATCGCGCTTACGACGACGGCGATCGCGGTAGGCGTTGCAGAGGGCTTTCATCACCCGCTGGTTTGCTGTACGGAACAGGGTTCCGTTGCCACCACGGAAGCCACGGGCCAGCCGCAGGATCTTGTTGCGGCGTTTACGGGCGACGTTGCCTCTCTTGACGCGGGCCATGAGGTTGGAAGGGTTTGGATCAGGTCTTGTTGAACGGTCTCGTCCGAGCTGTTTTGCTCAGGCGTAGGGCATCATCAGGGTCACGCGCTCCTCATCGGTGCGGTCCACCACAGCCTTGGTGGCCAGATGACGCTTCTGCTTGGGGGTTTTGTGGTCCAGCAGGTGGTTCCGGAAAGCGCGACGACGCAGAAATTTGCCAGTGCCGGTTGCTTTGAACCGCTTTGCGGCAGCTTTGCGGGTCTTCAGCTTGGGCATTGGTCTGCTCGTTCGGACACAAACGACAACAATACGTCCTGATGTGCCCCCCGTTGAATGATTCGGCTCTTGACGCTCACATTGCTGCTTTGCGTGGGTCTTGGCTGCCGCGCCCGTGAGCAGAGCGATCCTCTCCAACCCGCAGTGGTGGAACCGGTTCAACGGGCGATGCACCGTTCCGTCGCTGACCCACCGCCGGTCGAGGGCCATGAACCGGTGCTCTGGGTGGCCTTGGAGGATCATCTCGGTGCTGCACAAACGGCAGCTCCTTTGCATCTGCAGGCCTTTGCTGGATCGCTCAGCCTTCGCGACGCCACCGGGGAGCAAAGCAGTGGTTCAGCGTTCGTGATCTCCTGGCGAAGCGTTGCCTTGGCCCGTCCGCTCAAGTTGGCCCGCCGGATTGCAGGTCCCTACGCCAGCTTTGAGTCGGCGGATCGTGTCGCCTCCCGTTGGCGTGCTCTTGGAGTTGCGGCCGAGGTGGCCCATCCCAAGGAGTGGGAGGTGTGGGCGCCGGAGGGCTCGCCTGTTCCCGATGGTCTGGCCGTGCGCGATTGGCAAAGCACCGTCACCAGCACCGTCGAACCGGTGTTGCAGACGCTGGAGGGTGAGCGCCCCCTGCAAGGACCTCTCTTGATTGAGGCCTCGGATGGGTTGCTCTGGGCGGGTGGACGTTTTGAAGGGCCCTTTCGCTTGCAAAGGGATGCCTATGGCAGCTGGACCCTTGTGGAGCAGGTGCCGGTGGAGCGCTACCTCGAGGGGGTGGTGCCCCATGAGATCGGTGCCGGTTCACCGATGGCGGCGTTGCAGGCCCAGACCGTTCTGGCGCGCACCTGGGCTCTGGCCAACAGCCATCGCTTCAGCGTTGATGGCTATCACCTCTGCAGCGACACCCAGTGTCAGGTCTACAGCGATCCCCGCCATGCGGGAGCTGCTGTGCGCGAGGCGATTGCAGCCACTCAGGGCAAGTTGCTCAGCCTGAACAATCAGCCGATCAGCGCCGTGTATCACGCCACCAATGGCGGGGTGATGGCTGCCGGGCCGGAAGCCTGGGCCATGCAGCCCAGCATCTACTTGCGGGCGAAGCCGGATGGGGATGAGGGCTGGCGCAACCGTCATTCCTTGCCTCTGCAGCAGCGCAAGGCGGTGGAAGTGTTGCTTGCCGATCGCAGTGGGGCCTATGGCCAGCGCCACCCCCGCTTCCGCTGGACCCGAACCCTTTCGGGTCCGGACTTGCGTCAGGCCCTCGGAGCAGCCGCAGACCCCCTGGTATCTCCCTTGCAACTGAAGGTGATGGAGCGGGGCGCCAGCGGACGGGTGCTGGCCTTGCAGGTCTCAGGCAGCAGCGACGCCGCTCCAGTCATCCTCAAGTTGGATGCCATCCGTCGCACCCTTCCCACCCTGCCCAGCACCCTGTTCGTGCTGGAGGCGCAGAGTGTTGAACGCTGGCTGGTGGTGGGTGGTGGCTTTGGCCATGGGGCCGGTTTGTCGCAGGCTGGAGCGATCGACCTGGCCTGGCGTGGCTGGCCCGTGGAGCGGATCCTGAGCCATTACTACCCAGGGACTGTCTACGGCCCACTCTCAACACCAGCGCAGTCCCCTTAAAGTCCTACCCACCTGGGCAGCTGGATGAGCTCGAACGCCACATCAGGTGATCACCGTCGGGTGAAATCGGCAGCGTTCCTGTTCGCCTGTGGATGTGCTGGTGCTGCTCCCCACTGGCTCGATTCCGCCCGTTCGCTCTGGCCCGCCATCAGTCTTGCCTTGATGCTTGGGGGCTATGGGCTGCGTTCCGTCATGCGCGGGCAGCTGACGCGTGGGTCATCGGACTCCGCACCAGCGATCGATCCGGCGAAGCTGCCCAGCCTGGATGTGGTGGTTGCAGCCCGTGATGAAGAGGCGGTGGTGCCGCGTTTGGTGGAACGGCTCACATCCCTTCGCTATCCGTCCGACCAACTCACCACTTGGGTGATCGACGACGGCAGTCTTGATCGGACCTCCGAGTTGCTGGACGATCTGGCCAGCCAGCACCCTGGACTCAATGTCATCCATCGCCAGCGCAATGCCGGTGGTGGCAAGTCGGGTGCGCTCAACACCGCCTTGAACCGTCTCAAGGGTGAGTGGCTGCTGGTGCTTGACGCGGATGCCCAATTGCAGGACGACCTGCTTGAGCGTCTTGTCCCCTACGCCCTGGAGGGTGGTTGGTCGGCGGTGCAGCTGCGCAAGGCCGTGATTGATGCCGATCGCAATTGGCTGACGCGATCCCAGGCAATGGAGATGGCTCTGGATGCGGTAATCCAGTCGGGCCGACTGGCCAATAGAGGCGTGGCCGAACTGCGGGGTAACGGACAGCTGATCAAACGCTCCGTGCTCGAGTCCAGTGGTGGTTTCAATGAAGACACCGTCACCGATGACCTTGACCTCAGCTTCCGCCTGCTGACCCATGGCGCTTTGGTGGGATTGTTGTGGGACCCTCCGGTTCAGGAAGAGGCGGTACCCGGTCTTCAGGCCCTGTGGAAGCAACGGCAGCGCTGGGCGGAAGGTGGCTTGCAGCGGTTCTTCGATTACTGGCCGGTGCTCACCTCAGCGCAGTTGAGTCTTCGTCAGCGCTTGGATCTGACGGCCTTTTTTCTGCTCCAGTACGCCTTGCCGGTGGTGTCCTTCGCTGATCTGAGCACGGCTCTGATCACCCGAAGCCTGCCGCTCTACTGGCCCTTGTCTGTGGTGGCCTTCAGCGTTTCGGGTCTGGCCTATTGGCGCGGTTGTCGCGGTGGTAGCGAGGGGCCGGAGATCCCCACAGCGAGCCTGGGCAATCTCCTTGTGGCGATTGCCTACCTCGGCCACTGGTTTGTGGTGATTCCCTGGGTGACGGTGCGGATGTCACTGCTCCCCAAACGTTTGGTCTGGGCCAAAACCAGCCATGGTCAGGAGCATCCGGTTCAGGCCTGAGGTTGTTGCATGTTGGACGGTATGACCGTGGGGAGGGTCGTTGAATCGTCGTTCACTCAGTTGACGTCGTCAACGTCGAGCACCTGACCGTTGAAGAAGTCCGCCAGGTTGCGGGCCTGACGATCCAGGCCTGAGGGAGGACTGGGTTGAGGGCTGGATTCTGCTGGTGCAGCTGTCGGGTTGGCGTCCGAAGGTTTGGTTTGGGTGGGCGGCAGTTCTGGCGTTGGCACCGGAGCTGGCGCTGGTGTGACTGAGGGAGCCGGCATTGGGGCCGGTACCGGTGTTGGCGGCTCGACCGGCGTTGTTGTGATGGACGGTGCGACCGGGGGGGGTGTGGTCGGTGGAGTGATTGAGGGGGCTTTGACCGGGGCTGTTGCCATCGCGGGTGGCATGGCGCTGTTGCTGGCTTCCAGCACCAGCTGCCTCGAGCCTCCAAGAGCTTTGGCCAGGGCCTGTTCCAGCAGGGATGCCCGGCTCTGAACCATCCCCATCCAGTTGCCTGCCACCTGCACAACGGCGCAGTTGGCATCCAGGCGCACCAGTTGGGCCTGCTGCGACAGCAGCATCCGGGTGGAAGGCAGTTCGAGACTGCCCAGAATCTGTTGCCATAGCTCGGGCAGGTTGGTGCTGGCTGCCGGTGCAGGGGTGGAGACCGTCGGTAGTTCCAGCGAAGGAGCTGGGGCTGCTGCAGGTGCTGCTGCGGAAGCTGTGGGAGCAGGAGGGGCGACTGGCGTTGTCGGTGGGCTTGCTGTTGCTGCTGGTTGCGTTGTCGCAGGTTGTCTTGGGGCCGGAGCTGTGGCTGTGCTCTGAGCCTGTACCGGTTCCGCCAGCAACCCCAAAAGCAGCACTTCCAGCCACAGGCGCGGCTGCACGCTTTGGCGCAGTTGTTGCTCGGTGCCGCGCAGTTGGGCCTGCCATTGCAGCAAGCGGGCTCGGCCGATGGCCTTGGCGAGGGCGGGCAGTTGCTCGCGGAACTGGGGCGACACGCTGGTGAGTTCCAGTCGGTCTGGAGCGGCCGCCATCAACACCAGATCCCGCAGCATCCCGGCCAGACCCTGCAGCACGGCCCCGGGATCCCGGCCCCGGTCCAGCAGGTTTCGGGTGGCCTCCAGCAGCTGCACAGGTTCGGCGCTGCTCATGGCCCCCACCAGTTCCAACAGCTCCTGTTCGGGGACTGCCCCCAGCAGATCCCACACCGCAGCGGCTTCGATCGGCGGCGGCAGCAGGCTCAGCTGATCCAGCAGGCTTTCCGCATCCCGCAGGCCTCCCTGGGACCGCTGGGCCACCACATGAATGGCCTCAGGCTTGATTTCGATCGCTTCCTGTTCGGCGATCCAGCTCAGATGCTTGTTGAGGGCATCCAGAGGAATGCGCCTGAAATCAAAGCGTTGACAACGGCTCAGGATCGTCGGCAGCACCCGTTGCGGGTCGGTGGTGGCGAGCACGAACACCACCTGCGGTGGTGGCTCCTCCAGGGTTTTGAGCAGGGCGTTGAAGGCTGCGGTGGAGAGCATGTGGCATTCGTCCACCACGTACACCTTCCAGCGGGCTTGCACCGGTGCGAAGCGGGAGCGTTCGATCAGCTCGCGGATGTTGTCGACGCCGGTGTTGGAGGCGGCATCGATCTCGATCACATCGAGGGCGGTGCCGGCGGCGATCGTGGTGCAGAGCTCGCAGGTGCCGCAGGGTTCTGGGGTGGGCCCCTCGCTGTTCAGGCAATTAAGCGAGCGGGCCAGGATGCGGGCGCTGGAGGTTTTGCCGGTGCCGCGGGGGCCACTGAACAGATAGGCCGGGGCAATGCGATTGCTGGTGAGGGCGTGGCCCAGGGTGGCGGCGATCGCCTCCTGCCCCACCAGCTGATCAAAGCGCTGGGGCCGGTATTTGTGATGCAGCGGCTGGTAGGCCGAACTCATGCGCCGCGGGCGTTGAAAGGAGATTACTCAGAGGATTTCGACCCTGGAAGGGCGGGGCGCTGCTCGAGTAGGGCATCAATTCGTTGTTTGAGGTCTTCCACGGCGGCCAGTTCATCGGCCAGGCTCTGGCCCGTGAGCAACAGCCGTCGATTGGACCCTTTTCCCGCCTGTTCCAGCAGACCCTCCAACTTGTGCAGCAGCGAGAGGCGTAGGCGTTCCAGCTTCTCCACACCCCGCCTGGCCATGGCGCGGGCATCGTCATCGAGCAGGCCCCGTTGCACCAGGAGCTCCAGGCCCCGCATTAGCGCCGAAGGCATCAGCCCGCTCCAGTGGCGGGCCCGCTCCAACACGGAATCCACCTGGTCACTGCGATGACGTCCGGTTTTGCACCAGGTGGCGAAGTGCTCGCAGTTGTTAAACAGCAGGTTGTAGTCCTGTTCTCCCAGGCGCCCCATGGCCCGGCGCAGGGTCACCCCCACCGGTGACGCCTCGGGATGGCTGATCACCCGCAGCGGTTGGTCTTGGCTGAACTCCTCCAGTGGGCTGCGCAGGATTTCCCGCCCCTCCAGATAGTGGGCGACGGTTCCGTCGCCGAGGTCGATGCCGTGGTGGTTGAACAGGCCGTGCTGACGCGGCACCTCCAGGTGGTCAGCGGCAGCCAAGACTTCAGGCGGTCTTCTGTTGTTCCGCGCCAGGCAGGGGCAGCACCTTGCCGCCCGTGTGTTCCTCCACCATCGCCCGGGTGACGGTGAACTCCTTCACCGATGTCTGCGATGGCAGGTCGTACATCAGGTCCAGCATCAGCTCCTCAACGATGCCGCGCAGGGCGCGGGCACCTGTCTTGCGCCGGTGCGCCTCCTGGGCGATTGCCTCGATGGCGTCATCGGCGAACTGCAGTTGCACGTTGTCCATGCTCAGCAGGGTGCGGAACTGCTTCACCAGGGCATCGCGGGGCTCGGTGAGGATTGATTGCAGGGCGCTTTCGTCCAGGGGCTCCAGCACGGCACTCACCGGCATCCGGCCGATGAACTCGGGGATCAGGCCATAACGCACCAGATCATCCGGCTCCAGGTGCCGCAGCACCTGGGCGGTTTGAAGGTCGCGGTTGGCGCGGCTGCGTCCACGGCCGTCGCTGGGCATGAAGCCGATGGCATTGCGGCCCATGCGTTTCTGCACCACGTCGTCCAGACCGACGAAGGCACCACCGCAGATGAACAGGATCTGGCTGGTGTCGATCTGGATGCAGTCCTGATAGGGGTGCTTGCGGCCTCCCTGGGGCGGCACGTTGGCCACCGTGCCCTCCAGCATTTTCAGCAGGGCTTGCTGCACCCCTTCGCCGGATACATCCCTCGTGATTGAGGGGTTCTCGCTCTTGCGGGCGATCTTGTCGATTTCATCGATGTAGATGATCCCCCGCTGGGCTTGGTCCACATCCATGTCGGCCTTCTGCAGCAGCCGGAGCAGGATGTTTTCCACGTCCTCACCCACGTAGCCCGCTTCGGTGAGGGTGGTGGCATCGGCCACGGCGAAAGGCACGTCCAGCATTTCGGCCAGGGTCTGGGCCAACAACGTCTTGCCGCAGCCGGTGGGTCCGATCAGCAGGATGTTGCTCTTGTGCAGCCGGGTTGCTGTTTCCTCGGTTTCACCCTGGCCATCCCCCTGCCAGGCCAGACGTTTGTAGTGGTTGTAGACCGCCACCGACATCACCTTCTTGGCCGCGTCCTGGCCGACCACCTGCTGGTCCAGGAAGCTCTTGATGTCCTGCGGCCTTGGAATGGAAGCCAGGGTGGGGGCCGGCTTGCTGCTTTTGCGGGCGGCTGGGGTGGCCTTTCGGCTCGGCTCATGGCTGTGGCGTGGGTTGCCCTGCCCATCCACCAGCTCTTCATCCAGGATCTCGTTGCAGAGATCGATGCATTCGTCGCAGATGTAAACGCCAGGTCCGGCGATCAGCTTGCGCACCTGGTCCTGGGATTTCCCACAGAACGAACACTTCAGATGGGCGTCGAACTTGGCCATCGAACGCTGGGCACCACGCAGGAGAACAATTCAGGAATCAACCGATGGGGTCTCCCTGAACACACAGGATCGAGAACGGAAGGGCGTCTGTCAGCCCTCCGTAATGATTCCTCCGTCCCCGGAACTGTCCACCACGCGATCGATCAGGCCGTATTCAACCGCTTCTGCCGGAGAAAGGAAGTAGTCGCGGTCGGTGTCTTCCGAGATCTTGTCGAGCGGCTGGCCGGTGTGCTCGGCCATCAACCCGTTCAGGGTTTCCTTGAGATAAAGAATTTCCTTGGCCTGGATCTCGATGTCCACCGCCTGCCCCTGGGCGCCACCGAGGGGTTGGTGAATCATGATCCGAGCATTCGGCAAGGCGAGTCGCTTGCCCTTGGTGCCTCCGGAGAGCAGAAAGGCACCCATGCTGGCGGCGAGGCCGTAGCAGATGGTCACCACGTCAGGGGCGACCTGCTGCATCGTGTCGTAGATCGCCAGGCCAGCGGTGACCGACCCTCCCGGGGAGTTGATGTAGACCTGAATGTCCTTCTCTGGATCCTCGGCTTCGAGGAACAGCATCTGCGCTACCAGGGCATCGGCAACGGCGTCATCCACACCGGTGCCAAGGAAGATGATCCGCTCCCGCAGCAGGCGGGAATAGATGTCGAAGGCGCGGTCGCCGCGACCGGACTGCTCCACAACAGTGGGCAGCGGCCCCGGTGCCGAGACGGGCATGGCGGCCCGCCAGCGGTTCTGGATGGGGTGGTGACTGCGGGCGTCGATCACGCGATCGGTGTGCGGTGAAGTTGGGCCAATCTATGGGCGTTGCTCAGTCCTTGGCGTCCGCCTTGGACTTGCTTTTGGCCGCGGTCTTCTTGGCGGCGGGCTTTTTCTTGGCTTCAGCTTTGCTGTCATCCGCAGCCGGCGCCTTTTCGGTGAGGGTGCTGTTTTCCTCGAGCCAGCCCATCAGACGGTCCTGCATCAGGTCATCCATCACGGCCTGGCGCAGGCGCTCGGGATCGATCTTGGCGTCGGCGGAGAGCTCTTTCTTCACCTCCTTGATCTTGGCGTCCAAATCCTTGTCGTCAAGCTTGATGTCCTCCGCTTCAGCCAGGGCGGTGAGGGCAAAACTGCGGCGCAGACGCTCTTCTGCCTCGGGGCGGGAGTTCTGCATCAGGTTGCGCACCAGGTCGGGCGTGAACAGCGACTTCACATCCATGCCCTGCTGGGCGAATTGGGCTGCGGTCTGCTCCAGCAGGTTGCGGCTTTCCTGTTGGATCAGGGCTTCCGGAAGCTCCACCTCCAGCTGCTCCACCAGGGCTGCGACGAGGGCATCGCGGCGGTTGCTGGTCTGACGGCGTTCGGCGTCGTCCTTGAGCCGCTGCTCCAGGTCTTTGCGCAGGTCCGCCAGGGTTTCCTGTTCGCTGGCCTGCTTGGCGAATTCGTCATCCAGTTCGGGCAGTTCGCGGGTCTTGAGGTCCTTCAGTTCGATCTCGAAGGCGGCCCTACGTCCGCGGGCGTCCTCCTTCGGGTAGTCGTCAGGGAACTGGCAGTCCACGGTTTTGGTCTCGCCGACCTTCATGCCGATGACCCCTTCGATGAAGCCGGGAATCATCCGGCCGTTTTCCAGGTCCACATCCATCGAATCGGCACTGCCGCCCTCGATCTCGCTGCGGTCATCGCTGTAGGTGCCCTTGAAGCCGAGCACAGCGATGTCGCCGTTCTTGGCGGCACGGCCTTCCACCGGCACGACCGTAGCCATCTGCTTGCGGGAGTCCTCAAGCATCGCGTCGACCCGGGAGGCGTCGTAGGCGACGGTTTCAAATTCCGCCTTCAGGCCCTTGGTGGTTTTCAGCTTCGGCGTCGGGGCGACGTCGGCTTCCAGGGTGAAGGTGAGTTCCTTGCCGGGCTCAAAGCTCTCCAGCAGGCCGTCGAAACCACTGCTCAGATCAGGCTGACTGATCGGTTCCAGCGATTCCTGCTGGATGGCGTCACGCCAGGCGTTATCAATCAGTTTTTCCAGAGCCGTGGCTTTGATCCGCACGCCACCCAGCTGCTGCACCAGCACCGTGCGCGGCACCTTGCCCTTGCGGAAGCCCGGCAGGTTGATGCTGCGGCTCAGGTTGGTGATGGCGTCTTCGTAACTCGTCTTGCAGCGCTCCCCAGGAACGGTGACCGTCACCGCCAGGCGGCTGCTAGGGCGGGCTTCGGTGGTCACCTTCAGGGCTGCAGCGCTCATGGGGGAAGGGAAAGGGCAGCCCAGCACTTTATGCAACGGGTGAATTCAGGCTGGATCGGTAAGCTGAACGCGTCGTTAGGCCGGCATCACGTTCTCTACGTAGTGATGTCGGATTTGAGAAACGACGGGTTTTCGTTCAGATCGTTCACTTCACCGCTTGTCTTCGACCCTTCCCAATCGCCCTCTCAACGTTGCAGTTCTCGGTGCCAGCGGTGCTGTTGGCCAGGAACTGCTGCTGCTGCTTGAAGAGCGCCGTTTTCCCGTTGGCGATCTGAAGCTGCTGGCGTCGGCCCGTTCGGCTGGCCAGACCCAAACCTGGAACGGCCGCACCCTCAAGGTGGAAGAGGTTTCGGCCCAATCCTTTGAAGGGGTCGACCTGGTGTTGGCGTCGGCCGGTGGTTCTGTTTCCAAGCAGTGGCGCGAGGCGATCACCTCCGCCGGTGCAGCGATGGTGGATAACTCCAGTGCCTTCCGGATGGAGGAGGGTGTGCCGCTGGTGGTGCCCGAGGTCAATCCCGATGCGGCCTTCGCCCACAAGGGCGTGATCGCCAATCCGAATTGCACCACGATCCTGCTCACCCTGGCCTTGGCTCCTTTGGCGGCCAAGCGGGCGATGCGCCGGGTGGTGGTGAGCACCTACCAATCCGCCAGTGGTGCAGGTTCCCGGGCCATGGAGGAGCTGAAAAACCTTTCGCAGACGGTGCTGGATGGCGGCACTCCGAAAGGTGAGGTGCTGCCTTACTCCCTGGCGTTCAACCTCTTTCTGCACAACTCTCCCCTGCAGGCCAACAGCTATTGCGAGGAGGAGATGAAGATGGTGAACGAGACCCGCAAGATCATGGGTCTGCCGGATCTGCGCTTCACCGCCACCTGCGTGCGGGTGCCCGTGCTGCGGGCCCATTCCGAAGCGGTGAACATCGAATTCGAGTCCCCTTTCCCGGTTGATGAGGCACGTGAGCTGCTCGCGGCTGCACCTGGTGTGGAGTTGATTGACGACCCGGCGGCGAACCGTTTCCCGATGCCGACGGATGTGACCGGTCGCGACCCGGTGGCGATCGGCCGGATCCGTCAGGACATCAGTGATGCCAATGCTCTGGAGCTCTGGCTGTGTGGGGACCAGATCCGCAAAGGAGCGGCGCTGAATGCTGTTCAGATCGCTGAACTCTTGATTCAGAAGTGATGACCCAGGCCGCCACCCTCTCGCCAACTCCCTTCGGCCGTGTGGTCACCGCGATGGTGACCCCCTTTGATGCCAGCGGTGCTGTGGATCTCAGCGTTGCCGCAAACCTGGCCCGGCACCTCGTGGATCAGGGATCCGATGGATTGCTGGTGTGCGGCACCACCGGTGAATCGCCGACCCTCAGCTGGAACGAGCAGTTGCAACTGCTGCAGGCCGTTCGTGATGCCGTGGGCAGTGACGCCAAGGTGTTGGCTGGTACGGGCAGCAATTCCACAGCGGAAGCGGTGGAGGCCACCAGGGAAGCGGCGGCGGCCGGCGCCGATGGCGCTCTTGTTGTGGTGCCCTATTACAACAAGCCTCCCCAGGAGGGTCTGGAGGCCCATTTCCGGGCCATCGCTGAAGCGGCACCTGAGCTGCCGTTGATGCTCTACAACATCCCCGGCCGCACCGGCTGCAGCATCGCCCCGGCCACGGTGGCCCGGCTGATGGACTGCCCCAATGTGGTGAGTTTCAAGGCCGCCAGCGGCACCACGGAAGAGGTCACGGCCTTGCGGCTGGCTTGCGGTCCGCAGTTGGCGATTTACAGCGGTGACGACGGCCTCACCCTGCCGATGCTTGCGGTGGGTGCCGTGGGCGTCGTGAGTGTGGGCAGCCATGTGGCGGGCCCTGAGATCCGCGCCATGATCGAGGCCTATCTGAACGGCGATGGTGCCTCCGCACTCGCCCTGCACGACGCGTTGATTCCCCTGTTCAAGGCCCTGTTCGCCACCACCAATCCGATTCCCGTCAAGGCTGCCCTGGAACTCAATGGCTGGTCTGTCGGTGCGCCCCGTCCGCCCCTGAGCCCCCTCTCTGACGACATGAAACGTTCGCTCTCCACCGCCATGGCCGCCCTCCGTCAGACCTAGCCCGGTCCGGCTTATCGGCTCACGCAACCCGTTCTTTTACACATCGTTTTCCATGGCCAACAACGCGCGATCCAGCAAGGGTCAGGAGCCCTGCCTTCGGGTGATTCCCCTGGGTGGTCTCCACGAGATCGGCAAGAACACCTGTGTGTTCGAGTACGGCGATGACCTGATGCTGGTGGATGCCGGTCTGGCCTTCCCCAGCGACGGCATGCACGGGGTGAATGTGGTGCTGCCCGACACCAGCTTTCTGCGCGAGAACCAGAAGCGGATCCGCGGCATGATCGTCACCCACGGTCATGAAGACCACATCGGTGGCATCGCCCATCACCTCAAGCACTTCAACATTCCGGTGATCTACGGGCCGCGGCTGGCCCTCTCGATGCTCACCGGCAAGATGGATGAGGCCGGTGTTCGCGATCGCACCACCCTGCAGACCGTCGGTCCGCGCGATGTGGTGAAGGTGGGTCAGCACTTCTCAGTGGAGTTCATCCGCAACACCCACTCGATGGCCGACAGCTTCTCGCTGGCCATCTCCACACCAGTGGGGACCGTGATTTTCACGGGTGACTTCAAGTTCGACCACACCCCGGTCGACGGCGAAAACTTCGACATGGCCCGCCTGGCTCACCACGGTGACAAGGGCGTCCTCTGTCTGTTCAGCGATTCCACCAACTCCGAGGTTCCTGGCTTCTGCCCGCCGGAGCGCTCAGTCTTCCCCAACCTGGATCGCCACATCGCCAATGCCGAAGGGCGAGTGATTGTCACCACCTTCGCCAGCTCGATTCATCGCGTCTCGATGATTCTGGAGCTGGCCCTGAAGAACGGCCGCAAGGTGGGGCTGCTGGGCCGCTCGATGCTCAACGTGATCGCCAAGGCGCGGGAACTGGGCTACATGCGCGCGCCGGATGAACTGTTTGTGCCGATCAAGCAGATCAACGATGTGCCCGATCGCGAAACCCTGCTGCTGATGACCGGGAGCCAAGGTGAGCCGCTGGCTGCCCTGAGCCGCATTTCTCGCGGTGAGCATCCCCAGGTGAAGGTGAAGACCACCGACACGATCATCTTCTCGGCCAGCCCGATCCCAGGAAACACGATTTCCGTGGTCAACACCATCGACAAGCTGATGATGCTTGGCGCCAAGGTCGTTTACGGGAAGGGCGAAGGTATCCATGTTTCCGGCCATGGCTTCCAGGAAGACCAGAAACTGATGCTGGCCCTCACCCGGCCCAAGTTCTTCGTGCCGGTGCACGGTGAGCACCGGATGCTGGTGCAGCACTCCCGCACCGGCCATGCGATGGGGGTTCCGGTCGACAACACTCTGATCATCGACAACGGTGATGTGGTGGAGCTCACCCCGGATTCGATCCGCAAAGGCAATGCCGTGAAGGCGGGCATCGAGCTGCTGGATCAATCCCGCAACGGCATCGTTGATGCCCGGGTGCTGAAGGAACGCCAGCAGCTGGCGGAAGACGGCGTGGTGACGATCCTCGCTGCCATCAGCACCGATGGCGCCATGGTGGCTCCGCCGCGGGTGAACCTGCGGGGTGTGGTCACGACAGCTGATGCCCGCAAGATGTCGTTGTGGGTGGAGCGCGAAATCAAGTGGGTGCTTGAAAACCGCTGGAAGCAGCTCTGCCGCAACACAGGTGGCAAGGCACCGGAGGTGGACTGGATGGGTGTGCAGCGTGAAGTGGAGGTGGGCCTTGGCCGCCGGATGCGCCGTGAACTGCAGGTGGAGCCGCTGATCCTCTGTCTGGTGCAGCCGGCCCCTGGCGGCACACCGGTCTACAAGGGCCGTGCCGATGCTGAGCCCGATGACCGTCCGGCTCCTCGCGGTCGCGCTGGCCGTGGCGGTGGCTCTCCCTATGGCCGTCGCAACGGCGGTGGCGGTGGCACTCCCGCTCCAGTGCGGAACAACCAGGGCAACGGCCGGTCTGGCTCGGCAACCCCAGCCCCCGTGCGTGCCGCGGCCGCAACCGCAGTGGTGGAGAAAGTGGCTCCTCAACCGGTGGCTGAAAAGGCAGCCCCTGCTTCCCCGGAGCCGGAGATGCCTGCAGGCCGCACCCGTCGTCGTCGTTCAGCGGCCAGCTGATCGGACGAAGACCCCTTTGATCCTGTTCATCAGCCCCATCGGCTCTCCGGAGTCGGTGGGGTTTTTGATGTCGGGCTGGAGTTGAACGCGGAGCCATGAGTTCTCTAAGAGATCTTTGGCAGCAGGCTCCTGGGGTTGGGACGCTGGCTCGACGGTGTCGTGGGGTGGTTCTTCTGCAGTGGGTTCTGGTCCCTGCTTCTCCACGTCTGCATTGGCTTCCGGGTTGACCGTTGGCTCTGGGCTTGGGACGGGATCCGGCACAGGAGCAGCAGTGGGAGAGGGATTCGGAGTCGGCATGGCCCGGGGTTCCTCATCACTGGACAACCACGGCATTGGGGTGACCACATCAGTCGCTGCTGGCCTGGCTTGATCGGAATCCGTGTTCAGGAAGGGATCCTTCAGCAGGTCTGGGATGGTGCCAGTGGTTGCGGGCGTCGACCCTGCTTCGCTGGCGATGTTTTTTGATCGGCAGCGAAGCAGCCCTTGTTCCGCCAGTGCTGCGATGGTCGCGTCCACGTCACCCTGCAGCACCCGTTCGTAGGAGATGGCGGCTTGCTCCGGTTGCTGGAGCCCATGCAGCTGGATGTGACCCAGCAGCAACGACACCACCGCTCGCCAGCCCAAGACCAGGCTGGGCTCGTGGTCGTTGGATGCGCTTTGGAGTTGATCCCACAACGCTGAAGCGAGGGCGTGGGCCTCGGCGTAGTCCCCGAGTCCATAGGCCCGTTCCGCGGCTTGGTAGTGCTGCTCGAAATCGGCGTCCACGCGTTGGGGGCCAGTCCCCCAGTTGTAGACCGTTAGTCGGGGTCGTGCGGTGATGCGGTGCCTTGGGCGGTGTGACGCTCTTCACCTCCCAGTCCGAATCCGGCGTGCACGACCTGGAGTGCCTGAACGCCGGCTTCTTCGGCCACCACACAGCTGGTCCTGATTTCGCTGGTGGCGATCAGGCCGATGTTGATGCCTGCATCCGCCAGCGCACGGAACATGCGCCCCGCTGTGCCGGGCGTTGCCGGCATCCCCGCTCCCACAGCACTCACCCGGGCAATGGCCTCACCATCCTCGAGAGCTGCGCCGGGCCACTGGGCCAGCAGGGGTGCCAGGGCCACATCGGCGCGGGCACGGTCGTCCTTGCGCAGGATGAAGGTGATGTCCCGCGATCCGTCGCTGTGTTGCCGTTCCGATTGAACGATCGCATCGAGGCTGATGCTGTTGTCCGCCAGGGCTGAACACAGCGCCGCTGCGGTGCCGGGTCGATCGGGCACGTGGCGAACACTCAGTTGCACCTGGTCGCGGTCGAGGGCGACGCCGCGCACTTCCGGTTCGCCGCTGCCGTTGTCGGTGGGATTGATGCGGATTTGCGAGTCCTCCAGGTCGAAGGCTTCCTGCACGGCTTGAACCGCCTTGTTGCCGGCGCCGGAGTCGATCACGCAGCTCACCTTCACCTCACTGGTGGCGATCAGGCGCAGGTTGATGCCCTGCTGACAAAGGCAGTTGAACAGGCCGGCGGCAATGCCAGGGCGCCCCATGATTCCGGCCCCGCTGATGCTGAGCTTCGTCAGCCCTGCTTCGGACGCCAGATCGCCGCCCAGTTGATCCAGAACCGTCTGGCTTACAGCGCGGGCCAGCTCGAGATCCGCTTCGGCCACCGTGAAGGTGATGTCGTTGCTGTTGCCCTCATGGGTGGCCTGAATGATCAGGTCCACATTGATTCCCCCTTCCGAGAGGGTTTCAAACAGGCGTGCGGCAATCCCAGGCTGATCGGGAATGTGGGAGAGGGCGACCACGGCCTGTCCGTCCACTTCCTCCATCCCATCCACAGGACTGCCGAGCTCCAGGCCACTACTGCTGATCGGACGGGCTGAACGGCTGGTGATCCGGGTGCCGGTGGCATCGCTCCAACTGGAGCGCACTACAAGGTTCACGCCGTAGTTGCGGGCGATCTCAACGGCCCTGGGATGCAGCACGGAGGCGCCAAGGCTGGCGAGTTCCAGCATTTCGTCGCAGCTGATCGTCTCCATCAGCTGGGCATCGGAGACCTTGCGCGGATCGGTGCTGAGCACACCCGGAACGTCGGTGTAGATCTCGCAGGCATCGGCACCCAGGGCCGCCGCAAGGGCGACAGCGGAGGTGTCGGAGCCTCCGCGCCCGAGGGTGGTGATTTCGTTGAGGCCATCGCTGCTGGTGCTGGTGCCCTGGAAACCAGCAACCACCACCACCTGGCCAGCCGTGAGGCGGTTGCGGATTCGGTCGGTGCGAATCCCGAGGATCCGTGCCCGGCCATGGGTGGATTCCGTGGCGATGCCCACCTGTGGACCGGTCATCGACGTCGCACTGACCCCCTGGGCGTTCAAGGCCATCGCCAGCAAGGCGATCGACACCTGTTCGCCACTGGCCAGCAGCATGTCCATCTCCCGCTGGGTGGGGGCGGAGGTGATGGCGTTGGCCAGACCCGTCAATTCATCGGTGGTGTGGCCCATGGCGGAGACCACCACAACCACGTCGTGCCCCTCCTCACGGCAACGTCCGATCCGATCAGCCACCGCTTTGATGCGTTCCACGCTGCCGACGGAGGTGCCCCCGAATTTCTGCACCAGGAGGGCCATGGACCGGGCTTCAGCAACGCTGGATTTTCTCACCTGGCGGGCAGCGATCAGCCCAGCAGGCCGTCGCGGAAGGCATCGCCCGGCTGGGCGCCGCGTTTCAGCCGTGCCTCCACCTCCAGTAAGCGGCCGAGCAGCGAGAGAAAGCGCTTGGGCGGGCGGCCCTGCAGCTGCTTGCGCATCACGTAGATGCGTTTGGGGTTGCCGATCCCAGCGGCCTTGGCGATCACTGCCACATCCCGTTCCCCCTGCTGTTCCAGCAGGCTCACCCAGAGCCAGCCGCGGATCTGACCGGTGAGGGTGGCCACGATGCGCAGGGCTGGTTCTCCGGCTTCGATCAGGGCATCCCAGCGGGCGATCGCTTCGCCGGGGTTGCCCTCCAGCAGGGTATCGCCCACGGCCAGGGCGTTGGTGGAGCGTCCCCCCACCAGCTCCTGCACCCGTGCAGCGGAAATGCTGGTGCTCCGCAGGGACAGCTTGCGCAGTTCCGATTCCAGTCGGGCGCTGTCGGTGCCGATGGCCTCCACCAGGGCATCGATGGCATCCGGCTCAACCTTCAGGCCCAGGGCTTCGGCGGTGCGTTGCACCAGCTGGCGTTGGCCGTTGCCATCCCAGGCGGCCGGCAGCGGGAAGCTCTGTTCGTGATCGAGCCCGTTTTTGATCCGCTTCTGCAGGGTTTTCGTGGTGCGCAGGCGACCATCGGGTTTGGCTGGGTTCACCAGCACCAGGTGGCTGCTGTCGGGGATGAGCTCAAGGGCGGCCTCAAACCGGTCAGCCAGCTCACTGGGGCAGCCATTGCAGAACGGACTGCGCTGCAGCAGCACCAGCCGTTCGCCCGTGGCGAAGGGAGGGGTGCGGGCCTCCTCGAGGGCCTGCAGGGCCTGACCTGCATCGACCCCATCCAGGCGGCTGAGGTTGAGGCTGCTCCAGCTGGGATCGACAACCTGGCTGATCAGGGCATCGATGGCCCGGTCCCGCGCAGCGGCGTCATCACCCCAGAGCAGATGGATCGGCATGGGTTGATGATGGCGTGGATGGCCCAAGACCACCCGATCTTCACCGAAAGCATCCGGCGGATCCGGGCGGCACTGGGGGACACGGGCCTGCCGCTGCTGCAACAGCAGGTGCTGGAACGGCTGGTGCACAGCAGCGGCGATCTCTCGTTGAGAACACTGCTGCGGTTCAGCGAGGGGGCCTGTGAGCAGGGTTTGGCAGCGCTGAAGCAGGGGGCGCCGATCCTGACGGACACTGCGATGGCGGCGGCGGCGGTGGCCCCGATGGCCCAACGCACCCTCGGCACTGCCGTGCACACGGTGCTGGAGTGGGCACCTGAGGTGGCGCCGGCGGGTTCAACGCGCACGGCGACAGGCATGGAAGAGGCCTGGCGCGCGCTCGCACTGGCGTCACCGGCTCCGGTGGTGCTGATCGGCAGTGCGCCCACTGCCCTTGAGGTGCTGTTGCAGCAGGTGGCCGCCGGTGCTCCAACCCCCAGCCTGGTGATCGGCATGCCGGTGGGTTTTGTGGGGGTGGCGGAAAGCAAGAAGCATCTGGCGGCCAGTGGCCTGGCGCAGATCCGTTTGGAGAGCAGCAGGGGTGGGGCGGGTCTGGTGGCCGCGGCGGTTAACGCTCTGCTTCGCGCTGCTGCAGCACCAGCTCCCCCCCCTTCCAGCTGAGTTGCCAGCCCCCGGCAAGATCGGCTGCACCGCCGGGGGCACCGCTTTCAAGTCGCCGGCTGAGCTCGTCCAGTTGGCTGGCCGGCAGGGCTGGCACCCCCTGCTGCTGCAGCCACTGCGCCAGCAGCAGCCGGCGGGTGGCTGAGTTCAACGCCCCCAGGCCGCGGCGGTCCAGGCCGGCAGCGGTTTGCAGAAGCTCCAGCGCCATCCGGCTGAGTTCCGTCTGACTGTCCCGCACCTGGGACACCCGTTCGGCCAGATCGCTGATCCGCTGACTGCAGCCCGGATGCAGTTCCTCGAGCACGGGCAGCACCTCATGGCGAATTCGGTTGCGGGCGAATTCGGGGGATTGGTTGCTGGGGTCCTCCCAGGTCGGCAGGGCCAGGTCCCGGCAGATCTGGAGGGTGTCGTGGCGCTGCAGGTGCAGCAGCGGCCGGCGCAGCCGGGGGCCTTCCGGGCTGAGGGGGCGGACGCTGGGCAGGGCCGCCAGGCCCGCCAGGTCGCTGCCGCGGGCCAGCTGCAGCAGCATCGTTTCGGCCCGGTCGCTGGCGGTGTGGCCCGTCACCACATCGGCGCCCGTTTGTCGGCCCCGTTGGGCCAGCCGTTCGTAACGCCATTGCCGGGCTTTGGCTTCGCTGGGCACCTCTCCCGGCGCTGCCTGGTCCACTTGCAGGGAGAGATGCCGCTGCTGGCACCAGCTGCTCAATTCCGAGGCGATTCGGCTGGAGTTGTCGTGCCAGCCGTGATCGCCGTGCCACAGGTTCAGGCCCCAGCCATGCAAGGGCGCCAGGTCCTGCAGCAACGCCAGCAGGGCCATGGAGTCCTGTCCGCCGGACACCGCCAGCAGCAGGGTGCAGCCCTGGGGCAGTAGCTGCGGCTGCATCAGCAGGCGCCGGTGCAGGCGGTCATGCCAGGACGTCCAGCCCAAAAAGAAGGGGTGCGTTTCCCCCACGGTGTGAGAATCAGGGCATCGCTGTCCAGTCCCCCATGACCCGTCTTCAGCAGCTGCCCGTTTCTCTGCAGCGCAGCCTTGAGCAGCGCTCTGCGCTCAAGCTGATCGCTGGCCTGATGAATTTCGATGCCGCCAGTGTGGAGCGGGTCGCCAGTGCCGCTGGGCGTGGCGGTGCTGATCTGATCGACGTGGCCTGCGACCCCGCCCTGGTGCGTCTGGCGATCGAGGCCTCCGGTGGCGTGCCCGTGTGCGTGTCGTCGGTGGAGCCTGAGCAGTTCCCCGCGGCGGTGGAAGCCGGTGCGCTGATGGTGGAGATCGGCAACTACGACGCCTTCTATCCCCAGGGCCGGATCTTTGATGCGGCTGAAGTGCTGGAGCTCACCCGCCGCACCCGCCAACTGCTGCCCAACGTTGTGTTGAGCGTCACTGTGCCCCACGTTTTGCCGATGGATGAGCAGGAGCAGCTGGCCATCGATCTGGTGGCTGCCGGTGCAGACCTGATCCAGACCGAGGGCGGCACCAGTGCCAAGCCCTTCAGTGCTGGGCACCTGGGCCTGATCGAGAAGGCTGCCCCCACCCTGGCGGCGGCCCACAGCATCAGCCGCGTCGTCGATGTGCCCGTTCTCTGTGCTTCGGGTCTGTCGGCGGTGACTCTGCCGATGGCCATCGCTGCCGGTGCGGCCGGCGTGGGCGTCGGTTCAGCCGTGAACCGCCTGCAGGATGAGCTGGCGATGGTGGCCGTTGTTCGTGGTCTGCGTGATGCCCTCGGCAGCGCTGTCACGACCCGCGTCTGAACCTGAATCTCCGCTGAGCGGAGGCCTCTTCCCCTTCATGGTGTGAAGAGTGCTCCGCTCGCTCGCGGGAGCAACAGCTCTCGTGTGAAAATCGACCCCTGACTTCCAGTTCCATGCAGTTCATCAACACGCTGACCGTTCTGGCCCTGGTGGTGGCGTCCTTCGCTTTGATCGTTGCTGTGCCGGTGCTGTACGCCTCCAGCGAAGACAGCGGCCGCTCCAACCGTTTGATCTTGCTGGGCAGTGCTGTGTGGGTGGCCCTGGTGCTGCTCAACTGGGGTGTGAGCTTCTTCGTCGTCTGAGCTCAGCCTCAGGCAGAACCTGGCGGGTGCCACGATGGCTGAGATTCAGTCGGCACCTTCCCAATGGCCACGTTTGAAGGACGTTTTTCTGACGCAGCTGAGCTGCGTGTTGGCATCGTCGTGGCCCGTTTCAACGATCTGGTCACCGCCAAGCTGCTGAGCGGCTGTCTTGACTGTCTCAAGCGCCACGGCGTGGATGTGTCGGAGACCAGCTCCCAGCTGGATGTGGCCTGGGTGCCGGGTTCGTTCGAACTTCCGATCGTGGCCCAGCAGATGGCCCGCTCCGGTCAGTACCAGGTGCTGATCACCCTTGGGGCGGTGATCCGCGGCGATACGCCCCATTTCGATGTGGTGGTGGCGGAGGCCAGCAAGGGCGTTGCAGCGGTGGCGCGCGATACGTCCGTGCCTGTGATCTTCGGTGTGTTGACCACCGACACGATGCAGCAGGCGCTGGAGCGGGCTGGCATCAAGAGCAACCTGGGCTGGAGCTACGGCCTGGAAGCTCTGGAGATGGGAAGCCTGATGAAGGCCCTGCCCTAGGCCTTCTTCGAAGGGGCGCTTGTACTGCTGCGTTGCTCCAGAAGTTTCAGAAAACGGGTGCCGCGAAAGGTGCGTGTCCAGATGCTGCGGTTGTTGCTGATGTCATCGGGATGCATCGTCTTGATCCGCTTGTTGATGGGGTCTTCGCCAATTTCGGCTCGGGCGGCTCTGATCAGATCGTGAATGCCGCAGCGCTCAATGAACGCCTGAAGCGAATCGCGGTAGGCCTGTGGTGGCTGACGGCTGGGCCCGAAGAGGTTGCTCGCCAACTGGCGTGACTCCAGGCTTTCCTTCGGCAGCAGGTAGCCCATGCGATTGGGCTTAAACGGGATCTCCTGTTTGTTCACATCCGGGTGTAGCAACTTGGAGGCGTACTCCAATTCTGAGCGGGTGTGCCGGTGAATCACCCAGCTGGTATTAGTTGTATTGATAGAAGCCTTGACACCACGTTTCCTGAGCCGCCGAAGCCCGTTTACGGCTGTGCTGTTGACGTTTATTCCGTCGCTGCTCATATGCAGGATCTCAGGCTCGCCAAGCACCCAGGGCACGTGAGCACCCAGGTCGGTGACAGCAATGCCATAGCGAAACAAACTTTTGAATTGATCAGTGAGTCTCAAGTGGGTGTTCGACAGGTCCAGGCAGTTGTCGAAGAGGTTGGCGCCATGGCAATGCAGCCAATTGGATGAGATCACATCTGCTTTTGAATGGGCGGACAGAAACTCCCGGATAGTTGTGGAGAAGGGATAGGCGACCCACGATTCATCCACATCCACAACCATGCAATGGGACGAGGTGCTGGTGCGTGATGCCACCTCGTAGAGACGTGTGTAAGAGCCCCTTTGCTGGTCCTGTTGATGCTCTGGATCGGTATTGATCAGGTGAACCTGGGGGAAGTGCGCGCGTATCGCCTCAACGATCGGGCCGGTGGCACCGGAATAGTCGTTGTTGAGGCCGATGAACAGATTGGTGAATCCCTGATAGATGTAATGGTGGATAAATTCGGCGATGTAGGGCCCTTCGTTGGAGGCGACACTGATCACATCGCAGCTGTTCGCTTCGATGTCGGAGCGTTTCAAGAGCCGTTTTTGGGCTTCTAGATTGATCGCCTTTCGCCGTGAAATCTGTTTGGCTTCATTGGCGTAATTCCGTAGAAGCTCATCGAAAGCGCTGCGCTCTTCGTCATTCAGTCTGTTGTCTACGTTGGTGAGAATCTTGTCCAGCAGCTTGGGATCTCCTTCAGCACGCTGGTGGGCGTAATCCAGGGTCGTGCGCAGCAGTTGTGTCCTGGATTTTTTGCCGGTGTAGCTGAAGATCAACGAGGAAATGGCCTCAATTGATTTAGGCTCAAGTTCGAGCAGCTGCTCGGCGCACTTCCGGCAGAGTTGACGGGTGTCGGGATGGCGGAGTTGACGGGTAAGCCGACGCAGTCGCTGTGGGTTGCTGCGGTAGTTCGCTACTGCGGAATCGATCTGCACGCTGAAGTCTTGGTCTGCCTTCACGCGGCATCGATGTAGAAGTAGCAATTAAAGCCCCGCTGTGTGGCAACGACCAAGACAGTGATCAGGCCGCCAATTGATCCAGCACCTGGCGGGCCCGCTGCACCACGGGCTTAGGCACGCCGGCGAGTCTTGCCGCTTCGATGCCGTAGCTGCGGCTGGCGCCGCCGGCCTGTACCTGGTGGAGGAAGACCAGATCCTCACCGGTTTCCTCTACCAGCACCTGGAAGTTGGCCACGTTGTCGCGTTCCGAGGCCAGGTTGTTGAGCTCGTGATAATGGGTCGCGAACACCGTGCGGCTGCCCAGGTCGCCGGCCAGGTGCTCGCTCACGGCCCACGCGATCGAGAGGCCATCGAAGGTGGCGGTGCCCCGCCCGATCTCATCGAGCAGCACCAGGGAACGATCGCTGGCGTGGTGAAGGATGTTGGCGGTTTCGGCCATCTCCACCATGAAGGTGGACTGGCCGGCGGCCAGATCATCCACGGCACCCACCCGGGTGAAGATCCGATCGGCGATGCCGACGGTGGCGGATCGGGCCGGCACCCAGCTGCCGATCTGAGCCATCAACTGGATCAGGCCGATCTGGCGTAAGTAGCAGCTCTTGCCACTGGCGTTGGGGCCTGTGAGCACCACCAGATCGGTGCCCTCACCGAGATGCACATCATTGGGGGTGAAGGAGGTTTCCACCAGCCGTTGCTCCACCACCGGATGGCGGCTGGCCTCCAGCCGTAACCCCCGGCCGTCGGTGATGGTTGGTGCGCAATAGCCACCGCTGGCGGCCACATCGGCCAGGCCGGTGAGGGCATCGAGGCCAGCAACGGCGCGGGCCGCCTGGCGGATCGGGGCGGCCATGGCCCCCACCTGCTCGCGCAGCTGGCAGAACAGCTCGTATTCCCGCTGGCAAGCCCGGGCCCGCAGCTGGAAGATGCGGCCCTCTCGCTCCTTGAGATCAGGGGTGATGAAGCGTTCCTCGTTGGCCAGGGTCTGGCGCCGGATCCAGTGGCTCGGCACGGTGGTGGCCTTGGCTTTGCTCACCGCTAGGAAATAGCCGAAGGTGCGGTGGTGCTGCAGTTTCAGGGTGCTGATGCTGCTGCGTTGGCGTTCCTGCTGCTCCTGGTGGCTGAGCCAGGCGTCCTGATCGTCCAGCTGGTTGCGCAGCCCATCCAGCAGCGGATCGACGCCGTCATGGATCAGGTCGCCCTCGGAGAGGGAGAGCGGTGGGGCCTCCACCAGCTTGTGGCGAATCGTTTGGGCCAGCTCCGCCAGGGCTGGATCGGGGCTGAGCAACTGCTGCAACCACTCCGGCCCTGCGCTGATCGCAGAGTCCAGCCGGGCGGTGAGCTGGGGCAACCGTTCCAATCCATCGGCGATGGCCACCAGATCACGGGCACCGGCATGGCCCGCGCCGGCCCGGCCGGCCAGCCGTTCCAGGTCGCCCATCGGCCGCAGCAGCTGGCGGATGGCCAGCCTCAGGCTGCGTTCATCCACCAGGTTGCTGACCAGATCCTGGCGCTGCTCAATCGCCTGCTGGTCCATCAAGGGTGCTTCCAACCAGCGGCGCAGGCAACGGCCGCCCATGGCGGTGAGGGTGCGATCGATCGCCCAGAGCAACGACCCCTGCAACTGGTTGTCGCGCTGGGTGGCGGTGAGCTCGAGGTTGCGGCGGGTCTGGGCATCCAGCACCAGGGCATCGCCTCGGTGCACGATCGTTGGCACCTCCAGGGGGATGCGGCTGTCCTCTTCCAGGGGCTGCGTCTCCTGCAGGTAGCGCAGCAGGCCGCCGAGGGCCTGCAGGGCCAGGGGGTAGGCCATCGAGGCTGCTGAGGCCGTAGTGCTGCAGCAGGGTGCGCTCCGCCTCCACTGGGCTGAAGGGGGTGCTGGCCATCGCCGTCAGCCGCAACCGATCCGGGCACCAGGCCGGCCGGTCGGCGTCGTAGGCCGCGGCCCAGAGCAGTTCGGACGCCTCCTGCTGGGCCAGCTGCTGGTGCAGGGCGCTGCTCTCCTCCCGCTGCATCACCTGCACCTCGCCGGTGCTCACATCGGCGCTGGCCAGGCCCCAGCGCAGCGGTTGTTTCCCCTGGGCCGGCTCCACCACCACTGCCGCCAGCCAGTTGTTGCGACGGGCGCTGAGCATGCCCTCCTCCAACACGGTGCCGGGGGTCAGCACCCGGGTGATGTCTCGCTTGAGCAGGGCACCTTTGGTGGGGGTGGTTTCGAGTTGATCACAGAGGGCCACGCTGTAGCCCTGCTTGATCAGTTCGGCGCAGTAGCGCTCGGCGGCATGGTGAGGGATGCCCGCCATCGGCACCCGGCCGATGGCCTTACCGCCCTCCTTGCCGGTGAGGGTGAGCTCGAGAACCCGGGAGAGTTCGATCGCGTCTTCGAAGAAGCACTCGAAGAAGTCGCCCAGGCGGTAGAGCAGCACCCGTTCGGGATGGGCTCCTTTCAGCTCCACGTAGTGGCGCAGCATCGGTGTGAGCTGCAGGGGATCCAGCAGGCTGTGGTGGGCCCAGGCCGGTTCGTCGCTGCTGGGTTCTGAATCGTTTGCAGCCTGGGCTTCGCTGCTGGCCTCGCTTGCTGTGGCCTGGCGCCTTCGGGGCCGGGCGGCGGCATCGGCTCCAAGCTCGTCGTCGCTGAGATCGTGGCTGGCGGCCTCCGGTTCGCTGCTGGGCGAAGTCGGTGCGGCCGACTCAGGCGCCCCGAACAAATTGCCCTGCAGGGCGTCGTCAGGGGACTGGGACGCGGACCGGGGCATCGGCTGATCTGACGGATCCGGATCGTACCGGGCCTGACCGGAATGAGATGCCTCAGCGGCGTAGCACCATCAGCTGCTGGGGGTTCGCATCCTGGAAGCCCAGTTGCCGGTAGAAGCCGGCACTCTTGGTGGTCATCAGATACACCCGTTCCACGCCCACCACCGGCGGGGTGTGCAGCAGTTCTTCGATCACCCGGCGGCCGAGGCCGTGGCCCTGCAGATCGCCGGCCACCACGATGTCCCAGAGCACGGCTCGGCTGAAGCCATCGGAGGTGGCCCGGCCGAAGCCCACCAGCCGCTTGCCGCGCCAGAGGCTCACCACGGCATCGCTACCGGCCAGCAACCTCCGCAGCTGATCAAAGCTGCGGCCGCGGGCCCAGAAGGCGTGGCGATCGAACAGCCGTTGCAGCTTGAGCAGGGCCCGACTGGGGCGCAGATCCGGCCCGAGGCCCAGCCAACGCAGGCCGGGGGCACCGGGGGCATGGTGAACCAGCCGGATCGGGGTCACGGGTTGGGGAGCCGCAGCACTTCATCTTGCTCCCCGGCGATAATTGACGGCCGCCGTCTGGCCCCGCACCCATGCCCGCCTACGACCTCACGGCTCCGTATTCGCCGAAGGGTGATCAGCCGACGGCGATCAAGCAGCTGGTGGCAGGGGTGAACAGCGGCGAGCGCTATCAGACGCTGCTGGGGGCGACGGGCACGGGCAAGACGTTCACGATGGCCAACGTGATCGCCCAGACCGGCCGGCCTGCGCTGGTGCTGGCCCACAACAAAACCCTGGCGGCCCAGCTCTGCAACGAGCTGCGGGAGTTCTTCCCGGAGAACGCCGTTGAGTACTTCATTTCCTATTACGACTACTACCAACCGGAGGCCTACGTACCGGTCAGCGACACCTACATCGCCAAGACGGCGTCGATCAACGAGGAGATCGACATGCTGCGTCACTCGGCGACGCGCTCGCTGTTTGAACGGCGCGACGTGATCGTGGTGGCCTCGATCAGCTGCATTTACGGCCTGGGGATTCCGAGTGAATACCTCAAGGCGGCGGTGAAGTTCGAGGTGGGCGAGACCCTCAACATCCGCAGCCAGCTGCGGGAGTTGGTGAACAACCAGTACAGCCGCAACGACACCGAAATCGCCCGCGGCCGTTTCCGGATGAAGGGAGATGTGCTGGAGATCGGCCCCGCCTACGAGGATCGGTTGGTGCGGATCGAGCTGTTCGGCGACGAGGTGGAGGCGATCCGCTACGTCGATCCCACCACCGGCGAGATCCTGCAGAGCATGGATGCGGTGAACATCTACCCGGCCAAGCACTTCGTCACCCCGAAAGACCGGCTGGATTCCGCCATCAGCGCTATCCGCTCGGAGCTGCGGGAGCGGCTGGATGTGCTCAACGGCGAAGGCAAGTTGCTGGAGGCCCAGAGGCTGGAGCAGCGCACCAAGTACGACCTGGAGATGTTGGGCCAGGTGGGCTACTGCAATGGGGTCGAGAACTACGCCCGCCATCTGGCCGGCCGCGAAGAGGGCACGCCGCCGGAGTGCCTGATTGACTATTTCCCGGACGACTGGCTGTTGATCGTGGACGAGAGCCACGTCACCTGTTCGCAGCTGCAGGCGATGTACAACGGTGACCAAGCCCGTAAGAAGGTGCTGATCGAGCACGGCTTCCGCCTGCCCAGCGCAGCGGACAACCGGCCGTTGAAGGGGGCCGAGTTCTGGGAGAAGGCGCGGCAAACAGTGTTCGTCTCCGCCACCCCGGGGGATTGGGAGATGGAGGTGAGCGGCGGGGAGGTGGCTGAGCAGGTGATTCGCCCCACCGGGGTGCTCGATCCGGTGGTGGAGGTGCGGCCCACCACGGGCCAAGTGGACGATCTGCTGGGGGAAATCCGTGACCGGGCAGCCAAGAACCAGCGGGTGCTGGTCACCACGCTCACCAAGCGGATGGCGGAAGACCTCACCGATTACCTGGCAGAGAACGAGGTGCGGGTGCGCTACCTCCACTCGGAGATCCATTCGATCGAGCGGATCGAGATCATCCAGGATCTGCGCCTGGGGGAATACGACGTGCTGGTGGGGGTGAACCTGCTGCGGGAGGGCCTCGACCTGCCGGAGGTGAGCCTGGTGGCGATCCTCGATGCCGACAAAGAAGGCTTCCTGCGGGCTGAGCGCTCCCTGATCCAGACCATTGGCCGGGCCGCCCGCCACGTGGAGGGGGTGGCGCTGCTCTATGCCGACAACATGACCGACTCGATGGCCAAGGCCATCTCCGAGACCGAACGACGCCGGGCGATTCAGCAGACCTACAACGAGAAGCACGGGGTGGTGCCTACGGCGGCGGGCAAGAAGGCCAGCAACTCGATCCTCAGCTTCCTGGAGTTGAGCCGCAAGCTGAAGCAAGACGGCCCGGACGCGGATCTGGTGGAGGTAGTAGGCAAGGCCGCTAAGGCCCTGGAGAACGATCCCGATACCGGCTTGGCGCTGGAGGCGCTGCCGGAGTTGATCGATCAGCTCGAAGCCAAGATGAAGGACGCGGCCAAGAAGCTCGACTTTGAGGAAGCCGCCAACCTGCGGGATCGGGTGAAGCAGCTGCGTCAGAAGATGGCCGGCTCCCGTTGAAATTCACGGTGGGAACCCTTGGCAATTGACCATTGGTCCCTCCGTAAGGCAGAGTCTCCAAGTCGTCAGGGACACGCCCGCGTCGACACCTGCGGATGTAGCTCAGTGGTAGAGCATCTCCTTGCCAAGGAGAGGGTCGAGAGTTCGAATCTCTTCATCCGCTTGATTCAGAACCCAGTCCAGAAGGGCCTTTTGCGAGTGAGCCTCCATTAGGCTGCACCCGATTCGGTTGCCGCTTTCCATGCTCAAGCTCCTGCTGGGTGATCCCAATGCCCGCAAGCTGAAGCGTTACCAGCCGATCGTTTCGGATATTCAGCTGCTTGAAGAGGAGATCGCTCCGCTCTCCGACGATGAGTTGCGTGGCAAAACCGCTGCCTTCCAGGAGCGTTTGGCCAATGCCGGCAGTCTGGCGAACCAGCGGCCGATCCTCGATGAGATCCTGCCTGAGGCCTTCGCTGTTGTTCGTGAAGCCGGCAAGCGGGTGTTGGGCATGCGTCATTTCGATGTCCAGCTGATTGGCGGCATGGTGCTGCATGAAGGTCAGATCGCCGAGATGAAAACTGGCGAAGGCAAAACACTTGTTGCCACTCTTCCGAGCTATCTCAACGCCCTTACTGGTCGTGGCGTTCACGTTGTGACGGTGAACGATTACCTGGCCCGCCGTGATGCCGAGTGGATGGGCCAGGTGCATCGCTTCCTCGGTTTATCCGTGGGCCTGATCCAGCAGGACATGCGCCCCGAGGAACGCCGGCGCAACTACAACTGCGACATCACCTATGCCACCAACTCGGAGCTGGGCTTCGATTATCTGCGCGACAACATGGCCGCCGACATCTCGGAGGTGGTGCAGCGGGAGTTTCAGTACTGCGTGATCGACGAGGTGGATTCGATCCTGATCGATGAAGCCCGCACGCCTCTGATCATTTCTGGTCAGGTGGAACGACCTCAGGAGAAGTACCAGCAGGCGGCCGAGGTGGCCAATGCCCTGGCTCGTGCCGCTGAGTTGGGCAAAGACGGCATCGACCCTGAAGGGGATTACGAGGTCGATGAAAAGCAGCGCAGCTGCACCCTCACCGATGAAGGCTTCGCCAAAGCCGAGCAGATGCTTGGGGTGGCGGATCTGTTCAACCCTCAGGACCCCTGGGCTCACTACATCACCAACGCCCTCAAGGCCAAGGAGCTGTTCGTCAAGGATGTGAACTACATCGTTCGCGACGGCGAAGCGGTGATTGTGGATGAGTTCACCGGTCGGGTGATGCCGGGTCGCCGTTGGAGTGACGGCCAGCACCAAGCCATCGAGGCCAAGGAGGCCCTGCCGATCCAACCGGAAACACAGACTCTCGCCTCGATCACCTATCAGAACTTCTTCCTGCTCTATCCGCGCTTGGCCGGCATGACCGGCACGGCAAAAACGGAAGAGGTCGAATTCGAGAAGACCTACAAACTCGAAACCACAATCGTTCCCACCAACCGCGTCCGGGCGCGTCAGGACTGGGCCGATCAGGTGTACAAAACCGAGGCTGCCAAATGGCGGGCTGTGGCCAACGAAACAGCTGAGATCCACAAGAACGGCCGGCCGGTTCTGGTGGGCACCACCTCGGTGGAGAAAAGCGAACTGCTGAGTTCGCTGCTGGCGGAGCAGGAGATCCCCCACAACCTGCTCAATGCCAAGCCGGAGAACGTGGAGCGCGAATCGGAGATCGTGGCCCAGGCCGGTCGGGCTGGCGCCGTGACCATCGCCACCAACATGGCGGGCCGTGGCACCGACATCATCCTTGGCGGCAACAGCGACTACATGGCCCGCTTGAAGTTGCGGGAGGTGCTGCTGGGCCGTTTGGTGAAGCCGGAGGAGGATCACAAGCCGCCGGTGCCTTTGCAGCGCAGTGCTCCGGGCGGGTTTGCCGATGCTGCTGCCTCAGCACAGCCCCGCAGCGGCGAGAGCCTCTATCCCTGCCTGCTCACCGACGACACCGATCAGGCCCTTGGTCAGTTGGCCCGTGATCTCGTGAAAGCATGGGGCGACCGTGCCCTCACGGTCATTGAGCTGGAGGAGCGCATCGCCACCGCTGCGGAGAAAGCCCCCACGGAAGATCCCCAGATCCAGGCGTTGCGCGAGGCGATTGCCCGAGTGAAGGGGGAATACGACGCGGTGGTGAAGCAGGAGGAAGCCCGGGTGCGGGAGGCCGGCGGCCTGCATGTGATCGGCACGGAACGCCATGAATCGCGCCGGGTGGATAACCAGCTGCGTGGCCGGGCTGGCCGCCAGGGCGACCCTGGCTCCACCCGTTTTTTCCTCTCGTTGGGAGACAACCTGCTGCGGATCTTCGGGGGTGACCGCGTTGCCGGTCTGATGAATGCTTTCCGCGTGGAGGAAGACATGCCGATTGAGTCCGGCATGCTCACCCGCTCGCTGGAGGGGGCCCAGAAGAAGGTCGAAACCTATTACTACGACATCCGCAAGCAGGTGTTCGAGTACGACGAGGTGATGAACAACCAGCGGCGTGCGGTGTATTCCGAACGCCGCCGGGTTCTGGATGGCCGTGCTCTGAAGAAGCAAGTGATCGGTTACGGCG
The DNA here is from genome assembly GCF_014280115.1 of Synechococcus sp. A15-44. Lineage (NCBI taxonomy): Bacteria > Bacillati > Cyanobacteriota > Cyanophyceae > Synechococcales > Synechococcaceae > Synechococcus > Synechococcus sp. A15-44. The sequence goes on from NZ_CP047938.1 coordinate 83,947, forward strand.
AACGCACCATGGGTGAGATCGTTGAGGCCTATGTGAATCCCGATCTGCCGCCCGAGGAATGGGATCTGGAACAGCTTGTCGCCAAGGTGAAGGAGTTCATCTATCTGTTGGAAGATCTCACTCCTGATCAGGTTCAAGGTCTCGGGATGGAGGAACTCAAGGCCTTCCTGCAGGAGCAACTGCGCAATGCTTATGACCTCAAAGAAGGTCAGATCGAGCAGCAGCGTCCAGGACTGATGCGTGAAGCTGAGCGTTTCTTCATCCTGCAGCAGATCGATACCCTTTGGCGGGAGCACCTGCAGGCGATGGATGCCCTTCGTGAATCCGTGGGCCTGCGTGGCTATGGACAGAAGGATCCTCTCATTGAATACAAGAACGAGGGTTATGACATGTTCTTGGAGATGATGACCAACATGCGCCGAAATGTGATCTATTCGATGTTCATGTTTCAGCCAGCTGCACCACAGCAGTCAGGGGCAACGTGATTGAGATTGGTGTGATCTGAATGCCTATCCGTGTGGTGATGACTCTTCTCGTTCGTAACGAGGAGGATGTTATTGCTGAGAACATCCTGTTTCACCACTCTCAGGGGGTTTCATCTTTCCTGGTGATGGATAATCTGTCTACGGATGCTACTCCTGAAATCCTGCGGCGATTGGCTCGTTTTGTGCCAATCACTTATATCAAGCAAACGGCTGATACGTATGACCAAGCGCAGTGGGTGACTGCAATGGCTCGCTCTGCGTATCTAGATCATGGCGCTGATTGGGTCATCAACAATGATGCCGATGAGTTCTGGCTGTTCCCTGGTGGAGATGCGCCATCCTTTTTGGATTCTGTTGCTCCAGGCATAGCTGGGTTGTTAGTGCAGCGTTTTAACGCTGTTCTTCCAGAGAGTGGACGTCATAGTGATGGCTTGGCCCACCCTTCGAAAAGTCGTTTCTTCTGGCGTGAAAGTGTCAATGCACTCAATCGTCCCTTGCCTCCTAAGTGCTTGCACCGTGCCTTTGCTGATGTGACTGTTGATCAAGGCAATCATGAGATTTTTGGTCATCAGGGTTCGCTTGAGTTCAGTGATCAGGTCTCTATCTTGCACTTTCCGTACAGGCGTTTTTCCTCCTATCAATCAAAAATCCGTCTGGGTGGTGCTGCTTACCAGCGCAACAAAGCTCTTCCCAAGTCTTGGGGTGACGCCTGGCGTCGGCAACGCCAGATCTTGCGTCATGATGGTCTTCGGGAATTCTGGCGTGGCTTGCAGACAACTCCCGAGGCCGTTGCTGAAGGTCTGAAAAAAGGCAGCATTTTTGAAGATGCACAACTTTTCGATTCTGTGAAGTCTTTGCGGATGAAGCACCGTTGGTTTTGGTTCAAATGTCGAATCTCTCGGTGGCTGAGTTGCAACTAGTCTTATGTATTTGCTGGATTTTTTGATTTTTTGAGGTCAATAATCAATGCAGTCAATGCTCCTTGTGGTTTGTAGAGTGCGGCGTTGAGAATGCCTGTTTTTGAATGCGTTAATGCTGATGTTGGTGTTACCGCTTTGATTTGCTTTATTCGCAATTGGGTTCATTGCTTTTGAAAAGCAATTTTTGTTGCGCTGATTAAAGTTGAAGATTTGCCGTTCAATCAATTTCAGATCTTGGTCAACCCTCGCTGGAGGTCTCGCCGAGGAACTCCAAGATTTCCCGGTCTTTGAGATTCTGAGCTTCGCCAGCGCATTCATCAAGCAACTGTCGCCCTGCCGCAACTTCTTGCAGGCAGCGCTTGAGGTTCGTCACCGTGTTCTCAAGGTGGTCGATCCGTTCCATCAGGTTGCGGATCACGTTGGCCTCGGCGTCCGGCAGAGCGGAGTGGGCCAGGGGGTTGATTCGCACGCCGCTCTGGTGGATCACCCGGCCTGGGATGCCCACAACGGTGCAGTCGCTCTCCACGTTGCGCACCACCACGGAGCCAGCGCCGATTCGCGTGTTGGTCCCGATCGTGATGGCTCCCAGAACTTTGGCGCCTGCTCCCACCACCACGTTTTCAGCAAGGGTGGGGTGGCGTTTGCCGTGCTCCTTGCCGGTGCCCCCCAGAGTGACCCCCTGGTACAGCAGGCAACGGTTGCCGATTTCGGCGGTTTCGCCGATCACCACCCCCATGCCGTGGTCAATGAACACGCTGTGGCCGATGCGTGCACCGGGGTGAATTTCGATGCCGGTGAGGGTGCGACTGATTTGACTGAGGCAGCGGGCCGCCAGCTTTAGGGGTAATCGGCAAGTCCAGAGGCGATGGCTGATGCGGTGCAGGCTGATGGCCTGGAAGCCGGGGTAGCAGCACACAATCTCCAGCCAGCCACGGGCAGCCGGGTCGCGCTCGCGGATGATCGCGAGGTCGGCACGGATGTGATCAAACATCGCAGGGGGGTCAGCTGGCGGCCGCTGGGGTCTGCAGGCCAATCTCCTTGCGGAGCAGATCGATCGTATCGGTGCTGAGGTAACTCTCGGCGCAATGCACCTGGGGCATGCGCATCAGCTGGGAACGGTTCTGGCGCAGGCTCTGCTCCACCAGGGGCAGGCTGGGCCGATCGCAGAGCACGTGGCTGGAGGCCCGCAGCAGCGCCAACAGGCGGCTTCCTACATCGGGAGTGGCGGTCATCAGCAGCAACTCGTTGCCGCGCATCGAGTGGAGAATCACTTCCGCAGCCCGCAGGATGCCGGGGCTGATGCTCACCAGGCCCACACAGCTGCCAGGCCGCAGCTCCTTGAGCATGGCCAGCTCCTGGCGGAAGTCGTTGAGGTCAACGGCCACGGCCCGAACGCTGTGCTTCTTGGCGAGCTCCTCCACCGGTTGGAGGAAGTAGCGGCTGGTCACCACCGTGCCGTTGCTGGAGTTCTCCAGCACGCTCTCCAACTCCTCCATCGGCACCACTTCGACCGGCACATCGAGGCAGGGTTCCAGTTCTTCGGCGATCAGCATCGAGGCGCCGATGTCTTCCCGCGGCGTGCTGACCAGCACGCGGGCGCCGCAACGCAGGCGCCAGTCGATCTCGCGGGTCAGCAGCTCTCGGGTCTGCTGCAGGGTGCAGCCCGCATTCAGCAGGCCATCCACGCATTTACGCACTTCCCGGTCGAGGTCGGTGACGCCCCGATTGCGGATGTGCGGCGGTGTCTTGATTTCCCTTGGTTTTTGCTGGTCGCGCACGTAGATGCCGGAGCCGGCCATCGCTTCCACCACGCCATCGGTTTCCAGCTGGCGGTACACCTTGCTGATCGTGTTGCGGTGCAATCCCGTTTGCATCGCCAGCTGGCGGGTGCTTGGGAGCCGATGCCCCGGCGGGTAATGCCGCGCTGCGATGGCGAAGCAGATCTGGTTGTAAAGCTGCGTCGATGCCGGAATGTCGCTTTCCTGTTGGATATGGAATCGCACGCCGGTGGGACAGGTCGGAATGCGGCCACCATACGGAGCGAATTGCTTGGTGACAATTGGTTCTGTGTCCTGTGGACCTGTGACAATTCCCAACTCCCCGTCATCGCGCTGGGTTCAGTTCGCCAATCGTGATGTGCCTTTGCGCTGTTGGTGGGCGGAGCCATTTGCTCGTGTGAACGACACTGAGTCAAACTCGTTAACAAATCGTGTCTATATCGTGCTTCCGGAGGTGTTTGGGGTGAATGCCTGGGTGTGCAGCGTGGCCGATCGCCTGGCCGCTGAGGGATATCCGGCTCTGGCGTTGCCTTTGTTTGCCCGCACGGCACCCGATTTGGAGTTGGCCTATGAACCGTCCGATCTGGCCCAAGGCCGGCGCCACAAGGACGCCACCACCGCCGATCAGATCCTCGGCGACGTCGCCGCAGCGCTCAGCTGGCTGCGGGAGCGACACCCGAAAGCGGCCATCCATGTGGTGGGGTTCTGCTTCGGGGGGCATGCCGCCTTCCTGGCGGCCAGCTTGCCGGGGGTGGCGGCGGCCTTTGATTTTTACGGCGCCGGTGTGAACCGGATGCGGCCTGGAGGTGGTGAACCCTCCCTGGCCCTGCTGCCTGAGATCCAGGCGCGGCTCACCTGTGTGTTCGGCACGGCTGATCCCCTGATCCCTGCCGAGGATCGCGAAGTTATGGGGGCCGCCCTGAGCAAGGTCGATCCCGCTGGGCAACGCTTGCGCGTTGTGGAGTGTGCTGGTGCCGACCACGGCTTCATGTGTGAAGCCCGCAGCTCTTTCGATCCCCAGGCTTCAGCCCAGGGATGGCGGTTGCTGCTGGGTGATGACCCTGTGGGTTAGCCCTGAGGGCTGGCCACCTTGGCTGCGGTGGGCCTGGGTGGTGCGGGGATGGTGCGCACGGCCTTGCTGGCGGTCTGCTCCTTCTCCTCTTTTTTCGCCAGCGGCGTTTTGCGCGGCGTGAGGAACATGATCATGTTGCGACCCTCTCGCTTGGGTGCCTGCTGGATCTCGGCCTTTTCCTCCAGGTCTTTGGCCATCCGCCGCAGCAGGGTTTCTGCCAGTGCGGTGTGCTGAATCTCGCGGCCGCGGAAGATCACAGTGCACTTCACCTTGTCGCCGGCCTTCAGGAAGCGCTGGGCCTGGCCGATCCGCACGTCGTAGTCGTGCTGGTCGATCTTGTACCGCATCTTGACCTCCTTGACTTCGGTCTGGTGCGACTTCTTCTTGGCTTCCTTGGCTTTCTTTTCCTGCTCGAACTTGAACTTGCCGTAGTCCATGATCCGGCAGACCGGAGGGTCGGCCTTCTCACTCACCAGCACCAGATCCAGTTCCCGGTCGCGGGCCACATCAAGGGCTTCTTCGCGGCTGATCACGCCCAGCTGAGCGCCGTCTGAGTCGACCACCCGCAACTGGGGGTAATTGATCCGGTCGTTGATGTTGGGCAGCTCCCGAACCGGGGCACGACGGTCAAAACGGGGACGTGGGGGCATTCAGGCGGTGACGGGGACAGGGGCAGACAACTTCCGTGAATACAACGTCTGCATCGTTCACCTTAGATGTTGCTCGATCAACGTCATCGCATCCGTCAGGGTTGCCGGGTCGGGCAGCCAACGGGGGTTGTGCTGACGCCGGAACCAGGTGCGTTGGCGTTTGGCGAACTGGCGGGTGCGTTGGCAGGTGATTCGCACTGCTTCTGCTGGGGTCAGGTTGCCGGCAATCACCTGCAGCGCTTCGCCGTAGCCGATGGTTTGCAGCAGTGGCAGATCGGCGCCATAGCGCTCGCTCAGGCGCCGGGTCTCCTCCACCAGCCCGTCGCGGTAGAGCTGCTCGGTGCGTTGTTGGATGCGCTGGCGCAGGGTGGCGGGATTGAGGCCCAGTTCCAGCACCCGCCAGGGCGGAGGCGTGGCCGTGGCTTGCTGGCTCATCGGTTGCCCGGAGGCATAGAGCACCTCCAGGGCGCGCTGGGTGCGCACGGCATCGGCCGGGGCGATCCTGGCGGCGGCCTCGGGGTCGGCAGCCTGCAGCAGGGGGTGGCAGATGCTTTGGCCCAGGGCCGTCAGCTGTTGGCGTAGTTGCGGTTGGGGGGGCACGGCCGGAGGCTGCAGGCCGCTGGTGAGTGCCTTGAGATAGAGGCCACTGCCGCCCACCAGCAGGGCCATGCCGCGCTGCTCGAGCTCACGGTTGATGCAGGGATTGGCCTCCGCCTGGAACTCCTGCAGGGTGATCGGCTGATCCGGCCTGCGCAGATTCAGGAGATGGTGCGGCACCCGCGCCTGCTGCTCCGCCGTCGGCTTGGCGGTGCCCAGATCCATCTCGCTGTAGAGCTGGCGCGAATCCACATTGATCACCGGTAGATCCAGCCGTTCAGCGATCTCCAGCGCTAGGGCGGTCTTGCCGCTGGCGGTGGGCCCGAGCAGGGTGATCACCAGGGGGTGGGAGCTGTTCAAAAGGGTGAGGGGGTGCAGCCCGGCTTGAAATGGGCGCTCAGAGGCCTCTGCAAGCCTCTATAGACAGCCGGTGGTAGATTGACATTGTCAGGTCGAGGTTTAGAGCCGTTGCGCCCGCCCATGACCCGGTTTCCTGGCTTGAGACTTTCTGAATGAGCGACGCTTCCAAGGTCCAGAACGCCTACGGCGCTGAGCAGATTCAGGTGCTGGAGGGGCTTGAACCCGTTCGCAAGCGCCCGGGCATGTACATCGGCTCCACCGGGCCGCGGGGCTTGCACCACCTGGTGTACGAAGTCGTTGATAACTCGGTTGATGAAGCCCTGGCGGGTCATTGCGACCGCATCGTTGTGGTTCTGGGTGAAGACGGCTCCGCTTCGGTGAGCGACAACGGCCGTGGCATTCCCACCGATGTGCACCCCCGCACCGGCAAGAGTGCCCTCGAGACGGTGCTCACCGTCTTGCACGCCGGCGGCAAATTCGGCGCTGGTGGTTACAAGGTGTCCGGCGGTCTGCACGGCGTCGGCGTGTCGGTGGTGAACGCCCTGAGTGAATGGGTGCAGGTGACGGTGCGCCGTCAGGGCCAGATTCATCGCCAGCGCTTTGAGCGCGGCGCTGCGATCGGGGCATTGGCGTCGGAGTCGCAGCCTGCGGCGGAGTCCGGCGAAACAGGAACCACCGTCTGTTTCAAACCCGACCTGGAGATTTTCACCGGCGGCATCGTTTTCGATTACGCCACTCTCTCGGCCCGGCTGCGGGAACTGGCTTATCTCAACGGCGGTGTGCGGATCGTCTTCCGTGATGAGCGGGAGTCGGCCCGGGATGAGGAGGGCAACCCCCATGAGGAGACCTACTTCTACGAAGGCGGCATCAAGGAATACGTCGCCTATATGAACAAGGAGAAGGACGCCCTTCATCCCGACATCATTTATGTGAATTCGGAGAAGGATGGCGTTCAGGTGGAGGCTGCCCTGCAGTGGTGCTCCGATGCCTATTCCGACAGCATCCTTGGCTTCGCCAACAACATCCGCACCGTGGATGGCGGCACCCATATCGAAGGTTTGAAGACGGTGCTGACCCGCACCCTCAATGCCTTCGCCAAGAAGCTGGGCAAACGCAAGGAATCCGACTCCAACCTGGCCGGGGAGAACATTCGCGAAGGCCTGACGGCGGTGCTTTCGGTGAAGGTGCCGGAGCCGGAATTTGAGGGTCAAACCAAGACCAAGCTCGGCAACACCGAGGTGCGCGGCATTGTCGACAACCTGGTAGGTGAAGCCCTGAGCCAGTTCCTCGAGTTCAATCCCTCGGTGATCGGCCTCATCCTGGAGAAGGCGATTCAGGCGTTTAATGCCGCTGAAGCCGCCCGCCGGGCCCGCGAACTGGTCCGGCGCAAGAGCGTGCTGGAGAGTTCAACGCTTCCCGGAAAACTGGCCGACTGCAGCTCCCGCGACCCCGGCGAATCCGAGATCTACATCGTGGAGGGCGACTCCGCTGGTGGCTCTGCCAAGCAGGGCCGGGACCGTCGTTTCCAGGCAATCCTGCCGCTGCGGGGCAAGATCCTCAACATCGAGAAGACCGACGACGCCAAGATCTACAAGAACACGGAGATCCAGGCGCTGATCACTGCCTTGGGCCTGGGGATCAAGGGTGAGGATTTTGACGTGAAGAACCTCCGTTACCACCGGGTCGTGATCATGACCGACGCCGACGTGGATGGCGCCCACATCCGCACCCTGCTGCTCACCTTCTTCTACCGCTACCAGAAGGAGTTGGTGGAGGGCGGCTACATCTACATCGCCTGCCCGCCCCTCTACAAAGTTGAGCGCGGCAAGAACCACACCTATTGCTACAACGAGGGCGATCTACAGAAGACCCTGGAGGGCTTCGGCGAGAAGGCCAATTACACGATCCAGCGCTTCAAGGGTCTTGGCGAAATGATGCCCAAGCAGCTCTGGGAAACCACCATGGATCCCACCACCCGCACGATGAAGCGGGTGGAGATCGAAGACGCCCTCGAGGCTGATCGCATCTTCACGATCCTGATGGGCGACAAGGTGGCTCCCCGCCGTGAATTCATCGAAACCCACAGCGCCGAGCTGGACATGGCAGCCCTCGATATTTGATGACGGCTGATCGAACAGGGACTGTTTCGACCAGCAGTGTCCTTCGTTGGAGTTGGCTGCTGGGGGTGGCGTTGATGGCTCCAGCTGCCCTGCCAGCCGGTGGTGCCGACCGGCGTCAACCGCAACCCCGTCGACGCGCGGCCTCCGGGCCTCTGCACACCAGTTCCGATCAACCTCTGCGCCTCAGCCCGTTGGCCGTGGCGCCTCGGTTGAGCACCCTCAAGGCGGGTTCATCCCTTCGCTTGTTGCGGCGTTGGTCCACCGCTGACGGTCAGGACTGGTTGCATGTTCAAACCCTCTCAGGAGATCAACGCCGTGGCTGGCTCCGCGTCTGAGGCTCTGCTGGTTGGGCTCGGGGCCATCCCCGGTGCCTGGCTGCGCTTGAAGGTGGTGAACCACTTTCAGCCCATGGTGCCGAAGAAGCACTGGGGCACCTTCATCGTGAATGTGGTGGCCTGTTTCGCCCTGGGCCTGGTGCTGGCCCTCAATGAAACCTGTGCCTCCAGCACCGGCATTGCCTTGTTGATCGGGGTGGGCTTCTTCGGCAGCCTCAGCACCTTCTCCACCTTCGCCGTGGAGCTGCTGAATGAGTTGCGGTCTGGCCAGATGCTCACTGCTGTGGTGCTGGCGCTGGCCTCAATCGGGGCAGGCTTGCTGGCCTCGGCAGTGGGTTATGGACTGGGGACCCATGCCTGAGACCAAACCAAGCCTGCAACTGGAACTGCAGGAGTTGCTGTTTGTTGGCATGGGCGCTGTGCCCGGAGCCTTGCTGCGCTGGCAATTGGCCCTGCATCTGGGGGACCAGAACCTGCTGGTGAATGTTCTGGGGGCTGCCCTCTTGGGCTTGTTGGCCGGGCTCCCGGCTGCCCCACGGCGACAATTGCTGCTGGGGATTGGCTTCTGCGGCTCGCTCACCACCTTCAGCAGTTGGATGCTGGCGGCCATGAAGCACCTGAGTTCCGGTGATTGGGCCGCCGCATTGGGTTTGATTGGGCTGACCCTTGGGCTGGGGCTGGGTGCCGCAGCCCTGGGATTCAGCCTGGGGCGACGGCTCAAGCCGCCAGCGCCGCCTCAATCGCCGACTTGAGGTCTTCGGGGGTGACGCCGCTCTTGAAGCGGGCGATCACCGTGCCGTCCTTGCCCACCAGGAACTTCTCGAAGTTCCACTCCACATCACCGGCGGGATCCATCTGGTTGAGGGTGGTGTAAGGCTCGGTGGTGCTTCCTTTGGCGTGCACCTTCTCGAACAGTTCGAAGTCGGCGCCATATGTGGTGGAGCAGAAGCTCTTGATCTCCTCCAGGCTGCCGGGCTCCTGGGCGCCGAAGTCGTTGCAGGGGAAGCCCAGCACCGCCAGGCCTTTTGCGGCGTAGGCCTCGTTCAGGGCCTGCAGGCCGGCGTACTGCTTCGTGAAGCCACAGCGGCTGGCCACGTTCACGATCAGCAGCACCTTGCCGGCGTAGTCGCCCAGGGATTTGCTGCTGCCGTCTGGGGTAGTGACGGAGACGGCACTGACGCTGATCGCCATGGTGGAACGGGAATGAAGCGCAGAGGTTAACCGGCTGTAACGGCCATACACTGGGCTCCCGGCCGGAGAGGCATGACGGAGGCATCGGGGCTGAGCAGTGCTGGCGTGAGCATGGAGCCTGAGTTGCTGGCGGAGGCGGTGTCCCATGAGCTCGCCGCGATGCTCCAGGCGGGCAATTACGACGCTGTGAAACTGCTGCTGGAGCCGGTGCAACCGGTGGACATCGCCGAAGCGATCGGCAATTTGCCGGCCAATCTTCAGGCGATTGCCTTTCGACTGCTCAGCAAAGACGAGGCCATCAGCGTCTATGAGTACCTCGACGCTGCTACCCAGCAGAGCCTGTTGAGCCTGCTGCGTTCCGGGGAGATGCGGGAGGTGATGGAAGAGATGTCGCCGGATGACCGCGCTCGTTTGTTTGAGGAGCTGCCGGCCAAGGTGGTGAGGCAGTTGCTCAGTGAGCTGAGCCCGGATGAGCGCAAGGTGACTGCCGAATTGCTCGGTTACCGCTCAGAGACGGCCGGTCGCTTGATGACGACCGAGTACATCGCCCTCAAGGAGAACCAGACGGCAGCATTGGCGCTGGAAATCGTGCGGCGCCGAGCGCGGGACACCGAGACGATTTATTCCCTCTACGTCACCGATGCGGAGCGTCGCCTCACCGGCATCCTCTCGCTGCGGGATCTGGTCACGGCAGACCTTCAGGCCCGCATCGGCGATGTGATGACGGAGGAGGTGCTCAGCGTCAGCACCGACACCGATCAGGAAAAGGTGGCGCGCACGATTCAGCGCTACGACTTCCTTGCCGTTCCCGTGGTGGATCTGGAACAACGTCTCGTGGGCATCGTCACGGTGGATGACGTGATCGATGTGATCGAGCAGGAGGCCACCCGTGATCTCTATGCCGCTGGCGCCGTGCAGGCCGGCGACGACGATGATTACTTCAGCAGCAACCTGTTCACCGTTGCCCGGCGCCGGGTGGTGTGGTTGGCGGTGCTGGTGTTGGCCAGCTTCTTCACCTCAGAAGTGATTGCCGCCAATGAGGACGTGCTGCAGCAGGTGGTGTTGCTGGCGGCGTTCATCCCCTTGCTTGGTGGCACTGGCGGCAACGTGGGGGCCCAGAGCTCCACGGTGGTGATCCGTGGTTTGAGCACCCAGAGCATCTCCAGCCTTGGACCCCTGCGGGCGATTGGCCGTGAAGCGATGGCGGGTGCCTTGCTGGGGGTGTTGATGATGCTGCTGGTGGTTCCCTTCGCCTGGTGGCGCGGGGAAAGCGCCTTGGTGGGCCTCTCGGTGGGGATGAGCCTGCTGGCGATCACCACCCTGGCGGCCACGGCCGGTGCCGCATTCCCGCTGTTATTTGACCGCATGGGACTGGATCCGGCCTTGATGTCCACGCCCTTCATCACCACCTGCACCGACGTGGCCGGCACGCTGATTTACCTGAAGACGGCGGGATGGCTGCTGGTCCACCTGCCGCAGCTGGTTCAGGCCACAGGTATTTCTACCCATTTCTTTGTTTTGGGTGTTTCCTGAGAGTCTGTTTACGTTTCTTAGGAGTACGCTTCACATAACTCAAAGAAGCACCCCATGGCTCCGGCTGCGACCGCTGCTTCCAAGCCCAAAGCCGCTGCAAAGGCGGCAAGAGCCGTCACGGCAGACGTTGATCTGGTTCGCTCCTATCTGCGTGACATCGGCCGGGTGCCGCTGCTGACCCACGAGCAGGAAATCACCCTGGGTCGCCAGGTGCAGGACCTGATGGATTTGGAGGCGCTCGAGTCTGAGCTCGAGAGCAAGGCTGGAGAGAAGCCCAGCCGCGATGCGCTGGCCAAGGCGTCAGGGCTGTCGTCCATGCAGCTCAAGCGCAAGTTGCAGCATGGACGGCGCGCCAAGGAACGCATGGTCGCCGCCAACCTCCGGCTGGTGGTGAGTGTGGCCAAGAAGTACACCAAGCGGAACATGGAGCTCCTGGATCTGATCCAGGAGGGCACCATTGGCCTGGTGCGTGGTGTGGAGAAGTTCGATCCCACCCGTGGCTACAAATTCTCCACTTATGCCTATTGGTGGATTCGTCAGGGCATCACCCGGGCCATCGCCGAAAAGAGCCGCACGATCCGGTTGCCGATCCACATCACCGAGATGTTGAACAAGCTCAAGAAGGGTCAGCGGGAGCTGAGCCAGGAACTGGGACGAACACCCACCGTCACCGAGTTGGCTGAATTCGTTGAGCTGCCTGAAGACGACGTCAAAGATCTGATGTGCCGTGCCCGTCAGCCCGTCAGCCTTGAAATGAAGGTTGGTGATGGTGACGACACCGAACTGCTGGAGTTGCTTTCCGGCGATGCCGATCTGCCCAGTGATCAGGTGGAAGAGGATTGCTTGAAGGGCGATCTGCGCAGCCTCCTGGGGCAGCTGCCCCACCTGCAGGAGCAGGTGCTACGGATGCGTTACGGCATGGATGGGGAAGACCCGATGAGCCTCACGGGCATCGGCCGAATTCTGGGCATGAGTCGCGACCGTGTTCGCAACCTCGAGCGTGATGGTTTGGCCGGTCTGCGTCGGGTGAGTGATCAAGTGGAGGCTTACGTCGCCTGCTGAATTAATTTTTTGTTGATCAGCCTTTGCAGCACCGGATTGACTTGATCCGGTGCTTCGTCGTGGGGGCAGTGGCCTGCCTTGCGAATCACTGAGAGGGATTGAACGCAGTTCAGGGTCTGGGCCCAGCGCTCGGCTTCAGCAATTGGCTCCCATGGATCACGTTCGCCCCAGATCAGATCAACTGGAAGGCTTAGCTCTTCCATCAACTGTGGGGCGAGATGATCGTCGAACAGGTTGATGAATCCGCGGAAAGCCTCGGCGGCACCGTTGCGTTGGGTTGGTTGGAACAACAGATCCACCAGGTCGTCGTCGATGTTGGCGCCACTGGGATAGGCCTGCTTCAACACGCTGCGGATCACGCCGGGCCGTGCGGCATTGCGGAACAGCGCAGTGCTGAGCCAGCGCTGCCGCACCATCGTTTTCAGCAGTGGCCTGATCCAGGCCATCCAAGCCGGTTGTGTGGCCAGTTGCTTGTCGTCCATCAAGCGCTGGGCGCAGTCGATCAGCACCACGCCACGGCAGCGCTCGCCCAGGAGTTGTGCGGCTCGCAGGGCAACGACCCCGCCGATCGAGTTGCCCACCAATCGCACCGGGCGATCGATGACTTGGCGGCAGAAGTCAGCCACCTGTTGGCCCCACAGATCAAAGCCGTAATGAACGGCATCCGCTGAAACGGACTCATCCTTCAAGCGGGCCTGGGGCTGATCGCTGCGCCCGAAGCCGAGCAGATCGATGGCGTAGGTGGGCATCAGTTCGGCCAGCACCGGTTGGTTGAAGCGCCAGTGGTTGGTGTTGGCCCCGAAACCATGAATCAGCAACACGGCCTCTTCGGCATTGGGGTCGCCCATCAGGTTCCAACCGATTGATCGCTCGTTCCAGCTCCAGAGGTTGTTGCTCGGGCTCACGCCTTGACTTGCTGCGCCAGTGCATCCTGGCGAGCGAAGCACTTGGATGGACGGTCGTTGCACGGGTCCTGTTCTGACACCAATCGCGAACCAATGGATGCGTTGACCGAGGCCAAAGCTGCTCTTCTATCGACAGCCTTGCTGGTTTGGTGGGAGCGCCATGGCCGCGGCGGACTCCCGTGGAAGCTGTTGTCTGGTGGTGTGCCTCCAGCGCCGGATGATCAGCTCGATCCATACGGCATCTGGATTGCTGAGGTGATGCTGCAGCAGACCCAGTTGGCCGTGGCGCTCCCCTACTGGACGCGCTGGATGGCAACGTTTCCCACTGTAGAGGCCCTGGCCGCGGCGTCTCTGGATGAGGTGCGGTTGCAGTGGCAGGGCCTGGGGTATTACTCGCGGGCGCGTCGGCTGCATGAGGCAGCGCAGCTGCTGGTGGGCCACCCGTGGCCGCACAGCTTGGAGGGTTGGATGGCCTTGCCGGGCATTGGCCGCACCACCGCCGGCAGCATCCTTTCCAGTGCCTTCAATATCCCGTTGCCGATCCTGGATGGAAACGTCAAACGGGTGCTGGCGCGCTTGATGGCCCATCCACGCCCGCCAGCCCGCGACGACGCCCTCTTCTGGACCTGGAGCGAGGCCCTGCTTGATCCGCTGCGGCCTCGTGACACCAACCAGGCCTTGATGGATCTGGGGGCCACGCTTTGCACCCCCCGCCAGCCGGACTGCCCCTGCTGCCCCTGGCAATCCCACTGCGCTGCTTACGCTGCCGGCGACCCCCGCCGCTGGCCCGTGACCGACGCCCCCAAGTCCTTGCCCTTCCAGGTGATCGGTGTGGGTGTCGTGCTCAACGCGGCGGGGGAGGTGTTGATCGACCAGCGGCTGGAGGAAGGCCTGCTGGGGGGCATGTGGGAGTTCCCCGGTGGCAAGCAGGAGCTGGGCGAAACGATCGAAACCTGCATCGTGCGTGAGCTGAAGGAGGAACTCGGCATCGCGGTGACAGTGGGCGAGGAGTTGATCACGGTGGATCACGCCTACAGCCACAAGAAGCTGCGCTTTGTGGTGCATCTCTGCTCCTGGGTCTCAGGGGAACCGCAGCCCCTCGCCAGTCAGCAGGTGCGTTGGGTGCGCCCGGAGGACCTGGCGAATTACCCCTTTCCAGCAGCCAACACCAAGATCATTGCGGCGTTGCTTGGCAGGTTGGCGAGTTCTGCCCACCCTTAGGCAAGGTCCTGAAGCGGTCAGATGGCGCTTGATCCCGTTGTCGTCTGTCTCGGTGAAGCCCTGATCGATCGGCTTGGTCCCCCCGGAGGTGATCCGGCCGTGGATCGAGCGGTGGATGATCGTCTGGGGGGTGCACCGGCCAATGTGGCCTGTGGACTGGCCCGCCTGGGCACATCTGTGGCCTTTGCCGGTCGCGTGGGGCAGGACGCCATTGGTGAGGCGTTTGTGTGTCTGTTTGGCGAGCGTGGAGTGGAGACTGCACTGCTGCAGCGGGATGGCGAGCGTCCCAGCCGGATCGTGCTGGTGCGCCGTGCGCGGGATGGGGAACGGCAGTTTCAGGGCTTTGCCGGGGATGCAGGGGCGGGTTTCGCGGACCAGGCTCTGGAGCCGGTTGCCTTACCCCAGGCCCGATGGTTGTTGATCGGCACGCTGCCGCTGGCGGCACCCATGTCGGCCTCGGCCCTGCTGTCGGCCGTGCGCCAGGCCAGGAGCCAGGGCACGGCGATTGCCCTCGATGTGAACTGGCGTCCCACGTTCTGGGATGTCACCGCTGATCCCGAGGCGGGACCGTCCGCAGCGGCGAAGGTGGCGATTCAACCGCTCTTGGCTCAGGCGGCCTTGATCAAGTTGGCGCGGGAGGAAGCGGTTTGGTTGTTCAACACCGACGATCCTGGCGTGATCCAGCAGGCCTTGCCCCAGCGACCCGATGTGGTGGTGACTGATGGAGCGGCCCCGGTGCGCTGGCAATTGGGGGCTGACTCAGGTCAGCAGGCCGCCTTTCGGCCCCCCTCCGTCGTCGACACCACCGGAGCCGGCGATGCCTTCACGGCCGGGCTGTTGCACCGCTGGGCTGCTGCCCCCCAGGAGCGCATTCGCTTCGCAGCTGCCTGTGGTGCTCTGGTCTGCGGCGGGGCCGGTGGCATTGATCCCCAGCCCACGCAGGCTCAGGTGGAGGCCTTCCTGGGTGAGGTGAGCTGAGCCAGTCGCCCTTTGTCTTGGTGGCGAAGCTCCAGGTGCCAGGCCTCGGCCAGATCGAGCCCCAGCCGTTCCGGCCACTCCACGGCCATCAACGCTCCGGTGGCTTGTGCTTCCTCCTCCTCCTGAAGAAACAGTTCATCGGCGGAGGCCGGTTGCTCCAAGCGATAGAGATCAAGGTGCACCAGTTGCGGCTCCCCCTGGGGGTAGTGCTGCGCCAACGCGAAGGTGGGGCTGGTGATCGCTTCGCTGATCCCTAGGCCTTCGGCCAGGCCCTGCACCAGCGATGTTTTGCCGGCCCCCAGGGGGCCGCTCAACAGCAGGATTGCTCCCGTCGGAAGCTCGCGCGCCAGCAATCGGCCCAGGGCGCGGGTCGTCTCAAGGGTCTCAAGGGACCAGACATGCCCTGTAGAGTCCGGTTCTGGCGAGCCCGAAGCCTCGGCGTCTCTGCAGAGATTCAACTCCACGATTGCTTTAGGGAGCATTAGATCCATGGTGGCAGCGCCCACGTCCCCGGCTGAGCTGAAGCTCGGCGTTGATTGCGTCATCGCCGACATCAATCAGGCCGATTTCGGCCGTAAGGAGCTCGACATTGCCGAGACCGAGATGCCCGGTCTGATGGCACTGCGCCATAAGTACGGCAGCGAGAAGCCCCTCAAGGGCGCCCGCATCGCTGGCTCCCTGCACATGACGATCCAGACCGCGGTTCTGATCGAGACCCTGGTCGAGCTTGGGGCTGAAGTGCGTTGGGCCTCCTGCAACATCTTTTCCACCCAGGATCACGCCGCTGCGGCCATTGCCGCCCAGGGCATCCCCGTGTTCGCCGTCAAAGGCGAGACCCTCGAGGAGTACTGGGACTACACCCACCGCATCCTCGAGTGGGGTGATGGTGGTTCTCCCAACATGATCCTGGACGATGGTGGCGATGCCACCGGTCTGGTGATGCTGGGCAGCAAGGCTGAGCAGGACATCACGGTTCTCGACAACCCCGGCAACGAAGAAGAGACCTTCCTGTTCGCGTCGATCAAGAAGAAGCTGGCCCAGGACCCCAGCTTCTATTCCCGCACCAAGGCCCAGATCCAGGGCGTCACCGAGGAGACCACCACAGGGGTGGCACGTCTGTACAAGATGCAGAAGAGCGGTGAACTGCCCTTCCCCGCCATCAACGTCAACGACTCGGTCACCAAGAGCAAGTTCGACAACCTCTATGGCTGTCGTGAGTCACTCGTGGACAGCATCAAGCGCGCCACCGACGTGATGGTGGCGGGCAAGCAGGCCCTGGTGATCGGCTACGGCGATGTGGGCAAGGGTTCGGCCCAGTCCCTGCGTGGTCTGGGTGCCACCGTCTGCATTGCAGAAGTGGATCCGATCTGCGCCCTGCAGGCCGCCATGGAGGGTTACCGCGTGGTTCGCCTCGAAGACGTGGTCGAAGACATGGACATCTTCGTCACCGCCACCGGCAACTACCAGGTGATCCGCAACGAGCACCTGGTGAAGATGAAGGACGAGGCCATCGTCTGCAACATCGGCCACTTCGACAACGAGATCGATGTCGCCTCCCTCAAGGCCTACGAGTGGGAGAACATCAAGCCCCAGGTCGACCACATCACCCTGCCCAGCGGCAACCGGATCATTCTGCTGGCGGAAGGCCGCCTGGTGAACCTGGGCTGCGCCACCGGTCACCCCAGCTTCGTGATGAGCAACTCCTTCACCAACCAGGTGTTGGCCCAGATCGAGCTGTTCACCAAGGGCGACGAGTACGCCAAAGAGGTGTACGTGCTGCCCAAGCACCTCGACGAGATGGTGGCACGCCTTCACCTGGGTCGCATCGGCGCCAAGCTCACTGAGCTCAGCAAAGATCAGGCCGATTACATCAACGTGCCCGTGGAAGGCCCCTACAAGCCCGACCACTACCGCTACTGATCACGATCCTGCGGATCGGAATCTGATTCTCACGGCCCCATGGAAGACTTGCGCCATCAAGCGCAGTCTCCATGGGGCTTTCTGATCTGATCACACAGCTGCCGGAGTTGATCGGCCAGGCGGTGGAGGCCAACCAGTGGCTGGGTTACACCGCAATTTTCGCGGCGATGTTTCTCGAGAATCTGTTCCCGCCGATTCCGTCCGAGCTGATCATGCCCCTCGGGGGCTTCTATGTGCAGCAGGGTCAACTGGATCTGGTGCCCGTTGTGCTGGCGGGTTTGCTGGGCACGGTGCTTGGTGCCCTGCCCTGGTATGGGATCGGTCGCTTGATCAACGAGGAACGGATCGAAGCCTGGTTGCAACGCCACGGTCGCTGGATCGGCATCAGTGCCGATGAGTTGGCCCGCAGCCGCCGCTGGTTCAGCCGCTATGGCACCGCACTTGTGTTCTGGGGGCGACTGGTGCCTGGCATTCGCACGTTGATCTCGGTCCCAGCGGGCATTGAAATGATGCCGATGGCGCCGTTTCTGGTCTGGACCACCGCCGGAAGCCTGATCTGGACGGCCCTGCTCACCGTGGCTGGGATGGTTCTCGGAGAGGGATACAGCAACGTTGAGCTGTGGATTGACCCGGTCTCCAAGGCCGTCAAGGTGTTGCTGGTGGTATCGCTGCTGGCGGGCGCAATCTGGTTGGGTCTGCGCATCTGGCGCCGGCGTCAGTCGTCCGACTGAGCACCGGCGCGGGGGGGCTGAGAAGGAGGCTCAGAAGGGGATGTCCTCATCGGAGACCTGGCCGCCAAAGCTGCCGGCGGCCTCCTGGTTGTCCCGTTTGGATCCAAGCAGTTCGAGCCGATCCACGCGGACCACGGGTTTGCTGCGCTCTTCGCCGCTGGTACGGTCGGTCCAGCGGTCCAGCTTGAAGCTGCCGATGATCCCGAGCAGGGAGCCCTTCTTCACGTAATCCGCAGCAACCTGGGCCTGCTTGCCCCAGATCTCGAGGTTGAACCAGTCGGGTTCATCGTCGCGGCTGCGACGGTTCACCGCCATGGTGAGGTTGGCCACCATGCTGCCGGATTCGAAGTAACGCACTTCGGGATCGCGGCCGGCACGGCCGACGAGGGTGACGGAATTAACGCCCATAGACAATTCATCTCCTGAATTTGGATTCATGATGCGGCACCGGTTGGGTGACTGCTTTTAAGGAGTTCCACCCAAGCCGCTGGGTGTAACAGGCAACCGCTGAGAACGCCCCTATGATCCGGCGGTCTCGACTGCGGTGTCTGTGTTCTTTCGTCGTTTCCAGCTGTCGCGCGACATCGGCATCGACCTGGGCACTGCCAACACCCTGATCTACGTTTCCGGTCGGGGCATCGTGCTGCAGGCGCCCTCCGTGGTGGCTCTTGATCTTGAGCTTGGAACCACCATGGCTGTGGGTGATGAAGCCAAGTTGATGCTTGGCCGCACCCCTGGAAACATCCGGGCTGTCCGCCCGTTGCGCGATGGGGTGATTGCCGATTTTGATGCCGCTGAGCAGATGCTCAAAACCTTCATCACCAAAGGCAATGAGGGCCGCGGCATCATTGCCCCTCGGCTTGTGGTGGGCATCCCCAGTGGTGTCACCGGTGTGGAGCGCCGCGCCGTTCGTGAGGCGGGCATGGCTGGGGCCCGTGAGGTGCATCTGATTGATGAGCCGGTGGCAGCTGCCATCGGCGCGGGACTTCCGGTCACCGAGCCCGTTGGAACGTTGATTGTTGATATCGGCGGCGGCACCACTGAGGTGGCGGTATTGAGCCTGGGCGGAACGGTGCTGAGTGAGTCCGTCCGCGTTGCCGGCGATGAGATCAGCGACTCCATCAGCGTCTACCTCAAAAAGGTGCACAACATGGTGGTGGGTGAGCGCACGGCTGAGGAAATCAAGATCCGCATCGGCTCCGCCTTCCCCGACGACGAGTTCGATCAGCAGTCCATGGATGTGCGGGGTCTGCACCTGCTCTCTGGTTTGCCGCGCACCATCAATCTCAAGGCTGGTGATCTCCGGGAAGCCATCGCCGAACCGCTCAATGTGATTGTCGAAGCGGTGAAGCGAACTCTGGAGCGCACACCGCCTGAGTTGGCGGCCGACATTGTGGATCGCGGCATCATGCTGGCTGGAGGTGGTGCGTTGGTGCGGGGCATCAGCGACCTGATCAGTCACGAGACCGGCATCTTTGTCCACATCGCCGAGGACCCTCTTCTCTGTGTTGTGAACGGCTGCGGCCAGGTACTGGAGGACTGGAAGCGTCTGCAGCGGGTGGTGGATACCCCGGAATTCGTCCGCTCCGCCGCAGGCGCCTGAAGCCATGGCCCCAACGCTCCGTCCCGGCAAGAGCCGCTGGCGTGGATTGGGGCAACTCACCCCCTGGCTGCTGCTTGTGGCCGGGCTTCTGATGGTGCGTCTGAGCAAGGGTGCTGGTTTCACCGATGCCTATGCCCTGCTCAGCCGTCCGTTCTGGCCTGGGTCTGCCCAGCGGGAATGGGTCATGGCTGCCACGAATTTGGAGGATCTCTCTCGTCTGCAGTTGCTGGAAGACGACAACCGTCGCTTGCGCGCTCTGCTGGAGTTGCATCAACAAGGATCAGCGCAAGGAAACGTTTCGGCTGCCGTGATCTCCCGCTCCCCCCGAGGGTGGTGGCAACAATTGCAACTGGGCAAGGGCTCGCTGCAGGGCATCGGTCGGAGCGATGCGGTTCTTGGCCCCGGCGGTTTGGTGGGCCGCATCGACAGTGTCACCCCCGCCACGGCGCGGGTGAAGTTGCTCACTGCCCCGGGCCATGCGATCGGCGTCTGGCTGCCCCGCAGCCGCCGCCATGGATTGCTGGTGGGCCGCGGCAGCAGCCGTCTGTCGCTCCGCTTCATCGATAAGGACCCCGACGTGCGGCCCGGGGATCTTGTGGCCACGTCCCCGGCCAGCACCCTGTTGCCCCCCAACGTGCCGGTGGGGGTGATCCAGTCGGTGGATGAACAGGCTGTGCCTGCACCGGTCGCGGTGGTGCAGTTGATCGCAGCACCGGAGGCGATCGACTGGGTGCAAGTGCAGACCCGTTGAGATGAACCATTGACATGACGCGTCTGCACCGACAACCGATTTGTGTGGCCTCGGCATTGTTGGTGCCCTTTCTGGCCTTGGCATCGCCGCCTTGGTTGGCCATCGATGGGGTTGGTCCCGCCTGGGCTGTGCTCTGGCTGTTGCCCTGGGCTCTCGTGGATGGTCCGGTGTCGGGGGCGCTGTCGGGTGTGGCGTTGGGGTTGGTGCTGGATGGTCTCAATCTGGGTGGTGTCAGTCAGGTGCCGGCGCTGTTGCTGCTGGGCTGGTGGTGGGGACGGTTGGGG
The DNA here is from genome assembly GCF_014280115.1 of Synechococcus sp. A15-44. Lineage (NCBI taxonomy): Bacteria > Bacillati > Cyanobacteriota > Cyanophyceae > Synechococcales > Synechococcaceae > Synechococcus > Synechococcus sp. A15-44. The sequence continues at coordinate 104,443 of NZ_CP047938.1, forward strand.
CGGCGTGCAGCACCGATCCAACGCAGCCTGAATCTCGGCTTGTTGGCCTGGCTCGGGTCCGTGGGTCTTGGTTTGTCATTGATCCTTCAGCTCTGGTGGCGTCAAGGCGGAGTGTTGGATCCCCTCACCCAGAGCTGGGGTCTGCAGACCCTCTGGTGCCAGGCCCTGGTGACGGGTTTGCTGGCGCCGGTGTTGGTGTCGTTGCAGTTGCTGCTCTGGCGAAGGAGGGTTCCTTCATGAGGCTGACCCGTCGGGATCTGCTGCTGGGGTCCGCGGCGCTGGGGCTGGCGGCCTGCGGCCTGAGGACCCCGCAGACCAGGGCCTTGGAGTTGTGGACCCTGCAGTTGGCCCCCAAGTTCAACCCCTATTTCGCCGATGTTCTGGGGGCCTGGAGCCGCCTCCATCCCGATGCGCCTGTGCGCTGGACGGATCTGCCCTGGGGGTCCGTGGAACGCAAGTTGCTGGCGGCGGTGTTTGCGCGCACGGCCCCGGATGTGGTGAACCTCAATCCGCCTTTTGCAGCCAATCTGGCCAGCAAGGGGGGACTGGCCGACTTGACCCCGCTGCTGCCGGCCGATGCTGCTGGCCGCTACTTGCCATCCGTGTGGCAGGCCTGCCGCGATCCCGATGCCGGGCAGATCGCTTTGCCCTGGTACCTCACGGTGCGGCTGAGTCTGGTGAACCGCGCACTGTTGGATCAAGCCGGTATTGCAGCGCCGCCCAGCCGCTGGGATCAGGTGCCAGCCTTCGCCTGTCGCATCCGCGAGCGAACAGGCCGTTACGGCCTTTTCCTCACCACTGTTCCGGACGACTCGGCCGAGCTCTTGGAAACTCTGGTGCAGATGGGGGTGACCCTTCTGGACTCTCAACGCAGGGCCGCCTTCGACAGCCCCGCTGGGCTCCGGGCCTTTCGTTTCTGGAGTGATCTCTACCGGGAGGGGCTGTTGCCCCGGGAGGTGGTGAGTCAGGGGCAGCGCCGGGCGATCGAGTTGTTTCAAAGCGGTGATCTGGCCCTGGCGGCTACGGGGGCGGAATTCCTGCGCAGCATTCAGACCAATGCGCCCGGGGTGGCCGCGGTGACGGAGCCCCATCCCCCGGTGACCGGTGCGGATGGCAGAGCCAATGTGGCTTTGATGACGTTGGCGGTGCCGCGTCAGAGCCAGCGCGCCCGAGAGGCCGTGGATCTGGCGCTGTTTCTGACCAATCCCGATCAACAGGCGCGCTTCGCTGCTGAGGCCCGGGTGCTGCCGTCGTCGTTGGAGGCCTTGGCTCGGGTGCGTGAGGCGTTGGAGCAGGAGGAGCCCGCGACCACCGCGGAGCGTCAGATTCGCCAGGCCCGTTTGTTGTCGGCCAGCACGTTGGACCGGGCCCGGGTGTTGGTGCCGGCGCTGCCGGGGATCAAGCGCCTGCAGAAGATCATCTACACCCAGATGCAGCGGGCGATGTTGGCCCAGGTCAGCCCTGAGCAGGCATTAACAGCTGCGGCATCGGAATGGAACCGATACGCCCGTTCGCGCTGGCCTGAGGCCACCGGCAATTCTTAAAACAATCGGTAAACCGGCTGCGCGCCAGGGTGTTTGCGTCGGTGTCCAGGCCCTGACCAGTAAGGTTGCAGCTCGTTAAGGGTTTGATTCGGATGACGGGCGACCTGCCCTCACAACCGAAAGCGACTGTTCTTGTCGTTGATGACGAGGCTGCAGTCCGGCGCGTTCTGGTGATGCGCCTGCAGCTCTCTGGCTATCGCGTCATCTGTGCTGAGGACGGTGAGCAGGCCCTGGAGATGTTCCACAACGAGTCCCCCGACTTGGTGGTGCTCGATGTGATGCTGCCCAAGCTGGATGGCTTTGCCGTCTGCCGCCGCCTGCGGGCTGAATCCTGTGTGCCAATCATCTTCCTCTCCGCGGTGGAAGCGATCTCCGAGCGGGTGGCTGGTCTGGATCTGGGAGCTGACGACTACCTGCCCAAGCCCTTCAGCCCCAAAGAACTCGAGGCACGCATTGCCACGATTCTCCGCCGGGTGGGTCGAGGCAATGCGGTCGTTGAAAGCCGCGAACTGCCCACGGGACAGGGTGTTTTGCGTCTGGGCGATCTGGTGGTGGACACCAACCGACGTCAGGTCACCCGTGGATCGGAGCGCATCAACCTCACTTACACGGAGTTCAGCCTGCTGGAGTTGCTGTTCCGCGACCCCGGCCATGTGGTGCCCCGGGCCGAAATACTGGAGCAGCTCTGGGGTTATCCCCCTCGCCGTGCTGCTGATCTGCGCGTGGTGGATGTCTATGTGGCGCGATTGCGCGGAAAACTGGAGCCTGATCCCCGTAATCCCGAGTTGATCCTGACAGTGCGCGGCATTGGTTACGCCTCCCAACGCATGGGCGAGGCCTCCGCTGCCGGTTGATCAACCCGCGGGCGGGCAGGATGGCGCCCGACTGACCTGCTGCTGTGTCTGAGCTGCGCGACACCCGTCTGGACAAGGCCAAGACCTTGGAAGAGCTGGGGCAGGGCCCCTATGCCCTCACCTTCAGTCCCAGCCACCGCATGGCTGAGCTGCAGGAGACCCATGCAGATCTGCCCAAGGGGGAAGAGCGGGACGTCAGCGTTTCCGTGGCGGGACGGGTGATGACCCGCCGGGTGATGGGAAAGCTGGCCTTTTTCACCCTGGCGGATGAGACGGGCTCCATTCAGCTGTTTCTGGAGAAGGCGGGCCTCGAGGCCCAGCAGGAGGGCTGGTTCAAACAGATCACCTCGCTGGTGGACAGTGGCGACTGGCTTGGGGTGAGCGGCACCCTGCGTCGCACTGACCGTGGCGAGCTGTCGGTGAAAGTGAGCGACTGGCGCATGCTCACTAAGGCGCTGCAGCCCCTTCCCGACAAGTGGCATGGATTGGCTGACGTGGAGAAGCGCTACCGCCAGCGCTATCTGGATCTGGTTGTGTCCCCCGGTAGCCGTGAGACCTTCCGGCGCCGGGCCCGCCTGGTGAGCGGCATTCGCCGCTGGCTTGATCAGCGTGATTTTCTCGAGATCGAGACCCCGGTGCTGCAGAGCGAACCCGGTGGTGCTGATGCTCGGCCATTCGAGACCCACCACAACGCTCTCGACCTGCCCCTCACCCTCCGGATTGCCACCGAGTTGCACCTGAAGCGCCTGGTGGTGGGCGGCTTTGAGCGCGTGTATGAGCTGGGCCGGATCTTCCGTAATGAAGGGGTCAGCACCCGCCACAACCCCGAGTTCACCTCGGTGGAGATCTATCAGGCCTACAGCGATTACCTCGGGATGATGGAGCTCACCGAGCAGATGGTCAGCGCGGTGTGCGAGGAGGTCTGCGGCAAGACCACCATCACCTACCAGGGCACCGAGATCGATCTGGCACCGCCGTGGCGGCGCGCCACGATGCATGAGCTCGTGCAAGACGCCACGGGGCTTGATTTCAACAGCTTCAGCAGTCGGGAGGAAGCGGCTTCGGCGATGACCGCCAAGGGCCTGCATGCGCCTGAGCTGGCCGACTCCGTGGGCCGTCTGCTCAACGAAGCCTTTGAGCAAGCAGTGGAGACGACCCTGATTCAGCCCACCTTCGTCACCGATTACCCGGTGGAGATTTCTCCCCTGGCCCGGCCCCATCGCAGCAAGCCAGGCTTGGTGGAACGCTTTGAGTTGTTCATCGTCGGCCGTGAGCACGCCAATGCCTTCAGTGAGCTCACCGATCCCGTGGATCAACGCCAGCGCCTGGAGGCCCAGCAGGCACGCAAGGCGGCGGGTGATTTGGAGGCCCAGGGGTTGGACGAGGATTTCGTCACGGCCCTTGAGGTGGGCATGCCCCCCACCGGAGGTCTGGGGATCGGCATCGACCGGCTGGTGATGCTGCTCACCGACAGCCCTTCGATTCGGGACGTGATCGCCTTCCCGCTGCTGCGGCCGGAGTCTCGCAAGGGAGAACCACCCTCAGTGGAATAATGGGAGGAGTGGCATGGTCCTATCCCCATGAGTGGAGAACGCGTCGGGTTTCGCTTCAAGCACGCTGATGCAGTGGTCAAGCGGAATCCCCAGGGCCGTTCCCGCCGGGGATGGGTAATGGAGCCGGTGGAACAGACCACCAGCCGTGGCACCAAAATGCCTGCGTACCGCATCCGCTGGCGCGACAGTGAGCGCCCGGAAATCGTGCTGCAGCACATGCTGATCGCCGATCCGGATCCCACACCTCCGCCCGAGGGTGTCAGCCTGGAGCCCCCCGCGCCCAAGGCCTGATCTAACTCAGCCCAGCGTCGCGGCGTAGTTGTTCAAGCTCCTGTTCCGCTTCAAACAACGCCCAGTCCTTCTCCAATGTTGAGGGGCTGGGCGTTTGCTCTTGCTGTTGAAGCTCCTGCAACTGCCGCTCCACCTCGTTGAAGCGGCGTCCCAGATCCTCCAGGTCGGCCCAGAGGGCGCGGCCCTGGTTCATCAGGCTGGTGAGATGTTGTTCGGCGCGCCCGGCTAGATCGGCTGCGCCGGCTGCCCCGGCACGCTCCACCCGACTGCGCCAGGCCCGTACGTCCTCGGCCAGTCTCAGCAGATGCTGGCGTTGCTGCTTCGCTTCGTCCTGCAGTTGCTGACGTTGTCGTTGCAGGGCTGCAGCCCGATCCTTTTGGTGCTGTTCACTGAACAGGTGCTCCTGGACGGGGTTGTTGCGGAGAAAGGCGGAGAGCCGTGCGTCCAGCTCCCGCTCCAGCTGCTCCAGCCAGCTGCTCATGCCTCGCCTGGGGTGGTGATCACCGGTTTTTCGATCTCTTTCTCCAACGGCTCGATCGCAGCCGTTTTGGAGTTGAGGATCATCTGGGTGAGTTGCGCTGCTTTCACTTCTCCCACTTCACCTTCCAGCTCTCCCAGGCGATCGAAGGCCGCCATGTAAATCGCCTCCAGGTCTTGGATCAGCTGCTCACGCTGCCGCTTGATGGCCTGACGCCGTTCGTCTGATTTCATGCCGCCTGAGCTCTGGGCTCTGTCTGTTGGATAAGTCTGTGGACTCAGTTTGCCGGCAAAAGCAGATGCAGAGCGATCTGCTGGTGTGGATCGGTCCAACGGCGTTGGATCCGCCAGCCGGCCTGGGCCGCGAGGGCGGCTGCAGCGTCCGGGGAGTATTTGACGCTGTGCTCGGTGATCCAGGCGTCGCCCTGGCGAAAGAACCAGGCCTCACCGCCCAGGTGCACGGTCTGATCCTGCGTGCTCACCAGCGCCATTTCGATGCGCTGCTGCGTCGCCTGCCAGTGGGCCCGGTAGCGGAATTGCGTCGGATCGGCATCCCCCTGGAGGTCGCGGTTGAGCCGCTGCAGCAGGTTGCGGGCGAAGGCGGCGGATACGCCGGCGGCATCGTCGTAGGCGGCCTCCATCAGGGCCGGCTCGCGGGGCTGATCCAGCCCCAGCAGCAGAGGCCCTCCAGCCAGCAGCTGCCGGGCATTGTGCAGAAAGTCAACAGCCTCCTCTGGGGTGAAGTTGCCCAAGGAGCTGCCAGGAAAGAAGCCGATGCGTCGTTGGCCGTCCAGGGCGGGATGCTGCGGCAGCTGCTCCAGGCGGGTGTGGTCACAGCAGATGCCCACCATGGTGGTGTTGGGGTGCCGGGCCGAGAGGCCGGAGAGGGCCTCCTTCAGGGCGCTGAGGCTGATGTCCAAGGCGGCGAAGACTTTGCTGCCCAGAGCTGTGAGCAGCGGATCCACCTTGCGGGCGTTGCCGATGCCGAATTCCACCACCAGTCCTGGCCCCGTGGCGGCGGCGATGGCGGCTGCGTTGTCTTCCAATAGGGCGATTTCCCGTTGAGTGAGGGTGTATTCAGGCTGCCGGCAGATCTCGGCGAAGAGCCGTGATCCCGCGGCGTCGTAGAGCATCCAGGCCGGCAGTTGGCGAGGGCTGCGCTGCAAGCCATCCCGAACTAGGCGCTGCAGATCCGCCGGGGGCGGGTGGAGGTTGACCAGGCTGATGCTCATCGGGCCAGACGGATGCCGGCCGCCATCCAGCGGCTCGCTGGTGGGTAAAAATTACGGTAGCTGTTGCGCTCGTGGCCTGGGGGCGTGAGCCAGCTGCTGCCGCGCAGCACCATCTGGGAGCTCATGAATTTGCCGTTGTATTCGCCGATGGCCCCCTCCACCGGGCGAAAGCCGGGATAGGCGCTGTAGGCACTGGCGGTCCACTGCCACAGCACCCGGTGGGCGTGCTGCATGGCAGCGCCATGCAGGCCAAGGGCGTGTTCCCATTCCGCTTCGGTGGGAAGCCGGGCACCGCTCCAGCGGGCATAGGCATCTGCTTCGAACCAGCTCAGATGACGCACCGGTGCCTGGGGGTCGCGGCGGCGGCGGCCCGCCAGGGTGAATTCGTGGTTGTTCTCCCGCCAGTAGCGCGGCGCCTGCCACTGGTGCTGTTGCACTAAGGCCCAGCCTTCACTCATCCACAGCTCGGGGCGTTGATAGCCCCCATCGGCGATGAAGCCGGCGTAGCCAGCGTTGCTCACCAGGCTGCTGCTCAGTTCAAACGGCTCCAGCCACACCCGGTGCCGCGGCGTCTCGTTGTCGAAGTGGAACCGCTCGCCCTGGTGGCCGATCTCCGTCAACCCGCCAGGGCAGGCCAGCCACTGTTCCTCCTCCAGGGTCAGGGTCAGCTCAACTTCATGGTTGTAGACGGGTTCTAATGGCTGGCGGTTGAAGCCATCCAAGAGGTCCATCAGCAGCAGTTCTTGGTGCTGTTGCTCGTGCTGCAGGCCGAGCTGCACTAAGGCATCAACCCCTTCGGGCGGGTCCTGCAGCAGTGCTTCCAGACCGGCATCCACTCGTTGGCGCCAGGTCAGCACCGCGCCGATGGCCGGGCGGCTGAGCAGGCCCCGTTGCGGCCGGGGGTGACGCGCTCCGATGGCGTCGTAATAGGAGTTGAACTGATAACTCCAGAGCGGGTCGCAGGCCTGATGTCCAGCTGAATGGGGCTGCAGTACGAAGGTGTCGAAGAACCAGTTGGTGTGGCCCAGATGCCATTTGGGTGGACTGGCATCGGCCATCCCCTGGAGCATCAGGTCTTCCGGTTCCAGAGGTGCGATCAGTGCTTCGCTGCGGCGCCGCACCGCCAGCAGAGTGTCCAGCAGCACGGGCCCGAGCCAACCTGCGCGGACCCTAGGGGGTGCAGCGAACCATCGGTACCATCAGCCCATCGATGTGGCTGAATCCCTTGAGCGGTTCCGGCACGGTGCTGGTAGAGCGATATCGCCTGGAGGAACGGCTGAGTGGACCCGATCCGCTGCGTGGTTCCCTTTGGCGTGCGGTGGATGTGATGGCGGGCGATCTGCCGGTGGCCATTCGCCAACTGGAGACCCCGGAATCCCAGGAGCGGTTGCAGGGAGTGTGGCAACAGATGCAGATGCTGTCGCATTCCCAGTCGCCCCGCTGCGGCGAGCTGCTGGAACTGGATGGGGCGTTATGGCTTGTGCGTGATTGGCAGGACGGCATCGCCTACGACCTGCTGCTGCGTCAAAGGCGGTTCAGTGCGGATGAGGTTCTGCTGTTGCTGCGCCAGGTGCTGCCGGTGCTTGCGGTGTGGCATGGTCGCGGGCTGGTGCACGGTGATCTGAATGTCCGCCATCTGCTGCGCCGAAGCAGCGATGGCCTGCCGGTGTTACTGGAGGGTGGCGGGGTTCAGCGGGCTGGCACGACCCCGACAGGTGCCCCCTGGCGCGATCTCCATGATCTTGGGGTCACGGCTCTTGTCTTGCTCGGCGGGACCGCAGGCGATGACGGATGCTGGCCCAAGGGCCTGGAGCTGGAGGCGAGATTTCACCAGGTTCTGGAGAGGTTGTGCTCGGAGAAGCCAGAGCACCGTTTCGATGAGGCCGCTGAGGTGCTGCAGGCCCTGGACTCGGTGGTCTTGCCTGCTTCTGAACCCGACTCAGGCGTGACGGCGCGAACCAGCCGGGCCTTGGCTCGTGAGCAGGGAGCGGAGGGTCGCCTCTGGCCCGTGGTGATTGCTCTGGGTGTCTTGGCGTTGGTGGGTTCCGCGATTGGATGGGTCCTGTTGTCCCGTAGTTCCCTTGTTGTTGATCCCCCTCGTGCCAGCAGCGAAGGGTGGGCTTCGGCGCCCGTCGTCAGCCTGCCGTCGGCGGAGCTGGATCAACGCCAGCAATTGCTCAGCCGGCTGCGGGCGCTTCAAGTGGATCGCGGCTGGTTTGTCGAACTTGTGGATGCCAGCCAGCTCAGCACGGAGCCGCAGCAGGATGCGCCGTTACGCAGGGTCTGGACCGAGCTGGCCGAGCAATGGCTGGCTCGGATTGCCTTGCTGCCGCCGGTGATTCGGGCCCAGTTGGGGCGTTTGGGGGCAGGGGACTGGCAGCAGCCGCGTGAGGCGCTGTTGAAACAGGGCGTTCATCCGCGGGTCGTGGAGCATCTGGTGAGTGCTGGAGCCAAGGATCTGCTGCCGGTCACCATGCGTGGCCGGAAACCCGCCGACCCCTTTCTTCAGCTCTGGATTGCAGCGGCGATTCAGAGCCTTGATGACGTTGAAATCGTGCGGCTCAAAGCGCGCCCGCTTGAACCCTCCATCACGTCGTTGCCCATCCCTGCCGGTGGCGCGCGTTTGGTGCTGGTGGAGGCTCCAGCAGGTGATGCCGTGGCCCTGGGCATCAACGGCACACCGCTGATGCAGATGATGGTTTTCGGCGTCAATGGGCAGGTGGAGGCGGAGCGTGGTCCCCTGCGGGTGACTCGGATTGCACCTGAAGCGGGCTCGCCGCTGCAGGTGTTGGTCACCAACGAAGGGGTCTCTTCGAGTCTGTTCACCCTGTCTTGTCGGGCGGACCCGCTCGATCAGTAGCGCTCCATCGCTGCTTTCACGTCCTTCTTGGATTGCTTTTCCTTTTCGGCGGCGCGCTTGTCATGCAATTTGCGCCCTTTGCCCAGCCCGATGGTGAGCTTGATCCAGGACCCCTTGAGGTGAATGTTGAGGGGGATCAGCGTCAGGCCTTTCTGATCCACCAAACCGCGAAGCTTGTCGATCTCACGGCGATGGGCCAGCAGTTTTCGGGTGCGCAGTGGGTCGTGGTTGAAGTAACTGCCGGCGTGGGTGTGGGGTGAGATGTGCACGTTGTGCAATTGCAGCTCTCCATTGCGGATCAGGCAGAAGCCATCGCGCAGGTTGGCCTTGCCGTTACGGATCGACTTCACCTCGGTGCCCACCAGCTCGATACCGGTTTCGAGGGTTTCGAGGATCTCGTACTGGTGCCGTGCCTGCCGGTTGTCCGCCAGCATCCGATTGGCGGCGGCCCGTGCCGCGGCTGCGGCTGCTTTTTTCGCTCCTCCCTTGGCCATGGCTGCGGCTGCGTCTTCCGACCCTATCCAGGTCTGGGTACCCTGCCCGCATGGCGATTGTCTCCTCCAGCTCCGGTCGCAAGCCACCACGCCGCCCTGAAGCGCTGGTGGACCCCCAGCCGGTACCTGAAGAGGTGGTGAGTCGGCCGGAAGACAAGCTTCGGCCCCAGCGCCTGAACGACTACATCGGCCAGAGCGAGCTCAAGCAGGTGCTGGGCATTGCGGTGGAGGCGGCGCTTGGCCGCGGCGATGCCCTCGATCATGTGTTGCTCTATGGCCCGCCGGGTTTGGGCAAAACCACCATGGCCATGGTGTTGGCCGAAGAAATGGGGGTGCAGTGCAAGGTCACCAGTGCACCGGCCTTGGAACGCCCGCGCGACATCGTTGGGTTGTTGGTCAACCTGCAGCCCCGTGATCTGCTGTTCATTGACGAGATTCATCGCCTGAGCCGGGTGGCGGAGGAGCTGCTTTATCCGGCGATGGAAGACCGTCGCCTCGATCTCACCGTCGGCAAGGGCAGCACAGCACGAACCCGTTCCCTCGACTTGCCGCCTTTCACCCTTGTGGGGGCCACCACCCGCGCCGGATCGCTGAGCTCCCCGCTGCGGGACCGGTTCGGCCTGATCCAGCGGTTGGAGTTTTACGGCCAGGACGACCTGGAAGCGATCGTCGAGCGCACCGCCGGGCTGATCGGGGTCACCCTCACACCGCAGGCCCGCCGCAGCATTGCCGCCTCTTGCCGCGGTACGCCCAGGATTGCCAACCGCCTGCTGCGCCGGGTGCGAGATGTGGCCAGCGTGCGTGGCGGGAGCAGTGGAGCAATTGATCAGGCCCTTGTCGGAGAGGCTCTGAGCCTGCACCGCGTGGATCATCGGGGCCTCGATGCCAGCGATCGGCGTTTGCTGCAGCTGCTGATCGACCACCATGGTGGTGGCCCGGTGGGCCTGGAGACTCTGGCGGCGGCCCTTGGCGACGATCCCGTCACCCTGGAGACCGTGGTAGAGCCGTTTTTGTTGCAACAGGGGTTGCTGATGCGCACCCCCCGCGGCCGCATGGTCACGGATGCGGCCCGCAGTCATCTGGCTGAGGCGGCATGAACCGGTTTCTCGTCCTGTTGATGAGTTTGGTGCTGGCCCTGCCAGTGCAGGCCCTCGATCTGCAGGGGCTTTATGAGCAGGCGCTGACGGCAAGCCGTCAGGGGGATTTTGTGGAGGCGTTGCCCCTTTGGGACCGCTTTCTGGAGCAGGCTCCAGAGGATGCAGCAGCGCTGAGCAACCGCGGCAATGTGCGTCTGGCCCTCGGGGATGCGTCCGGGGCCATCGACGATCAGAGCGCCTCGATTGTGCTGGCGCCGGAGGAAAGCGACCCGCATCTGAACCGGGGCACGGCGGAGGAAGCGCTTCAGGACTGGTCCGCGGCAGCGGACGACTATCTCTGGATTCTGGAGCGCGATCCGCAGGATGCCTCAGCCCTCTACAACCTGGCCAATGTGCGTGGCTCGCAAGGGGACTGGCCTTTGGCGCGAGAGCTTTATGGCCAGGCTGCTCTTGCCCGCCCCGGCTTCGCCATGGCCCGCTCCAGTGAGGCGCTGGCGGCCTGGCAAGCAGGAGATCTCGATTGGGCGGAGGCGGAATTGCGCAAACTGATCCGTCGCTATCCCTTGTTCGCCGACGCTCGGGCGGCCCTCAGCGGCCTGCTCTGGCGCGAAGGATCCAGTGGTGAAGCCGAAAGCCACTGGGCCGCGGCGGCCGGCCTGGATCAGCGTTACCGCCAGGCCGATTGGCTGGAGCAGGTGCGCCGCTGGCCACCGCAGCCGACGGCGGATCTGATGGCGTTCCTGGCCTTGGAGGCGTCCTGAGATGACCCAAGCGACGTCCCTGTCCGATCGACTCAGCCGGGAGCTGCCTGAGCTGCTGCAGCTGCGCCGGCATCTGCATGCCCACCCTGAGCTCAGCGGTGAGGAACATCAGACGGCTGCTCTGGTCGCCGGTGAACTGCGTCAGCTGGGTTGGCGGGTTCGTGAGGGAGTTGGCCGCACGGGTGTGGTGGCTGAGTTGGGGCCTGATCACGGCCCCACGGTGGGTTTGCGGGTGGACATGGATGCGCTTCCGGTGGAGGAGCGCACCGGGCTGAGCTATGCCTCCACCCGCCAGGGTCTGATGCATGCCTGTGGCCACGACCTACACACCTGCACGGGCCTTGGTGTCGCGCGCTTGCTGGCTCAGGAGCCCCGCTTAGGGGCTCGAGTGCGGCTGCTGTTTCAACCCGCCGAAGAGTTGGCCCAGGGGGCGGTGTGGATGCGGGACGCGGGGGCGGTGGAGGGCCTTGATGCGTTGTATGGAGTGCATGTGGTGCCGAACCTGCCGGTGGGCACGGTGGGGATCCGGCGGGGTTGTCTCACGGCGGCGGCCGGTGAGCTGGAGATCCGGGTGCAGGGTGAGGGCGGCCATGGCGCCCGTCCCCATCAGTCGGTGGATGCTGTTTGGCTGGCGGCTCGGGTGATCACAGAGCTTCAGCAGACCATCGCCCGCCGCTTGGATGCGTTGCAGCCGGTGGTGATCAGTTTCGGCAAGGTGGAGGGCGGTCGCGCCTTCAACGTGATTGCCGATCAGGTGCGCTTGCTGGGTACGGTGCGCTGCTTGGATCTGCAGCAGCACGCCCAGCTGCCGGCCTGGATCGATGAGACTGTGCAGGGGATTTGTGCCAGTGGAGGGGGTACGGCAGTGGTGAATTACCGCTGCATCGCGCCACCGGTGCACAACGATCCGCAGCTCACGACTTTGCTCGAACGCTGTGCGGTGGAGTGTCTGGGGCGCGACAAGGTGCTGCCTGTGGAGCAGCCCTCCCTGGGGGCGGAAGACTTTGCTGAGCTGCTCCGGGATGTGCCGGGAATGATGGTGCGGCTGGGCGTGGCCGGGCCCGAGGGGTGTGCGCCGCTGCACAACGGAGCGTTCGCACTGGAGGAAGACGCCCTCGGTGTTGGCATTGCGGTTCTCACGGCCACCGTGCTGGCGTGGATCACGGAGAACACCTCGGCATGAACCAACGTCGTGCGGTGATTTGGGTTTCCCTCGGGGCTCCGTTGCTGATCCTGCTCGCGTTGCTGGCTACCAACCAGCGCCAAGGCAAGGACCGGGTGCAGGTGTGGCCCGCGATATTGGTGGGTTCGGGTCTGATCATCAGCAGCGCTCTCGGTCGGCAGCGCCGCCGCGCCAGGCTGTTGGCCGATCTTCAACGGGCGCGCACCCCTGGCAGCAACCCATGAACGAAACCGATCCGCAACGCCCTGATCTCGAGCAGGTCCGCCAGGCCATTGCCAGTGGGGATCCGGTTCAGGCGATGCCGGCGATCACAAAGCTCCGCCATTGCTCGGATGCTGAGGCTGTGCCGTTGCTGGTGCTGGGCACGGAGCAGAAGCCCTTTCTGGTGCGTTCTTTGAGCTGCAGTGGATTGGGCTACAAGCGCACCGAACAGGGCTGGACTGTGCTGAGTGCGTTGATCACTGCCGATGAAGACCCCAATGTGCGGGCCGAGGCAGCCAATGCTCTGGCCAGCTACGGAGTGGAGCGGGCCTGGCCTTTGCTGCGTTCGGCCTTTGAAGCCGATGTCGCCTGGCTGGTTCGCTGCAGCATTCTCTCCGCCTTGGCGGAACAACCCGACATTGATATGGCTTGGTTGCTGGAGTTGGCAACCATGGCGATTGCCGATGCCGATGGCACCGTGCGGGTGAGTGGGGCTGAAATTCTCAGTCGGATTGTTCGGGAGGGGGGTACCGATCCCATCGGGGTGCAGGCCAGAGGCTTGTTGCAATCCCTGCAGCAGGACAGCGATCACCGGGTGGTGGCTGCCGTGCTCAATGGTTTGCAAGCCAGTTGAACGGGCCTTTGACCAACGCTTGCTAGCTTTTGAACATCACTAGGGGTGTCTGGGTTTCACCATGAACCCAGGCTGAGATCACACCCTCCGAACCTGATTCCGGGTCATGCCGGCGCAGGGAAGTGCTTGAGCGTGATCCACGGCCAAACGTCGACCCCTGGGCTGTCCGTCGCACCTCAGATCATGCGCGCTTCCTGGGTTGAGTCCCGCAAGGGTCAGGCCAACGTCTCTCAGATGCATTACGCCCGCCAGGGCGTGGTCACCGAAGAAATGGCCCATGTGGCGAAGCGGGAGAACCTGCCCGAATCGCTGGTGATGGAAGAGGTGGCCCGGGGGCGAATGATCATCCCGGCCAACATCAACCACACCAATCTGGAGCCGATGGCGATCGGCATCGCCAGCAAGTGCAAGGTGAACGCCAACATCGGCGCCTCTCCGAATGCGTCTGATGCCGCTGAGGAGGTGAAGAAGCTGAAGCTGGCGGTGAAATATGGCGCCGACACCGTGATGGATCTCTCCACCGGCGGCGTCAACCTCGATGAGGTGCGCACCGCGATCATCGGTGCATCCCCCGTTCCGATCGGCACCGTGCCTGTTTATCAGGCTCTTGAGAGCGTCCACGGATCGATCGAGAAGCTCGATGAGGACGACTTCCTCCACATCATCGAGAAGCACTGTCAGCAGGGCGTCGACTACCAGACCATCCACGCTGGCCTGCTAATTGAGCACCTTCCCAAGGTGAAGGGCCGTATCACCGGCATCGTCAGCCGCGGCGGCGGCATCCTGGCTCAATGGATGCTGTATCACCACCGTCAGAACCCGCTTTACACGCGGTTTGACGACATCTGCGAGATCTTCAAGCGCTACGACTGCACCTTCTCCCTCGGAGACTCGCTGCGTCCCGGTTGCCAGCACGATGCTTCGGATGCCGCTCAATTGGCCGAGTTGCACACCCTCGGTGAATTGACCCGTCGCGCCTGGAAGCATGACGTGCAGGTGATGGTGGAGGGTCCCGGCCACGTCCCCCTCGATCAGATCGAGTTCAACGTGAAGAAGCAGATGGAGGAGTGCAGTGAAGCACCCTTCTATGTGCTCGGCCCCCTGGTCACCGATATTGCTCCCGGCTACGACCACATCACCTCGGCCATCGGTGCGGCCATGGCCGGTTGGCATGGCACGGCGATGCTCTGTTATGTGACGCCGAAGGAGCACCTCGGTCTGCCCAATGCTGAGGATGTGCGCGAAGGCCTGATCGCTTACAAGATCGCTGCCCATGCGGCAGACATCGCCCGCCACCGCCCCGGCGCTCGTGACCGTGACGACGAGCTCAGCCGCGCCCGCTACAACTTCGACTGGAACAAGCAGTTTGAGCTGTCCTTGGATCCTGAGCGGGCCAAGGAGTATCACGACGAAACCCTGCCGGCTGACATCTACAAGCAGGCTGAGTTCTGCTCCATGTGCGGACCGAAGCACTGCCCGATGCAGACCAAGATCACTGATGAAGATCTCGAAGGTCTTGAAAAGGTGCTCGAAGCCAACACTGGCGCTGCAGAGCTGACGCCTGTCAAACTCGACAAAGCCGACTGATTGCCTGCTTGCAATCAGATCTTGGCCCGGCGTCCCTTAGGACGTCGGGCTTTTTTGTGTTTGGCCACTGGCCTTTGGCATAAAAAAAGACCCCCTGCCGAAGCAGGAGGCCTTGTTGTTGAAGTGTCCTGGCGATCAGCCGAGCAGAGCATTGGCTTTGGCCACCACGTTCTCCACCGTGAAGCCGAATTCCTTGAGGCAGGTGCCGCCGGGGGCGGAAGCGCCGAAGCGGTTCATGGTGACGCTGTCGCCATCCAGGCCGATGAAACGGTGCCAGCCGAAGGATTCAGCGGCTTCCACAACCATGCGCTTGCGCACGGCGTTGGGGAGCACCTCTTCCTTGTAGGAGTCGGTCTGCTCGTCGAACAGCTCGACGCAGGGCATGGAGACCACGCGCACCTTCTTGCCTTCAGCAGTGAGCTGTTTGGCGGCCTGGACGCAGAGGTCCAGTTCGGTGCCGGTGCCGATCAGGATCAGCTCGGGAGTTCCAGCGCAGTCTTCCAGCACGTAACCACCCAGGGCCACCTTGTCGATCGAGGAGTTCGCCTGGTTGGCCATGCCTTGGCGGCTGAGGCAAAGGGAGCTGGGGCGCTTGCGGTTCTGGATCGCCACCTTGTAGGCACCGCTGGTCTCATTGCCGTCGCCAGGGCGGAACACCAGCATGTTCGGCATCGCCCGCAGGGAGGGGATGGTTTCGATCGGCTGGTGGGTTGGGCCGTCTTCGCCGACACCGATGGAGTCGTGGGTGAGCACGTAGATCACGCCCAGCTCGCTCAGGGCCGACAGGCGCATTGAACCGCGCATGTAGTCGGCGAAGACTAGGAAGGTGCCGCCGTAGGGGATCAGGCCACTGTTGTGATAAGCAATGCCGTTGAGGATGGCGGCCATGGCGTGCTCGCGCACACCGAAGTGCAGGTAGCGCTTCTCAGGGCTGCTGGCTTGATAGGAGCCGGTTTCACCCTTGATGTCCGTGTAGTTGGAGTGGGTGAGGTCGGCGGAGCCGCCGATCAGTTCGGGCAGGTTGGGGCCCAGAGCACCCAGGCAGATCTGGGAGTGCTTGCGGGTAGCCAGACCACCGTCTTCGGGGGTGTAGGTGGGCAGGTCCTTGTCCCAACCCTCGGGCAGCTCGCCGCGCAGCATCCGCTCGAACTCGGCGGCTTCGCTGGGGTACTTGGTGCGGTAGGTGGCCAGGGTCTGGTTCCACTCGGCCTCGAGGCTCGCGCCGCGGTCGATGGCTTGGCGGAACTGGTCGTAGGCGTCCTGGGGGATTTCGAAGGGGGCGTAGTCCCAACCCAGCTGCTGACGGGTCAGAGCGGCCTCCTCTTCACCCAGGGCAGCACCGTGAACACCGGCGGTATCAGCCTTGTTGGGAGAGCCGTAGCCGATGGTGGTGGTCACCTTGATGATCGACGGCTTGTCGGTCACAGCCTTGGCAGCCTCAATCGCCTTGGCGATGGCATCCACGTCAGTGTTGCCCTCGGCCACGTGCTGCACGTGCCAGCCGTAGGCCTCGTAGCGCTTCAGCACGTCCTCGGTGAAGGACACATCGGTGCGCCCATCGATGGTGATGCTGTTGTCGTCGTACAGGGCGATCAGCTTGCCCAGCTTCAGGTGACCGGCTAGGGATGCAGCTTCAGAGGACACACCCTCCTGATTGCAGCCGTCGCCCATGATCACGTAGGTGTAGTGATCCACAACGGTGGCGTCGGCCTTGTTGAACTTGGCCGCCAAGTGGGATTCAGCGATGGCCAAGCCCACAGCGTTGGAGATGCCAGCACCCAGGGGGCCGGTGGTCACTTCAACACCAGGGGTCTCAAAGGTTTCTGGGTGGCCCGGAGTCTTGGAGCCCCACTGGCGGAATTGCTTGATGTCCTCGATGGAGACCGAGTCGTATCCGGTGAGGTGCAGCAGCGCGTAGAGCAGCATGCAGCCGTGACCGGCGGACAGCACGAAGCGGTCGCGGTTGAACCACTTGGGGTTCTTGGGGTTGTGCTTGAGGAACTTGTCCCAGAGGGCATAACCCATGGGTGCGCAGCCCATCGGCAGGCCGGGGTGGCCGCTGTTGGACTTGTTGATGGCGTCGACAGCCAGCATTCGAATGCTGTTGATGCAGAGCGTGTCGAGTGACGCGGGCGCAGCGACCATGGTGTTAAGAGGAAAAGTTGAAGCGATTTTGACGCACGGCGTGAGCGCGAAGGCTCAGCTGGCGCGTTTGAAAGCCAGACAGACGTTGTGGCCGCCGAAGCCAAACGAGTTGGATAAGACGGTTCCCAGTGTCTGATCCCGTGCCTCATTCGGCACGACATCCAGATCACAGTCGGGGTCTGGCGTGGTGTGGTTGATCGTGGGGGGCACGACGCCGTGTTGCAGCGCCAGCACGCAGGCCACGGCTTCGATGCCACCGGAGCCACCCAGCAGGTGACCGGTCATCGATTTGGTGGAGCTCACCGGAATCTGCAAGGCTCGCTCACCCAGGGCGCTTTTAATCGCCGAGGTTTCGTTCTTGTCGTTTGCCGGTGTGCTGGTGCCATGGGCGTTGACGTAGTCGATCTCAGATGGATCAATGCCGCCATCGGCCAGGGCAAGGCGCATCGCCTCGGCACCACCGACGCCGCCCGGCGTGGGGGAGGTGATGTGGTGTGCGTCGCAGGTCATGCCGTAACCCACCACTTCAGCGAGGATCGAGGCGCCACGGGCCTGGGCGTGCTCGAGGGTCTCGAGCACCAGCACGCCGGCACCCTCGCCGATCACGAAGCCATCGCGCTCCTTATCGAACGGACGGCTGGCTGTTGCCGGATCGTCATTGCGGAAGGACAGGGCCTTGGCGCTGGCGAAGCCGGCCACTCCAAGGGGGGTGATTGCCGATTCGGCGCCACCGCATACCATCGCATCGGCCTTGCCCAGCTGCAGCAGCCGGAAGGCATCGCCAACGGCATTGGAGCCGGCAGCACAGGCGGTAGCCACAGCGGAGCTGGGGCCCTTGGTGCCTAAGGCAATGGCGGCCAGGCCAGTGGCCATGTTGGGAATCATCATCGGCACCGTGAACGGGCTGACCCGTCCTGGCCCTTTGCCCTCCAATACGTGGGCCTGCGTCTCCATCGTCAGCAGGCCACCGACGCCGGAGCCGATGATCGTGCCGATCCGATCCGCATTCGCGTCGTTGATGTCGAGGCCGGAGTGGGCGACCGCCTGTTTGGCGGCCACAACGCCGAACTTGCAGAACCGATCCCAGCGCTTGGCTTCCTTCGGTTCGATGAAGCCGGACGGATCGAAATCCTTCACCTCTGCCGCAAAACGACAGGCGTGTTCGGATGCATCGAACAGGGTGATGGCCTCCACTCCGTTGCTGCCGGAGGTGAGGCCGTTCCAGTAGTCCTGAACCGTGTTGCCGATCGGTGTGACCGCGCCGAGGCCGGTGATGACGACGCGATGGAGACCATCCACCATTGCGTTGCTCAGGCCTGCTTGTCTTCGATGTATTTGACGGCGTCACCAACGGTGGTGATGCCTTCAGCTGCTTCGTCAGGAATCTCGATGTCGAAGGCCTCTTCCAGGGCCATCACGAGTTCCACGGTGTCCAGAGAATCAGCGCCCAGATCATTCTGGAAGTTGGATTCGGGCTTCACCTCGCCGGAGTCAACACTCAGTTGCTCCGCAACGATCGAGCGCACCTTTTCGAGAATCGCTTCCTGGGACATAGCCGTGGCAACGGGACGCTGCATCTTACGGGCACGCCTTCAGTGTCTCCTCACCAACAACTGTGCCGTTAACAACGGTGACGGCCTGGCCATGGACCGGCGAAGGACGGGTACGTTTGCTCCAAGCCTTCGTATGCATCGGGCACATGTCCCACGCCGTCAAGATCTACGACACCTGCATCGGCTGCACCCAGTGTGTGCGTGCCTGCCCTCTCGACGTGCTTGAGATGGTGCCCTGGGACGGATGCAAGGCCGGTCAGATTGCTTCTTCTCCGCGCACTGAAGACTGCGTTGGTTGCAAGCGTTGCGAAACCGCCTGCCCCACCGACTTCCTCAGCATCCGCGTCTACCTGGGCGATGAAACCACCCGATCCATGGGTCTGGCGTACTGATTCGCCTCTTTTTACCTCATAAGCTCAGCCCGGCTTCAGCCGGGCTTTTTTTTGTATGTGCGGAATCGTTGCCCTGGTGGGTTCCCGAGAAGCGGCACCCCAGCTTCTGGAGGGCCTCCGGCAGTTGGAGTACCGCGGTTACGACTCCGCTGGGATCGCCACGGTGGCTGCTCAGGGGCAGCTGACCTGCCTGCGGGCCAAGGGCAAACTGCGCAACCTCACCGCTTGTTTTGAAGCAGAGGGAGCGCCGGGCCAATGCGGCATTGGCCACACCCGCTGGGCCACCCATGGCAAGCCGGAAGAGCGCAATGCCCACCCGCACCGCAGCAGCGATGCAGCAGTGGCGGTGGTGCAGAACGGAATCATTGAGAACCACCGGGCCCTGCGGGAGCAGCTGGAGGCGTCAGGGGTGGTGTTCCAGTCGGAGACCGACACCGAGGTGATTCCGCATCTGCTGGCGGCAGAACTGCAGCAGCTGCAAGCCGGGGGCGGGCCCCCTGGTGGTGGGCTGTTGCTGGAGGCCCTGCAGCGGGTGCTGCCCCAGCTTCAGGGGGCCTATGCCCTTGCTGTGATCTGGGATAAGGCGCCGGGGGCATTGGTGGTGGCCCGTAAGGCGGCACCGCTGTTGATCGGCTTGGGGGAAGGTGAATTCCTCTGTGCCAGCGACACGCCGGCCCTGGCGGGCTTCACCCGCACGATCCTGCCGATGGAAGACGGCGAGGTGGCCTTGCTCTCACCTCTGGGGGTGGAGCTCTATGACGCTGCAGGGGCGCGCCAGCAACGCATGCCCACCCAGCTCAGCGGTGTTGACCACGTGGCGGACAAGCGCGAGTTCCGTCACTTCATGCTCAAGGAAATCCATGAGCAGCCGGAGACCGCAGAGCTGTGGGTGACGCGCCACCTGCCCCAGGGACTGCCGCGCGAGCAGCCGGTGGCGCTGCCGATGGACGATGCTTTTTATGCCGGGATTGAACAGATTCAGATCCTGGCCTGCGGCACCAGCCGCCATGCCGCGATGGTGGGGGCCTACCTGCTGGAACAGTTCGCCGGCATTCCCACATCGGTGCACTACGCCAGTGAGTTCCGCTATGCGCCGCCGCCGCTGGCTCCCCACACCCTCACCATTGGTGTGACCCAGTCCGGTGAAACGGCCGATACCCTCGCTGCCTTGGCGATGGAGGCAGAGCGGCGTCTGGCCCATGGGGATCCAGCCTTTGCCCCCCGCCAGCTGGGGGTGACCAACCGTCCGGAGAGCTCTCTGTCACGTCAGGTGTCCCACATCCTCGACATCGGAGCCGGCATCGAAGTGGGCGTGGCAGCCACCAAGACCTTCCTTGGTCAGCTGTTGGCCTTTTATGGCTTGGCCATGGCCTTTGCGGCTCGCCGTGGTGCTCGCCCTGCGGCTGAGATCAAGGCTCTGTCGGACGAACTGCGCGGTTTGCCCCAGCAGTTGCGCCAGCTGTTGGATCTGCACGACAAGCACGCTGAGGTTCTGGCTCCTCGTTTTGCCGACACCCAGGATGTGATTTTCCTGGGGCGGGGCATCAACTACCCGATCGCCCTGGAGGGGGCGTTGAAACTCAAGGAGATCAGCTACATCCACGCTGAGGGCTACCCGGCCGGGGAGATGAAGCACGGTCCGATCGCCCTGCTCGATTCCCGGGTGCCGGTGGTGTCGATCGCCGTGCCCGGCGTGGTGTTCGAGAAGGTGCTCAGCAACGCCCAGGAAGCCAAGGCCCGCGATGCCCAGTTGATCGGTGTGGCGCCCCATGGGCCTGATACCGATCTGTTTGATGAACTGCTGCCGGTGCCTGCGGTGAGCGAGTGGATCAGCCCCCTGCTCACCGTGGTGCCGATGCAGTTGCTGAGTTATCACATCGCCGCCCATCGCGGCCTGGATGTGGATCAACCCCGCAACCTGGCCAAGAGCGTCACCGTGGAGTGAGCATCAGCTGGCACTGATGCTGTGATCACTGCTGCTGAGGTCGCTGCGGCCGTAGCGATCCTGGAAGCGAACGATGTCGTCCTCCCCGAGGTATTCGCCGCTCTGAACCTCGATCAGTTCCACGGGGATTTTCCCTGGATTTGACAGGCGGTGTTTGCATCCCAGGGGGATGTAAGTGCTCTGGTTTTCACCCAGCATTTGTTCTTCGCCGTCGCGTTCGACGATCGCTGTTCCGCGCACCACGATCCAGTGCTCAGCCCGGTGGTGGTGCATCTGCAGCGACAGGCTGGCCCCCGGTTTTACCGAGATCCGCTTCACCTGCCAGCGGCTGTCCTCCACCACACCCGTGTAAGAGCCCCATGGCCGGTAAATCTTGCGGTGGGCCTTGCCTTCCGGGCTGCCGTCGGCCTCCAGCTGCTTCACAACGGTCTTGATCTCCTGGGCCTTGGAGCGATCCGCAATCAGCACGGCGTCGTCGGTTTCCACGACCACGAGGTTTTCAACCCCCAAACCCACCACAAGGCGGTGTTCGCTGCGCAAATAGCAATCGCGGCTGCCTTCGGCGATCACGTGGCCCTGCAGAACATTGCCTTGTGAATTCTTTTGCTCTGAGGTTTCCCAGAGGGCGCTCCAGCTGCCCACGTCGCTCCAGCCGGCATCCAGCGGCAGCACACTGCCCAGTTCCGTTTTCTCCATCACGGCCACGTCAATGGCCACGTTGGGGCACTTGGCAAAGGCTTCCCGCTCCAGCCGATGGAATTCCAGGTCAGCTGTGTCTTGCTCCAGAGCGGCCCGGCAGCAGCTCACCACTTCCGGGGCCAGTCGTTCCAGTTCCGCCAGCATGGCGCTGGCGCGGAACAGGAACATGCCGCTGTTCCAGGTGAAGCGGCCGGTGGCCAGGAATTGCTCCGCTGTGGCCTGATCGGGCTTCTCCACGAAGCGCTTGATCGGCACATGGACCGGTCCTCCAAGTGAGAAGGGTTCGCTGGCTTCGATGTAGCCGTAGCCGGTTTCCGGGGCCGTCGGCACGATGCCGAAGGTCACCAGGCGGCCCTCTTCGGCGGGCTTGCGGCCGGCGTTGATGGCCTGGCGGAATTGGGCGGCATCGCGGATCAGGTGATCCGCTGCCAGCACCAGCAGCAGCGGGTCCTCGCCGTTGGCCGTGGCCTGCAGTGCGGCCACGGTCACCGCCGGGGCGGTGTTGCGGCCCATCGGTTCCAGCAGGATCGCGTTGGGCTCCACGCCGATCTGGCGCATCTGCTCGGCCACGATGAAGCGGTGGTCTTCATTGCAGATCAACAGGGGAGCTGCAAGGGCGTCCAGGCCCTGAAGCCGCTGTTGGGTCTGCTGCAGCAACGTGGCCTCTCCGTCTCCGCTCAATGGCCAGTACTGCTTGGGGTAACTGGCCCGCGATAGGGGCCAGAGCCGTGTGCCGGTGCCTCCGCAAAGGATCACAGGAATCAGCGGTGTGGAGGCCATTACGTCCTGAAAGCGCTGACCCAGAATCGCTCCTCCCAGGGGGTTCTGTCGATGCCCCGAGAGAGATCTTTCAGAGCTCCAGCAGGCCTGGCGGTGGGGTGAGCAGCAGCCAGCCCTCCTCCAAGTGCACCTCCGGCACGATCGCCTCCACGAAGGGAATCAGCAGCTTGCGGCCCTCCGATGTGGTGATTTCCAGCAGGTCGTTGCCGCCGCTGATCAAATCGCTCACGGTGCCAACGGCAGGGCCATCGGCTGCGAGCCGTGCCTCCAGGCCCAGCAGATCAAGCAGGTGAAATTCCCCCTCGTCCAATTCGGGCCGGTCATCCGCTGACACCAGTAGTTCCTGGCCCACAAGGGTTTCGGCGGCGCTACGGCTGTCGATTCCTTCAAGCCGCACCACGAACAGCGACTTGCCGGGCAGTTGCCGGCCTTTTTTGAGTTGGATTTCCGTCGGCTCACTCCCCTTGCGACTGCGCAGCCAGCGGGCCCCTGGTGCTGTGAACCGCTCGGGAAAATCACTGGCGGGGTTCACCCGCAGTTCCCCCTGCAGCCCCTGGACCCCCACGATCTTGCCGACGCTGAGCCACTCATTACTCTCCGCCATGCCATCCGTCGCGCACTCTGCCGATAATGGCCCCAGATCCGTCCGCGAACGAGCCATGGCGCCTGCAACCGCTCCGATCCTCCCTGGCTCCACCGTCACCGTGGCGGATGCCACCTCGATTTACAACGGCTACACCGGCTTTGTGCAGCGAATCAGCGGCGACCGTGCGGCCGTTTTGTTTGAAGGCGGCAACTGGGACAAGTTGGTCACCCTGCGCTTGAAGGACCTCCAGCCGGCCTGAGGCGATGGACAAGGACCGAAGCCTGCGACAACGGCTGCAGTCCACGGTGCTGGAAGCCACCACTCCGGCCGGTAAGGCTTACAACGCTGTCATTTTCGGGGCAATTCTTCTGAGTGTTCTGGCCCTCCTGCTGGAACCCGACCCCTTGGGCAACTCAGCCCTGCGCCAAACCAATGTGCCCTGGATCGATCTGGTTCAGAACGTTTGCTTGGCGGTGTTTGCTGCGGATTTCGTCCTTCATCTGGCTCTGGTGGAGAGGCCTCGCCGTTACTTGTTCAGCTTCACCGGATTGATTGACGCTTCGGCGGTGCTGTTTTTCTTCGTGCCGCAGGTGCGCAGTGAGTTGCTGCTGTGGGTGTTCAAGTTCGGCCGCATCCTGCGGGTGTTCAAACTGCTCAAGTTCATTGATGAAGCCCGCGTGTTGGGGCAGGCCCTGAGGGGCAGCGCCCGCACCATCAGCGTCTTCCTGTTCTTTGTTGTTCTGATGCAGGTGGTGCTCGGCTACAGCATCTTTGTGATTGAAAGCGCCCGGCCCGACTCCCAGTTCCAGACGGTGGGGAGCGGCGTCTACTGGGCGATCGTGACCATGACCACCGTTGGCTACGGCGATGTAGTGCCGCAGACCGAGCTGGGTCGGCTGCTGGCTTCGGTGGTGATGCTTCTTGGTTTCGGCATCATTGCCATCCCCACCGGCATCCTGACGGTGTCGGGGGTGCGGCAGCACCAGCAGCGCGGGATGGAGCTGACCTGCAGCAGCTGTGGGCGTCAGGGGCACCGTAAGGACGCCCTTCACTGCGATGCCTGTGGCGCATTGCTGTCTTCGAGGGCCTGAAGAGCAGCGGCAGCGGCGTTCTGCTCGGCTTCTTTGCGTGAGCGTCCCTTGGCTTCGGCCAGCTCTTTGTTGTCGACGCTCACCTGGCAGCGGAAGCGCTCGGGGTCGCCGTGCTGGTGGCTGCATTCCTCGGTGGCGTAGTCGGGCAGTCCCAGCCCTTGGCCCTGGCTCCACTCCTGCAGGGCTGTTTTGCCGTTGAACTGGTGGGGGGTGGCCAGCATCGCTTGGGCTGTGGCGCGCCAGTGGGGGGTGAGCCAGCGGTGAATCGCCTCAAGGTCGCCAAGGGCCGTGTACAAGGCACCGATGAGCGCTTCTGTGGCATCGGCCCTCAGCCTGGATTGGGCGGAACGATCCCCCTGGGCATGCCGTCCCAGCAGCAGGTGTTGTTCGATGGCAAGCCCTGCCCCCACATCCGCCAGCCAGCGGTCGCTCACCAGCTGGGCGCGCAGGTTGGAGCAGGCACCCACGGCGAGATCGGCGTGGTGGCGGTCAATGAATTCAGTGGCGGCGAGCCGCAGCACCGCATCCCCCAGGAATTCCAGCCGTTCCAGATTGCGGGCCCGGCCGCTCGACACGTGGGTGAGGGCCTGATCCACCAGGGCGAGTAGCTGAGGGTTGATTGGAATCTCAGCGTCGAGGCGGTGGATCAGGGCCGATAGCGCCGCGGTTCGGGTCTCGTCCACAGGGGAGGCATCCGTCAAGGCGTGTCCCAAACCGTAGGGAAGCCTTCGTTTGCGACTAAGTTTTCAATGTGGGCTTAATTGCGGACAGGAATGCCCATCCCAACTTTCGCGCCTCGATGAGGACACCAGCAATGACGTTCAAAGATCTGGTTTCACGGATTTCCACCGACAACGACATCCCTGCAAGGACCGTCCGCAAGGTTGTCAAAGAAGTCGCCGAAAGCATCAAAGCCTCAGTGGAATCGGGTGAGCAGTTGAAACTTCCTGGTCTCAAGATCAAGACCCAAATCATGCCTGCGCGTGAAGCCACCGAAAAGCGGAAGGCACGTCCGGAGATGAAGCGCATGGTTGTGAAGCTGCGTCAGTCCGACGACAGCGACGCTGATTGAGCCGTGGCCTGGGCCCCCTGAGCTTTGGCTCAGGGGGCAAGAAGAGGTGAAAGCAGGACATAAGCCGGGTTCTGTTCACGCCACCACAGAGGTTGGTCTGCAGAGGGTGGGTGGCTATCTATCTGGGACCGCCGTTGCCGACGGCCTCAAGCGGCGCGTTCAAGCGGAACGGGGCCAATGGCCAGCCATCGTTCCTTGGCCTTGCTCCCAGCCGGGGTTTACCGAGCCAGCACCTCTCGATGCTGCTGGTGCGCTCTTACCGCACCTTTGCACCCTTGCCTGTGCCGGCGAACCGGCCATCGGCGGTGTGTTTCTGTGGCACTCTCCTCACGGTCACCCGCACTGGGCATTACCCAGCAAGCCTGGCCATCAGGGAGCCCGGACTTTCCTCAGCCGACACTCAAAGAGATCGGCCGCAACCACCTCGCCTGCTTTCAGATCCCATCATGCCTCGTGGGCATAATTCAGAGGTCTGGGGCTGTAGCTCAGCTGGATAGAGCGACGGTTTCCTAAACCGTAGGTCGTGGGTTCGAGTCCCGCCAGCCCCGTGAGAATCACTGAAGACGTAGTAAGCGCTACATCTGGTGGGGTGGGCAGATCGCTCACCACCGCTAGGGTTGCCTTAACCGGGTGTGGGTGCCATGACCCAGCTTCACGATCTCCGTCTGAGGCTGTTGGTGCAACAGGAAAGTGAACGGATTGCTGAATCCCAGCCCACGGATCTGGATCTGTCTGTGGTGCAGGCCCGCTGCCTCTGCTGGCTGGCTCTGCTGGCCGAAGCCCATGAGGATCAGGCCAGTGATGCTGAACGTCGGGGAGACACCGAACAGGCCATGGGTTGGTTTGCCGATTCGATGCGACTGCGTGACGTCATCGGTGTGGTGTCCTCGATTGAGATCCCTCTGCCCGACACGGCTGGTGAGGATGGCCTCCAGGCAGAGGAAGACTTTGGACCTCAGGCGGCTTGATCAGTGGCATAGTGGGGAATGACCGCGAGGGACTGCATTGCCGGAAGAGCCGCCCTGCCAGTGCCCGGATTGCCAACGGTTTTACCGGGAGCATGACCGGCTGATCCGGGAGTCCCCCACGCTTCGTCAGCAACAGGAGTTGAACTGGGCAGCACTCCAGTCGTTCCGCACCCTGTCTGGTCGGGTGCTCGAGGATCTGCAGAAGCAGCACGGGTCCCGCCAGACATCCGAAGCAGGCGCCTCGAAGCCTGCTTCGGCAGGTGCTCCTGTGCCGGAGGAATCAGGTGATGGCATCCAGCAGGCCATTGCCGATCTGGAGAACATCAACGCCCATCTGTTCTCGATCGAGGCGTTGATGGAGCGTGTGTTTGACGTGCGCGTCCCGGAAGAAATCGAGCAGAAGTTCCGCGAACTGGCCGGTGAGCTGGCTCCTGATCCTTTGAATGTGGACCGTCTGCGGCTCAACCGTCTGTTGCATCAGACGCCTGATCTGCCTGATCGGAGCTGAAGCACTGCATCTTGCTTCCAAGCCCTGGACAGGATCCAGGGCTTTTTTGTAGCTGTTTTCAGCGCACGTCGCAGGTGATCTCCACATTGAGAGGATCCACGGCCCAGATGTTCTTGCAGTAGTCGCCGATGGAACGGTCGGAGGAGAAGAACCCGGTGCGGGCTGTGTTCAGCAGTGACATCCGATTCCAGTGCATCCGGTCGCTCCAGGCACGGCTCACCGCCTCCTGGGCCCGCAGGTAGTCGGCGTAGTCGGCCATCACATAGAAGGGGTCGTTTCCGGTGAGGTTGTCGAGCAGGGGGCGGAACAGTTCGCCGTCGCCGTTGCTGAAGTGCCCCATCTCAATCAGCCGCAGGGCCTCCTGCAGTTCCGGCAGTGCGGCGATCACATCGCCAGGGCGGTAGCCGTCCTGCTGGAGAGCCGTGATCTCTCCCACGGTCTTGCCGAACAGGAAGAAGTTCTCGCTTCCCACCAGCTCGCGGATCTCCACATTGGCCCCATCAAGGGTGCCGATGGTGAGGGCACCATTCATGGCGAACTTCATGTTGCCGGTGCCAGAGGCTTCCTTGCCGGCGGTGGAGATCTGTTCGGAGAGGTCGGAGGCGGGATACACCTGCTCCCCCAGCTTCACGTTGTAATCCGGAAGGAACACCACCCGCAGCAGGCCATCCATGTCGGGATCGGCATTAATGGTGTCGGCGATGCCGTTGAGGAAGCGGATGATCAGCTTCGCCATGTAGTAGCCGGGAGCGGCCTTGCCGCCGAAGATCACGGTGCGGGGCGCCATGCCGTCGGTCTGGCCGTTCTTGATCCGCAGGTACTGGGTGATCACCTGCAGGGCATTGAGGTGCTGGCGCTTGTACTCGTGGATGCGCTTCACCTGCACGTCGAACAGGCTGGCGGGATCCACCAGCACGCCGGTATTGCGGTGGATGTAGGTGGCCAGCTTGCGCTTCACCGACAATTTGGTGTTGCCCCAGAGCTCGAGGAAGCCCTGGTCGTTCTGACGCTCCTCCAGCTTGCGCAGGCTCTCCATGTTGGAGATCCAGTCGGGTCCTACATGCTCATCCAGCAGGGCGGACATCTCGGGGTTCGCCAGGGCGACCCAGCGGCGCGGGGTGACGCCATTGGTGACGTTGGTGAACTTCTCCGGCCAGAGCGCTGCAAACTCCGGCAGCAGGTCGGTTTTCACCAGATCGGAGTGCAGGGCGGCCACACCGTTCACATGGTGGGCACCGATCGTGGCCAGGTGGGCCATGCGAACGGCTTTGCTGCCCTCTTCATCGATGATCGAGAGTTTGCGCTGGATCGCGTCGTTACCGGGGTAACGCAGTCGAACCTGCTGCAGGAAGCGCCGGTTGATCTCGTAGATCAGTTCGAGATGGCGTGGCAGCAGGCTGGCGAAGAGGTTCAGATCCCACTTCTCCAGAGCCTCGGGCAGGAGCGTGTGGTTGGTGTAGGCCACGGAGCGGGAGGTGATATCCCAGGCCCGATCCCACTCCAGATGCCGATCGTCGATCAGCAGGCGCATCAGCTCCGCCACGGCGATGGCGGGATGGGTGTCGTTGAGCTGAACCGTCCAGTAGTTGGGGAAGTCCTCGACGGCCAGGCCCCGGTTGTCGAGGCTGCGCAGCATGTCTTGCAGCGAGCAGCTGACGAAGAAGTGCTGCTGCTTCAGGCGCAGACGCCGGCCTTCATCGGTGCCGTCGTTGGGATACAGCACTTTCGAGAGGGTTTCACTGCCCACCTTTTCTTCAACGGCCCCGTAGTAGTCGCCGATGTTGAAGGCATAGAAGTCGAAGCTTTCGGTGGCATCGGCACGCCACAGCCGCAGCCGGTCGCAGATGTTGACGCGATAGCCCAGAACCGGCACGTCATGGGGAATGCCGATGGCGTGTTCCGCCGGAATCCAGCGGGAGCGGTAATTGTCCTTGTCGTCGATGTAGCTCTCGGTACGGCCCCCGAAGCCAACGAAGCAGGCCTCATCGGGCTGGGGCAGTTCCCAGGGCCAGCCGCCTTTGAGCCACTTGTCGGTGATCTCCACCTGCCAGCCATCGCGGATCAGCTGGTCGAAGATGCCGAACTCGTAGCGGATGCCGTAGCCGGTGGCCGGGATCTTCAGGCTCGCCAGCGACTCCATGTAACAAGCCGCCAGACGGCCGAGACCGCCATTGCCCAGACCCGGTTCCTCCTCCACATCCAGGATCTGCTGCAACGACTCGATGCCGAAGTTCTTGAGGGCGTCCTCGGCTTCCTTTTGAATCCCGAGGTTCAGCAGGTTGCTGTTGAGCTGCGGGCCGATCAGGAATTCCGCCGACAGGTAGGCCACCGATTTCTGCGGGCGGGCCCGCATCGCTTCAGTGGTGGCCAGATAGCGCATCATCAGCCGATCACGTACCGCATAGCTCAGGGCCATGTAGAGGTCATGGCGGCTGGCGGTGGGGGCGAGCTTGCCGAGCGTGAAGAACAGGTGTTCCGTCATGCCGTCGAACACGCTCTTGGCATCGAGGCCGGCGCGTTCTGGGTCGTTGTGGCAGCCGGGGGTCGGCAGACGCAGATCGAACGGTTGTGACGTGGTCATGGGGGTTCAGCGAGTCATGGAGCGTGGAATCACCGTCAGGCCAGGGGTGCTCGGAGCCCAACTCAATGAATTACCCGGACCGTAGCCATCACAACTGGGGCTGCCTGAAAAAAAGCGCTTAATACAGCATTCCCGGTCAATTGGGATGATCCAGCGAACAGTTCAGCGGCGGAATCACCATTAAGGTTCGGTGTGAGACATGCCCGGCTTGATGCTGCTGCCCACTCTGCTGAGCGAAATCAGCAGTCACGACCTCGAATTGGCGGAAACGCTGATCGGCGTCCTTCGCTTCATGCTGATCTTCGTGGCGGCCCGCACCCTCGCTGAGGTGCTGGTGCGCTTTGAGCTCCCCACGATTCTTGGAGAACTCCTTGCTGGCGTGCTGATTGGTGCTTCGGGCCTTCACCTTCTGGTGCCGCCGGAGACCCAGGTGCAGCTTTCCGGAGCGTTCTCCGAGGTGGTGGCCGGCCTTTCGCATGTGCCGGTGGAGGAGATTCCAGCCCTCTACAACGAGAGCTTCGGCGCCTTGCAGGCGGTGGCCACGCTGGGGCTTTATTCCCTGCTTTTCCTCACGGGTCTTGAAAGTGAGCTGGAGGAACTGATGGCGGTGGGGGCCCAAGCCTTCAGCGTTGCCGTGGTCGGCGTGGTGCTTCCCTTTGCCCTCGGCACCCTTGGCTTGATGGCAATCTTCCACGTGGATGCGATCCCGGCCATCTTCGCGGGTGCCTCGATGACCGCCACCAGCATCGGCATCACCGCCAGCGTTTTCGGTGAACTCGGCTATCTGCGCACCCGAGAAGGCCAGATTGTGATCGGTGCCGCTGTGCTCGACGACATCCTCGGCATCGTCATCCTGGCCATCGTGGTGTCCCTGGCGGCCGGCGGGACTCTGGAGATCGGGCCCATCGTTCAGCTGGTGGTGGCGGCCGTTTTGTTTGTGGTGGTGGCCTTGTTGTTGAACCAAAAGGCTGCCCCCGCCTTCGACTGGGTGATTGATCAGCTCAAGGCTCCCGGCGCCAAGCTGATCGGCTCCTATTTGCTGCTGGCCGTCAGCTGTTTTGTCGCTTCTGCAATTGGTCTGGAGGCTGCACTCGGAGCCTTCGCCGCTGGTTTGATCGCCAGCACCTCCAAGCATCGCCACGAGATTCAAGCGGCGGTCACCCCCATCGTTGGACTCTTTGCAACGGTCTTCTTCGTGTTGGTGGGTGCCGGTATGGACCTCTCAGTGATCAACCCCTCTGATCCGGGGGCCCGTTCCGCTCTTGTGGTGGCGGCGTTCCTGTTTGTGGTGGCGATCATCGGCAAGGTGGCTGCCGGCTGGGCCATCTTCAGCAAGGAAAAGACCAACAACCTGGTGGTGGGGCTGGGGATGATGCCTCGCGGCGAAGTTGGCCTGATCTTTCTGGGCCTGGGCACGGCTTCAGGGCTGCTCAGCCCTGGCCTGGAGGCGGCGATTCTGCTGATGGTGATCGGCACCACCTTCCTGGCGCCGGTGCTGTTGCGCATCGTCCTCAAAGACAAGCCCCCTGAAGACGGCAATCAGGTTCCCGACGAATTCGCTGCCGATCCCCTGGCGGGTGCCTCCTGAATCAGTCGTCTTTTCCAGCATTGGCGAGCACGATCAGCACACTCCAGCCCACGGCCACAACACCAAGGCTGGAGGCCCAGCTCGGACCCAGGATCCAACTGAATCCGAGCTGGGTGACAACGCCCGTGACGAGGGCCAGCAGCAGGCTGCTGATCACCAGCACCGGTTGACGCACCGATTCAGGTAGCTCACTCTCCTTGAGGCTTGATTCCAACGTGCTGAGCGGTGCGCTCAGCGGCACGTAAAGGGCGATGGCCCAGAGCAAAGCTCCGCGCCAGACGGATGCGTCCGCCAGCGGTCCGCCCATCACCTCGTAGCTCACCATCCAGGCCGCTTCAGTGCTGCTTAGCATCGCGTCCCTCGCAGCCGGCTGTGGATCGCGTCACCTGGAGCCATCTCGGCCACGCCGTGCACACGGTGCAGCAGCATCCCGAGCAGGACAGCACCGATCGCCCGGCGCTTCTGTTGGTGCATGGGTTCGGAGCATCCACCGATCACTGGCGCCACAACATTCCCGTGTTGGCCCAGACCCATGCCGTGCATGCAATTGATCTGCTGGGCTTCGGCAGGAGTGCCAAGCCGGCGGGTCTGAATTACGGGGGTGCCCTGTGGCGCGATCAACTTGTGACCTATGTGCGCGAGCGGATCGGCCGTCCGACGGTGATCGCTGGTAATTCCCTTGGTGGTTTTGCGGCCCTTGCTGCCGGGGCCGCGTTGGGTTCGGACTGTGCGGGAGTCGTGCTGCTCAATGCCGCCGGCCCCTTCAGTGATGAGCAGAAGCCGCCGCAAGGCTGGGGCGCCATCGCCCGCCAGAGCATCGGCACGGCCCTGCTGAAGAGTCCGGTGCTGCAGCGGTTGCTGTTCGAGAACCTGCGCCGACCCGCCACGATCCGCCGCACCCTCAATCAGGTGTATGTCGACAAGACCAACGTTGACGATTGGCTGGTGGAGTCGATCCGGCGCCCCTCCCTCGATCCCGGCGCCTTCGGGGTGTTCCGCACGGTCTTCGATATCCCTCGCGGTCAGCCCCTCGATGAGCTTTTCGCCGAACTGACGGCGCCGCTGTTGCTGCTCTGGGGCATTCGTGATCCCTGGATCAACGCCCCTGGTCGCCGCTCCACCTTCCAGCGCCATGCTCCGGAGGCCACCACCGAGGTCGTTCTGGAGGCCGGGCACTGCCCCCACGATGAGGTGCCGGATCAGGTGAATGCGGCGTTGCTGCAATGGCTGGAGGGCCTCAAGTTGGCTGCGGCACCGACAAATGCGGATCTGCTGGCTAAGTGAATGAATGAGCCACCCCGCATCGGCGGATGCCCATGACCCTCACCCAGCAGTCGGCCCCCTATGCCCACTGGGACTTCGTGCATCCCAGCAGTGGCGATCGGTTGCGAATCATTCCCGAGCGGGGTGGTCTGGTGAGTGGTTGGTGTTGCGGGGGGCGGGAGATCCTGTATTTCGACCAGGACCGTTACGCCGATCCGAGCAAAAGCATTCGCGGAGGCATTCCGGTGTTGTTTCCGATCTGTGGAAACCTGCCCGGAGATGTGTTGCCTGTGGATGGCGTCGACCATCCCCTCAAGCAGCACGGCTTCGCCCGGGATCTTCCCTGGCAGCTCCAGTTGCTCGAGGATCAGTGCGGCGTGTGCCTCAGCCTCTCCAGCACCGACGAAACGCTGAAGGCCTATCCCTTCCCCTTCCGTTTGGAGATGGAGCTGCGCCCGGTGGCCTCTGCCTTGGAGATCTCCACCACGGTGCACAACTGCGGTGATGCCGCCATGCCGTTCAGTTTCGGCTTGCACCCCTATTTCAACGTCAGCGATCTGGCCCAGACCCGGCTCACGGGTCTGGCGGAGCGCTGCTTCAACCATCTGGAGATGACGGAGGCCGCCACCGCCGATCAGCTCAAGCGCTTGCCCGAAGGGGTGGATTTCCTCTGCCGGCCTGCGGGTCCTGTCAGCCTGATCGACGACGCCACCGGTGTGACGCTGGAACTGCAGCATCAGGCGCCGCTGGATCTCAGCGTGGTTTGGACCGAGCCCCCGCGGCCAATGGTTTGTCTGGAACCCTGGACCGGTCCGCGGCAGGCTCTGGTGAGCGGTGATCGAAAACTGGTGCTCGAGCCCGGTGCAATGCAGACCCTGGCCTGCCGCTACAGCGTCTCCTGATTCACCCCCGGCAGTCGGCCGCGGCTGAGCTGCAGCTTGGGGTCGAACTGGCGTTTCACCGCTTCGATCAGCGGCCGGGAAGGACGGTCTAGCCAGACCGGCACGGTTGATCCGGCCGCCCGTTTCAACAGCGTCATTTCGCCGCCGAGGCGGACCACGCTGCGGCGCAGCGCCTCCAGCTGGTGATCCGGTGTTGCCGCATCGCACCAGCCATCACCGCACCCGGCTCCCGCAGCCAGCTCCCAGGTCCACGATTTGAGAGCCCTCATCGCCTCATCCCGCAACAACCGGTGCAACTGGGCCGGCGGCAGCACCAGCCGCGCCAGCTGTGCAGAGGGGCTGGCATCGAAGGGTGTGGTGAGGGCATCGGAACAAGCCTGGCGTTCGGCGCTGAGCTGCTGGTTCAGCGCCAACGCTTCGAGCTGCTTCAGCTGATCGTCCACTGCCTGCTCCGAGACGCTGCTCACCACCAGCCGCAGCCGCCAGGCACCATCGCCGCCGTTGATCCAGTCACAGCGTTCTGGCGTCAGGCTGGAGCGCAGCAGTTCGCTGCGAAATGCCTCTTGGGCCCTCAGGTCGCCTTCCACAAAAAGGCCGCTCCGGGCGGGGCGCAGCGGTTGCAGCCGCAGGGTGAGTTCGGTGATCAGCGCCAGGCTGCCCCAGCTGCCGCAGAGCAGCCGCATCAGGTCGTAGCCCGCAACGTTCTTCACCACCCGTCCCCCGGCATGGGCTTCGACGCCATCCGCTCGCAACAGGCCGATGCCAATGATCTGATCGCGCACCCCCAGATGGCGTTGCCGCAGTCCCCCCGCCAGTCCACGGGCCACCAGGCCGCCGATGCTTCCGGGAGCGCCAGCCCTGGGCCAGTCAATGGGCAGCCATTGCCCCTGCTCCGCCAGCAGACCCTGCAGGTCTTGCAATGGCAGTCCGGCTTCCACCGTGATGGTCAGATCGTCCACGGCATGGTCGATCACCCGGTTGAGCTGCCGGCAGGAGAGCACCTCGTGGCGGGGATCCAGCGGGGGACCCCAGTCCAGGCGTGTGCCCAGGCCACTGGGACTCCAGGGGGTGCCGCTCTGGTGCCACTGGCGCACCAGATCAATCAGGGCACTGCGGCTGGAGGGGGAATGGCTCACGGCACGATGGTGCCATGAAGGTTGTGGTCATTGACGACGATCCCACCGGCTCGCAGACGGTGCACAGCTGCCCGCTGCTGCTGCGCTGGGATGTCGACACTCTGCGTAAGGGGCTGCGCCATGCGTCGCCCCTGTTGTTTCTGCTGGCCGACACCCGGGCGCTGATGCCCAAGGATGCTGCGGAACGCAACCGCGGCATTGCGGTTGCCTTGGATCAGGCGCTGCAGCGGGAGGGATTGGCGCGTGATCAGGTGTTGCTGGTGAGTCGTGGCGATTCGACCTTGCGCGGCCATGGGGTGTTGGAGCCTGAGGTGTTGCAGGCGGCCTTCGGACCCTTTGATGCCACATTCCATGTTCCGGCGTTCTTGGAAGGGGGCCGCACCACCGTGAACGGCGTGCATCTCCTCCACGGGGAACCGGTGCACACCACGCCGTTTGCTCAGGACCGGCTGTTCGGTTTCAGCAGCAGTGATCTGGCCTGCTGGTTGGAGGAGAAAAGTGATGGGGCCATTGCCGCGGCATCGGTGCAGCGCATCTGTGGCCGGGAGCTTGATGCTGCCTGCTCAGCAGGCCTGCCGCTGTTGATCGAGCGTCTGCGTGGGCTCCAGGGCAATGCCTCTGTGGTGGTGGATGCCGAGCGGCAAGAGCAGCTCACCGCTCTGGCCGCAGCGGTGCGCGCCCTGCAGGGACAGAAACGCTTTCTGTTCCGTTCCGCCGCCAGCATGGTGAAGGCTCTGGCGGATCCAGGCCCGCCGCCGCTTGATCCCAAGGGCTTAGCGGGGTTGCGACGGTTGGCTGACGATGGAACGCCTCTGCCGGGCCTGGTGATGGTGGGCTCCCACGTGCCCTTGGCGGATCAGCAGCTGGAGCTGTTGCTGGCGGAGGCGGGTTGCCAAGGGGTTGAACTGCCGGTGCCGCGCATTGCTCGGGTGCTGGAGGGGCCGACACCCGACCTGTTGCTGGCGGATCTGGAGCGGGTCTGGCTGCAGCAGCTGCGAGAGCTGCTTGATCAAGGTCTGACGCCTGTGCTGTCGAGCAGCCGCGGTGAGCTGCGTTGCGCCTCCGAGCATGAGGGCCGGCGCTTGTCCTGCGCTCTGGCCGAGTTGATGGGTCGCCTGGCGGCAGCGCTCGCGCCTGATTTGGGCTACCTGATCAGCAAAGGCGGCATCACCAGCCAGACGCTGCTGGCCCGGGGGCTGGCCCTCGAGTCGGTGCAGCTGGAAGGGCAGCTGCTGCCGGGTCTGTCGTTGGTGCGTCCGTCAGCGGGACCCTGCAGCGGACTGCCGATCCTCACCTTCCCCGGCAATCTCGGCGTTGCCGGCACCCTGCGGGAGGCCTGGCAGCGGATGGAGGCCGGCTGAGGCGGCCAGCAGTTCCATCGGGTGCTGCACTCGGGCCCGATCGCCCAGGTGCCGCCGCAGTTGCAGGGTGCAACCGATGTTGGCGCTGGCCACCAGTTCAGCACCGGTGCCGCTGAGGTCGTCGGCCTTGATCCGGCCCAGTTCGGCGGCTTCCTCCGGCTGCACCAGGTTGTAGATGCCGGCGCTGCCGCAGCACACCCCCGCCTCGGTTGCTTCCCTCAGCTGAATGTTGGGGATGGCCCGCAGCAGTTGGCGGGGCTGGGCCTGGATTCCCTGGCCATGAATCATGTGGCAGGCGTCATGCATGGCCACGACGCCCCGGAGCGGTTGCAGTTGGGCGCGGAACGACTCCAAAAGGCCGCGGTCCGCCAGGAATTCCTGCACATCCAGCACCGGGGCCCTGAATGCAGGGTTGCCGTTCAGGATCTCGTCGTAGGCCTTCATCGTGTGGCCGCAGCCCGAAGCGGCCACCAGCACGGCATCGAGATCTCCCTCAACGGCATTCATGCTCCGGATCAGATCTGTTGCCAATTGGCGGGTGAGTTCCAGCTCCCCCTGGTGATGGCTCACCGCCCCGCAACATCCCTGGCCTGCTGGAATCACCACCTCAAATCCGTTGGCCTGCAGCACCTTGACCGTTGCGGCGCTCACGCTGGGATCGAAGCAGCGCTGCACGCAGCCCAGCAACAGCGCCACGCGGCCGCGGCGTTTGCCGGAGGCGGGATTGATCTGGGGCAGTTGGTCGCTGAAGCTTTCCGGTACCAGGGGCGGCAGTAGCTGCTCCATCGCTTCGATCTCGGGCCCGAACAGGCGGGTGAGCCCGGAGCGGCGGGCCAGCTGTTGCAGTGGTGTGCCAGCGTAAGCCCGCAGGGGTTGCAGCAGGGCCCGCAGGCGCTGGGGGTAGGGCAGCACTTGCAGCAGCAGCTTGCGGAAGCTGGTTTGCCAACTGCTGCGCTGGTTGGCCTGATTGAGCCTGGGCCGGGTGGCTTCGATCAGTTGGTCGTAGCGGACTCCCGAAGGACACGCCGAAACACAGGCGTAACAGCCCAGGCAGGTGTCGAAATGGCTGGCCACCGTGGCATCCAGCTCCAGTTCACCGGCTTCGATCGCCCGCAGCGCATGGATGCGGCCGCGTGGCGAGTCCATCTCACTGGCCAGCACGCGGTAGCTGGCACAGGTGGGCAGGCAAAAGCCGCAGTGCACGCAGGGGTCTGCTGCGCCGGGCGGCAGACCGGGAAGGCTGCTGGTCGCAGGCGCGACAGGTACTGGCTGGCTCATGGACAGAGTCTGGATTTATCGGTTGGCGTACCGCTGGTTATGACAAAAAATCGTTGCTTGTTGTGGCTGGCTCCTTCTTTGAATGAATCCACGTCTTGTGATTTTTAAAACTGGTATTTGCCCCATTCGATTTCTTGGGCAAAGATGCGTTCAATCTTGTTTTTTTGGCTGGAATCAAGCAAGTCCTTGTAGGGTCTTTTGTCAGTGCGTAGGTTCGACTTTGCTCTAGGGAGTTGTGGGTTGCCGGTCAGATTGAGGTCGTTGAAAATCCTTTCGACCGTTTCCTGCAGATTTTCGTACCGGTATAAACGGTGGACGAGAATCTTTCCTTGATCGCTGTAGATCGATCGGCATGAAGTCGCGAACTTGTCCAGCATTCCGCCTTCGATGAAGGTATCGAGATCTAGGGATTGCAGCCTCTGGTCTTTTTTGAGTTCAAAAAACTGGGAAAGGGCGTGGTCCCATGGATTTCGAATGAAGCAGAAACTGTAATAGCTCTCGAACACTGCTGTGCTGATGTAGTTCTTTTCAAGCGCAGTTGTTGCCTCGATGTGAGTGTGCAGGCCAATTGATTTGAGATAGCGGCTGACACCTTTTTTCTGTAGTTTGCATTTTGCTTTGATGGCAAAATAATTAAGCTTATTCCACCAGGGGATGAAATTTGTCGGTCCCTGGTAGCCAAGCTCTTTGCGAATTTTCTCGTCTCGACCTAAGGGGGTAATCACATCGTTGTGATTGCAGCTGCTCGACAGCGCAATGGCTGTTGATGTTGAAGCTGTTTTTCGATTGGCAAAAAATATGAATTTCTTCGAGTGATTGATGATCACGGATGACCTGCTGTTGAGTGTTCAGAAGCGGGCGATGATCGCTTCGGCGAAACCGCTGCAGCTCACCGGATCCACCTGGGGCTCCATCAATCGGGCCAGGTCATAGGTGACCTGCTTGTCGGCGATGGCGGCACTCAGTCCCTTGGTCACCAGATCAGCAGCCTCCTGCCAGCCGAGGAACTCCAGCATCATCACGCCGCTGAGGATTACTGAACCGGGGTTGATCCGATCGAGGCCGGCGTGTTTCGGGGCTGTGCCGTGGGTGGCTTCGAAGATGGCGGCGTTCTCGCCGATGTTGGCGCCGGGGGCCATGCCCAGGCCACCGACCATCGCGGCGGCGGCGTCGGAGATGTAATCACCGTTGAGATTCAACGTGGCGAGGATCGAATACTCCTGGGGACGGGTCTGGATCTGCTGGAAGATGCTGTCGGCGATGCGGTCATCCACCAGCA
Source organism: Synechococcus sp. A15-44 (assembly GCF_014280115.1). Classification (NCBI taxonomy): domain Bacteria; kingdom Bacillati; phylum Cyanobacteriota; class Cyanophyceae; order Synechococcales; family Synechococcaceae; genus Synechococcus; species Synechococcus sp. A15-44. The sequence continues at coordinate 142,338 of NZ_CP047938.1, forward strand.
CCATCTCCTTCCACTTGCCGCCTCCATGGCTGCTGCCGATGGCATTGATCACCGCTTGCACTTCAGCGTCGATGTCGGCTTTTTTCTCCGGGGTGAGGCTGTCGTAACCCGGCTCGATCATGCGGGCGTTGGCCTGCACGCTCAGGTTGGGGTCCTTTTCGAGGTTGCCCAGAATCCAGCTCTCCCGCTCGGTGATGCACACGTCGCGGAATTCGGTGGTGGCCAGTTCATAGCCCCAGTCACGGAAGGCCCCTTCCGTGAACTTCATGATGTTGCCCTTGTGCACAAGGGTCACGTGGCGCTTGTCGCCCTGAAGACGCAGGGCGTGCTGAATCGCCTTGCGGATGTGGCGCTGGCTGCCGGCTTTGCTTACCGGCTTGATGCCGATGCCGGACCCCTCGGGGATCTGACGCTTGCCCAGCTTGCCGTTGGCGGGGATGACCACCTCGTTGAGATGCTTCCGCAGCTCTTCGCCGACGGCGTCATCGGCTTCCCATTCCACCCCCATGTAGATGTCTTCGGTGTTCTCTCGGTAGACGATCACGTCCAGATCCTGGGGACGCTTGTGGGGGCTTGGAGTGCCCTCGTAGTAGCGGCAGGGACGCACGCAGGAATACAGATCAAAGATCTGGCGCAGGGCCACGTTCAGCGAACGGATGCCGCCACCCACTGGTGTGGTGAGGGGGCCTTTGATCGCCACGCCGTAGGCGCGGATCGCTTCGAGAGTGTCCTCCGGCAGGTACTGATAGGTGCCGTAGAGGTCGCAGGCTTCATCCCCGGCGTACACCTTGAACCATTCGATGCTCTTGCTGCCGCCGTAGGCCTTGCTCACCGCCGCGTCCAGCACCTTCTGGGTGGCGGGCCAGATGTCTACGCCGGTGCCATCACCCCGGATGAAGGGGATGATCGGGTTGTCGGCCACCACGGGTTGACCGTTCTCGAAGCGGATCGGTGTGCCCTGGCTGGGGGAGGTGAGCTTCTCGAACTGGGCCATGGCGGTTGGTCGGGCGTCAGCAGGCCGAGCCTATGACTGAGCCGGGAGCCCTACGGTTCCAAAGAGTGCAGACCGCGCATTGATGGCCAGCGAGCAGGTGTGGGTGGTAGCGGCCTGCTTCAACGAAGCCGAGGTGATCAGCGCCTTCATGGAGCGGGTCATGGCTTTGCCGGAAGTGGACCATCTGCTTCTTGTTGATGACGGTTCCTCCGATGCCACCGTTGCTGTAATCCGTGACTGGCAGAAGAGTCATGCCGACCAGGCCGTCACCCTGTTGGAACTCACCCGCAACTTCGGCAAGGAGGCCGCGATGCTGGCGGGGTTGGACTACGCCAACGGCCGCTGTGCCGCTGCAGTGCTGATCGATTCCGACCTCCAGCACCCTCCTGAGCGGATTCCGGCGATGGTTCAGGCCTGGCGCAACGGGGCTGAGGTGGTCACCGCGGTGCGGGATGACCGCGATGCCGAAGGGCTCGTCAAGGTGGCCACGGCGTCTTGGTTTTATCGGGTGTTCAACCGCCTAGTGGATTCGATCCAGCTTCAGGAAGGGGCCGGCGATTTCCGGCTCTTGAGTGCTCCAGTGGTGGAGGCGGTGACCCAGTTGCGTGAGGCCACGCGCTTTTCCAAAGGGTTGATGCCCTGGACCGGTTACCGCAGCGAGGAGATCGCTTACAGCCGGGTGGCCCGCGTCGGTGGCACCACGTCCTGGAGCTCCCTCAAGCTCTGGCGCTATGCCCTGGACGGCATTTTTTCCTTCACGGTCAAGCCCCTGAAGGTGTGGGGCGTGATCGGTGTGCTGATTTCATTCCTGAGCTTTGTTTATGCCGCCCTGATCGTGTTGCGCACCCTGGTTTTCGGAGTCGACCTGCCGGGTTACGCCTCACTGATCGTGGCTGTGCTGTTCCTTGGGGGAATTCAGTTGATTGGCATCGGCGTGTTGGGCGAGTACATCGGCCGGATCTATATCGACGTCAAACGGCGGCCGCACTATTTCGTCCGCGCCGTGCATCAGGGCTCAGAGCTGTTGCGCTGAAGCCAACTCCTTTTGGCGGTTGTTCGACTTGAAAAAGGCCACCGACTGCTGAAAGACGTTCTGATTCATGCCTGACACAGCATTGGGGAGCGCTGGGTGGATGAGCACAACAGGCTGTGAGGCACGATCAATGTCGATGGAGCTGTAGGCCGTTTCCCAGCTGCGGCGCAAGGCTGTTCCGAACATCGTTCCACTGAACAACACCCCGGCGAAGCGTCGGTTGGTTTGCAGTCCGGCCCGGCGCAGACGGGGGATGGCCAGCCCGCTCAGCAGCTGCAGAATCAGCCACTTGAGCAGCCCTCCTGTCTGTAGGCTGCGCCACCACAGCCTCAGGGATAAGCCCTCCGGCAAAGGTTCCCGCGTCGTTCGCACCCAGGTGATCGATTCGGCACCGGCCAGATCCAGCACGGCATCCAGCACCAGGGGCACAAGCTGGACGTGTTGGTGGCCATCGAGGCGGATGTGATGCAGCCCGGTGAGCTGGCGGTAGCGGCTGATCTGCTGCTGCAGCACCGTGCGCAGCTGGGGGGCGATGCGTCGGCGTCGCCAGGGCAGGAGGGACGCCAGCAGCAAGCTGCCGAATCCGGTCGGCAGATCAGGGCAATTGGGCAGGCTATGCCCTTCGGTGAGACAGAAATGCAGGGTGAGCGGTGGTGGATCGGCAAGGTCCCGCCACGCCTCCACGGCATGGGCCGCACTTGGACCATTCACCAGAAGACTGGCCCCCTGAAGCCGTCCGCTTTGGGCGAGATCGATGATGGCCGCATCCACGCCCTCCGCCAGGCCGAGGTCGTCGGCGTGGAGCAGCGGTGGTTGGCCGTTCTTGTGCTGACGGACCTTGGCACTGAACCGGGCCGCTCGGCTCCAGATCAGGGCGTTCAGCAGTGTGGGTGTGAACACCAGCACCAGGGTCGGGGCCTGGAGCAGCGGGAGCAGGGCGCAGACACTGATGTTGACGACGTATTGCAGCAGCAGCCAGCGACGGGCGAACTGGCGCCCCCCCGTCTCCTCCCGGAAGGTCAGCAGGGCATGGCCGAGATAACCCGCCACTGAGGCGGCCAGGAAGGCGATGGGGTTGGCCAGGCTCAGGCTCATCCACCGGCCCAGCAGCAGCAGCACGCCGATGTGAACGGCTGCGGCCGTGCCCCCCACCACGCCATACAGCAGCAAGCGGTTCAGCACAGGCATCATGCGCACTGTTGGGGCGTGGCGTTGCAGCGCTTCAACAGGGCCTCAATCAGCCGCCAGGCCTGCTGTTCGTAGCGCTTGACGAAGTCTTCGAAGCTCTGGGCGGCCGCTTCATCGGCACCATCGGAAATCACCCGCAGCACAAGCCAGGGGACGCCCTCCTGCTCGGCCACCTGCGCGACGGCGGCACCTTCCATTTCAACGGCTCGCAGGTCGGGCAGGGCATCCCGCAGCGCCTGCAGTACTGCCGGATCGCCGATGAAGCGATCGCCCGTGGCGATCAGACCGCTGCTGGGCCGTGAGAACCCGTCTAGGTCGCCTGCGCTGTGGGCTTCCAGCAGAGCGGTTTTGGCCCAATTGAACCAGGCCGGCTGCGGTTGGAGTCGGTCCTGGTTCAGCGCTGGCAGCGTGAAGCGTGGGAACAGGGGTCGGGCATCCATGTCGTGCTGCACCACGGCATCGGCCAACACCACATCCCATTGCTGCAGGGCTGGATCCGCAGCGCCGGCAACGCCGGTGAACACCAGCAGGTCGATGCTGGGATCGCTGGCGAGCAGGCGTGTGGCGGCCCGTGCAGCGCTCACTTTGCCCCAGCCGCTCCAGGCCAGGCTGAGGCGCACGTTGTGGCCCCACGAACCTCTGTGGATCCTCAGGTCGCCATGGTCGCTGCAGCTCTGATCCTCGAGATGGCTGAGATCCGAGCCGATCTCCTCCGGCATGGCGCCCAGCAAGCCGATATGCAGCGGTTGCGTCATGATTTCGTGAACCTCGCGCAACCGTAACGGCGACCTCTTGCTTCTCCCTGCACACTGTGCGGAATCAGGAGGTTGCAGTGAACGCGGGCGAGTCGGTACACAGCGTGGCCCGGATGCGAGCGCTGGCGTCCACGATTACCCTTGTTCGCCGTCAGTTTCCAGCTGCTCAGGCCAACCTCAGTCCCTGGCGGGACGACCCGCAGACCCGACAGTGGAGTGAAACCGAATCACTCGACCTCTCCTTTCATTTCCCTGGTTGGAGTCCACGCCTGGAATGCCGCAGTTTGCTGATGCAGTTGCGGATCAGCGCGGAGCGTGGTGACGACAAGCTGCGCCTCCTGGGGGTGTTGATGCGGGGCATGACCTACGACGGCGAACGCTGGCGCCTCGCCACGGTTGGTGAATGGTTGCCGGAAGGCCCCCACCTGCCTCAGCAGCAGCAGGTGAAGCAGCTCCAGCAGATCTGTCGCGAGCTGTTCGAGCTCTTTGATGGCACCGTTGCGTCTGAACCAGCGGCGTAACCCTTCGCAACGCACAAAGCCGTCCTGCCTTGAACTCCTTTTAAGTTCGACGTCAGGCCATTTGTCGCAATCATGTCTGTCGCCCTTGCTGCCCAGCTCCGGGAAGGCACGAAAAAATCGCACACCATGGCCGAGAACACCGGCTTCGTGAGCTGCTTTCTGAAGGGAGTTGTTGATAAGGCCAGCTATCGCAAGCTGGTGGCTGATCTGTATTTCGTCTATTCCGCCATGGAGGAGGAGATCGGCAAGCTGACCGATCATCCGGTGGTGGGTCCGGTTGCCATGACTCAGCTGAACCGTCGTGAGGCACTCGAGCAAGACCTCACCTATTACTTCGGCGACAGCTGGAAGGACGACATCCAGCCCTCCCCCTCGGCAGCGGCCTACGTCGAGCGCATTCACGCTGTGGCCAAGGACTCTCCCGAGTTGTTGGTGGGTCACCACTACACCCGCTATCTCGGTGATCTCTCTGGTGGGCAGATCCTCAAGAACATTGCCCAGAAGGCGATGAACATGGATGGGGATGACGGCCTGCGCTTTTACGTCTTCGATGACATCGCCGATGAGAAGGCGTTCAAGACGACCTATCGCTCTGCGATGGACACGCTGCCGATCGATCAGGCCATGGCCGATCGCATCGTTGAGGAGGCCAATCACGCCTTCCACCTGAATATGAACATGTTCAAAGAGCTGGAGGGCAACCTGGTGGCCGCCATCGGCAAGGTGCTGTTTGGTTTCCTCACCCGCCGTCAGCGGGCCGGCAGCACGGAGGCGGTTGCGGCTTGATTCGCGGCCTAAATCTGTGGCCCCTGCGCTTGTCCGCTTTCTGGTTCCCGGCACTGGTGCCCGGTTCCGGTGTGGCGGACTGAGCGTCGAACAGCAGACCGCCCGCTTGGTGGCGAATCTGTGCCCGACAGAACTGGTCACGTATCGCGAGCGCTCACCCGACCATCCGTATCTGGATGACTGTCTTCGCAATGAGCCCCCTGATGCTCAGGTTCTCTGGGTGGTCAGCTGGGGCTTTGATGTTCCTGGCTTGATCCAACGGCTCAAAGGCCTTCGGGTTGCGTACCACGCCCACAGCAGCGAGTACGGCTTTGACTTGCCGCCAGGTGTTCCGGTGTTGGCCGTCAGCCGCAACACCTTGGGCTATTGGGGCAACAAAGCTCCCCGCAATCCGCTGCTCCTGGTTCCTAATGCCCTGGGCCAAGCCTGGCTTGACCGTGGCGACCGTTCGATCGCCCAGCGTCGACCGATCGATGTGCTGGTGCAGGCCCGCAAGAGCAGCCCTTATGTGCTGAAGCAACTGGTGCCGGCGCTGCGCCAGGCGGGCCTTGTGGTGGAGGTCCAGACGGGCTGGGTGGATGACCTGGTGGGTCTGTTCAATAGCTCCACCGTGTACCTCTACGACTCAGCGGAGTACTGGCGCGGCCGCGGCGTGACCGAGGGCTTTGGATTGCCACCGCTGGAGGCGCTGGCCTGCGGCTGCGTTGTGTTCAGCAGCCTGAATCACGCCCTGGCGGACTACGGCGACCCTGGTCACACCGTGCATCAGATCGGTTGTGGGCGGCTTGCTTTCGATCTCGAGCGGATCCAGGCTGCCGTTGCCTCTCCTCAGCACTGGCGGCCCGCTGGCGATCGCTTGGAGGTGCTGCTGCAGGAGTGTTCAGAAGCTTCGCTGTTGGAACGCTGGCGGGATGCCTTCGTTCATCTGGATGCTCTGGAAGCAGCTTCGGGGCCATCCTTGAGCAGTCCGCCCACGTGGTGCTTGCGTCTGCAGCAGCTGCTCGCTCGGCTGCAGCGAGTGGTCAATCGGTTGCCCGGCTGGCCTTCCAGATAGTTCAGCCTGATCCTCGACGCGTACGGTCAGATCAAAGGTTGATGCGTCGGTTCTGGCTTGGGAAAGATCAGCCGTCAGTTTCCAATATTTTCGCTGCAGAGTCAGACCTGGAAAGATATCTCTGCGCTGCTGGGCAAGTTGCCGGCGCGTCGGAAGCGGTTGGTCGGGTTCGTTCTGCTCGCTTCGTTTTGTCAGGGCATCCTTGATCTCCTTCTGATTGCCTTTTTGGCCCGATTTGTGGGTCTTTTTTCAGGCGCAAAGCTGGCAGACCGTTTGCCTGGGATTTGGGTCTTTGGTGGTGGAATTTTAGATCAGACAGGTTGGTTGCTGGCGTTGTTGATTGCCTCCTTCTGGCTCACGTCTTTTGTTCGTTTCTTTGTGTCTTTGATGCAAAGCTTGTTGAGTGCCGAGATATGGAATGATCTTGTTAATCAAGTTTATCAAAATGTTCTTCAGCAGCGATACGAATTTTTCATTGAGAACCGAACTGCAAATCTTTCAGAAAAGTTTAATCGAATTCTCAATAGTGTCTCCACGAAAGTAGTCATCCCTTTGATTGCAATTGCCGGAAATGCACTTTCGGTAACATCGTTGTTGATTGGTGTTGTTTTCGTTCTTGGCTATCAAGCGTTAGCTATTTTTGTGCTGATGCTGATGGCATACGCATTGGCTTCCGTGCTGATCACTCCTTATTTGCGGTTGGCCACCAAGCAGCGTGTGCGTTACGGCCGACGCATCAATCTTTTGCTGATGGAGTCGCTGCGATCGATTCGGGATGTCCATCTTTACTCCGCTGATCAATATTTTGTAACTCGTTTTTCTGCGGATGGAGTCGTGGCAAAGCGTTACGACCGGCTCACGCGTTTGCTGCCCGATGTGCCGCGCTTTTTGATTGAGCCTGCCGGTATCTCGATTCTGTTTCTGATTGGTTTGGCTCCAGCTGTTTTGAGCGGGGACTCGAGCGATGTGCGTAATGCGATACCTGATTTATTCGCAATCATGTTCACGCTGTTGAAGATTTCTGGACCTCTTCAGAACACGTTCCGTAGTCTGAATCGTTTGCGTGGTGGTCTCCCGGAAATTAAGGATGCTCTCGACTTGTTGGATCTCAGGCCCGAGCGACTTCTTCTTGCCTCTCCTGGTGTTCCAACTCCTGAAGGGTTGATGCCCCGCCGTCTTATTCAGTTGAAGGATGTCAGTTTTTCGTATCGCCGCAGTGACAAATTAATTCTAAACGCTATCAATATTTCTATTCCAACTGGATCTCGTTTCGCTCTGGTGGGTCGCACCGGAAGCGGAAAAACAACAATTGCCCACCTGCTGCTGGGATTGCTGCAGCCATCCTCGGGCCAGCTCATGTTGGATGGCATTGCTGTGAGTCCGCAAGATCTGCCGGCATGGCAGGCTAATTGCGCTTTGGTGCCTCAGGATATTCGCCTATTTGATGGAAGTATTCGCGACAACGTTGCTTTCGGACTGGACAACGATGCAATTGACGATGATGATATTTGGGCGGCCCTGAAAACCGCGCAGTTTGATGATGTTGTTGCTCAGATGCCCTATGGGCTCTACACCATGATTGGTGAGAACGGCGTGAAATTGTCCGGGGGGCAACGTCAGCGTCTTGCTTTGGCTCGCGCTTTTTATCGCGGTGCCAAAGTTCTTGTTTTGGATGAAGCCACAAGTGCTCTCGACAACAGAACTGAGCATGATGTTCTTCAAGCCTTGGATCTGGTTGGGCGTCGCTGCACAACGATTGTGATCGCTCACCGCTTATCAACGGTCAAAAAGTGTGATCGAATTGTCGAGATCGAAGACGGTAGAATCCGTGCCCAGGGTGATTTCGTCTCTCTTTGCGAGTCTTCAGAGACTTTCCGGGATATGTATCGCATTGAAAATACTTAATGGCAGATATCGTTCTGCTCTCCACCGCTGACTGGGACCACTCCCTGTGGACGAACAAGCAGCACACCGCGCTTTCCCTTCATCGGGCTGGCCACCGCGTGCTGTACATCGAGTCTCTTGGTTTGCGTCCCCCGCGTGCTGATCGTCAGGACCGGCAGCGGATCGTCAAGCGTCTGAGGCGGATGTTCAGCCCTCCGCGCGAGGTTGAGCCGGGCTTGTGGATCTGGTCGCCGATGGTGATTCCCGGTGGGACACGCGGGGTGTTGATGCGGATTAATCGGATGCTGTTCAGCGGCGCTTTGGCCTGGGTTCTCCGGAGTCTGCGTTTTCGCTCGCCACTGTTGTGGACGTACAACCCGCTGACCGGTCGTTATCTCAACCTCAAACGACGTGCTGCAGCCTCGACGTCGTCGATGTTCTCCGCTGCTGTCTACCACTGCGTCGATCGCATTCATGCCCAGCCAGGTATGCCCGCGACCTTGATTGCTGACAGCGAGCGCCAGCTGTGTCGCACGGTGAATGTGGTGTTCACCACGTCTCCTGATCTTCAGGCGTCGTTGATGCGACTGAATGCCTGCACCTACAACTACGGCAACGTTGCCGATCAGGCCCATTTCGCTGCCGCCCTGGATGCGCCCCACGCCCCGAAGCATCTGGCTGGCATCCCCAAGCCTCGCCTGATGTTTGTCGGAGCTATCGATGCCTACAAGCTTGATTTACCCATGCTGACGGCCTTGGCCCATCAACGTTCGGAGTGGTCGTTCGTTTTGCTGGGCCCTGTTGGAGAGGCCGATCCGGACACACGCATTACGGCCCTTCAGGCTTTGCCCAATGTGCACCTCATGGGTTTGCAACCTTATGCCGATTTGCCGGCATGGCTCGCTCACGCCGATGTGGCTCTGCTGCCACTGCAGGAGAACACCTACACGCAGCACATGTTTCCGATGAAATTCTTCGAATACCTGGCAGCCGGGCGACCCGTGGTGGCCACCCGAATTCCGGCGTTGCGCCCCTATGTCTCTGGAGCGTTGCTTTGCCCTCCGGATGCGGAGGCATTCGATGCCGCCATCGCGATGGCATTGGCCGGTGATGGCCCACCTCTGCAGCAGCGCTTGGCGCTGGCCGCTGAACACACCTATGAAAGCCGCACCCGCAAGATGCTTGCTGACCTGCAGCGGGAGGGATTGTTGGATGCGGCTTCAAGTGGCCGGTCGATGCTGCGGGCCCAAACCCGAACCTGGCCATTGCAGCGGCTGTTGATGCCGGCCTTGTTTCGCTCGGTGCGGTTGCGCAACCGGTGTGGGCGCAGTGAAGTCGGACGTCAGCTGTTGGGCTGGATTGATGGGCACCATCCGATTGAGCCGCAGGTGCTTGATGCACAGATTCCCCGCCTCATCCAGAAAGGGCTGTATGCCGAGGCCTTGGCGCTGATGGAGCGCTCCTGGTTGGAGCTCGGCCGCACCGATCACCTTCACCACCTGTTGTTCCGCCGTGGCGCCAGGCCCAAGGTGCTGGAGGAGCAGATCGCTTTGTTTGAGACCCTGGGTTCCAGCACCCGCCTGCCCCTCAGCTACCGCGCCTACTGCAGGGTCGTTTGTGCTTACCGCGCTGCTGAAGCCAAGAACCCCGAGCTGATGTGTGCTTCGCTCGCAGCGTTGGACGAAGTGGCAACAGGTCTGGAAAACGATCCCAACACACCTCTGTGTCGCCAGGGGAATCGCTTCAACCGCGCCAAGCTGCTGATCTCCTGTTACGCCACCTCGCTGCGGCTTCATCTCACCCTGGCGGATCGCTCTGGTGCCGCTCGCCTTGGGCGGCGTGCGCTGCAGTTCTGTGCACGCCTCGATCTCACCACGATCGAAACCGATACCTCCTTCCGGCTCACACGGAATCTGATGCGCGTGCTGGCGATCAATGCTGTTGAGGCTTGGGCTTCAGCGGATGTCGCGCTCTACTGGCAGGCGAGGCAGGCGTTGCAAGCCGTTCATGACCATGCCCATCGACCGGAGCATGATGATCGCGAGGTGCAGGAAGACCACCGTGGCTTCGCCGTTCAGGTGATGGATCGTGTCGCATTGATGGACCCCGCTCTCGCCGACGAAGCCGCAAGGCGCAGGGCCACTGAAGATTTGATGCTGTTGCTGTTCCGCGCAAAGATCGTCGACGAGTCTTGGCGGGCTGAGCGGTTGCCGAGAGTGTTGCCTTGTTTCGAGGGCTTTCTTAAGCCTCACCCTGCAACGTCGAGTACGCCATGACCCGAAGGGTCGTGCTTTACATCGATTCCCTCAAAACCGGTGGAGCCGAGCGCGTCAGCCTTCTGCTTTCACGTTGGCTTGTTGAAGCCGGCTGGCAGGCCACGGTGCTCACCCGCCATGGTGCGTCCCGCGATTTTTATCCCGTCCCGGCAGGTGTTCAACGGGCTCTCGAACCCGGAGATCCGATCTGGTTAAGACGCTTCGGGCCGCTGGGTTTTCCCCTTCGCGTGCTGCGGTTGCGCGCATGGTTGCGGCGCCATCAACCTGATCTGGTTCTCGGCATGACCACCCTGCCGGCGATCAAGCTGCTGCTGGCGGTGCGGGGCATGGCCTGTCCATGCATCGTCTCGGAACGGAACTTCCCTCCTTTGAAGCGGCCGAGCTGGCCGTGGCGGGTGCTGCGGCGGCTCACTTACCCATGGGCCCAGCTGCATCTTGTACAAACCGAAGCCACGGGTCGCTGGCTGGCCCAGCATTTGAAGGCGCGTCCCCAACTTTGTCTGCCCAACCCCGTGGCCTGGCCTTTGCCCCGGTTTGCGCCCGATCCCGACCCCATCGCTTGGTTGCTCCGCCGGAATGTCGGAGCTGACCAACAGGTGCTCCTGGCTGTGGGAACCAAATCCCATCAGAAGGGCTTTGACCGTTTGGTTGCCATGTTTGGCCTGTTGGCGCAGCGGTATCCCGCCGTGCATCTGGTGATCCTTGGCCTCGATCAGGGGCAATATCACGGTGTTGACCAACAGGCCCAGTTGCGCCGATTGCTGCCGCAGGCATCCCACCGCTTGCACTTCCCCGGGCGGGTGGGCAATGTGCAGGATTGGTACGAGCGGGCCGATCTGTTCCTGCTCTCCTCTCGCTACGAGGGTTTTCCCAACGTGCTGCTCGAAGCCATGGCCAGCGGCTGTTGTTGCGTCTCTTCCAACTGCCCCCAGGGTCCAGCCGAGTTGATCCGCGATGGTGTTGATGGTCGTTTGTTGGCGAACGATGCCACCCCGGAGACCTGGGCTGAGCTGGTGTCGGAGCTGCTGGAGGACTCAGGCCAACGCCGGCGATTAGGGGATGCGGCTCTGGAGGTGCGGCAACGCTTTTCAGAGGAACGCCTGCGCCGGTGTTTCATGCACGGCGTGGTGCAGCTGGTGGGTGATGACTGAATCAGTGTCGGCTCCAGGCCGTGATGATCTCTGGCTGGTGTTGCCTCATCTCGGAGCGGGGGGCGCTCAGAAAGTGGCCTTGATTGCCTCCCGTCATTTTGCAGCGCAGGGCTTGAAGGTGAAGCTGGTGACGCTGATCCCGGGGCATCCTGTGGCCCATCCCCTCCCCGATGGGATTCCCTGGCTCGAACTGGGGGCCCCGACCCATCGCTCTTGGTGGGCCCGGGCTGGTCGTTTCGCCCTGGCGCAGCTTGACAAGCTGATCCGCCTGTTCTTTCAGCTGCAATTGCGTTGGTTCGAGGGTTGGTTTCAAACCTGCGTCCGTCCCCAGGGGTGGGGCCTGGCCATGGGGCTCTTTGCTGTCGGCACCGAGGCGACGGCTGGCTTGCGTTTGCGCCAGTTACGCCAGGAGTTCCGCCGTCAGCGGCCCCATCGGGTTCTGGCTCTGCTGACCCGCACCAACATCACCTGTTGTTGTGCTGCTTGGGACTTGCCGATCCACCTTGTTGTGTCGGAGCGCAACGACCCCTCGCTTCAGCGGCTGCCCGAGGTGTGGCAGCGCCTGCGGCCGCTTGCCTATCGCCGGGCCGATGTGGTGACTGCCAACACAGCTGGCGTTCTCTCGGCTTTGGACGCCATGGGGGACTGGGAGCGGTTGGCTCTTCTGCCCAATCCGCTGCCCGGTGCCTCCAAGGTTGAGGCTCACGGTGATCAATCTGAGGCTTCTGGCTTCGTCAGTGTTGCCAGGTTGGTGCCCCAGAAAGGCCTGGATGTCTTGGTTGCTGCTCTGCCGAGGCTGAGCGGAGCCGCAGCGGCATGGCCCGTCAACCTGGTGGGTGATGGGCCTGAGCGTGAGGCGTTGCAGCAACAGGCCAAGGATCTGGGGGTCTCCAGCCGGCTGCGCTTCCTGGGCTTTCGCTCTGATCCGGAGCGCTTCCTGGCGGAAGCGGCTGTGTTCGTGTTGCCCTCCCGTTTTGAGGGCATGCCCAATGCTCTGCTGGAGGCCATGGCTGCCGGTCTGGCCGTGATCGTGACGGACGCATCTCCTGGCCCTTTAGAGGTGGTTGAGCCCGGGATCAGCGGATTGGTCGTTCCCAGCGATGATCCGGCCGCTCTAGCGGAAGCCATGCAGGCGCTGGTTTCGGATCCAGACCGTTGCCGGCGGATGGGGGCAGCGGCCAAGGCACGAATTGCTGCATTGGATTGGCCCCAGTTGGAACCGCTCTGGCGGTCGATCCTGGCGTTGTCATGACCGCTCGTGTCTTGGTATTGGCCCCGACCCGGCGGGCACGGACGGAAACCTTTGTGCGCGCCAATCTGGCCCGCTTGCCCTTTGCGGTGGAGGCCTGTTTCGGGGATGAGATGCCTTGGCGCGAGCCCCTCAAAGCCCTGTATGGCCTGGCGGTGCTGACCAGCAAGGTCTGCACCCGCTTGGGCTGGCTTCGGTTGGCAACACTTCCCACTTCAACCGTGGCCATGCTTTTGGTGAAACGCCACCGGCCGGATGTGGTGATGGTGGAGTTCGGTTTTCATGCCGTGAGGGTGATGGAGCTGGCTCGGATGGGAGTTCCCCTGGCGGTTCACTTCCGCGGCGCCGATGCCTCAGCGGAGCGCTATCTGAAGCGCCTTCAGCAGCGCTACCGCCGTTTGTTTCAGCTCACCTCGGCTGTGATCGTTAAGAACCAAACGATGCGGAGCCGATTGATCTCCCTCGGAGCCCAGCCGGCACAGCTTGTGATCAGTCCATCCGGTGCCGATGAGCAGCGGTTTCAGGGAGCCACCCCCGCCTCCATGCCTCCGCGGTTTCTGGCGGTGGGACGCTTTGTGGCCAAAAAAGGTCCGCTGGACACTCTGGAGGCTTTTGCTCTCTTGCAAGGCCTGACGGAGCATGCTGATGCCTGCAGCCTGGTCATGGTTGGTGATGGACCTCTCCTTTCCGTCGTGCAGGAAAGGGCGCACCAGCTGGGACTTGAGCATCTTGTTCAGTTCCCAGGTGTTCTTTCCCCGGATGCAGTGGTGCAGGAGATGAGGCGTGCACGGGTGTTTGTGCAGCATTCCCGCACAGCGGAAGATGGTGATGAGGAGGGATGCCCGGTCTCTGTGATGGAAGCCCAGCTTTGTGGTCTGCCCGTTGTGGCGACCCGTCATGGCGGGATTCCAGATGTGGTTGTGGATCAACAGACCGGAAGGCTTGTGGAGGAAGGCGACCGGTGGGGGATGGCGGAGGCCATGGCCTTGCTGGCCGATCGTCCGGAACTTGCTGCTGCTTGGGGGGCTGCCGGTCAACGTCGGACTCAGGCACGATTCACCGTGAAGCACCACGTGGATCAGATCACCATGCTGCTCAACGATCTGGTGGACCACAGAGGATGAGCAGCAAACGCCTGAAGTTGCTGCTGATTCGGGGTCTGGGCCACAGCGGCACAACCATGCTGGATCTGGCCCTTGGGGCGCATCCGCAGATCATCGGCCTGGGTGAAGCGGCACGAATTCTGGCGACGCCACAGCCGGGGGACGAGCATCGTGGGCCCAGTCAATTGCGCGGTTCCCATCGGTTTGAGCGGCGTTGCACCTGTGGGGTCGTTGCGGCGGAGTGCCCCATCTGGGGCCCTCAGCTTGAGTGGCTTCGCCTGCACGACCAAATGCCGATGCAGGAGAAAGTGCTGCGGCTGCTGAAGGGTTCTCCCCACGGCGGCGGGGCCGTCTGGCATGTGGATTCGTACCAGGACGATCTGGAGATGACGCGGTTGCCCGAGGCGATGTTTGACATACGGATCATTCATCTCGTGCGCGATGTGCGCTCCTGGGTGCATTCCCGCGCCAGGGCTGGCCGCAAGTCCGGCCTGCGCTGGCCTGCCATGCGTCAGCTGGCGCGTTGGTGGCGTGTCAACGCCAAGTTCGAACGGTCGTTCCGGCAGTCTCCTTACCCGGTGTTTCATCTGGGGTATGAGGAATTTGCGCTTCAACCCCAGCGCAGCTTGGAGTTGCTCTCCACCTGGCTGTCCATCGATTTTCAGGAGGCGATGCTGGCTCCCGGCCAGAACAGCAGCAGCCACATCCTTGCGGGCAATCGGGTGCGTTTTGATGCAGAGCGCAGTCGAACAATTGCCTACGACGGCGCATGGTTAGGAGCGCCGGCACCCACGGCTGCGCATTTCGGGTTGCTTTTGCCCAACGTGGCTCGCATGAACCGCCGCTTGGTGTATTCCAACGGTTTGCTGTGACGCGCTTGCTGTGCGGTGGGTCGCCTTAGGCGTCTCTCCAGGTCATCGCGGTGGCCCAGTGCTGCTCAACTCCGAGATCCGGACAACGTTCCTGGACCGCCGTCACCAATGGGGCGAAGTGGAGCCCAAGACGCCGCAACACCTCCGTTGGAACAGCTGTGGTGGCCTGACTGGCATTCACCCGGTGGCTCAGTTCGGGGATCTGCTCTGGGATGCCCAGACACCGGCACAAGGCACGGTGATCTGCTGCTGTGAACAGGGTTTCGTAGAGGCCGACGAACACGTCGGAGGCTGCAAGACCTGTCCGGAGTGCATCGAGGGTCGCGGGGTAATCGCTCCGAGGAGAGTCACGTTTGAGCAGCTTGAGGCTGGCCTTGCTCAGATGTTCGACTTCGTGTTCCGGCTTGAGCAGGCCACGCTTGCGCAATTGCATGCGTTGCTGTGACAAGAACCGTTCCACCGGGTCGCGCATGATGAACACCGCCCGCGTTTGCACGCCGCGTTGGGCGAAGGCCTTCTGGATGCGCTGGTAACTCTCCGCGCTCAACCCGGCATAGGACGGGGTGATGTCCCCCGTGAGTCGGATCTGGGGTGGTTTGAGCCGTGATGCGAAGTAGTCGAAGTAGCGCTCGGGTTGTGCGATGAACCGCGCCCGACGCCAGGTTCGCCACTTCCATGGTGTGGGGTTCTTGGGCCGGAAGGAGGAAAAGTGCTGCAGCTCCAGCGCATCGAAAACGTGGTACTCCTTCAGGAAACCGAAATCAGCATCCTTCCTGCGGTTGAGTTGATCGTGCAGCCAGGTGGTTCCTGCTTTCTGGGCGCCAACGCCGAGCAGAAAGGTTGCGTCAGAGGCCAAGAGGTTCTCCTGTGCCAACACGCATCAGTTGATCTGCAGGTTTGGCATTCCTTTCACCAGATCATCGATGGCTTTGACCTGCGTCAGAAATGGCTCCAGCTGATCGAGTGGTAGGGCGCTGGGACCATCGCATCGTGCTTTGGCTGGGTCTGGGTGGGCTTCCAAGAACAAACCAGCCAGACCAACCGCCATGCCTGAGCGGGCCAGGTCAACCACTTGCGTGCGGCGTCCGCCTGAGGCCGCACCACCTGGATCTCTGCATTGCAGAGCATGGGTCACGTCGAAGATCAAGGGCAGGTCTTCGCAGGTGCGTTTCATCACGCCGAAGCCCAGCATGTCGACGACGAGATTGTCGTAACCAAAGTTGGTCCCTCGCTCGCAAAGCAACAGCTGTTCATTTCCGCATTCGCGGAATTTGTCCACGATGTTGCGCATCTGCTCCGGGCTGAGGAACTGTGGCTTCTTGATGTTGATCACAGCTCCTGTTTCCGCCATGGCGCGAACCAGATCGGTCTGACGGGCGAGGAAGGCCGGCAGCTGAATGATGTCGGCCACCTTGGCGGCGGCAGCGGCCTCCTCAGGGCTGTGGACATCCGTGATCACAGGGATGCCATGGGTGTCTTTGACCGCCTGAAGGATCTCCAGTCCCTCTTTCAGGCCGGGGCCGCGAAAGGAGTGAATCGATGAGCGGTTGGCCTTGTCGTAGGAGGCCTTGAAGACGAGGGGGATGTTCAGTCGCTCGCACACATCTTTGTAGTGCTTTGAGCAGCGGAGGGCGAAATCCAGATCCTCGAGAACGTTCACGCCACCCAAAAGGGCAAAGGGGCGATCGTTCGCGAAGGTGATCTCGCCCAGTTGGATCTGCTGCGCCACGGTCTTGAGCGTTCTCCGGATCGCGCGAGCCTACCCGCCTTCCTTTAGCTGCTCTGCAGGCTCAAGCCGATGCTGCGGGGGTCCAGGCTGTAGCTCCCAAGCTTGAAGTCGTCTGTATAGAGATCTGCCACAGCCTGGATGGTTTTAAGGCTGTAGTAGCGCGACAGCTTGCTGGAAGCTTGGGTGAGTTTGCTGTGCTGGTTGCTTTCAATCCGGTGCGGTTGTTGCAGCTGCTCGGAGCTGGGCAGCGTTAAGCCTGATTGGGTCAAGGCATTGGGCAGTTCGGTCGAGAGATGTTCAAGCCTGCAAATGCTTTTGAACTGGGATGCGGGCAGGAGTAACGCATCGTTCTGTGGTTTCCAGTGGTGGTTGGCGTGCAGTCCGCCGCTTGCCAGGAAGGTGATGAAACTTTCGAAGCCGGCTTGGCTGTTGTCGCCAAATCCTGGAATGGATCCGTATTTGTCTTGAGGACCGTTGGCAATTTTGTCCAGAAATGCAGATAATGTCCGCGTCCAGGGATTGCGAACGACCGTAAAAAATAAAGCCCTTTTCAGGCATGCTCGGTCTTGTTTTGTCCCCGTCATTTCCATCAGGCTTTTGCCTGTGCCCATGGCACTCCGTTTGGCTTGCTTGTAGTCGTTTTGATGGCTGCTTGGGCCCCGGATCGCTTCATCCAGGTAAAGAATGACGGATGAATTGCCGCTTTTGGCGATTCTATTAAAAGCAATGTTGTGTTCTGGGTAAAACACGACGCGATCAAGATTGTCGCGCCTGATCTTTAACGTCTTGCGCTCGATGGCCAGGCTTAGGAGAGCGCGCTGCTCTCGCAACTCTCTGCGAATGCGTTTCTGGGTGCGAGAGAAGGGCAAGAAACGTCGGATTGCTGAGTGTTGACTTTACTGATGACTGTTGAATTCCCAGGTCAGAGGGGCGATGTAATCCTTTGCAGGAGCTTGGAGGTCGGAGAGGAGGTAGGGCAGGAGGTCGCCCAGGTTGTCGTCGCAGCCGAACAGCTTCGTCGCGATCGCCTCAACGGATTCCCGTTGGTTGAAGTCAATGTCCTCGATTTTGATTTTCCGAGTCGTTGACATGTTGACCTTGACCGCGTTGTTTGTTCTGTCGGGCTGCAGGGGGCTTTGGTAGTCCTCGGGCAAGAGTGGGTTGATCTTGGCGAGTAAGTCGCTTTGGGCTCTAGTGATGCCTTCGAAAGGCACAAAAAAGAGAGGGGTGTTGTTTGTTTTTGTTGCTTCGATCCAGCTGCGAATCAGCAGATGAATCTGGGGGAGATAGAGGATGCCCAGAAGGTAGAACAAATCGCTTTCTGAGCGCTGATGGAGGTTCGGGATGCCATCCGTGAGTCCTGGACAGCGGAGGTCGAGGGGGCCGTAGCTCTTGCGTCGGGTGTGGTGAATCAGGGAGCACAACAAGGCGCCGAGGGGGCGCACTGGCATCACCACCGCTGCTGTGCTGTAGCGCCGCTTGAGCTGCTTGAGGTTGTGGTGGGAGGCCGGGTAATGCCCGTAAACCAAGAGGCGTTTGTGCGGTTGGTGGAACCGGATCTTGCGCAACCAACGTTCGCGGCGGCCAAGCTCTTGAACGTTCAGGAGCAGGTGTCCGAATCCCTTGGTGGTTTTGTGGCGCACAACCGGCGCAGCAAGGTGATTGCTCAGCAGGGCCGCAAGGGTCTGACTGGCACATTTCGGTGGAGCCGGAACCAGAAGCGCTCGCTGTGACCCTTTAGGGGATGCCATCGAGATCTCGCCAGTCATCCGCAGCTGCGTTGGAGGCATCTAAGCACCACTAATCTCCAACCATGAGCTTTTTGGCCGGCCTCAACGACGCCCAACGACGGGCGGTGGACCATCACGAGGGGCCCCTGCTGGTGGTGGCAGGAGCTGGCAGTGGCAAAACGCGCGCCCTCACGCATCGGATCGCCCATTTGATTGGCGAGCACGGTGCCGATCCTGCCCAAATCCTGGCGGTGACCTTCACCAACAAAGCCGCCCGCGAGATGAAGGAGCGGCTTGAGCTGCTCCTGGCGCAGCGTCTTGCCCAGAGCCAGTACGGCCAGCCCTGGAGCACCCTGCCCCCGGTGGAGCAGCGCCAGCTGCGCTCACGGATCTACAGGGAGGTGACCAAGGAGCTGTGGATCGGCACTTTCCATGCCCTGTTTGCGCGGATGCTCCGCTACGACATCGACAAGTTCAAGGACGCCGAAGGACTCACCTGGACCAAGCAGTTTTCGATCTACGACGAGGCCGACGCCCAGAGCCTGGTGAAGGAGATCGTGACCCAGGAACTCCAGTTGGATCCCAAACGGTTCGAGCCCAAGAAGACCCGTTGGGCCATCAGCAATGCCAAGAACCAGGGATGGCTGCCGGACCAGCTTGAAGCGAATGCGGAAGGCCAGCGGGGCAAGCTCACGGCCGATGTCTATCGGCGTTACCGCAAAGCGTTGGCGGCCAACAACGCCTTGGATTTCGACGATCTGTTGCTGCTGCCGGTTCAGTTGCTCCAGCAGAACGAGCAGGTGCGCAGTTACTGGCACCGACGTTTTCGTCATCTCCTGGTGGACGAGTACCAGGACACCAACCGAACCCAGTACGACCTGATCAAGTTGTTGGTCACCGATGGCAAGGATCCTCAGGATGTTGAGGACTGGTCAGGCCGTTCCGTCTTTGTGGTCGGTGACGCCGACCAAAGCATCTACAGCTTCCGTGCAGCTGAC
This sequence comes from Synechococcus sp. A15-44, assembly GCF_014280115.1. NCBI lineage: Bacteria > Bacillati > Cyanobacteriota > Cyanophyceae > Synechococcales > Synechococcaceae > Synechococcus > Synechococcus sp. A15-44. The sequence goes on from NZ_CP047938.1 coordinate 161,661, forward strand.
TTCACGATCCTGATGGGGTTCCAGGACGACTTCGGTGATCAGGCGCCGGATGACTCCACCCGAACGATGGTGAAGCTGGAGGAGAACTACCGCTCCACCGCCACGATTCTTGAGGCGGCCAATGCTCTGATCGCCAACAACAGCGAACGGATCGACAAGGTTCTCCGTCCCACGCGAGGAGAGGGGGAGCTGATCACCCTCACCCGCTGTGACGATGAGATTGCCGAGGCGGAAGCCGTGGTGCATCGCTTTCGCACGATGGAAGCCGCCAACCCCGAGCTGAGCTGGGGTGATATGGCTGTGCTGTATCGCACCAATGCCCAGTCCCGCGCGATCGAGGAATCCCTGGTGCGCTGGGGCATCCCTTACATCGTGGTGGGTGGGTTGCGCTTCTACGACCGCCGCGAAATCAAAGATCTGCTGGCCTATCTGCGGCTGCTGGTGAACCCGGCCGACACGGTCAGTCTGCTGCGGGTGATCAACGTGCCGAAGCGCGGCATCGGCAAGACCACGATTCAGCGCCTCACCGATGCGGCCAATCAGCTGGGGATTCCGCTCTGGGATGTGGTGAGTGATCCCGAAGCGGTGCGTTCCCTGGGCGGCCGTTCGGCCAAGGGTCTTCTTCAGTTCTGTGATCTGGTGAACGATTTGAAAGCCCGTAGTCGTGACGTGGCGCCATCCGAGCTGATTCAGCAGGTGATGGAGAAGAGCGGCTATGTCAGTGAATTGATTGCCGATGGCACCGATGAGGCGGAGGAGCGCCGCCGTAACCTGCAGGAACTGGTGAATGCGGCTCTGCAATACCAGGAGGAAAACGACGAGGGCGATCTGGAGGGATTTCTGGCCACGGCGGCCTTGTCCAGCGATGCCGACAACAAGGACACGGCGGCGGATCGGGTCACCCTGATGACGCTGCACAGCAGTAAGGGGTTGGAGTTCCCGGTGGTGTGTCTGGTGGGTCTGGAGCAGGGTCTGTTCCCCAGCTACCGATCGCTGGATGACCCGGCCTCGTTGGAGGAGGAACGCCGGCTTTGTTATGTGGGCATCACCCGAGCCAAGGAACGGTTGTTCCTGTCCCATGCCTGTGAACGTCGGCTTTGGGGCGGCATGCGTGAAGCGGCCGTGCCATCGGTCTTTTTGTCCGAGCTGCCGGAAGCCCTGATCCAGGGCGATCTACCCCAGACCGGAGGGGCGGCGCTACGGCGTGAGCGGCGCCTTGACCGGCTCACCCGTGTGGATCGCGATAAGCCGTCAACGGCCCCAGCCAATGCTGTGCGTCGCCGTCAGGCTGGCCCAGCTCCCGGACGCAGCTGGCAAGTTGGAGATCAGGTGATCCACGCCAGTTTCGGGGTTGGCGAAATCACCCACACCTTCGGCAGCGGCGAGAAGGTGTCGATTGCGGTCAAGTTCGCCGGGATGGGTCCCAAGATCCTTGATCCGCGTCTGGCGCCGATCGAGCCCGTGACCACCGCTTAATCTCCTCACCAGCCATCGACGGCCTGTGTCGACCTCCTGCCAGCCGATACGCATCTTCATCGGCTACGACCCCAGAGAGCGGGCGGCGACCAATGTTCTGATCGACAGCCTTTATCAGAACAGCAGTGTTCCTCTGGCGATCACGCCGCTGGTGACGCCTCAGCTGGAGGCTCAGGGATTGTTTCGCCGCGAACGGGACCCCAAACAGAGCACGGCGTTTTCCTTCACCCGTTTTCTCGTGCCCTATCTGATGGGGTATCAGGGCTGGGCCCTGTTCATGGATTGCGACATGCTCTGCCGGGCTGACATCAAAGAGCTCTGGGATCAGCGCGATGACGCCTATGGAGCCATGTGCGTGCAGCACGAGCATGTGCCCGGGGAGACCGTGAAATTTCTCGGCGAGGTGCAGAGCCCCTACCCCAAGAAGAACTGGAGTTCACTGATGCTGCTCAATTGCAGCCGCTGCACCAAGCTCACGCCCGATTATGTGAACACAGCAACGGGGTTGGAGCTTCACCGCTTCCACTGGCTGGAGGGCGATCATGAGATCGGTGCCATTCAGGGCGGATGGAACCATCTGGTGGATGTGCAGGCTCCGCCGGAGTCCGAGGAGGCTGCTCCGATGCTGCACTGGACGCTCGGAGGTCCCTGGTTCCGCGAACAGCGCACCATGGGTGGCCCTTTGGCCGCTGAATGGTTCAGCGCCCGTGACGATGCAATGAAGCTCTGGGATTGATGGCGATTCGCAAGTGTGTGGTGGCCATCCCGGCCAGGCTCCAGTCGTCTCGACTGCCCAACAAGGTGCTGGCCGACATCGGTGGCAAGCCGATGATTCAGCGTGTGCTGGAACGCTGCCGTGAGGCCCAAAGTGTTGAAGCGGTGGTGCTTTGCACCGATAGTTCTGAGTTGAAGGCCTTGGCCGAGGGCTGGGGCTTCCCGGTGTTGATGACGGCAGAATCCTGCAACTCCGGCAGTGAGCGCATCGCATCCGTGGTCCAACCGCTTATGGCCTTGGCCTGGGGAGAAGCGGCGCCTGTTGCAGAAGAAACCGCAGTCATCAACGTTCAGGGCGATCAACCGTTCATCGATTCTGCTGTGATCGACGCCATGGCCGAGGAATTTCAAAGCCAGGCCCCAGTGCCCGCCGTGGTGACCCCTGTGTATGGGCTGAAGCCCGACTCGGTGCACAACCCCAACGTCGTCAAGACCCTGCTGGCCCACGATGGCCGCGCCCTCTACTTCTCCCGCTCCGCCATCCCCCATGTGCGTGATGTGGCTGAGGCGGAGTGGCATCAGCACACCACGTATTGGGGCCATGTGGGCATGTATGGCTTCCGTGGAGATGTGTTGGCCGCCTGGGATCAGCTGCCCGCTTCTCCACTGGAGGATTTGGAACGGCTCGAGCAGCTGCGGCTGATTGAGGCGGGCCTCACCATTGCCACCTTCCGGGTCCAGGGCACATCGCTCTCGGTGGATACCGCTGAGCAGCTGGAGCAGGCCCGGGCGATGGTCTGAACTCAATCGTTGCGGTCTTTCCAGCCGTCGCGACGCAGGTGGTTCCAGCGGCCACGCCCTAGGAGCATGCGCTCCGCCAGCTCACGGACGGCTCCATGGCCACCTCGCCGGCGGAGCACGGCATCGGCACCGCGGCGGACGGGCCGACAGGCATCAGCGGGGGCGAACAACAGCCCCACCACGGGCCGAACCGCCAGATCGTTGAGGTCATCGCCCACAAATGCCGTTTGCGCGCCGCTCACCCCCAGTTGCTGTTGCAGGGCCGTGAGGGCAGCCGGTTTGTCCTTGATGCCCACAAGGCAGTGACTGATCCCCAGTTGCCTGGCCCGCACCTCTGTCGCGCCTCCCTGGCCACCACTGAGAAAGGCGACCTGCACCCCTGCCTGTTGCAGCAGACGGATGCCCAGGCCATCCCGCACGTCGAACCGTTTGATCAGTTGCCCGTCGCCATCGAACCAGAGGCCCCCATCGGTCAACACACCATCCACGTCCAGCACGAGCAGCTGAATCGATTTCAGGCGATGCCGCAACAACCACCAGCGCAGTCTCTTCACGCGAGTCCGGCCTGAACGAGATCATGCAGGCGCAGCAGGCCCATCAGTTGGTGTTCCTGATTCACCACCGGCAGCACAGAGATGGGTTTCCGTCGGTTGTGTTCCATCTGCGCCAGGGCTTTCACCACCAAAACATCGGCGTTCACTGTGATCGGATCGGCGGTCATCAGATCCTTGGCCGTCAGTTGGCTCCAGGTTTCAGCACCGTGATCCTGCAGGGCCCGGCGGAGATCGCCATCCGTGAGGATTCCGAGCAGGCTTCCAGGGCTGTCTGGGTTTTCGACCCAACCACTGCCGATGCCATCGCGCGTCAGCCCGCCGATCACCTCCGGCAAGGGGGTGCTGGGCTGCAGAGGGTGCAGTTGGCTGGCGGGCACCATCAGGTCGGCGGCCGTCAGGGTGAGCTGCTTGCCCAGCGATCCAGCGGGGTGATTCAGGGCAAAATCCGCTGGTGAGATGCCGCGCCGCTCCATCCACACCGCTGCAAGGGCGTCGCCGATTGCCATGGCCACGGCGGTGCTGGCGGTGGGGGCCAGGTTCAGAGGACAGACTTCACGGTCCACACCGGCTTCCAGCACCACGTCACTGCCGCGGGCCAAGGAGGAGTCAGCCCGTCCAACGATGGCAATCCGCCCGGTTCCGCGTCGGGTGAGGTGGGGGAGCACCTCCAGCAGTTCGGTGGTTTCGCCGCTGTTGGACAGCAGCAGGCAGACGTCCTCAGCGGCCACCACCCCTAGATCGCCGTGGAGGGCGTCGGTGGGATTGAGGAACAGGGCCATCAGCCCGATCGACGAGAAGGTGGCTGCGATCTTGCGAGCCACGATGCCGCTTTTGCCCACACCTGTGATCACGAGCTTGGCCTTGCGATCTGCACAGCGCTCCAGCAGGGCCAGGGCGGCTTCCACCTGCTCGCTGCTCAAGCGTTCAGCAGCAGAAGCGATCGCCGAGGCTTCCTCTTCAAGGCAGCGGGTGAGAGCGGACAAGGACAGAATCCGTGATGATCGACGCATTCTCCTGCAAGCCCAGCAATGGATCTTCCGGGTGTGCCGTCTTCCGTTCTGGAGGCGTTGCAGGGAGCGGCTCGAGCTCTTGGTATCCCACGCCTGGCCCTGGTGGGCGGCGTTGTGCGCGATCAGCTGTTGCATCAGCGCTGCGGCCGTGCCTGGTCGGGTGTTCCTGATCTGGACTGGGTGGTGGAGGGAGATGCCGCCGCGCTTGTGGCGGAACTGTGCCGTCAGGTCGGTTCCGAACGCATCAGCGGTGTGCAGGAGCACGGGGCCTTCGGCACGGTGGCGTTGCAGCTGGATGACATCCCGCTGGATCTGGCGACGGCGCGGCAGGAGTCCTACCCCGCCCCGGCTGAGAATCCTGTGGTGCAGGCGGGAACCCTTCAGGCTGACCTTGCCCGCCGCGATTTCACGGTCAATGCCATGGCCTTTGATCTGGTGGCCGGTGAGCTGATCGATCTCCACCATGGTTCGGAGGACCTGGAATCGGGTCAGTTGCGGTTTCTGCACGCCTGCAGTGTTCAGGACGATCCCACCCGGGTGATTCGGGCCGCCCGCTATGCCGCTCGGCTCGGTTTCCAGCTTGCTCAGGAGAGCAGCGAGCAGATCGGCAGCACCATGGATCAGTGGCCCTGGGCCTGGCGTCAGGGAGATCCCGCCGCGGCGGCACCGCCTGCCCTGGCAACACGGCTGCGGATGGAGTTGGAGCGGCTGCTGGAGCGGGAACCTTGGCCCCAAGCGTTGGATCTTTTGGAGCAGTGGCAGGCACTGCCGCTGTTGGACCCGCAGCTTCAGAACGATCCACGCCGCACGCAGCGGCTGAACTGGGCCCAACGTCTGGGTCTTCCCCTGATGCCCACTTTTCTTCTGGGAGCAGCGGACCCAGTCGCGGTGGCGCAACGGCTGCAGATTCCCGGCAAATACCAGCAATGGCTGCAGCAGTGCGGGGACCTGGGCGACTGGCTGGAGGAAACGCCGCTGTCCTTGCAGGCCAGCCCGTCGGTCTGGTCGGCGGCCATCGAACACCAGGGTTGGCCGCCGGAGGCGGTGGCCCTGGCGGTGACCCTGAAGCCGAAGCATTGGAAGCCGTTGCTGCGCTGGTGGGGCCGCTGGCGCCGGATTCTGGCGCCGCAGACGGCACGCGACCTGATGGCCGCTGGCTGGCAGCCGGGGCCGGCGATTGGTGATGAGTTGCGCCGGCAGCGCAGTGCAGCGCAGGACCGCAGCCGATGACACGCAGATGGCTTGTGCTGGTGGTGGCCGTTTGCCTGGCCTTTGGTCTGCGGGCCCTGTTGTTGGTTGATGCCACGGGGCTCTGGAGCGATGAGCTCTACAGCGTCGGCAAGAGTTTCCAGCCCAGTTTCAGCAGCTTGCTGGCGATGTTGCGGGAGGATACCCACCCCCCGGCCTACTACGTCCTGCTCTGGTTCTGGGGGCATCTGGTGGGCCAGAGCCCGGTGAGCCTGCGTTTGTTGTCCTGGCTGGCGTATCTCGCTGGGGGCCTGGTCATGGTCCGTCAGGCGATGGCCCTTGGTCAGTCGGGCACCAGGGCCAAGGTGGCGGCCATAGCAGCGCTGCTGGCCTTCTGCAGTCCGTATCCGATTCGCTTCGCGATCGAGGGCAAGAGCTATGCCCTGTTGGTGCTGCTGCTGGCTCTGGCCTGGTGGTGGCGCCGTTCGGTGCGTCCCATGGCCTATGGCGCCGTGGCTGGGCTGGCCGGGCTCACCCATTTCTATGGGTTGTTTCTGGTGCTGGCGGCTGCGGCCTGGGATGGCTGGCAACGCCGCTGGACCATGGCTGCTGCTGCTCTGATCGGAGCCCTCCCGGCCCTGGCCTGGATGGCCTATGCCGCGGACTACCTGTTCAGCTCCCGGGCCGGCAGCTGGATCGGCGTGCCGGATTACGCCTTGTTGGAGGAGACGTTGGCGCGTGGCCTCGGCCTCTGGCCGTTGCCCAAATTGGCGCTGATCCTGATGTTGCTGGTGGTGTTGCGGCGGTGGGGAGGGCTGCGTCGGGTGCCGTGGCCGGCTTGGAATCTTCTCGATCGAAGCGGTCTGATCCCGTCCCTGCTGATGGTTCTTGGGGTGGTTGTCGTGTCGTTTGTGAAGCCGATGGCCTTCAGCCGCTATTTCGTTGTGCTGCTGCCGGCTCTGGTGCCTGTGGTGGCGGTGCGGATCGGTGCTTTGGAGCTCAATTGTTTGGGCCGCGGCTGTGCTCTGCTGGTGCTGGGGCTGATGTTGATCAGCTGGTGGGGGCCAGGATTCTCAGAGCTCGAAGCCGGCGTCGGCGGTGTGCGGGAACAGGACCAGTTCCGTCTGATCAGCCAGCGCACCAGCGGGTTTCAGGAGCGCTACAGCCCCCGCGAGCGTCTGTTCAACCTCAGCGACCGGATGGAGGCGGCAATGGGCCGGATTCCTGTGCCGTCATCGCCCTGGGGCGGAAAGGCGGATTTGAAGCGACGGTTGCAGGGGCCGGATCAGCCCAGGCTGCTCTGGCTGGCCAGCAGTGGGCCGCTGCCGGCGATGGCGCGCAAGCTCAAACCGCTGCAATCGCGTGTTGAGCGAGCGGGTTACCGCTGTGAATCGCAAGCCACCGATCTCACTCATGCCCGGCTGTTGCGCTGCCGATCTGAATCCATGGGCCGCTCTGAGTGAGCTGAGTAGCTGCTTCGCGGTTGCAGGCCAGCAGCAGTGGACCACAGGTCTGGGGGTCCACCAGCAGCTCCAGCAGGGCTGCGGAAGGGGTCTGTTGCAGCTGAACCAGGCCTTCGAGCCAGCGCCAGGCTGCCCGGTTGGAGGGGGCCAGGCTGCTGGAGATGCCGCGTTCGAACAGCTCCAGTGCACCGGGATAGGCCGGGATGGCCGATCCGTTCAGCTCGATGGTCAACCGTGGGCAGTTCTGAAGCATCTCGCCCAGATGCCCGAGCAGGCCGAACCCTGTGATGTCGGTGCAGGCGTGAATACCGTCGCGCATCGGTTCGATCTGCTCAAGCAGCGTGTGCTGGCTGCAGGTCATGGTCTGAAGCGCAGCATCCAGATCAGCCGCCTTGGTGGCGCCGCTCATGGCTCCGGCAAACAGCACACCCGTGCCCAGGGGGCGACTGATTAGCAGGGCATCACCGGGCTGCAGCCCTGATTTCAGCAAGGGTGATTGAGGGCTGTCGCCGTTCACCGTGAGGGTGATCTGCACCCCGAGGCTTGCCGGCACGGGGGTGGCACTGCGGGATTCCATCGTGTGGCCACCAATGAGCTCCGCACCCTGTTCATCCAGCACCGAACGGATGCCGGCGAGGGTCTGCACCAGCAGCTCCTGCTGTTCCTTGGCTGAAACCAATGGCAGGGTGATCGTGGTCATGGCACTGGAGACGGCAGCACCGCAGGCCCAGAGGTCCGAGCAGGCATGCAGGGCCGTCATGCGGCCATTCAGCCAGGGGTCACTCACCAGGGCCGGAAAGCCATCCATGCTCTGCAGCAGCCCTGAATGGTCATCCAGTCGGGCGGCGTCTTCGGGCTGTCCCCCCAGTCCCACCCGGTCCAGTGCTGCGGCCAGGGGTTGGGCCGGCAACTTGGCTGCGCAACCCCGGCAGGCCATTGGGGCTGCATCGGCCATCGCCGCCGGCCGTTGAAAGCCGGCCATGAAGGCGCGGTCGATGCGTTGCTTGAACTGCCAAAGCAGAGGCGATGGCCCCAGCCGCCAGCCGCCCCACTGCGCCCAGGCGGCGTCCAGATGGCTGCCGATCAGCTGCAGCGCCTGACGCTGGGGCTGCCAGGGGTGCAGGGGTTCGCCCCGGCAGGCTGCTTCCAGATTGTTGGCCAAGGGGCGTCCGGCGCGCACGGCCCACACCCCTGATGCCGGGCGGGGCGCGGCGCTGATCACGGCACAGTCTCCGCTGGCGAACAGGGATGGATGTCCGTCCACCCTCAGGCAGCGATCCGTGCGGATCCTGCCGTCGGGATCCAGTGGCAGACCGGCTGTCGCGAGCCAAGCAGGACCCTGGCTTCCGGTGCAGAGCAGGCTGGGTCCCCTGGGCTGGCTGTCGTCGTCGATCAAGGCGATGCGCGCCTGTCGCAGCACTCTTTGAAGGGTTGGATCCAGCTGTCCCGGGCGCTGTTGCAGTTCCAGGGCCCGCTGCGGCCAGCGGCGACGCAGCGCGAAGACGACTTCCAGACCGGCAGCTCCCGCGCCGATCACCCGCAGCGGCTTGGTGTCCCATGGATCTTCGCGCTCCAGAAAGGTGAGCGACGCCTCCAAGGGCTTGATCGGCATCCCAATGGCGCTTGGTCGGCTCACGGCGCCCACATCGAGGCTGAGCCAATCGAAGTGGAGTGCAGGGCGGTCGCGAACCCTCAGCCAGTTCTGCTGAGGGTTCAATTCGGTGATTTCCGCTTCCACGAAGGCCACCCCGGCCCGATCACAGAGCTGTCGCAGGTCGATGGCGAGCTCGTCGCGCTGATAGAGACCAGCGATCAGCCCCGGCACCATGCCGGAATACAGGGCTGTACTTGTGCGATTGATCAGGATGATGCTTTGCGGCGGGCGTCGTTCCGGCTGCATGGCCCAGCGTTTCAGCACCAGTGCATGGCTGTGGCCGCCTCCGGCCAGGAGCAACACACCAGCTGCGCTCATGGGTGGTGCTGATACCCCGTTGGATTGGCCTGCTGCCAGGCCCAGCCATCACGGCACATCTCTTCGAGGTTCCGGCGGGCACTCCAGCCGAGCATGGTTTGGGCGCTCTTGGGACAAGCCTCCAGGCGGGGCACATCGCCGGGTCGACGCTCCACAACCTCGTAGGGAATAGTCAAGCCTGTGGCTTGTTCGAAACCCTGCACCACGTCCATAACACTGAGCCCACGGCCGGTGCCGATGTTCAGGATTAAGGGGTCAGAGCTTTGCCGCTCGAACAAGTGGTCAAGCGCCTTGCTATGGGCTTCGGCCAGATCCATGACGTGCAGGTAATCGCGGATGCCGGTGCCATCGGGGGTGGGGTAGTCGTTGCCGAAGATGCGCAACCGTTCGCGGCGGCCTGCGGCCACTTGGGTAATGAAGGGAAACAGGTTGTTGGGAATGCCCAGCGGGTCTTCGCCGATCCTTCCACTGGGGTGTGCACCAACGGGGTTGAAATAGCGCAGGCAGGCCACTTGCCATGAGCCTGTGCGGCAGAGGGCCGCCAGCATCTGTTCCACCGCCACTTTGGTCTGGGCGTAGGGGTGAACGGGCGCCGTTGGCATGTCCTCCCGCAGCGGGAACGTCTCGGGTTCTCCGTAGGCGGTGGAGGTGCTGCTGAACACCAGAGTCCGGCAGCCGTGGCGGTCCATGGCCGCCGCCAGAACGCGGCTGCCATTCACATTCACATCCCAGTAATGAAGAGGATTCGCGACGGATTCCCCCACGGCTTTCAATCCTGCGAAATGAATCACGCCATCCACGGCGCCGGCAGCGCTGAAGGCCTGATCCACCGCGTTGGGGTCGCGCACATCCCCCTCCACCAAGGTCAGCTGGGTTGAACCTGCCAACTCCTGCACGCGCCGGAGCGCCTCGGGACTGCTGTTGTCGAAGTTGTCGAGCACCACAAGCTCATGACCCTGTTCCAGCAGAACAAGGCAGGTGTGACTGCCAATGAAGCCGGCACCACCTGTGATGAGGACTCTTCGGCCCATGTCTTCCACCGTCTCGGTGTCCTGATTCTGAATCAGCTTGATTGAAAAAGCCTGAAGCCGTAGGCGACCGAACCTAGGGTTCGCCCGTTGCGTTGGACTTGTGGATAGCGGAACAATCGTTCCTGAGTTGCGACGCGCGATCGGAGCCGAAGGGCGTGCCCTGCTCAAGCGGTTCAACCTGCTGACTCCTTTGGTGGAGCAGATGGTGACCCGGGAGGCGATCGCGGCGGTCGCGGTGCCTGAGGAACAGCTCGAGGAAGCGCGGCTTGGTTTGCTTCAGCAGCGTGGTTACGACGGCATTGAACAGTGGCCGGAGCTGCTGGATGCGTTGGGGCGGAGCGAAGAGGAGGTCCTGGACCGTCTTCGTCACGGCATCCGACGCCGCAGCTTCATGCGAGAGCGTTTCGCCCCCAAGGCGGAAGCGCGCTTTTTGGAACGCAAGAACGAGCTGGATCAGGTGGTGTACAGCCTGCTGCGTTTGGAGAACAGCTTCCTGGCGCGTGAGCTCTACCTGCAGATCGAATCCGGTGAATCCAACTTCGCTGATTTGGCCAAGCGCTACGCCGAGGGGCCGGAACGCAACACCAACGGAATCGTCGGCCCCGTCTCCCTCACCCAGGCCCATCCGACGTTGGTCGAGAAATTACGGGTGGCTCAGCCTGGCGTGTTGCTGGAACCGTTCCGCATCTCGGACTGGTGGTTGGTGGTGCGGTTGGAGCGTTACTCGCCGGCCACCTTCACCGATGAGGTCTCCGACCAGATGTGTCAGGAAATGTTCGACGCCTGGATCGATGAGGAAACCGCCAAGACTTTGAGCCAGCTGGCCTTCGAGGCAACAGAACCGGCGCCCACCAGCGATTTCAGTGACTTCAGCATCTCCCGATGACCCAGACACCGTCTTTTCCGTTGCTGAATCATCCGGCGTTCCGCGGTTTGTCCGATGCCTCGGCTTCTTCCTTGGAACGCGGCTGCAATGTGCTCCGTTTCGAGCTCGGGGGGCAGTTGTGTGACCCCAAGGACATTCCAGCCCGGATCCTGGTCATCCTCCAAGGCCAGGCCAGGCTTGTCGGCCGACATAACGGCCGCCTCACCACCGTTGGCAAGTTTGGCCCTGGCAGTGTGATCGGGGCCGCCAGCCTGCTTTGCGGTGCCCCCTGCGAGAACGTGATCGCGGCTGAAGAGGTGATTGCCTGCGCCATCTCCGATGAACTCTGGCGTGAGCTGTATTCCAGCGAAGCTTCGTTCCGTCAGTGGTGTGACCAGCAGCTCTGGCCCCAGGAGCTGCTCCAGTTGTTGGAAGCTCTTGAGCAGAACACGGCAGAGACCGACAGCTCCGCCCTTGAAAAGCTCGAGGATGCCCTGCAATGCGCCGAGCGCTGTTCCTCGGATCCAGTTGCAGTGGATGCTGCTCTGGCGGCTGGGAAGGAGTTGTACGTCACCAGTGCCTGGGGTGGCCTGACGGTTGGCCAGCCGGTTCGGTCCTCCGCAGATTTGCCTCCCTGCGAACCTTTTTCGTTGCGGTTGGTGTCCCTCCCAGCCCCGGGAAGATCCGATCAAGCCGCTGAGTCGCAAGATGAGAGCGCGGGTTCGATCGCCCCCGTTGCGTCCATTCAGGATGCGGAGGCCCTGCCTCCTGTGAGCAGCTTCAGCCCTGAGCGCAATGTTGTCGACAGCCTCCGCCTGATCCGTGCCGACGGTCCGCTGAAGGAAACTCTGGCCTGTTTCCAGATGTTGGCGCAGCTGATGAAGCTGCCGTTCCGGCGGGATTCGATCGAGAAAGTCCTGCAGGACAATCTCCGCCGTGGCCTCACCCCCAATCTCCAGCTCTGTGGTCAGCTGGCGGCGAGCCTTGGACTCCATGTGATGGCGGCCAAGGTGCCAGCGGGGGCAGGCACACGGCTGCAGGTGCCCTCCATGCTGCCTTGGCAGGGTGGATTCGCTTTGGTGATCGCCAGCAACGAGCGGGGTCTGAAGCTGGCCTCGCCCAAACAGGGCATGGTGACTCTGGAGCCGGACGATCTGGCGGAGCAGTTCCCTGAAGGGATTGAACTGCTGTTGATGGAGCGGTCCAATGCCACCCCCGATCAGAAATTCGGGCCCGGCTGGTTCTGGCCCGCGCTGAAGCGCTATCGCGGCGTCTTGATCCAGGTGCTGGCCGCCAGTTTTGTGGTGCAGCTGTTCACCCTGGCCAACCCGTTGCTCATCCAGGTGATCATCGACAAGGTGATCAGCCAGCGCAGCCTGGACACCCTGCAGGTGTTGGGGATCGCCCTGGTTGTCGTCACCATCCTTGAAGGCGTGCTGGGCAGCCTCAAGACCTTCCTCTTCGCTGAAACCACCAACCGGATCGATCAGCGCCTTGGGGCTGAGGTGATCGACCACCTGTTGCGTCTTCCTCTCGGCTACTTCGACCGTCGCCCTGTGGGTGAACTGGGGACCCGGGTGGCCGAATTGGAGAAGATCCGTAATTTCCTCACCGGTCAGGCCCTCACCACCATTCTGGATGCCGCGTTTTCCGTGATCTACATCGCGGTGATGGTGGTCTACAGCTGGCTGCTGACCTTGATTGCCCTCTCCGTTCTACCGATCCAGATCGGCTTAACGATCCTGGGGGCCCCCCTCTTCCGCCGTCAGTTCCGGGCCGCTGCCGAAGAAAACGCCAAGACCCAGAGCCATCTCGTCGAGGTGCTCACCGGCATCCAGACGGTGAAGGCCCAGAACGTGGAGATGGTCAGCCGCTGGCGCTGGCAGGAGTTCTATTCCCAGTACATCGCTCGCACCTTTGAGAAAACGATCACCGGCACGGCCCTGAACCAGACCAGCCAGGTGCTGCAGAAGATCTCTCAGCTGATGGTGCTCTGGATTGGTGCCTCCATGGTGCTGAGTGGTGATCTGACCCTTGGTCAGCTGATCGCGTTCCGGATCATTTCCGGTTACGTCACCCAGCCGCTGCTGCGTCTCTCCGCGATCTGGCAGAACATCCAGGAACTGCGCGTCAGCTTTGAACGGCTTGCCGATGTGATCGATACACCGGAGGAATCCGATGAGGTCGACAAATCCAAGGTGATGCTTCCTCCGCTGCAGGGAGAGGTGCGGTTTGAGAACCTGTCGTTCCGCTTCCGTCCCGGTCAGCCTCAGGTGCTGAAGGACGTGAACCTCGAGATCCCTTCCGGCACCTTTGTGGGCATCGTCGGTCAGAGCGGCAGCGGCAAGAGCACGTTGATGAAGCTGCTACCCCGGCTTTACGACCCCGAGGAAGGTCGGATCCTGATCGATGGCTACGACATCGGAAAGGTCGAGCTGTATTCCCTGCGCCGACAGATCGGCATCGTTCCTCAGGATCCCCTGCTGTTCAGCGGAACTGTGAGCGAAAACATCGCCCTCACCAACCCGGAGGCCTCCAGTGAGGAGATCGTTCGGGCTGCGCGTCTCGCCAATGCCCATGACTTCATCATGGATCTTCCCAGTGGTTACAGCACACCCGTCGGTGAGCGGGGTGCCGCTCTCAGCGGCGGACAGCGACAGCGTGTTGCCATCGCTCGCACCCTGCTGAGCAACCCCAAACTTTTGGTGATGGACGAGGCCACCAGCGCCCTCGATTACGAAACCGAACGAAAGGTCTGCGACAACCTTCTGGAAAATCTCAACGACCGCACCGTCTTCTTCATCACCCACCGTCTGTCGACCATTCGTCAGGCCGACATGATCGTGATGCTTCACCAGGGTGCCGTCGTTGAAGTCGGCACCCACGACGACTTAATGAAGCATCGCGGTCGTTACTACGCCCTTTACCGCCAGCAGGAGAGCACCTGACCATGAAGCTCAATCCCCAAAACCTGACAACTCTGGTCAAGCAGGGCTCCGGCAATCTGGTCGCGACGTCCCGTAACTTTCTTCGCCGTTTCGATCCCGGCACGTCACAGGATGCCGCCAATGTCGAGACCTACGACGAATCCATTCTTCAGCAGGGGCGCTTCTGGATGCGCACCGTCACCTGGACCTTGATCGGCACCACCGTGTTCGGTGTGGGCTGGCTGGCCCTTGCACGAACCGAGGAGATTGTCGTGGCCCCTGGTCAGCTTGAGCCGATCGGCTCGGTGCAGGACATTCAGATGCCTGTTGGTGGTGTGGCCGATCAGATCCTCGTGCAGGAGGGGGATCGTGTGAAGGCTGGTCAGGTGCTGATGAGGCTGGACACTGAAGCCAGTGAGGAACAGCGCAACAGCCTGGAGAAGACGATCAAGCTCAAAAAGGAGCAGCTCCGGCTTAAGGACCAGGAAAAACAGCGCTACCTCCAGATGAACAATGAGGAGGTGCAAATGCTGGAGAACAATCTTGAGCTTCAGTCTGAGATTCTTGTGCGGTTCGAAGAGTTGGCTGAGGCTGGCGCCACGTCCGAGCTGCAATACCTCAGCCAGCAGAACGCCGTTGAAGAGACCCGTGGACGCTTGCTGCAGAGCAAGGCAGATCGGTTGCGTCAGATCGCCCTTCTTGACCAACAAACAGCCCAATTGCAGTCGGACCTTGCCGATCTCAATGGTCGTTTGGTGGAGACCAAGGTGACCCTCCGCTACCAGCAGCTCAGGTCGCCAGTGGATGGTGTGGTTTTTGATCTCAAGCCGACTGCCCGTGGTTTCACGGCACAGTCCACGCAAACGGTGATGAAGGTTGTGCCTTTGGGTTCGCTTGAGGCGAAGTTGGAGGTGCCGAGCAACAAGATCGGATTTGTGCAGGTGCCACCGGGTTGCCCTAAGGAGCGCGATGCTTGCATGAATGCTGATATCAGCATCGACTCTTTTCCCTCCACTGATTTCGGAGTGTTGAAGGGGAAAGTGACCCGAATTGGTTCTGATGCGCTGGAACCGGATCCTCAGAAACAGCGGGATGAGCTGATCTTCCCGGTGACCGTTCAGCTGGATGAGCAGCAGCTGCGTCTCAAAAGTGGTGCCTCATTGCCCTTGCAGGTGGGCATGAGCCTGACGGCGAACATCAAGTTGCGTAAGGTTTCTTACCTCCAGCTCTTGCTGGGTGAGTTTCAAGACAAGGCGGAATCGTTGCAGCGCCTCTGAAATTGTCATAAAATTCTTGTCATTAATTTTTTGCGAAGTTGTAACTTTTATTCCCGTATGCGAAAAAATTAAAACAATCTTAGAGAGGTCTGATGTGCTTATGGTTTTAAATATAGTACCTCTAAATAATAGTAAAGTTGATCGAATCTTTCTCTTCTTCCTAGTTCATTCGACGACTAAAGTGCTTATTTTAAACACCATGCTTGAGAAGCTATTATTCTTTGTGCTATATTCAGGAAATGCAAGGGATTGGTTAGGTGATCACCGCTCTTTCTGGACCAGGTTCGTTTGTATCTCATAAATACAAATTATTTGTACACGCTCCCCCAAAATGTGCCTCAACTTCAATTCTTACTGCACTCGTTAGGCTAGGAAATCCAAATGCTGAAATTACTAATGATGCTTCTAGGGAAAATCTAAGCAGTTTAGATATACATCCTTATGTCCGAGATCATTGCCGGCCAACTGAGCAATGCTTGCATGACATTTTCGCTTCCTCTGATTTTTGTAAAATACTTGTGCTTAGAGACCCGTTGTCTCGGTTTCTTTCTGCCATTGCCTCAAAGTATTTAATTGGATCTGGGCCCTATGCTCAGGAACTCACCCTGGGATCAACTATCAAGTACGAGCTTAAGAAGAATTATTCGGATATTCAAAATTTAAAGGATGATGTTAACTTTGTTTCAAAAAGATTGCTGACTGCGCTCTCTCTGGGTGCAGGAGTAACTCACGTAAGGCCACTTTCAGCATCTGTTTCAAACAAAGACTTGCCTTTGTTTGATAATGTTTTTAATGTTTCTGATCCTGGATTCTCGGAAGCTTTCTTGACGGCAATAAACCTGCACCTTCATCAATTTGGTGTAGCAGTTGATCGATTACCACGATTTAATGAATCTCCTCTGAATATTCCCGTAGATTTTTTGGAATCTAGTTGTTTAGATTCTATCCTTGAATTTTATCATAATGATTACATCCTTTTGGGAAAAGACTTGCCAAAATCGTCGGATATTTTGAGCTCAGATTTTGATTTTAAAGAATTCGCTCAAAAAAATTCAGACAAACTTTCTTCATCGGTATTATTTTATGATGTATCTTCAAAATTCTTCCAAAAAGACCTTATAGCGAAGGAGCTTGGCACCAAGAATCGTCGCCTAGAACGCGAAAATAATGAGTTTCGGGATAAAATTAATATATCAACCCTTGAAAAAGAAAAAGCACTAGCTCAGGTAAACAATCTGAACTTAGAGACGGAAAAAGCTCTGGCGTCTGCTCAGAAGTTACAAGAAAAATCTCTTGATCAAAATAAAGAAATTAAACAGCTCAAGCTTGCAGTTGATGAGCTCACAGAAAACGACAAATATCGCATCTTGCATATTGCTCAACTGCAAGAGGATCTAAATCAACTGAAAAGCTTTAAGGACATATTAAAAAAACAGCAATTGCAAATCTCAAATCTTGTTGATATGCTTCTTCATGCTTCTCTCTAGTATTTTTTACTCCTAATTGTTAAAATCCAGTCAAGCCACCCCATGCTAAATTAGAAATATTTCTGCATTGCATATGTCTGAAGTATCTGGCATTACATTCATTGTCGCTGCATATAATCTGGGTGATTCACTTGTCCGATGTATTCGTTCGATTCAAGAACAATCACTTGATCAGGTTGAAGTGTTAATCGTTAATGACAAAAGTACAGATAATACGCTTGATGTAGCTACTAATTTGTGTATTGATGACCCTCAAGGTCGCACCCGCTGCATTAGCCATATACGTAATCTTGGGCTGCCAGCAGTGCGCAACACTGGGCTTATGGCAGCTCGTATGAAATATATTTGGCATGTTGATGGCGACGATTTTCTTCCTCATAGAAATGTAGCAGAAAAAATATTTCAATCTCTAGAGGACAATGGTTTACTTGCTGTCAAATTTCCGGTATTTAGCCAAACTCCTGAGTTAGCCTTTAATCAGAAAGTATACGAACAACGTCTGGCTTCTTCTTATTCTTGCCAAGTTGTTTCGCCACAAATTGCCGAAAAAAAGTATGGCTTCGCTCATGCTTTTAGCGTTGTTTATGATAAAAATTTTGCATTAAATTTGAATATTTTTAATTTAGAGGGAGTAAGCCTCGGCGAGGATCAAATTTTAGTTTCACAGCTTTTTAAAAAATTACCTTGTATTGGACTTGTTCAACCTTCAATGTATGTATATGACATGACAGAAGAATCTATCATGCGTAAATCATGGTCTATTGAAAAATATTTAGAGTATCGAGTGCATTCTCTTTTTATTAACAGATTGTACCGCGATATCCCTTCACGTCAATCTCATGCATCCATGCTTCGTCTCAAATATATATCAGATATTTTGTCAGTAAAGGCCAAAGCAGAGCTTCTTCCTCTTGAACTTAATTTGCTCAATGCCTGTTGGCTTGATGATTTCAATGTGCTTAAGGGTCAAGAGATAAAGATTTCTAGCAAGGATAAAAAATCAACAATTCAATCCTTTTTTGATGATGTCAAGACCTCGCTTGTGACAAGTGACTATTCTTCCATGTTTGACTCTTTTCTGTGTGATACTTCATTCCTTATCTATGCTGGTGCGCACAAGACTGCCACGACATTTTTGCAGTCCTGCCTACAAAATCACCGTTATCAACTTGCTTGTAATGGTGTAATTTATATCAATTATTTTGAATTTAGGCAAGCTTTAATGAATAAGAGTACGAGGGTTTTATCGAAAGGATCTGATGAAGAAATTAAGGCATGCTTGATGAAACTCATAATGCCCCTGTTATTTTGCAAGCCCAAGAAGGTAATTATATTTGACGAGAATCTTGCCAATAGTTCTGGTAAATCACTTAAATCTGAGTTTTTTCATGAATCATTTGCGTGCACTAAAAATGGACTTAGCCTTTTTTTCTTGAAAAGGTTGCTTTCAGTATTGCCGACTAAGGATACGTCAATAGTTTATTGCATTCGTGATTTGAGTGCTTACATTGCTTCGCGATATTGTGAGAAAATTAAATGGGGTTATTTGGCAAGGTTTGATGATTATGTTGAAAAATTTTATGATAATTCAGAAGATGCCACTTGGAAGTATACCTGCGAAAAGCTTCAGAATTTATGCCATTCCTTCAAATTAAAGGACCCTGTAATTGTATCTTTTGAAGATATAAAAGACGACCTCTCTGGTTATTTAAATTTTCTTGTTGACTGTTCTACCGGCTCGGAACTTAATAGATTAGAGGATTTTGATTTTTGTTTGCCAAGTTCACCGCTTCGATCTTCTCCTACGAGTGAGGCAATAGATTTCGTTTTTGAAGACTTGAGAAATATTTCTACAAAATCTTCCCAGAACCTCTACAAAAAACTTGTTCTTAGTGAATATGGCTCCTCAAAATATATGCCACTTAGTCTGGATAAGTATTCTTTTCTTAGAGAGAAGTTGAATAAAACTTACAGCACTGATTTATCTTCTTTTGTCAATTTTCGTTCAACATCTATTGCCAAATCATTTACTTCCAGGCAATTTATTTTAGAAACTACTTTTGAATCCCTTTGTAATCCTGTTAGTTCCTGTGTAAAAAGCCTGTATTCTCAATTTGAAAATCCATCGAACGATTCTGATTTTATATCAAATGAAGTTAAGCCTCTTTGGTCTGGTCTTAATTGCTTTGATGCTTTTTCAAATCTTGAAGGTGATACTAGTTTTGCTTTCAAACGTCTCCATTTTGGTTTTGTTCGAGAAAAGGGCATTAGCGCCATGCTGCGTGTCAAAAATGAAGAGTTAAATATTGAATTGGTATTATTAAATTGCTTAAAAGTTTTTGATGAAGTTGTTGTTATTGATAATAATAGTGACGATAGCACTCTTGCTGTGGTCGCCAAGGTGCGTGCCATGACTCCATCGTACGCAAACAAAATTAGAGTTTATTCTTATCCATTTAATGTGGCCCGTTGCGGTCAAGATAATTTTGACTGTCCTGAGAATTCGGTTCACTCCCTCGCTTTCTTTTACAACTACTGTTTGTCTCTTTGCCGCTATAGCCATATCTTTAAATGGGACGGTGATATGCTGATGCCAGATCATATGGTTGATGAATTTAATATATTTAAAAAGAAAGTTATTCAAAGTGGTTTTCATTCATCTACTTCTTCTTCCTCTGTTTTTGGCGTGCCTCTTGGGATAACTGTTTTTAAAGGGCACAACGGTAAATACTATCGAAAGCCGGCTGAGCTGGAGGCTGAACCTCGATTATTCGAGAATCGCTCGGATGTTCATTTTGTCAAAGACATTCTTTGGGAAAAATTATTCTTCCCTCACTCGATTTGCACTGTTAGTTCTGATAAGCCTGTTTTTATTGAGTTTAAAGACGTTGGCCAGGATGAATTTAGTCATTGGAAAATAGGTGGCTTGGGTATGGGTCATAGGAAAAGGACAGAACTGCAAAACTTTAAGAAAGTCTCCCGGCTCACTTTTGGAGGCAGGACTCCAGCTATTGAAGAATTGAAAACACTTGGCTTTGAGGAGTATTTGCAGCCGATTAGTAATTCGACTTCCTGATTCATTGCTTTGCGTAAACTCTTTTAACGAGAGGCGAGGATATTTCGGGTGTACATTTTGGCTCTCTGATAGGTCTGATTGCGTGAATCATTGGCAAGGCTATGTCTTGCATGTGGAACTTTTTGGGTCTTTATCTTATTGTTATCCTGCTTCTCTTTGCCTTCTTGAGGATTATTCTTTCGATGATCTTCCGCTGCAAGATTTGTTTTTGCTGATCATGCTCTTTTATGCTTCTTTGGGTTGTTCTTGCCTGGGCTTGATATTCTGATTTTCCTGTTGTGATCAAGCGTCTTTTGGTGATTTGGGCGCGATTGTATTTTAGTGCTATTGGTTTTAGCTCTAGTGTGTTTATTTTATGGGTTTTGTTTTCGTGGAGGTTGGGTATTTCTAATGGCTTTGCTTATTGCTTGTTTGTTATTTTTTGATTTGCTTGGTGCCTTGTAGTTCTCAGTATGCTTGCAATCCGAGAGATTATGTTGGCGTAAACGCATTCTGCACGTGAGTCAGCTCCAGAGCCTCAGAGGCATGGTAGATCTGCTGCCAGAGGAGCTTCAGCGCTGGCAGGCCGTTGACGGCATGGCTCGGGAGCATTTTCAGCGTTCTGGTTTCGGTGAGATACGGACGCCTCTGCTGGAGACAACGGATCTGTTCTGCCGTGGCATCGGTGAGGGCACCGATGTGGTAGGCAAGGAGATGTACACCTTTCACGATAGGGGTGATCGCTCCTGCACCCTGCGGCCGGAGGGCACCGCATCGGTGGTGCGTGCTGCCTTGCAGCATGGCTTGCTCAGCCAGGGCGCCCAGAAACTTTGGTATGCGGGACCGATGTTTCGGTACGAGCGCCCCCAAGCGGGCCGGCAGCGGCAGTTTCACCAGATCGGAGTGGAGTGGCTTGGAGCAGAGCGGGCGCGCAGTGATGTTGAGGTGATTGCCCTTGCCTGGGATCTGCTTGCCAGCCTCGGCGTGGGGGGCTTGCAGTTGGAGCTCAACAGCCTCGGCACCGCTGAAGACCGCCAGGCCTACCGCAATGCCCTGGTGGCTTGGCTCGAGCAGCGCGCTGAAGCCCTCGATTCCGATTCCCAGGCGCGGCTGAGCACCAATCCCCTGCGGATTTTGGATTCCAAAAACAAGGACACCCAGGCGTTGCTGGGGGATGCCCCCACCTTGGCGGATGCCCTCTGTGATGCCAGCCGTGAACGTTTTGAAGAGGTGCAGCGCGGCCTCACCGCCTTGGGAATTCCCTTCCGGCTCAATCCTCGGCTGGTGCGCGGCTTGGACTACTACAGCCACACGGCTTTCGAGATCACCAGTGATCAACTCGGGGCCCAGGCCACCGTCTGTGGCGGCGGTCGTTACGACGGCCTGATCGGCCAGTTGGGAGGAGCACCCACGCCTGCTATCGGTTGGGCTTTCGGCATGGAACGGTTGTTGCTGGTGCTGGGAGCCGCCGCGACAGCGGATCCTCAGGGTGTCGCCGCTCGACTGACGGCGGCTGCATTACCCGAGGTTTACGTGGTGAACCGTGGAGCGGAGGCTGAGCGTGTCGCATTGGCCTTGGCACGGGACCTGCGGGCCGCTGGGCTTTGGGTTGAGTTGGATGCGTCGGGCTCGGCCTTCGGAAAGCAGTTCAAACGGGCCGATCGAAGTGGTGCCCAATGGGCTTTGGTGCTCGGCGATGACGAGGCTTCGCGTGGTGAGGTGCGCCTGAAGCCGTTGAAGCAGCAGGCTGAGGAAACCACCGTTGCGCTTGCGCCAGTTGCCGCGATCGTGGAGAAGCTGCTCACCCCCTGAGGATGCAGATCCACCTCGTTACTGGCGGTGCCGGCTTCCTTGGCTCCCACCTGATCGACCGTCTGATGGAGGCCGGTGATGAGGTGATCTGCCTGGACAACTACTTCACCGGGCGCAAGGCCAACATCGCGCGCTGGATTGGTCATCCCCGTTTCGAACTCATCCGTCACGACGTCACCGAACCGATCAAGCTTGAGGTGGATCGGATCTGGCATCTGGCTTGCCCTGCTTCCCCGATTCACTACCAGTTCAATCCGGTCAAGACAGCCAAAACCAGCTTTCTCGGCACGTACAACATGCTCGGGCTGGCCCGGCGGGTGGGGGCCCGTTTGCTGCTCGCCAGCACCAGTGAGGTCTATGGCGACCCTGAGGTGCATCCCCAGCCGGAGAGTTATTGGGGTTCCGTGAATCCGATCGGTGTGCGTAGTTGCTACGACGAGGGCAAGCGCATCGCTGAAACCCTCTGTTTCGACTACCAGCGCATGAATGACGTGGAGGTGCGGGTGGCGCGCATCTTCAACACCTATGGCCCGCGCATGCTCCCCGATGACGGCCGGGTCGTGAGCAACTTCATCGTTCAGGCCCTGCGGGGCGAACCGTTGACGCTCTATGGCGATGGCAGTCAGACCCGCTCCTTTTGTTATGTGAGCGATCTGATTGAGGGGTTGATTCGCCTGATGAACGGAGACCACACCGGCCCGATCAACCTGGGCAATCCCAATGAATTCACGATCCGAGAGCTGGCGGAGCTGGTGCGGATCCAAATCAACCCGGAGCTGCCGTTGGTGGAGAAACCCTTGCCGCAGGATGACCCCCAGCAGCGCCAGCCGGCGATCGATCTTGCCCGTCAGCAGCTGGATTGGCAGCCGACTGTGTCACTGGAGCAGGGTCTGGCTCCCACCATCGACTCCTTCCGTAATCTCCTGGGAGTTGCCGAAGGCCGCAGGACGTGACCATTCAACGGATTTGCTGCATCGGTGCGGGGTATGTGGGTGGCCCCACCATGGCGGTGATCGCTGATCGCTGCCCGCAGGTTCAAGTGCAGGTGGTGGACATCAACCAGGCGCGCATCGACGCCTGGAATGATCCCGATACCAGTCGTTTGCCGGTCTATGAGCCGGGCCTGGACGCGGTTGTGCAAAGGGCCCGTGGAAGGAATCTGAGTTTTTCAACGTCGGTGGAGGCTTCCATCTCGGCCGCCGACATGGTGTTCATATCCGTGAACACCCCCACTAAGACCAAAGGTCTGGGGGCTGGTCAGGCCAGTGATCTGCGCTGGGTCGAGGCCTGTGCGCGCACGGTCGCCAAGGCTGCTACCGGCCACACGATCGTGGTGGAGAAGAGCACCCTGCCGGTGCGTACGGCTGCTGCCATCAAAACCATCCTGGAGGCGGCCAGTGATGGAGATGACAACCGCACCTTCTCCGTGCTTTCCAATCCAGAATTTCTGGCGGAAGGAACAGCCATCCGTGATCTGGAGGCTCCCGATCGTGTCTTGATCGGTGGCGATGATCCCGCATCCATTGATGCTCTAGCTGCGATTTATGCCCACTGGGTTCCGCAGCAGCAGATTCTGCGCACCAACCTCTGGAGCAGCGAGCTCTCCAAGCTCACCGCGAATGCCTTTCTGGCGCAGCGGATCAGCTCGATCAATTCGATCGCGGCCTTCTGTGAGGCCAGTGGTGCCGACGTGCGCGAGGTGGCCCGCGCCATTGGCACCGATAGCCGGATCGGCCCGAAATTTTTGAATGCGGGTCCTGGTTTCGGTGGGAGCTGTTTCCAGAAGGACATCCTCAACCTGGTGTATCTCTGCCGCCATTTCGGTCTGCCGGAGGTGGCGGATTATTGGGAGAGTGTGGTTGCTCTGAACACCTGGCAACAGCACCGGATTGCCCGATTGGTGGTGGAGAAGCTGTTCGGCACGGTGACCGGCAAGCGGCTGGCGATTCTGGGTTTTGCCTTCAAGGCTGACACCAACGACACCCGTGAAGCACCGGCGATTCGCATCTCCCGCGATCTTCTCGAGGAGGGTGCGCAGTTGGCCATTCACGATCCCAAGGTGGCGGCCTATCAGATGGCTCGGGACCTGCAGCAGGACGCAGCACCCCAGGCGGATGCCCTCAGTGGAACTGGCACTTGGGTGGAGGCCGCCAGCGTTGAGGACGCCGTGACCGGGGCCGATGCCGTTCTGGTGCTCACCGAGTGGAAGCACTACAGGGATCTCAATTGGGAGGCTCTGGCGGGTCGGATGCGAAAGCCGGCGTGGGTTTTTGATGCGCGGGCCGTTGCGGACCCACAACAGGTGAGAGCCGCGGGCCTCACCCTGTGGCGCGTGGGGGATGGAGAGGGTTGATGCCGAAAACTGTTCTTGTCACTGGTGCAGCCGGTTTCATTGGTGCAGCCCTGTCGCAGCGTCTCTTGCAACGCGGTGATCGGGTGGTCGGCCTCGACAACCTGAACGACTACTACGACCCCAGCCTCAAGCAGGTGAGGTTGCGTCAGATCGAAGCCGCGGCCCCCGCTGGCGCCTGGCGGTTTGAGTGCCTGGCCCTGGAGGATGGTGCTGCCCTCATGGCTCTGTTCGCGGAAGAGAACCCGGCTGTGGTGGTGAACCTCGCGGCTCAGGCCGGTGTCCGTTACTCCTTGGAGAACCCGGCGGCTTACATCCAAAGCAATCTGGTGGGCTTTGGCCATCTGCTGGAAGGCTGCCGCCACCACGGCACTGACAACCTCGTCTACGCCTCGAGCAGTTCGGTCTATGGCGGCAATCGAAATCTGCCTTTCCATGAGCAGCAGCCTGTGAACCATCCGGTGAGCCTCTATGCCGCCAGCAAGAAGGCCAATGAGCTGATGGCGCACACCTACAGCCATCTCTATGGCTTGCCGGCGACGGGCCTGCGGTTTTTCACCGTTTATGGCCCCTGGGGACGCCCCGACATGGCTCCCATGCTTTTCGCCCGCGCCATCCTGGCGGGTGAGCCAATCAAGGTGTTCAACCACGGCAAGATGCAGCGGGACTTCACCTACATCGACGACATCGTTGAGGGGGTGCTGCGTTGCTGCGATAAGCCTGCCACCGCCAATCCCGGCTTTGATCCCCTGCAGCCGGATCCCGCCACGGCGGCTTCACCGCATCGTGTGTTCAACATCGGCAACAGCCAGCCCACCAAGCTGTTGCGCTTTATCGAGGTGATGGAACAAGCCCTGGGCCGGGAGGCGATCAAGGACTTCCAGCCGATGCAGCCTGGAGATGTGGTAGCGACGGCTGCCGACACCTCCGCCCTGGAGCAGTGGGTGGACTTCAAGCCCTCCACCTCAATCGAGACAGGGGTGGATGCCTTCGCCCGGTGGTATCGCGACTATTTCAACGTTTGAGCTGAGGTCGGTTCGTCTGTTCTGCATGAACAAGGCACAAAAAAACCGGCCCTTTGGACCGGTTTGAAGCATGGAGTGGCCTGCAATCAAGCGGAACCAACTCCGGTGTAGGAGCCGTAGAAGAAGAGCCCCACAACGAAAAGAACGGCCATTCCTCCTGCTGTTGCAACCAGCCAGAGGGGGAGAACGCCTTCGGTCCAACGGCTTCTCCAGGGAACAGCCGGCGTGCCATCAGCATTGCGATCGGGAATTCGACCGTCGGGATATAGGGATTTTTTTCCGCTCATGGAATAAACCTCAGTTGAAGAAGTAGCTGGACATGAGCACGCCGGTCACGAAGACAAACAGCAGACCTAGGTACAGGCTGGTGCGGTTGAGCTCAACCGGAAGGTTGTTGGGGTTGGGGTTGCGTTCCATGCTTTGGATCAGCGGCGAATGAACTGCATCGCGGCGAGGGCGCCGAGGAAGAACACCGTCGGGATTCCGAGGGTGTGCAACGCCAGCCAACGCACCGTGAAGATCGGATAGTTACGTGGCGTTGTGGCGACGGGAGGGGCCTGTGTCATGGCTTATTTCAGACGGATGTCGAGTTCAGACTTGCCTTCGTAGCGCTGGCTCACCACAGGAGCTTTGCTTTCCGAAGCCTGGAAGTAAGCGTCAGGGCGAGGTGTTCCGAAGGCGTCGTAGGCCAGGCCGGTGGACACAAACAGGAACCCTGCCAGGAAGATGGAGGGGAGTGTCACGGCGTGGATCACCCAGTAGCGGATGCTCGTGATGATTTCGAAGAACGGGCGTTCTCCTGTTGAGCCGGCGGCCATGGCGTTGGGCGTGTCAAGACGATGATCTTAGGAGGTGGCTCAGGTGAGCCGAGGCTGAGGCGTTGCCGCAGTTACACAGCGTTGCCCACCCAGCGCAGCAGGTTGCCCCGCTCACCCAGCACAAAGGCGTGTTCTCCGTCGAACACCATGCGGGTGAAGTTGCTGGGTTGACGGTCGCCGACCGGGTCGTTCTCCCAGCTGTCGCCGCCGTCGCGGCTCACCAGCAGTGTGCCGTTGCCACCGCCGGCCCAGATGGCGCCATCGTCATCCCAGGCCAGATCCATATAGCCGTAGCCATTGGTGATCGGGATGATCGCCTTGCTCCAGCTGTCGAAGTTGCCTGGCTCATCGTTGAGGCGAATCTGCGCGCCGCGGGCCACCATCCAGAGGTTGCCGTCGGGCTGGAAGCCGATGCTCTGCAGGCGTTGGCTGCTCACCCGCTGGTGCACCTGCCAGACGGAATCACCCGGTTCCCATGTGGCGTAGAAGTTGCCGAGGCCACTCACGCTCACGTAGCTGCCGTCCTTGCTGCGTCGTAGGTCGCGGACGGCACCGGCGGCATCGGTCACCTTGGCTTCCCAGCTGCTGCCGTCGTTGTGGGTTTCATAGACCGCACCCACATTCGTTGCCAACTCCGCAGAATGGCTGCCCAGGGCTGTGATCAGGTAGGGCTCGCCGGGCAATTTGGTGTCGAGGAACAGGCGTGTCCAGTTCTGGCCGCCGTCGTCGCTGTGCATCAGCAGCCCGGGCTGTCCGGCGATCCAGCCTTCATCGCCATCGAAGTCGATGCTGATCAGGCGGAAGTTTTCTTCGTCGGGTAGATCCAGGCTGCGTTCATTCCAATGGGCGCCCCCGTCGTTGGTTTCCCGGATCATCCGGTTGCTGCCCACCAGATAGCCGTGGCGGCTGTCTGTGAAGGCCACATCCAGCGGGTTTGCCTGGGTGTCGAGATCCATGGCCTGCCAGGGACTCGTGCTGGCCGTGGGCACGTGGGTGGTGACGCAGCCGCTGAGGCTGACCCCCAGCACCAGCACCAGCAGAAGCTGGCTGAACGTGTTCAACAGACGTTTCATCGGTGGACCTCAGCGCAGGGAATAAAGGGACAGGAAAAAGGCGAAGCCGAGGGCAAGGCTGCCGAAGATCAGAACATTCTTCTGCCCCGGCGTCATCCGGTTCACCCCAAGGCCGAAGTCGAGGTTCTCGTCGAAACCGCTGGCCTTGGCACGTGGACCGATGTCGCGGAAAGCGGCCACCTTGCTGCGGCAGACGGGGCAGCGGAAAGCCAGCGCATCGAGATCCTCGAAGGCCGTGCCGGGGTCAATCCCAACCTTCTTGACCCCCTCGTCGGGGTCATAGACGTAGCCGCAGCTGCGACATTCGAAACGGTGGGTCCGTGGGTCGCTCTCCGGAGCGGTCTCAACCGCTGGTTCCACCGCTTCGGTGGTTTCGACCGGCTGGACGGACTGTTGTTCGTCGCTCACCGCTGTGTTGCTGGGCCAATCGACTCTATCGACGACAACTCCAGGCGGTGAATGCCAGACTGACCCGGTCTACGGGGACCTCCATGTTTGCCCTGCCCGGCTACGACGCCTTTCTGGGGTTTCTGCTGATTGCGGCTGCAGTGCCTGCCTTGGCGCTGATCACCAACAAATTGGTGGCGCCGAAGAGCCGTGCCGGCGAGCGCCAGCTCACCTATGAATCCGGCATGGAGCCCATTGGCGGGGCCTGGATTCAATTCAATATCCGCTACTACATGTTTGCGCTGGTCTTCGTCATCTTCGATGTCGAGACCGTGTTCCTTTATCCCTGGGCTGTGGCGTTCAACCGTCTCGGCTTGCTGGCCTTCATTGAGGCCCTGATCTTCATCGCCATCCTGCTGGTGGCCTTGGCCTACGCCTGGCGCAAAGGCGCCCTTGAGTGGAGCTAGTCATGTCTGAGAACACATCCCCCTCCATTGCTGCTGTTCGCGATCTGCGCGAAGCCAGCTGCGGTCCGATTGGTGCCCCAACGGTCACCAATGATCTCAGCGAGAACGTCATCCTCACCAGTCTGGATGACCTGCACAACTGGGCTCGGTTGAGCAGTCTCTGGCCTCTTCTCTATGGGACGGCCTGCTGCTTCATTGAATTTGCTGCGCTTCTCGGGTCTCGCTTCGATTTCGACCGCTTCGGTCTGGTTCCCCGTAGCTCTCCGCGTCAGGCCGACCTTCTGATTGTGGCCGGAACCGTGACCATGAAGATGGCACCCGCCCTGGTGCGGCTTTATGAGCAGATGCCCGAGCCGAAATACGTGATCGCCATGGGTGCATGCACCATCACAGGCGGCATGTTCAGCGCTGATTCCACCACTGCAGTGCGCGGCGTCGACAAATTGATTCCGGTGGATCTCTACCTGCCGGGATGTCCGCCTCGCCCCGAAGCCATCTTTGATGCCGTGATCAAACTGCGCAAGAAAGTTGGGGATGAATCGCTGGCTGAGCGGCGCAAACACCAGCAGACCCATCGCTACATGACGGTCTCCCATCAGATGAAGCGCGTTGAACCTGTCGTGACAGGTTCTTACCTTCGGGCTGAATCTCAGAAAGCTGCCCTGGCTGCAGCGCCGGCCGGTCAGACTTTGGCCACCGATGCCGCCGTGCTCACCCCTGCTGCTGAACCTGTCGAGTCATGAGCGAAACCCCTTCCAAGAAGACAGCCGCCTCGGATGACGCGGGTGCGGTTGTTGCTCCCGAGCCTGGTCCGGTGAGCCAATGGCTGAACAAGCAGGGCTTTGATCACAACAGCCTCGAGCCTGATCATCTCGGTGTTGAACAGATCGGCGTTGACGCCGCGGTTCTCCCGATGATCGCTGCGGCGCTCAAGAGCAACGGTTTCGACTATCTCCAGTGCCAAGGGGGCTACGACGAAGGCCCCGGCGAGCAACTGGTTTGCTTCTATCACTTCCTGGCGATGGCGGAACAGGTGGAAGCCATGGCGGCTGATCCCTCGGCCAAGCTGCGGGAGGTTCGAATCAAAGTGTTTCTGAGCCGCGAAGGCACTCCGTCTATTCCGTCGATCTATGGGCTCTTCCGTGGGGCTGATTGGCAGGAGCGGGAAACCTTCGACATGTACGGCATCCAATTCGAGGGCCATCCGCATCCCAAACGCTTGTTGATGCCTGAGGACTGGAAAGGATGGCCGTTGCGCAAGGACTACGTCCAGCCTGATTTCTATGAAATGCAGGACGCCTATTGATCGCGTTCTCGTCGATGGGTTCGGTAGAAGCGCATCACCGCAAGGGCAAGGCTGCGTGAATCGTGGCGCAGCGTTGCTGTTGGTCTTACTCCCTGCAGTGGTGCCTGAGTGACGTCGTAGCCGTCTGAGCGGAGCCCTTCCGCATCGCAACGCACGGGATCAGCGCCGCGGCTTTGGTAGTACCGCACCAGGTCTGAATCGGGCAGGTCGTCCTGGGCCAGGACGGCATTGAACAGTCTGGGCTCAATGCCGAGAGTGGCGAGCTGTGCCTCGATCGCCCGGATGTGACCGCGCACATCCAGGCCATCGGTCTCGCCGGGTTGCGTCATCAGGTTGCAGATGTAGAGCCTGGGGGCCTTGCTGCATTTGATGGCGCCCACCAGTTCTGGCACCAGCAGATTGGGGAGCAGGGATGTGTAAAGGCTGCCTGGTCCGAGCACGATCAAGTCGGCATTGGCGATCGCTTCGAGTGCCCGTGGCAGGGCCGGCGGTCGTTCAGGACTGCAGCCCAGGCGAACAATGGGGCTGGGGGCGTGGCCGATGTTGCTTTCGCCTTCGATCCGTTGGCCGTTTTCCAGTTCGGCCCAGAGCTGCACATCCACGTTGGTGGCGGGCACCACCTGACCTTGCACGGCCAGCACACGACTTGATGCGGTGATGGCTGTTTCGAGATTGCCCGTGATCGCTGAGAGGGCAGAGAGGAACAGATTGCCGAAGCTGTGCCCCTCCAAACCACTCCCGGCCGCAAAGCGGTATTGGAACAGGCGTGTGAGCAGTGGCTCTTCGGTGGACAGCGCGGCCAGGCAGTTGCGGATGTCGCCCGGGGGAAGCACCCCCAGTTCCCGGCGGAGCACCCCGCTGCTGCCGCCGTCGTCAGCGACGGTGACGATGGCGGTGATGTGGCTGCTGTAACGCTTCAGACCGCTCAGCAAGGTTGATAGGCCTGTCCCTCCGCCGATAGCCACGATGTTGGGCCCCCTGTTCAAGCGGCTTTTGGCCCGCAGGGCATCCACCAGCACGGTGTCTTTGTCGGGAGCGAGAGCCTGTTGAATTGAGCCGAAGCTGCGGCTTTGCCCCCAGAGCAAAAGACCGCTGCCGATGAGCACCACCAGCGGGCCGGTGATCTCCCGGGGCAACACGGTGGTGAGGCTGCTCAGCAGCCAGCTCAGCGTTTCCAGAATCCAGTAGATCGGCTTCAGGTCGGCCCAGACGGCGGCCCCCAGCAGCGCCATCAACAGGCCCAGGCCGGAGGTGAGCAGCCAGCGTTTGACGACCAGGCCAGGTTGCAACCAGCGCACGGCCCGTTGGGATCGGGTCATCAGATCCCGTCGCCGCTGATCGCGCATCATCCGGGCTTGGCGTCTGCTTGTTGGGGGCTTTCGCGCCAAGGAACGGCTTGATTCGCAAGTTCACCGAACTGTACGGAGCTTGTGGAAAGGCGGCAGGATGTCTGTGTTTTTCGGCCCAGACTTTGCCGCAGCTTCAATCCGTCGTGGAGATGCGGGACCTCACGATGCAGTGGGGAGCTCGGCCTGTTCTGGATCGGGTCAACCTGACCCTGCGGGCGGGGGAGCGCTTGGCCGTGGTGGGTCCATCGGGGGCTGGCAAGTCAACAGTGCTGCGCCTGCTGGCTGGTTTGCAGTTGCCCACCAGTGGTGAACTGCGCTTGTTCAACCAACCGCAGACCTACCTGCGGTTGGACCAGGCCGATCCACCGGACGTGCGGCTGGTGTTTCAAAACCCCGCTCTGTTGGCATCGCTCACGGTTGAAGAGAACGTCGGCTTCCTCTTGCGGGAACGGGCGCAGCTGTCGCGGCAGGAGATTCGTGATCGTGTGCGTGCCTGTCTGGAGGCGGTGGGGCTCTACGACGTGGCTCACCTCTATGCAGGTGAATTGAGTGGTGGCATGCAGAAGCGGGTGAGCTTTGCCCGTGCCCTGATTGATGATCCTCAGCGGGGGGATCAGTCGATGCCCTTGCTGTTGTACGACGAGCCCACCGCAGGGCTCGACCCCGTGGCTTGCACGCGGATCGAAGACTTGATTGTGAAAACCACCACCGTGGCCCAGGGATGTTCGGTGGTGGTGAGCCACGTGCGCAGCACGATTGAACGCTCTGCGGAACGGGTGGTGATGCTTTACGACGGTCAGTTCCGGTGGGAAGGCTCGGTGGATGCGTTCCGCAGCACAGACAACCCCTATGTCGTCCAGTTCAGGACGGGTAGCCTGCGCGGACCGATGCAACCGGCGGAGCACTAACCACCATGCGACGCAGCGTTCGTGATGCCATCGTCGGATTCACGGTGATTGGCGGCATCATCGGATTTGCTTCAACGGCACTTTGGCTCAGGGGGGTTCGTTTGGGGGCCAGCCACTGGTCCTTGACGGCCCGTTTCAACGAAGCGGCGGGCCTGGCGGAGCGTTCTCCTGTCACCTATCGCGGCATCCTGGTGGGCTCGGTGCGCTCGATTGCGGTCACGTCCGAAGCAGTGGTGGCTGAGCTCGAGATCGACAAAGGCGATCTGCTCCTCCCGCTTCCGGTGACGGCCACGGTGGCTTCCGGTTCGTTGCTGGGGGGTGATGCGCAGGTGTCTCTCGTGAGCCGCGGCACCCCGTTGGCGAAGGATGCACCCCTCCCGCGAGCAGCGAACTGCCGCCCTGAACAGCAACTCTGTGATGGCAGCACCGTTCAAGGTCGTGAAGCGGCCAGCTTGTCCACCGTGACGGAGACACTGCAGGAGTTGCTGGCCCAGGCGCAGAACGAACGGGTGATTCCCCACGCGGCGGACTCGTTGGAGCAGATCGATGCCACGGCGAGGCAATTCCAAGTGCTGACGGTTCAGCTCCAGGACGAGTTGGCCAAGGCTGCGCCCGTCATTCGCAATCTCGAGGCCGCCACGGCCAATGCCGTCGCGGCGACGGCCCACGTGAACAGCATCGCGTCTTCCCTCGACAATCCTCAAACGTTGAGTGAGCTCAAGCAGACGGCGGCCAATGCCGCCCAGCTCACCGCCACGATCGATGCTGTGGGCGGCGATGTGGCAAAACTCACGGGCGATCCTGAGTTCATGAGG
Source organism: Synechococcus sp. A15-44 (assembly GCF_014280115.1). Taxonomy (NCBI): domain Bacteria; kingdom Bacillati; phylum Cyanobacteriota; class Cyanophyceae; order Synechococcales; family Synechococcaceae; genus Synechococcus; species Synechococcus sp. A15-44. The sequence continues at coordinate 193,791 of NZ_CP047938.1, forward strand.
GGCGTGCGCAATCTCACCATCGGCCTGGGTGAACTGTTTGGTGAGATTTATCCGGCCCAGACCGCCAAGTAGGCACGATATCGGGTCGATATTGGTGTGATTTCGACTCAATATCGTGCTGGTTAGATGGTGCTGATGGCCTCCATTGCAACAGCTGCAATCGCCTGATCGCTGGCCTTGGGCAGCTGAACGTATTTGCCGCCGGCGGCTTCAGCGAGGTCTTTGCCCATGCCGCTGCCGATGAACTTGCGCTCGGTGTCGATCACCAGCAGCTTGATCCCCAGCATCCGGTAGCGGGCGGCCACATCCAGCACCTCCTGTTTGAGGTCGGGCTTCTCTTCGCCTTCCAGTTCGGGTTGGCCCAGGGAGGTGCTCAGGGGCACGTTGCCGCGTCCGTCGGTGATCGCCACCACCACCACCTGGCCGAGATCTCCCGTTGCCAGTGCATTGGCGCCGACGCGGGCCGCCTGCGTGAGGCCATGGGCCAGAGGTGAGCCACCGCCGCAGGGCATCGATTCCAGACGGCGTCGCGCCGCCGTGATCGAGCGGGTGGGGGGCAGCAGCACTTCGGCCTGGTCGCCGCGGAAGGGGATCAGGGCCACTTCATCGCGGTTTTCGTAGGCCTCGGTGAGCAGACGGATCACGGCGCCCTTGGCGCTCTGCATCCGGTTGAGGGCCATCGAGCCGCTGGCATCCACCAGGAACACCACAAGAGCTCCGGCCTTGCGCTGCAGCAACTTGGCGCGCAGATCGCCCTCTTCCACGATCACCGAGCGGCCCGGTTCCCGTTCTCGCCGAATCTTCTGGTACGGCGCCGCCGCCCGCAGGGTGGCGTCCACGGCGATCCGCCGCACCGGACCTCGGGGCAGCATCGGTTTCACATAGCGACCGCGGCTGTCGCTCAGCACCACCGAACGGCTGCCGCTGTTCCCGCTTTTTGCCTTGGCGGCGTTGAACAGCAGCAGATCGGGATCCACCTCGATCGCTTCCGGGTCGAGCATGAACTCCTCGGGCACAGCTGGAGGGGCCTGGTCCTCCTCGCCATCGCCGTCATCGTCGTCGGTGGTGTCGTCCTCGCTGTTGTCCACCGGAGGGTCGTTCTCCTCCTCACCGGATCCCTCCGGTGGTGGGGGCGGGTTCTCCTGCTGGTCGTCACCCTGGTCCTGGGGCGGTGGCGGCGGCTCCTGGTCTTGCGGCGGAGGTGGCTCCATCTGTTGGTCTGGTGGTGGCATCTGAGAAGCCCGCGGCGCGATCACCAGGGCCACGGCCACCTGCAAGTCGTCGGCTTCAACGCGGTCCCGGCCGCTGAGGGCGGCATGGGCCTTGGCCACCCGTACGGCGTAGAGCTCGGAGCGATGACCCTCCACCCCACCGCGGATGGCTTCGGTGACGAGGTATTCGATCTGTTCGCCGCTGATCTGCACATCCGGCAGCCACTGGCGAGCCAACAGCAGTTGGGTGGCCAGGGCATCTGTTTCCTCACTCCACTTTTCAGCAAAGCTGCGGCTGCATTGGCCATGGCTGATCACCGCATTGGTGATTTCCACCCGCTGCTCAGTGCTCACCAGCTGATTGGCCGAGAGTGCGATGGCAAAGCGATCCAGCAGGTGATCGCGGACGTTGCCCTCCTCTGGGTTGTACGTGGCGATCAGCAGGGGCCGGCAGGGGTGGCTGAGGCTGAGACCTTCCCGCTCAACGCGGTTTTCGCCACTGCCCACGGCCGCCAGCATCAAGTTGACGATGCCGTCGTCGAGAAGATTGAGCTCATCGACATAGAGAACCCCACGGTGGGCATCAGCGAGTAGCCCGGGCTGAAACACGGCGCTGCCACTGGATAGGGAAGCGGCAACGTCTACAGCACCCACCAGCCGGTCTTCGGTGATGCCCAGGGGGATCTGAACGAAGGGGGCGGGGATGACCGTGGAGGGCGGTTCGCCACTGATGCGCTCCAGGGTGGCGTCGTCCCATTCATCAGGGTTTTGTGGGTCGAGGTTGCGGCCAACTCCGGCTTCGGTGTCGAGGATGTCGATCGGGGGCAGCAGGGCATGCAGGCCCCGTGCCAGGACTGATTTGCCGGTGCCACGCCCACCTGCGATCACCACGCCTCCCAGGCCAGGGTCAACCGCAGCCAGCAAGAGGGCGAGCTTGAGGGTTCCATGGCCGGTAATGGCAGCCAGGGGAAAGGCGCGGGTTGCCTGGTCGTCCTTGATTGCTACACCGCTCGCCACCATGGGGCATTCAGCCGTTTGTGCGTGACAGTCTCGCTGATGACAGCGGAACTTTATGCAGTTTTCTTCAGCCGGGCTTCCAGGTGGTCAATCAAGGCCGAATTGAATTGCAGCTGCAGTTCCTGTTGCCTGAGTTCTCGGTCTCCGATGGCTGTGTCTTCATTGGATGATTTGGACAAAATGCTGCCGATTTGATCGTTGAACTCAGGCGCGATGCCGTGCTGGAGGTGTTTGTTGATGAAAAATGAAATGGCTTCATCGGCGGTTTGTTGTTCACTCAACTGTTTGGCTTTTTCGGTAATTCCATTTCTCGCAAGCTTTAGGAGGGCCTTGGTTGCATCTGAAGATTTTTGCGATGTCAGGAGTGGTTGCAACGCTTCGATTGCGGAATCAATCTGATTGGAATCAAGGAGGGTCTTGGCTTTCAGTTGCAGTGCCTGTGGGGCGTGGTTGTAAAACTCAAATAGGATGTCAATCATGCCAAGGGCAACCTTGCTTTTTCCGGCATCCACAATCGACTTGATTTCTTCGATGGTTAATTTTTTTGCCTTTGGATCTGAGATTTTGGCTTTTTTTGCCCCTGGCTTGGGGAGGTGTTGAGGCTTCCAGTTGTTGGCTAAAGCGTAGTTGCTGCAGCGCAGGAGAAGGTGGCGTGATCGGTTTTTTGAGTACTGTTTTTGTTCGGCATCGAGGTCTTGTAGAGACTTCTGAATCCCCCGTTTAAGTTTCGGGGTGTTCTCGTTTTTAAGGAGGTTGTTGAGAATCGCTTTGGCGTCTTGAAGGTTGCCGCTCACGGCCAGGGTGAGGGCCTGTTGTTGGACAACAGTTGGGGAGCGAAAGCCTTCGCTGAGGGCACGCTTGATAATCAGCTGCGAAAGTTTGGCGTGACCCTTGCCGCGGAGATGCTCTGCCTCCTTGGCAATGATCGCGGTCAGATCATTGTTGGTTTTCCAGTCCTTCGGTTTGGGGATGAATTGGAGTGGTTGTTGCTTGTTCTTGGCGAGTTTGTGGAAGTATTTCAGCAGCGCTCTGGTTTGGTTGGCGAGGGCGGTTTGGCGTTGTTGGCAGAGCTTCAGAGACTGCGCGGCATCGCCTGCAAGTTCGGGATTGTCGGGGTCATTTTTTAGTTTTTTCCAGATCTCCTGGGCGGGCTGTAAATTCCGCTTTCAGCAAGATAATGCGCCTTCTGGGTCAGGAGTTTAGGCGTGGGAAGACCTGCGTTCAGCCCTTTGTTGATGGCTTGAATGGCGAGTTTATATTTTTTCTGTGCCGCGTATTTTTCTGCTTCTTGGAGTGTGAGCCGAATGTGTTCGTCTTTGGAAGGTAGGAGGAGGAGGATTCGAGCGCTTTTTTTCTTGGCGTTGGGCTTTTGCTTGGTTGGTTTTTCGTTCCTTGTCTTGGGAGCTTTTTTCCGGGAGGAAAAGAGGGAGAAAGATTGGCTAAACACCATTGCCCGATTGGAAAAAGCTGCCTGGGCGCGTGATCATGGCATTGCAGCTCGTGGGGTTTGGCGTTGGCTTGGCGCAATCTGCTGGCCCCCTTGCGGCGCTTCCATGGCCATCTGAATGCTTTGCGATGCAGCCTCGATGGATAACTGCCCCTTGGCCGTGGCGTTGGGCTCCAACCGGCCCACTCGGTTTGGTGCGCCGCGCAACACATTGATGGCGGTGCGGCCATTGCTGGAGCGATGTTTCGCCACTTGGTCGGGCCAAGAGCTTCGTTGTTCTTGGTCGCTGCTTCATTATACGGCCCCCGTTGGCGGCCCCCCCGATCAGCCCCATTACTGCAATGCCGTGATGTTGGTGAAGGGCATCAAGGCGCAGCCGAATGAGGCCCACGCCTTGGAGTTGTTGGATGCGCTCCAGTCTCTGGAACACGATTTTGGTCGGGATCGTTGTGCGGAGCAGCGTTGGGGACCCCGCCCACTCGATCTCGATCTCTTGTTTTGGGGTGAGTTCCGGCTTGAGCATCCCCGCTTGGTGTTGCCCCATCCGCGGATGCACCTGCGCCGCTTTGTGCTGGAGCCGTTGCTCGAGGCGATGCACGGCACTCACCCGCCATGCTGGTGATTCTTCACGCTTGATTCGATGGCGCCCCTGCCGGCCCCGGAGCCCTTTGAGCTGCTGGACACCGTTGAGGCGGTGGATGTGCGCAAGCTTCGCTTCGAGCGCAACCGGATCAAGCTGCCGATGGGGGTGGAAGCAACCTTCGGGATGATCCGTCACCCAGGCGCCTCTCTGGCGGTGCCGATCACCAACGATGGCCAGGTGGTGTTGCTGCGTCAGTACCGCTTTGCGGTTCAGGCCCGCCTGCTCGAATTCCCCGCCGGCACGCTTGAAGATGGCGAAGATCCACTGGAATCGATGCGGCGGGAGTTGGGAGAAGAAGCCGGCTACAGCGCAGAGCGTTGGGATGCGCTGGGGCCGATGCTCCCTTGCCCGGGCTATTCCGATGAGGTGATTCATTGCTTCCTGGCGCGGGAGCTCACCGCGTTGGAGAACCCGCCGGCGGGGGACGACGACGAGGACCTGGAGGTGGTGTTGATGAGTCCAGCGCAGTTGGACGCAGCGCTGGCATCCGGCGATGAATGGCTCGATGGCAAAAGCGTCACCGCCTGGTTCCGCGCCAAGCAGCTTCTCGGCCTCTGATGATCACCTCTCGCGTTCTGTTCTGGCACCGCCGCGATCTGCGCCTGGCGGACAACCTTGGTTTGATCGCTGCTGCCGAAATCAGTCCGGCTGTGACGGGGGTCTACGTGCTCGACCCCAAGGTGATCAACCCGCCGGAGCATTTGCCGCCGATGGCGCCGGCACGGCTGTGGTTCCTGATCGAAAGCCTGGTGGAATTGCAGCAGCGCTGGCGTGATGCCGGTAGCAGGCTGCTGGTACTGGAGGGCGACCCGGTGGCGGTCTTGCCGCAGATGGCACAGCAGATCGATGCTGAGGCCGTGGTGTGGAACCGTGATGTGGAGCCCTACTCCCGTGAGCGCGACCGCCAGGTGGCCAAGAAGTTGCAGGCGGACGGCCGAAAGGTGGTGGTGGATTGGGATCAGTTGCTGATCGCTCCGGAGCTGCTCAAGACCGGCGGTGGTGATCCTTACCGCGTCTATGGCCCCTTCCTTCGCAACTGGCGTGGTCAGGTGCTGGCCACGCAGCCCAGCGCCGTTGCTGCCCCCACTGGGCTGGTGGATCTTGATTCCGCTCAGGTACCGGCCGGAGATCCCCTTGAGGTTCTGCGGGGAAGCCATGGTTTCAAGGGCGTCGAAATCTGCCCCTGTCGCCCTGGCGAGGCAGCGGCGCTGGGGCAACTCACCACGTTCTGCGATGGGCCGTTGCTTGGCTACGAGCCTGACCGTAATTTTCCCGGCACTCCTGGAACCTCTTATTTGAGTGCAGCTTTGAGTGTGGGAACCCTCAGTCCCCGCCAGGCCTGGTGCGCCGCCCAGGACTCCCGAGAGCAAGCCCGCAGCGAGGAGCACTTGCAGGCCATTGCTGTGTGGGAACAGGAGCTGGGTTGGCGTGAGTTCTACCAGCAGGCCCTGTTTCATTTCCCGGAACTGGCTGATGGTCCCTACCGCGAGCAGTGGCGCCGTTTCCCCTGGGAGAACAACGAGGACTGGTTCGACTTCTGGAAGGAGGGCCAGACCGGCATGCCGATCATTGATGCCGCCATGCGCCAGCTCAACCAGACCGGCTGGATGCACAACCGCTGCCGCATGATCGTGGCCTCTTATCTGGTTAAAGACTTGATCTGCGACTGGCGCTGGGGTGAGCGTGCCTTCATGGAGTTGGAGGTGGACGGCGACCTGGCCGCCAACAATGGTGGATGGCAGTGGAGTGCCAGCAGCGGCATGGACCCCAAGCCCCTGCGCATCTTCAACCCAGCCACCCAGGCCTCCAAATTCGATTCAGCTGGCGACTACATCCGCCAGTGGGTGCCGGAGCTCCGCCATGTGAACACCAAGGATCTGCTCAGTGGTGAGATCGGAGCCCTCGAGCGACGCGATTACCCTGAGCCTCTCGTGAATCACAAAACCCAGCAGGCCAAGTTCAAGGCGCTTTACGCCACCATCCGGTCCTGATCGCGACCTTCGCTGCGGCGGAACTGGGCTGGCACATTGGACACCAGCAGTTGGCGCAGGGTGTCGATCACCGTTTGTTGCTGGTCTTCCTTTAGCTCAGGGAAGATCGGCAGGCTGAGAACTTGGCTGCAGAGCTGTTCTGTCACCGGCAGGGAGCCCTGCTTTAAGCCGAGGTGGGCGTAGGCAGGTTGCCGGTGAATCGGGATCGGGTAATAGATGATCGTGCTCACACCGTGCTCCTGCAGGGTTTGTTTGAGCCAGTCGCGGCAGCAGCTCTCCGGGATCCCGTGGCGTGCACTGGTGGTGGAGGGATTACAGCTGGCGTTGCAGAGCGGTTGACCGGTGGGGCAGCTGCCGATGCGCACGACGAACTGGTTCCAGCTGTGGCCTTCGTTGGAGGAAGGCAGGGTGAGTCCTTGGAGATCCCCGAGGGCATCTCGGTAACGGGAGGCAATCGCTGTGCGGTTGCTGATCCAGCTCTCCAGCTTCGGCAGTTTCACATTCAGAACTGCTGCCTGAATTGCATCAAGTCGGCTGTTGTATCCAAGGCTTGTGTGCAAGTAGCGCTCGGGCATGCCATGCACGGCAAGCTCGCGCATGGCCTGAGCTAGCTCGGCATCGCGGGTGGTGACGGCACCACCGTCTCCAGCCGCACCAAGGTTCTTGGTGGGGAAGAAACTGAAGCAGCCCGCATCTCCGAAGCTCCCCACCGCCTGGCCCTGCCAACGGGCTCCCGTCGCCTGGGCGCAGTCTTCGATCACCTTCAGCTGATGGCGCTCGGCAATGGCCATCAGACGAGTCATGTCCACCGCACGGCCAAATAGATGCACCGGCATCAGGGCCTTGGTGGCCGGGGTGATCGCGGTTTCGATTTGTTCGAAATCGATCAGGTAGGTGCTGGGGTCGACATCCACGAACACCGGTATGGCGCCGACGGCGCTGATGGCCTCAGCGGTGGCGAAAAAACTGAACGAGCAGGTGATCACCTCATCACCTGCACCAATCCCAAGGCCACGCAGGGCAAGGATCAACGCGTCGGTGCCGCTGTTGCAGCCCACGGCATGCTCGCAGCCGACGCTGACGGCAAAGGCCTCTTCGAATTGTTTGATCTGCGGTCCGCCGATGTACTGACCGCTTCGCAACACCGCAAGAACCGCCTCTTCGAGGTCCACACCGAGATCGTTGATCTGCTGGCCGAGGCTGAAGGGAGGTACCTGCATAAAGCAAAGCTTAAGTGGCTCCGCCGAACCACTCCGGTTCTTGTCCGGGGTTCCACTTCACATTGCATCCCACCGAGGCCGTCTGGTCTGTGCTGACAGGAGTTCCCGTCAGCACGGCATCGAGGGCGGCCCGCAGGTCTCGGCCGTCGAGGGGCTGATTATTGCCGGGTCGGCTGTCGTCCAACTGGCCGCGATAGCGCAGGCTTTGTACGCCTTTGCCGTCGGGTGAGAACAGATAGAACTCCGGCGTGCAGGCGGCCTTGAGAGCTCGGGCCAGGATTTGCTGCTCATCCAGGAGGTAGGGAAAGCTCCAGCCGTGACGCTGGGCTTGATCTGCCAGTTGTCCCGGTCCGTCCTGGGGGTGGGTGATCAGGCTGTTGCTGCTGACGCCGACCAACTGCACCGCATTGCTGAAGTCGTTGTCCAGCCGAGTGAGCTCAGGTTCCACGTGTTTCACAAACGGGCAATGGGCGCAAAGCACCATCAGCAGCACGGGTCGCTGGTCCAGAGAACCGCTGCTCAGCCGGCCGCCGGTGACCTGGGGAAGATCAAAACTAGGAAGGCATGTGCCGAGCGCCAGCATCGTGGATGGTGTCAGGGCCATAACGCGCAGGCAGATGCGGCGAATCTGCTTCAGGATGGCCACCTCCGGTGGTGATGGATGCCGCGCCTGCGTCTGCTTTGGGGATTTGCCCTGCTGCTGGGGGCCTGCGGTGCTCCAAAGGAACCACCCAGCTGGCGGTTGTACCCCCTGCAGCGCCATTCCCCCCATGACGGGGTGGCTGTGGTGAACCAGCCCGATGGCTATGGGCTCCACATCTATCTGGAGACAGACACCAGCTTCCCGGGGGTGTGTCGTCCCCGATGGCTGCCGGATCCTGCCCGCTTGTTCAACGGCAATGGAGCCACTCCGTTCAGTTCCGGGCTGGCGACCCGTCAGGAGTTTTTCGATGCCGTGGCCCGGCGCGATGTGCGAGCTCTGTTGGAGAAGGAGCTGGAGGCTCTGTGCCAGGCACGCGCCCCTGAGGACCGCTGGCAGTGGACTGAGCCGCCCCGGAGCGACGATCAGGTGGTTCCTGTGCAGCTGCCCTCACTCGAAGAGGAAGACCTGCTCACCAATCCCGTGGAGGAATTGAAGCGGGCCCGGCAGCTGTTGAGGGATCAACGGGCTGGTGAGTAGCCCTCCCACACCACAGCTTCGGCTGCGCGCCAATAGCGGCTGAATCGCCCCAGCCGGGGTGGTCGCGGAAGCTCCACGAACGGTTTGGGTTCCAGCAGTTCAAGCGGCAGTTCTGCATCGATGGCTTCGCCGATCCGCTCCAGGCGTGGATCCACCGTGCTGCTGCTGATCACACCATCTGCCTGATGGCGACGGGCAAATGCCAGCACCTCAGCGGCCACATCCCCCTTGCGCAAGGTGAGGGGAAGGTCGAGGGCGTTTTCGTAGAGGAAACCAAGCCGTTTGCGGCTGATTCGTGCGTTTTGGATCCAGCGGGTGTCGAACACGAACACCGCTGGGGCATCAGGCCAGGCCTGCAGTGCTGGGTTGTTAGGACCAAGAGCCTCCTCGTGAATCCAGAGGATGGGGCGTTGAAACGTCATGGAGGATCTCCTGCTTATCGCTTGGGACGGGCCAGGGCGGCACTGGCGCCCCCGCTGTTCCGGCGTTGGCGGTTGCGTTGCTGGTTTCGGTCATTGCCGTTGTCTCGGATGGCTGGCATCGGAGCGAACAGCTGGTTCTCCAGTTGGTCGTAGCTGCCCTCGAAGGGGCAGGAGTTGGCACTGGGGCAGCCGTCGCAGTACTGCCCGTCGCTGTAGCGCTCCAGGTTGCCGCGGTTGAAGAAGTAGGGCTTGTGGCTGAAGGTGCTGGCCACCCATTGCCAGCTCAGATGGTTGCTGGCCGGATCGCCATCCAGCAGGTGCTCCAGGAACCAGTCGGCACCGGCTTTCCAGTGCACCCGTCGCCAATGCACGAGCCAGGAGGCCATCCACATGCGGGCGTGGTTGTGCAGCCAGCCGGTGCTCACCAGTTGATCGCGGAAGCCATCCATGCAGGCCAGCCCCGTGCTCCCGTCGCGCACATCGGCCGGCAGCTCCCGGGAATAGGCACCAGCGTCATGGCCCGTCTTGAACGGTTCCTGATCGTTGTTAATCCCGTCACCCAGGTCGAGCCACATCCGTTGCCAGAAGTCGCGCCAACCGAGTTCGTTGATCAACTTTCCGCCTTCATCGCGGTTGCGGATCCGTGCAAAGACGGCATCGCGCACCTCCGCGAGGCTCAGCACGCCGTGGCGGATGTAGGGCGACAGCCCGGTCACTGCGCCCTTGAGGTGGTTTCGGCTTTTGGCGTAGCGCCTTGCGTCAATGCGCCGCAGCTTCTCTTCGGCTGCCTCACGCCCACCACGGATCGGACTGAGCTCCCCTTCCGCCCCTGGGAACTGCTGCGCCAACAGGGTATTCAGCGCATCGCGTGAGGCGAATTGCCGTGGCAGGTCGCCGTTGATCGGGGGTGACGCAGCGCTGGGCACCGGCCTTCGTCAGCAAAGGAGCGGTGATCTTGGCGGGGGATGGGGGAGAATCGCGCGAATTCAACCCGTTCCGGTCTGTCCTGATGCTGCTTGATCTCACCGGCAAGAAGATTCTCGTCACCGGCATCGCCAACAACCGTTCGATCGCCTGGGGCATTGCTCAGCAGCTCAAGGCGGCCGGTGCTGAACTCGGCATCACCTACCTGCCCGACGACAAGGGCCGCTTTGAGGCCAAGGTGCGTGAACTCACCGCGCCCCTCGAGCCCAGCCTCTTCCTGCCTCTGAATGTGCAGGATGCCGACCAGATGGCTGAGGTCTTTGGCGAGATCAAGGAGAAGTGGGGCGTTCTTGATGGTTTGGTGCATTGCCTGGCCTTTGCAGGCAAGGAAGAGCTGATCGGTGACTACAGCGCCACCACCCCTGAAGGCTTCGCCCGTTCCCTCGACATCAGCGCCTACTCCCTGGCCCCCCTCTGTGCCCATGCCAAGCCGCTGTTCAGCGAGAAGGCTGGCGTGATCACGCTCTCGTACCTCGGTGCTGAGCGGGCGATCCCTAACTACAACGTGATGGGTGTCGCCAAGGCGGCTCTGGAGGCGTCCGTTCGTTACCTCGCTGCAGAGCTGGGTCCCGACAAGCAAGTGCGCGTCAATGCCATCAGCGCTGGTCCGATCCGCACCCTGGCTAGCTCAGCTATCGGCGGCATCCTCGAGATGATCCACAACGTCGAGGAGAAGGCTCCCTTGCGCCGCACCGTCACCCAGATGGAGGTGGGTGGCACCGCTGCCTTCCTGCTCAGTGACCTGGCCAGCGGAATCTCCGGACAGACGATTTATGTGGATGCGGGCTACTGCGTCACGGGAATGTGAGGCACGATGAGGGAACTGAAGGTCGAGTGATGGCACGCCAGGGAGACATCCATCGGGTCACTGGTGAAACCGATGTGAAGGTGCGTCTGGATCTCGATGGCTCCGGCCAGTGCCAGGCCAGCACCGGTGTGCCGTTTCTCGACCACATGCTTCATCAAATCAGTAGCCACGGCCTGATCGACCTGGAGATCAAGGCGGTGGGAGATACCCACATCGATGATCACCACACCAATGAGGATGTGGGCATTGCCGTGGGGCAGTCCCTGGCCCAGGCCCTGGGGGACCGGCGCGGTATTCACCGCTTCGGTCACTTCGTGGCACCGCTGGACGAGGCCCTGGTGCAGGTGGCCTTGGATTGTTCCGGTCGCCCCCACCTCAGCTACAGCCTTGAGATTCCCAGCCAAAAGATCGGCACGTACGACACCGAGCTGGTGAAGGAGTTCTTCGTGGCGGTGGTCAACAACAGCGGGCTGACACTGCACATCCGTCAGCTGGACGGCGTCAATTCCCATCACATCGTGGAAGCCTGCTTCAAGGCTTTTGCCAGGGCCCTGCGCATGGCCACGGAGGTGGATCCCCGCCGGGCCGGCGCGATCCCCAGCAGCAAAGGTGTCTTGGAGCAGGCCGGCGCCAGCTGAGGCCCACCGCGCGCTTCACAGTCCGTTACGAGAAGATGGACGAACGTTGATCGTTCGCCCGTGACCGTTGCCCCCGCCCGCAGCTATGACCGCAGCGACTGGGCCAGTTCCTTTGTCAATGTTGAGGAGGAACTGACTGACGTAGAGCTGACTCCGGTGCGTGGAACGGTGCCGATGGAGCTTCAGGGCACGTTCTATCGCAATGGACCTGGACGGCTTGAGCGGGATGGGCATCGGGTGCACCACCCCTTCGATGGCGACGGCATGATCGCGGCGATGCGGTTTGAGAACGGCAGCGTCTCCCTCAGCAACCGTTTTGTGCGCACTGAGGGTTGGCTGGCGGAGGAGAAGGCCGGCAAGGTGCTCTACCGCGGGGTTTTCGGCAGCCAGAAGCCCGGTGGTCGGCTGGCCAACGCCTTTGACCTGCGCTTGAAGAACATCGCCAACACCAACGTGGTGCGTCTGGGCGATCAGCTGTTGGCCCTCTGGGAGGCGGCGGAACCCCATGCGCTCGATCCGCGCAGCCTGGAGACTCGCGGCCTTTCACGCCTCGATGGAGTGTTGAAAAAGGGCGAGGCCTTCAGTGCTCACCCCCGCTTCGACCCCGGCCACAACGGCCGACCCTGCATGGTCACCTTCGGGGTCAAGACCGGGCCCCGCAGCACCATCCGCCTGATGGAGTTCGCCACCGATGGCCCTGAGGCCGGCGCCTTGCTGCACGACCGTTCCGACAGCTTCCCCGGGTTTGCCTTCCTCCACGATTTCGCCATCACCCCCAACTGGGCGGTTTTCCTCCAGAACGCCATCGCCTTCAATCCCTTGCCGTTTGTGACTGGCGAAAAGGGTGCGGCCCAGTGCCTGGCATCTCAACCCGGCGGCAAGGGGCGTTTCTGGCTGATTCCCCGGGATTCCGGTCGTTTCGCTGGCCAGAAGCCCCGCATCCTCGAAGCCCCCGATGGCTTCGTCTTCCATCACCTCAACGCGTTCGAGGACGGTGATCACGTTGTGGTGGAGAGCATCGTCTACGACGATTTCCCATCCATCGGACCCGATGAGGATTTCGCTGAGGTGAATTTCGACACGGTGCCGGAGGGGATCCTGCACCGTTGCCGCCTCGATCTCAGTCGTGAATCGGTGCAGACCGAGCGGATCAGCGAGCGCACCTGTGAGTTCGCCATGGTCAACCCCGAGCGTCAGGGCCGCAGCGCCTGCTTCGCCTGGATGGCGGTGGCTGAGCGGGAGACGGGCAACGATCCGTTGCAGGCCATCCAGAAACTTGATCTGCACTCCGGGGCGACCCACACCTGGAGTGCGGCGCCCAGGGGCTTTGTGAGTGAGCCGTTGATGGTGCGTCGTCCCGGTGCTGAAGCCGAAGACGAGGGCTGGGTGCTGGACCTGGTGTGGAACGGGGCCCGCTCCGCATCCGACTTGGTGATCCTCGATGCCCGTGATCTGACTGAGGTGGCGGTGCTGGAGCTGCCGTTGGCTGTTCCCCATGGATTGCACGGGAGCTGGGCACCCCAACGCTGATACGTTGAGGCCTTTCGCAGGCCTCACGGGTGCCAACGTCATTCACGCGTCCGCAGATCAATCGTGACGAGCGGATGCTGTGGATCCATGCCGGACCTCACAAGGCAGCAAGCAGTTACGTCACCGAGCGGCTCCGTCAAAACCGGGATCATCTCGCTGCTCAGGGTGTGTTGATGGATGGTGACAACAACCGTCTTGCCAATGCCGTTGCTGAAAAGGACTATGGCCCTGTTGAGGAGGTTCTTGCCACGCTGCCTTCTTCGCTGAACAGGGTTTTGCTCAGCAGTTCCTCTTTGGATGATCGGATCCTCAGTCGAACTGTCTTGGGTAAATTGCAGGCCCTTGTTGAGCGGCAAGGGTTTAAATTAGGCGTCAGTTACTTCGTCCGTGACCAGCAGTCCTGGTTGAATTCTGTTTATGCACATAGGGTGCGCAGATTTCGTGAAACCCCCGATTTTGAGCAATATTGTGAATACATTATGCACGATTCTGACTCATGGAATATTGCTTATCCATCCAAATTTCGTGTTTTGAGTCGCTTCCCAGCGATTGCGACGTTGTTTCTACCGTTGTCGAAGCAGGTGGCGATCACGGATCCTTTTCTGGCCCTGGTTGAGGGCCTTGATCTGGAGAAGCCTGCGGGTGAACAGGGTTGGCTTGCGGGCCGTTCCTCAAAGCAGAACATTCAGCCCGGGGCCCGGGGGATCTGGATGTCGGCCCTCTGCCGTCGCTTGATGGTGGAAACAGGGTTCGACCCGGAAGTGCTTAAGCGGAAGGGCAAGGTTATCCGTGATCTCGCCATCGAGCTCGGTTGGGACCGGGAGAAATTTGACGGCTTCGATCAACCGATTCAAGACCGGGTTTCAGCCTTTTACGCCAGCTCCAACGAAGCTTTTGCCCAGCAGCACTGGGGTGTCAGCTGGAAAAGTCTTTTCCCCGTGAGGCCTGCCGCGCAACGCGTATACGCAGGGCCTCAGAGCGAGACGGAGCGCAAGGAGATGCGCGGTCTCATGGTCCGTGTGCTGCGGGAGTTGCGTTTCCCCTGGCTGTTGCGGCGTCGTTTTTTTGCTCTGTACGACGCCGCTATCTGAGCGCGACGGGTGGGCTCCCGGGTCAGTCACGGCTTGACACAGGCCGGTCATGGTTAAGCAGAGTTTGCCGCTCCAAGCTCGCCAGCATGGAGATCCCAACAGAAGACTCGGCATGACTTCTCGTTTCTGGAGCGCTGCGAAGGTCGTCGCGCCCGTTCTGCTCGGGCTCAATGTTTTGGCGCCATCCCCGCTGCTGGCTGCAGAGCGCGTTTGCAATGGCACCCTGCTTCAGATCCAGGTGAATGAGCGTGGCACCAGCCGCAGTGATCGTTTTCGCTTTTCGCTCGGGCTCGACGCTGAACATGCCAGTAAGGACGCTGCGATGAGCGCCCTTAACGCCCGGTTGGCAGAGGCGCGTCAGGTCATTCAGCCCCTGGCGATAGGCCGGCTCACGATCCCTGCACCCCGCAGCTACTCCGTTGGGCGAGGCACGTCGGGACCACGGCTGGAGCGGGCGAGCACCACCATCACGGGCGAGGTGAGCCGTGACCATTACGACGCGCTGATCCAGGCCGCAGGTCGTTTGCCGGGGGTTCGACTGCAGGGAATGACATCCTTGGCGTCGAGCGATAGCCGCGCCTCATTGGCGGATCAGTTGCTGAAACAAGCTCTCGAGACGGGGCAACGTCACGCCCAGGCCACAGCTCGGGCTCTCGGCCTGCGCAAGGTGGAGTTGTTGCTAATTGACCAGCGTGGATCGACCTATCGGCCCATGGCGATGGCTGCACGCATGGGGGAGGCCAGCTTCAAGCCTGCGGAGGCTCCCAAGCCAAGTCAGAGCCTCACCCTCAAATTGGATTACTGCCTGCGTTGATTGGCATCGGGATCACTGCGGAGTGACCGTGCCCCGCCGCCATTCCTTCCAGGCCAGCCTTGGCGCTGACCAAAGGGTTGCCAGCACCAGCGGGGTGACCGGCACCGCGGTGATCACGATGAAGGCTTGAAGTGCGTCGATGGAGGTGCTGTCCCCCAGGCCCGTGCCGATGCGCAGCAGCACCAAGGTGAGACTGCCGATCATCAAGGCCCAGAACAGGCGAAGTAGAGCAGGGGGCTCGTTGCGGCCGCTCACCACCATGGCCGCGGCGTAACTCATCGAGTCGGCGCTGGTGCACATAAACAGCACCACCAGCAGCAGGCCGATCGGAATCAGCAGGCCGGCCAGGGGCAGCTGGCTGAGGATGGTCAGCAGTGCAGCGGCGGCTCCGTTTTGGGCGAGGGCTTCGCTGATGCCGCCTCCGGCCAACTCCAGATGCAATCCGGTGCCTCCCAGCAGGGTGAACCAAAGGTTGGTCACGATCGGACAAAGGATGGCTACTGCCAGCACCAGTTCACGGATGCTGCGACCTCGGCTGACGCCGGCGGTGAACAGCCCCATCAAGGGCGCGTAGCCCAGGAACCAGCCCCAGTAGAACACCGTCCAGCCATTCACCCAGTTCGACGGCACGGCATTGGGTGTGAGGGCCATCTGCGGCAGATGGATCAGGTAGGTGATGAAGCCGCTGAAGAAGTGCTGAATCAGCCAGAGGCCTGGGCCCAACAGCAGCAGGCCCGCCGCCATGGCCAGGGTGAGCCACACATTGAGCTCCGAAAGCCACTTGATGCCTTTTTGAATGCCGCTGACGGTGGATGTTGCAAAGACGGCCGTCAGCAGCACTACCACCAGGGATTGCAGGCCGGCACTGTCGGTGAGCCAGGGCAGTTGCCCTGCGGCATTGCTGAGCTGCAGCGAGAGGAAGCCCAAGGGGCCAACGGTGCCCGCGATGGCGGCCACCACAGACAACCCATCCGCCAGGTGACCGATCGGACCATCCACCCAGCTGCGCGGCACGATGTTCACCAGCAGGGTGCGGGGACGCAGGGGTTCACCGCGTCGTTCCAGGATCGAGAAGGTGATCGTGGTGGTGGTGGCCACCAGGGCCCAGGCGAGGAAGCCCCAGTGCAGAAAACTCACCGCCAGGGCGGGATCCACAGCTGCCGCTGTGCTGCCTTCGACCCCTTCAAACACTGGGGATGGGGTCTGGAAGTGATACAGCGGTTCGGCAGCGGACCAGAACACACCACCTCCCGCCAGCAGGGTGCAGATCAGCACCGCGCACCAATCGAAGAATTTGAAGCTCGGCTTGGCGTCCGCTCCGCCAAGCCGGAGTTTGCCGATGGGGCTGATGGCAAGGATCAGCGCGATCAGAAACAGCAGCACCACCATCCATTGCCAAACTCCCCCCAGGGCATCACTGATCACGGCTTTGCCGGTTTCAGTGAAATGCTTGGCCAGAGCCAGGTCGATGGCCGAGACCAACAGAAAAATCAGCAGGGGGATGGCGCCGACCCAAAGAGGGGGCTGTTGCCACCAGGAACGCTGGTTTGCGGGGTTGTCAGACATCGGATGAGGGGTGAGAGGTCAGGCTCGGACGGCGTCGCGTTGGTGGCTCCAGCAGGTGAGATCCACTGCAGGCTGTTCGCCACTGGCGAGGCGTGCCAGGGAATCGCCGATCAGCGGAGCAAACTTGAAGGCCTGGCCGGATCCCCCCGCAAACAGACTCAGCTTCGGGCTGAGCCGATCCAGCACGAAGTTCACATCGCTGGCCATGGAGTACGGGCTGATCACGGTCTCGACTCGCTCCTGAACTCCCTCCAATTCGTTGAACAGGAAGGTGTCGAGCAGCTCCACCAGTCGGGCTGGTGGCTCGGTGACCATGGCGTTGGGTGCGGCGACCCGCAGTTCTTGTGGGGCCCAGTCGATACCGGCCTTAATCCGGGGCCGGCCATCCGCCGTTTGGCTCAACACGGGGAAGCCGTAGTACAGGCCACCATCGTCGCCTTGTTCTTGCTGGAAGCAGAACCACTGGGGGTAGCGATCAGCGAGTGCTGGATTGACGGTGTAGTGGGCCCAAAGCATCGGCCACACCTCCAGTTTCGGTGCCAAGCCGAGGGGGGCCAGCAACAGTTGGCTCCAGATCCCGCAGGCCACCACCAGTTGGCTTGCGGCGATGTGCTCGCCGCTCTGCAGGGTGACGCCTCCACCATCGGGATCGAGTCCGGCCACGGGGCAGTGCTCGATCAGCCGATGGCCGGCGTTACGGGCGGTATTGATCCAGTGGGTGACAACTTTGTCGCTGCGCACGGCACCGGCGGTGGGTTCGAACAGGCCAGTGAAACCCGCCTTCGGCTTCAGCGGGAAACGGGCAGCGATCTGTTCAGCATTGAGGGCCTCATAGGGGATTCCCTGATCGTCCATGACCCGTCGGGCCCCGGGAATCGATCCCTCGATCGTTTCCTCATCCCAGCTTTCGCCGTAGAAGAGCAGGCCGTGGGTCTCTCTCAGCTGCTCGCCGGCGTGAGTTTCCTCTTCCCGCCAGAGGCGATTGGCCTCCTGGGCCAGACGGCAGAGCACCGGGTCGGAATACATCTCCCGGAACATCCGGGTTTCGCCGTAGCTGCTGGCCTTGGCGTGAGCCAGGGTCTGGGCCTCCAGCAGCACCACATCGCGCACGCCGCGGCGTGCCAGGGATGCAGCGCAGCTCAGGCCCGCCATGCCGCCGCCGACGATCACGACCGCTGCGCGGCTGGGCAGTGAGGAGGGCGTGCTCATTCGCTCTCTCCAAAGCTGAGGCCGATGGGATCGGTGGAGGGTGTCGCCGCCACTTCCTCGAGGGCGGCCCCAACCGATAAACCCTGTTCGCGCTGATTGAGATAGTCGCTTGCCCGCCGGCGCACCTCATCGCGTACGAAGGCATAGACGTCCGTGGCGCCTGCATCCTTCCAGGCATCGGGGGAGAACCGCTCGATCGAATCGGCGATCACGGCGCCAGCATTCACAAGAGGGTCAGGCAGTACCCGCACACCGCGGCGACGCAGGTCGTCTGCTAATTGCGGTTGCTGGAAGGGGGCATTGGCTGCAGGAACCACGGCGGGGGTCTTCAAGGCCGTTGCCATTTCGGCGTTGATCAACCCGGAGATGGAACAGGGCAGCACCAGGTCGAGGTCCAGTTCCCACCAGGCACAGCTCTCCGGCAGCGGCGTCGCGCCGGGAAAACTGGCTCTCTCGCGATCCAGATCCACGGTGAACACCGTCCAGCCGTGATCGACGAGATGACGGGCCACCGTTCCGCCGACGGCACCGCAGCCGTGCACGAGGGCCCGGCCGGGAATGGCGTCTTTGAGGTCTTTCTCCAGCACTGCCTCCACGGCGCCGAGGGTGCCATGGGCGGTGGCGGCACTGGCGTCTACTGGGCTGCCGACCGCCGCCAGCACATGCGGTGTGAGCGCCGTCAGACGCTCCATGTCCTCCAGGCTGGTGTTGAGATCGCAACCGGTGATCATGGCGCCATCGAGCGACTCCAGCAGCTCGGCGGTGACGCTGATCAGTTCATCCTTGACCGCATCGGGTTCTGCGGCCCGGGCAACGATCTTGCCTCCAGCGAAACCGGTGCCGTAAAGATCGTGCTTGTGGGTCATCAACCCCGCCAGCCGCTGTCCATCAGCGATGCAGGCTTCGTCGCTCGGGTAATTGAGCAAGCGCAGGCCCCCGTTGGCGGGGCGCTTGGCGTCGGTGTCTTCCGCTACGACAAACACCGAGAGGTGGTCGGAGACGTGTTCTGCCAGTACCGACACGGTCGGCGCTGTTTTCTTGTCGCTGCTCATCAGGCCACCTTCTCCATCATCTGGTGGTGTTCGACGTAGTCGAGACTCCACTCGCTGGGGGTTTCGGCGATGCGCTGTTGCAGCCGCTCGTACACCGTGTCTGCAGCGGTGTCCCCGGCAGCACTGGCGAAGCTGTGGCGACTCCAGCTGCGGATTGTCGCCATTAAGCCGGCGGCGAAAGTCGCCGTGTCGCCGTTCTCGTTCCAGCGGCGACGGTAAGGGCACTTCACGTAAACGGTGCGCTCGTCCACCAGCCGCAGGCCGTTGCGGTAAGCGGCGCTCTTCTCGTCCTTCAGCGGAGCCATGAACTCCTCGGGGGACTTGTAGAAGTTCAGAACTGTGCCTTGTTTGTACTGCTCCTGGCTGATCAGGCCTTCCTCGGCCATGCCCCGCCAGATCTGGTGCAGCTGGTCGTGCACGTTGCGGGTTTCGCCGCCGTTGTGCCCGAGATAGAGCCCTGCTTCATCCCGGGAGAGGTTCACCGTCAGCAGGCGGCCGCCCAGCTTCAGTTCGCGGCTGCGCAGTTCAAGGATGTGGTTCCAGTCCTTCATCGCCTGGGCGGTGAAGCGCTGAAGGGCCTCGCCATCACTGGAGGCCAGCACATGGGTGTGGCTCTCCAGCGGTCCGGGGGAGGCGCTCAGCCAGTGCATGGCCGTAGCGGAAAAACCGAAACTCACGCTGTTCGGCGCCACGGAGGGTTCGTAGAAGCTGCGGGCACTCACCAGCACCGTTGGCTTCGGATGCCGTGGGATCTGCAGGGCCAGGTTGTTGGCCAGAGCAATGTTGTCGTTGCTCGGAAGGTCGTTGCCGATCAGCGTCAGGTGGGCGTTCGGCTGATTGGCATGCAGGCGATCCAGCACCTGATTCCACAGCCCAACAGCGGTGCCGCCATCGGCAGCTCCGTAATCAATCAGGACATGGCTGTCAGCGACAGCCAGTTCATCTACACAAGTCAAGGCCCAGTCCGAAGCGGCTTCAATGCAGAGGAGAGCCCCTTCGGTCTGCGCGCTGTAACCCGTGGTCATGGCGATGGCCATGGACCTCGTCAGCGGCAGGCCTCACCGTACAGACCATGCCCCGAGGACCTTTGTCTCCCAGGTTCTTCTTCAGCTTGCTTCGAGCAACTGGCGCAACTTGGGTTCCAGGAGGCTGAAGGCCTTGCCGCGGTGGCCGTGCTGCTTTTTCACCGCCAACGGCATCTCCGCGAAGGTGCGGCCGGTTCCAGCAACTTCGAAGATCGGGTCGTAGCCGAAACCCTGATCTCCCCGGGGTTGGGCCGTGATCAAGCCGTCGCAGCGGCCTTCCACCTCCAGCAAGATGGTGCCGTCTGGGCCGGCGACACAGAGCGCGGCGCAGAAATAGGCCTGGCGTTGGTCTGAGCCGTTCAGGGCCTTCAGCAACCGCGCAATCCGTTTTGAATCTGTTGGCGCGTAGCGGGCGGAGTGAACACCCGGAGCGCCATCAAGCGCATCAACGCTGAGGCCTGAATCGTCGGCCAGGGCCCATTCCCCTGTGGCGGAGGCAACCGCTTGAGCCTTGAGCCGGGCATTGGCGGCAAAGGTGGTGCCCGTCTCCTCCACCTCCAAGCCTTCTGGCTGGGGTTGCACGCTGACGGGCAGGGCCTGCAGCAGACCCTGGAATTCACGAATCTTGCCGGCGTTGCCGCTGGCGATCACAAGGGTCTTCATGCGGCCTCCGCAAACTGTCGGGCCCAGGCGAGAACCTCGTTCACCCGCTCGGCATCCGGCCCTTCGCAGTAGAGCCGCAGCAGCGGTTCCGTGCCGGAGAAGCGCAGCATCAGCCAGTGGTTCGGCCCCATCCTCAGTTTGATCCCGTCGGTGCTGATCACTTCCAGCACGTCTGCGCCGGCGATGGTCGAGGGCGTGCTCTGGTCCAGCAGCGTCTCGAGCCGTCGGCGTGCCTCCATGTCGGCCAGGCGCAGGTCGAGTCGGTCGTAGTGACTGCTGCCTCCATGTTGTTGCTGGAGTGCATCCAGACGCGCACCCAGGGGTTGCTTCCCTTCCACCAGGGCTTCCAGCACCAGCATCGCCGCGAACAGGGCGTCCCGCTCGGGCAGGTGCATGCCGAAGCCCACGCCACCGGATTCCTCTCCGCCGATCAGCACATCCCCGGCCAGCATCTCTGCGGCGATGTACTTGAAGCCCACCGCGAGCTCCAGAACCTTGCGTCCCTGGGCCTCCGCCACCAGCCGCATCAGATCCGAGCCGCTCACGGTCTTGACCACAGCGCCCGGCAGCTGGCGGGCTCGGGCCAGGTGATCGATCAACAGGGGCATCAGCAGCTGGGTGCTGCAGAACCGACCGGTTTCATCCACGGCGGCGATGCGGTCTCCATCGCCATCGAACACCAGTCCCACCGCAGGGGTCCCGGCGGCGGTTGAGGCCTTCACCGCTTGGATCAGCTCCCCGAGATAGGGCGCCAGGGGTTCCGGCGGATGACCACCGAACAAGGGATTGCGATCGCTGCGGATTTCCTCCACAACGCCAGAGGCGTCAGGGCCGAGCAGCTCCGTTACGCACCCCGCGGCTGATCCGTGCATCGGATCGACGATCACCTTCAGGTTGATGGCCTTGAGGCCACGCACCAGGGCAGTGAGGTCCAGCTTGCGGCGCAGCCCCTCGAGATGTTCGCCGCGTCCATCAAAGCGAGGCACGTCCGCCTTGATCGGTGCTGTGATGCCGCCGGCGGCCAGACGTCGTTCGACTGCGGCTGTGAAGTCTCCCTCGACCGATCCACCGAAGGGCCCTTTGATCTTCAGACCCAGCCATTCCGGCGGGTTGTGACTGGCGGTGATCACGAGCGCCCCCAGGGCCTTGCGCTCCACCACGGCCCAGCTGCAGGCCGGCGTGGGGACCGCGGTGTCGGTGAGCAGGGGTTCGAGTTCACAACCCCGCACCGCGGCGGCGATGGCTTCCGCCAGTTCGGGGGCCAGGAAGCGCCGGTCGTAACCGATCACCACCGTTCGGCTGTTGAGACCTTCCGGGGCGCGATGCGCCAGTTCCTGGGCAGCGGCAGCGGCAACCGGCAACAACCGCTCCACCGTGATGTCCACGCCGATGATCCCGCGCCAGCCATCGGTGCCGAACTTGATCGGAGCTGGGCTTAAGGGGAGGTGAGCCGATGCCATGGCATAGTTTGTACTTTAGAGGATCTAGCAGCTGGCAGCCGTAGGGTCGGCGCATGGGTGACACCCCGCCTGCCGACAACGTCCTCACCGATCGGTTGCTGCGCAGTTGGCTGCGTTGCCGTCGCAAGGCCTGGCTCGATCGCCACGGGAATCCTGCCGAGCGGCGTTGGACGGCCCATCGCAATCTCCTGCTGGACGACCAGCAGCGCTGTTTTGTGGCCTTGCTGCCCCGCAAGCCTGGCCATGGCATCGCCGCCTGTGCTGCCGGAGCCGAGGCCGTGGTGGGTCTGCGCCTGAAGGGGCTTGGCCCATCCGGTGAGCCGTTGGAGGCACACCCTCCACTGCTGCGGCGGGTCAAGGGGCAGAGCCGCTGGGGTGACTTCGCCTATCAACCGGTGCTGGCCCGTCAGGGCCGCCGCACCACCCGGGAACATCAGCTGCCGCTGGCGCTGATGGCCCTGTTGCTTGAGCAGCATCAGCAGGGGGACGTTCCGTCGATGCTTGTGCTTGGCGGTGGTGGCCGGCGCCTGGAACAGGAGCGGCTGCATCTCTCCAGTGGTCTGCGCCGACAGCTGTCGGAGGGGCTGCGTAAACTACGCTCTGACCTCGAGCGCCCGGTTCCTCCTCCGCTGGCCGCTGACCGGCGCAAGTGCTCACTTTGCAGCTGGCGTGTCGCCTGCAATTCCGTGGCGGCGGAGGAAGGGCATCTGAGCGAGGTCAGTGGCATCGGGGCCAAGCGGCGCGAGATGTTGCTGGAGCTTGGGATCCGCGGCTTGTCCGATCTGGCCGCAGCTGATCCCTTGCAGCTCGCCGAGCAGCTGCAGCGTTTTGGGGATCAGCATGGTGAGGTGGCCGCATCCCTGGTGGCTCAGGCCCGGGCGCAGCGGGATGGACGGGTGGAGCGTTTGGATGCCTCAGCGGCGCTGCCGGAACTGCAGGACTGTCTTGGTGTGCTGCTCTACGACATCGAATCCGATCCCGACGCCCGTCACGACTTCCTTCACGGTTTTCTGGTGTTGCCCAGAACCAAGAGCGGAAACTGGGATCTGACATCCGTGGCGTATCACCCGATCCTGGCTCTGGCGGAGCATGGTGAAGCCCGTTGCTGGCTCCGTTTGCAACGGTTGCTGAATCGCTATCGGGGTTGGCCGATCCTCCACTACGGGGAGACAGAAAGCCTGGCCTTAAGGCGTATGGCTGAGCGCCAGGGTGCTGCCGAGGCCGAGGTGCTGCAGCTTCGTCAGCGGTTGGTGGATGTGCATGCCCGGGTCAGACATCACTGGCGCCTACCCCTGGCCAGTTATGGCCTCAAGGCCGTGGCTGTTTGGCAGGGGTTTCAATGGAGTCAGGCCGGTGTGGATGGGGCAAGGGCACTGCTCTGGTGGCGGCAGTGGCAGGGGGAGGGGCCCGATCGACGCGGCACCAGGCACGGGCTGCGCTGGATCTTCGATTACAACCGCGACGACTGCCTGGCCACCTGGGCCGTAGCCGACTGGTTGTTTGAACAGGATCAGGCGTCGGGATCCTGAAACGCCTCAGGTTGACGGATCTGGAGCTGTTCTCCGTTGGGACCTTCCAGCGTTGGATTGGCCAGGCACTGGCGGCGCACCAGGGCCAGCCCAAGCCAAGTGCCATCGCGTTCGAGCGCACTGGTGATCACCCCGGCTCGCTCGCCATCCAGCGTGAGCTTGGCGGCGGCCGCCAGCGGACTGGGGCAGCTCCAACAGCGCAGCTGTTGCTTCACCCCTGCCTGGCCGATGAGTTTGGCCATGGTCTCCTGGCCGAGGTAGCAGCCTTTCTCTGTGCTGACCTGAGCGATGAGCCCAAGCTCCAGGGGGTTGGTCTCGCCATTGAGTTCACCGGGTCCCGGGGGGAATCCGCTTTGAAGCCGCCATTGCTCCAGAGCCGTCGCGGTGGCTGCTTCCCCTGATGCCCAGGGCTCCGGGAGGGCCGCATCCGGATCGCACCACACGGCTGCAGCCATGGGCTCCAGCCACTGCAGTCGGCGCAACTGGCCCAGGGGTTGGAGGCGAACCCGATCGGCTGGAAAGATCACCTGATCAAATCCAGCGTGAACGGCAGAGGCCTCTCCCGCCAGAACGATCACATCGGCCCCCTCTGCATCGAAACGAAGTTCCAGCACGGCCCGCAAGCGTCCCGTTGCAGTCAGCCAGCAGGTCTGAAGCAAATCCCCGGATTCGAGTGCGTTGAGGTCAGCACTGGTCTGCCCCTGAAGAAACTGGCGTGCTCCGCTGCCGTTCAAGCGCAGCCAGGGAGCCTGGGTGTCCCAAAACAACTTGCTCATGCCGGCGTGAAGGCGGCGATTTCAGACAGCTTGAACAGGCTGATCAGTTCAAGATTTTCAGCCGTCATCGCAGCGTCACCCCCTTCTTCCCGGTCGACGATGGTGACGACCCGCTCCACCTTGTAGCCGGCGTCGCGCAGCTGCCGAACCGCCTTGAGGGATGAGCCTCCTGTGGTGACAACGTCTTCCAGCACGGTGATGCGTGCCCCGGGGGCAGGGAGCGGACCCTCCAGCCAGGCACCGGTGCCGTGGCCTTTGGCTTCCTTGCGCACGATCAGCGCATCAAGCTCCCGACCTCGGTCGGCGGCGGCCATGGCAACACCGCTCACCAGTGGGTCTGCTCCGAGGGTGAGACCAGCCACGGCCAGCGCATCGGCCTCCACGTGGGTGAGCATCGCCCGGCTGATTAGCGCCAGACCGGAACCGCTCAGGCTCACGGGTTTGCAGTTCACGTAGTGCTCGCTCTTGCGGCCTGAAGCCAGGGTGAAGTCTCCGCGTCGGTAGGCCAGGGTGGCCAGACGGTTCAGCAGTTGCTCCCGCTCAGTCGGGACACTCGACGATTCAGGCATGGGGCTGGCCGCGCTTCGCAGATGTCCTTAGTTTGCGCTTAGAGCTGATTCATCTGGTGCTGCTGCGGTCGTTCTTTGGTTCGAGCCTGCTCCTGCTCGCAGGCCCATCGTTGTTGGCGGGTCCGTTGGTCTGCACCACCAATGTTGAGGCGCCTATGCCCGGCAGTGGTGGTGCTCCCGTCGAAGTCACGGTGTGCCACCCCACGGAGACCGCCAGTGAGCTGGTCAACCGTCGCTTCTACACCTGGACCTCGCCCATGGCCCGGGGCGTGGACCCCCTGCATCAATTGACCGATGTTCTGGGGATCGCAGTTGGCGGCATCGAGGGGAATCGGCTGATGGGATTCGGCTTCCCCGACCAGACCCTGATCTGGGATGGGTCTGCACTTCAGAACACGACGGGAGCGCTGTTGGAGGAGCAGAGTCCGCCGCTGCCGATGCGAACCATGGATATCTCAAGCGGTTTCAACGGCAGCCTGGCGGCCACCGAGACCATCGAAGCCGTGCAGGATGCGCCCTCAGACGATCACTTCCCCGGCGTGACTCCCCTGTGGTAACACTCTCCCCATGGGGGTCTAGCAATCTGGTGAATGCAGCGAACTCATAATTCGCCTAAGGCGAGTTCGATCCTCGCGACCCCCATTCCCCCCTGTTGATGCGGCTTCTTCTGCTGGCTGTTCTGCTGATTCTGCCGGCCTTCTTCGCGGCTGCAGAGGTGGCCCTGCTGCGGTTACGCCCCAGTCGCGTTGAAGTGCTCGTTGAGGAAGAGCAGGCCGGGGCCCGTTCCATCCAGCGTCTTCAGCGACGCCTGCGGCGCGCTCTGCTGGTGTCTCAACTGGGTGCAACGCTTGCTCTGGTGGCCCTTGGCTGGGCTGGCCGTGGTCTGGGGGGGCGGCTCTGGTCGGATGGGTCTGTGGGTGTCGCTTGGCGCGACACAGCCTTGTTCCTCAGCATCGTGTTGCTGGCCACGCTGGTGGCTGGTTTGCTGCCCAAGGCCTGGGTGTTGAACCGTCCGGAATCCTCGGCGCTTCGCCTGGTGCCGCTGCTGGAGGTGGTGATGCGATGCCTGGCCCCACTGCTCAATCTGCTTGAGGCGCTGGCGGGCCTGTTGATGCGCCTGCTTGGCCTGGCTCCCCAGTGGGATGTGCTGGTGCCAGCCCTTTCCGCTGGTGAGCTGGAAACCCTTGTGGAATCTGGACGGGTCACGGGCTTGTTCCCGGATGAGAAGAACATCCTGGAAGGTGTCTTCGCCCTGCGGGACACCCAGGTGCGGGAGGTGATGGTGCCGCGCTCTGGGATGGTCACTCTGCCGGCCACGGTTCGTTTTGCGGAAATGATGGAGGCCGTGCACCACACCCGTCATGCCCGCTTTCCGGTGATCGGCCACTCGTTGGATGACGTGCGTGGCGTGCTGGATCTGCGTCAGATGGCCGAACCGATCGCACGGGGTGAGCTCCAGGCCGATTCGTTGCTCGAGCCGTATCTCCAGCCTGCGGTGCCCGTGCTGGAGACCTGCACGCTGGCGGAACTGCTGCCGATGATCCGCAGCGGTCAGCCGCTCCTGCTGGTGGTGGATGAGCACGGCGGCACCGAGGGTCTGGTGACCGCAGCTGATCTCACCGGAGAAATCGTTGGTGATGAGGATCCCGCCGAGACCGATGAACCGGATCTGATCGAAGAGAAGGACTGCCCCGGTGCCTGGCTGGTGGCCGGAGACCTGGAGATTTTCGAGCTCAATCGACAGCTCGATCTCGATCTGCCCGAGGCCGATGACCATCACACCCTGGCGGGCTTCCTGCTGGAGCGGCTCCAGCACATTCCGTCCGCGGGGGAAGGGCTTCATTTCAACGGTCTGCAGTTCGAGATCACAGCCATGGCAGGGCCGCGGATCGAGCGGGTCCGGCTTGTTCTCCCCAGCTCAGAGGATGAATCCGACTGAAGGCCGATAGTCTTCCCCCAATCGACCGCCTGCGCTGATGTCTCCCGACCCCATGGTCCCAGTCAAGGTCGGGGTGATCGGCATCGGCAACATGGGCTGGCACCACGCGCGGGTGCTCAGCCTTCTGCGGGATGATGACTCTGCTTCTTGGCCAAAAAAACAGCCTTTCCTGTCTCTTTGGGGTATTAAATGAGATTTTAGATACAAGTTTGAAAAGCCTTGGGCGAAATTATAGTTTTGCGCCTTTCATATTGATAACTGTATATCTCTTCTTGTGAAGGGAGCGGCTCTTTGATCCTTGTGGCTTGATGAATTGCCTCTGCTTTCACTTAGCGGTATTGATAGCTTGTGGGCCCTGGTATCAAATTTTGTAAGGTGGGCATTGTTCTTCTGGGAGGGGGTGTTGCTAACTTCGAACTGCTTGAATTCTTAGCCTTTGAGTTAAAAAATAAAGCTTTTGCTCATTTTGGGTCCAGACTATTTTGCTGCTGCGTGTATTGCGCACCTTGTGATTTTAACCTTTCACGGCTCAACGATTAAATGTTGCTTAGATTCGTGTTATGGTAAACTTCTTGTTCTTAGAAATGACTTTGGTGCTTTTAAGTGAATTCTATAAGTTCATTTTTATCAAAACCCACAAAACAGCGTCAACTGCTGTTGAGCTTGCGTTGGAGCCCTACTGTGCTCCGCCTGATCATTTGATTTTCCCTAACAGGAGGAATCCACTCATTTCAGATTACGGAATAATTGGAGCGCGTGCACCTGGCGTTGCCATGAGGCTTGAAAGCCAGAATGATGTGACTTTCTTTTGGAATCATATGTCTGCCAAAAAAATAATTCAAAGAATTAGCTACGAAAAATTTATGTCCATGCGACGTTTGACTAGCGTAAGAAACCCTTTTTCTCGGCTAGTATCGCAGTTTTATTATCAGCAAGCTTGTAGTAAAAATAAGATTCCAGAAATCTCTTCTGACTTAAGCGAAGCCAGAAATCAATTCGACCGTTGGTTGCATGATTATGAGGAAAGCGGTTTAAAAAATGGCTGCAAAAAAATTCATAGTGCCAGGTCTGATTATTCGTTAGTTCACTTTGGTGGCAAATTCATTGTAACTGACTTTGTGCGTGTTGAAAGCATAAAAGATGATCTAAATGCTTTTTGCGGCAAATGTGGAATTGATGCAAATTGCCTTAAGATTTCATCGGAAAGGGATAATTCTGCTAATAAAAAGTTTAACGTAAAACAGCTTTTTTGTAGTAGCTCGATGATCGATCAGGCTCGCAAAATAGATAGTTGGGTATTTGAGCTTGATCTCTATCCAGATGCTCCTTGAATGGGGTGGGCCCTAGTTCGATTTGATTTTTGGTTTAAGTTCGTCATTGATATGTCTGGCTAAAGAAACTATCGGAAAACAGAATTCTTGCGAGGCTTGTAATAAAAGTGGGATTTGACCGAAAAGAACGACTACCTTTCTCCCTGCCCCTGGCTGGTGGTAGGAGATCTGTAGATCTTCGAGCTCAAGCGACAGCTCGATCTCGATCTGCCCGAGGCAGATGACCATCACACTTTGGCGGGCTTTCTGCTGGAGCGGCTCCAGCACATTCCGTCTGTGGGGGAAGCGCTGCATTTCAACGGCCTGCAGTTCGAGATCACAGCTACGGCAGGGCTGCGGATCGAGCGGGTCCGGCTTGTTCTCCCCAGCTCAGAGGATGAATCTGACTGAAGCCCGATAGTCTTCCCCCAATTGACCGCCTGTGCTGATGTCTCCCGACCCCATGGTCCCGGTCAAGGTCGGGGTGATCGGCATCGGCAACATGGGCTGGCACCACGCGCGGGTGCTCAGCCTTCTGCGGGATGCCGATTTGGTGGGAGTCGCGGATCCGGATGCTGAGCGCGGCAAGCTCGCCACCGAGCAATTCGGCTGCCGCTGGTTCGCCGACTACAACGCCATGCTCTCGGAGGTGGAGGCCGTCTGCATCGCGGTCTCAACGCTGTTGCATCATCCCGTCGGTCTGGCCTGCCTGCGTGCAGGTGTGCACGTACTGATTGAAAAGCCGATTGCGGCCAGTCAGGACGAAGCCACTGCACTGATCGAGGCCGCTTCAGCGGCGGGGTGTCTGCTGCAGGTGGGCCACATCGAGCGGTTCAACCCTGCCTTCCGTGAGCTCACCAAGGTGGTGGCCAACGAGGAGGTGGTGGTTCTTGAAGCGCGTCGCCATAGCCCCCACTCGGATCGGGCCAATGATGTCTCTGTGGTGCTGGATCTGATGATCCATGACATCGACCTCGTACTGGAGCTGGCGAAGGCACCGGTGGTGCGGCTTGCCGCTGCCGGTGGCCGCAGTGCCGAAGGCCCGATCGATTACGTCAACGCCACGTTGGGTTTCGAGAACGGTGTTGTGGCCAGCCTGACGGCGAGCAAGATGAGCCACCGCAAAATCCGTAGCCTCAGTGCCCATTGCCGTTCGAGCCTGGTGGAGACGGACTTCCTCAACCACACCCTGCATATTCATCGCCGGGCCCACGAGTGGTATTCCGCTGATCACGGCGAGCTGCTGTATCGGAATGATGGCTTCATCGAGGAGGTGAGCACCACCTCGATCGAACCGCTCTATGCCGAGCTCGAGCACTTTCTGCAGTGCCTTCGCGGCCGCGAGACCCCTGCGGTGGATGGTCTTCAGGCCTCGCGGGCTCTCAAATTGGCAGACCTGATCGAGCAGGCCGTTGAACATCCGGATACGGGAGCGCCCCTGTGCGCACCGATCTGAGGGCTTTTACTGGGATTACACCAGCCCCTGCTCTTCCGCGAGTTCCCGCAACGCCGTGACCTGCCAGCGGCGGCAGTCACCGGGTGAGGACCGATAAAATTGCCCCCAGGCCTGGGCCTTGTGTTGCGGGTAGTTCTCTGGACGAAGAGAGGGATGGCTCTGCTGCCAGCCCACCCTGACGGCATGACCGATCACCACGTCGAGGGCCAGGTCATCCTCGAAGCGCACCTCTGGATTGGCTTCGACGAAGGCCATCAGCGAAAGCAGGCATTCGCTGCAGAGTTGGCGGTATTCCGGCGCCTTGATCCGACTGAGCAAATGGTCGACCTGGGCGGCGAAATTGCGCTCCCCTGGTGTCTTCTCGAGGATGAGGCTGCTGTTAAGGCGATTGCGCCGCTCCAGCTTGTCGCCAATCACCAGGCCGCGGCAGTGCTGCAGCAGCGACCAGATCCCGGCATAGAAATCGCGGGGAACTTTCTGGAAGGAACCCATGCGGATGCGGTGTTGAAGCCAGTCCCCACCCCCCGGTGTTTCCACCAACGGGTCAGGCACTGACCACTGCACCCGGCCGCTCACGTGCAGCTGTTCGCCGCGTTGCAGGGCTGCTCTGGCATGGTCCACATCGGCGAGCACGGCGCGCAAGCGCTTGCGAATCGCGTGGGGTGCTTCGCTGCAGAGGGCTTCAAAGGCTTCGTCCTGACTGAGCGTTTTCTCCACGGCCAGCTCTGATGTCAGCAGCAGCATCAGCTGCCCCAGCTGCAGGGTGAGGCTCCCCTTCAGCAGTGCTGGCTCCCGCCGCGCCACGCTGTCGAGGGCGAGCAGGAGTTCCTGTTCGAGCATGCGCTCACGGCCGTCGATTCCGCTGGTGGTTTCAATCCGCTCGGCGATGGCGGCACTGTCCATCGGCTGACGCAGCCGGGAGTCGCCGGTGTAGTTGCGCCCCACCACCACCTGTTTCTGACGAACGAGAAGATCGGTGAGGGCGTCTTCGAGTTGGGGATGCACCATTCCCATGGCGCCAGCACAGCGCCGCACCACATTCCAGTCTTCACAACGCAAGCCCCGTTGATAGACCTCCTCAAGCAGGGTGCGCAGGGACACCGGATGGCCCTCGGGGCTGCGTTGAATCCCCTGGGGGCCAAGACGCCGTTGCAGCAACTCGAGCACTTCCGCCTGTTCATGCAGCAGCGCACTGTTCCAGAGGCGCTGGCTCAATTGTTCGATCGGTGTGTCATCCAGCTCCTGCTCCTCTGCGGCGGTCAGATCCCGCAGATCGGTGGCGTCGCGCAGAAGTGGCTTGGCTGGCTCGGAGCATGGAACCGGTTTCTGTTGGAGCGGCGGCAGCTGCACCTCCTGCGCCTGATCCACCAGTTCACTGAGGCAGCCCAAGCGCACCGGGATGCTTTCAATGACGCCGCTACCGAGTTGCCGGGCCAGTTTGAGGATGACGTCGCGGTGCTGCAGGAGGGCTGCGTCGCGAATGGGGATCACCAGAAGGGGACGTCCCATGCCGCGCCAGTGCCGTTGCAGCAGATGCAGCTCGTCCACAACAGTTTCAACCAGCTCCTCCGGGTCATCGGCCAGATAGCTGCTGACGTCTTCCAGCACGGACGGGGTGAACACACTGATGGCACCGTCCTGGCGGTAGACCCGAGCCGTGTCCTCGGTTTCCACCCGGTGCCCGGGGCGCCCGGTGAGCTCAAGCCGCGGATTGGTGCCGGCGGCTTTCAACCGTTGCTTCAGCTCGTCGGACGACTGCACGGAAATCATTGAGGTTGGCTCGATCGGCACCTCTGCAGCCAGCAGAGCCTGGCGCACGTCATCCGTCTCCGCAGCCATTGCCACAAGAACAGTGTCGGCGCCGAGCGACTGCGGCTCCCTGCGTCCACAGGGGTCAATGTCCTCGGGACGGATCAGATCGTCCAGCAGCATTTCCCCAAGCCACACCAGGCTCTGGGTCCAGATCAGCGGCAGGTTGGTGTTGGCCACCCGCTCCTGGCTGCCTGGATTGAGCCGTTCCTGATCGACAGCACTGGCCGGGACCTGATAAAGCTCGGGGTAGAGACGTTCCCCGTCCTGTTCAACGGCCAGGGTCTTGAGCTGGCTGTGCAGGCGCCGGGCCTCCTCCCAGCGTCTTTCGCAGCAGGCGGTGACCAGTTCGAAGGCCAGAAACAACGGCCACTCCGACTCGATTCCTTCAAAGGCGGCGAGCTCTTCTGGTTCGTAGTGCAGGCGGTTGACGTCTTCCACCGCCGTCTGGTGACCATCCCGTAGGAAGCGTTTGTAGCCATAAGCCCCGCCGAGTTCCCGTCGAATCCGCCGGCCGGTGCGCTCTACCAGGGCGGCATCTTCTACGGCCCAGGCGGGATAACCAATCACTGAGAGGCAGGCACTGTCGGCTTCCTTGCTGGCGGATTCCCGCGGCAGGAGCCCTTGCAGGGCGCGACGGAGGCGCACGATGGCCCCTTGGGGAATCAGCAGGATGCAGCTGCCGTCGCCATGGGGGCCGTAGAGGTCAAGCCCATCCAGGGCCTCCAGGGCGGCTTTGGCCATGCCGATGGAGCTGGCATTGCGTTCCGGTAAACCATGGTTGCCTTTGTCGCCCCGTTCCCAGATCCCGTAGTCGGGGGTGCGGTAGGCCCTGGCGATGTAGTGCACCAGGTTTTGGAGGAAATCCACTTCATCACGGCTCTGCACCACCGCGCAGTCGCCCTTGGTCAACTGCGCTAGCTGCAGCAGAAACAGGGAGGTGGCATCGAGTTGGAGATGCCCCCAGGCGTCGTCAGCCACCACCGGCTCGCCGGTGCAGCTGTCGTATTTCGCGTGAAGAGCGTCGAGGGGGTTGAGGCTCTGCTTGAAGCGCTCCACCTTCTGGGCCTGCCGCATCATCGAGCGCATCAGACCCCGCATCAGGGCCACCACCCGCTGCTCCAGCTCCCAGGCGCGCAGGCTGTTCTGCCCCTGCTGACGGCGGTGGGCCAGGGCCAGTCCCCAAACACACTGCACCGAATAGACGCAGTCCCGCACCCAGGCATCGCCGTAATTGCCATGGATGGTGTGCGCGGTGCTGGCGGGGAGCAGGCCGCTGATCGGGTCCTGCCGATCGAGAACCACCCGTTGGATGGATTGATCCAGACGCTGAAGGGTCGTGGCGTGGTTCTGCGGAAGGGTTTCCGTCGTCGTCGCAACCATGCCCTCATCCATTACCGCTCCTAAATTCTCCAACGCAGCCCCATGGCCATGGACTCTGTCAGCACCGCCCCCGATGACCGTCGCCGCTGCCAGGTGCTCGGCGTGCCTGTGGATGCCTGCCGTGATGTCTGTGCTGCTGCACTCGGTCTGCATGCCCGGGGCGGCGGACGCATCGTCACCCTCAACGCTGAGATGACGATGTCGGCCCGGGCCGATGCAGCCTTGGGGCAGGCGATCGCAACGGCTGATCTGGTGATCCCTGATGGTGCGGGAGTGGTCTGGGCCCTGGGCCGTCAGCAGATCCGGGTTGTTAAAACAGCGGGCATCGAACTGGCCTGGACCTTGCTGGAGTACGCCGCAGCCCATCGATGGCGCGTGGCGCTGGTGGGGGCGACACCTGAGGTGATGGAAACCCTGCGTGCGGAGTTGCCACAACGGATCCGTGGCCTCAATCTGGCGCTCGCTGTTGACGGTTATCAAGCTACTGAGGCCTGGCCGGGCGTTGAAGCTCAGCTCAAGGCGTTGAAGCCGGATCTCGTTCTGGTGGCCCTGGGGGTGCCGCGCCAGGAAACCTGGGCGGAACGCGTGGCGGCCGGACAGCCAGGGTTATGGATGGGTGTCGGCGGCAGTTTTGACGTCTGGGCCGGCATCAAAAAACGTGCCCCCGTCTGGATGTGCCGGATGCAACTTGAGTGGCTGTATCGGCTCATCAAGGAGCCTTCACGCTGGCGACGCATGCTGTCGCTGCCAGCGTTTGCTTTGAAGGTGATCCGGTTGGGCTGAGTCTTCAGCGGAAGCCCACAGAGGCCTGCCAAACGAAGGCCAGGAGCAGGAAGAAGACCGGGATCAACGGGAGAATGTCGATCAGCGGAGAGAAGGCCTGATAGGCCTCGGGCAGCTGTGCCAGCAGGTCGAGGGTGAAGGCGGCCATCCCTTGCATCAAAAAGGCGTTGGCCTGGACGCTACCACGTGTGATGGGCTGGCGAGTCTGGCTCCCAGGGAGCGAAATCCTCTGAAAAACAGCCGTCGCGAATCGCTTGTGCCATGGCCGAGGTGAAACGCACCAGATGGGTGATGTTGTGAATGCTCAACAAGGTGAGGCCCAGAAGCTCCTCGCTGCGAATCAGGTGATGCAGGTAGGCCCGGGTGTGACCGGTGCAGGCCACGCAGGAGCAGCTCGGATCCAGGGGAGTGTGGTCGTGGCGGAAGCGTGCATTGCGCAGGTTCCAACGTTCACCGCCCACCAGGGCGGTGCCATGACGGCCGAGTCGGGTGGGCAGGACGCAGTCGAACAGGTCGATCCCGTTGGCCACGGCAATGGCCATCTCGCGCAGGGTGCCGATACCCATCAGGTAGCGCGGTTTGTGTGAAGGAAGCAGGGGCGTGACATCCCGCACGATGCGATGCATCTCCTCAGCGGGCTCACCAACGCTGACGCCACCGACGGCAATGCCCGGCAGATCAAAGGAGGCGACGGCCATGGCACTCTCCCGCCGCAGATGGGGGAAACAGCCGCCCTGAACGATGCCGAACAGCGCCTGATCCTCGCGGGTGTGGGCTGTGACGCAGCGCTCGAGCCAGGAATGCGTGCGGCGACAGGCATCGATGACGTCGTTCTCCGTCGCCGGATAGGGCGGGCACTGGTCGAAGGCCATGGCCACATCCGCCCCGAGGGCCATCTGGATTTGGGTGGCATGTTCCGGGGTCATGTCGATGGTGCGTCCATCGCGGGGGTTTCGGAACACCACCCCACGGTCATCGATCTTGTTCAGGTCCCCCAGGCTGAACACCTGAAAGCCGCCGGAGTCGGTGAGCATCGGGCCGTTCCAGCCCATGAACCGGTGCAGGCCACCGGCCGCCGCCACGATCTCCTCCCCCGGTTGCAAGTGCAGGTGGTAGGTGTTCGAGAGCACCATCTGGGCTCCAGTGCGCCCCAGCTGCTCCGTGCTGATGCCCTTGACGGTGGCCAGGGTTCCCACCGGCATGAAGCGTGGTGTGTGCACCGGCCCATGCGGGGTCTCAAAGGTGCCGCACCGTGCTGATGTGTTGGCGCAATGCGCGTTGATCTCGAAGCCGAACACGACTGATCCGCCTCTGCATTGACCCTACGGTGAGGGCCGATTGCATCCCTCGCGCCATTCCCAGGATCGTTCCACCCTGGCTTTCCGATCTGGCGGGAGCCTGGATCTTCTACACGGTGCTGCCCGCATGGCCCTGGCCGCAGCCCTCGTTTCAGCGCATTGCCCGCTTCGCCCCCTGGATGGGGCTGCTGATCGGTGCGTTGCAGGGGCTGCTCTGGATTGGTCTGTCCAGGCTCTCCTGGCCTCCGGCGGCCTGTGCCCTTTGCGTGGTGGCTCTCGGCATCCAGCTCAGTGGTGGCTTGCACCACGACGGCCTGATCGACACGGCGGATGGCCTCGGGGCGCCAGCGGAGCGGCGGCTCGAGGCGATGGAGGACAGCCGGGTGGGCGCCAGTGGTGTGCTGGCTCTCGTGATGGTGCTGCTGCTACAGGTTGCGGCATTGATCCAGCTGGGGGGGCAGGCCCCGCTCGGGCTCTGCCTGGCTGCGTTCTGGGCCCGGGTGGCACCGCTCTGGGCCATGGCACGTTTCAACTACCTTCGCGCTGATGGAACCGCGGCGTTTCATCGCGATCACGCCAGGCCGGTCTGGGATGCCCTGCCCTCACTGCTGGTGGTGGTGGTATTGGCTGGCTGGGTGAGGCCCATGCCCCTTCTCCTGGGGGGTGTGGTGGCGATCCTGGTCGCCCAGAGCCTTGGGCGACGATTGGGGGGGCACACCGGCGACAGCTATGGAGCGGTTCTTGTGCTCACCGAGATGATCACGTTGTTGGGTCTGGCCTTGCTCCTGCCGGCCAGCTGAGGACGAATGCATTGCCCTGAGCGGGCAGATCCGGAGCGATCGTGGAAGGCTCCACGCAGAGCGTGAGTTTGCGGCCCTGCTGCTCCGCCAGGGAGCGTGCAAGGGCGAGGCCAAGGCCCGTGCCCGCCCGGTCCTGACCGGTGGACCCTCGTGCTCCCCGCTCGAAAATCAGGTCGCGCTCCTCCAGGGGGATCGGCGGCCCGTTGTCCCAGACGCAGAGCCCATCGGGCAACAGGCACAGCCCCACGATGCAACCCGCTGGGCTGTAGCGGAACGCGTTCTCAAGCAGGTTGGCGACGATCTCCGCGATCGTGCCGTCCTGGGATGGCTGATGAATCCACGGGGGCCATTGCTGCGGCCCCTGCCAGGGGCGGCCCTGCAGGCTTGCCGTTGCTTCCGCCCGCTCCAGCAGAGGCATCAGCAGGGTTTGCATGGTGGCCTCGCCTTCGGCAGGGCCCGGGGGCAACAGGGTGGGGCCAAGGGCCTCCTGCAGCGGGAGGCGTTGCTGTCCGAGGCCATCGAGCACATCAATGTATTGGCCGAGTTGGCGTTGCTCCGAGAGCATCCCCTCGACAAGTGGACGGTGGGAGCTGTCTGCGTCCAGTCGCCGCATCAGCAGTTGGGCGTAGGTGCGCAGGGCCGCGAGTGGATTGCGCAGCTGATGCACGAGGGTGCGCAGTTGGTCGTTCTGTTGGCTGAGTTCCTGGCGGAGTTGCAGGCATTCGAGGTCTCGCCCCAGGGCATGGCTGATGGCGGCAGCGCTGCGCCGCATCCGTTGGTCCAGGGTCAGCGTCCAGCTGCGTTGCGGATCCAAGTCGGCGCGCAGGGCCCCCAGGATCAAGCCGGCATCCTGAAGGGGGTACCAGCGCCGACTCTGGTGCGGCAGGCGCAGGTTCGGGTCGGCATCGGCAGGAGGAAGGGACCGTTCATTGGAGGACCATTGCCGGATCAGCAGCAAAGGCGGGCCTTGTTGATTGGGTGGCGCGCTGACGTACAAGCCCAGATGCTGAATGCCTTCTTTGGCGG
This sequence comes from Synechococcus sp. A15-44, assembly GCF_014280115.1. Taxonomy (NCBI): domain Bacteria; kingdom Bacillati; phylum Cyanobacteriota; class Cyanophyceae; order Synechococcales; family Synechococcaceae; genus Synechococcus; species Synechococcus sp. A15-44. The sequence goes on from NZ_CP047938.1 coordinate 230,440, forward strand.
TCAGATCGGCCAGCTGTTGATCGGTGAAATCGAAGAATCGATCGGTGAGCTGCATCAGTTCCGGACGATCAATTCAGGTGCTTGCGCAAGCCTGCGCCAGGGGGACTTGAAAAATCTGGGAAAAGTCTTAAGATCACTTTATCGACCGAGGCGCTGTTCACCATGAACAGACGCCCGCCAGCTCTCGCAACGGTTGCAATTGCTTCGCAACCAAAGCTACAGCAGAGGTTGCAGTGTCCTCCGCTGGTTCCCGCTTGGGTGTTGGTGTCCTGCCGGTGATTGTGGTGTGTCTGCAATTGCCCCGACGCTTCCCTTGCGTCTGGCGTTTTCGCGCCGACAGCACCTGTTTGTTCTGACGATCCACCCCGTTCTTCCTTTCGTACCGGAGCCCTCCCATGTCCAAGAAGCGCAAGCGCATTAGTCGTCGTCGCCTGGCAGGTCAACGGGTCCTGGCCCATGTGCCAACCCATCACCTCGAAACCGGTGAGTACAAGCCCGTGACCGCTGCTCGTCGTTACATCGCTGAGGGCGGACTGGTGCCTCCGGCGTTGCTGAATGTGCGCCGCAATGAGCACACCACCGACCGCTTCTTCTGGGGTGAGAAAGGTCTGTTCAGCGCTCAATACGCTGAAGAGAACCATTTCCTCTTCCCCTCATTGCGCACGATTGTTGATTCCATCGGTGAAGACAAGCTCTTCGAGGGGCTCGAGCTTGGCGCTGATGATTGGGAGGAAATGGAGGAGTACGAATACGCCTTCGTTTGATCAGGCGTTCTCCAGAACACGCTCGATAAACATCAGGATCGGCTGCACCGTCTCATCAGGGATGGTGTGGCCGTTTTTGAATGGAACTGTCTGACATTGATCGGGCTGCAACTGCGCAGCGATCGACTGCATGGCCTGGAACGGCACCACGGGATCGTCTGAACCATGCATCAGCAATACGGGGGGATGTTGCTGGGGCGGAGCCCAATTGGGGTGTGGATAGCCGCTGCAGCTGATCAGCCCTGCGATCGGCAGGGCGCAGCCGCCTTCCAGGGCCATGGCTCCCCCCTGGGAAAAGCCGAACACCACCGTTCGTTCGAGTCCAAGGCCTGAGCTGCTCAGGCTCTGAAGTTGAGTCTTGAGGCGCTCAACGGCCACGGGCACGGCATCCCACTGTGCTGGGAACAGGCCGTACCACTGACGCCCTCCCGGTTGGTCGGGATGGAGCTCAGGAGCCTCCAGGCACACCACATCAAGGGTCTTGGAACACTCTCGCGCCAGGCGATCGCCTAGGGGTTTGAGATCCTCTCCGTTGGCTCCCCAGCCGTGGAGCAGCACCAGCCGGCCATCCATGGGGAATGAGCATCACTGCTGCGTAGGTTGGCTCACGACCCAGTCACGACCCTTCGATGGCTCCTGTCGCTCTGCTGAGTGTTTCCGATAAGTCCGGGCTGGTGCCCCTGGCGGAGGCCCTGCATCGGACCCATGGCTATCAGCTGCTCTCCAGTGGGGGCACGGCCAAGGTGCTCGAGCAGGCCGGCCTTCCGGTGACCCGTGTGTCGGAGCACACCGGGGCTCCAGAAATTCTTGGCGGTCGTGTGAAAACGCTCCATCCAAGGGTGCATGGCGGGATTTTGGCCAAGCGGGGTGACGCGTCCCATCAGGCCGATCTTGAGCAGCAGAACATCGCCCCCATCGATGTGGTGGTGGTCAATCTTTATCCCTTCCGCGAGACGATTGCTCGGCCTGACGTCACCTGGGATCAGGCGATCGAGAACATCGACATCGGTGGCCCCGCCATGGTTCGGGCGGCCGCCAAAAACCATGCCGATGTGGCAGTCCTCACCAGCCCTGATCAATACGACCGTCTGCTGAGCGCCATAGCGGAGTCAGGCGGGAGCGTGCCTTCGGAGCTGCGGCGCCAACTGGCCCTGGAAGCGTTCCAGCACACCGCGTCGTACGACACCGCAATCAGCCGCTGGATGGCCGAGCAAAACGCAGCGGACGACAGCCCCTGGTTGGAGGCGGTGCCGCTGCGGCAGACCCTGCGCTACGGCGAAAACCCCCACCAAAAAGCACGCTGGTTCAGCCATCCCAAGCAGGGTTGGGGTGGTGCCATTCAGCTGCAGGGAAAGGAGCTGAGCACCAACAACCTTCTGGATCTGGAGGCGGCTCTCGCCACGGTGCGGGAGTTCGGCTACGGAGCCGATGGTTCCGCTCCGGCCTTGCAGCTGGCGGCGGTGGTCGTCAAGCACACCAACCCCTGTGGTGTGGCCATCGGAGCATCGATTCCCGCCGCATTGACGCGGGCTCTGGATGCCGATCGGGTAAGTGCCTTCGGCGGCATCATCGCCATGAATGGTGTGGTGGAAGCCACGGCCGCCCGTGAGCTCACCAGCCTGTTTCTGGAATGTGTCGTGGCACCGGGCTTTACCCCTGAAGCGCGGGAGGTGCTGGCGGCTAAGGCGAATCTGAGGCTGTTGGAGCTGGCTCCGCAGGCCATCGATGCGGCCGGCCCCGATCACGTGCGAAGCATCCTCGGCGGACTCCTGGTTCAGGATCTCGACGACCAGGCGATCACACCGGTCGACTGGACCGTGGCCAGCCAGCGCCCACCCACACCGCAGGAAAAGCTGGACTTGGAATTTGCCTGGCGCTTGGTGCGTCACGTTCGCTCCAACGCCATCGTCGTTGCCCGGGATGGCCAGAGTCTTGGCGTGGGTGCAGGGCAGATGAATCGCGTGGGCTCAGCGCGGATTGCTCTGGAGGCGGCGGGTGAGAAAGCCCAGGGAGCGGTTCTGGCCAGTGATGGCTTCTTCCCGTTTGATGACACGGTGCGTCTGGCTGCCAGCCACGGCATCACCGCCGTGATTCATCCCGGCGGGAGCATGCGCGATGCCGATTCGATCAAAGCCTGCGATGAGCTCGGCCTGGCGATGCAGCTCACGGGGCGCCGCCATTTTCTGCACTGACGCTGGTGGGGGCCGCCGGCCCCCTAGCCTCTCGGGACTGAAGAGTTCCCTTCAATGCTCGCCACCCTCCCCTTCAGCCTCAATTTCGCTCACCCCTTAGCGGAGTGGGGCCTGCTTGCCCTTGGTGGTTGGGCCCTGTACCTGGGGATCAAGGCCAAGAAAACCCGCACCGGCACCCCTGAACAGCGCAAAGAGCTGGTACCGAAAAAGTTCGCGCAGCGTCATTACCTCTGGGGCAGCATCCTGCTGGCTGTGATGACCCTCGGCACGCTGGGTGGCATGGCGGTCACCTATCTGAACAACGGCAAGTTGTTCGTCGGTCCGCACCTGCTGGTGGGTCTGGCGATGACCGGGATGATCGCCGTTGCGGCTTCGCTCTCACCCCTGATGCAGCGCGGCAATGTGATCGCGCGCAAGGCTCATGTGGGCCTGAACATGGGCATGCTCACGCTGTTCCTTTGGCAGGCGGTGAGCGGCATGGAGATTGTCAACAAGATCTGGACCAACCGCTGAGGATCCTTCCCCTTCAGAAGGCTGCCCGCTGACGGGGTGGGCAGCTCAGGCCTTGGGCGGCATGAAAATCTTCCTGGACCTTCCAGGTCAGCCGTCGTGAAATCTGGCGGACAATCTGCTTGAGCAGATGATCACCACTGCTCTGGACCAACTGATCCGGGAGCATGGTGATCACCTTGGGTAGACGGATCCAGACCTTGAGATCCAGGTCCCATTGAACGGAGGTGTTCTCCTGTTCGGGGATGAGGCGCATCCCTGCGCGGAAGTCGACGTCGTAGTGATGGCGCAGGGCGAGGGACTGGGGCACCGTGCGGACGGTTTCGATGCGGTAAATCCCTTCCTGCTGCGGCAGCAGTCGCAAAGCGATCGTGGGCTCCACTTCGAAGCCGAAGTTGCCGAACCGCCCCAGGGTCAGGCTGTAGGACTGTCGATCGATAGCCTCGACCTGCATCGGGCTGGCGCAACGTTCAAACCAGCTCGGATGATTGTCCAGGTAGCGCGCCACCACAGTTTGGGACGCCATCATCTGCATCGAATCCTCAAAATGGCTGCTGTAGCAGCGCACCTGCGGGTCGGCACCGTGAAGCTGATTGTCGGTTTCAGTGGGCGACAAGACCGTCACGGATGGGGAGCTGCCGGCGAAGGGCGGATTAAAGATGAACCAATGTAAAGCTCTCCGCGGTTTAGTTTTCGCTCAATTGCATCAGTTTTTCGATCACCTCTTCCACCGCCCGGTCTGGGGTTGAGGCACCGGAGGTGATTCCCACTTTCACAGGCCCTTCGGGGAGGAAATTTCCCTCGCGGCAGAGGTCGGCTGACAGCGGTTTGTGCTCGATCGAATTGCTGCCGACGTCAATGCGTTCGGGCGTGTCGATGTGGAACGAGCGAATGCCGCGGCTGACGGCAATTTCCTGCAGGTGGGTGGTGTTGGACGAGTTGAAACCGCCGATCACCACCATCAGGTCCAGGGGTTCATCCACCAGGGAGAATATGGCGTCCTGACGCTCTTGCGTGGCGTCGCAGATGGTGTTGAAGGCCAGGAAATGGTCGTTGAGTTGTGTCGGACCGTATTTGCTCAACATCGTGCGTTCAAACAAACGCCCGATTTCTTCCGTTTCGCTCTTCAGCATCGTGGTTTGGTTGGCCACGCCCAGACGTTCGAGGTCCCGATCGGGATCGAACCCCGGAGAGCAGGCTTTGGCAAAGCGTTTGATGAAATCATCACGATCACCCCTGCCGAGGATGTGATCGGCAACGTACTGGGCTTCCTCCAGATCGAGCACCACCAGATAGGTGCCGGCAAATGAGCTGGTGGCCAGTGTTTCCTCGTGCTTCACCTTGCCGTGAATGATCGAGGTGAAGGTGTGCTTTTTGTGTTTCTCCACGGTGTTCCACACCTTGGAGACCCAGGGACAGGTCGTGTCAACGATGTGGCAGCCCCGTTCATTCAGCAGCTGCATTTCCTGAACGGTGGCACCAAAGGCCGGCAGGATCACCACATCACCGGAGGTGACACCTGAGAAGTCCTTCACCCCCTGTTCGACAGGGATGAACTGCACATCCATCTCCCTGAGGTGATCGTTCACTGAGGGGTTGTGAATGATCTCGTTTGTGATCCAGAGACGCTCGCTGGGATAGTGCTTGCGGGTCTCGTAAGCCATCGCCACCGCCCGTTCCACACCCCAGCAGAAGCCGAAGGCTTCCGCCAGCCGGACGTTGAGCCGACCGTGTTCCAGGCGGTAGCCGTTGTCCCGGATCGTGCCGATCAGACCGCTCTGGTAAGCCTGCTCAAGGCTTTCTGCCACTTCCTCGGCGCGCCCGAAGCCTCGTCGGTTGTAACGCTCGGAATGGTGGAGGGAGCGCTTGAAGGCGTGGGTGTCCATGGAGGGCGCTGGAGTGGGGCAACTCTATGTGGCCTGAAGCAGCGCTTCAGGCAGTAAAAAAGCCCGGCCAATTGGCCGGGCTTGAGACCAAGAACTGAGCCGGAGAAGAATCAGTTGTTGGTGGTGGAGAAACCGGCGTAGGCCTCCATGCCGTGTTCGCCAATGTCCAGACCTTCGGACTCTTCCTGTTCGGTGACGCGGATGCCACCGAAGAGAGAGCCGATGATCTGCCAGGCGATGAAGCAGGTGACCAAAGTCCAGATGGCGTAGGCAGCAGCACCCAGGGCTTGGATGCCGAGCTGCTCAACGCCACCTCCAACCAGCAGGCCAAGGCCGGAGCCATCGCCCTGGACGTCGTAGCCCCAGAGACCGATCACGATCGTGCCCCACACGCCGCACACACCGTGCACGGAGAAGGCGCCGACAGGATCATCGATGCCTGCGGCATCGAGAGCGGCAACCGAGAAGACAACGATGATGCCGCCCACCAGGCCAGCCACCCAGGAACCCGTCAGGGTGAGGTTGCCGCAACCAGCAGTCACGCTCACCAGGCCGGCCAGGATGCCGTTGATGATCATGGTGAGGTCAGGCTTTTTGGAGGTGATCGTTGAGATCACCGTGGCGCTGATGGCACCGCCTGCTGCGCCCAGGGTGGTGGTGACAGCCACGTAGGGAACCCACTGGTCCATGGCCAATTGGGAGCCGGGGTTGAAGCCGTACCAGCCGATCCAGAGGATCAGAGCGCCAAGGGTGGCGATGGACATGTTGTGGCCAGGAATGGCCTGAACCTTGCCATCGACGTACTTGCCGATGCGGGGTCCGAGCAGCATGGCGCCGACGAGGCCGGCCCAAGCGCCGACGGAGTGCACGATCGAGGAACCAGCAAAGTCGATGAATTCGACGCTGCCAACACTGTTGAGCCAGCCACCGTTCCATTCCCAGCTGCCAGCAACTGGATAAATGAAGGCGGTGAGGACCAGGGCGAAAATCACGAATTCGCCGAACTTGATCCGCTCAGCCACAAGACCGGAAACGATCGTGGCGGCGGTTCCGGCGAAGGCCGCCTGGAACAGGAAATCAACGGTGGGAACAAGGCCGGCATCGCTGATGGTCTCAGCGGTGACGGTTGGATCGAAGAAGAAGCCTGCGAAATACAGCCAGCCGTCGATGACGGAATCGCCGTACATGAAGGAGTAGCCAACGAACCAGTAGGCGGTCACCGCGAGGGCGAACACAAACAAGTTCTTGGCGAGGATATTGACGGCATTTTTTTGCCGGCACATGCCTGCCTCGACCATGGCGAAGCCGGCATTCATGAAGATCACCAGAATGGTGGCGACCAGAAGCCAGAGGTTGTTGGCCAGGAAAGCGGCGGAGAGCTCAGGCAGCTCTTCGGCTTTGGCTGACAGAGTGAAGATGCCAAGGCCCATGAGCGCCAGAGGCGCGCAGGCGAGCCAGGTCATGGTGCGGTTGGAGCTGAAGCCCCGGATGCTCTTCAGGAGCAGCATCGGGCCTTCCAGGAGGCTGGCCTCCTGCAGGGTTTTGCGCCGCCTTTGCGGTGGCGCGTGGAATGCAGTTGTCATGAACGAGGGTGCAGAGCTGCGAGACACGTCTGGAATGTTCCCAGACGAACAAAGCCAAGGTGCCTGCGGACAGGTGCCCGCCATGTTCGATTTGCTACCAAAAATCAAACTGGCCTGACTTGGCGCACTCCCTGCCAATGCACTGCGTCGGCGGCAAAGCTGAAACAACAAGGCAGAACGTCCACGCCCCTGTTGGTGGCCTGGCGAAACAGCTCTCCATAGCGCGGATCGGCGCTGTCCCCGGGAGCAAAGGCACTCACATCCGGGCGGCTGAGGCAGGGCACGAGCACCGCTCGAGCGTCCGGAAGCACCCCCATTAGCTCAATCAGATGCTTTTGTCCCCGTTCAGTCACCGTGTCGGGGAAGAGGGCCGTGCTGCCGTCGGTCCAGGTGGTGTTTTTCACCTCCAGGTAGATCGGTCGTTGATCGGGGTTCTGCTCTGTCGGCGTCAGCAGAAGGTCGATCCGGCTGCGTTTGTTGGTGCCGTAGGCCACCTCAGCGCGGATCCCCGCAATCGGGCCGAGTTGGGCCTCCAAGCACCCCGCTTCGACCGTGGCGCGAATCAGACGGTTGGGGAGGGCCGTGTTGATGCCAACCCAGCAGGGCTGGCCATCGGCGCCTGGCACTTCGGCTTGCTCCCAGGTCCAGGCCAGCTTGCGTTTGGGAGAGGGTGCGTGGCGAAGACGCACCCGTTGGCCAGGAATCAAGACCCCGGTCATCGGGCCGGTGTTGGCGCAGTGGGCGGTGACGGTCTCGCCGCTGCTCAGCTCCACATCGGCCAGGAAGCGTTTGTAGCGCTTCAGCAGCACGCCCTCCGTCAGGGGTTCAAAGCGCAGCAGGGCATCGCCCGGAGAGGGAAGGCCAGTCATGGCAGCAGCCGAGATCGGCTCATGGTCTCGTGTGGTGCCTCCACAATGCGCCCAATGCTGAGGGCCGAATGGCGCGTTCACTCAAGGGGATCGCACTGGTGGTGACCCTCGGCACCCTGCTGAGCAAGGTGGGTGGCCTGATTCGGCAGCTGGTGATCGCGGCGGCCTTCGGGGTGGGCGCGGCCTATGACGCCTACAACTACGCCTACGTGCTGCCTGGATTCCTGCTGATCCTGCTGGGGGGGATCAATGGTCCCTTCCACAGCGCCATGGTGAGCGTGCTGAGCCGTCGCCCACGGGCCGAAGGAGCCCATATCCTTGCGGCGCTCAACACCAGCGTCAGCGCTCTTTTGCTGCTGGTCACCATCGTTCTGGTGCTGGCCGCAGATCCCCTGATCACCCTGGTGGGTCCGGGTCTGGCCCCCGAGCTTCACGCCATCGCACGGGTCCAGCTGCAGGTGATGGCGCCGATGGCGCTGCTGGCCGGGCTGATCGGGCTGGGCTTCGGGTCCCTCAACGCCGCCGACGAATTCTGGATCCCTGCGATTTCACCGCTGATGTCCAGCGGGGCCTTGATCCTGGGGGTGGGACTGCTCTGGTGGCAGCTCGGCGCTGACATCGCTTTGCCATCCGCCGCCATGACAGGTGGTGTGGTGCTGGCCTTGGCCACGTTGGTGGGGGCCTTGCTGCAGTGGTTGATCCAGCTGCCGGCGTTGATCCGGCAGGGTTTGGCCCGTTTTCAACTGGTCTGGGACTGGCGGCACCCGGGAGTGCGGGAGGTGTGGCGTGTGATGGGGCCGGCGACGTTGTCGTCCGGAATGCTTCAGATCAATGTGTTCACTGATCTGTTTTTCGCCTCCGGGATCCTTGGTGCGGCGGCAGGCCTGGGGTACGCCAATTTGCTGGTGCAAACCCCCCTGGGCCTGATCTCGAATGCACTGCTGGTGCCCTTGCTGCCCACTTTTTCCAGGCTCACGGCTCCGCAGGATCGTCCTCAGCTGATCGATCGGATCCGCCAGGGGTTGATGCTGTCTGCGGCATCGATGATCCCCCTGGGGGGACTGTTCATTGCGTTGGGTGGCCCCATCGTCGCCTTGGTGTACGAGCGTGGTGCCTTCGATGCATCAGCCGCACAGCTGGTGACGGGCCTATTGATGGCCTATGGCCTGGGCATGCCGGCCTACCTCGGCCGGGATGTGCTGGTGCGCGTCTTCTATGCCCTTGGCGATGGAACAACGCCTTTTCGGCTCTCGCTGGCGGGGATCGGTCTGAACGTGGCTTTTGACTGGCTGCTGGTGGGTGGTCCGACCCCTTGGGGGAATCAGTCGCCGTTCAATTTCGGTGCGCCCGGGTTGGTGCTCGCCACGGTTGCCATCAACCTGCTCACCTGCCTCGCCCTGTTGGTGGGTCTGCAGCAACAGGTTGGAGGCCTGCCACTGCGGCGCTGGGGGATGGATCTGCTGCGGCTCGCCATCGCTGGTGTGCTCGGCGCCGGGGCTGCCGGGATGCTGGTGGCCGTTGTGACCTGGCCCGCAGGGTTGCTGGGCCTGCTGCTGCAGGTGTCTGCCCCCGGCCTGCTGGGCTTGGCTTTGTTTGCCTTGATCGGAGCACAACTCAAGGTGCCAGAGGTGCGAGAGATCACGCAGTTGCTGGTGGGTCGATTCAGGGCTCGCTGAGACGAACATCGAGCTCTTCACGCACCTGAATGGGAAGTTCCAGCTGCTCGCGACCCACGAGTTGCGGGCCCTGAACAGACACAATCCGGGCCTCGATGCCGAATTCTTTAAAGGCGGTTTCCAGTTCCTGAATCAGAGCTTTCTCAACCTGAGCCTCCGCATCCACCACCCGACCGATCAGCCGTTCACCCAGGCGGCCGATGCGTTGGCGCACCAAATCCCTGGAGTTGGTGACTTCAATGATCAGCACACCAACCGCTGCGGATGGACTGCAACCTTATCCGCAGTAAGGCTCGAGGATCTCTTCGAGATCCCTCAACTGGGCGGGGGGGATCAACTTGGAGAGCGGGAGCTGACTGGCGCCTCCCGCTAGGGGCACCTTGACAGCGTCGAGGGCCTGCCGGGCTGCCACCTCAGCACCTTGATTAACCCGGGCACTGCATTCGATCGCAAGGGCTGAAGCCAGGTCGGCATCACCGAGATAAAGATGCCAGCCGCTGATTTGAACGTAGAGGCGGTCAGCCAATGCACTCTGTAGGTCCTGCAGGTCACTGGCGGAGAGGGACATCAGCCCAGGAAGGTCGAGGTGGGGAATGCATCCATGCTGGCTTTATTCCTCCGGCTTGGGGCGCTGAAGAATCACCCAAATCAACTGGCCCAGCCACAGGGTTGCCCAGAGGCTGCTGACCCAGGTCAGGCTCCCGTTGGGGAAGGGGTGGCGCATCTCCTGCAGAAACCAGCCGCCGCTGTTCACCGCAGCGAACACGCCGCCGTGCAGGCAAAGGTTCACGATGCGCTCGAAATGCCGGTAAGTCGGATCCTCAGGCTTAGCGGGTCCATACCAGCGGATCGGCATTGCTCGGGCTCAGAAACACCTGAATCCTGGCGCGGCCCGCACCCAGTTGACGAGCGGACCCTCGATGGGGTCTGATGGTTTGGCGCAAGCGCTTGTAGCTCAGCGGATTAGAGCATCTGACTACGGATCAGAGGGTCGGGAGTTCGAATCTCTCCAGGCGCGTTTCAACTGCCCCAACGGGCAGTTTTTTTTTGGTTGATCGGTCGGGCTGATCGCTGCGGTTTCTTACGATTGGTCAAAGCTTTACTGACATTTCATGGGCCAGGTTTCTGGACGCGCCATCGACGCTGATCTGGCTCAGTCGGATCCGGATATCGCCGCATTCATCGATCAAGAACGGCAGCGTCAGGAAACCCACCTGGAACTGATTGCATCGGAGAACTTTGCGTCCCGTGCGGTGATGCAGGCCCAGGGTTCCGTGCTCACCAACAAGTACGCCGAGGGGCTGCCCAGCAAGCGGTACTACGGCGGTTGTGAGCATGTTGATGCCATTGAGGAGCTGGCCATCGAGCGGGCCAAGCAGCTGTTTGGTGCCGCCTGGGCCAATGTGCAGCCCCACAGCGGTGCCCAGGCCAACTTCGCTGTTTTTCTGGCCCTGCTGCAGCCCGGCGACACAATCATGGGGCTCGATCTGTCCCATGGCGGTCACCTGACCCATGGGTCTCCGGTCAATGTCAGCGGCAAGTGGTTCAACGTTGTTCAGTACGGCGTCGACAAGGTGACCCAGCGCCTGGACATGGAGGCGATTCGGCAGCTTGCGCTAGAGCACAAGCCCAAGCTGATTGTGTGTGGCTATTCCGCTTATCCACGCACCATCGACTTCGCCGCCTTCCGCGCCATCGCCGATGAAGTGGGTGCCTATCTGCTGGCCGACATGGCCCACATCGCTGGCCTCGTGGCCGCTGGTGTGCATCCCAGCCCGGTGCCCCATTGCGATGTGGTGACCACCACCACCCACAAGACCCTTCGCGGCCCCCGCGGCGGCCTGATCCTCTGCCGCGACGCCGAGTTCGCCAAAAAGTTTGATAAGGCCGTGTTCCCTGGCAGCCAGGGCGGCCCTCTGGAGCACGTGATCGCTGCCAAGGCTGTGGCCTTCGGGGAAGCGCTGCAGCCTTCGTTCAAGGCCTACAGCCAGCAGGTGGTTGCCAATGCGGCAGCCCTCGCTGAACAGCTGATCGCCCGCGGCATCGATGTCGTAAGCGGCGGCACCGACAACCATGTGGTGCTGCTGGATCTGCGTGGCATCGGGATGACTGGAAAGGTGGCTGATCTGTTGGTGAGTGATGTGCACATCACGGCCAACAAAAACACCGTTCCCTTCGACCCCGAATCTCCTTTCGTTACCAGTGGCCTGCGGCTGGGAACCGCTGCGCTTACCACCCGTGGTTTTGATGCGCAGGCCTTCCGGGAGGTCGCTGATGTGATTGCTGATCGTCTTCTCAATCCTGAGGATGATGCGATTCGTCAGCGTTGCCTCGACCGGGTGGGTGCTCTCTGTGAGCGCTTCCCCCTCTACGCCGACAGCAAGCAGCCTGTTCTGGCGTGAGGCTTGGCCCTGGCTCTCGAATGGGCCGGGGCGGTGCCTGGTTGAACGGTTGCAGGCTCCCTAGGATTGGGGTGACTCCTTCTGACCGGGGGATCGTCTCTTTCCCGGAGCCTGCGTGAACCTCTTGGCCAGCCCTATCGCGGTCGCCTCGGTCAGTTTTCTTCTGGCTGCGGTGACCACCATGGTGCTGGTGCCCCAAGTGCGCCGGATGGGGCTTCGCTTCGGGTGGACCGATCAGCCCGATGAGCGCAAGCAGCATGTCACCCCCATGGTGAGATTGGGGGGCATTGCCATGGTGCTGGGCTTTGGAACGGCTTTGGCGGCGGTCTGGTCCATGGGGGGCTTCGGCCTGCTGGCGCCGGCCAAGGATCAGCTGATCTGGAGCACCCTGGCCGGTTCGCTCTGCTTTTTTCTGATTGGCCTGGCGGACGACCTCTTCGCTCTCTCTCCCTGGCCGCGGCTGGCTGGACAGGTTGCTGTGGCTTGTGCGGTTTGGAGCCAGGGCGTTCGGATTGGAGCGATCGATCTTCCCTGGCTCACCGCCTCAGCCGGTCCGATTGCTCTGCCGGACACCCTCAGCCTGCTTGCCACTGTTGTTTGGCTGGTGGGAATCACCAATGCCATCAACTGGCTGGACGGCCTCGATGGCCTTGCTGCGGGAGTGGCTGGTATCGCTGCTGTCGGGCTGGTGTCCGTCAGCTTTTCGCTGCATCAGGTGGCTGCCGGATTCCTTGCCGCAGCGCTGGCGGGCTGTTGCCTCGGCTTCCTGCGCCACAACTTCAATCCCGCCCGCATCTTCATGGGTGATGGGGGCTCTTACTTCCTCGGCTTCACCCTCGCTGCCGTGAGCATCGTGGGCCCCGCCAAGGGGCTCACGACGGTGAGCCTGCTTTTGCCCTTGCTGATTCTTTCGCTGCCCCTGGCCGACATGTCGGCCGTGATCATGGGCCGTCTGCGCGAAGGACGTTCCCCCTTCTATCCCGACCGGCGTCACCTTCATCACCGCCTGTTGCGCGCTGGCTTCAGTCACCGACGCACGGTGCTGTTGATCTACGTCTTCACCCAGTGGCTTGCTGCCTTGGCCCTGGTGGTGGCCAATGCCGAGATGCGCTTCCTCTGGCTGGCTTTGGCCACGGCCATCCTCGTGGCAACGGTGGTGATCAGCCGTCGCCAGCTGCAACATGAGCGAGCTCTGATGAATACCAACCCCTGTTCAAGCTCCGTTGACCCCGCTGCACTGGGCGAACCGCGTGGCTGAACCAGGGGTTGAAATCCTGTGCGTGGGCACAGAGCTGTTGTTGGGTGACATCCTCAACGGCAATGCCCGATGGATTGCTGAACAGTTGGCGGGCCTGGGGCTGCCGCATTACCGCCAAACCGTTGTCGGTGACAACAAAGATCGCTTGATCTCCGCTGTGCGCGAGGCATCGCAGCGCTGCAGGTTCCTGGTGACGACTGGAGGTCTGGGACCGACCCCCGATGACCTCACCACAGAGGCTCTGGCCGCTGCTTTCGAGACTCCTCTCGAGGAGCGGCCCGAACTCTGGCTGGAGATCCAGCGGAAGTTATCGGCCGGTGGCCGGCCGGTTGCTTCCAGCAACCGCAGCCAGGCTTTTCTGCCCCGTGGAGCTGAGGTGCTTCCCAATCCAAAGGGGTCGGCACCGGGAATGATCTGGTCGCCGCGACCTGATTTCACGATCCTCACCTTCCCGGGGGTGCCTTCAGAAATGCGGGCGATGTGGGCGGAGACTGCCGTTCCCTGGCTCCAGGCCCATGGTGGGGCCACCGGGGTGTTTGTGAGTCGTCAGCTCCGCTTCAGCGGCATTGGTGAATCCGATCTGGCTGAGCGCGTTGCTGATCTGTTGGCGTCCACCAATCCAACGGTGGCTCCCTATGCCTCCCTCGGCGATGTGAAATTGCGGCTCACGGCCTGTGCAGCGAGTGCCGATGCTGCCGCTCAGCTGTTGGTGCCGCTGGAAGCTGAGCTGCGTCGTCGCACGGGGGACCACTGCTACGGCGTTGATGACGACAGTCTGGCGTCGGTGGTGATCGGCCTGCTCCAGCAACGGCACCAGACGATGGCGGTGGCGGAGTCCTGCACCGGTGGTGGATTGGCGGCAGCCCTGACGGCTGTTCCAGGCTCCTCGTCGGTGTTTCAGGGTGGCGTCGTCGCTTACAGCAATGCAGTGAAACAGGGCCTGCTTGGGGTCTCTCCGGATCTGCTCACTGCCCATGGCGCTGTTTCCCAGCCTGTGGTGGAAGCGATGGCGCGGGCAGCCCGGGAGAAACTCAATTGCGATTGGGCGATCGCTGTAAGCGGTATCGCCGGCCCTGGCGGTGGCAGTGCTGAGAAGCCCGTGGGCTTGGTGCATCTGGCCTTGGCTGGTCCCGATGGCTGTGAGGCCTGGGTGCAGCATTTCGGTGAGCGGCGGGGCCGTGAGGCCATTCAGAAGATGAGCGTGATCCGCGGCTTGGACCGTCTGCGTCTGCGCTTGCTCGCTCAGGTTTAGGGTCAACGGTTCTTGCGGCTGAACTGTTGAGTTCCGGCACCCTCTACGACAAGGTGTGGGACCTGCATCGGGTGGCGGAGCTCCCCGGCGGATCCACCCAACTGTTTGTCGGTCTGCACCTGATCCATGAGGTCACCAGTCCTCAGGCCTTCTCGGCGTTGAAGGACAAGGGGCTAACGGTGCGCTGTCCTGAGCGCACGGTGGCCACGGTGGACCACATCGTGCCGACCACCTCGCAGCAACGTCCGTTTGCCGATCCGTTGGCGGAGGAGATGCTCAGCACCTTGGAGCGGAACTGCCAGGAGCACGGCATCCCTCTCAACAACATCGGCAGCGGCCGGCAGGGCATCGTTCACGTGATTGCCCCGGAACTCGGCCTGACCCAACCGGGCATGACGGTGGCCTGCGGTGATTCCCATACCTCCACGCACGGCGCCTTCGGGGCGATCGCCTTCGGGATCGGCACCAGTCAGGTGCGCGATGTGTTGGCCAGCCAGAGCCTGGCCATGAACAAGCTCAAGGTGCGCCGGATTCAGGTGAATGGTCGGCTCGCCGAGGGCGTGTCAGCGAAGGACCTGATCCTGCATGTGATTCGCCACCTGGGGGTGAAGGGCGGCGTTGGCTACGCCTATGAGTTCGCCGGCTCTGCCATCGAGGCGTTGTCGATGGAAGAGCGGATGACCCTCTGCAACATGGCAATCGAGGGGGGAGCCCGATGCGGCTACGTCAATCCCGATCAGGTCACGTTTGACTATCTCAAAGGTCGCCCCCATGCTCCTGAAGGTGACGCCTGGACCCGCGCTGTCGCTTGGTGGAGTTCCCTGGCCACGGATGCCAACGCAACGGTCGACGACGAGGTGGTGTTTGACGCCGCTGCGATTCCACCAACGGTGACTTGGGGCATTACCCCTGGCCAGGGAATGGGCATCGACGAAACCGTTCCCAGCCTTGATCAACTGGATCCAGGTGAGCGTCCGATTGCGGAGGAGGCCTACCGCTACATGGATCTCCAGCCGGGAACGGCCATTGCCGGGGTGCCTGTGGATGTCTGTTTCATCGGCAGCTGCACCAATGGTCGTCTCAGCGATTTACGTGCTGCTGCCGATGTGGCCCGTGGGCGCCAGGTGGCTGAAGGCATCCAGGCGTTTGTGGTTCCTGGTTCGGAGCAGGTGGCGAAGGCTGCTGAAGCAGAAGGGCTGGATGCGGTGTTCCGTGCCGCAGGTTTTGAGTGGCGGGAGCCCGGCTGCTCGATGTGTCTGGCGATGAATCCGGATCGGCTGGAGGGCCGTCAGATCAGCGCCAGCTCCAGCAACCGCAATTTCAAGGGTCGGCAGGGCTCGGCCAGTGGCCGGACGTTGTTGATGAGTCCAGCCATGGTGGCTGCCGCTGCCGTTAACGGTCGTGTGACCGATGTCCGTACTTTGATTACTCCGTCCGCATCGTGATGGCTCTCTTCCCGACTGGTCCGATTCAACAGGTGAGTGGAACGGCCATCGCCGTCTCCGGTGAAGACATCGATACGGATCGGATCATTCCGGCACGGTTCCTCAAATGCGTCAGTTTCGAGGCGCTGGGTGACCAGGTGTTTGCCGACGATCGTCTTGAACTCTCCGGTGAGCATCCCTTTGATCAGGCCCGTTATCAGGGGGCCTCGATCCTGGTGGTGAATGGCAATTTCGGTTGCGGGTCCAGCCGTGAACATGCCCCTCAGGCGTTGATGCGCTGGGGAATTCGTGCGGTGGTTGGGGTCAGTTTTGCCGAGATCTTCTACGGCAACTGCCTCGCCCTTGGCATTCCCTGTGCAACGGCGGCCCCCGAGCAGATCAAAGCCATTCAGGCGCAGGTGGATGGCGATCCGGGACGCTCCTGGAGCCTTGATCTTGCCGGTTTGCAGCTGACCGCAGCCGACTTCAGTTGGCCTGTGTCGATCGATGCTGGTCCTCTGGACATGCTGCGCAGCGGTCGTTGGGATGCAACGTCCCAGCTCCTGGACCATGGCCCCCAGGTTTCGGAATTGATGCAAAAACTGCCCTACATCAACCAGTTCGCCGCCGAGTAACGGCCAGGCGCGACTCCTGTGTCTATGAAAGAGATAGGAGGTTGGGAGTCAATGGCCTGTTCGCTCTCGCGGTTGTTGTTGCCGTTGGTGCCCTTGTTGGTTGTTGCCGGGGTTGCTCCTGCTGGGGCCGTGCCGCTTCAGGTTCAGTCCCATGATCCGTTGGATCGCAGCTGTCCTGGCTGTGATCTCCGCCAGGCGGATTTTCGTCAGGCCCATCTCATCGGCGCTGATTTTCGGGGCAGCGATCTGCGCGGCGCCGATCTGCGGGAGGCGAATCTTGAAGGTGCTGACCTGACGGGAGCGTTGCTGGAAGGTGCTGATCTGCGGGGAGCCAACCTCACCAATGCTGAGTTGTCCGGCGTGGACCTGCGCAATGCCGATCTGCGGGAGGCCAAGGTGATCAATGCTTATGCACCGAACGTGAAGACCTCCGGCATGCGTTATGCCGGAGCTTCACTGTTCGGCAGCGATCTGATCATCGGGGGCGGTGATTGATCAGAAGGGTCGATCCGTGTTGGTGGTTTTCATCCAGTTCGTTGGGGTGTAGGGAACAAACGGCACGCCTGTGCCCTTGAAATCAAGGTCATTGAGCCGGAAGCGAACGCCGCCAATGCCTTCGTAGGGATTGAAATAGACACCCACGTCGTAGCTGCGCCGTTGCCAGCGCAATTCGATGTTGGAGTTGACCGTGCTCCCGTAGTACCTCGAACCGGGATCGACGTTGTAACTGACGCCGGTGCTCAGCACGACCGGTCCAACAATCTGCTGGGTGAGCCCAACGCCCAGGGTGGCGAGATCGACGTTCCGATCGAAGGCGAAAGGGCTGTCGCCGTTTTTCAGGGAGCCGCTGCCGACGATGGAGATCTGCGTGAAGTCCAGGAATGGCTTGCTGAAGGTGCCCAGGGTGATGGTGGGGCCTCCGCTGAGACTCAGGGTCTCTTGATGGCGGCCATCGCCGTATACCGCAATTGAGGTGTTGACGTTCGTGTTCAGGCTCAGTCCTGGAACGATGGGGACAGGCGAATAGCGGAAGGCCGCTGATGGATCGAGTTGTGCTGTTTTCCCTTTCAGCAAGGGAATCTTGCTGGTGACGGAGGCGAACAAACTGCCCCGTCCACTGCGCAAATGGCGGTCGCTGTTGTAGCGATCGGCGTCATAGTCCCCGATGGCACCGCGAATGAGGTACTTATGGTCGACTTCCCCGGTTGACCAGCTGCCCTTGGTCTGGGCGTAAACGCCATAGGCCGCATTGATGTCGGTTTCACCGAGGGAGCCATTCCAGGTGCGGTAGCGGTAGGCCCCGAACAGATTGGTGCTCAGCACGCCCAAGCTGCCCATGTCGATGTCCCGGCCAAAACTTCCCCAGTAGCGGCTTCTGCTCAGGATGTCTGCGGGGTCAAAGCTGCTGATGTCGGCATCGCCGTTCAGTTTGTAGTTGCCATAGCGGCCGCGCAGTTTGGCGTCCAAGCCAAATAAATCAGCGGCGCTGTTGAAGTCGCCGTCAATGGCGCGCTGCACCATGAACTGCGGTTGAACGGACAGTTCCGTGCTCGTACCGATGGTGAGTGGCTTGAGGTTGCGTCCCACAAAAAGGCCATCACGGTCCCGGTTGTCGATGCCGACAACGAAGCGGTTCTCCACTTC
Source organism: Synechococcus sp. A15-44 (assembly GCF_014280115.1). NCBI lineage: Bacteria > Bacillati > Cyanobacteriota > Cyanophyceae > Synechococcales > Synechococcaceae > Synechococcus > Synechococcus sp. A15-44. Next base: position 248,535 of record NZ_CP047938.1, read on the forward strand.
CTCTTCCTTCTGGATGAGCTGTCGACGGGTGACCGGGATGGGCAGCCGCTCTTCAACGATCAGCCGGTTGCGTCGCGCCGAGATCAGCACATCGCCATTGGCTTGCTCGCGGGCGATCACATCCTCTGCATCGATTCTGGTTTGCGCCGGCGTGAAGGGATCGTTGCTGAAGCCCATGCGGTCAGCTTCCCAGCCATCCGCCGTGATCAGGATCTTCGAGGCCTGCACCCTCCAGCGGCTGATTGTGCCGTTGAGGAAATTCGTGCTTCCCAGGCTCTTCAGTTGGGGAACTTTGACCACGCCAAAGCGGTTTTCATCCCTGACCGAGGAATTCAGGCGTTGAACGGGGATGCCGCTGCGCCGCTCGATGCTGAAGCTGCCCTGGAGGTCGACGTCTGAGATGCGTTGGTCGATCCTGGCGATCGCTGCAGTCCGCATGGCCTGCTGCTGGGCTGGCGGAATCGAGGGATGTTCTGTTGTGCCTCCGCTGCTGACATGGCGTTGGGGGCGTCCTCCATCGCCGAGGGCAACCGAGTCGAGGCGCTCGGAGAGGGAGGAGGGTTTGACGCGCTGGCCGCGATCCGGGTCATCACACTCCGGCAGGGGCGGCATCATGGCGCTCTCCGGCTTGGGTGTCTCCCGTCCCCAGCGGTAGCGCAGGCCCAGCAAGTAGGCGTTGCTGCCCTCAGAGACGCCCCCATAGGTGCCGAAAGCACCGGAACGGTGGTGAATCCGGCCCACGAGCGACAAGTCGGAGGACACTGCTGCCTCCACCTCAAAGCCGAGGTAGTTCAACAGCTTTGTGTAGTTCTCGCGGAATGTTTTCTCGTAAAGGCTGACGTTGGAGTTGTAGCTGATGCCTTCAACAACGCTGAAGCTCAGCCAAGGCTGAACCCAGACGCGCGCTCCAATTCCCAGCACCCCCTCCCCGAAGCTTTGTGCGGGCAGATCGGCATAGGGCTTGCTCTGGTTGAATTCGCCTCCCTGTTGCTGCTTGGCGATGTGGCTGAACAGGTCAGCCTCAAGTTCAACGGCGAGTGGACCAGCGCGCATGATCCGTTTCTGCACGCCGACGCCCAACACTGCTTCGGGACGCATCCGGCCGTTGAACAGGAAGGTGTCACCGAAGGCGGCATCAATCATCTGCCCGCCCCAGGCCGTGACTGCCCACGGTTGTGGATGCCAGTCGGGAACCGGAGGAAGCAGTGGCGGGCAGGCCACGGTCGGCATGCCTTCACGGCTGGCTGGCGTGGGTGGTTCCGGTGGGGCTGATGCCGTTCGAGACGTGGTTAATGGGTTGGTGAGGGGCTCATCAAGGTCGATGACCCCGTAGACATCGTTGAGCTGCCCTTCGTTCTGGACGAGGTTGTAGCGAAAGCTCGACGCTTGGAAAAACTGATTGCCGCGCCTGAAACGGACGGCGCCTCGGGCGTTGAGCGTGCGGTAGGCCGCATCAAATTCGATCCGATCGGCGTGCAGTTCGGCGTTCCCGAGCCGAACAGAAACGTTGCCTTCGGCAATCGTGGCCTTCGACTTGGTGTCGGTGTATTGGCGGTCAGCTCGAACGTTCAGGCTCGCTGGTGCTGAAGCAACTTTCTCTGGCGTTGATTCAGCCGAACCTGCCGCTGCGGGCAACACGGACGTTGACCCTGTGATCAGGGTTCCGGTCAATGCAAAAAGAAGGCGGTGCGCCGCCAAGGCAATGCTGCTGCGGCTCATGAGCTTGGCAGCTCATTTCAGAGATCACGCTCCGCTCAGACCAGTGTGTGGCGCGGTCTGAGCGGAATGTTGAATCAATCTTCCAGGTCTTTGCGGCTGGGGGTGCGGCTTGGATCGCTCGCAAGGAACCCGAACACGAAGATGCCGAGGAAGAAGAAGACGACCGAGTAAACGGAGATCTTGAGGGCGAGCATGGAGACCGACCGGCGTCTGTGACATGGGCATCATCCTATGGGGCATGACAGCGTCAGCAGGGGAATGAACCCTGATCAAGTCGGTCGATCGGAGTGGATTGAAACGTTTCGCAGTCGCTCGCGGCGTGATCTGCGTGCCGGTTGGCGCCGCTCAGGCGCCGCCCAGGCAGGGTTTTTTCTCGACGAAAGCTGGGGAGCAACGCACCGGCCGGACTGGGCCAAGCGCGGCCTGTTGATCTGGCCCAGGGGACGCCAATGGTTGCGTCTTGAGCAGCGGTTGAGCTGGCCTGATGGCTGGAGGAACCGTGATTCCTGCCGTGCCCGGCTGGTGCTGAGCTGGTGGGCCGAGCAGATGCGTCTCTGGGTGGATGGCGTGCTGGTGCATGAGGGGGATCTGTTCGATACCGCCTGTCGCTGGTCGCTGCCTGGGCGTTGTCGTCAGGGGGCTGCACTGGATCTTGTGCTGGAGCTCTGCAGCCCCCTGCATGACGATGGAGCTCTGATCAGCAGCCATCTCGACCTGGAGCCGCAGACCGCAGGCCCCGATCCCGAGGGCACGTTGTTGCCTGCGGCCCTGGAGCTGCATCTGGCGGCGGACGGAGACCTGCCGCCGCATTGGGCGGAGCTGGATCCCAGCGGTACAGAGGCGCAGGCTGCTGTTGCAGCGCACCTGCACCAGGCAGAGCCGCCACGGGGGTTGTTGCATTGGCTGGGTCATGCCCATCTCGATCTGGCTTGGCTTTGGCCGGTCGCTGATACCTGGCAGGCCGCTGAACGCACCTTCCGATCAACGTTGGCGTTGATGCGTCGCTGGCCCGAGTTGCACTTTGCCCATTCCACGCCGGCGCTTTATGCCTGGATGGAGCAACATCGGCCCGCTCTTTTTGCCGAGATCCAGGCGGCCAGCCGGGCCGGCCGCTGGGAACCGATCAATGGCCCCTGGGTGGAGACCGACTGTGTGCTGGTCAGCACGGCGTCGTTGTGGAACCAGTTCGCTCTCGGTCAGGACGACAGCCGCCGCCGTTTCCCTGAGTGGACCCATGAGTTGGCCTGGTTGCCGGACAGCTTTGGCTTCTCTGCTGGTCTGCCTGCCGTGGCGTCAGCCACCGGTGTGCGCTGGTTCTGCACCCACAAGCTGGCCTGGAATGCGGAGAACCCTTTCCCCCATCGGTTGTTCCGATGGCGCGGACGGGGACGGGGACGGTCGGAACTGCACAGCCTGATGCTGCCGCCGATCGGGCGCCGCGCCGATCCTGTGGAGATGCTGGACGAGCAGAGGGCCTGGCATCAGGCCACGGGGCTGGAGGCGGCGCTGTGGATTCCAGGCGTTGGTGATCACGGTGGTGGTCCCACCGAGGAGTTGCTGGAGCAGATCGAGCTCTGGGAAGGGCAAGCAGCCGCCTTGCCCACCCGAGCCGGCACGGTGCGGGAGTTCTTGGCCGAGCTCGAGCAGGGTGATCAGGCCTGGCCTGTGTGGCGAGATGAGCTTTTCCTGGAGTTGCACCGCGGTTGCGCCACCAGCCGTCCGGATCAGAAGCGCCACAACCGAACGCTTGAACGGCTCTTACGGGAGGCTGATGCAGTCTCAGCCCTGTTGGCGATCGCAGGTCGCGACAGCGGCAGCAGCGATTGGCGCCCGCTGTTGTTTCAGCAGTTTCACGACATCCTTCCGGGAACCTCGATCCCGGAGGTGTTCGACCAGGCGGAACCGGTCTGGCGCTCGGCCCGGCGCCAGGCCCGCCAGGAACGCGATCGGCGGCTGGCCAGGCTGCCGCGTCCGGAGGACACAGCAGCGGCGTGGAGTTGGTGGGGTCTGCAGCCTTTGGCGTCCTGGTCGCCTCTGGTTCGCCTTCCTGCAGGATCGTGGTCAGCGGATGCCGTTTCACTGCCGCAGCAAAACGCCGCTGCTGGTGGTACCTGGGTGCAGTTGCCGCGTCAGCACGGGATTTGTTCGGTGCCGCTCCGGCGTGAACCAGGCTTGACGTCCTGTGCGGCTGAGCCCCGTCAGGCTGTGGTCATCACGTCGCTGGGGGGGGGGAGCTTGGCGTGTGGGCAATGGTCTGATCGAGCTCGATGTCTCCTCGGCCGGACTGCTGGCTTTGCGGGATCGCGATGGACGGGACCAGTTGGCGTCTTCCCTGCAGTTGGAGCGCTATCGGGACCGGGGCGAATTCTGGGATGCCTGGGATCTTGCGGCGGACTACCGATCTCAGCCCTTGGGTGTACTCTGTACGGATTCCCTGGAGTGGCTCGATCAGGGCCCCCTGGTGGCGCATGTGGTGCTGCGGCGCCAGCTCGGTGCCAGTTGCATGCGTCTGGACCTGCGGCTGAAGGCCGACACGCCCTGGCTGGAGCTGATCTGCGGTATCGACTGGCGCCAGACCCATGAGTTGCTGCGTCTTGAGCTGCCGCTGGCGACCCCCGCCGTTCGCATCGCTGCCGACACCAGTGGAGGGGTGATCGAACGCCCCGCTGCACCGATGACGGCTCGAGAACAAGCCCGTTGGGAAGTGCCTGTGATCTCCTGGTTCGCCTCGCAGTCGGCGGCTCCTGGAGGCGGGATGGCTGTGTTGCTGGACGGCCCCCAGGGTGTGGATTGGTCTTCAGACCGACTTGGCATTTCGCTGCTGCGGGGCCCGACCTGGCCAGATCCCAGCGCTGATCAGGGTTGGCATCGCCAGCGCTTGGCCCTCATGCCGTTCGCCGGCTCATGGAGCGATGCCGGTGTGTCGCAGGCGGCCATTGCCTTTCGTGAGCCTGGGTGGTGCGCGGACTTGCCTGCGGCGCCGCGTCAATGGTTCCCATCGCTGCCGTTTCCACTCACGCCGGTGGGGTTGGAGCGCCATGCCGATGGTTGCGTGCTGAAGCTGCTCAATTCGGGATCAGCGCGCTGTCGCTGGACCCCCGGAGCGGGGTGGAGGGTCCGCAGGGAAGCCGACTCAATGGCCGCTTCTGCCGTGGTGATCACCCCAGGAGAACTCGTCTCCCTGGTGGTGGGTCAGTCCTCGTGATCGTCGAACGGGTCGTCGAGTGCTTTTGATGGAGGGCCAAAGGCCTGATACACGCCAAATCCGGTGAGTCCGAACAAAACAGCGAGCACGCCAATGGCGACGGACAGGGCTGGGGACGACGTTTCCATCACATCTCTCGACAGGATCAACCCCGAACCGGAGTCGGCCCCTACAGTATCGAGACTTCAAACCACCCGAGACCCGGCGTCGCCATGGCACAACGCACCCGTCTGGGAGACCTTCTCCGCCCACTGAACTCCGAGTACGGCAAGGTGGTTCCCGGATGGGGCACCACTCCCGTGATGGGCATCTTCATGGTGCTGTTCCTGGTGTTTCTGCTGGTGATTCTTCAGCTGTACAACAAGTCCCTCATCCTCGAGGGCATCAACGTGAACTGGAACGGCCTCGGCTGATCTGCACCCATGAACATCTTCGGCGTCGGTCTCCCCGAAATGGCGGTTATCGGCGCCGTTGCCTTGTTGGTTTTCGGGCCGAAACGCTTGCCCGAGCTTGGTCGGACTCTTGGTAAAACCCTGAAGGGTTTCCAATCCGCCTCCAAGGAATTCGAACGCGAGATCAACAAAGCCATGGCTGAACCGGAAGTTTCCGGTGAGGCTGCGAAGCCGGTTGAAGAACTTCCCCCCAGCGACTGAGTCGTTCCAGCGGTATGACCACTGATCTCAAGCTGGTGGTGGGTCTGGGAAATCCGGGTGTGAAATACGCCGGCACCCGTCACAACATCGGCTTCATGGCCCTCGAGCTTTTGGGTGAGCGCTCTGGGTTCAGTTTTCGTCAGCAAGCCAAGTTGCACGGTCTTGCAGCCGATACAGGGGTTGGTGAGCAGCGGCTGCGCTTGCTGATGCCTCAGACCTACATGAATGACAGCGGTCGTGCCATTCGTGCGGCTCTCGATTGGTTCGGCCTGGAGCCTCACCAATTGCTGGTGCTGGTGGACGACATGGATCTTCCGCTGGGTCGTTTGCGGTTGCGGGCCCAGGGCAGTGCCGGCGGGCACAACGGTTTGCGCAGCACCATTCAGCATCTCGGGACCCAGGGGTTCCCCAGGCTGCGGATCGGTATTGGTGCGCCGGCTGAGAACCCTGCCGAACGCCGCGCCCGAACGGTGTCCCATGTTCTTGGTCCGTTCAGCAAGGCGGAGCAACCCTGTGTCGGCGCTGTTCTCGATGCTGTTCTGGATGGGATTCAACGTCTTCAGCGCCAGAGCTTTGAGCGCGCTGGAACCTGGATCAACGGGTTCCGCTATGAACTGGAGTCGGTCGACTGATGCCGGCACTTCCGGCGACAACGGCCCATTTGCGGGTGCTCCGCCAGTGTTTTCAAGCCAAGTGCGTGGAGGGTGAAGTTTCTGCTGGAGGGTTTGAGTGGCAGTTTTCCTGGGCCTTTGATCGCGGTGAACTGGTGGTTGAGCCATCCCTGGGACGTGCCCTGATCGAGGATGCCTTGCGGCGGTTTCTGGTGCGTTCTGATTACAGGCTGGAGCCGGGGGGTGATTACACCTTCATGGTCCGGGCCAGGTTCTGAGCGAGAACGTGGGATCAGGCTCAGGCCATTTCAGGCGGCATTGCAGGTGCTCCTCAAGCATCACCAAAGCTGCAACAGCATCCAGATCCACCGGTGGAATGCGCAGTCCTGCCGGCAGCATCCGTCGCCAACCTCGAGCCGGCCACAGCGCCCAGTAACGCTGTCTCGCCCTCAGGGTTGTTCCCTGCTCCGGAACCACAGTGAGATGGCCCAGCCGTTCCAGTCGCTGGATCCAGGCTCGGCTTCCCGTGCCATCGCCGATCAGGATGCGGTCGAGAGCTTGGTCTTGATTCCAGTGCTCCAGCCAGGGTTCGACGGCCTCTGGGGCCAGCACATGCCCTTCGCGCACGAGGCCGAGCTGAAGATCGGCCAGCACAAGACCACATTTGCAGCGGCCTGGATCGAGGACGGCCACCCGTTTCATGGGGAGGCCTGAATGGTGACGACGACAGGATCGGCACTGTCGCTGACCCCTGCGGAAATCACGTCCAAGACCACGCTTTGGCTGGGTCCTTCCATCAGGGTCTGGGCCAGTTGGGAGAGGGCTGATCCATCGAACTGAAGGCCTTCGGTCAGGGATCCCCGCCGCTGCACTTCGGCATAGGCCGAGGCCAGGAGAAGGTTCAATCGTGTGCGAATGCCCTCTGGAGTGCGTTCATCCGGTTGCAGTGTGGTGGTGGCCAGCACGTCTCCGCGTTGGGTCACCGGCCGGTTCGGACGCACCTCGGGGAAGGCGTACACCGCTGTTTCACCTCGCAGCACATTGGTGGCTGAGCGCAGCGAGATCACCCAGGTCTCCGGTTTGCGGATGATGCTTTGCAGGCGTTCCACATCGCTGCGCGGAACGCGGATCAACTGCCGTTCGGGTGCTTCGCCAGGTCGCACTTTTCCGTAGGCGTTGAGATTGGCCTCCTGCAACAGCCTGTCGACAGCCTGTTTGGCCTGGTCCGGAGCATCGAGTCGAACCGTTGCTCTTGCCAAGGTCTGTCCGCTGCTGATCACCACCGATCCACGCCGCAAGGCGACCAGATTGCGTTCCAGTTGTTTGAGTTCCTGCTCACCGGCTCGGATGCGGCTGCGAACGCTGTTGAGTTCGGCTTCCGTGCGCTGGATGTCCGCATCGCGGGAGGCGATGTCCTGGCTGAGGCGTTCACGTTCGGCTTCGAGTTGGGCCAGCTCCTTCTGAAGAGGAGCCAGTTCGAGGCGCAGGGTGTTGGCCCGTTGCTGTGATTGCTCGAGCTCAATGGCGATCCGTTTGGTTTCCGTTTGGGTCTTGTCCCGTTCCCGCTCGGCTGCCTTTAGCTGCTGACGGCTGTCTTGGAGTTTCTCCTGCAGGGCATCCAGTTCAAACAGGCCCACCCGCAACTGCCGGCTCACCAGAAGCATCAGGCCAAGTGAGAGTGCGCTGATCAGGCTGCCGGTCAACACCGTGATCAAAACGGCGGTGCGCCGTGGGCGCATGCTGAACAAACTCAGTCGCGCTTTGCCGACGCGGCTGCCCAAGCGGTCGCCCAGGGTCGATAGCACGCCCCCGAGCACCAACAGAACCAGAATCAGTGCCCAGCCGCTCATCGCTGCACAAGTCGGGCGATGGCAGGCCTAGCTGAAGCGTTTGGCCAGCGCGATCGGATCCAGAACGGTGATTTTCTTGCGGTCAATCTGAACCAGACCGGATTGACGCAAGTCTCCCAGCAGACGCGTGATTGTGACGCGTGTTGAGCCAATTGCTTCAGCGATGGCCTGATGGGACAGGCGCAGGTCGATGGTGATGCCTAGCTCATCTGCCACGCCGAAGTCCCTGCAAAGCACCAGCAGGAAGCTCACCAGTCGGGATGACATGTCCCGATGGGTGAGGGTTTCAATCATCGTCTCGGTCTGCAGAATCCGGCTGGAGAGACCCTGAAGCAAGCGCAGGCCAACGCTGGTGTTTGCTTCGATGGCGGCCTTGACGGAGGTCGCTGGTGCCGTCACCATTTCGACCCGGGTGAAGGCCACAGCGTGATAAAAGCGGTCGGACCGTTGGCCTGTCAGCAGTGACAGCACCCCGAAGAGGCTGTTCTCGCGGAGCAGGGCCACGGTGATCTCTTCTCCCGATTCGTAGACGCGGGACAGACGAACGGCTCCCCGGCGGATCAGATACACCCGTTCTGCGGGATCTCCAGGGAAAAAGATGGTCTTGTTGCGATCCACCAGATCACTGCTAGCGCCATCGAGATCCCGGATGATCTCCAGCAGAGAACGGTTGGCGGGCTCTGCGCTGGGAGCTGGAGCCACCATCTGCGGGGCGTATCGGCTGAAACCTCGGCTACTGGTCATGACAACCCCCTGGTGTGGCGAAGTTACGGAGCCGGCGGTGGCCGCCATGTAGCGGTTATTACTTAACGCTGCTGTGCTCGTTGAAGGCCTGGCGTTGCGCCTGCATCAGGGAGCTCAATCCCGGCTCTGCTAAATCCAGCAGCTCATTGAGTTGGCTGCGACTGAAGGGCGCACCCTCCGCCGTTCCCTGGATTTCCAGCAGACGGCCATCGCCGGACTGCACAACGTTCAGGTCCACCTCGGCTCGGCTGTCTTCGCTGTAGTCCAGATCCAGCAAGACCTGGCCATCAACCAAGCCCACGGATACAGCCGCCACCTGATCGATCAGGGGCGATTGCTCCAGCACTCCCTGGTCCACCAGGGATCGGCAGGCTTGGTCCAGGGCAAGCCAAGCCCCGGTGATCGAGGCCGTCCGGGTGCCGGCGTCCGCTTGGATCACGTCGCAGTCGATCAGCAAGGTGCGCTCCCCTAGACGCTCCATGTCGATCACGGCGCGCAGGCTTCGGCCGATCAGCCGCTGAATTTCCTGGGTGCGACCCGAGAGTTTCATCAGCTCCCGTGATTGCCGCTGTGGGGTGGATCCGGGCAGCAACCGGTATTCGGCGCTGAGCCATCCCAATCCTTCTCCCTTGCGCCAGCGGGGAACCTTGTCCTCCAAGCAAACGCTGCAGAGAACAGCGGTTCGGCCGGTGTGAACCACAAGGGAGCTCAAGGCAAACCTCATGGGATTCCAGGTCACCGAGAACGGTCGCAACTGCTGCGGGCGACGGCCATCAGTGCGTTGTTCAGGGGATTGGCTCATCGGTGGTGTGCAGTTCGTCAAGCCTCGCAGGCGGTTGGTTCTCGCCCTGTCCAAACACCATGGGTGGTGTCAATCCCCTTGTGGAATGTGATCTCGCCGCTACATTCAAGGTCTTGCCGGGGTCGCCCGGACAGATGCTTCCGTGATGACCACAAGCCTCGCCGACCCCCAATCCTTCCAAAATTCCCTGGATCGGGATCAGCAGGCCTTGCAACGGGCGGGCCTGAGGCCCTTGCCTGCCGTTTCTGATCCGCCACCCCTGCATCTGGTGGCTCCCGAAGGGCAGCTGCAGGTGCATACGGCGCCTTATCGAGGCAGTTTCGCCAGTGTTCTCAGCCAGGCCATGCGAGCTGCCGGCTTGGGCAGTCGTGTTCTGATCAGTCAGTTCCTCAAAGGGGGCGTGCAGCAGGGATCGGCCGGCCGGGTGAAGCTCTGCGGAGGCCTCGTCTGGCTGCGGCCGGAAGTGCCCCTCTGCCTCTCCTCGCCGGGGCATCCCGGTGGTGCGGAGGCGGTGGCTGAGGTTTGGTCCATCTGCCGTCAGCATCTGATCCAGGGAGATCTCGACCAGCTGGTGTTGGATGAACTCGGCCTTGCCGTGGCCTTCGGATACCTGGATGAGGCGGACGTGATTGCAGCTCTTGAGCAGCGGCCCGCTTCGATGGATGTGATCATCACTGGACCTACAATCCCCGCCGGTGTGGTGGAGATGGCAGATCAAGTCACGGAGTTGCGCCGAGGTTTCTAATGCTCAAGTGCGATCGCTGGATCACTCAACAGGCCGGGCAGGGAATGATCGAGCCATTCCAGAGCGGTTTGGTCCGTCACCTGGAGCCGGAGCAGAAGCTGCGGCCAGTGCTGAGTTTTGGTTGCTCCTCCTACGGCTACGACCTACGCCTTTCCTCCCAGGAATTTCTGATCTTCCGGCATGTTCCAGGCACGGTGATGAACCCCAAGCGGTTCAACCCGGCCAACCTCGAACCCACTCCCCTTCATGAGGATGAAGACGGGCGATATTTCATTCTCCCGGCCCATTCCTATGGCCTCGGTGTGGCCCTGGAGAAGTTGCGGGTTCCCCCCAACATCACCGTGATCTGTTTGGGCAAGAGCACCTATGCCCGCCTTGGAATCATCGTGAACACCACCCCGGCAGAAGCGAGCTGGGAGGGTCACCTCACCCTTGAATTCAGCAACAGCTCGGGTGCTGACTGCCGCATCTATGCCGATGAGGGCATCTGTCAGCTGCTGTTTTTTGAGGGTGATCCCTGCTCGACCACCTACAGCGATCGACAAGGCAAGTACCAGCACCAACCGGAACGGGTGACGCTGGCCAAGGTCTAGTGCTCTCTGGTTAGGGGGCCAAACGCGCCCGGTGCAGCCTGCTTTTTTCGTACCAGGCTGCAAATTCAGGGGTCCACTCCACCATGTGGGGCCACATCAGATCACAGAGCTGGCGGATCTCCAGCTGGGCATCGAGCTTGGCTCGCAGATCCATGAAGTGCAGGAACGCCCGCAGGCTGAAGCTCACCACAAAATGCTGGCGGTAGTCGAAAGGGAGGATGCCGCGGGCGTGCTCCTCGGCGAAGCCCGCCCTGAGCAGATCCCTGTAGCGCTCGGCGGCGCTCCGGCAGAGATCAAGATCCTGTTGGCGTAGTGCTTCGGTGTAGGCGTATTTCTTGCCCTGCCGATCGCTGTACTCGCCGATGGGCCGCAGATAGAACACCTCTTCCAGGTCCAGGGCTCCATCCGCTGCACGGCAGATGCGTTCACCGGTGTAACGCATCGACTGCACATCGAAGCTCACCCCAACCCGGTGGGTGCGGGCCTGCTGCATCACCGAGTGCGGGAACCAGCCCACGTTCAGCACGATCTGCGCATGCTCCATCGGACCGTAGTGGCCTCGTTCTCCAGACAGCAGGCGTTTCACACAGATCTCTCCAGCCCGCTGCTCATCGGGCCAGTTGGCACGATCTCCGGCCACGAATCCTTCGCTGTAGTCCTGATGCATGGCGGCGTACACGCATTGCTGCGGGTTCGGCGTAGCTGCGATCAGATCGACCCGAAAGCGGTCCATGGGAGCGTCAGAGTGACGAGTTGTGGTGATCATGGCGAGGCGTGTCAACCATGGCTGCGGGGCCCCGCGTTGGCTGGGCTCGAGGCCCCTGCCATCGCGTTGTTCGCAGAGGGGGGCGTCGGCAGCTGGCTGATGTTGCCGACGCCAGGCAAGGCCGGCAACGGCTGATTTTCAAGCAGTGCTGTGGTGAGCAGCTGGAGTTCCTCAGCGCTGCGCAAGCCGAGGGATCGCCCCTTGGCTTCCCCCTCAGCGTTGAACAGGTTCAACTGGGGAATGCCGTTGACGTCGTAGCGATCAACAAGATCTTGCCAACGGGGGTTGTCGACGTTGACCAGAACAACATCGAGTCGATCTCGCGATTGCTTCTCCAAAGCCAGCATCGAAGGGGCCATCTCTCTGCAGACCTGGCACCAATCGGCGTAGAACTCGATCAGCGTTGGGCGTCCGTTGGTTAACGCTGTTTGTGGGTCGAGGGATCGTCTCGCCAGCTGCTCCATCGGGCTTTCGCTCTGAATGCCTCCGCGTAGGACAACCAGGCCCATGGCCAGAGCCACCGCAATCAGCACCAGCACCCATCGCTGCGCTGTGCCCAGGGGCGAAGACTCCGGGGTGCCTGTCATCGCACGTCAACCGCAGCGATCACTCTGGCAGCTCCTTCGAAAGGCCGCCGCTACCTTGACGCCATGCCAATTCTGCGACTGCTGAGCCTTCCGGTTCGGGCGCCGTTGCTGACGGTGCTATTTCTCGTTGCGGTTGTGCTCGGCAACCATTGGCAGATTGTTCAGCCCTCCTTCACGTCTCTCTATGGCGTGAGTGCGGCCTGGTTCTGGTCTCTTGTGCTGCTGCAGACGCAGGTGGTTGTCGTCTTCTGCACCATGCCCGATCTGCTGTTGCGCCAGGTGTCGTTGCTGATGGCGTCGAGCCGGGTGATGACGTTGGTGGTCACGCTGCTGGTGGTGATCACCGGTGGCATCTACCTGCTGAAGCTCAATGTGCTCACCGACGTTTTGATCCTGGCCTCAGCCGTGCTCTTGGCCAGGCTCGATCTCATCCGCATCGGTGTTCTGCCCGCCGCCGGGATCTGCCTGCTTCTGATGAGTTTGGTCGTGATCGCTGGCATCGTCGCCGGCACGCTTCTGCCCCATCCCAGCGCCAGTCTCGTTGCAGAACGATTGATTGCCGCCTAGGTAGCCGAGCAGATTGTCCAGCACTTTCTTGGTGTAGAAGCGTGTTTCCGGGTAGGGAATGCGTTCCACCCAGAGCGCATCGTCGTCTTGATCCGTGGGTTGTGCCCAAGAGGCCACAGCACCTGGCCCGGCGTTGTAGCTGGCAATGCTGCGAAAGGGGTCGCTTTCCCATTGCTCCAGCAAGTGGTGGAGGTAGCGCGCGCCCAGTTCGAAGTTGTCGGCGGGATCCTTCAGCATCAACGTGCTGGTTGGTGCGTCAGCCATCTCTGTGGCTGTGGAAGGCATCAATTGCATCACGCCTACGGCCCCAGCAGGGGAGACGACACCAGGCGCAAAGCGTGATTCCTGTTTGGCGATCGCTCGCAGCAGATTGGCCTGAACGCCTGCTTGCTCTGCCGCTGTCTGGATCTCAGCTTCGAAGAGGCGAGGGAATTGGCTGCGATGCAGGAGAGTCCGTTGATGGCAGCTCGGATCACGCCAGCGGAGGCTGAGCCACCAGAGCTGGTCCAGGCCCATCCAGGTGTCCCCGACGGCAAGGCGCAGCCTGTCTTCGGCGAGACGTTCTTCAGGTGGTGGCGGGACTGCAGGGTCTGCCTGGGCCTGCCAGGCCTCCCAGGCGGCGTGCACCTGGCCCAGGCGCCAAAGCTCGTTCACCAGGCGGTGATGGCTGTTGAGCGGTTGCCAGGCTGGCGGCTCCTGCTGCGGGTCTGGGGATCGCAACGCCAGGGGTTCGGCCACACCCAGGTGCTCCATGGCGCGCCAGCGGTAGTAGCCCCCGGGGAAGGCCCCGATCAGGCGGCGCCAGCTGCGTTCTGCCTTTGTCGTTTCGCCGAGTTGCTTGTGGCTAAGCCCCAACCAGAACAGCCGCCGCGTCTCCAACGGTGGAGGCAGGGGGCCATCCTCATCGGGGCGTTCCAGCAGGGCGCGGGCACGATCCCAATCTCCAGCCAGAAATGCCTCGCGGGCGAGGTCCCATTGGAGTTGCCAGATGTCGGGGTCGTTGGGCCAGCGGCTCAGGGCGGCATCCGCCCCATCGCCGCCGGCGAGTCGCACGCGAGCTGCGGCAACAGCGGCTGAGCGCTCCTCAAGGGCAGCCGGAAGCGCATCCAGAACCCCAGGCTGGGCATCGAGCGGTTCACTCAAGATCCGTGCTGCTTCAAGGCTGGCGGGGTGGTTTGGGTGGTTCTGCGCCAGGGTCAGCAGCCGGGCTGTACCTGCATCAGGGTCGCCATGCAGCAGCAGGGAACGACCGATGGCCAGCTGGGTCTCAGGGGAGGCCTCAAGCTCCTGAAGACAGGTCACTGCGGTGTCGGCATGGCCTTGTTTTGCCAGTGCTTGCGCCAAGGTTTGGCGTTGGTCGGGTTGAGGTGCCTGCGCCCCCGTGGCCTCGCAGGCGTCACGCATCAGCCCAAGGGCGCCGGCTCGGCGCGCATTCCAACGGGCCAGGTGCAAGGCGCCTTGATGGCTTGCTAGCGCTTCGGAGCCATCCCGAGCCGCCAGGGTCAGTGCTGCGGGGTGTGCGGGTTGCTGTTGGAGCAGCTGCTGATGAAGAACGGGATTGTTGTTGCCAAGCGCCAATCGAGCCCAAGCGGAGCCGGGTGCTTCGGGAAAGCGATCCAACAGGCGCTGCCAGGTCTCAGCAGCGTCCGATGGCTTGCCCTGGGCGGCAGTGGTGAGGGCTGCCCGTTCGAGCACCACGGCCGCCATCGGATCGCGCCCCCAGCCTTGGCCATGGAGCAGTTGCGGTGACCCATCCCTCGCCACCATCAATAGGGCGGCCTCTCGACGGGTCTGCGGATCGATGGCCCAGCGGTAGTGCTGCCAGAGCCTTGCCTGCGAGACTTCAGGCGTGAGGCGCTGATGCTGCTTGTTCAGAAGCAGCTGCCCGCCCCATGCAGCTAACCCACTGAAACCAGCAACCGAAAGCAGCAGCAGCGTTCCGATTGGCGGCCCTGCCTGCACACCCAACATGGAGTTCGTTTCATTCTGATGCTTCAAAGAGAGTTGGCGAGCCTTTGATCGCCTGTGGGCCGTGGAGGGCAGAGCTGCACCTGTCACGTCCCTGGGAATCAGCCTCAGAGGTGCTTCCTATGGTGCTGTCCACGATTGAGACCCATGGTTCAAGAGGCGTGCTCCCCGATCGGCCCCGCTCTCGGTGACGCTTCGCCAGTGTTTGGAACCGATGGAATCCGTGGGCTCGCCGGCACGGTTCTCACCCCCGCTCTATGTCTTCAGGTGGGCTATTGGGTCGGTCGGGTTCTGCAGGCGGAAGGTCCTGTTCTGATCGGGATGGACTCCCGGACCAGCGGCAGCATGGTGGTTGCTGCCCTGACGGCCGGCTTGACGGCCGCTGGTCGCGATGTGTGGACCCTTGGGCTCTGTCCGACGCCGGCGGTTCCGTTGTTGATCCGCCAGCTGAGGGCCGCCGGCGGCCTGATGGTCTCCGCCAGCCATAACCCCCCTGCAGACAACGGCATCAAAGTGTTTGGGGCCGATGGCGCCAAAGTCAGCGCCTCCCGTCAAGCCCAGGTGGAAGCCGGTCTGCAGGGGCAGACGCCCATGGCTGAGCAAGCAACATTCCGCTGCGGTGTGGCGCGATCCAGCGCCGATCTCCTGGATGGCTACAGAGAGGTGTTGCAGCAATCGGTGGCTGAACGCCGACTGGATGGCGTTCCCATCGTTTTGGACCTCTGCTGGGGATCCGCGACGGCGTGCGGTGCCGATGCCTTCCGTGCCCTGGGGGCTGATCTCACCGTGCTCCATGGGGAACCCGATGGCTCCCGCATCAACGTTGCTTGCGGGTCAACCCATCTGGAACCGCTGCAACGGGCTGTGATCGAGCGCGGCGCGGCGATGGGATTTGCCTTTGATGGTGATGCCGATCGGATGCTGGCGGTGGACGGCCGCGGCCGCATCATCGACGGCGACCACGTGCTGTTTCTCTGGGGATCCGTGCTGCAGGAGCAGCAGGCGCTCCCCGATCAGCGGTTGGTGGCCACTGTGATGTCGAACCTTGGCTTCGAGCGTGCCTGGCAGCAGCGGGGCGGCACTCTCGATCGCACGCCGGTGGGGGATCAGCACGTCCATGCCGCCATGGTGGCCAGTGGCGCGGGCCTCGGTGGAGAACAATCCGGCCACATCCTTTCCGCCTCCCATGGGCTGTGTGGCGATGGTGTTCTGACCGCCGTTCAGTTGGCCACCTTGTGCCATGCCCAGGGCATCAGCCTGAGCGATTGGTTGGACCGCAGTTTCCAGGCCTACCCGCAGAAATTGGTCAATGTGCGGGTGATGGACCGTTTGCGTCGTAAGAACTGGAGCGCTTGCACTGCTCTCACCGACGCGATTGCTTCAGCGGAGCAGTCGATGGGCGAGACCGGTCGCATTTTGGTGCGGGCCAGTGGTACGGAGCCCGTCTTGCGGGTGATGGTGGAAGCCGAGCAGTCGGACGCTGTGGAGCATTGGACGGGGCATCTGGCCGCCGTTGCCGAGGATCATCTCAACGCGGCCTGAGGCTTAAGGCCTCGGCCATCAGGAGGGCGCCATCACAGGCATCGCCCTTGGCCTTGCCCCATCGGGCTTCGGGAATCGACTGATGGATGGCCTGTTGCACGGCTGTGCGGAACCCCTGGAGATGGGTGACGGCTCCTCCATGGCAGACCACCAGGGGGGAGCGCAGGGAAAGCTGCTGGGCCACGGTGCTGATGCAGCGGGAGAGGGCTGCTGCCGATCCCTGAACGATCTCCTCTGCGCCAGGGCAGTCCTTGGATGCGGCTTCCACCACCAGTGGAGCCAAGGCTGCAAAGTCAGCCGTGCCGAAGTCCTGCTGCACCACCCGGGCTTTCACTGCGGCGTGGCTGTCGCAGCCCATCTGATTCCAGATCTGCAGGCGCAGCGGATGGTCGGGCAGGCGTCCATCGGCCATGCGCAGGGTCAGCTGCAATCCCTGGTGGCCCAGATCAAAGGCCGAGCCGGCTCCATCGAGCAGCCATCCCCAGCCGCCACAGCGGTGTTCATGGCCGTTCTCGTCTCGGCCCAGCACGATCATTCCGGTGCCGCTGATTGCCAGGATTCCTGCGCCTTCAGGGATCGCACCTCGCAAGGCGGTGCGTTCGTCTCCAGTGACCAGCACCTTGGTCAAGCCTGTGTCATCACCGATGGCCAGGGCTTGCCCCACCAAACGTTCAGCACGCTCTTGCAACGCTGTTCCGTGTTCGATGCCGCTGGCTCCCACAACGGCCGCCTGGATCACGCCATCGGGGTGATTTTTCAGGGCCTCCTGCGCACTGGTGCTGATCGCCTCGAGGAAACGACGTTCACCCTGGGGGGCATCCAGGTGGCTGACTCCGGGGCCCTCGCCTTCTCCAACAGGCTGGTGCACGCCGTTTTGAACCACGCTGAGGCGGCAGCGGGTGTGCGTCTGTCCGGCATCGAAGCCAGCGAGCAGTCTCATGATTCCCTGGGTCGACTCACCAGGCTGGCCAGAGCAAACCAGCCGATCAGCTGCACTTCGGGGCGGAAGAAAATTGTGTCGGTGCTGCCCTGCATCAGCAGGCCAGCGATGGCAGCGAGGCTGGCGATGGATGCCAAGGCGCTTGGAGCATCGGCATTGAGCTGCTTGAGGCCCTGCCTCAGGCTGCTGGCCAGCAATCCCAGGCAGGCCAGCAGCCCGGGAATGCCGGTTTCCACCAGGATTTCCAAGGGAACGGAGTAGGCACTGAGGGCGTTGAACTTCGGTTGCTGATACAGGGGATAGATGCTGTTGAACGCCGTATTGCCAGGGCCGATGCCCAACCAGGGACGGTCTTGCACCATCTGGATGGCCGCCATCCAGACGTTGATGCGGAAGTTGTTGGAACTATCCCCCCGTCCCGCCAGCAGGCTGGTGATGCGCGTGCGGATCGGATCGATCTGGGTGGCCGCCACCACAAGGCAAGCGGCTCCAACCAGCAGCACGGCCAGAGGCACAAGACGTCTCCAGAGCGGAGGCCAGTGGCGTGTCCAGCGCAGCAGCAGCAACAACAGCAGCACGGCACCGGCAGCAACCATTCCCAGCCAGCCGCCGCGGCTGTAGGTGAACAGCGTGGCTGTTGCTGCCAACACCAATGTGGTTCCGGCAAACAGCTGGGCTCCCACCCCACGCCAGCGCACCAGTGCGATCGCTGCGAAGGGAATCAGCGCCAGCAGGTAACCGGCCAGGAGGTTGGGGTTTCCCAGGGGGCCATAGATCCGAACGGTGCCGGCACTGATGGAATTCGGATCGGCCCAGCCCGCCAGTGCCTCATTGGAGGCATACAGCTGTCGCAAAGCCAGAACACTGCTGAAGAGGCCGCCACTCAGCAGTCCGGCGATCAGCCGGTTCCACCATCGGCTGTTGCCCAGCAGCAGCTTGCAGAGCAAGGCATAAACGCCCAGGTAGCTGAGCAGTTTGATCAGGCCTTTGCTGGCGGCGATTGGAACTGGAGAACATCCCGTGGCCACAATCGCAATGGCCAGAAAAAGCATCAGCCAGCGCGAGATGGTTCCGATGCGCTGAGGTGGCGGACTGCAGAGGCACCAGAGCAGCCAAAGAACGCCGCAGGCTGCAATCACCAGGGCCAGGCCTGTGCGTGTGAAGAAAGGAAGACCCGTGAACAAGGCCAGCAGCAGGAGTCCCGCCAGCCCTTCAAGGCGTTTCAGCACCGCCTGATCCGGAGTGATCACCCCCTGCCAGCGCACCATCAGGGCCCCACTGCTTGCCGTCTGGGTTGCATCCGCAGAGGCCATAGTGGGGCTTCAGGTGGTGAGTGCTTCCGCCGGATTATCGATCTCCTGCCAGCGCTGTTCCAGATCTGACACGGAAGGAAGTGGATTCTGGTTCCGGCGATAGAGCACCCGGTAGACGGGGAGGTTTTGCTCAAGCACGTAGCGCTCCCGTTCCGTGGGAACCGCAAGCGGGTTGTTGGTGCGCCAGGGACGTTGATCCTCGGCGGGGCGATCAAAACAGGCGCTGAGTTCGGTGAGCGCCACCATCGGCTCAATCACGTCCAGAACATCGCTCTGCAGAAACAGCTCACGGCCGGGCTGCAGGGCTGTTGCGGTGGCGAGCAGAAGCGCCGGCTGCAGGACCCGGCGCTTGTGGTGCCTGCGTTTGAACCAGGGATCGGGGAATTGGATCGAGACCCGTTGCAGTCGGTCCTGCTCCAGGGCCTTCATCCAGCCTTCCAGGCTGATGTTGGCGTTGCAGAACAGGATCCGAACATTGCCGTGCTCCGAGGCGAGCGCGTCTCGATCGGCAGACGTCACCAGCGGTCGGCGGATTTCAACGCCGAGATGATTCCAGTGGGGATCACGCTCGGCCAGGCCCAGCAGGCAGCGTCCACGGGCACAGCCGATATCAAGATGGATCGGCTGCTCAGGAACGCGAAACAGCTTCTCGGGTGGTGGTAGTTCCAGCGGCAACTGGAAGAAGCTGCTGAGGGGATTGACGTGCTGACGCAAGGTTCTGAAGCGGTGCGATCCGGTTCAATCGAGATTGTCAGAGCCACTGCCGGAGGAGCTGTCGGGGTCCTGGCGCAGCAAGCCCCAACAGGCGGTGTAGCCATGCAGATGTGTTGTCCCGCCGACGGGTCCGATCTCACCGTTGCAGAACGCTCCCGCCACAGGCAGGTCTGGCATCAGTTGACGCGCCAGGCTGATGTCGCCATCGGCTCGACCAAACAGCCCCTGGCCCCGTCCCAGGCAGGCCATGAGCAGTCCGAAGTGGACCGTGTCGTCAGAATCAGTTGTCGCTGCCCTTAGCAGGGCAACAGCTTCGTCCTGGGAGGCCGTGGCTTCGCGCAGGTGAAATTGCACGTTTTGGCCGGCGCGCACCCGCTCTGCAACGGCCACGGCGCCATTGTTGGGATCGACTCCGATCAGGTTGCGGATCAGGAAGGCACTCGCTTCCGAGCCTGCTCCGTTGGCGTTCAGCCGCAGGCTGCAGCGTTCCACACCGAGGAACAACGAGTGACGCACCAGTTCGCGCTCCCGTTCGCTGAGGTCCGCCAGAACCCGTTGCAGGCAATTGATGGGGCTGGCCTTGGTGCTGCCATCACTGAGTTCCAGCAACACGTTGCGCTGCACCTGCTCGATTGAGAAGACCGGGCCGATGGGGCGGCATCCCTGGGCCACAACGGTTTCGAGCCGCCAGCTCCCCCCGATGGAACACACCACTGCGCCGGTGACGACCTGCTCATCCAGCAGCAACGATCCGTGCGGGCTGTTATGGGGTGCGGCGATGCCGCCAATCTTTTCGGCACCCGGATAGGCGTAGTCCAGCCCGCTGATCAGGTCATTGATGCCACTGCTGGTGGGGTCGATCAGCAGGATCTGGCTGCGGGCAGCCTCGGGGGTGATGCCAACCCAGTCCTGCCATTGCTGGGCGGCTCCATCCAGATCAGGCAGCTCCTCGGTGCTCAGGTGTTGAGTGGCGATCGATGCCCCCGGCAGGGAGAGCAGCGTCACGCTCAAAGCAGGTGTCTGCTCCAGTTCCGCGGCGCTGCCGTCGCCGCGGGTGCCCACCACGCCGCCACCGGTGCATCCGATCCAATGCTTCGCGCTGATCTGGGCGCGAAGCATCGGCAGCAGCCGCGGCAGGTCGGTGGCGTAAGCCGTGGAGGTGAAGACAAGGGCGAGATCGGCTTCGCCCTTGGATCGGCCCAGTTGCTCGACCACATCCCTTACGGCTTCATCCAGGGACGCTTTGCCAGACAACCCTGTCCGGCAACTGACTTCAGCGCCCCCGGAGCGAAACCAGCTGAACGGTGCGAACGATGCCATGAAGCGGACCTTATCAACCCTGGAGCACAGCTCGGGACGTTGATAATGGCGGCACTGTGACAGTCCCCAGTGAACGAGCTCACGTACCGCGCTCTGGTGTGGCTGACCTATCGCCTGGCCGCCACCTTCGCCGTTGGCGTGCCTCTGGTCCTGTTGATCTGGTCGTCCTGGCGTCGCGAGCCGTTGGTGCTTCGGCTGCTCGGGATCTATTGGAAAGTGGCCAGCCTGATGGCGATCAGCCTCTTGCTGCTGACGGATCAGCGGCCCTTGGGCTACGCCATGGCGGTTGTCGCACCGGTGTTGATGGTGATCAGCCTGTGGTTCTGGGTCGACATCAATGAGGAGCTGGCCGACCAGCCGCTCTGGCGTCCGCTGCCCCTTGCCGTGAAGGTGTGGCGTTGGGCATTCAGTGGGTTTGCTCTCATCAGCCTGGGCATGAGCGTGACGGGTTTGGGCTGCATGCAACAGCTGGAGTCCTCGGCATGCCTCACCTGGCTGGAAGCTCCTCAGGGCATCCATGGTCTTGCGGCCATGGTGTTCAATTTTCTGTTCGGTGGTTTGTGGACCGAGGCCGTTGCTGCCTTTGTGGGGTACGTCGCCCTGGTGGCTTATCTGGCTGGTCTGCTGCAGTGGCTGTTGGTGCGTTTGCCCCGTTACGGCCGCGTGGCGGGGGATTTCTGATGACTGACCAGGCGCTGGTTCAGGCCCTGGAGGAGCGAACACGTGTTCAGTCCCAGCGGGTTGTCCGCCTACGGGGTCAGGTCGGGGATGAGCCGTTTGAGTTGCTGATCTTCCGTGGGTTCAGCAGCAGCACCACCCATCCAACCGCCTTTGACCCCGACGCCTCCGTTCTCCCTGAGGGAACAAGCCTGGATCAGGCTGAGCTGCTGCAGGGGCCCTTGTCGCCAGGTCAAGAGGTTGTCCTGGCTGGACCGATGCCGCCGAACGATCTCCTGGCTCAGGCCAACTGGTGAGTCCGGCGTTCCAGAACCCCAACACAGCGCCCACAGATGTGGGGATGTTCCGGGTGCTGACCCACATCCCCCTCGTAGTGCCAGCAGCGCTCGCATTTGGTTCCCCGCGCTCGGCTCACCTCGATCGATGCGAGCTCGTCGTCCTGGCTGGCCAGCACTTCGGCCCAGGGCTCGCCGCCAATCTGCAGTTGTGAGACCAGCAGCCAGTCCCGCAGACCGTCCACCTCGGGATCCCCCGTCTCACTCAGCCAGGAGAGAGCGGCCTGGAGTTCCGGACGGCGGGCGTCAATCCGCACGGCTGCCTCAAGCGATGCGCCAAGTTCCTGACGGCCGCGGCAATCTTCAAGCACTTTGTTGACGGCGGCGCGGAGCTCCCGCAGCTCTTGAACCGGAGCGCTGAGAGCAGCATCACGCCACTCGACTGGAACCGTCGGCCAGCCCCGGTGGAAGACCGATGTCTCCTCCACGGGGTAAGGCAGGTTCTGCCAGATGTCTTCGGCCATGTGGCACAAGACAGGAGCGATCAGTCCGGCCAGGCGTTCGATGATCAGGGCCATCACGGTCTGGCAGCTGCGCCGGCGCTGGTCGGCGGGGGCACTCACGTAGAGCCTGTCCTTGGCGATGTCGAGGTAGAAGTTCGACAGATCGGTGACACAGAAGTTCTGCAGCAGCTGGAAGAAGCGGAAGAACTCGAAGCTTTCGAAGGCTTCTGTGATGTCGTCCATCACCTCGGCCGTGCGCTGCAGCATCCAGCGGTCCAGCAACGGCAGTTCCGCAATCGGGATCGCGTCGGTTGCCGGATTGAAGTCGTGCAGGTTGCCCAGCAGATAGCGGCTGGTGTTGCGCACCTTGCGATACACATCGGCCAGCTGGCGCAGAATCCCGGCTCCGATCGGCACATCGGCGGAGTAATCCACCGAGCTCACCCAGAGCCGCAGCACATCGGCGCCGTAGGGCGGTTCCTGTTTCTGGTTCTTGCCCCCCTCGATGATCACCATCGGGTCGACCACGTTGCCGAGGGATTTGCTCATCTTGCGGCCCTTCTCATCCAAGGCGAAGCCATGGGTGAGCACCCGCTTGTAGGGAGCGTGGCCATTCACGGCGACCGAGGTGAGCAGTGAACTCTGGAACCAGCCGCGGTGCTGGTCGGAACCTTCCAAGTACAAGTCGGCGGGATAGCTCAGGTTGTCCCGCTGGCTGGCGACGGCAGCCCAGCTTGAGCCGGAGTCGAACCACACATCCATGGTGTCGGTGCCCTTGCGCCACTGATCGGCCTGGTCGGCGTAGGCGGCGGGTAGCAGCTCGGCTTCGTCTTTCTCCCACCAGACGTCGGCACCGTGCTCGGCGATCAACGCTTGGATGTGCTCCAGGGTGTCGGCATTCAGCAGCACCTCACCATTGCTGCGGTGATAAAAGACGGGAATCGGCACCCCCCAGGTGCGCTGACGGGAGATGCACCAGTCGCCCCGCTCCTTGACCATCGATTCGATCCGGTTGCGACCGGAAGCAGGGGTCCACTCCACGGCGGCGATCGCATCCAGGGCCTGTTGACGGAACCCTTCCACGGAGGCAAACCACTGTTCCGTGGCCCGGAAGATGGTGGGTTTCTTGGTGCGCCAGTCGTAGGGGTAGCGGTGGCCATAGGCCTCCTGCTTGAGCAGGGCCCCGGCGGACTCCAGCGCCTCAATGATCTTGGGGTTGGCATCCTTGAGCACATTCAGGCCCGCGAACGGCCCGGCCTCGTCCGTGAGGTTGCCGGCTTCGTCCACAGGGCAGAGCACCGGCAGGCCGTTCTTCTGGCCGGTGTGGAAGTCGTCGACGCCGTGACCAGGTGCGGTGTGCACGAGGCCTGTGCCTGATTCGGTGGTGATGTAATCGCCGCCGATCACCACCGGACTGGTGCGATCCAGCAGTGGGTGGCGGTAGGTCAGCCCAGCGAGCAGAGCACCTTTGACGGTGGCGCGCCGGCTCAGTGGGCGCGCCAGGGTGCCGCTCAGCGTCTCGATCAGATCGGCAGCCACCAGCAGCAGGCGACCTTCGCCGTCGTCGGCCAGGGCGTAGTCGAGCCGTTCATTCACCGACACCGCCAGGTTGGCCGGCAACGTCCAGGGGGTGGTGGTCCAGATCGCCACCTGCAGGGCCCGGCCGAGGGCCTCCGTTTCGGTGGGCAAGTCAAGGCCATCAGCCTTGAGTGCATCCCGCAGAGGTGCCGGTAGATCCACTGCAGGGAAGGCGGCGTAGACGCTGGGGCTGGTGTGGCCGTCGGGGTACTCCAGTTCGGCTTCGGCCAAGGCTGTGCGTGAACTCGGACTCCAGTGCACCGGCTTCAGGCCCCGGTAGATGTGCCCCTTGAGCACCATCTCGCCAAACACCCGGATCTGAGCCGATTCGTACTCCTTTTGCAGGGTCAGATACGGCTGCTCCCAGTCGGCCCAGATGCCCCAGCGCACGAAGCCTTTCATCTGGCCATCCACCTGCTTGCGGGCGTAGGCGGCGGCCTTTTTGCGCAGCTTGATCGGTGTCAGCGCTTTGCGCTGTTCCTGATCCATCGACTGCAGCACCTTGAGCTCGATCGGCAGGCCGTGGCAGTCCCAGCCCGGCACGTAGCGCACCCGCCGCCCGTTCAACACCTGATATTTGTTGATGACGTCCTTCAACACCTTGTTGAGGGCATGGCCCATGTGCAGCGCACCGTTGGCGTAGGGCGGGCCGTCATGGAGGGTGAAGGTTGGACCGGTGTTGTTCAGGCCCAGCTCGCCATCAATGCCCTGGTCCTTCCAGAAAGCCTGCAATTCCGGTTCGCGTTGAACGGCATTGGCGCGCATGCCAAATCCCGTCTGCAGCAGGTTGAGCGTGTCTTTGTAGGAGGGACGTCCCTCGGCGGCGGCGTCGCGCGTCTCCTTGCTCACGGGGTCCCTGCTCTGGCCAGGGGATTATCAGTCTTCACCCTCTGGGGATGTGACTTCCGCTGGCGGATCGGGCTCGCAGCTGGCCGCTTCTGAAGACGCAGCATCGCTTGCGGCAGGGGTTTGAGGCGATTCTGGTCGCACCCATTTTTTGCTCGTGACCCCTGATTTGCCGGACGGCTTGAGCTGTTTGGTGATACCACTGATGCCTTCGCCCACC
This sequence comes from Synechococcus sp. A15-44, assembly GCF_014280115.1. NCBI lineage: Bacteria > Bacillati > Cyanobacteriota > Cyanophyceae > Synechococcales > Synechococcaceae > Synechococcus > Synechococcus sp. A15-44. The sequence continues at coordinate 273,274 of NZ_CP047938.1, forward strand.
CGGCCCGTGGTGATGAGGAGTTGTTGAACGCTGGTGCGCCAATGGTCGAGCGAGGTGAATTGCTGCTGTTCTGTTTCGCTGAGGCTGTTCCAACGGGCCTGGCCGACCTCGGCTCCCAATCGAGCGATCAACAAACCGGCGCAGAGAACGGCAAGCATCGGAGCTCCCCGCAGCCGGTCACTGCTGGTGACCAGAACGAGACCCAGCAACAACACCACAGCGCCCCAAACACCATCGCGGGGGCGGCTGAGTTCAACGGCCAGAAGGGGAAGCAGCAGGAGTGCCAGGCCAAGCAGGAGGCAGAGATCGCCGCTGAGGGTCGCGAGCATCCGTGGTCAGGCGGACTGCTCCCATTCTGGTGCGATCACTAAAGTCAAGGCGTTGCCCACCTGGCGGAATTGGTAGACGCGCTGGTTTTAGGTACCAGTGGCTTTGGTCGTGGGGGTTCAAGTCCCCCGGTGGGCATTCCTTTCTCTACCGTGGGTCGGGATCGTTACAGACTTGTTGCCTGACCTCCGGATGCACCAGAGCACTGCTCAACAACAGCAGCCTCGTCCGGTTGGTGTGGGCTACCGCTCGGTTCCGCGCGAATTCGTTGACCCACCGGCTTTCTGGAACCCCACTGTGGGTCTCTTCCTTGGCGGTTATGCCCTGGCGGCTCTGACCATCTGGGGCTGGTTTGTGGCGGCTTTGCCCCTGCCGGTGCTGCTGTGCACGGGCTTTCTGGCGCTGCACCTGGAAGGAACCGTGATTCATGACGCCTGCCACAACGCGGCCCATCCCAATCGATGGATCAATCAGGCCATGGGCCATGGCTCGGCGCTGTTGCTTGGATTCAGTTTTCCCGTCTTCACGCGGGTGCATCTCGAGCATCACGCTCATGTGAATGATCCGAAGAACGATCCGGATCACATCGTCAGCACGTTCGGGCCGCTCTGGTTGATCGCGCCGAGATTTTTCTATCACGAATGGTTTTTCTTTCAGCGCCGCCTCTGGCGCCGCTGGGAGTTGATGCAGTGGGGCTTTGAACGCAGCATTTTTGTCGCGATCGTGTTGGCGGCGGCTCGCTTCGACTTCCTGCCGTTCATCTTCAATTGCTGGTTCGCCCCTGCCTTGATGGTGGGGGTGACGCTGGGGTTGTTCTTCGACTACCTCCCGCATCGGCCGTTCACCTCCCGCAACCGCTGGACGAACGCCCGGATCTACCCCGGCAGGCTGATGAATTGGCTGATCATGGGGCAGAACTATCACCTGGTTCATCACCTCTGGCCATCCATTCCCTGGTTCGAATACAAACCGGCCTACGAGGCCACCAAGCCTCTCCTCGATTCCAAGGGATCTCCCCAACGCTTGGGCATTTTTGAGACCCGCCGCGATGGGTATAACTTCCTCTACGACATCCTTGTGGGAGTGCGCAGCCACAAGCGCCGCAGCGGAAAAATGAGGCGTGCAGCCCGTTTTATGCCGGGACGTGGGTTACGCCGCCACTGGCTCGGTTTTGTTGACCGCATCGCGATCAAAACCGAGCCCAAGCGTTGGGTGTCCCGCTGAGTCGCGTTCAGTCGGCCAGGATTTTCGGAACCCGGAAGAAGTCGCCTTCCCGTTGGGGCGCCTGGTTGAGAATCTCTTCACGCACGGGTGTTGGCTGCACGCCATCCGGTCGGGTCACATTGGTGACTTCCACGGCTCGGGTGGTTTCGGGAACCCCCTCGGTGTCCACCTGCTGGAGCTGACCGACGTACTCGAGGATGGATTCGAGCTGATCGGTGTAGGTCGCAATCTTGTCCTCGGGCAGATCGAGGCGGGCGAGCTGGGCCACCTTGCGGACGTCGTCGCTGGAAATCTGGCTCATCAATTGCCTAATCAATCATTTTATAATACACTCTCGTATGTGAGTTCTAGAGATTGTGAATTGCTAAGCATGATTGCCATCTATGCGCTAATTGTAGGTGTGTTTATATGCTTTTGGGTTGATTGTTAGTGTGGTCTCTTGGGCGTGATTTCCTCTCGAGGTATTCTGCGAATCGAGTATTGCTAAATATTTTCCTCCACGTTGTTTCGTGCTCTAGTAATATTGAGGCAGGGAGGCTGTCGATTTTTTGGTTGATAAAATCTTCCGAGAAGCATTCCTCTGTAGACGCAACTTCCTCGGCAATATTGTGATCATCTAGGAATCTTAGATAAGAGGTCTTGTACTTTTTCTCCAGAAATTCGTCCTGCAAAAGCAATTTTAATCGTGCATCGTTGGCGCTAACTTGGCGTAGATGAAAGCCTTTCCTGTTTGTTTTGAAGGGGTTGTTTGTTTCTTGCTTGAGCTGGTTTGGCGGTGTGCACTTAGGGGTGAATAGAGATAAGGAGTATTCAAGTTCGCTCCTTACTATTTGATGAATGATCCAGGATGTAGGGGAGTCTTTTAGCCTAGGCGGCTTATTGGTGTTTTGGAGTGTGGGGCTTTTTTGGGAGGCCACGGTGATTTCGTTCTCTTCCCAGGGGATAAGGGACCCGGCGGAGTTTTTGAGAGCTATTTCTGAGGGATGCCTGGCAGTATTTGGGGTATGCGGCCTAAGCGAATTCATCTTGCATTTGTAATTAAATATCGATTTTCCTTGTGCAGTTAAGCGGTAGCTGTCTCCAAGATTAATGGGATTTTCTAGAAAGTTCTGCCCATAAGTGCAGAGCCAGTTGACGAACAAAACATCAAAATCGCCCATTAGATTAATATACTCATCAATTTTCATTGTAGGTGGATTCGCTACCCAGTATTCGTCGATATCGACGACAAGGCAGTGGCTTGAGTTTGATTTCTTGTGTACTTTCCGAAATAGTGATGCGTATGAGCCACGTTGGCCATGAAGGCGTTGAGGTTTGTTGGTATTGAAGATATGTACATGCGGTGAAAATGTGGCAATCTTTTCAGCAATTTCTCTTGTTCTGTCTGTGGAGTTGTTGATTCCAATAAATATATTCGAAAAGCCCTGAAAAGCATAGTGGTGAATGAACTTGGCTATGTAGGCTTCTTCATTTGCCGCAACGCAGATCACGTCGCAATTGTTTTTGATTACTTCTTGTCTGTTATTGAGCTTTCTGTATGCAAGTTCGGCACAAGCCTTGAGCCATGATTTGCTTGATTTGGCTGGAAAGCTCTTATTGCGTTTTGGTTTTTTCTTCTTTTTGTTCTTTTTAAGCATGTCAAAGTGGATTATTCTGCCTTGAAAAAGTTTATCAATTCTTCGCTCAACGCGGTCGCAGCTGTTTCCAGCAAGGCGTCACCATGCTGCGCGGTGGCCAAGGAGGGATGGGACCCCATGCGTCCATCGGGGTGACGGCGCCGGAAGTCGGCAGGTCCGTGAATCGGCCCCGCCGGGGCAGGGTCCGGCAACGGCCGTTGCTTGCTTTGCAGGCTGGGTTCCACAGCGAGGGTCACCGCGATTTCGCTGGGGGTGGCGTGATGCCCTTCCTTGTCGCCATACAGGTCCGGCGCCTGATGCATTACGGGGCCGGCCATGAACCAGTTGGCCAGACGACACCGCAGCTGCGGGGCGACAGGAAGATTGCGGGTGGTGGCGGTGCCGTAGGCCTGGGCAAAGGCGGCTTTGGCCGTTGCGATGTTGCCGCCGTGGCCATTGATCACGAACACCCGTTCAAAACCATGCCGTCCCAGGGACAACACCAGGTCGTGGAGAACGGCCAGCAGTGTGGCGGGCTGCAAACTCATCGTTCCAGCGAAATCAAGATGGTGTTCCGCCATGCCGAAGGCCTGAGCTGGGGTCACCAAAACGCCGGTGCGCCGTCCCACCTCAAGGGCGACCGCTTCTGCTGTGAGGGCGTCGGTGCCGATGGCACCAGTGGGGCCGTGCTGCTCAGTGGATCCCAGGGGAATGATCACGCCCTTGCAGACTTGGAGGTAGCTCTCCACTTCAGGCCAACTGCGCAGGGCCAGGCGAATGGCGTCGGTGCTGTCGACAGGACCGGGAATTGGAGCGGTCATTCAGGCTGAGCCAGTCCATTGATGATCGCTCAATCTCAGCCGATCAGTGGGCGGTTCCGTTGCCGTCGTACTTGTCGGTGTTGTAGTAGCCGCCGCGTGTTCCGAAGAACAGACAGGCCAAAGGGAACAGCACAACGCTGGCGAAAAGCACAGTGCCGAGGTTGAAGCTGGAGGTGGCTGCGTCCATCACCTGGCCTGAACTGACCCCAGCTTGGCGTGGATGCACCGCTAATGCATCGCAGATGTGGGTTCTGTTGTGAGTTCGCGTCCGTCTCCCGGGATCTCCAGCCACTCTCTCAGCCATCCCGTGAGCCAGATGAAGGGAAGGGTGTCGGTCAACGCTGCCAGCACCTTGAACAGGTAACCGCTGCCGATGAAGCTGAGCAGCTGTGGAAGCACGGACCGTTCCGGCTGCACGGGAAGCACATGGGCGCCGTAATGGCTGATCAGCACCACTGCAGTGGTGTCCACCAGCTGGCTCACCAGGGTGGAGCCGTTGTTGCGCAGCCACAGGGCTTTCCCTTGGGTGAGCCGTTTCCAGAAATGAAACAGCCGCACATCCACGAATTGCGCTGTGAGATAAGCCACCATCGAGGCGCCGATCGAACCGAAGCTGAGCTGCTGAATCGTTCGAAAGGTGCTGTCGTCACTGCCGGCCATGGCGGGCAGCACCCCCCCAAGCCAAAGGATCAGCAGCACCCAGCCGTTGAGCAGCAGCCCGACCCACACCACTTGATTGGCTTTCTGTTCTCCCCAGATCTCGCTGATGAGATCGGTGCAGAGGAACGTGATCGGATAGGGCAGTGCGCCGACAGCCACCACGATCGGCCAGCTGCCAATGCTGCCCAGCTGCAGAAAGCGGGTCAGCCCCAGGATGTTGAGCATGCCCAGGGTCCCCAGGAAAAGGCCTGCCAGCACCAGAAACACCCCATCACGCCGTGCCTGGAGCTTGCTGTCCAAAGCCTGTGAAGTTCAAGCTGGAACAAGCGTGGCCGCCAGCCGGCAGCCTGTCATCGATTTCGTTTCGCTTCCGCTCAATTTTTTTGCCCGTCCGGCTCAGATCGTGGGCCCCGATCTGGTGGGTTGCAGGTTGGTGAAACGCCAAGCAGACGGCAGCCTGCTTTGGGGCGTGATCGTGGAGACAGAGGCCTATTCCCAGGACGACCCCGCCTGTCACGGTTACCGCCGCCGTTCACCCCAAAACGAAACTCTGTTCGGTGAGCCAGGACGGTTTTATGTGTATGTCAGCTATGGCATCCACCACTGCGTGAACGTGGTCACCGATCGGGCCGATTGGGCCAATGGAGTCTTGCTGCGAGCCGTGGCCCTGCCTGATGAACCGGAGCGGATTGCGGCAGGGCCTGGCCTGCTGGCGCGTCGCTTCGGGCTTGATCGCCGTGATGACAGCCGTCCGGTGACGGGCGAACATGAGGTGTGGATGGCCCCAAGGTCAGACACGTTTGCCAGCCAGGATCTTGTGACAACCACGCGGATCGGCATTTCCCAGGGCGCTGCAACCCCATGGCGCTGGTACCTGCGGAGCAGTCGCAGTGTCAGCAGACGAGCTCGGGGTGATCGCATGCCACCCAAGGCACAGTGCTGGGCGCCATCGCTGGAGTCGTCGTCATGAGTGGCTGGCCGCATCGACACGTGCTGGATCTCGCCTCGTTTTCGCGGGAAGACTTTGCTGCGGTGCTTGAGCTGGCCCAGCGGTTTCGTTCGCTGCCCGTCACCGGTGCCCGCAAACTGCCCGCCTTGCAGGGCCGTCTGGTGGCAACGCTGTTCTTCGAGCCCAGCACCCGCACGCGCAGCAGTTTTGAGCTGGCGGCCAAGCGTCTGTCGGCAGACGTGATGAGCTTTTCACCCTCCAGCAGCTCACTCAGCAAAGGGGAAAGCGTTCTCGACACGGCGCGCACCTACGTGGCCATGGGCGCCGATGTGCTGGTGGTGCGCCACCGTTCCACCGGTGTGCCGCAGCAACTGGCGCAGGACCTGCAGCAGATGGGTGAGCGCACCGTGGTGCTCAATGGGGGCGATGGCCTTCACAGTCATCCCAGTCAGGGACTGCTGGATCTGCTCACGCTTGCTCGGCATTTCTCGCCCCAGTACCCCATGCCGGAAGCCCTGCAAGGTCGCCGGATTGTGATTGTCGGAGACATCCTGCACTCGCGGGTGGCCCGTTCGAATCTCTGGGCCTTGACGGCCTGCGGAGCGGATGTGGTGTTGTGCGGTCCTCCCAGCCTTGTTCCCGAGGATTTTTCGGCCTTCGTGGATGCTCCGCCCCCGGGTCTGCTGAAGGATCCGGTGCCGCAACGGGGCAAGGTCAGCGTGGTGCGGCGCCTTGAGCATGCGCTGCCGGGCGCCGATGCGGTGATGACCCTGCGGCTTCAGAAGGAACGCATGGGCCAGCAGTTGCTCACCAGCCTGGAGCGCTACCACCGCGACTTTGGGCTGAGCCATGAGCGCATGCAACTCTGTGGTGAGAACGTTCCTGTGCTGCATCCCGGTCCGGTGAACCGCGGCGTTGAATTGAGCGGGTCGCTTCTGGATGACCCGCGCGTCAGCCTGGTGGAAGAGCAGGTCAGGAATGGCGTGCCAACCCGGATGGCCTTGCTTTATTTGATGGCAGCTTCCGAATCCGCAACTGAGGCCTCCTTGGTGTCGAGCAGCTCCTGAGTTTGGGGGAGGCCACTGAGCTGATGGGCGTAGTAATCCATGGCTGCCTTGAGGGCGGCATCGGGTTCGGCGATGGAGGGGCCCGTTCCGCTTGCCATCGGGAAGTGGGCATCCTCAGCATCAAGGGCCAGATGCTGGCTGGGCATGCCTGTGAGCAGAACGGAGGCCCGTTGTCTGGTCGCCAGGGCGTACAGCCATTTGATGCTCAACGTGATCCGGTTCTCCCGATTCGGGATCAAGGCCAGGTGAACGATGGCCCACAGCAGCAGGCCGATCCGGCCTGAAAATTTTAAGCCATGCAGGTCGGCCACTGCACTGGCGTGCACCACAGCCATGCTGCCGAAATCGACGTAGCGGAAGGTGGGGCGGGAACCTCCGGCGACGATTGCAGCGATGTCTTTGCCGATGAATGTGCCGGCCTGTTTGGCGGGAGCCGCCATGCCCGGCAGCGGCCTGCCATTCACGGTGTGGCTGTAGCTGCAGAGATCACCAGCGATGCGGATCTCGGGATGGCTGGGAATCGAGAAATCGGGGTTGACGATGACCCTTCCACCGCGATCGACGTCGCAACCGGTGGCTTCCGTGAGCTTCTGTCCCAGATGGGATGGCTTCACACCAGCGGTCCAGATCACCGTTGCCGCCTGGACCCGTACATCACCATCGGGGCTGCTGATCACCACCTCGCCGGGCCGCATGGTTTGGACGCGGCCTTGGGGCAAAAACTCGATCCCGTCGCGTTCGAGAGCCGCAAGGGCCGCTTCGGAGAGCTCCTCTGGCATCGCTCTCAGCACCCTGTCACCGGGATCCACCAACACGATCCGCGTTTTCTGGGGATCCAGCTGTTTGAAGGCATTGTTCAGGGCCCAACGCATCAGCTCAGAAACGGCGCCAGCCATTTCGCAGCCGCTGGGGCCGGCACCAACGATCACCACCGTCTGCAGAAACTGGCGTGCCTCGGGGTTCGGTGTCTGCTCCGCCTGCTCCATCGCCATCAGCAGACGGCGGCGTATTTCCTCGGCGTGTTCGAGGATTTTCATCGGGGGCGCAAAGGTACGCCAGTCTTCGTGGCCGAAATAAGTGCTGCCTGATCCTGTGGCCAGGATCAGATGGTCGTAGCTGTAGGCCTTGCCGTTGAAAACAATCTGTTTGCCTTCGGGGTTCACGGTCGTGACCTCCCCCAGCAGCACCTGCACGTTGTCTTGCTTGCCCACCAGTTCGCGCAGAGGTGTGGCCACATCACTTCTTGAGACCAAACCTGTGGCCACTTGATAGAGCAGTGGCTGGAACAGGTTGAAGTTGCGCTTGTCAATCAGGGTGATGCGCACATCGGCCTTGGCCAGGGCCTTGCAGGCGTGCACCCCTGCAAAGCCTCCGCCGACGATGACCACATGCGGTGCATGACGCAACCGCTCCGCTGGCGGTTCAAGCTCCAGGAAGTAATGGTTGCTCGCCATTTGCATCCCATCGGATTCTTTTCGAAGGGTATGAATCGCAATCTTGGTTGGCTGTTTTGAACGGGTCTGCTTCAGATCAGCTTGAACCCTTCGAGAAAGAGGCCGTAGAGAAAGCCAATACGACCAAGGTCCAGGAGCTGTTGGGGCAGCTTCAGTGATGGTTCGGAGCTGCGTCGGCGCCGGATCGTGAGTTCAGTGCCAAGAACCACCACAAGCGCAGCCACGGGGTCCATCTGCCCGAGAACGCCTGCCACTGATGTGATGGCGCTACCGATCAAAAAGCCGATGAGTCCGGCAAGGGCCAGCAAGGAAAACCGCCGCCAAGGATTGCGCGCCCATCGATCCAGCCTTTGAAATGCTGCTCCAACGTTGGTTTGCAGCCGGGTGGATTGAAGCCGTCGCACGGCACTGGTTTCAGGGGAAGAGGCAGGGTCGAAACCAGTGATCCCCATCACCCGGCCATGCCCCTGCCAGCCCCTGTTTACACCACTCGTAGGCAACCTGCAGTCATCAGACACTACGGATAGGAGATTTCAATAAAAAACCCGGGGCAAGCCCGGGCCAGGTGATGGGGATTGGCGCAGCAAAGCCAGAGCTGAGGGCTTTGACAACGGCTTGCGTTGAAAGTTATTTGGACTCAGCCTTCGCTTTTCTGGACGCTTTGCCTTCGAGAAGCTCCAGCAGAGCTTCCATTTGTGCCATCACACCCCGAACTTCGCCCGCTTCGGGAAGAAGGCCGTCTTCCATGACTCCTTGGTGCATCTCGCGCAGCTCTTGGCGGATGTAGCGCAGGTGGCTCACGACCTGCTCGCGCTTCGATTGCGACATCGGCTACGGGGGAGTTCAACACCCCTTTTACCTCATGGGGGGTCAGGTGCGGCGTGATGGGGCGCGACTTATCGCACCGGCTGCAGCCATGAGTGTGAAGGTGAGCAGGGCTGAAGGTCGTGCCACGGTGCTGAACACCACAAGGGCAAACAGGCCAATCAGTGGCAGACGACGCTGCAAAAGCGCAGTGGAGAATAGGGGATTCGAACCCCTGACCTCTGCGGTGCGATCGCAGCGCTCTACCAACTGAGCTAATTCCCCGGTCAGCCAACGCTAGCCGGCACGGCCTGCGTCAAACTGCCATGAATGGCGTCTGAGGACGGCTCGATGCTTTCGCAGGAACGGCTCGAAGCTTTTGACGAGGCCTCGACGGCCGAACTCGCCCGCCGGCTTGAAGAGGACGATTACCCCTCTCCTTTCGACAGCCTTTCGGATTGGCACCTGCTTCGGGCGCTGGCCATTCACCGGCCCGAACTGATCCTTCCGTACCACCATTTGGTGGACCAAGAGCCTTTTGATGAAGACTGAGCAGGCGTCGCCACTGTCGTCGCCACTGTCGTCGCCACTGTGCGGGCGGCGTGTGCTGGTGGCCGTCAGCGGCAGCATTGCTGCTGTTAAGACGCCCTTGCTCGTCAGCGCGCTGATTAAGGCCGGCGCTGAGGTGCGGTGTCTTGTGACCACCAGTGGTGCTGCCTTGGTGAGTCCCGTGGCGCTCGCCAGCCTCAGTCGCCATCGCTGCTACCTCGAGGCCGAGCAGTGGGACTCCGCCTCATCCAGGCCGTTGCACATCGAGTTGGCGGAGTGGGCGGAGTTGGCCATCGTTGCGCCCCTGAGTGCCAGCAGCCTCGCCCGCTGGAGCCAGGGTTCAGCCGACGGACTGCTCGCCAGCGTTCTGCTGGCCATGGAAGCTCCGGTCATCGCGGCTCCGGCGATGAACACGGCCATGTGGCGCCACCCTGCGGTGCAACGCAACTGGCAGCAGATTCAATCCTTCCCTGGGGTGACCCCCCTCGTGCCGGCGTCCGGTCTGTTGGCCTGTGATCGCGTCGGCGATGGGCGCATGGCCGATCCGCTGTTGATTGAGTTGGCGGCTGCGTCTGTGTTCAGCCGCGGTTCGGGCACTCCTGACGTGACCCTTGATTGCTCGGGGATTTCTGTTCTTGTTTCGGCTGGACCGACGCAAGAGTCGATTGATCCGGCCCGTTTCCTGAGCAACCGCAGCAGCGGTCGCATGGGTGTGTTGCTGGCGCAGGCGGCACGCTTCCGGGGTGCCACCGTTCATCTGGTGCATGGCCCCTTGGATCTCCCCGGCGCCTGGCTTGAAGGCCTGGAGTGCACTGCGGTGGAGAGTGCCGCCGAACTCGGTTCAGCTCTGCAGTTGGCTCAGCCCGGATGCGATGTGCTCGTCATGGCTGCTGCCGTCGCTGACCTGCGGCGCGATACCGCTCCCCCAAGCAAACTGGCCAAGCAGGATCTTCAGCAGGCTCTTGTCTCCGGTTGGGCCGAAGTGCCTGATCTGCTGTCGAGTCTGACCCGCCAACGCCGTCCAGGACAGTTGGTTCTCGGTTTCTCCGCGCTCACAGGCAGCGATGCCCATTTGCTAGAGCGGGCTGAAAGCAAGCGGCTGGCAAAGGGCTGCGATCTGATGATGGTGAATCCCGTTGACCGTGACGGTCAGGGTTTCGGGGCCCAACCCAACGGAGGCTGGTTGCTTGGAGATGGCTGGAGACGAGAGCTGCCTGTGACGGCAAAGCTCTCTCTGGCCCATCAATTGCTTGATGCTCTGCTTGAGGCTCGGGATTAGGCCGCGGCGTCGATGGAGTCCTGACCGAGCAGGTCAATGAAGGTGCGCAGCTGAAGACGGGGGATGTAGGGCCAGCCTCCGTTTTTCTCCATCCCCTGTAGAAGTGTGAACAATTTCTGGCGGTTTTCAGGAAGGCTTTGACGAAACGGACCGTCCTGAACGTCCCGGTGCAGGGCCTCAAGCTCACGCAGCAGGGTGAGCAGTGCTTCGGGATTTCCCCTCAACTCCTCTGCCAGCTCGCCCAGGGCGGCCAGTGCTGGAGCCATCCGTGCCTGGGTCGAATCGGGATCGTTGGATGTCACGCGCTTTCGACAAGTTGTTGAGAGCTGCAAAAGGCTAGCCCTGACGTCATTTTTCGCCCTGTAAGATCCAGATCTGACGGCATTCCGTCCCCATTAGCGTTCAGCCGATCGGCTCCTTCCATGCGCATTCGTCCTCTGCTGGCCGTCGTGCTGGCGCTCTGCCTCACGTTCTTCACCACGGCCTGCAGTGGCGACAGTGATGCAGTCCAGCGTGGTGGATCCAACGTCACCTACGACGACATCCACAACACCGGCAAAGCCAACGATTGCCCCACGATCGGGGATTCAGCCCGGGGCTCGATTCCTCTGACGGCCGGTGGCAGCTACGAGCTGCGTGAGATCTGCATGCACCCCGTGCAGGTCTATGCCAAGGAGGAGCCCAAGAACATTCGTCAGCAAGCTGAGTTTGTTGAGGGCAAGATCCTCACCCGGTACACCTCCAGTCTCGACTCCGTTTTTGGCGATCTGAAGGTGACGGAATCCGGCCTGCAATTCCAGGAGAAAGGTGGCATCGACTTCCAGCCGATCACCGTTCTGGTGCCCGGTGGCGAAGAGTTCCCCTTCACGTTCTCCAGCAAGTCGCTCAATGCCACTGCTGAGGGCTCGGCTCTGACCACCAGCACCGACTTTGAAGGCACTTATCGCACCCCCAGCTACCGCACCAGCAACTTCATCGACCCCAAGGGTCGGGCTTTGACCACCGGCGTTCAGTACGCCCAGGGTCTTGTGGCACTTGGTGGTGATGACGAGCAGCTCGAGAAGGACAACAACAAGCGCTACATCGATGGTGTGGGAACCATGAGCCTCTCCATCACCAAGGTTGATCCTGAAACCGGAGAATTCGCTGGTGTGTTCAGCGCCATCCAGCCCTCCGACTCCGACATGGGTGGTCGTGAAGTGGTCGACATCAAGATCACTGGCGATCTCTACGGCCGTCTTGAAGAGGCTTGATCGAGGTCATCACAACAGGTTGCAAGGGGGGCTTAGGTCCCCCCTTTTTTTCGCCTATTGCAATCCTCCTGCGATCTGGGAGAATCTCCCGATCTTTCTCTAGGCCTCATGACTGCCAGTGCTTCCGCTCCCGCCCAACGATCCGGTGTGATTGCTCCCTACGGCGGAACGCTGGTGGACCTCATGGTGGCTGAGGCGGATCGTGCCGCTGTGAAAGCCACGGCGACCAAAACGATCGAGTGCTCCGATCGCAATGCCTGTGATGTGGAGCTGCTGTGTGTGGGTGGCTTCTCTCCCCTGCGTGGCTTCATGCACCAGGAGGACTACGACGCCGTGGTCAGTGGGCATCGTCTGGCTGCGGGCCAGCTGTTCGGTCTGCCGATCGTGATGGACACCGACCGCGTTGACGTGGTGGTGGGCGACAAGCTTTTGCTCACCTACAAGGGCCAGGAGCTGGCCGTCCTCGAGGTGGAGGACAAGTGGGAACCCAACAAAGTGGCTGAAGCCAAGGGCTGCTACGGCACCACCTCCATCGAGCACCCTGCGGTTCGGATGATCACGATGGAGCGCAAGCGCTTCTACCTAGGTGGAAGCCTCCAGGGCCTTGCTCTGCCCGAGCGGGTCTTCCCTTGCAAGACCCCGGCTGAGGTGCGTGCAGACCTGCCCGAAGGCGAGGACGTGGTGGCGTTCCAGTGCCGTAACCCCATTCACCGCGCTCACTACGAACTGTTCACCCGTGCCCTCCATGCACAGAACGTCAGTGACAACGCTGTGGTGCTCGTTCATCCCACCTGCGGTCCCACTCAGCAGGACGACATCCCTGGTGCTGTTCGCTTCCAGACCTATGAGCGTCTGGCGGCCGAAGTGAACAACGACAGCATTCGCTGGGCCTACCTGCCCTACGCCATGCATATGGCCGGTCCGCGTGAAGCGCTGCAGCACATGATCATTCGGCGCAACTACGGATGCACCCACTTCATCATTGGCCGCGATATGGCCGGCTGCAAGTCGTCTCTCACCGGTGACGACTTCTACGGCCCTTACGACGCGCAGAACTTCGCCAAGGAGTGTGCCCCCGAGCTCACGATGGAAACGGTTCCCTCCCTGAACCTCGTTTACACCCAGGAAGAGGGCTATGTGACGGCGGAGCATGCCGAAGCCCGTGGCCTGCACGTGAAGAAGCTCAGCGGCACCCAGTTCCGCAAGATGCTGCGCGGTGGTGAGGAGATTCCCGAGTGGTTCGCCTTCAAGAGCGTGGTTGAGGTGCTCCGCGCCGCCTGAAGACTGAGAACCCGTTTAACATTCCTTCATCTACGAGGCGACCTGTGAACAAGCGTTGGCGAAATATCGGTCTCGGGGCCCTTCTGGTTCTGGCGATCGTTGTGATTGCACCAGCGTTCTTTGGTGGCGGCGGTGGCAGCCAGCCCCAGGTGAACACCATCCGCTACAGCGAGTTCGTTGAGGCGGTGAAGGATGACCAAATCAGTCGTGTGCTGATTTCTCCGGATCAAGGCACCGCTCAGGTGGTTGAAAACGATGGCCGTCGTGCCCAGGTCAACCTGGCCCCCGATCGTGAGTTGCTCGGCCTGCTGACCGAACACAGCGTTGATATCGCTGTGCAGCCCTCCCGTCAGACCCCTGGCTGGCAGCAGGCTGCTGGAAGTCTGATTTTCCCCCTGCTTCTGCTTGGTGGTCTGTTCTTCCTCTTCCGGCGCGCCCAAGGCGGTGGTGGTGGCAATCCAGCCATGCAGTTCGGCAAGAGCAAGGCGCGAGTTCAGATGGAGCCCTCCACCCAGGTGACCTTCACCGATGTGGCCGGCATTGAAGGGGCGAAGCTTGAGCTGACCGAGGTGGTCGACTTCCTCAAGAACCCCGATCGCTTCACGGCTGTCGGCGCCAAGATCCCCAAGGGTGTTCTGCTTGTGGGGCCTCCTGGCACCGGTAAGACCCTGCTCGCCAAGGCTGTGGCTGGTGAAGCAGGTGTTCCCTTCTTCTCGATCTCCGGTTCTGAGTTCGTTGAGATGTTCGTTGGCGTCGGTGCCAGCCGCGTTCGCGACCTTTTCGAGCAAGCCAAGAAAAACGCTCCCTGCATCGTTTTCATCGATGAGATCGATGCCGTTGGTCGTCAGCGGGGCGCAGGCCTCGGCGGTGGTAACGACGAGCGTGAGCAAACGCTGAACCAGCTCCTCACGGAGATGGATGGTTTTGAGGGCAACACCGGCATCATCATCGTGGCGGCCACCAACCGCCCGGATGTGCTCGATGCCGCTCTGATGCGCCCCGGACGTTTCGATCGTCAGGTCACCGTTGATCGTCCCGACTATTCCGGACGCCTACAGATCCTCGGCGTTCATGCCCGCGGCAAGACCCTCGCCAAGGACGTCGATCTCGACAAGGTTGCACGTCGGACGCCTGGTTACACCGGTGCCGATCTCGCCAACCTTCTCAACGAAGCAGCCATCCTTGCGGCTCGTCGCGAGCTCACCGAGGTGAGCAACGACGAGATCAGTGATGCCATCGAACGCGTGATGGCCGGTCCTGAGAAGAAGGACCGCGTGATGAGTGAGCGTCGCGCTCGCCTGGTGGCCTATCACGAGGCTGGTCATGCCCTCGTGGGTGCTCTGATGCCGGACTATGACCCGGTTCAGAAGATCTCGATCATTCCCCGCGGTAATGCCGGTGGTTTGACCTTCTTCACCCCCAGTGAAGAACGGATGGAATCCGGCCTCTACTCCCGGGCCTACCTCCAGAACCAGATGGCCGTTGCCCTTGGCGGTCGGGTGGCTGAAGAGATTGTCTACGGCGAAGATGAGGTCACCACGGGTGCCTCCAACGACCTCCAGCAGGTTGCGTCCACGGCGCGTCAGATGATCACCCGCTTCGGCATGAGCGACGAGCTGGGTCCTGTCGCCTTGGGGCGCGCGCAAGGTGGCATGTTCCTTGGCCGCGACATCGCTGCAGAGCGTGACTTCTCTGAGGAAACCGCTGCCATGATCGACAAAGAGGTTTCCGAGCTGGTGGATGTGGCCTACAAGCGCGCCACCAAGGTGCTCGTCGACAACCGAACCGTTCTGGATGAGTTGGCCGAGATGCTCGTTGAGCAGGAGACTGTTGATGCTGAAGAGCTTCAGGAGCTGCTGATCAAACGTGACGTCCGGGTCGCCGAATACGTCTGATTTCGATTCGTCCTCCAACCGATGGCTGGTCCGGCAGGAGCTCTTGGTGGCTTCCCTGCAGCACCAGCCTCTTTTGTTGGTGATTCGGCCAGAGCCCGACGACCTCGTGGCTTCAGGTTCGGGCTCTGGTTTGTTGGAGCAGGTGCAGCAGCTTCATGCTGCAGGACTTCGACATCTCGAGGTCGCATGGCTTGACCAGCCAGGCTGGATGGGGTTCATGCAACGGGTGCAGGACCATTGCCCTGGACTGAATCTGGGGGCGGCTTCGGTGACGGTCCCCAAGGCGATCAACGATCTATCGCGGCTGGATCTCAGCTATGCGATGGCACCGTGCTGGTGCCCGGAGCGCGTGGAGCAGGCCAGAGGGCTTGGAGTCTTGCTGGTGCCTGGGGTTTTCAGTCCCACCGAGGTTCATCAGGCCATGCGGTTCGGTTGTCGTGTCGTCAAGCTGTTTCCCGCTGCCAATCTGGGGCCGGGCTACTGGAGCCGCTTGCAGGCACCCCTCGGGCCATTGCCCTTTGTGATTGCCGCTGGTGGCCTCGAGGTGAGTGATCTCCCCGTATGGCTGGAGGCTGGGCATGGCGCCGTGGCCCTGGGCCGCAGGGTTGTGGGATCGCCTCCTGCCTTCCAGGCACTTCTCGACTGGTTGCACCAATCGACAAGCCAGCGTTGATATCAACCACTGGGCGACATGCGTCCCAGATGCTACAGATGAGATAGCTATCCAACTGCGTCATGTCGCAGCTCACGATCAAGCTCAGCGACAAGGCCGATGCCCTGATCGCTCAGCTTCAGAAGGAGATTTTCAATCGCCGGCGCAAGAAGGTTTCGGCTGCTGGGGTCGTGGAGACCCTGGTGGAGAGCGGAGCGAAATCGCAGTCTGACAAGCGTTTTGCCACGTCTTGGACGAATCTGATCAAGGACATCGAGAAGGCAGCCAAGCTGTCCTATGCCCATGGCAGCAAGCCATCCACCCTCAGTGATGAGGAGTGGGCCCTGGTGTTGAGTCATCGCAGCCGCGGAACGACAACTCGTGCACACCGGACGGTGAAGAAAACGATGGCGGCCAAGAAACCGGCCTCAGCCAAGGCTCAAGCCAGCAAAAAGCCCGCTCGCCGCACCCGCAGCGCGGCAAAGACGAAAGCGACCTCAGCGGCGGTGAGCTCCAACGCCAGCACAGCGGTGGGTTCCGTTTGATCTGATTGGAGGGTGGTGCTCACCAAAGGCTGCATTGCCCCTGCTGTCTCAGCAGGTGGTCAGCCAGAACGAGTGCCACCATCGCCTCCACCATCGGCACGGCCCGAGGCAGAACGCAGGGGTCGTGCCGTCCTTTCCCCGCGAGTGTGGTGGCCTTGCCATCGGAATCGATGGTTTGCTGCTCTTTGCGGATCGTGGCCGTTGGCTTGAAGGCCACCCGGATCACAATTGGCTCACCATTGCTGATCCCCCCCTGGATGCCGCCGGAGTTGTTGGTGGCGGTCTTCAGCCGACCATCGTCGCTCGGCACAAAGGCATCGTTGTGCTCGCTGCCTTTCAACAGCGTTCCATCGAAACCGGACCCAATTTCAAATCCCTTGGTGGCCGGCAACGACATCACTGCTTTGGCGAGGTCGGCTTCGAGTTTGTCGAACACTGGCATGCCTAGCCCAATGGCGGGATGGCGCACCACGCATTCGATCACCCCGCCGCAGGAATCACCCTCGCGGCCAATGGCTTCGATGCGTTCGACCATTCGCTCGGCGATCGCTGGCTCGGGACACCGAACGATGTTGGCCTCCACATCGCTCAGCTGAACCTGCCGTGGGTCGATGCCGGAGGCTTCGATGGTGTGGATCCGCTTCACCCAGGCGAGGATTTCAGTCCCTGCTGCTTGTTTCAGCAGTTGTTTGGCAATTGCACCTGCAGCGACGCGGCCGATGGTTTCCCGCGCAGAGGCACGTCCTCCACCGCTGCGGGCTTGGATTCCATACTTCGCCTGGTAAGTGGCATCGGCATGGGAGGGTCGAAAGGCGACCGCCATGTCCTTGTAATCCCCGGGGCGTTGGTCCTTGTTTCGCACGACCATGGCAATCGGGGTGCCAAGCGTGGTTTCGCCATCCAGCAGGCCACTGAGAATTTCCACCTGGTCCGCTTCCTTGCGGGGGGTGGTGATGTGGCTTTGGCCTGGTTTGCGTCGGTCCAGTTCAGCCTGAATCGACTCGATGCTGAGGTTGAGCCGTGGTGGACAGCCCTCAACAATCACACCCACCCCTCCTCCGTGAGATTCACCGAAGGTGCTGATCCGGAAGAGGTCGCCGAAGCTGCTGCCCATGGCCATTGATCGATCTGGTGAGGCTACGAAGCCATCGGTTCAGATCAACTCCGGATGGGGCAATTTCGGACGTTCTGTCGTGGGTTGCTCCCGGGCCATCTCGAAATCACAGAAGTCAAACCCTGGCCCGACGCAACAGCTCACCAGGGAGTAGTCACCCAGACTCCGCGCCGCCTGCCAGGCGTTGGCGGGAACCACCTGGACGGGGTTCGATGCCTGCAGAGCATCACGTTGCAGCCCTGTGCCATCGCTCTGGCACTGAAAGAGCTCCAGTGTCGCCCCATCAATGTGGGTCCAGACTTCGTCTCCACCGATCACCCGATGCCAGCAACTGACGGCACCGGCGGGCAGCAAGAACAGAATGGCCGTCAAGGCAGATCGCTCGGCACCGTCCTGTCGTTGGATTTGGTCTGGGCTGCGATGCAACTCTCGGTACCAGCCTCCCTCTGGATGGGGCATCAAGCCGAGGTGCTGGATCAGGCTTTGCATCTGGTTCATTGCAGTCCTGCACGCCCGCGCATGTTCTGCACGTGCTGCCAGATCTGAGCCACCCAAAGAAAGATCCAGCTCATGCCGATCAGCCAAAACGGTTGGTCTTTGCGAAAGACGTCGAACAACAACACCACCCTTGGCTGGCTTGAGCGATTGATGGCGGAGTGCATGAAGGTGTCGTCCCAGAGAAAGCCTTCACCTTCCTGCAGGTGATAGCTCTGGCCATCAACCATCAGTTCGCAGGAACTGCGGCCGTCGCCAAAATCCTCCACATACAACGGCAGGTGATACCTCCACACCCCTTTGAAGGGGCCTTTGTGGGGCCGTAGAACCTTCCCGGGGGGAAACAGGCTTACGGCAGCTGAAACAACATCAGGGTGATGCTTGAGAAAGCTCCGCAACGACGGGATCAGCGTCTGATTGGCGGGGTAGTTGTAGCCGTATCCCCGCAAGGGCAGCATTCCCCAGACCTTGCGGTCAAATTCGTACAGCGTGCGCTGTTGCTGCATGATCTCGTGGTTGGCGGGTAAGCGCCCCGAGAGGGCCACTTCCAGCGTTTCCCTGCGGATCTCCTGGTACGACTCCAGTAGTTGCCGGTGGGCTGGGAAGCCGACTTCCGCTGGAACGACTGCAGGGTTGTGCAGCGATTGCTCGTAGCACCAGCGTGCGATCTCACGCCAGAAGCGGTAATGCCATGGACCCCAGCGGATCACGCGTTGAATGATGGTGCGTTGTTTCCGCTTCGCCTTTGGGCTGTTCACGCTGATCTGGCTCTTTTGATCGAGGAGCTTTGCATGCTGATTTTCTACTGGGGTGGGATCAAGGACCTCAGTGTGCGCCAGCCTCGACGGAGGGTTGTGGCCCAGTCATCGCTGCCGCGGCGGATCAGTCGTGTTGAGGGATAGAGCGGGGTTGTTTCGCCCTGATCGGGCCAGTTGGTAATCGAGCCGTTGTCGAGTACGACAACGCAGGGAACGCCTAAGGCCCCCGCCAGATGTGCGGTGGTGTTGCTGATGGTGAGTACGCCACGAACTCCCGCGACTTGTCCGGCAAACCCATCCAGATCGAGCATCTGGTCGATCGGTTGTGAGGAGCGAATGCGTTGACCGCTCAACTCCCGCAATGTTCGGATGCGTGCTTGTTTTTCCAGATATTGGAGTGACTGCAGTGGCTGGCGGATGCTCTTGAGCACTGATGCCCAGTCTTCGACGGCTGGCAAGGTTTTGTTTCTGGATTTGGAAAACCAGCTGATGCCGATTCCTTTGGGGCTCTGCCCTGTGGTGATCGGTGCCGTGAGTGGGCGGAAGGTGCTCTGCAGCTGTTGTGGATCGGATCCAAACCAGTAGGCCAAACGCTCCTGGGCTGTCATGTGAGAGAGCTCGGCATTGCCTGGGGTTTCCGATGGATTGCAGCAGACCACACCAGGGAAGCTTCTTTTGAGCAGCGGATAGAGCCGTGGATCGCTCAAGACGACGACCTGATCGACATGTGCCTTGAGATCGCCGAAAAATCTGAGGATCCGCAACTCGTCTCCCAGATCCCTTGTGGTGGGCAGCACAAGAACGCCGCCGCAGTTCACGGCTGGCCCTGGCCAAATCGGTAGTTGGTAACGCGTTGTTGCTTCCGATGCCTGCGTCAGAGCCAACCAGCAATCCCGATGGCAGCCGGCCCGTTCAAAACGATTGCCGATGAAGCGCAGACGACTCCACTGTTGATTGGCGATGGCTGTCTCAGCCTGCCGGGCGATGCGTTGTCTGGCGTTGTTCTCCATGCCAGATCGAGGGGTTTTCGGTGGAGAGATCGGAACGATAGGAACAGCATGCACAACAAAAAGCCCCCTCCGAGGAGGGGGCTTTCCGATTCAGTTGATCTGAATCGTTTTTGCTGTTCCAAAAGGAACAGGTTGATTCCAGATCAACCGATGGCAGGAGCCTGGAGAGCCACAGGAGTGGACTCAGCAGCAGCCAGGTCGAGGGGGAAGTTGTGAGCGTTGCGCTCGTGCATCACTTCCATGCCGAGGCCGGCACGGTTCAGCACATCAGCCCAGGTGTTCAGGACGCGGCCCTGACCATCGAGGATGGACTGGTTGAAGTTGAAGCCGTTCAGGTTGAAGGCCATGGTTGACACGCCCAGGGCGGTGAACCAGATGCCGACAACAGGCCAGGCAGCCAGGAAGAAGTGAAGGCTACGGCTGTTGTTGAAGGAGGCGTATTGGAAGATCAGGCGACCGAAGTAACCGTGGGCAGCCACGATGTTGTAGGTCTCTTCCTCTTGGCCGAACTTGTAGCCGTAGTTCTGGGACTCGCTCTCGGTGGTTTCACGCACCAAGGAGGAGGTCACCAGGGAGCCGTGCATAGCGGAGAACAGGCTGCCGCCGAAAACACCTGCGACGCCCAGCATGTGGAAGGGGTGCATCAGGATGTTGTGCTCGGCCTGGAACACCAGCATGTAGTTGAAGGTGCCAGAGATGCCCAAGGGCATTGCGTCAGAGAAGGAACCCTGACCGAAGGGGTAAACCAGGAAGACAGCGGAGGCTGCAGCGACAGGTGCGCTGTAGGCAACGCAGATCCAGGGGCGCATGCCCAGGCGGTAGGAGAGTTCCCACTCACGACCCATGTAGGCGTAGATGCCGATGAGGAAGTGGAAAACAACCAGCTGGAAGGGGCCGCCGTTGTACAGCCACTCATCGAGGGAAGCAGCTTCCCAGATGGGGTAGAAGTGCAAGCCGATGGCGTTGCTGGAAGGAACAACAGCACCGGAGATGATGTTGTTGCCGTAGATCAGGGAGCCAGCGACGGGCTCACGGATGCCATCGATGTCGACCGGAGGAGCGGCGACGAAGGCGATGACGAAGCAGATGGTGGCAGCCAGCAGGGTGGGGATCATCAGCACACCGAACCAACCGACATAGAGACGGTTGTTGGTGGAGGTGACCCACTCACAGAAGGCCTGCCAGCTGGAAGCGCCGGAGCGCTGCTGGAGGGTGGTGGTCATGAGAACGGAAAGAAATGTTCCCGAAGGAACGGTTTAAGGAAGGGCAGGAGAGCCCTGCCTGAGCGTGAGTGTAAAGGAAGTTTGCGCTGTGTGTCGCTGGCTTTATGAAGTTGTTGTGAAGAGGCCCTCAGCTCCGTTGGCGGCAGCGCTTGTTAGCGTCCCGAAAGCCCTATGGCAGCTGACGTGGCACCACAACAAGAACGAGTGTTGCTGGTGCGGCTGCCCTGCAATCCGATCTTTCCGATCGGGCCGATCTACCTCGCAGACCATCTGCACAAATGCTTCCCGGAGATGCCGCAACGCATCCTGGATCTGGCGGCTCTGCCGGTGCTGGATGTCCATCGCGTGCTGGACGCCACCGTTGATCAGTTCCAGCCGACGCTGCTGGTGTTCTCCTGGAGAGACATCCAGATCTATGCGCCGGTCGATGGTCGGGGGGGCAATCCTCTTCAGAATTCGTTCGAGGTCTTTTACGCCCGTAATCCTCTGAAGCGCCTGCATGGAGCCTTGGGTGGGCTTCAGTTGATGAGCAGCCACTACGGCGAGCTGCACAGAAACCAGCGTCTGGTGCGCCAGGGCTTGAAACGTGCGCGACGCCACCAGCCTGCGGCCAGAGCAGTGCTTGGCGGTGGAGCCGTCAGTGTGTTCTACGAGCAACTCGGTAAGTCTCTTCCCAAGGGAACAGTCGTGTCCATTGGTGAGGGGGAGCCGCTGCTGGAGAAGTTGATTCAGGGTCACTCTCTGGAAGGCGAACGATGCTTCGTGGTGGGCGAAAAGCCACGTTCAGGCCTGATCCATGAGCAGCCGGAAAGTCGGCCCAAAACCGCCTGCAATTACGACTACATCGCTTCGATCTGGCCCCAGCTGGATTGGTACCTGGAGGGTGGCGACTTCTACGTCGGAGTTCAGACCAAGCGCGGCTGCCCCCACAACTGTTGTTATTGCGTCTACACGGTGGTGGAGGGCAAGCAGGTGCGCCTTAACCCTGTGGATGAGGTGGTGAAGGAAATGCGCCAGCTTTACGACCGCGGCGTGCGTGGTTTCTGGTTCACCGATGCCCAATTCATTCCTGCTCGGCGCTACATCGAAGACGCCAAGGAACTGCTGCGGGCGATCAAAGCTGAAGGGCTGACCGGCATTCGTTGGGCTGCCTACATCCGCGCCGACAACCTTGATCCCGAATTGGCTCAGCTCATGGTGGAGACGGGCATGAGTTATTTCGAGATCGGCATTACTTCGGGTTCTCAGGAGCTCGTCCGCAAGATGCGCATGGGCTATAACCTGCGCACCGTTCTGGAGAGCTGTCGCATGCTTGCGGATGCAGGCTTTTGCGACCACGTGTCGGTGAATTACTCCTTCAACGTGATCGATGAGCGGCCGGAGACGATCCGCCAGACCGTGGCGTATCACCGAGTGCTGGAGGACATTTTTGGCGCTGATTTGGTGGAGCCTGCGATCTTTTTCATCGGTTTGCAGCCTCACACCCACCTCGAGCAGTACGGGTTCGAGCAGGGCTTGATCAAGCCGGGTTACAACCCCATGAGCATGATGCCCTGGACGGCGCGCAAGCTGCTCTGGAACCCTGAGCCGATGGGGAGCACCTTTGGTCGAGTGTGTCTTGAGGCATTTGATCGCAATCCTGCCGATTTCGGTCGGACGGTGATGTCGCTCCTCGAACGGGATTACGGCGTAGCTTCGCTTCAGGAAGCGTTGCGAGCCCCTGTGGCAGGTCGAGCTGCTCTGGCAACGGCCGTGCGCTGAATCAGCAGCAGGATCAGCAAGCTAACCAGCCCGACAGCTCCGCCCAGTGGGTTGGGGGCATTTCCTCCTGGGCCCACCAACCACGACGGGGCATTGGGTGACAGCTCAAGCAAGCCGCTCTGCAGCAAAAACCATCCAGCGACAAGTCCGCCATGCAGGCCGATGCAGCCCCAAAGTGACCCCTTGTCCGATTGACGCTGTCCGGCCAGCACCAATCCCAGTAGAAACAGGCCGATCAGCAGGCCACTCATGGCACCCAGTCCCAGGTTGAAGCGCGTGTGAACGAGGCTGAAGATGCTGGCTTGCGCAAAAGCTCCAAGACGCGAGCCCAACATTTGATTGAGCTCTGCCCAGAGCCAGCCGCGGAAAATTATTTCCTCTGCAAAGCCAACGCCGAGGCAGAGCAACACAGCATTCGTCAGCTGAGTTGCATCCACTTCGCCTCGCCAATCTCCCGAGCCTTCGAGCAGGACGACGCTAGTGATCACCGTCAGCAGCCCTGCGGCAATGAGCAGACCTTTGAGGAGAGCAGCTGCTGGTGTGGGTTGTTCCTGTGGATTGGCTCTGCAGATGCCCAAGGCCGCCCAAGGTTTCTCAGCCGACCAACGCACCGCAACCCATCGATGCATCAGCGCGAGGAACAGCACAAAACTCAGCACCGTTCCGGTGAGTGAGAGCTGATCCGTTGGAAGGCCAAGCAGCGTCAGCGGAACAGCGGCAAGCCAGCCCAGTGCATAGAGCAGAGGGATGAACAGAACCGTGGGCAGCCAGACTGGCTGAAGCAGGAGGAACCTGTTCAGCGGTTGCTGCATCGCTCTAGTTCTCAGGCTCGATGGAGCTGGTCAAGCCTTTGGATTTCAGCGTTTCGCAGTAGAACTCAGCCGGCTCGATGTCACACACAATCACCAAGCCCACGCCTGTGTTGTGGGCCTCCAGCATCACGGCCATGCAGTCCTGCTCGCTGAGTTGAGGCACAACCTGCTGCAGGGTGGCCACCACGTATTCCATGGAATTCACCGGATCGTTGTGCAGCAGAACCTTGTAGCGAGGTGAGCGCTTGCGAACCCGCTCTGGCGCTTTGTCCAGAACAGCTGCACCTCCTGGTTTTTGGCTGGGAGAGTCCACTGCCATGACCATTGATCCGAAGCCTTTGAAATCTAAAGGGAATGGGGAGAGGGAGCGGCTCACAGGGCCTTGATGCGGGCCATGGCTTCGTCCACATTGGCGCGGCTGTTGAAGGCGGACAAGCGGAAATACCCCTCTCCCGCGGCGCCGAAACCGCTGCCGGGCGTACCGACCACGTTGGCTTTGTTGAGCAGATGGTCGAAGAAGCCCCAGGAGTCCATGCCCTCAGGGGTCTTGATCCAGACGTATGGGGCGTGTTCGCCGCCATAGACGGTGAGACCTGCGGCACTGAGTTCGCGGCGAATGATCGCGGCGTTCTCCATGTAGAAGCTCACCAGGGCCTTCACCTCGGCCTGGCCGGCTTCGGAGTAAACAGCCTCAGCTCCGCGCTGAATGATGTAGCTCACACCGTTGAATTTTGTGCTCTGACGACGGTTCCACAGACCCCAGAGTTCCACCGCTTCGCCATTGGCGGCCTTGCCTTTCAACCCTTTGGGCACCACGGTGAAGGCACAGCGCGTTCCGGTGAAGCCAGCGTTTTTGGAGAAGGAACGGAACTCGATGGCGCAGTCCCGGGCTCCTTCGATCTCAAAAATGGAGTGGGGGAGTTCCGGATCCTGGATGAAGGCCTCATAGGCGGCATCGAACAGGATCAGCGCGTTATGGGCGCGGGCGTAGTTCACCCAGGCTTGGAGTTGCTCGCGGGTGGCGACGGCACCGGTGGGGTTGTTGGGGAAGCAGAGGTAAATGAGGTCGACCGGTTCACTGGGAATTTGCGCTGAAAAACCGTTGTCAGCGCTGATCGGCAGGTAGGTCAGGCCCGCGTAGCGACCGATCTCTCCGGCTTCACCGGTGCGGCCAGCCATCACGTTGCTGTCCACGTACACCGGATAAACAGGGTCCGTGACGGCCACCTTGTTTCCCTCTCCGAGGATGTCGAGGATGTTGCTGCTGTCGCACTTGGAGCCGTCGGAAACAAAAATTTCCTCGGCACTGATGTCGCAGCCTCGGGATTGGAAATCGTTTTTGGCGATGGCTTCCCGCAGCCAGCCGTAGCCCTGTTCGGGGCCGTAGCCATGGAAGCCTTCGGCCGTCCCCATTGCATCGATGGCCGTTTTCATGGCTTCACGACAGGCCAGCGGCAGGGGCTCCGTGACATCACCGATGCCCAGGCGGATCAGTGCTGCATTGGGATTGGCGCTGCTGAACGCTTTGACGCGCCGACCGATCTCAGGGAACAGGTAGCCCGCCTTGAGCTTGAGGTAATTGCCGTTGACCTGAACCACGGAACCGGAAGCTATTTCTGCGGGGCATCCTGCCGTGTCGGCAGCTCCATACGATGACCTCAGGAGTCAGGACATCCGACGTGGTCGCCTCATCCCTGGATCACCCGGTTGATTTCCATGCCCTGGTGGACAGCGGCATCAACAAACCGGCCCGCTACATGGGGCACGAGTTAGGGGTGCAACCACGGGATTGGCAGGCAGCGTCGGTGCACTGGGCACTCACCTATCCCGAGATTTATGAGGTCGGCTCCAGCAACCTCGGCCACATCATTCTTTATTCGATCCTCAATGCCGTGCCCGGGCAGTTGTGCGATCGCGCCTATCTCCCGGCGGCCGATCTGGCTAGCCGCTTGCGGGAGCGCTCTCAGGCGTTGTTTGCGGTGGAAAGCCGTCGGCCCTTGCCGGCCTTCGACATCCTGGGCTTCAGCCTTAGCTATGAACTTGGCGCCACCAACATCCTCGAGATGCTGGATCTGGCGCAGGTGCCGATTCGCTCCGCGGATCGGGGCGACTTGCCGCTGAGTGACCCTGCATCGCCCCCGCTGATCTTTGCTGGCGGTCCCACCGCCACCAGTAACCCAGAGCCCTACGCCCCGTTCTTCGACTTCATCGCCTTGGGCGACGGTGAAGAGCTGTTGCCTGAAATCGGTTTAGTGGTGGCGCAGGCCAAAGCCGATGGGTTGACCCGATCGCAACTGCTCCGAGATCTGGCCCAGGTTCCCGGGGTTTATGTGCCTTCTCTCTATGGGGCAGGCGCTGATGGGGTCACCCTTGAGCCACTTCACCCTGATCTTCCGGCGCGGGTGCTTCGGCGTGTGGCGACGCCGATGCCCCATTACGCCATGGGCCTTGTCCCCCATGTGGAAACTGTGCATGACCGCCTCACGGTGGAGATTCGCCGCGGTTGCACCCGGGGTTGTCGCTTCTGCCAGCCCGGAATGTTGACGCGACCGGCTCGGGATGTGGAACCCGAAGCTGTGATCGAGGCAGTGGAGACCGGCATGAAGCAAACCGGTTACAGCGATTTCTCGCTGCTCTCCTTGAGCTGCAGCGACTATCTGGCGCTGCCGGCGGTGGGGGTGGAGTTGCGCAACCGCCTGGCGGATCAGAACGTCACGCTTCAACTGCCCAGCCAGCGGGTGGATCGCTTCGATGAAGACATTGCCCACATCCTTGGCGGCACGCGGAAAGCGGGTCTCACCTTCGCCCCGGAGGCCGGGACACAGCGACTCCGCGACATCGTCAACAAGGGCCTCACCGATGACGACCTGTTGCATGGCATCCGCACGGCCATGCAGAACGGATACCGCAAGGTGAAGCTGTACTTCATGATCGGCCTCCCTGGTGAGACGGATGCCGACGTTCTCGGCATTGCCGAGACCTGCGTGATGCTCCAGCAGCGCTGCCGTGACCTAGGTCGGCTGAACCTGAACATCACGATCAGCAATTTCACGCCCAAGCCCCACACCCCTTTTCAGTGGCACAGCGTCTCCACGGCTGAGTTTGAGCGGCGCCAGGTGCTGCTCAAGGAGGCCTTCAGGCGTTTGCGCGGCGTGAAGGTGAATTTCACCGATATGCGGCTTTCGGCCATGGAGGATTTTGTGGGCCGCAGCGATCGGCGCCTTGCCCCGGTGATCGAAGCGGCCTGGCGAGCTGGTGCCGGCATGGATGCCTGGTTCGAGTCGCTGGATCGCACCTACGCCGCCTGGACCGGAGCCATCGCGGATGCCGGCCTGCAGGGGCGTTACCGGGAGATGGAGGTGGGGAGTTGGAGTGCTGTGGCTGCGCTGGATCGGGAGGATCTGGAAGCGTTCTGTGCCCAGCCACTCCCCTGGGATCACATCGACACCGGCATCGACAAGGCCTGGCTCGCGGACGATCTGCAGCGGGCTCTGGCAGCGGCGGTTGTGCCCGACTGCTCCTTTGATGGCTGCAGCAGTTGTGGGGTCTGTGGTCCGGATCTCGGGCACAACGTGGTGGTTCCCGCTCCTGAGGTGCCAACCCAGGTGCCAACCCAGGCGCCGCCCAGTGAACGGGTCTGCCGGATCCGGGTGCAATTCGCCAAAACGGGATCGATGGCGCTGCTCAGCCATCTTGATCTGATGCGCATGCTGGAGCGGGCCCTGCGTCGCAGTGCGCTTCCGATCAGCTTCACCGGTGGGTTTCATCCACTGCCGCGGATTCAGATCGCTTTGGCACTTCCCCTCGGTGCTGAGGCCCAGAGCGAGTGGATGGATCTGGAATTCACCGAGGCCCTGGATCCCAACCACTTCCGCAAGACGCTTCAGCCGTTGCTGCCGGAGGGCATTCAGCTGCTGGCGGCAGCCGAGGTTCCCGTCAGTGGCAAGAGCCTTTCGCAAGAACTGACGGGGGCCATTTGGTGTTTTGATCTCGTGCCGCAGGAGCAGGCCCCGATGTCATTGGATTGGCATGCGGCGGTGGATCAGCTCCTGCAGGCCACAACCTTGGTGTGGCACGACACCGATAAGAAGGGCCGCCCCCGGGAACGGGATTGCCGCCCCGCGTTGAAGGCGCTGCAGGTGACGGATCAGAACGCCAATGGATCCGTTCGGCTTCGCTTGGAAGCGGCGGTGGATGAGATGGGTCGAAGCTTGCGCCCTGCTCAGATTC
Source organism: Synechococcus sp. A15-44 (assembly GCF_014280115.1). Taxonomy (NCBI): domain Bacteria; kingdom Bacillati; phylum Cyanobacteriota; class Cyanophyceae; order Synechococcales; family Synechococcaceae; genus Synechococcus; species Synechococcus sp. A15-44. Next base: position 301,053 of record NZ_CP047938.1, read on the forward strand.
AGCACTGGCTGGCTGAAACCGTTGGTCAGCCCTTGCAGGTGCAACGCCTGGCGCGCGAGGCCCTGCTCCTCAGTGCGCAGTGCTAGTTTGGCTACGGAACAGGTGTTTCGTCTATCGGGACCAACCTTGTTCCGGTCTTGTCTGATCCAACACGGATATCGAGGTCCACATCACGGCTTGCATGGCGGTCTTTTTTGGAACCCCCAAGCCCGTGTCATAGGAGTTTTTGCTCCGCAACCTTTTGGTCTTGCTGACCAGCTCAGATCTTTCCATCAACCCGTGAGGGAGAACCGGCAGGTTCCTCAACGGATCCGGCCCTCAATCGGGCTCAACCAGTCCTCTTATGCCCCAGCAAATTGTCATCGCGGAGCAGCTGCGCATCGCAGCAGTGCTGACCGATGAACGCGTTGATGAACTCATCGTCGCGCAGGGTCGTTATCAGATCGGAGATGTCTATTTAGGAACGGTAGAAAATGTTCTGCCAGGCATTGATGCCGCCTTCGTCAATATTGGTGAGAGTGAGAAAAATGGGTTCATTCATGTCACCGATCTTGGCCCGCTGCGTCTGAAGAAAGGTTCGGCTGGGATCACTGAACTTCTGGAGCCTCGCCAGAAGGTTTTGGTTCAGGTGATGAAAGAACCGACCGGCACCAAAGGCCCACGGTTGACGGGAAATCTTGCTCTGCCAGGTCGCTACCTGGTGCTTCAGCCCCATGGCCAGGGGGTCAACATCTCCCGGCGCATCAGTTCTGATGCAGAACGGAACCGACTGCGTGCCCTTGGTGTTCTGATCAAGCCGCCTGGAGCCGGTCTGCTGATCCGTACGGAAGCCGACGGCATCAGCGAAGAGCTGTTGATCGAGGATCTGGAATCCTTGCTGCGCCAGTGGGAGGCGATTCAGCAAGCCGCTGAAACGGCTGCACCGCCGGTGCTGCTCAACCGCGATGAAGACTTCATCCATCGGATTCTGCGGGACCACATGGGCCCGGATCTGGCCCGGGTTGTGGTGGACGATGCCGTCGCTGTGAACCGTGTGAGCAGTTTCCTTGGTGCCGAAGCCGGCAATGTGCTGGTGGAGTCTCACAGTGAACCCAGCGAGTTGCTGGAGCACTACAAGGTCAATGCCGCCATCCGCGATGCGCTGAAGCCGCGGGTTGATCTGCCGTCCGGTGGCTACGTGATCATCGAGCCCACCGAAGCGCTCACGGTGATCGATGTGAACTCGGGCTCGTTCACACGATCGGCCAATGCGCGCGAAACCGTTCTGTGGACCAACTGTGAGGCGGCGATCGAAATCGCTCGCCAGCTCAAGCTTCGCAACATCGGTGGGGTGATCATCATCGACTTCATCGATATGGATTCCCGTCGTGATCAGCTCCAGCTGCTGGAGCATTTCACGACAGCCGTCCGTGACGACTCAGCCCGCCCGCAGATCGCACAGCTCAGCGAACTGGGCCTGGTGGAACTCACCCGCAAGCGTCAAGGGCAGAACATCTATGAACTGTTCGGTCGGGCTTGCCCCAGCTGTGGTGGTCTGGGCCATGTGGCCGTTCTTCCCGGCAAAGACCTGCTTCAACCTCTGGCAACGGCCACAGGATTGGTTCGCTCGGCGGCCTCTGCCCGCGCCGAAGTTGTTGCGCCCGGAGAGAGCGGTGGCAATGGCCGGAGGCGGCGCGGTGGTCGAGGGCGTGGCAGTCAGGATTCCGTCCTTCCTGTCGAGACGACCGACACCACTGCCCCTGAGGTGTCGACCCAAGAGGCTCAGGAGCCAGCGACCGCCCGTCGTCAGGACCCTGAATTGGTTGCCGTCCCGATGACCGACGAGCAACAGCAGCTGTTTGGTTGGCTGGGATTGAACCCTGCCCTGTTGCTGGAGGAGCCCCCTGCATCCGACAACGTCGTGGTCCGGGTTGTGCGTCCTGGCGAGGACGAGCAGGAGGTGCTGGAGGCGGCGCGTCAGCAATTGGCGGCCAGTTCCGGACGCCGCCGTCGTCGTGGCGGACGGGGTGGTCGTTCAGGTTCACGCAACGGGGCGAGTCAGCCCACTGCGACTCCTGCCGTTGAGACGCCTATTGTTGTTACCTCATCCGCCCCGGATGAATCAGTCCCCTTGATGGTGGAGATCACCCCCTTGGAGGCGGTGACCAACCTGACGATCACCGAACCAGAACCTGCCCCCATCAGCGAACCGGCTGAGCCCGAGCCTGTGGCCGTGGCGGAAACAGCTGAGCCTGATGAGCCTCGCCGTCGCCGTCGCCGCTCCTCGGCTGTCGCCACGGTCTGAGTCGGATGACCGCGCAGGACTCCCTCCCTCTCGGGCGGGACGTGGCTGGTGTGGATGAAGTTGGTCGCGGTTGCCTTTTCGGTCCTGTGTTTGCGGCTGCTGTTGTGCTCGAAGGCTCAGCTGCTGAAGAGCTGTTGAAGGCAGGGCTGACCGATAGCAAAAAACTGTCAGCCAAGCGTCGGGCTGCTCTGGTTCCCTTGATTCAATCCCTGTGTGTGGCGTCCGCTTTGGGCCAGGCTTCAGCGCGAGAAATTGACGCCTGCGGCATCCGCGTTGCCACGGAACGCGCCATGTTGCGGGCTCTGCAGCGACTGCCGCAGCGCCCTGGGCTCGTGCTGGTGGATGGCAACCTTCCCCTTCGGCTGTGGCAGGGCCCGCAGCGCACGGTGATCGCAGGGGACAGCCGATCAGCGGCCATTGCTGCGGCGAGTGTTCTGGCCAAGGAGGCCAGGGATGCACTCATCCGGCGCTTATCGGCTCGATTCCCTGGTTACGGCCTCGAGCGCCATGCGGGCTACGGCACGGCGCAACATCGTCAGAGCTTGATGGCCTCAGGCCCCACGCCCCTGCATCGGCACACGTTCTTGAGGCGTCTGCTCGGTTGAGCCTTTACCGTCGGTTTCCCGGCACCAGCTTCGGTAGTCGTCGATCAGTTGCTGGCCAACCCGGGCTTTGATGCCAATGAGGATGCCACTCAAGATTGATTCGCCCGTTGATTCCAGCACCCGTTTGGGGATCAGCTTGAGCAGCGATGGCTGGCTGACGCTCACCGAAAGATGGGCATGCCCCTGAAGTCCGTCGGGTGTGGACGTCAGCCGTGCTTCCAGGTTCAGGGCGAAGTCATCAACAATCCCCAGACCCTCCAGTTCGCAGTCGAGGGCCTGCATCACCAATGTGTCGCCTTCCATGTGGATCTGGAGGGACACCACTGGTTTCACGTGGAGCTGGAAGACCTGCAGGCTGGTCACCACATAGCGGTACTGCCCTGACTGCAGGCGGGTGAGCTGTTTGGCATCCAGCAGGGCCCCGAGGACGCGCTCCTCCTCCAACAGGTAAGTGGGAAGCCGCTCTGCTCCCGTTCTGACAGGCAGATCAAGCTTTTGACTGGCTTCGAAGGCCAGGGGCATGGTCATCACCTGACGCGGCATGATCTTATCGAGTCCATCCAGTGCGGCTTCGATGCCTACACTTCTCGCATTCCTTGGCCCAGTCGGGACCTATGGCGAGCAGGCCGCCCGGGTGTTGATCGAACAGGACGCTCTCGAGGATGTCCAGCTTGTTCCCTGTGTGGGGCTCCGATCGGTGGTGGAACAGTTGGCCGGAGGGCAGTGTGAAGCAGCCGTTGTCCCGATCGAGAACTCGGTTGAAGGGGGGGTGACAGCGACCCTCGATGCGCTGTGGTCCCATCCCGAGCTCTGTATCCGCAGGGCTTTGGTGCTGCCGATTCAGCACGCTCTGCTGGGGAGTGGGCCGCTCAGCAAAGTCACCGAAGTGCTTTCTCACCCGCAGGCCCTGGCCCAGTGCAGTGGCTGGTTGGCCCAGCATCTGCCCGATGCCTTGCAACTGCCCACTTCATCCACGTCTGAAGCAGCTCGCATGGTGGCGGGCAGTCCCTTCCGGGCTGCGATTGCCTCCCAGACCGCTGCCCGTGAACACGGGTTGGATCAGCTGGCGTTTCCTGTGAACGATGTTGCGGGCAACCGCACCCGTTTTCTGCTGTTGCGCCGTGGGCAGCGCAGTGAGCATGGCGATGTGGCCAGCCTGGCGTTTTCGCTGCATCGCAATGCGCCGGGGGCCTTGCTGGAGGCTCTGGCCTGTTTGGCTGAGCGGGGCCTGAACATGAGTCGGATTGAATCGCGACCGTCCAAACGGGAGCTGGGGGAATACGTCTTCTTCGTGGATGTGGATCTACCGCCGGATCCGTCAACGGCCCTGCAGGATCTGATTGCCCAGTTGCAGCCCCTGTGTGAGCATCTGGCCCATTTCGGTGCCTACCCCAGTAGCGATCTGAGCGGCTCTTGAGGATCAGTCTTTGCTGATCCGGAAGACGCCGAATTGCATCAGCCCGGTGGCGAAGGCCCAGTGCATCAGCAACAACGTCGGGGTTTCTCTCAGGCCTTGTAGGACCGCTTTCGGTCCCAGGCTGAGCACAGCCCAGGGGCGTCGGATGCCCTCAATGATCGAGTCAATCCATGAGGGGAGTGTGGCCTGGGTCCAGTCACCGGTGACGATCTCGCCCCGGTGGTGCACGCTGTTGTCGAGGTTCTGGCGGAACCCCTTGATGCTGGCGAATTCAGGGTGGGCCCATTGGTTGAGCAGCTGACGCATCACCCAGCGTTCGGTTCGCGTCATGCCGCCGTCAGATGGATCCCGGCGGTTCCAGTCGGCCACTGCAAGCAGCCCTCTAGGGTGCATCACCCGCAGCAGCTCATCGGCATAACGCTGTTTGTCGGGCATGTGGGGGCCAGCCTCCACACTCCAGACCGCATCAAAGCTCTGATCGGGCAGTTGAAGATCCAAGGCGTCCATCACCTGGAAGCGGCAGCTCAGGCCTGATGGGGTGAGTTGTGTGGCTCGTTCCACCTGGGCAGGGCTGATGCTGATGCCAAGAACGTTCAATCCGTAATCCCGCGCCAGGATTCGGGCACTGCCACCGATGCCGCATCCCACATCCAGCACCCGGCTGCCGGCGGGGAGTTGGTCCAGACCGCTCCATCGCACCAGCTCGTGGACGAAGGCTTCCTTGGCTTCGCGGAAGTCGCAGGAGCCCGGCGGGGTCCCGTAATGACCGAGATGGACATGCTCGCCCCAGAGCTGCTCCAACAAACGGTCTTCCGTCCAGGCGTCGTAGGCGGAGGCGACACTCTCCGACGATTCGTAGCGCCGGTCACGGCGAAGCCACAGCGCAACTCCGGTGGCTCCAACGGCCCCGGCCACCACTAACAGAGATCCCAACATCACTTCAGATCCATCAACACAGTGCGGGCTGCCAGTTGGCGTCGGGTGTGATCCAACATTTCAAATTGCTGACTCAACCGTTCGTGGGTGTCGGTTAGTTCCAGAAGACTCTGTTGCTCCGAAGCGGCCTGATCAAGATGGGCGCTGATCCAGAAGGAGAGTTCCCGCGGTAGATCCGGCAGATCGTCAGGTAGTTCCACCTCTCGGTTCTGCAATTTGCTGGTCAGCTGAACGACGTCATTCAAGGCTTCGCTCACCTTGTCCCGCAGGCTGTTGAGCTGGTCGGTGTCGGCCACGGGCTCATCCTCCAGCCAACTCACCATCGCTGTTCGGTAGGGCGTTTCCCGCGTGATGTTGAGCAGCCGGAACCGCTGTTGGCCCAGCGAAACGATGTAGCTGCGACCGTCTTCGGTTGTTTGGTGCTGAAGCACCTCAGCGCAGCAACCGATTTCGGCCATTTCGCCGTTCTCGGGGTTGATGCGAACGATGCCGAATCGTTTGTCGGTCTCCAGAACCGTCTGGAGAAGCATCCGATAACGCGATTCAAAAATGTGCAGCGGCAGGAGCTGCTGCGGGAACAACACGACGTCCGGCAGGGGGAACAGGGGAAGCTCCCTCACAGAAAAATCGGACACGAACGCCGTGTTGTAGGCAACTGAATCCTAGGAAAATGAAGTTCTGATCGAACGGATCAGAGCTTCACTTCGATGTCCACACCACTGGGGAGATCAAGCTTCATCAGCGCATCGATGGTTTTGGCCGAGGGGCTGTAGATGTCGATGATCCGACGGTGGGTGCGGGTCTCGAAGTGCTCGCGGGAGTCCTTGTCCACGTGGGGAGAGCGCAGAACGCAGTAGATCTTGCGTTTCGTGGGCAGGGGGATCGGACCGATCGCGGTTGCAGCGGTGTTATCGGCCGTTTCAATGATTTTCTCGCAAGAAAGATCGAGCATGCGGCGGTCGAACGCCTTCAGGCGGATGCGGATCTTCTGCTGAGCGATGGCAGTGGACATAGGAAGGGAGCGAAAAAGCTTCGAGATCGAAGCAGGACTTCAGTTGTCGAGGTTCTGAGAAATGTAGGAGATGGGGGGCTGAGCCCCTCCATCCCCTGACGTGTGGTTCAGCTTGCGCTGATCACTCGATGATCTTGGAGACCACGCCAGCACCGATGGTGCGGCCGCCTTCGCGAATAGCGAAGCGCATGCCTTGCTCGATGGCGACGGGGCAGATCAGCTCACCGGTCATCTGGATGTTGTCACCAGGCATCACCATTTCCACGTTGGAACCGTCTTCCGCGGTGAAGGCGGTGATTTGGCCGGTCACGTCCGTTGTACGGATGTAGAACTGCGGGCGGTAGCCAGCGAAGAAGGGAGTGTGGCGGCCGCCTTCTTCCTTCTTGAGCACGTACACCTGACCCTCGAACTTAGTGTGAGGGGTGATGGAACCGGGCTTCACGAGCACCATGCCGCGCTCGATCTCTTCCTTCTGGATGCCGCGCAGCAGCAGACCAACGTTGTCGCCAGCCATGCCCTCATCGAGCAGCTTGCGGAACATTTCCACACCGGTGACGGTGGTCTTGCGGGTGTCCTTGATGCCGACGATTTCGATTTCTTCGCCGACCTTGACGATGCCGCGTTCGATGCGGCCGGTGGCCACGGTGCCGCGACCGGTGATGGAGAAGACGTCTTCCACAGCCATCAGGAAGGGCTTGTCCACTTCCCGCTCAGGCTCAGGAATGCTGGCGTCAACAGCCGCCATCAGTTCCTCGATCTTGGCTTCCCACTCAGCCTCGCCTTCGATGGCCTTCAGGCCGGAGACCTGAACCACGGGGATGTCGTCGCCGGGGAAGTCGTAGCTGGAGAGCAGTTCGCGGATCTCCATCTCCACCAGTTCGATGATCTCTTCGTCATCGACCATGTCGCACTTGTTCAGTGCAACCACCAGAGCGGGAACGCCCACCTGCTTGGCCAGCAGGATGTGCTCCTTGGTCTGGGCCATCGGGCCGTCGGTGGCGGCACACACCAGGATGGCGCCGTCCATCTGAGCGGCACCGGTGATCATGTTCTTCACGTAGTCCGCGTGACCAGGGCAGTCCACGTGGGCGTAGTGACGGGTCTCGGTCTCGTACTCAACGTGAGCGGTGTTGATGGTGATGCCGCGCTCACGCTCTTCAGGGGCGCCGTCGATGTCGGCGTAGTTCTGAACTTCAGCCTGACCCTTCTTGGCGAGCACGTTGGTGATCGCAGCGGTGAGGGTTGTCTTGCCATGGTCAACGTGGCCGATGGTGCCGATGTTGACGTGAGGCTTGTTCCTTTCGAACTTCTCGCGTGCCATGGGTGTTTAAAGAATCGAGGGTTGGATTTGGAGGAGTTTAGAGATCAGGAATTGCCCTGATTCTTGGAAATGATGGCCTCGGCCACATTGCGAGGAACTTCGGCGTAATTGTCGAATTCCATCGAGAAAATGCCCCGGCCCTGGGTTATGGAGCGGAGCTCGGTGGCGTAACCGAACATCTCGGCAAGGGGCACCTTGGCCGAGATTTTGGACGTGCCGTCTTCGACGGACTGGCCCTCAACCTGACCTCGACGGGAGGACAGGTCGCCGATGATCGAACCGAGGAAATCCTCGGGAGCTTCGACCTCGACCTTCATCATCGGCTCAAGCAGCACAGGGTTGCACTTCTTGACGCCGTCCTTGAAGGCCATGGATCCGGCGATCTTGAACGCCATCTCCGAGGAGTCGACGTCGTGATAAGAGCCATGCACCAGGGTGCATTTCACATCGATGAGGGGATATCCGGCGATCACACCGGATTCGCAGGTCTCCTTCATGCCCTGCTCGGCGGGCTTGATGTATTCCTTCGGAACGACACCGCCCACGATCTTGTTGACGAATTCGAAGCCGGAGCCGGGTTCGCCCGGTTCCATCTCGATCACAACGTGGCCGTACTGGCCTTTACCACCGGTCTGACGGGAGAACTTGCCTTCGCCACCTGCTGAACCACGGATGGTTTCGCGATAGGACACCTGAGGTGCGCCGATGTTGGCTTCCACTTTGAACTCACGCAGCATGCGGTCCACCAGGATTTCCAGGTGGAGTTCGCCCATGCCGGCGATCACGGTCTGGCCGGTCTCAGAATCGGTGTTGACGCGGAAGGTGGGGTCCTCTTCAGCCAGAGCAACCAGGGCCTTGGAGAGCTTCTCCATGTCGCCCTTGGTCTTCGGCTCAACAGCCACGGAGATCACCGGTTCGGGGATGAACAGGGTCTCGAGAACGATCGGATCGTCCTGGGTGCAGAGGGTGTCGCCAGTGGTGGTGTTCTTCAGTCCGAGCACCGCACCGAGGTCGCCGGCACGCAGTGCGTCGACTTCCTCACGGTCATCAGCCTTAAGCACCACGAGGCGGGAGATGCGCTCCTTTTCACCTTTGGTGGAGTTGAGCACGTAGCTGCCCTTCTCGAGGATGCCGGAGTACATCCGCACGAAGGTGAGCTTGCCGTAGGGATCCGCCATCACCTTGAAGGCGAGGGCACTGAAGGGGGCGCTGTCGTCGGACGGACGCACCGCTTCGCTGCCGTCGGGAAGCACACCCTGGATGGGGGGAACGTCGACGGGAGCAGGCAGGTAGTCGATCACAGCGTCGAGCACCAGCTGCACACCTTTGTTCTTGAAGGCGGAGCCGCAGAGCATGGGCACCAGACCGTGCTTGAGCACGCCCTCTCGGATGCCTTTCTTGAGCTCGTCAACGCTGAGTTCGCCGGTTTCGAGGAACTTCTCGATCAGCACCTCATCGGTTTCGGCGACGGTTTCCATCAAGGTGTTCCGCCATTCGGCGACCTCGTCGGCCATGTCGGCCGGCACGTCGGCTTCTTCGATGTCGGTGCCGAGGTCGTTCTTGTAGATGTACGCCTTGTTGGCAACGAGATCGATGATGCCGCTGAGCTCACCTTCAGCACCGATCGGAAGCTGAATCGGAACAGCATTGGCTTTGAGGCGATCCTTGATCTGGCCGTGAACCTTGAGGAAGTCTGCACCGGTGCGGTCCATCTTGTTCACGAACACCATCCGGGGAACGGAATAGCGATCGGCCTGACGCCAGACGGTCTCGGATTGGGGCTGAACGCCACCCACAGCACAGAAGACGGCAATCACGCCATCCAGCACGCGCATGGAGCGCTCCACCTCAATGGTGAAGTCCACGTGACCAGGCGTGTCGATGATGTTGATCCGATGGTCCTGCCAGGACGTCGAAATGGCAGCTGCGGTGATCGTGATGCCACGCTCCCGTTCCTGGGCCATCCAGTCGGTCACGGCGGCGCCGTCATGCACCTCGCCGATTTTGTGCACCACACCGGAATAGAACAGAATCCGTTCTGTCGTGGTGGTTTTGCCGGCATCGATGTGAGCAGCGATACCAATATTTCTGACGCGTTCCAGGGGGAAGTCGCGGGCCACAGGAAATTCTCCGGGGGTGGGGCGTGAAAAGGCGGAGAGACTCTACAGGCCAGCCATGAACATCTGTGTTGATGACTGGCCCGCGAGGCTCAGTAGCGGTAGTGGGCGAAAGCCTTGTTGGCTTCGGCCATCTTGTGGGTTTCTTCGCGCTTGCGAACGGCGTTGCCAGCCTCGTTGGCGGCATCCATCAGTTCGCCAGCCAGCTTCTGGGCCATGCTCCGGCCGTTGCGGGCGCGGGAGAAGCTCACCAGCCAGCGCAGGGCCATAGCGGTGCCGCGCTCTTGGCGCACTTCCATGGGCACCTGGTAGGTGGCACCACCGACACGGCGGGCGCGCACTTCCACCAGAGGGGTGGCGTTCTTGACGGCTGTCTCGAACAGTTCGAGCGGATCTCCGCCGGTGCGCTCGTTGATCAGGCCGAACGCGTCGGACAGGATCCGTTGCGCTGTCGACTTCTTGCCGTGCTGCATCAGGCGCACCACCATCATCGTGGCGAGGCGGCTGTTGAACTGCGGGTCGGGAAGAATCGGGCGCTTCTCAGCGGCGTTGCGGCGTGACATTAGGGATCAGAACTTGATGGGGATGGGTAAGAAACCGGTGATCACTCCTTCGGAGCCTTGGCGCCGTACTTGGAGCGGGACTGACGCCGGTCTTTCACGCCAGCGGTATCCAGGGTTCCGCGGATGATGTGGTAGCGGACACCAGGGAGGTCTTTGACACGACCGCCGCGGATCAACACCACCGAGTGCTCCTGCAGGTTGTGACCGACACCGCCGATGTAGGCCGTGACCTCGAAACCGGAGGTCAGGCGTACACGAGCCACCTTGCGCAGCGCCGAGTTGGGCTTTTTGGGCGTCGAGGTGTAAACGCGGGTGCAAACACCGCGACGCTCAGGGCACGACTTCAGGGCTGGGGATTTGGTCTTGGCCTTGAGGCGTGAGCGCTCAGTGCGGATCAGCTGTTGGATGGTTGGCATCGATGGTCGGTGAGCGGTCGGACTCCCGACCTGATTCGACAATCGACCACGATACCGGGTGACGGTCCCCCCTCAAACGCGGCTGAAGGCACTGCCGCAGGCACAGGGTTCAACACCATCGCTGTTGCGGATCAGAAAACCACCGCCACTGAGGTCGCCCCGGTAGTCCAGACAAAGGCCTTCAAGCAATTTGAGCTGTTCCGCCGGGGCGTGCAGGGTCACGCCATCGGCTCTTGCGATCGCGACCCCGGCCAGATGTCCTGCCCGGATGCGCAGAACGTGTTGTGCGCACTCCCCGGGAGTGAGATCGAGATGCATCTGCCCCGGTGTTCCCGCCACGGCCGCCTGTCGCCCTAGTTCAGCGGCAGCGGCAGCGGTCAGCCGCAGATTGGCAGCCATGCTCATTTCCTCAGGGCCCCCACTGTTGCAGGTCTCAGAGGGGGATGAGACCCAGCCCGTTGTGGACTCTCGGGGTGCTGCTTCGACCGTTCATCACGGTTCGTCCGGCCACCACAAGGGTGGTGGAACTGCCGCCATCCATGTTCAAGGCATCGCGCAGGCCCAGTTGCTGGGCTGCCAGGGCTGTTTCCACAAGGGTGGGATCACTGCCGGCGGCCCCGCGCAAGGTCATTAGCCACTGACCACTCGCCCCCTGAGCCACGACCGTTCTTGGCGCCGCCAAGCTCATGAAGCCGGGGCTAAATCCCTCCTGACGTCCATTCAGCACCACGCGGCCGTTCTGCATCAGGAGTGGACCGCCCCCCAGAACATTGGGCTGTTGGGCCAGGGGAGAGCTGGATCGCTCTGTCACCTGGATCTGATCACCAGGTTGAGCCGGCAGCGGCGTGCGCCCGCGGGCGACCACCAGTGCAGCGTTTTTGGGAATGGCGATGCCGCCCTGCAGGCTGCGCTGGTCGAAGGTTGATTCGACGCGCCCGTCACGAATCAACAGAGCTTCCTCTTCTCCGCTCAGGGCCCGGTAGCGAGGCCCCCATGCAGGTGTGTAGAGGCTCAGTCCCTTCTGGACGTAGCCGCTGTTGAGTGCCATCAGGATCCAGCGGCGACCCTTGTTCACCCGCAGCGTCTGGTTCAGCCGCAGCCGGCCGAACTGCAGATCCCCTGAGGCTCCCCAAGCGATCACGCCGCGGTTCAGGATCGGACCGGACAGCCAGATTCCCTGATGCCGCACGGCCCCCAGGGGGAGTTGATTGATCCGGTTGAAAAAGCCTCCGTTCACTGCGACCAGTGCCCCTGCGGGTTGGGAGAGCTGAGGCAGAAAACGCAGGCCCTGTTGCTGCTCGGCTTTGACCAGGGGCTGAAGGGTGATGCCGAGACGGCTCAGCTGGCCGCCGGCACGGAACACCTGAATGGGTTTCACCCCCACCTTGATGATGCGTTGCTCCAAGACGAAGCCCCGCCTCAGCCATTCGGCCAGAGCTGGGTCGCGCAGGGGCAGATGTGCGTTCTGGACTGGGCGGCGCCCGCCGATCTGCACGCCATCCAGCACCACCCGCCAGGGGGACGCCAGGCTCAGGCTCCTCAGCTTGGTGGCTTGTCCCTTCAGCAGAAGGCCGCCGTGGCGATGCTGCTGTGGAGTGAGCCCCCACGCCTTCAACTGAAGTTGCTGGGTCCGCGACAGCTTGAGCTCCAGCAACAGGTCGCCGTTCAACCGTTGCACCAGGGCGGGGCCGTTCAGGTCCAGCACCAAACGATCAGCTGTTGAACCCTTGCCGCGGCGCAGATTGTTCACCGTTGGTCGGGGCAGCCGAAGCTCCAAGGTGTGTCCCCGCACTTTGGAGCGCACGCCTGTTGCGGCCAGCCAGTCGCTCACCTCGAGGCCGACTTCATCACCGAGCGAACGGGTTGCCAGTGCGGTGAGGGAGACTGTTCGGCCAAACCACTCCAGTGCCTCTCCATCGAGGCGAGACACCCGCCGGAAACCCAGACGGGATTCCAAAACCTCCAAGGGCAGCCAAAGTTCTTCCGGTTCTGCGTCGCTGCCCTTCAAGAGCCAAACCGCCTTGCTGCGCTCTTGCCCGATCAGCACCAACTCACCGCTCTGGTTGGGCGCAGGCCGAACCTCAGGTGGTGGCGGGGGAAGTGGGGCAAAGGCCAGCATGAAATGCCTGGGCGGAGAGGCGCCTGCCTAGGATCGTCCCTCGAGATGGTCTCTGCAGAGCTCGAAGCTGCAGACCCATGCGATCGTCCGGTTGAGTTCCCTATGTCTGACGCCATCCGTTCCGCTGTCTGGCCTTACTACGACAGCCCTGCACCCGAGGTTGTTGCGGGCGAGAAGGATGCGTGTGGCGTTGGTTTCCTGGCCCAGCTCCAGGGGCAGGCCAGTCACTGGGTGCTGGAGCAGGCCCTGCGTGGTCTGGGATGCATGGAGCACCGTGGTGGTTGCGGTGGTGACGGCGACTCCGGCGACGGCGCAGGTGTGTTGTGTGAGATCCCCTGGTCGTATCTGAAAGCGGTCTGGCCCGAGGCGGCTGCCGCTCGGGGCCTCGGAATGATGTTCATGCCGACGGATGCCGGCCGTCGTGCTGAGGTGCGGGGCCTGTGTGATGAAGAGGCCAAGGCCCTTGGCATGCAGCCTCTGGGGTGGCGAACGGTGCCTGTCGCCCCTGAGGTTCTCGGCCCCTTGGCTCGTGCCACAGCGCCTGTGATCGAGCAGTGGGTGCTGAATGGTGATGCCGACGACGCAACCTTTGATGGCCAGCTGCTGCGGTTGCGGCGCCGTATCGGTGCCCGTGTGCGGGCCGCTCTGGGTGCCGAGGTGGCCCAGGACGTATATGTCGCCTCCCTGAGCAGCCGGACGGTTGTCTACAAGGGAATGGTGCGATCCGAGGTGCTGGCGCAGTTCTACGCCGACCTGCAGGACCCACGATTTGAGGTGAGCTTTGCGGTGTATCACCGCCGTTTCAGCACCAACACCCTGCCGCGCTGGCCCCTGGCTCAGCCGATGCGGCTTCTGGGGCACAACGGCGAAATCAACACGCTGCTGGGCAACCTCAACTGGGCCAAGGCTTCAGAAGCCAGCCTCGAGAACGTCTGGGGTGAGGCGGCTGATGACCTGATTCCGGTTGTGAACCCTGCCTTCAGCGATTCCGCCAACCTGGACGCCACTCTGGAATTGATGGTGTGCAGTGGGCGGTCGATCACCGACAGCCTGATCACACTGGTGCCCGAAGCGTTTCGCAATCAGCCCGATCTCGACAGCCGTCCTGATGTGACGGCGATGTACGAATTCAACGCGGGCATTCAGGAACCCTGGGACGGCCCGGCCCTGTTGGTGTTCGCCGACGGCAAGCGAGTGGGTGCAACGCTCGATCGCAATGGGCTGCGTCCGGCGCGTTGGTGCACCACCGCTGACGGCTTCGTGATCATGGGATCGGAGACCGGCGTGGTGGATCTCAGCGGCAAGACGATTGTTCAGAAAGGTCGTCTTGGCCCTGGTCAGATGGTGGCCGTCGATCTTGAACGCGGCGAGTTGCTCGACAACTGGTCGGTGAAGGAAGACGCGGCGCAGCGCTTCCCCTACGCCGATTGGCTGCAGAAGCATCGCCGCGGCGTGGCCCCCCAGCCCTGGACCCAGGACCGGCAGGTGGGTGAACTCGATCTGCTGCGGTTGCAGACGGCGATGGGGTTTACCGCCGAAGACTTCGATCTGATCATCGAGGACATGGCTGCCCTCGGCAAGGAGCCGACCTACTGCATGGGGGATGACATCCCCCTGGCTGTGCTCTCCGACAAGCCCCACCTGCTTTACGACTACTTCAAGCAGCGTTTCGCCCAGGTCACCAACCCTCCGATTGATCCCCTGCGGGAAAAGCTGGTGATGAGCCTGGAGATGCACCTGGGTGAGCGCCGGCCCGCCCTGAAGCCCCAGCCGGAAGCTGCCTCCGTCATCCATCTGGAGACTCCCGTTTTGAACGAGGCGGAACTGGCGGCCATCAGTGAGCAGGGTTTGCCCGTCAAGACGGTCTCCACCCAGGTGGCTGTGGAGTCGTGTGCGGGAGGTCTGCAACAGGCCATCGCTGCGCTGTGCAGCGTCGCGGAACAGGCGGTGCGTGACGGAGCGCAAGTTCTGGTGCTGTCCGACCGGGTCGATGGCACGGGGGCGGCTGCCCCACTGACCCCCACAACGGTGGCGATGCCGGCCTTGCTGGCCGTGGGTGCTGTTCATCACCATCTGCTGCGTCAGAAGCTGCGGCTGCAGTGCTCTCTGGTGGTGGATACGGCCCAGTGCTGGAGCACCCATCACATGGCCTGCCTGATTGGTTATGGCGCCAGTGCCGTCTGCCCCTGGCTCACCTGGGAGACCACCCGCCACTGGCTGGATCACCCCAAAACCAAGAAGCGGATCGAACAGGGCAAGTTGCCCGCCCTGGATGCCAATCAAGCCCAGGCCAACGTTCGCGAGTCGCTGGAGAACGGCCTGCGCAAGATCCTCTCCAAGATCGGAATTTCATTGCTGGCCAGCTACCACGGCGCTCAGATCTTTGAAGCGATCGGCCTGGGAGCGGATGTGGTGGAGACCGCCTTCACCGGAACGACCAGCCGTGTTGCCGGCATGACGCTGGCCGAGCTGGCGAACGAAACGCTCTCGATGCACGCCAAGGCTTTCCCTGAGCTCAACCGCAGCAAGCTCGAATTCATGGGCTTCGTTCAGTACCGCAGTGGTGCTGAGTACCACCGCAACAATCCCGAGCTGTCGAAGGCGCTGCACAAGGCGGTGGCTCAGGGCCCTGGTTACGACCATTTCTCCACCTACCAGGCCTTGCTGGAAAACCGACCGGTGATGGCCTTGCGGGACCTGCTGGAGTTCAAGTTGGCTCCCACCCCAGTGCCCCTGGATCAGGTGGAGAGCGTCGAGAGCATCTGCACCCGCTTCTGCACGGGCGGGATGAGTCTGGGCGCTTTGTCCCGCGAAGCCCATGAAGTGTTGGCCGTGGCGATGAATCGCATCGGCGGTAAGAGCAACAGCGGTGAAGGCGGCGAAGACCCTGCCCGCTTCCAGATCCTCAAGGATGTGGATGGTGAGGGCCGTTCCGCTTCATTCCCCAGCATTGGTGGTTTGCGCAATGGGGACACCGCCTGCTCGGCAATCAAGCAGGTGGCTTCAGGCCGTTTCGGTGTGACGGCGGAATACCTGCGCAGCGGTAAGCAGCTGGAGATCAAGGTGGCCCAGGGCGCCAAGCCCGGTGAAGGCGGTCAGCTGCCAGGGCCCAAGGTCGACAAGTACATCGCCTGGTTGCGCAACAGCAAGCCAGGTGTGGCCTTGATTTCACCGCCGCCACACCACGACATCTATTCGATTGAAGACCTGGCGCAGTTGATCCATGACCTGCATCAGGTGCATCCCGCTGCTCCCGTGAGCGTGAAGCTGGTGGCCGAGATCGGGATTGGCACCATCGCTGCGGGTGTGGCCAAGGCCAACGCCGATGTGATCCAGATCTCCGGTCACGACGGTGGCACCGGTGCCTCTCCCCTGAGTTCGATCAAGCACGCCGGCAGCCCCTGGGAATTGGGCCTCACCGAGGTGCATCGTTCCCTGGTGGAGAACGGTCTGCGCGATCGGGTTCTGCTGCGCGCCGATGGAGGCCTGAAAACAGGCTGGGATGTGGTGATCGCTGCCTTGCTGGGGGCCGAGGAATACGGCTTCGGCTCGATCGCGATGATCGCCGAGGGCTGCGTCATGGCTCGCGTCTGTCACACCAACAACTGCCCTGTGGGAGTGGCCACGCAGAAGGAGAACCTGCGCAAGCGCTTCACCGGCATTCCTGAGCACGTCGTCAATTTCTTCTGGTACGTCGCCGAGGAAGTGCGTCAGCTGATGAGCCTGCTCGGCGTAACCCGCCTCGAGGAGCTGATCGGTCGCACCGATCTGCTCCAGGCCCGCTCGGTTGATCTGGCCAAGACCAAGGGTGTGGATCTCTCCAGCCTGCTGGCCCCGATCAGCGGCGCCGAAGATCGCTCCTGGCTGCGCCACAGCGACGAGGCCCACGGCAATGGACCGATCCTTGAGGATCAGCTCCTCGCCGACGCTGAACTGATGGCTGCCCTGGAGAACCACGGTTCCATCAGCCGCAGCATCGAGATCATCAACACCGATCGCAGTGTCTGTGCCCGTCTGGCCGGTGAAATCGCCCAGCGCCATGGCAACCGCGGCTTCAAGGGACAGCTCGATCTCACCTTCCGGGGGGCAGCAGGCCAGAGCTTCGGGGCTTTCCTGGTGCAGGGCATGCAGGTTCGTCTGGAAGGCGAAGCCAACGACTATGTGGGCAAGGGCATGAACAGTGGTTGCATCACCCTGGTGCCATCAGACGGTTGTGCATCTCCCGATGACCAGGTGATCCTCGGCAACACCTGTCTTTACGGGGCCACCGGCGGTGAGTTGTTTGCCCATGGCCGGGCTGGTGAGCGCTTCGGTGTTCGCAACAGCGGCGCCCGCACGGTTGTGGAGGGAGCTGGTGACCACTGCTGTGAGTACATGACCGGTGGCGTCGTTGTTGTTCTCGGCAGCACCGGCCGCAATGTCGGCGCTGGCATGACCGGTGGAGTGACCTTCCTGCTGGATGAGGAGGGGCGTGTCGCTCCTCGGGTGAACCCGGAGATTGTTGAGGTCTGCACCATCACCACCCATGAGCAGGAGTCGCTGCTGAAGGGTTTGCTGGAACGGCATGTGGCGCTTACGGGAAGTGAGAAGGCTGCTGCTCTCCTGGCCGATTGGTCTGCGGCGAAGGGTCGCTTCAAGGTGTTGGTCCCCCCCAGTGAGCGGGAGGCGATGGGATTGGCCGACAAGCAGGCTGTGGCGGCCTAGCGCCGTCACCCGCCCGTGGCTTGGTTCGTCAAGACCGAAACCTTCACGGCTGTCGCCGCCGCCCTCTCCGTTGAGCAGCGGCGACCCACCTTGGAGGCTCACCGCCGTTGGGTTTTAGATGAAGCTGCAGCAGGAGTCCGCCGTCTACGCAGCGGTTACCTGGTGGATGGCGACCGGCGTCCAGGCGGCGGGGGGTTGTTGATCTTTGAGGCGACGTCCTACACCGATGCTTTGGCGTGGGTGCAGAACGATCCGATGATCATCGCCGGCCTGGTGGACTGGCAGGTGCAGGAATGGATTCCCGTCAACGGGGATGGCTGGCCATAAGCCGTTGCACCTCGCCGGCGTGGTAGCTGCTGCGGGTGAGTGGAGTGCTGACCACCTGAAGGAAGCCCAGCTCCTCTTCGCCCACTGTTCTGTAGGTCTCGAATTGAGCTGGGGTGACAAAGCGGTCGACGGCCAGGTGCTTTGGGCCAGGTGAGAGGTACTGACCGATGGTGACGATGTCGACCTTGTGTTTCCTCAGATCCCTGAGCGTCTCGATCACTTCCTCATCGGTTTCCCCGAGCCCCACCATCAGGCCCGACTTGCTGTAGGCCCTGGGCCATTGGTCCCGCACCCGTTGCAGCAGCTCGAGGGAGCGTTCATAAATGCCCTGGGGCCGCGCCAAGCGGTACATCCGCGGCACCGTTTCAATGTTGTGGTTCAGCACGTGGGGGGCGGCGGCCATCACTGTTGCCAGGGCATCCCAGTTGCCGCAGAAGTCGGGAATCAGCAGCTCGATCGTGGTGAGCGGTGAGCGTTGCTTCACCTGTTCGATGCAGGCCACAAACTGGGACGCTCCACCATCGGCAAGATCGTCGCGGTTCACCGAGGTGATCACCACGTGCTTCAGGCCCAGACGGGCCACTGCCTCCCCAAGCCGTTGCGGCTCGGTGGGATCGAGCTCGCGCACGCTCTTGTCGAAGTCGATGTCGCAGTAGGGGCAGGCGCGGGTGCAGCCGGGCCCCATGATTAAAAACGTGGCGGTGCCGCCTGCAAAGCATTCGCCGATGTTGGGGCAGCTCGCCTCCTGGCAGACCGTGTTCAGGTTCAAGTCCAGCAGCAGGTCGGCCACGGCGCCGATTCGTTCGCGCTGCGGAGCCTTTACGCGCAACCACTCCGGCTTGAGCACGGCGAAGCTTCTTCAATCCATGACCCTAATCCGTGCCCTGCTCCCGCTGCTCCATTCGCGGATGCATCGATCTTTTAGGATTGTCGTGCCGGGATGTGGCGCAGTTTGGTAGCGCACTTCGTTCGGGACGAAGGGGCCGCAGGTTCGAATCCTGTCATCCCGATTCTTGGTTTGCATGGCACTGCCTGGTCTTGATGGAGGCCTGAGCTAGGCCGAAAAAGACCTGGCGCTCATTGGAGACTCGCCCCGGGGTAGCCCCGCGGCGTCACCATCCAGCCATCCTCTGCACGGCTGCTGCTGTTCCCGATCAGAACCAGCGTGAGCATGTCCACGGATTCCGGCTTCAAGCGCTCAAGGCTCGTGAGCTCACGGGATTCCTCTGCGCGGCCCAGCTGCCGCGCCAGCGTCACCGGGGTTGTGGGGGGGCGGTGTTTCAGCAGGATGTCCTTGGCGTGTCCCAGCTGCCAGTCCCGGCCCTTGGAGCGTGGGTTGTACAGAGCGAGCACAAAATCTCCAGCCGCGGCGGCCTCCAGTCGCTTTTCGATCACGGCCCATGGCGTGAGGCGATCGCTGAGGCTCACGCAGCAGAAGTCATGCATCAGTGGCGCTCCGGCCCGGGCGGCGGCCAGCTGGAAGGCTGAAATGCCGGGATGCACCGCGAAGCTGGGCCGCTCCTGCTCGGGTTGCTGAAGCAACAGCTCCAGGGCCAATCCCGCCATGCCGTAGATGCCGCTGTCGCCGGAGGAGATCAGAGCAACCTTGGCCCCTTGTTGGGCCAAGCGCAGCGCTTCGGCACAGCGGTCCCATTCCCGGGTGAGCTGGCCATCGAATCGGACCTGATCCGGCCGGCGCAGGGGCTCCAGAAGATCGAGGTAGAGGCTGTAGCCAACCCAGGCACAGCAACGGGAGAGGGCCGCTTTGGCGTCTCCGCTGAGCAGGGACAGATCCCCTGGACCACTCCCCACCAGGTGCAGCTCGCCCCTCTCTGGCGCGTGGGGGAGTGCCGCCTCGGCAATGGCTACCGTCACTGCACCCTGCTCCCCTGCTACCGGACGGCTGATTCGCTTGGGCTGGATCAGATGAGCTTGTTCGCCCGCAGCCAGCAAGGCCGCTGCTTCAGCCACAGACGCAGTCCCCATTTCTTGGCGCACCACTTCGGAGGGATTGGGCACGTCGATGGATGCAAGGGCGTGCTCCGCAAAGGTTCGGAACGGCCATGCCCTGGTGCGGCTGAGCTCTTGCAGGGCCGGTTCATCGGCTTTCCGCGCTGCGCTGGCGATGCCGGCGATCGCCTCTTCCGCCAGTCCTGCTGTTGCCAAGGCCTCGGCAATGGCCTTCTCCACCAGCGAAACACTGGTGTTGCGCTCACAGCCGATGCCGATCCAGAGCGTTGCTGGATGCCACTGGCAATCACCCTGACGGCGCGCTCCGATCACGAGATCAGCGGCGTCTGGCAGACCATTCGGATCGATGTTGTGCAGCAGGGGATGGCCTTCAGGGCCTCGCCAGGAGGTGGATCCACTGCTCTGGTGAACACTGATGCTGGATCCCTGGGATTGCCGCACCATCAGATCGCGCCAATGGGCCACTGATCCGCTGCGTTTCCAGCCCCAGCCCTCGCCAAAGGCATCCAGGGGGAGACGTCCTTCATGGGCGCAGGCGCCCGTGATCACAGCCTGCCCGCCGAGATCCATGGCGATTTCCCGGGCACGTTGTTCGGCCCCTGCGGAATGGCCTCCCAACAGCGGAATGATGAACTCTCCTTTCGGGTCAAGCACCAGAACGGCTGGATCCTTCTCTTTGCCTTGGATCCGAGCTGCAATCAGGCGCGTCACTGCTCCCACGGCGCCCACGAACAAAACAACGTTCTCTGCCGTCCAGTGCCCATCAAGGGCGGTGCTGATGTCTTGGTCGGCTGGCTTGATCCGGTCGATGTGGCCGCGCAGCAGCAAACGCTCCAACAGCAGCATGGCGCTGGGGCTCAGTCCTAGGCCCAGAGCGGGAGCGGCAGATGTGGGGTTCAGGGCAGGAAATCCGGATCAGGGCTTGCGCAAGCGCCCATCGCTGTTGAGCAACTCACGGGCTGATCCTCCCAGGCTGCTGCTTGGCTTCAGCTTGGGTTCCTCGTCGGCTGGCTGCTGAGGTTCCGCTTGCTTCCCCTGGGCGGGAGTGGGAGGGGTGGGCCGAGCAGTTTCTGCTTTGGATGGCTGTTCAGCACGTGGCTGTTCAGCAAGCGGCTGGGCAACAAGGGGCGGCTCAGACTCCTGCTCTTCGTTTTTCTCTGGTGCCGCGGGCTGGGGGGTGGCCTCGGGCTTGGTTTCAACCTCGTCCTCGACGACGGCCTCGGCTTTGAGCTCAGCCTGAGGAAGGTCTCGGGGCTGTTCTGTCTTCTCCTGTTTTTTCTCCTCAGTCTTTTGAGGAGGCTCTGGCGAGGATTCGACCACCTCCAGAACATCAGGCTCAGGGGAGCCGCTCAGGCGCGCGAGCTGGCTTTCGGTGAGGCGTGAGCGCATCCAGCCCGGCTTGGCACCGGTTGCGGCTTTCAGATGAATCAGCTGATTGTTGAAGACAGGTGTAATTGGCTCGCCCAGCCCATTGAGCAGTTCCATCTGAATGTCGTGGCTGCCTGAGCCGTTCGATCCTTTGAGCCAAAGGGCTTCCTGGTGATCAACCAAAAAGCTGTCCCCATCAATGCTGATGCGGAGTCGCCAGCGGCCATCGCCCTCCCGCAGGTTTTGCAGCGGAGCATTCCAGATCAGCCAATCCACCAACAGGGGTTGCAGGCCCTGTTCTCCGGCTGGTGAGACAGGGACCAGCCAGGGGGCATCACGTTCGGGCTGTGTGCCCTGAAGTTTTTGCCAGAGGTGCACGCGTCCCTGGACTGAGGCTCCCGGTGCTTGAACGGCTTCTCCCCAGGGGTAAGCGGCCCAGGCGCTGAACCGATGACTGCCCGCCTCCAGGTCATCGATGCGGACCTTCAGGCGGTTTCCATCGCTTTTGCTCAGTCGTAGGGGAGCGCGGTTGTCGATTTGGAGCACCACATGGGGCCCCAGGCCCAATTCGGGGTCGCTGCTGAGGGGCCAGTCGTCGATTTCGAAATGCAGCTCAAGGGCGTCAGAGGAAACGATGCTGTCGTTGCTTGGATCGATCAGCCGCAGGGAGGGGCGGTGCTGTTGCAGGTTCTGGCGCAGCTGTTGCACTGCCCCTGGAGGAGCCACTTCCTGGAGCTTCCCGCTGGGGGCTGAACTCGGCAGCGGTTTAGCAGCGGACCCTGCATCGCGATTGAAGAATCCAGGGCGCGCATGAACAGGTAAGCCGGCACCAAGAAGCAGCACTGCTGCCAGCAGAACAGCCCATATCGACTTCAGGCCAGGGCGACGCATCGGGCGTGAACAGATCCGATCATTCTGAACAATCCGGCCTTCACTGTCAGAGTTTTAGTTATTCAGGAAGGAAATATGCGTGAAATTGTGTTGTTTACTGCTTGAGATCTTTGTTGTTTCGCTGATTCTCAGTCTTCTGCAGACGCCTGTCGCTGACTGGCGCGCCACGGGATTGAACCTTTGTAACTCAGTGCCCTTTAACCCCCTGCTCCGCCCCTATGCTTCCGCCAGCGGTCCCCTCTTTGGGGCCCCAGCTTCAGTGCAGGTAAGGGGTTTCGATCTCTTGTCCGCATTGACGCCCGAGCCCGGATTCCCTGTGAATTCGCGTTCGGGGCCCCGATTGGCTTCGGCCCTTCGGAGGGGTGGCCCACCACCTCGAAACCCGTCCCTCGAGGAACGACTCGATGACCATCAGCCCACCTGAGCGTGGGAGTGACGCGAAAAGCCAGGTCGAGAAGGTTGACAATCCAGCAACCTTCGAGCTGTTCGGCAAGCCCGGACACTTCGACCGAGCTCTCGCGAAAGGTCCCAAAACCACAACCTGGGTTTGGAACCTTCACGCCAACGCTCACGACTTCGACGCTCACACGAGCGACCTTCAAGAGGTCTCTCGGCGGATTTTCTCTGCTCATTTCGGCCACCTGGCCGTCATCTTCATCTGGCTCAGCGGTGCCTTCTTCCACGGCGCCCGCTTCTCCAACTATTCCGGTTGGCTTGCTGACCCCACTCATGTGAAGCCAAGTGCCCAGCAGGTCTGGGCGATCTTCGGCCAAGAAATCCTTAACGGAGACATGGGTGCCGGTTTCCAAGGCATCCAAATCACCTCAGGCCTTTTCCACGTTTGGCGCGGATGGGGCATCACCAGCGAAACTCAGCTCATGGCTCTGGCCATCGGTGCTCTGGTGATGGCCGGCCTGATGCTCAACGCTGGTGTTTTCCACTACCACAAGGCAGCGCCGAAGCTGGAGTGGTTCCAGAACGTTGAGTCGATGCTGAACCACCACCTGGCAGGTCTGCTGGGTCTCGGTTCACTGTCCTGGGCTGGTCACCTGATCCACGTGTCCGCTCCAATCACCAAGCTCACCGACGCGATCGATGCCGGTCAGCCCTTGGTGCTCAATGGGAAGACCATCGCTTCTGTGGCGGATATTCCTCTGCCCCACGAGTTCTTCAATCAGGACCTGCTGGCGCAGCTGTATCCTGGTTTCAGCGCTGGTGTCGGTGCTTTCTTCTCTGGAAATTGGGCTGCCTACAGCGATTTCCTCACCTTCAAGGGTGGTTTGAATCCTGTAACGGGAAGCCTCTGGATGACCGACATCGCCCACCACCACGTGGCGATCGCAGTCCTCTTTATCGTTGCCGGTCACATGTACCGGACCAACTGGGGCATCGGTCACTCCATCAAGGAGATCCACGAAGGTCAGAAGGGTGATCCCCTGCTGTTCCCTGCCACCAACGGCCATGACGGCCTTTACGAGTTCATGACGACCTCGTGGCACGCGCAGTTGGGAATCAACCTCGCGCTGCTTGGCTCCCTGAGCATCATCGTGGCTCAGCACATGTATGCAATGCCTCCGTACGCATACATGGCGATCGACTACCCCACCCAGATCGGTGTGTTTACTCACCACATCTGGATTGGCGGCTTCCTGATCGTTGGTGCCGGCGCTCACGCCGCCATCGCCATGGTTCGCGATTACGACCCCGCCAAGCACATCGACAACGTGCTGGATCGGGTGCTCAAGGCTCGCGACGCCATCAT
Organism: Synechococcus sp. A15-44; assembly: GCF_014280115.1. Lineage (NCBI taxonomy): Bacteria > Bacillati > Cyanobacteriota > Cyanophyceae > Synechococcales > Synechococcaceae > Synechococcus > Synechococcus sp. A15-44. The sequence goes on from NZ_CP047938.1 coordinate 324,866, forward strand.
CAGTCACCTCAACTGGGTCTGCATCTGGCTCGGAGCCCACAGCTTCGGCCTGTACATCCACAACGACACCATGCGTGCCCTGGGTCGTCCCCAGGACATGTTCAGCGATTCGGCGATCTCCATCCAGCCGATCTTTGCTCAGTGGATTCAGAACGTGCACGCCGCAGCTGCAGGCAGCACAGCTCCCAACGCCCTCGCGGGTGTGAGTGAAGTGTTCAACGGTTCCGTTGTCGCCGTCGGCGGCAAGGTTGCCGCTGCTCCCATGCCGCTCGGCACCGCCGACTTCATGGTTCACCACATCCACGCCTTCACGATTCACGTGACGGTGCTGATCCTGCTGAAGGGTGTTCTGTACGCCCGCAGCTCCCGCCTCATCCCTGATAAGGCCAACCTGGGCTTCCGCTTCTCCTGCGACGGTCCTGGTCGTGGTGGTACTTGCCAGGTCTCCGCTTGGGACCACGTGTTCCTGGGCCTGTTCTGGATGTACAACTCCCTGTCAATCGTGATCTTCCACTTCTCCTGGAAGATGCAGAGCGACATCTGGGGAACGGTGAATGCCGACGGTTCCGTCGCACACATCACCAACGGCAACTTTGCCCAAAGCGCCATCACCATCAATGGCTGGCTGCGTGACTATCTGTGGGCTCAGGCCGTTCAGGTGATCAACAGCTATGGCTCGAACACGGCCGCCTACGGAATCATGTTCCTCGGCGCCCACTTCGTGTTCGCCTTCAGCCTGATGTTCCTCTTCAGTGGCCGCGGCTACTGGCAGGAACTGATCGAGTCCATCGTCTGGGCTCACAACAAGCTGAAGGTGGCTCCCGCCATCCAGCCCCGTGCTCTTTCCATCATCCAAGGCCGTGCCGTGGGTGTTGCCCATTACCTCTTGGGCGGAATTGCGACCACGTGGGCCTTCTTCCACGCCCACATTCTTGTGGTCGGCTGACCTCACCTGACCTCTCCCTCTAATGGCAACGAAATTCCCTTCGTTCAGCCAGGGTCTGGCCCAGGACCCGACAACCCGCCGTATTTGGTACGGGATCGCCACGGCTCACGACTTCGAGAGCCATGACGGAATGACGGAGGAGCGCCTCTACCAGAAGCTCTTCTCCACCCATTTCGGTCACCTCGCGATCATCGGCCTGTGGGTTTCGGGAAACCTGTTCCACATCGCCTGGCAGGGCAACTTCGAGCAGTGGGTCACCGACCCCCTGCACGTGCGCCCCATCGCTCACGCAATCTGGGATCCCCACTTCGGTCAAGGCGCCATTGACGCCTTCACCCAAGCGGGTGCTTCCTCCCCGGTGAACATCGCCTACTCAGGCCTTTATCACTGGTTCTACACAATCGGCATGAAGACGAATGCCGAGCTGTATCAGGGTTCCATCTTCATGATGATCCTGTCGGCTTGGGCCCTCTTCGCCGGCTGGTTGCATCTGCAGCCCAAGTTCCGTCCTTCCCTGGCCTGGTTCAAAAACGCTGAATCGCGTCTGAACCACCACCTGGCTGTTCTCTTCGGCTTCAGCTCCATCGCCTGGACCGGTCACCTGGTTCACGTTGCGATCCCCGAAGCCCGCGGTCAGCACGTTGGTTGGGACAACTTCCTCAACGTTCTGCCTCACCCCGCCGGTCTTGGACCCTTCTTCACCGGCAACTGGGGTGTGTACGCCGAAAACCCCGATTCTCTGAATCAGGTCTTCGGTAGTTCCGAAGGTGCCGGCACCGCCATCCTCACCTTCCTCGGTGGCTTCCACCCTCAGACAGAAGCCCTCTGGCTGACGGACATCGCCCACCACCACCTGGCCATCGGTTGCCTCTTCGTGATCGCCGGCCACATGTACCGGACCAACTTCGGTATCGGTCACTCCATCAAGGAGATCCTCGAAACCCACAACCCCCCGAAGGGCACCCCCGGTAACCTCGGCGCTGGCCACAAGGGTCTCTACGACACCATCAACAACAGCCTGCACTTCCAGCTTGGCCTGGCTCTCGCCTCCCTTGGCGTGGTCACCAGCCTCGTGGCGCAGCACATGTACTCGATGCCGTCGTACGCCTTCATCGCGAAGGACTACACGACTCAGGCAGCCCTGTACACCCACCACCAGTACATCGCTATCGCGTTGATGTGTGGTGCCTTCGCCCACGGTGCGATCTTCTTCATCCGTGACTACGACCCCGAAGCCAACAAGGACAACGTCCTGGCCCGGATGCTCGAGCACAAGGAAGCGATCATCAGCCACCTGAGCTGGGTCTCCCTGTTCCTCGGTTTCCACACCCTCGGCCTCTACGTCCACAACGATGTGGTCGTTGCCTTCGGTACCCCCGAGAAGCAGATCCTGGTTGAGCCCGTGTTCGCCCAGTTCGTTCAGGCCGCCTCTGGTAAGGCCATGTACGGAATGGACGTGCTGCTCTCCAACGCCTCCAGCTCCGCCAGCCTTGCTGCCCAGAACATTCCTGGTGAGCACTACTGGCTGGACGCGATCAATGGCAACACCGATGTGTTCCTGCCCATCGGTCCTGGTGACTTCCTGGTTCACCACGCCATTGCTCTGGGTCTGCACACCACCACCCTGATCCTTGTGAAGGGTGCTCTGGATGCCCGCGGCTCCAAGCTGATGCCTGACAAGAAGGACTTCGGCTACTCCTTCCCCTGCGACGGCCCCGGCCGTGGCGGCACCTGCGACATCTCTGCCTGGGACGCCTTCTACCTGGCTGTCTTCTGGGCTCTGAACACCGTGGGTTGGCTGACCTTCTACTGGCACTGGAAGCACCTGGCCATCTGGTCCGGCAACGTGGCCCAGTTCAACGAATCCAGCACCTACCTGATGGGCTGGTTCCGCGACTACCTGTGGCTCAACTCCTCCCAGTTGATCAACGGCTACAACCCGTTCGGCAGCAACAACCTCGCCGTCTGGGCTTGGATGTTCCTCTTCGGACACCTGGTTTGGGCCACCGGCTTCATGTTCCTGATCTCCTGGCGGGGTTACTGGCAGGAACTGATCGAGACGATCGTCTGGGCTCACCAGCGCAGCCCCATCGCCAACATGATGGGTTACCGCGACAAGCCTGTGGCACTGTCCATCGTTCAGGCCCGTGTCGTCGGCTTGGCTCACTTCACGGTTGGCTATGTCTTGACGTACGCCGCCTTCCTGATTGCCTCGACTTCAGGGAAATTCGGTTGATTCCTTCCTGAATTAACCCGCGACGAGTCGTTCCTCGTTTCAAACGTCCCCATCCGGTTCGCCGGGTGGGGATTTTTGTTGTCTGTGCTTCGCAGTGGTTCTGTTGGACCGCGTTGTTGTTCTCGTCTTGCTCTGGGCCTTCTCTAGCCTCAGGCCTCGATCGGGATCGGGCTGAACGTGGGCGAATGGGAGCACCTGCAGCGCAACGTTGGTGAGTGGCGCGGCTGGTTCGACAGCCTGGACCGGACACTTCAACGCACCAAGCGTCAGCCCTCCCTGCTCACGCTTAAACCGGCTCCCTCCGGTGTGCCACTGAATCTGACCCTGCTGCTCTGGCCTGAGGGAGCGGGATCGAGTTCTCCCCATCAACCGCCTGCTGGCGAGCCTGAAAAGCGGATCGTTCAATGCTTCACGCGGCTGGATCCCGACATGGGGGTCTTCGGCACCGGCAGTTTTTCAAGGGGGACGTTGCACCGCTCCACCTGGACCAAGCTCTATGCCGAGTTCGGGTTCATGCATGAGCAACGCCGTCATCGCTTGGTGCTGCTTTGGGATGGTGCGGGGCAATTGGATCGGATTGTGCTGATCCGTGAGTTCCTCGCCGGAAGTTCAGCCCTGGAACGTCCACCCCTCGAGCCAGAACAGCTGATTGGTGACTGGCGCTGCGACCACCCTTCGCCAGGGGACAACATCTGTTTTGCCGCAGGCGATCTTGATCGCTGGATCTTTTTGCCGGATGGAGGCGCTTTTCTGGCGCCGGCCCAGATTGATCCGCAACAGCCCTTCAACATCGAAGCGCTTTGGCTGTCGAGTGCAACGCGACTCGAGCGCATTTCACGTCGCTATTCAGAACACGGTGCCCTCAGCTCGGTGAACCATCAATTGCTCACCCGTTGAGGTTGGGTTGGCTACGGGGTGTTGCTTAAGTCAGCCCGGCCTCTGTTGCTGAAGGCAATGTCGAGAGTGCGCAGATAGGTGTGCAGGCCGGCATCCTGAATGGGCAGCACGTAGGCGTCGGCGCCGGATTCGTTGTGGTGGGAGTGCCAGTAGCCGGGTGGGGTCACGAAGGCTGCGCCGGCTGCCCAGTCTTCCCGGTGCCCATTGCGGATCATTCCGTTCTCATCCAGCTCGGTGCCGATCATCGTGTAGCAACCCGGTTGGCAGGCCACCGCAAAATCAAGGGCGATTGACTGGTGTCGGTGAGGCCGCTGCACCTGGCCTGCGGGGAGGATTCCCAACATGGCCCAGAGGGTGTGGGTGACGGTTCGCGTCTGAGGGAAGGCGTTGTTTCCCAACAGCACACTCACGCGATTGGCGTTGGCTCCGCGGGGATGGCTGGCGATGGCATCCAACTGCGCGCGAGCATCCTGGTGGCTGTAGAAGCAGGGTTCGAACACCGGTTTCACGGTGCTCACCCCCAAATAACGAAGCAAGGGGGCATCGTGCACCCAATACAGGCCTGCATGGGTGTCGCTGCTGTGAATGGCTTCACCGCCCGCCGGAAGCACGAACGTGTCTCCCTCGCTCCAGTGAAAAACTTGACCGCAGGCTTCAGTTTGCCCATGGCCTCGGGCCACGAAGAACAACTGACTGGTCGCATCCGCATGGGTGCGCAGGGATCCATGATCCAGTCGGATGAAGTTGCCGCAGAGCGATGGACCGGTGGCCGGACCTTCGCAGTGCAAGTCGGCACTTAAATCAAGAGGTTCCAGGGCCGTTCCGGCTTGATCAAAAAAACTGGCCGAAAAGCTGCGGTAGGGGATCGTGCTGATCAGCCCCTGTTGCAGGGGATTGGCTGCTGAGGCGTAATCGAAGAACTGCGCCTGGGAACTGGTTGCCGTTGTCGCCCGTGGGGTGATGGTCATCGTTCCCTCCAGCAGCAGAACCATTGGATCGAGATCGCACCCTACGCAATGGGCCATGGGGCAACCGTTCAGTCAGCACCATTAGGCCTTGGCAGGTACACGCCCACGTTTCAACATCAAGTAAACAGCCGGAACGGCAAAGAGTGAGAGCACGGACGCCACGAGCAGACCGCTGAACACCACGGTCCCAATGCTGATCCTGCTGGCGGCACCCGCGCCCTGGGCGAACAGAAGCGGCAGGAAGCCCGCTAGAGATGTGATCGCTGTCAGCAGAATCGGCCGCATTCTGTTCACAGCTGCGTCGAGCACCGCTTGGCGCACTGCCAGCCCCCCTGCGATTCGCTGGTTGGCGAATTCCACAATCAATATTCCGTTCTTGGCCGCCAGGCTCACCAGCACCAGGAGTCCCATCTGGCCGTAAACATCCAGTGGAAGGCCCCGCAATTTCAAGCCGATCAGAGCCCCGAGCAGGGCCATCGGCACCGTGAGCAGGATGATCAAGGGGTCAATGAAACTCTCGTAAAGAGCGGCCAGCAGCAGATAGACGACCGTCACGCCGAGGGCGAACAGCACCCAGGTCACCTGCCCAGCCCGTTGTTCCTCCAACGCCAGGCCTGTGAAGGCCAGGCCGATGTTGCTGCCTCCAATGCGATCACCGGCCTGGGTGAGGGCATCGATGGCTTCCCCGCTGCTCACGGTTGGCGCCGGGATGGCCGTGATCCGGATGGCCCGGTTGAGCCCGAAGTGGCGAATGTTGTTAACGCCCTCCTCGCGGGTCAGGCTGGCCACGCTTGCTACCGACACCAGCTCACCGCTGCGGTTGCGCACCATCAGACCCGTCAGATCCTCCGGCCGACGTCGCTCGCGGCCATCCAGCTGAAGAACAATGGAGCGGATGCGACCGTTGTCGTAGGTGTCATCGATATAGCGGCCGCCGAAGGCGGTGCCGATCTCCCGCAGGGTTGCGCCGTAGTCGAGGTCGAGAGCAGCCAGTTGGTCGCGGTCGAGCTCCAGCCGCCAGCGGGGGAAGCTGGCATCAAAGCGGGTGCTCACCCGTTCAAACCGCTCTGTCGCCTTGGCCGTCTGGATGAAGTTCTGGGCGACTTGGCCGAATTGCTCCAGGTTGAGTTGCCCTCCGCTGCGGTCCAGCAGTTCCAGCGAAAGTCCTGATTCACTGCTGAAGCCCCGCACGGTTGGTGGTGTGATCAGCACGACCCTGGCCTCACCAACCCGTTGCTGAATCTTGCGATTGAGACGGCGTTTGATGGCGTTGCTGCTCTGCTCTTTGCCAGGTCGATCCTTGCGTGGCTGGAGGCGCAGGTAAAACGAGCCACGGTCTTCTCCGCTTTGTCCGAAGGAGCTGCCGGCATAAAAGTTGCCGGTGCGCACCAGGGGCTCTTCGCTGACGACCTGTCGGATGTCGTCCATCACGGCCAGGCTGCGCTCAAGACTGGCGCCATCAGGGAGGGTGAAGTAGCCGCGGATCTGGCCTTGGTCGTCATCGGGGATGAACGCCGTTGGCATCACTGCCAAGCCAGAGGCGGTGATCACGAGGCCGCTGACCAGCACAAGAGCGATGAGCCGCTTTCGATCGAGCCATTGGTCGAGCTGCTTGGCGTAATGGCCCTGCAGCATTTGCATGCTGTTCCGAAGCCAGCGGCTGAGCTTGCCGATCAGCCCAGGTAGGCGGCTGCCACCGGGACCCAACACCCGGGCACAGGCCATGGGGGTGAAGCTGAGGGCGTTCAGGGTGGAGAACAGAATCGCTCCGCTGATGGCCAGGGCGATGGGTTGATACAGGCGTCCGATCGATCCAGGAATGAGCAGCACCGGCAAAAACACAGCTGCTAACACCAGTGAGGTGGCCACAACGGCATTCGCCAGATCAGCCATGGCGTCTTCGGCCGCCTGTGCGGGGGGGGTGCCCCGTTCGATGCGTCCGGCAATGTCTTCACTCACGACGATGGCGTCATCCACAACGATCCCGGTGGCCAGCACCAGGCCAAACAGGATCAGGCTGTTGAGATTGGAACCGCTCAGTTTCACCAGGCTGAGGCTTCCCACCAGCGCCACCGGCACGGCAAGGCCAGGGATCAGGGCGAGACGCCAGCGGCCCAGAAACAGCACCAGCACCACCAGCACCAGCAGCACGGCATCGCGCAAGGTGATGAAGGTGCGATCGAGGTTGGCCTGAACCGTGTCGGCCACATCCACGATCATTGAGACCTCGATGCCCGGGGGAAAGCTCGCTTCCAACTGCTTCAGCTTGCGCTTGATCGCCCTGCTCACCTCCAGGGCATTGGCCCCATCGCGCTGGTAGATGCCCACGGCCACCGAACGCTCGCCAGCCAGATTCATGGCCTCGCGTCCGTAGTTGCGCTGTCCGAGGGCAACCCGCCCCACATCCTTCAGGCGCAGCAGCCCGCCGTTCTCGAACCGGCGTAAGACGAGATTCTCGAAATCCGATTGGCTGCGAAGACGCCCTTCCGCTTCCACCGGAAGGCTCAGCACTTGGCCCGCTGGAACTGGGGCAGCCCCGATGCTGCCAACGGCAGCTAAAACGTTCTGATCAGCCAGGGCTCGGCTGACATCGCCAAGGGTGAGGTTGGTCTGTTCGAGACGTTGCGGATCCAGCCAAAGGCGAAAGGAGAGTTCACTGCTGCCGAAGATCCGCACATCACCGATGCCTGGTGTGGTGAGCAGAGTTTCGCGCAGGGTCTGGTCCAGCCAGCCTGTGAGGAAGGTGGAGACGTATTGATCCGGTGGGTGGCTGAACCCCAGGATCATCAACAGGTCTTCGGAGGAGCGACGCACCTGGAGCCCCTGGCGCGTTACGGCCTGGGGCAGCCGACGGCTGGCCAGGTTCACCTCGTTCTGCACCTTGATGGCATTCAGCTCGGGATCTCCCGCGTTGAAGCGCAACGAGATGCTGGCGCCGCCTTGTCTGCTGGTTGAGCTGATGCTTTCGACTCCTTCAAGGCCATTCAGCTGCTGTTCCAACACCCGTGTCACGCTCTGCTCCACCACCTCCGGTGAAGCCGCCGGGAAGCTGGCGCTCACACTCACGCGGGTGGGAGCGAGGGGCGGAAGATCCTCCAGCCCAAGGCCGTACAACGCCGTGCAGCCCGCCAAAAGGATCAGCAGGCTGCTGACGACCGTCAGAACCGGCCGCCGAAGAAACGGCTGGGAGATCGACCGCACCGGGGCGTCTCAAATGTGAATGAATCCTGCCAGGAAAAATCCCCCGATCGCCTGGAATCAGGCAACCGGGGGATGAATGATTTCGGTCAGAGGGTTCAGTGAACTGCTTCAGCCAACGCTCCAGACACCAGCAGCGATCTTGAACAGATCCTGGACGTGAACGGTGTTGCAGAGGAACCAGGCGAAGACGGCGCCGCCGCAGCCACCGAGCCAGAATCCACTGGTGAAGTCGGCCCAACCGGTCCGAGTGAAGAGGTCGGCGGGGGGATTTTCAACCGTTACGTCAGCAGGGGGGATGTTGGGTTGCTTGCCGGGTTGGTTGTAGAGCAGGAACAGCAGGCTGAGGATGTGTACGGCGCCGATGGCAGCCAGCAGGCCAGCGGTTTGCTGGTACTCCGTGGCACGCAGGGGACCACAGATGGTGAAGGGGCCGTAGAGCAGATAACCGAAGGCTGCACCGGTTTCCAGACCACGGAAGTTCGGGGAAATCCCGGGGCGGTACAGGGGCAGGTTGTTGATCAGACCCTTGATGAAATATCCGCTGTTGACGGGTGTCGCAAGGTTGCCGACGCAGGGATCAGCAGCAGGAGTGACGGTCATGAGGTACGAGTGCTGAGGGGTTGAAACGGTCCGCAGGTCGCGGTCACTCGGCAGCGGTGATCACTCGACCAACAAGGACGATGAACACTGCGGGGAACACGATTCCGGTGATGGGCACGAAAATCGCAGGCAGCCAGGCAGCAGCGAAATCTCCAGTCATGTCGAGGCCAAAAGCATCGCAGCTACTGTAAGTAGGACCGTTCTGACGGCCTGCTTTAGGCCCCGACGGCGACATAAAAGTTCAATCCGCATGCAGAACGTTCTCCTCCCCGGTGCCGTCGTGCTGCTCACGGTGGTGCTCTGGTTGCGCAGGAAGCCGGTGAAGCCGATGCTTTCCAGCACGGATGCCAGCCGTGTCGCACAGATCAATCGTGCCCAGTTGGAACTGGTGATTGAGCCCGCCGCTGATGGGGAATCCGCCGATGCTTCCCTGGAGTCCTGGACGGCGCCGAGCAGTCCCTTGGAGCGTCTTGCCCTGGAGCGTTGTCTCAAAGCCGACATGCAGGCCGGTCCCGAGCAACGCCTGCGTGCCGTTCGTTTGGCGGCTCAATGGGGGCATCGTTCTGTTCTTCCCCTGCTTCGCCAAGCGCTGCGGGACAGCGATGCACGTGTGGTGGAAGAGGCAGCCGCTGCGATTGCACCGTTCCGCGGTGCTCCTGCAGCTTTCCCGACCCGTCAGCCGGCTCGGCCGCCCCGCAACGTCTCGCGGATGCGGTAAATCGGCCGGCCCTGGCTCTCGTGATACGTGCGGATCAGCAGTTCGCCGAGAAGCCCGAAGCAGAACAGCTGAATGCCCGCCAAACCAAGCACCACCGCCAGGGTGAGCAGGGGGCGATTGGCAATGTCGCCTCCCATCACCTTGATCACCAACAGATAGGTGCTGGTGACGAGGCTGGCGGCAATGGCCAGCAGCCCTCCGAAGCCGAAGACATACATCGGTCGGGTCAGAAACCGCTTCATGAACCAGACGGTGAGCAGATCCATCAGCACGCGGAAGGTGCGGTCGATCCCGTACTTGCTGCTGCCGAACTGACGCGCCCGGTGGTTCACCTTCACTTCGGTGATCCGTGCACCTTCGATGAAGGCCAGGGCGGGAAGAAAGCGATGCAGCTCTCCATAGAGCCGCATGTCTGCCAGCACTTCCCGGCGATAGGCCTTGAGGGAGCAGCCGTAGTCATGCAGCCGTACACCGGTCACCCGGCCGATCAAGCGGTTGGCGATCCGGGAGGGAAGTTTGCGTTGGAGAGCGGCGTCCTGGCGCTGATGGCGCCAGCCACTCACGAGGTCATACCCCTCCCGCAATTTGGCCAGCAGCATGGGGATGTCGGCTGGATCATTCTGCAGATCCCCATCCAGGCTGACGATGACCGCCCCGCCAGCCACGTCAAACCCAGCCGCCATGGCTGCTGTCTGGCCGTAGTTCTTGCGCAGCAGCACGGCAACCACTTCAGGCACCTCTGCACTGACTTGCGCCAGCACCTCGGCGGTGCGGTCGCTGGATCCATCGTCGACCAGCACCAGTTCAAATCCCTCACCGGCTGGACGCAGCGCCGTCAGGAGCTGCTCAACCAAATGGGGCAGACTTTCCTCTTCGTTGTACAGCGGCACCACCACCGAGAGATCCAGGGGTGCACTCATGCCGGTTGCGTTGTTTGTCGCTCAACTTAAGCAGGGGCCCGGTTGATCGGGCTGACAGCTTCAGGCGAGATGCGATCCGTCATGGCAACGCACCACACGGCCTGCGCTGCGGAATTCAGCTCTGTAGTGGCGAGCCACCGGGTGTTGATCGCGGCTGTGGAGGCTGTCGATGCCGATCCCATTGCGCCCATGGTCTCGGCCTGAGCTGTGGCGGTAGCGGCCATCGCCGAGATGGAGCCCCACATGGGTGCAACGCCGTGGTGTGCCAAAAAACAGCAGATCTCCCGGGCGCAACAGGCTGTAATCGTCTGGGAGTGCAGCAACCGGTTGGCAGAACCGCTCCTGCTGATAGGCATCCCGCGGAATCCAGATGCCCTGGCTGGCGAAGGCCATTTGCATCAGACCGGAACAATCCATGTCGGGTTCCGTGGATCCCCCCCACAGATAGATATTGGGACGTTGCTGGGCGGTTTCGCTCCAAGCGAGAACGCCCGGCAGCCGTTGTTCAATCTCCGACGCGCTCAGCGGCGACGGTCTCCAGGGGGAGCATTGCTCAGCTCGCCCCAGAACAGCTTCGAGTTCGAGCCAGCAGCGGTAACCATCCTCCAGCAGCTGCACGGCGATCCGTTTGCGCTGCTTCTCCAGGATGCGAAAGCGACGTCCACGACAGGCCTGGGTGGTCAGGCTCTCGCCGTCAGATCTCGCATACCCATTGGCGTCAGCGCACAGCTGCCAACAGGAGCCTGTCTGAATCAGGTCTGGGGCCAGCAGGGTGCCTAACGTCGCCATGGCCCAATCGAATCGCTATGGCGTTCTACCGTTCCGATCCCGCAATGGCGGCTCGGCTTGAGGCGGCCCTCGATGGGCTCGATGCCGACGGACGCCCGGGGCTGCGCAACAGTCTGGCAATCACCTGGGTGCGGTACGACGATGTTGCTCCGGAGGCTGGTCAGGGCAGTGGTGCTTCCTGGAACCAAGACCGGATCCTCTATCCGGCCAGCGTGGTGAAGCTGTTTTATGCCGTCGCCGTTGAGCAGTGGCTGCAGCGTGAGCTGATCCCGGAGAGCGACGAACTGCAGCGCGCGGTGCGCGACATGATTGCCGACTCCAGCAACGATGCCACTGGCCTCGTGGTTGATTTGCTTACAGGCACCACCAGTGGCCCTGCCCTCCATGGCGAACGCTGGGAGCTGTGGATGCAGCAGCGTCGCTTGATCAATGGCTGGTTGCAGAGCTTGGTCTGGCCGGAACTTGAGGCGGTGAATTGCTGCCAGAAGACCTGGGCAGATGCTCCCTATGGCCGGGAGAAAATCTTTTACGGGGCCGACAACAGCAACCGCAATGGCTTGTCCACCGCTGCGACAGCCCGGATGCTGGAGGCGGTGATGACGGGCGCGGTGGTGTCGCCACCGGCCTGTCGTCGGCTGCAAGGGCTCTTGCGGCGCTCGCTCGATCAGCAGCAGCGCCGTGCCGATCCTGAAAACCAGGTGGATGGGTTCCTCGGCGAGGGCCTACCTGAAGATTCGCTCCTGTGGAGCAAGGCCGGCTGGATGAGTCAGGCCCGTCATGACGCTGCTTGGTTCCAGACGTCAGAACAGCAGCCACCCAGCTTGCTGGTGGTGTTCACCACGGGGCCTGATCGAGCCAGGGACGCATCTCTAATGCCGGAGTTGGCACGCCAACTCAACTTGTGCACCAGCCCCGAGGCGCCGGGGGATTGAGTCAACGAACTTGGAACGGAGAGGGAGGGATTCGAACCCTCGACAGAAGTTGCCTCCTGTAACTCCTTAGCAGGGAGCCGCTTTCAACCACTCAGCCACCTCTCCAGCGGCGCACCCAGAGTACCAAGTGCTGGGCAGGTGGTCAGACTTCAACGCGGGGCAGACGTCGTTTGAAACCACAGAGGATCTCCCAGGGAATCGAGCCGCAGTGGTTGCTCCAGCTTTGAGGGCTTAATTCCAGATCGCCGTCCTGGCCCAGCAGAGTGACGATGTCGCCTTGCTCCAGCTCAGCTGCATCGGTGGCATCCAGCAGGAGCTGGTCCATGGTGATGGCTCCCACCTGAGGCAGCTGGCGATTGCGATGCAAGGCGTGGATGTGCCCGCTGAGGGACCGCAGAACACCATCGGCATAGCCGATCCCCACCACCGCAAGCCGCGTGGGGCGCTGGGTGATGAAGCGATGGCCGTAGCTGACTCCAGTGCCGGCGGGCACGTCGCGGATCAGGCTGACCCGGGCACGAACCGCCAGGGCGGGTTGCAGGGGAATGACGTTGCTCAGATGACTGGCGGGGGCATGGCCGTACAGGGCCAACCCAACGCGCACGAGGTCGTGGTGCAGCTCCCGGTTGAGCAGGGTCCCCGCGGAGTTGGCCAGATGGCGGGTGATGTTGGAGCCCGCTTGGGGAAGGGCCGAGAGCATGCTCACGAAGCGCTCCTGCTGGAGGCTTGTCAAGGCATCGTCAGGCTCATCAGCACAGGCCAAGTGGCTGTAAATGCCCGCCAGGTTGAGGTGTTCCAGGTTTTGCAGGCCTGCTGCTGTCTGATGACTGTCGCTGAGGGAGCAGCCCAGCCGCGCCATGCCGGTGTCGATCTTCAGCTGCACGTCGAAACGTCGACCGCTGTTGGCAGCGAGCTCATTGCAGAGCTGGGCATCTCTGAGACTGCTCAGGGTGGGCATCAACCGCCAGTGCAGGCAGGTGCGCAGGTCGTCCGGTTCGTTGAGGTTGCTCAACAGCAGCAATGGTGCTTCCAGACCGGCCCGGCGCAGTTCAAGACCTTCCTGCAGCGTGGCCACGCCAAGGCTGGTGGCTCCCCCCTGGAGCGCAGCCCGTGCCACCGTTTCGGCCCCATGGCCGTAGCCATCGGCTTTCACCACAGCCATCAATTGGGTGCGAGGGCCGAGGTGCTGGCAGAGAGCCCTGGCGTTGGCCCGAATCGCTACAGGTGAAACCTCCACCCAGGCGCGCTGACGTGGATTCAGCTCCGGAATCACAGGCGGTGCTCGGCGCTACCGAGACGGCTTCACATCGCCGATAGCATGAAGCTTATTGAGTGAGCTGGCATGGGCCAGGTTCTCGTTCTCAATGCGTCCTACGAGCCGCTCAATATCACCACCTGGAGGCGGGCTGTGGTGATGATGCTGAAGGGCAAGGCCGAGAGCCTGGAGCACGACCCCTGTCGGCAATTGCGACAGGGCACCCACCTGCCGACGGTGATCCGCTTGCGGCAGTACGTCCGCGTGCCGTTCCGTCAGCTGCCCCTCACGCGGCGCAACCTGTTCCAGCGGGACAACCACACCTGCCAGTACTGCGGCAGTCGTGAGGATCAGTTGTCGATCGATCATGTGATGCCCCGCAGTCGGGGAGGCGGTGACACCTGGGAGAACGTGACCACGGCTTGCCTCAGCTGCAATGTGAGCAAAGGCAACCGAACTCCGAAGGAAGCCGCCATGCCTCTGCGCCATGTTCCGCGGCGGCCGGCCAGCAGCCTCAGTTTTGAGGCCCGGCGCCAGATCCATTCCGGTCATCACCAGGAATGGGCGAAATACGTGATCGGTGCCTGACCGTCAGTTCTCGGCCTGATCGCTCAGGGCTTCGAGTTTCTGACGTTGCTCTTCGGCGACGCACGCACCGATCAGGTCTTCCAGCTGGCCCTCCAGCACAGGTTCAAGGGTGAAGTTTCGGCCCAGCCGGTGATCGGTGGTTCGGTTGTCTTTGTAGTTGTAGGTGCGGATCTTTTCGGAGCGGTCACCACTGCCCACCTGGGCACGTCGGTCGCTGCTTTCGCGTTCCGCGGCAGCCGCCTGCTCCCGCTCCAATAACTTGGCGCGCAGGATCTCAAGGGCCCGTTCCCGGTTCTGGAGCTGGGAGCGTTCCTGGGTGCAGAACACGCGGATGCCCGTGGGTTTGTGGAGAAGGTCCACGGCTGTTTCAACCTTGTTGACGTTCTGCCCCCCAGCACCGCCTGAACGCGCAGTGCTGATGTCGAGATCCTTCGGGTCGAGCTGTACTTCCACGGCATCGGCTTCCGGCATCACGGCCACGGTTGCTGTGGAGGTGTGGACCCGACCCTGGGATTCCGTGGCCGGGACCCGTTGCACCCGGTGCACTCCCGCTTCAAATTTCAGTTGGCTGTAGACGCTGTCGCCACGCACCGAAAGGATCAGTTCGCGAAAGCCGCCCAGGTCGGCCTCGGTGCAGCTGATGGATTGCACGGCCCAGCCCACTTTCTGGCTGTAACGCTCATACATCCGTGCCAGATCACCGGCCCAGAGACAGGCTTCGTCGCCGCCTGCTCCGGCACGAATCTCCAGCATCACACTGCGTTCATCGCGGGGATCCCGAGGCAGCAGAGACAGGGTGAGCCGCTCGGTCAGCGTTGCGTGCTGTTCCTGGAGGCTGGCCAACTCATCCTGCGCCAGTTCCTCCATCGCAGTGTCACCGCGACTGTCTTTGAGCAGTTGACGTGCGGAATCCCGCTCGGATTCGAGCCTCTGGAGTTCCTCGAAGTCGAGCACAAGGGGCTCAAGTCTTGATCGCTCCCGTGCGATCGATTCAAGCCGCTTCGGATCAGCGGCCACATCAGGATCAGCCAGCTGCCGCTCGAGGTTGCGGAAGCTGGCTGTGGCTGTCTCCAGCCGTGTGAACAAGGTCGAGGCGTCCATGCCCCGTTCTCACCCTCAGGCCTTGGATTCGGCCTTGGCGGAATCGGCACCTTTTTTCTTGGTGCCCATGCCGTACTTCTTCATGAAGCGATCCACACGACCCTCGGTGTCGAGGATCTTCTGGGTGCCAGTGAAGAAGGGGTGGTTGCCGCTCCAGACGTCGACGTGGATCTCGGGCTGGGTGGCGCCCGTGGTCATGACCACTTCGCCGTTGCAGATTACCTTGGCGTCGGGATACCAGGTGGGATGGATGTCGGGCTTTGGCATCGGTAAAAAATCAGCGCTTGGAGAACTGAGGAGCCTTACGGGCTTTCTTGAGGCCGTACTTGCGGCGTTCCTTGGCACGGGGGTCGCGGCTGAGGTGACCTTCCGTTTTCAGCGGCTTGCGGTTGTCGGCGGAAAGTTCACACAGGGCGCGAGCTGCACCTTGCTTGATGGCGCCGGACTGACCGGTGAGTCCACCACCGTGAACGTTGACGAGAATGTCGTAGTCGCTGCTGAGGCCGAGGGTCTCCAGGGGAGCCTTCACCGCTGCGATGTATGAGGGGTTGTAGTTCAGGTAGTTGTCACCGGGACGACCATTAATGGTGATCGTTCCATTGCCGGGGACGAGGCGAACACGGGCGACAGAGGTCTTGCGACGACCGGTGCCCCAGTAGACGACGGAATTGTTGCTCATTTGGCGGATGCGGAGGGGTTGAGCTGAAGAGGCTGGGGCTTCTGAGCGGCGTGGGGATGCTCGGTGCCCTTGTAGACCTTGAGCTTGCGGAACATCTGGCGACCCAGGGCGTTGTGGGGAAGCATGCCTTTGATGGCCTTCTCCACGATCCGCTCGGGGATCCGTTCCTGCAGAGCCTCGAAGGTTTCCACCTTCATGCCTCCGGGACGTCCGGAGTGACGGCGGTAGAGCTTCTGCTGGGGCTTACGGCCGGAGACCTTGATTTTCTCGGCGTTCACGACGACGACAAAATCACCGGTGTCCAGGTGGGGGGTGAAGCTGGGGTTGTTCTTGCCACGCAGGACGGCGGCCACTTCAGTGGCCAGACGGCCAAGGGTTTGATTCTCAGCGTCCACCACGTACCACTGGCGGTCGATCGAATCAATCGGGGGGAGAGAGGTCTTGTTCATCGCGCCGGCATGCCGGTTCGGGTATGTCCCGCCTAAGACAGCGGAACTGGGCAAAGGGGGGTCGGTCCAGAGCTGGACCTGACGGGGCTAAAGATCGAGCTTACTCGTCAGCCCTCCAGCTCCTGTGAGTTGGGAAGCAATCCAAGTAGAGGCCCGTTTATCCCGGCGTTGAGGATGGATCCGGAGGTGGATCGCTCTCGGCCAGAAAAAACCACGGCTGACAATCGTACCAGCCGGCTTTGGTGAAGATGGGCTCGGAGTAGCCAGCCCGAAGCAGGCAGAGGCCCGTGGCTGGCGCCGCCTCCTTCACCTCGTGGCGGCGTCGTTCCCGCCAGCGCTGTTCAAAGGCGGAAACACTGAGACGGTGCTCGCCAACGGCCACCAACTGGGCCATCAGCAGGCGAACCATGCCGTACAGAAAACCACTGGCCTGAATCTCGACCCGCAGAAGATCGCCTTGGCGCTCCACAAGCACCTCCTGCACGGTGGTTCGGGCATGGGCGCGACGGCTGCCTGCCTTCATGAAGG
Organism: Synechococcus sp. A15-44; assembly: GCF_014280115.1. Lineage (NCBI taxonomy): Bacteria > Bacillati > Cyanobacteriota > Cyanophyceae > Synechococcales > Synechococcaceae > Synechococcus > Synechococcus sp. A15-44. The sequence goes on from NZ_CP047938.1 coordinate 341,673, forward strand.
CGCTGAAGTCGTGCAGACCAAGCATGCTGCTCAAAGCGTCCCGCATGCGGGACTCATCAAGCCTGTGTTGGTAACGGTGCCAGCTCCAGGGGCTTAAAAACAAATTGGGGCGGCGCCCGTTGTGAATCGTGTACCGGTACCGCCTGTAGGTGGCGGAGTAACAGGCATGCCAATCCAGGGGACGGGCGACGGATTCGCGCACACGAATGGTGCTCGGCAGGCGTCCGTTCAAAGCCGGGGCCCATTTGCGAGCTGGGATCGGCCCACTGCAGTCGAAGTGCACCACCTGACCGGCGGCATGAACGCCGGCATCGGTGCGACCGGCGGCAAAGGTCTGCACCGGTCGGTGCGGATCAAGCTGGGTGATGGCGTCCTCCAGCACGGCCTGAACACTGCGACCGTTGCGTTGGCGCTGCCACCCACAAAACGAAGAACCCTCGTACTGAAGGCTGAGCGCGATCCGCTGAAGGGACGCTGGCTCAGGACCTGCAGACGAGGGTTGGGTGTTCAAACGTCAGAACTGACGTGAGGTCTGATCAGACCAGTTCAATGATGGCCATCTCGGCGTTGTCGCCACGACGGGGAACGGTGCGGGTGATGCGGGTGTAGCCACCCTTGCGATCGCTGTAGCGGTTGGGAGCCTTGTCGAACAGGGCATGCACCAGCTGCTTGTCGTAGATGTAACCCATGGCCCTGCGGCGGGAGGCGAGGCTGCCGTCCTTGGCCAGGGTGATCATGCGCTCGGCTTCGTCGCGAAGCGCCTTGGCCCGTGCCTTGGTGGTGGTGACCCGACCTTCGCGAATCAGCTGGGTGGTCAGAGCGCGCAGCATTGCCTTGCGCTGGTCAGCTGGACGTCCCAGCTGAGGAACTCGGCATTGATGACGCATGGTTCTGTCGGTGACGAAGACGAAAAAGGACGTTCAGGCCGTTCTGCAGTTATGCAGAAGTGCGGCTCTGGGGGATGGAGATGCCGATGCGCTCGAGGGCTTCGATCACTTCATCAGCGGATTTGGAACCGAAGTTCTTGATCTCCAGAAGATCCTCGTAGCTGAAGCCCATCAGGTCAGACACGGAGTTGACCTGGGCCCGCTTGAGGCAGTTGTAGGCGCGAACCGAAAGGTTCAGTTCCTCAAGAGGAATCTGTGCTTCCGCCGAGGGCTCGGGTTCAGCAGGAACTTCCTCCACGAGAGTGACCGTGGCCAGCGGCTGGAACAGCTCAATCAATTGATTGGCTGATTGAGCCAGGGCGTCGTCGGGGGTAATGGAGCCGTCGGTGACGATCTCCATCCGCAGGCGCTCGCGGGCCGAACCGCCTTCGGCAACGGCGGTTTCGTCGATGGTGAAGTTGACCCGGGTCACGGGCATGAACACGGCATCGATCTGGAGCAGATCGATGGCACTGGTTTCTTCGTTGTGACGATCAACCGGGCGATAGCCAACGCCGCGCTCAACGTGCACTTCCAGCTCGAGGCTGTGGCCGTCGGCCACGGTGGCGATCGGACGATCGGCGTCCACCACCTGCACCTGAGAGGAGAACTGAAGATCTCCGGCTTTCACGTCAGCGGGTCCAGCCACCACGAGACGACCGATCTCGAGTTCGGCTGAACGGCTGTTGACGGTGAGCTCCTTGCAGTTCAGCAGGATGTCGAGAACGTCTTCACGGACCCCAGGAACCGTGGCGTATTCGTGATTCACACCGGCAATCCGGATGGCGGTGACAGCACTGCCTTCCAGCCCACCCATCAGCACGCGACGCAGCGCGTTGCCCAGGGTCGTGGCCTGGCCACGCTCGAGGGGACCGATCAGGAAAACGCCGGACTGGGCGCGATCCTCGGCCACCTGATGCTCAATGCGATCAATCTGGTACTGCAACACGGTCTGAATCGGGGTAAGGGGTGAAACCGGACGGAAATCAGCTCGGTTCAGACGCGGCGGCGCTTGGGCCGGCGGCAACCGTTATGGGGCAGGGGGGTGACGTCGCGAATCAGGGTGATTTCGAGGCCAGCAACCTGGAGAGCACGGATGGCGGTCTCACGGCCTGAGCCAGGACCCCTCACCAGCACTTCGATCTGACGCATGCCTTGGTCAAGGGCGCGACGTGCTGCTGCTTCTGCAGCGGTTTGAGCCGCGAAGGGGGTGCCTTTGCGAGCACCTTTGAAGCCACTGGCACCTGCAGACGACCAGGAAATCACCTCACCGGCGGTGTCGGTGATGGACACGATGGTGTTGTTGAAGGTGCTCTGGATGTGAGCGACGCCGTTCGGGACGTTGCGCTTGGCCTTCTTGGGGCCGGATTTTTTGACGGTTTTAGCCATGGCCGTATGCAGTCAGGGATAAGGATGTAGAGGACTTACTTCTTCTTGCCGGCCACAGTTTTCCGCGCGCCGCGGCGGGTGCGGGCGTTGGTGCGGGTGCGTTGGCCACGAACGGGAAGGCTCATGCGGTGGCGACGGCCACGGACGCAGCCGATGTCCTGCAGGCGCTTGAGGGCCATGCCCTCCTGACGGCGCAGATCGCCTTCGAGGGTGTATTCCTCCATGGCGTTGCGGAGCTTCTGAAGATCTCCGTCCTCCAGATCTTTCACCCGGATGTCGGGGTTCACGCCGGTTTTGGCCAGGATGGCCTGTGAGCGGGTGAGACCAACTCCGTAGATGTAGGTGAGGGACACTTCGATCCGCTTGTCGCGGGGAATGTCAACGCCGGCGATCCGTGCCACGTTCGTTTCGTTGAAAAGGACAGATGCCTCCGAAGTCCTGGAGGCGAGGAATGTTTCAGAACAGCGGGGGATCAGCCCTGGCGCTGTTTGTGCTTGGGGTTGACGCAAATGACCATGACCTTGCCGTGGCGACGGATCACCCGGCACTTGTCACACATTTTTTTCACTGAGCTGCGCACCTTCATGAGGCGTGGCTCTCCAAATTTCCAAACGGCAACGTTACCATGCCGGTCAACCGAGAACGGATTCGATCCGCTTGGTGATCTTCTCGACTGTGCCCTGGGCAGGGACGGAAACCAGGAGACCCTTGTCGCTGTAAAAGCGAATCAGGGGTGCGGTTTTCTCGCGGTAAACCTCCAGGCGATTGCGGATCACCGCTTCGTTGTCGTCGGCGCGACCGCGGGCCAACAGCCGTTCAATCAAAACGGCGTCATCGAGCTCCAGCAGAACCACGGCCTGGATGGGTTGCTGCAATTCGGCCAGCAGGGGTTCGAGGGCTTCAGCCTGGGGAACGGTTCGGGGGAACCCATCCAGCAGCCAGCCATCGGTGGTGAGTGCCTTCATCTGGCTTTCCACAATCGCCAGCACGAGGGCGTCGCTCACCAGTTCGCCGCGGTTCATCACCGCTTCAGCTTCTTTGCCCAGATCGCTGCCGGCTGCCACTTCAGCGCGCAGCAGATCGCCCGTGGACAGATGCTTCATGCTGTTGGCATCGCACAGCCGAGCGGCCTGGGTGCCTTTGCCGGCTCCGGGAGGGCCAAGAAAGAGCAAGCGATTTTTCATGGTTGCGTAAGCGTGAGGTGATGTGAACGGAAGGTGCGCTGCCCAGCAGCGCTCACTGGCGAACGAGGCCTTCGTAGCGTTGTGAGATCACATAGGTCTGCACCTGCTTGGCCGTGTCGATGGCCACACCGACAAGGATCAGCAGTGATGTGGCGCCAAGCCCCTGGAAGGTCTGCACATTCGTGGCGCGTTCGACGGCCGCAGGAATGATGGCGACGGCGCCTAGGAACAGACCACCCAGCAAGGTGAGGCGGTTCTGGACTCCTGAGAGATAGGCGGCCGTGGCGCTGCCGGGGCGAACGCCTGGAATCGCCACACCCCCCCGTTTGAGGTTGGTGGCGATGTCAGCGGGATTCACCGTGAGCGAGGCATAGAAATAAGAGAAGCCCAGGATCAAAGCAAAAAATGTGAGTGCGTATGGCCAGGGGTTCGCCGCCCCAGGATTCAGGGCACTGGCCGCACGGATCAACCACTCACTCTTGGTGAGGTTGGCGATGGTGACTGGCAGGAAAATCAGGGCTGAAGCGAAAATGATCGGCATCACACCGCCAGCATTGAGCTTGAGCGGCAGATAGCTCTGACGTGTGGGGAGCACACCTGCTCCACCCACCTGGCGCTTGGCGCTGACGATGGGGATACGGCGAGCCCCCTCCTGCACGAAGATGATTCCAACGATCGTGGCCAGGAACACCAGCACCAGAACAATGATGCCCAGCACGGTGTCCCGGTCACCGGTTTGAGCGGCTTCGATCGTGGCGCCGAGGGTGCGCGGCAGGGTGGCGACGATGTTCAGAAAAATCACCAGGGAAGCCCCCTGGCCGATGCCTCGCTCCGTGATTACTTCACTCAGCCACATCACCACCATCGAGCCGGTGACCAGGGCCAGTGCCGTCTGCACCACAAAGGTCACTTCGCTTAGACCTTCCACGGCGTATTGGCGCAGGATCATGGCGAAGACGACGCTCTGGACGAGACCCCAACCGAGCGCCACATAGCGGGTGATCTGGGCGATCTTGCGTCGGCCAGCCTCGCCTTCATTCTTCTGGAGGTCTTCCAGCTGCGGCAGCGCTGCCGTTAGCAACTGGAGGATGATCGAGGCGTTGATGAAAGGCAGGATCCCTAGGGCAAAGATGCCCAGGGTGGAGATCCCGCCGCCGGTGAAGATGTCGAGAAAACCGATCAGCTGTCCGCCTTGATCGATGAATTGCTTGAAGGCTTCCCGATCGATTCCGGGCATTGGGATGTAGATCCCAAGACGCACCAACAACAGCAGGCCGAGTGTGGTGAGCACGCGACTGCGGAGGCCAGGGTTGGTGATCAGCTGGCCGATCACTTCGGAGGCGTTGGGGTTGCGACCCCGACTGACGAGCATGTCCGGAAGAAAGTGAAGTTGGGCGAAAAGCCAAGAAGCCGCCCGTGGATCGAAATCCAGCGGACGGCTCAGACCCTAGGGCTGACTTGGGGACGAGCCCTTGATTAGTCGAGGATTTCGCAGGTTCCGCCTGCGGCTTCGATCTTGGTGCGGGCCGAGGCGGTGAACGCCGCGGCTTGCACTGTCAGCTTTTTGGCTTTCAGTTCACCGTTGCCGAGCATCTTCAGAGGATGCTTGGGGCTGGTCACGATGCCGTCCTTGACCAGGGAATCCAGGTTGACGGTGCTGCCGTCCTTCAGGTCGTTCAACGCAGAAACGTTGAGCACGGTGAAGAACTTGGGATTCACCAGGGGGAAGTGCTTCAGCTTCGGCACCCGGCGGTACAGAGGCATTTGGCCACCCTCGAAGCCGGGGCGCGTGGGGCGACCCGAACGGGATTTCTGGCCGCGCATACCGAAGCCGCAGCTTGCACCCTGACCGGCGGCGATGCCGCGGCCCTTGCGCAATTTGCGGCGACGAGCGCCCTTGTTGGATTTGAGGGAATCGAGTCGGAGAGTCATCGCGAATCAGGAATAGATCTGTTCGAGGGAGATTCCCCGTTCCTTCGCCGTCTCCTTGTGGGTGCGGAGAAGCGACAGGGCCACCATGGCAGCCCGTGCATTGTTCAGGGGGGTCTTGCTGCCCAGGCGCTTGGCCAGGACATTCTTGATGCCGGCGAGTTCGAGCACTGTGCGGATGGAACCACCAGCGATCACACCGGTACCAGGGGCTGCAGGGCGGATGAGCACGCTGGCAGCACCATCACGACCATTGGAGAGGGTCGGGATGGAGTTGTGGCGGGTCAATGGCACTTTGACGAGGTGCTTCTTGCCATCGGCAACACCCTTGCGGACGGCACCGATCACATCACCGGCCTTGCCGACACCAACGCCGACCTGGCCTTTTTCGTTGCCGACAACCACGATGGCCCGGAAGCTCATCTTCTTACCGCCTTTCACGGTCTTGGAGACGCGGCGGATCTGAACCACGCGCTCCTGCCATTCGGAATCGCGCTCCTGGCCGCGACGGCCACCACGCCGGTCGCCACGACGACCGTCACGGTCGCCACGGCCGCGGCGCTGTTCCTGTTGCTGCTGCCCTTCGGCTGCCGCTGGAACGTCGGCCGCACCCGGCACGGCGTTGGGATTGGATTGGGGGGAGGAATCTGTCATGGGTTGAGCAGGAATCAGAACTGAAGGCCCGCTTCCCGGGCGGCATCGGCGAGGGCTTTAATCCGGCCGTGGTACAGATTTCCGCCGCGGTCGAACACCACCTGCTGGATGCCTTTGGCGATGGCGCGCTTGGCGACCAATTCGCCAACGGCGACAGAGGCGTCGCAGCTGCCGCCTGGTGCCTTAAGGCCGGCGCGCAGCTCCTTGTCAACGGTGGAGGCGGAGCAGAGTGTGCTCTGGGCCGCGTCGTCGATGACCTGGGCGTAGATGTGGTTGTTGGAGCGGAACACGGCCAGCCGCGGACGGTCGGAGGTTCCGGTGATGTGACGACGCAGACGCCGGTGGCGTTTCTGCGTCTGCTGTTTGCGGGACAGTTGGGACATGGTGGGTGAAGGGAAGGAACGTCAGGACAAGGCTTATTTCTTGCCGGACTTGCCTGCCTTGCGCAGGATGCGCTCGCCCTCGTACTTGATGCCCTTGCCCTTGTAGGGCTCGGGGGGACGGATGGCGCGGACCTTGGCGGCTTCGTTGCCCACCAGCTCCTTGTCGATGCCGGAGACGATCACCTTGGTGTTGTTCTCCACCTTGAAGGTGATGCCTTCAGGGGCTTCCATCTCGACGGGGTGGCTGTAGCCAGCACTCACCACCAGAGTTTTGCCTTTGACCTGGGCACGGGAGCCCACACCAACGATCTCTAGGGCTTTGCTGTATCCGTTGCTGACACCCTCGATCATGTTGGCGACGAGAGTGCGGCTGAGGCCGTGGCGCTCACGGGAGATGCGCTTGGTGCTCGTGGGAGAGACCACGATGGTGTTGTTGTCCTGGCTGACGCTGACGCCTTCAGGAAGGGTTCGCTCCAGTTCGCCTTTGGGTCCTTTCACCTTTACTTTGAGACCGTCGAGGGAAACCGTGACCTTTTCAGGGACGGGAACAGGGTTTTTGCCGATTCGTGACATGGTTCAGCTCCGGATCAGTAGACGTAACAGAGCACTTCGCCACCGACGCCCTCACGACGGGCGTCGCGGTCGCTCATCACACCTTTGGAGGTGGAGATGATCGCCACGCCCAGTCCGCCGAGGACTTTGGGCAGGCCGCGAGTGTTCTTGTAGATGCGGAGACCGGGCTTGCTGACCCGCTGCATGGAGCGGATGGTGGGCAGCCTGTGCTTGCCGCTGTACTTGAGGGCGAGCACCAGTTCGGTGCGAACGCCTTCACCCTGCTCGCTGATCTCGGAGATGAAGCCCTCCTGCTGCAGCACCTTGGCGATGCTGCGGGTCATCCGCGAAGCGGGGATCTTGGTGGTGTCGTGACGTTTCTCACTCGCATTGCGAATGCGGGTAAGCATGTCGGAAATGGGGTCGTGGTTAGCCATAGGTGTCGACGGGGAGGGCTCAGTTGCTCTGGAACGGCATTCCCATCTCGCGGAGGAGGGCCCGGCCCTCTTCGTCCGAACGGGCAGTGGTCACGATGGTGATGTCCATGCCCCGGATCGCATCGATCTTGTCGAAGGAGATCTCAGGGAAAATGATCTGTTCGCGCACCCCAAGGGTGTAGTTGCCGCGGCCATCGAAACTCTTGGGGCTGACCCCGCGGAAGTCGCGGATGCGGGGCAGCGCCAGGTTGATCAGGCGCTCGAGGAAGGCATACATCCGATCACCACGGAGGGTGACGGCACAGCCGATCGGCATGCCCTGCCGAATCTTGAAGCCGGCGATGGCTTTTTTGGCACGGGTCACAACGACCTTCTGGCCGGTGATCTGCGCCAGCTCATTCACCGAAGCCTCGAGGGACTTGGCATTGGCGGCGGCTTCGCCGAGGCCCCGGTTGACGGTGACTTTCACCACCTTGGGGACTTCATGGATGTTGGTGAGGGAGAGATCCTTCTGCAGCTTGGGCTGGATGGTCTCCCGGTAGCGCTTCTTGAGTGACATAACGGGTTGGGGTGCTTCTGGGCGTGGTCAGAAGTCGGGATCAGTCGAGGACTTCACCGGTTTTCTTCAGCCGGCGCTTCTTGGTGCCGTCCTTCTCGACGACGATTTCAACGCGGCTGGCCACCTTTTTGTCGGTGGAATACAGCATCACGTTGGAGGCATGCAGGGATGCTTCCTCCGTCACGATGCGGCCGGTCTCGCCCTCCTGGGTGGGCTTTTCGTGGCGGGTGCGCATGTTCACGCCCTCCACGACGACACGGTTTTCGTTGGGCAGAGTGCGCAGAACGGCACCGGTCTTGCCCTTGTCCTTGCCGGCGATCACCTGAACGGTGTCGCCTTTGCGGATGCGCATCTTGATGCGCTCGGTGGCCTTGGCCTTGGTGGTTGCAGTCGCCATGGTCAGATCACCTCTGGAGCGAGGGACACGATTTTGGTGAAGCTGCGCTCACGCAGCTCACGGGCCACCGGTCCGAAGACGCGGGTGCCTTTCGGGTTTTTGTCGTCGTTGATGATGACGGCGGCGTTGTCGTCGAAACGGATTGAGTTTCCGGTTTCACGACGCATGGTGGCTTTGGTGCGCACCACAACCGCTTTCACCACGTCGGACTTTTTGACGCCCATGTTGGGGGCGGCATCCTTCACGGCGGCAACGATCACGTCGCCCACGTGGGCATAGCGACGGTTGGTGCCGAGGACGCGAATGCACTGAATGCGCTTGGCGCCGCTGTTGTCGGCAACGGTGAGATAGGACTCCTGCTGGATCACTGCTTCACCTCCTGAGCTTCAGCCTTGTTGGCTTCCTCAGCTGCAGCTTTCGGGCTGTGGCTGAGAACCTCGGCGATGGCCCACCGCTTTTGGCGGCTCATCGGACGGGTTTCAGTGATGCGAACGCGGTCACCGACGCGACAGGTGTTGTCTTCGTCGTGAGCCTTGTAACGGGTGGTACGGCTGACCGTCTTTTGATAGATGGGGTGTGGGAAGCGGCTTTCCACCGCGACCACCACCGTTTTTTCCATCTTGTCGCTGACGACGGTGCCGATCCTTTCCTTGACTGCCATGGTTACGGAGTGGGGGATCAGGAGGCGGTGGAGCGCTGGCGCTCCGACTGCACCGTCAGCAGCTGGGCCAGCTTGATGCGGACCTCTTTGAAACGGTGCGTGTTAGCCAGCTGGCGCGTGGCCTGCTGGAAACGGAGTTGGAACAGCTCGCGGCGCAGGCTGTCGATCTGTTCGTTGATGTCCGAATCGGACAAGCTGCGCACATCGGCGGCGTTGGGACGGGCCATGGTCAGGACTCCACGGTGACGGCTTCAGAAGCTGCCGGAGCCTTGGCACCAGCTGACTTCTCCTGCTCATCCAATTGGATGAACTTGGTCTTCACGGGAAGCTTGTACTGCGCGAGGCGCATGGCTTCCTTGGCGATTTCGGGGGTGATTTCATCACCGCCCATCTCGAACAGGATCCGGCCGGGCTTGATCACCGCCACCCAGAATTCTGGGTTGCCTTTACCGGAACCCATCCGGGTTTCGGCAGCGCGCATGGTGACCGGCTTATCTGGGAAGATCCGGATCCAGATTTTTCCGCCACGTTTGACGTAGCGGGTCATGGCACGGCGGCTGGCCTCGATCTGGCGCGAGGTGATCCAGCCACATTCCTGTGCCTGCAGCGCGAATTGTCCGAAGGCAATGGTGTTGCCCCGGGTGGCGACGCCGCGCATGCGGCCTCGCTGCTGCTTACGGAATTTGACGCGTTTTGGACTCAGCATGGTTCAGGCCTCCTGTTCAACCCTCGTTTGAGCGGTCTTCGAACTGTTGGGGCCGACGGCTGGCCCGGCGCCGGGGGGCGGCACCCACCGGCATGGGCTGAGCCTGTTCGCTCAGCACTTCGCCCTTGAACACCCACACCTTGATGCCGAGCACGCCGTAGGTCGTGCTGGCCACCTTGGTGGCGTAGTCGATGTCGGCACGCAGGGTGTGCAGGGGCACCCGACCCTCGCGGGTCCATTCCGTCCGGGCGATCTCAGCACCGTTCAGGCGACCGGAAACCTGGATCTTCAGACCCAGAACGCCGGCACGCTGAGCGCGCTGCACAGCCATGCGGATGGTGCGGCGGAAGGCCACACGCTTCTCCAGCTGCTGGGCGATGTACTCGGCAAGGAGGAAGGCATCACCGTCGACGCGTTCGACCTCGACAACATTGATCCGCACCTGACGACTGGAGTCGCCGATGGTCTTCTGAATGCCGGAGCGAAGCTCTTCGATGCCGCTGCCTTGACGGCCGACCAGCACGCCGGGGCGTGCGGTCTTGAGTTCAACTTCCAGTTGATCGGCCTTGCGGGCGATCAGCACATCGCTGATGCCGGCGGAGCCGTACTTCTTGTGGATGAACTTGCGAATCCGGTCGTCCTCCTGGAGGAGGGCCGGATAGTTCTTGCTGGAGGCGTACCAGCGTGACCGGTGTTCCTGGGTGATCCCCAGGCGCAGACCGGTTGGGTTGATTTTGTGTCCCATTGGGTCAGAGTCCTCGGGGGTCAGGAATCGGTCTGAGCCGCCACAGCAATGCTGATGTGGCAGGTCTGTTTCTTGATCTGGTAAGCCCGGCCCTGGGCGCGGGGGCGATAACGCTTCATGGAGGGGCCCATGTCAGCGGTCGCGCTCGAGATCACCAGAGATGACGGGTCGAGACCGAGGTTGTGCTCAGCGTTGGCCACCGCAGACCGGAGCACCTTGGTGATCGGGCCGGTAGAGCGGTAGGGCATGAACTCGAGCATGATCAGCGCGTCGCGATAGGTGCGGCCACGGATTTGGTCGAGCACACGGCGCACCTTCGACACGGAGCCTCGGATGAAGCGACCGTGAGCCTGGGCGGTGGGTGCCGTTTGGGTTGACGATGTCATGGATTAGCGGCCTCCTTTCTTGTCTCTGATGTGGCCCTTGAAGGTGCGGGTGGGAGCGAACTCTCCCAGCTTGTGGCCCACCATCTGCTCGGTGATGAACACCGGCACATGGGTGCGGCCGTTGTGAACCGCGATCGTGTGGCCGATCATCATCGGCAGGATCGTGGAGGCCCGTGACCAGGTCTTGATCACAGACTTGTCGTCGTTGTCGTTCTGCTTTTCAACCTTGCGGAGCAGGCTGTCGGCAATAAACGGACCTTTTTTGAGTGAACGTCCCATAACGGTTTAAGCAAGCGGATAAGTGATGGTTTGCATCAGGAATCGCGTCCGCCACGGCTCCGCTTGGAGGTCTTGCGACGCTTCCGGAGCACGTATTGGTTGCTGGGTTTGTTCCGCTTGCGGGTCTTGAGACCGAGGGCGGGTTTGCCCCAGGGGGTCACCGGGCCGGAACGGCCAATCGGTGCACGACCCTCACCACCACCGTGGGGGTGATCGCAGGGGTTCATCACACTGCCTCGGACCTGAGGACGGCGACCGAGCCAGCGGCGACGACCGGCCTTACCCAGGCTGGTGTTGCGCATCTCGGAGTTACCGACCTCGCCGAGGGTGGCGTAGCACTCGCGGCGAACCAGGCGAACCTCGGTGGAGGGCAGCTTCAGAGCGACGTAGTCGCCTTCCTTTGCCATCACCTGGGCACTGGCACCGGCGGTACGGACCATTTGGCCACCACGACCGGCGTAGAGCTCAACGCAGTGAACCGCCGAACCGAGGGGCACCGAGGACAACGGCATGGCGTTGCCGTTCTCGATCGGGGCATCAGGGCCGGAGACCACGGTCTGGCCCACCTGAACTCCTGCAGGAGCAAGGATGTAGCGCTTCTCGCCATCGGCGTAGAAGAGCAGTGCCAGACGCGCGTTGCGGTGCGGGTCGTAGTGAATCGCGGCCACCTTGGCGGGGACACCGTGCTTGTTGCGACGGAAATCCACCACGCGATAGAGGCGCTTGTGGCCACCACCGCGGTGGCGGCAGGTGATCACACCGCGGTTGTTGCGGCCCTTGCGGCGGTGTTTGGCCACCACCAGGGTCCGCTCCGGCTTGCGGCTGGTGATCTCACTGAAATCAGTGACCACCCGGGTGCGGGTACCGGGGGTGTAGGGGCGGAAATTACGGATTGCCATGACGATTCAGACCCCTCAGGACTCAGGGAAGAGTTGGATCGAGTTGCCCTCCGCCAGGCGCACCACGGCTTTCTTCACCTGGGCACGTTTGCCGGCGAAGCGACCCATGCGACGGGAGCGTCGCGGGGGATTCATGGTGCTGATGCCGGTGACCTTCACATCGAAGAGCTGCTCAATGGCGGCCTTGATGTCGGGCTTTGCGGCGCGGTGGTCCACCTCGAAGGTGTACTGGTTGATTTCGAGGGCGCGGGTGGCCTTCTCGGTGATCAGGGGACGGCGGATCACATCCGCCAGGCGTCCTTGGAAACGTTCAGTCATCGCCGTAGACCTCCTGGATGGTTGCGAGAGCTTCCTCGCCCAGCACCAGAGCATTGGCGTGGAGCAGGTCGAAGACGTTCAGCTGATCTGCGGAGATCAACTTGACTTTCTCCAGGTTGCGCACGGAACGGCGCACAACATCGGAGGGGTTCGTCAGAACGATGAGCACCTTGGAGCCGGCAGCAACACCGAGGCGACCCAGAGCATCTGTGATCTCACGGGTCTTGGGGGCCTCCAGCGAAGCACCGAAGTCCTTCACGACGGTCACATCGTCAATGCGGGCCATCAGCGCGGTGCGCAGGGCCAGACGACGCTCCTTGCGGTTCATCGCAAGGTTGTACGTGCGGGGCTTGGGTCCAAAGATGATGCCGCCGCCGGGTTTCAAAGGAGTGCGGATCGATCCCTGACGGGCCCGACCAGTTCCTTTCTGCTTGTAGGGCTTGCGACCACCACCGCGCACTTCTGAGCGGGTGAGGGTGCTGGCGGTTCCTTGGCGTGCATGGGCCTGCTGACGCAGAACGGCCCGATGCATTAGGTCAACGGCGGTGGTCTCTTTGGCCACCTTTAGGTCCAGGGTTGCCTTGCCGGCTTCCTTGCCCTGCCAATCACGAACGACACAACTGGCCATCACTTACCTCCTTTGGCGGGCTTGGCGCCCACGCGCAAGGCCGGGCGGATGTTGAGCAGCGCACCAGGCTTGCCGGGCACGGATCCCTTCACCACCAGCAGGTTGTGCTCGCTGTCCACCTTGAGGATGGTCAGGCCGCGGGTGGTGATTTTCTTGCCGCCGTAGCGACCGGCCATCCGCTTTCCGGGATAGATGCGGCCCGGGGTCGTACCGGCACCGGTCGAACCGGGCTCGCGGTGGTTCTTCGAACCGTGGGTCATCGGACCCCGGCTGAAGCCGTGGCGCTTCTGGTAGCCAGCGAAGCCGCGGCCGACGGTGTCACCGCTGACGTCCACCTTTTGGCCGGCTTCGAAATCGCCGACGGTGATGGCGCCACCGAGTTCAAGACCTTCAACGCTGTCGACGCGGTATTCGCGCAGATGACGCAGAAGGCCCTCACCGGATTTGTTGAGGTGACCTTGGGCGGGCTTGTTGATCAGCTTCTCGCGGGTTTCGCCAAAGCCGATCTGCACTGCGGAATAACCGTCAGTGTCGTCGTTTTTGAGTTGGGTGATGCGGCAGGGGCCGGCTTCGATCAATGTGACCGGAACAGCTCTGCCCTGCTCGTCGAAGAACTGGGACATACCCAGCTTCTTCCCGAGGATGCCGATGGACATGGATGGGGAGGAAGCGCCAGCGTGGACAACCACCAGGCGGAGAACCGCATGGGGTCAGGTGCTGATCGATTGGACGCAGACGTGGTTCGAAGCGGAACCCCCGAAGGAGTGGATTCGAATGGGCTAGCGAACGATTCAGCGAGGCTGGGACTTGCATCTGCACGATGTGCTGTTGCAGTTTCCCGACGGAGATCTCCGAAGAAAGCTTCCGTTCTGGCCTGGAGATTCGACGCAATCGTCGAATCTGTTCTGCCGACTGGAGGCCCGGCTAGCGGACGGGCACAGAAACACAGAACAAACAACGAACCTACAACACCGACCTTCCCTCTCCCCTGATCCCTCTGCCTGCTGCCAGAATCTCCTCCAATCCCTGTAGCTGCCATGCCTCTGCTTCTCACCGGTCAGGCATTTCGCCGTGATCTCGAAGCCAATGGCTGTCTGGCGGTGCAGGCTCCGCTCGAAGGCGGTGCAGAAACCCGTCTATTAAGGCGTCTGCGCGGCGCCGGTTACAGCACCCGCATGACTTCGGCCCGTGGTCTTGGTGATCCGGAGGTGTTTCTCACCCAGAAGCACGGCATTCGTCCGCCCCATCTCGGCCATCAAAGTGTTGGTCGTGGTGCTGCTGTGGGAGAAGTGCAGGAGGTGGCTCCCCAGCTCGGCGACCTGTTTGAAGGTGATGCTCCCGTGGCGCTTTGGCTGCTGGAAGGCCAGGTGCTCTCGCGCTCTGAACTTCTTTCTCTCTGCGATCTGTGCAAGCGCGAACCGCGTTTACGCATCATCGTGGAGATGGGTGGTGCTCGCAGCCTGAAGTGGGAACCGATGACCACATATCTGAAGGCCTGACGCCTGACGACGCCCTCGTACAGGGCCGCTGGGTCAAGCTGATCTGTGGGGCAAGCAACCAGGATCTGCCGGCCATTGCCGACCTGACCGCAGTCTTTGCTGCTGTTGGTGTTCATTGCATTGATGTGGCGGCCGATCCAGCGGTTGCCCTGGCAGCGCGTCGCGGCCTGGACTGGGCTGAGGCGCAAACAGGGCGTCGCCCCTGGCTGATGGTGAGCCTCAGCGATGGCACCGATGCTCACTTCCGCAAGGCCTGGTTCGATCCTGGCCGCTGCCCTGTGGACTGTCCGCGGCCCTGCGAAAGGATTTGTCCGGCGTTAGCGATTCCGACCGCTGCTGGCATCGACCAGCAGCGTTGCTATGGCTGCGGCCGCTGCCTGCCGGCTTGCCCCCATGGGTTGATCGAGGAGCGCGACCACCGCTTGGCGCCCGAACAGGTGATCTCCCTGCTCCAATCGATTCAGCCCGATGCTGTGGAGATTCACACCGCATCTGGGCATGACGAGGGCTTCGCAACGCTGATCCAAAGCCTTCAGCAGCACAAGGTTCCCTTGCGGCGCTTGGCTGTGAGCTCCGGCTTGGAGGGCCACGGCGTGAAGGCCGATCAGTTGGCTGATTTGCTTTGGCGTCGCTATTCCCGCCTGCGGCAAGCCGGTTACAGACCCCTCTGGCAGCTGGATGGGCGTCCGATGAGCGGCGATGTGGGGGCTGGCACCGCGCGGGCTGCAGTTCAGCTCTGGCGTGCCATGCGGAGTCTGGCCCCGCCGGGCCCGCTGCAGCTGGCCGGTGGTACCAACGCCGCAACGCTGGAGTTCTTGCGTCCAACGGAGCGGCCGGCTGGCATCGCCTTTGGTGGTGTGGCCCGTCGCTTGCTGATGCCTGTGCTGGATGAGGCGCAAACCCGTGGCCTTGCCCTGTGGCAATGGCCCGAGGGTTGGAAGCGTGCCCTCTCCCTCGCGCGTCCATTGGTTGCGCCATGGCTGCAGCGCTCTTGCTAGAAGGCTGAAACGCGCAGATCCCATGGGCACGCAACGGGTCACCGACGATCTGGATCGCCTTCTCGAGCTCCTGCCGGATGCTGTGCAGGAGCAGTTGCGGCCGGAAGAAGCGCGAGAGCAGTTGCTTGAGGTGGTGCTCGATCTGGGTCGGGTTCCAGAAGCGCGTTATCCAGGCCGTGCCCTGGCGTTGGGTTCCACGCCTTTGTCCCGCCAGGATCTAACGGCTGTGGTGGCCAGGCTCGGTCAGTTCGGTGGCGACAACCGGGCGGGAATTGAACGAACGCTTCACCGGATCAGCGCGATTCGCAACCGTCAGGGTGAGGTGGTCGGTTTGACCTGCCGGGTGGGCCGAGCCGTGTTCGGGACCGTTGCCATGGTGCGGGACCTCCTGGATGGAGGGCAGTCCCTGTTGTTGATGGGGCGCCCGGGTGTGGGCAAGACAACGGCGTTGCGCGAGATCGCCAGGGTGCTTGCCGATGAGCTGGAGCGGCGCGTTGTTGTGATCGACACGAGCAATGAGATTGCCGGTGATGGCGACATCCCCCACCCCGCGATCGGTCGGGCCCGCCGCATGCAGGTGGCCAGGCCTGAGCTGCAGCACCAAACCATGATCGAGGCGGTGGAAAACCACATGCCCGAAGTCATCGTGATCGATGAGATCGGCACGGAGCTGGAGGCGCAGGCCGCGCGCACCATCGCTGAACGTGGCGTTGTTCTCGTCGCCACAGCCCACGGCAATGCTTTGGCCAACCTGATCAAGAACCCCACCCTCAGCGATTTGGTGGGGGGGATTCAGGCGGTCACCCTCGGGGATGAGGAGGCCCGGCGGCGGCGCAGTCAGAAGACGGTGTTGGAGCGCGCCGCCGAACCAACGTTTCCGGTGGCGGTTGAAATGCACAGCCGGCAGCGCTGGGCCGTGCACACCGACGTTGCCGCCACCGTGGATCAACTGCTCCGGGGCCTGAAGCCAAGGGTTCAGGAGCGCGAGCTAACGCCTGAGGGGGGCGTTCAGCTGGTGGACCCGCCTCAGGCTTCCGGTTTGCTGCGCCCTCCGTCCCAACGGTCGTTTGCGGATCAGCCGGTCTCCGCTCCCGTGCCCATGCCTGCAGCCAGTGCCCGAGGGGCCAGTGCGGCAGAGGAACCATCTCCGCAGGAGACCAGCGCCGAGCATCTGCAGGTTCTCTGTTGCGGGGTTCCACCTCGTGTTGTGGAAGAGGCCATCCGTTCCCACGGTTGGAAGGCGCGGGTTGTGGAGGACTTGAGTGAGGCTGATGTGGTCTTGAGCGTTCGGCTGGGCCTCAGTCGTCAACCATCACTGCGCCGTCAGGTCAGGGATCTGGGGATCCCGATCCTGGTGATCAAGTCCGACACCCTGGCCCAGGTGACCCGTGCCATGGCGCGTCTTCTGCGCCGTCAGGCCACCGAAACAGCCGCAGAGGTCACTCCGCCAGATCGGGCGTCTCAGGACGATGAATTGGCTGCTCTCGAGGAATGCCGGCTTGCGGTGGAACAGGTGGTGATGCCGCAAGGCAGGCCGGTGGAGTTGCTGCCTCGCAGTGAGCGTGTTCTCCGGATGCAGGCCGACCTTGTGCGCCGTTACCGACTGCGCAGTGATGTCTTCGGTGAGGCTGAAATGTCACGCCTGAGGGTTTTCCCCCGCTGATCGGCCGTCGGTTGGTTCGCCCGGTGGATTGACGAAGGGTTGGCTGCTGTGGGTAACTATGTTTACTCCGGTGATCCGCAGGTCGCGGTTCAAACGGATCAATGGGCCGTCGCCAAGTGGTAAGGCAGCGGGTTTTGGTCCCGCCATTCCTAGGTTCGAATCCTAGCGGCCCAGTTTTTGTCCATGAATGATCTCCCCCTCCTCGTCTTTGACTTCGACGGGGTCATCGTTGATGGCATGGCGGAGTACTGGTGGAGTGCTTGGCATGCCTGTCGTCGCCTTGAGGCTGCTCCACAGGGCTTGACGCCTGATCAGGTGCCTGACGCCTTCCGACAGCTGCGGCCGTGGGTGCATCACGGTTGGGAGATGGTTCTGCTGGCCGCGGAGCTGCCGGTGCTGAAGCTTCAGGATTGGCTGGACTCCTATGGGGAGGCGCAGGCTTCGGCACTGCAACGGCGTGGATGGCAGCCGGAGCAGCTTCAGGCGGCCCTCGATGACGCCAGAGATCAGGCCGTTCAGCAGAACCGTTCGGCTTGGTTGGCGCTGCATCGACCTTTCCCCGGTCTGGTGGAGCGGCTGCAGCGGCTGGAGGCTGAGGGGGTGGACTGGTCTGTTCTGACCACCAAAACCCAGGCCTTCACAGCTGAACTGCTGAACAGCCTTGGCCTGCATCCTTGGCGCCTGGATGGCCGTGAGGCTGGCGCCAAGCCTCAGGTTCTGCTTCAGCTTCAGCAGCAGCGAAGGCTGTGTGGCTTCGTGGAAGACCGCCGGCCGACACTGGAGGCGGTGCGCTCAACCCCGGGGTTAGAAAAGTTGCCCTGTTTTCTGGTGAGTTGGGGCTATCTTCGCCCGCAGGATCAGAGCGGTCTTCCGCCTGGGATTGCGTTGCTCTATCCGGATCGCTTTCGGGCCCCCCTGGCGCAATGGCCCTGATTCGTTACGGTACGCTTGTACTACTTGAGACGATTCGGCGCTTCTGTGGCATTGGATCTCTCGTTCCTTAGTTTCAGGTCCTTCTCATGCCTGCAGATATGAAATCCGGCGCTTCCGATCCCCGTTCCTCCGGCGAGAGGGACAAGGCGCTGAATCTGGTGCTGGGTCAGATCGAGCGCAACTTCGGCAAGGGATCGATCATGCGGCTGGGCGATGCCTCCCGCATGCGGGTGGAGACGATTTCCACCGGTGCGCTGACCCTTGACCTCGCTTTGGGTGGTGGATACCCCAAGGGCCGCGTGGTGGAGATTTACGGCCCGGAAAGTTCCGGTAAAACCACGCTCACGCTGCACGCGATCGCTGAAGTGCAGAAGCGTGGTGGTGTGGCGGCCTTCGTGGATGCGGAGCATGCCCTGGATCCCGTTTATGCCGCTTCTTTGGGCGTTGATGTGGAGAACCTGCTGGTCTCTCAGCCCGACACCGGCGAGATGGCGCTGGAGATCGTTGATCAACTGGTGCGATCGGCGGCGGTGGATCTGGTCGTTGTCGACTCGGTGGCTGCCCTCACCCCCCGCGCTGAGATCGAAGGTGAGATGGGAGATCTGGCGGTTGGCGCCCAGGCGCGTCTGATGAGTCAGGCGATGCGGAAGATCACCGGCAACATCGGCAAGTCGGGTTGCACCGTCATCTTCCTCAACCAGCTGCGTCTCAAGATTGGTGTGACCTACGGCAATCCAGAGACCACCACTGGAGGCAACGCGCTCAAGTTTTATGCCTCGGTTCGCCTCGACATCCGTCGGATTCAGACCCTCAAGAAGGGAACAGAGGAATTCGGCATCAGGGCCAAGGTGAAAGTTGCGAAAAACAAGGTGGCGCCACCCTTCCGCATTGCCGAATTCGACATTCTCTTTGGCCGCGGCATCAGCACCTTGGGTTGTCTGCTGGATCTCGCCGAAGAGACAGGCGTTGTTGTCCGTAAGGGCGCCTGGTACAGCTACGAGGGAGACAACATCGGCCAGGGTCGCGACAACACCATCACCTGGATGGAGGAGAACCCGGATGCAACAGCCACCATCGAAACGCTGGTGCGTCAAAAGCTGACGGAGGGCTCTGAGGTGAAGTCGAATTCCATGCGGCCTTTGGCCGCCGCTGCGAAGGCGGCTGCTGACAAGCCCGTTGTGGCAAAGGCTCCGGAAGCCGCCGCCTGATCTCAGGCGGCCTGGGCCAGGGACTGCATGGCGCGGACCTGGCCTTCCTGGGCCAAATCAGCCATCCGCTGCAATTCCTGGATGGCTTCTGCTCCCTCCAGCTTCACCAGTTCTCGGCCGTTGCGGGATTCCACCCAGCTGATGCCGAAGTCGGAGACAAGAAAGCGCACCATGTGGCCATCGCCGATGTCAGCCACAAACGAAGCTCCATGGCCATCGCGGCCGTCGCCACAGGAATAGCAAGTGGCTGTGAAGCCCGCGCTTTGAAGGCTGCTGGCGAGGGCCTGCAGGCTCATCACCAGGTCTTCAACAACGGATCGATAGTGCTCTGCGAGGCGCGGAAACATAATTGAGTCTCCAATGAGACCCAGTCTAAAGGTTTTCTTTTGTTTTCGTTTGTTGGTTGAGCCGGTTGCTCAGGGGGTATCCGCAAGCGTCCACCAACCGGCCGCTGGGCCGATGAAGCGCACCGTCACCCAAAGCACCACCATCCCTCCGATTCCAATCCAGGCGCCGCGGGTGGTCACCGCCATGAACTGCTGCGTCTGTTTGCGGGTCAGCGGAAGCCAGGACACGATCCGTGGGGAGGTGTCCACAGTTTTGGTGCTGGCCTTGGGCTGACGAGGGGGTAAGCCCTGGGCAGCCCGGCGGCGTGCTTCTCCCATGCACTTCTGAGCGTTGAAGGGAGGTTAGGCGTTGTTCAATCCGGAAGCAGTCGCTGCAATGGAATCCAAGGTTCCAGTCGGTGCAGCACCTGATCACCCCAGCTGCGCCCTCGGAGGCGGCCATCGAGAATGGCCAGGCGTCCACCACTGCGGCGCAGCGGCGCAATGGCGGCAGGGATCAGGCTGAGGGCTTCCGGCAGCAGCAAGGTGCGGAACCAGTCCTCTCCCTGCTGTTTCAACCGCTCCACCCGAGCTGAGGTGAGCGGATTGTCCAAGCTGGCGATGGGGAGCATGCCGACAATCAGCTGTGCCGGCTCCGGTAGCTGCTCCTGATGCTCCAGCCACCAGTCCCAGTTGCAGGTCACCACGCCATTGCTTTCGGGTGCTGTCGACTCATGCACCACACGGCGTCCGAATTCCGCAGCCAGGGAACTGGTGAGCTGCCGACGCAGCTGGTCGTCATTGATCAGAACAAGGGTGAGCCCCGCCTGGCCAAGGATGAGCCTTCTGCTCTCCTCCAGGAGATGTTGGGCGTAGATCCGCGTGTTCGGCAGCGGCTGGCGACGCGGGGCATAGAGAGGGAGGGGTTCATTCAGCTCCTGTTCCCGCAGCGTTGCCCGGACGTCGGGGACCAATCCGGTCTGCTCGAATTCCAGATCCAGCCTGGCGTTATCTCCATTGCTGCTGAACATCAGGCAGGGGTGATCCAGCAGCACGCCCCGCAGCAGTTGGAGCGGTTCGAGGGGGGCCAGCTGCCAGCGCCACTGGAGCAGCCGGTGATCGAGTTCAGCCCACTCGGTCCAGTCCGCCGGGTTGATGGCGCGGAGCGTGTTCCAGGGTTCTGGGCTGGCTGGCATCAGCTGGAGCAGGTCGCGTAGGGCCTGCCCAGCTGAGCCTTCGAGTCGCACCATCCCTCCTGGTCGCGTGGCTGCAGCGAAGAGCTGCCGGCTCATGCGGTCGTGCAGCTCCAGCAACCCGGATTCAGCCTGAGGGCAGGCCTGGCGGAGTTCGTCCCAGTGCTGGTGGTTGATCTCGAAGGTCAGGGCGTTCCGCATTCGCCGGCTCAACTGATCCATCTCCGGGATCAGCAGTTGGCGTTGGCCCAAGTGCCCGTCGCGATGGGCCTGAATCAGCTCACCGACATCGATCAGCCAGAGCTGTGGCCCCTCAGGAGGGGTAGGCCCCTGCCAGCAGGGAAGCCGTAGCCCCTGGTTGCGCAAACGGGGCAATTCCAACTGGAGCAGCCGCCGACGCTGGGGGGGCGTCAGCACCAGCGCCCCCGCTTCGGGAGCCAGACACAGCGGCACCAGCAGACCAAGCCACCAGCGTTCGCTGCTGCTGGGGGGGAGCTGGATGAGTGTCGTGTCGCGACGCCTCAGGCTTCTTGCCACCAATCGGCTCAGGGTCAGGTGGTGGGGCCAGTCCGATTCCTCCTGACGGAGCAGGGTTTTGATCTGATGGTGGGCCTGGGCTTCCAACATCGTCAAACCCTACGCAGGGTTCCCCCGGTGATTGGTTCATGGCAATCCATCCATCAACATGGCTTCACGACCCTGCGGGAGGGATGGCGGTGCAACCGGGACGTGTGGGGATCGTCGGTCTTGGATTGATCGGAGGGTCCCTTGGTCTGGACCTTCAGGCGCGTGGATGGACGGTGCAGGGCCTCGTGCATCGTCAGGCCACGGCGGATCGCGCCATGGCCCGTGGGCTGGTGGGGGCGGTGTCGACCGATCCCGGCTGCTTAAGGGATTGCGATCTGGTGATCCTGGCCTTGCCAATTCCCTTGCTGCTGAGCCCACCGGATGAGCTCGTTGCCGCCCTGCCTGAAGCAGCGGTGATCACTGATGTTGGTTCGGTCAAACAGCCCGTGCTGGAGGCTTGGCGTCAGCGGCATCCCCGCTTTGTGGCCAGTCACCCCATGGCAGGCAAAGCTCAGGCGGGCGTTGAGGCTGGGGTGGCGGATCTGTTCCGCGGTCGCCCCTGGATCGCGACTCCGGAGGCGGAGACGGACCCGGTTGCTCTGGACCAGGTTCGCGATCTTGCTCTCAGCCTCGGTGGCCATTGGCTCACATCCACCGCGTCGCAACACGATCAGGCTGTGGCGCTGATTTCGCACATGCCGGTGCTGGTCAGTGCTGCGCTGCTGCGGGCGGTGGGTGACGAACGGGATCCGGAGATCCGGCGGCTGGCGATGGTGCTGGCGTCCAGCGGCTTTGCCGACACCAGTCGCGTGGGCGGAGGAAATCCTCAGCTGGGGGTGGCGATGGCTTCCACCAACCGGGATGCGGTGTTGCGCGGATTGGCGGCCTACCGCTGGAGCTTGGAGCAGCTGGAAGACGCGGTTCTCCAGCAAAACTGGTCTCAGCTGGAGCTGGAATTGCTGCGAACGCAGACTCTGCGCCCCGATTTTTTGAAGCCTCCGGGCGAGGTCAGCTCCGAAAACTGAGCGGTTGGCCCCGTTCGGCCCTGAGCTGTCGACAGGCGTTGAGGGCCGACAAGCTGACTCCTGCCGTTCCTTCGCCCGGATGGAGGCTGTCGCCGCAGAGCCAAAGCCCCGGCATGGGCGTTCGTCCTGCCAGGCCGAAGGGGCCGAACCGGCTTGGATGCTGCCCAAGGCCCCCGACCATGCCGTTGGGACGGCCCGTCCAGCCGGCGAAGCCCCGTGGTGTTGCCAGTTCAGCGTGCAACCAGGCGTCGTCTTCGAGCGAGAGCCAGCGGTTCAATTCGGCTTGGATCAGGTTCAGCATCTCTGTTTTGCGCTGCTGGTACTCCGGCTCCGGCAAGCGGCACCAGTCGCCCGTTGGGGTGAACACGCTGGCAATCAAGGTGGCCTGCCCCTGGGGCGCACGCCCATCGCCCTCGCGGCTGATGGAGACAAACAGAGGCCCTGGGGATGCGCAGCCCCGCTGGAGATGGCCTGGGCAGGAATGTGGCAGTGCATCACGCCGCACCGCTCCGTAAAGCACCAGCGCACCACTCGGTTCATGCAGGTTGTCCAGTCGCTTGCGGTACCCCTTGGGCAGTTGATCCGGTTCGATCAACTCCTGCAGGCACTGGGGCGGCAGGCTGCAGACCACATCGCGGCTCCTGCATTGGTGTTCCGTGCCCTTGCCGGTGCTGATCGTCACCTGCCAACCGGATGAGCTGGGTTGCAGCTTGGTCACCCGATGCTTCATCAGCACCGTTCCGCCGTCGCGCTCAATGGCCGCCATCAGCTGATTGCTCAACACCTGCATTGATCCCTTCAGATGCCAGAGCCCGAGGGGTGCTTGGGCCATATGCAGGACGGTTGCGCCGTACAGCGCCGCCGTGCGATCGGCCGGTTCTTGGGAGTACAGCTTCAGCTGGAGGTCGAGAAAGCGCCGCAGCCGTTGATCGTCACCGCACCCGCACAGCTGCAACAGATCGGCGATGGTCAGGCCTGTGAATAGTCCCGATGCCAGCGTTGCGGGGCGAAGGGCCCGCAGCAATGTGCCGAGATCCCAGAGGGAGCGCGGCGTCACCACAGGGTCCTGGCTGGCGAACTGCCAGTTGCTGGCATGCAACTGATGGCAAAGTCTCCAGAAGCGCTGGCTGCCTGGGAATTGATGTTCACGCTCGGCGGCCCAGGCATCCGGGTCATGCCAGAGCGAAATGGGCGGGGAGCCATCGCCGAGGTCGACCACACAACCTGGGTCCAGAAGCTCCGCCGTGGGCAGAGGCATGTCCAGATGCTTCAGCAGTCGCGCATGACTGCCTCCCGGCTCCAATCCAGCCACCTGGGTCGCCCCCACATCGAACACCCATGGACCACGCCGGAACGTTCCCGCACATCCCCCCGGTTGTTGATGCGCTTCCAGCAGCGTGACGTCGACGCCATCGCGGGCCAGGAGTGCCGCTGCGGTTAAGCCAGCGATCCCACCGCCCACCACGATCACGCTGGAATCGCTCACGACGCCCTGAACAATCGGGCCATGCTGGCAAGACAGGGGGCCTGCTGAGGATGAACAGCGAACTGCGCCGGGATCTCACCGCGAAGGATGGGCCATTGGCGGGGGCTGTCATCACAGACGTCTCCCCCGTTGGTGGGGGCTGCATCCATCAGGCCTGGAAACTTCGCCTCCGTGATGGCCAGGTGTTGTTTGCCAAAAGTGGTGGCGCCAGCGCGCTACCTCTGTTTGAGGTGGAGGCGGAGGCCCTGGAGGCCTTGCATGCCCAAGCCGATGCCTCGTTCCTGGTTGTGCCGCAGCCCATCGCTCTGGCAGCACTGCCCCACGGTGCGGTGCTGCTATTGCCTTGGCTGGATTTTGGTGGCAGCGACCAAGCAGCTCTCGGCCGGGGTTTGGCCTTGCTGCACCAGTCGTCGATGGCCTCCAGCCCAGCTCGTTTCGGCTGGCACCGTGACGGCTTCATTGGCGCCGGCCCTCAACCGGGGGGGGTGGCGCGATGACTGGGGCTCGGCCTTCTTGGAGCTCAGGCTGCGCCCGCAACTCGAGATCCTTGATGGGTTGCAGCTGGATTCAACGGACCTCAATCCGTTGTTGCTGCGCCTCGCCGAGCACTTGAACGAGCATCAACCGCGTCCTGCGTTGGTGCACGGCGATCTCTGGGGTGGGAATGCTGCAAGCCTCAGCGATGGACGGGGGAGCATTTTTGATCCCGCCAGCTGGTGGGCTGATCGGGAAGTTGATCTGGCCATGACCAGGCTGTTCGGG
This sequence comes from Synechococcus sp. A15-44, assembly GCF_014280115.1. Lineage (NCBI taxonomy): Bacteria > Bacillati > Cyanobacteriota > Cyanophyceae > Synechococcales > Synechococcaceae > Synechococcus > Synechococcus sp. A15-44. The sequence goes on from NZ_CP047938.1 coordinate 366,365, forward strand.
GGCTTCGGTGAAGCCTTCCGCTCGGCTTATCGGGAGGTGATCCCCGATGCTTCAGGCGCTGACGATCGGGTGGAGATCTACAACCTGTACCACCTTCTCAACCACGCCAATTTGTTTGGGGGGAGTTATCTGATCCAATGCCGAGCCAGTCTCAAAGATCTGGCTCGGCGGCTTTGAGGATCAGCCCAGGTACTCCTTGCGGAGGGTTTGCACACGCTGAACCAGGGCATTGCGCTTGTCGCTGGTGGTGAGGTTCTTCCAGCTCCATTGGCCCACAACGACCACGCCGAGCAGTTCCAGCAGGCCAGGAACGATCGGCAGCAGATTGATCGTGTCGAGGATTCCCTTGATCAGGATCTGGGCAATGATCACGGCGGCAAAGATGCCGACGATCTTGCCGATGCGTCCCATCTGACTCCAGTCGACCTGATCGAGCGTGTCGTTCACCTTGCCCAGCACGTCGCTGTAGCGCTCAGCAAAGGAGGTGGTGTCCTCCTGAGCGGGAGCGTCGACGGGTGTCGTCACGGTTGTGGCGGCATCCTTAACTTCAGTGGTGGCGTCACTCATGAGAACGACTAAATCCTTCACAATTTCAGCTGAGCGTATCGGTGCGACGGGGTCTACGCCATCCGTGCTGCAAATTGATCACCGATGCCACACGGATCTGGCTCGGATTTTGCTGGCGCCCCATCCCGAAGAAGGCTGTGCCTTGCTGCTGGGCCAGCGGACGAATTCAGGCTGTTTGAGGCTGACCACGACCTGGCCCTGTTGCAATGTCTGGGGACGGGGGGCATCAGGCCAGCGCCCTGTTCACGAGCGTCGCAGCAGGTTTCTGGTGGATCCGAGGGAGCAGTTGGCAGCCCAGCGATGGGCGCGGGATCGCCATCAACGTTGTCTTGGGGTGGCCCACTCCCATCCGGCGTCCGCGCCCGTTCCCTCGCCCCAGGATCGGCGCTTGGGACAAACGGAGAGTCTGATGTTGATCCTCTCTGCCTCGCTTGGCCTGCGGGCCTGGTGGCTGAATGGGGACCGCAGTGTGGATGAAATCCCGATTCAGCTCTGGGACACTCAAAACCATGCATGACCACGCGATGCTGAGTGCTGATGAGCGGGGGCGCTACGCCCGCCATCTGATCCTTCCCGAGGTTGGTTCTGCCGGTCAGCTCCGGTTGAAGTCTGCGTCGGTGCTTTGTGTTGGCAGCGGTGGGCTGGGATCCCCTCTGTTGCTGTATCTGGCCGCGGCAGGTGTTGGTCGTATCGGAATCGTGGATGGAGATGTGGTGGAGCTGTCCAATCTCCAGCGGCAGGTGATCCACAGCTCCAGCGGGGTTGGCGGCTCCAAGGCCCGCTCAGCCGCAGCCCGGATCCATGACCTCAATCCCCACTGCCAGGTGGAGGTGCATGAACACATGCTGGATGTGGGCAATGCTTTGGATCTCATCGGTGCCTATGACCTGGTCTGTGACGGCACCGACAACTTCCCTAGCCGGTATCTGATCAACGACGCCTGTGTGTTGCTCGGCAAGCCCCTCGTCTACGGCTCCGTGCAGCGCTTTGACGGCCAGGTCAGCGTGTTCAACCGCACGCCGACGAGCCCCAATTACCGCGATCTGCTGCCGGAACCTCCTCCGCCGGACGCTGTTCCGTCTTGCTCAGAAGCTGGGGTGATGGGTGTGATGCCGGGGCTGATCGGTCTGCTTCAGGCCACCGAGGCGATCAAACTGATCACCGGCATTGGCGAGTGCCTGGACGGTCGGCTGTTGGTGGTCGACGCCCTGGCGATGCGATTTCGCGAACTCACCCTCCGCGTTGATCCCGATCGACCGAAGGTTGAGAGCCTGATTGACTACCGCCAGTTCTGCCGTCCGGCGTCATCGGAGATGGAAGCCATCACTGTCATGGAGCTGAAGGCCCTGCTCGACTCCGCTCCAGACGAGATTGCGCTGGTTGATGTGCGCAATCCTGCTGAAGCAGAGGTGGCTTCGATTGAAGGGAGCCACTTGGTGCCGTTGGCTTCGCTGGAGAGTGGAGAGGCGATCGATCGCATTCGTGCATTGGCAGAGGGACGGCGCCTTTTGGTGCACTGCAAGCTCGGGGGGCGCTCTGCCAGGGCCGTTGAGCTGTTGGCTCAGCAGGGCATCGCGGCAACGAATGTGACGGGTGGAATTGATGCCTGGTCTCAGCAGGTGGATCCTGCAATCCCTCGCTACTAAACCCCAGAGTTAGTAATCCACCCCTCGCTTCAGGTCGACGCCCTGTTCGGCGTAGTGCTTGTGGCACACCATTTCGGAATGGATGCTGGCCAGATCGAAATAGGCCGGAGGGTTCTTGCAGCGCCCCGTGATGATCACCTCGGTTTCCGCCGGTTTACGCAGCAGGGTCTGCAGGATCGGTTCGACGGGTAGTAGTTCCAGGTCGACTGTGGGGTTCAACTCGTCGAGGATCACAGTCTTGTAGAGGCCGCTGGAGATGGCGGCCCGTGCGATCTCCCAGGCCCGCTCGGCCTCCACGTAGTCAATCGGCTCCTGCTGGCCCCGCCAGACGATGGCATCGCGGCCGGAGCGGAGGTGGTCCACCAAATGGGGATAGCTCTCGCGAAGGGCAGCGATGGCTGCATCTTCGGTGTAGCCGCTGCCCCCTTTGAGCCACTGCAGGATCAAGACCCGATGGCTCTTGTCCTGGCTGATGCCCCGCCCGATGGCCTGCAGCGCTTTGCCCAGCGCACTGGTTGATTTGCCTTTGCCTTCACCGGTGTAGATCTCGATGCCGCTGCTCACATTGAGAGGCACCACCCGGTTGTCGTTCATGCCAGGACGGCGATGGGCCCGCATCTCGGAGTGGAGGTCGGCCTCACGCACAAGGGGGGGCGGTGCGGCGCGACCGGTGACGATGATCTCCATCCCCTCCGGCCGGTTGCTGAGGGTGCGCACCACGTCCTCCAGGTCCAGAAGGCCGAGATCGAGTACAGGATTCAGCTCGTCCAAGACCACCACCGAGTAGAGGGCACTGGCGATCGCACCCTTGGCGATCACCCAGCCCCGCTGGGCTTCGTCCCGGTCGAATCGCGTGGCTTCGTCGGCGGTGAAGTGATCGGCTCTTCCGGTGCGCAGATGGTCGATCAAATGGGGGAAGCCCTGCTGCAAAGCTTCGATGGCCGCATCCTCGTCGTAGGCCCGGCCTGGGCCCTTGAGGAAGCGCAACAGCAGCACCCGGGTCTGGCGTTGTTCGCAGATGCCGAGCCCGATGGTGCGCAACACAACCCCAAGGGCTGCCTGGCTTTTGCCCTTGCCCTCGCCGTCATAGATGTGCAGCTGTCCATGGCTGCGCTCGCGGCTGTCCGCTGCGGTGACGATGCCAATGCTTCGAGGCATGGGGACAGCTCTTACCGTTGGAGCCTACCTAGCTCAACTGGTTTTCCCCGCTGATGTTTCGGTTGCAGGAGCCTTTGGCGGATCGAGAGCAGCAGCTGCTGGCGAGCCTGCGGCAGTGGATGGCAGACCAATCTGCCCTGTGTGTGGCCTATTCCGGCGGAGTTGACAGCACCCTGGTGGCGGCGATGGCCTACGAAGCCCAGGGCGATGCCGCTCTGGCGGTAACGGGGGTCTCCCCGGCCCTGGCGCCACATCTGTTGCGGGAAGCCCGTGATCAAGCCTCCTGGATCGGCATTCCGCATCGGGAGTGTGCGACGGCCGAGTTGAACGACCCGGACTACAGCAGCAACCCCGTGGATCGTTGCTTTGCCTGCAAGCGTGAACTGCACCAGCACCTTCAGCCCATTGCCGCAGCGGCTGGAGATGCCTTGGTGGTTGATGGGGTCAATCTCGATGACCTCGTTGATCACCGGCCCGGCATTGAAGCGGCCCTACAGGCGGGGGTTCGCTCCCCCCTGGCGGAATTGTCGATCGACAAATCCACGATCCGTGCCCTGTCACGGGCACTTGGTTTTCCCTGGTGGGACAAACCGGCGCAGCCCTGCCTGGCCTCCCGTTTTCCCTATGGCGAAAGCATCAGCGCCGAGCGGTTGAAGCGGGTGGGGCAGGCGGAAGCCTGGTTGATCGCCAGGGGATTCAGCTCCGTTCGTGTGCGATCCCATGGCCTCGCCGCACGGATTGAGGTGCCCCGTGAGCAGATCCGCGCTGTGCTCGCGCTGGCGGAAAGCGAGCCTTTGGTGGAGGCTTTTCGCTCCCTTGGCTTCACCTCCGTGAACCTGGATCTTGAAGGTCTGGTCAGCGGCAAGTTGAACCGCCGCTGATTTCGCCTGGGCCGGATCAGCTGGGGAGCTGGCTTGGCGTTTCCACAGGCTCTCTCACCCCAGTGGCAATGGCCGCCGGTGTTTCACGCAGAAAGCTCTTCAGCGCATGGCGTTTCGCTTGAAGCTCACTGCAGAGAATCGCGCAGGCCTGTTCCGGCATGGTGTGGTCACCACAGGTGAACACATCAACCGCGGCGTAGCCGGATTCCGGCCAGGTGTGGATGGAAATGTGGGATTCCGCCAGCAGGGCAAGGCCCGTGACGCCCTGGGGTTGAAATTGATGGGTGATCAGGTTCAGCAGCGTCGCACCAGCGCCTTTGGCTGCTGAGGTGATCGTTGTGCGGATGAATGCTTCGTCGTCGAGCCGGCTCGGATCGCAGTCGTAGAGCTCGAGAATGCAGTGTTTGCCGACCATGTCGGTGGCATGAATCTCAGGTGCCCCCCATCCCGGGTTGGGATGCAGTTCAGAGAGGGTCTGCTCCATCAGGCGATGAGAGAAAAACAGGTCCGCCACCCTATCCGATCTTCAGGTCGGGTCTCAGGTCTCTTGCTCCGAGAATTTGGGCCTGCTGCTGCCATCCGCCGCCAAAGCCCTCGAGGTGGGTGGCGCTCACCAGGCATTGATGCGATTCGCCCACGGCCTCCAGCAGAAGCTGCTGGCGGGTTGGATCAAGTTCGGCCAGTACATCATCAAGAAGCAGCAGGGGTGGCTCCCCACAGAGCTGGGTCACCAGCTCCAGTTCGGCGAGCTTCAGGCTCAGCACCAGCGACCGCTGCTGGCCTGCCGAGCCAAACCGTCGTGCCGGGCTGCCCCCCAGCAGCAGGGCGATCTCATCGCGGTGCGGGCCCACGCGGCAGCTGCCGAGCCGTTCCTCCTCCTCCCGCTGCTGGCGCAGTTGCTCCTGGATGGCGAGTCGCCAGGGTTCTTCGGCATCCTCCCCATCGAGCTTGCTGCCGGGCTTGTAGTGCAGTTCCAAGGCTTCCGTGCCCCCGCTGAGGTGGGCCTGCCAGCGTTGGGCGATTGGTTCTAGACGATGCAGGGCCCGTTGCCGTCGCCGGTGAATTCGGGTGCTCACCAGCGCCATCTGAACGTCAAACGCGTCGAGCAGTGCATGGCGTTCGCCACTGGAGACCTGCCTCTGGCGCCAGAGCTGGCTGCGCTGCCGCAACAACCGGTTCAGCCGCGCCATCAGATCGGCATACACCGGTTCGAGCTGCAGCACGACGCGGTCCAGCCACTGGCGGCGTAAGGCGGGTTCGCCCCGCACCAGATCAAGATCCAGGGCGCTGAAGCCGATGCAGCGCAGCGGACCAATCAGGTCCAGCTGCCGATCGAGCAGCTTGCCGTTCCGTTTGGCCTGACGGCCTCCCTGGCGGCGCAGTTCCAGTTCAAGACGATCACCATCCCCCACGTCGGCCTTGATCAGGGCCTGTGGAGCGTCCCACTGGATCAGATCGCGATCATTGCTGCAGCGATGGGAGCGCAGGCTGCCCAGCAACTCAACCGCCTCGAGCAGGTTGGACTTGCCAATGCCATTGGGCCCGATCACCAAAAGGCGTGGCTGCGTCAGTTCCAGCTGCAGAACGATGTGGTTCCGGAAGCCCTGCAGTTGGAGCCTGTGGAGCCGGATGGGTGCTGGGGCGACCAGTGAGTAAGGTACCTGTATCGGGACGGTTGCCGCTCGATATCACTGCGGCTTAACGCCGATCAGTGGGCATGTAGCTCAGTTGGATAGAGCATCAGATTCCGGTTCTGAGGGTCGGGGGTTCGAGTCCCTCCATGCTCGTGTTTGAACTCAATGTCTCAACTCAGGTTGAGGCCCATGGCGCGAATGCCATTGGGATCAATCAGGAAACCCTGCTGTTTGAGAGCTTCCAGCGCATCTGCAGGGGCCGAGATCGAGAGACTGCAGCCCGGCAGATCCCGGCGCAGAATCTGCAGGGCTCGGTGCACCAGAACGGCGAAGAGGGCTCCTTGGTTCGGCCCTGGCTTGGCGGCCAGGTTCCAAAGATTGGCGTTGAGGGCCAGATCACTGGTGGCCCGCACAAATCCGATCAGTTCTCCTGTTGATTCCTCCAGGATGCTGATCTGCCACAGGCTGCGCTGAAGGGCGAGCTCCCAGCGTTCCTCGGGGTGGGTTGATTCCCCGCAGGACATCAGCAACGTGTTGAGCTGCTGGGAGGTGGGAGGTGTGGATGTTTCGAGTCGCGTTCCCTCGGGCAAGGGTGGAATCGAGGGTTGTTGAAGGAACGACAGCACTGTGGATCAGCCGGTGTTGCGCATGCCGGCTGCAATGCCGTTGAGGGTGAGCAAGGCTCCCCGCAGCAGTTCACTGCGGCTGTAGGTGCGGGTGTCTTCGGGGGCGCCCGGCGTCTCACTCATGGGCGGTTGCCGGTTCTGATCCCGCAGCCGCTTCAGCAGCGCAACCTGCAGGAAGCCCAGGGGAACGATGGTGCGGTTGCGGAGATCAACCGACAGCTGCAGCCCTTGATCAGCGCCCAGCAGTCTGTTTTGGCCCGTGATTTCCAGAACCAGTTTTCGGGTGAGTTCGTATTCCTTGGCGATCACCTCGAAGATCGCTTCAAAGGCCTCCCGCTGTTCCGGGTGCCCCAGGCTGTTCATGTAGTGATGGGCCAGGTCGAGATCCACCTTGGAGAGGGTCATTTCCACTTTGGAAATGAGCATCCGGAAGAACGGCCAACGTTGATGGAGGCGCCGCAGCAGGTCGAGCTGTTCGGAGTCGCCGCCCACTTCTTCCGACAGCGCCGTGCCGAAGCCAAACCAGCTCGGCAGCAGGAACCGACTCTGGGTCCAGCCGAAGACCCAGGGAATGGCCCGCAGGCTGGAGAGGTCCTTGGCTCCGGTTTTGCGTCGGGCCGGTCGACTGGAGATCTGCAGCTTGCTGATTTCCTCGATCGGTGTGACCTGCTGGAAAAACGCCACCAGATCGGGATTGTCGTGAACCAGAGCCCGGTAATGGTCCCGTGAGCGGGTGGCTAGGCGACTCATCAGCTGGTTCCAGCTGGGTGTCGCATCAAGCTGGTTGGTCACCAGGCTGTTTTGAACCACCGCTGTGGTGACGGTCTCCAGGTTGTAGAGCGCCAACTCGGGCAGGCTGTACTTCGAGGCCAGCACCTCGCCCTGTTCGGTGATTTTGATTCGCCCCTGCAGTGTGCCGCTGGGTTGGGCCAGGATGGCCTGATAGGCCGGCCCACCACCACGACTAACGGATCCACCGCGGCCGTGGAAGAGGCGAAGCGCCACGTCCTGGCGGCTGGCGAGTTCCTGAAGGGCGATCTGAGCCTGATGAATCTCCCAGTTGCTGGAGAGGAAGCCGGAATCCTTGTTGCTGTCGGAGTAGCCCAGCATCAGCTCCTGCAGCGGCTGCTTTTGCTGCCCCACAACGGGGAGGAGTTCGCGGTAAAGCGGCGTCTTGAACAGACCCTCCATCACCTCAGGGGCCCGTTGGAGATCCTCCACGGTTTCGAACAGCGGCACCACCAGCAGGGAGGCCCGTTTGTTGGGCGGGTCTACGAGACCCGCCTCCTTGGCCAGTAGCAGGACCTCCAACAGATCCGATGCCGTGTGGCTCATGGAGATCACGTAGGAGTTGCAGATCCGCGGGCCGAATTCCTCCTGCAGGCGCTGCAGCATCCGGAACACTGCCAGCGTCTCGGCTGTCGGTGCTGACCATTTGGCGGCTGGAGGGATCAGGGGACGACGGGTCTGCAGTTCCTGCAGGAGCCATGCCATGCGCTCCGTCTCATCCATGTCCCCATAGGCCTGGGGCAGTTCAAGGCTGCGGGTGAGTTCATCAATGGCATCGCTGTGGCGGGTGCTCTCCTGACGAATATCCAGGCTGGCCAGTGAGAACCCGAAGATGTGCACCTGGTGCAGCAGGGTGTCGAGCTGTTCGCAGCTCAGTTCGGTGCTCACGAGGCTGTTGCGCACCAACTCCAGATCACTGCGGAACTGGTCCACCGAGGTGTAGTGGAGAACCTCAGCGCCGCTCAGCCCGGCCTGGGGATCGGCCAGCGCCTCACAGGGCATCTGCCAGCCCGCTTCCGACAGTTGGTTGTTGCGGGCGAGGGTGCGCTCCAGTTTTTCGAGCACATAGCAGAGCTTCAGCCGGTAGGGCTCTAATCGGTATCGCGCTGCTCTGCGCTCGTAGATCTCAGGGAACCGGAGCCGATCCATCTCGAGCGACTCCAGCAGTGATGGAGCCACCTGACTCCACTGCATGGAGATGCTCAGCTGCTGCCGGAGCGACTGCACAGAACTGATGTAGAGCTCCAGCATCAGCTGTCGCTGGTAACAGGCGGTTCGCCAGGTGATCTCGGGTGTGACCGAAGGATTGCCGTCCCGATCGGAACCCACCCAGGAGCCGAAGGTGCAGAACGATGCCTGGGGGACCTGGACATCGGGGTAGTGGCGATGCAGGGCGGAGATCAGCCTTCGGCGCAGTTGCGGCATCGCGTCAAACAACACCTGCTGGAAGTAGTGCAGGGTTGAATCCACCTCGTCGATGACGGTGGGCTTGAACTGGTGGAGTTCATCGGTGCGCCACCACAGGCGGATTTCCTCCTCCAGTTGGTCGCGGCAGTCCTCCCGCAGCTGATGCGCCAGAGGGGCGTCGGATTGAAGTTGCTGGAGCAGGTTGGCCACCCGCCTCTGTTTGTGCCGCACCGTGTGCCGCACGATCTCCGTCGGGTGCGCGGTGAAGACCAGCCGGATGTCCAGTTCCCGCAGCAGTTGTTCCACCTGCGCGGGGGGAACGTTCATCCGCCGCAGCCGCTCGAACACCTCTCCAAAGGTGGCTGGATCGGTCTGGTTGGCGAGGGGAGGGGCGAAGGGATCAAAGGCATCCCGTTGGGCCGTGTCAGCACTGGAATTGGGTCTCAGGCTGTCGAGATAGCTATCTTCCTCGATCCGTTGCTCAAGGATGTTGATGAGCTGGAAATACAGCGAAAAGGCACGGGCGGCCGAGATGGCCTCCGAAAGGTCCATGGCCTTGATCAGCTCGACGATCGCCTCGCTCGTGCTGTCGCCATCTCGCCCTCCCATCGAGACGGGGTCGCTGAGTTGTTTGAGCCTCAGCAGGCGTTCGCTCTGCTCCGGTGGGCACTCGCTGCGCAGCACCGACTTCCAGAGGTCTTCAATCAGGTCCAGGCGGTGCTGAAGAAGCTGTCCTGCGCCGGATCCGCCACCGCTCAAGCGTGCAGCCTCTTGCTCGGAGACAGGGGTGGTGGACTCGGGCATGAAGTCTCCACGCTGCGACGAACTCGACATGATCATCCCAAACAGGCTTCCCCGGTGGAGATCCGTTCCTCCTCCTCCATCCGCTGGATCCCTTCCTGAAGCAGGTTTTCGATGGATTGCCCCTGGCCATGGGCCGCTTCCCAGCGCATGGCCTGGTTGCCATCAACAAGCAGGGAATCCAAGGGCTTCAAGCAGGCGCTGAGCTGGAGCGATTCGGCCAGGGGAGTGAGCTGATCAATCAGCTCCAGCAGCCAGTCTTTGCAGTTGATGACACGGCCGTCCTGCCAATGCCTGAGTTCAGCATTCAGGCTGGATCGGGCCACGGCGGCGTCGTTGCTGTCGGCGAGCTGGACCAGTTCAGTCGCGCTCAGCGAACTGCTGCGGAGTGGATCGAGGCTTTCGATGTTGTTTTTGAGGGCCAGCAGCCGCAGCTCCAGCAGACAGGTGATCGCCAGCAGCTGATCGGGATTGGTGACCAGATCACAGATTCTTAATTCCAACCGGTTGAGGTCGTAGGGGCGCCGCGGACCATTGGGCCGAACCGACGTCCACAGGTGACGCTCGTTGCGCATGGCACCCGTGGACAGCTGCTCCTCCACCCACTCGATGTAGTGCTGGTGATCCCTAAAGAGAGGAACTGCAGCGGGCGTGAGCGGGAATTGATGCCATCGCTGGGAGTGGTGGCTGGTGCTCTGCCCATCCAGGAAGGGAGAACTTGCACTCAGGGCAAGCAGCAGAGCCGCTTCGCAGCGCACGAGCCGCACTGCTGCAAACAACCAGTTGAGATCGGTGATCCCAAGGTTGATATGGATGCTGGCTGTCACGACCCTGGTGCCATACAGCTTTTCAATCAGCGCGTGATAGGCGTTCTCGGGGTCGGAGCGTTCGAATCGGCTGCTGTTCCCCAGGCTCATGGTGCTGCCGGGGAGAAGCGTCAGCTCCCGCTTCTGCAGCCACTGCCGCAGCGTCCGCCGGGGAGCGAGCAGCGCCTCGGGCAGTTCGGCGTAATCCCGGATCGGGTCGGTGACGTATTCGAGGTTGCGACGGTCTGGTTCCGTCACGAAGCCAGGCAGGTCTCTGGCCACGTCGGGGGCGACGCCCACGTTGGCTCCGTTGCTTCGACCGGTGAACAGTTCAACCTCGAAGCCTTTCAGCAGAAGGGGGTGCGCTGTCATCCCGGCGGATTCAGGCACGCCAGTGCGGTCAGCATTCCCCGGGCTTTGTTAAGGGTCTCCTCAAACTCCGCCGTCGGCTGTGAATCGGCCACAACGCCGGCTCCGGCCTGCACTTTTACCCGGCATCCCCCGCTATCACGGGGTTGCACCACCATGGTGCGGATCGTGATCGCCGTGTTGAGGGCCCCGGCCAGATCAACGGATCCGTACACCCCCGAATAGGGCCCGCGGGCATCGGGCTCCAGCTCGTGGATGAGTTGCATCGCCCGGATTTTCGGTGCGCCGCTCACGGTGCCGGCGGGGAACGCCGCCATCAGCAGATCCCACACGTCGTGCGTCGGGCCCAGGCGTCCTTCGACTTGGCTGACGATGTGCATCACGTGGGAGTAGCGCTCGATCACCATCAGGTCCTGCACGGCCACGCTTCCGGGCTGACAGACCCTGCCGAGGTCATTGCGGCCCAGATCCACCAGCATCACGTGCTCAGCCCTTTCCTTCGGGTCGGCCAGCAGGTCAGCTTCCAGTTCGCGGTCTTCCAGGGGCGTGGCGCCGCGGGGCCGAGTGCCGGCGATGGGGCGAAGGCTGGCGTGGATGCCATCAGCAGCGGGTTCGGCTTGAACCATCACTTCCGGACTGGAGCCAATCAGTTGCCAGTCCCCAAAGTCGAAGAACGCCATATACGGGGAAGGATTCACCATCCGCAAACTGCGGTACAGCTCCAGGGGCGATTGAGGCACCTCAGTTTCCAGGCGCTGACTGATCACCAGTTGGAACACATCGCCAGCTGCGATGTGTTCCTTGGCGGTGTCGACGGCGGCTTCGAATTCATCGCGGCTGCGGTTGGAGCGCACCGCGGGAAGCTCTTTGCTTCTCGCGTCCCAGGTGAGTGGTTTGACGGCCGGCAGAGGTGCGTCCATCCGTTGGCGCAGGGCCTCGATCCGTCCGATGGCGGACTGCCAGGCTTGCTCCTCATCCGCTCCGTTGGAGAGGTCGCCAAAGGCGACAGCGGTGATCTGTCGTTTCACCTGATCAAAGATCAGGATCGCGTCCATCAACATCCAGATCCCATCCGGGGGATCGGCAGCAGCGCGGGGATGAACGGCGACGGTGGGTTCGATCCACTGGATGAGTTCGTAGCCCCAAACGCCATAGAGCTGCCCAAGCGGAGGGAGGCCCGGCAGGTTGACGCAGGAGTACGGCGCCAGGCAGTCGCGCAGGGATTCGAATGGATTCCCGTTGAGGGTTTCTTCGCGACCATCTCGCCAGGTGCGCGTCAGACGATCGTTGCGCGCTGACGCCGTCCAGAGCGGATCGCAGGCGATCACACTCCAACGCCCCAGGGTTTCACCACCTTCGACGGACTCCAGCAGCACGCCCGGAGGCCTTCCGTCACCCACCTTGATCCAGGTGGTGAGGGGTGTTTCAAGATCTGCGGGCCAACTCTGAGCCAGAGGAATCAGGTTGGCACCACTGCAAACAGCCTGATGAAAGGCGTCGCGATCGGGACTGAACATGACCTGATCATCGCAGCCGGGACCCGGAGATCATGACCTCCGGGCGTCGGTTTTGAGAGATCAGGAGTCGAAGGTGTTGCGGCCGCTGAACTTGATGTTGGCCGGGTTGACGTTCTGGCCAATGCGACGGGGGTTGTGGCCCACCATGGGACGACCCTCGTTCACCTTTTCGGAGAACACACCATCCTTGGGATGCAGGAACTCGGTGTCACCACCGGGGTAGATCCGGTAGATCTTGTAGTCCTCGATCCGGGGCTTGAATTTCGTGCGCAGCTGGGTGCCGAGGGCGAGGCACTGTTCCTTGCGAGCGAAATACATCAGGTTCTCGCCTGAGTTCATCAGAGCGGCGCCACCGGTGGGCAGCTCAAAAGCTTGCTCTGTCTTGCTGGTCCAGGTGATTGCGTATTTCTCTTCTGTCTCCGCTGAATTCAGAAGGCCGCCAGTGCTGGCGATGTGCTGGGGAAGTTGACCGTTCAACGCCGTTGCTGCCATGGCTGAAAGAATCCACAAGAGCCGTTATGGCTGGAAAGTAGCACCATCATTGGGGCCTGTTTTGAGCTCCGACAGCAAGCTTCACACCCGTCAACAAACCCATCACTCTGCGGGCGCATGCACCGGGAAAAAAACGGTGATGTCGCGGTCGCGCCTGGGCTGATAGCGGCCCCCCAGGCTGGCCATCATCTGGCGGGTCGCATCCTGGCTTAACTGCAGGCTCCCGGTGCTGGGATCCCAGCTCAGGACGGTGCCCACGTCCTCGCGTTGGGGAGACGGGCCGGCCTCCGCGGCCTGGCTCCTGTCGGGATGCTCCACATGCAGCTGAAGCTTCACCCGTGGACCGGCTGCCTGGAGGTGAAGCGTGAGCTGACTGCCGGAGGGGAGCCCCCTGGTGCTGCGGTCGATCAGACCCCCCAGCATCGGTTCCAGTCGACGGGAGTCACTGAGGATCGCCGGCAGGTCAGCGCTGAGATCCAGCTCAAGGGCGATCCCGCGACGGTTCAGTTGCTCCGTCCAGCTGGGTGCAAGGGCGCTCAGCATGGCCTGCAAATCCGTGCGGGCCAGATTGGCCTCGTTGGGCTCCCGTTGCAGTTCGGCGGCATGGAAGATCAGGCCAAATCGATCGATCTGCTCGCTGCATTCCACATCGATCTGCCGCAGGCGATTCACTACGACATCAGCCAAATCCTTCCGCCGCAGCAGAGAGCGGATCAGTGTTCTGATCGTGGCCAGTGGGGTTCGTACCTCATGGGTGATCGCTTCCAGCAAATTCAGATCTCCATGGCTGGGTGCTTCCGGAGGGCGCTCAGCCTGGATGGGTTGCAGCATCAGCCCGGGGGCTGTGCCGGTGAGCCGCTCCGTGAGCCGTGGCCAGAACTGTTCTGACCAGGCTGCATTGCTCCGCAGGGAGCCGATCGATTCGAGCGCTTTGCGCAGCTGCTCGGCCTGCGCTGGTGACTGGTGCTCCAGCCGTCCCCCCAGCTGCACCAGCACATCACTGAGCGTTGCCGGGTCGCATCGCATCAGCAGCTGCCGCTTCTGGGGCGGCCCATGCAGGGCAAGGGCCACCTGGACCTCGGGTGTGATCACCAGCAGCAGTGGGTCATCTCCGTCGTCGGGGGCCAGGGACAAGCGTTGGAATCCCCGCAGGGAACCGGACTCATCGCTGCTGGACCGTCCCGGCAGTGCCGTTGGATGCGGACTCAGTTGATCCAGTTGATCTGGAGCCCACACCCATCCCTGCAGATGTTTGAGCAACTCCGGTTCGTAGAGAGCTGGCAGGGGGGCAGCCAGCCAGATGCCGCGTTCCAGGCCTCGCTCAAGCAGGTCCTGTTGCAGGGTTTCCAGGGCAGCCCACCAAAGCCGCCGCACACCAATCTCATCGCAGCGGCCCTGGGGCACGTCCTGTGCCAGCCGTTGCCGCAGGTCGGTGAAGGATGGGCCGGTCAACGGAGGTGCGCCAAGGAGCGACGGCTTTGCCGAACCACCGACAGGCAGAGGCCGAGCGCGATGAAGTTCACCACCATGGCTGAGCGCCCATAACTGAGGAAGGGCAGGGGGATTCCTGTGACGGGGCCCAGGCCGATGGTCATGAAGATGTTGACCACCACCTGGAACATCAGCATCGTGCCGATCCCGATCACCACGAGTGATTCGAAGTCGGTGCGGGCATTGCGTGCGATCTGGAGCAACCGTGCCATCAACGCGGCAAAGCCAAGAACCACCAAAAGGCAGCCAATAAAGCCGGTTTCCTCACCCAGGGCGCTGAAGATGAAATCGGTGTGTTGTTCAGGGATGAAACGAAGCTTGGTCAGTTGTCCTTGAAGAAGGCCTGTGCCCAAGACGCCGCCTGAACCGATGCCAACGGTGCTCTGGAGCAGGTGATAGCCCCCGCCCAATGGATCCTGACTGGGGTCGAGGAACAGCACCAAACGGTCCCGTTGATAGTCCTTCAAACCATGCATCCAGAGCCATGGCGTCACAGCAGCCATGGCGCCGTGGATGGCCAGGGTTGCTGTGGCTGCCAGACGTTTCCAGGGCAGGGAGCGGTACGCGAGAACTCCCATCAGCGGGATCCAGAGGGCCATGGCCCAGGGGAGAAGGCCTGAGAGCAGGGCCGTCACCAGCGGTGACAACAACAGGATCACCCACTCGATCGGAATCCCCGACCAATAGAGCATCGTGAGCATCAGGGCGCCGAACACAAGCGATGTGCCGAGATCAGGCTGGATGAACACCAACAGCCACGGCACTGCAATCACCCCAAGCGGGCGCATCAGATCAACCGGTCGCTCCACCGGGTGTCGCGACAACACCGCTGCCACGAGCAGGATCGCCGCGATCTTGGCGAATTCCGATGGCTGAACATGAACCCCGCCGATGCTGATCCAGCGTTGGGCACCCAGCGCTGTGGTTCCAATCACGCGCACCGCCACCAGGCTGATCACCGTGAGGGCGTAGACGGGAACCAAAAGAGGCCGGAGACGCTGCAACGGCAGCCGTTCCAGTCCCAGCGCCAGCAGCACTCCGAAGGCCGCGGTGATCCAGTGGTGATACCAGTCGGCATAGTCCGCCTGGCGTTGGGTGCTGGCGATCAGCACCCCGGCGATGGTGATCATTCCGAGCGGAACACCCCAGAGCACCCACTCCCGGTGCGATCTGCGGCGGTCACGTCGGCTGAACATCCTCAGACGGGCTGGGTGACGGCCTTGAGCACCGCTTCAGCAAGGCCTTTGAACTCAGCGGCGCTGGCGGAGTCGCTGCGGTTGATCACGATCGGTCGTCCCGTGTCACCGCCTTCCTGCACGGGCATTTCCATGGGGATCTGAGCCAGCAGGGGTACGTCGTAATCCGCAGCGAGTTGGGCGCCGCCGCCACTGCCGAAGAGGGCGTAGCGGCAGTCGGGACGGTCCGGAGGAATGAAGGCGCTCATGTTCTCCACCACCCCCAGAACGGGAATGCCCATCTGCCGGAACATGGCGAGCCCCCGTCGCGCATCCTGCAGCGACACCTGTTGTGGGGTGGTCACGATCACAACGCCCGCCATCGGCACTGCCTGGGCCAGGGAGAGCTGTGCATCACCGGTGCCCGGCGGCAGATCAACGATGAGAACGTCCCGCTCACCCCATTCGGCCTGATACAGGAACTGCCGAATGATGCCGTTCAGCATCGGGCCGCGCCAGATCACAGGCTGGTGATCGTCGATCAGCAGACCCATCGACACCATGGCGATGCCGCAGGTTTCGATCGGGACAATCCGCTGCTGATCGCCGCTGCCCTGCACCTCAGGTGTTTGGTCAGCGACGCCCAGCATGGTTGGTGCGTTCGGCCCGTAAATATCAGCGTCAAGGAGCCCCACCCGCAGCCCGGTCTGGGCGAGGGCGCAGGCCAGATTGACGGCGACGGTGCTCTTGCCGACGCCGCCTTTGCCGCTGCTCACCGCAATCACCTGGCGGACGCCGGGGATCGACTGGCGTTCCGCCGGCTGACCATGGCCAGCCTGGCCAATACCCCCCTGGCTTGGCGGTTGGCCGATCTCGATCTGCACGTCGTCAATGCCGTCCAGCGCCATCAGAGCGCTCCGTGCTTCGGCCACGATGCGGTCACGCTGGCTTTGGGCGAAGCCGGGAAGGCTGAGGCGAAACACAGCCCGCGGTGGGGTGATGCGGATCTGTTCGATCCAGCCGAGTTCCAGGGCCGTTTTACCACTGCCGGCATCTTTGACTTGCTGGAGGGCTTGGTTGGCCTGCTCGACCGGGGTCATCCGTTTCATCAAGGCAAGCCGGATCCTAGGGGCGCCGCCCGTGACAGTCCCTGACGGATGCTTGTCCAGGCCTGGGGTGACCTGGTTAGGTTTCGATGTCTTCAGTCTCTGACACATGGTCCGCTCCCTGATTCGCCGCGTCCTCGGACGCCAGGACGTGGGTGTCAGCAACGCTCCCCTTGAGCTGCCCCCCAGCGATTCCAGAGAGCGGGCCCGAGCGATGGTGATGGGGCTGCAGGATGAAATCTGTGCGGGCCTGGAAGCCCTCGACGGTGAAGGTCGCTTCGTTGAAGAGAGTTGGGTCAGACCTGAAGGGGGTGGGGGGCGCTCCCGGGTGATGCGTGAGGGCCGCGTCTTTGAACAGGGAGGCGTGAATTTCTCCGAGGTTCAAGGCGAAGAACTGCCCCCGTCGATCCTCAAGCAGCGTCCTGAGGCCAAGGGGCATCCCTGGTTCGCCACGGGAACCTCGATGGTGCTGCATCCCCGCAACCCCTACATCCCGACCGTTCACCTCAATTACCGCTATTTCGAGGCTGGTCCGGTGTGGTGGTTCGGCGGCGGTGCCGACCTCACGCCCTACTACCCGTTCCTCGACGACGCCCGTCATTTCCATCGCACCCACCAGGCGGCCTGTGATTCAATTCACTCGGATCTGCACAAGGTGTTCAAGCCCTGGTGCGATGAATACTTTTATTTGAAGCACCGTGGTGAAACCCGCGGCGTTGGCGGCATCTTTTACGACTACCAAGACGCCAACGGCACCCTCTACAAGGGCCAGGATCCCTCCGGGCCTGCTGCTCAGGTGTCGGCTCGCTTGGGAGCTCGGCCGTTGAGCTGGGAGCAGCTGTTCTCCTTGGGGCAGGCCAATGGCAGAGCCTTCCTACCCGCCTATGCCCCCATCGTGGAGAAGCGCCACCCGATGGCCTACGGCGATCGCGAAAGGGACTTTCAGCTCTATCGCCGGGGACGTTATGTGGAGTTCAACCTGGTGTGGGATCGCGGCACGATCTTCGGCCTGCAGACCAATGGACGCACGGAGTCGATCCTGATGTCTCTGCCCCCCTTGGTGCGTTGGGAGTACGGCTACACCGCCGAGGCCGGATCAAGGGAAGCCCTGCTGACCGAACTGTTCACCAAGCCGCAGGACTGGCTCGGTGATGCCTCGCTGGATGAGCGCTGCCGCTCCCATGGAGCGATCAACTAACTGACGCCTTGAACGAGCGCGTTCACCACGCGCTCGGCCAGGCAATTCACCGTGTGCTCTCTGGAGCGTGGATCCCTCAGTTTCGTCTCGAGAGGGGGCTCAAGCATGGCGATTTCAAGAATTCCGATCCCGCGCCGCGGACCGCCAAGGCCTCCGCGGAACAGGCGTGGGTAGCGCCCAAATGCCTGGGCCAGGCTTTCATCGACGACATTCAGTTCGCGCACATTTGGGAGCACCGGAATTAGGCCGGAGCCGAAGCCATGGGGCCGGTAGGCATCGAAATGGATCTCCAGGACATATTCACCACGCTCTGAAAAGACCTTGGCCTTCGACCAGTTGGTGCTGGGGTCGTCATCGTTCGCGATGCTGATTGACGGCGGGGTGTAGGCGCGGATGTTCAAGCCACGGGCTTGGCCTTGGCTCACCACAGCGGCCTGAACTTCGCGGTTCCAGAACAGCTCATCGCGAATGCCCGGTTGCATCGGCGCTCGCTTCTGCTGATCCACGGCAAATCCAGGGGTTCCTGGACTGGCGGTGCCCTGGGAGTCAGCGTGGCCCGCCATGACGACGATCGGCAGGTTGGTTTGAACCGGGCTTCGGCCGACCCAGCTCCCGGGTTCCTTGGTGCGTGGGCCGAGCAAGGGATCTGGCGTGGCGGGCTCAGGACAGGGGGCTGGCTGTTTCGGTGCTGTTTTTTTGCTGGGCTCGGCTGTGCCAAGCCAGTTGTGCTGTTCCGCAGCCTTGGTCATCGCCAGGGTTGCCAGTGACAGGCCTGCGATGGCAAGCCCCGAGGCAAAGCGACGCCGTCGCATCCAGGCCGGCAGACCCATGGTTCAGATGGGGGAGGAGAGCAGGGATCCGTCACTGGCGAGTTGCAGGGTCTCAGCCAGTTCCAGTTCGATGGCGATCAATTCGTCCCGATGAGCCCGCAGACGAATGGCGCTGCCGTCTCCTTCGGGAGCAGGAAGGAGTTGCAGTTCAAGGGCTTCTGTGCGAGCGGCCCGCCGTGTGTAGACAGCTCCTGCCAGAGGGCCGAGGCCGATCAGCAGCAGAGGCCACCAATGCAGTTGGGGTGCCAGCTGACGCAGGACCAGACCGAAGCAGGCGGAGCCAGTGGCCGCCAGCACTGACAGCAATACGGCAAGGGGTTGGCTGGAGGCCACCTTCCCCTTGAAGCGGAGCACCTGCCGCTCTGCATCGCCTCCGTCTCGGCTCCAACCGCGATCCTCCAGCCAGCTGCTGAGCCCATCGAGAACCGTGATGGGGGGTTGGGGAGACATCACATCCACCACTGTGGTTCGGTCTTTGCTGGCTGCGCGCAGAAAAAACACAAGGCCAATCGCCAGCAGAACAGTCAGCAGGAGGGTGGATTGGAATCCTGCAGGCATGGCATCCCGGTGATGTTGAACCTTTTTAAGCCTTGCGCAGGCTGAATCGCTCAGTTCAAGGCGAATCGGTGTGCGTCCAGCCAGCTGCGCCAGGGCTGCATCAGTCGCTCGGCTTCGCCGCGTGCATCGGATTCAAGGTGCAGCATGCGCCGTGGCCGTCCGCGGCTCGGGCAGCGTTGGGTGTAACTGCTGATCGATCCCTGTTGCTCAAGGAACTCCAGGGCCTGTTGCAGCACGGTTTCAGAAAGCCGCAGTTGGGGCTCCTCCCGGATCAGTTTCTGCAGGAGTCCGGAGGGATAGTTGTCGTCTTTGAGCAGGCATTCGAGGATCCAGCAGACAGCCAGTTCCAGGTCGAGAAACTGTGGAGGTGGCTGATGGAAGTACTGCTCGATGTCTGCCAGACAGGTGCGCGATGGCTTTCTGCGGGAGAACACAGGCGCGGGACGACTCCCTCAATCAAAAACGATCCCATTTTGAGATTCAAGAGGAAAGTCTTGAGACTTGCTGTGGGCGTGATTGGCCACACTGGCCCCATCCCTTTCTGAAGCCATGGCTGAGCAGTCGTCATCCCCAGCGGAATTCGCCGTCTTTGATTGCGATCTCGATGCGGCTTGGACGGAGCGCTACCTGGAGGCCCCACGGCTTGCGGTCGATACCGAAGCGATGGGGCTGATCCATGGGCGTGATCGGCTTTGTCTGGTTCAGATCGCTGATGCCGAAGACCGCGTGGCCTGCGTCCGCATTGGCTTGGGTCAGACCGAGGCGCCGAATCTCAAGCGCCTGTTTGAGGCCTCCACGGTGGAGAAGGTGTTCCACTTCGCCCGTTTTGATGTGGCTGCGCTTGCCGCCGGTTTGGGGATCGACGTGAACCCCGTGTTCTGCACCAAGGTCGGCAGTCGGCTCGGCCGCACGTACACCCCCCGCCATGGCCTCAAGGATCTGGTGATGGAACTGGTCGGCGTTGAGCTGGACAAGGGCGCCCAGAGCAGTGATTGGGGCCGGGTTGATGAACTCACCGACGCCCAGCTGGCCTACGCCGCCAACGACGTCCGCTATCTCCTGCCCGCTCGCGAGCGCTTGGAACAGATGTTGCGGCGGGAAGGGCGCTGGGATCTGGCGCAACGCTGCTTCCAGTGCGTTCCGGTGGTAGCCGAGCTGGATCGGCTGCGCTTTCACCAGATCTTTGAGCACTGAGGTTGGGGCTCAGTCTTCCAGCATGAAATTGCCGTCGCCTTCGCTGTTCTCGAGCAACGCGTCCAGCTGACGGGCGTGGTCACCGTTGTCCTTATCGAGGGCGGCCAGCATGGATTCAGCCATGGCTCGCCGTCCCTCCACATCGCGATGTCCTTCTCGGGCCGCGGCTTGTTCCACCTGGCGCCGGGCACTGGCGAGGCTGATGCTCAGTCGACTCGCCAACTGGGCACAAAGTTTGACGAGGGTGGGGTCTTGAATCGCGGCCATCGCAACCAACCGAAGATCTTCAGTATCCGTTGAAGCGATCCAGGATCAGGCGTGCCAGCTGATCGCTTCCCCCTGCTGGCCCCATCCGCTGCGTGCCGATCCGTCCCAGGTGGGAGCGGAGTGTCGGGTCGTCCAGGAGAAATTCGAGCCGTCTCGTGAGCTCGGATTCATCAGAGCAGGGACGAACCGCACCCCCCAGCAGGCGGCTTTGACGGCGAGCGAAGCCCGGCTTGAACTGCGGTCCTGGTCCCGGCAGGGACAGGGCCGGAATGCCCAGCCCCACCAGTTGTTCCGTCGCCGTTCCGGCGGTGGCGATGCCGGCTTCTGCCCAGCCGGCCCATTGGTCAAAGCAACCTCGCCCGATCAGCACCAGGCAGGCTCCTTTCACCCAGCAGGCTTCGGCACCCAGTTGGTCCGAAGGCGGAAGGCTGCGTCGAAACCCCAGTTGCTGAAAACTGTCGTTCAGGGCTGTTGCGTCGGGTTGGGCGCCTACGGCCACGAGCAGTGCCATCGGCACACGGCTGGGCAGGGCCATGGCACTGCGCACCAATCGCTGCAGGTTTCGCTGGGCCTCCGGCATGCGACTTCCGCAGAGCAGAAGCACCCGGCGGCAGCGGTCCAGAGCCGATGGCAACGGTTGGATCCGCAGCCCATCCATCATCGGATTGCCCGGCGCCAGGGCATCCACCCCCTTGCGTTGCAGGCCACGGGCCGTGAGGCGATCACGCATCGCCACCAGCCGACAGCGCCGCGAGTGCATCAAGCGCCATTCCCAGGGATCCCACTCACTGCCTTTGAGCCGGTGGTAGCAGTCGCTTTTGCTCCGTCCGGGTCCGCTGAGCCAGGTGTAGTCGCTTTTGGGAGTGCCGATGAAGCCGAAGGGGGCGCCACTGCTCCAAGCCATGAGCAGCGGCAACAAATCGCCGACGGCAACGATGGGTTGGTGTTGATGCCCCAGGCGGCGCACCAACCGCCATTGGGCCCAGCTCAAGCTGGGGAGGCCGGCACCGACGTCTGCCAGCAGGCCTCTCAGGCTTTGGTTGCTGAAGCCACCGCTTGGCAAGGCCGCTTTCGGCCCCATGCGCTTCAACCATCCTTGCTGAACAGCAGCATCAAACACCCGGCCTGTACCCACCAGGGGAAGCACGGTGAGGGGGCGTCGCGGCTCACGCCGATGCACGGCTTGGATGATCCGCAGGGTGATCAGGTCTTCGCCGTGGCCGTTGCAGAGAAACAGCAGAGAGCCAGGGGCATGGCTGATACGATCCTCTGATGGGAGCGGCTGTTCCCCGGCGGCGGCATGGCCAAGTGGTAAGGCAGAGGATTGCAAATCCTTTATCCCCAGTTCGAATCTGGGTGCCGCCTTTGAATCCTCATCACAGTTGAGCCTCCGCGCTCAAATTGGGAATGTTGCGTGAGTGACTCTCGCAGCCGATGGTCTCTGCATCAATCCAGCAGCGTCCTTGGGCGGTGCGGGTTGCCGGAAGGCCCTTGGGAAGTCCTCGGTCATCAAAGCGGACCCATGACGTGCTGAGCAGAGATGCGCTCCAGCTGCGGCGATCCAATCGGCAGCCTGAGCGGTCACAGCGGAGCGGACTGTCTTGGTCTCCTTTGAGGCTGACGAAGCTCAGCTGATAGCTCCCCCCTGTTTTCGCATCGTCTCCGATGAAGCGAAGCCTCAGCCCGCTGCTTCCGTTCATCGCGATCTCGAGCCGTTCGCAATCCAAGGATTTGCTGTCGACCACGATGCGGCAGCTTGAAGGCCTGTGTTCCAAGCGGCCAAAGGCCAGGGTTGGGTTGGTCGTTGCCGGCACGGCGAGCAGCAGTGAAGCCATCAACAGCTGGATCATCAGTAATCGCTGTCGGCGACGCACATGCCCAGGCAGCGAATGCCGTTGCTGGCAGTCCTACGGCAGTGGTTGCAGAGGATGCGTTCCTCGTCTGCAGTCGATCCCTCCGCCCTCTGATCGGTCGATGTCGCAGGTTCCTTGGCGGGGGATGCGGTCATGACGCAGCAGGACGGGACGAAGGCGATCATGGCTGGAAGCAGCATCGCCCTGTTGAACGGCATCGGTTTTGGCACCTGGGCCTGGGGCAACAAGGCGGTCTGGGGATACGACGCCCAGCGGGATGACGCTCGACTTCGCGCCACATTCCGACAAGCCCTCAGCTCGGGGATCAACTTGATCGACACCGCTGATTCCTACGGAACGGGGAGCCTGAATGGACGCAGTGAGGAGCTTCTGGGCGAATTCATTGCCGAGTTGCCAGCCCTGCGGCGATCACAGTTGACGGTGGCCACGAAGTTGGCCCCTTTCCCCTGGCGATGGGGCCGTCGGGGTTTCGATGCCGCCTTCGAGGCCAGTCGAACGCGGCTCAAGGGGCAGCTCCGGCGCGTGCAGTTGCACTGGAGTACAGCGCGTTATGCCCCGTGGCAGGAGGCAGGTCTTCTCGATGGCTTGGCAGATCTTGTGCTGTGTGGTCGGGTCGATGAGCTGGGGCTCTCCAACCTGGGTCCCCAAAGCTTGGCGTTGATCCACGGTCGCCTGGCAAAGCGTGGTGTTCCTCTGCGCAGTGTTCAGGTGCAGTGTTCACTTCTGGCGCCTGCGGATGATCAGCTGCTCGAGTTGATTGCCGTCAGCAGGGACCTTGATGTGGAGGTGTTGGCCTACAGCCCTCTGGCCTTCGGCGTTCTTGGTTGTGCTCCTGGGGCTGAAGAGACGCTTCCTGCCACGTGGTTGAGACGCCGCCTGTTTCGGCGACTGCTGCCGGCCAGCCTTGAGCTGCGCTGTGAGATGCAGGCCATCGCGATCGAGCGAGGGGCATCGATGGTGCAAGTTGCCTTGAACTGGTGCAGAGCTCTGTGCACAACGCCGATCCCAGGACTGCGAACTCCTGATCAGGCCAGGGATGTCGCGGCTGCACTGCAGTGGTCGATGTCGTTGCAGGAACGTCAGCGGTTGAATGAGGCCCGATGCCGCTGCCGCGAGCGAATGCCAGCCAATCCCTTCCAGAGTCGCTGAGCGAGCTGCTCAGGCCTCCGAGGCGGATTCAGGGGCGGGGCTCACCACCACCGGGAGGCTGTCACTGTCGTTGCGAATCGGGACGACTTTGTCTTGCGAGGGTTCCAGGCGAGTGG
Source organism: Synechococcus sp. A15-44 (assembly GCF_014280115.1). NCBI lineage: Bacteria > Bacillati > Cyanobacteriota > Cyanophyceae > Synechococcales > Synechococcaceae > Synechococcus > Synechococcus sp. A15-44. Next base: position 390,016 of record NZ_CP047938.1, read on the forward strand.
GGGCTGGGGCAGTGTCCTGTTGCTGGGCACAGGCGGCGAGGGCTTCCTGCAGCAAGGAATCAAAGGTTGCCCCAGGCAGTCGATGCCGGGCGACCTCCAGAAAGGTGCGCGGAAGCGATTCGCCAGCAGCGCTCCTCAGAGCGGGGTTGTTCTGGCGATGTTCCTGCTCGTCCTGAATTGCCCGGATGAACCTGCGTGTGACATCGCGCTTGGTGGACGCCTTGATCAGGGTGTCGCGCTCCTGAGGACCATGACTGAGCTCCTGCTCCATGTCTTGAATCCGCCGTTCGAGGCTTTCCAAAACCTCCTGGGCTTCCTTGCCGATGTGAGCCAGTTGCCCATCCGAAAGGTGGGGCATGTCGGCCACGAACACCTTGCCGTGATCCCGGAGCGTGAGAAAAGTTGGTCGTGGACCCTGCCTGTAGCCCTGTTGCCTGTCTTGGCCTGAAGGCAAAGGACGCCTTGGAGGAACCGGACCTGCAGAGGATCGACGGCGCGTAATGCGCTGGGGCTTATCAAAAGGCATTGAAAAAAGATGTATTGACGCCGCTATCGGAAAAGGTTCCGATGTGCTTCCGGGCAGCCTATTCGATCCCGCTTGGGCTGTCGGTCTGATGCAGGGAACCCGTCTGAAACTGACGCAATCAGGCGGGAATCCCTTCCAGGTTTGGGGTGCTGCCAGGGGCGTTGGAGGTCACCGTGCCAATCACCCAGGCCTGATGTTGCTTGATGCGGCACTGCTCGATCACAGCGTCTTCATTGCCCGCCGGCACCACCAGGCAGAAGCCGATGCCGAGGTTGAACGTGTGCCAGAGGTCCCGTTCAGGAATGTCTCCTGCCTCCTGCAGCCAACGGAACAGGGGTGGTCTCGTCCAGCTGGTGGCATCGATGCGAGCCGAACAGCCGTCCGGCAGGCACCGCGGCAGGTTTTCCGGTAGCCCTCCGCCGGTGATGTGGGCCATGCCATGGAGCTCGCATCCGCTCTGCAGCAGGTGTTGCACCAGGTCGGCATACAAGGTTGTTGGTGCCAGCAGATCGCGAATCAGCGGTCGCTGGTCGTCGCCATACACGGTGTTTGCATCCGCATTGGCCCGTTCCAGCACCTTGCGCACCAGGCTGAAGCCATTGCTGTGCACGCCGCTGCTGGCCATGCCGATCACGCTGTCGCCGGGCTGGATCCGCTGGCCATCAATGAGCTCGTCCTCCTCGACGACAGCCACACAAAAACCAGCGAGGTCATAGCGACCCTCGGGGTAGAACCCTGGCATCTCAGCCGTTTCGCCGCCGAGCAGGGCGCAACCGCTTTGCCTGCAGCCATCGGCGATTCCCTCCACCACCTCGGCCATCGCTGACGGCGCCAGTGCGCCGGTGGCCATGTAATCCAGAAAAAAGAGGGGCGCTGCTCCTGAGGTGATCACGTCGTTGACGCACATCGCCACCAGGTCGATGCCCACGCCGTGATGGCTGCCGTGTTCCTGAGCCAGTTCCAGTTTGGTTCCAACGCCATCGGTGCCTGATACAAGCAGGGGTTTGCGAAGTCCTGTTGGAAGACGCATCAGTCCCCCAAAACCACCAAGGCCGCCGATGACCTCCGGTCGGTGGGTGGCTTCCACAGACGCCTTGATGCGCTGCACGAACGCGCGCCCGGCCTCAACGTCAACTCCAGCGCTCTTGTAATCCATGGAACGAATCCGGTTCTCTGATCCTGCAATGCCGCGGAACCTGTTCCGCTTGGGTTGCCGGCACAAATTCTGATTGGTTGCGCTTATGAGCTATCGGCTCGCGGCTTATGCATTGGGGCTTGCGTTTCGGCGTTGATCCGCCAGTTGGAGCGGGGTTTGATGGCGCAGTTGGGTTTGGGATGTTGTGCCGATCATGCTGATGGGCCCCGTTTTTATCTTCAACCGTTTTTTTTAAGTTCATGAGGAACTTTTCTTTTGATAGGTCACCTGGCGTTCGAAACCTGAGAGTTCAGGTTCGAAACCGTTGGGCATGCCGCTATGCATGCGAGTCCTTCTGACGGTGGCGATGCTCTCCGGAGCGATTTCAGGCAGTGCAGCGCTGTTGCCCGTCGTGGCCAGTGACTTCCTGTCCCTCGATGGGGCAGAGCCGATTGATCCTCTCGATTTGGTGATCGAACCCACGGCCCCTGAACTTCAGGCAACGCTTTCTTCTGACGAAGTCAAGTCTGTCGTTGCGCCGCCCGCCGCTGAACTGCCTAAGCCGAAGCTGAAGGTCGTTCCTCAGGTGGTGAAGGTCATCACTGGTGAAGCCAGCTGGTACGGACCTGGTTTCTACGGCAACCGCACGGCCAATGGCGAGGTCTACAAGCCCGGCACGATGACGGCGGCTCACCGCACGCTTCCCTTTGGAACGAAAGTGCGCGTCACCAACCTCTGGAATGGCCGCACGGCCGTGATTCGCATCAATGACCGCGGGCCTTTTGTGGATCACCGGGTGATCGACCTCGGCCATGGAGCCGCTTCTGATCTTGGCTTGGTCGCCTCTGGAATCGCCCAGGTCAAGCTTGAGGTGTTGCGCTGAGCCTCGTTGTTCTTTCAACGCAGGTTGAGCTGGATTGCTTCCGGGCCAGCCTCAATGGACCGCTGCAATTCGTCCCAACGATGGGCGGCCTGCATGAGGGCCACGGTGAATTGATTCGCCTGGCCTCAGAGCGGGGTCCTGTTCTGGTGAGTGTGTTCGTCAATCCACTCCAATTCGGGCCCACTGAAGATTTTGATCGCTATCCGCGAACCCTCGAAGCGGATCAGGTCTTGGCCGAACGCTGCGGGGCTGATGCCCTATGGGCTCCGGCTGTCGACGCGGTCTACCCCGGCGGATGCCAGTCAGCGGTGTCGCGCTCAGCACCGACAGACCTGCAGGCTCATCTTTGCGGAGCCTCCCGTCCAGGTCATTTTGATGGTGTGGTCACGGTCGTGGCCCGCCTACTTCAGCTCGTGGAGCCGGCCTGTCTCTGGCTGGGCGAAAAGGATTGGCAGCAGCTGGTGATCCTGCGCCGGTTGGTGGCCGATCTTGATCTGGAGGTGGCGGTACGGGGTGTTCCCACCGTTCGTGAACCCGACGGTCTGGCCTTGAGTTCCCGCAACCAATACCTCTCAATGGCTGATCGCGCTCGAGCCGCTGCTCTGCCGGTGGCGTTGCGCTCTGCGAAGCCAAACGATCCTGAGGCATCGGTGCGCAGGAGCCTCCGTGATGCAGGGCTTGAGGTGGAATATGTAGAGAGGGTCGACCCCTTCACGCTTCAGCCCTGTGGCTCTGCAACAGCCATCTCGTTGTTGGCCGCGGCAGTGCGCTGCGGGACGACCCGTTTGATCGATCATGTGTTTCTGATGACCCGCCAGCCTCTCGTTGCCATCGATGGCCCTGCCGGTGCTGGCAAAAGCACCGTCACCAGAGCCTTTGCTGAGCGGATGGGGCTGGTTTACCTCGACACCGGCGCGATGTACCGGTCGGTGACCTGGTTGGTGCAACAGAACGGTGTGGACCCCCAAGATGCAGCGTCGATTGCGCCGCTGTTGAACGAGCTCGACCTTCAGCTTCGGTCGTTGCCCGGTGGCGGCCAGCAGGTGTTGGTCAATGGGCAGGACGTGAGTGAAGCGATTCGCTCGCCTGAGGTCACAGCTTCGGTTTCGGCTGTGGCGGCCCACCGTTGCGTCAGGCAAGCGCTGACTGCTCAACAGAAAGCAATGGGTGCCAAGGGTGGCTTGGTGGCGGAAGGTCGCGACATCGGCACCGCTGTTTTCCCGGATGCTGATCTGAAGGTGTTCCTGACGGCCACGGTGGGTGAACGGGCCCGGCGCCGTGCTCTGGATCTGGAGCAGCGGGGATTCCCGGTGCCTGAGCGATCTGAGCTCGAAGCCCAGATCGCTGAACGGGATCATCTCGACAGCACGCGCGAGGAAGCCCCCCTGGTCCAGGCGGAAGATGCGGTGGAGCTTGTGACCGATGGCATGAGCATTGAGGCTGTGATCGATGCCCTGGTGGCGCAGTTCCGCTCTCGGGTGGCCGAAGAAGCGTGGCCTACGCCGGCGGGCTGAGCTCGTCCAGCAGGTTGGAGCAAGCGTCTTCGAGCAGGTCGAGCACATGCTCGAAACCCGCCTCGCCCCCGTAATAGGGATCAGGAACCTCCGTTTCAGAGAACCGGCGGGCGTAGCTGAGCATCGGTTTGATGCTGGCCGTTGCTTGTGCCCCAGCTTCCCTGGCCAGTCCTTGCACGGCGGTGAGATTGTCGTCGTCCATGGTCAGCACAAGATTGAAACTGGAGAAATCGTCGAGGCTGATCTGCCGTGCGCGGCTGGGCAGCTGAATGCCGCGGCGGTTGGCTGCAGCCTGCATGCGTTGGTCTGCTGGATTGCCCACATGCCATCCACCCGTTCCGGCGGAATCCACCACGAACTGATCACTGAGCCCACGCTCTTCAAGCAGATGCAGGAAGACGCCTTCGGCCGCTGGTGAGCGGCAGATGTTTCCGAGGCAGACGAACAACAGTTTCTGGGTCATCCGGCGTTGAGGCGTTGGAGGGCCAGTGCGGCCCGAAGGCGCACCACCTTGACATCTTCCTTGGCGTCCGAATTCAGCTGTTCAAGAGCTTCAAGGCCAGCGTTGCGCAGCGCATCCGGGCAATGCTCGTCGTTGAGCCGGCGTTCCAGGCCAACCGTCACGGCGTAACGCACAATCCATTCGCCATCACCTGTGGCTTGGATCAGCCCCGACAGGCAGCGCTGTCGTTCTGCATCAGCTTGCTCAGCATCACTGAGTTTCAGGTTCCCGAGACCGCAGGCGGCTGCTCGACGCACGCTTGGCCCAATGTCTGCGGCGAGAGCCCGCTCGAGCACAGATAGGCCTCGGCGATCACCGATGCCCGCGAGGGCCCGCACCGACCAAGCCCTGGCTCCGTAGTTGTAGCCATCCAGGTTGTCGAGGATGGTGTCGACAACCGGTTCGCCGATCGCGATCAGCCCATCAACGGCGGCAACTGCCGCACCGGGATTGTTGAAGCCGAGGATTTCCAACAGGCAGGGTGCACTGTCCGGATGGCCTGTGGCGGCAAGAGCTTCGGTGGCCTCCAGCAGTCCATCGGAGGTGTCTGCCCTGACCACTGCATCGATCAGGGTCTGAATTTCAGGGGGAGTGGTCATCGTCAGAGCAGGGCGTCCATGGCATCCAGTACGGCTTCATCGGGAGCTGGGTTGTCCGCTTGTTCGGCGAGACCTCGCAGCGCAATCAATTTCAGGCTGTTCTCCGCCAGCGTGTTGCTGATCGCGTCCAGGGCCGGGTACCAGCCGGTGGCACCAAGATCCATCAGGGCCGCTCGGCGGACCTGCAGCTGGTCGTGGTGCAGCAACGCAACCATCCGCTCTCCCCATTGGGATTCACCCGTGAGTTGGAGCAGAGCCCTGCAGGCGGAACTGCGCACCACAGGACGCTCGTGGTCGAGGAACAGATGCAGCACCTGGAGCACCTGATCTTCAACTACACCAATGTCCCCCAAGGCTTCAAGCAGGGCATCGCAGGGTTCCTTCAATCGTGGCGTGCCTTCCTCTCGGGCTCCAGCCACAGCAGGCCCACTGGCCAGCCGTGCCACAAGAAGTGGAACGGCTGCTGTGGCGTTCAGCTGTCCGAGTGAGCGAGCTGCTGCTTCCCGCAATCCATGGTCGTCGTCGTTGAGGGTCTCCAGCAGATCGGGAATCGCTGGAGCGGCGATCGGACCAAGCTTCCCAAGGGCGCGAGCGGCGTTGCGAGCCACCGCGTTCTCCTCCACATCGTCTCCCAGTTGCCGCGGCCGACGTTGCTGAAGCGCTTTCCTCAACAGGATCACCGCTTGGGGAAGCTGGCTGCGTTGACGACCCAGCCACCAGGCGGCGTAGTACTGCGCTGAAGGATCGTCATCCAATTGCAGACGCCTGAGGGCCTCAGGTTCATCGATCGGATCGCCCGCGCCGCTTTGCGTGGCATCGGCTCCCGGTTGCATCGCCATGGCGGAGCTGGTCTTCAATGTTGATGGTGCCATTGGCATGGCAAAAGAAAGGCCCCCCTTGCGGGAGGCCTGAACTTCACTGGCATTCAAAGCTGCCAGCTGATCGTTCGATCAGACCAGAGCGTTGATGGCGTAGTCGAAGTAGTTGTTGGCTTCGGTGGCAGCCTCACCACTCAGGCCATGGTTGGCCTTGATGTACTTCAGAGCTTCCACGTACCAGGAGGGGGAGAGCTCGAAGGTGCGGTTGATCTCATCGAGACCAGCGATCAGGTAGTCGTCCATGGGACCGGTGCCACCAGCGACCAGGCAGTAGGTCACCATGCGCAGGTAGTAGCCGATGTCACGGGAGCACTTGGCCTTGCCTTCCGGGGTGGAGGCGTAGGTCGGTCCCTGCATCTGGGTGGTGTAGGGGAACTTGCTGTACACGGCCTGTGCAGCACCGTTCACCAGGGTGTCAGCCTTGGTGGTGAGGGCCTTGGCAGCCTCGAGAGCAGCCTTGGCGCGGTTGAAGCGACCGAAAGCACCCTGGATTTCGGTGTTGCTGAGGAAGCGACCCTGGGAGTCGGCGGCGGCAACCGCTTCGGTGAGGGGGGTTTTCATGAGTCTGAAAAAGGTGGTGTGAACGTCTGAAACCGGGTCGCGATCAGGCGACGGCGGCGGCAGCGCGGTCGAAGTAGGTGCCGATCTCGCTCATCAGCGCGGTGCAGTCACCGTTGGTGATGCCGGCCTTGTCGTTGGCGATGGAGATGGCGGCGTCCTTCATCAGGTTCACGCCGGCAGCCACTGAAGCACCGGGGGTGCCCAGAGCCAGGTAGGTCTCACGCAGACCGTTCAGGCAGCGGTCTTCCATCACGGAAGCGTCGCCGGTGAAGATCGAGTAGGTGACGTAACGCAGGATGATCTCCATGTCGCGCAGGCAAGCAGCCATGCGACGGGAGGTGTAGGCGTTGCCGCCGGGGGCGATCAGGGCAGGCTGCTGAGCGAACAGCTGGCGGGCTGCGTCGGCAACGATGCTGGAAGCGTTGCTGGTGATGCGGTTGACGGCATCCAGGCGCTTATTGCTTTCGGAAACCATCGCGGCCAGGGCGTCGATTTCGCTGGCGTTGAGGAATTGGCCCCGGGCATCGGCCTGGGCGACAACCTTGGTGAAGGCGTCGAACATGTTGGTGCTCCTGTGGACTACGTCTGGAGAAAGTCTTCAGACAGGGATGGGTGCCGGGAGGCAGGTCGCATCCCGTCGGAAGAGATTCTGACCAACGGCTCGAGACGCCCTCGACAGCTGTTCATAATGCTTAACTCCGCTGCAACAACAAGGAAGTTGAGCGTTCATTTCGATCAGAGATCGAAGAGCACGTCGTGGATGTACGCCTCGGTCCACTCACTTCCGTAGAAGCGGCTGAGCATGCCGCGGGCCGGATCCTTTTCGGCGCGATAGGCCGTGTAGCGCTTCTGGCCTCCCAGGAGCAGGTCCGCGCGGGCATCGTCCACAGGCTGTGCTTCGTCTACGAGTGAGAGATAGAGGTTGAGGTATTCCTCGAAGGCCGGACGAATCACCGCTTGGATCAGGGCATCCCCTTCATCTCCAAGGGGGATCCTGGTCCAGAGAAAGGCGGGTGAGAAGTAGGGCTTGGCTTCATCGGGGATGGGACCTCCATCCGGCAACTCTGCCTTCCATCGATCAAAGATCGGCATCAGCCGATGCCAAACCGCTTGCGTGTGGGCGTCGTCTTCTTTCAGAGCTGGTTGCAGATCGAGCGCTAGCAGATGGCCATTGGGCAGTGTCACCAGATCGGCCCCGAAAAAGGGGAGGTCGTAGCGGCAGCTGGGATTGATCACAAAATTGAGCACGGATGCGGACGCACCGGCTTCAACGCAGGCCGCTCTCACCTGCCGAAGCTTTTGTGTGGAACAGGCCCAGGTGGCGGTGGTCACCGGAACTGGTTTGGCTTTGGATCCGGTGGTTCCGTGCTTCTCGAGAAAATCCGTTGGCACCGGATAGGCCTCGGGTGTCAGCGGTTCCAGAGCTGCGATGGCCTGATCGAGGAAGGGTTGCCAGCGCCAACCGTCGATGCGAACGGGGGCAAGGCTGTCGCTGCGGGTGGAGGCGGTCATGCGGGCTGGCTGGCAGGGAAGAGGAAGTCGTGGAGGAAGCGGTCCGACCAGTCTTTGCCGAAATGGCTGGTGAACAAGCCGTGGGCTGGATCCCGTTCAGCGCTGTACACGTCGTAGGCCTGCTGAAGCTTCAGCACGCTGTCTGGCTCAAGAGCACTGCTGCTCGCTTTGGCTTGATCATGCAGCGACCAGTACGCCGCTAAAAACGGCGTGAACGCTTTGGGCAGTGAGGTTTCAGCCTGCTCAGCACCGCCCCGGCAGAACAGCAGCCATGGGGAGAAGTATTGATTGGGGTCAAACGACCGCATCGTCTCTTCTCCGCTCAGATCAGGGAACTGATCGTGCAGTGCTTTCAGGCCGTTGTAATGACGATCGAAATAGGCGGGTTCCTGGGATAACGGCTGGAAGTCGAGGACGGCCACCAATTTCTGGCGCGCTCCGAACCACAGCAGATCGATGCCCAGCAGCGGGTGATCGTGATCCGGTGATGGGTAGGCAACGGAATTCAGCACCTGGAGGCTGTCCCCGGCATCGAGCCGCGTGACTCTCCAGCGCCGGAAACCGGGCACTTGCCAGAGCCAACTGTTGATGTGGCTCCCGGTTTTTGTGGATTGCTGATGGGCAAGCCCTTCAGGCACGGCAATGGGCTCACCACCTCGGCTGCGGATGCCGTTCTCCAGTTCCTGCAGGAAGGGGTCAAACATCAGCCGGGCTCCGTTGCATCGTTGTCTGCCTGCAGGGCTTCAGCTTGCTGGCGCAGTGCTGTGAGGTCGTCGGCTGAGGGGCAGCGAAATTCCGTGCAATAAGTCGTCATCGAGACGCCATCCAGGCACTGCACGGAGCTCACCCGCATGCGCAGGTCATCGGTGACGAACCAGCAGCGTTCGATGCCCACATTGGTGTCGTAGCGGGTTGTGATCGTGAGCACCCCGTCATCGGCGAAGGCGTACGTGCTCACCACCGATTGCTTCTCCACATAACCCTTGTCGCGCAGCAGGAATCCTCGGCGGGGGTCGTCTTTGTGTGGCGCGTCAATCAGCACGGCCGCGTGGTCGTCGCTGCGGGCCCCTTCTTTGAGATTGCTTTCCCACCAGAACCGCGCCCCACCTGCAGCGTCTGACGTGGCGACCCCGAGATTGGAGCAAATCTGCGTCAGCACAGGGTCGCTGCTGTCGAACGGTTCGATCACGAGGTTGGAGTCAGCGAATTCGTCGTCCTGGTGATCCAGATGGTGCACGGCCCGGCGGGTCATCCAGGTGCCGCGACTGGCGGCGAAGAAATCCGCCATGCACATCGGTGGGGTCAGTTGAGGCATCAGCTCCCCTGCTGTGCGATCTGATCCTGCAGTTGCTGAAGGATGCCTTCGATGCGTTGCAGTTCGGGGTGGTCGGCCAGGGTGGCGTCGATTTTCTTCTGGGGCAGCTTCAGTTTTTGACCCATGCCGATCACGTCTTGCTTCAGGCGATCGCGGTAGGCGGTGAGCTCCTCAATGGATTCCTTGAGTTCCTGGGCGGACGCGTCGGTCATGGTTTGGGCAGGAATTTGTGGAGCCTACGGGCTGCAGAACAGCCCATTAAATAGATGGGTCAAAGATGAAGTGAATTGGAAGATCCCGTTGTTTTGTTCTCGGGCTGCGCGATAGAGGGGACGGGAACTTCACTGCTTTTTGAGTGGAGCACTGGAGTCTGCAATGTCTTTGTCTCTTCCATGACGAAGCTTTGCGTGATCGGCCCTGCATGAGGGGATCGGCTGGAGAAGCGGATTAATTTTGCTGTGCGCCGGACCTTCCGAGGTCCAGCACGAAGCCACCAAACCTTCGACCCTCGGGTTGAAGCCAATGGCCAGAGCTCCTGAACGGGTCCTGACTGCTGGATTGGCGGCTACCAGCCCCTAAATGTCCTGCTTTCCAATGCTCGACGCATTCTCCCGCGCCGTCGTTAGCGCCGACGCTAAAACTGCTCCCATCGGTGGCGGTGAACTGGCTTCCCTGAAGGGCTTCGTTGCCGAAGGCAACAAGCGCCTCGACGCTGTGAACGCCATCACCTCCAATGCCTCCTGCATCGTTTCTGATGCTGTGACCGGCATGATCTGCGAGAACACCGGCCTGGTCCAGGCTGGCGGCAACTGCTACCCCAACCGTCGCATGGCTGCTTGCCTGCGTGACGGTGAGATCGTTCTCCGCTACATCTCCTACGCCCTGCTGGCTGGCGACGCATCCGTGCTGGATGACCGCTGCCTGAACGGCCTCAAGGAGACCTATGTGGCTCTGGGTGTGCCCCTTCAGTCCGCTGCTCGCGCTGTGGCCATCATGAAGGCTTCCTCCACGGCTCACATCAACGAGACCAACACCACCGGCACCAACCCTGTGGAGACCCGTTTCCGCAAGATGGAAACCGTCCAGGGTGACTGCTCTGCTCTGGTTGCAGAAGCTGCTTCCTACTTCGACCGCGTGATCAGCGCCCTCAGCTGAATCAGCGAGAGATAACTCTCTTTTTCAAAGCACACTTCAACTAAGGGTCTCATCATGAAATCCGTTGCAACAACCGTTGTGACCGCCGCTGACGCAGCTGGTCGCTTCCCTTCCCAGAACGACCTCGAAGCCGTTCAGGGCAACATCCAACGTGCCGCTGCCCGTCTGGAAGCCGCTGAGAAGCTGGCTGCCGGTCTGGACGCCGTCACCAAGGAAGCTGGCGACGCCTGCTTCAACAAGTACCCCTACCTCAAGCAGCCCGGTGAGGCTGGTGAGAACCAGACCAAGGTGGACAAGTGCTACCGCGATCTGGGCCATTACCTGCGCCTGATCAACTACTGCCTCGTGGTTGGTGGCACCGGCCCTCTGGACGAGTGGGGCATCGCCGGCGCTCGTGAGGTGTACCGCACCCTGCGTCTGCCCACCGCTCCCTACGTGGAAGCTCTGACCTACACCCGCGACCGCGCTTGCGCTCCTCGCGACATGAGCCCCCAGGCTCTGAACGAGTTCAAGGCTTACCTCGACTACGCCATCAACGCTCTGTCCTGATCAGGTTCTGATTCAGTCGAACGTTGAAAGGAGGCCTTCGGGCCTCCTTTTTTTTGTCTTGTTGAGATCATGGGCTTGGCAAGTCCGAGCCCTGATCTGCGTTTTAGGGTCGCGTCTTCATCGCTTGAATCGCGGACATGGGTGCTGAACACGACGCCGTGCCCGACCTCGATCGGTTGTTCGCCGATCTGGCTCACCCCAATCCCTACATCCAGACCGAGGCCTTCACGGCGATGGCGGAGCATTGGCAAGCCGAAGCCATGCCGCGTTTGATTGCTCTGTTGGACCAGCCCGATGTGTCGCTGCGGCGGGCTTCCGTACGGGGGCTTGGTGCATTCGGCGAATGTGCCATGCAACCCATCGCCGAATGTTTTCGCTCCAGTGCTGATGGCACCGTGCGGGCCAGTTGTGTGAAGGCCTATGCCCAGTTGGCCTCCAACTACCCCGGGCTTCCCTTCAGCGAGGAGGCGATGCAGGTGCTTCGCGATGGGCTTCAGGACAGCTCACCGGTGGTTGCTGTTGCTTCGGTGATGGCTCTCGGTCAGGTGGGGCAGCAGGCCGTTTCGTTGCTGTTGGAGATCAGTCGCGGTGACAATCCGGCCCAGGGTGTTGCTGCGGTGAATGCCTTGGCTGAGATCAACGACCCTGCTGTTGAACAAGGGTTTGAAGAGCTGCTCGCCGACCCAGGGATCGATGGCTATGTGCGTGAAACACTCACCTCCGCTTTGCTGCGTGTGCGCGATCTCAAGGCGCGTCAGCCGTCCTGATCCAGCTGGTTGATGGCGAGTTGAAGCACCGCTTTCACGTCGGCTTGTTGTTCCCGTTCCAGTTGCTGGGACAGGTTTGCGATGCTGCCCTCCGCCTGCAATTTCATCAGGGAGAGGGCCGCATTTTTACGGACCTGACCTTGTGGATCGCTGAGTAAGGGTTCCAGTCGGGGGACGGCCCAATCGGGGCTGTGCAATTTGCCCAGCAGGGTGGCCGCTTCAGCGCGAACGTCGGTTTCGGCATCGGTGAGCGCATTTTCCACCAGCTCTCGGGCGGCATCGTCCCCCAGGGCTTGGATCTGATCGCCGAGGGCTGCAATCGCAGCACAACGAATTTCCGCATGCTCTGATGTGGCGGCCTTGCGCAGTGCCTCCGGCGCACGGGCCCCCACGAAGGCCAGCCCCCAGCTGGCCAGACCCAGCTGCATGGCGGTGCTGCTGGGATTGATCAGAATCTCGAGCATTCCATCAATGGCTTCTTCCCCCACGGCGGCCATCGCTCCCACGGCGGACCCCTGCACCACCGGATCCGGATCCTGCAGCAGGGCCTTCTGCAGCACGGGGAGTGCCCGGGGGTCTTCGATCAAGGTGAGTGTTTTGGCTGCTGCGCGCCGCACCGTGACGCTTTCATGCTCAGCCAGGGCTCGACACAACGACGGCACGGCAGCCTTGCCCACCACGCCAAGGCTCTCGGCAAAGGTGAGACGCATCAGGCCGCGGGGATCACCCAGACCGGCCACCATCCGCTCGATGCTTTCACCATCGGCAGCAGGCACCTCGCCGTTCCGCAACTGCTGCTTCAGTTCTTTCGCCAGTTCACTGGCTTCGTCTTCGTTCAGCTGTTGGCTTTGCCCGTTAACGGACAGAGACGGAAGGTCACTCATGACCGTTGCGCACCGGTGGCCATGAATTATCGAACTTTGTCCTCTCGCTTTAGGGTCTTCGTCACAGAGCTAGAGCCATGACCTGCTTCGTCCTTTCCCACAATTTGCAGGTGCAGTCTGAGAATTTACCGGCCTTGTCTGCTGCTGAACTGGCTGCCGGTTTGCAGGCCAATGGCAATTGGATCAGCACGGTTGAACCGCTTGATCACCCCCATTGGTTGGTGAAGCTGGAGGCAGAGGGCAGTGCCGATGAGCTGGCCGATGCTTTGGTTCGCACCTGGCGGTCCTTCCGCAAGGCATGCGGACACTCAGAGGATCACAACCTGCTGGCCCTTGGTGGCCGCAAGGACACTGCTGGTGCCCCTGGTTCACCGCTTCAAGAGGGCAGTTGGGGCGTGGATGTGGTGGAAACCATCGATGGCCCTGCTTTCCTGCAGGCCATCAACTGGGAGGGTTTGAAACAGGGTCGCCCAGCTGATGGCGTGTTTGAACGACGCGCCTAGGGCGTCACTTTTTGTTCCGGCGTCTCCGCTTGGACGTTTCTTTGGCTGGGCTAGCGGCCTCTGCCGAGGGGGTTGGCTGGACCTCTGCCGTTGCCGTGTCTGCAGCCTGTGCCCGCACCGACAAAATCTGGATGCCGCGTTGATGCATCAGCTGAAAGTTGCGGCTGAGCAGGTTGAAGGGCACACGTTGCTGCCGCGCGCTGCGCAGGGGCGTATCAACGCCGATGCCCGTGGCCACGTGCAAGGAGTTCGCCAAGGAAGGCCCCATTTTTGTGCTCGAAATGACTTGTGTCAGGTTGCCCTGACTTAGTGATTGTTTCCAGCGCATGGACACTTCTTAATGCAAGCGCCACTGCGGCCATCGGCGCTGCAGAGTCGTGGTCTGTTTCTGCTTGGGCGGGCGCTGCCGCCGGGATTATTTTCGTGAGCCGCTTCGACAACATCCATCAGGGCTTGTCCCACGAGGAAGCTCTGCGCATTCTCACGTTGCCGATCGATCAATTGGATTCCGCCAGTGACTACTACATGGCGGTGTCGCACCTGATCAACTTCCCGGGTGAGCCCACCCAACGCGCCCTGATTGAGCTGCTGAACGACCCGGATGAGCAGCAAGCCAAAAAGCTGGCGCGCCGCAAAGCCGTTGAAGTGTTGGGCCGGCTGAAGGTGGACGAGGCAGCTCCTGCCATTGGCCGCTGCTTGGACAGTGATGACCCCTACCTGGTGGAGAACAGCGCCTGGGCGTTGGAACAGCTCGGGAGTGCATCAGCAGCCCTGCATGAGCGCATGACTGCGTTGTTGCAGGACCCTGCACAGAACAGGCGTGTGCTGATTCAGAGCTTGGCCGGGTTGAAGGTCACGGCGGCGTTGCCCGCGATTGAAGCGCTGATCGATGACGACGTTCCTGGGGTGCGCGGTGCCGCACGCTCGGCGTTGGCGCGGTTGACGGGGCGGGTGGATCAGGTGGCAGCCCTGGAAGACCACCTCACGCTGCCCAACCAAATGGACCGGCATGCCGCCATTCAGGATCTGATCGATTGTCAGGCCGTTCAGTGGCTGCCCAGCATCCTCCAGGCCCCGGTTTCGCCGGTGTTTCGCATGCGCGCGCTTAATGCGCTCTGGCCCGAGGCTGCCCTCACCTGCGAAGGGCTCGACCTCGTCGAAGCTGTTGATCGCCTGTTGCTGGATCGTCCGGATGATCTGGTGTTGGTGCATCGCTACGACGCCACGCCGGCCGATGATTTCCTGATTCAGGAATTTTTCGGCACGGATTTCAGCCGCGCTTACCTCGGGCTGACCACGGTTCGTTCCCGGCCAGCCCTGTTGCTCTGGCCGTTGCTGAAGCAGCGCTGGGTCGACGAGGCTCACAACGATTACGGCGCCCACTATTTCTTCATCCGCTTGTTCACCGCGGTGCGCGACTGGCCGGACGATGCCCTGAAGACCATCACAACGTGGTTGCTGGAGGCGGTGGACACGCGCCGACCCCAGTTCATGAAGTCCAAGCCCGCGGCACTGCTCGGCTTGGCAGCCCTGGCTCCAGAGGTGTGCCGACAGCACCTCAGCCGTTGGTTGGATCCTGAAGCCACATCCTTCTGGGAGTGCCGCTATGCCGCCGTGATGGCCATGGATCAGCTGGGTGTTGTGCCTGACTCGGATGCCGATCCGCATCCGTATGTGTCGGCCCGTTTGGCCCGTGTCAAGAACTGATCTCTGAGTAGCGGGTTTTGTTGGCCCCGCGGCTGGCCCAGTACTGCACCAGTTCTTCCCCGCCGGGGCGGGGAACACTGGCGATGGCGCGCAGAATCTTGAAGGAGCGGTTGGGACCCATGGGCCAATTGCCCACAGCCTTCACTTCACGAACACGGCCTCCCATCGATCCCAGGCAGCTCTCGAAGCGTTCGAGTTGGGCCTGATCAACGGTTTCGAAGATGAAGTCGGTGCCCTGACAGATCAGATGCTGGGATCGGATCCAGGTTCTCAGTTGTTTTTCGGCAGAGCTTGCAGGCATGGTTCAACAAAATTGCCTGGCTCAGTCGTTGAGCCCCTTGAGCCAATCTTCATTCAGATCGTCGGCCAAGGACGCGACCCGTTGAAACTGCAGCATGCCGTGCTCTGACCCCCAGACCAGGTCATCGCTGTCTGGATCGAAGCCTCGGTCACGGCTGCTCCAGGAGTGCGCATCCACTCGCACTTCACTCACCAGATAGGTCAACCGTCCATCCCGAGGAACCAGGCATCCTTTCCCTGGCTCAACCCGGCCTTCATAAGCATTGTCTCCACAACTGTGGAAGTGCATTGCGCAGCCGCAGCGCGCTTGAAGCGTGTCGGGCTGGATGGCCGCCAGCAGGGCGGGGTGTTGGGGCGCACCGGCGACCCGTTCCGGTTGCGCCATGCCGAAGTTCTCCACCACGTGAACGCCGTTGTTGCCTGCGCGCAGCCGGTGCACGCCCTGGCGATAGGGGCGCCAGGGATCATGGTCATAACTCTGCTCTGAATAGAACCCGGGACCCTTCAGCACATCCCAGGGCAGCGGCATGAAGAAGATGTTGATGTGCGCGAATTTGCTCGGGTCGTTCTGGGCTTGTTCCCGGTTGCTGTAGTGGCCGCAGAGTGTGCGTGCGAAGAGCAGGGAAGGATGCATCGGTACCAGGCAGGCTCAGGCAGACAACCGCCTCACCTCGGAGGCGAAGGAGGTTTGCAGCACCCCGGATCCTTCGGAGGTGCGCAGCACTGAGGAGCGGCAACGCACGTGTTCGGACACAAACCAGATGCGCTCTTCAGCGATCGACTGCCCGTAGCGGGTGTTGAGCACGAAGGTGCCATCCGAGAGGAAGCGATAGCGGGAGATCGCCTGTTCTGCTTCGGCGTAGCCCACACTGCGAAGCAGTTGCCCTTCCGTGTCGTTGTCAGGCACCGGAACGAGGATGCAGGACCCCGCCGAGACCTCGGACGGATCATCGGGCTCCCAGTCGCTTTCGGCATGCCACTCCATCAGGAACGGCGCTTCGGGTTCTCCTGAAAGGGCAGCCGTCTGCTCCTGAATCAACTCCTGAACGCGTTCGTCGTCGAGCTTGAGCCGCTGGATGCTGATCTGGCTCAGCACCTCTTCAAATTGCTGAAAAGCGAGGGAATGGCCGCTTCGCATGGAGCGCCATTGACCCTCGCTGCGTTCGACGAACGTCGCAAGATTCATTGAGGACAATCAGCCTTTGATTTCCGTGTTCGCATTGGAATCGGTGCGCGCTGTTTGCACCATGTGCACCATGGATTCCACCATCATCGACATCGCCATCGGCACGCTGGCGGTGGATGGCCCGTTGGTCTGGCCCGGCCGTTCGTTGTGGTTGCTTTGACGAAGCAGGGGCATAGGACCAATCGAGGGTGGGTCGTCTCGACCCGGACAGAACTAAAAAAGCCCGGAAGCTTGGCTTCCGGGCTTGATCATGCAATGAATTGCAGGCCTGTTGGGGCTGAAGGCCTCAAGGATTAAGTGTTCGCAATAGAAAGAATGCGACCACCACGCTTCTGAATGGCCTGGATGCTTGTGGTGAGGGAGCTGTAGGGAGCCGAGGTGCGCTGCACCGAACGGCGACGCACACCCACAGGGGATGCCGTGGTCCAGGTGATGGTGTAGCGCTTGCTGTCCCGGTTGCCGGGGCCAGGGGTCTTGGGTCCGGCAGCAGGGGCAGCATTGGTGCCGATGCTGGAAACCAGAATCGAAGACGTGCTGCCGTCAAAGCCTGCGAAGCCGGAGTCCATCGCCACGGAGCGGGTGTAGCTCACGTTGCTCTGCCCCAGTTGGCTGCTGTTGCCGCGCATGGCGGGAACATCGTCGACACCGAAGGCGTCGAGGTACTCGTGGCTGTAGGTGTAGCTGTTGATTTCAGCTTCGTAACCCTCGATGGCGAGGCGCTGAACGTGCTCACTCAGCTCGGCCTGGCTGTGGGGGGCACGACCCAGGAGGTGCTTGAAGTTGAGCTCAACGAAGCGATAGGGGCCGTTCTTGTCCAGAAACAGACGGCGGTAGGTGTCCGACTGGGCGAAGGCGGTGACCAGGCCCTGAACAGTGAGGTCGCCATTCACGTAGAGGCTTTCGGCAGAGCTGCAGCGCTCTTCATCCATCAGGTGGGCGTTGCCGAATACCTGGCGGTAAGCCGCGCGGATCACGGCCTGCGCATCAGCCTGGCGCAGGTCGGAATTCGCGGTGTTCACAGTGGCTTCAGTCATCAATCGACGTGGTGTAGGGGTAAAGGAGAGGGTTGATGAACAGTGATCAGATCACTTCGGTGATCGACACGATCCGGCCACCGCGGCGGTGGATGTAGCCCAGCTGGGATGTCATGTCCTTGCCCGACACGAGGTAGCTGGCATTCGGCGTGCGCTGACGGCCACCCGCCGGCTGGGCTTGAACCACGATCCGGTAGCGCTTGCCGGTGGGCTCGGTTGTGCCGGATGCAGCGCCGATGCGGTTGATCCGCTGGGTGGTGCTGTTCCAGTTGTTGGGGGAGCTGTTCGTTGCAACCGAGGTCACAAGGGTGGAGCTCGACTGGACGGTGTCGCTGGAGGCGTAACCCTGGGACAGCGCCAGGTTGCGGTTGAAGGCCACCTGGGAGCGACCGTTCTCGGTGCTCACGCGCTGGAAGGGAATCGTGTACTCCCCAAAGGCTTCCTGATACTCGTTGCCATCGAGGTAGCTGTTGATCTCAGCTTCGTAGCCTTCGTTGGCCAGACGCTGGATGTGCTCGCTCACCTCGGCTTGAGACACGGGCGCGCGTCCGAGCAGGTGCTTGAAGTTGAGCTCAACGAAGCGGTAGGGGGCGTTGCTCTCGAAGAAGCGACGGCTGTATTCCGCAGAGAGGGCGATGGCGCGGACAAATTCACGGGTGCTGAGGGTGCCCTCGGTGAATTTGCTTTCAGCGGTGAGGCTGCGCTCGCTTTCCATCAGATGGGGGTTGCCCATCACCTGGCGGTAGGTGGAGCGGATCAGGGCGTTGATCTGATCAGCGGAATCGCCCTCGCAACGTTCGAAGGTTTCTTGAACCCGCTGGCCAAGGCCAAAACCGACGTAGAGGTCTCCCCGCATCGGAGCGTTGTCACCACCATCAGCGGTGCTGCGCTTCACCGGTGCAAAGACACCGCGTGCGCTGCCGCTGCCGGTGAAACCACCAGCCACGGACGAACCGCTGCGGTACACCTGAGCCGGCGGGTTGATGCGGATGCTGTAGCCCTGGGCCAGGTTGCTCAGCAGCTGACTGCGGCTGCCGATGGCCGTATCGCTGCCAGCAAAATTTTGCTCGAGGGCGGCGATGCGGTTGAAGCTGGCCTGGGGCTGACCGGCCTGGCTGTTGAAGCTGCTCGGGTAGGGAACGGTGTCTTCCCCGAAGGTTTGGATGTACTCGTCGGAATCCAGGATCCCGTCGATGGCGGCATCGAAACCACCGTTGGCCATCAGCGTCACCTGGGCGGTGATTTCCGCTTCGTTGACGGGGCCGCGGCCCAGCAGATGCTTGAAGCTCAGTTCAACAGCACGGTGGGGGCCAACCGCCTCGAAGTAGCGGGACCGGTAAAACTCAGATTTGGCGATGGTGCGGACGAACTCGCGCACACTGATGTCGCCGTTGCGGAGCATGGATTCGGCGCTGGTGGCACGCTCGCTCTCCATGGGTTGCACGTTGCCAAACACTTGGCGGTAAGCAGCCCGCACGGTGGCGGCAAAAGCGGTTTCGTCGTCTGCAGCAAAGAAATCGACGGAACCCTTGGTGCCCTGATTGCGGAAGTCGCCGTTGCTCACGGCTGCACTGCCGGAGGGGGTGCGGGTGCGGGAGTAGGAGACGGGGCCGGGGATCAGTTGGGTGGCGCCGAAGCCAAGGGCGTTAGAGCTGTTGGAAGACATGGGAGAATTGGTGTTGGAGGGCCTTGTTTGGGAAAGCAGGCGTTACTCCCGGAACCTTCTGGCTGGTGTCACCATCCAGAAGGTTCTGCTATGGGAGAGGGACTGAGGGTGTACCTCAGTTCGCGGGGGTGATGCTGGCGATCGTGCCGCCTTCGGCATGGATGCGCTTGAACTGCTCGGAGAGCTTGTCGAAGGGCACGTAGTACACCCGGTTGGAGCGGGTGTAGCGGGAGATGCGCCGCACGTTGTTGGCGCTGTACCCGGTGACTTCCACCCGGTAGGTCTTGCCCTGATCGGTGGCGCCGCTGCCCAGGCGGGTGGCAGCGTCCTGCAGGTTCTTGGAGGGACGGAAGCTCCAGCCCTGGGTTTCGCTGGAGGATGGGGGGACCACCGCCATGGGGCGGTTCTGGTAAGCGTTGCCGCCAAGCTTGCTGGTGATGCCGGAAAGGTCGCCTTTCAGGCTGCTGCTGCTGTTGCCCCGCAGCAGCTGGAAGCTCCAGGTGAACTCCTGCATGGTGGTGCAGCTTTCGGTCTTCCAGCCGCGCTGGTAAGGCACCGTCCACTCACCAAAGGTGTTCTGGTAGTCGTCGGAATCGAGGAAGCTGTCGATGTCGGCGTCGTAGCCCTTGCTGTCCAGGCGCTCGGCATGGGCACGCATCTCATCGAAGTCCACGGGTGCGCGTCCCAGCAGGTGGCGGAAGGCCAGTTCGATGTAGCGGTAGCGGGCGCAGGTGTCGAAGAAACGGCCGCGGTACAGCTCGCTCTTGGCAACCATGCGCACGAACTCACGCACGCTGATTTCACCGAGCTTGAACTGGGATTCAGCCACGAGCTGACGCTCGCTCTCCATCACGTAGGCGTTGCCAAGCACCTGCTTGTACACCGCATTGATGATCTGTTCTTTCTTGGCGTCGTCATCCCCAGGGATCAGCTCGAGCGGAGCTTCGCTTTCCTGAGAGAAACGCTCAACCCCGAGGAGTGAGGCAGGACCGAAGGGCATAGGAGGAGACGCGTCGTCGCGACGTCATGCTCCGATGAAAACCTGTCTGTGTGGCTTGCTTCTTTATAAAGCTCAATCAAATATGTCCGAATGTTGCGTGACATGACGCTTTCGGCCGCTCCCGGCGGGTTTCAGGCCTCCAGCGAGGTGCGGGTTGTTTGTCGGGTGCGCGGGTTCCAGGTGTCGAGCTCGGCATAGGGGCGCGTGAGCAGGGCGGCCCGTTGCGATTCGAGGCCGATGGTTTGTGAAAAGTCTGCGCCGGCCATGGATTCGGCGCCATCCAGGCCCGCTTCGCTCAGATCAGCGCCCCGGAAATCGGCGAAATCCAACTGGCAGCTGCCAAAGCGGCTGCCTCGGCAGAGGGCTCCTCGCAGCAGGGCATGGCGCAGATCGGAGCCAACGAAGCGAACGCCATCCAGGAGGGCTCCACTGAGATCGGTGCCGCTGAGATAGGCCCCCATCAGCACGGCACCACGCAGATCCATGCCGCGCAGGTCGGTGTTGTTCAGAAACACGCCGCTGAGGCGAGCGCCTGGGCCAACCGCGCCGCTGCTGCGCAGGTCAAACCCCTCGGGCACCTGGGTTTTGTGGTCGTAACGGGCGAGGCGCAGATCCGCACCACTCAGATCGCAGCTGGAAAGATCAGCGCCGCGTAGGTCGGTTCGGCAAAGATTGGCGTCGTGTAGGTCGACGTTGCTCAAGGTCACGTCGCGCCAGTCGGCGCCACGGGCATCCACTGGAGAAGTGAGCGCATCGCTTGCGCGGGTCAGTTCCGGCGGATGCCAGGTGGTGAGATCGAGGGGTGTCGCCGTCAACGGATCAGCTGCGCAGCATCGAGAAGGCGATGGTAAGGACCACGCGGCCCAGTTCGAAGCCGCCCACCAGGGCGAGGCCAAGCCAGAGCTTCAGCGCGAAGGCCGGTGGCTGGCCGTTGACCCAGGCGGCCGATGTTTCCAGCTGCTGCATCTGGCCGGCTTGAGCACTGGGAGCACGGTTCTGAAGCGAGTCGCGCCAGTCGGCTCCGTAGCGCGGGAATTGCTGGTAAATCGGCGTTTCACCCATGGATCGACCCGGCAGCACGCGCGACCGCTGCTGCGGCACCAGGTCGTAGCCGAAGCTGTCCATGTATTCGGCACTATCGAGCAGGGCATCGACAAAGGCGGTGAAGCCCTTCTCGCCGATCACGATCGACCAGGCCCGGCGTTCGGCGTCGCCATGAGTCGGCCGGCCGAGCACACGGCCCACCACCTGATCCACCATCCGGTAGTTGGAGCTGCACTGGTAGTAGCCCTGCTGGAACCGTTCGGAGAGCAGCAGGCCGCGGATGAAGTCGCGCACCGTGATGTTGCCGTTGCGCAGTTGCGATTCCAGGAAGGGTTCCCGGTCGCTGCGCATGGCATGGAAAAACACCTGCCGGTAGGCGCGCTCGATCACGGCATCGATTCCACTCACGGCCGTGGCGTCGCCGGCGGCAGATGGATAGAGCTGAGCCTGAACGGTGCTGGTGTTGCCGGCCAGGTTGCTGACGCGACCGTTCTGCGTGCTGAGCGGGTACCCAAGGAGCGGGATGGCCATGGCGTGCGCCGTGAGTAGAAATACTTGGCGGAGATCTTCTCTCGGGTTGCCCCCTCAAGGCCGGTCTCTTATCAGCTCTTAACTGCAGTTTTGTTGAGCTGCTCTCTCAGGTGTTGGAAGCAGGCGTCGATCAGCTGACAGTCGTTTGATCGTGAGACCCCCTCCAGCGCAAGCGCTTTGAGCTGGTCGAGGGCGATGTTCATCCCCTCGATGGGCACGTTCATTCGTCTGTACAGCTCCCTTAGGGCGGCCATTCCGCTCGGGTTTGTAAAGCAGCTTTGGTTGCAGGCCACCGCGTAGGTGATCACGCGTAGAAAGTTCCAGCAGTCGCGCCAGCAGGCCTCAGCCCTGTCCTGCGGGTGAAGAGCTCCTCCCGGTTGCACCAGGTGCGGCTGGGTTTCAAGCAGATGTCCCCGCGCCTGGTTCACCAGTTGATCCGAGCGTTGGATCAGGCTGCCGGGGAGCGACGCATCAACGCCGGAAGCCTGGCAGATCGTGGCCAGCTCATCGGTCGTGAGCTGGCGTTGGGCTTGATCAGCACGCTCAAGAATGCTGCGCGTGGCCTGCGGCAAATCTTGGTTGATGCTCAGCCCCTGAACCTGTGCGGTTTGCACCAGGGTCTTGAAGTCGATGTTTTGCAGGGTCAAGGGTTGACCTTGGCCACCGGTGTGGCGATCAGCCAGCCGTGGCGTTCCAGGTAGAAGGCCCAGACGAGGTCGTCTCCCAGGCCAGGGCAGCGGGTGATGGCTGCTTCCGTGAGTTCTGTTGGTACCCCCAACTGCGACAACAGCCAGCCGACGGCGTCTGGGCTTGACGCCGTTGCTGTGCGGATGGCTGATCCAACAACCCAGGTCAGGCGAGTGTCTTTTAGCTCTCCGCTGCTGCCTGCGCACGCCAACAGCAAATTGGCAGGAGCGGTCTGCTGCTCAAACGTCTCTTGCCAGAGGGCGATGTTGTCGTCGAGAAGGTTGATACGAAAACAACCCTCGCCAACCGGCAGATCAAGCTCGCCACTCGGGCCGGCTTGCTCCTGCAGGGCAGAAATTCTCGGATCAGCCAGCGCGCTCATCGAGAACCATCTTCAAAACTCAATGTAACCAGTGTTCCGGAATTTCCTCGCTCCAGTCACCGGTGCGTGTGAATCGAAATGCTCCCGCGATCGAGCCCCAAAGATGCTCATGGGTGTCCGGGTCGTAGCCCCGGTCGATGGTCTCCATTCCCTCCGGGTTGAGCACAAAGCTGCTCACCAAATAAGTGGTGCGGTCCTTGCGCTTCACCAGGCAGCGGCAGCCAGGCTCGACGGTTCCTTCAAAACCGTTGTCGGCGGTTGAAACGAGGTAGGTGCAGCCCTCAAGCAGAGAGAGATCGTCCTCTTTGATCTCGAGGATGCGCTCGGGATCCTCCACGGCACCGCCGAAGCGCTGGCCATCTTTGATGTTGAAGTTGAGGATCACCAAACCCCGCTCGGGGCAGATCCAGGGCCGCAGCACGCGGATGCGATAGGGCTCGTTCGGGGCAATGGCGTAGGCCTGCTCCAGCAGCAGGGAGCCCGGAGCGAGTTGAGGTGCCGGCCGGAACCGCACCAGGATGTGGGCGTAGAGGGGGGGATTGTCGAAGGCCTGCTGCTGGTTGCTGAAGCTGCCGCTCAGCATCTTCAGCAGGGCGTTTCGAGACGCTGTTTGATCGCTCATCGTGCTGGTGTTTCTGAGGCGCTGGCCGATTTCCGCTTGAGCAATCCGGTGACTGTCGCCAGGGCAAACATGGCCAGCAGAGCCAAGCCCAGGGTGAGGCTGGCGCCCTGAGCGGCGCCTGCTCCGACGGCTACGAGGATCGAATCGCTGATCAGCACACTGATCAGCAGGGCCGGAGCGAACAGACGCCAGTGGGTGCGGCTGATCCCGATCGCATAGCTGAGGAAATCAAACAGTCCGGTCATCAGCAGGCCTGTCATCAAAAAGAAGTTGCCTTCCAGCTGGTTCTTGCTGAAGCCATCGATGCGCTTCATCGCGCTGGCCCCCACCAGTCGGCTCACCGGTCCGCGTCCCCAGCGGCGGGCAATGAAGAAGGCCGCGCTGCAGAACACCAGGTCCGACAAGATGATCGTGAGGTAGCCCGCTTTGAAGCCCAGCAGCGAGCCGGCCAGCAGCGAATACACCGAACTGGGCAGCGCCGGCAGGATGATGCTCACCCCCCGTAGAAGAAACAGGCCGAGGGGGGCCCAGATGCCCATGTCGTTGACGGCGCTTTGCAGCGGTGCGATGCCGTAACGCTGCAGATAGACGACGGCAACAATGAAGATGGCGACCCAGGCGCTGACCTTTAGCCCTGTCTTCAGCCTGGACATCTCTTCAAGCGCTTGAAAGCCCCCGGGAATGTAGGCCAGTCGTGGCTTTTCCCAGGGCCGTGGACACGAAGCTCAGCATCGATACCATCAGCGAAATTTCTCAACACGAGGCCAGCCCGGTGACCAGCACCTCCCCGCGCACCGCGTTCGAGCAACAGCTGTGCACCCATTTGCTCAGCCTCAGTGAAGTGGTGGAAACCTTGGCGGACCGCTTGATGGAGCTGGAGACGCGGTTGGCCGACGTTGAAGGGCAGCAGCTGGTGGATGCGGAGATCGCTGCGGTCAGTGATGACGCCGGAGAATTGCTCCTGGCCAGCGAAGAGAAGGTGCGGATGCTTCGGGATCGTCTGACCCCAGGCGAGGTGTTGGCTCTCCATGCTGATTCCCCCGCCGAGGACGTTCCAGCAGACGAAGCTCACGAGGTCTCAGAGACCCCTGAGATGGAGATGGGGGTGGAGATGGATGGCGACCGTGTCGAGGACGAGGCCCTCAATGACGACACCATCACCGATGACACGGAATACGTGGATGATCCCCAGATCGATCTGCTCTCCGCCTGATCAGGCCAGTTCCAGCAACCTGATCCGGAAGGCGGCCACCTGCCTCGCCATGTCCGGTGAACTGATCAGAAAGGGATGATCGGCCATCGCCTCGAGAACAGCTTCGAGATGATCGTCCTGGCTGAGCTCAGCTTTGTTGCTGCCTCGCAGTTGCTTCCAGGTGCGGTCGAACACCATGGCAAAACTGTCCGCGTTGTCGAAAACGCGATCTGTGCCTGCATCTGGAGAGATGAATGACACGGCAGTTTTGGCATCAATGTGATGCCAGGACCCAGATTTGAACTGGGGACACGGCGATTTTCAGTCGCCTGCTCTACCAACTGAGCTATCCCGGCGCGCCGCCGAAGCGACCCGAGAATCTTAAATCACCGCCTGCGCTCCCTTGCGGGGGTTCGTCCCAGGCAGATCAATCCAGCCACGCGGTGGCCAGCAGCTTCAAGGGCCTGACGGGCAGCCAATGCGGTGGATCCGGTTGTGAGGATGTCGTCCACGAGCCAGACCGAGCTGTGGGCTCCTTGTTTGTCCATGGGGAAGGCCTGGAACGCCCCGATCAGGTTGGTTTGGCGTTGGCGTCTGTTCAGATGGTGTTGGCTCAACCCGGCACGGGTGCGCTGCAGCAGCTCTGCCGTCGGCCGGCCCAATCCCAGGGCCATGCGCTGCGGCAGGGGGTTGGATCGTTGCTGCTTCCAGCTTGGAATCGGCACCAGCACGGCTGTTGCAGGAAGGGTGCATCGCTCAGACAGCAGCTGAACCAAGGCCGCAAGCGCTTTGCCTTGGCGCGGTTGACGCAGCTTCAGCAGCAGCTGGCGCAGCTGGCCTGCGTAAGGCCCGAGAGCGCACCACGGCAAGGGCAGCAAGCCCTTGAGTCCCTGACCAGGGAGAGCAAGGGCATCGAGGCACGTGGTGCAGGGAGCCGTCGGCGGCAGTGGGCTGTCCCAAGGTCCATCGCAGATCGGGCAGCGGGGCTCGATCAGCAGGGTTTGGGCAAAGCTCAGGAGCGCGCGATGCACAGCAGGTCGGTCGCTGCAACGAGCGTTCCACTGTTCGGCTCAATCGCTCCGAGATCAGGCGCCTTCTTTGGGCATCGCCCGCAGCATCGCCACCAAGGTGCGGTGGGCGTCTTCGCTGTCGGTGAGGGTGTGATCGAAGGCAATGCTGACGCTGGCGCCATCCACCTCCAGTTCCATGGTTTCTGCTTTTACAGACACCATGCGTGCTGCAGCGGGATTGCTGACGCCGCCGTAGTGCTTGGCGTAGGCGAGCACCGCTTCGGCATGGTCGTCGTTCATGTGTTTGCAGATCCGTGTGCTGACGGCATCAGTGAGGGGGTCTGCAGGCATTGGGATCAAACAGGTGAATGCAATCTTTGCAGTGATCGGCTCAAGCGAAGCGCTCGATCAACAAAAGGCCGAGGCGAATGCCGCTGAAGCCCACGTACCCGGCCAGAACGACGAAAAGGCCGATGGCCAGACCATCGCGGAGCTTGGTGGGCATGGGGGTGGGGCGTGATGCCGGAATTCTCACCCGACCAGTGCCTGTTGGGCCAGTCGCGCCACCCCTGCAGCAGGGGGAGTTTGGCAACTCGTTACGGCGCAGCCGAGGCGGCGTTCCCGGAGCCGTCGCCATTGGGGATTGCGCGCTCCACCGCCGATGCTGATGATCCGCCTGGGTGCAGCAGCACCCAGCTCGTTCAGGCGCTGCCAACCCTGCGCTTCGATCTCGGCGAGACCTTCCAGCAGTCCATGCAGATACAGGGCATCGCTCACCGGCCGTGGTTCAAGCACCGGCAGCAGCTCTGGATCATCCACAGGGAAACGTTCCCCCGGGGCGGGAAGCGGCCGCAGGCGGAGTCCGCTGTCGGTGTTCGGGTTGATCTGGCGGCTCAGTTCGCTGAGTTGGTCGTCGCTGTAAAAACGCCGCAGCACACCGGCCCCTGCATTGGAGGCGCCTCCACAGAGCCAGCGTCCCCCCACGCGATGGCTGGTGACGCCCGGGGCGTGCAGGGGCGTCTCGGTGAAGCACTTCATCACCAGGGTGGTTCCCAGCACGGTGATCCCATCTCCGGGACCGGGATCGGCGGCGAGGACGGCGGCATTGGAATCCGTTGTGCCGGCAACGACGATCAGATCGTTCTCCAGGCCTAAGGCCTTGGCCTGCTCCGGTGCGATCATCCCGAGAATGCTGCCGCTGGGACGGATTTCAGGTAGTGCCTGCCGCCAGGACTGTTCGGCAAAACGGGCTGGCCAGCTGTTGGTGATCAGATCCCAACCCAGACGCAGGTTGTTGCCTTCTTCTCCCCAGCTCCAATCGTTCAGCAGCCATCCGCTGATCCAGTCGGCCTGATGCCGCAGCAGGATCGCCTCGCCATGGCAGTTGAGGAGCCGCAAGGCCCGGGCCAGGCTGCCGCTGCAGCTGGCGGCTGGACTACCCGGATCCACCAAAGGCTGCAGGGCTGACTGCAGTTCAGGGCAGCTCTGGGAGTAGGCCAGTGCTTTCCCCAGTGGGGAACCATCGCGATTACAGGCCAGCAGCGTGCCGGAGGTGCCATCCACGGCGAGGGCTTGCAGCTGGGATCGCAGCTGGGCTGGGATTGCCCTGATCAGATCCCCACAGCCTTCGCGCCAGCTGTGGGGGTTGGCGAAGTCTCCGCCGTAGGCCTGGGATCGGCTGTCGAGAACCGCGCCGTTAGCGGCAACAACGGCTGTGCGGATTCCGCTGGTGCCCAGGTCGATTCCGAGCACCAGCGGTGAATCCGTCATGGCTTCAGGCCGCGGCGACCTGCTTCAGCTCCTGGCTTTTCGCTGTCACGTCTTCCCAGGGGGCGTTGAGGTCGTTGCGCCCGAAATGGCCGTAAGCCGCAGTGTCCTGATAGAAACGGCCGCCCCGTTGTTGGGGCAGGTTGCGCAGGCCGAAGGTCTCGATGATGGCGCCGGGGCGCAGATCGAAGTGTTCCTGCACCAAGGCGGTGAGCGCATCGTTGGCCAGTGCGCTGGTGCCGAAGGATTCCACCAGGATCGAAACGGGCTTGGCTACGCCGATGGCGTAGCTCAGCTGCACTTCGGCCCGTTCGGCGAGCCCTGCGGCCACAAGGCACTTGGCCACATAGCGCGCGGCGTAGGCGGCCGAACGGTCCACTTTGGTGGGGTCCTTGCCGGAGAAAGCACCACCGCCGTGGCGGGCATAGCCGCCGTAGGTGTCCACGATGATCTTGCGGCCGGTGAGGCCGGCATCGCCCTGAGGGCCGCCCACCACAAACTTGCCGGTGGGGTTCACCAGATACTTGGTGGCCTCACGGGAGGGCTTGAGGGCCAGATCGGCGGTCGCCGGCTCCACCACATGGGTCCAGAGGTCTTCGGTGATGCGCTCGCGGATGCCCTGCTCATCACTGATTCCGTCCACTTCAGCGGTGTGCTGGGTGGAGATCAGGATCGTGTCGATTGAGACGGGCTTGTCGTTTTCGTAGACGACGCTCACCTGGGTTTTGCCATCGGGAAGTAGGTAACCCAGGGTTCCGTTGTGGCGCACTTCGGCCAGGCGGCGCGACAGCCTGTGGGCCAGGCTGATCGGCAATGGCATCAGTTCGGGCGTCTCGTTGCAGGCGTAGCCGAACATGATTCCCTGGTCGCCGGCACCCACCAGATCAAGGGGATCACCGGCGTGGTCGTCGGCCTCATTCACGCCCTGGGCGATGTCGGGGGACTGTTGGTCGAGGGCCACCAGCACCGCACAGCTGTTGGCATCGAAGCCACCGGCCCGGGCGCCGCTGTAACCGATCTCCTTGATCACGTTGCGCACCAGGTGGATGAAATCCACCTGCGCCTTGGAGGTCACCTCACCGGTGATCATGCAGAGGCCGGTGTTCACAACGGTCTCGCAGGCCACACGGCTGGCGGGATCCTGGGCCAGCAGAGCATCCAGAACGGCGTCGCTCACCTGGTCGCAGATCTTGTCGGGATGCCCTTCGGTTACGGATTCAGACGTAAAGACGTAACGGCTCATTCGGCGCTCCAGATCGCGAGACTTTACGAGTTGGTGCTTACGGAGAGGTGATCCCAGCTGTGGAGGAGATGCTGGGCTGATGGCAGTTCCGGAGCACGCTTCCAGCCACCGGTGAAGCCGATCACGCCGCCGATACCGGCTTCGAGGGCCATCTGAAGGTCGGTCTCCGCATCGCCAACCAAGGCACACCGTTGGGGTGGCAGGCCAAGCCTGTTGCACAGCTCCAGAACGGCCTGTGGATCGGGTTTGCGCGGATGGTCATCAGCACTCCAGATGCCGGCAATGCCTGCGCCGAGCTGATGGTGACCCAGGAAGTCTTCAATGCCTGAATGGGTGTCGTTGCTGATCACAGCAGCGGAGACGCCCTGCTGGTGCAGGTTCCGCAGCAGTTGCCCAGCCCCGTTGATCAATGGGCTTGGGGTTGTGTCGATCAGGCCGTCCTGGTCAACCGCGTCGAAGCAGGTGTGGGCCAGGGAGAGAGCCTGGGGCCATGAGCAGCCCAACAGGCAGAACACCGTTGCCGTCGAGGCGATGTTGTCCTGCCTGGAGGCCACCGCCAGGGTCCCGCCGGGATCGAGCATGCTTTGGCCAACACCGAACGCTCTGAGCAGGGTGTGGCTCAGCTCAGAGGGGTTCAGCGCAGGGGCTTGTTCCTGAGCAACCTTGACGGCTTTGTTGATGCGTGCGTCTGCTAAGGCCAGCAGATGCGGCTCGCTATGGGAAAGGGTGCCGTCCTTATCGAACAGCACCCCTTGGAAATTGCCGATGGGATGTCCCTTCAGCAGCAGTTGGGCCATCAGGCTCAGATCATCATGGAGCTGATCGGATCTTCGCCCTCTTCGGCCTGCTCCATCAGCATCTGCTTGTAGCGAGCGGCCATTTCCTCGGCTTTTTCGAACACCTTCTGGGGGTCGGTGAGCATGTCGCCGGGTTCGGGCTCGAGAGCCTTCGTGGACAACGAAATCCGGCCGCGCTCGGCATCCAGATCGATGATCATCACTTTCATCTGATCATTCACGTTCAGCACCGAGTGGGGGGTCTCGATGTGCTCGTGGCTGATCTCGGAAATGTGCAGCAGACCGCTGACACCACCGATGTCGATGAAGGCGCCGTAGGGCTTGATGCCGCGGACAGTACCCACCACAACTTCGCCCACTTCCAGGCGATTCATCTTCCGCTCCACCAGGGCGCGGCGGTGGCTGAGCACCAGGCGGTTGCGCTCTTCGTCCACCTCGAGGAACTTCAGAGGCAGGAAGTCGGCAACCAGTTCTTCCTTCGGCTTGCGGGTGCTGATGTGGGATCCGGGGATGAAGCCCCGCAGACCTTCAACGCGGACCAAGGCACCACCACGGTTGGTGGCAAACACTTCGGAGTAGATGGTGGCGTCTTCCTTCTGGAGCTGGCGGACCCGCTCCCATGCCCGCTGGTATTCGATCCGACGGATCGACAGGGCCAGCTGACCATCTTCGTTCTCCTCACTCATGATGAAGAACTCGCGGATCTCTCCGGGCTGGAGCACGTCGCTCAGGCCCTCGACCCGGTTGATCGACACCTCTTGCAGAGGCATGAAGGCAGCCGTCTTGGCGCCGATGTCGATCATGGCGCCCTTCGATTCCAGGGCGAAGACCGTGCCGTTGACGATGTCGCCAGGCTTGAAGTTGTAGTCGTACTTGCTGAGGAGAGCCGCGAACTCATCGATGGTGAATCCGGCATCGTCCAGGCTGCGGCTGGCGGCGCGGCTGCTTGGATCATCCGCGGTGGGGACGTCTTCAGGAATGCTCAGATCCTCACCCTCAAACGCCTGTTCGGCGGCGGCGGTTTCTGCAGAGGCTTCTGTGGCGTTCGCGTCCTGAACCTGATCCTGGATCTGTTCTTCTGTCGGAGTCGCAGACATGGGGGGCTGGCGGTCTACCTCAGGTGGGTAGTTCGAAAAAATCGCATGGAACGCCCGCCGACGTTTCATGGAGAACTACTGACTTTACAGACCTGGCCGACGGCTTCAGTGCAGCGATGCCGCCTAGTGGTTCAACGCACTGAAGTCAACGAACCGATTCAACGAACTGTGGCCAGGTTGTTCTGTTCCTGATCGGCGTTCAGTGTTTCCAGGGTCGACACGAAGTCGTCAATGCCACGGAACTGGCGGTAAACCGATGCGAAGCGGATATAGGCCACTTCGCTGATCTGCTTGAGATCCCTCAGCACAAACTCACCGATTTCAGTGCTGCTGACTTCCTTGCCGTTGCGTTGCTGGAGTTTCAGTTCGAGCTCTTCCACGAGGGATTCGAGCCGAGATGTGTCCAAGCCTGTTTTCTCGCAAGCTCGATTCAAGCCGTGCAGCAACTTGCTGCGACTGAAGATTTCCCGGTTGCCGTTGCGTTTGATCACCGTGATCGGAACGGTCTCCACCCGTTCGTAGGTGGTGAAGCGAAATTCACAGTTGAGGCATTCACGCCGTCGTCTCACGCTGCGTCCACCATCCGCTGCCCTGGATTCGAGAACGCGACTATCTGTGTTTTGGCAGGAGGGGCACTGCATCCCCGAGGGCATCAATTAGTTGCACCAACTGTAGACAGTGATTTGAGACTTGAGAAGGGCCTCGTGGACATCAGTCTCATTTGAGGATTGCGTCGACGGCTGTTGCTGACGTGAGACTGCTTTGATCCGCTCGTGTGGACGAGACCGGCTTGCGACGGCGGGTGATGGAAAGCATGAAAAAACCCCGCCGAGGCGGGGTTTTGGGAGATTAAATCACTTACCGATTTTCGGCGGATCGCGGAAGGCGATTGCGAAGAAGAGGGTGGCAATCGCGAGGGTAAGGATGAGGACGTAAGCGAAGCTTTCCATCGTGTTGTTCCTAGAGGGCGATCAGTTGAGAGGAGTTCCAGCGGGGGGAACGTAGCCCTCGGGCAGGCGACGGGTGGACTTGTCGCCCAGTTTTTGGAACAGGCCGAATTCCACCTGATCGCCGAGGTCGGGATCAATACCAGCGAACACGTCGCGGTACAGGGTGCGGGCACCGTGCCAGATGTGGCCGAAGAAGAACAGCAGCGCGAAGGTGGCGTGGCCAAAGGTGAACCAGCCGCGTGGCGAGCTGCGGAACGTGCCGTCAGAGTTGTAGGTCTCACGGTCGAAGTCGAAGGCTTCACCCAGCTGAGCCTTACGGGCAAGACGCTTCACGTCGGCAGGGTCAGTGAAGGTCTGGCCATCCAGTGCACCACCGAACACCTTGGCGGTCACGCCCTGTTGTTCGAAGGAGAACTTGGCTTCCGCACGACGGTAAGGAATGTCGGCACGGACGATGCCCTGCTCATCTTCCAGAACGACAGGGAAGTTCTCGAAGAAGTTCGGCAGACGACGGACTTCGAGGTTGCGACCTTCTTTGTCGCTGAATGCAATGTGACCAACCCAAGCGGTTGCCAGACCATCGCCGTTCACCATCGGACCCACGCGGAACAGACCGCCCTTGGCAGGGCTGTTGCCGACGTAGTCGTAGAAGGCAAGTTTCTCAGGGATGGCCTCGAAGGCTTCTTCCTGGGTCGCGCCATCGTCCATCGCGGTTTGAACGCGACGGTTGATCTCAGTTTTGAAGTAGCTCTGATCCCACTGATAACGGGTGGGGCCAAACAGCTCGACAGGGGTTGCTGCAGAGCCGTACCACATGGTTCCAGCCACGATGAAAGCGGCGAAGAACACGGCTGCGATGGCGCTGGCCAGAACGGTTTCGATGTTGCCCATCCGGAGCGCTTTGTAGAGACGCTCGGGCGGACGAGTGGTGATGTGGAAGATGCCGGCAATGATGCCGACGATGCCAGCAGCAATGTGGTGGGCAACGATGCCACCGGGATTGAAGGGGTTGAAACCTTCGGGGCCCCAAGACGGTTGAACAGCCTCGAGGTGACCTGTTAGCGCATAGGGGTCAGAAATCCACATCCCTGGCCCGAAAACGCCAGTGAGGTGGAAAGCACCGAAGCCGAAGCAGCCGAGTCCAGCGAGAAGCAGGTGGATTCCGAAGATCTTCGGCAGGTCGAGAGCAGGCTCGCCGGTGCGGGGGTCCTGCCAGATCTCAAGGTCCCAATAGGTCCAGTGCCAGATGGCGGCCAGCATCATCAGGCCGGAGAAAACGATGTGAGCGGCAGCGACGCCCTCGAAACTCCAGAAGCCGGGATCAACACCCGTTTCACCAGTGATGCTCCATCCACCCCAGCTGCCGGTCACGCCAAGGCGGGACATGAAAGGCATCACGAACATGCCCTGACGCCACATCGGGTTCAGGACAGGATCAGACGGATCGAAAATGGCCAGCTCATAGAGAGCCATGGAGCCGGCCCAGCCGGCTACGAGGGCTGTATGCATGAGGTGCACAGCCAGAAGGCGGCCCGGGTCATTAATGACAACGGTGTGCACCCGATACCAGGGCAATCCCATGGGTCAGGTTCGGGGGACAAGACTGCTTATGCAGCCAGACATGGGCGATCGTAAGGGCTTCAGTCCATCGGGCGGGGGAAAAGTGACCTGCCCGCAACGGTCAGTGACATGAAAGTCAGGACCCTGCTGTTCACAAAACGCAATGCTTCGGCCCATGATGGGGGTTGGTTGCTTGTGAGCTCATGCCCGTTATCCGGTTTGTTCGCGAAGGGCGTGATGTGGAGTGTTACCCCGGTGAGAATCTGCGTGAGGTGGCCCGTCGCGAGGGCATCGAGCTCTACGGCCTGAAGGGGCAGCTGGGCAACTGCGGAGGGTGTGGTCAGTGCATCACCTGCTTCGTTTCTGTGGTGGACGAAAACAACGCCGATGCGCTGACGGCACGCACTGCCGTCGAAGACAGCAAGTTGCGCCGCCGACCCCAGGAGTGGCGCCTGGCATGCCAGGCCCTGGTGGAGAAGTCCGTCATGGTTCTCACCCGGCCTCAGGTGAGGCTCGCCAATGCCGATTCGAGATTGGCTGCCGCCAGGCAGGCCCCGCTGCCGGCGGGTCCCACGGCATGGCCAGCGCCTCCGGCCAGTGAGCTCGATGAGGAGGACCAGGATGGGGGCGATGGCGACGGCCGAGATGCCAAGGCTGCTACCGCCGGTGACGAGGCCTAGGGCAGACGCTCCCCAGGCCTCTTGTCGGTGATACCTTCGCCTGGATCCCTCCAACGGCCATGGAAACCAACGATCTCGGATTCGTCGCCAGCCTCCTGTTCATCCTGGTTCCGGCGATCTTCCTGATCGTGCTCTACATCGGCACGCAGAACAACGAGGCCTGATTCAGCCTTGTTCAGGCTCACGCACCAGCAGCACAGGGGCTGGTGCGTGCACTCGGATGTAGTCGCTGACTGATCCGCCCAGAAGCTTGTCCAAATCCACCAGTCCTCTGGCGACAAGAGGACGTCGGTCCTGAGAGGCTATGACCACCAGGTCGGCGTTGCATTCCGATGCAGCCAGGCAAACGCTGCGACCGATGTCCTTCCCTTCGGCGTGGATGGCTTTCATGTCGACGCCGAAACCCCTGGCCCGCTGAACAGCGGCGTCAAGAACATCGTCTGCTTTTGTGCGGCCTCCCCGGGAGGGTGCTGACTCCTGGCGTACGACATGAACGCCGGTGAGCGTTCCGCCAGGGATTTCACGCACCAGTTCGCAGGCCGTGCGCAGAGCGTCGTCCCCAACGCCTGTTCCGTCGATCGTCACCATTACGCGGTTGACATGCTTGACGTAGAGGTCGTCCCGCACCAGCAGCATCGGCCGCGTGGACAGCTGAAAGACGTATTGGCTGGTGCTGTTGGCCAGGATCGATTGAAGCCGTCCCAGGCCGCGGGATCCCATCACGATCAGGTCGGCCTGAACCTCATCGGCAACCTTGAGCACGGTCTGCTTGGTGTCGCCCTCGCGAATCAAGGTGCTCACGCTCGACGGGCTGAGTCCCATGCGCGTGATTGCGCTGTTCAAGAGGTTTTCTGCTTCGTCGCGATGGCCGTCGGATTGCGACTTGCTTTGCTCCGACACCACATGCAGCAAATTGATTTTTGCGGCCTTCAGGCTGGGAATGTCCTGGAGCATCCGGATCATTTCCTCGACGTGACCCTTGCCCGAGTCGGCAATCAGAAGGTTCCTGAACACAGGTGGATGAAGCAGTCTCTGCGGAAGCCTATGGGTGGTTGCCTCCGTGGAGAGAAGCTGATGTCACAGCGTTACGCGGATCATGTACACCCTGACCAAGCGTGTGCTGCCACAGCACACCGATTACGCCGGTGTGATGTGGCATGGGGCCTATGTGCAGTGGCTTGAGGAGGCCAGGGTTGAGGCGCTCCAGGCTGCGGGCCTTGGCTATGCCGCCATGACCGCGATGGGTGTCGATATGCCGGTGGTGTCCCTTCACCTGGATTACCGCCAGCCGCTCCGGCACGGCGACGAAGTGTGTGTTGAAAGCCGATGCCCTGGTCAGCAGGGGGTGCGCTGGCCATGGATCTCACGCTTTGTCTGCGGAGACGCGGTGGTTGCGGAGGCGTCGGTGAATCTTGTGATGGTGCGTGAGGGGCGCGTGCTCAGGCGCGTGCCGGCGCAGCTGCAGGAGGTGATGGATCAGCTGGTGCGCCAATCGCTCTGAATCGAACCCTGAGCCACCGCTGCCGTGCTAGTACACATGTACTTGCTCGGGGCTGGTGCGGGGGTGGTGGTGGCTCTGGACCTGTTGCCCTGGCTTGGGCAACGCCCGCATGGCTGATCTGCGCAGGCTCTGCCGCGATCAAGCCATCGGCCCTGATCAGCTCTGGGGGTGGCCGATCGAACGCTTGGGCCAGGCGCTGGCTTGGCCGGCGCACTGTTTGCGCGACGTTGAGCGTTACAGGTTCGAGCGCGGGGCTGCTCCGAAGCTTGACGTGCCTGCTTGTGCCCTTTTGCCGGGTGATCCTGATTGGCCCTGTTGCTTGGATGATCTGCACTCACCCCCTTCCGGGCTCTACGTCGAAGGGGATCGATCGCTGCTCCGGCACATCCATGCCCGCACGGCCATCGCGGTGGTGGGTACGCGTTCCGCTTCGGACCATGGTCTTGCCATGGCTGAAGAGCTGGGCCGTGGTCTGGCCGAGGCGGGTTGGCCCGTCCTTAGTGGGCTTGCGGAAGGGATTGATGCTGCAGCCCATCGCGGCTGTTTGGCCAGAAACGGTGCACCCATCGCGGTGTTGGGGACACCCTTGGACCGTGTCTATCCAGCCCACCACCGATCGTTGCAACAGCAGGTCGGCAGGCAAGGGCTGTTGATCAGTCCGAGTCGGTCCGGCTGCCGTGTGCGCCCAGGGCACTTCGCGGCGCGGAACCGTTGGTTGGTGGCCTTTGCCCAGGCGCTTGTGGTGGTGGAGTGTCCGCAACGCAGCGGAGCATTGATTTCGGCCCGCTGGGCGAGCCGGATGCAGTGCCCCATATGGGTGGTTCCGGGGGATGCCCGCCGTTGGTCCTGTCGGGGCAGCAATGCCCTGCTTCGCGATGGTGCAACTGCCTTGATTCACCCTGAGGATCTGCTCGCTTCCATTGGCGAGGGCCCGTTGAGGTCAGAGGAGTCACGCGGCAAGCATCAGCGGTTGATGGAGGCCATTGGCTCAGGGGCGACCTTTGATCAGCTGGTGCTTCGTTTGCAGTGCTCCCCCGCTGAGCTGGCCCCCCAGCTTTTGGCGCTCGAATGTCGGCGCGAACTGCTGTGTGAATCTGGATTGCATTGGCGCAAGCCTCGGCCTTGAGAGACTGCACAACCGTTGCCGGCACTGATGTGTTGCAGTGGCGGCGCCGACAACTCGCCCGGGGTGGCACCGCGGCTGATCTGGATTGGTTGCTTGATCTGGCCGCTGGTCTTCGTTGGGCCAGCCTGCAACGGCTGCTGCTGGACCCCACGCGCACCGTCGCCCTGGAGAAGTCTTTTGAGGCGCTCTCTGAGCTGTGGGAGCGTCACCTTCATGGGAATGTTCCCCTCCAGCACCTGGTTGGGCTCTGTCCCTGGCGGGATGTGCTGCTTGAGTCGTCGCCTGCCGCCTTGATTCCCCGTCAGGAAACGGAACTGCTGGTGGATCTGGCCATGAGCCAGTTCAAAGCCACCCCTCCCGCTCGTTGGGCTGACCTCGGCACTGGTTCAGGAGCCATCGCTGTGGCTCTGGCCCGTGCCTGGCCCACGGCACCAGGGCATGGCGTCGACCTCAGTTCCGATGCCTTGCAGTTGGCAGAACGCAATCTTGAGCGTTGCGCCCCGCATCACAACTGTTCGCTGCACCTCGGGTCGTGGTGGTCTCCCCTCAAGAGCTGGTGGGGAAGCCTGGATTTGGTGGTCAGCAATCCTCCATACATCCCCAGTGCTGTGGTTGACGGTCTGGAGGCTGTGGTGCGTGACCACGAACCTCACTTGGCGTTGCTTGGGGGAGCAGATGGCTTGGATGCGATCCGCAGCGTGGTGGATGGCGCCCTAATGGGGCTGTCGCCCGGGGGCTGTCTACTACTCGAACACCACCACGACCAGAGCGCTCAGGTGACGCAGCTGCTGCGGGATGCCGGCTTGGTGGAGGTCAGAGCGGCCGCTGATCTTGAGGGGACCCTTCGCTTTGCGCTTGCTTGCAAACCTGCCGCATCAAGCTGATGCAACGCCTGTGATGAAGGAAGGATTCATGCCTGCTCCGGTTCTGGCCGCCTCCGACCTGGCGCTGCGGCTTCGTGCCGGTGAAGCCGCCATCATTCCCACCGACACGCTGCCGGGCCTAGCGGTGCTTCCCGATCAAGCCCAGACCCTCTGGCGCTTGAAATGCCGACCAGCCGATAAGCCCCTCATTTTGATGGGTGCATCCGTCAATGACTTGCTCCACGAGGTTGAGGGGCCCTGCCATCGGGAGGTTGAAGCTTTGGCTGAGCGCTATTGGCCTGGAGCGCTCACGCTGGTGTTGCCTGCCCGTGATGACGGTGCAGGCCGGTATCTCAACCCCGGTGGAACAACCCTGGGCTGCCGCATTCCGGCCTGTGAGCAGACCCGCGCACTGCTTCAGATCAGCGGGCCGTTGGCCACCACCAGTGCCAATCGCTCCGGTGAACCCGCCAGCATGACCGCAGCAGAGGCGGCTCTGGTTTTCCCTGATGTCGCGCAGCTGGGTCCGCAGCCCTGGCCTCAACCCTCG
Source organism: Synechococcus sp. A15-44 (assembly GCF_014280115.1). Classification (NCBI taxonomy): domain Bacteria; kingdom Bacillati; phylum Cyanobacteriota; class Cyanophyceae; order Synechococcales; family Synechococcaceae; genus Synechococcus; species Synechococcus sp. A15-44. Next base: position 427,794 of record NZ_CP047938.1, read on the forward strand.
GGCCAGGCCAGCACGGTGTTGGTCTGGGTGGAGGACGGACGCTGGCGCCTGGCGCGCCGGGGTGCTGTGATTCCAGCAGGGGTTGAGGTGCTCGAGTGATTTCGCTTGTTGGGCTCTGCCTGCTGGTGATGGCCTTGCTTCATTGGGTGCTGGAACCCCTTGAAGCGGTCTTCACCTGGACGCTTCAACTGAATCTTCTCCCCTGGCTGTTGGGGGTGTTCTTCATCTGGCTGCTGGCGGGCGAATCAGACCGCAGTACGTCGCCCTGATCCAGATCAAGCCGGCTAACGGATTTGAACCGATGGCCTTCGCTTTACAAAAGCGCTGCTCTACCGCTGAGCTAAGCCGGCATGGGCTGCATCGTACCGGCTGCCAGGCGATTCAAGGCGGGGTCTTGATCGCTGATCAGCCAAAGCACCAGCTCGAGTCGATTGCGACATCCGCTTTTCCGGAGTGCCCTGCTGATGTGGCACTCAACGGTGCGATGACTGATCACCAACCGCTGGGCGATGGCTCGGTTGTTGAGGCCTTCGAGCAACAACAGCACCACCCGCTGTTCAGCGGGGGTGAGGAGGTTCGGGATTCGAGGTTTCAAGCTTGAGCAGGTTGCTGCTCAGAGGGTTCCACCTTTGCGGGTTGGGCGATCGGGCGACGGATCGGCAGGTTGGCCACCAGGGCGGTGACGCGATCTTCCGTCTCGAGGCTCACATCACCTTCAGCGAGGTCGATCTCCACGTAGCGGGCCACCACTTCGAGGATCTCGCGCCGCATTTGTTCGAGCAGCTCCGGATTGAGGTCACTGCGGTCGTGGGCCAGCACCAACTGCAGCCGCTCTTTGGCTGTTTCTGCACTGGCGGGCTGACGGCGCAGGAGTTTGTCGATGAATTCCTTGAGTGTCATCGCCTCAGAAAATCCGGGTTTGCATCAGCTTGCGCATCCTGGCGCGGAGGCCGCGGCGGGCCTGGGAGGGGTCCATCAGAGGAATGTCTTCACCCTGAAGCCGTTGAGCGATGTTGCCGTAGGCCTGGGCCGCTGGGGACGAGGAATCACTCAGGGTCAAGGGTTCACCGCGGTTGGTGCTCACGATCACCTGTTCGTCTTCAAAAACAAGCCCCAGAAGAGGTAACGCCAGAATGTCGGTGACGTCGTCCACTGAAAGCATTTCCTGGTTCGACATCATCTTCGGCCGCACCCTGTTGAGCACGAGCTGCACCGGCTGAACGCCCTGGGTGTTCAGAAGCCCGATCACCCGATCAGCGTCCCGCACGGCGGCCACTTCCGGGGTGGTGATCACCACTGCTTCTCGGGCTGCGGCCGCGGCATTTTTGAACCCGTCTTCGATGCCTGCCGGGCAGTCGATCAACACGTAATCGAACTGGCGTTCCAGCAGCGCAACGATGGCCTGCATGTCCTTGGGCTTGAGCCACTCGAGCATCCGAGGGTTGCCCGCAGGGAGCAGGGCCAGATTGGGCTCCTGCTTGTGCTTCACCAGGGCTTGCTCCAGCCGGCAGGTCTCGGCCAGCACCTCCTGAGCGGTGTAGACGATGCGGTTCTCCAGGCCCAGGAGCAGATCGAGGTTCCTCAGACCGAAGTCCGCGTCCAGGACCACGGTCTTGGCGCCTTGGCGAGCAAGGGCGATCCCAAGGTTGGCTGTGGTCGTTGTTTTTCCGACACCGCCTTTGCCAGAACAGATGAGGATGGTTCGGGTCGTCGACACCAGGGTTCTGCTTTGGTGCGGCCAGAATAATCTGGCTTTTGGGCCTGACAACGACGTCAGCGTTTTTGAAAGCTCTGGATGACGGCGGGTTCAATGGCGATCACGCCATCCTTGAGCTCGGCCTGTTCGGCCAAACCCGTCTGGGGCAGATCCTCGGGGCCTCGGGCGACAACGTCAGCAATCCTCAGTTGCAGTGGCCGCAGCTGCAGGGCAACGATTTTCGCGGTTGTTGACCCCTCACATCCGGCATGGGCCACGCCCCGCAGGCGACCCCACACCAAAACATCAGCGGCTGAACTGATCCGCGCTCCGGGATTCACATCGCCATAGAGAAGGATGGTGCGCTCGCTTTGGAGATGGTCACCGGAGCGCAGGGTTCCGTGGTGAAACAACAGTTCGGAAGGGGCTGTCGTCACAGGATTGGGCTGGGGTTCACGGCTGGACGGCGTGTTGGACCGGCTTGCGTCCAGTCCCAAGGCTGAAGCACTCACAACGGTCTCGGCTGCCTGGCCGGTGATGCGTCCGAGTTGATGGCCTGCTTCGCTCACGGCGGCGCACAAATCAGCGAGGTCGCTGCAGGTCAGGACCCAGTCCCCGCAATCGAGATCAACAATCGGCTGGGAACACCTGCTCAGCAGATCCGGCAAACGATCCCTCCAGTGATCAAGGCGCTGGTCGGGAAGCCTCAAGGTCATGGCTGCTTCACGCTGCTGCTGCTCGGGGCCATTCAACGTCCATCTCCTGCCTGAGCTCGTTGCTGATGTCGCGGGGGTGAATCAACCAGGAGGTTGCCGCCGGGGTCGCCAGACTTGCGACCAGGGGAGAGGCTTTCTCCAGGGCTTGGAGTTGTTGCCCGTCCCAGAGGCGCAAGCCGCCTCGATAGGGGTGGTACCCGCGCAGCTGTTGATGACGCAATCCGCAGCAGAGTTCAGGGTCGTGGCCATGACGATCGGCCAGACGCCTTGCTGTTGCGAGCAATTGCAGTTGATCCGCCGGGGAAAGATGTTCAACGGCCGTTGCTTTGAGCAGGCGTCGATCCAGGAAACGCCCACTCAGTTCAGCCAGGGCTGCTGGCGCTTCGGCTTGCCAGCGCTGGAGGTGGTAGCCGGTGCGTTGGTCATCGTTGGCGAGGAAGTCCTCCAAGGGAATCTGGTCTGGTTGCCAGAGCCAGTTGGCCATCACCTCATCAGCCCACACCTGCTCAGGCCCCAGTTGTCGTGCCGTCAGGATGAGTTTTTCCAGCAGCCAGTTGCACACCACATTCAACCGGTGGTTGTAGACGCTCCTGTACATGAGGTTTCTCACCACCAGGTAGTGCTCCACAGCCATCAGACCCTTGGGATGAATGGCCATGTCCCCGTCAGGGGCCAGGGTCAGTGCTCCCAGGATGCGGTCGAGATCCAGTTGCCCGTAGCGCGTTCCGGTGCTGTAGCTGTCGCGCAGGAGGTAATCCAGTCGGTCACAATCCAGCTGACTGCTGACCAGGTGTTTGATCAGGGGGTGAGGGCTGCGTCCATGCTCCAGCAGGTTCGCCACCGCCTCAGCCGTGCCGGATGCATGGCTCTCAAGACAGTCATGGATCTCTGGGTGATGCCGGATCACCCGCGCGGACCACGCTTCATGGCGCAGGCCAAACATCTCTTCGCCGGTGTGGCTGAGGGGGCCATGGCCAATGTCATGGAGCAAAGCAGCTCCGTAGAGCAGCCCCCGATACGTCTCCAACTCGGGTGCCAACGGCAGCATCCGCTCAAACGCACGGCGTGCCAGATGAAAGACCCCCAGCGAGTGGGTGAATCGACTGGATTCAGCGCTGTGAAAGGTGAGGTAGGCCGGACCCAGCTGGCGGATGCGTCGCAGGCGCTGGAATGGCGCCGTGTCCACCAGGTCCATCACCATTCCCTCGGCTGGGGCTTGGCGGTCAAGACCAATGCCGCGATGCAGAGGGTCGTGATAGGTCCGCTGGCTCATGCCTCGGTGTCGTCAGCGGGTTGTTCCAGCAGGGCCTCCATCCATTGCTCAGCTTCCGAGAGCCAGCGATCACCGTCACCGCCGGGGTTCAGGGGTTCTGGATCTGATAACCCACGATCGGGAGCGATGCCTTCCCCTTGGATGTCCCGTCCACTCGGTGTCACGTAGCCAGCAACGGTCACGGCGAGGCCGCTGCCATCACTGAGGTTGGTCAGCGTTTGAATCAGCCCTTTGCCGAACGTCTGTCCTCCGAGAAGGGTGGCGCGTTCGTTGTCCTGAAGGGCGCCAGCCAGGATTTCACTCGCACTGGCCGTCCCTCCGTTCACAAGGGTGACCATCGGTCCGTCGTACACCGTCTGAAGACTGGCCTGGATGGTGTCATTGATGCCCTCGCGGTTGCGGGTTTCAACGATGGCGCCACCGGAAAGGAAGTCGTCGGCGACCGCCAATCCAGCGCTCACCAAGCCGCCTGAGTTGTTGCGGAGGTCGAGCACCAATCCTTCGATCTCTTTGTTTTGCAGTTCTGAAAGGGCTTCTTTCACCTGTTCGGGAACTCCTTCGCTGAATTGGGTGATCCGCAGATAGCCAAGGGTGTGGCTGCCGCTGCGCAAGCGTCTTGTGCGCACCGGCCTGAGGTCCACGCTGCGGCGTTCCAGGGTCAGCTCGTTTGTTTCACCGCTGCCGTTGTCCAGCGTCAGCACCACCTGCGAACCCACGTCTCCACGCAGCGCTGCCACGGTTCCTTCCAGACCCAGATCCACCACGTCCTTGCCGTCAACAGACAGCAATTGCGTGCCACTGGTGATCTCCGCCTCGCCGGCAGGTGAACCCTCGAGGGCAGAAATCACCACAACACCATTGCTGCTTTCATCCGGCCCGAGTTGCAAGCCCACACCGCTGAGGCTGCCGTTGGTGCTGTTCTTCAGCGCCGTGTAGTCCTCTGGACGAAGCAGCCGCGTGTAGGGGTCGCCCAGCTGAGCCAGCATCGATTCGATGGCTGCATAGGCATCGTTGCTGCTCTCGATGCTGCGTTCCATGGCCTTCTGTCGTTGACGCTTCCAACGCACCGCATCAAGTTGCTCTGGGTTCCAAAAGCCCTGGTTCACAAGCCGCCAGCTGTCCACCACGAGCTGTTGTGTGTCGCTCAGTGCAACGGCTGTGCAGGCGCTGCCCAGCACCAAAAAGCAGCAAAGAGACGCTGCGATCAGTTGCCTCAGCGCCTGAAAACCTCTGCGCCGCAGCCAGTCTGAAAGATCGTTAACAGTTGGATACATCGCGGTGGGTTCGCCTCAGTGGCAGAAGCGTGCTCAGTAGACTTTCGCAACTCGAGCCCGCTTGTGCATGGCGAACTCATCACCGGTTTACGACTGGTTCCAGGAACGTCTGGAAATCCAGGACATTGCTGACGACATTGGTTCCAAGTACGTGCCCCCCCACGTCAACATCTTTTATTGCCTGGGGGGCATCACGTTGGTGTGCTTCCTGATCCAGTTCGCGACTGGGTTCGCGATGACCTTCTATTACAAACCCACCGTTGCTGAGGCTTACAAGTCGGTTGAATACCTGATGACCGACGTCAGCTTCGGTTGGCTGATCCGCTCTGTGCACCGCTGGAGCGCATCAATGATGGTGTTGATGCTCATCCTCCATGTGTTCCGCGTGTACCTCACCGGCGGCTTCAAGCGTCCCCGTGAGCTCACTTGGGTCACAGGCGTGACCATGGCAGTCATCACCGTGTCCTTTGGTGTGACCGGTTACTCCCTCCCCTGGGACCAGGTTGGTTACTGGGCCGTGAAGATCGTCTCCGGCGTCCCTGCTGCCATCCCTGTTGTTGGCGATTTCATGGTGGAACTGCTTCGCGGTGGCGAAAGCGTTGGCCAGGCCACGCTCACTCGCTTCTACAGCCTTCACACCTTCGTGATGCCCTGGCTGCTGGCGGTGTTCATGCTCATGCACTTCCTGATGATCCGGAAGCAGGGCATTTCTGGTCCCTTGTGATCTGCGTTCCTACTGTTCCCTCAACACCTGGACTAAACGATGCACATTCTCAAGAAGCCTGATCTCTCTGATCCCAAGATGCGGGCCAAGCTCGCCAAGGGCATGGGTCACAACTATTACGGCGAGCCTGCCTGGCCTAACGATCTCCTCTACATCTTCCCGGTGGTGATCCTCGGCACCATCGCCTGTGTGGTTGGTCTGGCCGTCCTGGATCCAGCCATGCTCGCTGACAAGGCTGATCCCTTCGCCACCCCTCTGGAAATTCTTCCTGAGTGGTACCTCTACCCCGTGTTCCAGATTCTGCGGGTTGTTCCCAACAAGCTTCTGGGTATTGCTCTGCAAACCCTGGTTCCCCTGGGCCTGATGCTTGTTCCTTTCATCGAGAGCTTCAACAAGTTCCAGAACCCTTTCCGTCGTCCCGTGGCGATGACTGTCTTTCTGACCGGAACCCTTGTCACCATCTACCTCGGTATTGGTGCAGCACTTCCGATCGACAAGTCCCTCACCCTCGGACTGTTCTGATCCGTTCTTTGAGTTCAGCTCATAGACCCCGGCTCGTAGAGCCGGGGTTTTTTTGTGCCATGGCTGCGGTGGTTCGTCAGTGACCCATCGATTCGTCGAGGTTGAGCATCAGCACGTCGTCTGGGTTGACGTGGAGAAAGTGGTGCATCAGCAGAAAACCAACGATGGTCCAGGTCTGATAAGTGCGTGATTGCTGTCCAACCCAGGTTCCCGTGGGGCCATCGAAATATTCAGCCCACTGCTGACGGGGCAGTTGGTTGAGATGGCTCCAGTAGCACTCGTCCAACAGCGTTTTCATTTGCCCCATCAGCAACACGTCGGCCTGGGGATTCAGCCGTTCGTGCAGAAGGATGGACGCACCAAAAAACCAGAGCAGGCTCGGCCAGTGGCCACCGTTGTGATAACTCCAGGGCCAGTTCTTGGGGTCGGAGCCCGTTTTGTTCTCCCATTCCACGCCCTCCATGGGGGGATGACAGATGCGCATCGGCATCTGGGCCATGAGGTGGTCACGGTTGTGCAGCACCAGTCGGAACAGGGCCCGTTGCTGTGGCGCGGTCAGTAACCCGAACAGTGATGCCAGGGAATTTCCCAAGGAGTAGAAGCGGAAATCCGGTCGTCCGGTCCGCATGTTGCCGATCATGTAACCGCCACGGTTTTCGAGCCAGTCCTGCAACCAGTCGGGGATGACCTGGGGTTGAACGTTGAATTCGTTGTGGTGCTGGTTTTCGCCGTACTGCTCCGTGGGCCGTCGCCGAAGCACCTGCATTGTTTTGCTGGTCACCCAGTAGTGCTTCAGCAGGAACTGCCGCAAGTCATGGGTCCATTGCCGGCTCAGCCGCAATCGTTCCCCCAGAAGAACGCTGTTCTCGTGGCGTTGGCAGAGTTCCATCAGCCCAACGCAGCTGCGCAGCGCTGCGAAGAGCAGCACCTCCACTTCCAGTGGAGCGCCCCACACGTCCATGGGGCGATCAATCATGAACGCGCAGTCCGGAACGAACAGCACTGGTGTGCCTTCGAAGCTGGGGTGAAGAACCAGATCCAGCAGCAGTTGCAACCCCCGTTGCACTTCCGGACTCCGGCCAAAGTCGACGTCCCCACTGCGTTTGACGTAAATCCAGCAGAGAATCGGCCACCAGAGGCTTGCATCGACCGAGGTGATTCGACCAATCGAGCGTTGGCCGTAGTCCGCGACCAGTTCTCCCTCTTCCTCCACAAAACTGGTGGGGAAGACACCGCGGGTTTGAACGTTGGTGCTTTGGAGCTGGAGGCTGACGCTCAGGAACTGCTTCACGATGGCGAAGCGTCCTTCCAGCATCAGGTAGATCATCACTGGGACGTTGTCCCGCAGGAAGATTTCGCCGTAGTTGAGGGCGTCGTCAGAGCGGCGATGTTCCATCGCGGCAACGCTGCCGGCGAGTTCCCCTTGAACGCCAATCAGCGTGGCTTCGAAGTGTTCCCGTGCTTTTTGCAGCACCTGCCCTTCATTTGAGTTGGGGCGGAAGCGCTGGCTTTGTTCGGTGAAACGCGTTGGCATCGCGGTGTCCTCCAATTGAAACGTAGTTCTGGCAACGGGTTTCGCCAGTGGAAGCAACCCTTCAGATGTTCCGTGGGGTGTGCCTATTGCGAGAGCGGGGGATGTGGTGTTATAGTTTTGTCTTGCGCGGGAGCCGAGAGGCTGCTGTGCAGGCTGAAGCGCTTGAGGCGAAAGTCTTGATGTGTCTGAGGCGACTTACGAGACCAGAAGGGAGCGATCCCACGGTGTTGTAAGTTCATCAAGCGGTCGCGAGAGGCCGCGATGACCAACCAACCGATCTCCTGAGAGGGAGTGAAGAGAGGTTTGGTCGCACCTGGACAATTGAAAAGTTTAGGAACTGACGCTTTTATCGCGTTTGGATCTGAGCCGAACCGCGAGGTGAGGTGAGGGTTCGAATGAAAGAGCGATGAAGGTGTGAGGTCCCGTCAAAAAATTTCGTTGCGAAGAAGCAATTCGCTGCAACGGGAGGGTTTTCACGAGCTCTCTTGTTGCCGGTGTGCGAATTGTGGAGCAACAACCGGATCTGAGATCCCGGAAAGTCATTGACAGAGAAATCTAGAGATGCACTCTTAAGAACCCTTTTGTGTCAGCGAAAGGAGGCCTCAACTGTTGCCAGTTTTCACTGAGTAATGGGTGACGCAAATCATTTTGAGGACGTGAGAACGTCTAAGAGGAAATGATCTACAACGGAGAGTTTGATCCTGGCTCAGGATGAACGCTGGCGGCGTGCTTAACACATGCAAGTCGAACGAACCTTCGGGTTAGTGGCGGACGGGTGAGTAACGCGTGAGAATCTGCCCTCAGGAGGGGGACAACAGCTGGAAACGGCTGCTAATACCCCATATGCCGCGAGGTGAAATGAATTTCGCCTGAGGATGAGCTCGCGTCTGATTAGCTAGTTGGTGTAGGTAATGGCTCACCAAGGCATCGATCAGTAGCTGGTCTGAGAGGATGATCAGCCACACTGGGACTGAGACACGGCCCAGACTCCTACGGGAGGCAGCAGTGGGGAATTTTCCGCAATGGGCGAAAGCCTGACGGAGCAACGCCGCGTGAGGGATGAAGGCCTCTGGGCTGTAAACCTCTTTTATCAAGGAAGAAGATCTGACGGTACTTGATGAATAAGCCACGGCTAATTCCGTGCCAGCAGCCGCGGTAATACGGGAGTGGCAAGCGTTATCCGGAATTATTGGGCGTAAAGCGTCCGCAGGCGGCCCTTCAAGTCTGCTGTTAAAAAGTGGAGCTTAACTCCATCATGGCAGTGGAAACTGTTGGGCTTGAGTGTGGTAGGGGCAGAGGGAATTCCCGGTGTAGCGGTGAAATGCGTAGATATCGGGAAGAACACCAGTGGCGAAGGCGCTCTGCTGGGCCATCACTGACGCTCATGGACGAAAGCCAGGGGAGCGAAAGGGATTAGATACCCCTGTAGTCCTGGCCGTAAACGATGAACACTAGGTGTCGGGGGAATCGACCCCCTCGGTGTCGTAGCCAACGCGTTAAGTGTTCCGCCTGGGGAGTACGCACGCAAGTGTGAAACTCAAAGGAATTGACGGGGGCCCGCACAAGCGGTGGAGTATGTGGTTTAATTCGATGCAACGCGAAGAACCTTACCAGGGTTTGACATCCTGCGAATCTCTTGGAAACAGGAGAGTGCCTTCGGGAACGCAGTGACAGGTGGTGCATGGCTGTCGTCAGCTCGTGTCGTGAGATGTTGGGTTAAGTCCCGCAACGAGCGCAACCCACGTCTTTAGTTGCCAGCATTTAGTTGGGCACTCTAGAGAGACTGCCGGTGATAAACCGGAGGAAGGTGTGGATGACGTCAAGTCATCATGCCCCTTACATCCTGGGCTACACACGTACTACAATGCTACGGACAAAGGGCAGCAAGTTCGCGAGGACAAGCAAATCCCATAAACCGTGGCTCAGTTCAGATCGTAGGCTGCAACTCGCCTACGTGAAGGCGGAATCGCTAGTAATCGCAGGTCAGCATACTGCGGTGAATACGTTCCCGGGCCTTGTACACACCGCCCGTCACACCATGGAAGTTGGCCACGCCCGAAGCCGTTACTCCAACCCTTGTGGAGGAGGACGTCGAAGGTGGGGCTGATGACTGGGGTGAAGTCGTAACAAGGTATCCGTACCGGAAGGTGCGGATGGATCACCTCCTAACAGGGAGACAACACAATGATTTTGATGCCTGAGTGCTTTTATTCTTAGGCCGAAATCCTGTCACCTTAGGTCGATCGGTACCTCAGCTTTGAAGTCATGGATCAGCAGCAATGTTGATTGCTTGATGGAGATTTTCAGTTCCTAAACTTTGTCTAGGTCACACCCCAAAAGGGATGAGACTCCTGGGCCATTAGCTCAGGTGGTTAGAGCGCACCCCTGATAAGGGTGAGGTCCCTGGTTCAAGTCCAGGATGGCCCATTCGGTGTTGGGGGTTTAGCTCAGTTGGTAGAGCGCCTGCTTTGCAAGCAGGATGTCAGGAGTTCGAGTCTCCTAACCTCCACTGACCGAACTTGATTCCCATCTCCAATTTTTTGGAGTTGAGCTCGATTGGAGTGTGATTTAGATGTGTCCGCTGGATGACCCCAGCTTCCTGTCATTCCAAGTTTTAGGTTAAAGCCTTGAATTTGGTTGATAAGATGCTGGGCTCGGATCAAATGATCAAGCAATTGATGATTTGATTTGAAGTTCTAGCAGAACCTTGACAACTGCATAGGTGAGTCTGGAAAAACAAAGCATCTTACAGATGCATTGTTTTGAATCTGATCTTCTGAAAGGGAGATTGGATCTAGAACAATGAAAATTCTTTTGAGCAAGAGCCGAGACTCTTGAGCGTTCTTTGATTGGTGTCGAGCCAATCAGAGTTTGATCTTGTTTTTAGCAATAAAAACTTGAAAATCTGCTTTCAACGGCGGTAAGCGTTCAAGAGGTTAATTGGTCAAGCTACAAAGGGCTCACGGTGGATACCTTGGCACACAGAGGCGATGAAGGACGTGGTTACCTGCGATAAGTCTCGGGGAGCTGGAAGCACGCTTTGATCCGGGAATTTCCGAATGGGGCAACCCTTAATACGGCCAGCTGAATCCATAGGCTGGCACGAGCCAACCCAGCGAACTGAAACATCTTAGTAGCTGGAGGAAAGGAAAGTAAAAACGACTCCCTAAGTAGCGGCGAGCGAACGGGGAAGAGCCTAAACCGATACTTTCGAGTATCGGGGTTGTGGGACAGCAACGTGTATCAGGGAAGTTAGGAGAAGTGCTTGAATGGCACGCCACAGAGGGTGAAAGCCCCGTAACCGAAAACTGAACTGAGCTAGCTGTATCCCGAGTAGCACGGAGCACGTGAAATTCCGTGTGAATCCGCGAGGACCACCTCGTAAGGCTAAGTACTACTGTGTGACCGATAGCGAAACAGTACCGCGAGGGAAAGGTGAAAAGAACCCCGGGAGGGGAGTGAAATAGAACATGAAACCGTGAGCCTACAAGCAATGGGAGCCCTACTTATAGGGTGACCGTGTGCCTGTTGAAGAATGAGCCGGCGACTTATAGGCACTGGCGGGTTAAACCGGAAATGGTGGAGCCATAGCGAAAGCGAGTCTGAATAGGGCGTTTGTCAGTGTTTATAGACCCGAACCCGGGTGATCTAACCATGGCCAGGATGAAGCTTGGGTGATACCAAGTGGAGGTCCGAACCGACTGACGTTGAAAAGTCAGCGGATGAGCTGTGGTTAGGGGTGAAATGCCAATCGAACCCGGAGCTAGCTGGTTCTCCCCGAAATACGTTGAGGCGTAGCGTCTCGTGCTCCAGCAGGGGGGTAAAGCCACCATTTCGGTGCGGGCTGCGAGAGCGGTACCAAATCGAGATGAACTCTGAATACCCTGTGTGTAGCGAGGCAGTCAGACTGTGGGGGATAAGCTCCATGGTCGAGAGGGAAACAGCCCAGACCGCCAGCTAAGGTCCCCAAATCAACACTAAGTGATAAAGGAGGTGGGATTGCATAGACAACCAGGAGGTTTGCCTAGAAGCAGCCATCCTCAAAGGAGTGCGTAATAGCTCACTGGTCGAGCGATCCTGCGCCGAAAATGAACGGGGCTAAGTGTTGTACCGAAGCTGCGGATTTTTATGGTAGGGGAGCGTTCTATGTGGGGCGAAGCGTTAGCGTGAGCGGGCGTGGACTGCATAGAAGTGAGAATGTCGGCTTGAGTAGCGAAAACATGGGTGAGAATCCCATGCACCGAAACCCTAAGGGTTCCTCCGGCAGGCTCGTCCGCGGAGGGTTAGTCTGGACCTAAGGCGAGGCCGAAAGGCGTAGTCGATGGATAACAGGTCAACATTCCTGTACCGGTCATGTTTTGGGAAGAGGGACGGAGAAGGCTAGCCAAGCCAGATGTTGGTTACTGGTTCAAGCGTTCGAGGCGTTGAGGAGCGGTGAAAACGTTCCGAGCTGAGGCGTGAGTACGAGCTGCTACGGCAGCGAAGTTGGTGACGTCAAGCTTCCAAGAAAAGCTCTACACCCGTTAAGGCATGACTGCCAGTACCCGAAACCGACACAGGTGGGGTGGTAGAGAATACCGAGGTGCGCGAGGTAACTCTCTCTAAGGAACTCGGCAAAATGGCCCCGTAACTTCGGGAGAAGGGGTGCCACCGCAAGGTGGTCGCAGTGAAGAGGCCCTGGCGACTGTTTACCAAAAACACAGGTCTCCGCTAAGTCGCAAGACGATGTATGGGGGCTGACGCCTGCCCAGTGCCGGAAGGTTAAGGAAGCCGGTCAGCGTAAGCGAAGCTGGCGACTGAAGCCCCGGTGAACGGCGGCCGTAACTATAACGGTCCTAAGGTAGCGAAATTCCTTGTCGGGTAAGTTCCGACCCGCACGAAAGGCGTAACGATCAGGGCGCTGTCTCGGAGAGAGGCTCGGCGAAATAGAATTGTCTGTGAAGATGCGGACTACGTACACCTGGACAGAAAGACCCTATGAAGCTTTACTGTAGCTTGGTATTGTGCCCGGGCTCTGAATGCGCAGGATAGGTGGGAGACGTTGATCTCATGGTTGCGGCTATGAGTTAGTCACTGGTGAGATACCACTCTTTCAGAGCTAGGGTTCTAACGTTCACCCGTTATCCGGGGAGCGGACAGTATCAGGTGGGCAGTTTGACTGGGGCGGTCGCCTCCTAAAAGGTAACGGAGGCGCACAAAGGTTTCCTCAGGCTGGTTGGAAATCAGCTGACGAGTGCAAAAGCAGAAGGAAGCTTGACTGTGAGACCTACAAGTCGAACAGGGACGAAAGTCGGTTTTAGTGATCCGACGGTTCTGAGTGGAAGGGCCGTCGCTCAACGGATAAAAGTTACTCTAGGGATAACAGGCTGATCTCCCCCAAGAGTTCACATCGACGGGGAGGTTTGGCACCTCGATGTCGGCTCATCGCAACCTGGGGCTGAAGTCGGTCCCAAGGGTTGGGCTGTTCGCCCATTAAAGCGGTACGCGAGCTGGGTTCAGAACGTCGTGAGACAGTTCGGTCCATATCCGGTGTACGCGCAGGAACATTGAGAGGATTTCTCCCTAGTACGAGAGGACCGGGAGGAACGCACCTCTGGTGTACCAGTTATCGTGCCAACGGTAAACGCTGGGTAGCCATGTGCGGAGTGGATAACCGCTGAAAGCATCTAAGTGGGAAGCCCACCTCAAGATGAGTGTTCCCATGGGGTAACCCAGTAAGGTCACGGGAAGAACACCCGTTGATAGGCTCTACGTGGAAGTCCAGTAATGGATGCAGCGGAGGAGTACTAATAGACCGAGGGCTTGACCAACATTTTGGTTCTTGCCTGAAGACTCATTTCTTTGTTTGATTCAGACGTGCAGCTTTAGTTGCAGATCCTATGCAGTTCTCAGGGTTCATCCCTTGAGAATGTTGATCTATCCTGGTGTCCATGGCGGTGTGGTCCCACTCCGATCCATCCCGAACTCGGTTGTGAAACGCATCAGCGGCGACGATATTTGGGGGGTAGCCCCCTGAGAAAATAGCTCGATGCCAGGTAAAACATTCTCCAAATAGGTTGATGATGTGCTGATTGCTGAAGCGATCACCATCACCACCCACGAAGAAGCCACCTCTCCAGGAGGTGGCTTTTTTGTTGGCTATTGTTTTCAAGAAGTCATCCCAAGAGGTACTTGTCGCTCCACGGAGGAGCCCTGAGCCTTCTTTTCGTTCCCTAGGCTTCAGGAGCGGTGAACGTGCACTTGTAACCAAGTTCCTTCGCTTTGTTGCCATATCCTTGTCTCGCAACAACGGGTTGTGATTGGTTCTCCGTTGTGGATTGTTTGAGTTAATCGGGTGTAACTCACCACGACTGCATCGTCGCTTAGCCAGCGCAGGTGAGGCCGAGCCATGGTGATGTTGATGGGACTCGCTGCGCTTTGGCTCTGGCTCGCTAGGTCGAAGTAATAGCGGTGAAAAGCATGTCCTTCAACTAAGTGTCCCTCACTCTCGGCTTAGAAGCAGCTGATCTCGGGACTGCAGACCTGGGAGTAGCTCTCCCAGTCACCAGCTGCCACGCTTTCAAGCATGGCTTGGTTGATGGCGAGTATCTCCTGATCACGAGGTGAGATCGTCACTCAGTGTCGTTAGCGAAGTCAATCTGATTCTCCCAGAGGGAAGACAGCACTGTCTCTGGATCTCGCGCTTGCTGGTTTTGTACTTGTCTTGGCTTGGTTTAAGGCTGTAGCAGTAACGACATTGTTTTGATTTGCTGACTGAGCTCAGACCGTGGTGTCTCACGAGTTGGGGCTAAGGCGACGGTCATGCAAGCGGTTGCTTCGCATCCAACGCACCTCTGCTGAATGTACACCTGTCTCTTCATGCTGGTATTGCTGGGATTTGAAGGTGCCGAAACCTCAGTGCTCAGCACTGTTTTTATGCGATTCCTTGCTGCTTTGCCAACTCCGCTTTTCGAGGTGGTTGCGAGAAGAGGGCTCAGTGGGTTATGTTTTTGGACTGCGCGGGAGCCGAGAGGCTGCTGTGCAGGCTGAAGCGCTTGAGGCGAAAGTCTTGATGTGTCTGAGGCGACTTACGAGACCAGAAGGGAGCGATCCCACGGTGTTGTAAGTTCATCAAGCGGTCGCGAGAGGCCGCGATGACCAACCAACCGATCTCCTGAGAGGGAGTGAAGAGAGGTTTGGTCGCACCTGGACAATTGAAAAGTTTAGGAACTGACGCTTTTATCGCGTTTGGATCTGAGCCGAACCGCGAGGTGAGGTGAGGGTTCGAATGAAAGAGCGATGAAGGTGTGAGGTCCCGTCAAAAAATTTCGTTGCGAAGAAGCAATTCGCTGCAACGGGAGGGTTTTCACGAGCTCTCTTGTTGCCGGTGTGCGAATTGTGGAGCAACAACCGGATCTGAGATCCCGGAAAGTCATTGACAGAGAAATCTAGAGATGCACTCTTAAGAACCCTTTTGTGTCAGCGAAAGGAGGCCTCAACTGTTGCCAGTTTTCACTGAGTAATGGGTGACGCAAATCATTTTGAGGACGTGAGAACGTCTAAGAGGAAATGATCTACAACGGAGAGTTTGATCCTGGCTCAGGATGAACGCTGGCGGCGTGCTTAACACATGCAAGTCGAACGAACCTTCGGGTTAGTGGCGGACGGGTGAGTAACGCGTGAGAATCTGCCCTCAGGAGGGGGACAACAGCTGGAAACGGCTGCTAATACCCCATATGCCGCGAGGTGAAATGAATTTCGCCTGAGGATGAGCTCGCGTCTGATTAGCTAGTTGGTGTAGGTAATGGCTCACCAAGGCATCGATCAGTAGCTGGTCTGAGAGGATGATCAGCCACACTGGGACTGAGACACGGCCCAGACTCCTACGGGAGGCAGCAGTGGGGAATTTTCCGCAATGGGCGAAAGCCTGACGGAGCAACGCCGCGTGAGGGATGAAGGCCTCTGGGCTGTAAACCTCTTTTATCAAGGAAGAAGATCTGACGGTACTTGATGAATAAGCCACGGCTAATTCCGTGCCAGCAGCCGCGGTAATACGGGAGTGGCAAGCGTTATCCGGAATTATTGGGCGTAAAGCGTCCGCAGGCGGCCCTTCAAGTCTGCTGTTAAAAAGTGGAGCTTAACTCCATCATGGCAGTGGAAACTGTTGGGCTTGAGTGTGGTAGGGGCAGAGGGAATTCCCGGTGTAGCGGTGAAATGCGTAGATATCGGGAAGAACACCAGTGGCGAAGGCGCTCTGCTGGGCCATCACTGACGCTCATGGACGAAAGCCAGGGGAGCGAAAGGGATTAGATACCCCTGTAGTCCTGGCCGTAAACGATGAACACTAGGTGTCGGGGGAATCGACCCCCTCGGTGTCGTAGCCAACGCGTTAAGTGTTCCGCCTGGGGAGTACGCACGCAAGTGTGAAACTCAAAGGAATTGACGGGGGCCCGCACAAGCGGTGGAGTATGTGGTTTAATTCGATGCAACGCGAAGAACCTTACCAGGGTTTGACATCCTGCGAATCTCTTGGAAACAGGAGAGTGCCTTCGGGAACGCAGTGACAGGTGGTGCATGGCTGTCGTCAGCTCGTGTCGTGAGATGTTGGGTTAAGTCCCGCAACGAGCGCAACCCACGTCTTTAGTTGCCAGCATTTAGTTGGGCACTCTAGAGAGACTGCCGGTGATAAACCGGAGGAAGGTGTGGATGACGTCAAGTCATCATGCCCCTTACATCCTGGGCTACACACGTACTACAATGCTACGGACAAAGGGCAGCAAGTTCGCGAGGACAAGCAAATCCCATAAACCGTGGCTCAGTTCAGATCGTAGGCTGCAACTCGCCTACGTGAAGGCGGAATCGCTAGTAATCGCAGGTCAGCATACTGCGGTGAATACGTTCCCGGGCCTTGTACACACCGCCCGTCACACCATGGAAGTTGGCCACGCCCGAAGCCGTTACTCCAACCCTTGTGGAGGAGGACGTCGAAGGTGGGGCTGATGACTGGGGTGAAGTCGTAACAAGGTATCCGTAC
Source organism: Synechococcus sp. A15-44 (assembly GCF_014280115.1). Taxonomy (NCBI): domain Bacteria; kingdom Bacillati; phylum Cyanobacteriota; class Cyanophyceae; order Synechococcales; family Synechococcaceae; genus Synechococcus; species Synechococcus sp. A15-44. The sequence continues at coordinate 444,546 of NZ_CP047938.1, forward strand.
CGGAAGGTGCGGATGGATCACCTCCTAACAGGGAGACAACACAATGATTTTGATGCCTGAGTGCTTTTATTCTTAGGCCGAAATCCTGTCACCTTAGGTCGATCGGTACCTCAGCTTTGAAGTCATGGATCAGCAGCAATGTTGATTGCTTGATGGAGATTTTCAGTTCCTAAACTTTGTCTAGGTCACACCCCAAAAGGGATGAGACTCCTGGGCCATTAGCTCAGGTGGTTAGAGCGCACCCCTGATAAGGGTGAGGTCCCTGGTTCAAGTCCAGGATGGCCCATTCGGTGTTGGGGGTTTAGCTCAGTTGGTAGAGCGCCTGCTTTGCAAGCAGGATGTCAGGAGTTCGAGTCTCCTAACCTCCACTGACCGAACTTGATTCCCATCTCCAATTTTTTGGAGTTGAGCTCGATTGGAGTGTGATTTAGATGTGTCCGCTGGATGACCCCAGCTTCCTGTCATTCCAAGTTTTAGGTTAAAGCCTTGAATTTGGTTGATAAGATGCTGGGCTCGGATCAAATGATCAAGCAATTGATGATTTGATTTGAAGTTCTAGCAGAACCTTGACAACTGCATAGGTGAGTCTGGAAAAACAAAGCATCTTACAGATGCATTGTTTTGAATCTGATCTTCTGAAAGGGAGATTGGATCTAGAACAATGAAAATTCTTTTGAGCAAGAGCCGAGACTCTTGAGCGTTCTTTGATTGGTGTCGAGCCAATCAGAGTTTGATCTTGTTTTTAGCAATAAAAACTTGAAAATCTGCTTTCAACGGCGGTAAGCGTTCAAGAGGTTAATTGGTCAAGCTACAAAGGGCTCACGGTGGATACCTTGGCACACAGAGGCGATGAAGGACGTGGTTACCTGCGATAAGTCTCGGGGAGCTGGAAGCACGCTTTGATCCGGGAATTTCCGAATGGGGCAACCCTTAATACGGCCAGCTGAATCCATAGGCTGGCACGAGCCAACCCAGCGAACTGAAACATCTTAGTAGCTGGAGGAAAGGAAAGTAAAAACGACTCCCTAAGTAGCGGCGAGCGAACGGGGAAGAGCCTAAACCGATACTTTCGAGTATCGGGGTTGTGGGACAGCAACGTGTATCAGGGAAGTTAGGAGAAGTGCTTGAATGGCACGCCACAGAGGGTGAAAGCCCCGTAACCGAAAACTGAACTGAGCTAGCTGTATCCCGAGTAGCACGGAGCACGTGAAATTCCGTGTGAATCCGCGAGGACCACCTCGTAAGGCTAAGTACTACTGTGTGACCGATAGCGAAACAGTACCGCGAGGGAAAGGTGAAAAGAACCCCGGGAGGGGAGTGAAATAGAACATGAAACCGTGAGCCTACAAGCAATGGGAGCCCTACTTATAGGGTGACCGTGTGCCTGTTGAAGAATGAGCCGGCGACTTATAGGCACTGGCGGGTTAAACCGGAAATGGTGGAGCCATAGCGAAAGCGAGTCTGAATAGGGCGTTTGTCAGTGTTTATAGACCCGAACCCGGGTGATCTAACCATGGCCAGGATGAAGCTTGGGTGATACCAAGTGGAGGTCCGAACCGACTGACGTTGAAAAGTCAGCGGATGAGCTGTGGTTAGGGGTGAAATGCCAATCGAACCCGGAGCTAGCTGGTTCTCCCCGAAATACGTTGAGGCGTAGCGTCTCGTGCTCCAGCAGGGGGGTAAAGCCACCATTTCGGTGCGGGCTGCGAGAGCGGTACCAAATCGAGATGAACTCTGAATACCCTGTGTGTAGCGAGGCAGTCAGACTGTGGGGGATAAGCTCCATGGTCGAGAGGGAAACAGCCCAGACCGCCAGCTAAGGTCCCCAAATCAACACTAAGTGATAAAGGAGGTGGGATTGCATAGACAACCAGGAGGTTTGCCTAGAAGCAGCCATCCTCAAAGGAGTGCGTAATAGCTCACTGGTCGAGCGATCCTGCGCCGAAAATGAACGGGGCTAAGTGTTGTACCGAAGCTGCGGATTTTTATGGTAGGGGAGCGTTCTATGTGGGGCGAAGCGTTAGCGTGAGCGGGCGTGGACTGCATAGAAGTGAGAATGTCGGCTTGAGTAGCGAAAACATGGGTGAGAATCCCATGCACCGAAACCCTAAGGGTTCCTCCGGCAGGCTCGTCCGCGGAGGGTTAGTCTGGACCTAAGGCGAGGCCGAAAGGCGTAGTCGATGGATAACAGGTCAACATTCCTGTACCGGTCATGTTTTGGGAAGAGGGACGGAGAAGGCTAGCCAAGCCAGATGTTGGTTACTGGTTCAAGCGTTCGAGGCGTTGAGGAGCGGTGAAAACGTTCCGAGCTGAGGCGTGAGTACGAGCTGCTACGGCAGCGAAGTTGGTGACGTCAAGCTTCCAAGAAAAGCTCTACACCCGTTAAGGCATGACTGCCAGTACCCGAAACCGACACAGGTGGGGTGGTAGAGAATACCGAGGTGCGCGAGGTAACTCTCTCTAAGGAACTCGGCAAAATGGCCCCGTAACTTCGGGAGAAGGGGTGCCACCGCAAGGTGGTCGCAGTGAAGAGGCCCTGGCGACTGTTTACCAAAAACACAGGTCTCCGCTAAGTCGCAAGACGATGTATGGGGGCTGACGCCTGCCCAGTGCCGGAAGGTTAAGGAAGCCGGTCAGCGTAAGCGAAGCTGGCGACTGAAGCCCCGGTGAACGGCGGCCGTAACTATAACGGTCCTAAGGTAGCGAAATTCCTTGTCGGGTAAGTTCCGACCCGCACGAAAGGCGTAACGATCAGGGCGCTGTCTCGGAGAGAGGCTCGGCGAAATAGAATTGTCTGTGAAGATGCGGACTACGTACACCTGGACAGAAAGACCCTATGAAGCTTTACTGTAGCTTGGTATTGTGCCCGGGCTCTGAATGCGCAGGATAGGTGGGAGACGTTGATCTCATGGTTGCGGCTATGAGTTAGTCACTGGTGAGATACCACTCTTTCAGAGCTAGGGTTCTAACGTTCACCCGTTATCCGGGGAGCGGACAGTATCAGGTGGGCAGTTTGACTGGGGCGGTCGCCTCCTAAAAGGTAACGGAGGCGCACAAAGGTTTCCTCAGGCTGGTTGGAAATCAGCTGACGAGTGCAAAAGCAGAAGGAAGCTTGACTGTGAGACCTACAAGTCGAACAGGGACGAAAGTCGGTTTTAGTGATCCGACGGTTCTGAGTGGAAGGGCCGTCGCTCAACGGATAAAAGTTACTCTAGGGATAACAGGCTGATCTCCCCCAAGAGTTCACATCGACGGGGAGGTTTGGCACCTCGATGTCGGCTCATCGCAACCTGGGGCTGAAGTCGGTCCCAAGGGTTGGGCTGTTCGCCCATTAAAGCGGTACGCGAGCTGGGTTCAGAACGTCGTGAGACAGTTCGGTCCATATCCGGTGTACGCGCAGGAACATTGAGAGGATTTCTCCCTAGTACGAGAGGACCGGGAGGAACGCACCTCTGGTGTACCAGTTATCGTGCCAACGGTAAACGCTGGGTAGCCATGTGCGGAGTGGATAACCGCTGAAAGCATCTAAGTGGGAAGCCCACCTCAAGATGAGTGTTCCCATGGGGTAACCCAGTAAGGTCACGGGAAGAACACCCGTTGATAGGCTCTACGTGGAAGTCCAGTAATGGATGCAGCGGAGGAGTACTAATAGACCGAGGGCTTGACCAACATTTTGGTTCTTGCCTGAAGACTCATTTCTTTGTTTGATTCAGACGTGCAGCTTTAGTTGCAGATCCTATGCAGTTCTCAGGGTTCATCCCTTGAGAATGTTGATCTATCCTGGTGTCCATGGCGGTGTGGTCCCACTCCGATCCATCCCGAACTCGGTTGTGAAACGCATCAGCGGCGACGATATTTGGGGGGTAGCCCCCTGAGAAAATAGCTCGATGCCAGGTAAAACATTCTCCAAATAGGTTGATGATGTGCTGATTGCTGAAGCGATCACCATCACCACCCACGAAGAAGCCACCTCTCCAGGAGGTGGCTTTTTTGTTGGCTATTGTTCTGCGGTTAGGTGAACACTAACCTCGCGGAGTGATTGAACCACCGTGTGATCACGTGGGTCACGGTCAGGGTTGCCATCGCGAAGGCTGAAGAGGGTGTGCATTCCTGCCGAACGAGCAGAATCGCATTCAGCTCCGTTGTCACTCACAAACCAGATCTTGTTGGGCGAGCTGTGGAGCTGCTCGGCGATTGTTGTATAACTCTCCGTTGATTTTTTAGGGCCTGTATGGGTGTCAAACCAGTGGCTGAAGAATTTTTCAAGGTCACCCGCAGGGCTGTGTCTGTAAAGCAGTTTCTGAGCTTGAATGCTGCCCGATGAATACACGGAAAGCGTCAATCCTTGTTCGTGCCATTGGCGCAGACATTCCGCAGTTTCCGGGAACAGTTGAGATTTGAGCTCGCCATTGCCATAGCTGTATTCCCAGATTTTCCCTTGCAGGTCTTTGAGTGCTGTTGACTTTCTGTCAATTGAAATCAGGTGTTTTAGGTATTGAATTAATCCGTCAGCCTCCCCTGTACCGCCCTGCATAACTTGTTGTTTGATCTTCATGCTTTCGGGTGATTGGTCTTCCAGCCATTCCTTCTTGGCGGACTGGATTGGCTTGTTGTGAGGGATTTTGTCCCAGTGTTGTTTGATGTAGTCGCTCAGTTCTTGCTTGGCGAAGGGGAACAAAACGTCGCTGACAAAGCTCACTGGGCATGTTGTTCCTTCGATGTCGAGCAGAAGATGTTTTTGATTCATCATTGATCTCCAATCTGCATTTGGGTCAATCTCGCCTTCAATAGAAATTCCAGGATTTCCAGGTGTCGTTTGCTTGCATCCAGGTCAGCCCCCCATGCGTAAAGGCCGTGCCCGGCCACCAGAAACCCGTAGGGCGATGTTTCCAGCAAGGGTGCGACGGCCTCGCACAGCTCATCCATCGACTGACTGTTGCTGATCACGGGGATGGTGATGCTGCTGGCGTGGGTGTTGATTCCGACCAGGCCTTTCTGCATTTCCCAGCCCTCCAAGACAATCCCTCCTGTGGTTTCGTAATGGCGGGACAACACCGTTCCGGGAACGGAATGGGTGTGCAGCACAGCTCCCGCTTGGGTCGCTTCAACAATGCGCAGATGCAACCCTGTTTCGGCACTGGCTTTTCCCTTGCCCGTTAATACCTTTCCTTCTCCATCCACAACAATCAGCTGATTGGCAGGTACCTGCCCCTTGTCCACTCCACTGGGTGCCATGAGCAACTCCAAGGGCTGATGCTGCAGCACAACGCTGAAGTTCCCTCCAGTGCCATCGCACCAGCCGCGTCGGTGGATGCCTTGCATCACCTCAGTCAAGCGATCGCGCTGGGTTTGGTTTGCGGTCACAATCCGCTCATCCCTCCATCTTCTATACAGGACACAGCGGCCCACGTGCATTGACGCTTCCCCCCAGTTTCCGCTGGAGCGGTGATCACCTGGAGTTGCTGGACCAGCGACAACTGCCCGGTGCTGTGGTCTTCATGCAATTGCACCGATGGCAGGAGGTTGCTGAGGCCATTACCTCCATGGCTGTAAGAGGTGCGCCTGCGATCGGTATTGCGGCGGCCTGGGGGGTTGTTCTGGCGGCACGCTCCGGTGATGACCTCCCCACTGCCATCCGAGGCCTGCGTGAATCACGGCCAACCGCCGTCAACCTTGGCTGGGCCCTCAATCGGATGCAGGCGGCCATGGGGTCCGCCGCTCCAGTTGATGTTGAAGCGCTCGCCGGTGTGGCCGCTGCGCTTCAGCGTGAGGATTGTGTCCTGACCCAGCGGCTGGTGGATCACGGCGTTTCCTTGTTGGCTCAGGGATGCCGGGTCATGCATCACTGCCACACGGGGGCGATCGCTACGGGTGGCGTTGGAACCGCCCTCGGTGTGATTGCAGCTGCCCATGCCCGTGGCCTGCTGTGCCATGCCTGGCTGGATGAAACGCGTCCACGCTTGCAAGGGGCTGCTCTCTCTGCCTGGGAATTGGGTTGTCTCGGAGTTCCCTGCACCGTGATCGTTGATGGAGCCAGTGGATTGCTGATGCGCCGGGGTGAAGTGGATGCCGTGATAGTGGGCTGTGATCGTGTTGCTGCCAATGGCGATGTTGCTAACAAGATCGGCACTTACAACCTGGCGCTTGTGGCCCGAGCCCACGGCATTCCTTTTTATGTCTGCGCCCCTGGCAGCAGCATTGATCGAGCGACGGTTGACGGGGACGCGATCACCATTGAGCAACGCGATGCAGAGGAGATCACCCAGGTGAGAGGAGTGGAAGTCGCGGCTCCTGGGGCCCAGGCCTGGAACCCTGCCTTCGACATCACTCCGGCTCATCTGGTGACAGGTTTCATCACCGAATTCGGCGTGCTTCGTCCTCCCTATCGGGAGGTTCTCTCTGCGCTTCCGCTGCCCAATCAGCTTTGACAGGTCGGGCACCAGTGGGTGCTTCGGCCCGACAACTTTTCCCTTTGAATGGGTGTTCCACAGCTGCGGCAGGGTTCTCCACCACGTCGGTAGACCCAGGCCTGGCCGCCATAGTTGCCATTCACCCCCTCGAGATCGCGGAAATCGCTGAAGGTGGTGCCACCGGCTCCAATGCTGATGGTGAGAACATTCACCAGGGCATCCCGTAACCTCTCCAGTTGTTTCAGCTCCAGCTGCCCTGCGGGCGTGCAAGGGGCGATGCCTGATGCGAAGAGGGATTCATCCGCGTAGATGTTGCCCGCTCCAGCCACCAGGGCTTGATCCAACAGCGCTGTTTTGATCGGTCGGCTGCTGCCCTTGAGTTTCTGCTTCAGATAACTGGCAGAGAATTCGGTGCTGAAGGGTTCAGGGCCGAGCCGCGTTAAGCCTGTGATCACCTCTTCAATCGCCTGACCCGGAGGCACCCACCACATTTCTCCGAAGCTGCGCACATCCACAAAGCGCAACTCCTGTTCTTTCGAGTTCCAGAGGCGAACACGGGTGTGTTTGCACGGTTCGGAGGACTGCTCATGCCATTGGAACTGGCCGGTCATGCGCAGATGAACACCCCAAACACCGCCTTCGGGCTCAAGGGCGGCCATCAGATATTTCCCTCTGCGCTGCCACTGCCCCACCGTCATTCCGCAGAGGCCAGCAACAAACTCATCAGGACCTCCGGGGCTGGCAATGGCCCTTGGCCTGCAGACTTCAACCTGCGCAATTTTGAAGTCGACAAGACGGTCTGCCAGTCCCCGGCGGACCGTCTCGACTTCAGGAAGTTCAGGCAACGGCCTCAGGCCGGCTCGAGCTCAGCTTCAGCGAAATTGTTGGTGTTGATGCCACCGTCAACGCCTTGCAGGCCGCTGTAGTTGACCTTCTCGAAGCGAACGACAACGGGGTAGCGGATTCCCGAGGTGTCGATGGAGGCAACGGTGCCAACTTCGTTGAACCAGTAGGACTCAGGACGCTTGATGCGCACCTTGGCGCCGCGGGTGATCGCCATCGCTGGGCATAAGGAGATGCAATCGGAGCGTATCTCGTGGAATGGATGGTGATGACCGCTGCGTCACAGAATGTCGTCCCTTCGTTGTCGGCGTCCCTTTGACCAGTTCCATCGCCCTTGATCCAGATCCGTCGCTGCTCCAGCTGGATTTGCCGGACCCGGAGCAGGACGACATCAGCACGATGGAATTTCTGGCCCGCCTCGAACAGGCCTGGGCCGTCTGCGATCGCTTTGATCTCCAGACCGAGATCTGGCGTGGTCGCATCCTCCGCGCTGTGCGGGACAAGGAAAAGCGTGGTGGTGAAGCCCGGGGCGCCGGATTTCTGCAGTGGCTGCGGGAGCGGGAAATCAGCAAGACCCGCGCCTACGGCTTGATTCAACTGGCGGAATCCGCCGACAGCATGCTCAGCGACGGCACCCTGGAAGAGAGCAGCGTCAATCAATTCTCCAAGCGGGCCTTCATGGAAACCGCCCAGGCGGTTCCTGAAGTGCAGCTGATGATTTCTGAGGCTGCCAACGAGGGGCAGGAAATCACCCGCAAGCAGGTGCGCCGCCTCACCGATGAATTCACGGCAGCCACGAGCCCTTTGCTGCCGGAGGAAATTCGTCAGCGCACCCAGGAGAACCTTCTGCCACCCCGTGCGGTGGCTCCCTTGGTGCGGGAATTGGCCAAGCTGCCTGAGCCGCAGCAGGAAGATCTGCGCAAGGTGCTCCGCGATGAGCCCGAACTCGATCGGATCAAGGACGTCACCAGCACAGCGCGCTGGATCACCAAGGCAACCGAGTCGGGTGTTGCCGTGCGGGCCTTCCAGCAGGGGGAACTGGATCTGGACCGCGCCATGCAGGAGGCCCAGCGCCTGGACGCCCTTGGCTTGCTGGCCGATGCGGTGGGCCAGGCCCAGGCCCTTGAGTCTGCGGTGTTGAAGCTGCACACCTCCTGGCGGCGCTTGGGGGGGCTCCAGGAGCGGCTTTGGGTTGAAAGCGGAAGCAGCACGCCTTACCTCCGCGATGTGCTCAATGCCCTGCAGACCCTCAGCGGTGCCACCTTGCGGGTGTCGTTGGGAGAGTTGGCGGGCGGCAAGCGGGTGCGGCTCCAGCTGGTGGAGGAGTCCCCCGATCAATTGGATCCCCCGCCGCTGGCCTGACACCAGATCTTGTGCTCGATAATCTGAAGTCTCCACATCTGGTGTGTTCTGGCTTCGCTCGAGCGTGCACTGCAGACCCACTTCGGTTGGGATGGCTTCCGCCCCGGGCAACGGCCCGTGGTGGACGCCGTGCTGGCCGGCAAGGACGCGCTTGCGGTGCTGCCCACCGGTGGTGGCAAATCGCTCTGTTATCAGCTGCCGGCCCTGGTGCGCGAGGGCCTGGTGGTGGTGATCTCACCGTTGGTGGCGCTGATGGAGGACCAAGTGATGGCCTTGCAGCGACGGGGAATCGCTGCGGCCTGCCTGCATGCCGGACTCGAGCCCGCTCGACGCCAGCAGGCTTTGGAGCAGCTGCGGGACGCCACATTGCGCCTGCTCTACATCGCGCCGGAACGACTCCAAGGTGAGCAGACAAGGCTGATGCTGGAACGTCATGCCACGGAGGGGCGACTAGTGGCCCTGGCGGTAGATGAAGCCCATTGCATCAGTGCCTGGGGGCATGACTTCCGCCCCGATTACCGCCGCCTTGGCCAGATCCGCAGCCTCTGCCCGGGAGTGCCGATGCTGGCCCTCAGCGCGACGGCAGCCCCAAGGGTGAGGGCCGACATCATTCGCCTGCTGGATCTGCGTCGCCCGCTTGTGCAGGTGAGTTCGGCCCGCCGGGACAACCTTCACTACACGATGCAGCGGCGGCCCAGGGATCCCATGCCTCAGGTGTTGGAGGCACTGGAGATGTCCCGTGGTGCTGCGCTGATCTATGCCCGCACCCGTCGTTCTGTGGAGCAGTGGGCGGAACGTCTCAGTGATCAAGGGGTTGCAGCAACGCCGTATCACGCCGGCTTGGATCCGGAGACCCGCCAGCAGGCTCTGAAGCTGTTTCTCGAGCACGAGCGGCCTGTGCTGGTGGCGACGGTGGCCTTCGGCATGGGCGTTGACCGTGGCGATGTGGGCTTGGTGCTTCATCTCGATCTGCCGGCCACGCCCGAGGGCTATCTGCAGGAATCGGGCCGCGCCGGCCGAGATGGCAAGCCCGCCCATTGCCAGGTGCTGTTTTCGCCGGGTGATCGCACCAGTCTGGGCTGGGCCATGCAGGCTTCGGCCCGGGGCAGTAACGCCCTGGAGGACCGTCGCCGCCTGGACCTGGCGCAGCAGCAGCTGCGGCGCATGGAGGCCGTCGCGGAGGGTGAGATGTGCCGTGAACAGGCGTTGCTGCTTGCGGTTGGCGAGTTGGTCGGTCCCTGTGGTCGCTGCGATCGCTGCATGGAGTCCCCCAAACGACGCGACTGGTCAGCCCAGGTGGAAACGCTCCTGGCCCATCTGGCCGAGCAGGACGGCACGGAGATGCGTCGCCTTGGAGAGCACCTGGCCCTGCATGAGCCCGGACGCCACGACCGCTGGACCTGGTTGGCCCGTCGGCTCGTTCAGGAGGAGCTGATCCAGGAAAGCAACGACGGTGCTCAGCGGCTTTATCTTCGCGAAAGCGGCCGGAGATTCCTCGATTCGCCCTGGCCGCTTGATTACGCCGCCTGATTCAGATCAGGCCTTGGCCTGACAACGATCCTTCACCAGGTCTTGTTCGAAGCGGTTCTTCGGCGCTTCCCAGGTTTTCCAGCTTCCGTCGGAACCGGTGGCATTGATCTTCTTGGCGGAACAGTTCACAGCCAGGTACAGAGCCTGCCCCTGGGCATTGAGGGTGGGCACCACCTGACTGCCACCCATGGCCTGCCAGTTGCCCCAGTCCACCTGAAGGGGGCCATAGGTGCGCCAGTCAGCCGACTTGGCCAAGGTCTGCTGGGGCTTGGCAGCCTCGACCGGCTTGGCCTTGGCCACGGGGGTTTTGACCTGAACCGGTTTCATTTGCGCTGCCTTGGTTTGGACGGGTGTCGCCTTGGCTTGAACCGTGGGCTGCACCGCCACAACTGTTCTGCCGGCGGTGACTGATGGTTCCGTTGTGGCGGGCTGCGCTTGGGTAGTGGAGGGTGTCTGGAAGGAGGGATCCGTCAGATACAGGCGCGTGCCCACCTCCACTTTGTTGGGGTCGCTCAGCTGGTTGATGCTGATCAGGCTGGCCACCGGCAGCTTGTAGGCCTTGGCGATTTGCGTGAGGGTCTGCCCTTTGGCAACGGTGTGTTCCGTGGCTCCTGGGATTGGGGTCACAGCCACCGGTTTGAAGGCCGCACGGGGCATCACGGCGTTGCTGGGGAGTCGCAGGGTCTGGCCAACCTCAACGTGGTTGGCATTGCGCAGGTTGTTGAGGGCCATCAGGTCGCGACTGCGGACCTGGTACTGGCTGGCAATGCTGCTGAGGGTTTCACCACTGTTGACGCGATGGCGGCCGGAGCCTGCTGTCACCGTGGGTCCTGGCACCTGCAGGCGGCTCCCGGCTTGAACAAGGTCTGGGTTGCGGATCCCATTCATCCGCATCAGGGTGCCGACGCTCACCCCGTAGCGGTCGGCGATATCCGAAAGCGTCTCCCCGGATCGCACAGTCACCGAGGCAGCCGTGGCTGACAGGGGGAACCAGGCCGTCAGCAGCAGGGCGGCAAGAGCGGTACGGCGCATTTGTCTCCGGCAGATCCCCGCAAGATACGGTGCCTGAGCTAAAGCGCCAGCCCTTCAGAGCACCTGCTGCAGAAGGGATGTGGTGGCAATGAGGGCGACTTATCCCGCCAGCCGCTTCAGCAGGTTGAGATCCACCTTGTAGGGCGGGTAACGCAGCTTGAAATCAAACCGGAAGGGGCGCTTGAGCACCGCCTTGTGGTGGCTGAACGTGTCAAAGCCGCTTTGGCCGTGGTAGCTGCCCATCCCGCTGGCGCCGACGCCGCCGAAGGGCAGTTGTGGCACCCCGGCCTGCATCACAACATCGTTCAGGCAGACCCCGCCTGAGCTGGTGGTGGTGAGCACCTGCTGTTGCTGGGCCTCACTACCGCCGAACAAGTACAGCGCCAGCGGTTTGGGGCCCTGGCGGATCTCCTGAAGGGCTGTGGTGAGGTCGTCCAGCACCAGCACCGGCAGGAGAGGTCCGAACAGTTCCTCGGCCATCAGCGGATCATTGCGGTCATCCACACGAATCACGGTGGGGGCGATGCGCCGCTGCTCCCGGCTGATTTCGCCTCCGATCAGGATGCGCCCATCCGCTCTGGCGGTCTCCAGCAGCTGCTCCAGCCGATTGAACTGGCGTTCATTGATGATCTGCCCCAGCTGATTCGAGTTGAGGGGATCGGCGCCATACATCTCCGTTCGGGCCTCCTCCATCGCCTTCAGCAGCGGCGAATGCAGTTCGGGTTGCACCAGCAGATGGTCTGGCGCGATGCAGGTTTGACCGGCATTGATTCCCTTGCCCCAGATCAGGCGCCGGGCCCCCACCGTGAGGTCGGCCCCCTCAAGAACGATGGCGGGGCTCTTGCCCCCCAATTCCAGGGTCACCGGCGTGAGGTGGGCAGCGGCCCCCTCCAGCACCTTCCGACCGATGCTGCCGCCACCGGTGAAGAAGATGTGGTCGAAGGGCCTGGCCACCAGGTCGGCTGCGACGGCACCATCTCCTTGCACCACCTGCACCACCTCAGGCTCGAAGTGCAGAGGGATCAGGCGTGCGATCAGATCTGCGATGGCACTGGCGTGTTCCGAGGGCTTGAGGACGGCGGTGTTGCCAGCAGCCAGGGCACTGATCAAGGGCCGCAGTGTCAGTTGGAAGGGATAGTTCCAAGGTCCGATCACCAGAACGCACCCCAGTGGCTCCGGCACAACCCTGGCCTGGCCAGGGCGAAGTGAGAGGGGCACGGCAACGCGACGTGGACGCATCCACCGCTCCAGCTGCCGACCGGTGAGCTTGAGCTCCTGCCGTAGGGCCACCAGCTCAAAAAACGCTTCGGTGGGTGGTTTTCCGAGGTCGGCGGCGAGGGCATCGAGCACCTCCGATTCGTGCTCTGCCACCAGGGCGGAGAGGCGTTGCAATTGCTCTCGTCGCCAGGCCAGGGGACGGGTCAGCCCAGCTCCCACCAGCTCCTGCATCCGGCTCAGTTGCGTTTGGGTGAGGGACACGGGGCTGACGATCAGGCCAGTCGGGTCTAGCAGTGGTGAATCTGCAACCGGGGGATGACCCCAGAGCTTCCATGGTGGTCAGGCACGGTCATCTACCAGTTGATCGTTCGAAGCTATTCCGATGGGAATGGCGATGGCACCGGTGATTTCAAGGGGCTTTCGGCGCGGTTGCCCTATTTGCGTTGGCTGGGCGTCAACACCCTCTGGCTGACTCCGATCTATCCGTCCCCTCTGCGGGACGGGGGCTACGACATCACTGATTTCACTGGGATCCATCCGGATCTGGGTGACCTCGCTTCCTTCCATCGGTTCCTCACGGCTGCCCACAGCCAGGGCATGCGCGTGATTTTGGATCTGGTGCTGAACCACACCAGTGACCTTCATCCCTGGTTCCAGCGCGCCCGCTGGGCTCCTAAGGGCAGTCCGGAACGGGATGTTTACGTCTGGAGTGACGATCCCAAGCGCTATGCCGAGGCACCGGTTCTGTTCCGGCACTTCGAGGCATCGAACTGGGAGTGGGATCCGGTGGCCGAGCAGTACTACCTACACCGATTCCTGCGTCATCAGCCCGATCTCAATTACGAGAACCCCTGGGTGCAGGACACGATGCTGGAGGTGGTCGACTTCTGGCTGGACCGCGGCGTGGACGGGTTCCGTCTGGATGCAGTTCCGTTCCTGTTTGAGTCAGAGGGCACCCGCTGTGAGGGGTTGCCGCAGACCCACGCTTTCCTCAAGCGCTTGCGGGAGCGGGTGGATGGCCATGGCCGCGACGTGTTGTTGCTGGGAGAGGCGATTCAGCCGGTGGAGGAGGCCGCTCCTTATCTGGCGGATGACGAACTGCATGGAGCCTTCAACTTCGTGCTCACCGCCCATCTGTTCGCCGCCATTGCCAGTGGCCGCACCCAGCAGCTCGGGGAGTGCCTGATCCAGGCCGAGCAGGCCGTGAGTGGTGCCCGCTGGGCCCTGCCCCTGCGCAACCACGATGAACTCTGGTTGGGGGATGGTCATCTCATCAGCGATGAGGTGATTCAGACCATCCGGGTGGGCCTGCCCCAGGGGCAGGGGCACTGGCTGAACTGGGGGATCAACCGGCGCCTGGCTCCTCTTCTCAACGGCGATCCACGCTCCAACCGTTTGCTGCATGGGCTCCTCTACAGCCTCCCGGGAATGCCTTGCCTGTACTACGGCGATGAACTGGGTATGGGCGACTGGCCCGGGCTGCGAGATCGCGATCCCAACCGCACCCCAATGGCCTGGACGCCGGCCCGCAACGGGGGCTTCTCCACCGCCCCCGACCCGCTCTTGGTGCTGCCGCCGATCACTGCTCCCGGCTACGACTACCGCGTGGTGAATGTGGAGGTGCAGAAGCAGTTGCCGGGGTCGCTACTGAATTGGCATCGGCGCATGCTCACCTGCCGCCGGCTGCTGCCGGCGCTGCGGCATGGCAGCTTCCGCTTGCTCCACAGCCCTCACCCCGGGGTGCTGGTGTACCTCCGTTGCACGGAAGCGATGACAGTGCTCGTGGCTGCCAACGTCACCGCAGCAGGAGCTTCGCTCAGTTTGGATCTCTCGGAGTGGGCCGGTGAGCGCACCCGCGAAGTGATGTGGGGTTGTGAGTTCCCGCCTGCGGCAGCGGAGTGGTTCGTGAATCTTCCGCCCTACGGATTCAACTGGTGGTTGATCGGTGAGGTGGAGCCTGCCGCCACGCCGGCTTGATCCAGCAGGGCCTCCACCTGGGGCCGGAGCCGTTCGGCCTCGCTCAAATCCACCATGGCCAGACGGCAGCGGCGGGCCAGCACATCGCTGCTGCTGCGGGCATGTTCCCGCTGGATGGCATGCACCAGCTCCGCGGTACAGAGGGGGATCACTGGGCTGAGCGGCTTGCGTCGGCTGGGTTCGGCACGTTCGATCAAGGCCACGGCCTCCAAGCCATAGGTGCCCTGGAGATGCGCGACTTGTGCGCCCCTTAGAGCGGTGTCGGGCAGCAGGGCTTCGAGTTGTTGTCTCTGGCGTTGGAGACCGTCCTGAGTGGCCTGCAGCGATTCCGCTGCCCCTTGCAGTGGCATGGGTTCAGGGATGGGCAGCGGCCGGCCGAGCTGGCGTTCCACCGCGGTCAGTGTGTCCTCGGCCATCGGCCTGCAGGTGGTCCATTTGCCCCCCATCACGCTCACCAGGCCGCAGGCCAGAGTTTCCACCTCGTGCTCCCGCACCACACGGCTGCTGTCCATGCCCTGATCCGCGGGCTTCAGCAGCGGGCGTCCCCCCGCCCACCGGCTGCTCACCTTGGGTTGCTGGAGCTGGGGAAACCAGTCACGCACGTAGTTGAGCAGGTAGGCCTCCTCCTCTGGAGAGGGGCACGTGGCGCTCTCCTTGGTGCAGGCTTCATCCGTCGTTCCTACCAGGGTGCGGCCGTGGAAGGGCAGCATGAACAGCACGCGGCCATCCGCAGTGGAGGGCACCAGAAGCCCCAGGCCCTCAGGGCAGAGGTTCTGCTCCAGCACGATGTGGGCCCCACGGCTGGTGAGCATCCTTGGGGGGGCATCAGCCTCCGCCATCTGGCGGATCTCATCCGCCCGGATGCCTGTGGCATTCACAAACGCCGAGGCGCACCAGCGTTCCCGTTGGCCCGTGGCGGATTCACTGATGGCGGCCTTGAGCTGGCCTGTGGCGTCGGTGTCCAGCTGCACCACCCGGCAACGAGTGCGCAGGGTTGCCCCCCGTTGCTCGGCGGTGAGGGCCAACAGCAGGTTGAGGCGTGCATCGTCGAACTGCCCATCGCTGTAGGCCACGCCGCCCTGACACGCCTTCAGCAGAGGCAGGGCTTGATGCATCTGCTGTTGGGACAGCAGTCGGCTGTGGCCGATGCTCCGCTGGCCTGCCAGGGCGTCATACATCCCGAGTCCTACGCGGTAGTAGGCCTGTCCCCAGAGCTGTTTTGTGGGCAGGGCCAGCTCCAGTCGTTGGGCCAGGAACGGCGCCTGGGTCAACCAGTGGCTTCGCTCCAGCAGGGCTTCCCGCACCAGCCTCAGCTGGGCCAGATCCAGGGTTTTGAAGGCCAGCTCCAAGTAGCGCACCCCGCCATGGAGCAGCTTTGTGCTGCGGCAACTGGTGCCACCGCCGATGTCTCCGGCCTCCAGCAGAGCCACGCTCAGCCCTCGTCGTGTTGCCTCATAGGCCACGCTGGCACCGCTGGCACCGGCGCCGATGACCAGCAGGTCCACCTGGTGATCAGCCATGCCACCCCAGGCTTCTGGAGACGGCGTCCTGCCAGCGTGTGCGCCAGCGGTTGCGCTGGGCTGCGTCCATTTGTGGCTCAAACAGCTCCGCGCCGTCACGTCGTGCGCTTGCGAGCTGCCCTAGGTCGCTGATCGCCCCAGCCTGGAGGCCTGCGAAAAGCGCCACCCCCCGGGCGGTGCTTTCGAGGCTGGCGGGTCGTCGCACCGTCAGACCGGTGCAATCCGCCTGCGCTTGCAGCAGAGGATCTGAGGCTGCGGCGCCACCATCCACGGCCAGTTCACCCAGGCCGGTGCCGAGGGCCTGCTCCGCCAGCTCCACCAACGTCGCCACCGACAGGGCGATTCCTTCCAGCGCTGCGCGGGCGATGTGACCGCGTCCGCTGTCACGGGTGAGGCCCACCAGAATGCCGCGTGCCTGGGGATCCCAGTGGGGTGTCCCCCAGCCGGTGAAGGCGGGCACCAGCATCACCCCTCCTGAATCCGGCACCGAACGCGCCAGTTCGTTTACCTGGGGGGCTTGATCAATAATCTGCAGTCCATCCCGTAGCCACTGGATCACGGTGCCGGCGTTGAACAGACTTCCCTCAAGGCAGAAGCTGGGTGCTCCAGCGGCATCCGTCCAGCCGAGGGTGCTGAGCAGCCCTGCATCCGAACGGCGGACGACATCGCCGGTGTTGATCACCAGAAAAGCCCCCGTGCCGTAGGTGCACTTGCCTTCTCCGGGCTGCAGACAGAGCTGGCCCAGGGTGGCGGCCTGCTGGTCGCCGAGCATGGCCTGGATCGGCAAGCCTGCAAAGGGAAGGTCCGCAGCCATGCGCCCGAATTCTCCGCGGCAGGGCAGCAGTTCGGGCAGAGCACTGGCGGGGAGCCCTGTGGGCTCTCGGAACTCATCCACCCAGTGCTGCTGCTCTAGGTCCATCAGCAGCGTTCGGCTGGCATTGCTCATGTCACTGCCGTGGCGCTGGCCGCCGGTGAGTTGCCAGAGCAGCCAGCTTTCCACCGTGCCGAAACAGAGGTCATCGCTGGCCGCGGCAGCCTGGGCGTCGTCGTAGTGGTCGAGCATCCAGCGGATCTTGCTGGCACTGAAGTAGGGGTCGAGCAGCAAGCCCGTGCGCCTGCACCACTCCTGCTCCAGTCCCTGCTGCTTCCAGGCGTCGCAGATGGCGGCGGTGCGGCCGTCCTGCCAGACAAGGGCCGGTCCGCAGGGGAGGCCACTGCTGCGGCGCCACAGCACCGTGGTTTCCCGTTGGTTGGTGATGCCGCAGCTCACCACCGCTTTGCGCTGCCCCTCACTGAGCTTCGAATCGAGCTGCACCAGGGCCTGCCGCTGGCTGGTCCAGATCTCGATCGGGTCCTGTTCCACCCATCCATCGGCGGGGTAGGAAATCGGCAGCGGTGCACTGGCGCTGAGCACCAGATCCCCTGAGCTGCTGAACAGCGCGGCTCTGGAGCTGCTGGTGCCCTGATCGAGGGCGAGAAGGAGAGGCTGTTCAGCCATGGCCAAGGTCTTTCTCTCCTGCTAGCGAGGAGATGGCTGACTGCAAAGGTTTTGGCGGCGACCACGCCCTTCCACGATCCCCCCGCCTGGGTGGCGGACGCGGTGATCTATCAAATCTTTCCCGACCGTTTCCGCCGCAGTGGCCGCGTTGATGCGCAGCGCAATCTCGCTCTGAAGCCCTGGGGTGCGGACCCTTGCGAGGAGGGATTCCAGGGCGGGGATCTCTACGGCGTCATCGACGCTCTCGATCGGCTCCAAGCCATGGGCATCACCTGCCTCTATCTCACGCCGATCTTCAGCTCAGCCGCCAACCATCGGTACCACGCCTACGACTATTTCGAGGTGGATCCCCTGCTGGGGGGCAATGCAGCACTCAGGGACCTGATCGATGCCGTGCATCACCGCGGCATGAGGTTGGTTCTGGATGGGGTGTTCAACCACTGCGGCCGCGGCTTTTGGGCCTTTCATCACGTGGTGGAAAACGGTGCGGATTCGCCGTACCGGGATTGGTTCCATGTGCACCGATGGCCCCTGCAGCCCTATCCCGCCCCTGGCGAGGACTGCGGTTACGACGGTTGGTGGGCCTTGCCGGATCTGCCCAAGTTCAACCATGCCAATCCCGGGGTTCGGGAGCATCTGCTGGCGGTGGGCCGTCACTGGCTCGAGCAGGGGATTGACGGCTGGCGTCTCGACGTCCCTGCCGAGGTGCCGGCGGACTTCTGGGTTGAGTTCCGGCAGATGGTGCGGGCGACCAACCCGGAGGCCTGGATTGTTGGCGAGGTTTGGGGTGATGCGACCCCCTGGCTGCAGGGCGACCACTTCGATGGCGTGATGAATTACCGGTTGGGATGGAGCAGCCTTTGCTGGGCCGCCGCTGAATCGTTGCGGCGGGATTACCGCAATTCCGACTATCCCCTCGACCCCCTGGATGGGCAGGCTTTGTTGACCATCTGGACGACCACAACGCGTTCCTACCGGGAGGTGGTCAACAGGGCCCAGATGAACCTGCTCGACAGCCACGACGTGCCCCGTGCACTTCACAGCCTTAACAACGACGTTGCGGCCCTGAAGTTGGCCCTGCTGCTGCTCTTCCTCCATCCGGGAGCGCCGTGCATTTATTACGGCACTGAAGCTGCCCTGGCGGGTGGTCCTGAACCGGGCCCCTCCAGCGGTCCTGGACCGGCCTGCCGTGAGGCCTATCCCTGGGACGTTCCCTGGAGTGCTGATCTTCGCCCATTCATCCAGTCCCTCGCAGCACTCCGCTCTGCCCATGGGGTCTTGCGCAGGGATGGTCTGCGCTGGTCAGCCCCAGGGGCTGACGTGCTGGAGGGCGTTGCGGATGGACTTCGGGTGGTGATCAACCGCAGTCACTCCACCTCTGTGCCCCTAACCATCGAGTCGAGACAATCCCTCCTGTGGACGCTGGGACGTGTTGACAACCAAAGCGTCAGCCCGCAATCGGCGGCTGTTCTGGGGTCTTACCCCCTGTCCCCCGGTGCCGTGGGGAGCAAGAAAGCCCTTGTCGAGACTTGAACTCGAGACCTCTCCCTTACCAAGGGAGTGCTCTACCGCTGAGCTACAAGGGCATGTGGGGATGGGCCGGGTTGGATTTGAACCAACGTAGGCAGAGCCAGCGGATTTACAGTCCGCCCCCATTAACCACTCGGGCACCGACCCGAACCACACCGCAAGAACTTACCAGTCGGTGTGACCCTCCCCACGATCTCGATACGATCTGCCGAGCTGAACCGATCTCCAGCCATGCACGTTCTGCTGCTGAACGGGCCGAACCTGAACCTGTTGGGCCAGCGTGAGCCGGGGATCTATGGCCATTCCTCGTTGGCCGATATCGAAGCGGCGCTGACCCGAGAGGCGGAGCAGGAATCGGTGCATCTCGACTGCTTCCAGAGCAATTTCGAGGGTGCCCTGGTGGATCGGATTCACCAAGCGATGGGAGTGAGCGCTGGGATCCTGATCAATGCTGGGGCCTACACCCACACCTCCATTGCCATCCGTGACGCCCTGGCTGGCGTCGCAATCCCCTACGTGGAATTGCATCTCAGCAACACCCACGCCCGGGAAGAGTTTCGCCATCACTCCTTTCTGGCTGAACGCGCTGTGGGTGTGATCTGTGGCTTCGGACCTGCCAGTTACAGCCTTGCCTTGAAGGGATTGCTCAGCCACCTGCGCCGGAACGCATGACCACCACCACCTCAATAAAAACCGTTCCAACAAAAACCGTTCCGCTCAAAACAGTGGCGTCGATTCGCTGGTTGGCGGCACCCACCACTTGGAGCTGGGTGGAGCAGGCCAACGCCCGGCCTATGGAAGTGCTCATCGATCACGCCCACTGCGAGCGCAAGGCTGCCGGGGCTGCGGTTCAGATGATGTTCCGCTACCTCTGTGAAGCGGGTCTCGGCGAAGCCCTTAGCCCTCTAGCGCGGGAAGAGCTGGAGCATTTCGAGCAGGTTCTGGCTCTGATCAAGGCCCGGGGGCGCTACCTGGAACCGCTGCCTTCCCCGGGCTATGGCGCTGATCTCGCCAGGCAGATCCGTAAAGGTGAGCCGCAGAGAATGCTCGACTCCTTCCTGGTGGCGGGTCTGATCGAAGCCCGCAGCCATGAGCGCATGGCCTTGCTGGCCGAGCACAGCCCGGATCCTCAGTTGCGGGAGCTTTACAGCGATCTGTTGGCGAGTGAAGCCCGCCACTTCGGCCAGTACTGGGTGTTGTGTGAGCAGCGCTATCCGCGGGAGCTGATCGTTGAGCGCCTCGAAGTGCTGGCCCTGGCCGAAGTGAAGGCGCTGGAAGGGGAGTTAGAACGCCCTGAAGACGTGCGGATGCATTCCTGTGGTGTGGATGCCCCACAGATCAGCAGTCAGATCAGCTGAGCCGCCTCCTGCAAGGCCTCCAGCCTGGATGGCCGAAGCACCCCCTCCACGCCAAATTGGCGCAGCCGTTGTTCGAGGCTTTGGTTGGCTCCGGCGATGAACAGGGTGCGGCCCGCTGATCGTGCTTCCTCCACCATGCGTTCGATGGCGAGGGTTGCTGTGACACCGATGCGGGACACATCGGTGAGGTCAAGGATCAGGACCCTGTAGCTCTGGATCAATCCCATTCGGGCACTGATTCCCTTGGCGGCGCCAAAACTCAGAGGGCCGCGCAGACGAAACAGCATCAAGGCCTTGCCGCAGCGCAGGATCAGGGCTTCCTCCTCCGGGGAAAGATTGGCGTGCAGTGCATCTGTGGCATCGGAGGGGTTGTCCTCTTCCATCCCTTCCAGTTGGGACCGCGTGATCGCATCAACGGTCAACAGGTTGGCCACGAACATCCCGACCAAAACGCCCCAGATCAGGTCCCAGAACACCGTCATTAACAGCACGGCGTACATCAGCGCGGCTGTTTTCGCCGATAGGCGATGGGCGCGAAGAAGAAAGCCCCAGTCGATGATGTCGAGCCCGACTTTGATCAGGATTCCCGCCAGCAGCGCCGTGGGGATCTGTGCCGCCAGAGGGCCTGCCCCCAGCAGCACAAGCAGCAGCACCATGGAATGGGTCATGCCCGACCAGGGTGTCTGACCACCGGATTTGATGTTGATCACCGTTCGCATGGTGGCTCCGGCACCGGGAAGGCCGGAGAGAAACCCGGCCGCGGTGTTGGCGATGCCCTGGCCGATCAGCTCACGGTTGGACTCGTGGTTGGTTTGGGTGATGTTGTCGGCCACCAGGGAGGTGAGCAACGAGTCGATCGCCCCGAGCAGGGCGAGAACCATGCCGGCTTTCACCAGCTCCAGCAGGTGCTGACTGAAATCGGGAACCACCAGTTGCAAGCCCCCCTCCGGGATGGCTCCGATCCGGGCGATGGGTTCAAGGCCCAGCTCCAGCAGTCGGTTGTCGTTGAACAGCAGCAGCGACAACGGCGTCACAATCAGCAGCGCCAGCAGAGGCGTTGGCACCCATTGGCGGATCCGCAGGGGGGTCAGAAACACCACAGCGAGTGTCATCAATCCAACGGCGAGCGCGGCTGGATTCCAGCTCGGGGCATCGATCAGCGAACTCAGGGACGCAACCACGCCGCCCCCGGTGTTCACCCCGATGAAGGGTCCAAGTTGCAGCACAAGGATGATGAAACCGATCCCCGACATGAAGCCGGAGACCACCGAGTAGGGCACCAGGGTGATGAAGCGCCCCAGCCGCAATACCCCGAGCAGGGTTTCGAACACACCACCGATCACCACAGCGGCCATCACCAACGGCAGCATCTCGCCGGCATTGAGATCACGACCGATGCCGATGGCGGCCAGGCTGGAGACGATCCCCGCCACGGTGACGCTCATCGGTCCGGTGGGTCCGCTCACCTGGGCGGGAGTTCCCCCGAGCAAGGCCGCCAGGAATCCGGTCACGATGGCGCCATACAGGCCGTAGATGGCGCCTCCTGGCCCCAGTGCGGCATTGCCGAAGGCCAGGGCAAGGGGCAGCGCGACCACGGCGGCCGTCAATCCTCCGAGAAGGTCGCCTCGGATGTTGCGTTGATGCAGGCCGTGAATCAGTGCCATCTCAGTTCAGACCACTCCAGCGGCTCAGGGCTTCCAGGGACTGAACTCCCACTTTTCGGCGCCCATCGGGGAGAACCCAGGTGGGATAAGCCCGGATCTCTGCGGCGTTGCAGGCTTCGGCTTGCTCCGGCAGCTGCTTCGGCTTGCGGCATTCCACATAGGTCACGTCCGCTCCGGCCTGTTTGCCGAACAGGTTCATCTGCTTGAAACACGCCGGGCAGGTCCACGCGCCGTAAAACTTTGCCCCCATCGCCTTGAGATGCTGCGTCAGTTTGAGGGCCTGGTGGCTTGAGTCGTGCAGGGGCTCTCCGATCGTGCTGGCCCAGGGAGCGGCCGAACCAGGCGGGCCACCAACAGGTCCGCCAGCTGCGACCAGCACGGATGCCAGCAGGGATGAAGCCATGCTCCTCATGCTGATGCAGTGGTTGGCCTGAAGCTAGGTCGCATTCAGGCGTTCGGGCTTCCCTCCATGCGGAAGCAACAACGCAAGCCCTGTTGCGGTGAAACTGGGATTACCACTGGATTGGTATGGAAGGCAGCGGATACAAGGACTATTTCCAGGTGCTCGGTGTTGATCGCAGCGCCGATGCCAATGCCATCAAGAAAGCCTTTCGCAGCCTGGCCCGCCAATACCACCCTGACGTCAACCCTGGTGATGCCCAGGCTGAAGCGCGGTTCAAGGAGATCAGTGAGGCCTACGAAGTGCTCTCCGACCCCGAGAAGCGGCGTCGTTATGAGCAATTCGGCCAGTACTGGAACCAGGCCGGTGGCATGGGCGGGGGAGCCGCACCCGGGATGGATGTCGACTTCGGTCGCTACGGCAATTTCGACGATTTCATCAACGACCTGTTGGGCCGTTTCGGTGGTCCAGGCGGCGGTGGCTTCCAGGGGGGTGGTTTCCCTGGGGGCGGATTTCCCGGCGGGGGATTCGCAGGGGGCGGTTTCCCGCGTGGTGGCCAGGCTTCACGCCCTCCGGTGAATCTCGATGCCGAAGTATCGGTGAATGTACCCTTTTCGGAGGCCTTTCGCGGTGGAGAACGCAGCCTCTCGGTGAACAATGAGCGCGTTCAGGTGCGCATTCCCGCTGGGGTGAAGAACGGCTCGCGGCTGCGGTTGAAGGGCAAGGGCAACCTGCAACCGGGAACCGGACGTCGGGGCGATCTCTATCTCAACCTCAAGATTCAGGACCACCCGATCTGGCGCCTGGAGTCGGATCAGCTGCGGGCCGATCTCCCCGTCAGCCTCGATGAACTGGCCCTTGGAGGCATGGTCTCGGTGATGACGCCCGATGGTGAGGCCCAAGTGAGCATTCCGGCCGGCACCGCCCCGGGCCGCAGTTTGCGGCTGAAGGCCAAAGGCTGGCCGTCAAAGACCGGTCGCGGTGACCTCCTGCTCACGCTGACGCTGGCCATGCCTGCCTCGTGGAGTGAGGAGGAGCGTCGATTGCTCGAGCAGTTGCGTGCCAAGCGCACGGATCATCCTCGTCAAGAGTGGCTTCGGTCGGCGGCCCTCTGATCGGGTGACCCTTACGATCACACCTTGTGTTTGGGTCTGATGGAGCTCACCTACCGCCCCCGTCGTCTTCGGCGTACGCCCGCCCTACGCGCCATGGTGCGTGAGCACAGTCTCTCGGCTGCAGATTTCATCTATCCCCTCTTCGTGCATGAAGGCGCTGAGGTGGAGCCGATCGCTGCCATGCCTGGTGCCAGCCGTTGGAGCCTTGCGGCCCTCACCGGCGAAGTGCAGCGTGCTTACGACCTTGGGGTGCGTTGCATCGTTCTCTTCCCCAAGGTGTCGGAGGGACTGAAGACCGAAGACGGGGCTGAGTGCTTCAACGCCAATGGCCTGATTCCACGGGCGATCCGCCAGATCAAGGAAGCCATCCCCAAGATGGCGATCATGACCGACGTCGCCCTGGATCCCTATTCCTGCGATGGTCATGACGGGATCGTCAGCCAGGACGGCGTGGTCCTCAACGACGAGACGATTGAACTTCTCTGCAAACAGGCCGTTGTGCAGGCTGAAGCGGGCGCTGATCTGATCGGTCCCAGCGACATGATGGACGGCCGGGTCGGTGCCATCCGGGAAGCCCTCGACGACGAAGGCTTCGAACATGTGGGCATCATCAGCTACACGGCGAAGTACTCCTCCGCGTACTACGGCCCCTTCCGTGAGGCCCTTGATTCCGCTCCCCGTGCCGCCGGCAGCAAGCCGATCCCCAAAAACAAAGACACCTATCAGATGGATCCCGCCAATGCTCGGGAAGCCATCACCGAAGCCCAGCTCGATGAGCAGGAGGGCGCCGACATCATGATGGTGAAGCCTGGTTTGGCCTATCTCGACATCATCCACCGACTGCGCGAGGAGTCCGAACTCCCCATCGCTGCCTACAACGTGAGTGGTGAGTATTCGATGGTGAAGGCCGCGGCGGAGCGGGGCTGGATCGATGAAAAAGCCGTTGTGCTGGAGACGTTGCTGAGCTTCAAGCGCGCCGGTGCTGATCTCATCCTCACGTACCACGCCTGCGATGCAGCGGCTTGGTTGAAGGAGGCTTGATCCGATGGCAACAGCCGATCAACCCAAAGGTGTGGATCGTCTCGGTCACGTTGCGATCCGTGTTGAGAACGTCGATCGGGCTGTTGCCTTCTACACCGATCTGGGCATGCGTCTGGTCTGGCGTGCCAACGACTGGTGCTATCTGGAAGCCGGGGAAGGTCGCGATGGACTCGCCTTGTTAGGCCCGGATTACAAAGCCGCTGGCCCACATTTCGCCTTCCATTTCCGCGATCGTGCGGAGGTGGATGTGATTCACGACCGTCTCAAGGCGCAGGGTGTGCACGTTGGTGCCGTCCATGACCACCGCGACGGCACGGCGTCTTTTTATCTGAAAGATCCGGAAGGCAACTGGCTCGAAATGCTTTATGAACCCCCCGGTGGCATCCCCTCCAACTGCAGCTGACTTGAGTCAAGGGGCGGACCGGGCTCAGCAGGAAACCTTTGAACTGCTGGAGTGGCATCGGGTCTGTGACCATCTCAGCGGCTTTGCCAGCACCGGCATGGGCCGTGATGCGGCCCGGGTTCAACCGCTGCCCGCCAGCCTGGAGGAGTCGAAACAGCGCCTGGCCGAGACGGTTGAAATGGCGGTGCTCGATGACCTCACTGAGGGGGGGCTCAGCTTCCGCGGTGTGCAGAACCTCGAGCCCGTGGTGCTGCGCTGCAGCAAGGGAGGCGTGGCCTCCGGTGAAGAGCTGCTGGCCGTAGCGGAAACATTGGCAGCGGCCCGTCGCCTGCGCCGTCAGATCGACGATCCTGAGCTGCGCCCGGTGTGCACCGCGTTGATTGAAACGATGGTGACGCTGCCGGAGTTGGAGCAGCGGCTCAAATTTGCGCTCGAGGAGGGCGGCCGTGTCGCTGATCGCGCCAGCTCGGCGTTGTCGGCGCTTCGGCATCAATGGAACGGTCTGCGCCAGGAACGTCGCGACAAACTTCAGGAGCTGCTGCGGCGCCTGGCCCCATCCCTGCAGGACAGTGTTATCGCCGAGCGTCATGGCCGTCCGGTTCTGGCGGTGAAGGCCGGTGCGGTGAGCCAGGTCCCGGGTCAGGTGCACGACAGTTCGGCCTCAGGCAGCACCCTCTTTGTTGAACCCCGCTCGGTGCTCACCATGGGCAACAAGCTGGTGGAGCTGGAGTCCCGCATCCGGGATGAGGAACGCAAGGTGTTGGTGGAGCTGAGTGCTCTGGTGGCTGAAGAGGCGTCTGCCCTCAACCAGGTGGTGGCCGTGCTGCGCGCGCTTGATCTTGCGCTGGCCCGTGGGCGTTACGGCCGCTGGCTTGGTGGCGTTGAGCCTCAGCTTGAGGCGGCAGCGGAGGCTCCGTTTCGCTTTTCAGGTCTGCGACACCCACTCTTGGTGTGGCAGCACAAACGGGCGGAGGGGCCGCCCGTGGTTCCCATCTCGGTGGAGGTGTCGCCGGAGCTGCGGGTGGTGGCGATCACGGGGCCGAACACCGGTGGCAAAACGGTCACCCTGAAAAGCATCGGCCTCGCTGCACTGATGGCGCGCGCCGGCATGCTGTTGCCCTGTTCAGGGCAACCCTCTTTGCCCTGGTGTGCCCAGGTGCTGGCGGACATCGGCGATGAGCAATCCCTCCAGCAGAGCTTGTCCACCTTCAGTGGCCATGTGAAGCGCATCGGGCGCATTCTTGAGGTGCTGCAGCGCGGTGGTTCTCCTGCCCTGGTGTTGCTGGATGAGGTGGGTGCCGGAACGGATCCCAGCGAGGGAACGGCCCTGGCCACGGCTTTGCTGAAGGCTCTTGCGGATCGGGCTCGGCTCACGATTGCCACCACCCACTTCGGTGAACTCAAGGCCCTCAAATACGACGACGCTCGTTTTGAAAATGCCTCTGTGGCCTTCAATCCGGAAACCTTGTCTCCCACCTATGAATTGCTGTGGGGGATCCCAGGACGCAGCAATGCACTAGCGATCGCGACGCGCCTTGGGCTCGATTCGGATGTGCTTCACCAGGCCCAGCAGCTTCTGGCCCCAGGGGGTGATGGTGAGGTGAACAGTGTGATTCGTGGCTTGGAGGAGCAACGGCAGCGCCAGCAGGCCGCGGCAGAAGACGCTGCAGCACTCCTGGCACGCACGGAGCTGCTGCACGAGGAGTTGCTGCAGCGCTGGCAGAAGCAAAAGCAGCAGACCGCGCAACGCCAGGAGCAGGGCCGTCAACGCTTGGAGCAGTCGATCCGTCAGGGCCAGAAAGAAGTTCGCACGCTGATTCGCCGTCTGCGGGATGAGCGCGCTGATGGGGAAACCGCGCGAAAGGCTGGGCAACGGTTACGCAGCTTGGAAGACCATCACCGCCCA
The DNA here is from genome assembly GCF_014280115.1 of Synechococcus sp. A15-44. Taxonomy (NCBI): domain Bacteria; kingdom Bacillati; phylum Cyanobacteriota; class Cyanophyceae; order Synechococcales; family Synechococcaceae; genus Synechococcus; species Synechococcus sp. A15-44. The sequence goes on from NZ_CP047938.1 coordinate 471,353, forward strand.
ACCCCTGAACGGCGTGCACCCAAGCCGGGCTGGCGTCCATCTGTGGGGGATCGCGTGCGCTTGCTCGCCCTCGGCAAGGCTGCAGATGTGTTGGCCATCAGCGATGACGGCCTTCAGCTGACGGTTCGTTGTGGGGTGATGCGCACCACGGTGGATCTGGCGGCGGTGGAAAGCCTGGATGGGCGTAAGCCGGAGCCACCTCCAAAGCCGGTGGTGAAGGTGCAAGCCCGTTCCGTCGGTGGCGGTGGTGCACAGGTGCGCACCAGTCGCAACACCCTTGATGTGCGTGGCATGCGGGTGCATGAGGCCGAAGCGGCGGTTGAGGAATGCTTGCGCAGTGCCAATGGGCCGGTTTGGGTGATCCATGGCATCGGCACGGGCAAGCTCAAGCGCGGCCTGCGCGCCTGGCTGGACACGGTGCCCTATGTGGAACGGGTGACCGATGCCGAGCAGGGGGACGGCGGACCGGGCTGCAGCGTTGTCTGGGTGCGCTGAATTGGTTCAGGCGCTTCAGTGGCTAACGGATCGCTTCAGCATCCGCATCAAACAACCGCCAGCCTGTGGGGTCAGGGTCGAGGTGGATGGCATCGCCGGCAGTGATGTTGATCTCCGTTGAAGCTCTGACCTGGATGAGTTGATCACCATCTAGGAGCCGACAGGTAAGGATCTGCTCATTGCCCAGACGCTCGCAATGGCTCACCTCGGCTTCGAGATTCCGGTTCGTTGCCGGTGCCAGATGCCAGTGTTCAGGCCTCAATCCTGCGGTGAGGTGTTGGCCTTCTCGTTGAAGTAAAGGCTCGACCATTGCGCCTTCAACCTGAATGCGCTTGTTCCCCAGCATCAGAGTTGCATTGGGTCCCACCGTGACGGGCAAAAGGCTCATCGCTGGGCTGCCAATGAACTGGGCCACGAAGATGTTGGAGGGCCATCTGTACAACTCCATGGGGGTCCCGAGTTGCTGCAGGCGTCCTTGGTTCAATACAGCGATGCGGTCCCCCATGGTCATCGCTTCCACCTGGTCGTGGGTCACATAAACCGTCGTTGTTCCCAGTTCTCGCTGCAGCTCGACGATTCTTTGGCGCGTGCTCGTTCTGAGTTTGGCGTCGAGATTGCTCAGCGGTTCATCCATCAAAAACACCTCAGGATTGCGCGCCATGGCGCGTCCGAGGGCGACCCGTTGTTTCTGTCCGCCGGACAGTTCCTTTGGCCTCCGATCGAGCAATTCCGTGAGTTCCAGAGATCTGGCAACGGTGTTCACCCGGGCTTCGATTCGTTCTTCTCTGACCGACCGCACCCTCAGTGGTTTGGGTAAGGCACGCGTGGCTTGAAAGGCTTGATCTTGGATGCGCTGGAACGTTGATCTCGCCTGGCTTCTGCGCAGTCCGAAGCTGAGGTTGTCCCGCACGCTGAGATGCGGGTAGAGCGCATAGCTCTGGAACACCATGGCGACGTTGCGGCGCGCTGGCGGTACATCGCTGATGGGCCGGGACCCGATTCTGATTTCGCCGCTGGTGGGGCTGTCGAGACCAGCGAGCAGTCGCAGCAAGGTGCTTTTGCCGCACCCCGAGGGACCGACCAGCACCAAAAACTCGCCATCGTTGATCGTCAGATTCAACTGACGAATCACCTCAACGGGATCACCGCTGCCGCGTCCTGGGAAGGTCTTGCTGAGGTCTTCGAAACGGACGCCGGCCAACGACAGAGCTGCAGCGGCTGAATCTTAGGGTTACGGATTGGATTGAGCCGGCAGCACCGTGCAGTTCATCGATCAGGCACGGATCACGGTCCGAGGCGGGCGCGGCGGCGATGGCATCGCTGCATTTCGCCGTGAAAAGTATGTGCCCGCCGGAGGCCCCTCCGGAGGTGACGGCGGGTGTGGGGCTCCAGTGGTTCTCGAGGCCGACAGCAACCTGCAAACCCTGCTCGATTTCAAATACAAGCGCCTGTTCGCCGCTGACGATGGGCGACGCGGTGGTCCGAACAAATGCACCGGTGCATCAGGGAAAGACCTGGTGATCAAGGTGCCTTGCGGCACGGAGGTACGCCATCTGCGCACCGGCATTCTTCTGGGAGACCTCACCACCCCGGGTGAGCGTCTCACCGTTGCCTTCGGTGGGCGAGGTGGTTTGGGTAATGCCCATTACCTGAGCAATCGCAACCGCGCTCCGGAGAAATTCACCGAGGGCCGTGAGGGTGAGGAATGGCCCCTGCAGCTGGAACTCAAGTTGCTGGCTGAGGTGGGCATCATTGGTCTCCCCAATGCCGGCAAGAGCACCTTGATCGCCGTGCTGTCGGCAGCGCGACCCAAGATCGCCGATTACCCCTTCACCACCTTGGTTCCCAACCTTGGTGTGGTGCGCCGTCCCAGTGGAGATGGAACCGTGTTCGCGGATATTCCAGGCTTGATTGAGGGGGCCGCCCAGGGCGCTGGTCTTGGCCACGACTTTCTGCGTCATATCGAACGCACCCGTCTGCTGATCCATCTCGTGGACGCAGGATCCGAGGATCCCGTGGCTGACCTGAACGTCGTCCAGCAGGAGCTGGAGGCCTATGGCCATGGTCTGGTTGATCGGCCACGTCTGTTGGTGATCAACAAACAAGAGTTGGTGGCAGAAGAGGATCTCCCCAGGTTGCGGCAAGACCTTGAAGCGGCGAGTGGTCGACCCGTGCTGTGCATTTCAGCCGCCATGGGAACCAACCTCGATCAGTTGCTGGCAGAAACCTGGGCCGAGCTCGGAGTGTGAGCTGATGCTCCAGACAATCTTCATGTGATCAGCCACACCGATGCTTGTGGCATCATCGCGGGGGAGCCATAACGGGAATGTCTCTCCCATGACATGACCTTTTACACCTGTCTGGACAACAAGGGCGACGTGATCGCCCGGTGCCAAACGAAAGAGGATGTTGCTGTGCTTCAACGCATGGGACGCCCGATCGCTGAAGTGAAGGCGATGCGTAATGAAGAGGCTGTCGTCTGCAGCCTGACCGGCAGCCCCTCCGACTACAACGAGGACTACTGAGCACTCGTTGGATTTACGTCGCTGGTTGACTCAGTCGTCGTAGACGCGGCACTCCTCGGCATCGGGATTGGCCTCGCAATGCAGCTCGAGCGAAGTGGGGTCGTGGCTGTCGCCGGGGTGGTGTTCCTTGTATTCCTCCAGCGACTTCAGCTCATCGGTGAGGTGACGAACTTTGGCCTCGTCACCAGCTGCTTTGGCAGCTTCGATTTCGGATTGATCCTTCTGGATGTGTTCGTCGATGGACTTCATGAATTCAGGCCGTGGCCTGGCAGCACCTTACGGCGATTCATCGGTTTTGGAGTGGTGGAATGCCCACCCCATGACGATCCGGCAACGTTGATTTGAAGTGGTTGTAGCCGTGGCTACAACCACGGCTCCAGATCGTTGATCATGGCGCTAATTCACTGAGTTCCAGCCAGCGTTCTTCCGCTTGTTCAATGCGGTTGATGATCTCAGCCAGATCGAGACTCAGGTTGGCCATGTCAGAACCTTCCTGGTTCATCTGCTGTTCCAGCTCCTCTTTCTTCAGCTCCAGTTCAGGCAGCTGTTGATCAAGCGCCGCAAGCTCCTTGTTTTCCTTGAAGTTTCGCCGCCGCGGGCCGTCGCGCTTGGTCTTGCGGCTGCTCTCTGGTTTGGGTGTGGAGGGTTTGCTCGCCTGGCTTTGGCTGCGTTCCTCCTGGCGCTGCTGCTCCAGAAACGCGCTGTAGTTCCCTTCAAAGCGATTAAGCCGTCCTTGGTCGAAGCAGAACAGGCGATCAACGGTGCGATCGAGGAAATAACGGTCGTGGGACACAACGATCACGCAGCCCCGGAAGTCTTCAAGGAAGTCTTCGAGAACGCTGAGGGTCTGAACATCCAGATCGTTGGTGGGTTCGTCCAACAGCAACACGTTGGGCGCCTGGATCAGCATCCGGCAGAGGGTGAGGCGGCGGCGCTCGCCTCCCGAGAGCTTGGCTAAGGGGCTGTGCTGCTGGGCCGGTGGAAACAAAAAGCGTTCCAGAAGCTGGGATGCGGTGACTTGCTCACCCCCCAGATCGATCCGGCTGGCGGCTTCTTCCACGAACTCGATCACTTTGCGATCGAGCCCTTTGCCTTTGTTGAAGTCTTCGGTGTGCTGGTCCATGTAACCGATGTGAACGGTCTCCCCAAGCAGCAGGCTGCCTTGGGTTGGCTCGCGCCGTCCGGCGATGAGATCAAGCAGGGTGGATTTGCCGCTGCCGTTGGGGCCGATGATGCCGATTCGGTCTTCAGGGCTGAAGCTGTAGCTGAAGCCATCGAGGAGTGGGCGACCGCCCCCGCTGCCATCGGCTGTGACCCCAACGGCTTCCGCTTCGATCACCTGTTTGCCGATGCGCCTGCTGATGCCGGTCATCTCCAGCTTTGCTTTGCCTTGATTGGGTTTCTGCTCGCGCATCGCTTCGATGCGTTGCAGTCGCGCCTTTTGTTTGGTGCTGCGGGCCTTGGGGCCCTGGCGTAGCCAGGCCAACTCGCGGCGAAGCACGCTTTTGAACTTGGCCGCTGAGGCCGCTTCAGAGGCCTCTTCTTCGGCTTTGTGCTGCAGAAAGGTGCTGTAGTTCCCCTGATAGGTGCGGGCCTGGCCTCGGTCCACCTCCACCATCCGCCGCGTCACCCGATCGAGCACATAGCGGTCATGGGTGACCAGCACCAGAGCGCCGGGATAGCGATCCAGCCAGCTCTGCAGCCATTCCACGGCAGCGGCATCGAGATGGTTGGTGGGCTCATCCAGCAGCAGCACATCGGGGCAGGCCACCAGGGCTGATGCCAGACCCACCCGTTTGCGGTATCCGCCGGAGAGGTCGTCGACCGGGCGCTGGAGATCGCTGATGCCCAATTTCTGCAGCACTTCCCGGCATTGCTGCTCCAGGCTCCAGGCGTCCTCTTCATCCATCCGTTGGCTGAGCTGACCCAGCTCCGCCATCAGTGCTTCATTGCTGGGGTCTGCCGCGATGGCGTCGCTGAGGGCGCTGAAGCGCACCAGCAGATCCCGTTTGGCACCACAGCCCTCCAGCACCTGCTCCAGCACCGTGAGCCCCGGGGTGATCCGGCTCTCCTGACCCACCAGCTCCACCCGAAGCCGGGGTGAGCAGCGGCGTTCCCCTTCCCCGAGCGGTTCTTTCCCTGCCAGCACCTTCAGCAGGGTGGATTTGCCGGCGCCATTGGGACCGATCAGTCCCAGCCGCTCCCCTTCACCGATGTGGAGATCGAGATCGGAAAAGAGGGTGCGGATGCCGAAATCCTTGGCCGCACCCACCAGGCTGATCAGACTCACGGCGTGCCAGCGGGCAGTTGACCGTCCAGATAAGCAAACACGCTCTTGTCGCCCACATCCGCTGCTGCCTCCATGCCGAATTTGCGCAGGGCCAGCAACACCAGCAGCAACGCTGCACTTTCCAGTAAAGCCAGGCAGAGGGGGCCATTGATCAGACCCACCAGATGCCCCAGCAGCGCTGCCGGCAGCAGCAAGGTGAGGCCGATGGCTTCGGGCCGTTGGAAGCAGAAAAACTCCTTGAAGCCGATGCCCGCCAAGGCGGCAAACAGCGGCCCGATGGCCAGGATCCACAGCGGCTGATCCTGGAGGGTTGAGAGCACTTCGGTGGGGCCGGCCTGCAGCAGCAGGGCCCCCCAACCGATGCAACCACTGAGCCAGAACAGTTGAAGGGCGCGGTGCAAGGGACGGAGATAAATGTGAATCCAGCGCAGGGCCAGGCCCAGGGCCGTGGCCATCGGCAGCACCCAGAGCCATGCCCAGGGGCTATCGGTCTGCCACCACTGCAGCACTCCTGCAGCCAGGCTGAGGCCTGTGATCAACAGGGCGATCCGATAGGAACGCACCTCCTGGCGATCGGCAGCGGTGATCGAGTAAGGGCCGTAGACACCTTCAAAGGTTGGATCTGCGCTGGTCATTCCGACGCCGCCGTGCTGTTCACCAGTGTGCTCAGGTCAGGACCGGCTGGAACGATGCCGCCGGGATTGAGGGGGAACAGGGCACCGAAGTAGTCGTGTCGCCAGGCGTTGCCGTCGCAGGTGTCCGCCACGCCCGGCAAGGCGTAAAAGCGTTGTCGCCATGCCCAGAGGTGTGGGTAGTGCCAGAGCGGTTGCCGAGTGCAGCCGAACAGGGGCGCATAGACCAGCTCCCAGCGGATCAAGGTGGGGAATAAGCGCACGTCCGCCAGGGTCAGTGTTGTGCCGCACAGCCATGGACCATTGGTTTTCAGGCTCTGCTCCACCGCAGCAAGGGCGGCGAAGAGATCGGCTTCAGCGCGGTCGTAGGCCGCTTGGTTGCGGGCGAAACCGCAGCGGTACACCCCATCGTTGATGGCCGGTTGCAGTCGCTGCTGCCAGGCCTGGATCCTGTCGGTGGCTTCCGCCGGTGCCAGGTCCACAACAGCGTCTTGATGGGGCCAGCGGTTCAACAGCTCCACCAGTGGTGCACTGTCATTGCCCAGCAGGCTGAGCGTCTTCGGATCCACCAGCACAGGCACGGTGGCCCGGTAGCTGGGGGGGGCGCCGCATTGCTGATACAACTCCAGCAGCGTGTCGCACCCCTCCCAAGCGGGATTGAGGGCCCAGCGTCCAGCGTTGTGATCCGCCTGTGCCATCACGAGGGTGAGGCTGTTGTCCAGATGGCGCAGCTGATGCACCAGCCAGGTGCGGTGGGCCCAGGGGCAACTGCGCCCGATCACCAGGATTGGCCGTTGGTCTGCGCTGCGCTGGAGCAGGTCTTCGGGGTTTAAAGCCGGCGGGCTGAGTGGATCGCTGCTTGGGCGGGTGTAATTGCCGGCCGCATCGGCTGGGCCCAGCCCACCCATGAGCCGTTGCCATTGCCATCGCCAACTGCGACGGGCGGCCGTGACCACAACAGGTGGGATCGACATGGCGCGGTTTGGATCGCTTTCATCCTCGCTGTGACTCGTGCTTCAGTCAGAACTTGGTTCGCTGTGGTCCATGAGCAGCTGTGGCGTTCTTGTTGTGGCCGGCACCCACGGCAATGAGGTCAATGCCCCTTGGTTGCTGCAGCAGTGGCAGGCCAACCCTGATCTGATCAACGCTGCTGGCTTGGCGGTGCAGAAGGTGATCGGCAACCCGGAAGCGTTGCGCCGTCGCTGCCGCTACGTCGATCGTGACCTCAACCGCTGCTTCCTCCCGGAACAGTTGGAGCAGGGGGCCCCCGGCTTGGAGTTTCAGCGTGCTGGGGAACTCCTGCGCTTGCACGGTCCGACCGGCGAGCAGCCTTGTGCCGTGGCCATCGATCTGCACAGCACCACAGCGGCCATGGGCAATTCCCTGGTGGTGTACGGCCGGCGTCCTGCTGATCTCGCCCTCGCGGCTTTGGTGCAGGGAGCGCTCGGCCTGCCGATTTATCTGCACGAAGCCGATGCTCAGCAGACCGGCTTCCTTGTTGAATCCTGGCCCTGCGGCCTGGTGATCGAGGTGGGGCCTGTGCCGCAAGGTCTGCTCAATGCCCGGGTCGTTGAACAGACCCGTCTTGGCTTGGAAACCTGCCTGAGGGCCTTGGATCAGGTACATCAGGGCTTGGCCCGGCTGCCGGATGCTCTGGTGGTGCACCGTCACCTGGGGAGTCTGGATCTTCCGAAGGCGGAGAACGGAGAGCCTCAGGCCCTTGTGCATCCCGAACTGCAGGGCCGCGATTGGCAGGACATCAGCTCAACCCAGGCGATGTTCCGTGCTGCGGATGGCACCGATCGTGGTGAAGCGTGGGTTGAGGGGGAGATTCCGGTGTTTGTGAATGAAGCGGCCTACGCGGAGAAAAGCATTGCTTTCTCCCTCACGCGCCGGGAGGTGTGGCCCGTGCAGCCCACCTGGCTGCCGGCCTTACAACAGCTGCTCTCTGCGGCCTAACCGCAGGCCCAAACACCTTTCCCTTCTTGAGAGCAGATCAGATTGCTCGTCTGACCATCGGCCCAGTACATCCGCAATCGGTCGTCCTCGGTGCCGATCCGCAGGGTGAGGGATCGCAGCGGACCGGCCGGGGTTTTGCTGTCGGCATCGCCTCCGGGCGACTTGATTTGTTGCAGCTCCTGCTCCAGCTGGTTGATGCGTTGTTCCAGCTGTTTGATCGAAGCGCTTGCGTTTGGTTGGTCGCCGCTTGAGCTCACCAGTCCACAGCTGGTGAGACCAACCGAGGTCAGCCCAAGACAAATCAGGGGAATCAAACGCTGCATGGGCCTGTGCTGATTGGCCCCAGCCTCTCAACAGAACTGGCCCTGGGCCAGACGTTCACTCCAATACACGGTGGCACCTTGAGCCTCCAGCTCCAGTCGCCTGTGGCGGGCCTGGCTCAGAGGAACGGTTTCCTCCAAGCGATGGCCGGCTTGCATCCAGCGGATCAGAACCAATAGCGCCTTGGCGAGTCTCATGAATCTTAAGTCTTTCGAAAGCATCGCTTTCCTCGCCTGGGGCGCTTAAGCGTTGGTTTCGCAATCTGTGGACACACAGCGCAAACTTCCTTTACACTCACGCTCAGGCAGGGCTCTCCTGCCCTTCCTTAAACCGTTCCTTCGGGAACATTTCTTTCCGTTCTCATGACCACCACCCTCCAGCAGCGCTCCGGCGCTTCCAGCTGGCAGGCCTTCTGTGAGTGGGTCACCTCCACCAACAACCGTCTCTATGTCGGTTGGTTCGGTGTGCTGATGATCCCCACCCTGCTGGCTGCCACCATCTGCTTCGTCATCGCCTTCGTCGCCGCTCCTCCGGTCGACATCGATGGCATCCGTGAGCCCGTCGCTGGCTCCCTGATCTACGGCAACAACATCATCTCCGGTGCTGTTGTTCCTTCCAGCAACGCCATCGGCTTGCACTTCTACCCCATCTGGGAAGCCGCTTCCCTCGATGAGTGGCTGTACAACGGCGGCCCCTTCCAGCTGGTTGTTTTCCACTTCCTCATCGGCATCTACGCCTACATGGGTCGTGAGTGGGAACTCTCCTACCGCCTGGGCATGCGCCCCTGGATCTGCGTTGCCTACAGCGCACCTGTCGCTGCAGCCTCCGCTGTCTTCCTGGTTTACCCCTTCGGTCAGGGTTCCTTCTCTGACGCAATGCCCCTGGGCATCTCTGGCACCTTCAACTACATGCTGGTGTTCCAGGCCGAGCACAACATCCTGATGCACCCCTTCCACATGCTGGGCGTCGCAGGTGTTTTCGGCGGCAGCCTGTTCTCCGCTATGCACGGCTCCCTGGTGACCTCCTCCTTGGTGCGTGAAACCACCGAGAGCGAGTCCCAGAACTACGGCTACAAGTTCGGCCAAGAGGAAGAGACCTACAATATCGTGGCTGCCCACGGTTACTTCGGTCGCCTGATCTTCCAATACGCCTCCTTCAACAACAGCCGTAGCCTTCACTTCTTCCTGGCTGCCTGGCCTGTTGTCGGCATCTGGTTCACCGCCCTCGGCGTGTCAACCATGGCCTTCAACCTGAACGGCTTCAACTTCAACCAGTCCATCCTTGATGGTCAGGGCCGCGTCCTGAACACCTGGGCTGATGTGCTGAACCGAGCCGGCCTCGGCATGGAAGTGATGCACGAGCGCAACGCTCACAACTTCCCCCTCGACTTGGCTGCTGCTGAGTCCACTCCTGTGGCTCTCCAGGCTCCTGCCATCGGTTGATCTGGAATCAACCTGTTCCTTTTGGAACAGCAAAAACGATTCAGATCAACTGAATCGGAAAGCCCCCTCCTCGGAGGGGGCTTTTTGTTGTGCTTTCAGAATTGAGCTCCAATCAACCATCCATAGAGAGGAGCCATCTGTGCGTCAGGTGGTGATGGCTAGACAAGGGCACCCCCGTGCTTCCTCTGATGACCTGCGGTGACATCTTTCGGATCATCATTGCCCTGTTCATTCCCCCTCTGGGCGTCTTCACTCAGGTGGGATTGACGCAGCCCTTTTGGATCAACCTGGTGATCTATCTCTTTGCCGTTGGTGGCCTTGGGTTCCCAGTGTTGTTTGGTATGTGGCCAGCCGCTGTGATTCACGCCCTGTTTGTCATCCTGACCCGTAAATAAATCGCGTTTCAGCAATCTGGCTCTGAACAGATTTCAGCTACGGCTGAATCTTCTGCTTGATCTTTTGGTTCATCTTCAAGCGCCTGTGGCGGTGCTTGGCTTGTGTCCGCTTCGTTGAAGATTTGCTCGAGGTCAACCTCAAGGTCCACTTCATTGCCTTCCACCACGCTCACGTTGATGCGTTGCACCTGCATCTGCAGTTCAAGGCCAGGGAACTGCCCTGAAAGTCTGCTGTTGATCGTGTCTTGAATGTTCTGCACCTGCTTGTAACTCGGTAGCTTGGGGTCGAGTGATCGCACCACCACCAGGAAACTTGGGGCTTGATTTTGTTCCCAGTAGTCAGGCCAGTCGAAGACAACCTTTTCCAGTTCCACGGCGTCGTTGGCGCCAAAGGTCAACGTCTCATTCTTGAGGTAGTAGCGGATCTCCGATTCAATCTGTTTTTGGGCCACCTCCCGATTCAGCCTGTATCGGTATTGCTCATATCTCCCATACAGTTTTTGACCCACCAGCACGGCCAACCCCAATGCCAACAGCACGGGTAAGCGTGAGCGGCGGCGGCGCCTGAGTTTGTCGCGGAAGTACGGCTCACGAATCGCCAGCACCGTGATCCCGCCAATCAGAATTCCAAGCAGGTTGGCGGCATAGAGCAGTGCAGGCCCTTGGGCGTTGCTGATGTTTGGCCCGGAGAGCATCAATCCCATCACGCACACCGGTGGCACCAAGGCCACGGCAATCGCCGTGCCGGCCATCGAACTCACGGCACCCGGGTTGACCTTGGCGTAGGTCGCGATGGCACCTGCAGCCAGGGCGATCCCCAAATCAAATGTGTTGGGCTCAAGTCGGGCGATGATCTGTTCTGGCAAGGCCTCGACCACAAGCAAGCCCTGACTGCGTGCGATTAGGCCCAATCCCATCGACAGGATCAAGGTGATCCCTGCTCCGGCGACAAGGGTGATCAGTGATCGTGACAACAGCCTGGCCTGCCCGATCAGAATCGCGAACACCGCCACCCGCAGCGGCAGGATCCACGGCGCCACAACCATGGCACCAATGATCACAGCATTGTTGTCGGCGACCAAACCCAGGCTGGCGATCAGGCTGGCGCCAACCGTCAGAACGATGAAGGACTCGTTCAGTCGTGCTTCGCCGTCGTAACTGCGGTGCAGTTCTTCGAGACGATCTTTGTCTTCGAGAAGCGATTGTTGATCAACAACCACGGCTGGCGTTGGTTCAGCTGCGTCGCCCCACAATTACTGGTGGTGTGCTGGCGTTGCTGCCCGGAAGGGCCGGTACCACCTCCGTTTGCCCATCCCATTTGTCGAGGAAAAGCTTGTAGAGCACCTGATCGTCGAGGCTGCGGTTGAGGGTGTCGTAGCGCAGGGCTTCCTGCTCAGCGATCTTCACTTCGGTCTGAGCGCGGAGCAGTTGCTGCTCTGCGATCTGTTTCTGTTCAATGGCAGCACGATATTCCTCGGCGATTTGCAGGCCTGTGAGGTCGAGCCCCCGCACTTCCACGTAATCAAATTTGTCGAGTTCTTCGGCGACCGTGCGCTCCACCAGGGCGGAGATGTCGTTCCATTCGGTGGCAATGGTGACGAGCTCGTATTGGGAGAAGACCGATTTCAGGGCTTTCAGCAATGACGGCTGAATGATGCGGGGGTAGATCTCGCGATCGTTGCCGGCGATCGTTCTGTAGATCCGTCCGGCTTCGTTGGGGCGAACGGCATATTTCACGGTTGCGGTGGCTTCGATCACCTGGAGGTCTTTGGTGAGGGTGGCAAATTCCTCCGGTTTGACCTGGGTGCGCACATCAAAGGGATACACCGATTGAATGAACGGCACCTTGAGATTGAGGCCCGGGAGTCTCGATCCTCCGCTCACCTTGCCCAAGGTGGTGACCACGGCAACCTTGCCGGCCGGAACGATGAACAGAGCCTGCCCCAACAACAGCAGCGCGCTGAGAACGATGGCAACCACCACGGCGAGGCTATTGGCGGGATCGTTGATCCGTCGTGGGGTTTGCATGATGGGCCGAAATCCTGACTCGATGATGTCGGGTTTGCTCGTGGGCCGTTGGCTTAAGGCCCTGTTCTCCGCCAAACCGACATCATCAGGATCCGAAGGATGTCTAGTTCAACCAAAGCGATTTAAAGGCTCTTGGGTATGAATCGCGCATGCTCATCGAGGTCTCGCGGATGAAGGTGATGCACGCCTTGGATCCGTCGAACACTTTCGCTTTGATCATCATCTGCATGGCTTGCTGAAGCGTTTTTCCTTGTCCCAGGCTGGTGTCGATGATCTTCACCGCTTCGGCCGGTTCACAAGGTCCCAGCTCAAGAGCGCCTGCTAAAGACGGGAGCACGCTCAGAGCAATCGCTAGCAGCAGCAATCCGTTCAGGGCACGCATCTGGTCGAGATCTTGTGTTGCTGCACGGAGCCTATGGCGTGGATCTGAGTCTTGCCTGACAAAGTTGTTGGTTTGATTTCACTGGCCTGGGTCATCAGACCTGAATCAGTCTCTTCAGTTCACTGAGATGAGTCAGATCCGTGAACAAAGTTGTGCAGATGTGGCTTGCCTCTTCTGCATGGACATGCTCGTTGGCCATGTGAGCTCTGCAGACAGGGCTGTCTTGCCATAGGAGAAGGCATAAAAAACCTCCGTTAAACGGAGGAATAAGCCAAGTGATCCCCATCACCCGACTTTTCAATAAGTGTAGTGCTTCTCGTCAAGTTTGTGCAGCTGATCCACCAGATGTGGTGGATTGAATGTTACCAAACACCGTTTGGCGGCAGCTTATCCACAGGAAGGTGGAAAACTTTGGCAGTCTGTGTTGTCGCCATTTCTTCAAAAGGCCTGCAATCACTGGTTCGTTCGGGTAAGCTGTGGATATCCCCATCACCTGGCCGCCCATATGAGGCGGCTTTTTTGTGCCTGGGCTGCCAGTGTGGTCCCCTATTCCACAAGCCCTATGACGGTGAACCGGGAGCAGGCCAGGGATGCGCTGGCGACACTTCTCGAGGTTTTCGCGGGGCCGAACTACTCGGGCGCATTGCGTGATGGTGATCTCACCACCCGCCTTGAGCGATGCACGGGCTGGGTGAAGGCTGAAGCCTCTGAGGCGGCATCTCTGATCGAATCATGCGTCCCCCATGGCAAGCCGATGCTTGCTCAGGCTCAGCAACGCCTGGCTGTTCTGGAATCGTTGAAGACGTTGCAGGCTGTTGCCGTCAACCATTTCGGCCCCCTCGACGATCCCAGCTAAGGCGCGTCAGTCGCGACGCAGCCAAGGCGAAGCATTGCTGAACCAGTCGCCGAGATCATCTTCTGGATGTTCAGGGTCGTCTGGATGACGTCGCCCCAGGTCGAGATCGGCCATCAAGCCGTCGAGGCCTTGTTGTGTGCCTTCCCGTTGAAAGCGTTGCGCTCTGCTCACCCACGTGCTCACGCTGCGATCGCGTTCGGCAAATTTTTGAAGGTAGACGCGTTCCTGGAGTGACACGAACTCACCCTGCGCCAGGCGGCTGCAGATGTTTTGCAGTTTCAAGCGTGTCGACGTGGTCAGCATGATCGGTTCACCATTTTCAGGTGATAGGCAGTTCCGACCCTGCCGTCAGTGGCCGAAGGCACCATTTGTTGCGCGGGTGCATGGGCTGGTTTTCATATCCTGACGGGATGGATCATGAGGAAACCCAGAGCCTGACGCCGATTGCATCGGACTCGCCTTGGCTGGAGCGCTGTGGCACCTTGTTGCGTCCGCAGAGTGATCCTGCATTGTTCGGTTCAGCGGATGCAGATCTGTATTTCGCTGCAGACGGTCAACCGCGCTTTTACGTGATGCGGATCCGCCGCCGGCCTCCTGTGCTCAAGTCGATGACGCGGCACCATCGCGTGAGTCAGTGTTTGGGATCTGCCGATGCCCAGCCCTGGTGGCTGGCCATGGCCCCTTCCACGGATTCCGGCTGTCCGCCCCCCGCATCCTCGATCGCTCTGATCAAGTTTCAGGCCGGTGAAGCCTTCAAGCTGCATCCGGGAACGTGGCATGCAGGCCCTTTTGTTCAGGAGCCATCAGCGCTCTTTTTCAACCTTGAATTGAGAACGACCAACGAAGACGACCACAATTCGCTCGCATTGGCGCAGCTTTTGCGGTTGAACTTGATTTAATTGCCCCTGGCTGTAACGGGATGAACGGCGCAACTCGGCTTGGGTGCCCTATGTTTATTTTGTAGCAAATGCTACAAACGTTCACTTCGCTACACAGCGAAGCGCAGTTCGACTCAGGGCATGGAACGGGGCCTGAGCTTTCTACGAGGAACACCATGAATGCTCTTCAGCTTCTAAAGGAGCGTGAGCTGCGAGTGCAGCTCCGCGACAGCTCCAAAAAGGCCGTGGCTCGCGGATCTGAATCCGGCGACTACACCTCTGCACATCTCTCTCCCGTCAAGCTGGCGAAAGAGAAGGTTGCTCCAACTCAGTTGAAATACCGAGGAGTGACCTATGAGGCCATGCGTGCCAATTGGCTCTGACGCCTGTTTCACTCAAGAGATGAAGCCCCACTTCGGTGGGGCTTTTTGTTTGGATGGACTGATCGTGCGTGCAAGTCGACAGTGGCCTTTGATGTTGCGACCACCGGGTCAATGTCGTATCTGGATGTAAGGGATCAACTGCCATCGATTGACCCAGAAAATCTTTCGCCGCAGGACGTTCTAACTATTCTCCTGTATCTGTTCCAGCAGCAGCCCGGGTTCGTTGACCGTGGCCATGAGGTCAACAATAAAGAGACAGCTTGGGTGAATGGCTTTCTCTTTCGTCTTCAAAATGACGCCTCAGCTGAGCGTCTTTCTATTGAGGAAGTTGGTTCCAGTGTCGACAAAATCTCGGCTTTGCGATGATTACAACAGCTGATCAAGCGATCCCAACGAGTTTCTGTTGATCCTGCACAGAACGTGCGTGCTCCTCGAGCCTTTGTTCAGTTCGAGTCAGGCGCATGTTTGCAGTTCAAGAGCTAACAGTTGATGGTTGGTCCAATCGTGCCGAACACGCTTCCAAAGACAATGCCTTCTGGCATGCCCGTGCCCGTAGTGATGCTGATGGGCACACGTATCGCCTGATCAGCGAGGAAAAGCACGTTGTCTGCCTGCTCACCAGTCGTGGGTCTGAGTGCTGGGAGCTCGACTGATCTGCTGCTCTGCTCCCCCCGTTCAGGCATGATCGGTGGATGACCGACGACACGCAGCAAACCCATCCGCTTTACGCCATTGATCGCGACCAGATTGATGCTGTGTTGGGTCATGAAGGCGAACCAGGTCCGCAGCAGTTGACAACGATTGCCGCGTTATTTTCGCGATATGCGGATTTTCCTGGCGCTGAAGATATTCGTGATGATCTGCAGAAATGTCTCACGCTATGGGGACTTTCGCGCGATGAGTTGAATCTCAAGACGCGTGAAATCTGGGAGAGTGGCTGGCGGCCTGGTCAGGATCCTGTGGCTGAAGGTGTTGGTTCTGGGGCCGATGTGGAGGATGCAGACGCTTGATGCTTGCCGGAATGACTCTTCCCTTAACTGTTTAAATGTGAGCCCCAGATGAGATCGGGTGGCTCCTGTTTCATGGGTGATCAGCCAAAAAGGAAGGCCGCCCTTCCCGGTGGAAAGACGGCCTAACTCGCTCGTTTGTGCATCGTTCAACCCATCACTTCAGCTAGGGAAAGAAAGGGTCGAAGCGTCTGGCTCGAGGCGCCCTGGGGCCATGGGCTCGAGGTGTTGGGTCGTTTTCTCCGAGGGCACCTGAAACGGTGCAAGTGGAGCGTCGATTGGCGTGGCGGACCATTGCGTGCCCACCAAAGGACCAACCCAGGTCATTGTTGAGACTGTTGGAGCAGGGGCCAGAAAGTCAGTCTGCTTCTTCGGTCTGCTGGGGTGGAGTGTCGTCCGTCATGGGCTCCTCCGATCTCGATGCCCATAGTTTTGTGCCTTCCGGGCACAAAGTCATCTGCATTAAGGCGCATTGCCTTGAGGGCCTGAACAATCGATTGTAGGGATGGCGTGCCTTTCAGTTGGTTTCAAGCCTCGGGCTGGTTGTCGACGCCCCTTGATGCCCGCTCTTCCGCTGTGAGGTATTCCTCGATGAGGGGGGAGTGTTCACCCCGCTGAACGGCGCTGATCTCCCGTTCGATGTTCTGAATGAACAGCTCGTTCCCGTTTCGCTTGGCCACCGCAAGCACACGCTCGAGGCGTTCCAGTTCCGCCTGCTGCTCGTTATTCATGCCATGGAACGTCAGTAATTTCCCACGCTGGCAGGGTTGGATCAAGAACGCTGAACAAGCTGGCCTGACGTGTTGCTGAGCTCGATGGGTTGTGCTCTGAGGCTGAGGTCAAAACCCGCTTATGCAGCCTCTGATTCCTCCTCCTCATACAAAGCCTTGAGCTGATCGAGCTCAACCATCAGATATTGAATTTCAAGCCAGTCCATCGAGAGGTCAATGGCGGTTTCCAGGCGGTCAATCTGACGCTTGAGAAGCTCCGGCATTCCGCCATTGGGCTGCATGGCTCCCATGTAACCGCGCTTGTCGCTGGATGCAAGACGATTGCTGACGACGATTGAGGGAAGGGCTTGCAGCGATCTATCCCGCCGTGTTTGCCCTCACAGACAAGCTGTTTGGCCTGTGGGAATGTTCGTTGGCTTCAACACCTTCAATGACCTTTTTGATGCACTGGTCGTTCAAGACCGGCTACCACGAAATTGCTGCCAAGAAGTTTCTGGCAACGGGTGCGCCTTTCCCTGAGTGCAAGTCCTGGAAGCGTTGGCACGCACCGGGTTCTGTTGAGGGCTGGATTCTCGTGGAGGCAGACAACGCCGATGCCTGTTAAGAGCACGCCGCGGAGTGGGCCGTGTGCCTCGACTGGGAGGTCACCCCAGTGCTGTCAGATGAGCAAGCTGGCCCCCTCATTGCCAAGGCCTACAGCTGATCGTCTGATGGGAGCAATGCTCCTCAACACTCCGGGGGGCTCCATAACCCGTTTGAACCATTCCAAGACGTTTTCGTTGAAATGGCTTCGTCGTACACGCCCCCTGATGGATTCGAACCATCGACCGACTGCTTAGAAGGCTTTGGTTGTAAAAGCCAAGATTCATTCCCACCACTGGTGTTCTTTGTTCGACTGTCTTGGGTGTGAGAAGGGATGTGAGAAGGTTTGGGGTTTTTAAAGGTCTCGGGGCTCGTCGGTAATGATCTGGGTGTCGAGCAAGGCCTCCCGCAATTGTGGTGGTCTTTGTGGACGAGAAGGGCCGCTTCTTGAATAAGCCAACGACGTAATCAAGTGCTCGTCGTGGTCCTTGGCGGCACGGAGTGTCACCGATGTATTCGACCGTCCAAGTCGGCCTGGCTTTGCAGACGCCGCAGGGCTCCGGCCGGCAGCGGTCGTCCTTCAGCGTGCCACGGCTGCGCCGTGGCGTGCAGCGGCCAACCGCCGCCGCCCTCCGCTTCGGTGCCGGTGGTGAGGTGGTGGGCAAAGCTGCTCTCCCGCGGCTGCGGTGGCCGGGCTCGCATGCGCGTGGATAGGGGAGTGGTGAGCCTCAAGTTTCCTCGCTCGGCTGCGCGGCCAGCTGGGTATTCAGGCCTGAATCTGGTGGGTTTGCTTATCAGCTTTTCGATCCATCAGTGCATGCCTTTGCTTTGCGTAGATCCATTGCACTGCAGTCGTTTTGGCCGGCTTAAAGTGCATTTGTACTGATAGAATAAAGACTGCGCCAATGGCCCAGAGCCCATCGCCGGCGGCAACTGAATTCCTGGTCTCGCCATCACTGCTGCGTATTCCTAAACGGTTGTGATGCCCCGATCAGTTGTCCTTTCTGGCAACTGAATCCATGGCTTTATGTCTTCAATCGTGGCCGGAGATCGTTCCGGCACGCTCGCTGGTCATCGTGGCTGGCGGCGGCCGTGATCTGGCCTGGCCGCATCAGCGGGTTGCCGCTGAATTGCTGGCCCGCAGCAGCTGCCGGCTGGTGCATCTGCTGCTCCATGGCGGTGCCCGCGGTGCCGATGCTGCCATCGGCCAAGCAGCCCATCAGCTGGGTTGGCCGTCGTTGGTGATGCCCGCCCAATGGCAGCGCCATGGCCGAGCGGCCGGGCCGATCCGCAACCGCGCGCTGCTGAAGCGGGCCATCGCTCAAGCGGTGCTGCACACCGGCCCGGGCGCGATCGCCTCAGTGCTGGTGGTGGCCTTTCCCGGCGGTGCCGGCACCGCCTCATTGCTGAATCTGGCTCGCCGAATGGCGCCCCGTTCTCCAGTGCCGATCGCCGTTGCTGAGGTCAGCACGTCGGCCGGGCTCTGGGCGGTTCCTGCCTCCGTCCGCCCCTGAAGCCTTGCGCCCCATCAGCGCATCGTTCTCACTTCAGTTCCTTCATTCCTCTTCAACTGTCATGGCTGTTCTCAACCCGATCCCTGCCGCTCCAGTCGCTGCCCCTGCGCTGGCGGCAGCCTCCTCTGCTGTCCCCCAGGCCGCCGGACCGTCCTGCTCGCTCCAGCGCTCCGGTTCCCTCTGGCAGCTGGGCATCGAGGCCCAGGAGCTCACCACCGCCATCGGCCTGCTGGCCGAACAGCTGGAAACCGATGCCCCAGAGCAGCGCGCCTCAGCACTGGCTGAGCTGGAGGCTGCACTTCTGGCGGAGGAGAACAACACACAAGCTCTCACCGCCAAGGCCGATGCCAGCTGCTGGGTGATCGAGCACCTGCGTGCTCAGGCGGCCTACCGCCAGCAACAGGCCAAGCGCCTCACCGAACTGGCCCGCGCTGATGCCAGCCGAGCCGATGCGCTTGAGGATTTGCTGCTGCTTGTTCTCACCCGGCTGCAGCCGTCAGCCACCCGCTTCTCCTTGCCGCATCACGAGCTGAGCTCGCGCAAGACGCAGGCCGTACTGATCGATGACGAGAACGCCCTCGATGCCCAGTGGTTGCACATCACCACCACCAGCAGGCCGGACAAGGCCGCCATCAAGGAAGCCCTCAAAGCAGGCCAGCAGATCACCGGCGCCCAGTTGATCTCCCGCCGCAGCTGGCGAATCCGTTAATCCGGCCCATCCCCTGTTGACCGTCCTTCTCTCTCCTTCCAACGACATGCACACCACCACCGCTGGGTTCTCCCCTGAGCAGCTCGCAGCTCTCTCCGCTCCCCTCGATCGCGCCAAGGTCCAGACCCGCCAGCAGGCTGGTCGATCCCTCGCCTACTTGGAGGGTTGGCAAGCGATTGCTGAAGCCAACCGCATCTTTGGCTTTGACGGCTGGCAGCGTGAAACCATCGCCCTGACGTGCGTCAACCACAGCGAGCGCTCGATTGGCCGCGATGGTCGCTCTGGCTGGGGTGTCACTTACACCGCCCGCGTCCGTATCCGCGTCGGTGCAGTGATCCGGGAAGGCAGCGGCGCCGGCCATGGCATCGACGCCGACCTGGGCCAGGCCCATGAATCCGCGCTCAAGGAAGCCGAAACCGATGCGATGAAGCGGGCATTGATGACCTTTGGCAATCCCTTTGGCTTGGCCCTCTACGACAAGCAGCAACGGCAGGTCACCAGCCCGGCGTCATCCACACCACCCAACACCCGTCATCGGTTGTCGACTCAACGCCCGGGCGCCGCAAGCAACGCAAAGGAAAAGGGCGGCCTGGAGCCCCTTGATGCCGCCACGGTCCAGACGATCCTGGCCACGGTCCGCAGGTTGACCCGCCCGGAGCTGGAGGGTTTCACCAAGGCGTTCCGCAAGCGGTTCCAGGTCCCCGCAGAGGCGACATCGATCGCCGATCGCATCAACCAGCGGCGGCATCACGACTGGATTGAAGCGTTTCTTCTGCAGCACCAAACAATGCGGCAGCCAACGTAGGAATCGGTTCTGTAGCGATTGATTCGCTCCGCATGGATCCTGCCTTGCTCGGGAAGCCGGCTGAACAGCATCGATCCACCAGAGGAGGTGCGTTCAGGCAGGGGCGGTCATGGGGGGCTGGCCATGGGTCTGGCAATCACGCCACCCGGCCTGCCCCGGCACCCGCGCCGCGCCAGGGCTGACGCGAGTCGCTCCGCTGCGCTGCGCGCCCCTTGCACGGCGCTGGCGGCGCCAGTGCTTGACGGCGGTGTCGTTCGCCAGCCCAGCCATGGCCGCCACTCCCCTGGTCCGCACCTGCTCGATCCGCATCATCTCGGTCCATCTGCTTGATGCCGCTGGCCGCCTCCTCAGGGTGCTCTTCCTCGATCGCGAGGGGCACATCTCATCGATGCCTCACTACGTGCCCCGCGATGAAGCCCTGATCCTGGCCTCCAATCAGCAGCGAGTGCTTGGGCATCAGGCCAGGGTTCTGGTGCTCTGAGGCGCCAGCGCCGCTCCCGGCCGGCACTGCCGGCCGGGATGCCGATCAACCCTTTCAACAGCTACCCGGGATGCAGATCGCTGGGTATAAACCGGTTAATCGCGGCAGCCCATGCCCGGCTATGCCACCAGCGCAAGTACCGAGGCAGCTTCTTCTGTCGATGAAGCAGGAGGGTCACTGAACCACCGAGCAACGATTGCTGGCTAGCGAATGCCCATCCCTGCTTTCGATCGGTTTGGCCTGCTGCCCGGTGGCATCCATGAGTGCACCATCGAAGAGGTCGAGATGAACCTGGCTTGGAACAACGAGCGGCGCCAACTGACTGCTCACCTGAGGGATTTCATCGCCGTTGAATTGGTGCCGCGGTTTGCCGTAGTCCCACCTGTTGTCCTCGATGGCAGTTACGTCAGTCAGAAGGCCAGCCCGAGCAATATCAATCTGGTTCTTGAACTCAGCGATCTTCCCGATACCGACCAGTGGGAGGGGCAGATGCTGCTTCAGGGCAAAGCAGAACTGTTTCGCAGCTACCAGATTGATCTGCATCTGGGCTTAAACGGTCTCAAGAAGGATTTCGTTGACCTGCTGCAGAACCTGCGCCCCCAGACGGCCCTCGAAAAGGGGCTTTATCACGGTCATCGCAAAGGCGTGTTGAGGTTGATGTGATGGGCAGTTGGATCGAGGCGATCGAGGCCAGGGCCCTCATCATTCATCAGGAGCTTCAGGCAGCTCGCGCGCTTGCTGTGCGCATGGGCCAGGAGCCTGATGCCATCAGCGGCCCCTATCTGGACATGCTGGCCAAGCTCTACCGGGAAGACTTTGCTTACGCCTCACTGGCTGATCAGGCTGATCTGGTGGCCCGTTTCACAGGGCCTGGTGTGACCAGGCCTGAGCCCCCGGTGTCTCTGGTGACAGGGGCGTTCTCCAAGTTGCGAACCCAGATTCAGCACATTGCCAAGTCGATTGCCGGCCTGGAGGACAGGACGGTGCGCTGGCCTACGCATCTTGATCCGCACCTCTCCGGCCTGGCCTACGGCAGCCTCGTTGTTGGCATGCGGGTGCCGCGTCCTGGGGAGGTCGACTCCCAGGGGCAGCTTGTGCTTGAAGGTGTCACGGACGGGCTCTATGCAGCGGTGCGTGATGCAGTACGCAGCCTGCCGATCATTCCCAGATTGATCCATGAGGAGGGTGTCAGCGACGAGGTCTATTCGCTCTTCCCGGACCCAGCGGTGCGTGACACCGTGATGCTGGCTGCACACAAGCTGGCGCCGTCCAAAAGCAGCAAGGGCATCACCGATCTATTCCTGAGCTGCCCCGGAGAAGAAAAGATTGCTCCGTTGCCACTCACCAAGAAAAGCCGGGAGATTCTGAGGCAGACCCTCGTGCAACCATCCAGCAAGCGCTCCAGTGGCACAGATTCCTTTGAAGGTGTTGTTCGGGAAATCGATCTGGATGCCCTGCGCTTTGAGATCCGAGGAGTCCGGTATCAGCGCGGTATCCGCTGCATCTACGACGATCGGCACAAGGGAACGGTGCGCGAGATCCTCGACTGCAATGTCCGCGTCAGTGGCAGCTACGAAGCCTCGGCTGATAAGCAGCCCAGGCTCGTGGAAGTGGAAACCATTGAGATCCTGAAACAGCCCGAAAAGCAGATAGATCTTCTCTAGAGATTGAATCTGCACTTGATGCTTCAATCTGCTCCGGGGCTTATCTCGCCCGAAACTGCCGCTTGCAATCGTCAAGCGTGATCACGCACTCGACCTGCCGGCAGCTGTTGATCACGCGATAGATCCTGCCCGTGGCCATGCACTTGGTGCGGGCATTGATGAAAGCCTTGAATTCGGTGTTGCAGGTGATCTCTTTTGTCCATCCCTGATCGGCAAGGCGCTCGATCGTGTACATGGCGAACACATCCTCTGAGCTGACCACACGATGCAGAGCTCAGAGGATATGGCCAGAAAGTTTCAGTTTGACCTTGGGATCATGCCTGTTCAAGTGAGCAACACTGCACCTGTGGCCAGCAGCTCCTGGCGATACCGCCTCAGGCCGGCAGGGCTGATATGGGCGACCTGGGTGCAACCATTCATCCAGAACTGAACCGCCACCAGATCCGCATGGGCGGTGGAGCCGAAACGCTGTTGCCGGAAGGATGCGTGTGACTTGAGGGCGTCAGAAGCCATGTCGAAAGCGCAAGTTGCCGAAGGAAACCGCATCCAGCGCAGGCCTGATGTTCGCTCTGCGATGGATTCAGAGATTGCGTCCGCCCTGACCGGTGGTGACAGCAGCGGCACTGGTGGGGTTCTGCAACGTGCGCCAGCTGCCGCAGGCTGTGCTCACCTCCACGCCGATCGCCGCCTGGATCGGATCAAACGCCAGCAAACGACTCCAATGAATCGCCGTCTCCAGGGCTTCCGGCAGGGAGGCGAATTCGTCGTCGAGATGGGGATGGGGCTGCATCGCAGCATCGGTGAGGCGATAGCGGCGCTCGCTTGGCATCAGCTCGGATCCGCCAGGGTAGTGTCGCTCACTGGTGCACCCTCGAGCTCCAGTTCCCGTACCAGCTCATAGGCGCTCCAGACGTCCTCGACCTCCCGGCAGTGATGGCCTGTGTCGCAGACCCGGTAGCGACCGGGTCGCAACCGCTCAATCGAGGAGCCGCGCGGGGTGCAGGCCACAGCAAAAGCAGGCATGAGTCTCAGCCGTCTCAGGATTGTCTAACCGGGATCTGCGGACGCTGTTGTGATCGATGCAGCACTTGGGCAGAAAAAAGGCGGGGGTCTCAAGCCCGCCTGGCATGACAACGGCCGAAGCAGGCTTCCCAGCCCGCTGTCCCGAGCGTCCCGCAGCTCGCGGGGTGCCGCGATCGGTACAACCACTCATTTCTCAGTTGTCTCATTCAGGTGTCTCTCGCCACCGGGATTCAGCAACCGCCCGGCCAGCTCCGCCGCCTGGAGGCAGCGCTGCGCCCGCCGTTTGACGTCGTCCTGGCTCCGGCCCCGCTCGATGTAGGCCTGCATTGCCTCTGGGGTTTCGATCAGCGCCAGCAATCCTGCGTTGCGGCCCTTGACGCGTGGATCCAACAGCAGCTGGCTCACCAGACTTTCGCTCCAGAGCCGATGGGCGTCGTTGTCTGGGCCAAAGAGCTCCTGGTGCAGGATCTGCAGGCATTCCTGTTTGAGCAATTCCAGCTGGCCGGGTTTGAGGCGGCGGCTGTTGGGCAGGCCCCTGGCAGCGTCTGCCTCATGCTCCACACTCCAGCTCAGGCCCGTGCCCGGTAGGCCCACCGTGCTCCGGGGGCCACCCCGGCGATTCACCGGCACATTGAACGAGGCACCCCGACCACCGACGGAGATCGAGCTCAGACCGTTTTTGGAGAAGTGAAACCGCAGGGGGCCCAAGCGGGCGGAGCGGCGGAAACGAAAAGCCATGGCGTCGTCCTCTGATCAATCGTTTGTCACGCAATAGCTGCCGGAGCCGTACCAGCCCATCGGGCAGCTGTTGCCCTCCTTCTCCATCGCCTCGCGTTGGTTGCTCGGGCTGCTCAGACAGTAGTTGCCCGAGGCGTAGAAGCCGATCGGGCAGCCATTACCCACCTTCTCAATCGCACCGCGACTGTTACCGCTCTTGCTTGGCACGCAGTAATCGCCTGAGGCGTAGTACCCCACCGGGCACCCACCCACCTTGGGCAGAGGACGCACCGGTTGCTGGGCCAGGGCGCTGGAGGTGGCGACAACGGACACCACCGCAAACATGCCCAGGGGAAGAACCGGCTTCATGGCCATGGCAAGCGCACATCTTCAATCCCAACCCACCCTGAGGCACACACCGCTGTGGTCAGCAGTTCAGCCGGGATTCATGCAAAACCTGCACACGTTCGCTGTCGATTCACACACCGGCGGCCGACATCACAGGTTTGACTGACATCCACCTGTCTGTCCTGGTTTGCCCGCCCTGGATCCGATCCTGCAGTCATGGAAGTCAGCCAAGTTCCTGCATGCCTCCGTTGGTGGCATTGCTGTGGCCGCAGGGTCGTCGTTCCTGTCTGGCCTACCAGCCCACGCTGCCCCCGCCACCGTCGTGTCGGTCGGCGACGGCGACACCCTCAGGGTGCGCAAGGCGGGGCAGACGATCACCATCCGCCTCGCTTGCATCGACGCGCCGGAGAGCAGCCAGAAACCCCACGGCGCCCAAGCCAGTGAAGCGCTCAAAGCCCTCGTTCCGATCGGCAGTGGGGTTGATCTGCGCATCAAGACCACCGATCGCTACGGGCGCTCCATTGCTGAGATCAGCCGTAATGGCCGGAACATCAACCAGGCCCTGGTGGCCTCAGGGGCAGCGTTTGTCTACTGGCAGTACATCAAAGGCTGTGACCGGCAGACCTACAGCCGCCTGGAGACAGAAGCACGCCTCAAGGGCCTTGGCGTCTGGAGCAAAGGCGGCGGCATCACCCGCCCCTGGGACTACCGGCGTGGGCGTCGCAGCTCTGGTTCCAGCCGTGGTGAATCCTCCTCAGG
Source organism: Synechococcus sp. A15-44 (assembly GCF_014280115.1). Lineage (NCBI taxonomy): Bacteria > Bacillati > Cyanobacteriota > Cyanophyceae > Synechococcales > Synechococcaceae > Synechococcus > Synechococcus sp. A15-44. Next base: position 496,279 of record NZ_CP047938.1, read on the forward strand.
CGGCCGGCTCACCTGCAAGCAGATCGGCTCCTACGCCAGAGCCCAGGCGTTGCTCAGGCAGGGGCACAGCAACCTCGATCGCGACGGCGATGGACAGGCCTGTGAGGGGTTGCGGGGGTGAGTGAGTGAAGCGGGCTACAGATCAATGAGCCCGGCACCGCCCGCAGCATCAAGAACCTGCCCGGCAGCTGGAGCACCTTGGCCTGCCTAATTCTCGTCGGCATGTAGCCGCAGGCCCGCGTAGCGGTAGCGGCTAAAGCCGGATCAGGGCTCAGTGCTGGAGATCGAGGCGGAGTATCAGGAGGCCGTGCGGTTGCGAAACAACAAGTATTAGTGGTCACCAAAAGTATGCACGTGGTGCATAAATTCAGCCCTGGTTGGATGAATTGAACGGATGGGATTGATCGGATCCTGCAATGGTTTTGCCAAGTGATGGCCAGCTGTGCCATCCAGGCATCATCCTGGGGTTCGATCAGCCGCAGACTTGCGTAACCGTTGGACTTCCGCCAGCTCTTCAAGCTCCGCCTGGTGGTGGCGGCCATGGGCGAGACCCAGCGGCTGGGCTGGTGGAACAGTGGCGTGCTCACCAGTACGGGGGAGTTCCTGTTCCAGCAGGGCTTTCCCCGCTCGGCGCCGTTTGCCCAGACTCGGGCTGGGTTCCGGGTGGCCCAGCTGGCCTGCGATGAATCCCTGGCGATCCAGCCCACCCCGGGCGGGCCGATCACATGCCACTTGTTCAGGCTGACGCCCCAGCTGGAGGACGCCTTCGAGAACGAGCGCAACCGCTGGATGGATGAGCCAGAGGAGTGGGCGGACTGCTTCCAGGCGGCCTGGGGCCTGAGTGCAGAGCAGTGGCCCCAGGCCCTGGTCGAGCTGGCGGACCTGGACCCGGCTGCCCTTGACTGGGCGCGCCAGCAGACCCCCCAGACCGCCAAGGCCTTGCGGCTGGACGATCCCTTCGAGATCAACCAGGGCCACATCGAGCGGCTGGCGGCGGGCTTTCTCTGCGGCCAGCCAGGGCAGCTGGTGGTCCCGTATCTGCAGGCGGGGGGCTAATGGCAACGGCAACCAAGGCCAAGCGCAAGCCGGCTCCTGCCGCAGCGTCTGCTCCAGCAGCGCAGAAGAAGACTGGTGCTGCGGCAAAGCCAGCGGCCCCCAATAGTGCACGCAAGGCCAGCGCCAAAGCCAAGCCCCAGTCGAAGAGCAAAAGCAAGGCCAAGGCCAACGCCTCAGCCATCACCCCGTACAACAGTGATGGCCTCATCCGCGGCCCACTGATCAGCGACACCCTGCAGGCGCTGCAGGGCTGGGATCTGGAGGCCAGCAAGCGCGTCAACCTGGATCAGTTACGGCAGAGCAACAGCATTGGCGCCCCCACCCAGGCCTGGCTCAAAAAGGTCTGCAGTGCCCTCAGCGCCCGCTTCGATCCGGAGGGGAAAGATCGGAGCCTGCTGCTGGCAGCTCGCAACGCCACTGGTCAGCGCCATTGGAAGCCACTGCTGCTCTGGCACCTGGCCAACACGGATCGGCTGCTTGGCGATGGACTGCGCTGGAGCGCAAGGGTGTACAGCGACGGCGGCGACCTGCTCCAGACAGAGCAAGCGCTTGCTTGGCTTGAGAGCACCGGCAGCCACGAGCACCCAGAGGTTGCCGTCTGGAGCGAAGCAACTCGCAAGCGCGTAGCCGGTGGCCTGCTGAAGGCCGGCGTCGATTTCGGCCTCCTGCAGGGCCGCGTGAAGCGCCGCTTCACGTCCTACTACCTCGCGGATGAGCCACTGCTCTATGTGCTGCTGCAGGCCCTGGCCAGCAACCGCACCACCGCAGCGGCCCTGAGCGATCCGCGCTGGCTGTGGTTCCGTCTGCCTGAGGCCGAGCTGGAGCATCGCCTGCTGCTGCTCCATCAAGCCCAGGTGATCAGCTACTACCGCGCCGGCTCGGTGGTGGACCTCAAACTGCCGGCGAGCAGCGCTGAGGCCCTGGTGCAGGAGGTGTGGACATGAGCCAGAAGGAATGGCAACGCTGCCTGCAACAGCAGCTCGAACCGGTGCTTACGGCGCCCGACTCCGGCGTGGGCCTGAGCACCTACACCGACATGCCGTTCGGGATCTTCCTCTACCCCCCAGAAGACGAATGGGAGCTGCGCCAGGCGTTGCGGGATCTGGTGGTGCGGCTGGAGAACGCCGGTAAGTCCGTGCAGCGCTTGTCGATGGCCGAGCTGCTGAAGCAGTCGATCGAAGCCGCCGGACTGTCGCTGGAGGAGATCGCCCAGGGGGAAGCCGACTTGGGCATCGCGATGGTGCGCGACACCATCCGCGACGTACTCAGCGGCAAGGCGGCTGGCTCCACACCCCTCGATCAGCTGGTGGCTGAAGCCGTCGATAAATCCAAGCCAACCACTAGCCACATCGTCTTCCTGGAGCGGGTGGGTGCGCTGTTTGGCCTGCACCGGCCCTCAGCCCTGCTGGAGAACCTGCACCACAAGGTGAGTCATCCGGTGGTGCTCTTCTACCCGGGCCAGCGAGACGGCCCGGCGGGGCTGCGCTTCATGGATGAAGCCGAAGCCGACCACAACTACCGCCCCAAGCTGTTCGCCTGACCATGACCACCACCGCTATCCGAGAGCTGTTCTCCGGTCGGATCGACCGCAAGATCGAAGAGGTCATCAAGGTCGATCAGGACGACGTGGCGATCGTGCGCCAGGAGATCGACGAATACATCCTCACCGAGTCGATTGAGCAGAATATGCTGCGGGTGCTGGATGGCTACCGGCAGTCGGTGAATCAACCCAGCGAGGCGATCGCGATCTGGGTGGCGGGCTTCTTTGGCGCAGGTAAGTCGAGCTTTGCCAAGTATGTGGGGCTAGCAGTCAGCAATCGGGATTTAGGAGGCGAAAGCGCTGGAGACCTACTAGGACGCAGAGCCAATAACCAGGCCATCAAGGCACTTCTCGGAGCAATCAAAGAACAGATCCCCACCGAGGCGATCATTTTTGACGTCTCGGCTGATCGCAACGTCAACGCCAGCGACGCGCTCACCAAGATCTTCTACCGCAAGCTGCTCGATCACCTCGGCTACTCCAGCAGCCTGGAGGTGGCCGAGCTGGAAATCGAACTGGAGGAGCAGGGCCGCATGCAGGCCTTTCTAGATGCGTTCGCCCAGCTCTACCCCGGGGAAGACTGGGCCGTTGCCAAAACCCGGCTGCTGCAGGCCATGCCCAGGGCCAGTGCGGTGATGCACGCCCTCGAACCGCAGACCTACGCCGAGAAGGACAGCTGGCTCAAGAGCGCCCGCGATGAAAGCGTGCCGATCACACCCGCCAGCCTGGCGGAGCGCACCATCGAGCTGATGGCGCGCAAGCACCCCGGCAAACAGCTGATGTTTGTGGTGGATGAGGTGGGCCAGTACGTGGCCCGCGACATCCAGAAGATGTTGGATCTGCAGGCCATCGTCCAGCAGCTCGGCGTGAAGGGTCGCGGCAAGGTGTGGATGATGGTCACCTCCCAGGAGAAGCTCTCCGATGTGGTGGGGTATCTCGACGACAACCGCACTGAGCTGGCCCGCCTGCAGGACCGCTTCCCTTACAAGCCGGTGCTGGAGCCCTCCGACATTGCCGAGGTCACCAGTCGGCGGGTGCTGGGCAAAAACAGTGGGGGCGAACAGACCCTCCAGGGCCTGTTCCAGCAGCACCAGGGGCGCCTCGCCAGCCATACCAAGCTCGACACCAAGATCCGGCTGCCCGAGCTCACCGGCAAAGCATTCGCCGACCTCTACCCCCTGCTGCCGTATCAGATCGAGCTGATCATTCAGGTGGTGTCGGGCCTGCGCCTCTCCGGTGGCGCCAGCAAACAGTTCGGCGGGGCCAACCGGGCGATCATCAAGCTCGCGCAAGAGCTGCTCACCAATCCCCAGTGCGGACTGGCTGATGAGGTGGTGGGCACACTGGTGACGCTGGATCGGGTCTACGACCTGCAGAGCAACAACATCGATTCGCAGTACCGCGGCAAGATCAGCGACATCGCCACCAAGGCCAGCCACCGTCTGGCAGTGCCGGTGGCCAAGGCGATCTGCCTGCTGCAGTTCGTGGATCAGGTTCCGGTCACCGAGCGCAACATCGCCGTGGTGCTGCATCCACGGGTGGATGGTGACTCACTGGAATCGGAGGTGCAGGAGGCCTGCCGGCATCTGGAGGAGCGCAACCTGATCCGCAAAGCGGACGGACAGTACCGCATCCCCAAACCGGAAGAGGAGGACTGGGAGCAGGTGCGCAGCCAGCAGGCGCCATCGGCCCAGGATCGCCACAACCTGCTGCAGGAAGCCCTGCGCCAGAACTGGGAGCCCGTACCCAGCGCCGGTCTGGGCAATGGTGTGAAGAGCTTCAAGGCGGCCCTGCACTTCCGCGGCAGCGAAGTGGTGAAAGGCGATGTGCCGGTGAAGGTGGAGCGGGTGGATGGCAGCGAGAGCTTCGAGGATCGGGTGGAGCAGCTGCGCCAGCTGAGCCAGCAAGACACCAACACGTTCTTCTGGGCCATGCGCCCCAGCCCGGAGCTGGATCGTGCGCTGGGGGAGTGGTTCCGCTCCCAGAAGGTGATCGACCTCAAGGGGCGCGACGCCAGCGGCAAGGGCCAGGTGCAGCTAGTGAGCGAGGAGCGGCGCAAGCTGGAGGGCTTCCGCCAGGAGGCCTGCCGCCTGGTGGATCAGGCTCTGATTCACGGCCAGGTGCTGCTCAACGGCGGCCCCTGCAGTATCGGTGCGAACGCCAGCCGGGCCGTAGAGGCCATCCGCGAGGCCCTCAGCGATGGCCTGGCCCAGATCTACGAACGCTTTGGGGAAGCGGCGGTCAGCCCCAGTGGCGACGAACTGAGCAAGCTGCTCAGCGCCGACAACCTCAAGGGCCTCACCGGCTCCATCGAAACCCTGCGCCTGTGCAAGGAGGAGGGCGGCCAGTGGGTGATCGACACCAAACGGCCGGCCCTGCAGGCGGTGCTCAACCGCATCAAGGTGAAAGGGGGCCAGAGCGGCAAGGAGCTGGCCGATCACTTCGCCGATGCGCCCTACGGCTGGACGCTCGATGCCGTGAAGTTCCTGGTGTCAGCTCTCCAGGTGGGCAGCCACCTCAAGGCCACCCACAACGCCCAGAGCTTTGTGGGCAGCGCCAACCCTCAGGTGCGGCCCCTGTTCACGAACAACAGCACCTTCCGGGCCACCGCCTTTGGCGTGCACACCGGCACGATCACCGTTGAGGATGTCATCGAAGCCAGCAAGCAGTTCCAGAAGTTCGCGGGCAAAACGGTTCCCGGCGTACAACCTGGCCCGCTGGCGAAGGAAATCCGCAATACGGCAGTCGGCGTCAATGCCGACCTCAACGCCGCCAGCAAGGCGATGGTGCCGCTGGAATTACCGGGCCGGGAGGCGTTGGATCAGGCCTGTGAGCAGGTGTCCACCTGGCAGGACAGCGACGATGAGGAGGTGGTGAAGGCCTTCCGCGCCAGTGCTGAGGCCGTGAAGGAGCAATGGCAGCGGGCCACGGCGATCAAGGACGTGCTCGACTCCCGTATGGAGGATCTGCGCCGGGCTCGCCATGCCCTGGGCGAACGGCTCTGGGGCCAGCTGCAGCAGGAAAGTGACCTGCCGCAGGAGCTGATCGAGGCCGAGCACCAGCTGCGCGATCTGCTGCAGTCGCTGAGCTTCTACGAACGGCTCCCCGAGATTGACCAGCTCACCAAGAAGCTGGAAGACGCTTACGACCAGCGCCGCAGCGAAGCTCGACAGGCGCTAGCCGCCCAGGTGCAGCAGCGGATAGCTGAACTGGAGCAGGCCCCAGGGTTTACCGAGCTCGACGGCGAGCGGCAGGAGCAGCTCAAAGAGCCCTTGATGCAGAGAGCAAGCACTGCCGAGGGGTTGGACCTGGTGCGGCTGCGCGATCAGCCCGCCATGCTCGAAGGCGTGCTGCGCCAGCAGGAGCACAAAGCCCAGCAGTGGGCGTTCCCAGAGCAGGAGGTGAGCACCGTGAGCGTGCGGGAGCTCTGCCGCGAGCCGTTTGATTCCGATGGCCTGGAGGAGGTGCTGGGTCGCATCCGCCAGCGCTGCGAAGAAGAACTGGGCAATGACCGCAAGGTCTTGTTGCAGTGAGGAGGGCCTGAACCATGGAGAAGGATCAACGCACCAGGCTGCAGAAGGCCACCCAAGACGCCCGCAGGCTGCTGGAAGAGGAGTTCCGCAGCCAGCTGCTACAGGCCTACGACATCGACGTGGACAAAGTGCGCTGGGCGGAGGAGCCCGGTGCGCACCTGCTGGCTGAGCAGCGATTGATCCGCGAGAAGCTCGTGGCCTGGATCGAGCACAAGGAAGCCCAGATCAACGACCGCAAGGAGGCGCTGCTGCTCGCCCTGCGGGAGATGGCGTTCACGGCGCTGAACCGCTTTGTGGCGCTCAAGCTGATGGAGGCCCGCGAATTGGTGCGTCCCTGCGTGAGCGGAGGGCTTGAGAGCGCCGGTTTCCTGGAGTTCACAGCCGTGGCTCAGGGGCTGCTGGCGGATCAGGAGAGCAGCTACCGGCTCTATCTGGAAACGATCTTTGAGGATGTGAGCCGCGAGTTGCGGGCCCTGTTTGATCCGCGTGATCCCGCCAGCCTGCTGTGGCCGAAACGAGCAGCGCTCCTAGAGCTTCTGGACATCCTCAACCGACCGGAGTTGGCCGAACTCTGGAGCGAGGACGAAACGCTCGGGTGGGTCTATCAGTATTTCAACGATGACGCCGAGCGCAGGAAGATGCGCGAGGAATCGGCTGCACCGCGGAACAGTCGGGAACTGGCGGTGCGGAACCAGTTCTTCACCCCGCGGTATGTGGTCGAGTTCCTCACCGACAACACCCTCGGGCGCATCTGGTACGAGATGCGTCAGGGAGATACCGATCTGAAAGACCGTTGTCGCTATCTGCTGCGGAGGCCCAACGAGATCTGGCTGCAGCCAGGGGAAGAGGCTCCAGCGCGCTCAGACACTGAGGTGGCACTCAGCCAAGAGGAGCTACTGCGCCAGCCTGTGCACATTCCCCATCGAGAGCTAAAAGATCCCCGTGAGATACGGATGCTAGATCCGGCTTGTGGGTCGATGCATTTCGGTCTCTATGCCTTTGATCTCTATCTAAAGATCTACGAAGAAGCCTGGCAGCTCGTTCAGTGTTCCGATGAGCAGGCGAAGCATTGCGAAGCTTTTGCGGCCTTTGCTGACTATGCAGCAAGCATTGAAGACAAGGCGGCTTTCTTGAGTGAGATTCCCAAGCTGATCATTCAGCATAACGTTCACGGTATCGACATTGATCCCCGGGCAACCCAGATCGCCAGGCTGACGCTCTGGCTGCGGGCGCAGCGAGCCTGGAAAGAGCAGAAGCTGGAGACTGCTGATCGGCCTCCGATTAATCGATCTAATGTGGTATGCGCAGAGCCCATGCCAGGAGAGCGGGAGCTACTGGCCGACTTCGTAGACCAGCAATTCCCCGAGGCAGAACGGGGTCTTGTTCAACAGCTTCTGGAAACAATATTTGACAAGATGCAGCTGGCAGGAGAAGCTGGTTCATTACTTAAAATTGACGAAGAGATTCGAGATGCGATTGATCGAGCGCGAAGGGAATGGCAAAAACTTGCTGTTCAGCAGCGGGATCTTTTCGGTCATGCCGAATTAGCAGTACTGGGCGAGGTCGGATCTTCACTAGAGGCCGATCTTCAGAGCCTGACTAAGGATTTCTGGATCAATATAGAGGAGCGCATTTATTCTGCGCTGTCCAGCTATTCCGGGCATGCTGAAAATGGAGGAGGTTTCCAGCGGCGACTCTTCGTAGAGGATGCGGCACAGGGATTTGCATTCATTGATGCATGTCGCAAGAGTTACGACGTCACCTTGATGAACCCACCTTTTGGAGATTCATCCAAGCCGGCGAAAGACCTCATATTTTCCTATTATGATAGGGAGAGAATTGATATAGGAGGCTGTTTTATTACAAGATTTGGGGCCATGCTTGCCCCTGGGGGAAAACTTGGTGTTATTGCCAATAGAACTCTATTGTTCGCCGCAACTCTGGAAGAGTGGCGAATGTCGCAGTTGGCGTTTACAGAGACGGCCCTTGATTTGGGCCATGGAGTTTTGGACGCGTTGGTAGAAACGGCTGCCTTTACACTTTCACGCCAGTCATCTGGGACGGCATTCTTTATTGGCGCTATTGATGCTCCTGAGAAGGATGAATCTGCAGTTCACTGCATCAAGAGCTTTGTTCACTCAAAGCCATCAATAGGTGTAATTAGGACTATAGACGACTTTCGCTGCCTGTACGGTGCGCCATTCGCATATTGGGCCCCGCAGTCATTGATTGAAAAAATAAAGCACTTGCCATTATCCGAAGATCTTGGCGTAATCGCGAGGCAAGGCCTGGCAACGTGCGATAACTTTCGTTTTTTAAGGCTTTCACAGGAGCTCCCCCTTTCGCAGGGCCGCAATAATTGGTATCCCTTAGCGAAAGGAGGAGAATATCAGCCATTCTGGGCCGATGTTCCACTCCGTGTCAACTGGGGAGCTCAAGGGAAAGAAGTCAAGGCTTTTGTCGACAAGCTCCATGGACAGTGGTCAAGGGTTATTCAAAGCACTAACTTATATGGCGTTCCAGGGGCTACTTTTAGTGCCAGGACCGCAAGTTCACTTAGCCTAAGAGTACTCCCTCAAAATGTTATTTTTGATAAAAAAGGGCCTTTTGTGGGCGCCGAAGATAAATTGGCAAGCTCAAGACTGGGTGCCATTCTGGTAGGCCTTAGTTACACTACGCCATACCGTTTTCTTGTGGAGACGGCGATAGGTCTTAGAGATGCCACTACATCTGGTAGTGCCGCCAGGGATTATCTTCCTTCCACTATTCAGAGACTCCCCTGGCCTGATCTGCCTGATGAGCAGATAGAAAAAATTTTTCAAGCATCGCTTCGAGCAATTCTTGCTATGAGGCAAATTGAATCGATTAAAGAAGGAAGCTCCCATGAGCATGAGCCTATTCGATGGTCAATTCATTACTCGCTCCCCGAAGTCGCTAGATCGCATTTTTTGAGATGGATTTCATTGCAAGAGAAAATCTATGCTGAGGCTGATTTGCTTGAGGCAATGTCTTATGAGTCCTTTGGGGCTAGTGACGCTGATGTGCTCGCTTTTGAAAGCGTTGCTGGGAGGAGTCCACTCTCGTACTCTAAAGATATAAATGTTGATCCTGGCTACGTCTGCGAGCTGCTTGAAACATCTGTCGAAGGACTGATTGAGTTAGCGGTCGGGTCCGGAAAGTCTCAATCGACAATATACAAGAAGGGTTACTGGGGAGACCGATCAATTGAGTTGATCTCGCATATTTGTGAATGTCACCCTCTAAAGCTCCTGGAGATAGCGAGAGCCTGCTCCGTGCCTTCTGGATGGATCAAGTGGACTTCTTGGAGAATGCTTTCGGCATCGATTGGAATACTCTTTGGGCGGATAGCTCCGGCCTCCTATTTCGCGGACTCCAGCGACGTTTTGCCAGTGAGCCCGTTTGTTGTGACCACAATGGGATCGTCAGATATGTCGCCGGTGCAAGTCAGTGAAGAGCCCGTATTCTGCGATGACGCTGGTCATCAACGGGATATTGTTGGCATATTAAGCGAGGTCCTAAAGAGTTACGCAGGAGGAATCTCGCTTGAGCAGTTGTGCGTGGAGATTGATCCCCTGAGAGGTCCACGTGAGTTCCTGCGTGGCAAGTTCTTTGAACTGCACTTATCTGCAGCGTCAGCTTACCGACGTCAGGCTCCCATTTACTGGCAGGTCTCAGCCGCTAACGGGAGCTATTCAGCTTGGCTTTACTACCACCGCTTCACACAAGACACTCTCTACCGAGTCCTACGTGATTTCGTCGAGCCCCGCATCCAGCAGACCGAGCGCGAGCAGTTCGAGCTTGAATCCCAGGGAGCTCTTTCAGGGGATGCAGCAGTCCGTCTTCAGGAGGCGCAGACACTTCTCCAGGATCTACGGATCCTCAAGAGCGAGCTTGATCTGGTCGCTCCGCTCTGGAATCCCAACCTCAACGATGGCGTGATCATTAACCACGCCATCCTCTGGCGCATCACGCCCTACACACCCTGGCAGAAGAAGTGCAAGGGGTGCTGGGACAAGTTGATGAAGGGCGACTACGACTGGGCCCATCTCGCCTTCCATCTCTGGCCAGAACGGGTGATCTCCAAGTGCACCACCGATCGCAGCCTGGCGATCGCCCATGGATTGGAAGAGCGCCTCTGGCAGGAAACCAACAACGGCAACTGGTTGCCGCGGCAGCTGTCTGAAGCTGGTCTGCAAGCACTGATCGCTGAGCACAGCAATCCAGCGGTCAAGAGCGCCCTGGAGCGGTTCCTGGCTGCACCACCGCCCGTGGCGCCAACCCGCACCCGTGCCAGCCGCAGCACTCGATCCACTGGCAGTTCTGCTCAGCGGCGCCCCCGTGGCACCGCTGCAGTGGTGGATGCGGAAGCCACCCGCCAGGTGCTGCTCGCCCTCACCGCCGCACCATCCGATGGCCTGGCTAAGGCGGCGATTGCTGATCTGATCGGCGTGGAGGCCAACGCCCTCACTGCCGTGATCAAGCAACTCAAGGAGAGCGGTCAGATCGATCAACTGGGCGAACGTCGCGGCGCGCGCTACGTGCTCAGTGAGCAGAGGCGCGCTGCTGTGGCCTCAGAAACTGAGGTCGAGGCCTGATGGTGCAGGCAGCTCCCAACAAACTGGAGGCTCGCTTCTGCCAGGAGCTCTCCAAGCAGCTCAGCCTGCACCGGGTGGTGCTGCTGTTTGACCCTGCCGAGCAGCTGCGCTCGCTGCTCGATGCCCTGGCCACCAGCGAGCCCAGCAAAGAAGGGCCCGGTGGGCTGAACCTCGGCGAGCTGCAGGCCCAGTGGGTCGTGGCGGGCACCAGCTTGTTTGCGTTGCGCCATCAGCTTGAGCCGTTGGTTTGCGCTGATCTGCCCGATCCGCTGCTCGTCTACCTGCCCCAGAGGCACGAGGCCGACTGCCGGGCCACCCTGTTGGAGCTGATCCGCGCCGGCACGGTCTTCGAGGCGCAGCTGGTGAACCGGGCCCGCGTCTACCTGCGCGAGGTGATGGAGCCCGAAAAAGTGGAGCAGCTGCTCAAACGGCCCGATCTCACCTACCGCGACATCGCCATCGCCCTCGAGCAATCGGGAGACGGTGGCTTCAGCCAGCTCAAGGCCCTGTTCCGCCAGCAGCTCGGTGGCATGGGCAGCCCTCCCGAAAATGCCGAGCTGGCCCGGCTCTGGTTGGCATCCGATCAGTTCGATGCCGGCATCACCGCCAAGGGTCTGGAGAGCGAACTGCAGGATCTGCTCCATAGCCGCTGGGGCCTGGGCTTCCCAGCAGACGCCCCCCTGGTCGACTGGCGCCAGCGAGCCCAGCGGGCCCTGCTCCTGCACGAGTTCCTCCACGATTGGCATGGCGATGAACTCACCGCCTTCGCCAAGCAATCCCTGCCCGTGGGCAAGGCGACAGAAGAAAACGCCCTCACCGATGTGAAGGCCCTGCGCCGCAACCATGCCGGCGCCTACATCACCATCGCCGCACGAGTGGAAACCGAGCTGGGCCTGCGGGAGTTGATCAACAGCGAACGGCCTGGCGTGCTCGGCGCCATCGACACCTTCCCCTGCGAGGAGCAGTTTCTGCTGCGCAGCGTCGATGCCTTCCTCGCCAAGGGGGAAGCCGCCAAAGCCCAGGAGCTGGTGCTTGCCCGCCACGACAGCTTCTGGCTGGTGGGCCAGCCCACAGATCCAACCCAATCGCAGCGGCGGCTGCAGTGGGAGCTGGCACGCACCGCCGCATCCCTTGGCCTGGCCCTCGATCAGGCGGAAGCCCTGCTGCCGAAGCCAACGGCTCCCGTCGAAGCCTGGTTGGCCTATCAAGCCGATCTGGCCCACCACGTGGATGGCCTACAGCGGCGCCTGGAGCAGCAGGTGGCTGAACTCAGCGCTGCTGCCGTTGAGGTGGGCCAGGGTCTGGAGCAGCTGCGCAACCGCTATGAGCAATTGCTCGACAAGCAGACCCAGCGCTTCACGGATGCCTTCCAGCAGGCCGGCTGGTTGATCCCCGGCGCCATGGCTCAGACCCGCATCTGGGCCGAACGCGTGCAGCCAGGGGCTGGCCGAGCGGTGGTGTTCTGGGTGGATGCCCTGCGCTACGAGATGGGCGCCTCCCTGCATGAGCGCTTCAGCGGCTGGAGCCGCGAACAGCTCAGCGACCTGCGGCTTGAGATCGCCCAGGCAGCGCTTCCCTCGATCACGCCGGTGGGCATGTCGGCCCTGCTGCCCGGCGCCGAGCGCAGCTTTGCCGTCACCGAAGGCGACGGCGAACCCTGCTCAGTGGTGGATGGCGTGCCGGTGGGCTGGAGCAATGACAAGGCCAAGCGCCTCGCCCACCTGCAGCAGCGCGTGCCTGCGGCGGTGGTGCTCAACCTGGTGGAGGTGATCCGCAGCAAGGAGGCGGTGCTGCTGGAGAAGCTCGCGGGCAACGGCCCGGTGGTGATCACGAGCATCGGCATCGATGAGGCCGGCGAGCGCGACAGCGACGAGCGCCTCGCCAATGTGCGCGCCGACATGCAGCGCGAGCTCGACACCATCGAAGAAGCCGTGCGCCGTCTGGCTGCTCTGCCCCTGGAGCAACCGCTGGAGCGCTTCGTGATCACCGCTGATCATGGGTTCCTGCATCTGCCCCTGGGCCGCGAACCGGCGATGCGGATCCCAGCGCCCACGGGCAAAACCTTAAAGCTGGAGCGCCGCTGCTGGCTGGGCCATCCCTCAGCTGTTCAGCAGCCCTGCATCGAGATCCCCCCAGCTGAGCTCGGTTACGGCAGCAAGGGGCTCTCGGTCGTGGTGCCCCGCTCAGCTGGCGTGCTCAAGGCAGGGGGCAGCCTTTGTTATCACCACGGCGGCACAAGCCTTCAGGAGGTGCTGATCCCGCTGCTCAGCTTCCGCTGCAATCCAGCGAGTACTGCTGAAGAGAATTCCAAGGCCCCCAAGGCCAAACGATCGAAGCGGAATGCCTGGCCTGGAGAGCTGCCTGAGAGGATCACCAACCGCATCCTGATGCTGCCGATCGAGCTGCCTGTCGATCTGATGAATCACGGGAAAGAGCGCCAAGTGGTGCTTGCCGCATACGACAGCAAGAGCGAGGAGTTGGTGGCCACTCCAATTCAGGCCATTGGGGCCGAGCTGGATCGCGACACCAACCGACTGACGCTCACGCCTGGCCAGCCCGCCACCATCGGATTGATGCTCCCGTCCGACGTGAGCGCCAAGAAGCTCTATCTGGAGCTGCGTGATGCCGCCACCGACCTGGTGCTGCACAAGAGCCCGGATCTGGCTGTCGATCTGATCGGATGATCCCCATGGAGCAAGAGCGCCTCATCCCCTCCGCCGAAAGCCTCACGGTCGAGTTCAAGTCCGATCACAAGGGGCCGCTGAGCGATAAAGATCTCGTGCTGGCTGCTGTTTGCCTGGCCAACAACCAAGGCGGCGATCTCTATCTCGGCGTCGAAGACGACGGCACTGTGACCGGTCTCCACTCCACGCGAGACCGGAGCCGAGACCTGGCCGCAGTGATTGCCTCACGCACCAACCCTCCGCTGCCGATCAGCGCCTCACCCATCCAGGAAGCCGGCAAGGAGTTGATCTGGTTCCAGGTGCCATCCATCCAAGGGAGCGTCTTCAGCAACGACGGCAAGGCCGTGATCCGAGCCCTGGATGCCAAGGGCAAGCCCACCTGTCGCCCGATGACGGCTGTTGATGTGGTGCGCCGCGCCAATCAACAGCGAGAGATCGATTGGTCATGCTTGCCAGCTTCTGGAGCCACCCTCGCTGACCTGAACCCTGCTGAGCGGGACCGGCTCCGTGCAGCCGTGAAGCGCCATCGAGGAGAAGCCTCACTCCTTGAACTGGGAGACGACGAGCTCGATCTGGCTTTGGGGCTTGTGACTCAAGGGGCAGACGGGGCAATGGTCCCCACCCATGCCGGACTGCTGCTGATCGGCCATGAGATTCCCCTCAAGCGGTGCATGCCTGGCCATGAGGTGGGCTTCCAGGTGCTCCAGGGCACAGACGTGCGGGTCAACCGTTTCCTGCGTGGCCCTTTGCTTTCCGTGGTTGATGAGATTGGCCAGAGGCTCGAGCCCTTCGTGCAGGAGCAGGAGATCGAGGTGGGCATGTTCCGGGTGCCCATCCCCAACCTGCCCAGCAGCTGCTTCCGGGAAGCCTTCATCAATGCCCTCTCGCACCGGGACTACACCGCCCTGGCGCCCGTGACCGTGCAGTGGCAGCTCGGGGAGAGCCTCACAATCAGCAATCCGGGAGGGTTCGTGCGGGGAGTCAGCCTCCACAACCTGCTGACTGCCCCACCGCGCTCTCGCAACCCTGTCCTGGCCGATGCCCTCAAGCGCATCGGCCTGGCTGAACGGACCGGCCGCGGGGTCGATCGCATTTTTGAAGGCCTCCTCGAAGCCGGCCGCCCAGCTCCGAATTACGCCCGTTCCACCGACGACGACATCGTGGTGGAACTCAGCACCCGCCCCGCCAACCTGCAGCTGGTGACTCTCTGGCAGGACTACCAGCAGCGCCAGGGGCATCCCTTGGCGCTGCTCAGCCTACTGGTCCTTCATCTGCTTCACGAGCAGCGCAAGCTCACGGTGGAGCAACTCGCTGAGCAGTTGCAACGCGATCCAGCCCTGGTCAGACGCCATGTGGAACAGCTGCTGGAATCAGGCCTCGTGGCAGCTCAGGGCCAGGGACGGGGCCGCGCTTACACCCTCTCCCAGCGCGTTTATGCCGCATTCGACCAGGCAGAGGCCTACCGCCAGCAGGTGACGCTCTCCCCCGAGGAGATCGACCGGCGCATCCTGGAGCTGGCTGGCGGCGTGGAGGTGCTGCGCCGGAAGGATGTGCTGGAGGCCCTGAGCGGACTGGAAAGCCGTCAGGCCACCTATGCACTGAAGCGCCTCTGCAGCAAGGGGAGACTGATCCCCCTCGGCAGCAGCAGGGGGAGGACCTACCAACTTCCTCCATAGATACGGACATTTACGGACGCGTTCGTATTGGTTGCTGGCGCGTTCGTATCTTGTTCGTTTCTTGTTCGTTCCCGGCCTTTAGCCACGCCCCCGGTCGCCACCAGCCCATGTCCACCACCAGCCGCGATGCCCTAGACGACAAGGTCAATCAGGTCTTCGCGGGCAAATGCGTCCGCAAAGACCTGGTGCGGGCCGTGAAGGTGGGCGCCAACGTGCCGGTATTCGTGCTCGAGTACCTGCTCGGCAAATACTGCGCCTCCTCTGATGCGGCCGCCATCGAGCTGGGCCTTTCAGTGGTGCGCGACACCCTGGCCAACAACTACATCCGCCCCGACGAGGCCACCAAGGCCCAGAGCAAGGTCAAGCAGAAGGGGCGCTACACCTTCATCGACAAGGTGAAGGTCCGCCTGGTCGGCAACAGCTATGTGGCCGAGTGCGTCAACTTCGGCAGCAACAGCCTGCGCATCTCCGATGACGATGTGCACGCCTTTGAGCGGCTGCTCACCGGTGGAGTCTGGGCCCAGGTCGAGGTGGAGTGGGATGAGAGCGACAGCAAAGCGCCGTTCTCGATCAGCCAGCTCACACCGATCCAGCTGGCCAGCTTCAACCTGGATGAATACCGCAAGCTGCGCACCCAGTTCAACACCGAGGAGTGGATCGATCTTCTGATCCGTTCCATGGGCTACGAGCCCTCTCAGTTCAGCCAGCGGCTCAAATACCTTTTCCTGCTCCGCTTGATCCCCCTTTGTGAGCGCAATTACAACCTCGTGGAGCTAGGCCCCCGCGGTACCGGCAAGAGCTTCGCGGTGCAGGAGCTCTCCCCCTACGCGGCCCTGCTCACTGGGCCCACCACCGTGGCCAACCTCTTCGGCCACATGAACGGCAAGGTCAAGGGGATGGTGTCCATCTGGGACGTGGTCGGTTTCGACGAGGTGGCCGATCTCCAGAAGATGCCCAAGGAAGTCATCACCACCATGAAGACCTACTGCGAGTCGGGGCAATTCCAGCGTGGTGCCGAGAGCTTCGCCGGCGACGCAAGCATCGCCATGTTCGGCAACACCCAGCAGCCGATCGATGTGATGGTGCAGACGGGGCATCTGTTTGTCCCCATGCCCGACATCATCCGCGACGACCGGGCCTTCATCGACCGGTTGCACTGCTACCTGCCGGGTTGGGAAATGCCCAACATGCGCAATGAGTTCTTCACGGACCACTACGGCTTTGTGATCGACTACCTGGCGGAAGCCCTACGCGACCTGCGCAAGCTCAACTACACCGAGCTCTGCGACAGCCAATTCGGCCTGGGCAGCCACCTCAACACCCGCGACCGCAAGGCCGTGCGCCGCACCGTCTCCGGCCTGGTCAAGATCATCCACCCCCATGGGGAGCCATCTAAGGAAGACCTTGAGGAGATCCTCAAGCTCGCTATCGAGTGCCGCCGGCGCGTCAAGGAGCAGCTCAAGAAGATGGGCTCCTTCGAATACAGCCAGACGTCGTTCAGCTACTCCGATAACGATTCAGGAGAGGAACACTTCGTTGGCGTGCCCGAGCAGGGAGGCCAAGACCTGATCGCCGCTGAGCCGATGGCCCCAGGATCGGTCTACACCGCATCCGTCACTGGCGATGGCACGGTTGGCCTCTACCGATTGGAGGTGTCCATCGCGGCAGGAAACGGCAAACTCAAGCCGGCTGGTGGCATCAGCGGCCCGATGAAGGAATCAATCCAGCGCGCTTTCGCCTACCTGCAGGCCAACAAGAGCGCCTTCTCGATCAGCCACGAGGCCGACAGCTACGACTACAACGTGGAAGTCATCGACCTCCTGGGGAACAAGGTGGAAGCCGAGGTGGGGATGGCTTTCTTTGTGGCCGCCTTCTCGGCCATCCGCCGGGCCCCGGCCCGTGCCGGCATGCTGGTGATTGGCGACATGAGCATCCAGGGCAATATCAAAGCCGCCCGCTCCCTGGTGGAACCCCTGCAGGTCGCCATGGACAACGGTGCTCGCTGCGCTCTCATTCCCGGAGAAAACAAACGAGCCTTCCTTGAGGTCAGCACCGATGTGATCGACAAGATCGATCCGATTTTCTACAACGATGTGAAGACGGCCACATTCAAGGGCCTCGATCTGAACTGAATCAAAGGCGTTTGCCTGCTGCGCGGAGACAGTTGAGCAGTTGATTGCTCTTGAGCCTCAAACTTTGACCGCGCAGGCCTTTGCATGGTGCAGGGCGGCGTCAAGGATCGGAAACTCAGCGCTTGGGGGAACACTGAAAGCAGATGCTCATGCCGCCATGGACTATCGCCATCACCGGCTGGCTGTGCTGCGCAGGCAGTTGGCTCAGCTCACTGCCCAGATATGCGCCACTCCCGTGGGCTCACCCGAGCGGGATGCCTTGCTGATCCCGATGGAGCCTCTGATGGACACGGTTCTGGCGCTTGCCGACGAGCTGCACTGTTGAGCGGCTAGCTCCCAGGGCCACAGATCAGATACCCGCATCGAGGCTGGGCTTGATCCTGCGTGGTGGCATCGGAGCGGGCTGCTTCCTTCAGGCCCGAGCTCACAGCCCTGGGCAGAGGGCGTAGCAGCACTGGCTTGGCTGCTGCTCGTCAGGACTGGAGGTGGGATCGCCACCAGGGCAGCGCACACCCACCGCATCCCTCGGCCAGTCCTCACGCTGCGTCAAGGATCAGGCCAGGCGCCCTCCTGCGTTGGGCGTCCTTGCCCCGGCATTGCGGCCGGCCGTTGGGGGTGGGGCTCTTCGCCGTCCTGTCGATGGCTTTCCCGCTTCCCCCCTCCCGCAACCTGCAGTCAGCTGCAGCCCTCAGCGGCTCGGCCCTCAAGGCCCGTGATGCTCTGGTGCTCGAGCACCTGCCTCTGGCTGATGCCATCGCCTCCGTCATGGCCCGGCGCCTGTTCCCGCTGGTGGAGCGGGAGGATCTGATCCAGGTGGCCCGAGAAGCTCTGATTCGCTCGGCTCCACTGTGCAGAGCCGGTGAGCCGGCTGCGCCCTATCTGCGCCGCTGCATCAGCGGGGCCCTGCAGCACCACCTGCGCGATCGCGTGCGCCTGGTGCGGGTGCCGCGCCGCCTGCATGAGCAGGGCCAATGCCCGCTGGGGCACGTCAGCCTCGATGCCAGCCTTGATGGCGAGCAGTGCCGGCTCGATCAGCTGGCTGCCCCCGAGCCCGAGATTCCCGCCAGCGGCGTTGAGCAGCAGCTGGGCTTAGAGCAGCTGGTCGATCAGCTGCCTGCCGCCCAGGCCACGGCCCTGAGGCTCACAGTTCTGGAGGGCCTGTCGCTGCGGGCTGCGGCTGAGCGGCTGGAGATCAGCTGCATGTCGGTGCAGCGCGCTCAGAAGAAAGCATTGGCAGCTCTGCGCCAGCAGCTGGCAGGTGGGGGCTGAGGCCCTCGTCTGACTTCCGTGCTGCTCTGCGTTGTTGCCAAGGCGTCGTCCGCAGGTCCCTCCATGCTGCGCGCCTGGGCAAGGGTGAGACGAGCCAGCCGGGCTGGACGTTCGGCTTCGCTTCGCTGCGCCTCAATCTGACAACGGGGCTGGCCCTTGCCGGGCGGCGCGCGGGCAGGGCGGGTCCTGCGTCTCCACACCCGTGGCTGTCCATCCCTCCCATCGCGCTGCGCTGTCGTTTCCCTCCGGGAATGCCAAAACCGGCCCGATCGCGGTCTCCAGCACCAGCCGGCTCACCTGTCCCTCCTCCTGTCCCCTGGCTGGCAATCAGGGTTGCTACGCCGAGGCGGGCTTCCACACCCGGCTGCACTGGGATCGGCTCAGCCGGGGCCAGGTCGGCGCCACGGCGGTGGCTTTCATCCGGCAGGTGATAGCACTGCCTGCCGGCACCCTCTTCCGTCATTGCGTCGCCGGCGATCAATGGCCTGATCCGGTCGATCCGCTGCGCATCGATCAGGCCCTCTTGCTTCAGCTGGCCCGGGCCTGCCGTCATCTGCGGGCAGCCTGGTCGTTCACCCACTACCCGATGTGCCCCGAAAATCAGGCCGCATTGCGGCAAGCAGCGGCCAAGGGGTTGGTGGTCAATGCCTCCACCGAGTCCCGCTCCAAGGCAGCGGCTTTAGTGCGCCAGGGCATCCCGGCGGTCTGTGTGGTGCCGTCCGATGCACCAGCGGTGTTCCACCACGAGGGCGTGCGCTTTGTCGCTTGTCCGGCCTGCCGCTCCGGTGCCGGCCCCAGGATTCAGTGCAGCAGCTGTGGCGGCCGTTTTGGTCTGCCCCTCTGCGCCCAGGCCGATCGGCCTTTTGTGATCACCTTCCCGGCCCATGGCCCCCGCGCAGCGGCAGCCACGGCCCACTGCAGCTGATGGGATTGCCCCTGATGAATGGGCTTGCTCCGGGCCTCGCCAGTCTGAGGCCCTCCTGATGTCGGGCCTCCCCTGGGCTCGGTTCCATCGCTGCGCCGCACCGGCGCCGATCTCCATGGCCCTCATCACCTCAATGGCTGCAGGTTTTGGCTCCCCCCAGGAGGATCCATTCCTGTTGCTGGAATCCACGCTCAAGGCGGTGGAGCGCATCCTGAGGCATGCCTCTCAGCAACCCCTGCAGCGCTGCTGGATTGATCACCCCTATGGAGAAGAGGAGCTCACCCGCCTTGAGGAGGAGGTGATCCCGGCCATCAGCCGCTGCCTGCAGCGCATTGATGAAATTGATCGTGCCCTGGAGCAGCAGCTGGAGGGGCCACGAGAACAGTCCCTGCAACGCCAAGCCAATGGAGGTTCGGATGGCGGCTGAGGGCTCCAGCACCCTCCAGATCCACTGTTTAACGGTGCTGCTGCATCGAGCCGTTCACAACCGTTCCTTCTGCTCGGCTTGCAGCCATGCCATGGCTTCTGCAGGACTGATGGTTTCGCACTGTTGATTCAGCCAGCACAAGCGCTGTTCCTCCCGCTCCGCCTCCATCGCCCGCTGCAGGTCCACGCGGGTGATCCGATAGCCGAGCTTGCGGCCCGCCAGGATCAGGGCATCGTTCGTGCGGCAGTGGCGCAGCAGCCAGCGGATCGAGGAATCCTGCTCGGCATCATCGACGAACCGCTCGAGTTCCTGCCTGCTCACAGAAGCTGCACCTCCACCTCCAGGGTGATCTGCAGCATGCCGTCAATCGATGCAATGACCAGGTTCACTTCGCTACCAATCACGACCCAGCCGTTGCCTGCCGATCGGCCAAGCGACTGTTGAAGGCTGAGCGAGGGAACCCTCCCACTGATGGGGAGGTGGTGGTTCCATTGCATCTCCAGCGGAGCCGAAAGAGAAAGGCAATTCAGCCGAATCTCCCGAGCGATTGGCTCCGCAACGTGACGATGGCAAGCGAAATCTCTGCCAAAGGCAATGCACCGAATCATTTCTGATGTCGGAATACCGGATAAAGCGCACAAACCAAGCCAATCACCATCGAACTGCAGTCGAAATGTCGGTACTCGCTCAAGGGACATGACGGGCGTCATGCCATGGATCAACACTGACAGGCTGCTACAGGTGGTGGCTACCTGAGCGCTGAAGTCAGGCTTCAGCGTCAAGCAGCTCAAGCTCCACTTCACGCCCTTTCAACCTATTGAGCATGTCGCGGCTGTGATCGATGGGCGATCCGTAGATCTCGAAGTCCATCTGGAACTGCGGCAGAACAGAGCGCAGACCACGGCGTTTCTGCCGTGCCAGATAACGATGAAAGCGGTTGAACGACCTTGATCGACTCATGGAAGCTCCTTCAATCGTGTTTCCGTTGTAAGGCTCCTCCAGGGGTGAGAACTGTGTTGAAACAAACCATCGAGAAAGCTTTTAATGCGCAAAAAAAACGCCCCTCGAGGGGGCGCTTGCTTGCCGATCAGTGACACCAGTTCAGCTAGTGGTAGCCACGCCCCGATCGGTGCAGGCGGCAGAGCTGCGAGCAATGGTCGGAGAAAGGTGGGCTGAAGTGTCGACACCGCGATAGGCGGTGACACGCAAATGGGCCAGTTGAGCCTCAGTGAGGCGTTGCTTGCGCTGGGTTGCGCGCTTGACGAGGTCGAGAGGTGACATCTACGTCTCCACAGTGTCCGGGTCCCCGTTGCATGACCCCGGATCGAACTGCACCTGCAAATGACAGGCCAACGATGTTTGTAATTTATCGAGGACGCTCAACGATCAGCGTGCTCAGCAGCACTGAGGCGGGTCTGTCAGCAGCACATTTTCAAGCGCAATTCGGCTTTCCCTACCGGCTCTGAGGCAAAAACCAGGCGTGCGCAAGCGCTGGAGGCCGCTGATCCTTCACCATCCCGTCGCTGGCTGCATGCCATCAATCGAGGCAAGACCAGGTTCACCGCGCTACCGATCCATGCTCGGCTTGTTCCAACTCCCGTGCCGCAGCCAGCAGGGCGCTTTTGCTCAGGCCGCGATCCAGCAACACGCCATGCCGCTGCTGCATGGCCGTGAGGATCGCTGCTTTGGTCATCGCCTGCAGATCCATGCCATCGGCGCTGCCGGCGGTTGGATCCTCAGCGGCTGCCGCCATCGCTTCTGTTGCTGGCATCAGCATTGATGGCTCGGCTTCCGCGTCCTGCATGGCCTCGCTCACGCTCGCCGCGCCAACTTCATCGGCTGGTGTGATCGGCACCTCTTCTTTCGCGTCTGCTGGGGGCATCGGCGCATCCAGGCCATTCAACCGTTGCCAGCCCAGCGCCTGCCAGCCCGCGCCATGCACCGCCGGGGTGTGGATGATCCGCTCCCCCAGGCGGTAGCTCTGCCAGTCCTCGCTGCTCTGTCCCATCGCGTTTCGTTTGGTGGTGGGCTGTCCTGTTGGGGGCGCTGTCATGGCAGCAGCGAGCGGCCGTTGATCTCCAGCCGCTCCACCCATTTGCTCTGCGCCTCCTGATAGCCGCTGTCGCCACTGCAAAGCAGCAGTGCCGGGGTGCGCTCCGCCGCTGGCAGGCCGCCATCACCGCTGACCGCATCCACCAGGCGGGCCTGCGGGCAGGCAGCCAGCAGATCCGTCAGGGAAAACACGTTCTCCAGCCAGCTGCTGCCATTGCTCAGCACCGGGCTGATGCCACCGGGGGCATTGCTGCCGTCGTATCCCACGATCAGCACACCGTGGGTGTCGGCCTGCCAACGGACCGTGAGCCGATTGCTGCCGTCATTGCGCGTTGCACCAATCGCCTCGCTGATCGCCGGGCTGAGTTGATCGCTGCAGCACACCAGCACGCGGATGTCTTCCCCGGCGGGATCACCAGCAGCGTTCAGGTCCACCAGCAGATTCAGGTAGGGCGTGGCCACCGTCACAGCTTGTGCTGGTTCCACATGGGGCCCAGCTGGACCGGCCTGGTTCTGCCAGACGATCAGCAGCTGCTGCAGCTCCCGCAGGGGCAGCCGGTCCAGACCGCAGGCGCCGTAGATCGCCTTGTTGCCGCTGCCGCCTCCCTGGAAAGCACCGGTCTCATTGGCCTGTGCGCTGGTGCTCAAGCAGATGCCCGCACCGCTGCAGTGCGGTTGCACCCGGGCGCTGTTCACCGAGCAATCGATCCCCGCCCGTAGCGGTCTGCGGCGCGGCATCTGCTGCCGCCAGCCCTGCTGCCGCCAGCGGTTGGCATGCACCACCGGCACCAGTTGCTGCAGGTTGTCCTTCTCCAGCGAGCGCCAGCTGCGGCTGCCCGGCAGCGCAGGCAGCCCAACGGCTCGGTTCTGTCGGCTCATGGCTGTCTCCTCAAACAGGCGCGGTTCAGGCGGGGAGGGTGGCGGTCAGGCCACAGCTGAGATCGGCCGGTGTACCCGGACTGGCGATCGCTCTGGCAGCTGCCATGCACGGCCACTGCACCTGGTCTGCATCGGCGGCATCGATTTGCAGGTCATGGCCGCTGATGAACGCCTCCACCCGACCGCCTTCTGCCGGCAGTGACACCGTGGCAGCGCTCTGGAAGCTGCCGAGGCTGCCATCCATCCGCTGCGGCGCCAGCTGCAGCTCCACCGTCACCGCCTGGTCGTGGCCGGAATGACAACAGATCAAGGAGAAGCGCACGGCGGCATCGAGCTTGGTGCTCAGCAGCACCTCGGTGCCGGATGCCCGCTGTTCGGCCACCGGGCGATCAGCGCCAGCGGCCACAGGACCGATCAGCACGGTGGCGGCATCAAGCAGGGGATTGCTCCGCGCTCGGATGTGAGGAATGGGCAGGCCGGCCATGGTTCAGGAATGGGGTGGATGGATGGAAGAAGGGAAGGGAAGGGAAGGAAGCGTGACCAACAAGGGCGGCAGCAGCGTTTCAAGGAGCCGCCGCTGCCGTCATCGCCGCCGGTGGCGTGATCCCATGCAGCCGGCCGGCGGATCTGGGGTGCAGCACGGCAAAGCCGACGTACCAATCCACCCGCGTGCGGAACACCGGCGCATCCGGCACCTCCCCCAGATCCCGCACCGAGATCCCATAACGCCCCTGGAATGGTCCCTGCAGGCCGGTCACCCCCTGATCACCGAGGGCGAGGCAGTAGATCGAGCTGGTGCCACCCGCCTCGTCGTAACCCATCACCTCACGGCCCTGGGCATCACGATCCACCGTCAGAATTTCGCAGTCCTGGTAGCGGTGCACCGTCATTCCCAGCGCATTGGTTTCAGCGCTGTAGGAACAGCACTGCTCGCTGCGGGCGAGGGCATTGAGCTGCCGCCGCATCGCTCGGCTCATCAGCAGCACCTTGGGCCGGCCCATGCCGTCCACCGAATCGATCAGGGCATCAAGTGGATCAAAACTCAGCGGTGCATCGCCGTTGTCGATCGCCATCGCATCCGCTGGCGGCAGCCGTTTGGCCAGGCCATCAAAGGCGCGGGCATCAGCGCTGGCATCACCGTTCACGATCGTGGCCTCCAGGGTGAGGCGCATCGAGCGGATCTTCATTTCGATCTGGCTGGCGCGGGCCTCGGGGCCCATCAGATCCACGATCGAGCGGTCCACATCCACATCACCACCAAAGAGATGCACCGCCTCAGCGCGTTGATCGATCACGCCATAGCTCTGGCTGTAGCCCTCGTTCACGGCACGAAAGCCAACGGCGGGCAGTTCTGCTTCTGCGGCATAGAACAAGCCGCTGCCGTTGATGTTCAGAAAGGGCAGGCGGCCGAGCAGTTCACCTTCTGAGAAGGTGCGCAGCACCGCCAGGTGTTCCAGGCGGGTTTCGTACTTGGCCGCCTCGATCAGGGTGAGGCCCATGGCAAGGGAAATGGGGCCAGGCCCCAGCGACGTCACCGTCTATTGCCGAGGCGGCAACGAACTCGCCAACGCAACAGGGAACGCTCAGCTCTGGCCGCAGATCACCCGCTGCAGCACCTGCTGGCAGTCCGTCTGCAAGGCCAGCGGTAGCCGTCCGATACGACGTTTCACCAGTGGCATGGCCAGAGTCGTCATGCGGCTGAGCCGCAACCTTGAGCTCGTCTTCAGGCCGGTATCTGAGAAGCCTGGATGCTCGGAGGGGATGTCAAGCTCATCGCGGGCTATGGGGCCGCTTACGTTGGAGCTGATGAACGCCAGCAGCACATCACCATGGCGATCGCTGGTGGTGATCACCAAAGCTGGCCGGGGCTTGGCCGCAGGCCCATCCGTGAACGGGAAGGCAACCAGCACGATGTCGTAGCGGCTGAGCATCAGCCGGCAACGATCGCTTCTCCGTCCGAGAAGCTGTAGAGGTCTGGCTCTGCGGCCAGATCGTCAAAGGCTCCACCCGCCATCGCCATCTCAGCCAGGGCTGCGTTGCTCAGGTCGCTGTTGTCCTGCTCCAGCTGCCTGAGCAGCCAGTGGCGATCGTCAGCCGGCAGGCTGCGGATCACGGCAAGCAGGTTCTCAGTGAGCTGGGGGTTGGTCATGGCCCCAGGCTAAGCAACCTGAACCGCAACGATCACCGCGCCCGGCCCCAGCGACGTCACCCGCGATCGCCGAGGCGGCAACAGCAGGAAACCGCTCTGCTGCCATGACCGCCACCGCTGCTTCTGCATCCCCGGCATCGCCTGCGGCCCAGGCACCGTTCAACGCCGAACGCTGGCGCCAGTTCTGGGACCACTGGAAAGCTCAGCCCCAGCAGCTGGAGGGCATCGAGCAGCTGCGCCAGGCCGTTATCAGCGCTGATCCAGCGATCCTCACCGAGGCCGCCCCCTGGCGCCAGTGCTTCTCGTCCTCTCCAGCAGCGCCCCCGGCTCCGTTCCAGACCAATCCCCTGCCAGTGGCTTGGGAAAACCAGAACGACAACGCCTCCGGTACGGGCTACCGCGAGTGCTTCTCCAGCAGCTGCGCCATGCTCGCCCGCTACTGGGGCAAGGTCAGCAGCGACGATGAGTACAACCTGATCCGCGCCCGCTTTGGCGACACCACCTCCGCAGAAGCGCAGCTGGCGGCCCTGCGCGCACTCGGGCTGACGGCGAACTTCGCCACCAACGGTGATCGCTCAGCACTGGAGGCCGAGATCCAGGCCGGCCGGCCCGTCGCCGTCGGCTGGTTGCATCACGGCCCCGCCACAGCTCCTACCGGAGGAGGCCACTGGAGTGTGGTGATCGGCTTCTCCAGCACGCATGCCATCCACCACGATCCCAATGGCGAGGCTGATCTGCTCCATGGCGGTTACACCGCCAACACCAATGGCGCCGCTCAGCATTACAGCTGGACGAACTGGCTACCGCGCTGGGAAGCGGATGGTCCCGGCAGCGGTTGGTGGCTCAGCTGCTGCGCCTGATGCTGATGGGTTTTCAGCGGGAGCGCTTTCTGCTGCGCGCCATCGCCGGACTGTTTGCGGTGCAGTTTCTGATCTTCCTGATCGGCCTGGCGGCCTGCATCGAGCAGAGCCGGCGCAGCACCGGTCCGGTCTGCAGCAACTACGGAGAACATCTGCAGCGCACCTTTGAAACCGCACTGGCCACCACCCTGGCGCTGCTGGGCGGCAGCAGCATCAAGGCAGAGCGATGACGCGGGTCCAGCTCAGCTGCAGGCCACAGAGCAGCGCGAGGTCTGACCCCATCCAGGCACTGGCCTGCTCGCTCGGCAAGGATCGAGCCTTGCACCCCTGCGGGGTGTCCTTGCCTGCGCTGCGCGGCCGTGCCTCATCGGTGGGGTCCCTCGCGATTGCGCTCCATGGCCTCCGCTGTTCAACCCCTCTCCTGCCCGATCCGTTTCCTCTGCATCCATCGCTACGCGCCTGGTGTGCGCAAAGGCGCCACCAGCCCCTATGAGCTGCAGTGGCTCGGTAAGCGCGGCAAACCCGTCAAGAAAATGCGCCTGATTCCCGCTGAGCGCGCTCATGCCATCGCCCGCAAGCTGCAGGGCACCCCCGGGGTCTCCGTCTCGGTGCTCTGAGCCATCGGGCCTCGGCTCCGCCCTGGCGTCTGCCCAGCGGTCGGCATCCGCCGGCTGCTGGGTTCTCTCGCGTTACTCCTCCAGTGCCCTCCGCTCACAGCCAGGAGCGATATCGGCTGCGCTGGCGCCGGGCCCGCTGCCGTGCTGCCCTTGATCCGAACTGGGGGCTGGAACCATCGCGTCTTCGGCGGACCCATGCGCCGCGGCGGATCAGGGCTGCATCCTCTGGCCTTGCCTGCTGCAGCGACACCAGCTCGCCGTAGCCCTGTTTCTGTCGCGCTTTGGCCCGTGCTCGGGCCTGCTGCCGGTTGCGGGCCTCCACCACCGTGGCGGTGCTGCGGCGTTGCCAGAAGGCGAGATAGAACATTCAACCCGCCCTTCAGCTGGCTGGTCGACCCTGGCTCCCGCGCCGTTCAGGCATCACAAAGCCGGCGCGGTACAGCTCCGCAGCACTCATCGCCTGGGGATTGAGCACTTCGCCAAATCCACCGGCAGCGGCCCCGCCCCCAGTGGTCAGTGCTGCATTGGACGTCAGGGACGTGTTGCCGATGGCTCCCCGTTGCTGAAACAGGAAGCCGTACACCGGATGCAGCCTGAGGGCATCCATGAAATCCGCCGTGCTCATCGGCCGGCCGTCATCCCCCAGCAACGGCTGGCCCTGACCGTCGAGTGGTTCGAGCTGGTCCTGGCCCTCCTTGCTGCTGCTGAGACGGAATGCATCCCACAACTGCCCTTTGAACACCTGAAAG
This sequence comes from Synechococcus sp. A15-44, assembly GCF_014280115.1. Taxonomy (NCBI): domain Bacteria; kingdom Bacillati; phylum Cyanobacteriota; class Cyanophyceae; order Synechococcales; family Synechococcaceae; genus Synechococcus; species Synechococcus sp. A15-44. Next base: position 523,443 of record NZ_CP047938.1, read on the forward strand.
AAGGTGCCGCGTCCATCACCACCGGTGCGGCCTTCCGCCTCTGAAAAGGCCCGTTCCAGCAGCCGTTCCTTGCGCAGTTCCTGCACCCGGTCATTGGCCGCATCCCGTTCGGCGGCAACGCTGGCCACCCGTTTGGTGGTGGCCTCCTCCATCTGCCGCTCGCGCAGTTCCAGCTGCTGTTCGAGGTGCTGCTTCTGTCGTTCCGCCTCCTGCAGGCGGGCGTATTCCTCCGGGTTGATCTCAGAAAAACGGGTCAGCTGCTGGCGCAGTCCGCGCAGTTCCTTCTCCAGCTGGTTGCTGCGGCGGCGTTCCGCCTTGAGCGCTTCTGTCAGGCCATCGCTGCCCTGCGTGATTCCTGCGTCCATCTCCGCTGGGGCACTGCGATCGGCAGCAACCGTGGTCGTGGCAGTTCCGTCGTTGTTGAGGGGCTGCTCTGGGTCCGTGGCGGCCTGGGTGTCGAGGAGATCGCTGCTGCTGTTGCTGTTGCCCGTGGCGCTGACGGCAGTGTTGCTGCTGCTGGCAGAAGTGGTGGTTGTGGAAGTGGAAGCCATGACCCGTCTCGGCTGTCAGTGGATGCGGCAGCCCATCGCGGCGCTGCCATCCCCTGTTGCCGAGGGAGGTTCAGCCAGCCCGATTGGGCTTGAGCGTGCCAAAGATCCGCTCACCGATCAGCGGCTGCACCAGCCCACCGATGCCGCCAGATCCGTAGTTGGCGCTGAACTCCAGGCCATGGAAGGCGGTGAATTGCGCGTAGGGGTCCACATCCGCCTCGCCAGCAGGGTTGAGCAGCGCCAGATCCCCCAGCCAGATCAGTCCCTCACAGGGCGCCACCACGGTGTTGCCGCCGCTGGCCACCCGCCGGCCGTGTCGCTGCCACACCAGGTCATTGCTCAGCCAGATCGCACCCGGGTTGGGCGGCAGGCGGGCGCTGCGGCAGATGAAGCCGTTGTAGGTGAAGTCACCGGTGTCCACCCCCGGGCCGTTCTCCTTGGCCGAGATGTAATTGGCGCGCTCGAGGAAGCACTCGAGCACATGACTGGCCACCACCGCGGAGGTGGTGTCACCGGGGATGGCGTTCTGATGCAGCAGCAGCCGGGCATTGGCAAACGGCTGCAGGGGCGTGGGGCCCCAGAGTGCAGCGTTGCGTCTGTGCTGCCCGCTCGAGAAACGGCGCGGGCTCACCATCGCCTGCGATGGCCGGAGCTCCATCGCTCAACCCCGCAGCATGGCGGTGGTGCCGTTCAAGCCTGCAGCGGCTGCAGTGAAGGACACCCAACTGCTCAGACCCGGCAGCAGCAACAGCAGCTGCTCGCCGTAGCGCCGCCGTTGGTTGAGCAGGGCAGCCCCCTCGGAGTGGGGGTTGGCGTAAACGGTCTCCAGCTCCACCCGCAGCAGGCTGGTGTCGTAGCTGATCACATCCGCCTTCTGCAGTGGCGCATCGCCGGCGGCGGCCACCGATCCAGCAATCGGCCCCGAGCTGCTCTGCCTCTCGATCGCTTGCTCCTGCTCAGGGCCGCTTGCCAGCAGTTGCTGATCGATCAGAGCCACCGCATCGAGCAACGCCCGTGCGCTCAGCACGCCGGCTGGATGCCGGCGCTCCAGATCCGCCATCGCCCGGCTGATCGCGTCGAGGCAGGGCACGGTGGCGGGCAGGGCCAGGGCCTGGCGGATCGATTCTGGGTCGTTCGGTTGCCAGAGGGAAGAAGGGCCTGCATCAGCAGCATGAAGCACAGTGAAGAGACCGGGGCTGAACGATCAGGAGCTGTTGCCGAGCCCCTGATCATCCCTGCCAGCGCCTCAATCAAGAGACCCAAGTTTTTGGCGCTCTTTCTCAGCCATTTCGGGATTGAGCTCTGCCCACCGCTTTAATGCAGGATTAGCATCAAGATAGGCATTGAAGCTGCATTGATATGCGCGAATCTTGAAATCACAGGACTCAAGCAATTCTTTTTCCTTTCGCGCCGCTTCTGTCTCTTGCTTCGCCTTGTAGTCCTTCTCGCGACCGCACGAGTTTAAATCGCCCAGATGAGGCTCGATGTTGGGGCAATTGGGGTCAATGATTGCCTTCATGTATTGATTGCCCCACCGCATGGTGGCGCGTCCACCAATAATTCCATACTCAATGTTTCTCCCCTCGCAGGTATGGCCTTTACCAGCAAGCTGCGGCTCATTGCTTCCAAATATCCCCATGGGGATGCACTTGATTGACCTGCATTGACCGCCGCCGGAGTAAGCGTATCCAGCGGGACAGGCGTTACCGAGCTCATCCTGCAATCCCATCCTCATTCTTGTTTCTGTGATAGGTGTTGTGTCACCCTTCATCGCCCTGACGCAGCCGGCATAATCCTTGGCTTCTACGCAAAGTTTATGGATCTTGGGATCCACCTCGGCGAAAGCAGGATTGGAGGCAATTAATACTGCAAGCGCGATAAAAGAACCCTTGACGACCATTTCCGTCTCTGCAAACCAAACACAACCATCTCAGCACTTCACGCCACTGACTGTCCAGGAGCTCACCCCTTGCTTCTATTCGGTTTTTGCATAAATCACGCGCCTTGAGGTGCGATGCCGGCCAGATCCCCCAGCCATTGCTGCAGGGCCGCGTCGCTCACGATCCCCCGCTCATGCAGCTGCAGCATCTCGCTCACCGTCGGTTGCGGTTTGGGTGACGGTGCCAGCGGGCTGATCTCCACCAGCAGCGCCGGCCCCTCCTGCACAGGAAGCGGTTCACCGGTGATCGCACACCAGTGCTGCAGCAGCGAGGAGAACATCGAGGCCTTTTGAATCGCCTGGCTCTGCAGCAGCGCATAGGCCTGGGATGCCGCCATCGAGATCTCCGTTGCCGTGCGGGGCGCCCCCTGCGTCGCCGCTGGGATCAGAGCATCGCGGCGCATCGCCTGATCCAGCACCTCCAGCCAGGTGCGGTGCTCCGCCAGGGAGCGGGCCTGGATCTCCACGAACTGGAAGCTGGCGCCCTCCGGCAGATCCAGCACCGTGTTGGGCCCCAGCACCACCGGCTCCTGCCGCGAGGCTCCGGTGCTGCTGCCCAGCGGCCCGGCCACCCCGGTGCGCACACCCACCGGCAGGGCGGTGCGATAGAGCAGCTCCTGGTAATCGCTCTGGCAGCGGAAGTGGTTGAGGTACTGGTGCGCCAGCCCCAGGTGCGGCAATTCCCCTTCTCCAAAGGCAGCGCCATGGCTGGCGTACCAGATCGCCGGTAGTTGCTGAATGCCGCTGTAGTGGCGTTGATCAAGCCGCTGCCGGCGCCAGCCGCTTGGGGATTGCGGATCTGCCACCAGGGCCTCGGTGGTGAGATGCATGCCCGATCCGCCGGGACCAGCCACCGACAGTGAGGCCGTTCGGTAGATCCAGGGGTGAAGCGGCGCCTCCTGCCTGGAAGCGTCCTCCCCATCGGTGGGCAGGCCATCGACCCGCCGCTCACGCCAGCTGATCGCCACCGGCAGGGAGCGCACATCCGGCTTGCGCCAATCGAGCACATCCCGGCGCTCCAGCAGCAGCAGCCGCGGCAACGAGAGCCGATCGCCGTTGCGCAACGCTTGCTGGCGGTCCCCCTCACTGGGCCATTGATGCTGCGGCGGGATCACCCCCACCAGGGCGGCGCCATCGCGCAGCACCAGCAGATCAGCGGCCTCCAGAAACACCCCCAGATCGGTGCCGCGTCCATCCACATCGCTGATCACCGCCTGCAGAGAGGCCGGCAGCTCCCGCCAGTGACTGGAGGCCAGCATCCCCGCGAAGGTGCGCAGCGCATCGCGAAAGAAGCCGGGCGGCAACGCCGCCTCCACCCGCCGCCGGTAGGCGGTTTCAGGCTCCCGCTCACCCCGGCTCAGGTAGTGCTCACGGCGATCCATGCCCGTCGGGGTGCAGAGCAGATGCCAGCAGTCCCGCACCAGTTCCAGTCGCGGCAGCAGTGCCGCCAGGCTGGGATGCAGCGGCGGGAATGGAGCGGTACTGCAAACGGCGTTCTTCGGCATGGCTGGGTCATGGCCGTGATGGCGTCAATCGGGTTGTCATCACGGCAGCTGTTGCCGATGGGGTCCAGCTCAACTCGCAACCGTGTTCTGCGACACAGCAGCACGTCGTTGGCAGGCAGAAAATCGATCGGGTTTTTGCTGCAGGAAGCACTTGCCCACTGCAACCGAATCAGGACATTCGTGATGCGAGAAGCCCTGTTCACCGTGAGCCGCACCGCCGATGGCGGCCTCAGTGCAACTAACAATGTCCTGCGACTTTCGATTGCCGCAAAAAGCCGAGAAGAACTCAAGGAAGAAGCGCGGGAGGCGTTGATCAGGGCCATCGGCCCGGCACATGTTGGCTACAGAGTGCGCCTGCAGGCGGATCTTCACCGTCAATCGCTCTCCGCTGGAGACGTCACAGGGAAGGCCACCACCCGCACGCTGCAGGCCTGAGTGATCTCACGCCAGCGGTCCGCGCTGATGCCCAGCCGCCCGAGCATCTCTGCCAACGGCTGGCCTTCCCGCAAGAGCTTCTGACCACGGGCATGGAGCTCCCGCCAGCGGCCCGGCACCGAAATCAGAAACCCTTTGTCGCGCAGGTAATGGGTGATCTCACCGTTCACAAAGGGCCGGGCGTAGGCGATGAAGTGGTTGGGGCTACGGCCCGGTCGGTGTCGGCGGTCATAACGGCGTGAAGCCTTGATCAGCCCGATGGCCGCCAATTGCTCCAGATCTTCTCTGGGATGGCCGGTACGACGGGCGTAATTGGCCGCCACTTTCGCGGCAAAGGGCAGGTGCTCCACCACCAGGGCATCCGCAGCAGCATGGGGTGAGCAAGGGCGCGGGGCACGAGCGCGATAGGGCGTTGTCACCCGGGCTGTGGCCTGCTGCGGCCGCGGGCGGTGCGTTGGTGCAGGTGGGGTCGTCATCAGACAAGAGATCGTCGTCGTGCTGTCAGCGGGAGAACAGCAAGGGTCGGGACGGGGCCTTGCCCTGGCTGCGCCAGTGCTGGTTCTGCAGCCAGATCACGCCCTGGCAGAAGGCATCCACCAGGTCGTCGTGGGCTGCATTGGGGAAACCGAGCAGCTCGCTGACCAGCACCTCGTTACCGCTGTGAAACGCCAGCTGACCGGCCTCCAGCAAGGGAGCCACCGCATGGGCGCGGCTGATCTTGCTGCCCTGCGGTCGCACGGCGATCAGGCCCGGGATCTGACGCCGCAGCAGCTGACACACCGCCGGGCCATTGGCGGCGTCCTCGATCAGCACCGCATCAGGGCTCTGGCCCTGCCCCAGCGCTCCCAGGGTCTGGCCGAGGAAGTGGACCACGCCCGGTAGATCGAGGCGGTGCTGCTGGCTCCAGAGCACCTCGATCCGGTGGCCACTGTCTGCGGGCGCCATAGGCGAGGCCGGTGGGCGTGTCCGGGCGGCGCTGCGGTGCAGCTGCTTACCGCGAGCCAGCGCCTGGGCCACCGGATGACGGGCCTCCGGTTCCGCCAGCAGACCCAGCAGGCAGAAGCCGCAGTAGTCGTTCTCCGCACCTCCCTTGAAGCTCAGGTCGCAGCTCAGCACCACAGCGGCATAGGGCCTTGGCTGGGCTTGTGTGACCTGGTGGCCGTTGCTGGTGGTTGTTGCGGGGCGTATCCACTCACGCCGGAACAGCAACCCCTCCGCCGGAGAGGGCCGCTGCTGATAGAGCGCGTTCCACCAGTAACTGCCGGCGCGGACGCGGATCTGCTCGAGCTCTGCCAAAGGAAAGCGCTCCGGGCACAGCGGCTCACCGCTCTGGCGCCAGTCCGCCTCCAGGCTGCAGCTGGCTGGGAACGTGATCTGCAGCTGGGTTGGTTCAGCAATCGCCGGCAGGTTGAGCACCTGCCAGTGCTGCGGGGCAGCACCGCTCTCCTGCTCCAGCAGCCAGCCGATCAGATCGTCCTGGTGCCAGCGGGTCAGCACCACCACCTGCGCTGCACCTGCAGGGCCCGATCGCGACTGCCGCTTTGGGGCCGGCCCCAGAGGGGCGGGTTCAGCGCGGGTAAGCCAGACGGACTGGAACCACTCGATCAGCTTCTGGCGCTGGGCCGCCGAGTTGGCGTCTTCTGGCCCCTTGTAGGGGTCATCGATGATCCCCAGTGCATAGCCCTTGCCGGTGAACGGGCCGCGCACACCGGCGGCAATGCAGCCACCTCGCTCGGGCGTCAGCCAGTTGCCCACCGCCGTTGAGTCCTTGGAGAGGGGATGACCGACAGCGCGGTAGTAATGCCGGGCCTCACGGCTGTGGGCGTAGGCCAGCTCCGCCGAATAGGAGGCAATCGCGCAGAAACGGTGCGGATAGCGGCTCACCCAGTAGGCCGGGAAGAGCTTGGAGACCAGCAGCGATTTGCCCAGCCGCGGCGGGCAGCAGACGATCAGACGGTTGAGCTCGCCATCGGCCACCCGCTGCAGCAGAGCGATCAAGCGCTCAGCCCAGGTGTGAAAGGCGTAGCCGGGATAAGCAGCCACGATGAAATCCCGGAAGGCCGGCTGGACCAGCTGTCCATGCTGCTGACGGCTGGGATCAGGAACATCCAGCAGCCCCCAGTCGGCCCAACGGTCGCTGGCCGGATCGAGAAGCAGACCGGCGTCCTGACCAGAAGACCGCGAGGAAAAACGGCTCATCAGCTTTTGCTCTCCGGTGGTTTCAGCGGCGCCCGCAGCAGGCCGCCGATCTCAGCGATCACCCGAAAAGCACCGACGGCGGCACTGAATTGCTCGGCATCCATCGCCCGACGGGCGCAGTCATTGAGCGCAAAGATCTGCTCGGCCTGGTGGCGGCGCCGGTCGGAGATCAGCTCCTCCACCATGCGTTCGCGGGCCAGGTTGAGGTAGCGGTTGATCGTCTGGGTGTTCTTCACCCCCCAGCTTTCACGAGCTTTTTCGGCAATCAGCGCCAGCGGAACGCGTTGTGCGATCCAGAGCTGCGCTTCTGCCACGCGCCGCTCCACCTCCAGCCGCGAGGGCCGCGGGGGTGGTTGCAAAGCCAGGCCCCGCGTGCGGCGCGGGGGATTGGCATGCCCGATCGGGCGGGCGGGGTCGGTGGGCTCATACAGCGGCTGGCCGTTGTCATCTTCTGCGCTGGCAGCAGAGCGCAACTCCTCCACCGGATCAGCGGCAGCCTGGTTGGGAGTGCGCGGCGGCATCAGCTCAGAACGGCAGTGCCGGAGTCTTGGGGGCACGGATGGTCCAGAAGGGTTTGCCACGCTTTTCGCTGGCGCTGCCCTGCTGGATGGCGAGATCCCTGGCGGCCTTGAGTTTCTGCTCGATCTGCTGCACTGCCGGCGGGAACGCGTAGCTCAGCCGGCCGGGGCTGTGGGCAAAGGCCCAGTCGTTGTGGCAGAAGGAGAGATCCAGCTGACCGGCGGCCATCGCCTCGCTGAGGGCCTCCAGCAGTGGTTCGAGCTGCTGCTCCAGCTGCTTCTGCTGGGCCTTGAGGGCCGTGATCGCATCGAGCAGGGCATCGATGGCATCAGAGGGCGCCGCGACAGATTCAGCGGGGGCAGCGGGCATCACCATGAGCACGGCATTCAGAGACCAGCAGAGAAGAGCCAGCCAGGAACTCACTGTATGAGCTCTGTGCTGCGAGCTGCAATGACAGGAGCTGTTAATTCCTAGCAGTCGTCTCCCTGTGCTCAGAAAGGCCTGTGAGAGAGGCAGTAGCTGCTCCAAACGGCAGCCCAGGCTGACAGGCACTGCTCACGGCTGTAGAAGGTGCTGCAGGAGGCCTCGCCTGGCTTGCTCCAGATCGTCTGGCCCAGCTCATAGTGGTTCCCCTGCGACGCCTCCAGCACCATGTAGCCGCCGAGCTGGGCAGCGGTGGAATAGGGCCGGCCATGAGCCGAGAGGGTCTTGAGGTCGTAGAGCACCCGCACCGGTTGGCCCTGGCGTTCGCTCAGCGCGGGTGAGACATACGCCCCATCGAAGGCCCCGGCCACGTTCCGGGTGAGGCAGCAGCCGAGCCGCTCGCTGGCGATCACCTGCACCTCCTCCCAGAGTGGCAGCTGCAGCAGCGGCAGGATCCAGTCCCGGTATGGGTGATGGCCTGGCACGGTTTCAGCTTCCAGCAGTGCATCAGCTGGGCTCTTGCCCACCAGGAAGCGAGCCTGGCTGTAGCGCTCCAGGGCCGCGTGCACCGTGATGCCCCGGGGCTCCCAGATCGGCCGCTTGGCCTCGATCGCCCGTTTGGCGGTCTCGCTCAGGCCATGGGCCAGCACGCCCGTGATCGACACCGGGAAGAGGTGATCCCCCAGCCAGTAGCGGTGCGCTGCCTCATCCCGCCAGAGGCCGGGGATGGGTTCCAGCCAGGTCGCCGTCAGCATGGCCGTTTCCCTTGCAACGGGCCGTGACAGCAGGCGTCACAGCCGAAATCGCGCTCCAGAGCAGGGGTTAAGCGGCCCCTGTGACGTTGTAACCCTCTTTCTATAAATAGAAGCATTAGCAAGCAGCAGTGTGTCCTTACGCAGGTGTGCATGGGTGTTGATGTGTGTGTGAGGGTGTCTCCCCCGGCAAAATGCGTTACAGCGTTACAGCCGCTGTTATCTATTGCGCTGCAGTCGATCTGGGCATAACGGTGGGGTGTTGCGGGGTGTCATGGCTGTGACGCTGAACCTCAGAGAACCGCCAGTGGAATCGCCACCGCCCGCGTGACCATGCCGGCGCCGCAGAAGCGCACCGGCCCGCGGCGTTGGGCGCCAGCCAGGCGCAACAGCACCACCGCCCAGCCATGGGCCCAGGCCGTCTCCCGCAAGATGTGGGCGATCGGTTCGGCCGTGTTGCTCACCAGCAGATGGGGCGACTCCAGCCGCAATCCCTGGCGGGCCAGGGCCTGCCCAGCCAGCTCGGCGCTGATCTCCAGGTCATGGGCCTGGTGGGCAGCCAGCTCCACCAGTTCGCCGATGGTGCGGGTGACGCTGCGATCGGGGCACTCCACCCGCAACTGGTGCTGCAGGACCGTCTGGATGCAGCGCTGCTCATCGCTGAGCTCGGTGCTCTGGCTGTAGCTCTCCCAGTCGTGGCAGGCGATGCACTGCTCGGCCTCCTCCTGGGTGGGGACGACATCGCTGAGCAGCGACCAGGCGCCGGCCATCAAGGTGCCGTACTGATCGCCCAGCCGCTGGGAATCGAAGTGCCGCGCCGCCGCGCGGGTGAACACCCCTTCCGCCTGACGGATCATCGGAATCAGGCCCACGGTGCGGGCAATCAGGCGACGCCCCAGCTCGCTGGAAATGTGGCGATCCAGGTCACGATCCAGCGCGGCCCAGTGCAGCTCCCGCTCGCCCTTCGGCAACTCGGCGGGGTTGCGCAGGGTGAGCTGGGCAAAGCGGCTGCGGTCCGCCCCCTGCTTGAGGGCGGTGGCAATCGAGCTGAGCAGAAACATCGAGCGCACCCGGTAGCGGCTCACCTCACCGCTCGGGGAACCCTTGAGCAGGGCTGCGCCGCTCTCGCTGCTGGCCACCCGCGCCAGGGACAGGATCCCCTGCATCCGCTGCTGATCCGGCCGCTCGTTGCTCTCGGCCTCGTCAAACACCACGGGCATGGCGTCGGAGCAGATCGACTGGCGCACTGCGGCTTCTGTGGTCGAGCCACTCACCGGCAGGGCAAAGTCTCCCAGCAGGGGGGTGATGTAGCGCTCGAGGATCGCGCTCTTGCCGGAGCCCGCACCACCGGTGAGCCAGACATGGGGCCGCCAGCGCAGCGAGCCGCAGATCGGCCCGAGCACCACCCAGCCCACCAGCAGGGTGCCGGAGGCGGGCACATCCCAGTGGAAGCGGTTGGCGATGCTCACGATCACCGCCGCCTCCTTCACCGACAGCGGCTCCACATCCCCCGGCCCATCGAGCCGCGGCATGCGCTGGTAGACGTAGCGGGAGCGAAAGGGGCTGGTGATCAGGTGCTCACCCTCGGGGGTGACGAGCCGATCGCCCAGATGCAGCAGCGGGCGGCCGTTATCCCACCAGGCCCCGCGACCACGGATGCGATCTGGGCTGAACAGCCCAGCGGCGATCGAGCGCTCATAGAGGTCGCTGGCCACCGCCGACCAGTTCACGCCGGTGCGGCTCGGGTAGAGGGTTTCCCAGTGGGCCAGGGGCGCCAGGGCCACCAGATGGGTGGCGGTGTGCGCCGAGCGACTGAGCCGCAGCACCTGCCCGGTGCGGCCGGAGCGGTAGTAGCTGGCTTCGCCGTCGTAGCCGAGGCACTGGAACGGCGCCCCGCCACCGCCACCTGCCGGTGACTCAGCGGACGTGGGCTCCTGCTGATCAGCTTCTGCGTCCTGGTTCGAGGCCCCTTCCGCAGCCGGCGGCGCCTGCAGCCACTGCTGCAGATGCTCGGCCGCTTCCGCTGGGCTCCAATCGGCATCAGCTAGATCCCATCCCTGCGGTAAGTCGGCCGGGGGATCCACCAACGCGACGCTGCAGCCCTGCTCGCTCAACAGTGGTGCCAGCCGCGCTGTGGCCTTGCGGCCTGGCGCGTCGGCATCGGGCCAGAGCGTCACCGACCGCCCCGCAAGCGGCTGCCAGTCGGCCTTGCCGATGGCGTTGGTGCCGTTGGCCCAGCTGATCACCACGTGATCGGGGAACAGCAGCGCGGCCGCATCAGCCGTGCCCTCCCCCTCCACCACCAACACCGGAGCCTCTGGCCGTTGGGCCAACCCCGGCAAGCCATAAAGGGGCCGAGGCGCCGGCCAATCACAGGAGAAGGGATCACGGCGACTGGGGCGGTGCCAACCGCCATCGAGCCAGACCCGATGCAGGAAGCCCTTGCGGCCATTGCGGCCAGGGCAGAGCCGCTGAATCCAGAACAACTGGGCGCCGCTGGCGTCGCGGTAGCACCACTGGGCGATGGCGCCCTGATCCAATTCAGGCGGCTGGGCTTCAGCAGGCGGCGCCTCAGGTTGGCGCCAGGGCCGACTGGCGTGGCAGGGGAATCCTGTGACCGCTGGGGCCTTACCTCCGCTGCCGTTGCCGCTGGATCCCGACTGGGGTCGATGCCGCCCGACCCCGTCCCGCTCCAGGCCCAGGTAGCGCTCCACCTCCTCGCAGGCCTGGCGGAAGCTCCAGCGGCGTACTCGCATCAGCAGGTCTATCCCTGTCCCACCACCGCCGAGGTGGTCCTTGCCGCCGCACTGGTTGCAGAACCAGGAGCCGTTGCCGTCCCGGTCGTCAAAGCGGTACCGATCCCTCCCCCCGCAGGCGGGGCAGGGCTGATGGCGATTACTGAGCTGCTCGGCCGGCAGTCCTGCCAGCGCCTCAAGGATTTCACGCCAGCGGCCATTGGCCGCCGTCATCACGTCGGTTGCCATGGGTTTCGCTGTGGATCAACGATGATCAGCGCTTGCCACGAGCAGTGGCCCCGGCACGGCCAGGCCGGCCTGCTCTGCCGCGATCGCCGCGTCGATCACCTGGCGCAGCACCGCCGAACGGCTGAGGGTGCCATGGGAGCGACGCTCGTCAAGCCAAGCCAACTGCGCCTCAGTAATAGAGACGCTCAGCGGTGACGCAAAGGAGGCCATGAATGCCTGGAATTCTGAGCACAGCCTAAGCATGACCGGCAAGGCTTGGTAAATTAGGTATTGCTGAGTTGCCTATCTCGGCGCAAAGCCTGCCGCCTTGTTCATGGCCCCGATCGTCCTGCGCGACTACCAGCAGCAGTTGCTGACCGACCTCCGCGCTGCCCTCAAGGTCCACCGCCGGGTCTGCGCCGTCATGCCCACCGGTGCGGGCAAGGGCCAGACCATCGGCGCTATCGTGCAGGGGGCAGCCGGCAAGGGACGGCGCGTGCTGGTGCTCGCCCACCGGGCCGAGCTGATCGACCAGCTCACCACCACGGTGCGGGCCTGGGGCCTGGAGCCAGGCGTCATCGCGCCCGGCCACCAGCTGCAGGGCAGCGGGGTCGCGGTGGGCTCGGTGCAGACCGTCGTTCGGCGGCTGGAGGTGCTGCCGGCGCCGGATCTGATCATTCAGGACGAGGCCCACCACCTGGTCCCAGGCAATGTCTGGGGCCGCGTCATCAACGCCTGGCCCCAGGCTCTCCTGATCGGCAAGACCGCCACGCCCGAGCGGCTCGACGGCAAGGGTCTGGGCGTGGAGGCGGGCGGCTATTTCGAGGCCCTGGTGCTGGGGCCCTCAACCGCCTGGCTGGTGGAGCAGGGCTGGCTGGCGCGGCCCAGGGTCTTCTCCTGGCCTGGGGCGCGCAACAGCAAGCTGCGGCGCCACATGGGCGACTTCGATCTGGAGGAGGCAGCCCGGGCCTACGGGGAGCGGGCCGCCATCGGTGATGCGGTGTCCCACTACCAGCGCCGGCTGCACCCGGGCACAGCGATCTGCTTTTGCTGCACCACCCGCCACGCCGAGCAGATGGCCTGCGCCTTCCGCACTGCAGGAATTCGCGCCGCCTCGGTGAGCGGCAGCACCCCAGCGGAGGAGCGCAAACGCCTGATCGCCGGGCTGGCCACCGGTGAGGTGGAGGTGCTCAGCAGCTGCATGATCATTTCCGAGGGCACCGACATCCCCTCCGTCGGCGGCGCGATCCTGATGCGACCCACAGCCAGCCTGAGCCTCTACCTGCAGATGGTCGGCCGGGCCCTGCGGCCTGCACCGGGAAAGAGCGAGGCCGTGATCCTCGATCACGTCGGCAATGCCCATCGCCATGGCCTGCCCACCGAGGAGCGCGACTGGAACCTGGCCGGCCGCCACCGCCGCGAGGGTGTCTCGATCCCGATCAAGGACTGCCCGGTCTGCTTCTGCAGCTGCCCCAGCGCAGCGCAGGTTTGCCCCGACTGCGGCCATCTGTTTCTGGCCGAGGAACGCGATGAGCAGCGCCGCGGGCTCCAGCACGTCGAGGGCGAACTGGTGGAAGTCACAGATGCAGACCGGCACCGGCCCAAGCCCAGGCAGCACCAGCAACGGCCCCGGCGCACGCACCCGGCCGCGGGCTGCCGAACCTACGAGGAACTGCTGCAACGCGAGCAGGAGCGGGGCTACAAACCCGGCTGGGCCAGACACGTCTGGGCGGCACGGCAGCGCACAACGACCAAAAGCAGTACGCTTTGACGTACGGGCAGCAGGAACGCCATGACCACCGTTTCAGCCACAGAAGCCCGCAAGCGGCTTTACGCCCTGATCGATGAGGTGGGTCAGTCCCACGAGCCCGTGCAGATCACCGGCAAGCGGGGCAATGCTGTCCTGCTCTCGGAAGACGACTGGCGGGCCATCCAGGAGACGCTGCATCTGGTCTCGATTCCTGGCATGCGCGAATCGATCCTGGAAGGCATGGCCACGGACCCCTCGGAGCTGAGCAGCAAACCGGGCTGGTGAGCTGGACCGTTCTCTTCACCAAGCAGGCCCAGAAGGACGCCCGCAAGCTCGCCTCGGCCTCTCCAGCGCTCAAGCAGAAAGCCCAGGCCCTGCTGGAACTCTTGGCCGTCGATCCCTATCAGCAGCCACCGCCCTATGAAGCCCTCGTCGGGGAGCTGCGCGGAGCCTGCTCACGGCGCATCAACATCCAGCACCGGCTCGTCTACCAGGTGCTGGAGGAGGAGCGGATCGTGAAGGTATTGCGCCTCTGGACCCACTACGAGTAGGCGCGCCGTTCGCGATAAGGACGTATTGGCGGCCGAGCCAGATCTGTCAATACAAGGCAGCTATTCGCTGATCTGCGAATACATGCCCATCGCTGACGGCCAGTCCGGCAACAGGAGGCATGGCCTCCTCCCCCAGCGAACACGAAATCCAGCAGCGCATCCGCCTGGCCTGCGGCCGCGGGCCGGTGCGGCTGTGGCGCAACAACACCGGCGCCCTGGTCGATCAGCAGGGGCGCTTCGTGCGCTTTGGGCTGTGCAAGGGCAGCAGCGACCTGATCGGGCTGCGGTCGCTGGAGGTCACTTCAGAGATGGTCGGCCAGCAGCTCGCGCAGTTTGTGGCCCTGGAGGTCAAGACAGCCCAAGGCGTGCTCAGCCCTGAGCAGCGGGCCTTCCTGCGGCTGGTGAAGCAGTTCGGCGGCGTGGCCGCAGCCTGTCGCTCTGTGGAGGAAGCCGAGCAGTTGCTTGGCGTGCCGAGGCAAGCGCCGCTGGGACACTGATGGATCCGGCAGAAGTGCAGCAGCGGCTGAAGCGTCTCGCGCAGGCCCATCCCGGCGAGCACCCTTACACGCTTGCTTTGAAATTGCAGGCAGAGTCAGGAAAAATCATCACTGGGCAGCTTGCCAAGCAGATCCTGCAGAGGCTCGGACATGATCAGACCTGATATGCCAGGACGTGTCAGGAGGTGACTAGGAGTGCCAAGTTTGCCGTATGGTTCGAGGAATCCCATTCAGGATCCTGAACGTGGCCATCACCTACGCGGAGCTGCTTGAGCGCCAGGAGGAGAACCGCGCAGCGTTCGGTCGGATGTTGCTGAACTGGCGAAGAACCAACGGCTGGACCCAATACACCGCCTGCAGCTGGGCGGAGGAGGCCGGGTTCGAGGCGATCTCCTACGGCAACCTCTCGGTGATCGAGCAGGGCAAGGCCGGCGAGCTGCGCCAGAAGGCCTTCTGGCAGCTGGGCGAGCTGAACCGCCGTATCGCCGAGAAGGACTGGGGGCCAGTCAAAAACCAGGCGATCAAAGAGAAGCTGGAAGACTCCATTCCGCTGGGCGACGAGGAATGCCCGGCCTGGTCGCCGCTGGAGCTCTGGGCTTGCTACTGCGGCCTGCGGGACGTGCCGGAAGCATTCCGCACCACGCCCGCGCCGACCATTGGTCAGCGCAAGGCCACTGAGCTCTCCAGCAAGTGGCGCAACCAAATGCGCCGGGTTGTCGACGAGTGCGCGCTCGAGCCCAGCGACGCCCTCAACTCCCTGGCGGACAAGGCCAGCGAAGAACACCGCAAGCGCTTCTACGCCGTGCTCACCGGCTTTGGCGACTACAAGCCGGAAGAGCTGGCCCCGCTGTGGATCGAAGGCGACGTGTACCTGCCCAAGCGCTGGCTGGACCAGTGGGAGGCGGCCAGCAGAAAGGGCGCCAAGCCCGGCGGTCGCAAAGGAAAGAAGCAAATCACAGTCGGATAGCTAGGAATTAACAGTCGCTGTGAATGCGGCTTTTGGTAAAGAGTTCTAAGATCCTGATCAGCGGGCAACCGCCCGATCCGATTCGTTATGGCTCCACCTCTCAAGTCCTCAGATGCCGGCGTTGAGGCGCCGCCGGCTATCCCGGCAGACGCCACCCCTGAGCAGCAGCTCACCCATGCCCTGGCCAGCTTTCAGGCTCAGGTGTCCCCCATCGCCACTGCCGATCTTGCGGCGGTGGTGAACTCTGCCCGTCCCGCCTTCCGCAAAGGAATCGGCTGGTCCGCTCACCTTCGCGAAGAGCAAGGGCGTTCACGACTGCAGGTCACGGTGATGCACGTCGGCGGGGCCGAGCTCTGCAGTGAATCCTGGGCTGATGAGGTCGAGGGTCTGCCAGAGGCGGTCGGGCAGATGTTGGCCATGCTGCTGGGCGTTCCTGTGTCCATTCAGGCTTGGGCTGTACAGCCCTGTTCAGATTCAGAAAGGCAGCTGACTGAAAAGTCTGATGTGGATCGCCCGCAAGAGACTTGCAATGATCAACAAGTCGACGATCCTGCTGTTGAGAAGTCAGTCCCCTTGGTTGACTCCAGCGATGACGGCCCTTCTGCAGACGGCGATCCAGGCCTGGCTCCCCTCACGCATGAAGAGATCAGCGAGGTCCACCGCCGTGTGCTCGCGCTGCCGCAGGCGGCTCGGCGTGAGCTGACCAAGGCCTTCCGCGAGCACTTCCAGGTGCCGCGCAATGCCCGCTCCATCGGTGACCGCATCAGCCAGCGGCAGCACAGCAACTTCATCGCGCTCTTCCTGGAAGAAGCGCAGGGTCAGCTTTCGCCCGAGCCTGTTGCGGAGCCCGGCTCATGAGCGAGCGCCATCATCCCCGGCCGCACCGCCGCTACGGCGAGCAGCCCCGCTCCCAGGCCGGGCGCCATTTCATCCAGACCCAGGTGCGCACCGATGTGTACCTGCGGGTCCGCGAGCTGATGGAGGCCCACAACCTCTCCGCCAGCGGAGCCGTGCATCACCTGCTGCGCGAGCGCTTGGGTTTGCCGCCGCTCCCCCCGTTCGATCAACAGCCCGTTTCCACCAATCACCCCGATCCAACCCATGGCTAAAACGATCTTCCGCGCACCCCTCGCTGAGGTGCGATGGGCCCATCTGATCACCCCCAGGCATCAGCTCGATAGGAGCAAGCCCAAGGCCTGGACTTGCGATTTGCTTCTCCCCAACGGAGACGAGAAGGCCCAGACCTTCCTGCTGTCGATGGAGGACCAGTTCATCGCCCTGCACGGCAGCCACAAGCGCCGAGCCGAGAAGGGCTTCCCCTGGAAGGCCGATAAGGAGAAGCCGAGCGAGATCACGGTGGTGCGCTTCAAGGTGCCGCAGTTCCTGCGGCGCGACGGTTCTCTCTCCGAGGGGCCCCGCATCGTTGATGCCAGAAAGCAGCCCTGGGATGGGGCCGCCATCGGCAACGGCTCCAAGGTTGTGGTGGCTTTCGATATCTACGACTGGGACGGCGAAAACGGTTGCGGCATGACCTTCCAGCCCCGCGCCGTTCAGGTGGTCGAGTTTGTGCCCTACGAGCAGGTCGACCCCACCGACGGGTTTGAAGAGGTCGACGGCTACACCACAGCCAGCACTGCCCATCACGAGGAGGAGGCGCCCTTCTGATGCCACTCAATCGTCAGGGCCACAACAACTCTGGGACCTGGAGCGGCAGGCCCCCTCACCGGCCCGCTCCCCAGCTGCCTGCCTTCTGCCGAAGCCGACGGCCCACCACTGTCGCGGTGACAGCCAGCAGCCTCGCCGCGATGCGCCTGCTGGGCCTACTGGGACTGACGGTTCAGCTCAGCACGTTGCTGCTGGTGCTCGCCGGGCCGGTGCCGCCTCGCACGACAAGCACCAACACACCGCTTTCAGACCGATGAATAAGACGACGACCCCATCCCATTCCGCCGCAGTTCTCGCCTCAATGGATCACCCGGCTCTGGTCTCCCGTTCCTGGAACGGCACGCCGATTTCTCGGCGCACCAGCGATGGCTACGTCAATGCCACCGCGATGTGCAAAGCCAATGGCAAACGCTGGAAGGACTACCGCGAGTCCGACCGGTGCCAGCGCTATCTGGATGCTCTGGAAAGCGTGGCCGGAATTTCCGTCCACGCCCTTGTTGAGTCCCGCTCAGGCGGCGCCGGGGGCGGCGGCACCTGGGTCCATCCCCAGGTCGCCGTCGACCTGGCCCGCTGGATCAGTGCACCGTTTGCGGTGTGGATGGACGGCTGGTTTTTAGACAGCGTCCAGCAGCTGCAGCCGGCGCCGGTGGAAGCGACTGCTGCACCCCGGCTGCGGCAAGCCGAGGTGATCGCCCTGGTGGAGAGCAGCATTGGCTTGTTCGAGCGGCTGGGCGGCCTGGATGAACGCGACCAGCTCCTGTTCAAAGACATCGTGCGCAGCAACGTGCTCACCGTGAGCTCTGGACTGCTGCCTGGCACCCCCGCCGACGACGAGCTGACCCTCAGCGATGCCTGGCTGGAGGTGTTCCAGCAAGCGCTGCCGCGCGACCAGTTCTGCGCTGCCGGCAAGCTCGTGGCCAGGGCCTACCGCAAAGAGTTCGGCGAGGAGCCCCCTTGCCGCCAACAGTTCGTTGACGGTGCCCCGCGTCAGGTCAAGAGCTACCGACGCTCCTGGCTGATCGACACCCTCAAGCGCTTTCGCGCCCAGCTGGCAGGGGGCTGATGGACACGCCGACAACTTCATCGCGCCAGCGGGTCTGGGTCACAACAGCAGAAGCGTGCGCAGCTCTGGGGATGAGCCGCGAAACCCTCCGCCAGCTGCGGCTGCGGGGGGTGCTCACCCCCGGTAAGCACTACCGCCGCTGGGGCTGCACCCAGGGCCGAGGCCCCCTGCAGTGGCATCTCGAGAATGTGGAGGCCACTATCACTGGCTGGAGCCGGCGGCATCTGCGCCTCTGATGCCTTATCCGCCCGATTGCAGGGGTGGAAGGGCACTCAGAGAGAGGAACAACCGCTCCGGTCGTCCTGGCAAAGGCCGGAACCCCATCGACGCGTAGAAGCTGTGCAGGCGTGCGCGTTCCGCGTCTCCAGCGGCGCCCGTCACATCGAGCAACATCAGCCGCACCCCCAGGATCTGCCCCGCCCGCTGGCACTGCTGCATGGCATCCACCAGCAGGATGCGCCCCAACCCTTGGCCTTGGTGTCTCCCGTCGACAGCGAGGTGACTGAGAAAAACGCCTGGAATCAGATTCGAGCGTGGTGCCCGCGGGACAGCATCGGCAGGCACATCAGCCACGCCGATGGCATGGGCATTGATGGCGTAGAAGCCGAGACAGGCCCGAGGTTCGCCTGCCTGGGCGGTGTCAGTGGCGACGTAGAGCCGGGTGTAGCCATCACGCTGCTGCCGCTTGGCGGTGCGGCGCAGAAAGTTGTCCTGGCTGTCGCTGCCGCAGCGGAAGTCTTTGGTGTCGTGCAGGCCAGGGTCAAAGGCTTCGATCCGGTAAGCCACCGGTTCAGGAGCGCACGACCTGGTCCTGGTGCAGCTGCCAGGCCTCCAGCAGGGCGGGCGTTGGCGTGGTCGCTTCGTCGAGGGCGGCGAGCAGAGCCTGGTGATCGCCCTGGCTGAGCAGGGTCTGCTGCCTGCCACTGAGCAGCTCCTGGGCACGCGCATATGCCGACATCACCACGAAGGCGGAGGCCTCGATTCCCATCAGGTCAGCCGCGGCCTCAATGCTGGCCTTCACCGAGGGCTTGGTGCGCTGGTCCATCCGAGCCGAGCGGGGCTCGTCGATCGCTTCGATCGCCGCATGGAGCGCGGTCTCGACCGGTGACATGGCACACCAGGAATAGCCTCCTGATTGTACGGGCGATGGCCGTACGTGGCAGATGTGTGCATGACGGTGCTGACCACTGAGGGAGTCATCCCTCAGTGGTCAGCCTTTGCTCTGCCTTGGCGAAGGCGTCATCCACCACATCGTCGCCGCACCAGCGGCTGTAGGCCGCCAAGTGGGTCTGCACGCTGTGCCCCATCGCCGCGGCCACCACCTTGGGCGGAAGATCGCAGATCACATGGGCGCGGTGGGCGTAGCCGTGCCGGCAGGAATAGAGCACCAACTTTTCTCCCTGGGCTTCGTACTGCTGGCGCAGGCGTTGCCAGTGTTCTCGCCGCAGCAAGTAGCGACTGAAAGAATCCGAGCCGAACCCGGCTCGCATGGGTGGAAGCCTTGCCGGATCAAAGGTTTCAAGAAGCTGCCATTCCGTGGCCCATTGGTCACAAGGCAACAGCCGCAGGGGCCTGGGCTTGGTTTTGCCACGAGAGGCAACCTTTTCATACATGCACCAGAGCCGTCCCTGGCGAAGCTGCAGGTGCTGCAGCTCTTCGGGTCGCAGGCCAAACGCACAAAGCAGTTGGAAGGCAAACCTCCAGCGCGGATCTGGGATGGTCTCCACTACCGCCAGGATGTCCGGAACGGCAATCGGTGTGGTGACTGTGCGGTTCTCCCGTGACCGGCCGATGAATGTTGAGAGCTCCGGTGGCGGAGCCCATGGGCCTGTAAGCAGCTTTTGGCTCACTGCCCAGCGCAGCAGCGCAGCGGTGTACTGGATTTGCATTCGTCTGGTACGGCAGCCAGGCCGCTGACTCCACTGATCGGCTTGCGCCTCCAGCAGTTGGGTCGCATCGCGGATAACCGGTGGACCTTTCACGGTCTTGAGGACCAGCGCCATGCGTGGCCTGTAAAGCCGCTCCCAGGTTGTTTCTTTGATCTCGCCGCTGCGCAGCTTGTGCTGCTGATACCGGCGAATCAGGCCCGGCCAGTCGATTGGGGCCGATCGATTGGTTGTAGCCGTGGCCATGACGCTGGGTTGCAGCACTGACGGCTCGCTGGCCATTGCTGCAGCCTGGCGCCTGGCATCAGCTTCAGCCTTGGCCTCACTCAGTTCGGCGATGGCCTGCTCCAGCGGAACTCCTTGATGGAAAGCGTCGTAAACCGCCACCACCCCATCACGAATGGCTTCGAGTTGGTCCGACTCCCAGGGGTACGGCAGCAGCAGCTGTTTCCGATGCCCATCGCCTGCTCGGGCCGTGATGTGAAGCCGTGCACGTCCCCTGAAATTCGACACCGTCCAGCCGCTGCGGCAGCCCCTCTGGCTAAGAGCCCGCAGCACGCCGCCACGGAGCAACACATCCCATTCCGGGACCGCTGGCATGTGAGAAGGTTTGTGAGAAGGTCCTTCTCACAGCCTGGCACGGGCGAGCAGAAGCAGGCAAAGGCTGTCAGGGCAAAAGCCAGTGCCAGAAAGGCTTTTGGGTCGAGAAAATAGGCTCTGATTGAAACGCCCCCTGATGGATTCGAACCATCGACCGACTGCTTAGAAGGCAGTTGCTCTATCCAGCTGAGCTAAGGGAGCTAGCGACGGCATTTTGGCAGGCTGGTTCAGCGAAGGCTGGATCTGGATGCCTTGTGCCTCCTAATGTGATGGGCTCTTGATCGGCATCCATGGCCCCGCGTCGTCTTAGCGACAGCGAGAAGCAGGATCTGGTCGGTCGCTACAAGGCCGGCGAGTCAACAGCTGCTTTGGCTGAGGCCTTTGGCTGCAGTCCCAACACCGTGAGCCGCACGGTGAAAGCACTGCTTCCCGCTGATGCCTATGCCGCACTCAAGGCCAGCCGGCAAAAAGGGGCTGTCACCCCTCCCCCAGCAGCCGTTACTGAGGCTGACTCCCCAAATGACGACGACAGCAGCCTGGCTCTCGATGACGCGGATGACTTCGGCGAGGACCCCGAGGAGGAGCTCACTGACGATGATGACAACGGCAGCGCTGAAACCTTCACGGAGCTTGTTCCCCTCCTCGGCGTGGGAGATCTCAGTGATCGCCCCCTGAATCAAGCCCAGCCGTTTAGTGTCGAACTGTTGCCAGACAGCGCCTACATGCTGGTTGACAAGGTGGTTGAGCTGGATGCGCGCCCCCTTAAGGAGTTCCCCGAGTTAGGCCTCCTTGACGACACCGAACAGGAACGCCAGGGGCTGTGTTTGTATGCCAGCCCTCGAGCTGCCAAGCGCCAGTGCGGCCGGAGTCAGCGGGTGATCAAGGTTCCTGATACGGCTGTCTTTCAGCGCACCAGCAGTTACCTGCTGGCCCGGGGCATTACACGACTGGTGCTGGACGGAACCTTGATTGCGCTGGATGCCTGAGCACGGCCGCTGATTGCTCTTCGCTGATTGCTCTTAATCGAAGCGATCGCGCTGATCTGGAAGCAAAACGGCCGTCGCGGTCCCGCCGCTGATCACCCCGATCACCATCGCAATCCCCACGAGAAAACCCGTGGGAAGAGGCAATGAGCGCTGCCCCCCGAGTTGGAGCGTGTGGCGATCCTGAAGGTTCTGGGCTCCAAGGCAGAGCAGTAGCAGCAGCAGCAGGCCACCGCCAAAGCTGATCAGCAGAAGACGCAGGCGAATCAACACAGCACAACCGTCGACGGGCTCAGTTTGACGTGCCCTGGTGCAGGAGGGCATACAGGCGTCGTTTGGACAGCCCTGTGGTCTGGGCCAGTTGCCGGGCAGCGTCGCTGGCGCTTGCACCCTCGTCCTGCAACGCCTGCAGCTGCCTGAGCAGGTCGTCGTCGTTGGGTTCTTCCAAGTCCTGCGATGGTGCTCCCCCCAGCACAACCGTGCATTCCCCTTGGGGCGGGTGCTGCCGAAAGTGCAGCAGGGCGCGATCCACCGTCGGCCCCACCTGTTCTTCATGGCGTTTGGTCAGTTCCCGTGCCACCTGCAGAGGACGGTCTCCTCCGCAGTGGTGCTGGAGTTCCTCGAGCAACGTGATCAGGCGGTGCGGCGCCTCGTACAGCACCGTTGTGCGGGGTTCATGGCTGATGGCTTCGAGGCGGGCCCGCCGTTCCTTGCCTTTGGCCGGCAGAAATCCTTCGAAGCAGAAGCGTCCGCTGGGCAGTCCGCTGCTCACCAGAGCAGTGGTGGCGGCACAGGGGCCGGGGATGCAGATCACGGGATGACCGGCCTGTTGCGCGGCGGCCACCAGCTCTTCACCGGGGTCGCTGATGCCCGGCAGCCCGGCATCACTGATCACCGCCAGGCTTTGCCCCTCCGCCAGCAGATCCAGCAGTTGGGGCAGGCGGGTGCGGGTGTTGTGCTGATGAAAGGACAGCTTGCGGCCGCCCGCTCCAAGGCTGCTGAGCAGCTGTCCGCTGTGGCGGGTGTCTTCACAGGCGATCACATCCACGCTGCGAAGCAAATCGCGGGCTCGTGGCGACAGGTCCCCCAGATGACCAATGGGGGTGCCCACCAGATAGAGGCTCCCGCCGCTTGGTTCATCCCGCTGCATCACAATGGCGAGCACCTGTGTTGATCATGATGCCCAGCTCTGCCGTTTTTCCCGCTGGCGTGAACCAGGAGGCTCTGCTGACGGAACTGCGTCGCCTCAGCTGGGGTGCTGCCGATATTTTGCGGGCCTATGCCCGCGGCGAGCAGCCTCCGCACGGTTTCCCCAAGGCCTTGAGTGTTGATGACGGCGGAGAGGGCCCGGTGTCCGCAGCTGATCTGGCCGTGAACAGGTGGTTGCTGGATGGTCTCTCCTCCGCGTTCCCCGAGGCCGGCTGGACGCTGCTGAGTGAGGAGACCGCCAAGGAGCAGCTCACGGAGGGACAACCCGTACCGGCCGAATGGCTGTGGATTCTCGACCCCCTGGATGGCACCAAGGATTTCCTGCAAGGCACCGGCGAATATGCCGTCCATCTGGCCCTGGTGCGCGACAAGCGGCCGGTGATTGGTGTTGTGCTGCTGCCGGAAGCCGATGAACTTTGGATCGGCATCGTTGGCGAGGGGGCCTGGTGTGAAGACCGTCAGGGTGAGCGGTCGCCGGTTCGCTTCAGCGACAGAACTGAGGTTTCAGATCTGATCCTGGTGGCCAGCCGCAGCCACCGGGATGACCGTTTGGTCAAGCTCATTGATGCCCTCAATCTCGGCGGTTCCAAAGCCGTGGGTAGCGTTGGCTTCAAGGTGGCCACGATCCTGAGAGGCGAAACCGACCT
Organism: Synechococcus sp. A15-44; assembly: GCF_014280115.1. Lineage (NCBI taxonomy): Bacteria > Bacillati > Cyanobacteriota > Cyanophyceae > Synechococcales > Synechococcaceae > Synechococcus > Synechococcus sp. A15-44. The sequence continues at coordinate 546,547 of NZ_CP047938.1, forward strand.
CTACGTTTCCCTCTCCGGCAAGAGCGCTCCCAAGGATTGGGACATGGCTGCTCCGGAGGCGGTGTTGCTCGCGGCCGGTGGTCGTTTCACCCATGCCGATCAGGCCGACCTCACTTACAACACCGGCGATGTGCGACAGGCCGGCTGTCTGATCGCCAGCCATGGAAAAGCCCACGCCGAGCTCGGAGAGCGTGCGACGCGGGCCATGGCCGAGATCGATCCCGGCTTCGCGGTGTAGTGATCGCTGGGTGATGCGTGATCAGAAGCGGAATACTTCGGGGCTGCCGGTGATTTCGGTGTCGGCGTTGGTGTTGATGCCGTCGAGGTAAGCCTCGAAGTTGGTGGTGCCGTCGGGGGCAAAGATCCCGAGGAAACCAGCAGGAATTGCGATTTTCAGGTCTTTGTCGTCGGCAGCGGAGAAGTTGTTGCCTTCGATCTGGAACTTGAAGCTATTACTGCTGGAGGTGCTCAGGCTCTCGTAATTCAAAGCATCACCGGCTCCTGCGGCACTGGTCACCGTGTTGTTGGTGATGGTGAAGGTGCCAGTGGTGATGGAACCTTCAGCTTCCTCGCCGAAGGTGGCCTTGATCAGGTCACGGGGATCCTCGTTGTCAGAGCCAACAGGGTTGTCGTTGGTCTGAACAATGCGGTTGTTGTTGATGGTGATGTCAGCGTCAAACACGACGCCATCAGCGGCCTTTTCGTTAACTGCAAACTCAATGCCGTCACCGATGCGGGTTTTGATGTCGTTGTCATCGATCACCGCTGTCAGTTTGGTGGTGCCGTTTTTGACCCCCTTATTGATGGTGAACTTGATGCCTTCGGCTTTGTCGCCGCGCTCAAGGGTGCCGGCCAGGTTGTCGGTATCGGCTTCGATCGTGTTGCCGGTGATCGTGAAGTCGTAGACCCCGGAAGCGATGAAGTCGCCGTCAGAGACATTCTCTTGGAAGGTTATGGCGATGCCATCGGTGGATCCGTCCTCGCCTGGTGCCGTGCCCTTGGCACCTGAAGTCTTCAGGGTGTTGTCGGTGATTACCACGGTGGCCTGGGTGTTGGCCCCGAAGGCGTCGAGGGTGAAGCCTTCATCACCCACTCCCGTCACGATGTTTTGATCCACCGTGAGGTTCAGGCGGCCATTGTCACCGATGTTGGCGTCGATGCCGTCAGCACCACCCTGGAGATTGCTCACGGTGTTTTGATCAATCACCGCTGTGAGGGTGGCGTTGCTGCTGCAGGCTCCGGCGATGCCATCGGTGAAGGCATCAGAGTCGAGGTTGATGCCACCGCGGCAGATGTTCACCTCAATGCCGTCAGTTGCGTTGGTGCCGCGAGCAGCAGGGAAGCCTTCTCCGGACGTGAGGTTGTTGTCCTGAACCGTGTTGTCGGTGATGGCGATGTAACCGTCCTTGTTGTTGCGAACAAAGATGCCGCCTTCAAGGTTGGAATCTTCGCTGGCTTTCATCCCCGAGACGTTGTTGCCGGAGATGATGTTCTTGGTGCTCGTGCCGATGTTTTCGATGTAGATGCCTTCTCCGGTGGCACCGGTGATGACGTTGTCTTTGATCGTCACCTTGTTGCTGTTGCGCACATCGATGCCACGGCCAATGAAGCTCTCCACTGAAGAACCTTCAAGCAGGCTCACTTCAGGGTTGGTGATGGTGTTGTCTTCGATCTCCAGGTTGGTGACGGTGTCAGCAAGGATCTGGCCGTTCACCTTGATGATTTTCACCGCTTGGTCTTGAACCTGGTTTTTGACGGTGACCTTCACGCTGGTTTTATTGCTGGCGCCAATGCCTTCAATCTGAATGGCATCATTCAGTTCACCATTGCCCTCGTTGGTTTTGAGGGTGTTGTTTTCGATGGTGAATTGTCCTGTGACGTAGGTATTGTCAGTTGCAGCCTGATCGTCTTTGTTTTCACTGAAATAGATGTTAATCAGGTCTTTCGATTTTTCGTCATCGGCGCTACCAGCTTGTTCGGCATCGTTGGTCTGCGTGATGGTGTTGTTCCGGATGGTGACGTCGTAGTCGACGTTGGCTGACCCTTCAGCTTCTGTAAGAGTGTCGAATTCAATGCCATCGCCCGAGCGGGTTTGGATGCTGTTGTCTTCGATCGTGGCTTTGATGGTCAGGCGACCAGCGCGTAGCTTTTCGGCCACGGTGAACTTGATGCCTTCTGCTTTTTCTGGCTTCTCGTTGGTTCCAGCAAGGTTGTCGGTATCGGCAACGATCGTGTTGTCAGTGATCGTGAAGTCGTAGACCCCGGAAGCGATGAAGTCGGTGTCAGACACGTTCTCCTGCAGGGTGATGGCGATGCCATCGGTAGAGCCGTCTTCGTCGAGATTGCCGTCGGCATCGGTGCGTGCCCCCTTGGCACCAGAGGTCTTTAAGACGTTGTCACTGATGGTGGCAGTAACTGCTGTATTTGCACCGAAAACATCAAGCGTGAATCCTTCATCGCCGACGCCAGTCACCGTGTTCCCCTTCACGGTGAGGTTCAGGGTGCCGTTGTCGCCCACGTTGGTGTCGATGCCATCGGCACTTCCTTGCAGATTGGTGACGACGTTGTTGTTCACCACGGCGGTGAGGGTGGCGTTGCTGTTGCAGGCACCGGCTACGTCGTCGGTGAACCCGTCTTCACCGAGATTTTCTCCGCCACGGCAGATGTTCAGTTCGATGCCGTCCGAGGCGTTCTGGCCATTCAAGCCACGGGAGGTGGGTGCACCCACGCCGCTTTCCTGGTTGTTGTCCTTCACGGTGTTGCCGGTAATCGCGATGTAACCGTCTTTGCTGTTTCGAACAAAGATGCCGGCTTCCAAGTTGGTGTCGACATCCACGCGCATGTCGCTCACGGTGTTGTTGCTCACCGTGTTGCTGCGGCTGGTTCCGATGTTATCGATGTAGATGCCTTCCCCCGTTGCACCCGTCACCGTGTTGCCGGTGATCCGGATGTTATTGCCGTTCTTCACTGCGATACCGCGGCCGATCAGGCTGCCGTTGGCATCCCCTTCAAGAGCGCTGGTGGTGGGGTTGGTGATGGTGTTGTCAGCAATCACCACATCGGTGGCACCGTCGAAGACGATGGCACCTTCCCCATTCACCGAGCCGGTGAAGGTGTTGTTGCGGATGCTGACGTTGCTGGTGCTGCGGTTTGTGATCGTGGCGTTGGTGAAGTTGAAGCCTGCAATCGTTGTGTCGCTGCCCACCGTCAAGGTGCCGTTGCTGATGGTCGGCATGCGGTTCGAATTGCCGGCGCCGTAGATGTCGCGAAGGTCGACATTGCCGTATTGGGTGTCGAGATCTGGTGCATTGCCGCCATTACTCAGCACAGCGTCCTTGGGAATGGCCAAGGTGCCTCCGCCCAGATCGGTGGCTTTGCCGTCGGCCACCAGGATCACGTCGCTATCGCCCGCGGTGGTTGCAGCACTGAGGCTGTTGTAACCGCAGTCATTGCCGCCTTTGTTACTGCCGACGCAACGAATCACCCAGGCATCGTTGGTTTCGGGGTTCTTGGCTTTTTGGGTGCCCTTTTTGATCCGCACCTCGCTGATGCGAACGTCGATTTCACGCTCAACGGGCAGGCCACGCTGGGCCAACAGGGTCTTCTCGGCCCGTGAGATCTCTGCAGATGCATCACGGTTGAGCGGCTGCGTTCCATAGCGGATGTAGCCGGCCGCTTTGCTCTCAAAAATATCGTCATAGCTGTAGGTGGCACCTACAGCGAAGTTGTCGGCAATCCGGGCTTCGGCCCGGGCGCTGAAGCCGGAGCTGTCGGGTCCGTCGGCCACTGTTGCATCAAGGAAGTAGTAGCCGGCATAGAGCCATAGGCCGCCCTCGTCCCACTGGGCCACAGGAGTACCTACTTCGATGTCGAATCCGCCAAAACTGGTGATCCAGTCTTCGTAGGTGTTTTTGAAAAGAAGGTTGTTGTTTTTAAGTTGGGTACCGGAGAATCCACGATCAACTTCTTTATTCCCATCGCTCAAGGGGATGTAGCCGTTGGCGCGCAGCTCTATGTTTTTATTGAGCGCTTCAAGGCCTACGCCCGCCTGCCAGTTGTAATCATCTTCGTAAGGCGTGGTGTCAGCACCGGCGTTAACTCCGAACATCCAGTCCTTATCACTATTCATCCACCGGTAGCCGAGGCGGGTGCTGGCGCCGAAGCTGCTGTCGCTGAGTTCCCCTCCGAAGTTCCAGTTGGCAAAGCCATCCACGAACAGAACGTCGCCTTTCTCGCTCTGGGACAGCGGAGCAAAGATGTAGCCGCTCAGGGTGTTCGGGGTACCAGCGCCTTCGCTCTGGAAGCGCAGGCCACCGTTGGTGCGCACCTCAGGTACCGAGTAGTCCATGACTGGCTCAGCTGCATAGGCGGTTGCGCCGGTGAAGGTCAGGGCAAGGCCGGTGAGTGCAGATCTGAGTTTCACGAACGAAAGGTTTTGCTTGGCTTATTCCATCGCTGAAAATCATGACTTTGTTAATCACATGATTAAGGTCTGTTTGTTAGCAAGTATTGGCTCAACAAAATCTTTGTTGTGTCTTGAGTTGAGATTAATGTCTCTGGTTGTCGTTTTATCCATGCCGATCAGGCCAACTTTGCTTACAACACCGGCGATGTACGTCAGGCCGGCTGTCTGATCGCCAGCCATGGAAAAGCCCACGCCGAGCTCGGAGAGCGTGCGACGTGGGCCATGGCCGAGATTGATCCCGGCTTTCAGGTCTGAGACCTGATCAGCTGAGTGGTGCCACCGGGGTGGGCTGAGGCTCCACTTCGGCGGCGTCGCCGGCTTGGGGCACGCCCCGCAGGGTGAGGTTGATGCGGCCGCGGTTGTCGATTTCGCGCACCCGTACGGTCACCTCGTCGCCCACCTTCACCACATCTTCGACCTTCTCGACACGGGCTTCGGAAAGCTGCGAGATGTGAATCATGCCTTCCTTGCCAGGGAGGATCTCCACGAAGGCGCCGATCGGGATGATCCGGGTGATCGCCCCAGAGAACACTTCGCCTTCGTTGACCTTACGGGTCAGGCCTTCGATGATCTTCTGGGCTTCTTCAGCCGCAGCACCATCGTGGGAGGCGATGGTCACGATGCCGCCGTCCTCGATGTCGATCTTGGTGTTGGTGCGCTCGGTGATGCCCTTGATTGTGCGTCCACCGGGGCCGATCACGGTGCCGATCAGCTCAGGATCAATCCGGAAGCTGAGCAGACGCGGGGCATGGGGAGACAGGTTGTCCCGCGGGGTGTCGATCGCCTCGAGCATCTTCTCGAGAATGTGGAGACGCGCCGGGCGTGCCTGGTTGACGGCCTCGGCCACGGTCTTCACCGACAGACCGGTGATCTTCATGTCCATCTGCAGGGCGGTGATGCCCTTTTCACTGCCGGCCACCTTGAAGTCCATGTCTCCGAGGAAGTCCTCGATGCCCTGGATGTCGGTGAGGATCCGCACCTCATCGCCTTCCTTGATCAGACCCATGGCTGCGCCACTCACCGGGGCCTTCAACGGCACGCCGGCGTCCATCAGCGAGAGGATGCTGCCGCAGACGGAGCCCATCGAGGTGGAGCCATTGGAGCTGAGCACTTCGCTCACCACACGCACCACGTAGGGGAAGGTGTCCTTCTCGGGAAGCACCGGAAGAATGGCTCGCTCGGCCAGGGCGCCATGGCCGATCTCTCGACGACCGGGGGAACGCATCGGCCGCGTTTCACCGACGGAGTAGGGCGGGAAGTTGTAGTGGTGCAGATACAGCTTCTCGGTGTTGGGATGGAGATCGTCCATCTCCTGGGCATCGCTGGGGGTGCCCAGCGTTGCGGTGGAGAGCACCTGGGTGAGTCCGCGCTGGAACAGACCCGAGCCGTGTACCCGGCGCGGCAGCACACCGGCCATGGCGCTGATCTGACGCACTTCGTCGAGGCCGCGTCCATCCACGCGCTTGCCGTCCTTGAGAATCTGCTGACGCATCAACTTCTTGGTTAGCGCCTTGAAGCTGTTGCCGAGCAGTTTGGGGCTGCTTGCCAGGGCCTGACGGACGGCATGGTCTTCCTTGAGGCCAGCGATCGTCTCGGATACCTCACCTTTTACAGCTTCCAGAGCTGTGTCCCGCTCGTCCTTGCTCTGATCAAACTTGCTGAGGACAGCACTGATCGCCTTGGTGCACTGCTTCTCGAGATAGGCAGGAACGGTGCTGTCTTCCTCCGGCTTCTCCGGCTTCACCTGGGTGATGCCCAGATCCTTCAGCAGCTGTTCCTGGGCCTTGATCAGTTCGCAGATCGCTTCGTAGCCGAAATCAATCGCCTCGATCACGTCTTGCTCGGGCAGCTGGTTGGCGCCGGCCTCAACCATCACCACCCCGTCAGGGGTGCCGGCGACCACCAAGTCCAGATCACCCCGTTCGATCTCCCGATAACTCGGGTTGAGCACGAAGTCATCTCCCAACAGGCCCACTCGCACGGCTGCCATCGGGCCGTTGAAGGGGATGCCTGCCAGCAGCGTGGCAATCGATGCGCCCGTCACCGCAAGAACATCAGCGGGCACCCGCTCATCAAGGGACAGGCAGGTGGCCACCACCTGCAGGTCGTCGCGCAGCCAGCTGGGGAACAGTGGCCGCATCGGGCGGTCAATCAGTCGGGCCGTGAGGGTGGCGCGTTCGGGTGGGCGGCTCTCACGACGCATGTAGCTGCCAGGAATGAGCCCAGCCGCATAGAGGCGCTCCTCGTAGTCGCAGATCAGCGGCAGGAAATCAATTCCATCTCGGCCGCCGGAGCGGGTTGCGGTGACGAGCACGGCGGTGTCTCCACACTCCACCAAGACGGATCCTCCCGCCTGAGGGGCGAAGCGCCCGGTGGTCAGTCGAATCTCGCGTCCGTCAAAGGAGATCGACTGGGTTTGTCCTTGCACGACGTCTTATGTCCTTTTGTCAATCCCAATTCTGACATTTCATGGCTGCTCTTCACAAGAAAGGGGAGGCCAAGCCTCCCCACTACGACGTCATGGCGAGACGCTGATCACCAGCTGGACTTGACCACGCCGGGCAGTTCACCTTTGTGGGCGCGCTCACGCAGCTGGTTACGGCAGAGGCCGAAATCGCGATACACACCGCGGGGCTTGCCGGTGGCCCAGCAGCGGTTGCGCACACGGATGCGTGCGCTGTTGCGGGGCAGAGCCTGAATCTTGCGATGGATCTCCAGGCGATCCATCGGATCTTCGGCTGCGTTGAAGGCTGCCATCAGTGCTGCGCGCTTGGCCGCATAGCGCTCAACCGTTTTCTTGCGCTTCACATCGCGAGCGATCATCGACTTCTTGGCCATGCAGCTGAGGGCAGCGAGTGAACGAATCGTCAACGATACATGGGCGTCATCACCCTGCTAGCGACCCATCAATTGCTGGACCACCGGCAGCTGGCTGGTGTCACGCACGATCAACACCACGGTGAGGCCCACCAGAAGCAGGAAACCGGATTGCACAAAGGCCATTTGGATCCGTTCGGACACCGGACGACCGCGAACGGATTGGATCGCCAGCATCATCATTTGCCAGCCATCGAGCAGAGGCAGTGGCAGTGAATTGAGCACCGCCAGATTGATCGAGATCAGAGCTGAGAAGAGCACCAACCCAGATCCCCCCTGCTGGCTGAGCTGAGCGCCCATCTCAACGATCTTCACCGGGCCACTCACCTGGCCTGCGGTGGATCGGAAGTTGGTTAGCAGGCCGGCGTAGCCATGCACGGTTTGCTGCAGCATTTGGCCGAATTGAGAGCCCGTGGTCCCTAACAGTTCTCCAGGACCACGCACACGCCGCATCTCTCCACTGATGTTGGCCTGCAGCTGAGCCCCGATTTTTCCCGTGCCTTGCTGATCGTCAGGGATCAGCTCAACCGTGGAGGTCTCGTCTGCGCGTTTTCGTTCCACACGGATGGATTGTTCTGGTGCTGCTTTCACATCCCGCACCATGGCTTCCACGCCCCGTTGTCCTGCAGCAAGGGGTTGGGCATTCAGGCTAAGGATCTGGTCACCGGCACGAAGCCCGGAGCGGGCGGCAGCGCCACCCGGTTGCACCTGCACCACCAGAACCCCCGGATCCGGCGCGGCGGGAACGCCGACAAACGCTGCCTGAGCGAACAGCACCACCAGTGCCAAGGCCAGGTTGGCCAACACCCCAGCAGCCACCACCAGGGCTTGCTGGGGGATGGGCCGGTTGCGCAGCAGATCCGGATCATCAGCCGGGATCGTGCTCTCCTCATCGTCGTCAGGGAAGGCGACGAAACCACCCAGGGGCAGCAGCCGCAGGGCGTAGGTCACCCCACGCCGTTGCCGCTTGATCAGGGCCGGGCCAAAGCCAATGGAAAAACCGCTGACGCGGATGCCCTGGAGCGTGGCAGCCAGGAAATGGCCGGCCTCATGGACCACGATCAGCAGGGCGAGGACCAGAAGGGCCGCCAAAACGTTCATATCGCCGTCAGGATTCCAGTCGGATCATTCTGGCTGGAGTCGCTCGCGGCCGACGTAGGGCACCAGCGCTTTGGGCAGCAGGACGCTGCCGTCGGGCTGTTGGCCGTTCTCCAACAGGGCCGCCATGGTTCTGCCGACGGCCAGACCGCTGCCGTTCAGGGTGTGAACCAGTTTCGTGGCCTTGCCTTCTTTGGTGCGGATGGAGGACCGTCGCGCCTGGAAATCGCCACAGACGCTGCAACTGGAGATTTCCCGATAGGCCCCCGCTCCTGGCAGCCACACCTCGAGGTCGTAGGTCCGACGCGCGGAAAATCCGAGATCAGCGGTGCAGAGGTCCAAGACCCGATAGGGCAGCTCCAGCGCTTGCAGAACGGCTTCTGCATCGGCGGTGATCTGTTGGTGCGCTTCTTCGGAGTGATCCGGATGGGCAAACCAGTACAACTCCACCTTGTTGAACTGGTGCAGGCGAATCAGCCCACGGGTGTCGCGGCCGTAGCTGCCGGCCTCACGGCGGAAACAGGGGCTGTAGGCGGCGTAGCGCAGGGGCAGTTGATCCGCAGGGATGATTTCGTCTCGGTGCAGGGAGGTCACCGGCACCTCAGCGGTCGGTGTCAGCCAGAGGTCGTCATCCGCGCAACGGAAGCTTTCCTCAGCGAACTTGGGCAGTTGTCCTGATCCGGTGAGGCTGGCGCTGTTCACCAGCACCGGGGGCAGCACTTCCCGGTACCCCTTGCTCGCGTGAAGGTCGAGCATGAAATTGATCAGGCCTCGCTCCAGGCGTGCCCCCTGGCCCAACAGGGTGACGAACCGACTCTGCGCGATGCGGACGGACCGTTCGGTGTCGAACAGCTGCAGACGATCCGCGATCTGCCAGTGTTCCTCGAGGTTGTCGTCAACGCGGGGGGTCCCCCAGCGGCGCACTTCAATGTTGTCGTCCTCACTGCGACCGTCAGGGCAGGCGTCTGAGGGGAGATTGGGAAACCCCAGCAGCTGCTGCTTGAGCTCACTCGAGAGCTGCTTTTCCTCCTCTTCAAGCACCGCCACCTTCTGCTTGATGGCATTGCCCTGTTGACGGAGTTCGGCGACCTCGTCGCCTTTGGGATCAGCACCTGATTTGATGCGCTGGCCCACTTCCTTGCCGATCCGATTGCCTTCCGCCTGAAGGCTGCTGCGTTGTTGCTCTAGACCGCGTTGCTGCTGGGCAATCAGCTGCAGTTTGGTGAGATCAACAGCCTTTCCTCGCCGCCCCAATTGCTGGGCGATCGTTTCGGGGTTGTCACGCACAAGGCGCTGATCGAGCACGGTTTCAGGGGCGTCAGCGCGGGCAGCCTATGGCAGTCCGCTTCAGAGCACCTGGCCCACCATCACCGCTGCGATGCCCGAGAACAGGGTGATGCCAAGAGCTGTGAGGGGGCTTTGCCCCTGGGCGACGGCCATGGTCGTGATCACACCAGCGCCAAGGCAGGCCACGCAGAGCTGAGTGGCGATGTCGTTGCGGCGCTCCACGTTGGTCCTGCTGTTGTTGGGACCGTAGGGAGCGCGCCGGCCAGCGCCTTACTCAAGGCGGGTGTTCGTTACGCCGCGTCAGGCTTCGTTACCTGCAGCAACAGAGGCGGGGCGGGCACGGCCGCCGTCAGCCCACTGTTTCAGCCGCTCCAGCTGTTCGCTGGCGGTGCGGGAGAGGGGGATGAGCTGGGAGGCCGCTCCAATCAGATCAGGCTCCGTCAACTCACGGTTGTCGGCAAAGGCCAGGTGCATCGCTTCGATCACGGTCTGCTCCAGCTCGGCACCTGAGAAGCCCTCACTGCGGCTTACCACCGTCTCCAGGGGAAGCTTCAGCCCCGGTCGTCTCCGTTCCAGATGCAGCTCAAGAATGCTGCGGCGCTCAGCGCTGCTGGGCAGATCGAGCATGAAGATCTCATCGAAACGTCCCTTGCGCAGCAGCTCCGGTGGCAGCTTCTCAACGCCGTTGGCGGTGGCCACCACGAACACCGGTGACTCTTTCTCCGCCATCCAGGTGAGCATGTTGGCCAGAACCCGCTGGGTTGTGCCGCCGTCACTGCGGCCATCCCCGCCGAAGCCCTTGTCGATCTCATCGATCCAGAGCACGCAGGGCGCCATGGCTTCAGCCCGTTGGATCATCTCGCGGGTGCGTGCCTCGCTGGCCCCCACCAGACCCGCGAACAGCCGCCCCACATCCAGCCGCAACAGGGGCATCGACCAACTGCAGGCAATGGCCTTGGCCGTGAGGGATTTGCCGGTGCCTTGAGGACCCACGAGCAGGACGCCACGGGGCAGAGGCAGTCCGAAACGCCGTGCATCTTCTGAGAAGGCCCGGTGCCGTTGGTTCAGCCAGGTCTTGAGACCATCGAGGCCTCCGATGGCTTCGGTGCCCGCATCGCTGCGACAGAACTCCAGCACCTCACTGCGGGCAATCGTCTGGCGTTTTTCGTCCAGAACGTCCTGCAGATCTTCAGATCCCAACTGGCCGCGGCGTGCCAGGGCCCGGGCGGCCACCTGGCGAACACGCATCTCGCTGAGCCCGCTGCAGGCCTGAGCCAATTCATCCAGGACAGGAGCTGGCAGGGGGCTGCCGCTGCTGGTGCCGATGCTGCTGATCAGCCGGCGCAGGTCGTTGTTGTCGGGAAGGGGGAGATCGAGAAGCGTGAGGCTTTCTTCCAGATCACCGGGGGGTGTCCATTGCCCGCAGCACAGCACCAGCGTGTGAGGGGTGCTGCGCAGGGATGCTTCGAGATTGCGCAGCATCCGGGCCACACCGGGGTCATCGCAGAAACGATGAAAATCCTTGGCGAGCAGAAGGGTTGGGCTACCCGCATCCCGTTGCTGCAGCCACTGCAGCATGGCCATCGGTTGACGGCTCCCCTGGCCATCGGCATTCACCGGACCGCTGATGCCATCGATGAAATTCCAGCAGACCAGCTGGCGTGCAAGCCGCTGAGCAGCCTCTCCCAGCAGGCTCTCCACCCGGGCTTCCTCATTGCTCCGAACCCAGATCAGGGGTGTGCGCGCACGCACCAGAAGGTCGATCTGATGTCCCCAGGTGGCACTGCTCATGGCTGATCGATCTGCTGCTGTAGCTGCTGCAGGGCCTGCCAGCGGGGATCCACAAGCTTTGTTTTGGTGTCTGGGATCACGGGCTGCTGCTGGAGACCTGGTGGGCCTGGGCAGTGGTCACCGCAATGGTTGACGGCCGGCAACAGCAGGTTGAGCTGTTCGAAGGCCCATTGCTGGGGGTCAAATTGACCGCGTGGATCGAGAACATCCACCAGCCCTTCCATCTCGGCAACCTCTCCGGACAGCTCCAGCTCGTCGGCCGTCGGCTGCTCGTCTCCCAGCCAGATCAGTTCCGAAGGCGTGCAGCTGAGCTTCTGATTGAACTGATTCAGGCAGCGATCGCAGCAGAGCGTCACGATCGTGTTGAGTTTCCCCTCAACCGCCAAGACGTTGCCGCGGTGCTCTGCGGAGACATGGCCTCGCACGGGTGTGAGCAAGGGGAGCTCATCGAGCTCACCCTCAACCTCCCAGACTTTCGCGGTGCCGAGGGCCCGGAGCTCCTGGAGAGGAACAGGCTCCAGTGCCTCGGTCACTTGCCCTTCGGTTCAAAGGGCAGGCGTGAGCCGCCTGAGGTGGCAGAGACCGTCACTGTTTTCTGGGCCATTTGCTGATCCAGAATTTTCTGCAGGTTGTCGGGCAGTGCCTCTTTGGTGAGGATGAAGGTCTGCAGGCCTTGGAAGATGTTGGCGATCAGCATGTAGAGCAGAACGCCGGCGGGGAGTGGGAAGAACAAGAACATCCCCGTGATCATCACCGGAGTGATTTTGTTGGCCGTGGCCTGCTGAGGGTTCGCAGGCATGCCCATGCCCGAAAGCAGTTGGGAGATGAACAGGGTGATGCCGAAGCCGGCAACGAGAATGGCGATGTCCCAGTTGATGGCACCGTCGGCATAGAAGCCGACCTGGCCCAGGGCTTTGATGAACAGGAAGCCGCTGCGGGCTGCCAGGCCCGGAATCTTCGCTTCAACCGTGGCGTCACCGGCGGCGAGGGCCGTGATGGTGCCGTCCTCGCTGACGCTGACGATGTCATCACCTTTAGTCACTGCCCATCTGGGGGAGAAGCGTCCAGGGTTCTCAACATCCGTGAGCACGTCGCTGAAGGCGCGGCCATCCTTCGTATGAAGGTTCACAGTGGCGCTGTCGCCAACGCCGATCTTGGTGCCCCGCGGCAGGCTGGCGATCACCGGCACATGGTCGGTTTCACCGATGAAGATGGAATGGCTGGCGCTGTTGAACGGTTTGGGTTCAACGGCAGCGATCTGGTCTGCCGGCAACACCTTCATGTTCAAGGTGTAAGGAACGTCGGCGAACGGTGACCCCCGCAGGGTTGCGAACAATGCAAACAGGATCGGCATCTGCACCAGCAGCGGCAGGCATCCCGCCAGGGGGCTGCCGAATTCCTTCATCACATTGCCCAGCTCCTCCTGCTGTTTCTGAGGATTGTCGGCGTAACGGCTTTTGATCTCAGCCTGACGTTTCTGAATCACCGGTTGGGCGATGCGCATGCGCCGAGCGCTGCGAATCGATCCTGCGCTCAGGGGGTAGAGCGCGATCCGGATCACGAGGGTGAGGGCGACGATGGCCAGGCCATAGCTCGGAACCAATCCATAGAAGAAGTCCAGGATTGGAATCAGCAGGTTGTCGGAGATGTATCCGATCACGTTGAAGAAACGGGGGGGCGGGACGTTGTGAGGCCAGTGTGCATGAACAGCTGCACTCAGGCGGCGAAACCTTCAGTGGTTTTCTCTTGGGCTTTGGCCGCACGGCTGCTGATGCGTTCGAGGATGTAGGCCTCCACTTCCCGGAATCGGGGCATCGAGCGCAGTTCGAGCCTGGCGCCGTCCTTGAGGACTAAGACCATGTCTCCCCAGGCACCGAAGCCCCGGGGCACGGTGCGGACTTCGCTGATCTGCGAGTACACCACTTGGGTTTTGTCCTTGCCCATCCAGCCCCCGGTCACCGAGATGCGGCGACTGGTGATGCGGAAGCGCAGCCAAAGGGCCCGAACAACGGCCCCAATGGTGAAGGGAAGGCCGATCAGCGTGAAGCCAAGCAGGATGTTGAAGATCAGATCCCCGCGGGCTGGTCCACCGTCGTAGTGGACATCTTCCTGAATGCTGGTCATGGATCCAGTCCGGCGCTTCTCAGAAGACTGTCGCATTCTTCGAGCAACTGTGTGGGTTCGGCTTCCGCGGCTTCCGGACGAAGGCTGATCAACAGCCAGCGACCTGCCAGGTCGTTGCGTTGTTCAAAACGTCGACGCAGGTGGTCATGCAAAAGCCGCCTGAGGCGGTTCCGCTTGACCGAGCGCTTGCTCACCTTGTTGCTGATCACCAGAGCGCAGCGACAGGTTTTCTCCTGGATGCCCCGCAACTCCTGGCGAAGCAGATTGGAATCACCTGCAGCAACGCGCAGAACCATCAAGGTTCCGTGCTGTCGCTTGGACGATCGGTGCAAACGGTTGAAGCATCGATGCCCGCGCAATCGCATTGAGGCGGGAAGGACCATCAACCAATCTTGTTGGGAGGGGCCGAAGACGGGATGAATTCTCTGGATTCATCCCAGGCAATCAGGCGGCGAGGCGGGCGCGGCCGCGCTTGCGACGCGTGCGGATCACGCGACGGCCGGTGTGGGAGCGCATCCGTACACGGAAACCCGAGACGCGCTTCCTCTTGCGGTTTGTTCCCCCGAGGGTGCGCTTGGTCATGGACGTCTCCTGGCTACCGGCCGATCTGAATCTGGGATTTTATCAGTTAGTCCACATCGATCAGCCAGCTGCCGCGGTAGCCGGACATCGGCACATCGCCGGGGGCCTGCACCAGGGCGTTGAACTGATACATGCGCTTCCCCTGGGGGTTGAACAGCTTGATGTGAAGCGAATAGTCCCCGTCTGAAGGCAGCGGCGTGTCGGGGAAGACCACGATTTCTGTTTGGTCTTTGTTGACCTCAATCACCGCCGGGATCTCTTCGAGGCACTTGCTGCGGCTCATCATGCTGCCAACGCTGGTGCGGCAAATGCGCATGCGGTGGGGCTTGAGCTTGGAGTCGAAGTAGTCCGGAACGGTGACGGTGAGTTTGAGAATCGCGGTCTTGCGGTCCTTTTCGCGCAGGGTGAGGTACCACTCCGAGCGGTCGTTTTCGATGCTGGAGGTTTGGTAGTAGTACAGCTTCCGGTAGTCCCGGTCGTTGTCCCAGCGGAATTCCATCAGCCCCGGTGTGCCCTGGGCGTGGGCGATCTGCTGGGGGGCTCGGGTCAGTGTGGAGCCAATCAGTAGGGCCGCCGCAGTGCCGGCTCCAGCAAGCAAGCGTCTGGTGGTGGAACGGGCCATAGGAAGCGTCTCGTTGGTGGGATTCTCCTGAGTCCAACCACGGGGCGGTGATCTCAGGGGTCGGAGGCTGATCTGTCAGTTGTGACCAGATCTGTCCGGCCGCAGCCGCTGCGCATCGCCCTGATAGGGATGAACCGGTTGCTGGCCCTGCGGAATCCAGGCGTGGGCCAGGACACGGATGCAGCGTGGGAGATCTCCCTGAACGGCCATTTGCTGGCAGTCCAGCAGGGCTACCGAGTCCCAGCCGGGCCGCCTCCGTGCAATGGCGGCCGGAAAACAGGCGTCAAGATCAGCCGTCACCGAGAACGTCACCGACACCAGCTGGTCGGGAGTAAGACCATTGCGATCAACAAGGGCATCCATCAGGGCGCTGACCGCGGTTTGAATGGCCTCCGTGCTGTTCTCCGTGCAGGTGGTGGCCCCACGCAGGCCTCTTAGCGCAAAGGGTGAGCTGCTCATGGGCGGTACAGCCAAAGCACCTGACCGCTCCCCATCAATTCAATCGAGAGGCGCTGCTGCAGTTGATGCAAGAGCTCGGATCCCGGCAGCAGGCCACTGAGCTTGCGGCGTTGCTTGCCCAGAGTGACGGGGCGAATGTCGTCCGCGTCGAGGTCGGCCAGCTGCGCTGCGAGGCGACGGGCATGGTCCTCGTCACCGAGTTCATCCACCAAGCCCAGTGCCTGTGCCTGTTCTCCGCTGAAAACCCGTCCATCGGCGAAGCGCTTCACCGTTTCCAGCTCAAGGTTTCGCCCCTGCGCTACAACACCAACGAACTGGCCGTAGCTGCTGTCGATCAGCTCCTGAAGCAAGGCACGTTCGGCATCGCTCAGCGGGCGATCCGGGGAAAGGATGTCCTTGAACGGACCACTCTTCACCGTGTCGAAGCGAATTCCGATCCGCTCGAAGACCCGAGAGAGGTCGTTGCCCCGCAGGATCACCCCGATGGAACCGGTGATCGTGCCGGGATTGGCGACGATTTTTTCCGCCGCCACGCCGATGTAGACGCCGCCGGAGGCGGAGATGTTGCCAAAGCTGGCCACCACGCGACAGCCCTGTTCCCGGAGCCGCAGCAGGGCTGCATGAATTTCCTGGCTGTCTCCAACCGTGCCGCCTGGACTGTCAATCCGCAGCAGCAGGGCTGGAAATTCCCTTTGCTTCACCTCCCGCAGCGCTTTGAGCACCCGCTTCCGCGTGGCACCGGTGATGGGGCCATCAACAACGATGCGCGCCATCCGTCGTCGGGATTTTCGCCGCCAGGGCCAGATCATGTTGCGCATCTGCATCGCTCCAGATCTTAAAAAGAGCACCCAAGCGCCCATCCATGCCGTCGTTGCGACTCTGGTTTCTGATGGTGTTGCCCTTCGCGCTCTGGGGAACGGCGATGACCGCCATGGCGCCATTGCTCGCCAGTGCAGGGCCTTGGCTGGTAGCAGGCTTGCGCCTTGTGCCCGCCGGTTTGGCTCTTCTGCTCTGGGGGCAGTGCACCGGCCGAGGCCTGGCGATCGATTCCCGTGATCGGCCTTGGTTCCTCCTGTTCACCCTGGTGGATGCCACCTTGTTTCAAGGCCTGTTGGCGCGGGGGTTGGAGGGCACAGGCGCGGGTCTCGGTTCCGTCCTGATTGATTGCCAACCTCTGTTGGTGGCCCTGATGGCACGCGCGTTGTTCATGGAGTCGATCAATCCCATCGGCTGGATGGGGCTGGCCATCGGTTTGGCTGGAATCGTCTGCATCGGCCTACCGGCTGAGCTGTTGGGACATTGGTGGTTGCTGGCAGACCCGCCGGTGGTGCAGCAGGTGTTTCAGCCCGGGGAGGGCTGGATGTTGCTTGCGGCCGTTGCCATGGCTGCTGGCACGGTGTTGATCCGCTTTGCTTCACGCCACAGTGATCCGGTCAGCGTTACGGCCTGGCACATGGTGCTTGGGGGACTTCCCCTGCTCTTGGTTCATGCCCTGCAGCGCACGGATGCTGGTTTGGCCTGGACGGCAACGGACTGGGCGCGCATGGGGTACGCGAGCCTGCTCGGAAGCGCCCTGGCCTACGGATTGTTTTTCTGGTTCGCCAATCAGCGCGACCTCACCAGCTTCAGCAGCCTTGGATTCCTCACGCCGGTGTTTGCGTTGGCCACCGGTGGGTGGTTGCTGGGAGAGCGCCTTGATCTGCTCCAGTGGATCGGCGTCGTGATGGTGCTTGTGTCGGTGATCTTTGTGAGTCAACGGCGCCGGTTCTGGGAGCCGCTGTCGATCACGGACGCCTCTTCATGACGGCTGCTCCGCTTCATCTCGTCATCGTGAACACGCCCATCGGGGCCCTCGGCAGCGGCGAGGGTGGTGGCGTGGAGCTCACACTCCGATCGCTTGTTCAGGGGTTGGTGCGGCGGGGCCACAGGCTCACGCTTGTGGCCGCCAAGGGCTCCACGCTCCCCGCCGACTGCAGCGGAGTTGAGTTGCTGGAGGTGGAGGGTGTGAACCAGCCCAGCTGGCAGCACGCCGCCGAGCATGCGCCGGTCGAAATTCCCCGTAATGGGCTTCTGCCGGCTCTCTGGGAGGCCGCGCTCGATGTGGGTCAGTCCGCCGACGCCGTGATCAACGGTGGCTACGACTGGCTGCCGCTGTGGCTGACGCAACGGGTCAGCGCCAGGCTCTTTCATCTCGTGAGCATGGGGGATGTGGCTGCGGTGATGTGCGATGTGATCGAAGCCGTCGCCGCCTGGGATTCACGTCGCCTTGCTTTTCACACCCACCGCCAGGCCGCTGATTTCCGGCTGCCTTCTCCGCCCAGTGTTGTGGGCAACGGATTTGATCTCAGCAACTACACCTTCCAAGGGCAGACCAATGGCCCCCTGGGTTGGGCAGGCCGCATCGCTCCGGAAAAGGGGCTGGAGGATGCTGCTGCTGCCGCTGCTGCGTTGGGAGAACAGCTTCTGGTTTGGGGGTTGCGTGAGGACGACGCCTATGCGCGGCAGGTGGAGTCGAGTGTTCCCAAGGGCACGATCGACTGGCGTGGATTTCGATCGACCCGGGAGCTGCAGCAGGAGCTGGGCCACTGCCGCGCTCTGATCAACACACCGAAATGGAATGAGGCCTACGGCAATGTTGTGGTTGAAGCCCTGGCCTGTGGTGTTCCGGTCGTCGCCTATGACCGTGGAGGACCGGGGGAGCTGATCTGTTCCGGTCGCACTGGCTGGTTGGTGCCGCCCGACGATGTTGCTGCCATCACGGAGGCTCTTCGGCGCGTCGACAGCATCGAGCGCTCCCTCTGCCGCAGCTGGGTTGAAGAGCACGCCTCCTGTGAGGTCTTCAGTCAGCGTGTTGAAGCTTGGGTTCGAACAGGACTGACGGCGGATGTCAGCATCAATCGCAGGAGCTGAGGGTCCCTTGTCGGTCAATGTTTCAGGACGTCAGCGACGCCAGGTTCTGGCACTTGTGCTGACCCTGGGACTCGTTATCACCTTTTGGCGGTTGGGATCCACCGGTGTGGTGGATGAAACTCCGCCGTTGTTTGCCGCAGCCGGACGGGCCATGGCTGACACCGGCGATTGGCTGACTCCTCGGGTGAACGGCTTGCCCCGTTACGACAAACCGCCCCTGGTGTACTGGCTGATGGGGTTCGGTTATGCCTTGCCCGGACGCGAGGTTTGGGATCCTCTCGGCAGTTGGGCGGCACGGCTTCCTTCCGCCCTGGCCACGCTCGGACTGATGCTTGGCCTCGCCGATACGGTGCTGCGCTGGCCGTTCTCCGGCGATGTCCGTCCGCGTTTGACGGCACTGATCGCACCGCTGGCCTTTGCCTTCTCGCCGCTGGTGCTCGTCTGGAGCCGCACCGCGGTGAGTGATGCCCTGCTGTGTGGCCTGCTGGGTCTCAGCCTGTTGTTGCAGTGGAGGCGTTTTGCCTCCCCCCAAGAGGTGGCCTGGTGGCCAGCCTGGGTGATTCTCGGATTCGCAGTGCTGGCCAAGGGGCCTGTCGCTGTAGTGCTGTCAGGGCTCGCTCTGCTGATGTTCGGCGCGTTGCGACGGGATCTCGTTCAACCCTGGCGGCGGCTGCGCCCGCTGCCCGGGTTGCTGCTCACCGCTCTGATCAGCCTTCCCTGGTATGCCCTGGAGTTGCTGGTGGAAGGACAGCCCTTCTGGGACAGCTTTTTCGGCTACCACAACCTTCAACGCTTCACCTCCGTGGTGAACGATCACCTGCAGCCCTGGTGGTTTTTCGGCCCGGTGATGCTCGTGGCTGCCCTGCCCTTCACGCCCTACCTGCTGTTGGGACTGGCGCGGGTGCCCCGATCTCGGACCGCTCCGGAGCATTCGTTGCATCAATTTGCAGCGTGCTGGCTGTTGGCGGTGCTGCTGCTGTTCACCACCGCAGCCACCAAGCTCCCCAGTTATTGGTTGCCCGCCACCCCCGCGGCGGCCCTGTTGGTGGCCCAGGCCACGGTGGGCTCATCGCGCTGGCAACGGATGGCCTGGGCAACTTGCCTGGCCTTGATCGCCGTCCTGGCTGCTGGGTTCTGGCAGGGATCGCTCTGGGTTCCCTTGATCGAGGATCCGGAGATGCCGACGCTGTCGGTGGATTTGCTCGCCAGCGGTTTGTTGAAGTGGGCTGCGGTCTGGTTCAGCGCTGCAGCCGTGCTTGGAGCCGGTCTGTTGCTTCAGCGTCGTGCTGCTGCTCAAGCCCTGCTGGCCATGCAGGGTTGTCTGCTTGGATTTCATCTCACGGCTCTGGTTCCCATCGCCGAACTCGCTGATCGTCTGCGTCAGCAGCCCGTGCGTGACGCGGCCTCACTGATGTTGTCGTACCAGCGCCGTGGAGAGCCCATGGTCATGGTTGGCGCCATGAAGCCTTCGCTGCACTTCTACACAGGGCAGGTAATCCTTTACGAAGGCCAATCCGATGGGGCGTTGGTCAACATTGCGGATCGCCTGGCCCACGAACAGCGACGCGGCTGGAGTGGATATCCCCTCGGTAGTCCTCGTGCATCCAGCACTGTGCTGGTGCTGATCGACCGCGGCACGGCAGAACGGGATCATTGGAGGAACCTGCAGCCTGTGCTGCTGGGACAGATCGGGATCTACGACGTGTGGCGTCTGGACCGCATTCGCCTTGAGCAACGGGCACAAACCCTTATGGCCGATGGCGTCGATGCCGACTGGGAGAAGCCAAGGCCGGAACGCTATTGATCAAAAGTTGAATATCTTGGGGAGTACCCGAGGGTTTTGAAGTCGTCTTGGTAGTGGGCTGCAATCCTTCCAAAATCCTTACGCGATAGGCTTCCGAGTTCAAAATTTTTATTGGATTCATTTGTGCGTTTCAATTTTAAACTTTTATTAAAGACATTTGATAAAAGTAAAAAATCGGTATCAATATTTTCCACTCTACCTATGAACTGTGGCTTGCCTGCGCTAAGCCAATGCTGTTGGGGCATGAATGTCAACATATGGCGTAAATTTCCGCTGATAAGATCGTTTGTGAATGAAGAAAAAGTTGCTTTGCTGTTCAAGAGGTGCAATCGATATTTCTTTGTTGGGCTTAGGGATTCGAAGTTTGATTGCTCGAGTTGATGGCGAGTTGAAATGGCCACTCTCAGATTGTATTTGCATGCTGATATGAAGCGTCGTACAGGGTGTCTTACGAAGGTGAATCGAAAGTATTTTTCTAGATTCTCTGGTAAATCGTTGACTTTGTGATGTTTGTGATGGTGCTTGAATCCGAGCGCTTTTTCAATTGATTGCCCTGCGCACTTTGGAATGTGCAGAAAAATGGCATTGTGTTTGGGAAGGAACAAGCTCACTTTCTTTGAGATTTAGGGGTTAAGAGTTTGCCTGTGGCAAAAACCGCAGTGCCCCCAGAGCCTGATTTCTCCGTTGGGTCCTGGTCGGCCGCAGTCCGGGCATGTCCCCATACCATGGACATCGGTGCGGCTCGGATGCTGAGCCCAAATGCTGGCTTCGCTTTCCAGCGCCGGGGATTGGAGGGAGTGGTGTTGCTGAATGCGCAGATCACGCACCGCGTGGCCGGCTTGATGCAGGGCGTTGATCAGTTGGGGCTTGTTGTAGAGGAGAGCCTGGCGCCATTGAGGATGGCTGGCTCCCACGGTCAGCACCCCGCGTTGCAGCGATAAGGGGCGACAGTGCGGTGCCAGTTGCGCTCCCGCAACTCTCGGCCAGTCCTGCCACAGCGCTGCTATGTGGTCGTCCTTGCGCCACTTCCTCTGAAGTGCGCCAAGACAGGTTTTCAAGGGTTCCGCCGGCGCTGGCGCAGCTGACTGCAGCAGCTCCAAGCCCGGAAGGCGACGACGTTGGGATTCAGGTGCAACCGCCATGGGTTGATCCTAGGCAGAACTGCTGCAGGAACCTCGCTAATCTCAGCGCGTCTGAGGCCAAGTCATGGGTTTCTTTGATCGGCTGAGCAGGCTGGTTCGTGCCAACGCCAACGCTGCCGTCAGTAGCATGGAGGATCCGGCCAAGATCCTCGATCAATCCGTCGCTGACATGCAGGCGGATCTGGTCAAGTTGCGTCAGGCCGTTGCCCTGGCGATCGCGAGTCAGAAGCGACTGACCAGCCAGGCTGAGCAGGCTGCAGCTCAATCCAAGACCTGGTACGAGCGTGCTGAGCTGGCGTTGAAGAAGGGTGAGGAATCCCTGGCTCGGGAAGCATTGACCCGCCGCAAGACGTTCCAGGAAACGGCAACCTCGCTGACGGCCCAGGTGCAGGCCCAAGACGGTCAGGTGGAATCGCTCAAGAAGAGTCTGGTTGCCCTCGAAGGAAAGATCGCTGAGGCCAAGACCAAGAAGGACATGCTCAAGGCCAGGGCCCAGGCGGCCAAGGCCCAGCAGCAGTTGCAAAGTGCCGTCGGCAGCATCGGCACCGATTCCGCCATGGCGGCCTTCGAGCGAATGGAGGAAAAGGTGGAGGCCCTGGAGGCCACCGGCCAGGCTGCGGCTGAGCTAGCTGGATCTGATCTGGAGAGTCAGTTCGCGGCGTTGGAAAGCGGTGGCGGTGTTGATGATGATCTCGAGGCGTTGCGCGCTCAGCTGAAGGGAGGCCCGGAAGCTGTTGCTCTTCCCGCATCTGAGACCTCCGAGGCCGTGAAGCCCGTGCAGGTGGAAGAGGTGGATGCTGAACTCGAAGACTTGAAACGATCCATCGACAAGCTCTGATCAACCCAGGAAAGTCGTCCGGCTTTCCATAGGATCAGTTCAGTGATTTGAGTGCCTTGGCTGGAGCTGTTGCCGATTTCACCGACGCTGGTTTTGAACGTGAAGTTCTCAAGGCTTCCGGCACGGTCCTCGTCGATTTCTGGGCTGCCTGGTGCGGCCCCTGCCGACTGATCGCTCCGTTGATGGATTGGGTGGCGAGCGACTACGGCGATCGTGTCAGCGTCGGCAAGCTCGAGGTGGATGCCAATCCTCAGACCCGTGACGCTTATCAGGTTCAGGGCATTCCCACACTGATCCTCTTCCGCAACGGTGAAGTGGTGGCGCGGCACGAAGGTGCCATCGCCAAACCGCAGCTGCAGTCCTTCCTGGATGCCAACCTCTAAGCGGCTTGCCTCACTGGGCAGCGCTGTTTTTGCCCGTGTTGATGCCGCCAAACAGGCTTATCGGCTCGAAGCGTCTTCTTCGGTTCTTCCGGATCTGGTGGATCTCTCCATCGGATCCTCTGATCTTCGGCCTCCCACGCCGTTGCTGGACTCCATGGCCTCAGCTGTCATGGAGTCCAGCAGCAGCTCCTATTGCCTTCAAGCCGGACTGAGGCCTTTTCATGCCGCTGTCGCGGACTGGTGTCGGCATCGCTTCGACGTTGCAGTCGATCCTGATCAAGAGGTCCAGTTGTTGGTGGGATCCCAGGAAGGAACCGCCCATCTGCCGCTGGCGGTGCTGGATCCGGGTGACGTCGCCCTGCATCTGGACCCCTGTTATCCGTCCCATACCGGTGGATTGCATCTGGCTGGAGCCCGGAACACGGCCCTTTCCCTTGCCCCTGAAAACGACTGGCGGCCGGACCTGACGACCATCAGCCCCCAGCTCTGGGATCAACTGAAGTTGTTCGTTTTGGGGTATCCCCACAACCCTTCAGCCCGGCTGGGGGATCAGGAGGATCTCAATCGCATCACGGCGATTGCAGCTCGGCACGACGTGGTGATCGCTCACGACAATCCCTATGTGGATTTTGCCCTGGATGGAGAGCCTCCTTCGCTGTTGCAGGCTCCGAACTGGAGGGAGTGCGGCATTGAATTCTTCTCCCTTTCGAAGGGCTGGTGCCTTGGGGGATTCCGACTTGGTTTTGCAGTTGGTGCGGCACCGCTGATTGCCGCCCTGCGTCGCGCCAAGGCCGTCATCGATTTCAACCAGAGCCTGGCTCTGCAGCAGGGTGCGATTCAGGCCTTGCAACGCTTCCCCGATTGGCCGCGGCAATTGCATCCGACCTATCGCGAACGACGGGATCGTGTGGTCGAGACCCTCAGGGCACGCGGTTGGTCGGTTCCCTGTCCAGAGATGGCGATGTACCTCTGGTTTCCCTTGCCTGATGCGGCCCATCGTCGGGGCTGGAGTGATGAAGATGCCGCGAGGGAACTGCTTCAGCGAAGTGGTGTCGCCTTGACCCCTGGGTCTGGGTTTGGTGGCGGCGGTCGCCAGTGGCTGCGCATGGCGCTTGTACGGCCAGTGAATGAGTTGGTGGACGCTGCATCGCGTCTCGCGGATGCGATGGATGACTGATCCACGCATGCCGCAACATCGATTCCCACACTTCGGTGGTGGCCGGTTGATGGCGACGTATCGCCGCCTCGCTGGTGCCTCGGCACGCCACTGGTCCATCCGTCATGTGCCTGTGTGCAGCAGCACGGAGGAGCTGCTGGGGGCCTGGTTGCGCGATCAGCCTTCATTGATGGGACCTCGCGCCGTCATTGCCACCCACCAGCGCCGGGGAGTCGGCCAGTGGGGCCGATCCTGGGTTTCTCCGCCAGGTGGTGTCTGGATCAGTGCTGCTTTGCCTTGGCGCAGCCAAGGGTACGGTCAGGCCGGCTTGCTTGGCTTGGCGCTGGCCCTTTCGGTGGTGCACCGGCTTGAGCAGCGGGGCCTTTCGGTTCAGATCAAATGGCCCAACGACCTGTTCGTGAATGGCCGCAAATTGGCGGGCCTTCTGCCTGGGGTGGTGCAGCGGGGCTCCCAGCTGCGTTTGCTGCGGATCGGCCTGGGCCTGAATGTGCGGAATGCAGTTCCTGGTCATGCCATTGCCCTGAGAAGGCTTCAAGGGCAGCAGGCTGCGGATCCGATCCGGTGGACGGCGGAGGTTTTGCTGGCCTTCGATCACTGTCACGGCCTTGGAGGCGATGGGGCCTGGTGCCTCGATGGCGTTCAGGCCAGGCTCTGGTCCGATCAGCTCGTCCATCCTCAAGACGGTCAGATCTGGAGGATTGCTGGCCTGGAACGCGATGGAGGGCTGCGGTTGCGTCAGGGTTCAAGGACTGAAACCTGGCGCCGCTGGCCCTGAGTGGGTGTCCCATCCATAGGATTCCTTGGTACAGCCGTCTTGTCCCTTGCTGGCTTGGTTCGCGCTGATCTGGATGTTGGCTCCAACCGCTGCTGCGCAGGGTTTTGATCAGTCGCTCGATGGTCTGGTTCGCCAACGGGTGATCACGTCCCAAGAGCGCAAGCTGCTCCGGGGCGGTGGCTCGGTGGTTCCCATGGAACGAAGCCGTTTTGAAGAGACCTGTCGCACCGGAGCTCTGTCCCGGCAGGACTGCGCTTCCGGGGTGGCCAGGCGTCCGCCGGGGGCACCGGCCTCAGCACGGGTTCGCTTGATCCCCTCCCGCCAACCGTTGCGTGTTCCCGTGTCAGCGCTGCTCGCCCGCGATGGCGGCACCTTTCGGCTGGAATCCGTCTTTGCGGTCACGCCCCGTCCGCTGCCAACTCCTGGCAATGGCAACAGTCAATTGCTTTTCCCGGTGGCTGGAGACGCTTTTAAGAGCAGTGGATTTGGTTGGCGTCTGCATCCGATCCTGGGGAGCTGGCTGATGCATGCCGGGCGGGACTTTGCAGCACCGGAGGGCACGCCGGTGGTGGCTGCTCTTTCGGGGCAGGTCTTAAGCAGTGGTCTTGCCGGTGGGTATGGCGTCGCCATCGAACTGGAACACGCTGAGCCATTGCGCCGCACGCTCTATGGCCATCTCTCGGAGATCTATGTGCGACCCGGGCAGCCGGTGCGCCAGGGAGAAGTGATTGGCCGCGTCGGCAGCACAGGTCTCAGCACAGGGCCGCACTTGCATTTCGAGTTGCGCACACCATCGCGGGCCGGTTGGCACGCCGTTGATCCAGGAGATCTGGATCTTTCCGCCGTGATGCGTGCCAACAACGATCCTGTTTCGCTGCTGCTCGGCCAGGTGTTGCGCAGCCTTGAACGCGATCAGCCCTAGCCCAGAGCGACGCTGAGCGAAACAGAGACGTCAGTTCGTCTGTTCCCGGAGGATGAATCCAACACCGCGCACGGTGTGGATGAGGGTTGGCGTGTTGTCCAGTTCGACTTTTTGACGCAGGTAGCGGATGTAGACGTCGAGAAGATTGTCGTCTCCATAAAAATTTTCTCCCCAAACACCGTGCATGATTTCCTGGCGTTCAAGCACGCGGCCTGCGCCCCGCATCAGGAAATTCAGCAGGTCGTATTCCTTCACAGACAGTCCGATCGCATGATCTCCCCGCATCACATCACGGGTTCGCGTGTTCATGCTGAGGTCGGCGACCTTGAGAATTTCGTTGACGTCTGAGCCGCCTACAGGCCCTGAGAATGTTTCAGCGCGGCGGTGCATGGCCCGCAGGCGCGCCATTAATTCGTCGATGGAAAAAGGCTTGATCAGGTAATCATCAACGCCGGCATCGAGAGCTTTGACCCGATCGGTGATCTCGTCGTGCCCCGTCAGCATCAGGATGGGGATGGTGATTCCCCCAGCTCGGATGCGTTGACAGATGTCGATGCCGCTGAAGTCCGGCAGGTTCCAATCCAGGATGATCAAGTCGGGAGTGGGTTCAGTACGGCTTCGGATCAGCCCGCTGGCTCCGTCAGAAGCAACATCAACGTCGTATCCCTCAACATCAAGCTCCAGCCGAAGCAGATCAGTCAGTTTGTGTTCATCGTCAACAAGAAGGACACGGAGACGGGGCTGGGATTCCAGGGACATCCGGCCTTAAAACCTCATTCCAATCTAGGTGTTGTGTCTCACCACGTTGATCAGCAGAGCAGCTCGTTGAGCCGCTGCTGAGGGGATCGACCGCCGAGGGCTGAGTGCTTCCTGAGCCGGTTATAGATCGAGAGGTAACGCGGCAGCCAGTTGTCGCGTTCCCGGGAGTTCTGGAAGGCCATCGCATAGGCCCATTCCTTGCAGAGGGTCTGGATGAACCGTTCGGCTTTGCCGTTGGTGCGGGGCATGTAAGGCCTGGTGCGGATGTGCTTGAGGCCAAGGGCTTTGCAGGCCTTGGCAAAGCTGCGTGAGAGGTATGCGGGACCGTTGTCCGACATCACTTGGCGGCAACTCCATGCCATGGCCGTTGAACCAGGCCACAGCACGGCTCAGGAAGCCGATCGCTGTGGCCTGCTGCTCGTCGGCGAGCACCTCGACGTAGGCCAATCGGGTGGCATCGTCGATCGCAACGTGCACACGGTCGTAGCCGACGCCGGCAGAGCGGCCCTGCCGCCGGTTACCGGTGATTCGGTGGCCGACCTTGCGAAAGCGGGCGAGCTTTTTGACGTCGATATGGATCAGGTCTCCGGGATGCTCCCGCTCGTAGCGCTGCACTGGAGGTTTGGGTTCGAGATTTCGCAACCGCCCGAGACCAAGGAGGTTGAGCACCCTGGCCACGGTGGAGAAGGGAGCGGCTAGCAGCCTGGCGATGTGCCGGAGGTGGAGGCGTTGGTGACGGAACTCCACGGCCTGTTGCAGTTGCTGTGGATCGAGCGTCCGCCGCTGGCTGCGGCGACCACTGCGTCGATCCACCAGAGCGGCTGCCCCACCTGAGCGGTAACGGGCCAGCCACTTGTAGGCACAGCGGAGGCTGATACCAGCTTCTGCAGCCAGTTCAGCCAGGGAGCGGTGGTGGTTCAGGTGTTGAGAAACCAATCGCAGCCGGCCTCGCTGCGTCAGGCGGGCATTGGCGTGTGTATGCATGGGGCGTGAGGTTTCGGTTGGGCGGTGACACCTCAACCGGTAGCGACCTCACACCTCATTGGCTACTGAACAACCTGCTGAGACAGAACATCTAGGCACCAAAAGAACTTTCAGTGATTTTGTCCCTACATTGAAATCGGCTGTTCTTCGCTATGTCGACCCCGAGAGCCTGGACGGAAGATCGAATCCGAGCACTGCGTGAAAAGGAAGACCTCCCCTTTGTTCGTGCCGATGCCTCGGGGATCGTTCAGGAAATCAATGACCGTTTCAAGGCCGTCTATGGCTGGTCTGAAGCTGCCTTGATTGGTAAATCCCTGGGTTTGATCTTGCCGCCAAGCTTCCGTGATTCCCATCATGCTGGGTTTGCCCGCTTCCAACTGACGGAAGTGTCCAAGGTGCTGAATCACCCGTTGAAACTGGCAACGTTTTGCTCCGACGGGCACGCCATTGAAAGTGAACATTTCATCGTGGCGGAGAAGCACAGCAATGGCAGCTGGTCGTTCGCGGCAACGCTGCGACCGTTGATGGAATCGAGCTGAGATGGGCGATTCGGCATGAATAGCTCAGATTCATCGTCGTCATCCTCAAGGGATCGAGAACTCATTGCGCAATTGCGGCAGTCCCTTGGAATGCTTCAGGTCGCTTTCGATGCGGCCAGCGAAGCGATGGTGATTGTCGATGTGGATCGCAGAATTTACTGGGCCAATCAAGCCTCTGCCGACCTCTTTGTTGGTGGCGTGCCGATTCAGCTGGTGAATCAAACCCTGGCTGATGTTCTGAAGCTGAGGCCCTTGGATGCCCATGCCAAGGCAGCCCTTCAGTTGCTGGACCCCCAACATCCTTTGCCGCGGACCTCCGGAGCGAGCCGCTGCCAGGTGCTGTCCCCCCATGGGGATGAATCCCAGGTGCAGCTGCTGCGTTGGCGGCCTGTGGAATTGATTCAGTCGCCCTTTCTGCTGGTGTCGTTTCGCGACCTCAGCCTCGAAGAACGGGCGTTGGTTCAGCAGCAGCGCTTCATGACCGATCTCACCCATGAATTGCGCACGCCCCTAGCGATCGTGAGCGGGAATCTGCAACGGATGGCTCGGCTGAGCGCTCTCCCGGAGGCCGTTAGCTCCCGGCTCACGATGGCCCGCGAGGAAATGGCGCGGATCCAGAAGTTGCTCGGGCATCTCTCGCTGCTCACACGCCTGGAGGTGGATCCGGATGTGGTCAGCTGTGGCGACCATCTCCTGGTGCCGTTGCTTCAGCGCTGGTATGAGGCCTCTCGGGAGCTGGCGCCGAGTCTCCAGCCGAAGGGCATCGAACGGGGGGATGAACTGGTGGTTCAAACCGACCCTCGGGCCTTGATGCTGGCATTGGATCAGTTGCTCGACAACGCCTGCCAGCACGCCAATCGATCCATGCCGATTCAGCTCAGTCTTGCTGGGAGTGACGGGCGCGACCATTGCATTCTGGAGTTCGCCAGTCAGAGCCTTGACGCTCCTGTGGCTTCGGAGGATCTGGAACGTTGGTCTGCACCGTTTTTCCGGGGCAAGCCCGAACGGGATGGCGAACGGGTGGAGGGCCCTGGTCTGGGGCTCGCCTTAGCGCGAGAACTGGTCAGGGGGTGTGGAGGAACGCTGGAGCTCCACCAGCAGCCCTCATCGCAAGGAACCACCACGATCGTTCGCTTGCATCTGAAGCTCAGACCATCGAACGCGTCTGGAGCAGTTGCGGCAGCTGTTCGAACAGATCCGGCTTGAGCACGTAGGCCTCCGCTCCATTCGCCAGAGCTTCGTGTTTCTTGTCGGCGTCATTGAGAGCCGTCACGATCACCACCCTCAACGCAGGCTGGGAAGCGGCCCGGAGCTGCAGCTGTTTCAGGCAGGCCAAGCCGTCCATGCCCGGCAGCATCAAGTCCAGCAGCAGCAGATCGAAACGATCGGAGCCGGTTTCGTCGAGAAAGTCTTCTGCGGATCCGAAGCAGATGCATTCGTGCCCCTCATCGCTGATTTCAGCGCAGATGAGTTGCTGAATGCGCGGATCATCCTCCACGACTGCAACACGAAGAGCCTTGGGAGTTTCCTCCATTAGCGCAGGGGGCACTGCACTCATTGTGGGCATCCTGTGAGCGCCCGACCATCCTGGAAGCGAGCAATGCGTTGTGCTCGGGCCGCCACATCGTCTTCATGGGTCACCATCACCAGGGTGATGCCCTGGTGGTGGAGTTCATCAAACAGTTCCAGCACCTCGGCGGTGGTGCTGGAGTCCAGAGCCCCTGTGGGTTCGTCCGCCAGCAACAGACTGGGGCGGTTGATGATGGCCCGGGCGATGGCCACCCGTTGTTGCTGCCCTCCGGAGAGCTGATTGGGCTTGTTCTCCAAACGCTGCGCCAGACCAACGCGGCACAGGGCCGATTGGGCACGCTCGATCCGTTCCTCCCTGGGCACCCCCGCGTAGATCATCGGCAGCATCACGTTCTCCATGGCGCTGGCGTGGCCGAGCAGATGGAACTGCTGAAAGACAAACCCGAGCGAGCGGTTGCGAACGTCGGCTAAGGCATCGTCATCCAACTGTTCAACGGCCGTGCCATTGAGCCGGTAGGTCCCACTGGTGGGCCGGTCCAGGCAGCCAAGGATGTTCATCGCCGTGCTCTTGCCTGAGCCGCTGGCCCCCATCACCGCCAGGTAATCCCCCTCCTGAACGGTGAGATTCAGTTGATCAAGGGCTTTGACTTCGAGATCACCAGATCCGTAGATCTTGCTGATCCCCCTGAGCTCAGCAACCGGCTGCTGCACAGCCTCAGCCAAGACCCTTCAGGCTGGACAGGGCGATGGCTTGCTGAAGCAATGGCGTTCCTGCTACCGCTGTGTTGGCCCACTGGAACAGGGGATTGGAGAGGATCCCGCCAACGGCGGTGATCGCCACACATCCAATCAGGGCAACCCGAAGCGGCTGCATCCCCATCAACGACCAATTCACCTCGGGGTAGGCCTTGACCACATCGGAGGCCTCCTGGGGCTCCTTCACCACCATCATTTTGATGACGGAGATGTAGTAGTAGATCGACACCACGGAGGTGACCAGGCCAACCACCACCAGCAGGTATTCGTGGTTCGCCCAACCGGCAAAGAACAGATAGATCTTTCCGAAGAAACCCAGCATTGGCGGAATGCCACCCAGAGAAAGCAGGCAAAGACTGAGGCCGAGGGTGATCAGGGGATCCTTCTGGTAGAGCCCCGCGTAATCAGAAATTCGATCGCTTCCTGTGCGGATCGAGAAGAGGATGATGCAGGCGAAGGCCCCCAGGTTCATGAACAGGTAGGCCGCCATGTACAGAACCATGGCCGCGAAACCGTCCTCGGTGCCGCAGACCATGCCGATCATCACGAAGCCGGCCTGGCCGATCGAGCTGTAGGCCAGCATGCGCTTCATCGAGGTCTGGGCGAGGGCAACAACGTTGCCCAGGGTCATGCTCAACACCGCCAGAACGGTGAACAGCAATTTCCATTGATCGTCAAAGGCACCAAAGCAACCCACCAGGATGCGAAGGGCCAGGGCGAATCCGGCCGCTTTGGAACCCACGGAAAGGAATGCCACCACAGGGGTTGGTGAGCCTTCGTAGACGTCAGGCGTCCACTGGTGGAAGGGAACGGCTGCGATCTTGAATGCAACGGTGGCCAAGACGAACACCAGGGCCAAAGCAGCCAGAGGTGTGGTGCTGGTTTGCAGAGCCAGGCCGATGGTGTCGAGGCTGGTGCTGCCGCTCAGGCCGTACAGCAGGGAAGAGCCGTACAGGAAAACAGCAGCGGCCGCCGATCCCACGAGCAGATATTTGAGTGCTGCTTCCGAGCTGCGGGCATCCCGCTTCATGTAGCCCGACAGCAGATAGCTGGCGACGGAGAGCGTCTCCAGCGAGATGAACACACTCACCAGATCCGTTGCCCCGCAAAGGAGCATGGCGCCGAGGGTGGCGGCGAGGAGGATGGCGGCGTACTCGCCAACGGGTGTGCCGCTCTTCTCCGCGTAACGCCAGCTGATCAGCAGCGACAGAAGCGTCGACAAGGCAATCACAGCCCGGAACGCCACCGCCAGGTTGTCGGCGAGGAAGGCTCCAAGGAACGAGGGCTCCAGCGGTGCGTTCCACTGCAGGGCGAGTAGCACCAGGGAGGTGCCCAGACCCAGGTAGCAAATGGGCGGCACCCAACGTGCGGCGACCTTTTCGCCGGCTAGGTCCACCAAGAGGGTGGCGATCATCGCCAGAAGCACTGCAGCTTCGGGCAGTACGGCGGAGGCGTTGAGAGAGAGATTCAGCAGCTCACCAGGGGCAGCCGTGGCCTGGGTGGCGAGAAGGAAAGCACCCATGTCGGGCATGGCAGCCTGGAACCGTTGCGCTGGGGCGACTGTAGCGGCGCTTGACGCGCCGACGGTCATGCAGAGCGCTGCTCGGTGCGATAAAGAAGGGGAACGGTTTACCTGCCGCTAGTGGCGCACACCCTCGTCATCGTTGAGAGCCCCACGAAGGCCAAGACCATCCGTGGCTTCCTTCCCAAGGGATTCAAGGTCGAAGCCTCGATGGGGCATGTCCGCGACCTTCCTAACAACGCCAGCGAGATTCCGGCATCGGCCAAGGGGCAGAAATGGGCCAACCTCGGTGTGAACACCGACGCGGATTTCGAGCCGCTGTACGTGGTCCCGAAGGACAAGAAGAAGACGGTTCGCGAACTCAAGGACGCCCTCAAGGGTGCTGATCAGTTGCTGCTGGCGACGGACGAAGACCGGGAAGGCGAAAGCATCAGTTGGCACCTCCTCCAGCTGCTGGCGCCGAAGGTACCGGTGAAGCGCATGGTGTTTCACGAGATCACCAAGGAGGCCATCGGCAAGGCTCTGGATCAGACCCGCGACCTGGACATGGAGCTGGTCCATGCCCAGGAAACCCGGCGGATTTTGGATCGCCTTGTGGGGTACACCCTGTCCCCTCTCCTCTGGAAAAAGGTGGCCTGGGGACTCTCCGCCGGGCGGGTGCAGTCCGTTGCGGTTCGGCTCCTGGTTCAACGGGAACGGGCCCGTCGCGCCTTCCGCAGCGGCAGTTACTGGGACCTCAAGGCCCAGCTTGAGCAGTCGGGCAGTGCCTTTGAGGCCAAGCTGACCCATGTGGGTGGCCAGCGGATCGCCACCGGTAACGACTTCGACGAGAGCACCGGCGGGCTGAAGGCGGGCAGTGCCGTGCGGCTGCTCAGCGAGAGCGAGGCCAAGGCGTTGGCTGAATCCGTGCGAACCAGCGCCTGGACTGTGGATGCGGTGGAGGAGAAGCCCACCGTGCGCAAGCCGGTGCCTCCCTTCACCACCAGCACCCTTCAACAGGAGGCGAATCGCAAGCTGCGCCTTTCAGCCCGGGAAACCATGCGCTGTGCCCAGGGGCTCTACGAACGCGGTTTCATCACCTACATGCGGACCGACTCGGTTCACTTGTCGGATCAGGCGATCAACGCATCCCGCAACTGCGTGGAGAGCCTTTACGGCAAGGAGTATCTGAGCAAAGGGCCGCGGCAGTTCAGCACCAAAGCCCGCAATGCCCAGGAGGCCCATGAAGCGATTCGTCCATCCGGCGAAAGCTTCCGAACCCCCGGTGAAACCGGTCTGGATGGGCGAGATCTGGCGGTGTATGAGCTGATCTGGAAGCGCACCGTGGCCAGCCAGATGGCTGAAGCCAGGCTCACGATGCTCTCGGTGGATCTCAGCTCAGGCGAGGCCAGTTTCCGGGCCAGCGGCAAGCGCATCGACTTCCCCGGTTTCTTCCGCGCCTACGTGGAAGGCAGTGATGATCCCGATGCGGCCCTTGAGGGTCAGGAAGTGTTGCTGCCGGCGTTGAGCGTTGGCGATGCACCGGAGCCGAAGACCGTTGAGCCCCTTGGCCATCAGACCCAGCCGCCGGCACGGTTCAGCGAGGCATCGCTGGTGAAGATGCTGGAAAAGGAAGGCATCGGCCGGCCGTCGACCTACGCCTCGATCATTGGAACGATCGTGGATCGCGGCTACGCCACGCTGTTGGGCAACGCCCTGACCCCCAGCTTCACCGCCTTTGCTGTGACGGCGTTGCTCGAGGAGCATTTCCCTGAACTGGTGGACACCAGCTTCACCGCTCGAATGGAGAACACCCTCGATGAGATCTCCCACGGCAAGGTGCAGTGGTTGCCTTACCTGGAGGGCTTCTACAAGGGTGATGAGGGCCTGGAAAACCAGGTGCAGCAACGGGAAGGGGACATTGACCCCGGCGCATCCCGCACCATCGGTCTGGAGGGCTTGTCCTCCGTGGTTCGCATCGGCCGCTTCGGCGCCTACCTGGAGGCCAAACGGGTCAGCGACGACGGTGAGGAAGAGCTGATCAAGGCCACCTTGCCCCGGGAGATCACTCCGGCTGACCTGGATGAAGAGCAGGCCGAATTGATCCTCAAACAGAAGGCCGACGGCCCCGAAGCCATCGGTGAGGATCCGGAAACGGGGGATCTGGTCTACCTGCTCTTCGGTCAGTACGGCCCTTACGTGCAGCGGGGCCAGGTGAGTGATGAGAACCCCAAGCCCAAACGTGCGTCTCTGCCCAAGGGGCAGAAGCCGGAGGATCTCACCCTGGAGGATGCCCTCGGACTGCTCCGTTTGCCGCGTCTTCTCGGTGAACACCCCGATGGTGGGCGCATTCAGGCGGGGCTTGGCCGCTTT
Organism: Synechococcus sp. A15-44; assembly: GCF_014280115.1. Classification (NCBI taxonomy): domain Bacteria; kingdom Bacillati; phylum Cyanobacteriota; class Cyanophyceae; order Synechococcales; family Synechococcaceae; genus Synechococcus; species Synechococcus sp. A15-44. The sequence goes on from NZ_CP047938.1 coordinate 580,245, forward strand.
GGTCCTTACGTCGTCTGGGACAAGGGCAAGGGCGAGAAGGATTACCGATCGCTCAAGGGGGATGACGATGTTCTGGCGGTGGGGCTGAGCCGTGCCCTTGAGCTGCTGGCCATGCCCAAACGGGGTCGGGGTGGACGCACCGCCCTCAAGGACCTCGGTAAGCCGGAGGGCAGTGATGAAACGATTCAGGTCTATGACGGTCCTTACGGCCTGTACGTCAAACAGGGCAAGGTGAATGCCTCGCTGCCGGAAGGCAAGGGCGCTGACGATGTGACCCTTGAAGAAGCTGTGGAACTGCTTGCCGCCAAGGCAGCATCGAAGAAGGGCGGTCGTAAAACCGCCGCGAAAAAACCAGCCGCGAAAAAACCAGCGGCCAAGAAACCAGCGGCCAAGAAACCCCCCGCCACCACCAAAACCGGTCGGCTCAGGGCCAGTGCGGTGCGGGTGATCAAGCCGGCTGACAGCTGATGGCCCGTCTGCTTTGGCTGCTGCCTGTGGGGCTCCTGCAGGCCTGTGCCGGCACACCGGTCGCTGAACAGTTGGAACGCTCCTTCGCGGTACCTGAAGCCAGGCCGGCTCAGGCAGCTGCGCCCGCACCGGTTGTGAAGGCCAGCCCAACAGTTGTCAGCCCATCGGTTGCCAGCCCTACTGCTGCGACTCCCTCCACGCCGGCGGCCAAGGCTGTTTCCCTGCCTGAGGCAACGGATGCTCCTGATCCTGTTCCGCAGCCAAAACCACGGACGGTGTCATCCCAACGTCTGCCCCAAGCGCCCTACCGGATCACCATCCGTTTGGCCGGAGCCGACCCTGCCGCTCCTGCTGAAGCCGTCACCCGCGCCCTGCGTGAGGCGGATGTTGGCTTTGCGGTGGAACGGATTGAGCGGGTTGAACCATGACCGACGCGACCCCCCGGTTGGGCCGCCAGCAGGCTCTGAGGCTGGTTGAGGGGGCATATCTCGCGGCCGCGACTGGGCTGATCTGGTTGGCTCTGTACTACTTGCCGGTGGGTGGTGCGCTGTTCCGTCTGGCCCTTCCCTTGCCCCTGATCCTGCTGCAGTTGCGTCGTGGCAACCGTTCCGGTGCAGAGGGTCTGCTGCTCTCTGTGCTGCTGCTCACCGCCTTGATGGGTCCTTTGCGTGGACCGCTGCTGCTGTTTCCCTACGGACTTTTGTCGCTCTGGCTGGGCTGGAGCTGGTGCCGGGGGATCAGCTGGTGGCTGAGCTGGTCGGGGGGCGTTGTTCTTGGAACGGCAGGGTTTTTGGTGCGAGTTCTGGTGCTTTCGTTGCTCGTGGGAGAAAACCTCTGGGTCGTGATCACCCGGGCCGGTTCCGCTCTGCTCGAGCGCTTGATCGCGGTACTGCATCTGCCGATCACACCGGATCTCACCCAGGTGCAGTTGATGGCGTTGCTGTTGGTGGTGGTTCAGGAGGTCATCTATGTGCTGTCTCTTCACGCTTTGGCGTACTGGATCTTTCCCCGCCTGAAATCACCGATTCCGGAGCCCCCGAGGCTGCTGCATGGACTCATTGCCCTCGATCCCCTCTGAAGCCTCGCTGTTGCCTGAGGGCTGCCAGCAGCTGGGAGGTCTCGGTGCACGCAGGTTGGACGCAGCGGCACTTCGTCCCTGGACCTCCAACGATCAACCGCTGGATCTTTTGCTCGTTCTGGCGGCCACACAAACGGCTGAGCATGAAGGGATTTCAGCCGCTGGCTCCACCGTGGCTTCGCGGCGCTACACCGCCCTGGCTGATGCGGAGCTACTGATTCACGGGCCGGCGCGGCAGCGCCGTTGGCCTCTGCCGCCTCTGCCCGCTGGCGTCTCCCCCGCCCTGCTCAGCCATGTCGCGGCGCGACGCTTGACGTTGAGGCCGCAGGTGGCGGCCCTCGGCTTGGCTCAGAAACCCGATTTTCCTCACCTGCACATCGAGCCCCTGGACCAAGGCCCCTCGGCCTGCCTGTCCAGTGGTGCGGCGATGCCATTGCCGCGGGTGCAGCAGTTGTGGCGACAGGGAGAGCTGCTGGGGCGGGGGTTGCAACGCCCCTTGGTGGTGGCGGAGTGTGTTCCAGGGGGCACCACAACCGCTCAAGCGGTGTTAACGGCCCTCGGCGTGGAGGTTGCCCATCTGATCAGCGGTAGTGCTCTTCATCCGCCGCAGCAACTCAAGCAAGATCTCGTTGTCCGAGGGCTTCAGCGGGCTTCGCTTGGTGCGCATCCTTCGGCCGAGCAGATCCTGGCTGCTGTTGGTGACCCTTTTCAGGCCTTTACCGCAGGGGTGGTGGTGGGTGCGGTGTCCGCGGGACAACCGTTGTTGCTGGGGGGCGGTTGCCAGATGCTGGCTGTTCTGGCCTTGGCGATGCAGGCTTTGCCCGCCCGTCAGCGGGACCAGCTGGCGGCCCAGGTGCTGATCGGCACCACCGGTTGGCTCGCTGATGAGGGTGCGGATCTGGCAGGTCAGTCCCCCTTCGGCGGGCTGGTGGATGCCACTGCGAGCCACCTGGCCTCTGCCCTCACCGTTCTGGCCTGTGGCGTGCGTTTTCACAGCAGCACCCATCAACCCTTGCGTGACTACGAACGGGGCTATGTGAAAGAAGGGGTGGGGGCCGGCGCTCTTTTGCTGCTCGCCCAGTTGCGTGGATGCTCTTGTGCCGATCTGGTGCTGGATTGTGAGCACGCCCTAGAGCAGCTGCTCAGCCGCCCCGTAACGTCAAGCCCATGAACGTCTGGAGAGAGCGGTTGGGTCCCCTGCGCCGGCGCCAAGTGCTCCAGATGATCGGGGCGACGGGAACCGTGCTGCTGGCGGGCTGTCGTCCGGCGACATCCGCGCCAACCCTGATGGCTCCGGCTGGGGTTTTGCCGAAAGCGTGGGCTGATGCCTTGCCCAAGCCCTGGAGCCTGACGTTGGCTCCAGCCCAGCAGGACTGGAGGCCGGCGGATCAGGCGCGTGCCGATGTGTTGGTGATCGGTGATGGATGGCTTGATGCCCATCCAGCGGACACGCTCCAGCCCATTGCCTCTGAACCGCTCCTGAGCCAGTTGGATGGTCAGGCCAAGGCTCTGCTGGCCAGCCTCGGTGCTCTTCAGGATCGGGTGTTGCCGCTGGCTGTCAGCCCCTGGGTGATGCTGCTAAGGGATGACCCGGCCATGACCCAGGAGGGGTGGCCCCTGTTGCTGGATTCCGCCATGGCAGGGCGTGTAGTGCTTCCCGCCAGCCCCCGCTTGGTCATGAGCCTGGCGGACCATTTGGGAGGAGGCCAGGCTTTGTCTGCGCTGCGTCGCCAGGCTCTCACCTATGACGACCGTCAAGCCACCAACTGGTTGCTTAAGGGTGAGGCCAAGGTGGTGGTTCTTCCCCTGAGCCGCTGCATCGCTCTGTTGGGGCGTGATCCCCGTCTTCGGGCGATCCTGCCTGCCTCCGGCGCTCCCTTGCACTGGACTGTTCTGCTTAGGCCGGAGGCCAGTCGTGAACCGGTTCCCCAGCGCTGGGTCGAGCATGGATGGCGGGATCCCCTGCGTCGCCGCTTGGTGCAGCAGGGATGGCGGGCTCCGATTGCATCGCCAGGGCTGATGGTGGACCAGACCGCCCTATCGGCGCGTCTGCGGCCTCTGCTCTTTCCGTCCGCAGACACCTGGTCGCGCTGCTGGTCGCTGCCACCGCTGTTGCCCGAAGATCGGAGCGCCCTGGAAGAGCGCTGGCGTGATTCAGCTCCAGAGCCGCCGTCGCGGTGAAGCCTTCAAGCGTTGGTGGGTGTCCGCCAGCAAATCAGGAATGGGCAAGTGATGCGGGCAACGGGGAAGGCACTCCCCACAGCGTTCACAGGCGGAGGCGTCGTGCTCTTCCCACCAGTGGCCAGCACGGCCAATGAGGTTGTAGCGCTCCTGCGCAAATTCGGTAAGCCCATGGCCAATGGCCAGATTGCGCAGCCGCAAGAGTTCGGGGATAGGAACCTCGTTCGGACAGGGAAGGCAGGCCTGGCACTGCTTGCAATGCTCCTGGCCAAGCCGTTCCTGCTGCCGAAGCTCTGCCGTGACCAGAGCCTGTTGCTCGGCCTGGCTGAGGGGCCCATCCCCCTGCGCCAGGGTTGCGGCGAGTTGAAGATCCCCTGCAGCTGCGGCGCCAACGGTCAGGGTGCTGATGCCCTGTGCCAGCAGGAACCGGTAGGCCAGCTCGAGGGGGGCAAAGGGGGTGCAGTCCTCCACCAGTGTTGGGCTGGGGGCCTGGAGGCGACCACCTTTGTCGGCAGGGGAGATCGCCATCACACCGAGGCCGTGCGCCAGGGCCCAACGGGCCAGGGGCAGACGCTGGGGATCCAGCCAATGCAAGTGCAGGCTGCAGAACCTGAAGCGCTGGCTGCGCAGCGCCCGATCGATCAGCGGGTTGTTGCCATGGCTGCTGAAGCCCACCTGGCTGACGCGGCCACTGCTGACGGCCCAGTCCAGAAGCTTGGCTCCATCGCCCACCAGGGCCCAGTTCAGATGCTCCTCCCGGTTGAGGCCATGGATGGCGAGGTTGTCGAGCTGTGGACAGCCCAGCCGCTCCAGAATCTGATCAAGGCGGCGTTGTCCTTCCTCGAAGCTCAGCCCTGGCAGCAGTTTGCTGGTGATCACCCAGTGGTCAGAGTCTGTGCGGCTGTTCTGGCGAAGGGCCTCTCCCAGAAAACGTTCCGCAGGTCCGTAGGCCGGGGCGGTTTCCAGATGATTGATCCCAGCTGCTGCTGCCGCGTCAAGCACCTCGGCCATCTGGGCCGCCGAGTTCAGGGCACGCATCGTGCCGAGGGTGAACAGGCTGACGGGGCGGCCGCTGCCGAAGGCGCGGGTGTTCACTCCTCTGAGGGCGTCTCGCTGTCTTGGTTGCGCAGATGGCGCACCAAGGCCGCAGGGCTGAGGTCGTCGACGAAACGGCTGAAGGCACTTTGATCTTCCGCATCCGCCTCCGCATCCACCGGTATCGAGGCTTCCGCCACCACCTCTTCCAGCATCCAGATGCCGCTGCCCGTGCGGATCGCCAGCGCAATGGCGTCGCTGGGTCGGGCATCCACTTCAATCAGTTCCAGCACTTCGTTTTCAGCCAACTCGGCTTCGTCCAGATCGGGTCGCAGCTTCAACACTGCATGAAAGGTGCTGTCCTCAATCGCGTGGACGATCACGCGCTCCAGTTCGAGCCCCCCAGCCACCAACAGTGCTGCCATCAGGTCATGGCTGAGGGGGCGTGGTGGTGCCGCCCCCTGCAGTCCGGCCATGATGTTGTGGGCTTGCGCCTGATCGATCCAGATCGGCACCTGACGGCGGCCACTGGGATCCCGCAGCAGCACCATGGGTGTGCGGCTGGCGGCATCGAGGGCGATTCCGGCGACGCTCATTTCGACCATGTCGGCGGCGCAGCTCTATCCGATTATGGCCAGAGAGCCGCTGGGAGCGATGTTCACTGGGCTGGTGCAGTCAGTTGGAAGGATCGAGCGCCGTGCCGGGGCGGTGGTGGTTTGGGGCTGCGCTCCTTTTGCCCCGTTGGCCCTTGGCGACAGCGTGGCTGTGGATGGCGTTTGCCTCACGGCAGCAGAGCTGATCGCGGATGGTTTCCGCGCCGATGTGAGTGAGGAAACCCTGCGCCGCACCACGTTGGGACGCAAAGCGGACCGTGGTGGAGCGGTGAACCTCGAGCCAGCGCTTCGACTGAGCGACCGCCTTGGAGGTCATCTGGTGAGCGGTCATGTGGATGCGACTGGAGAAGTCACCTGCGTGGAGACCCTCCCCCACTCCTGGGCCCTGTCGCTCCGCTGGTCGGATCCCCGATTCGGCCGTTATGTCTGTGAGAAGGCCAGCATCGCGGTGGATGGGATCAGCCTCACGGTGGCTGACTGTTCAGCCGATGGAACGACATTCAGACTCGCCGTCATCCCCCACACCTGGGAGGCGACGACCCTGAAACACCTGGCTGTCGGGGACACCGTGAACCTGGAGGCCGATCAACTGGCCCGTTACGCCGAGCGGCTGCTGCATGCCGCCGCTGCCGATGACGGAAACACCGATGGCCAAGACAAGACCGAGAATCTTTCAGCCAGCTGGCTGGCGGCTCATGGCTGGTCTTGATCCATCTGCTGCAGAACGATCATTCCGGAGTCCCGCTGCAGCTCGATCTTGAACTCCTGGCCGGGTTCCAGGCCGAGCCGACGGGTGTAAGCGTGGCCGATCAGCAGGTTGCCGTTGCCATGCACACGGGTTCGGAATTCGGCCTGGCGACCTCGGCTTCCGCCTGAGGAACTGCTGCTGCTTTTCGGCAATTGCCATCCCTGAGCCGCCGCTTTGGCCTCCACCAGAGCCCGATAGAAACTCTTTTTCAGCAGTCGTCCGCTGGGGCCGACGTAGCCGCAGCCGCGGGCGATGTCATCTTCCGGCCGATTGCTGAGCGATCTGGCCTTGTCCAGCAGTTCCTTGCCGACCAGCATTTCAGGAATTAATTCAACTGAATTCTGGCCATGCTCGCCAATCAAGGCAAGGGATCAGAGCAGATAAAGGATCACGAAAAGAATCACCCAGATCCCATCAACAAAGTGCCAGTACAACTCCGCTGCTTCCAGGGGGAAGTGGTCGGCTGCAGTCACACGGCCCTGCGGCTGCCTCGCCTGCCACCAGACGATCAGGATCATCAGGGCGCCAAGGGTCACGTGGAGACCATGAAATCCCGTGGCGGCGAAGAAGGTGCTGGCGTAAAGGTTGTCGGTGAGACCGAAGGGGAGTGTGAAGTACTCCACCATCTGGCTCACCAGAAAGGCCATTCCGAGGCCTGCGGTGATCAGCAGCCAGCGTCGACAGCGGCTGTGGTCGTCCTGTCGGATTGCCTGGCCGGCCCGGTGGAAGGTGGCACTGCTCACCAGGAGCAGAACGGTGTTGAGGATGGGCAGGGGGAGCTCCAGTTCATAGATGGCTCCATCCGGTAGGGGATTGACCGCTTTGAAGGTGAGGTAGGCCGCAAAGAAGCCGGCGAAGGTCATGGCGTCCGCCACAAGAAATGTGGCCAGGCCGAACATGCGGTGATCGGGATGCTCCCCATGGCTGTGGTTCTGATCCTTCGTGGGAACTATGGTGGTCATTTGCCGCTGCTCCAGAGATCACGACCGCTGGTTGCGGTCAGGTCCAGCTCGTCCGGTGGGACGCCGTAGCCGTAGGGCTCTTCCACCAGAGGGGCCTCACCAATCCAGTTTTCGACCGGTGGCGGAGAACTGGTCAGCCATTCGGGCGTGAGTGCTTTCCAGGGGTTGTCGCCTGCGACAGGACCGCTGAGGGCGCTGTGGATCACATTCCAGAGGAAAGGCAGGGTGCTGATGGCCATCAGCAGGGCTCCGACGGAGCTGATCTGATTGATCAGGGTGAATTGGGGGTCGTATTCAGCAACGCGTCGCGGCATCCCATTGAGGCCCAGCCAGTGCTGGGGGCCGAAGCACAGGTTGAAGCCGATGAACGTGAGGGCACAGTGCAGGCGGCCGAGATCTTCATTGAGCATCCGGCCGGTGAACTTGGGATACCAGTGGTAGATCGAGGCGAAGATCACGAACACCGATCCACCGAAGACGATGTAGTGGAAGTGCGCGACGACGAAGTAGGTGTCGTGCACATGAATGTCGAACGGCACCTGCGCCAGGGCGACCCCTGTGATGCCTCCGAGCACGAAGTTCACGATGAAACCGCAGGAAAACAGCATGGCGCTGTTGAGGCTGATGCGGCCGCCCCAGAGTGTTGCCAACCAGTTGAAGAATTTGATGCCGGTGGGAACGGCGATGAATGCGGTTGCAATGGTGAAGAACAGGCGCATCCAGGGAGGTGTGCCGCTGGTGAACATGTGGTGCGCCCACACAATCAGGCCCAACACAACGATGGCCATGATCGAATACACCATCGTCACGTAGCCGAACAGCGGCTTGCGGGCATGAACCGGCAGGATTTCGCTCACCAAGCCGAAGGCCGGCAAGACCATGATGTAAACGGCTGGGTGCGAATAGAACCAGAACAGATGCTGGTAAACAACCACGTTTCCCCCAAGGGTGGGGTTGAAGAAGCCTGTATGGGCAACGATGTCGAAACTCAGCAACACCAACGTTCCCGCCAGAACCGGTGTTGAGAGAACCACAAGAATGCTGGTGCCCAGCATCGCCCAGCAATACATGGGGAGCTGCATTAGTTTCAAACCGGGGCGACGCAGTTTGAGAATGGTGGCGATGAAGTTGATGCCTCCGAAGATCGAACTTCCGCCCAGGAGCAGCACGCTCAAGATCCAGATGATTTGGCCCGTTGCTGGTGTGGTGATGCTCAGAGGTGGATAGGCCGTCCAGCCCGATTGCGCAGCCCCTGTGAGGAAATAGCTGGTGATCAGCATCAAACCGGCTGGAGGGATCAGCCAGAACGCCACGGCATTCAGGCGCGGGAAGGCCATGTCCCTTGCACCCACATAAAAGGGGATCAAATAGTTTCCAAAAGCACCATTCACCACGGGGACAATCCAGAGAAAGATCATCACCGTGCCGTGGAGCGTCAGCACCTGGTTGTAGACATCACGTGCCATGAAGTCGGACATGGGACTGGTGAGTTCGGTGCGAATGGCACCGGCTAGGGCCCCGCCAATCAGATAAAAAACAAAGCCGCAGACGAGGTACTGCAGCCCGATCACCTTGTGATCAACGCTGAAGCTGAAATACCGCAACCAGCCGCTGGGTTGAAGCCGTGGAGGGCTGGACGTTTCCGGGGGCAAGCTGATGGTCATCTCAGGCGTTCGCGATGGTGAGTGTTTCGTCTTCAGGTGCGGCTTTGGCGTTGTCCCTGTACCAGCTGTGCCAGTCCTCCGGGCTTTCCACTACAACGGTGGAGCGCATTCCACCGTGGTAGGGCCCACAGAGTTCGGCGCACACGATTGGATAACGGCCGGTGCGTGTGGGTGTGAAACTCAGCTGGGTTGGTTGGCCGGGAATGACGTCTTGCTTCAAGCGAAATTCAGGCACCCAGAAGGCATGAATCACATCTTTGGCTTCCATCCGCAGAGTGATCGGTCGATCGGCGGGCACATGAAGTTCACCTGACGTGATGTCTCCCTCTGGGTAATGAAAGAGGAAGGCAAATTGCATGGCTGTCACTTCAATGGGTAAAGCATTTGTTGCGGCGGCTGATTCAATCGAGCCTGAACTGATGCCTCCCCAGATCTGTTCGTCGTGGGCTTCGCCCATGTGGTCATGAGCCAGAGGCACCATGCCACCCATCCGGTCGTAAATGTCGTAGCTGTACAGACCAACAAACAGCACCACAACGGCAGGAACAGCTGTCCAGAAAATTTCAAGTGGCAGATTTCCTTCGATGGCAAGGCCGTCGCCGAGCTGGCCGCTGCGTCGCCGAAAGCGAATCAGGCTGAACACGAGAAGGCCAACGATTCCGATAAAAAGAATGCTGCCAATCGTGAATAGAACCTTAAAAAGCTCGTCGTAAATCGGCGCGTTGGCGCTCGCATCGATGGGGAGAAGGTTGATGTTCTGGCCGATCCATAGGCCGCCCAGAGCAAGGACCATCCCGATCACCAACGTGAGAATGGCGGATGGGATCTGCACCTGATCAATCCCAGGTTTTCAACAGCGTATGGGCCTGGCTGCGGTTCTCCATGAAGTGATTGTTAAGGCCTTATTTATGTCAGGAAAAGGGGATGATTTTTCCTCATTTGTGTTGCAGACGTCCACACAGCGTGACGTCATCTTCTGCATCGCTACGGTCCAAGCAATCCCTTATGGGTGCATCGGATGGAGCTTGTTCGATGATGCTTTCCTCAATGTCGACATTGCGTCGACGTCTTGGGTTGTTGTCGGCTCATCTAGTGGTTGCCGTGATCGCCTTGGTGGTGATCGGAGGGGCGACCCGGGTGATGGAGGCCGGCCTGGCCTGTCCGGACTGGCCCCTGTGCTTCGGCTCGTTTCTGCCGGGTCGCCAGATGAACGTGCAGGTGTTCTTGGAGTGGTTTCACCGCCTCGACGCCTTCGTTATTGGCATCGCCCTGGTGGTGATGGCTGTGACCACAACACTCCAGCGGCGGCAATTGCCGCGCTGGCTGCCCTGGCTGGCGGCAGCTCTGATGCTCCTCGTGGCCATGCAGGGAGCTTTGGGTGCTTTGACGGTGACCCAGCTGCTCCCCTCCGCTGTGGTGACAGCCCATCTCGGTCTTGCTCTCACGCTTGTGGCGCTCCTGAGTGGGTTGACGCAACGACTGCTGCATCCCGTTGCCGCAACCGCTCCGCTCTGGTGGCGCATCGCGGCACTGCTTGGTCTGTTGTCGGTCTTCGTGCAGTGTCTGCTCGGTGGTCGCATGGCCACCGCATGGGCAGGGCAGCGTTGCCTCGCTGGTGGCGATGCCTGTCATCTGGTGCTCTCCCATCGCGTCACGGCGATGCCGGTGGCTGTTGTTCTGCTCGCCTTCGCCGCGGCTGCACTCCTGGCGGGTGGTTGGGCTCGCCAGCAGTGGCCCTGGCTGGGCGGGGTGGTGCTCCTGGTGCTGGTTCAGGTGGCCCTTGGCGTTCTCACCCTCCGTCTTGGTTTGTCGCAACCGGGGGTGACCGTTGCGCATCAACTCGTGGCTGCCCTGCTGATCGCTCTGCTGGCGGCGCTTCTGGTTCGCTCTCCGAACCTCCCCTCACCGTCCCGTTCCGTCGTCCTCGACGACACCTCGTTGGAGGCCTGTCATGGCTGAAATCACCGCAACCATTCGTCCGACTCGTGAGGAGGTCGTTCCCTCCCGCAAGCGGGTGAAACTTCCGGCCTGGCTGGAAGTGGCCAAGCCCCGCCTGATCCCTTTGCTGCTGGCCACCACCCTGGGTGGAATGGCTCTCAGTGAAGGCTGGCCGCTCTCATCGCCTCGGCTCGTCTGCACCCTGGGGGGAGGGGCGCTTGCCTCCGCTGCTGCAGGGGTTCTGAACTGCTTGTGGGAGCAGGATCTCGATGGCCGGATGGCCCGCACCAGCGGTCGCGCACTCCCCTCCGGTCGGCTGTCGCCCACCAGTGCATTCATCGGCGCCATCGCCTGCACCCTCGCGGCGGCGATGCTTCTCGTAAGCGGTGTGAACTGTCTCGCTGCTGGGTTGTCCCTGCTCGGCCTCTGCAGTTACGTGCTGCTCTACACAGCCTTGCTCAAGCCGCGGACGTCCCAGAACATCGTCATCGGTGGTGTCGCTGGGGCCATTCCGCCCCTGGTTGGGGCGGCGGCCGCCACGGGCCATGTTGGCCTCGGGGGCTGGTGGCTGTTCGCTTTGGTGATGGTCTGGACGCCAGCCCATTTCTGGGCTTTGGCCCTGCTGTTGCGCGAGGACTATCGCGCTGTTGGGATCCCGATGCTGCCCGTGGTGAAGGGTCCTGTGGTGACGGCGCGGGCGATCAAGACCTACGGCTGGATCACCGTTCTGCTCAGCGGTTTGGGCGTGTTTGCTTTGCCTTCAGGTGGCGCCTTCTATGGCGTGATGCTGCTGCCCTACAACGGCCGATTGCTGCAGCTCGTCGATCGGCTGTCCCTGGATCCCGACAGTCTTGTGAATGCCAAGGCCCTGTTCCGTTGGTCGATCCTTTATCTGTTTGGTCTGTGCCTGCTTCTCATTCTCAGCCGGACGGATCTGGCCTCAGGCTTTGCTCACCAGGTGATGCAACTTCTCTCCCTGCCAACGGCGGTGCAATGAGCACTCTCTAGATGTTCTTTCTCAGCAGGTTGTTCAGTAGCCAATGAGGTGTGAGGTCGCTACCGGTTGAGGTGTCACCGCCCAACCGAAACCTCACGCCCCATGCATACACACGCCAATGCCCGCCTGACGCAGCGAGGCCGGCTGCGATTGGTTTCTCAACACCTGAACCACCACCGCTCCCTGGCTGAACTGGCCGCAGAAGCTGGTATCAGCCTCCGCTGTGCCTACAAGTGGCTGGCCCGTTACCGCTCAGGTGGGGCAGCCGCTCTGGTGGATCGACGCAGTGGTCGCCGCAGCCAGCGGCGGACGCTCGATCCACAGCAACTGCAACAGGCCGTGGAGTTCCGTCACCAACGCCTCCACCTCCGGCACATCGCCAGGCTGTTAGCCGCTCCCTTCTCCACCGTGGCCAGGGTGCTCAACCTCCTTGGTCTCGGGCGGTTGCGAAATCTCGAACCCAAACCTCCAGTGCAGCGCTACGAGCGGGAGCATCCCGGAGACCTGATCCATATCGACGTCAAAAAGCTCGCCCGCTTTCGCAAGGTCGGCCACCGAATCACCGGTAACCGGCGGCAGGGCCGCTCTGCCGGCGTCGGCTACGACCGTGTGCACGTTGCGATCGACGATGCCACCCGATTGGCCTACGTCGAGGTGCTCGCCGACGAGCAGCAGGCCACAGCGATCGGCTTCCTGAGCCGTGCTGTGGCCTGGTTCAACGGCCATGGCATGGAGTGCCGCCAAGTGATGTCGGACAACGGTCCCGCATACCTCTCACGCAGCTTTGCCAAGGCCTGCAAAGCCCTTGGCCTCAAGCACATCCGCACCAGGCCTTACACGCCCCGCACCAACGGCAAAGCCGAACGGTATGGCCTCCGGCCGACTGCGTCTACATCCAGACCCTCTGCAAGGAATGGGCCTATGCGATGGCCTTCCAGAACTCCCGGGAACGCGACAACTGGCTGCCGCGTTACCTCTCGATCTATAACCGGCTCAGGAAGCACTCAGCCCTCGGCGGTCGATCTCCTCAGCAGCGGCTCCATGAGCTGCTCTGCTGATCAACGTGGTGAGACACAACATCTAGATTCCCTGGATTGGCCGAGCAAGTCCCTGACGGTGCCTGATGGCGTTGATTGAACTGCGCAAGATCTCCAAGGCCTACGGCTCGGTACCGGCTCTGCGTGAGCTTGATCTCACCGTTCCTGAAGGATGCCTGTACGGGCTGCTTGGCCCGAACGGTGCCGGCAAAACAACGGCCATGCGCATTCTGGCCACCCTGCTCGCCCCCGACAGCGGCTCAGTGATTGTTGGGGGTGTTGACGGTTTGGTGCAGCCACGAGAAGTGCGCCAGCTCATGGGTTATGTGGCCCAGGAGGTGGCCATCGACAAGATCCTGAGTGGCCGGGAACTGCTGCAATTGCAAGGTGATCTTTACCACCTGCCGCGGAACGATCGCGACAGCCGCATCGCCGATTTGATTGACCGCCTCGCGATGGGCGATTGGATTGACCGCCGCTGCGGCACCTATTCCGGCGGCATGAGGCGGCGTCTGGATCTAGCCGCCGGTCTGTTGCACCGCCCCCGGTTGCTCGTGCTCGATGAACCCACCGTGGGACTGGATATCGAGAGCCGCAGTGCCATCTGGCAGCTGCTGCGTCAGTTGGTTGATGAGGGCACCACTGTTCTGTTGAGCAGTCACTACCTCGAAGAAGTGGAGGCTCTGGCGGATCAGTTGGCGATCATCGACGCCGGCCGTGTGATTGCCGAAGGCAGCCCTGATCAGCTCAAACAACGGCTTGGGGGTGATCGCGTGACTCTGCGAATCCGAGAGTTCAGCAATGCCGATGAGGCGTCCCAGGTCCGTGCCCTTCTCGACCCCTTGGATGGGGTGCGTCAGGTGGTGGTGAACCGCTCCCAGGGCTTTTCCCTCAACCTGGTGATTGAGGGAGGGGCCGTGATCGATCAGCTGCGTCAGACCCTCGAGGCTGCAGGTTTGCCTGTGTTTGCCCTGGCCCAGAGTCGTCCCAGCCTGGATGATGTCTACCTTCAGGCCACAGGACGCACCCTGATGGACGCTGAACTGGCCATCGCCGGCCAGCGCGACGTCAAACAGGAAAAGCGTCAATCCATGCGTTGAGTGCCAACGATGACCTCCCCAACTGCATCCGTTGCTCTCCAGCAGCAGCCACCCGGAGCCCTGTCAGAGCTCAGTCAGGAGACGTGGGCGCTCACCCGGCGCTTGTTCCTTCAGCTGATGCGTCGCCCTTCGACCTTGATCGCGGGGGTTCTGCAACCGCTGATCTGGTTGATTCTGTTCGGTGCACTGTTCGCCAATGCCCCCGAGGGGCTGTTGCCAGGGGGCATGAGCTACGGCCGTTTTCTTGGTGCTGGAGTGATTGTCTTCACAGCCTTCAGCGGTGCTTTGAATGCCGGCCTGCCGGTGATGTTTGATCGCGAATTCGGTTTCCTCAATCGGCTACTGGTGGCACCGCTGCGAAGCCGCAGTTCCATCGTGCTGGCGTCGGTGATCTACATCACGGCGTTGAGCCTGTTGCAGAGTCTGGCGATCATGGGCACGGCAGCAGTGCTCGGTTACGGATGGCCCGGCATCAGTGGCCTGGCCCTGGTGCTGGTGACGTTGCTGCTTCTGGTTTTCGCTGTGACGGCCCTCAGCCTCGGACTGGCCTTCGCTTTGCCGGGGCACATCGAGTTGATCGCTGTGATTTTTGTGGCCAACCTGCCGTTGCTGTTTGCCAGCACGGCCTTGGCCCCGTTGTCATTCATGCCGACCTGGCTGGGCTGGCTTGCGGCCTTGAATCCCCTTACCTTCGCGATAGAACCCATTCGAGCGGCTTACCAGGGTCCTCTGGACCTTTCGGCTGTTCTGCTGGAGGCCCCCTATGGGGATGTCACCGGCACCAGTTGCCTGCTGATCCTTCTGGTCCTCACCATCGGGCTGTTTCTTGCGATTCGCCCTCTGCTCAACCGCAAACTTTCCTGAATCCGTGCTCTCTTCTCCGTTCCAGCAGCCATCACCTCGACAGAACGCTCTGGCCCAACAGATCCAGGAGGCCCGAACCTCAGGTGATCTGGCCTTGCTCGCGGGTCTGATCAGTCAGTGGGTTCACCGTTACGGCTTTGACGGAGCAGCTGAGCTTGATCTGAGTTTGCCGGAACCTTCAGTTTCGAAGCATGGGTTCAGTTCCGTGCCGATGCCTGTCGCGGAGGAGGAGATTGCTCCTGAAGACGACGTTTTGGTTGAGAACGAGGTGGATGGTCAGGTTGAAATGGTTGCTGAGGACGAGGTGGTCGTTGAAGAAGAGCAGCAGATTGCGCCTGAAGATGACGTGTTGATTGAGAGCGAGGTGATGCAGAACGGGGTGGTCGCTGAAGAAGAACCGATCGTCGAAGAGGACGAGAGTGCAGTTGAAGAAAAGCCGCTTCAACGCAGCCTTGCGGCGGCACCTGTGCCTGCCCCGCCGATCAGCACGCCCCGTTCGCTGCGGCGTTGGCTTCCCCGCCGGGAGGATGACGCTTTCCCCAAGGCGTCCTGAACAGCATGATTCCCAACCCTGAATCCCTGGATCAGGGCTTGATCGTTTCGGTGCAGGCCCCCCAGGGTTCGCCGATGCGCGATCCCGATGTGATCGCAGCCATGGCGGATGCAGCCCTGCGCAATGGTGCTGTGGGTGTGCGCTTGGAAAGCCCTGAACACATCGGGGCTGTGCGTCGGCGCTGTCCGGATGCCTTGATCATCGGCCTCTGGAAATGCACGTTCCCGGACAGCTCTGTGTACATCACCCCGGGCTGGAAAGAAATTCAGGCGGTGTGGTCGGCGGGAGCCGATGTGATCGCGATTGATGCCACAGCCCGTCCGCGGCCTGCAGGGCAGGACCTGGCCGCGTTGATCCAGCGCAGCCGTGATGAGCTGAGAGCTCCGCTGATGGCTGATGTGGATTCGCTCGAGAACGGTCTGCTCGCAGCCGAGCTGGGCTGTGACTGGGTTGGGACCACGCTCTACGGCTACACAGAAGACACGGCACAACAGCGCCCCCCTGCGTTTGATCTGCTCCCCCCACTTCGCGCTGAACTTCCCAGCTCGGTTCGTCTGATCTGTGAGGGGGGAATTGCTTCTCCAGCGGATGCACGGTTGGCATTGCAGGCCGGAGCCGACACCGTTGTGGTGGGGACGGCGATCACCGGAGTGGACCTCCAGGTGATCGCCTATCGCCAGGGAATGATCAGCTGATCACATCATCCCGGGCATGCCCATGCCGCCCATTCCGGGCATGCCCATGCCACCCATTCCGCCCATGCCAGCCATGGGGTCTCCGTCTCCGGCGGGAGCTGGTGCAGGGGGTTCCGGCTTGTCGGCAATCACAACCTCGGTGGTGATCAGCAGAGAAGCGATCGAAATCGAATCCTGCACGGCCAAGCGCACCACCTTGGCGGCATCAACGATGCCAGCAGCCATCAGGTCCTCGTAGGCACCACTGAGGACATTGAATCCCTGGCCGCTGCTGCGCATGCCCGCGATCACAACATCACCGTTCTGACCGGCATTGGTGGCGATCTGATGAATCGGCGCCGTCAGTGCCCGCTGCACGATTTCCACGCCGGTGCGCTGGTCGCCGTTCAGGGATGAAGCCAGGGCGTCCAGGCTGTCCGAGAGTTGCAGCAAGGTGCTGCCGCCTCCCCCAACGATGCCCTCCTCGACGGCGGCCCGGGTGGCATTCAGGGCATCCTCGATCCGCAGTTTGCGGTTCTTGAGCTCCGTTTCCGTCGGTGCACCGACCTTGATCACAGCCACGCCGCCGGCCAGCTTGGCGATCCGCTCCTGGAGCTTTTCGCGGTCGTAGTCGGATTCGGTGGCCTCCAGTTCACGTCGGATCGCGCCGACGCGCTTGCTCACCGCCTGGCGATGGTCGTCGGTGGCGACGATCGTGGTGCTCTCCTTGCTGATGGTGACGCGGCGCGCCTTGCCGAGATCCTCGAGGGTCACTTTGTCGAGGGTCATCGCCTTGTCTTCGCTGATCAGCGTTCCGCCCGTGAGGATGGCGATATCGGCGAGGGCTGCTTTGCGGCGTTCGCCAAAGGAGGGTGCCCGAACAGCGGCCACCTGCAGAACCCCACGGCTCTTGTTCATCACCAGGGTGGCGAGGGCTTCGCCTTCCACTTCCTCAGACAGGATGAGCAGGGGAGAGCCGCTCTTCTGAACGGTTTCCAGCACGGGTACCAGATCCGTGATCGTGCTGATCTTGCGATCCGTCAGCAGGATCAGGGGATTTTCAAATTCACAGACCTGACGGTCGGCATCCGTCACGAAGTAGGGGGAGCTGTAGCCCCGGTCGAAGGCCATGCCCTCGGTGATTTCCAGTTCCGTTGCCAGAGACTTCGATTCCTCAACCGTGATCACCCCATCGGTGCTCACCTTGTCCATCGCCTCCGCAATCATCCGACCGACTTCGTCGTCACCCCCGGAGCTCACCGTGGCCACCTGACGAATGGCATCGCCGGCGACGGCCTGGCTCCGCTCGCCCAGTCCAGCCACGACCTGTGCAGCGGCCTTCTCCATGCCTCGGCGGAGTTCCACAGGGCTTGCGCCAGCAGCGGTGTTGCGCAGACCTTCCCGCACCATGGCCTGAGCCAACACGGTTGCGGTGGTGGTCCCGTCGCCGGCCTTGTCCTTGGTCTTTGAGGACACCTGCTGCATCAGCTTGGCGCCAAGGTTTTCGAACGGGTCGTCCAGTTCGATTTCTCGGGCGATTGAGTCGCCGTCGTTGACGATGTCGGGTGCGCCGAATTTCTTCTCGAGCACAACGTTGCGACCGCGGGGGCCGATCGTGACGCGCACCGCATCGGCGAGTGCATCAACCCCCCCGCTCAAGGGCGCTGCGGGATTCGTCAGAGAAGGAAAGGAGTTTGGCCATAGTCGCAAGCACGCCGTTGGTCACTGTCCCACAGCGATGTGGCCCTCGTGGAGAGGCGTTGTGGTGGGGAAAGCCGAATGGTTGGGGGCTGCCCGGATGCCGCCCTCAAATGAACTGATTAGGGTCCGGTCATGGCCGAATCCGGAGCGCTGTTTTTTGTTCTGATGGCGGGGCTGGCCGGCTCGATGGCCCTGGTTTACGTGCCCTTGCGCATCTTTCTCACCGCCACCGCCCGCAGCCGTCGGTTACGCCTGCTCCAGCGCATCCGCCGCCTGCGGGATGAGTTGGCCCAACCCCTTGATTCCTGATCCTGAGGGTCAGGCCATCACCATGCCGCCATCCACCTGCAGCACCTGGCCTGTGATGTAGGCCGCGGCCGGGTCGGCGGCTAGGAAGCGCACGGAACCGGCCACCTGCTCCTGGGTGCCAAAGGTTCCCAGGGGGATGTCTTTGAGGATGGCCTCCGCATCGAGGTCCTTGGTCATGTCTGTGGCAATGAAACCCGGAGCTACGGCGTTCACGGTGATGCCACGGCTGGCGAGCTCTTTGGCGGTGCTGCGGGTGAGACCGATGACGCCCGCTTTGGCGGCGGCGTAGTTGGCCTGTCCCGCGTTGCCCATCAGCCCCACAACGGAGGTGATGTTGATGATCCGACCACTCTTCTGCTTAAGCATCGGGCGTGCCACGGCTCGCGTGCAGAGGAACACTCCACTGAGGTTGAGGTCGATCACCGATTGCCAATCGTCGGTTTTCATCCGCATCAGCAGGCCGTCCCGCGTGATGCCGGCGTTGTTCACCAGCACATCCAAACGGCCGCTGCGCTCCAGCACCGTCTTGATCAGGCCATCCACCTCGGCCTCAACCGACACATTGGCCTTCAGGGCGTAGGCCTTGCCCCCAGCCGTAGTGATGGCAGCAACCACTTCATCGGCTGCGGCGGCGGAACTGGAGTAGTTCACAACCACCTCTGCACCGGCTTCGCCCAGGGCCAGAGCGATGGCCCGGCCGATGCCGCGACCTCCTCCCGTCACCAGGGCGGTCTGTCCGGCAAGAGAAGCGCTGGGAGACATGGAGGAACCGTTGATCGGAGGATCGTACGGAGCCGTCGTCATTCAGCTCAACCCGGCATGGTTTCAATCGTGTCGACGGCCTCCCCAAGCAACGACTGAAAGGTGGCGAGTTGGGTTTTGCTCCCCAGCACGATCAGGAGTTGCCCCGGTGCCATCTGGGTGTCGCCGCCTGGATTGGCGATCAGCTTTCCGTTCTCCCGGATCGCCAGCACCATGGCCCCACTGCGCCGGCCCAGCTCAAGTTCCGCCAGGCTCCGCCCGCGGATCTCCATCAGGTGCTGAGGGTCGTGACTCAGCTGGAATTCCTCGATTTCATAGTCGGAGCCCGCCAACAGCTCCATGAAGTTGAGGGCCAGCGGTCGCAGCGCCGAAGCGGCCATCACCCGGCCACCAGCCACATAGGGACTGACCACCACAGTGGCGCCCGCCAGCCGCAGCTTTGAGGCGGCTTCATCGCTGTTGGCGCGAGCAATCAAGCGGCAATCCGGTCGTAGGTCCTTGGCGCTGAGGATCACGTAAAGATTGGAGGCATCGCTGGGTAGGGCTGCCACGAGGCTGCAGCAGCGTTCCAGACCTGCGTCCAGCAGGGTTTCATCGAGGGTTGCATCGGCCTGAAGCACCCAGAGGCCATTCTCGTCTGCCACGGCCTTTCGCTCTGGATCGGTTTCGATCACCACGAGGGGCACCGCGTCCCGTTGCAGTTGGGCTGCAATCTCCTGTCCGATCCGGCCGTAGCCGCAAAGAATCACGTGGTCGTGAAGGCCTTCCAGCATGCGGAGAAAGCGGAACTCCCGTAGTCTGCGGAAATATCCCGACTCCTTCAGCCCGAGAACGCGTTGGATGGCCAGTTGCACAACCACCAAGCCACCCACCACGATCAAGACGGTGACCAGGCGGCCTGGAGGTGAAAGCGGGGCGACTTCTCCAAAACCGATGGTGCTGATGGTGATCAGCACCATCCAGAGGCAATCGCCCCAGTCCCATCCCTCCGTGATCCGATAACCGAGGGCACCCGCGAAGATCACAGCACTGAGGGCACTGATGGGCCCCCGCCATGGAGCCGTGATCAGCTTCAGCTGTCCCCTGGCTCGGCGCCGCCTCATCGGACGTCTCCTCAGAAACCGAGGGCCGTCAGCACATCACTGCTCTGCAGCGTGGCGAGCTCCTGCGGGCGGCTGAGGCAGCGGATCTCCTGGCGCTCGGGAAGGTCTGCGGCCTCGGCTCCAAGGGCAACCAGGGGGGTTCCGCAATAGGTCGCCAGGCGCTGGGACACCGGGCAGCTGCTGAGCACGACATCGGCATTGGCCACCAAAGCCGCCCGTTTGGTCAGGCTGAGCTCGGCTGGCAGCACCATGCTGCGCAGCGCCGGTAGGCGGCTTTTGATCGTCTCAGGCAGCTGGTGCCATTCCGCTGCAGGCCAGTCATTCCCCTGGCCGGATGGCGACAGCAACAGCAGGGGGCCGTCACCGCTGGGCAGTGCTTCACGGGCTTCCTCAAGAGCCTCTGCCGCCAGGGGCAGGCGGAACTGATCGGCCTTGAGATCAAGGCCCAGGGCCTGAAGAAAGGGGTTGAGACGCTGCGCCGTCCAGCCGGGACCGACGCTGACCTGGTCGGTGCAGGCAAATCCCTCAACCGCCAACCGTTTGGGGATATGGCTCATCGACAGCATCAGGTTCACCTGCTGCCCTTCAGCGAAGTTGATGCAGATCTGAAAGTCGGGTTCGCGCACACAACCGAGCAGGTTGGCCCAGTCCGCAAGGGTGGGGTTGGCCTCAAAGCTGAACGGCAACAGCTTGTCCAGGCACGGCAAAAGTTTCCATGGAGCTGCCTGCTGGGGGTCACAGGCCACCTGCAGGCTGGCGTTGAGCTTCTGGCAGATGTCGGCCAGAGCCGGTAGACGGTCCAGCTGGTCTTCGAGCGAACCCGGGCTCAGGGCAAGAACTCGCATGCAGCGCCGCCATCCATGGTGCGAGCTGATTGTATGGAGGTCGTTTACGCCTGTCTGGGGCAGGAGTCGATTGTGCATCTGTTGATTGCTGCGGCGGGAAGCGGTCGGCGCATGGGTGCGGATCGCAACAAGCTGCTGCTGCCGTTGGCCGGACGCCCCGTCATTGCCTGGACCCTGGAGGCGGCCCTGAATTCCGAGCGGATCGAATGGATCGGGATCGTCGGCCAGGAGGTCGATCGAGAGGCCATCCTTGCGGTGCTGGATGCACCCAGCAAGCCGGTGCGCTGGATCCAGGGCGGCAGCACGCGGCAGGAGTCGGTGCTTTGTGGTCTGGCGGGGTTGCCGGAGCAGGCTCGGCACGTCTTGATCCATGACGGCGCCCGCTGTTTGGCTGAACCGGAGTTGTTTGATCGCTGTGCAGCTGTGGTGGAGGCCGGCACGGCGCTGATTGCTGCAACGCCGGTGAGCGACACGATCAAGCGCGTGGGATCTGATGGTGTGATTTGTGAGACGCCGGATCGATCGGAGCTTTGGGCTGCGCAGACGCCGCAGGGCTTTGCCGTTGATCAGCTGCGTCGCGGCCACGCTGAGGCGGTTGCCCAGGGCTGGACGGTCACCGACGATGCGTCGTTGTACGAGCGTCTGGGGTGGCCTGTGCAGGTCTTGGATGCCGGCCCCGCCAACATCAAGGTCACCACACCGTTTGACCTCACCGTGGCGGAGGCCGTGCTCGCCCTCAGGTCAGCAGGCTGAGCCGGCCGTTTTCGCCATCCAGGCGTGCCATCGCCCCCATGGGCAGGGCTGCGTTTCCGGATCGGTGACCAACGGGCAGGTCCATCACTCTGGGAATGCCGAGATCGGCCGTGCGTTCCTCAAGAACCTGCTCAAGGTTGAAGCTTTCGGAGGCGTCTCTGGTTTCATTGGCGCACCCTTCGAAATTGCCAAATGCCAGACCCGCCAGGCCCTGCAAGCTGCCATTCAGCCTCCACTGAGTGAGCATCCGATCAATGCGGTAAGGCGCTTCACCCACGTCCTCCAGCACCAGAACGGCTCCCTTGAGGGGGGGCACGAACCGGCTTCCCAACAGGTGGGTGGCCACGGTCAGATTGGCCACGAGCAGGGGACCGCTTCCAACCCCGCCGCCGCCACGCCGACCTTGCAGGTCAGGAATGGTGTTGCCGAAGAGCAGGTTGCGCAAGCGGTCACGGCTCCATGGCGGCTCCTCCGCAAGTGTTGTGAGCAAGGGGCCATGGATGCCCCCCGCAAACCCTGCTGCCTGGCGGGCCCAGAGCAGAGCTGTCACGTCGGAAAAGCCCAACAGCCAGCCGCTCTGCCAGCGGATGGGCTGCTCCAGCAGCCGAGCAGCCCCCCATCCACCGCGGGCACAGGCGAGCAGCGCTGCCGGTTCTGCCGGATGCAGATCGGCATGGCGCGTGTCATCGCGCCCTGCGAAGTAGCCCCAACGTCGGCTGGCCAAGGTCTGGGGTTGAACATCGAGGCCCCAGCTCTGCAGGACCGCAATGCCCTCCTGCAGCTTGATGTCGTCCTGCAGGGCTGAACTGGCGGCCACACAGGCCACACGGTCTCCAGTGCGGAGCGGAGGAGCCGGGGTGATGCACATCAGGCTCCCCATCCCCTGGCCAGAACCAGGCCGAGCCAGAGCAGCGTCCCTGCCTGCACCTGCTGGGCAAAGTGCTTCCCGTAGGTGCCCATGGAGGCATCCTGTTTGTTCAAGGGGTTGCAGCTGAGCTGCATGAAGACGGCGGCAAGCAACCAGAGAGGCCAGAACGGTGCTGGGATCTGAGCCGACCATGCCGCTATGGCAAGGGTGATGGCTGTCACGAGGTAGCAGCCCCGAACCACAGGAACCACGCGGGATCCGAGGCTCAGGGCGCTGCTGCGCAGGCCGAGGTTGGCATCGTCACGTCGGTCGGCCATGGCATAGACCGTGTCGAAGCCGAAGGTCCAGACCACGGTTGCCAGCCAACTGCACACCAGTGCAGGACTCCCGCTCAAGGAGGACGTTGCTGCGGCCCAGGGGATCAGCACCGCGAAGCCCCAGCACAGCGCCAAGACCGCCTGGGGGAAGGCGAACCACCGCTTTGCCGATGGATAGCCGAGGATCGGCAGCACGGCCGTGCATGCCAAGGCGAGACAGAGCCCGAGGCTGGTGGCCGGCAGACTCAGCACAACAGCCAGGCTGAGGCCCAGCAGGATCAGCAGCAGAGCGAAGGCTGGCCCTCGCTGCAGCGCACCTCTGGCCAGAGGCCGATGTTGTGTGCGTTCCACCTGGCCGTCGAAGCGCTGGTCCCAGAGGTCATTGGCGATGCAGCCTGCTCCGCTCACCGCCAGGCCCCCCAGCAGGATCTGCAGGATCAGCACAACACTGGGGGGAGCGCTTGGATTCAGCCAGAGGGCCCAGCCTGCTGGGATCAGCAGAATCAGCCGGCCGGTGGGTTTGTTCCAGCGGAGCAGTTCGATCCAGGGCTGAAGACGGGCAGAGCTGCTGATCACAATCAACGGGATTTGAAGAACCCTAGTCAGGGTCTGATGGCCTCGGCCGTCAGTGGCAGAGTGGATTTCATTGCCGCTCTGACGTTGATGCTGGATGCCAAGGCCCCAGCCCAGCCAACGGAACAGAACAACAGCGCGTCGCATGCAGTGAACGCTGATCAGCGTCCGATCGCCGCCATCGATATCGGGACCAATTCCTTTCATCTTCTGGTGGCAGCCGTTGATCCGAAGCTGCGCACGTTTCGAATCATCCAGGCCGAAAAGGCCACCACGCGTCTGGGGGAGCGTGATCCTGAGACCGGTGAGCTGACCGCGGCGGCGATGCAACGGGGGCTGGAAACCCTTCGCCAGTTCAGAGATCTCGCCGCCAGTCACCGGGTTGAGCAGATCGTCACAGCGGCGACGAGTGCCGTTCGAGAAGCACCCAATGGTCGCGATTTCCTCCAGACCATCCTTGACGAGCTGGGGATGGAGGTGGATTTGGTCAGCGGCCCCGAGGAGGCACGGTTGATCTATCTGGGCGTCCTCTCAGGAATGCCGTTTGGAGACCGTCCGCATCTTCTGCTCGATATCGGAGGAGGCTCCACGGAACTGATCCTTGCCGATGGTCGTGATGCCCGCGCCCTGACCAGCACCCGTGTGGGGGCTGTGCGACTCCAGCGGGACTTTGTTCGGGATGATCCGATGCCCCCTCAACGGCGGTCATTCCTGCAGGCCTTCATTCAGGGGTCGCTTGAACCTTCGGTCGACAAAGTGCGTCGCAGGATCAAACCCGGTGAAACTCCTGTTTTGGTAGCCACCAGCGGCACGGCGATGGCGATTGGCTCCCTTGCGGCGAGTGAAGAGGAGCGCCCACCCCGCAAATTGCATGGGTACCGCGTCACCCGGCAGAGCCTGAATCAGGTGGTTGATCGTTTGATCACGATGACCCCTGCGCAGCGACGGGAGTTGGCTCCCATCAACGATCGTCGGGCCGAAATCATCGTTCCCGGTGCGCTGATCCTGCAAACCACCATGAAGATGCTGGGTGTGGAGGAGTTCGTGCTCAGTGAGCGGGCGCTCAGGGAAGGTTTGATCGTTGATTGGATGCTTCGCCAGGGTCTTCTGGAAGACCGCTTCAGCTTTCAGAGCAGCATTCGGCAGCGCACTGTGCTCCATCAGGTGCAGCGCTTTGCGGTGAACCAGATCAGGGCTGAACGGGTTGCCAGCCATGCCCTAAGCCTCTACGACGCCACGCGAGGCGTGATGCATGACGACAGTGGCGAAGGGCGTGAACTGCTTTGGGCTGCCGCCATGCTCCATACCTGTGGCCAGCACATCAACATCAGCGCTTACCACAAGCACACCTGGTACTTGATTCGTCATGGTGAACTGCTGGGCTATTCCGAGGCGGAGCACTTGATGGTGGCGGCCATTGCCCGCTATCACCGCCGCAGCCTGCCGAAGAAACGCCATGAGTCCTGGCAGCTTGTGGCCACCCGAGACAACCGTCGCTGTGTTCATCAGATGGCCCTGCTGCTGCGCTTGGCCGCGGCTCTGGATCGCAGGCCTGAGCCGGTGATCTCAGCACTCCGCATTCATGCGGTGAAGGGAAGTCTGGATCTGGAGATCGTGCCTGAGCGGGTCAACCAGAACGTCAGTCTTGAACAGTGGAGTTTGGAAGGCTGCGCTGAGGTGGTGAAGGAGGCGGTTGGCGTGAATCTGCGCGTCAGGGTGCAGGGCTGAGCGGGATCCAGCGGATGTCATCCACAGCGCCAAGGGTGCGTGTCTCGGCGTCGGGAGAACTGAGCTGCACCAGATCGGGCCGGCCGGCGTAGATCTCCACCAGGTCGGGATTGTCAATCCTGCGCTCACCGTTCAGCAGCCCTTCGAATTCCACAACTCCCTCACGCCGTAGGGCGATCCAGCTGGGTTCGCTGCTGCTGATCGTGAGGCCCAGGTCTGCCGTTGGTGGCGCTGGAACGATGAGGGCATCGCGCTCATCTGCAACCTTGGTCACCTCCAGCTCCAGATCGGTTTCGCTTGGCTCAAGGGTTGGATTGGCAGGCTTCAACCCCTGGGCGAAGCGCGTCAACTCGGAGGCGTTGCTCCACACAACAAAGCCAAGGCCAGCAAGCCCGGCGAGGGCCACGAGGGGAAGTGGATTGAATGTTCTCCGGTTCTGAGGAGCGATGCCCCGCGGTGTTGCCCCGGGAGTCGCCCGTTTGGGCGGTCTGGTGGTGAGGGGGCCGAGGGTTTGAACCATGGCATCAGCATCCAAACCCAGATGCGAACTGATCCGGCGCACCATGGCCTTGATGAACACGGGTTCAGGCAGTTCGGTTTGATCGCCCCGTTCCAGTGCTGCCAGTTGCTCCTCGCCCATGTGCAGCTGGCTGGCGAGTTGGTTCTGGCTCAGGCTCGCAGCAGCCCGCGCCTCGGCCAACTGTCGCCCTGCTTCAACCAGGCCCGTGGCTTTGCCTTGGTCGTCCGCAAGACTCCGCTGGTTCATCAATGGGTCGATCGACCTCGTTCAAAGCTGAACCTAGGCCGATCCAACAGTGCAGTCAGCAACTAAGGGAATAAATCCCACCAAAAAATATGGGCGATACTGGATTCGAACCAGTGACCCCTTCCGTGTGAAGGAAGTGCGCTACCACTGTGCTAATCGCCCGCACAAATCGATCTTAAACCACCGCCTATTGGGGTTTCGGACGGAACAGGTGGTCGTGGTCAGGCGAGTAAAGCCGTGAGCGCTGGGGACCACCGGCAAGGGCCGGACTCACCACATAAAGCGTTGTGCGAATCAGATTGCGTTCCCGACTCACCGCAGCCATCTCCCTGAGAGGGACAACGGTGAGCATCTGATCAGGCCAGCTCACCCGATGTCCGATGGCTACGGGCGTGTCGGCGGGGTAGTACTCCAGAAGGGTGGTTTGCACCTCTTCAACGTGTCGTGCACTCAAATAGATGCAAAGGCTGGCGCGCAGGGCGGCCAGCCGATCCAGCTGTTCCCGTTCCGGCACGCCGGTGCGACCCCCAGCGCGACTGAGAACAATGGTTTGCACCACGCCTGGCAGGGTGAGTTCGCTGGCGAGTCCGGCGGCTGCCGCTTGGTAGGCGCTGATCCCGGGAATCACTTCCACAGGGATGTCGGCGTCGCTTAGGGCGCAGATCTGTTCATTGATCGCGCTGTAGAGCGCCGTATCTCCATCGTGGAGCCGCACCACCCTTTTGCCCTGGCGCTGCCGTTCGATGAGCAGCGGGATCAGCTCTTCAAGCGTGGTCGTGCTGGTGCGGATGCGTTCGCAATCCGCCGGCGCCAGATCGGCGATGGCTGGACAGACCAGGGAATCCGTCCAGATCAGCACGTCGGCTTTGTTCAGACGGTCAGCCGCGCGAAGAGTGAGCAGGTCTGGAGAACCGGGGCCTGCGCCGACGAAACTGACAACGTGACTCAACTGCGTTGGCCTGATGGATCAGGCAGGGGTCGCTTCCGTTGATATAGCCACCAAAGCCCCAGGACGCCGAGCGCGACCAGGGTGCAACTCATCAATTGGGCGATGCGGATTCCCCCGTTGCAAGCCGGTGGAAGCGAACCGATGCAGAGAGGATCAATGCGCAGACCTTCGATCCAGACACGGCCAAGGCTGTAGCCCACCAAGTAAACACAACTCATGGCGCCCGATGGGAGCATCCCAGGAGCTTTGAGTCCGCGGCGAAAGAGCAGCATCAACAGTCCGAAGAGCAGCAGGTTCCAGATCGATTCGTAGAGGAACGTTGGGTGGAAAAATTCCGACGTGCTGTACATCACAGGGCGGCTCTGCGCCGGGATGAACAGCTTCCACGGCAGGTCAGTTGGAACCCCGAAGGCCTCGGAATTGAAGAAATTCCCCCAGCGACCGATGGCCTGTCCCAAGGCCACGGAGGGAACCAACACATCCAGCACATCCCAGAAGGGTTGCCGGCGCCAGCGGCAGAACAGGATCAGCGTGATTGTTCCTGCCAGCAAAGCACCGTGGATGGCGATCCCTCCTTCCCAGATGGCGAGGGCTTTGAGCGGGTTCGAGGCGTAGTTGTGCCACTCGAAGGCCACGTAGTAAATCCGTGCTCCGATCACGGCAAACAGCACGAGCACGGGCAGCAGATCGCTGACCAGGTTGTTCTCCAGCTGTCGAAGCTTGGCCAGTCGGCTGGAGAGGTTCAGTCCAATCAAGACGGCTGTTGCAATCAGCAGCCCGTACCAACGCAGGGGAAGGAACCAGTTGTGGGTGTGAGGCAAAAATTCCCCTGGCGACTGGAAGGTCGCCAGGGGAAACAGGGCTTCAACAGCCATAGCGATCAGAAGTTGCCCTCAGCGGCCTGAACCTTTTCGATCTGCTTCTTCTTCAGCACCAGCATGATCTGAGCCAGAGCCACCGCCGCGAAGAAGGCGAGCAGGCCGTAGATCCGAACGGGGTTCTGCAGAACAATCTCTGCGTCCACCTGGCCGAAGCCGCCCACGTTGGGATCGTTGGTCAGGGCAGCACCGGCTTCGATGCTGTCGCCAACGCTGACCAGAACTTCAGGACCAACCGGAATGGTCTCGCTCACGCTGCTGCCGTCAGCAGCCTTGATGCTGACCACGCTGGCGCCGTTGTCGCCGGGTTCGATGGAGGCAATGCTGCCGCTGGCAGGAGCCGTATAGACGGTGTTGTTGCTCTTCTCACCGGTGGGATACACCTGGCCACGGCCGCGGTTGCCACCCACGTGGATCTGGTATTTGCCGAAGTGGATGTTGCTATCGGTGGCGGGATCAGGAGACAGCACAGGGAAGACGATCTCTTGGTGCTCATCACCAGGGATCGGTCCCACCAAGAGGATGTTGGGCTGGTCGTCGCTGTACTGGGTGAAATAGACGCCTTCTGTTTCTTCCTTGATCTCGTCGGTCCAGCGCTCTTGAGGAGCCAGGGTGAAGCCGTCAGGAAGCATCACAACGGCGCCCACCTGCAGGCCCACATCGCTGCCGTCCGCACCGATCTCCTGCAGGCCCTTTTCGTAAGGGACCTTGACGCTGGCGGTGAAGACGCTGTCGGGGAGGACCGATTGGGGAACTTCAGCCTGGGTCAGCTTTTTGGCCAGGTGGCAGTTGGCGCAAACAATCTTGCCGGTGGCTTCCCTGGGGCTGTCGTAGTTCTGTTGAGCCCAGAAGGGATATGCCCAGCTGGCAGCCGGAGCGATCAGCAGAGCCAGTCCGATGACCAGCGATCCAAGGAAAAGCGAGAGGTGACGACGCATGGGACGGTGAGGGTATGCAGGCGTAGGGAAGGGAAAGATCAGGCCCACCAGGGCTTATCACCAGTTCGGAAGTCGGTCTCGGTCCACTGGCTTACGAACACGTTGTCGTTCTCCACGCTGACGTTCGCCAGGGCCAGGGAGAGAGGGGCAGGGCCACGGACCACTTTGCCGGTGGCGTCGTACTGACTGCCGTGACAGGGGCACATGAACTTGTTGGCGCCGCTGTTCCAGGGAACAACGCAACCGAGGTGGGTGCAGATGGCGTTGATGCCGTAGCTGCCGATGGCGTCTTCACCCTCAACGATCAAATAGGTGGGATCGCCTTTGAGGCCCTGCACCAGGCTGCGATCGCCCTCGGGGTGGCTGGAGAGCCAGCCGCTGGCTGTGATCGGGTTGCCCAGCTCATCCTTGGCGCTGGTGCCACCGCCACTGCCTGCGGCCTTGGGGGGGATGAAGTAATTCGCCACCGGGTAGAGGGCTCCCAGGGCCACACCGGTGACGGAGCCGAACGTCAGCAGATTCATGAACTGCCGACGACCCATTCCGGGCACATCGCTCGAGGAGAGTTGGGTCATGGCGGACGTTCATCCAGCTCGGATTGGCGACCATTATGGATGCTTAAGTGCCTGTCAAGCTTTGCAACGACAGGCGTCTTCCTGCCCCTGCCGCCCCTGCTTCTGTGCTTGATATCGCCAACGCCGTGCCCGAGCCGCCGCTCAGTGTTGACGAGGTGATGGCCTGTCTACGCCAGCGCTGGCGGGCGACTTACGACCTTCAGCTGGTGGTTCGACGCCGTCGTTTGTACCTCCAGGTGATGTGGGCCTATCTCGAGCAACAGTCGTTTCCGATGGACCTTGAGGCCTATCGGCAGCATCTCGGTGAGGTGCTGGATGTTGTGAATCGTCTTGGTTTGGCGGGTGAGGTGCGCCAATGGCTCGGTTCCACCCGTGACAAACCCCGTCTTGGCAAGGCATTGAGTCTTCCGCTGGAGGCGACAGGGCCGGAAGCGGAAACGCTGATCAAGGAGTTTCTGGTCTGAAGGATTCGGTCAGGGCCACCAGGCCGACGCCGATCAGGAACAGTGCTGTGATCGCTCCAGCCAGCAGCAGCATCGTGATCGGATCGGTGGATGGCGTCAGCACAGCTCCAGCCAGGGCTGAACCCAGCACAACCCAGCGCCAGGCCCCAAGCATCGGCCTCCAGCGCACCAGCCCCAGGGCCCCGAGGAGCAGTTGCAGAACAGGGAGCTGAAACGCCAGCCCGGTGGCCAGCATCAGCAGCAGAACAAAATCCAGATAACGCTCGATCGACCAGAGCGGCTCCACCACATCGGCGCCGTAGCTCACCAGAAAACGAAGGGCGGCTGGCACCAGGGCCCACCAGGCAAAGGCCAGGCCCGCCATGAACAGAACCGCGGAGCCGGCGACGGCAGGGGCGATCAGGCGTCGTTCGCGGATCGTCAGGCCCGGCAGCACAAAGGCCAGGATCTGAAACAGCACATAGGGCAGGGCCAGGGTGAGGCCGGCGTAACCGGCCACCTTCAGCGAGACGAATAAAAACTCTCCCGGTGCCAGTTGAAGGAAATGAATTCCGCTGGCTGGCGCTTCCAGCAGGCGCACCAGAGGTTTAACTCCCAGCAGGCAGGTCAGCGCTGCAACAACAACGGCCAGCAAGCTGCGCAGAACCCGTTGACGCAGTTCCTCAAGGTGATCCACCAGAGGCATTTCCACCTCATTGGGCAGATCGGCATCACCAGGTGCCCTCCCAATGCGAATGGGCGGTGGTGGCTGCAGAGCTGGGGGACCTTCGGGGCGCTCAGACACGGACGCAGGGCGGGCGGCGCAACAGGTCAGCCCGAATGTGGGCTCAGGCTAGGGGCAAGCAGCCGCTCTTCCGCACCCTGGGGATCCCCCCAGCGGATTTCAGCTTGTCCATGACGCACGGTGCCCGGGCCGGCACCGGGAATGCGCTGCAGCTGATCGGTGGGCACCATCACCACCGCCACCCGCGTGTTGCCCCGTGCGCGGCTGAAATAGGCCGCCAGATCCGTTGCCATCGCCAGGTCGGATTCCTCGGCCAGCCCGTTGGAGCTCTTCAACACCACGTGACTGCCTGGGCATTCCTGGGCGTGAAACCAGAGGTCACCACTGCGGGCCTGGCGCAGCGAGATCCAGTCGTTCTGGCGGTGATTCCGCCCCACCTGCACCTTGAGACCTCCGGGTGTGTTCAGTTCCAGCGGCTTGGGCTGGTCCCGTTGACGCTGCTGACGCGTGCTGCGACGGCGTTCCTTGGGCTGTAACAGCTCATCGAGTTCCTCCCGCAGATCATTCAGGGCGGCGAGGCGCGCCGGGCCGTCCTGCCAGGTGGCACTCAGTTGATCTTCGATGAAGGTTTCGCTCGCGCTGATCAGCTCAAGCCGTTGCTGATGGTGCTCCAGCCGCTGCTCAAGGATCGGGCGCGATCTCCGCAGTTTTTTGGCCCTGCGATAGAGCGACTGGGCTTCATCGACCTGGTCGCGGCTTGGGTTTCCGAGGCAGAGGAGAGCGTCCGCCTGGCGTTGAAGAGCCTCGTGCCCTTCGGTGGCCTTCAGGCGCTGGTGTTGGTCCTGCTGGGCTGCCTGTTCTTTGCTGCGCCAACGCTCCAGGCGTTGACGCAGATCTTGGCTGACCCGTGCCAGGGCCCGTTGCTCTTGGGATTGCTGGTGCAGGGATCCCAGGGTGAGCGCCAGAGCGGGCTGTGGATGCACTTCACCCTGGGGACACCCCCAGACCCGGTAACGACCGTCGTTCTCCACCACCAGGGCGAACTGCTCATGCTCGAGCTGGTCCAACCAGAGCGACCAGCGTTCAAACAGGTGGCACCAGTGGTGTGCATCCAGGCTGTCCACCGGGGTGTTCAGATGGTCGCCGGCGAGCTGTAGAGCAAGGGCTGGGCTGATCCCCTGATAGGTCTGCTGCAGGGCCTTGCGCAGCGCGATTGGAACGAGAGAGAGCCGCTCCTTCCAGCGTTCAAAGCCCTCCGTTGGATCCGGTGCCAACCCCTGCAGCATCGGGGGTGGGCTGTAGGAATCACCGGTGGAGAGAGGGCGCACGCGGGACTGATGGTCGCGGACCTGTCGCCCCAGGGCAATGATCCGGCGCTGCTCATCCAGCAGCAGCAGGTTGCTGTGCCGTCCCATCAGCTCCAGCACGAGCACCCGCTGGATCGGTTCCCCAGGGCGTTGGGCAAAGCGGAATTCCACCACCCGTTCAAAACCGCTCTGGTGGAGCTCCACCAGGGCCAGCTGGCGGAGGCTGTGTTGCAACTGCTGGGCGAAGGTGCTGCCGCTGCCGCTGCGCGGGGGAGGGTTGACCTCCACCAGCCGAGGGGCCTCGGCTTGCCAGCTCAGTTCCAGCCACACCATCCCCTTGAGGCTGCGGCATCCCAGTTGAATCGTTGCCGGGTCCGGTTGTTGGGCCTTCTCGAAGCGGCTGGGCACCAGCTTTGGGCGCAGATCCCAGAGCACCGCGCGCAGCGTGGTGAGATCCATTGGCTGCAGGCTGGTGGAGGCGATCACCTGGAGCACCGGGTGGGGCATTGGGGCTTCCTACTCTGCTGACCCACGCAGACGCCGCGATGTCCACCAGTGGAAAGCTCACCTTGATCACCGGCCCCAGTGGAGTCGGCAAGGGAACGCTGGTGAACCAGCTGCTGGAACGGCACCCCCAGATCTGGCTGTCGGTGTCGGCCACCACCCGTTCTCCGCGCCAGGGCGAGCAGAACGGCATCAACTACTTCTTCCACAGCCGTGCGGGGTTTGAGGCCTTGGTGGAGCAGGGAGGTTTTCTCGAGTGGGCGGAATTCGCGGGGAATTGCTACGGCACCCCCCGAGGTCCTGTGGAAGAACAGATGGCGGCGGGGCGCCCCGTGCTTCTGGAGATTGAGTTGGAAGGTGCCCGCCAGGTGCGTCGCAGTTTTCCGGACGGTTTTCAGATTTTTCTAGCTCCCCCCAGCTTTGAAGAATTGGAGCGCAGGATCCGTGGGCGCGGAACCGATGCGGAGGATGCCATTCAGCGCCGCTTGACTCGCGCTCGCGAGGAACTCGAGGCCCAACAGGAATTCGATGCTGTCGTGATCAATGACGATCTCGAAGCAGCGTTGAACCAGGTGGAGACGCTGATGGGTCTGGGATAAAGCAGAGCTGCTTTTTGCAACGCTGATCGTCGCAACCCTGACTTTCGCAACGGGGGCAGCCACAAAAAAAGGGAACCCGAAGGTTCCCTTGCCTCATGATCAACCCAGATTTACATCGGGTGGAAGAGAAGATCGGGGAAGAAGCGGTTCCACTCGATCAGGATTCCTGCGGTGGCGGTGAACCAAATGGCTGCAACCACTGGAGCTGCGGTCAGAAACTTGTTCATTGTTGAGGGAGCAATGGTTGAAGTCGTTTGAATCAGCGTGGTGAAACAGTCACCTTGCTGTCGTCTTCGAGCAGCTTGCCGCTGGTGAATTCACCGAAGGCAGCCAGGGGCCAAGTGGCAGCAGCCAGAAGGCTCTTGATGGCGATGCTGCGATCGATGAAGATTTCGTACTGGGCAGCATTCTTGCCGCGAGTTGCTTTCAGGTACTCACGACCGGCCCAGCCGATGCAGCCGGCGACGTACAGGAACATGATCCCGGGATACACAAAATCACCGGCGTGGCTCCAGCGGCCATCGACGATCAGGTGGGGAAGGCCATCCTCACCACAGGAGGCCTGGCTGTACATCTCGAAGCGAGCTTTGGCCTGAGGCGTGGTGGCAGCGGCAGCACGCTGCTGGAAGCGGGCGCTTTCTGAGCAGGGGGTGAGGCCAGCCACATCCGCCTTGGCGACGGGGGCGAAGCCGAACACCAGGAGTGCTGAAAGCACGACGGCGAAGAGACGACGCATCGGAACAATTCCTCTGAACGGTGCCCCGAAAGGGCAAGATGTCACAACTCGGACAGTAGGGGAGGCGCATCGCTTCGATGCATGCAGTGCTTGCCCTCGAAACAAGTTGTGACGAGTCCGCTGCAGCGGTCCTGCGCCGTCACGCGGATGGGCGAATCGAGGTTCTGGCGTCGCGGATTGCATCTCAGGTTGAGGAGCATGCCCGTTGGGGTGGTGTGGTGCCCGAAATCGCTTCGCGCCGCCACGTTGAGGCCCTGCCGGGGCTGGTGGAGACCGTGGTTGACGAGGCGGGTGTCGCTCTGGGGCAGCTGGATGCCATCGCGGCCACGATCACTCCAGGTCTGGCCGGGGCTCTGATGGTGGCCTCGGTGACGGGTCGCACCCTTGCTGCGCTGCATCAGCGCCCCTTTCTCGGCGTTCATCACCTGGAGGGCCATCTGGCCTCGGTGATGCTTGGAGACGCCCCACCGCAAGCTCCTTACCTGGTGTTGCTTGTGAGCGGGGGGCACACGGAGCTGATTCTGGTGGCTGACGACGGCGGGATGACGCGGCTCGGCCGAAGCCATGACGATGCCGCTGGAGAGGCTTTCGACAAGGTGGCCCGCCTGCTTGGTCTGGGATACCCCGGAGGTCCTGCCATCCAGGCTGTTGCCGAAACGGGTGATGCAACGCGCTTTCGCCTGCCCAAGGGGCGGATTTCATTGCCGGGCGGCGGTTTTCACCCCTACGACTTTTCCTTCAGTGGTCTGAAGACCGCCATGCTCCGCACTGTGGAAACTTTGCGGCAAAACCCTGATCCGCTGCCTCTTGCCGACCTGGCCGCCAGTTTCGAACAGGTGGTGGCCGATGTTCTGGTGCAGCGCAGTCTTCGCTGTGCTGAAGACCACGGTGTTCAGCAACTGGTGATGGTTGGGGGCGTCGCAGCGAACCGTCGCTTGCGCCAAAGCATGCTCGAACAGGGGAAGCCGCGGGGCATAGCGGTCTCCATCGCTCCCCTGGCCTTCTGCACCGATAACGCCGCCATGATCGGAGCTGCGGCCTTGCTGCGTCTGGGCCAGAACACGGAATGCACCTCTCTTGAATCAGGTGTAGCCGCCCGCTGGCCCTTGGATCAGGCCGATGCGCTTTACACACCAGACCCACCCTTCTAGGTAAGCCTCTTAGGCTTGAAGGGATTCTTCGGTCTCTGCGTCGTGGACCAACCGGAAACCAGACCCGATGCTCCGGAGCCCGTGGAGGCTGATGAGCTGAACGCCTGGAAGCGTGGCTTCACTCCACAGGCCGAAATCTGGAACGGCCGTCTGGCGATGATCGGCCTCTCCGCAGGGATCGCTGTTGTTCTTTTGGTGCGTGTGTTCAGCGGTGGCTGATCAGCTTCGGCCCCGCAGGGCCTGAGCCAGCTCGTTGGGTTTGAGGCTGACGGCAACCGCTTGATCGCCGTCAATGCGACCCGCCTCCACCAGGGCCAGCAGCGATTGATTGGTGGTCACCATCCCATCGAATCCGCTGCGCTCCATGATCTCTTCCACCTCATCGAGCGCCCCCCGCTGGATGTAGTCCTTGCAGGCGTCGGTGTTGATCAGGATGTCGTGAAACGCCGTCCGTTTTGCATCTGTTGTCTTGATCAATCCCTGGGCGACCACCCCCAGCAGCGACTCGGACAACGAACGGCGCACACTCTCCTGCTCTTCAGGCGGATACAAGCCGAGAACCCGTTCCACGGTCTTCACTGCAGAGTTGGTGTGCAGCGTTCCGAACACCAGGTGGCCGGTCTGGGCCGCTTCCAGGGCCGTTGAAAGGGTTTCCTGATCCCGGATTTCGCCAACCAGAATCACATCGGGGTCTTCCCGCAGAGCAGCCCTCAGGGCGTTGTGGAATCTGAGGGTGTGCAACCCCACTTCCCGGTGCCGGATGAGGGACTTGCGGCTCTCGTGCACGAACTCGACGGGATCCTCGATCGTGAGGATGTGGCGTGCCTCGTTGCGGTTGATCCAATCGATCATGGCCGCCAGGGTTGTGCTTTTGCCGGACCCTGTCGGACCGGTGACCAGGATCAGTCCCTTCGGACGGGCCGCGAGGCTCTCCAGCACGCTGGGGAGATTCAGCTGCTCCATGGTGAGGATCGTCTGCGGAATCAGACGCAGCACCATCGCCGGCCCCCGCAGTGAATCCATCAGGTTGATGCGCACGCGCACGAAGGGGAAGGCATGGGAGCCGTCAAATTCCTTGTCGCGGTTGAAGCCATCGATCTGCTGTGGCGTCAGGATTTCCTGGAGCCATCCCTGAAAGACTTCGGCGCGGGTGACCGGCCAATCCGTGCCCTGCATGTCTCCCCGGGCCCGGTAGCGCGGCACTTCCCCAACCCCTAGGTGGACATCGGAATGGCCGGCATCATGGGCGATGCGCACGATCTCCTCGAGGCTTGGAGAGCCATCTGCAGCGGATCGGGGCGCCGGGTTGTGAACCTCCCGAAGTCCTTCTGGGCTACGGGCGGCGGTTGCGCGCGGCGGGAAGCTGGGGGGGAAAACCGGCTGAGCCACGTTGATGGCGAGGGATCTGTTTTCAGGATCGTCTCGATGCCGGAACTGGCAAGGATTTCTCACTGTTCTCTCCGGGTTAACGCCCGTAAACTCCAGCGGTCCGTCTGGATGGAATGGCTGAACAGCCCCGCGTCACGATCGTTCTGGGAACGCGTCCGGAGGCGATCAAGCTGGCTCCGGTCATCCGGACGTTCCAAGCCTGTGATGCATTGCAGACCCGTGTCGTCCTGACCGGTCAGCACCGCGAAATGGTGGGCCAGGTGATGGATCTGTTCCATCTCCAGGCGGATCAGGATCTCAATCTGATGGCACCCCGTCAGACCCTGACCCATGTCACCTGTGCTGCGCTGCAAGGGCTGCGGGAAGACTTTCAGGCCTACCCCCCGCAGCTGGTCCTGGTGCAGGGCGACACCAGCACGGCGTTTGCCGCTGGTTTGGCTGCGTTTTACGAGCAGATCCCGGTTGGTCATGTGGAGGCCGGCCTGCGCACTGACAATCTTCTGGATCCCTTCCCGGAAGAAGCCAACCGTCGGCTTCTTTCTCAGATCGCAACCCTTCATTTCGCGCCGACGCTCAAGGCTGAATCCAACCTGAAAGCATCCGGGGTGGTCGGGGAGATCGCCGTGACCGGCAACACCGTGATCGATGCCTTGTTGTTGATGGCGGAATCGGCGCCGGATGTTCAGTTTGATGGCCTCAACTGGGATCAACAGAGGGTGATCCTCGCCACGGTGCATCGCCGTGAAAACTGGGGTGAGCGGCTGCACGACATCGCTGCAGGAATGCTGCAGGTGCTTGAGCGCTACCCCGACACGGCGCTTCTGCTGCCGATGCACCGCAACCCGACGGTGCGTGAACCGCTGCAGGCCCTGCTTGGAAGCCATCCCCGAGTCGTTCTGACCGAACCTCTGGACTACGACCGTCTCGTTGCAGCGATGAAAGGTTGCTGCCTGTTGCTCACCGATTCCGGTGGTCTCCAGGAGGAGGCCCCTGCGCTCGGCAAACCCGTGCTGGTTCTGCGGCGAACCACAGAGCGGCCGGAGGCCGTTGATGCGGGCACCGCCCGGCTGGTGGGCACCGATCCCGATGTGATCCTGGAGGAGACCTCGCGGCTGCTTGGGGATGCCACGGCCTATCAAGAGATGTCCCGCGCCGTTAACCCCTTCGGCGATGGTCACGCCAGCGAACGCATCCTTGAACGCTGTCGGCGACAGCTCGGGGTCTGAAGCGTCCCTGAGCAGCGATGGCTGTTACCGCTGGTGGCTGCGGCGCTGCCTGGGTGCCGGCGAAGGGTGCCTCCTTTTCGTGGGTCTGAATCCCTCGCGAGCTGATGGCCAGCGTGATGATCCGACCCTGCGCCGTTTGATCGGCTTCGCCAGGCAATGGGGATATCGGGAGTTGCTGGTGCTGAATCTGTTCGCCCGGATGTCGCCGTCTCCGGCGGCGCTGCTGCGGGTGAAGGACCCCATCGGTGAGCAGAACGACGCGATCTTGAACCGCTGGTTCAACCACTGGTCCCGAACATCTGGGGTTGATCTCTGGTGTGGATGGGGGGCGAATGGGGCGCGATGGGACCGGGCTCAGCTGGTTCTTGGAACCATTCAGCGTTTGCTGCCGCACCGCCGACGCTTCGTTCCCGACTCGCCGCATCCTCTGATGCTCGGGCAGACGGCCTCGGGGCAACCGCGCCATCCGCTTTATGCCCCGCGTAACGCCTGTCTTCGCCCTCTTCTCTGGGCAGACCCGGAACCGATCCGTCATCCTGTGGGGACCGTGATGGATGTCTTTCCGCGCTGATGTCCCGTACGCCCCGCCGCTACGCCGTCCATCTCCACCTTGTGGGAGGGCAAACCGAACGGGTGTTTTTTCCGAAACTCGAGACCTTCCAGGAGTGGTACCAAGGGGTGGTCAATGCCGAGAACCAGGGCGGTTTCGTCAACGTTCCCCTCAGTGATCTGGAGGGCGAATATCTGGTCGTACGCCCCCAAGCGGTGATCGGCGTGCGCGTGGAACCTCAGTTCTCCTCTGTCGATGACGCCTGAGCGTCTGGGCCTCCTCTGGGGCGTCACGGTTTCCTCGGGTGCTGCAGCCCGTTTTCTGGCGGCCAAGTCGGAATTTCCTGGGGTGGTGTTGCTGCTCCTGTCGGGGCTGCTGATCGGTCGCTCGGGTCTGGGTTGGGTGGAACCCCTTGATCTCGGCTCCGGGCTTGGAACCGTGGTGGGTCTTCTTGTCAGCCTGGTGCTGTTCGATGGCGGACTGAATCTGCGTCTGCCTGGAGACACGATCAAGGCCACGGTGCAGCGCATCGCAGCTCTGCGTCTGTTGATCTCCCTGGGAGGCGGTCTGTTGGCGGCCCATTGGCTTGCGGGCCTCAGCTGGTCGCTTGCGGCTGTGTTCAGTGCCATCGTGCTGGCCACGGGGCCAACGGTGGTCACACCCCTGGTGCGTCAAATTCGGCTCGCACCTCCTCTGGGCGAAGTCCTGGAGGCTGAGGGACTGGTGCTTGAGCCCATCGGCGCCGTTTTAGCCCTGCTGCTGTTGGAGCTTGTCCTTGGCAACCTGCATGGCTGGCGGGAGGTGATGCTCGGCCTGCTGTATCGATTGGGCGGTGGTGTGCTGATTGGCGCGAGCGTCGGCTGGCTGCTTTCAGAACTGCTGCGACGGCTCAAACCCGATCAGTTGAAGGGGCTCCCGCTTCAGCTCAGTCTGGGTTTGCTGTTTCTGATGTATGGCGTCAGTGAGTGGCTTCTGCCGGAATCCGCCCTGCCTGCTTCGGTGGCGGCGGGCATCGTTGTCGGTCGACGTCCAGGCCCCCACACCGCTGAATTGGATGGTTTGATTCAGGAACTGGCGCAGTTGGCGATCACGATGCTGTTTCCGCTGCTGGCTGCTGACGTCTCCTGGGTTGAACTCAGTCCGCTGGGTTGGGGCGGCATCCTCTGTGTGCTGTCGTTGATGCTCGTGGTGCGTCCGATCGGCGTAGGTCTGGCCACCATCGGGTTGCCCTACAAACTTGAACAACGGCTGTTCCTGGGTTGGCTCGCTCCGCGAGGCATCGTCACCGCAGCGGTGGCCTCTCTCTTCGCGATTCGCTTGGAGCAGGCCGGCATCCTGGGGGCAGGACGCCTTCAGGGGTTGGTGTTCCTGACCATCCTGATGACCGTTGGTCTTCAGGGCCTCACGGCTCAGCCGTTGGCTCAGGCTCTTGGCCTGGTCAAAGCTGAGGATGACGAGCCTGCCTCAGCCGAGGCAGCGGCGCAGACGCGGCAGGTCCTCACCGATTCGGGCCAGCAATGACCAGGTGGTGATCAGATCGGGGCCTTGAAGACGCCCCAGCAGAGCGGCGCGCATGGACTTCATTACAACCCCTTTCTTCACACCGGCTGCTTTGGCGGCATCCCCCAGCCAAGCCTTGGCTTGATCAACGTCGCTGCCGTCCCAAGGGTTGTTCTCGAGCCGCTGAAGCAGGTCTGCAATGGCTGCCTTGGCTCCGTCGATCGCGAGTTGCTCGAGGGCATCGTCCTGGAGCTCCGGACGATCAAAGAACGGTTCCGCCTGATCGACGCCATCTTTGAGCAGGGTGAGGGATGGCCCCAGCAAGGCGCAGAGGTCCAGGCACCAGCTCTTGTCGCTAGGAGCGGTCCAACCCCGTTCGGTCCAAAGCGGCGTCAGTTCTTCCAGAAGATGGTCCGCCGTCCAGCCGTGCAGAACCTGGGCATTCAGCCAGTTGAGCTTGTCCCAGTCGAAACGCGCCCCGGCTTTGTTGACGCGGTCGAAACCAAAAACGGCTGCGGCTTCACGCAAGCTGAACCGTTCCTCCATGCCCTCCGGTACGGACCACCCCAACAAGGTCATGTAGTTGGCGATGGCGTCAGGGGTGTAACCCATGGCGCGGAAGTCGTTGATGGAGGTCACCCCATCCCGCTTTGAGAGCTTGCGTCCCTCGGCATTGAGGATGAGAGGAGCGTGGGCAAAGGTCGGCAAGGGCAGGCCCAGCGCTTCGTAGAGGAGCAGTTGCTTGGCGGTGTTGGCAATGTGATCTTCACCGCGGATCACATGGGTGATGTCCATCGCGGCGTCATCCACCACCACCACAAGGTTGTAGAGGGGGTCGCCGATTTGATCCGCCGGGGCGCGGCGGGCAATCACCATGTCTCCGCCAAGGTCTGAGCCTCGCCAGCTCATGGCGCCACGCACCAGATCATTCCAGCGAATTTCGGCAGCGTCATCGATGCGAAAACGAATCACCGCTTCACGGCCTTCTGCCTGAAACGCCTGCTCCTGCTCGGGGGTCAGAGACCTGTGGCGGTTGTCGTAGCGCGGGGCTTGATTGGCCGCTTTCTGCGCATCGCGCATGGCCGTGAGTTCCGTTTCGCTGGCGTAGCAGCGGTAGGCCAGTCCCCGATCGAGCAGGGTCTGTATGGCATCACGGTGCTGCCCCACCCGTTCGCTCTGGATGACGGGTTCCTCGTCCCAATCGATCCCGAGCCACTGCAAGCCTTCGAGAATGTTCTGGGTGTACTCGGGCTTGGACCGCTCCTTATCGGTGTCTTCAATGCGCAGCACGAACGCGCCTTGCTCGTGCTTGGCGTAGAGCCAATTAAAAACAGCGGTTCGCGCCGTTCCAATATGGAGCGTGCCCGTCGGGCTGGGGGCCAATCGAACGCGCACCATCGTGGCTCTTGGTGGTGAGAACGGGACCGACGGGATTCGAACCCGCAACTTCCGCCGTGACAGGGCGGTGCTCTAACCGGTTGAACTACGGTCCCAGATCTGATTCAGAACTCGCGAGACGCGCTCCGAAGAATCTGATCTGAGTCGCTTTCGCGACCTGATCAGTATCAACTGTCGCCCTGCCCTCCGTCAACAACTGAGCCATGGATCAGCCTGGTTTTGTCATCCGGGCGCCGCCACAAAAAAATCCCGACGACAGAGTCGCCGGGACATGAGGGAAAACATCGGCTCAACGCCGAACGTCTAACGATTCAGGGACGGAATCCTGCAGGTTCGATGAGCCGAACCTGATTGCCGCGGGCTGTGAATTCACGCCCTTGATCACTCTGAACGACCACACGGCCGCCGGACTTGACGCGTATCACTCGGGCACGGACCCAGCCGAGGGCGGCTGACTCCAACACCTTCACAACATCACCAGGTTGAAGATCCAACTCCATGCTCAGAACCGGGAAACTGCACGAGGGGAACATCGGACGCGCCGTGGAGGACTCGAACCCCCGACATCAGGTTTTGGAGACCTGCGTTCTACCAACTGAACTAACGGCGCAAGGCGATGTACCCCTCAGCCAACGTTGAAGTTGGCAACTGATTGAACGAGGTCGAAACCTCAGCGATCGAAGCGCTGCTTCACGCGGGTGGCCTTGCCCACCCGTTCCCGCAGATAGAAAAGCTTCGCCCTGCGCACTTTACCGCGCCGTTCCACCTTGATGGAAGCCACCTGGGGGCTGTGCAGCATGAACACTCGCTCAACGCCGATGCCCTGGAAAATCCGGCGCACGGTG
This sequence comes from Synechococcus sp. A15-44, assembly GCF_014280115.1. Classification (NCBI taxonomy): domain Bacteria; kingdom Bacillati; phylum Cyanobacteriota; class Cyanophyceae; order Synechococcales; family Synechococcaceae; genus Synechococcus; species Synechococcus sp. A15-44. The sequence continues at coordinate 621,616 of NZ_CP047938.1, forward strand.
ATGGTCTGGTTAAGGCCACCATGGCGCTTGGAAATCACCACGCCTTCGTAGGGCTGAACACGCTCCTTGTTGCCCTCGCTGATGCGAACACCAACGCGCACGGTGTCGCCCACGTAGATCTCAGGGAGATCATCCTTCTGCTGAGCCGACTCAAAGGAGCGAATCAGAGCTTCAGGGCTCAGTTTCTTGGCAGGGGCACCGGAAGCATTGCTGGCCTTTGCCGCTGCCTCAGGTGCTGTTTCCACAGCCGTTTCAGTGTTGTCGTCGGTCACCGCTGTGTCCTTCGAATCGGCTGCCATCCCAGCTCCGCGTTGAATCGCCAAACTATGAGTGTACCTTTCGACGCCATCGCTCCATCAGGAGCCCTATGCCTGTGATCAGCATCCACATCAGGCCGATGGCGTTGAGAAGAACGACGACCGGTTCCAGGGTGGAACCAAGCCATTCCCCCTCGTGCACGACCATTAACCAGTGAACCTGGTCCCGGCTGGCTCCGAACCAGTCCCGGGCCAGGCGGTAACTGACACCGGAGAACACCGTCACCAACAAGGGCGCCAGAACGAAGGGTGCAACGCTTCGATGCAGTTCCCGCAAGCGCGCAAGCAGCGACATGACCGGCATCAATTCGGTTGCTGTTGATAGCGTGACGGATATTGGGCTGAGCCATGAATCTCTTTGCTGATCTTCTGGCATCCACCCAGGCAGCGCAGGGGCAAGTGACGGCGACGGGCCCGCACATTCAGAAGCGTCGCGGCGTTGAGATCAAATCAGCCCGTGAAGTGAAGATCATGCGCCAGGCCAGCCACATCGTCGCCACCGTGCTGCGGGAGGTGATGGGATTGGTGGAGCCAGGTCAGACGACGGGAGATATTGATGCCTATGCGGAAAAACGCATTCGAGAGATGGGGGCGACCCCAAGTTTCAAGGGCTATCACGGTTTTCCGGCGAGCATCTGCGCCAGCATCAACAACGAAGTGGTGCATGGCATCCCCAGTCCGAAGCGTGTGATCCGCCAGGGCGATCTGCTGAAGGTGGATACCGGTGCCTATTTCGAGGGTTACCACGGCGACAGCTGCATCACGATCTGCGTGGGAGATGCACCCCAGGAAGCACAGACCTTGAGCCGTGTTGCCAAGGAAGCCTTGATGGCTGGTCTGAGCCAGGTCAAAGCAGGTAACACCCTGCTGGATATCGCTGGAGCCGTTGAAGACCACGTCAAGGCCAACGGGTTCAGTGTTGTGGAGGATTACACCGGCCACGGTGTCGGCCGGAACCTGCACGAAGAACCTTCCGTGTTCAATTTCCGCACCGACGAGCTCCCCAACGTCACCCTGCGTCCTGGCATGACCCTGGCGATTGAGCCCATCCTCAATGCCGGCAGCAAGGCCTGCCGCACCTTGCGTGATCAGTGGACTGTCGTCACTCGCGACGGCTCTCTCTCGGCGCAGTGGGAGCACACCGTTCTGGTGACCAGTGATGGATGCGAGATCCTTACCGATCGGGGCGACTGAGGATCCGGCTGTAGATCCGCCGTCCAAGCTCGGTCAGAGGCATCAAGACATACGTCAGTGGGTTTGGTGTCACGATCACCAGGCGAAATCCCCAGCTCGCCTGGCGAAGCACTTGGCTTGCGACGAAATCGGCGCCCATCACCCCAATCGGATTGAGCGATGAGCGAAAGGGCCCGAGCACCAGCTTGCGCAGGATCAGGGCTTCTCGTCCGGTGGCATCAAGCACCGCACCGCGGATGCTCACAAGTTGCCCCAGCATTCGCTTGGTGAGTTCATACACGGGACTGACGGCAGGCTGAATTTCAGCCTCTGAGGTGTTGATCCACACCTCCCTCGGATCAGCCTGCGGCGATGCTCTGCTGATGGCCTCAAATCGCTGCATCAGCCTCCAGCTGCTCAAGGTGTTGATCTCCAGCGCCTGATTGATCACATCAGGGCTTTGGCCGCCTTGAGGATTGATCCCGTGGTTCAGCACCAGAACATCGAGCTCCTCCAGATCGGCGTCCAGGCTGGCTTCGTCTCCGCAGCTCCAGCTCACCCAACGGTGTGGGCCGTCCGCTTGCTCTGGAGGTATGGATCCGTGGGTGAAACCGACGACGTGGGCGCCTGCGGAACGGAAGCAACGGGCCAGGGCTGCGCCGAGGGCTCCACGAGCGCCTGTGATGCCGATCCGTTTGCCGAGAAAGGGGGACTGGGCCATGGGGCCAGCTTGGGGCATCCTTGAAACGAGCGGAGCACGAATCAAGCACCAGCTGTGTCAGATGCCGCCCAACTGGTTCTGTTCGCTCCCTACTGCGGTGGCGTCAGTCGCGAGCAGGATCTATCCGCAGCCCTGCAGATCCTGGGGCGGGGCGCACTGCAGGGGCGGCGTCCGGTGGCCGGAAGCGATGGACACCCCTACGAACTCCGCTGGAATGGGGTTGCTGCACCGATGGAGAGGCTGGACTGTCAGCTTCGTTTTCTCGGTCATCCCGAGGGAGATTTTGATTTCGCCGTTACCACCCATCAGCTGGTGGTCTGGTTGATGGATTGTTCCCATCTGCAGCCATCGGAGCCCGATTTGCCCAATGGGTTCTGGCAGTGGTTGTTGATCGAGCGCGGAGATGCTCCTGAACAGGCCTAGATTCAGTGGTGTCAGCAATCACCTCCATGGGAACGACACTGTTGATCGGATCGTGTGAGCCGTTCAGTGGGAAGTCGGCCCTTGTTCTTGGAATTGCTCAGCAGCTCGCCCGTGCCGGACAGCAGATCAGGTTCGGAAAGCCCCTGGCCACAAGCCTGGACTGGGACCCGAACCAGGGACCGTTGCCTCAACCACTCATCGACGACGACGTTCGATTTGTTGGTGAAACGCTGAATCTGCCGCCTGAGCGTTTGATTCCTTCGATGCATCTGCTGTCGCCGACAACAGCTGCCCAGCGGCTTGGCCAAGGCGAGTTGGACGCTGGCCAAGGTTTTGCGGAGCTGCGCCAGTGCATTCAGTCTGACGATGGACTCACACTCTTGGAATGTGCGGGAAGCCTCCAGGAGGGTTTGCTGTACGGCCTCAGCCTTCCGCAGCTGGCCACAGGTCTGGATGCCAAGGTCGTTCTGGTGCACCTCTGGCAGGACAGCCGCAGTGTGGATGCGCTGCTCGCGGCCAAGCAGACCCTGGGTGACCGTCTGGTTGGAGTGGTGCTGAACGCCGTCACTCCAGAAGAGGTCGACAGCTTGGAGCGACAGGTGGTTCCTGCCTTGCAGGGCCTGGGCTTGCAGGTGTTTGGCGTTATGCCCCGCTCTCCTTTGCTGCGCAGCGTCACCGTCGGCGAGTTGGTGCGGCGCCTCAATGCCCGGGTGATCTGTTGCCAGGAACGGCAGGAACTGCTGGTGGAAACCCTGAGCATTGGCGCGATGAATGTGAATTCCGCCATGGAGTTCTTCCGCAAGCGACGCAACATGGCTGTTGTGACGGGAGCTGATCGCACCGACATCCAGCTGGCCGCCCTTGAGGCTTCAACCCAATGTTTGATTCTCACCGGGGCAGGGGAACCTCTCCCTCAATTGATCAATCGCGCCGAAGAATTGGACGTGCCCTTGCTCAAGGTGGAGCACGACACCCTGGCCACGGTGGGGGTGATTGAGCAGGCTTTCGGCCACGTGCGCCTGCATGAAGCCGTGAAGGCCACCTATGCCTTCCGTCTTGTGGAGGAGCATTGCAAGCTTGATCAGCTCTTCAATGCATTGAATCTGACGGTTCAGCACGCCTGATGGTTGCTAACTTCCGATGAAATCAGGCGGCAAGTTTTCCTTGGGTCAGTCACTGGATCTGCCGGCTCTTGATCGGGTTGACACGCTTGCGCAGGAACTCGCTCTTCTGCAGGACAAAAGCCAGCGAAGGATCGCCATTCTCGGCAGCCGCCATGTGCCCGTCGTGGCGGTTCACCTGATCGAATTGGTCGCCCGGTCCCTGGTGCAGGAAGGCCATTCCCTGATCACATCCGGATCTCAGGGGGTGAATGCTGCAGTGATTCGAGGGTGTCTTGAGGTGGATCCCTCCAAGCTCACCGTGCTTTTGCCCCAGAGCCTCGATCGGCAGGTGCCCGAAATCCGAGATCTTCTCGATCGGGTGTTGCACCTTGTGGACAAGCCTGAACAGGACGACCTGCCCTTGCCGATGGCCAGCAGTTTGTGCAACCAAGAGATCATCAACCGCTGTGATCAGTTGATCTGTCTCGCATTTCACGACAGTGAAACCCTGCTGGCGAGTGCACGAACTGCTGAGGACATGGGAAAGGTGGTGAGCCTTCTGTATTTCGACTGATCAGCCGGCGGCGCTGATCACGGCCCGCAGTCCCTCCACGTAGCAGATGCCAACGGCAGTCACCCCCGTAGCCCAGCAGAGTCCTCTTAGGGGTGGGACGTTGCCGACATAGGCAAACAGATAAACAAATCGGATGCCTGGCCAGATCCACGCTGCTGCGATGGCCGTGGGGCTGCTGACTCCGCTGATCAGACACAACAGCATGGCCGGTGCCCCCAGGGTCAGTGCTTCCCAGCTGTTCTCCTGGGCCCACACGGCGCGCTGCCCGAAGGCGGGCAGCCGTTCAAACATTGCACGAGGCGCCTGAAGATCCGCCATGGTGAAGTTGGCTTTGGCCCGTCCGGCACCGGTGAGCACGATGCTCACCATCACGACGGCTCCCATCAGGCAAAGGGCCCAGGCAAACGCAGGGGTCATGACATCCAATCAATCTCCGGGACCTTAACGGGCTTGGGTGGACAGCACGCTGCTGGAGATCGGTGGGTTTCTAAACTGGAGGATCGACAGGTTTGCGACATGGCCAGCACTTATTCCTTCGATGTGGTCTCTGACTTTGATCGTCAGGAGCTGGTGAACACCCTTGATCAGGTTCGTCGTGATGTTGGCAACCGCTATGACCTCAAGGATTCCGGCACCGAGATCGATCTTGAGGAAACGGAGCTGGTGATCACCACGGCCAGTGATATGACGCTTCAGGCGGTGGAGGATGTGCTGCGAACCAAAGCGACCAAACGCAACCTCTCCCTCAAGATTTTCGAATTTCAAACACCTGAAACCGTCGGAGGCAACCGGGTGAAGCAGGTGGTGAAGCTGCGTAAGGGCCTCAGTCAGGAGGTTGCGAAGAAGTTGAGCAAGATGGTGCGCGATGAGCTCAAAAAGGTGACGGTGGCGATCCAGGGTGAAAGTGTGCGGATCACCGGCAAGAGCAAAGATGACCTGCAAGCCGCGATTCAGCTCGTCAAGAGTAAGGAAGATGAGCTTGATGTTCCTCTGCAGTTTGAGAACTATCGCTGATAAGGAGATCGCAAGGTTTGGTTTTGGGCGGTGTAAACCTAAAAGTGGTTCTGATATTCAACAGGTTCTGTGCTGTTTTTTGTGGTAGCTTGAATCAACTTATTTGGTTTAAGTGAGCAGCTTCGCTATTGCGGTTCGTGTTTTTGATGGCGAAGCTCCTTATTTGCAGTCTTTCATTGATCACCATCGCCGCCTAGGAGTTGATGCTTTCTATCCGGTGCTTGCCCCGGGAGGTGCGCCGTTATGTCGCGAAATTTTTGCGCGAAATGGAATCGCATTTCATGAGTCGGATGGTCAGAGGATCAGCTCTGTTCAGAATCTGATTCGTGAGGATTATGTCGCCGTTATTGATGCTGATGAATATTTGCATCCGGATCTTTTCTCGTTTCTTGGTCAGGAGAAGGTGGAATCGCTCCTGATGCCCTGGAGGTTGACGGCATCAATGGATGATGGTTTTTTTGAAGCTCCGAAAAAGAGGTTTTTTGTTTTCCCTCAAGTGAAGTCGATCGTCAAAACATCGGCCCTTCAACGGCTTCGCCTTCATGCATCAGCCACGTCTGGCTCAGGGAGGTGTCTGGGAATTGAACAGGGGCAGCAATTTCCTGTGCAGCACTACTACCTTCGTGGTCTCGATGACCTTCTGCTGAAAGAGGGTGGTGTGGTGAAGCGAACCTTGGCGCAAAGTTCAGGACGGAAGCAGGTGAATCTGAACGCTGATGAGACTTCGATGGATTTCCCCAGCCGCCATGCTCGTGTGGCCTTCCTTCTGAATGTTCTCAAGTTCATGCCCGAGCAAGCTGACCCCTTCAGCATGTCGTTGGATCGTTCCATGTTGGATCATCTTCGGGGCAATGTTGAGGGTGACCCAGGAGCCGCCAAGCAAGTACTACGTGACAGTGTGGTGAAGATTCAAAATATTTATCGGAATCGCACAATTCGTCGAGAAATTAGAGCCACGCAGCAGCAGCTTGCTGCAGATCCTCTCAAGGTGAGTTATCAGAAACGGGTTTTGAAATTGCTCCGGCAGGATTTTCAGTCTCGTCGCTCATGGTTGGCACGTTTTTTTCGCTGAGAGCTGACGTTTAATTGCTCTGGTCCCGGGCCCGTCGGGCATCGATGATCTTTGCCAGTTCCAGCACATAGCCGGCGGTGCACCAGCGCCCATGGCTGCGGGATCGGTTTTCAGGGTCCGAACGGATTTCAGCGGTCTCGGCCATCACGAGATCCAGCTCTCCCTGTGGCAGGTCATAGAGCTCCTGTAATTCCAGTTCCCGGCTGAGCAGATGGCTGCGAAACCATTTGCGATTTTGTTCCTGGGGCGGGATGTCTTGGCTCAAGGGGCATCACAGCGTGGATGTAATTCAGTTTGACTCCGTGAGTCAGGCAGGGAGTCGCAATGCCTTGTACTTGCAGGGATTTTGAAGGTGACGCTCAAAGATGCTCAGGACCCTCCTGATTGCATAAGCCAGAACCCAAGCCAGAAGGGCGCTGGATCTCATGTTGAGACTTCTTAGGGCTACGAAGGGCTACAGGCTCAATAGATCTGGCTTGGCTTTTCAGGGGTGTCAGATCTAAGCCCGAATCCCATGTAAGGGAGAGGGATGCTGAAGAAGCCACCCAGGGTGAGGGACAACAACGGTGCTCTCCAAGTCAGGTTGAGGTTGGGTGGACGAGACCATTTCATCAATCGGATCGGTCGTTTCGACGATCCAGTTGCCCAAGCGAGGGGGCAAGCCATCTGTGCCGAGATCTGGCGAGATGCCCAGCAGGGGGATTTGGACTTATCCCTAAATCGATATCGCCCACTGGTGGAGGGTCGAGACCAGGATTTGCTCAATGCCCTCAGGTCATTGGCAGATGACAAGAGGCAGGCAAGGGTCACGCATGCCTATCGAGTAGTGAAGAGGTTTGGCTTGCCGCTTAGGACCAAAGCCGAGGTTGATCGCTTTCTTGCGTGGATGAAGGCAGAGGGGTTAGCGGCATCCACTCAGTCCACGATCCTTTGCACGATTCGATCTGTGCAACCAGGCAATGAGCCATTGCGGTCGGTTCAGGTCAAGGTGCCAGCCAGGTCAGTGCAGGCGGAGGTGCTGAGTAGGGAAGAGATCAAGAGTGTGCTGGACGACCTCAGAAGCAATGAGGAGTGGTTTTACCCCTGCTTTGCCTTGTGGCTAGGCACAGGTCTCAGGAATGCAGAAGTCATTGGTCTGACCTGGGACTGTGTGCGCCTGGAAGAAGGCGAGCTGTTGATCAGCAAGACGCTGAAGCGTATTGGCACTGCCACACTTCAACGGGTGTGGTCAGGCACCAAGACAGGCAAGGCGCGTGTGGTGCCGTTGAGCAAGCAGGTCGTTGAGGTTCTGAGGAAGCACAGAGAAACCATGCAGTGCTTGGGTCTGAATACGAAGGATGGCTTGGTGTTTGTGACGCCAAGAACTCATGGGCATCTGTATGACTCAGGGTTAGAGAAGGTCTGGAAGCGGTCGCAGCGGCGTGTGGGACTAGCTCCAAGGCGTCTATATGCCCAAAGGCATTCATTCCTGAGCCATGCCTTGGCGATGGGAAATAGTCCTGCTGATTTGGCAGCAGTGGCAGGACATCGCACTGAGGAGCTGCTCAGGACTTATGCGAAGCCCACAGGGCGAGTGAAGGTGCCGACATGGTGAGGCAGAGCAAAGATCAGTGGATTGAGGAAAGGCGGGAGAAATTCAGATGCCCTCATTGCGGAGAAGTCGTTGCCTGCTCTCAGGAGGGAGTCCTTGGTTTGTATTCAGCCAAGATTTTCAGAAGGCATCAGCATGCGTGTGAGCGAGAAAAGATGATCTACCAATGATTTGACCAGTGCCCTTGCTTTAGGGGGCTTCTGCTGGCTGATAAGGCAGGGTGTGTGCCAATTTTTGGGGCTATATCAGGGGTCTTGAGCTTGCCGATTTTATGCTCCAGAACCATTGGTTTCACTGGCTTTTCTGAGCCGTTTTTTGTCTAGATATGGGGTGCAAAATTGCTGTCACACACAAGGCGGTATTCGCTTCTACGTGCCATATAATATGTGTATCGAAACGAGGGCAAGACGCCTCCTCTGCGATACGAAAATAAAATACTCGCCACCGCATATCTGCTCTGGCGAAGACGATAAACCGTCTTTAAACCCTAGCGGTGAGAAACACCGAGAACAAACAATCTGTACTGTATTGGAGTCTGCTATGAAAAGCTATCAGAAGTTGCATGAAGCGCTGAGCGGAAGCAATAGTCTTATTAAGACGAATGTTTCTGGGACTGGTTTTGCCTTTACTTGTTTTAGTAAAGATTGCCTGAGTTATCGATCTGTTGCTACCGCAATGCGTGTTTGGCTGGAAAGTGAATCGATCAATGTGCATGTTGGCGTTGCGTCTAGTTGTACGTTTGCCGATGTTGAATCTTTTGTCGCGAGCCAACCAGACAAGCATGTGCTTACTTTCCCTGGGTACCTATTTGTGGTTGAAGCAATGCCCCTCTTGACTGGTTTTGATCAGTTTATGGATGGTGTTGTTTTCAGCTGGAATCGACGGGCAGCCCGCCTTGCAGGCGCTTCCCGTTGATGCACCCCCCAGAGCAACTGCTGCAGGGTCTCTCAGTGACTTTGCAGCATCTGGGATGGAGAAAGACTGACAGTGGGGTGTATCGCTTTCGATGCCCCTACTGCCAACACGACAGTCATGCCCCTGGGTACATCCATAAGGGGTATCTCCATCCTGAGAAAGGATCTCCAGGTCGATGGAGGTTTAAGTGCCATCGCTGCGGCATGGCAACGACCTTGCTGGACTTCGTGAGGGAGCATGCAGCTCACCTGCTGCTGCCCTCTCCAAAGGTCTTAGAGGTGTCCTCACCAGAGGCTGTTGATGCTTGTGGTGATGTGGAGAGGTTTACTCGCCTTCCACCTCAGAAGGGCATCTCCGATACTCTCTGGAGGTCACAGAATCTACCGAGACATCTCTACAGGGGTAATTCAAGGATTATTAGCGATGAGCACTATTAGTCCTTATTCCCTTGAGATAAGCCTCAGTTTAATATGACAGCAGGCTACGCATAGCTGTTTCTGACTGAAAACTCTTATACATAGTGGTGAAGATATAGGAAATTCAGACTCAGGACCTCTCTGAATGTGAATCGATTGGATCTTGGTTATTGAGCTTTGATTCCGCACTGCTTCCGCTTTAAGTGCGCTTGAGACCGCTTTAGAGTACTTCTTAATTCAAAAGTGATTTGTTTTAAGGTAGAAACCATATAAATAGATTTAAATACCTTCCATAAGTCAAGTGTGCTTGTTGTCTGAGGCTTCATCCTCTTGGGTTTAGTTTGATTCCTGATCAACTGACATCACTATCTTTTCTATTCAAAAACTATGTATATCACTAAGACCTCCTCTACTAATGTCTCCTTCAATAGACGAGAAGTAAATGCTTTTCGTCAGATGGAGGAAGCCTTGATGCGTAAGACCAGACTGACAAGGTCTGGTTGCTACAAGGTGGCAATGGAAGACTTTTACTTCAAGCACTTCCCAAGAAGATGAATATCAAGCTAGATAAGAAGAGTGAGGCTCGTCTCAGGGAGATGCTGAGAAAGAACTCTCGTTATGGATCAGTAGATCTCATTCTCAATGAGGCAGTAGGAATGTTCTATGCTTCAGAAAGGAAGAAGGGTTTTCGTTAATCCTCCTCGGCAACAGGAGGTTCGAAGCTTAAAAGCTCCTCAATCGCCTGTGGAAGATCAATATCTCTAGAAAAGCAATCAATATATTTCAGAGATTTTGGCAACAGCCACGACCATTTACCGGAAGATGGAGTGACAGCGCTCTCAAGAGTAGTCGAGAAAAACGCAAGCATTTGCTCCTCTACCTCCTGAAGAGAAAGCGCTAGTAGCTTTTCCTTAGCCTCTAAAAAGGAAGAGCATTTTGCTGTAACACCCAATTCCCTCGAATGAACAGTAGGAGAGTCATCCGTTAAAGCAGTGAGAAGAAATTGAATACCACTCACAGAGCGAGACCCTGACCAAGGGAACCAGGTCACCAAACCATCATGGAATCCAAGCACTGAAGTGTCATGGAGACCCAAGAGGTGATATCTCTCTCTAGCCTCAGACAAAAGTTTCAAAGAGGTCTCATCGACATATCCTGGTATTGAATTTGATTCAAGAATCTGCTTCATCTTTTTACGGATCCGAGTATGAATCCTGAGCCTTCCAGCTCCACCAGGTGTGATCCCTCGAACTTGAGCTTGAACAACAGAGATTGACTGAGAAGCCTCGTTGATAGATTTAATTATCCACCTTCTACCAGCAAGCAGCAAATAATCACCTTCAGCCAAAAGGCTGCTAATAGGTATTCTTGCAATCAAATTCCCTGAGTTGAAAACACTGAACTCTCGCTCGGTGTCAAAGACAGTATAAAAATCCATTGAGTGAGTCATTCGCTCACCACGTTCGCTAAGCGTGAGCATTCCGTTCGACAATTGAATTATCAGTTCTTTATCGCCCAATGAATTAAGAATCTCCTTAAAGTAATCCAATGAGCACGAATATGCTTCGGCGGACTGAATCTGGCGCCACAACTTTGAAGCACTCGTGCCACCAGTTTGAGCAAGTATGGATAATATTTGATGAGCAGTAATACAGAGCGATATGCCTTCTATCTCAGGTGGCTCATACCAATCAGAAGCTATGAGCTCTAGGCATGCCATTGAGCGTAAAAGGGACTCTCTAAACATGACCGAATAGTCATTTTGAGCAGCAGGACTTTCTAAAGACTTCTCATTAATATATGCACGTAATACTGGCTGCTTACCACGCCTTCCAGACCGACCGAGCCTTTGTCTGAGTGAAGACACAGATTGGGTAGGACCGACTTGAAATACCGAGTCAACAGCTCCAATATCTATCCCCATCTCAAGAGTTGAAGTGCAAGAAATAGACATCGGCTTGGCTCCCTCTCTCGCCCTTTGCTCCACGTCTTCGCGCACGTCTTTGGACAGAAGACCATGATGTGCCCAGAAACATTTAGGAACGCCAGCTTCAGTACACAGTTGATTCCCAATATCGACAATCACTTCTGTATTGCTTCTGGAATTTGGAAATATCAGATTGGTTGAATTGCGATGTTCATAAATTTGACGCCCAACGTAATGCAGAAAGTCAACAGGCTCCTTGTCGTCTTTATCAGGAATATTTTCATCTGCTTCAGGATCCATCTGAATCTGAACCTCACCTGACTCAAACCCAAAAACTCGAAGCCGAATAGATTGCCCTTCCTGCGATGCCTGGATGTGCTGAACACGGCTTGGCTTGGTCGGAGATAAAAGACGAGCGACAGCACTCCTATCGCCAAGAGTTGCCGAAAGTGCTACTCGCCTCACATACCTCTCTGCAAGAAGCGAGAAACGATCTAAAAGAGACACGAGCTGCTCACCACGATGCTCACCAACAAAAGAGTGGAATTCATCGAGAACAAACGATGTGAGCTTTTTAGCTATCGAGCGAGCCAGCTGAGGACGATTGACTAACATTGCCTCAAGCGACTCAGGAGTAATAAGAATTACCGAACGAAGGGATGAAGAAACTCGTCCCTTAGTAGCTGCAGAGATATCCCCATGCCATGGAATTATCTGAATATCAACCTCCTTGCAAAGGCTCTCTAGACGCTTCCATTGGTCGTTAATGAGAGCTTTGAGAGGTGAGACATAGACAATCAATCCACCTGTTGGAGAATCAGATGCAAGCAATTCCGAGATCAACGGAAGAAAAGCAGCTTCTGTCTTCCCCGATGCAGTCGGAGCAGAGATAACTAGATCATTTTGAGTATCTAAGATTGCATGAATAGACTGAACCTGAGCAGGATTTAATTGCGTCCAACCACGTGAGTAGATCCAACTCTGGATCTTTGGATGAAGCAACGAATACGCAGAGTTACTTCCCGCAGCCATCAACCATTTAGCTGAAAGTCAACAAGATCATCATCAGTGTCTTCATTGAGATGGAGATCAGGGTCCAAGTCAGGTTCAATTTCTGAAGACTGCAAAAGCTCAGTTGTATTGCATGAGGGGTTCCCTTCTATGACATCCCTAAGATTAAGATATCCCCTAATAACATTCCTGGGTGAGGTAAAAAGCTGACTACCAAGTTTACTCCGGCAATGAGCAAGATAGTCGACAACAAGTTGATCATCTCCTTTGTTGGAGATACTATCCCCAGAATCATATATATCTCTTACCCTAGATACCAAATTAAAAATCTCCTCGCTTGTTAGGGGCTTGAGCCTTATTACAGGATGATTGGGATCAAAGAAGCCTTCTTCAAGAAACTCATTCTCTTGCAGTCGACTCTTCAGTGCTTCATAGGTGTATAAGCCCTTACGTTCATCAGTCAAGAAGTCTGGGGTTCCTGAAAGCATCACAGCCATATGACTGCAACTTCCTTGAAGCAAGTCGTTTAGGATCCTCAACAACTGTTCGTAATTATTCTTCCTAGATGAAGTTTGTGTGATTCGCATAAGATTAATCATCTCATCAATACATATCACCAGTCCCTTGTATCCAACCTCGACAACAAGAGAGCTAATCGCTTTTAAAGCATCGAAATAGTTGTCATCATTAATTATGATCCTAACGCCAAGCTCCCTAGAGGCTTCAGTTTTAGTGGAGTATTCACCCCTAATCCACTTCAATGCGCTGTAGCAGACCGAATTATCTCCCGACTCGAAACCAGATTTATACGAACGGAGTACGGATATAAGCTCAAACCCAAGCGAATACTTACTAACACTTTTTTCTAGTTGCTTGAAAGAATTTTCCGTACAAGTCTCAAGAAATTTTTCGACAATAGTTTGGAGCGCATCACCATCAGGCTTGGTCTTGGTTGACAAATTCCTGACAAGTTCAGAGTAAAGAGAACGTGCTTGACCAGAAGTGCTATACAAACGTTTCTCGGGTGCAAGATCTGCATTCACAACACAAAGATCTTTTTGATGCGCGATCTCCTTATTTAAACCTAAAAAGAAGCTCTTGCCCGATCCATATTCACCAACAACAATCCTGAATGAAGTGGATCCGTCCACTACATTATCAAGCTCACTGATTAGTGATTTTATTTCCTTTGCGCGACCTACCTGAATATGGTGCATCCCCTTGCGTGGCACAACACCAAATTTGAGATTGTTCAGGAGTTTCTTACGGTCACGGTTACTAATTTTCAAGGCGAGCAAAAAACTCTAAGCTCTACTCTATTACTAGCTTGAGTAAGTTGTCTAGCGCAATAGGATTGACATATAAGTTGGTGGAATCCTCCTCCTCCAGCAGGTTCTCTCCACACTGGGCAATTGACAGCTCGTTGAGCTTATCCACAAAAGATGCGTACATCACATTTTCTTGTACTGCATAGGTCTTCAGAACTGAAATCAAGATAAGTTCGTCAGTAATATTAGCTCTTAGGAGCGTTACGATGGCTTGCAAATCCAGACCAGCAGATCGCGAAGTTTCAGTTATCGCTGTAACGTCAGACTCATAGGAAATATCATCCTCTTTTTCATCCGAGAAAATTTGATCAAGCTCACGCTTGAGCTCTTGATCCTGAATTCTCATTTTTGCGGCAACTTCAGTATCAAACGAAAAGTCTTTTACAGCAGAAGTTTCAGAAGTTTGACCATCCAGTGCTCGTGGTATCGACTCAGACTCTCCAATTGAAGGCGCCGTCGAATTAATATTTAAGGTGCTAAGATTATCACTATTTTCTTCTGACAGCTTAATATCAAGCCTTGCAAGAGCCGCAAAAAATGAGTTAATTTTTTTGCCCTTAACCTCTTCATCATTAGACCGTTCAAAATAGCGTCTAACACTTTCTTTCGTAATCTCTTCCGTAGAAGCCAACTCAAAGAACTCTTTAATTCTCAAAAACAACTGATCGACTCTTTCTTGATCCCAATAAGTCCGTCCTCCCGGTCCCTCAGCAACTAGCTGATCTTGATAATTCAGACCAATTTTCTGAGCCACATAGCTCTGTCCGCCAAACCTCGTGACAGCACCTCTCACAGCATCTGGAAGAGATACCTGTTTTGGCATGACCTTTGGATTACCATCTGCAAATGCATGACGATAAAGATACTGACTGAGCCTCTCAATATCATTCCAATATCCAGGTCCAACGGAAACTAAACCAGAGCGTATCTGTTCATATTGATAGTCATACTCTTGAGTCGGAATATACCCAAGCCGTCTCTCGACAATCTCTAGTCTTTCTCTAAGGGTTGTGGACTCCATCTCTACACGCAGGGAGTCGAAGCGCAAAGAATCTAAAGAGTTGAATTCGTCAGATGAGTAGCAGGAGATCAGATTCTCACTTAATGCAGTATCTAGATAGCCATTGACTTCATCAATGAATGTACGTGGCTTCAAAAGAAATATTCGGCAAACCTGATCCACTTTTTGTCGAACTCTCTCGCGAGAAATCGGGTGAGCTAAAGACCCTCCTATTCGCTGTAATGTTTCTCCTGCTACGAGGCGGTAAAAGAGGTGAAGTGGAGAATCATTCGCATGCTCACACTGCTTTCTGATATTCCGAAGCAGCTCCGCTGCATCGCCCCTCAAATAACGTCGTTTCAGGATAGAAGAAAGCAACAGAAGCCTCGATATATTTAACTTAAAGATCTCTTCTTTCTGATAAGAAGAGGGATATGTATAGCAGCTTGAAGCAGTATCAATCTCGATCAAGACTGCCTCTAATCCATTGACGCTATTGAACTCATCCGCAAGTTTTAGCAGCCTTTCAACAAATCTCTGTAATTCCAAAGTGCCCATGGAAAGGGCAAACTCATTGATAATTTGTGAGGATCGTTCTGCTATGTGCTCGTAGCCCATAGCATCTGGATTTAAATCCCTAGATCCATCAAAAATCTCGGGTAGAGCTTTTTCAAGTGGTGCAGAAATCTCTGTTTTTCTGTGGTCCGACTCGATGTATTGATCTCCGGCTAAAATCATCCATTTTCCGCTTGTATCCGAATACCCAAGTGCATGTAGTGCGTCTGAGAGTTCCTTGAGCGACCTTTCGCCAAAGTTCTTTATTCTCAGCAGATCGTCAGCTGTTTTGCCATGAAGTCCCGAGATCTTACTTATTCCAGCTCTGTACAAAGAATTAATTACCCTTATTGAACATCCAAGCTCATCAATTGATAGATCACTTTTTTTGCTTTCTGCTTCACCGTTCCATTGCAGGTCTTCGTCAGACGCTTCAATTGATTCTTCAACAGAATCCTCTACATCCTCTATATCATCAATTCTGAAACTTTGCTCTGCAACTTCCTCGCCAATCCAATTATCAGAATCAGGGAAGGACTCTGAATTCGAAACAATTTCCTCGTATGACTCCTTAGAGGCAATTAGTGCTTCTTCCTCTTGGTCTTGGGGAACTTGAACACCTTTTCTTTCAAGTTCTTTTCCCTGAGCCAAAGGAGATTCACGCTTCGATTGCTCTGGCTTAGTAGGCAAGAACCGAAGAAGGCTCACTGCTAGCTCACTAAGCTTGATCAGCAGATTCTTCACGATTGGCTTTTAAGAGCCCCTTCCAGGAAGTCCTTTGGGGTTAGTAGTGGCGATTTTCGCACCTCATAGCCGATGCCTCCTACGCAGACGCGGATTCAATTGGCTGTTATGACGCTGGAATGAGCGAGAACTTGACCTCATATCGATAGAAGTCGATGCCCTGAGCAACCTGTAGTGCTCTTCTGATCCGCTTGTCATCGTCCAAGGCGATGATCACGCCTCGCACCCTCTGGTGATCTTCAGCAACGTCCTCTTTGACGTAACCCATATATCGCTGGATCTGTCCGACCACCGCATCGCTGGCACGTCCTCTCTTCAGTTCGACGACAAGCAACTCCTGCTTGTCCTTGCTGATGGCGAGTAGGTCAATAGGACCTGTATCCGTAGGGAACTGCTGCCCATTCGATTCCTCCGTTTCATAGAGGTCATGGGTTCTACCAAGAGGAGTGCTGGACCAGTTGGCAACCAGAAAGTCCTCAAGGTGCTTCTCCAGAGCAAAGACGGTGGCGTCCTCAACCGTCGGGTCCTGACTAACGAGTGCCTGGGTCTTCGCCTCACCCTTGATCAGTTGCTCTAACTCCTCTCTGTATTTGGAGATGTTGCTGACCGTTCCGATCGACCCTGCCGAGTTCCGCAGCGATTCGCTCATGTCGGATCGATCGACGAGTTCCTCATGCCAGGAAACAGACCGCTGATGCGGTTGGTCGCTGCCAGCGACGAAGCGGTATCCACCCGTTACTTCGCCAACGAAATAACGCCCCTGACCATTTGGAGACCACACGATGTCGCCAACCTGTATCCCCTTTGAAATCGTCCAGAGAGCTCCACAACTCAGACCTGCTGCGATCTTGCTCTTACTGGGATTCACCTCCAGAAAGATCGGGATGAATTCCTGGTTGAACTCACGCCAATTTTCTGTGAGGGAGTCCTTCAGGTCCTGCGTGATGTCGAACCCAGCGCCGATAAACCCCTGCTGTCGACAGACGTCCGCATACATGCTTCCTCTGCCCAGCATCACTCGGTAATAGTTCCTCATGCCGCCTCCACAAGGTCCTCGCCCAAGGTCTCTGCCTGCTGGAGCACCAGATCAACGGCAGTGACCTGCTGATCTGGCGGGTATTTGTATCGCTTGAGCAGCGTCTTGATCTTGAGGCGTAGTTTCGCTCTGACGTTCTCCTTGAACTGCCAGTCGATGGTGGCGTCCTTACGGAGCATCTCTGCCAGTTCCCTTGCCATGGTCGCCAGCACGTCTTCCTTCATCAGTTCCTGTGCTGATGGGTTGTCTGCCAAGGCGTCATAGAAGGACTGCTCGGCATCGGTCAGACCAAGGGCAACACCACGCTCCAGTTCCTCTCGGAACTTCTTCGCCATCTCTATTAATTCAGCGATCACCTGTGCCGCCTCGACAGCACGGTTGGAGTATTTGTTCAGCGATGCCGTCAGCAGTTCACTGAACCGCTTCTGCTTGACGACGTTGGTCTTGAACTTGGTCTTCAGTTCGTCCTTTATCAGGCGCTGGAGCAGTTCCACCGCCAGGTTCTTCTGGGGGATCTTGGCGACCTCTGCCAAGAACTGGTCCGACATGATGCTGATGTCGGGGTTCTTCAGACCAGCAACCTTGAAGACATCCATGACGCCCTCTGCCACCAGCGACTCAGACAGCAGCTGCTGGAGTTCGTAGTTCACGTTGGCGGTGTTGCCAAACCCGCTGCTATCACCCTTGATCAGCGGTGCTCTTACTGCCTGAAGGAACGCCACTTCTTCGGTGACCGCCATCGCCTCTTCAGTGGTGCCACAGAGGGCGAATGCCTTGGTGACCTTCAGAACGGTGTCACAGAAACGCTGCTTGTCATCAGCAATACCAAGGATGTGGTCCAGGCAGTTGGAGATCAGTTCAAGTGCTTTGCCCTTCTCCCTGAACCCGCTCCAATCCACAGGGTGAAGGATGTCCTTGGCGATCTGGAGTTGCTCCCTGAGGATCCGAACCGCCTCACTGGTGTCGAGGGTGGGTTTGCCCTTGCCCTTTGCTGCTGTGTAAGTCGCGAGTGCTTCCTTCAGTTGAGGAGCGATGCCGATGTAATCGACGATCAGACCGCCTGGTTTGTCCTTGAAAACCCTGTTCACACGAGCAATTGCCTGAGCAAGGTTTGCCCCCTTCATGGGTTTGTCGACGTACATGGTCGCCATACACGGGGCATCGAATCCCGTTAACCACATGTCCCTGACGATCACGATCTTCAAGGGATCAGCAGGGTCCTTGAACCGCTTCTCCAGGTCCTTCTTCTGCTGCTTGCTGGTGTGGTGAGGTTGGAGGTGGGGGTCGTCTGATGCCGATGCCGTCATCACGACCTTGATGGCACCTTTGCTGGTGTCGGGGTCGTGCCAATCGGGGCGTAGAGCAACGATGGCGTCATAAAGGCGGGCACAGATGTCCCGACTCATCGCCACAACCATTGCCTTGCCTGGTTGGGTTTTGGATCTCTGCTCGTAATGGGAGACCAGATCTGCTGCCACCTGCTTCAGTCGTGGTTCAGCACCCACCAGTGCCTCCAACGCTGCCCAACGACTCTTCGCTCGCTCAGCAGCAGGGATGTCGTCTTCATCTCTGAAGAGTTCATCCACTTGGTCGTCGACGCCAGAGAGGACGCTCTCCTTTAACCCCAACTTCGCCAGTCGGGACTCGTAGTAGATCGGGACAGTGGCACCGTCTTCCACTGCCTGCTGGATGTCGTAGACGGAGACGTAATGCCCAAAGACCGCCTGGGTGTCACGGTCGTCTTGGGAGATGGGTGTTCCAGTGAAGGCAAGGAAGGTTGCCTCGGGGAGGGCATCCCTTAGTGCTTTTGCCAGTCCATATTTGATCTCGCCCGTCTTGGTGTCGAGGCGACCCTTGAATCCGTATTGGGTCCTATGTGCCTCGTCACAGATCACCACGACGTTGTGGCGGTCGCTCAGGGTTGGGAACTTGTCTTCACCGTCTTCGGTGCCGAACTTCTGGATGGTGGTGAAGATGATTCCACCGCTGGGTCGGTTGGCGAGCAGATCCCGTAGTTCCTGCCTGCTGTCTGCCTGCTGAGGGTTCTCGCCCAGCAAATCTCCTGCTCCAGCAAAGACCCCAAACAATTGCCCATCAAGGTCCTGGCGATCGGTGACCATCACCAGCGTTGGGTTCTGGAGGCGTGGGTCGGTGAGCAACTTGCCTGCCAGACATGCCATCTCAATGCTTTTGCCAGCGCCCTGGGTGTGCCAGACCACGCCACCCTTTCGGTCACCGCCTGGTTTGCTTGCTTCTGCCACCCGCTCGACTGCTGCCCTTACGGCGTGGAACTGGTGGTAGGCAGCGATCTTCTTGATGATCTTGCCGTCTTCCTCAAACAGGCAGAAATAGCGGATGAAGTCGAGCAGTCGCTTCTGATCGAAGAGACCACGGATCAACGTTTCCAGTTCACGGAACTTGCCCAGCGGGTCCAGGTCTTGCTCGGCGTCGATCACCCGCCACTGCTGGAAACGTTCCTTTGAAGCGGATAAGGACCCCACACGGGCATAGGTGCCGTCACTGATCACCATCAGCACGTTGGAGGTGAACAGGTCGGGGATGTTGTCCTTGTAGGTCTGGAGTTGGTTGAACGCTGCCCAGATATCTGCCTTCTCATCGGCAGGATTTTTAAGTTCCAGGACTGCTATTGGTAGACCATTCAGGTAGACGACAACATCAGGACGGCGGTTGTGCTTGGGACCCTGGATCGCCAACTGATTGACCACCAACCAATCGTTTGAGGCGGGGTCGTCAAACCCGATCACCTTGAGGCGGACGCCTACCTCTTGGTTCCCATCCATGTAGGTGATGGGCAGACCCGTGGTCATCCAGCGGTGGAACTGACGGTTGGATGGCAGCAAACCAGGGGTGTTGGGATTCGCCAGTTGGAGGACTGCTGACTCAATGGTTGCTGCTGGAACCCCTGGGTTGAGTTTCGTCAGTGCCGAACAAAGGCGACCCGTGAGCACCACCTGGCGGAAGTCATCACGCTCTGGGGTTTCTCCATCAGGAGCAAGGAGTGGTCCATGAATGAAGGTGTATCCGATCTCCTGGAACCAATCCAGGGACATCCGCTCCAGATCGTCTTCTGAGATGAATGCCATCAGATACCTGCCTCCTCAAGCATCTTCTCGGCATCAGGGACTCGTAGTTCGCCTGAGATGAGGCGGGGAAGAAGAGTATCTCTAAGCGAAGAAAGAGTTGCCGATGTCGCTTCATTTAACCATCTTTTCTCAAATAGGCAAACTGCTGAGGAATAGAAAGCGTGTAAAAGATCTTCTGGAGGCATAACCAATGCCATATCGCCAAGAACTGTTCTAGATAGTTCAGTTTGACCAGTAGAACCTTGTCCAAGTGCTTCTATTTCTTGCTGGCGATTTAGAAGGGCATTGGTCAAATAGAATGTTGAATGCTCACTTGTCCCTCTAACAATCGTGACATGTGAATCAACAATGACATCTCCGAATTCCAGCTCAGGAACAATTGCTACTCGACCAAGGGTTCCGACTCCTGTTGAATTGACAAGGCAGTCAAACCTTGAGATCGTCCTTCCTTCTATCTTCTTGTAAGAAGGATCGTGCCTTCTCGATTTAGAGAAATCGACAGCACCGCCTCTAATACATTTCTGGTTGAGGACCACTACGCCCTCATCATGCTCACAGTATTTTGGTGAGATTCCCCTGGAAAGATAAGAAGACTGATCTTTGATTGATGAAACGCTCCACCCACTCGGAATCTCTCCAAGTTCCGCCTCCTCCAAGGAATCGGGAAATAACTCGCTGACCTCATCGGGTAGTCCAGTCGGTTGCCCTTCTGCCTTTGCCCTTACAGGATCAAAATCCACAAACCAGGACTTGAATAGCGCCGTCGCTATGCCTTCGAGGGTTTTGTTGATGTTTCGATTTAGTTCAATCTTGTCGTCAAGTGTGCCCAGTATATTGACGATTGCTCTTTGGTCGCCTTCGGGAGGCAGTAGGAACGAGTATTCGGATATCTGCTTGGCACTTATATGTGGAACAGCAGTTCCTGTCTGAATGGATAGGACGTGATGGGTAAATGATTTGCTGCCAATTATATATTTCAGCAACCTCTGCTGGACGCCTCCCTTTGCTCTAAGTCGGGCAACTCGTTGAACAAGAAGACATGGAAGGTCATTTTTATTTATTGACGAGTATTTAAGACCCGCTTCTATCCAAGGGCGGTCCATCGCCAGTACGACATCATCTTCTCTCAGGGAGTATTTCGCCTCCAGCGCTCCATCAAGATTATCGGGATCCCATCTCTTAACGCCATCCCATCTCAGCGACCCTTGAATAATGTTATCGCCTCTGACTAAACGGACTCCCGTTTCGTTATCTATGTAATGAGCACTTTTAAAAGGGAAACCAGTCGTGAGGTCACAGCATTCACCGATAGTGATGGGGAAAAAGTCAGAACTCATATCCAACCCTCCTTAGATTCTCGGTGATTTTTTGATCTAATCTTGTCCCTTCTTCCTGCTGCCGCTTGAGACGAGCAGTAAGGCGCTTCATCTTCTGATCAAAGGGTTCATCGTCCTCTTCTAGATCCGCTGCTCCCACGTAGCGACCAGGCGTCAGAACGAAACTGTTCTTCTCGATCTCCTCGAACTTGGCGGAATAGCAGAACCCAGAAACATCTTCGTAGGGGTTCTCGACCTCATCATCACCACGCCAAGAATGAACAGTGTCAGCAACCTTGGCGATGTCCTCGTCGGTGAGCACTCGCTCCACTCGACTAACCATCGCCCCCATCTGGCGGGCATCGATAAATAAGGTCTCTCCACACCTGTTCCGACCACGTTGGGTCTTGTCGTTAGTAAGAAACCAGAGGCAGACAGGAATGCCTGTGTTTAAGAACAGCTGCCCAGGCAACGCCACCATCACTTCCACCACGTCGCCACGAACCATCGCCTCACGGATCTGCCCCTCACCGCTGGTGTTGGAACTCATCGATCCATTGGCGAGCACTACGCCTGCTTCACCACCAGGGCGAAGTTTCCAGAGCATGTGTTGTAACCAGGCGTAGTTGGCATTCCCAGCAGGTGGACGCCCAAAGGTCCAGCGGGGGTCGCTGTCGTATTTCTCCCCGCCCCAGTCCGAGATGTTGAAGGGTGGGTTGGCAAGGATGTAGTCGAACTTCTGGTCGGGGTGCTGATCACGGGCAAAGGTGTCAGCAGGTTCCTGTCCGAGGTCAGCGGCAAACCCACGAATCGCCAGGTTCATCGCTGCCAACCGCCAGGTGGTGGGGTTGCTCTCCTGTCCATAGATAGAGATGTCGTCCCGTCGACCGCCATGACTTTCGACGAACCGCTCGCTCTGGACGAACATGCCGCCCGATCCACAGCAGGGGTCATAAACACGACCCTTATGAGGTGCCAGCACAGCAACCAGGGTCTTCACCACATGGGCAGGCGTATAGAACTGACCGCCCTTCTTGCCCTCAGCACTGGCGAACTGACCAAGGAAATACTCGTAGACCTCACCCAGGACATCCCCTGACTTCTTCCCTTCGCCAAACCCGATGGTGGAGATGAGGTCCACTAGTTCACCCATCCGCCCTGGTTCCAGTTGGGCAGCACCAAACCGCTTGTCCAACTTCCCCCGAAGAGTCGGGTTCTCGTTCTCAATGGCAACCAGTGCTCGGTCGATCAGTTGCCCGATATCGGGTTGCTTTGCTTGGTTCCTCAGGGATTCCCAGCGAGCATCGGCAGGCACCCAGAACACGTTCTCCTGGGTGTAGTAGTCCCGATCTTCCAGTGCTTCCTGGTGGTCTGCTGGGTCATCGCCCAGGTAGTAGTCGGACTCTGGGTTGCCACCGTCTCCAGCACCTTCTGCTGCTGCTCCACGAAGGTGTCGGAGATGTATTTGAGGAAGATCAGTCCCAGGACCAGATGCTTGTATTCGGCGGCATCCATCTGGGCACGGAGTTTGTCCGCTGATGCCCAGAGCACTGCCTTGAAGTCCTTGGCGGGTGCCTCTTTCTTCGCCCGACCTCTTCCACTGGTTGGAGCGGCAGGCGCTTCGTAGCGACTACCACCTTCTATGCCTTCACCCAGGGCGATGGAACCACCACGACCACGCCCCTTCTTGATGGTGCCGAGCAGCAGTGCCTTGTCCCTGATCTGGTCGTACTGCTCTTCGGAGACCTCTTCGCCTGCTGCCTTACTCAGTGCCTGCCGTGCTGACAGGTTCCCCAGAGTGCTGCCATCTGGCGGCAGGACCTCAAGCAGCAGATCTCCCAGTTCGTTGATATCCATAGGTCAGACAAAATGGTTTTGAATGTATTCAACGAGCTTTGGACCCTCAAGCTTATCCGTCGCCGGATTGGTTCTTACATAGAAGTCTTTACCATCCAGAAAACAAGCCTTAGACGAATTCCTCACTTGAACAATCAATACCTCTGCATGATTCACAAAAGCGATTCTATGATCAATAAAAGGATAGAACTCTTCGCCTATCTTGCTTTTCAACTGGTTCTTGAAATGGAGCAAAAACTTGTCAGTCTTGTCCTTATGAAACATCTTAATCTCGCGCTCAAGACCAGGGACTGACCCGTCGTCACTTACGCCAACCAGCAAAGTTCCACCATCAGTATTTAGAAACGCTACGATTGTTTTGAGGCTGGATATCTCAATATACTTTTCCTGGGTCCCCTTGCGGATATCAAGACTAAAAGACTCTTTAAATTCACAATCACCGGACTCACCTTTCCTAATAAGCGACATTACCTTCTCAGCATCAGTGAGTCCGCCAACCGCAGCAAGCATTTTTGAAGACTGCTCAAGAACAGCGTCAGTGTTCATTGGGCTTAATGCCATATTCTTATCTAATTCATCGATGTGACGCCTAAGAGAATCTAGCCGAGCACTTGCATCAATTATATCTTTTTGATTGCTTAATTTCGGGATTGGAATACTTAAATCAGACAGTCCATTTTGCCAATTAAGCCTCAGCATCGCAGATCCAGATGCAACCGCTTTGAGCTTTACCGTGCCAAGTTCAGATCGCAGGAAAATTTCTACATACTTAGCCAGTACAATGTTTTCGTCGAAAATCAGCTGGTATGCATTTTTATGCGAAATCGCCAGCCCCTCAAGATCACATACTGATCGATGGGAACCAGAAAGCGGCATGTATAGAGCATTATCCTTGGGAGCAAAGCTGGACTTGCTCGAGCACGAGTTAACCGTTGCAACAACATCCTTTAGACAATACATTTCATATTGCTTATACTGCTTTGTAAGCCTTTTAACCTGTACTGCAAATGGGGATATATCGACGTAACGATTAACCGCAAGAGAGAATTCGTTAGCCGCTATCTCGTCGAAACTGAATGCACGAGCAGAAGCCAAACCCTCTCTGCTCTCATCGTACTGATCCTTAAATTCAACATAGTATTTTACGATATTATTAATATCTTCTCGACGCAATACCCTGCTTGCCCTTGAATGTACTGCAAAATCGTGGGCACCATCTATAAACAGAACCTTATTCTTTCGCTCTTCTTTTTTGTTTTTATTGATAATTAGCGCAGCTGCTGATATCATTGTTCCTGGGAATAGCCCAGACGGAAGAGAGATGACTGCTTCAACTAAGTCTTCCTCCAAAAGACGCTTTCTGATTTCGCCTTCACTGCCTCCTTTAAATAAAACACCATTTGGAACTATCGTACACATAATACCGCCATTTTTTAATGAAGCGATCATGTGCTGAATAAAGGCAAAATCTGCGCAAGACCTAGGAGGAACTCCAAACTTAAATCTTTGGAACGGATCGTTGCCTGCAATGTCCGAGCTCCAGCCTGACAAAGAAAATGGTGGCGAAGCTAATACACGGTCAAATTTTACTAACTGATGATTTTTCACATGCAGTGGATTAGTCAATGTATCTCCAAGGCGGATATCAAAGTTTTTAATTCCATTAAAAACCATATTCATGATGCATAGCACTCGTGTGCTTACATTTATCTCCTGACCAAAGACATTAAAATCATCAGACTGCTGCGCAGGACCTGCAACATATTTTTGGCAATGAACTAACATCCCGCCTGACCCACATGTTGGGTCATAAACCTTCATGCCCGAATGGGGATTGGCAAGCGCGACAAGTAGAGCACAAACTTCACTGGGAGTGTAAAATTCGCCACCTCTTCTACCTTCCGAGTCTGCAAAAAGCCTAAGTAGAGAATTAAAAGCAGCGCCAAGTACTTCGTGACTCTCAAGATCCTTGTCCTTAAGACTGATGGTAGAAAAATGAGACAGTAATTTCCGAAGCCTATAGTCTTCATCCTGCTGACCTCCCAACCTGGAGATGCGATGGAAATTAATAGCATCGACTATTCCTTCCAACGATTTATTCTTTACCTCTAATTCTTTGACGGCTTTATTTAATTCCTCTCCAATGCTTTCCTGGATGACTTCAAGGTTCTGCCACCTCGCCTTCTCAGGCACATAGAAGGTCTTGTCGTACTCGTCCTGGTCGTCTGCCAGGTCTTCTGCTTCTGACTGGGATTTGCCTTTGCCCAGGTAGTAGGCGATGACTCCTTCCCGTGCCTCCTCAAAGGCATCGGACAGGCGCTTCAGGAACAGCATCCCGAAGATGTAGTCCTTGAATTCAGAGGCATCCATGCTTCCCCGCAGGATGTCTGCGCTCTTCCAGAGGAACGACTCCAGTTGGGAGAGAGTCAGTTTCTGACCGATCTGGAAGGTCGGTTCTGGTTCGGCAGTCGTTGTTGAGCGGCGTCCTCTTCCTGTTGCTGGCGCAGAGGGTGCTTCGTAGCGACTACCTCCCTCGATGCCTTCTGCCAAGGCAATGGACCCGCCACGCCCACGACCTTTCTTGATGGTGCCAAGTTGCAGTGCCTTGTCCCTGATCTGGTCGTATTCCTCTTCCCCGATCTCTCGCTCTGCTGCCTTGCTCAGTGCCTGCCATGCTGACAGGTTTCCCAGGGTGCTGCCATCTGGCGGCAGGATCTCAAGCAGCAGATCTCCCAGTTCGTTGGCGTCCATCTAGCGGTATTGATCCAGCGGTTTCGTCTCTGAGTGAATTTTGCCCTGAGTCACCGAGGTTTGCCCTCCCTCAGTTGAGGGATAAGCCATCTTTCAAGCCACTTTCCCCATCTCCAAGACCCCTCTGCCCCATCCCCGCATCGGAATCTTTCGATGCTCAAGATTGCGTTGGATGTGCGCTGTGATCCCCGGTTCAGCGCTGTTCCAGAGGAGATCCATTTCACGCGTGAAGTGTTGGGGAATTTGGGGTGAGTGGATCTCCGCGGTCTCTGCCATCACGAGATCCAGCTCTCCCTGCGGCAGGTCATAGAGCTCCTGTAATTCCAGTTCCCGGTTGAGCAGATGGCTGCGAAACCATTTGCGGTTTTGTTCCTGGGGCGGGATGTCTCGGCTCAAGGGGCATCACAGCGTGGATGTGTCATTCTCCGGCTATGCAGGCACTCAGCTGGGCCCAATTCGATCAGGCGGTGCAGCAGTTGGCTTCACGCTTTGCCGGTTCTGCGGTGACCGGCGTTTATGGGGTCCCCCGTGGGGGCCTGTGCCTTGCCGTAGCGCTCAGCCATGCCATCGATCGCCCCTTGCTCTCAGCACCTGAGCCATCAGCCCTGATTGTGGATGATGTCTATGAAACCGGACGCACCTTGCAGGCGTTGAAAGGTCAGGTGCCGCAGGCATCCTTTGCTGTTTGGGTCAGCAAGGTGCGTCCTGATTGGTGGGTGGCAGCCGAGGTTGCCGCGTCGTCGGAATGGCTGGTGTTTCCTTGGGAGAACCTTGAACAGGCCCGTGCCGATGAGCAGGCATACCGCGCCTCACGGGGCCTGTGATGAACAACAGCGCGCGAACGATTTATTTGGCGTCTCCTTATGGCTTCTCGGAGCAATGGAAGCGGCTGTTGTTGCCGGAGTTCATCGGGGCATTGGAAGCCCTGGGATTGGAGGTCTGGGAGCCCTTTGCTCGCAATGGTCAGGTGAATCTGGCGGAACCGGGATGGGCCTATCGCGTCGCGCAGCGGGATCTGCAGGATGTGCGTGATGCCGATGCGCTGTTCGCCATCGTGAATGGAACGCCTCCCGATGAGGGGGTCATGGTGGAACTTGGTGCCGCCATTGCCCTGGGTAAACCCACCTTCCTGTTTCGGGATGATTTCCGCAGGTGCACCGATTCCGAGCAGTATCCGCTCAACCTGATGGTGTTTGCCGGTCTCCCTGAGCGGGAGTGGCAGAAGTACGTCTACAGCGATGTGTCTGACATCAATGATCCCGACAAAGCCTTGGCTTGTTGGGCGCGATCCTGATGTTCGGTTGAATCGTGATCTTTTGATGCTGCGCGCTCTTGGAGGAGCGCTTCAGGGCTGTGATGGTGTTGATCAGTTGATGTTTGGTTGTGTCAGCTCAAAGGGAGCAGGAAGGAGTTGTTCGAGTTGCCTTGTGCCTACCCCGTCGATCTGTATTGCTGCATTGGCTGGAAGCAGTTCTTGCATCACCTGACGGCAGGCGCCGCACGGCATGCGGGATCCTGGAGGCGCATCGCTCTGGGCATCGATGCAGCTCACGGCCAGTTCAATCGGTTGTTTGCCCTGGCTGATCGCTGTGAAAAGAGCGACCCGCTCTGCACAGATGCTCAGGCCATAACTGGCATTTTCCACATTGCAGCCGTCGATCACACTGCCGTCATCACACCGCACTGCAGCCCCCACGTGGAAGTTTGAGTAGGGGCAATGGGCACGGCTGGCGGCCCGGCGAGCCCGCACCAGTAAAGACTCAGCGTTGTTCTTGGCAGGAGCCATGGGCCGTTTCCAAAAGGCTGCTGAGGGTTTTTGTCCCAGCTGATTGGGTCAGCCGGGATTGCTGGCTGAGTTCGAATCCCTTTTGGGAATCAATGACCAGATCTCCGCTGACAGCGACACGACTCTCCTGGGCAGGACTGCTGGAGGCGCCGGAGTCATTGAATGTGAGCGCTCCTAACGGGGCTTCGTAGGACCAGTGATAGGTCATGCGAGAGCCCGTGATCTGTTCAACACCGGAACTGCTGAAGTGCTCCACCAGGGGGGTGAGTCTGCTGTCGATCACCGTCCGAGGTTCAATCGCAGGGTTCTCACCCCGCTCAACCCGAAACTGCTGCTGCTTGAGTTGTCGGATGCCTGCAATGGGATGGCCAGACCACCGGGCCTCCACGGTCTGAATGGTGCAGACCAGTGGAGGTGGAGGTGGTGCTGAGGCCAGCACGGAATAATCAGGCCACAGCCGCGAAGCTTTCGCGGAAGGCGTTAATCGTCGCTTCGATGTCGGCGTCGGAGTGCGCCAGGGACGTAAAGCCGGCTTCGAAGGCTGACGGTGCGAGGTAGATGCCACGCTCGAGCATGGCGCGATGCAGTTTGCCGAAACGTTCCGAATCCGTGGTCTTGGCTTCTTCGAAGTTGCGCACGGGGCCTTCGCAGAGGAAAAAGCCGAACATGGCGCTGACGCTGGCCGCTGTGATCGGCATGCCAGCGGATTGGGCGGCGTCCTTGATGCCCGCCACCAGCTTCTGGGTTGTGGCCGTCAACTTCTCGTAGGTGCCGGGCTGCTTGAGCAGTTCCAGGGTCTTGATGCCGGCGGTCATCGCCAGGGGGTTTCCACTGAGGGTTCCGGCCTGATACATGGGTCCAGCCGGGGCCACCATTCCCATGATGTCGGCGCGGCCGCCGTAGGCGCCCACTGGAAGGCCGCCACCGATCACCTTGCCCATGGTCGTGAGATCCGGGGTGACGCCGAAATGTGCCTGGGCACCGCCGTAACTGATCCGGAAGCCGGTCATCACCTCGTCAAACACCAGCAGAGCGCCGTGCTCTTTGGTGAGTTCCCGCAAACCTTCAAGGAAGCCGGGTTCCGGTTGAATGAAGCCGGCGTTGCCGACGATCGGCTCGAGGATCACGCCTGCGATGGCATCGGGGTTCTCGGCGAACAGGGCCTTAACGGCTTCGAGGTCGTTGTAAGGCGCCGTGAGGGTGTTGGCCGTGGTGCTGCGCGGGACACCGGGAGAGTCGGGCAGGCCGAGTGTGGCCACACCGGAACCGGCTTTCACCAGGAACATGTCCGCGTGGCCGTGATAGCAGCCCTCGAACTTGATCACCTTGTCGCGGCCGGTGTAGGCACGGATCAGGCGCAACACAGCCATGCAGGCCTCGGTGCCGCTGTTGACGAAGCGCACCATCTCAACGCTGGGGACAGCGTCGATCACCATTTCGGCCAGGGTGTTTTCCAGGGCACAAGGTGCTCCGAAGCTGGTGCCCTTCTCGATCGCTTCCTGCAGTGCTGCGATCACCTCGGGGTGGGCGTGGCCGCAGATGGCCGGTCCCCAGCTGCCGATGTAGTCGATGTACTTATTGCTATCCACGTCCCAGGCATAGGGACCCTTCACCCGATCGAACACGATCGGCTGACCGCCAACCGACTTGAACGCCCGCACAGGGGAGCTGACACCTCCGGGCATCAGGGCCTGTGCTGCGCCGAAGATGGCCTGGGAGTGGCTGGTGTTCAACGCGGGAGCTGTCACTGGAACCGACGCCAAAGGGCTGATGCAAACCGTGCAACATCCTGACTCAGGAACGACCGGTTCCGTTTGCTGTGTTTCTTAATTGCCCACTTCTCACGCATTTTGATGCGTAGTCTTTGATCAGATCGAGATCGATGTGGCCCACGACTGGTCAGTGCTGGAGAGGGATCTGCGCCGATGTCTGCCCCCTCGGGCCATCGTGGCGAAGCGTCAGGAACTGCTTAGTTACGACTGTGACGGACTGACGCTTGAGCGCCACTGTCCGCCCCTGGCGGTGCTGCCGGAGACCACCGAGCAGGTCGCTGCGGTGTTGCAGTGCTGCCATCAACACGGTGTGCCGTTTGTGGCCCGTGGAAGCGGCACCGGCCTCTCGGGGGGAGCGTTGGTGGATCAGCAGGCGCTTCTGGTGGTGACCAGTCGCATGCGTCGGGTGCTCGACCTTGATCTGGCCAATCAGCGCGTCACGGTGCAGCCCGGGGTCATCAACAGCTGGGTGACGCGCGCCGTTGCAGGAGACGGGTTCTATTACGCCCCGGATCCCTCCAGCCAGGTGGTTTGCAGCATCGGCGGCAATGTGGCGGAAAATTCTGGCGGGGTGCACTGCCTCAAATACGGCGTGACCAGCAATCACGTTCTGGGGCTTGAGGTGGTCCTGCCCGACGGAACCATCACGCAGTTGGGCAACGGGCTGGCCGAATCCTCCGAACTGGACCTACGTGGTGCGTTCATCGGCAGCGAAGGAACGCTGGGCATCGCGACGGCCATCACCCTTCGCCTGCTTCGGGCTCCGGAGTGCGTGAACGTGCTGTTGGCGGATTTCGCCACGATGGAAGCGGCAGGGGAAGCGGTGCGATCGGTCACCGCGAGCGGCCTTCTGCCGGCGGGGATGGAAATCATGGACAACGTCACCATCAACGCCGTCAATGATTTCTTCGGCTACGACGAGTACCCCCGTGATGCAGCGGCCGTTCTGCTGATTGAGCTTGATGGGCAGGAGGCTGAGGTTCAGGCCTCTTCTGAGCGGGCCGAGGTGCTTTGTCGCGCGGCAGGAGCCCGTGGGCTGCGGCGGGCCCAAGACTCCACGGAATGCGCGGTGCTCTGGAAAGGCCGCAAATCTGCGTTTTCAGCGGTGGGAAAAATCACGCCGACCTATTACGTGCAAGACGGTGTCGTTCCCCGCAGCAGCCTTCCGTCGGTGCTTGCGGCGATTGAACGGCTCAGCCAGGAGCACGGCCTGCCGGTGGCCAATGTTTTCCATGCCGGCGATGGCAACCTTCATCCACTGATCCTGTATTCACTGGACCAGCCCAATGTGGAGCGGAGCGTGAAGGAGCTCGGTGCCGCCATCCTGCGGGTGTGTCTTGATGCCGGTGGCAGCATCAGTGGAGAGCACGGCGTCGGCGCCGACAAGCGCTGCTACCTCGACTGGATGTTCAGCCCCGACGACCTTGAAACGATGGGGCTGTTGCGGTCTGCCTTTGATCCAGACAACCGTGCCAATCCCGGCAAGGTGCTCCCCACGCCGCGCACCTGCGGTGAATCGGCCAAACGGATGGTGACGCTCCCCGCCGGCGTCGAGGTCTACTGAACAGGATCAGAAGAACGGTTCATCCCCGTCGTCGTCGGTTGGAGGCCAGTCCAGGTCGACGCTGACAGGGGCGTGGTCGCTGGGTTGTTGGTTGCCGCGAATGCCTTTGTGGATGACGCAGCTGCGGGCGAGTCCCAGCAGCTCGTCGCATAAATAGATGTGGTCGATGCGCCAACCGCGGTCTCGATCCCAGGCACCGCTCCGGTAATCCCACCAGCTCCAGTGACCGGAGTCCGGTTCGAACACGCGGAACACGTCCTGAAGCCGTTCACCGAGGGCGTCACGAAGGGCCTGGCGTTCGGCATCGCTCGCCATGATTCCGCCGGTCTGGCGGTCGGGGTCAGGAAGATCGCGTGCTTCGAGGCCGATGTTGAAGTCGCCGACCATGCAGAGCGGCTCGCCGCGTTGCTCCTGAGCATCGAGATAACGCTTCAGGCAGCCGAGCCAGGCCAGTTTGTAGGGGTATTTCTCCGACTTCAGGCTCGATCCATTCGGGACATAAAGGTTGAGCACGCGAACGCCATTCAGCAGTGCGCTGATCACGCGCTTCTGTGCGCCGAGCTCGTTCGCTTCCGCATCATCCGGGAGCTCCCCAATAAAGCCGCAGCGCACATCCTCCAAGGGCTCGCGGCTGATCAGGGCGACGCCGTTGTAGGCCTTCTGCCCATGGATGTGCACGTGCCAACCCGCAGATTTGAAGGCTTCCAGCGGGAACAGGGGGTCATCCACCTTGGTTTCCTGGAGACAGAGCAGATCCGGTTGCTCGCTCTCCAGCCAGCTGAGCACCTGATCCAATCGCGTGCGGACCGAGTTGACGTTCCAGGTGGCGATCTGCACGGCTGATCCAGTGGCGTCAAAGACCCTTAGCATCAGCCAACTCCGGATTCCGCTGATGTCTCGCCGTCTTGCGGCTGTCGCTCAGGCTCTGCTGTCTTCCCTTGTGGTGACGATGGTTCCGATGGGCGCAGGGGCCCAGGTTGAAGCTCCCTTTCAGAACCGCGAGGAACGCGAGATCTACGGCGACACCAACGGCAGCGGCTCAATTCTGGATGCCGCCAACCCCATGGATTTGTTGAACCAGATCCGACGGGCGACGGCCATGGACGACGCCACGCCTCCCTCCGATGCTATTGATGCGGCCCTCAAGGCCTATCAGAACCCTCCAGCGACGCCGTAGCGCTGGAGGGTTCTGATCCGGTGCTGCGGGCTGCGCTCAATCCCAGCTGTGCTGCCACAACATCGATCAAGGGATGGAGCCTCCCATTGGCATCCCGCCGTTCTCGGGCCTGCTTGAGCAGGGTTTGAACCGCCTCTGAATTGCCTTGCTCTTGTCGCAATAGGGCCAAGGCCAGCAGGGGCCTTGCATCTGTCTTGTTCTCCGTGGCCAGCTGGCCGTACAACCTCATCGCGGTCTGATCGGAACCGCTTTGTCGCAGCAGATCAGCCAAAAGCAAACCGATCTCCAAACGCTGGCCAGGCTCCAGGCCCCTGAACCGGGCCGTGAGCTCTGATGTCACCTGATGCTGACGTCCCTGCTCTTGGTCCAGGAGCACCAGCAGCTGCAGAACCTGCAGATCATTCGGATGCAGCCGCAGCAGATGTTGGAGGCTGCGCCGGGCGGCCTCGGGCTGGCCATTGCGACGTTGCAGATCGGCTTTGAACAGGGTGAGTTCGCGCGGCGTCGAGCGGCCAGACAGCCACGGTTGCAGCACCACTTCGGCCTCTTGCAGGCGCTCCAGTGTCACCAAGCGTTCCAACAGCAGGCCCCGTTCTGCTTCGCTGAGTTCGTCATGATCTTGAAGCTGTTGCATCAGCAGCTCAACCTGCAGATCTTCAGCCGAGCGAGTGCTGCGCGCTCGCGTTTCCGGGGCCATGGATGCCGCGGCGATCCAACCGACCAGTGCAGCCCCCACCATGGACGCCAGCAGCAACAGAATCCGGCGCGGGCTGGGCATCCGATCTCGAATCAGCCACTTCAGTCTGAGGAGATTGCAGTGGGCTGGCTACAGTCTTTACAAGGGCTTTTGACTCCGCCCGGTTCAGCATCAATGCGCGCCCATCCGATTCCCCCGGTCACAGAGCCGTTGCAGTACCGGGCCATCGGTCTTGTGCGCGGCACTTACGCCCCAACCGACCCCGAGCAACTCACCCGGGGCACTTTGACCGATGCCCAGGGGGTCCCCCTGGAAACAGTCGTGCTCGGTCGTGTGCTCACCCTGATGCGGCGGCATCTGCCCCTGGATCAACCCCACCTCTGGGTCGTGTATCCCAGAAGCCGTGAAAGTGATCATCTGCATCTGCAGATTGCTGGGGTCTGGGAACCCAGCACCCTGGCTCCAGACCAAGCCGATGCCTCCGACACCCTGCCGGAAGGGGACGACTTCTTTTCCGTTCGAGGCGAGCTGATCTTCACCAAGCCTGAAACCGGCGAAATGGTGGTGAAGGTGCGGCAGCAGGCCCGTGCCGACGGCCACCGTCCGCTTCCCTTCAAGCTCCAGATCAAGGGAGAGCTTCCCCTCGAAAACCTGCGTCACTTCGTCAGCCTTGACCTGCGCCGCCAGGGCCAGGAACTGCACCTCGAAAATCACGACGTGATTGCTCCGATGCCGACGCGTGGCGGCAAATCCAAGGGAGGTCGTGGCCGTGCCACCTCCCGCGCTCGCAGCTGATGGCCGAGGGGGGGCAGGGCTCCACGGGGGCACTTCGGGCTGGCATTGCCGTTGCCGGCATCACCGCCCTCGGCGCTTTTGGTCCTGCCCTGGGTCTGTCTGCTGCCTGGATCGTTGTGGCGGTTGGGGGTGCCCTGGTCACCCTCAGCGTTGATGCCGCCACCTGGGAAGGCATGGGCGGACACATCCTTGCCGAAGCTTTGCCCGGTGGGCAGGAGCGTCTGCGTCGGATTGCGGTGCATGAGGCGGGCCATGTTCTGATCGCGGAAGCGGAGCAACTTCCGGTTCAGCAGGTGCTGGTGGGAACCCTGGCCTGTGTGCGTGCAGGACTGCGCAGCAGCGGCGCCACTGAGTTCGCCGTGCCGGACAGCGTCCGCATGCCGCTTGAGGATCTACGCCGTTGGAGCCGGGTGCTTCAGGCCGGCATCGCCGCTGAGACCGTGGTTTTCGGCAAGGCCCGTGGTGGGGCCGATGACCGCGCTTTGCTGGGACGACTTTGGGGACTGTCGGGCCATGACGTGGCCACCGCTCAGCGGGAGCAGCGCCGCGCCCGGCGGGAGATTGAGCAGCAGTTGCGTCAGCAGCGGGAGGTGCTTGATCAGCAGGCCGTTGTTCTGTTGGAGGCGGCTCCGCGTCTAGGGCGATGAGCGCGCTTTGGATTGATGCACCAACAGGGTTGGCAGGGGACATGCTCCTGGCCGCACTGTTGGATCTGGGTGTGGACCAGGCCGTGGTGGAGTCGCCTCTGGCGGCCCTCGGTTTGACGGGGCGCTATCGCCTCACTCAGCAGGAGGCGCGCAGTGCTGGTCTCCGAGGCATCCGCGTTGATGTGGAGGGTCTTGAGGATCAGCCGCCCCACCGCCATTGGTCGGGGATCCGTGATCAGATCAATGCAGCTGCTTTAGCGCCATCGCTCAAGCAACGGGTGCTCGCCGTGTTCACCCGTCTGGCGGAAGCCGAAGCCACCGTGCATGGAACTCCGGTGGAGGCCGTTCACTTCCATGAGGTTGGAGCCATCGATGCCCTCGTGGATGTGGTGGGTGTCTGTGCGGCGATTGACGACCTCAATCCAGCCAGGATCGTCTGTTCTCCGTTGCCTGTGGGGAGCGGAACGGTGGCAACCGCCCATGGCCTATTGCCCGTGCCCGTGCCCGCCGTGCTTGAACTGGCACGACGTCACCGCATTCCTCTGCTTCAGGGCGGAGATCTGCCCACAGGAGAGTTGGTGACGCCCACGGGCCTCGCCCTGGTGTCGGTTCTGGCGGATCAGTTTGTCGCTCCTGAACGTTTGGTGGCTGACAAGGTTGGTGTTGGCCTCGGCCACCGCCAACTGGATCGCCCCAACCTGGTGCGCCTTGTGCTGCACACCCCAGCCGTTACTGCGGAGGAAGGTCCCCGTTGGGAGTCGTTGGTGGTGCAGGAAGCCTGGATCGATGACGCCACTCCAGAGGAGATTGCGGTGTTAATGAATCGCTTGCGTGATGCGGGAGCGATTGATGTGGCGGTGCAGCCGTTGCTGATGAAAAAGGGCCGCAGTGGTCAGTTGCTCACGGCGCTGGTGCGGGATGGGGATGCCGACCAGCTCCGCAGCCTCTGGCTCAGTGCTGGCAGCAGCATCGGCCTGCGGGAGCGGCGCCAGGGACGCTGGGTGTTGCCGAGGCGGCAGGGTGTGCTCGAAACCCCCTGGGGTCCCGTCGCCGCCAAACAGGTGCGTCGCCCCGATGGCCGTTGCACCGTCAAAGCCGAGGCGGATGCCCTTGAGGCTCTTCAGGCCAGCACTGGGTGTTCCTTTGATGAGCTGCGGGCTGCTGTTGCAGTAGCGCCGTTCGTCAGCACGGACGACTGGGACTGATGGGCAAGGTTCTCCGGCAACCCAAGCTCTGGATCACGCTGGCCAGCTTGATCTTCATCGCTGTGGCTCTGGCCCAGCAGGCGGGCCAACTTCGCCAGCTGAGCTTGGTGGCCAACGGTTGGTGGTGGCTGGTGCTGGGGCTGGGCCTCACCTGGCTCAGCATCCTGATCAATGGTTTGGCCTGGCGCGACCTTCTGATCTGGTTGAGACATCCTCCCCAGGGGGTTGCGGTGGTGCCGCTGTTTGTGCGGAGCAACCTGCTCAAGTACCTGCCGGGAGGGATCTGGCATCTGGTGGAGCGGGTCCGGGTGCTGCGTCCGGCGATTGGCGGCGGCCCTGCCCTGGCTGGGGTGATCCTTGATCCACTCCTGATCGTGGCGGCGTCCGTTCTTGTTGTGGTTGCTGGTGGATGGCAGCAGGGCCTTGCCCTGCTGGCTCCATGGCCCGCGCTGTTGATGATGTCCCGCTGGCGCGAGCCCCTTCTGCGTCGACTGGAGCGTTCCAAGGCAGCTCAATTGCAGTCGGTTGGCAGTGGGGCACTGGAAAGTGAGGGAAGCGGCCGCGGCGGTTATCCCTGGCGTCCCCTCAGCCTTCAGCTGCTGTTTGTGGTCTGCCGCTTTGCCGGGTTCTGGTGCAGCGTGCAGGCCTTCGGCATTCAAAGTCCGGCACCGTTCACCTGGCTTGCGGCCTTTGGTCTGGCCTACGCCGTTGGGCTGGTGGTGCCTGGAGCCCCCGGGGGGCTCGGGGTGTTTGAGGCCACCCTGCTGCTGCGTTTGGGTGCTGCCGTACCAGAGGCACAGTTGCTCGCGGTGGTTCTCAGCTACCGACTCCTCTCCACCCTGGCTGATGTTGTTGCCAGCGGGGTCCTGGTGGCCGATCGGATTCTGGGCCAACGTTTGAAATGCCACCGCTGACCCCCGTGCTGTTGTGTTGCTGAGTCGTCGCCGGATGCTGCAGTTGGTGCTTGGCACCGGTCTTACGGCAGCGGCCCTGCCCTTGAGCGCCGCCAGGGGAGCTGTTCAACGGGTTGGGCTGATCAGCGATCTCAACAGCAGCTATGGCTCCACCCGCTACATCCCTGCCGTGGATCAGGGGCTGGATCAGCTCATTGACCTGCAGCCGGATCTGGTGGTGTGTGCTGGCGACATGGTCGCGGGTCAGATGCGAGGCCTCACGGGTCAGCAGCTGGATGCCATGTGGCGGGGCTTTGAGACGTCGGTTCTGCAGCGGCTTCAGGCGGCGGACATTTCACTGCTGCCAGCGATCGGGAACCATGACGGTTCACCGGGGTTCCCCGCGGATCGTGCCGCTGTGGGTCGGTTCTGGACCCCGATCCGTTCACGGATGGGATTGGCGTTTGTGGATGCCTCGCAGTTCCCGTTTCGCTACTCGGTGCTGCAGGACGAGATCTTCTGGCTGGTCTGGGATGCCAGCTCAGCCCGTGTTCCTGAGGATCAGCTGATCTGGGCACAACAGCAGTTGGCCAGCACCGAAGCACAAAAGGCTCGTGCTCGGTTTGTGGTGGGTCATCTCCCCCTGGCTGGGGTTGGTCTGGGCAAGGATCGCCCCGGTGAGGTGTTGGAACGGGGAGGTGCACTTCAGGCCTTGATGGATGCCGCCGGCGTGCAGGCCTACATCAGTGGTCATCACCACACCTGGTTCTCTAGCCGTCGTGGACAGCTCGATCTGATCCAGCTCGGCGCCTTGGGCAGCGGCCCCCGGCGCCTGTTGCGTGGTGAAGCGCCAGCACAGCAGAGCTTCACCTTGTTGGAGATCGATGGGGGCAGGGGCACCCTGCGGGAGACCACCTACGCCGTGTCCACGGGACGGCCGATCTCCTGGTCCACACTCCCGCTCCGTCTCAACACCCGTGCTGGCTTGCTCCAGCGCAACGCATCAGAGCGTTTGCTGCGGAGGTGACGAGCCCTCTCGACTGGAGGCGTGATCCAGGGTTGGCACCAAGGCCATGGCGGCGACCAGCCCCAGAACGAGGATCATCAGGGCCGGCAACATCGCTTCGGCCAGCCGTTCATCGCCGGCGTACTGGAACACGCGCACCGAGAGCGTGTCGAAGTCAAAAGGCCGCAGGGCGAAGGTGAGAGGAAGCTCTTTCACCGTGTCGACAAACACCAGCAGCAGTCCGACGGTGATCGGTCCGCGCAAGAGGGGGAGATGCACGCGTTGGAGCACGCGCTGCCACGGTGATCCCATCCCCGTCGCCGCCTCATCGAGGCTCGGGCTGATCCGTTCCAGGGCTGCGTCCAGGCCTCCTTTCGCCACCGCCAGAAATCGATCGCTGTAGCCCCACAGCAGCAGGAGCAAGGGGGCGACCTGCCAGGGGGCGCCCGTGAGCAACAGGGCCAGAGCCAGGACGGTGCCGGGGATGGCGTAGCCCGTTCCGGCCAGGAAGGTGAGGCTTTTCAGCCATGGGGCGCTGGACCAGCGTTTGGCGATGGCCAGCACCAGTGCTGCCGTTACCGCCAAAACAGCAGCGACCAGAGCCAGCAAAAGACTGCGGCCGCTCAGGCTGATCAGATCGTCGTTCCAGCTGGTTTGGAGCTGATCCAAGTTGCTGGCGGCCCACAGCAGTGGGGTGCCCAGGCTCACGATCGGAGGGATCACGGCGAGCAGTTGCGCCACCCCAGCGCGGAATCCATGCAGGTGCCAAGCGGTTGCATCCCCGCCGGCCACGCCATCGCTCCAGCGCCGACTGCGCCTGCGCAGGCTGCGTTCACACACCACCAACGTCAACACGATCACCAGCGTGATCAAGGCCAAACTGATGGCGCCTGCGGGATCGCCGTTGGACTGCCAGGTTTCCAGGATGCCCGCGGAGAGACTTGGGATGCCGAGCAGCTGCACGGCACCCAGCTCATTGACCACTTCCATGCCCATGAGAGCGACGCCGGCTCCGATCGCGGGCAGTGCAATGGGCAAGGCCACACGCCGGAAGGCTGACCAGGGACCAACCCCCAGGCTCCGGCATGCCTCCAGCTGACGCTGACCGCTGACGGAGAAACTTTCCGTGCTCAGCAGGAACACATAGGGGTAGGTCGTCAGGGCCATCACAGCAATGCCCCACCCCATGCCGTGAATGGTCCAGCTGTGGCGACTGCCCAGATCAACGAGGATCGCCGAGAGGAGATAGGCCGGCGTTGCCAGGGGAATCAGCTGGGCGATGCGCAGCCACTGCCGACCAGTAAAACGGCAGTTGCACAGCAGCCAACCGTTTGCAGTGCCAAGCAAGGTGCCCAGCGTTGCTGTTCCGAGCAGCAGCTGGATGGTGCCAACGATCTGGCGCATGCCATCGGGGCCAAGATCACTGAAGCCGCTGTGCAAAGACGTCAGGGCCTCCCTCACCAGCGTCAACACCGGCCAGATCGCAACCAGGCCAGTGATGGAGGCGATCAGGATCAGGGCCAGCCGGGTTGGGCTTGGAACAACACTCCGGTTGGGCAGCAACTTCACTTCAGCGATGGGCCGGACACCGTTGTCGCGACGTGGTGTTGCGACATTGCCATGGAACGAGTCTGGCGATGAACGATGGGGATCTGATCGAGGACGTGCAAACCGCACACCGGCTTCGATCATTTGTCACACTCATAAGCTCGGTCGGTTCCCAAGCTTCATCTGATCTGTGGAACAGCTGCTCCCGATGGAGCCAACGGTTGCTTTAAACGGGGTCTGGCACAGCTACGGCGACGCCTCTGACGGCTGGACCCTGAAGGGGGTGGATCTTCAGGTGGCGCCAGGGGAGCTGCTGGGCCTGCTGGGCCCCTCCGGCTGTGGCAAGACCACCCTGCTCCGCTTGATTGCCGGCTTCGAACGCCCCCGGCGCGGCACAGTGCAGCTGGATCAGCGCATGGTGGCTGGAGATGGGATCTGGATGGAACCGGAACGTCGGGGCGTTGGCATGGTGTTCCAGGATTACGCCCTGTTCCCTCACCTGAACGCTTGGCAGAACGCCAGTTTCGGTTTGCCCCGGCGGAATCCCAACCGTGAGCGCGTGGCCTGGTTGTTTGCGTTGCTGGGGCTGAAGGGGCTCGAGCAGCGCTACCCGCACCAGCTCTCCGGTGGCCAGCGGCAGCGGCTGGCTTTGGCACGCGCTCTGGCCCCAGCGCCCAGGGTGGTTCTGCTTGATGAGCCTTTTTCAAGCCTGGATGTGGAGGTGAGGCTCCGCCTGCGCAGTGAGCTCTCCTCCGTACTGGATGCCTGCGGTGCGAGCGGCGTGATCGTCACCCATGACCCCGGAGAAGCTTTGGCGATTTGCGATCGCGTTGCCGTCATGCGGGACGGCGTGCTGCATCAATGTGCATCGCCCCCCGAGATCGTGAGGTCACCGGCGACGCCTTTTGTTGGATCCTTTGTGCTTCAGCGCAATTTGATTCCAGTGCAGGCCCATGGCCAAGGCCAGTTGTCTTGTCTTCTGGGAG
This sequence comes from Synechococcus sp. A15-44, assembly GCF_014280115.1. NCBI lineage: Bacteria > Bacillati > Cyanobacteriota > Cyanophyceae > Synechococcales > Synechococcaceae > Synechococcus > Synechococcus sp. A15-44. The sequence continues at coordinate 661,640 of NZ_CP047938.1, forward strand.
ATCTGGATGCATCGGCCCCATGGGTCCAGGCGGACCGCGAAGCCTCCGGTGACTGTTGTGTGCTCGTGGATCCGCACGACATCACTGTCGTCGCCGATGCCGAAGGAGAGGCCAGCGTGCTTGGCCGTGAATTTCTGGGGGATGCATGGGAGTACCGAATCCGTGTCGCGGATGTGCTGGTGCGGGCCCACTGTCCGATCGAACAGGAGCATCCTCCCCACACCCGTTGTCGCCTCAGCTTCAGGGATGGGGCCAGAGTCACGCTGCTTCCGCTTGGCCAGGCGTTGGCATAAAAAATCCCCCGCCGCAGCGGAGGATTGGGGAAATGATTGATGGTTTCAGCGTTGGTGATGACGCACCGGGATGGGCACAAGCACCGGCTGGCGTAAGCCGCCACCGCCGTTGTCATCATCGGAATCAGCCAGAAGCCACAGCAGCAGGCTGGCGAGAACAAAAACCGTTCCAAGCAGCAGTGGTTCGACCATTGAGGTTTCTCCCATGGCATGCACAATAAGCACCATTCCTGGGTTCTGCTGAATCAGCTGAAACCTTTTCCTGCATCCGGTGCCACACAGGCCTTGAGTTGCTTCCGCAGTTTGTTGTGGTCGATGTTGCGGCCGATCAGCACCAATTGATTCCTGCGATCACCGGTCCAGTCGGTGTCGTCGATGGAAAAGCGTTTGCCTGCCAGATGGAACACATGACGGCGTTCGCTTTCGTTGAACCAGAGGATTCCTTTGGCCCTGAATACCTCCTGGGGCATCTGGTTGTCGAGGAAGTTCTGGAACTTGCGCAATGCGAAGGGCCCATCACTCTGGAACGACATGGAGGTGAAGCCCTCGATGTCCTGATGGTCACCGTGCTCATGGCTGTGGTGATGATGTCCGTGGTCATGACCGTCCCCATGGCTGTTGCCGTGACCGTGATCGTTTCCATGGCTGTGATCGTGTTCATGGTCATGGCTGCAGTGGCCATGGTCGTGGTCGCAGTCGCTGTGATCCAGGCTCGGATCGTCGGCGAGAGAAATTACCTTGTCGGATTCGAACAGTCCAACGCTGAGCAACAGGGCCAGGGGCACGTCTCCTTTCACCGACCGCAGGATCCGCGCATCGTTCTTGACGGCTCTGAGTTGCTGTTCGACGGCCTCAAGCCGCTCCTCGGAGACGAGGTCGCACTTGTTCAGCAACAGAATGTCGCCGTAAATCACCTGGGCCCGGCCAACTTCCGTGTCCAGAACGACGTCATCGAAGTTTTCTGCATCGATCAACGTGATGATCGAATCCAGGCGGGTTTGGTCCCGCAGCTCACTGCCGAGGAAGGTCATGGCCACCGGCAGGGGATCGGCCAGACCGGTGGTTTCGACGACGATGTAATCGAGCGGTTCCGGGCGTTCAATCACCCGTTCCACCGCCTCCATCAGCTCGCCGTTGATCGAGCAGCAGATGCAACCGTTGCTCAGCTCCACCATGTCTTCATCGGTGGTGACGACCAGATCGTTGTCGATCCCGATTTCACCAAACTCATTCACCAGCACCGCGGTCTTCACCCCCTGCTGATTGCTCAGGATGTGATTCAGCAGCGTGGTTTTTCCCGCTCCGAGGAAGCCGCTGAGAATGGTGACCGGGACGCCGGGACTGGCTGGTGCGGTGGTCATGCGCAAGGACCCACTCGACTCATGCTGGCAGCAGAGCGTCAATGGCGCTGGCCAGCTCCACATCCAGGCTGCTGAGGCCGCCGAGATCGTGGGTGGTCAGGTCGATTGAAACGCGGTTGTAGACGTTGCTCCAGTTCGGATGGTGATTTTTGGATTCGGCCAGCAAGGCCACCTGTGCCATGAATCCAAAGGCCTCCACGAAGCTGTTGAACTGCAGATCGCGGTGCAGCCTGTCTCCGTTCACAACCCAATTGGGCAGGGTTGTGCTGAGTGCCGACTTCTGGGCGGCATCGAGAGGTTCAACTGGCATGGAAGCCCTGAATTACCCCTCCATCGTGGCTGGAGCCGGTTGTCAGTCGCTCAGGTCATGCAATAGATCAATCATCAGATCGGTGTCGGTATCGACGCCGTCGTCGGTTTCCCAGGCGTTGGGGTTGTGGCGGGCCTGAATGGCTTGATTGATCCGTTCGCCATTGCGCAGGCTCAGCAGGGTTTGCGGCGTGGCTGAAGTGGTCTGCGTGGTGCTTTCCGGTGTGGGGCGGCTGGAGGATTCACCGAATAGGTGGCAGGCGATCGTTCTGGTGTGAGCAGCGCTGCGGTGCTCCCAGAGGTAAACGGCTTGCCAGGTGCCCAGCAGCAGTTGCCCCCTGCTGACGCTCAGGTTCAGGGTTTGGCTGGTGAGCGCAGTTCGGATGTGGGCCGGCATGTCATCAGCTCCTTCGTCGTCATGGAGATAACGGCGGTGTTCTGGAACGGCATCGGCCATCCATGCATCCAGGTCCTGCAGCACCCGTGGATCGGCGTTCTCGTTGATGGTGAGGCTGGCGCTGGTGTGGAGGCAGGTGAGATGCAGAACGCCCTGGTCCAGACCCGTGCTGCGGATCCAGGTGTTCAACCGCCCGTCCAGTCGGGTGAATCCTCTTCCCGGGGTTGCCACTGTCATCTGATGCAGGATCTGCTGCACGCCCACCGCTCTCCAGCGTTCTTTCCTTACTTTGCGTTCTGCAGCACCGTCTGAGTCCATGGCCAGCCCATCTGCCCCCGATCTGACCTTGCTGTTTGACGGAGGTTGTCCGTTGTGTGTGCGCGAAGTTCGGTTTCTGCAGCGGCGTGACCGTCAGGCCCGGCTGGCTTTTGTCGACATTGATGCCTCTGATTACGACGCAGCGGCCCATGCCGGCATCAGTTACCGGGTGGCCATGGGCCGCATTCACGCCATCACAGGCTCCGGGGAGGTCCTGCAGGATGTGGCCGTCTTCCGTGAGGCGTATCGCCTGATTGGTCTGGGGTGGCTTTACGCACCGACCCGCTGGCCTTTGATCGGCAGCGTGGTCGATTGGGTCTATGGGATTTGGGCCGCCCGGCGGCTTCAGATCACCGGGCGCGCCGACCTTGAGACCCTGTGCCAAGGCCGCTGTGAGCTGAACTGACCGGTTCTTACCGAACGGTCTGCGGTTGTCGGTAGATCAGCTTGAGCGGCCAGAGAGCCATGGGCAGGGCGATCCCCAGGGCCAGCTGCAGCATCAATCGGCGCATGGGTCCAGAACGTCTGAACCGCTTCACCATGGCCTGCATCGCTGCTTCGATGCCACTCCAGGTGTCGTTAGGGTGATGGAAAAGGGGGCGAGATGGCTTCTGCCGCAACGGCTTGGGGGCAGCTGGGCGCCCATCTGAGAGAGACGCAGCTGCTCGGCTCGATTCAGAGCACCCTGTATTGGGACCAGAACACCCGCATGCCTTCTGCCGGGGCGTCCTGGCGAGGTGAGCAGCTCACGCTGCTGGCGACCCAGCTTCATGCTCGTCAGAGCTCTGCGGCCTATGCGGAACTGCTGGCCGCAGCGCGTCAGCATTGGAATTCCGCTGAGCGATGCCCTGAGCAGGGCCGCAATCTGGATCTGCTGGAACAGGACCTGCAGCGGCAGCAGTCCCTCGATCCAGCCCTCGTCGCCGCCTTGGCCAAGGCCAAGGCCGAGGGTTACAACCGGTGGCAGCAGGCTCGATCGGTCTCTGATTTCAGCCTCTTCGCACCGGCGCTTCAGACCCTGATTGATTTGCGTCAGGAGCAGGCCAAACAGCTGGATGAGCCGCGCTCCTGTTGGGAGACCCTGGCGCAACCCTTCGAACCGGATCTGCGTCTGGAGCGTCTCGAGGCCTTGTTTGCTCCGTTACGACAACGGTTGCCGCAATTGGTTGCTCAGGCATCCACCCGGCCACGCCCACGATCAGCGGACTGGGATCTCGAGGAGTCCAGCCAGCAAGATCTCTGTGATGAGCTGCTCGGTGCCTGGGGCCGTAATCCCGCCATCACCTGCATGGCACGTTCGCCTCACCCCTTCTCGATCACGTTGGGACCGGCCGATTACCGCATTACCACGCGTGTGGTGCCTGGCCAGCCCTTGTCGTGCTTCCTGGCTACGGCCCATGAATGGGGCCATTCCCTCTACGAACAGGGGTTGCCGGACCAGAGCCACCAATGGTTCGCCTGGCCATTAGGCCAGGCCACCTCGATGGCGGTGCATGAAAGTCAGTCGCTGTTCTGGGAGAACCGTGTTGCCCGGAGCCGTCCGTTCGCAGAGCAGTGGTGGAAGCGTTTTGCGCAGGTGGGGGCTCCCTTCAGCGGAACCCAGGACATGTGGCAGGCGATGAATCCCATGGCGCCTGGTTTGAACCGGGTGGAGGCTGATGAACTCAGCTATGGCTTGCACATCCTGATCCGCACGGATCTCGAGATTGCTCTGCTGGAGCAGGGTTTGGCGGTGAACGATCTCCCAGACGAATGGAACCGGCGCTATCAGGAACTCCTGGGGGTGCGGCCGATGAACGATGCCGAGGGATGCCTTCAAGATGTGCACTGGAGTGAAGGCCTGTTTGGCTATTTCCCCTCGTATCTGTTAGGGCACTTGATCAGTGCACAGTTGAGCGAAGCGATGGCGGAGGCCATCGGGTCTCCGGAGGAGCATGTGGAGCGCGGCGATGTCACGCCCTTGCTGGCTTGGCTGCGTGAGCACGTTCACCCGCTCGGACGCAGTGTGAATGCCGATCAACTGGTGGAAAGGGTCACCGGTCGGCCCCTGAGCACCGATGCCTTCCTCGACTATTTGGAGAACAAGCTTGATCGGCTGCAACCGGCCCCCTAGCCGCGTGCAACTCGACGGGCAGAGGCGGCCCGTAGGATGCGCCGCGCCGTCCATCGCCGTTTATGGCCAACCTCGATCAGGCACCCAGCCGCAGCATGCCCAACCTGCTGCACGTGCTGCCGGCCTTCGCTGATGAAGCCGAACTTCGTCTCAACACGATCGTGGAGCTCAACTCCAACACGATCAACAAGTACGAGCTGATCACCGAAACCGGTCATCTCAAGCTGGACCGCGTTGGTTACTCCTCGCTGGCTTACCCCTTCGCTTACGGATGCATTCCCCGCACCTGGGATGAAGATGGCGATCCCCTCGACATCGAAATCGTTGGTGTCACCGAGCCACTGATTCCCGGTTCGATTGTGGAAGCCCGCATCATCGGCGTGATGACCTTCGACGACGGTGGTGAAGTCGACGACAAGGTGATCGCTGTGCTTGCCGACGACAAGCGCATGGATCACATCAAGAGCTGGGAAGATCTCGGTGAGCACTGGAAGAAAGAGACCACTTACTACTGGGAGCACTACAAAGATCTGAAGAAGCCTGGCACCTGCTCGGTGAACGGTTTCTTCGGTACTGAAAAGGCCGTTGAGATCATCAAGAGCTGCGAGGCTCGATACATGGCTGAGATCGACCCCAAGTTGGTCGACTGAACACGTCGGCGATCGACTGCTGATCAGGCGGGGGAGATCCCCCGCCTTTTTTCATGGCTCAGCGTTGGAACATGTTCACCAGGACAGCGCGGCGCGCCTGGGGGTGTTGGGGGTGGCCGCAGTGAGCACCGCGCTGCGAGGAGAGAACCATGTCGCCTGCCTTGGCAAACAGAGCAATGGCCTCAGCACTTTGCAGCTGACTGAATTCAAACGGCCCAAGCCCGTTTTGTTTGTTGAAGCGGGCGTTGCGCCACCAGAGCCGCCGTCGACGTTGGGACCTGGGCACGAAGCAATAGGGCCCATCGGCCAGTGATTGCACATCACTGAGGTACAGGAAAGATTTGAACTTCAGTGAGCGTCCATCGCAGTGGTAGCTACGCGTGTCTTGCACGCCTCGGTTGAGATAGAGGTTGCGGCATTTCACCCGCATTCGATTGAAGCTGCTCAACAAGAGCAACCGCTGAATCACCGATTCCTGCAGGCATGCCTGGATGTTGCTGTTGAGACTGCCCGAGAGGCGCTCGGGATGGAAGATGTCGATCATTCCCGCATCGCTACCGCTGCGTCCATCGGGGCGCTTAACCCGGTAGTTGATGACCGACCGATCGGCGTCGCGGAACTGGTTGTAGCCCTTCAGCACACGCTGATCAGGAAGATTGAGATAGGCCAGGGATGCAAGGCGGGCGTGCTCGCCTGATTCGATTTCCTCGAGCAGTCGGCCGACATCGCTGTTGATCGACGCGATCAGCTCAGCAGGCGCTGCCTCCCGTAGACAGATGATCCCCTGCCGGCGCAGCGTCAAGGCCGCAGTCAGGAAGGTTCTGCGGTTGCTGATCAGGTCGCCGAAGCGAAAGCTGATGGATTCAACCTCCTGGCTGAGGGCCTTGCCTTCGAGCAGGGTTGGCCGCGCGGTTGCGATCGCCGTGGAGGTCAACAGGGAGAGGAGAAATTTGGAGAAGGGTACCGCTGGATCGCTCGTCTCGTTCTTGAGACCGAAGAGATCCTGAAGAGTTCAGCCTCAAAGCCATTGCTGCTGTTTTTTCTCGCAGCAATGAATACGTTGAGACTAGTGGGTCTTGCGCGTCTCATGAAGTGGTCATTGATGCCGGCGCTGTCGGCTGGCCTGTTGGCGGGGTCTGTTGCTCCATGCCTTGCTGCTGAGCCTGTTGAGCTGGCCTTGCGGCAACCCGCTCATGCGTCGCGCATCGTGCTTGACCTCAGCAAGCGACAGATCACCCTCATGAGGGGCGAGCATCAGCTTGGGGCCTGGCCTGTGGCGATCGGAGATCCCAAAACCCCCACCCCAAAAGGGGAATTCGCCATCCTCAACAAGAAGGTCAATCCGATCTATGTGACCCACAAGTCGGGTCAGCGGCGGGAGCTGCGCGGACCGAGCAGCCCGATTGGTGATCGCTACATGGCTTTTCACCGCAATGGCCGCGGCGAGTTTGGGATCCATGGAACGGCTTGGCCGCACTGGGTTCAGATTCGTGCGGCCGTCAGCCTGGGCTGCGTGCGCATGCTCAACAGCCACATCCGGCAGCTGTTTGATGCTGTGGATGTGGGAACGCGTCTGGAAATTCGCAGTTGATCAGGCTTCCGGGCGGACGGTGTCGAAGATCTCTTTGAGGATCTCGCCAGCACCCTGACCTTTGAGGGTGTTGGCGAGAGAGATGCCGATGGCTTCGGCGTCGCTTGCTGCGCCACTGGCCTGGTCCCGGATCAGGCGTTTGCCGTCAAGGCTGGCCACCATCCCGGTGAGGACCAGTTGATCACCTTCGAAGCGGGTGTTCACGCCGATGGGTACCTGGCAGCCACCTTCCAGTTCCCGCAGGAAAGCGCGTTCGGCCAGGCAGCGCTGGGAGGTGGGGGTGTGCTCCAGAACTTTGATCGCCTCAAGCACTTCGTGCTTGCCTTCCACGCATTCAATCCCCAGGGCGCCCTGACCAACGGCGTGCAGAGAGATGTCACCGGGGATCAGCTGGTGGATCCGATCTCCGAAGCCAAGCCGGCCAAGGCCTGCCGCAGCCAGGATCAGGCAGTCGTAATCGCCGCTGTCCAATTTCTCCAGCCGGGTGATCACGTTCCCCCGAACGTCCTTGAAGATCAGGTGGGGGTAGTGGTGACGCAGCTGAGCCAGACGGCGCAGGGAGCTCGTTCCGACCACCGATCCTTCGGGAAGGGTGTCGAGTTTGTAGGGCTTGTTTTTGGCATTCACCACCAGCGCATCGGCCGGGTCTTCCCGCTCGGTGATGCAACCGAGCATCAGCCCCTCAGGAAGATTGGTGGGCAGGTCTTTCAGGGAGTGGACGGCGATGTCCGCCCGATCCACCAGCATCTGGGCTTCCAGTTCCTTGGTGAACAGGCCTTTGTCGCCGATCTTGGCCAAGGCAACGTCCAGGATCTTGTCGCCCTGGGTGGCCATGGCTTCCACAGTGATTTTCAGGCCGGGATGGGCCTTTTCCAGTTCAGCTTTGACCCAGTTGGTCTGCACCATGGCCAGCTGGCTGCGTCGTGAGGCGATGCGCAGTTCGGTGAGGGCCATGGAAAGGGCGAATCAGCCGCCCAGCCTACGCTTTTGGGTTTGAATTCCCTGGTGGGATTCCAGGAGGTTGTGAAGCTTCGAAAGGGAAGATGTCTTTATGAAGAACGCTTAACATTCATAGGCAACGCAGGACAACCATGCCCGGACCCGTCGTCAATGGCGTTCGTCAGGCGGGAGCGATTGGCTCGGCAGCCCCGGAGCCTCAAGAGCAGGTGATCATGCTCCCCTTGGTGGCCGAAGGGAACATTCGTCTGATCCTGTTGTGCAGTGGCGATGTCTTGATGGCGCGGCTTCGCCACACGACAGATCGCGATGGAGACCATGCTTACCAACTGCTGCGGCCTCGTCTGGTGCGTTCCGTCGTGGAATCGGGGCAGGGTGGCCTGGTGAACAGTTGGCAGCTTCAGCCTTATCTGGTGGGGCTGACGTCGCAGCACAATCTGGTGCTGTTCAAGGGAGCAGTGGCTTCCGTTCTTGAGCCAGATGCCCGCTTGCTGCAGGCTTATGCGCTGGAAACACGCCAGGAGTGCCCCCTTGAAGAAACGCCGGTGGAGCGCCTGAAACGTGCTTTTCAGGAATTTACGGAGACTTTTGAGGCTGCACAGGACAGTCGTCACACTGATCTTTGATTTTGACCAAAGGAAAACCCCAGTCTCAGACCGGGGTTTGATCTCTTCCGTGTGAGGAGGGCGTCTCAATTCCCTCACGCTCGTTATAGGAGCCCAGCGGGGGATTGAGCTAGGGCGAATGTACTTATGTATTACTCCCGAGACTGTTGTGAGCAGCCTCGGGTCTAGATCCCTACTTGATGTATTCCTTGAGCACCCCATTGCGGTTGGGGTGGCGCAATTTGCGCAGGGCCTTGGCTTCGATCTGACGGATCCGTTCACGGGTCACGTCAAAAATCTGGCCAATTTCCTCGAGAGTCTTCATCCGCCCGTCGTCCAAGCCATAGCGCAGGCGCAGCACATCGCGTTCGCGGGGGCTGAGGGTGGCCAACACACCTTCCAGGTCTTCACGAAGCAGGTTCTTGGCAACGTCCTGCTCGGGATTTTCGATGTCGGCTTCGATGAAATCGCCCAGGCGGGAATCCTCTTCCTTGCCAATGGGGGTCTCCAGGGAGATCGGCAGCTGTGCGCTCTTGGCGATGAAGCGCAGTTTTTCGATGGTCATTTCCATCGATTCCGCGATTTCCTCTTCCGTTGGCTTGCGGCCGAATTCCTGGGAGAGAACCTTGGTGGTCTTCTTGATCCTGGAGATCGTTTCGTAGAGGTGCACCGGCAGGCGGATGGTGCGGCTTTGGTCGGCGATGGCGCGTGTGATGGCCTGGCGAATCCACCAGGTGGCGTAGGTGGAGAACTTGTAGCCCTTTTCGTGGTCGAACTTCTCGGCTGCACGAATCAGGCCAAGGCTTCCTTCCTGAATCAGGTCTTGGAAGCTCAGGCCCCGATTCATGTACTTCTTGGCAATCGAGACCACCAGGCGCAAGTTGGATTGCACCATCTTTTCCTTGGCCCGTCGGCCCAGCATCAAGCGCCGGCGGAAGCGGATGAGCGGCATTTCCACCAGGGCAGCCCACTCTTTGTTGTCGGGTTCCCGGCCGTTGTCGCTTTCAAATTGAGCGGCCAGTTCCTCCAGATAGAGAAGATCGGCAATTTTGCGGGCCAGTTCGATCTCTTCGTCGGGACGCAGCAGGCGGATCCGACCAATTTCCTGGAGATAAACCCGGATGGAGTCTTCGGTGTAAATGCCTTTGGGGCCGATCTTGATGCTGGCCAGGGCTTTTGCCTTGGCTTCCTTCTCAGCAGCTGCTGTTTTGGCTTTCTCCTCGGCGGTTGGCTTCGCTGCTGCTGCTTTGGCTGTTGATGCCTTGGTGGCGGTCTTCTTGGCGGTGGCTGCCTTCTTGGTTGTGGTGGCCTTTTTCGTTGTGGTTTTGGCCTTGGTGGTTTTCGCTGCAGCCTTTTTGGTGGTTCCCGAGGCCTTGGCTTGATCTGCAGCGGCGAGCAGTTCGTCGGCTGCGGCGCTCAGGTCCTTGGCGCTTGCCTTGCTGGTTCGTCGGCGTGCAGGAGTTTTCTTGGCCTCTTTGTCGGAACTCTTGGCGACTTCCTTCACCTTGCCGTCAGCATTGGCCAGAAGAACGATGTCCGGCTTGGCAGCTTTGGTGGCAGCAGGAGTCATGGTGTTAGTCGAAGTCGGATAAAGGGGAGATGCAACAGCAGCAACAACGCACCAACGGCTATGGCCGGAACCTGGAACTTCCGTTCAAGCAAAAAAAAACGACACAGCTGACGCTGAGACGGAGTTCATGGGCTGATGGTGGTGTCCGCGAGTCGACGAAACGCTTGGACTGATTGTGTCTGTGCTGTCCGGGGTGGTCTCAGACCGGTCAAAGTGGCAAGGAACAAGGCCTTGACTTCAGACTCTGTGTCTTCCCTCTGGATCGAGCGCAGGGTTGGCAGAAACTGTCCAACATGTCCACGTTAATGAAGTCTTCCGAAGTTTGCAAGGTCCTGTCGCATTCGCGGCGATGCGTTGAGGTCTGGCTGGAGGCTGGGCGGGAAGGACGCTCCTTCAGTTACGCCGCAGATCCCAGCATGGGATTGATGCCGGGAGATCTGGTGCGGGTGCGCCTCCGGGGTCGGGCCATGCATGGACTGGTGGTGGCGGAGCGGGAGTGGGCTGAGCAGGATCCTCAGGAGCTGCAACCGGTGGAATCGCTCCTGCAGCGAGCTGCTGTCGATTCGGATTGGTACAGCTGGCTGGAGCGGGTGGCGGACCGTTGCCATCTCAGTGTCTTCCGCACCTTGAAGGCGGCTTTGCCATCGGGCTGGATTGGTCAGGCCGGCCAGCGTTCCCTGGCCGGCGGGCGTCAGATGTGGTGGATCCAGGCCCAGGTCCCCCCTGATGCAGCAAACCCACCCACCCCTCGCCAGCGGGAGCTTCTGGCTTGGTTGGAGGGCCAGGGCGATGGCGCTTGGCAACGGGACCTGGTGGCCAGTGGGTTTGGGGCGCAATTGCTGCCGCCGCTGATCCAGCAGGGCTTCCTGGTGCGTGAGCAGCGTCGTTGTGAGGACATGGGCTCATCAGCTGGTTCTGGCCCCCAGGAGCTTCCCCAGGCCTTGACCGCTGAGCAGAAGGACGTGGTGAAGGCTTATCAAAGGCTTTCTCCGGGGAGAGGACTGCTGCTCTGGGGAATCACCGGCTCCGGCAAGACCGAGGTGTACCTCCAACTGGCTGCCCAAGAGCTGGAGCGGGGTCGGCATGTGCTGCTGCTCACCCCCGAGATCGGATTGATCCCCCAACTCGTTGACCGTTGCCGCAAACGCTTCGGCTCGCGCGTCGTGGAGTACCACAGCGGTTGTGGTGATGCCGAACGGGTTCGAACCTGGCGTCGCTGTCTTGCTGCCGAACAGCCGTTGGTGGTGGTGGGAACCCGCTCCGCGGTGTTCGTGCCGTTGAAGCCGCTGGGGCTGGTCGTTCTGGATGAGGAGCACGACAGCTCTTACAAGCAAGACGCACCCATGCCCTGCTATCACGCCAGGGACCTGGCTTTGGACCGGGTTGTGATGCAACAGGCACGGCTTGTGCTGGGCAGCGCCACGCCGTCGCTCGAGAGCTGGATTCAAACAGGGCCCGAAGGTGCCTTGACCCTTGTGCGCCTGACCCAGCGGATTTCCCGGCAGTCCCTACCGCCTGTGCATGTGGTCGACATGCGCCATGAGCTGGCCGAAGGACACAAGCGTCTGGTCAGTCGCGCCTTGATGGATCGTCTTGCGGCGCTGCCGGAGCAGGGCGAACAGGCTGTGGTTTTGGTGCCGCGCCGGGGATACAGCCCCTTTTTGAGCTGCCGCAGCTGCGGCGAGGTGGTGATGTGCCCCCACTGCGATGTGGCGCTCACCGTTCACCGCAGCAAGGCCGGACGTCAGTGGCTGCGTTGCCACTGGTGTGACCATCGTGAGGACCTGGAGAACCGTTGCAGTCACTGTGGTTCCACGGCCTTCAAGCCGTTTGGGGCCGGGACGCAGAAGGTGTTGGAACTGCTTTCTCGGGAGCTCGAAGGCCTTCGTTTGCTCCGCTTTGACCGTGATTCCACCGGGGGGCGGGATGGCCATCGACGCCTGTTGGACCGTTTTGCGGCCGGAGAAGCCGACGTCTTGATCGGCACGCAGATGCTGGCCAAGGGCATGGATCTGCCGCGGGTCACCCTGGCGGCAGTGCTCGCGGCGGATGGGCTTCTGCACCGCCCCGATCTCCGCGCAGGAGAGCAGGCCCTGCAGTTGCTGTTGCAGTTGGCGGGCCGTGCCGGGAGAGGTGAGCGACCGGGGCAGGTGTTGGTGCAGACCTACACCCCAGAGCACCCGGTGATTCAACACCTGGTGGATGGTCGCTATGAAGCGTTCCTCTCCCAGGAGGTGGCGCTCCGTAAGGAAGCTGGTCTGGTGCCCTTCAGTCGCGCTTGTCTGCTGCGACTGTCTGGAGATTCCCCCAGCAAAACAGCAACGGCGGCAGCGGTGCTGGCGGAGCGGATCCGGCCGATTTGTCAGCTCCAGAACTGGTGGTTGTTGGGTCCCGCTCCGGCACCTGTGGCCCGGGTTGCTGGCCGAAGCCGATGGCAGCTGTTGCTTCACGGTCCGGCGGGCTCCCCGCTTCCGCTGCCTCCGGGACAGGCCCTCTGGGATGGCTTGCCCAAGGGTGTGGCGCTCACTGTGGATCCCGATCCGCAGCAGCTTTGATCAGGAAGGCAGTTCCGGGAAGCCAAAGCCCAGCTTCCGACGCACCACCTGCAGCACCATACTGCTGATCAGCAGCATCAGGATCACCACGCCCCCCAGGCCAAGCGGATTCCAGCGCCAGCCCTGCCAGCTGACTTCGGTGGTGGTGCCGGAAAGAGCCGTGCGCTCCACCTGCCCGTGGTTCAGGCTCAGATGAACGTCGAGCCCAGGGATCTCGGGCAGATCGCTGAGGTCCACCATCAGCTGCACGTGCTGCTGCACCCCCAGCAGCCAGTTGCGTTCTTCGAGCTTGAGCGTCGGTGGCGGGAGTGAGACTCCAGCCGCGCGACCAGCCACGGCAACCACGGCCGCTATCTGTTGCGCCAGCTCGTGCGATGAGGCAACACGGCTGCTGATCTGTTGGCGTCCTGGGCCTGTTTGTTCGATCCTCAGCCCGGGCACCTCCCGTTGCAGGTCTCGCTCGAATTGCTCCTGCCAGGGCAGCGGGCGTTGCTGGGTGCTCCTCACGTCCCAGGTGAGGGCCAGTCGATCCGGGCCGCGAAGGTCGAGATCAGCCTCGATGCGGACGCAACCACTCAGCAACAGCGTGATCCCCAGCAGAACCGCCATCACCAGCACGGCGAAACCCGCCGCAGGTGAACGCGTCGGCCCCGTGGGTGGTGGTGGCGGGGGTTCGGGACGCTGCGACCGCCGCCGCCGCATGGTGGAGGTCTGCCCGCTGCCGGAGCCATTCAGCTCCAGTTGCGGCATGCGCATCGACCAGCGTTCCGGACGATCCAGGCTTGGGGCTTCAAGAACCCCGAGCAGTTGTTTGGCCTGCTGGCGCAACTTGGGATCGCGGCAGCGACTCAGCATCCTGCAGGTGGCGATGGCTTTCGCGTCCTGCCCCTGGCCCATCCAGGCGGTGATCATCAGGAGCCGAAGGCCCGGCCCCTCCGGGCTGTTGAGCGGGTGTTGCTCCGCCAGGGGAAGAAGCAGCTCCAGGCCCTGGCCGTAGTCCCCGCGCTCCAGGGCTGCCTCCGCTTCAGAGAGGTCCAGTGCTGCGTCCTGCTCGCTCACCCTCTAGCCGCGTCCCACCACCATGGTGCCGATGCCGGCGTCGGTGAAGACTTCGAGCAGGAGGGCATGGGGAACCCGGCCATCAATGATGTGGGCGGCTGACACGCCCTGGGCCAGGGCGCGGATGCAACATTCCGTTTTGGGCGTCATGCCCCCTGCGACCACGCCGTCCTCGATCAGCTGTCGCGCCTCTGAGAGGCGCAGTTTGCGGATCAGCGAGTCGGGGTCATCGCGATCTTCAAGGATGCCGGGGGTGTCGGTTAGCAGGATCAGTTTTTCGGCTTCCAGGGCCGCCGCCAGCTCTCCCGCCACCGTGTCGGCATTGATGTTGTGGGCTCGCCCGTCATCGGGGGTTGCGGCAACGCTGGAAATGACGGGCACATACCCCTTCTCCAGCAGCGGTTCGAGCACATCGGGATTGACGCGGGCAACATCCCCCACCAGCCCATGGCTGCCATTCCCCCAGGGGCGTGCCTCCACAAGACTTCCGTCACTTCCGCTCAGACCAACAGCACGGGTGCCGAGCTGATTGAGGCCATTCACGATCTGCTTGTTGACGCGGCCCACCAGCACCATCTCCACCACGTCCATGGTGTCGGCGTCGGTGACGCGCAGTCCGTCGCGGAATTCGGCGGGAATTTCCAGACGCTGAAGCCACTGGTTGATTTCGGGCCCGCCGCCATGCACCACCACGGGTTGGACGCCGACGCAGGCCAGCAGAGCCAGGTCGCGAAAGACAGCCGCCCGCAGCTCGGCATGGGCCATGGCGGCCCCGCCGTACTTGATCACGATGCGCCGACCGGCGAAGCGCTGGATGTAGGGGAGGGCTTCGCTGAGCACCGACACCCTGAGGGCGTCATCGTTGTTCTGGGTGGATTGGGCCATGGCTTAGGCCTCACCTGCCGGAAGCAGAACAACGTCCAGCCGTTGTTCATCCAGTTTCTTGAGTTCCGCTCGCATCCCCTTGGCGAAGAAACGCCCCAGCCGCTCCTGCCGCTCTTGCCAGCGTTCGAGGGGAACGGCTCCCAGCAGGAAACGCATCCGTAGGCCATAGCCACTGTCGGAATGCAGCTCTTCGATCTCTTCCAACTGCGGTGGGGTGTCTTCATCCCAGAGTTTGAGCGCTTCCAGCGACGACTCCAGGTGGGCCTTCTGGCCGTAGCGCCAGCGCGTCACATCGCCGAGCAATTTGCCCAGTTCTGGGGCTGCAGCTTCGCGTTCCTTTTGAAACGTCTTCACCGGTGTCACCCGGATGGCGGGTGGCAGCTCCGACGATTTCAGGGCCAGCCCCCCCAACAAGATCGGGATTCCGTAGAAAATCGTGGGCAGGCTGAGGTTGGCGCTTCCGGTGGCGTAAGCGGTGGCACCGACCACGGTCAGCACGCCTCCGGCGATGGTGACGAGGCTGCCGGGGGAGAAGAAATCCTTCATGAAGGCCTTGGCTTGATCGTCATTTTGACCTCTAGTCCATCAGGATGGAGATCCACTACCCCGAGCCAGATGCCAGATCCATCGTCGACCGGGATCGATGATCTGCTCCAGCAGCTCGACCGTGATCGCAGCTGGTTGCTGCAGCAGATCGATGGGGGCCGCTGGCCCGAGCTGCGGCTGGATCTTGCCGCCCTTGAACGGGAGCTCGGGCAACTGATCACCCGAGCTTCAGAGCTGCAGGACGAAGCGGGCCGTTAATCGCCGACGACCCATGATTGTCCTCTGATTCAGAAGGGGATGTCGTCGGTGTCGGGCACCAGGGGCGCCGCATTCCAGCTGGCCGGTTCGGGCTCTTTTGCCACCTTGGTCGGTGCAGCAGCGGGGGCCTGGCGGCTGGGGGCCGGGGCTGAGGGGTTGCCGGAAGGAGCTGCACCCGTGGCTGCCGCGCCGATGGGATGAAGCCGAGCCAGGGTGAATTCAGCCCGTTTTTCCTTCATGCCATCGCCCCGGGGCATGGTGTTCATCCGCAGCCGGCCTTCGATCAGCAGCCGCTGCCCGGTCTGCACACGGTTCTGCAGTTCCTGGGCCAGGTTGCCCCAGCCCACCACTTTCAATTCACCTGGCGGATCACCCTCCCGAAGGGGGTCAAAGCGCACGGCCATCTCCGCAATGGGAGTCTGGTTGTCCTGGGTGTATCGAACCGTCGGTGCGTCGATCACCTCCACTTCGAGCACGCAATGGTTCATGGCTTGAGCTGGTGTCGGCGCACATCCTGATGCAAGGCCCCGCGAATGACCAGCGTCGTGTCCTGCTGCTGGCTGGAACCGGTGATGGGCCGCGCTTGGTGAAGGAGCTCTCCCGCCGCCATTGGCGTGTGAGCGTGAGTGTGGTGACGGCAACTGCAGCGAAGGCCTACGCGGGATTGCCGGTGGAGCGCATCTCAATTGGTGCCCTGCAGGGCGTTGGCGGAATCAAGGCAGCTCTGCATCAGGCCGGCCCTTTCCGTTGGGTGGTGGATGCCACGCATCCCTTTGCGGCTCGAATCAGCCATGACCTGGTCACGGCCTGTGCGGATCTCGGCCAACCGTTGCTGCGTTATGAGCGTCGCCTTGAACCGCTGGGGGCGGCCTCTCTCCTGGCTGATGCCGATGCGTTGGCGGCCCAACCGCTCCAGGGCCAACGCCTGCTGCTGGCCATTGGAGGTCGTCATCTTCCGGCCTTGACTGCTGCTGTGCGCCGCGCCGGAGCCATCCCCTATGGCCGTGCGCTTCCGTCCCCCGATGGATTGCGCGCCGCCTTGCGGGCAGGTCTGCCCCCGGATCACCTGGCCGTGGT
The DNA here is from genome assembly GCF_014280115.1 of Synechococcus sp. A15-44. NCBI lineage: Bacteria > Bacillati > Cyanobacteriota > Cyanophyceae > Synechococcales > Synechococcaceae > Synechococcus > Synechococcus sp. A15-44. The sequence goes on from NZ_CP047938.1 coordinate 678,184, forward strand.
GCGCCCTCTGCAAGGGGAGGTGCCGGGGGCGATCGAGCGGTCTCTTTGCCGTCGCTGGGGCATTGGCGTGGTGCTCTGCCGCCAGTCCGGTGGTGTAACGGAACAGCTCTGGCATCAACTCACCACAGATCTGGGGCTGAGCTTGCTGCTGTTGCGGCGTCCCTCCCCCCCCGACGGAATGGAATGCGTCGAGGATGTCAGCAGCCTGATGGATCGGCTTGAGCGTGATTGAAGCGAGTGGGCTCGTGCTGGCCCTCACCACGGAAGCGAACGCTGAGCGCGCCCAACAGTTGGCAGAGGCCTTGCTGGAGCGCCATCTCGTGGCCTGTGTGTCCATCCACCCCGTTCAGTCGTTCTATCGCTGGGAGGGGTCGCTGCAGGCGTCCCATGAGGTTCAGCTGCTGATGAAGACCTCAGCTCAGCGTGTGGACGCGCTGAGCTCGGCCGTCTCCGAGCTCCACAGCTACGACACCCCCGAGTGGTTGTGCTGGCCGGTGACGGCATCATCGGCCTATGGGGCCTGGGCCATCGCTGAGCTCAGTTCAGATGCGTCTCCGCCAGCTGCTTGAGGGAGGCCTGGGAGCGGGCCCCCAATTGGGTCACAATCTGGCCGGCGCAGAGGGCTCCGAGCTCACCACAGCGCTCCAGTGACTCGCCCTGGGTGAAGCCATGCAGAAATCCCCCGGCATAGAGGTCGCCTGCTCCCGTGGTGTCCACCAGATCTCCCAGGCCGAAGATGCCGATATCCCAGCACTGGTCTCCACTCAGCACGACGGACCCCTGGGCACCACGGGTGATCGCAATCACTGAGCAGCAGCCGCGCACCCGCTCGAGGGCCTGGTCGAAATCGTCGGTCTCGTAGAGCGACTGAATTTCAACGTCATTGGCGAACAGCACGTCGACGTGACCATTCACCAGCTCGAGAAAACTGGCTCTGTGCCGATCCACACAGAAGCCATCGGACAGGGACAGAGCCACCTTGCCACCTGCTTCACGGCAGGCTTCGGCGGCGGCGATGAAGGCCCGTTTGGCGGCTGGACTGTCCCAGAGGTAGCCCTCCAGGTAAAGCACCTTGGCCTGCTTGACCATGGAGAGGTCGAGATCCTCGGGTTCTAGTTGGGTGGACGCCCCCAGGAAGGTGCACATGGTGCGCTCGGCATCGGGCGTGACGTAAATCAGGCAGCGCGCTGTTGTGGCTCCACTGGTGGCTGCTGGGGTCTCAAAGCGTGCCCCAACGGCCCGGATGTCGTGGCTGAAAATGCTGCCGAGCTGGTCATCCCGGACGCGGCCGATGAAACCGGCGCGTCCGCCGAGCTGCGCGATGCCCACCATCGTGTTGGCGACCGATCCACCGGAGGTCTCGAGGCCCGTTCCACTGGCTTTGTAGAGAGCTTCGGCCTGTTGTTCATCGATCAGCGCCATGCCCCCTTTCTGGAGGCCGTGTTCAGCGATGAAAGCGTCGTCCGTCTGCACCAGAACATCAACGATGGCGTTGCCGATGCCAACGACATCGAGACTGCAATCGCTGGGGAAACGGGTCTCTGATGACATCGGGGCGTGGAAAGCAGCCCCGAAGTATGAACGTCAGCGTCTCAGGCGCTCAACAGGGCTCGCTTGGGACCATGGATCGGATCTTCGACAACGATGGTCTGATCACGGCTGGCCCCAAGGGAGACAATGGCGATCGGCACTTCCATCAGATCGGCGAGGAAGCGCAGGTAATCCATGGCTGGCTTGGGGAGATCCTCAAGGCTGCGGCATTCCTCGGTGGAGCACTGCCAGCCAGGCAGTGTTTCGAAGATGGGTTTGCACTGGGCGAAGTCATCGGCACTGCTGGGGAAGTGCTCGATTCGCTCGCCATTGAGTTCATAGGCCACGCAGACCTGAATTTCGTCCAGTTCGTCCAGCACATCCAGCTTGGTCACGGCCAGACAGTCCAAGCCGTTGACCTGCACGGCGTAGCGACCGATCACGCCGTCAAACCAGCCACAGCGCCTCTGGCGGCCCGTGGTGGTACCGAATTCGCCACCCCGTTCCGTGAGCTGGTCATTCAGGCTTCCGCTCAGCTCAGTGGGGAAGGGGCCTTCACCCACGCGGGTGGTGTAGGCCTTGGCAACGCCGATGACGCGGTCAATCAGGGTTGGGCCCACGCCTGCACCGATGCAGGCCCCGCCGGAAACGGGGTTGGAGGACGTGACGTAGGGGTAGGTGCCGTGGTCCAGGTCCAGCAGCGTGCCCTGGGCACCTTCGAACAGGATGTTCTTGCGATCTCGCGCTGCCTGATGAATCGTCTGGGTGCACTCCACCACGTGGGGAGCGAGGCGCTTGCCGTATCCCAGATATTCCTGGATGACGTCTTCGGCGTTCAGGGGCTCAACGCCGTAAATGGTTTGAAGAAGTTCGTTCTTCTCCTGCAGTGGGCCTTCAAGGCGATCCCGCAGCCGCTGTTCGTCCAGCAGGTCGATCACACGGATGCCGCTGCGCTGCGACTTGTCGGCGTAGGTGGGGCCGATTCCACGGCCTGTGGTTCCGATCCGTCGTGCTCCCCTCTGCTTCTCCATGGCCTGGTCGAGCAGGCGGTGGTAGGGCATCGTCACGTGGGCTGTGGATGCCAGACGAAGCCCGGAAATATCAATGTCGTTGGCGATGAGCATGTCCAGCTCACCGAGCATCACCTTGGGATCCACCACCGTGCCGGATCCGATCAGACAGATCGTGTCGGGATAGAGGATTCCAGAGGGAATCAGGTGCAGCTTGAGCACACGATCGTCAACAACGATCGTGTGGCCTGCATTCACACCACCCTGATAGCGGACCACCACATCGGCGGAGCGGCTCAGGAGATCGGTGATCTTTCCTTTTCCCTCGTCACCCCACTGCGCTCCGATGACGACAACGTTGGCCAAGAACACGGCGGCCCGAAGCCGCAGATCTGCACAATCCGCGAGTATCTCAGATCTCGGGTGGACTCGTCAAAACCGAGCTGGTTTCGGGGGGCTCAGCTGCCCCGGACTACTGATTTCTCAGCCTTGTTGAGTTCCTTGGCGATGCGGTCATGCAGCGCTTCCGGCAGGGGGCGATTGGCGTAGGAGGCGTAATGACCAGCCAGCGAATTCAGCGCGGTCTGCATCGTGGTGAAGGAGCTGAGTCCGTTCACACGGGGCTGGGGCCGATAACGGGACATGTAGTCGTTGATCAGGGCCCGGGCGTCGGCTTCAGCTTCAGCGTGGGTGGGATCGTCCTGAGGCAGGTCGATCACCGTCAGCAGAGTGCGGGAGACCGCCACGGTGTCTTCCACGTAGTCGCCGCTCAGACGAGCTTCAGCGTCCCCACTGCAGGCCGTCAGAAGGAGGCATAACCCGAGGCCGAGGGCTACGGCGGCCCTGCTGAGGGAGCGAAGCAGGCGTGTCAGTGCGGAGAGCATGAAACCCTTCAGTGTCATTCGACTTTAGGGGTGGAGTCCCTTGATCAGGCAGGTCACAGCCTCAGCGTGGGGAAGCTTTTGCACCTCGCGGCTGCTGCGGCACACCAGTTCAACGGTGCCCTCGCTGGCGTCGCGTCCCACCACGATCCGCCAAGGGATGCCGATCAGATCCGCGTCTTTGAACTTGACGCCGGCGCGTTCCTTGCGGTCGTCGATCAGCACATCCACCCCAGCGTTCTGAAGCTCCGAGTAGAGCGCTTCCCCCAGCTGCGCCTGGGTGTCGTCCTGAATGTTGGCCACGACCACGATCGCCTCGAAGGGTGCGATGGCCGTCGGCCAGCAGATGCCGCTGTCATCGTGATGCTGCTCGACGGCAGCCTGCGCCAATCGCGAAACGCCGATGCCGTAGCAACCCATCCAGAACGGTTCGGTCTTGCCGTTCTCGTTGGTGAAGCGGCTCTCCATGGCCTCGGAATATTTCCGGCCCAACTGAAAAATGTGGCCGACTTCGATGCCTCTTTTTTCCGTCAGTCGTGATTCAGGGTTGTGTTGGCAGACGTCGCCGGCTCGTGCATTACGCAGATCCAGGCTGGTCGGCTTTTGCCCGATGGCCGTCCAGCTGGTGTTGAAACGGTGCAGATCGGGTGTGTTGGCACCACAGATGAAGCTGCCGAGTTCGCTGGCGGTTTCATCAGCCAGACGCAGGAATGTTGGCTCCCAGGTCTTGGCTCCCTGCAAGACGTCATCGGAGAGGTCAGGCCCGATCGATCCAAAGGGGAGCGGATCAATCTGCTGAAGGTTGTTGTCCTCTGGTGTGATCGGGCGGCAATCGAGAACACCCTTGTTGAGGGTTCGGCTGACCGCGTTCACGACCTTGGTGGGATTGAGCTCTTGGTCACCACGGAGGCTCACCAACAGCGGTTGGAGGGTCTCATCGTCCAGGGTCGCCACGAACAGCAGCACCTTCACCACCTGGCTCGGATCCCAGCCTTTGGCGTCGCAGAGGCTTTCGATGCTGCCCAAGCCAGGGGTTGGAATCGATTCCTCCGGGCCGTCGGGAAGAGGAGATGCGGCGGATGGGATCGAAACAGCCTTTTCTTGGTTGGCGGCGTATTGGCCGTCATCGCTGATCAGGATCAGGTCTTCCCCGGCATCCGCCGTCACCATGAACTCCTGGGAGGCGGCGCCGCCGATCGCGCCGCTATCGGCATCGACAGGGACGGCATCCAGGCCACAACGTTCAAAGATGCGGCGGTAGGCCTGATCCATCACGCCATAGGTCTCGCGAAGATCCGCTTCGCTGGCATGGAAGGAGTACGCGTCCTTCATGATGAATTCGCGGCCTCGCATCAGTCCGAAGCGGGGACGGATCTCGTCGCGAAATTTGGTCTGGATTTGATAGAGGTTCACCGGGAGCTGCCGGTATGACCTCAGCAGCTCCCCTGCCAGGCTGGTGATCACTTCTTCATGGGTCGGACCAAGCCCCAGTTCTCTGCCCTGGCGGTCTTCGAGGTGGAACATGATCCCCTCGCCAGCGGTGTAGCCCTGCCAACGCCCGCTCTTCTGCCAGAGCTCAGCAGGGTGCAGCTGCGGCAGCAGGGTTTCCTGGGCGCCGGCGCGGTTCATCTCCTCGCGCACCACGGCGGTGATCTTTTGCAGCACCCTCCACATCAAGGGGAGGTACGCGTAGATCCCTGATCCCACGCGACGGATATACCCGGCCCTGAGAAGCAACTGATGCGAGGTGATCTCCGCTTCGGCGGGAACATCCCGAAGCGTCACCAGCAGCAGGCGGGAGACGCGCATCAATCGCAACAAAATGGGATTTGGAAGTTATCACCGCTTCGGAGGCATGCCGATCGCGGAAGTGTCTGTTTTGCTGGAATTCCCCTGGGCGCCCTGAGTCTCGACTGCTACCGTCCAGCTCAATCCAGCCTGTCCAAGGCCCGTCTCATGTTTCCTCGGTCCGTTGAATCTGTGGCGACAAGCGTTCAACAAGCGACCGAACTTTCCATGGATCCGGCCCATGCGTCAGCTCAAGCCGAGGCCCTGGTGGGGATCGACGACGTTCAGAAATCCCTGAACCGCTCTCGTGCTTCGGTGTATCGCTACACCAACACAGACCCACGCAACCTCAACCCTCCGTTCAACCCCCGCAAGCTGAACCCGGAGTACCGCAGCGATCAGAAAGATCCGCTGATGTTCCACCCCAATGAGGTGGCGCGCTTCGCCAAAGATGTTCTCCGCATCAAAGAAGTCACTGTTGAGGTGCTGAACTCTCCATCAACGGCGACGCAGCAAATCCTGGGATCGATCTTTGAGGAGCTTCGGCTGATCCGTACCCATCTCGAGGCGAGTGGGGCATCCACTTCTGATCTGAGCGCACGACTCGACCAGCAGGACCGGCCCGCTGCTTAATGATCGGTGCGTCCTGCTTTTTGCAGTGACAGAATGAGTTCAACAGTGTTGTGATCGGAAGAGGGAGCTTTTCAAGCCCCCCGTTTTATGGCCTCAGATGTTCCCCACCCGTCTCACGACGACGCCATCACGTCTTCGGAGGCGGATGAGCCGTTCAGTCGTCGCGCCTCGTTGACGGCCATCAAAGGACTGCTGATTGCTGTTGTCAGTTTCAGTGCTCCCCTTGTGGCTGTGATCACGGACCGAACCTTCCCTTCTCCGCGACTGATCCCCACCGCCTCGGATCGGCATGGATCTCCATCAGCTTCCCCCGTCACCTTCGCCAGGCTTGGTGAATCTCATCGTTGAGATTCCGGCAGGAAGCAGAAACAAATACGAGTACTCCGCCGAAGCCGGCGTGATGGTTCTGGATCGGGTGATGCACTCCTCGGTGCGTTACCCCTTTGATTACGGCTTCATCCCCAACACGCTGGCGGAGGATGGATCTCCCCTCGACGCCATGGTGATCATGGCTGAACCCACGTTCGCTGGTTGCCTGATTAAGGCTCGCCCCATCGGCGTGTTGGACCTCCACGACAAGGATGTTTATGACGGGAAGATTCTCTGTGTCCCGGACGCAGACCCCCGTCAGGACGAGATCCGCAGCATTCGTCAGATCGCTGCCTCCCAGCTGGAGGATGTCGCGGAATTCTTCAGGACTTACCGCACGTTGCAGGGCAGCGTCGTATCGATTGATGGATGGCGCGACCTCGATGCGGTTCAGCCATTGCTTGATTCCTGCATCAATGCAGCCGATTGATTTCAGGCAAGAGCCCCTTGATCAGGCCTGATGCTTGTAAGTTGGTGCGCACTGAGATTTGCGGAACCCGTGCCCACCATCCGATTCGAGCAGGAAGGCCAGCAGGTTGGCTGCATCGAGGGCGCAAATCTGCGTAAGGCTGCACTTGATGCGGGCGTCAATCCCTACAAGAGCCTCAATAACCTCAACAACTGCAGTGGCGTTGGTCAGTGCGGCACCTGCGTGATGGAGGTGGTTGAAGGGCAAGCCAACCTGTCCCCCCGCAGCGATGTTGAAGAGGTCTATCTGGCCGATCGTCCTGCCAACTTCCGCCTGAGCTGCCGCACCACAGTTTTTGGTGATGTCACCGTTCGCACCCGCCCCGCTGAAGGTGTGGGCCGCGGCTCCAACAGCCTCGTTGGTGCGATCAAATCCCTGTTCGGCCGCTGAGCCTTGGCCGGAACCCTTCAAGTTTACAGCTACAACCGCTGCAGCACCTGTCGAAAGGCATTGGCCTGGCTCACTGAGCGAGGCATTGCCCATGAGGTGCACGACATCACCCTGACTCCACCGTCGAAGGAGATGTTGGTGGCCGCTCACCAATCCCTCGGTGACAGGAAACTGCTGTTCAACACCAGCGGCCAGAGCTATCGCGCCATGGGCGCGGCAGTAGTGAAGGCTCTGTCGGATGACGAGGCTCTCGAGGCTTTGGCTGCTGATGGAAAGTTGATCAAACGACCGTTCGTGGAGGTAAATTCCTACACCTACCTCACCGGCTTCAAGCCTGATCTTTGGGAGTCGGCCTTCCAGGGTTGAAGTTCAAGCCATCCAATTCGCTGATCAGGGCGTCCACATCGCCTTGGTCGCGGATCTGACGGAAGCTTGAGCGTTTGATCTCTTCCAAAAGGGCGACCAGCAGATCCTGGCTGCGGCTCAGCACAGGCCCCTGTTCCAGGGTGTGGGCCAGCTCCTCCCAGAGCCGATCCAAGGCCTCGGATCCAAGCGATTCCAGAACAGGGTCCCGCTGACCGATGCGGTTTCCGGCTCCCTTGGACAGGTCGAGCACGGAGGTCACCATGCTTTCTGCCAGCTGGCGGCTGAATTCCGATTCGGCGTTTTGCAGTCCAGGCAGTCGCCGCAGGGCATCCGGCACCACGTTCCGGTCCAAGCTCTGCTGCATCAGATGGCTGATCACGGCTTGCAGTTGCGGTCGCATGGCCGGGCCAATGCGGGTGAGCAGAAGGGGAAGCCACAACCGCAGCAGCTCGATCACCTCCCGCTCATCGTTCAGATCACTGCTCTGGTAGCTGCAGAGTCCGCGAACCCTCTCCGGCAGCTGTGGTGATCGAATCAGTTGCTGCAGGGCATCGACCACCCTGACGGCGATCACTTCAAACAGCTCCAAAGCCAACAGGGCCACCACGCCGCGGCTGATCACGGCACGCAGCGGTTCGAGTTGCAGGAGGCCCGCTCCGCAAAGCCGTTCTGTGACCGGAACCACCCGGAGCCAGCGCGCAAACGGCAGCAGCAGGGGCAGGTCGATCCAGCGGCGTAACAGGGCATCGCGCCAGCGGATCGCTGGATAGCGCTGTTTCAGGCGCCAGGCACGCAGAAGAATGTCGAGCAGAAACAGCAGTTGAAATGGCGTGTCGATGCGCCAGCTCAAATCGCTAGGGCGCCCATTTTCATCGATGCTTCGCCAGTAGTTGCTCTCCACCAGCGGCAGGATCTGCTGGCTCCAGAACTGACGCTCCTGGCTCCAGGGGGAGCGTTCCAGATGTTCGGGGCTCAGGAGAAGGTTGGCGGAGTCACGGGCTGATTCCAGGCCGGTGCGAGCGCGCAGTCGGTTCTTGAATTTTTCAAGGGCGCCGGCTTGGCCTGAACTGATGAACGGATTGCTGTCCATCAGCGCTGTGGTGAGCACCACCTGGTGCTGCAGCAGATCGTTGCTTTCCGCCGTACGCGGGCCGTTTTGCTGCAGGGCCCGATCCAGGGCGGTGAAGGCCTTGAGGTAAGCCTCGGTGTCGCGATGGGGTTCGATGCCCTTGAGGGGATCCAGCCACGGGGTGATGTCCGGCAGCCAGGGCAGGGGAACCACCAGGGGAAGCGATGGCACCGGATAAAGATTGCGTTGCAGCCAGAAGTTGCGCAGGGGGATGTAGGTGAGGTCGATGGAGACCCAGGTGAGATTGACTGCGGCAATGACAGCAATGGCCTGGTCCCACCGGCGCCAGCTGAACAGGCCGTGTTGGGGCTTGAGGGCTTGCCAGCGTGGACGGATCATGGGGCCTGCAGGCTCCCCCTATCGTGGGTCGAAAGATTGAGCCTGCCCACATTGAACACGGAGAGAGAACCTTCCGATGTGAAGGGCAGAGTGAGCGCGATCTGGGAGTTCTGGGCCCCTTTTCTGTTCACGGTTTCGCTGTATCTCCTGCTCCGGCAGTTCGCCTTTGAAGCCCGCTACATCCCTTCGGGATCAATGCTGCCGGGGCTTCAGGTGGGCGACAAGTTGATCGTCGAGAAGCTGTCCTACCGCTCCCGACCTCCTCAGCGGGGGGAGATCGTTGTGTTCAATTCCCCCAGTGCCTTTGATCCCGTTTGGAAATTGGAGGGGGGGCAGCCCAATCCACTGAAGTGCGGCTTCGTTACCTTCCCGGGCATCAGCTGGGTTGTGGATCGTGTGCTGTTGCAGCGCTATCCCGAATGTGAGGCCTGGATCAAACGGGTGGTGGGTGTTCCTGGTGATGTCGTGGAGGTGAACAGCCGCGGTGCCGTAAGCATCAACGGCACGGCCTTCAACGAGCCTTACGTCACCAATTTCTGCTCCGATCGCGACGGAATGATTGGCTGCAAGGGCCTCTATGCCGTGGTCCCCGAAGGCAACGTTGTTGTTCTGGGCGACAACCGCCGCAACAGCCAGGACGCCCGTCGTTGGCCAGGCGGCCCGTTTTTGCCAGACGATCAGATCATTGGCCGTGCCGTCTTCCGCTTCTGGCCCCCTTCGCGCATCGGTTCGCTCAGCAATTGAGGCCACAGGCCACAACGCGTCCCTGAAGCTCGCGGCCCAGCCAGGGAATGTTGGCGGCACGCGGTGCGCCGGGGGTGTTGCTGCTGATGGTCCAGCGTTGATCGGGATCGAACAGCAGCCAGCGCCGGCTGCCCTGCTCAAGCTGTTCAGGCGGCTGGTCGATCAGAGCCGAAGGCCCAAAGCTGAGGGCCTGCCAAAGATCTTCCGTGGTCCAGCGGCCCGGCCGCACCAGGGCATTCCACAGCGCAGCAACCACCACATTGTGGCCGCTGAGGCCTGCGGGGCGCTGGTCGCCCGGCAACAGCATGTCTTCCGCATCCAGAGGAACAGCATGCACAGCCACGGCAGTGATCGTTCGCTGCTGAACGGCCTGGATCAACTGCTCGCGATCGTCCGGGCCACCGAGGGAGGGGCAGACGCGCCAGCCCTGATCGCTGCTGGCCAGCATGCTGCGGTCGGTCAGCAGATGCCACCAGCTCACGCTGCTCAAGGGAGGGGGCTCGCAGGCTGAAAGCTGGTTCACCGCCGCTGCCGTGGAGAGGTTCATCAGCCGCAGTTGTCGTTCCGGATGGCGTTGATGCAGCAGCAGCAACTGGCTGAGGGGAAGGGTCTCGCTGGTGGTCGGATCCGCTGGCCACCCGGCTCGCAGCGTCTCCACCCCTTCCCTCACCAGGCCTTCCCCCTGCAGAGCGGGATCCCGGGGTGCCACCAGCACCGGGCATCCCCCCATCTCTCCGAGCAGCAGTCCCCGTTCCAGCAACGGGGTTGGAACCATGGCATCGTCATCGGCAAGGCCGATGGCACCGTGTTCGAGCAGATCACCATGGGGGGCCAGTTCCTCGGCCTTGCCGCCGCGGCTGAAGCTTCCCCAAAGGTGGAGGCGAACCGTTGCCGCCTGATCCTGATCGATGCTGAAACCCTGAAGCCGTTCCGGGCCATCACGCCAACTGCTGCTGCGGGGGAGCAGAGCAATCTGTCCGTAGCCTGCTGCTGCGGCGCAGTGCCGCAAGCTCACAGCTGTCTCGTGATCCCCACTGAAGGGGGTTTCAAGGACGGAATGGGGATCGACCAGGCAGGGGGCCACCAGTTGCTCCGGTGCGGGAGTGGCGTTGAGGCCAAGGCCGAGGGCCAGCTGTCGGGCCTCGTCGTCAAAGCCGACCAGCACACCCCGATCGATCAGAACTGCGCCCTGCTGCACTGCGTGTCCGGGGCCACGCAGGACGCGCACCGGATCCAGCAGCAAGGTGTCGTTCATGACGTCAGAGAGCGCCTGCTGCCGTGCGGTCAATCACGCTTCCGAAGTGGGAGGTGAGGTTGAGACAGGTCACCACTGCAGGCTGGCCTGGATCGGCAGCAATGTCGACCACCGTGACGCCACCATTGCCCTGTTTGACCGCCCAGATGTCGGCCGGAGTCAGTCCCAGCAGGTCGCACAGAATCGTCTTGTTCACGGCGTCGTGGGCCACCACCAGCACCGTTTCATCGGCCTTCAGCTGACCAGCGATCTCTCCCCAGCTCCGGACGGAACGGGCCCAGACGTCCTGGATGGTCTCGCCCTCGGGCATCTGCACGGTTTCAGGAGCCCGCTTCCAGGTGTCCAGCAGCTCCGACCAGCCGTCTTTGATCTCGGATTCGAGTTTGCCTTCCCACAGCCCGTGACCGATCTCCACCAGGCCGTCGATCTGGGTCAGGGACACGTCGGGGTGTGCCTCGAGAATGATCTGCGCCGTTTCGGTTGGGCGTGACAGGGTGCTGCTCCAGGCCCGATCGATGGGGATGTCTTTGAGGAAATCGCGGGCGGCCGCGGCTTGACGGCGACCGTTCTCATTCAGCGGAATATCGATCTGCCCTTGGAAGCGGCCGGCTTTGTTCCAGTCGGTTTCGCCGTGGCGCACCAAAATCAGCCTGGCGTTTTTGCCTTTCTCCGGCAGCGGTTGCAGGTGTGTGGTGCTGTTCAGGCATTCGATCTGCACCTGGGGGCCGTTGTCTCCCGGCCGGATGTTGAAGACCGAAAGGGAGGTGTTGTCGACGCGGAGACGCCGGAAGCCGTGGTCGGGTTCCCCCAGCAGCACCAGCATCAGGCAGCGCAGGATGGCGTTGTGGGCCACCACCAGCACCGTGTCGTTGCCATCGATGGGATGGCGCTTCAGTAGGTTGGAGATGAAGCCCCGCGCCTGTTCCATCAGCTCAGGAAGGGGCTTGTATGTCGAGCCATCCCGCCGTTGGAGCTCCAGCTCCATGGGGCGGTGCTTCCAGGTGCTGTAGGTCTCTGCTGATCCCTCCATGAGGTCGGTGATGGTCTGACCCGACCAGGGCTCCAGATCCACTTCCAGCAGTCCGTCATCAAAGACTGGATCTGGGGCCTGGCCGCCTTGGGTCTCCAGCAGGCTCGCCGTCGTCGCAGCCGCCCGCTGCAAAGGAGAGCTGTAGACGGCCTGAATGCTCACGTCCTGAAGCGAGCGGCCCAGGGCCCGGGCCTGCTCATGCCCCTCCTCGCTGAGGTTCGAGAGATCATCGCGGCCCTGGATCCGCCGTTCCTTGTTGAAACTGCTGAGACCGTGGCGGACCAGAAGAAGACGAAGGGGCACGGTTCAGCGTCAGGGCGCGGCCATCGTATGGAAGCGGCCTTTCGGGGGGACAATCGTGGGCAGTTGACGCCCGCTGGTGCCCAGTTCCCCACAACCGGTTTCCCCGCGCTGGAAGGGACTTCTGGCGGCCTTGTCCCTCGCTTTGGCCGGTTTCATCTGGTTGTCGGGCTTGATGGACAGCCTCTCGCGACCTTCGGTGGCACCGGCCCTGAGCCTTCAGCAGCAGGAGCTGACGCTTCTTGCTGAACCAGCGGTGCCGCCCCCGTTGCGGGGCGCTCTCCTGGGGGAGTCGCCGCGGGATGCGCTGCTCAAGGCCCTGGAGGGCATCAGCCCAGAGGAGCGCAATGAGCGGCAGCAACAGATGCTTCTGCTGTTGCAGGGCCAAGGTTCCGCATCAGCGGAGCTCGATCGCCAAGGCGACGACCCGTTGCTCCAGCAGTTGCATTGCGAAGCGGGCGCCTCTGACCCGACGCTCTGCATCGATGCTGCAGCCGCGGGGCAAGCGGCGTTCCGTTTGGCCGTCAGCACGGTGCTGCCCCTGGTGACGGCCCTGCTCGGTGGACTGTTGCTGCTTGGTCAGGCCTGGCGTCTGCTGCGAGGTCGGCTGATGGCCTGGCCCGATGTTCAGGGGCCGGAGCTGACCCTGGTTGATATGGCCCTGCTGGTGGCCGGTGGCTTTGTGGTGATCAGTGCCGTTGGCGTTCCGCTGGTGGCGTTTCCGTTGGTGGGTGCACTGACGGCGGGGCTGGGCAGCCCTCGTCGTGAAGCCGTGAGTGTGGTGATCAACTACGGCGTGATGGCTCTGCCGAGCCTGCTGATCCTCTGGCGGCAACTGCGGTCGCTGCCCAGGGAGAGGGCACCGCTGGGGGGATGGATGCAGTGGCGTGTGCGTCCGCTGCTTTCAGCTCTGCGGGATGCCCTGGCGAGCTGGTTGATGGTGACGCCGGTGGTGATGCTCACAGGGTGGTTGCTCATGCGCCTGGTCGGTGATCCCGGGGGCAGCAATCCGCTGTTGGAGTTGGTGCTTGGCAGCCGTGATCCGCTTGCCCTGGCCTTGCTTGCGCTCACTGCGGTTGTGCTGGCTCCGCTGTTTGAGGAGACGATCTTCCGCGGTGCCTTGCTGCCGGTGTTGGCGACCCGGCTCGGTCCCCTCCCGGGGGTCCTGCTCAGTGGCCTGTTGTTTGCCATGGCCCACATCAGTGTTGGCGAGTTGGCGCCGCTCACGGTTTTGGGGGTTGGGCTTGGTTTGGTGCGGCTGCGCAGCGGACGCCTGTGGCCCTCGGTGCTGATGCATGGGCTGTGGAACGCCGTGACGTTCCTGAACCTGCTGCTGCTCTGAGCCTTGCCCGGCCTTGCTGCAGGTGGTTCACTGGCCTATTCGCCTGTGATCCCGGTGGTTGCCGCTCCGGAACAGCGTGCATCGACCACGGCTTTCGAGCTGATTCAAGGGTCACTGTCCTCCGGACGCATTGCACGACGCTCCCCTCTCCTTGGAGGGCTCCATCGCCTGATGGACGGCACGCTGCTGGGATTGATTGCTGCGGTTGCCGTTCTGGCTGGTCTCACGCTGCACTGGCAGCATCGCTGGACCCTGTCCTTCCGTTTGCTGGAGGCAACACGCACCCAGGCGCATCGATTGACGGAATCAACCGCTGTGATGGAACAGCATCTGTTGCTGCGTTCGCAGCAGCCCAACCGCCTGGTGCCAACACAGGTGGCCAATCTGGTGCATCTTGATCGCCCCGATCCGGGCGCGTTGCAAACCTCCGCCTCCTCGCCCATGACATCGCTCCGCGCCCTGGGGAATCAGCCCATTCGGGCCGGCTACTGATGACGCGGGCGTCGGGGCGTCGACCCATCCGTTCGCGCCGCTCCCGCGCGCGGGTTGTTTCCCTGACCCAGGTTCCCCCCAAGCGGCTTTGGATCATCTTCTGGATCCTGGCGGCAGGTTTGCTGGGGCTGGTGGGTCGCATGGCCTGGCTGCAGTTGGTGCAGGCTCCCGACCTGGAACAGCGGGCCCGTCAGCTGCAAACCCAGCGCACCCAACCCTTGGGGCAACGCCGTCCGATCGTCGATCGCACCGGCCGTTTGGTCGCGATGGATGAAAAGCGGTTCCGGCTCTGGGCCCATCCCCGCTACTTCAACATGCCGGGAGATGCCCCCAACCTTGTCCGCCCTGCCGAAGATGTGGCGGCGGTGCTGGCCGATCCCTTGGCTCGTCCTGCGCCTGCGCTGCTGAAGGCCATGGGAACCCAGGCCTCGGGGATCAAATTGGCTGAGGAGCTGGATCCGGAAACGGCCGATCGCATCCGGGCCCTTGGAATCAGCGGCCTGGATCTGGAGGCCTATCCCCAGCGGGTGTACCCCCAGGCGTCGTTGTTCGCCAACGTGGTGGGCTTCCTTAATGCGGAGCGGAAACCTCAAGCGGGTCTTGAGCAGAGCCGTGATGGTGATCTTGCCCGCCATGAGCAGACCCGATACCTCCGCCGTGGAGCCGATGGCACACCGTTGCCGGCCAACCTCGCTCCTGGAGCCTTCTATGGCGATGATTTACGGCTTCAGTTAACGCTGGATTCCAGGCTTCAGCAGGTGGCCTTAACCGCTTTGGCTGAGCAGGTCGCCAAGTGGAAGGCACAGAAAGGTGCCGCGATCGTGATGGATGCCACCAATGGTGAGCTGTTGGTGCTCGCATCGACACCCACCTACGACCCCAACCGCTACTGGGATTTCCCCGCCGGGCGGTTTCGCGAATGGTCTGTTCAGGATCTCTACGAGCCGGGCTCCACGTTCAAGCCGATCAATTTGGCGTTGGCACTTCAGGACGGTGCTATTCAGCCAACCGATCGAGTGAACGACATCGGGCAACTCACCATCGGAGGTTGGCCGATTTACAACCACGACAAGCGGGCCAATGGCCTTGTGGATTTCGCCACTGTGCTTCAGGTGTCAAGCAACGTCGGCATGGTTCAGGCCATGCGTCGTCTCGACGATGACGCTTACTGGAACTGGATGGAGCGTATCGGCATCAATCAGCGTCCCGACACCGACCTTCCTGGCGCGGTTGCAGGACAGCTCAAAAGCAAGGAGCAGTTCACCAGTCAGCCGATCGAGCCGGCGACGACGGCCTTTGGTCAGGGGTTTTCGCTCACACCGCTCAAGCTGGTGCAGCTGCACGGGATGCTGGCCAACGGTGGCAAGTTGGTCAGTCCCCACATCACCCGTGGCTTCCGCTCGGGTGATGCTTTGGCACCGGCGGCGGCACCCAGTGGGCAGCAGTTGCTGAACCCGGAGGTCACGCGCACGGTGCTCCAGTGGATGGAATCTGTGGTGGATCAGGGCAGTGGCAAGGGTGTGAAAACGCCCGGCTACCGAATTGGTGGCAAAACAGGAACGGCGCAGAAGGCCCTGAATGGGATCTATCTCCCAGGAGCCAAGATCTGCAGCTTTGTGGCGACCTTGCCGATTGAGGATCCCCGTTATGTGGTGTTTGTGGTGGTAGATGAGCCCCAAGGTGAACACGCCTATGGCTCCACAGTGGCCGTTCCTGTCGCCAAACAGATCATTGATGCCTTGCTGGTTGTGGAGCGCATCGCCCCCTCAAAACCTGCTGAATTGAACAAGCTTTTGAACAGCTGACGCATCAAAAAGCGCGGCTACGTTACGGGTATTGAGCCGTCGTACATCATGGCCAGCCTGCTCGATCAGCTTTCACAAATGACCGTGGTCGTTGCCGACACGGGTGATCTGGAGGCGATCCGCAAGTTCACCCCTCGGGATGCCACCACCAACCCGTCGTTGATCCTGGCTGCTGCACAGATTCCGGCCTATCAGAGCCTGATTGATGAGGCTTTGCGCTCATCGCGCAAGTTGATGGGCAGCGACGCAGCGGTGGAAGACGTGGTGCGGGAAGCGCTCGATGAGATCAGTGTGATCTTCGGCAAGGAGATCCTGAAGATTGTTCCCCGTCGTGTGTCAACCGAGGTGGATGCTCGCCTGAGTTTTGACACCGACGCCACGATTGAAAAAGGGCGCAAGCTGATTCGTCTGTACAACGATGCCGGCATCAGCAACGATCGGGTTCTGATCAAAATTGCTTCCACCTGGGAAGGCATCAAAGCTGCCGAGGTGCTTGAGAAAGAGGGGATTCACTGCAACCTCACCCTCCTGTTTGGTTTCGGTCAGGCCGTTGCCTGTGCCGAAGCCGGAGTCACTCTGATCTCCCCCTTCGTGGGGCGCATCCTGGATTGGTACAAGGCTGAAACCGGCCGCGACTCCTACCCCGGCCCTGAGGACCCGGGTGTGATTTCGGTGACCAAGATCTTCAACTACTACAAGACCCACAGCTACGGCACTGAGGTGATGGGCGCGAGCTTCCGCAACATCGATGAGATCACGGAGTTGGCCGGTTGTGATCTGCTCACGATTTCACCGAAGTTGTTGGATCAGCTCCGTGAGACGGATGCTGTGCTGACCCAGAAATTGGATGCCACCCATCCCACCGATGGCGAA
Organism: Synechococcus sp. A15-44; assembly: GCF_014280115.1. NCBI lineage: Bacteria > Bacillati > Cyanobacteriota > Cyanophyceae > Synechococcales > Synechococcaceae > Synechococcus > Synechococcus sp. A15-44. The sequence continues at coordinate 694,929 of NZ_CP047938.1, forward strand.
GCCAAGATCCACGTCGATCGCGCCACCTTTGATGCACTGATGCAGGACGATCGGATGGCCACCGACAAACTCACCGAGGGGATTAAAGGCTTCAGCAAAGCCATTGAAACCCTGGAGCATCAACTCGCCCATCGTCTTGCGGAACTGGAGGGTGGCTCTGCCTTTCGCCATGCCGTTTCTGAGATCTTCATGCTCAACGACATGAACGGCGATGGTTCGATCACCCGAGATGAATGGCTCGGCAGTGATGCCATCTTTGACGCTCTGGATCAGGACCATGATGGTTTGATCTCCCAGGAGGATGTGCGCCAAGGCTTCGGGGCTGCTCTGGCTCTGACCTCCGTCTGATTCGCGCGTCACCCCCTGTCTATGCATGCGCTCGACACCATGCGTGCTTTGGCCAGCAAGGCCGAAGTAATCCGTTTAAAGCAGGGGGAGGTCCTGTTTCGTACGGGAGAAACCGGCACCTGCATGTATGGCCTGCTGGAAGGATCGGTGCAGCTCACCTGGATCGATTCGGCAGGCCATGAGGGGCATGAAGACATCCCCGTGGGCCATGTGTTCGGTGGGGGGGCCTTGGTGATGGAGGACCATCAGCGCTTGAGCACAGCCACGGCCATCAGTGATTGCCGTTTGATTGCCATGAATCGCGAGAAGTTCCTGTTCGCGGTTCAGGAGACGCCGATGTTTGCGGTGCAACTGCTCGCCTCTATCGATGCGCGTTTGCGGGACATCAAGTTGGCTGAGGGATGACCGGAGAGCCGATTTTTAAAGCGAAAACGGCATAATTCCGCAAGTTCAGGTCTGCCTTGGTGCACAGCCGTCCCCTGCGTCTGGCACTTCAACTGGGCTTGTTCCAGCTCAGCCTGGGAATCCTCGGCGTCCTGATCCTGGGACTGCTGAACCGCCTGTTGATTCAAGACATCCAGGTCCCGGCCGTGCTGGCAGCTGTTGCTGTTGGTGGTCAGCAGCTGATGGGGTTCACCCGCGCCTGGTTCGGCCATCGTTCCGATCGCATCCCCCCCAGCCGGCTGCGGCGCACCCCCTTCATCGTGATCAGCTCCCTGGCGATCGCCCTGTTGTTCGGCGTGGCTTGCCAGCTGGTGCTGCGCTTGGCCACCAGCATGGAGGCCTCCGGCGGTGAGCTCAATGGGCTGCTGATTGGCCTGCTGATCCTTGTGTTTGTGGCGATCGGCACGGCGATTGCCGCTGGTGGAACAGCCTTTTCGGCTTTGATCGCCGATCGCACCACGGAAGCCGAACGGCCGCGGGTGCTGTCGGTGGTGTGGGGGATGCGTCTGCTGGGGGTGTTGCTGGGCAGTGTTCTGGTGAATCAGGTCTTCGGCAGTGCCTGTGCGGCCGATGCCAGCCGCAGCGCTGTTCTGGCCGGACTTCAGCGGTTGTCGGTGGTGACGCCGGTGGTGTTGCTGGGGCTGGGGGTGGTGTCGGTGTTCGGTGTGGAACGCCGCATCACAGGCTTGATGGCGCCGGTGGGGGCGGAACCCCCCGATGTTCCCCAGCGGTTGGCCTTGCCCCAATTGCTCTTGAAACTGCGCACCATCCCCCAGGCGGGGCGTTTTCTCGGGGTGCTCTGCCTGTTCACCTTCAGCATGTTTCTCAACGATGCGGTGCTGGAGCCCTACGGCGCCGCCGTCTTTGGCATGAGTGTCTGCGCCACTACATCGCTGAATGTGTTGATTGCCCTGGGGTTCTTTGGCGGCTTGGGGCTCAGTGGCTTCTGCTTGATTGATCGGGTCGGCAACATCCGCACCGCCCGGGTGGGTGCGGTGCTGGCTGCGTTGGCTTTGCTGTTGATGCTGTGGGCTGGGGCGGAGCAGTCGATCCCCCTTTTGCGGGCTGCCGTTGGTTTGTTTGGTTTGTCGCTTGGGGTGTGCATAAATGCCTGCCTCTCCTTGATGTTCAGCTTTGTGCAGCCCGGCCGCACGGGCTTTCTCCTGGGCATCTGGGGTGCCGGCTATGCCTATTCCTGCGGCCTGGCCACCATCAGTGGCGGCGGGCTGCTCACCTTGTTCCGGGCCTGGAATGGCGGGGATCTTTTTGGTGCCTACGGCGGGGTGTTTGCCCTGCAGATGATCTGTTTCCTGGGAGCCGTGTTGATGACGCGGCGTCTGGATGTGGTGGGTTTTCGTGAAACGGTGAAAACCCGCTTCAGCGATGTGATCGAGATGGCTGTTGATTGAACCTTGGTTGGAGCATCGGATCCACTAGAAACAGATCTCTTGTTGGGCTGTGAATGACAGCGCTGCAGATCGTCTGGTTCAAGCGTGATCTGCGGATTGTTGATCACCGGCCCTTGCTGGCTGCTGCGGAACGTGGCCCTGTGTTGCCGTTGTATGTGGTGGAGCCGGAATTGTGGCAGCAGCCCGATGCCTCGGAGCGGCAGTGGTTGTTTTGTCGTGAGTCGCTTGTGGAGTTACGCCAGGCCCTGACGGATCTGGGCCAGCCGTTGGTTGTTCGCAGTGGTGATGTCGTGCAGGTGCTGGAGCGGGCCCGGCGCCAGTTCGGCATCGATGGGCTGTGGAGCCATGAGGAAACCGGCAACGGCTGGTCCTACCAGCGCGACAAACGCGTGGGGGGCTGGGCCCGTAAGCACGGCATCGCCTGGACGGAAATCCCGCAGTTTGGGGTCACGCGCCGGATGCGCAGCCGCAATGGCTGGGCCAAGCGCTGGGAGGCTCAGATGGCGGAGACCATCACGCCAGCGCTGGCCGCGTTGCAACCGCTGGAGCGTATTGCTCCCGGCGTGATCCCGGCGCGGCCTTGTTCAGATCTGCCGTCGGATGCGTGTCCGCAGCGGCAGACCGGTGGTCGCTCGATCGGTCTGGGGGAATTGCGCGATTTTCTGCAGCACCGGGCCCCGCGCTATCCACGGGCGATGTCGAGTCCCAACACCGCCTTCACCGGTTGTTCTCGGCTTTCGGCATACCTCACCTGGGGTTGCCTCTCGATGCGGGAGGTGCTGCAGACCAGTCGCAACCACAGTGGCCGTGGTGTCAGCAGCTTTGAATCACGCCTGCACTGGCATTGCCACTTCATCCAGAAGCTGGAGGATCAGCCGGCGATTGAATTCAGCGATTTCCATCCCTTCATGCGGGGCATTCGCTCAGCGGATGCCGAGCGTTTGACGGCCTGGAGCGAAGGCCGCACCGGTGTTCCCTTTGTGGATGCCTGCATGCGCGCTTTGCAGGCCCATGGCTGGATCAACTTCCGCATGCGGGCGATGTTGATGTCCTTCGCCAGCTACAACCTCTGGCTTCCCTGGAGGGACAGTGGTCTGCATCTGGCCCGTCAGTTTGTTGATTACGAACCGGGGATCCACTGGAGCCAGTGCCAGATGCAGTCGGGCAGCACATCGATCAACACAATTCGGATTTACAACCCGATCAAGCAGGGCATGGACCACGATCCCCAGGGGTTGTTCATCCGTCAGTGGTGCCCTGAACTCATGGATGTGCCCTCGATTCACATCCATGAGCCCTGGATGCTGGGTGGTGGCATGCCGGCACCGATCGTTGATGTCACCGCATCGATGCAGGAGGCCAAAGATCGCATCTGGGAGATTCGTCGATCAGCCGGTTTTGATCGCCATGCCGATGCGATTCAGCGCAAGCATGGCTCTCGCAAGGCGGGCTTAAAGCCAACAACCACTCGCCGCCGGCGCAAACCTCAGCAATCCGACAACGGCAGCCAGCAGCTCAGCCTCGGTCTTTAGTTGCGCTGGAGCAGCAGCCGTTTGATCACCCGTTGGGCGATGTCGCCATAGCCCATCTCCCCGGAGAGAATCTGTGCGATCCGCCGTGGTGCGGTGGGCCGCTTGATCCCCAGCTGATACCCCACACCGGGGAAGCGATAGAACACCTGGGCAATGCGCCGACCCCAGGCCATCGACTCCCCCCAGCGCTCCCGCATCGTGCGGCTGTAGCCCCGCAGATCCCGGCTGTCGCCTCGAAGCCATTGGCTCAGATGTCCAGCTGCTTCGCAGCCACTCATCAGGGCGGGCCGTAGACCTTCCGCCAGAAATGGGTCGCAAAGTGATGCCGCATCGCCCACCACCACGATGCCGTTGCCATCCAGACGGTGATGGCCGTTCCACACCCGCAGTTGCCCACGCTGACGGATGCCGGCATCGGCGGCGAAGCCCAGATCCGGCAACAGTTGAGCCAGCACCTGCTCTGGGTCGGCATCCTGCTTGCCGATGAAGCTGCCCACACCGATATTCACACCACCTGCGAGGGGAAAGGCCCAGGCGAAGCCCTGTTTCACCAGGCCGAATTCAAAACGGGTGGTGCCATCGCTGAGCTTGCCTTGACCCTCGAGTCGCACCGACATGGTGGTGGCCATCTGGGGTTGTTTGGCTCCCAGGCCGAGCCGTTGGGGCCAAGGGGACCCCGAACCGTCGGCGATCACCACGGCCCGCCCCTGCCAATGGCGTCCATCGGTTGCCGTGACGTGCCATACGTCTCTATGGCGCCGGATGTCATTGGCTTCAACGCCTGTAAGGCGTTCCGCCCCCGCCTGAATGGCCTGATCTGAGAGCAGTTGATCGAGCGTTTCGCGGCGCACGATCCAGAACGGTGCATCCCCTGGCAATTCGGCCACCACCGGATCCTCCAGGCACCAACTGAAATCCACGCGGCGGATCACCTGTTCCACAGCGGGCTCCAAAGAAAAGGGGAACCACTGCTGAACTGAGGCCGCCATGCCACCACCGCAGGGCTTGATTCGCGGCTCGGTGTCGCGCTCAAGCATCAGAACGTCATGGCCCGCCGATGCAAGATGCACGGCCGCTGCACCGCCAGCGGCCCCGGACCCGATGATCAGAACGTCGCGGGTCCGATCTGATTCGTTGCTCACACCTTGAGGATGTCGGCTTCCTTGGTGGCCAGGTGTTGTTCCAGTTCGGCGATGAATTTGTCGAGCGTTTTCTGAATGCTGTCTTGTTCGTCGCGGCTCTGGTCTTCGGAGAACTCGCCTTCCTTCTCCTGCTTCTTGATCTTGTCGATGGCGTCGCGGCGCAGGTTGCGAAGGGCCACCTTGCCTTCTTCGGCGTACTTCGAAGCCAGCTTGCAGAACTCCTTGCGGCGCTCCTCGGTGAGGGGCGGCACGTTGATGCGGATGATCTTGCCGTCGTTGTTGGGTGTGAAGCCCAGCTCACTCATGGCGATGGCCTTCTCGATCGAGGCCAGGGCGCTGATGTCGAACGGTTGGATCTGGATGGTCTGGGAGTCTGGGGTCGACAGGGTCGCCAGCGACTTCAGCGGTGTGTCAGCGCCGTAGTACTCCACACTGATGCGATCCAGCAGGGAGGAATTGGCCCGGCCGGTACGGATCGTGTTGAAGTTGCGCTGGGTGGCCTCCACCGACTTGCGCATGCTGGCTTCGAGGTCCTGGGTCGACATGGTTGCTGAGGGAAGAGGCGTGCGAACTGGGTTGGCGTTGTTTAGGAGGGGTCGCCGATGCGGGACCCGATCGGGTCCCCGGCCACGGCTCTGCCGATGTTGCCAGGTTCAAACAGGTTGAAGACAACAATCGGGATGTTGTTGTCTTTGCAAAGGGCGATGGCGGTGCTGTCCATCACGCCCAGCTCGCCGCTGAGCACGTCTTGATAGCTGAGCTGCGCGTGCTTCACCGCGTCGGCGTGCTTGGCCGGGTCTTTGTCGTAGACCCCATCCACCTTGGTGGCTTTGAACACCACATCGGCATTGATTTCGGCGGCCCGCAGGGCAGCGGTGGTGTCGGTGGTGAAGAAAGGGTTGCCGCAACCGGCGCCGAACACCACCACCCGGTTTTTCTCCAGATGCCGGATCGCCTTGCGACGGATATACGGCTCCGCCACTTCCTGCATGGCGATGGCGGTTTGCACCCGGGTGGGAACACCAGCCCTCTCGAGCCCGTCCTGGAGGGTGATGGCGTTCATCACCGTGGCCAACATGCCGACATAGTCAGCTGTGGCTCTCTCCATGCCCGCTGCAGACCCCTTCAGCCCGCGGAAGATGTTGCCGCCGCCCACGACGATCGCCAGCTGGGTGCCATTGGCCACCACCTTGGCCACATCGGAAGCAATCGACTGAACAATGGCGGGATCGATGCCATAGCCCTGAGATCCCATCAGAGCTTCGCCGCTGAGTTTCAGCAGGACGCGTGTGTAGGTCATCTACGGTCCAGATCCTTTCGACAGTAGCAAGCACTGGCACAAGCCTCTGATCGCCGCTTGGATGGGGAAACCGCGGCTGTTTGATGCCAGAGACCGATGCCACCCAAAGCGGTGTGATGGCCCGTCTCACGCTTTCAGCCTTGGAACGGGCCAGTCAGGATCCCGACTGCTGGCGTGAACCGGTGGTGCATCGCGCTCTGTTGGTGAGTGGGCTTTCGGTGCTCACCGCGGCCACCCGTCATCTTCAGGATGATCTCGAGGCGGCTGAAGCGGCCTGAGACCGACTGGTTCAACCCTTAAAACTCGATGCCCGCCTGGGCCTTCACCCCCTGTTCGCGGAAGGGGTGGTGCACCAGGGTCATCTCCGTCACCAGATCGGCTCGCTCCACAAGCTCGGCTGGTGCCCCCCTGCCGGTGACCGCAACGTGGGTGAGCTCCGGTCGCTCGTTCAATCCGGCGATCACCGTATGGGCCTCGATGTAGCCCAGTTTCAAGGCCACGTTCAGTTCGTCCAGCAGCACCAATTTCACGCTGGCATCGCGCAGATAGCCCAGGGCCGTCTGCCAGGCCGCCTCCACCAGTTGCTGATCCCGCTCTCGGTTCTGGGTTTCCCAGGTGAAGCCTTCCCCCAGGGCATGCCAACTCACCTGATCACCGAATGCTTGCAGTGCCCGTGCTTCGCCGGGCTCCCAGCCCCCCTTGATGAACTGAACAATCGCCACCCGCTCGCCATGGCCAAGGGTGCGCAGCACCAGCCCAAGCCCGGCGGTGGTTTTTCCCTTGCCCTGGCCGGTGAACACCAGCACCAGCCCCTTCTCCTTACTTCGTTCCTCCACCCTTTGCTTCTGCACCTGCTGGCGCCGCTCCATCCGTTTGCGGTAACCGGCATCGTCGGTTTCTGGAGCGAGCTTGCCCCCCATGCCCAGTTCCGCGGCGGATTGATCGAGGTCGTTGGTGCTCATGGGGTGAGGGGGTGATGGTTCTATCGAGGCCGAGTGGCCGTGATGCGTTGCAGGGCCCGACCCGCCAGCAGTTCCTGGCTCACGCTGCTGAACCCGAGTTGTTCCAGCTCGGTGGGGAGGTCGTCCTCCAGCATGGCGGTGGCGGTGTCGGTTTCAAACAGGGCACAAAACAGTTGCTGGGGGAGCCTCAGCAAAGGCCCGGCTGGATGCAGATCCACAAGCACCAACCAGCCGCCCGGTTCCAGCAGTCGCAGGGCACTGCGCAGCACCCGTTTCCGATCGCTGCGGGGGAATTCGTGCAGGGCCACGCTCAGCTGGATGGCGCTGAAGCTGGCATCGGCCAGGGGCGGATCTTCGGCCGGCCCTTCCACCCGCTTCAGGTTTGGGTGGCGTTGGGCGGCCAAATCCAGGGCGCGGGGGGAGACATCGAGCCCCGTCACGGCATAGCCCGCCGCCAACCAGGGGGCCGCTGCTTCGCCACTGCCGCAGCAGAGATCCAGCACCGATGCGCCGGGCTTGAGATGGGGCTGCACCGCCTCGAGCCCGAGGCCCCGCAGGCGCTTTACCCCGCCAACACTCAGCGACGACACCGCTGTGACTGTGTCGTAAATCCAGCGGTAGCGGTAGGCCAGCGGCCTCAGAAATGAGGTCATCGTTGATGTGAAAAAAAGCAGACAGGGTGTTGTCAGGCCGGTTGCCGGGCCAGGGCTGCATCCACCGCCTGCTGCTGATCACGCCGGGTGATCCAGTGGTGATAGGTGCGGGTGTGGATCGTCACCGAGTGGCCCATCATCCTGGCGGCGACGGTGTCCGGCAGGCCGACATGAATGGTGCGCACCGCCCAGGCGTGGCGCAGGTCGTAGGGGGTGATCGGCAGGTCGTAGCGGCGGAACTGCTCACTTACGCGTCGTCCCACCTGCTGCAGGGTGGTTCGCCGCAGATCGGTCTGGATGGCTGGCAGAGCGGCCGGATTCTCCGCCAGCTCCTGTAACCCGAAGTGCTCGACCCAGTCGGGGTGGAACGGCCAGCTTTGGTGCTCACCGGTTTTGGTGGTGGGCAGCACTCGCAACACCTGATCTCCGCCCGCTGCCAGGGAGGAGCAATCGCAGAAGAACACCTCGTGGTTGCGCAGGCCGTAGGTGGCCATCAGGGCAAAGGCCAGGCGCCACTGTGGGTTGGGGATGCGGCCTGCGGCCTCGAGGATCTGCGGATCGGTGGGCAGCTGGCGGAACCGGGCCCGGTGCAGGCCATAGCCGCCGGCCTCCTGGCGCCAGTCCTCCGGTAAGGGCAGCTCCAGGTGCCGGGCCAGGGCGGCCAGGGCTGTGGCGCATTGCTGCCGGCTGCGGCTGCCGTCGTCGTAACTGGTCAGCGTCTGCATCAGCAGCGCTGGCTCCAGCGGCTGATCACCGCACTGACGCGCCAGTCGCCGGAGGTAGGGCAAATAGGCACTGGTCCAGGTGGTGCGACTGCTCGCCGGAGAACGGCGTCGGCGCGGGTCGGCAAAAAAGGCTGCTTCGAAGCCCTCGATGGCGGCCTGGATCCCGATCGAACGCCCTCTGGCCGTGGCGGCAGAGGAGGAGGCCGACCAGAGCATCCAATCAAAACTGCGCTGCTCCAGTTGCAACTGCACCAGGGCAGCGGTGCTGAGGGCCTGATTCAGTCCTGCTGCATCGGCCATCAGCCCCAGGCTGATCCGTTGCAGGCCCTTCCGGCTCGGATCCCCGCGCAACGGCAGAGACCCGCGCAGGTTCAGCCGCCGACCTCGCTGTTCGATGCGCAGGCCTGACCCCTGTGCCGCCAGCTGCGCATTGGCGGACTCCAGCGCACTTTTGAGCTCCATATTTGAGCTCCATAAATGTGTCGTTGGAACCAAGGATCGCGTCCGTGGCAGCTACGCTCAACCCCCGAAAACCGTTCTGATCGGTATGTCTCGCGTCGGTGTCGTCCTGCTGAACCTGGGTGGCCCGGAGCGGATCCAGGACGTTGGCCCGTTTCTTTACAACCTGTTCGCCGATCCGGAGATCATTCGGCTTCCCAGTCCGGCGCTGCAGAAGCCGCTGGCTTGGTTGATCAGCACCCTGCGCAGTGGCAAGTCGCAGGAGGCCTATCGCTCCATCGGTGGCGGATCACCGCTGCGGCGCATCACCGAGCAGCAGGCCCGTGAACTCCAGAGCTTGCTGCGTCAGCGCGGCATCGATGCCACCAGCTACGTGGCCATGCGCTACTGGCATCCGTTCACCGAATCCGCTGTGGCGGACATCAAGGCCGATGGCATGGATGAGGTGGTGGTGCTCCCCCTCTACCCCCATTTCTCGATCAGCACCAGTGGATCCAGTTTCCGTGAGCTGCAGCGCCTGCGTCAGGCAGATCCGGCCTTTGAGAAGTTGCCGATTCGCTGCATCCGCAGCTGGTTTGATCACCCTGGCTATGTGAAGGCCATGGCCGAGCTGATCGCGGCAGAGGTCCGCAACAGCGACGACCCCACGAAGGCCCATGTCTTCTTCAGTGCCCACGGTGTGCCGAAGAGCTACGTCGAAGAGGCGGGCGACCCCTATCAAAAAGAGATCGAAACCTGCACCGGTTTGATCATGAAGGAGTTGGCCGTTCAGTTGGGCCACGAGAACCCCTTCACCCTGGCTTACCAAAGCCGTGTAGGTCCGGTGGAGTGGCTCAAGCCTTACACCGAGGAGGCCCTTGAGGAATTGGGGCAAGCCAAGACCAACGATCTGGTGGTGGTGCCGATCAGCTTCGTCAGCGAACACATCGAGACGCTTGAGGAAATCGACATCGAATACCGGGAGTTGGCCACCGAAGCCGGTGTGGTGAATTTCCGTCGGGTGCGTGCTCTCGACACCTATGCCCCCTTCATCGAGGGATTGGCGGATCTCGTGGCCACCAGCTTGCAGGGCCCTGAGGTGAGCCTTGATGCGGCGGCGGAGCTGCCCAACAAGGTGAAGCTCTATCCCCAGGAGAAGTGGGAATGGGGCTGGAACAACAGTTCCGAGGTCTGGAACGGCCGTCTGGCCATGGTTGGTTTTTCAGCCTTTTTGCTCGAGCTGATCAGTGGTCAAGGGCCGCTGCATGCCCTCGGCCTGCTCTGACCAAGCCAGGGGAGCTGCGGGCCCTTAACCTTGAGGGTCATTGACCCGTCGCTTCTGTGACTCTCACCTCAGCGTCTTCGGCCGTCACTGGGCAGCAGGCCGGTCACGGTGGCCAGAGAATGTCTGGGGCGACAGCACTGATGGATGCGTTGCGGCGCCATGGCGTCGACACGATTTTCGGCTACCCCGGCGGCGCGATTCTCCCGATCTACGACGCACTCCACATCGCCGAGAGCGAGGGCTGGGTGAAGCACATCCTGGTGCGGCATGAGCAGGCCGGCGCCCACGCGGCCGATGCCTATGCGCGTGCCACCGGCAAGGTGGGCGTTTGTTTCGGCACGTCGGGGCCGGGTGCCACCAACCTGGTGACCGGCATCGCGACCGCCCAGATGGATTCGGTGCCCATGGTGGTGATCACCGGTCAGGTGCCGCGTCCGGCGATTGGCACCGATGCCTTCCAGGAGACCGACATCTTCGGCATCACCCTGCCGATCGTGAAACATTCCTGGGTGGTGCGCGATCCGGCTGACCTCGCCTCCATCGTTGCTCAGGCCTTCCTGATTGCAGCCAGTGGTCGTCCGGGCCCCGTGCTGATCGACATCCCGAAGGATGTTGGCCAGGAGATGTTCGATTACGTGCCGGTTGAGCCCGGCTCGATTGTTCCCAAAGGCTTCCGCAAGCCTCAGCCCCCCCGGGATGAACCGATCCTGTCGGCGCTTGAGCTGATCGCCGAGGCGGAGCGTCCGCTGCTCTATGTGGGCGGTGGTGCGATCTCAGCCGGTGCTCACGACAGCCTGCGGGTGATCGCTGAGCGCTATCAGATTCCTGTCACCACCACCTTGATGGGGAAGGGTGCCTTCGATGAAAACGACCCTCTCTCGGTGGGCATGCTCGGCATGCACGGCACGGCCTATGCCAACTTCGCCGTCACCGAATGCGATCTGCTGATCGCTGTTGGCGCCCGTTTTGACGATCGGGTGACCGGAAAGCTCGACACCTTCGCCCCCCGGGCCCGGGTGATCCACTTTGAGATTGACCCGGCCGAAATCGGCAAGACCCGTCGCCCCGATGTGGCGGTGCTGGGTGATCTGGGCCTGAGCGTGGCGCGCTTGGTGGAGCTGAGCCTGCAGCAGCAGGTGCAACCCCGCACTTCTCCTTGGTTGGCGCGCATCGCCGAGTGGAAAGAGACCTATCCCCTCACCGTGCCTCCCACCGAAGGCCCCCTCTTCCCCCAGGAGGTGCTGCTCGCCGTTCGCGAGCTGGCACCGAATGCCATCGTCACCACGGACGTGGGTCAGCACCAGATGTGGGCGGCCCAGTACCTGCGCAATGGGCCCCGGAGCTGGATCAGCAGTGCCGGTCTTGGCACCATGGGCTTCGGCATGCCGGCCGCCATGGGCGCCCAGGTGGCGTGCCCCGATCGTCAGGTGGTGTGCATCGCGGGTGACGCCAGCATCCTGATGAACATTCAGGAGTTGGGAACCCTGGCGGCCTATGGCCTTCCGGTGAAGGCGGTGATCGTCAACAACCACTGGCAGGGCATGGTGCGTCAGTGGCAGGAGAGCTTCTACGAGGAGCGTTATTCCGCCTCCGACATGCTCAATGGCATGCCGGACTTCGTGGCTCTCGCCCGCTCCTTCGGTGTGGACGGCGTGCACATCCGCGAGCGGGACTCGTTGAAGCGTGATCTCGAGGCGGCGCTCAAGGCCCCTGGCCCGATGTTGATCGACATCCACGTGCGTCGTGGTGAGAACTGCTATCCGATGGTTCCCCCGGGCAAAAGCAATGCTGAAATGGTGGGCCTTCCGGCTCCCATGCCGGTTCTCAACGCCCCGACCTCTTGATTCGTCTTGTCTTAATCGGCGTTCTGCTGCTGCTTTGGGCCGTACCGGTGCAGGCTGCAGAGGTGCTTCAGGTGCGTAGCAGTTCCCTGCTGCAGGTGGGAGACCACAACCGCACCTACACCGTTGCCCTGGCCTGTTCCGCCGTTGATGCAAGCCAGGAGGCCGAGGCCACCGCATGGCTGCGTCAGGAACTGCCGCGCCGTCGCAAGGTCAATCTGCGGCCGGTCGGCTCCAGCGAGGGGCAGCTGATGGCCCGGGTGACACCGATCGGTGCTGAGCGTGACCTGAGCACCGGGTTGATTGCCGCTGGTTTGGCTAGCAACAGCTGTGGGGGCGATGGCTGATAACCGCATTGCCCGGGGCATTGTCTTGGTGCCCTGTCTGCTGCTGGGGGGTGCCTTTCTGGCCACAGCGGCCTGGGGGCAGGGCGCCGCAGCTGAAAACCGCACCCTGGCCATCGGCATCGGTGCTGGCTTGCTTTTGGCAGGTTGGTTGTCCCAGTTGGGTGGCGGCTCAGACGGTGGGCCTGAATCCTCTGTGACAAAACCGGACGAGTCCGACTCCTCTCCCTAATTTGCGGGGATCGGGTTGCTTCCCTCCGATCCCATGTCGAAGCCTGAGTGGCGACGTTGGCCTTGGCTGTCGTGGTGTGTTGTTGCAGCCACGCTCATCGGCTGCCAGTCGATCGTGGCCAGTGGCGTCAGCCGCCCAAGGCTGGCGGTGCTGCTGCCGATGGGGCACCGCGATGCTGAATTGCGGCACAACTTCCTCCAGGGCTTTCGTCTGGGGCAGGCGTCGGTGGAGGCCTGTGGAGAGCCCTTCCCGCAAGTTGCCTGGCATGGGACCAACTTCGGCGATGCTCCCGATCCGCAGCTGATGCCATCGACGGAGCTCAAGCTGCTGGTGGCTCCCCCGTCTGCGGATCTGCGGGCCTTTGCCGCCTTCGCTGACGAGCGGGATCTCACCGTTCTGCTTCCCTATCAGCGTGGACAGTCGTTGGACACCCTGCGCGGGCTGGAAGGCCGTGAACGGCTCTGGCCGCTGGTTGCTTCCCGCCAGGAGGATCTCAAGGCGATGGTGGAGGCGGCGATGGAGGCTGGCTGGGGACGGGCGATGGTGGTCGAAGACCCTTCTGCCCTTGAGTCCACCAGCTCCAAGGCCTTTGTGGAGCTGTTCAAGGCCGCTGGCGGCATTGTTGAGAGCTACGAAGCACAGCCCATCCAGCGGGTGGATCCCAGCAACAACGGGCGTCTGCAACGGTTCAAGGACGACATGGCCTGGTCTTGGGTGCCCACCGTTGTGGTGGCTGATGCTCCGAACGGTCCCCTCTCCCGAGAGCTGCGGGCTGAGCAGCAGCAGGGGCGCTTCGGCGGTGGTGCACCGCAGGCGCCGAACTGGATTTGGCTCACCGAGGCGGAAGACCTGCAGGACGCGCCCGCGGTGCCCTGGCAACAGCTTGGGTTGCAGCACCCAGCCCGTGGGGCAGCCTGGGCTGAGTTTCAACAGGACTTCCAGCAGTCCACCGGCAAGGCTCCATCGTTGCTCGCGGGGGCGGGCTTTGATGCAGCTCGGCTGTTGGCCTTGGCCGATGCAGCACCCTTGCCGTTGTCCGCTGACGGGGGCATCGATGCGATGGGTTGGTTGGACCCTGATCAGAAGGAGGTTGTTCCGATTTGCCAGGCCTTTGATCAGCGTCGCCGCGGGGAGCGTCTTCGACTGAAGGCGGTGGCCAGTGATTCTCGCTTTCGTGCTGGCCTGGCACCATCGGGCCAGGCCATGGCCGGTCTGATCGAATGAGGTCTGAGGACACGACCTCGAGATGCTGCGCCTGAGTGAACTGAAGCTGCCCCTCGACCATGGGGAGGAAGCGCTGCAGGAGGCGGTGCTCAAGCGTTTGAGGATTCCGCCGGATCGTCTTCTGGGTCAGACCCTGGTGAAGCGCAGTGTTGATGCGCGGCGTCGCGACCGGATTCAGCTGATTTACAGCGTGGATGTGCAGGTGAAGGGTGAAGCCGCCCTGTTACGGCGCATCGGCAACAAAGGCAGGGTGCGTCTGGCTCCAGACACCCGCTACCGGTCTGTGGGTCATGCCCCCGATGGCTTCCCCTTGGATGCGGCCGATCGGCCTGTGGTGGTGGGGGCAGGCCCCTGCGGTTATTTCGCTGCTCTGCTGTTGGCACAGATGGGGTTCCGACCGCTGTTGCTGGAACGGGGTCAGGCCGTGAAGCAACGCACCGCTGACACCTTTGGCTTCTGGCGGGGCACCAGCCCCTTCAACCCGGAATCCAATGCCCAATTCGGTGAGGGCGGAGCCGGCACCTTCTCCGACGGCAAGCTCTACAGCCAGGTGAGCGATCCCGAGCACTACGGCCGCAAGGTGCTGGAGGAGCTGGTGGCCTGTGGTGCCAGCGAGGAGATTCTCACGCTGCACCGCCCCCACATCGGCACCTTCAAGCTCGCCACCGTGGTGCGTGGCCTGCGGGCACGGATTGAAGCCCTAGGCGGTGAGGTGCGTTTCAACAGTCGCGTCACACGCCTTCAGCTCAGCGACAGCAGCGCTGGGAAGCCCCATCAACTCGATGGCGTGGTGCTGGCCGATGGAACGGAGATTCCCTGCCGCCATCTGGTGCTGGCTCCCGGTCATTCCGCGCGCGACTGCTTCGAAATGCTGGAGCAGATCGGTGTGCAGCTGCAGCGCAAACCGTTTTCCGTGGGCGTGCGGATTGAGCATCCGCAGCACCTGATCGATGCAGCCCGCTGGGGGGAGGCGGCGGGCCATCCGCGTCTCGGGGCCGCCGAGTACAAGCTGGTTCACCATGCTGAAAACGGCCGCTGCGTCTACAGCTTCTGCATGTGTCCCGGAGGATTTGTGGTGGGTGCCACCTCGGAGGAAGGCCGGGTGGTGACCAATGGCATGAGCCAGCACTCCCGCAACGAGCGCAACGCCAACAGCGGTTTGGTTGTGGCTCTGGACGCCGATGACCTGGCACCGTTTGAACGCTTCCCCGGAGATCCGCTGGCGGGGATTGCTCTGCAACGGGAGCTGGAGGAGCGCGCCTTCAGGCTTGGAGGGAGCAGTTACGCCGCACCGGCGCAGCGGTTGGAGGATTTCCTGGCTGCCTGTCCCTCCACACGTCTGGGTGGCATCGCCGCGTCGTATCAGCCGGGTGTGCAGCCCGCCGATCTGGATGACCTGCTCCCTGCTGCCATCGTTGAGGCCTTGCGGGAGGCGTTGCCGGCCTTTGCCCGCAAGCTGAAGGGGTATGACCACCCCGATGCGGTGCTCACCGGCGTGGAAACCCGCACGTCATCGCCCGTGCGGATTCCCAGGGATGAAGCGTTGGAATCGCTCAATGTGAAGGGGCTGGTGCCCGCGGGTGAAGGGGCGGGCTATGCCGGCGGCATCCTCTCGGCCGGAATCGATGGCATTCGAGCTGCTGAAGCCTTGGCCATTCAGATCCTGAGGACCAAGCCTGTTTAAGTTTCAGCTGCAGACGGGGGCTTGCGCCACGATTCCGCTCCACTGAACGGCTTTCACCTGATCCCGTCGCCAGGAATGGAACAGCTCGGGTTCACTGACGGTGCACAGCGGGCAGTGGGCGATCCGTTCGCTGAGGATTCCTGCGCCCTGGAGCTGCACTCTGGCGGCCGTTCGAATGTCCAGGCGATGCCGCCCCGGCTGCTCATCCGGTAGCAGGGCCCCTGCATCGGATAAGGAAGCCTCGTTGGGGACCGCGGCGCTGACGGCCTCCACCACCTCGTCGCCCACCTGGTAACAGGGGCCGCTGACAGCCGGACCCAGGGCAACGACCAGATCCTCCCGCCGCGCACCCCGCTCCACCAATTGATCCAGGGCCGTGATCAGGATTCCAGCCGCCACCCCACGCCAACCGGCATGACAGGCCGCGGCATGCCCGGTGCCGGGATCCGCGATCAGAACCGGGGTGCAGTCAGCGCCGCACACCCAGAGGCTCTGGCCTCCGCGATCACTCACCAGGCCATCGGCTTCAGGCCAGGGATCCTGAAGGGCGTCGCTGGCGTTGAGGACGATCCCACTGTGAATCTGCTGCGGCCGGTGGACGCTGATGCCGGCGCTGACGTACCCCGCCAGTTCATCAGGTCCACGGCCGTGCCAGAGCCGGGTGAAAAAGCCGTGCTCGAACCCCTGCTCGTGAAGCAGATCGCTCTGGAGGTAATAGCCCCCGTAACAACCGATCCAGGTCCAGCCTTTCAACGTGTTGAAGCGGCTGTCTGGTCGATCAAACGGCCCGTCTTTCATCAGCCCTGCCGTCAGGCCATTGGGATGTCCCGCAGCATCCAGAAACCACCGAAGGTCTGTTCTTCGGGGCTGGACTGGATGGCGATGAATTGGAGGCCGCGCACCTGCTGCTGCGAAGTGGCCAGGGCTTCGGCGATTTCAGCGGCGATGCCTGGCTCCAGGTCGCTCACCAGCCAGCGGTCGTCCTGACCAGCCTCCAGCACCAGCTGGCGGTCTTCAACGATCATCCGCACGGGCTCAAGACCCCCCAACCAGCCCGCCATGGCGAGGGAGCGGCTTTGGCTGAACAGGCGCAGACCCGGCACAGAGGCTTCGGGGTCGATGCCATCAGGCACTTGCAGCAGCCCGCTGAAACTCATCGGCCATTCCGATGCCTCCAGCAGCAGGCTCGCCGGCAGGGCGGCCCAGCTCCAGGCGTCGCCTTGAACTTCCTCCGGCAGCGGCACCGGAGGGGTTGGAACGGGCGCCGGCGGCGGTGCCAATGGGCCCGCCATGAAGCCCTCCTCCTCGGGATAAACCTCCCTCTCGCGTTGTTGAAGCCAGTCGAGCAGGGCAAACGTTCGGCGACTGGGAATCACCTCGAGCTCTTGTTCGGCTGCGGCGCGCTGCACCATGGTGCGCATCGAACTGCGCCAGCAGCGCAGGCGCACGGGAGAACCCCAGCCCCCGCTGGCGGATGCCTCCTTGGCTTCTGCCAGGGCTTGGCTCAACCAAAGCGAGTTCACCTCACCAGAGGGGCACACCTTGGCGAAGCGAAAGGGCTCTGCATCGCCCGTTGCGGCAGGGGTGGAGGTGATCAGCAGTTCCCAACGCTTGCGGCCATCGGCCTCAAGGATGGGTCGGGAGTAGAAGTCGAGTTCCCAGTCTTCGGCGGCTGTCAGGGCAGCAGTGCTCATCCGGCGGACTGCTCCTGCTGTTTCAGGGTGTTCTGGGCGCGGCTGGCGCGATCGGCGGCTTCAGCCATCACTTTGTCTCTTTCGATCAGAAGCTCTCCAGGAGGACCCTCCAGCAGGGCAGTGTTGAGGCCGATCCGTCCGCGGCCAGGGTCCAGTTCCGTGATCAGGGCCGAAACGCGGTCGCCCTGGTCGAACACCTCACGGATCGAGCGCAGGCTGCCATTGGTGATGGCTGATTGGTGCAGCAGTCCGCTGATGCCACCAAGGTCGATGAACAGGCCGTAGGGCTTCACCGCAGCAACCTGCCCTTCCACCAATTGGCCCACTTCCAGATCTTGGAAGCGTTCGGCCACGGCGGCTCGTTTTTCGGACAGCACCAGCTTGCGGGTCTCCGAATTCACCTCGATGAAGGCCACGCCCAGGGTCTTGCCCACGAGCTCCTGGTGGTTTTCACCGTTTTGGAGTTGAGAGCGGGGAATGAAGCCGCGCAGCCCTTCGAGATCGCAGGTGACACCGCCGCGGTTGAAGCCATTGACGATGACTTGAACCACTTTCCCCTGTTTCTCCAGTTCCTTCACCCGGTCCCAGCTCTTGCGCAGCTCAAGGGCGCGACAGCTGATCGTGACCATCCCATCAGCGTTCTGCTCACGGGTCACCAGAACTTCAACCTCCAGGCCCTTGGGGAAGCGCTCCCGGAAGTTGGTCACCACGCCAAGGCCCGCCTCGCTCTTGGGCATGTAGCCGGGGGCTTTACCGCCGATATCCACGTACACGCCATCGCTTTCGATGCCGATCACCGTGCCCTTGATCACCTCACCGGTGGTGCCCACCGGAGCGTTCTCGTCCAGGGCGGCGAGGAAGGCTTCTTCATCGAAATCGAAGTCGTCCACACTGCGCGGCTGATTGCTCTGCTCCTTCTTGGGTTGTTGATCCGGCGCGCCCATCAGGTCGGCCATGGTCATGGCCTCCATGCCGCCCATGTCGAACAGAGCGTCGTCATCCGTGCCTGGAGACGATGTGGAGTCCTGCTGGATCGGTCGCGGCGGTGTGGCGAGACCCGCCCGTTCCTCAAGGATGCGTGCTTTTTCCGCCGCAGCCTCTGCTGCTGCCCGTGCTTCAGCCGCTTCACGAGCCAGCTTTTCCTGTTCTTCGCGGCGGTTGATCTGCATCACCTGCAGCGGTTTCGTCGCTGCCGGCTTGGGTGCCTTGGGGCGGTTGGGCTGCGGGCTGCCGGCTGCGGGCATGGACTATTGGGCTTGTCGATCGCTCATTTTGACAGGCTGGGTTGGGATCAGCACCCCCATGCCTGTGCAACGCCATGGACCAGCTCCGCAAGCGATTTGATCAGCTGACCTGGCCCGAGGCCAGCTGTGCTGCCAGCCATCCTGGTGCCACGGTGATCTGGCCGTTCGGAGCCTGTGAGCAACACGGCCCCCAACTGCCGCTTTCGACGGACGCTGTTTTTGCTGAGGGCATCCTCGATTTCGTGTTGCGCGGGCTTGAGCCAGCTCTGCCGATTTGGCGACTGCCGTGTCAGGCCATCGGCTTTTCGCCTGAGCACCAGAACTTTCCCGGCACCCTCAGCCTTTCAGCTCCTCTGCTTCTGGATCTGGTCGACCAGGTGGGCACGCAGCTGGCGGCGATGGGGGTGCAGCGCCTGGTTCTGTTCAACGCCCATGGCGGCCAGATCGGTTTGCTGCAGGTGGCAGCCCGACAGCTGCGCGCTCGCTGTCCGTCGTTGGCCGTTCTGCCCTGCTTCCTCTGGAGTGGCGTGGAGGGGCTGGCGGATCTGTTGCCTGAGCAGGAGTTGGCCCATGGACTTCATGCCGGCCAAGCCGAAACCAGCTTGATGCTGCAGATGGCCCCAGAGCTGGTTGGATCCGCCCGCCCGGTGGATGGACGTCCAGCACCAGGATCCGCGCAGGATCCTCCAGCGGGCTGGAGTCTCGAAGGGGCGGCGCCCTGCGCTTGGCTCACCGACGACCTCAGCGCGACGGGAGTGATCGGTGATGCGCGCCAGGCCTCCGCTGATCTGGGACGTTGTCTGCAAGATCGCTTGATCAAGCACTGGCAGGAGCGTTTTCAAACCCTTTTGGCCAGTGACTGGCCACCCACGCAAAGTCTTCTCACCAAACCGTCCAACATCACGCCCAAGTCCTGAACCTTGGACGCATGTGTCACCAACTCTTGGGGCACTGGTTATTGTCGGTCCCACTGAATGTGGTGGACAGCGTCCTATGACGACCCTCAATGCACCTGAAGCACCCGTGCTGGAGGGCCAGGACGCACTGCCTGATTTCACAACCGAGGCCTACAAAGACGCTTACAGCAGGATTAACGCCATCGTGATCGAGGGCGAACAGGAAGCCCACGACAACTACATCTCCCTTGGCACGCTGATCCCCGAGCAGGCCGAAGAGCTCAAGCGTCTGGCGCGAATGGAAATGAAGCACATGAAGGGCTTCACCTCCTGCGGGCGCAACCTCGGAGTTGAGGCAGATCTTCCCTTCGCCAAGAAGTTTTTCGAACCCCTTCACGGCAATTTTCAGGCCGCTCTCAAGGAGGGCAAGGTGGTCACCTGCCTGCTGATTCAGGCCCTGCTGATCGAAGCATTCGCCATCTCGGCTTACCACATCTATATCCCTGTGGCCGATCCCTTCGCCCGCAAAATCACTGAGGGTGTGGTGAAGGACGAATACACCCACCTCAATTACGGCCAGGAATGGCTGAAGGCCAATTTCGAGGCCAGCAAGGACGAACTGTTCGAGGCCAACAAAGCCAACCTTCCCCTCATCCGCTCGATGCTGGAAGATGTGGCGGCTGATGCGGCCGTCCTTCACATGGAGAAGGAAGACCTGATCGAGGACTTCCTGATCGCTTACCAGGAAGCCTTGGGTGAAATCGGCTTCACTTCCCGCGACATCGCCCGCATGGCCGCAGCAGCGCTTGCTGTTTGACCCGTTTCAGGTCTTGATCCAACGCCGGTTTATCGACAGGCACGTTGCCGTCGATACCGGTTGCCATGGGAGCATGGTTGTTCGAGGTGTTCTTTGAGACGTCAGCGGTAAGACATGTTTGGTCTGATCGGACATTCAACGAGTTTTGAGGCTGCTCGCCGCAAGGCGATGGAACTCGGGTTCGATCACATCGCCGACGGTGATCTGGATGTTTGGTGCAGTGCACCTCCGCAGCTCGTTGAGCACGTGGAAGTCACCAGTCCCGTGGGCACGACCATCGAGGGTGCCTACATCGACTCCTGCTTCGTTCCCGAGATGCTGAGCCGCTTCAAGACGGCCCGGCGCAAGGTGCTCAACGCCATGGAACTCGCCCAGAAGAAGGGCATCAACATCACTGCCCTGGGTGGCTTCACCTCGATCATTTTCGAGAATTTCAACCTGCTCCAGCACCAGACGGTGCGGAGCACCACCCTGGATTGGCAGCGGTTCACCACCGGAAACACCCACACGGCCTGGGTGATCTGCCGTCAGGTGGAGAACAACGCTCCAAGTCTCGGGATCGATCTCAGCAAAGCCAAGGTGGCCGTCGTTGGTGCCACTGGTGATATCGGCTCCGCCGTCTGCCGTTGGCTGCAGGCACGCACCGGAGTTGGTGAGCTCCTGCTGGTGGCGCGTCAGCAGCAACCGCTGCTTGATCTTCAGCAGGAACTGGGCGGTGGCCGGATTCTGTCCCTCGATGAGGCCCTGCCTGAGGCCGATGTGGTCGTCTGGGTGGCAAGCATGCCCCGCACCCTTGAGATCGATCAAGACAGCCTCAAGAAGCCCTGTCTGATGATTGATGGGGGCTACCCCAAGAACCTTGATACGAAGGTCGCCGGTGGTGGCATCCACGTTCTCAAGGGTGGAATCGTTGAGTTCTGCCGCGACATCGGCTGGTCGATGATGGCTATCGCCGAGATGGAGCGGCCGCAGCGCCAGATGTTTGCCTGCTTTGCCGAAGCCATGCTGCTCGAGTTTGAGCGCTGCCACACCAACTTCAGCTGGGGGCGCAACAACATCACCCTGGAGAAGATGGATTTCATCGGCGCGGCATCGGTGCGCCATGGGTTCAGCACCTTGAACCTTCAACCCAACCTGCAGGCCACTGCTGCCTGACCTTCGAAGAGCCAGAGCCATGCCCCGTCGCCCCCTGCTTGAGTTCGAAAAACCGCTCGTCGAGCTGGAGCAGCAGATTGAACAGATCCGTCAGCTGGCCAGAGATTCGGAAGTCGACGTCTCGCAGCAGCTTCAGCAACTGGAAAGCCTCGCGGCCCGACGGCGTCAGGAGATCTTTCAGGGGCTGACTCCCGCTCAGAAAATTCAGGTCGCCCGTCATCCGCAGCGTCCGAGCACGCTGGATTTCATCCAGATGTTCTGCGACGACTGGGTTGAACTGCACGGCGATCGTCGCGGTAATGACGATCAGGCCTTGATCGGCGGTGTCGGCCGTGTGGGCGATCGCCCCGTGATGTTGATCGGCCATCAGAAGGGCCGCGACACCAAGGAGAACGTCGCCCGCAATTTCGGGATGGCGGCTCCGGGTGGATACCGCAAAGCCATGCGGTTGATGGATCATGCCGATCGCTTCCGCCTGCCGATTCTCACGTTCATCGATACCCCCGGCGCCTATGCCGGCCTTGAGGCCGAAGAGCAGGGTCAGGGTGAAGCGATCGCCGTCAACCTGCGGGAGATGTTCCGCTTGCGCGTTCCGGTGATTGCCACCGTGATCGGTGAAGGCGGATCCGGCGGTGCCTTGGGCATCGGGGTGGCCGATCGCTTGCTGATGTTCGAGCACAGCGTTTACACGGTGGCCAGCCCTGAGGCCTGCGCCTCCATCCTCTGGCGTGATGCGGCCAAAGCGCCTGATGCGGCGGCAGCCTTGAGGATCACCGGCCGCGACTTGCTGGAGCTTGGGGTGGTGGATGAGGTGCTTGAGGAGCCCTCCGGCGGCAACAACTGGGCACCATTGGAGGCCGGAGAAAACCTGCGGGCGGCAATCGAGCGTCACCTCGACCAACTGCTGAGCCTTTCGGAACAGCAACTGCGCGAGGCGCGCTACTCCAAATTCAGAGCCATGGGACGGTTCCTCGAAAAAACGTCACAGGATGTCGACAAAGCCGCTTAAAGTGTCGCCGTTTGCTAACGGTTTTTGCCAACGGCTCTAATCACAGGTGCGAGCCGAGGCATAGGTCGCCGAACTGCTGAGCTTCTGGCTCATCAAGGCTGGGATTTGCTGCTCACCGCCCGCAGCGCTGATCAACTGGAGCAGCTGTGTGCTCAGCTCAGCACCAAAGGTGTTTCTGTGGCCTCTGCCGCCATCGACCTGACGCAACCCGATGGCATCGCAGCTGCGATGGCTGGCTTGTTGCTGCAGGGTGAGACCCCTTCCGTGTTGATCAACAACGCGGGTGCGGCCTACACCGGCGATCTATTGGCCATGCCGATTGAGCGTTGGCAATGGCTGCTACAGCTGAATGTCACCAGCGTGATGCAGGTTTGTTCTGCTGTTGTTCCCGCCATGCGTGAGAACGGCGGACTGGTGATCAACATCAGCAGCCACGCCGCCCGTAATGCCTTCCCTCAATGGGGGGCGTATTGCGTCAGTAAAGCTGCCTTGGCCAGCTTCACCCGCTGCCTGGCGGAAGAGGAACGGAGCAATGGCATTCGTGCCTGCACCCTCACTCTTGGGGCCGTGAACACACCACTGTGGGACGCGGAAACCGTACAAAGCGATTTCGATCGTCGTGCCATGCTCTCTGTCGATCAGGCGGCAGAAACACTGGCGAATCTGGCGTTGCAACCCAGCAACCAGTTGATCGAAGACCTCACCCTTATGCCGGCCGCCGGCGCCTTCTGAACGAACACCATGACCTCCACAGTCCCTTTCGTTTCCAACGGCGTCGCCAACGGCAACGGCAATGGCAGCTTGAATCCCCAGATTTCTGCGCGCATCCGTGAGCGCCTGAGGGAAGCGGGTGCTTCCTTCCTGGCGAACGACAACATCGCTGATCACCTCCAGCCGGGTGAGCTGGATCAGCTTCAGATTGAAGTTGCAGACAAGGTTCGCGACCTGCTGCGCAGCCTGGTGATCGATATCGATAACGACCACAACACCCATGAGACGGCGGAGCGCGTCGCCAAGATGTACCTCCAGGAGGTGTTCAAGGGGCGCTACCACCAGCAGCCCAAGGTGGCCAGCTTCCCCAATGTGAAACAGCTGGATGAGATCTACACCGTTGGCCCGATCACGGTTCGTTCCGCCTGTTCACACCACCTGGTGCCGATCATGGGCAACTGCTGGATCGGGATCAAACCTGGTGCCCGGGTGATCGGTCTCTCCAAATTCACCCGCGTGGCTGACTGGGTCTTCTCCCGCCCTCACATTCAGGAAGAGGCTGTGATGATCCTTGCCGATGAAATCGAGAAGCTCTGTGAGCCCCAGGGTCTCGGCATCATCATCAAGGCGCAGCACTACTGCATGAAGTGGCGTGGGGTGAAAGAGCCCCAAACCAGCATGGTGAACTCCGTTGTGCGCGGCGATTTTCGCCACGACCCAAGCCTCAAGCAGGAGTTCTTTGAGCTGGTGCGTCAGCAGGAAGCGCTGCTCAGCACCTGATCAGCCGCGATTCAACGCTCTTTTAACTCCTCGACTTCACGGTCTCGACCTCACAGCCTCGACAAGGGCTTGAACCTTGTCGAGGTTTTTCCATCCCGGTCGTTCCTCAAGCCGACTTGAGGCATCGAGCCCCTGGGGCGTGACGCGGCTGAGCAGTTCTGGAACCCACTCCGCACTCACTCCCCCTGCGAGCCACCACGGCACCGAAAGCTCGGTTTCGGCCAGCCAATCAAGGGGGATCCGGTGCCCGGTGCCGCCCAGTTGATCGGCGCTCCAGGCATCGAGCAGCAGAGCATCAACATGGGGCGCGTACTGCTCGAGCTGCTTGAGATCGTCGGGTTCACGCACCCGCAACGCTTTCCACCACTGCTGCCGGGGGTAGCGCTGTTTCAGGTGTTGGCAGCGTTCGTCTGACTCGCTGCCGTGCAGCTGCACCACGGAGGGCTGCCCAGCACCGTTGAGCGCTTCCTCGAGGGCGGCATCGTCGGGATCGGCCACCACCCAAACGCGATGCAGCTGGGGGTGCTGTTGTTCCAGAAGCTGGAACAAGCCCCTGCGCTGGGCTGGTTCCACAAAGCGTGGGGTGGCGGGAACGCCGATCACGCCAATCGCCTGCACCCCCATCTGTGCGATGGCTTGAGCCTGCTCGGGGTCGGTGATCCCACAGATCTTGAGGTTTGGAGTGGGGCGGGGATCACGCAAGGGCTGCATGGGTTGCTCTCCCTAGGATCGTGGATGAAAGTCCGCGGCAGCGGCACACGACGGGATTGGCGGTGGGAGAGGGCTGGCAGGTGCTCAAGATTGGCGGAATTCCCCTGCGGCTTCAGCCCAGCTGGTTGTTTGCCGTGGCGATCTTCACCACGTTGTTTCAGTCCCGCTACGCGACAACGGCCTCGGCAACGGCGAGTTGGGGGCTGGGATTGCTGACCACCTTGTTGCTGTTCAGCTCCGTGCTGCTGCATGAATTGGGCCATGCCCTGATGGCCCTGAGGGAAGGGGTGAAGGTGTTGAGCATCACCCTGTTTCATCTGGGCGGCATCGCGCGGGTGGAGAAGGAATGCCCCACCGCCATGGGCAATCTGCGCATTGCGGCTGCTGGCCCGATTGTGAGTTTGGTGTTGGCCTTCGGAATGCTGGCGGGGGCTGCAGCGCTGTCGGACACCCAGCCCTTGGCCACACAGTTGTTGAGCCAGGTGGGTTTGCTCAACTTGATGCTCGGCTTGTTCAATCTCCTGCCCGGGCTGCCCCTCGATGGCGGGCTGATCCTCAAGGCCTTGGTCTGGCAGCTGAGCGGCAGTCAGCAGAAAGGCGTTCAGGTGGCATCGGCGTCCGGACGGGCTTTGTCGATGCTGATGATCCTGTTGGGTGGTGTTCTGCTCTGGCAGGGCTGGCGGCTCAACGGCCTCCTGCTGATGTTGATCGGTTGGTTCGGCCTGAGTGCCAACCGCAGTCAGACCCAGATGCTGCAGTTGCAGACGGTGCTGCGGGAGTTGAAGGTGGAGGCTGCGGCAGGCAAACGTTTCCGCGTGCTGGAGGCGGATCAGACCTTGCGGCGCCTCAGTCAGCTGCGGCTGACCGCCAGCGAGGCGGAGGGACCTGCCGATTGGGTGCTCGTCTGCAAGAGCGGCCGTTGGGTGGGTTGGATTGACGATCAACCCTTGAAACTGCTGCCGGTGCAGCAATGGGACCAACAGCGCCTCGAGGATCATCTGCGCCCCCTCACTGAACTGCCGTCCATCGCCAGTTCGGCTCCCCTGGTGGAGGCGGTGCCGGCCCTGGAGGCGGCCTCCCAGGGACGCCTGTTGGTGATGAGTGCTGCGGGCCTTCCCTCCGGCACCCTCGACCGCATGGATGTGGGCGATGCGGTGCTGAAGCGGCTCGGGGTGAGCCTGCCCCCCGCGATCCTCGATGAGGCGCGCAAGCGCAATGGATACCCCCTGGGTTTGGCGATGCTTCCTCAGATGGTGCAGTCGATGCAGGCTCAGAGCGCAGAGCCGGACGCCAGCTCGTCCTCGAACTCCTGAACTTCCTCAGCCTTCAGTGGCTGCATCTGCCACGGGCAATGGCTCCAGGATTGAACCAGGCTCTGGCGCAGTCGCTGATCCAGCTCCAGCCGGTTGATCCGGGCTGGAGCCGCCGCTGGAGCCGCTTCCTCAAACACCTCCTCCCAGAGCTCAGTAGGGGGATCCAGCAGGATTTCACCGTGTTGAAGCAGGCGACCGTTCTGCCAGCGCTGGGCGCTGCCAACCCGTTTGACGCCGCATGGATCCACCAGGTCGGCCACCGTTGCCGAGGCGAAACAGTTGTTGGCCTCGCCACCAGCAGGGTCCGAGCCGAAGTGCAGCGCTAGTCCGAGATCCTGGAAGCCATTGATCAACCACTGGCAGGCCTGGCGGTAAGCCTCCTGGCGTCGCCGGGGTGCATCCGGCCAGATCAAGGCATAGGTGAGACCGCCGGCATGAAGCACGGCCCGACCTCCGCTCGGGCGTCGCACCAGGCTGATGCGGCCGCGGCGGGCCAGCTCATTCCAGTGCTCAGGCCAGTGGCGTTGATGGCGTCCCAGCGAGAGCCAGGGCCCATCCCAGCGGTAAAAACGCAGAACCGGACCGTTGCTGCGCTTCAGAAGCCAGGCATCCAAAGCCACCTGGGTGTGTCCATCCGCTTGCTGGGTGGGGAGCAAACGCCCGGTTGCGGGCATGCTGGAGGGAAGCATCGATCGCACGCCATGGTGCCCTGGTGGGATGTGCCGATCCTGATCGCCCTGGGCCTGCTGGCGGGGGGCTTGGCCGGGTTGTTGGGAATCGGCGGTGGCTTGATCTTTGCCCCGCTCCTGCTCTGGCTTGATCTCCCGCCCCATCAGGCCCTGGCCACCAGCAGTTTCGCCATTGTGCCCACGGCTTTGGCGGGCACCATTACCCATCTGCGCCAGGGCCGGCTGCCGACCCGGCCGGGACTCGCCATCGGCTTGGCGGCCTTTGGCTCGGCACTGCTGTTCGGTGGTTTGGCCGGTTTGGCAGCGGGCTGGATTCTGCTGGCGATGCAGACGCTGATGTACATCGTGCTGGCGTTCTGCGTTCGCGAACGGCCCGAGGCGGATGCCAATGATGACGTTGATGACGGCAGCGCTCCGCAGTTGGCGGGTGTGGGCTGCATCGCCGGCTGGACCGCTGGGATGTTGGGCCTGGGCGGGGGGCTGGTGATGGTGCCCCTGATGAGCGGTCCGATGTCTGTGCCGATTCATCAGGCCGTGCGGCTGAGCACGGTGGCGGTGCTCTGCTCTGCCAGCGCAGCATCCCTCCAGTTCCTGCATGAAGGACGCGGCGTTCCTCTGATGGGCCTGCTGCTGGGGGCGGTGGCGGCGATCGCTGCGCAGTGGACGGCCAGCCGGCTCGATCAGTTTGATGCGGCCCTGCTTGTGCGCTGTCTGCGGGGACTCGCCATCATCCTGGCGATCGACAGCTCCAGGCGGGCCCTGCAGCTTTGGCTGAGCTGACTGGTCAGCCCAACAGGTTCCAAAATCCCGCATCCAGCTCGTAGCCCAGGGCTGCGGCCATCTGGGAGAGGTTGCCCCGCATCGGGCGTCCGAGCTCTCGCTGGCAGAGGTCGTCCAACAGCATCAATCGATGCGTCACCCAGAGTTCCAAGGCTTCCGGGTCAAAACGCAGCCCTTCGCTGCGGCTGAAACTGTGGGGCACCACCAGGGCCACATGGCGAATCAGGCTGCCCTGGTCGCGTTCAAGCAAGAGCGGCAGCCAGGGGTAGCGCGCATCGGCCCGCAGGGCCCAGAGCCGAGGCTCGGGGCATTCCGGCAGTTCGCGTGGGTCATCCTGCGCCCGGGGCCAATCGAAACGAAGCTCGAGCACTGGCCCCTGGCTCAGCAGTGCATCCAGCGGCTGAGTGCTCCAGATCTCCAGCGGCCGTAGATCCAAGGCGCGGATAGCAGGGGCATCGATCAGAACCGGATCCATGGGCTGGTGTGACAGGCCTTTGCGAATGATGGCCTGCAGCCCTTCCCTCAGAGAAGAATGGGACCGTTTGATGCATGGCTCCCATGGAAACCGTTCTGTCTGCACCTGAGGTGTTCATTGCCCTCGTGGTGGCTGCCCATGCCGCTGTTCTGGCTCTGCGTCTCTCCATCAGCCTTTACGAGGCCTGATTTCAAAGGCAGCCCAGATCACCGGGCGTAGAGCTGGTCTTGGCACTGCGAACGGATTGCGTTACAAGCGGATGTTCGTGCTGATGCGGTGACCGCCAGTCAGGTTCAAAGTCCAGCTCCCCGCACGGATGCAGCCAGCATGGCTGCAGCGATTCAGCGGCAGACCGACCAACAGGAAGTGCAGTGCAGCCTTCTCGCCTTGGCCGCCAAGGCGAGTCTTGTTTTGTTGGGCTGTGTGAGCTTGGTCCGCCTGTCGGTGGCCTATCAGGAACGCATGGATCGCCACAGTGAAATCGCGGCGGTCGTGTCGATTGAGTCGGCGAAATTGGAAACGCTGCAACAACGCTTCGATCGTCTGTTCAGCATCGGTGGAGAGAAGCGTCTGATCAGCGAGCAGGATCAGTGGATCGCCCCCAATCGTCTGCGCGTGATCTGGCGCTGAGATTCGTGACCAGCGGCGTTGGGATTGAGTGCTGACCGGCAGACTGGCAGCCTTCCTGGCCCTGTCTTGATGTCCACGCCCGGCACCGTTCTGATCACCGGCACCACCTCCGGTGTGGGCCTGAATGCCACCTGCGCCTTGGTGAAGCGGGGTTGGACGGTGATCACGGCGAACCGCAGCCCGCAGCGTGCTGCGGCAGCTGCCGACGCTATGGACCTCCCCAAGGAGCGTCTCAAGCACGTGTTGATGGATCTGGGTGATCTCGACAGTGTGCGTCGGGCGGTGGATGCCTTGCCCGAGCGCGTGGATGCCGTGGTCTGCAATGCAGCCGTGTACAAGCCGAAGCTGAAGCAGCCGGAGCGTTCGCCCCAGGGCTATGAAATCTCGATGGCCACCAACCATTTCGGCCATTTCCTGCTGGTGCAGCTGCTCTTGGGTCGGCTGAAGGCCTCCACTCATCCCTCCAAGCGGGTGGTGATCCTGGGCACCGTGACGGCGAACTCCAAGGAGCTGGGGGGCAAGATTCCGATCCCTGCGCCGGCAGATCTGGGGGACCTCTCTGGTTTTGAAGCCGGGTTCAAAGACCCCGTCACCATGGCCAGTGGCAAGCCGTTCAAGCCCGGCAAGGCCTACAAAGACAGCAAGCTCTGCAACATGATCACCACCCAGGAGCTGCATCGCCGTCTGCACGGGGACACGGGGATAACCTTCATGTCGCTCTACCCGGGCTGTGTGGCGGACACACCGTTGTTCCGCAACACCCCCAAGGCCTTCCAGACGATCTTCCCCTGGTTTCAGAAAAACATCACCGGCGGCTACGTCTCCCAGGCCCTGGCGGGGGAACGGGTGGCTGATGTGGTGGCCAACCCCGACTTCGCTGAATCCGGTGTGCACTGGAGCTGGGGCAACCGCCAGAAGAAGGACGGTGAGCAGTTCAGCCAGGAACTGTCCGACAAAGCCACGGATCCGGAGACGGCCCGGCGGGTGTGGGAGTTGTCGATGAAGCTCGTCGGCGCTTGAGCTGAGCTCTTCTCAACCAAGCCCCGGTCGCAGCGGCCGAGGCTTCGTTGATCAAGTCGAGGGTGTCAATCGAATCCCAAGAGGTCGAAGATTTCCCTGTCTTTGAGGGAGGTCGCCTCGAGCGGCTCCACCTTGTCGAGCATGTTCTGGGCTAGCCGCAGATATTCGTTCTGCACCGCTTGCACAGCCTCATCGGCATCATCCATCTCAAAGATGGTGCATTTCTTGAGTCGGGATCGCCGGATGGCATCCACATCCCTGAAGTGGGCCATGGTGCGCAGGCCGGTGCGATCGTTGAACTTGTCGATCTGATCGGTGTCGGCGGATCGGTTCGCCACGACGCCGCCAAGCCGCACCTTGTAGTTCTTGGCTTTGGCTTGAATCGCCTGAACGATGCGATTCATCGCGAAGATCGAATCGAAATCGTTGGCGGTCACAATCAGGCAATAGTTGGCGTGCTGCAGCGGGGCGGCGAAACCACCACACACCACATCGCCGAGCACATCGAAGATCACCACATCGGTGTCTTCCAGCAGATGGTGCTCCTTGAGCAGCTTCACGGTCTGCCCGGTCACGTATCCGCCGCAGCCCGTGCCCGCCGGTGGGCCGCCGCTCTCGACGCACTGCACCCCGTTGAAGCCGGTGAAGACGAAATCCTCAGGCCGCAGCTCTTCGCTGTGGAAGTCCACCTCCTCAAGGATGTCGATCACCGTCGGCACCATCTTGTGGGTCAGGGTGAAGGTGCTGTCGTGCTTGGGATCGCAGCCGATCTGAAGCACCCGCTTGCCCAGCTTCGAGAAGGCGGCTGACAGGTTCGAGGAGGTGGTGGATTTGCCGATCCCGCCTTTGCCGTAGACCGCGATCACCAGGGTTTCTTCCTGGATGTTCAGTGCCGGGTCCTGGTGGACCTGCACGCTGCCTTCACCGTCTGCCGGTCGCGTCAGGGTTGTGGTCATGCAGCGACCTGTGCAAGAGAAGTCGATTTCATTCAACAGCAGCAGATGTGCAGTGGTTGGTTTTCACCAAGAAATGAAAGATCTGGTTCTTGCTTGAGTTGCAAGAGCAGAATTTCTTTCAACTAAATAAAAAGAAATGAGTGCAAATGCTCATGCCTTGAAGTGGGCTTTTGCGTCATACAGCGTTTCGCTGCTGATCTCTCTGCAGCCCACATCGCGCGCGTAAGCCTCCGTGTTGCGTCGCACCTTTCCCCGTACGAAGAAGGGGATCTTCTTCAGCTCGGCTTCCCCATCGGCCGTCCACTGCAGAGCGCCATCGCCCTCCCCTGGGATGTCACTCAAGCCGGAACTGTCGGCGGCGCCGGCACCACCGGCATGGCCCAGGTGGCTCTGGTGGCCGTCCACGAATTCGAAGTCGTGGCGGAACATCCCGATCAGGTGTTCCTCCAGGCCCATCATCAGCGGGTGCACCCAGTCGTCGAAGATCACGTTTGCTCCTTCCCAGCCCATCTGGGGGCTCATTCGGGCAGGAACGTCCTGCACATGCATGGGTGTGCTGATCACCGCGCAGGGAATCCCCAGCCGCTTGGCGCTGTGGCGCTCCATCTGGGATCCCAGCACCAGTTCCGGTGCCGCTTCGGCCATGGCCGCTTCCACCGCCAGGTAGTCGTCACTGATCAGGGCCTCCAGTCCCAGGGCTTTGGCGGCGGCCCGCACGGGCCGGGCCATCTCCCGGCTGTAGGTGCCCAGTCCCACCACTGTGAAGCCCAGTTCCTCGCTGCAGATCCGGGCTGCGGCGAGGGCGTGACTGCCGTCGCCAAAGATGAACACCCGCTTGCCCGTGAGGTACGTGGAGTCCACGGATTCCGAATACCAGGGCAGGCGTGAGCGCCGGTAGCCCTCATCGGGGGCGGGGGGCTCCATCCCCAGCATTTCGTGCACTTCGACGAGGAAATCGTGGGTGGCGCCGACGCCAATCGGCACCGTTCGGCTGAAGGGCATGCCGAAATTGCGCTCCAGCCAGCTGCAGCTGGATTCCGCCACCTCCGGATAAAGGCAGACGTTGAGATCGGCATCCGGGATCCTCTGCAGATCCTCCACGCCTGCCCCGAGGGGCGCCACCACGCCCACATCGATGCCGTGCAGGGTGAGCAGTTTCTGCACCTCCAGTACGTCGTCCCGGCAGCGGAAGCCCAGCAGGGAGGGGCCCAACAGGTTCACCCGGGGCCGGCGCCCCTGGTGTTGCCAGGCCCTGGGGTCGTGCTGGCTGTTGGCTGGCGCCTGCTCCTTCAGCAGGTTGCGCACCAGTTGGTAGAAGGTTTCTGCGGCTCCCCAGTTCTCTTTTTTGCTGTAGGCCGGCAGCTCCAGACTCACCACCGGCATGGTGAGCTCCATGCCCTGGGCCAGGGCACCGGGCTGATCCTGAATCAACTCCGCGGTGCAGCTTTCCCCCACCAGCAGGGCATCGGGTTGGAAGCGATCCACCGCTTCACGCACATGCCGTTTCACCAGTTCGGCGGTGTCCCCCCCGAGATCCCGGGCCTGAAAGGTGGTGTAGGTGACGGGCGGACGTTGTCCGCGCCGCTCAATCATCGTGAACAGCAGATCGGCATAGGTGTCCCCCTGGGGGGCATGGAGCACGTAATGAACGCCGCGCATGGAGGCGGCAATGCGCATGGCCCCCACATGGGGTGGCCCTTCGTAGGTCCAGAGCGTGAGTTGCATGGGATCAGGCGTGCACGGTTGCGTCGGGGCTGCTGGGGTGGAGGCCAGGTCGAATCAGTTGCCGGCGACGCAACGGCCGCGAAAACAGTTCCGCCAGGTCGCCGGCCTGGTCGATGCCGTGGATCGGGCTGAACACCAGTTCGATCGACCATTTGGTGGCGATGCCTTCGGCCTCCAGCGGATTGGCCAGGCCCATCCCGCACACCACCAGGTCGGGCTGGCTGGCGCGAACCCGGTCCAGTTGCTGCTCCACGTGTTGCCCCTCCATCACGGGGACGTCATCGGGGAGCAAGGCCAGCTCGGCAGCCATCTGTTCGCGGTTCAGATAAGGCGTGCCCACCTCCACCAGTTCCATGCCGCATTCCCGTTGCAGAAACCGGGCCAGGGGCAGTTCCAGCTGGGATTCGGGAAGCAGGAAGATCCGCTTGCCCTCCAGCACGGCGCGATGGCGGGCCAAGGCGCTCTGGGCGCGCTCCATCAACGGGTCCAGCACAGCAGCAACCCGTTCATCAGGCAGATGAAAGGCAGTAGCAGCAGCCTCCATCCAGCGGCGACTCCCCTCGGCCCCCAACGGGAAGGGGGCCGTGAGCACCGTGGCGCCGCGGTCGCTGAGCAGGCGCGCAGTTTCCGTGAGAAAGGGTTGGGTCAGCAGCACCGTGGTTCCCGCTCCCACGGCCGGCAGGTCAGTCGATTGCCGGGGCGGCAGGCTGCGAATCGTCTCGATGCCCATCCGCTGGAACAGGTGCATCTGCCGGTCTTCCACGGCATCAGCGAGGGTTCCCACCAGCAGCAACTGACGCTCATCGCTGGCGGGGAGCAGGGGAACGAGGGCTGCCAGTGCCCCGTCTTCTCCCTGGGTGAACGTGGTTTCAATGCCGCTGCCGGAGTAGTTCACCACCCGCACCCGGCCTGTCAGTTCTTCGTTGAGCCGTTCGGCGGCCCGGGCCAAATCCAGCTTGATCACTTCGCTGGGGCAGGACCCCACCAGAAACAGCGTGCGGATTTCGGGGCGGCGTTGCAGCAGTTCCCTGCAGACCCGGTCGAGTTCGTCGTGGGCATCGGCGAGGCCAGCCAGATCCCGCTCGCTGAGAATGGCCGTGCCGAAACGGGGTTCGGCAAAAATCATTACCCCTGCGGCGCTCTGGATCAGATGGGCGCAGGTGCGTGATCCCACCACAAGAAAAAAGGCATCGGGCATGCGCCGATGCAGCCACACAATCGAGGTGAGGCCGCAGAACACTTCGCGCGGCCCCGACTCCTTCAGCAGCATTGGCCCGGCCATCGGCCGCTCCCTTGATGATCAACCTCTCCAAGTTGCGAATAAATCCGCTGAGGAGTGGAAAGGTCGCTCAAACTCTTTGGGATCGCCCAAGCCAGGCAGGCCCTGCCGCAGCTCAAAGGCGGCGACGGAATCCGTCGTAACGATCGGAGCGATCGCTCTCCTCTGCTTTGCTCAAGCGCCAGACGTTGCGGCTGACCCGGCGGGCAACGAGGCCACCGCGTTCCACCCGTTCCGTTCCGGGGCGGGCCCCCAACAGCATGCTCACCTCCGCGGTGGTGAGTGGAGCACCGGTTTCGATGGCCAATGACGTCAGTTCCAGCCGTTGACGCAGCTGGCGCAGACGCTCACTGTCTGCATTTCCTGATGCCTCCAGCCAGGGCAGATCCACCTGGCCGTCCTGAGCAAGCCGTTGCATCAGGCCGAAGCTCACCATCCCGAGGGCTTGATCAGCGTTGAGATCCACTGGCTTCAAAGAAGACTGCTCAGTCATTGCAAGATCTCTAGAGGGGTTCTCCGGACGGTATCGGCTGTTTTTCAAGGCGCAAGACCGCAGGCTTTAACTCTTTATTGGCCCGTTTCAGCTGAATTCGTCCGGTACACTCCCCGCCATGACCCGTTTTGGCAGCTTCGATGCTCGGGAGCGGCGACGCGGCGGTAGTGCTCTCGTCACCGGCACTGAGGTGACCCCCCAGCAGGGGGGGCGAGCTGTGTTGTGACAACGGATTCGGAGTCGCCTCGGCTGTTGCGGCAGAACAGCCATGTCCAGTCGATCGAACTGCGCACCCACGTCTTCATCGACTCGCTCCAGCCGCAACTGGCGGCCTACATGGGTTCTGTGAGCCAGGGATTTCTGCCCATCCCCGGAGATGCCTGCCTCTGGATGGAGGTGTCACCGGGCATGGCGGTGCACCGGGTGACGGACATCGCCCTGAAGGCCAGCAACGTCCGTCTCGGCCAGATGGTGGTGGAGCGGGCGTTCGGCTCGATGGCCCTCTATCACCGCGACCAGAGCACGGTGCTCCATTCCGGAGATGTGGTGCTGGAAGCGATCGGGAGCACCATCGATCAGCGTTCTCCAGCCGATGTGAGCTGGACGGAAGTGATCCGGGCGATCACCCCCGACCATGCCGTGCTGATCAACCGGCAGAACCGACGCGGCTCAATGATTGAAGCCGGGATGAGCATGTTCATCCTGGAGACGGAGCCGGCCGGATACGTCTTGATCGCTGCCAACGAAGCGGAAAAAGCCTCCAACATCACCTTGGTGGACGTGAAAGCGGTGGGTGCCTTCGGACGTCTCACCCTGGCGGGACGGGAGGGTGATGTGGAGGAGGCGGCCGCGGCGGCGATGCGCGCCATCGACCACATCAACAGCAACGCAAGGCTGCGCTGAGCGCTCAGACCAGCTCGGATCAGCTCAGGTCCAGCAGCTCACGCAGCTGTGGAGCCAGAGCCCGCGCGGCCTTTCCACGGCTGCCCAGGCGGCTGAGCTGAGCCGCATTCAGTTCGCCATAGCTGCAACGGGCTTCCCGCACCCAAAGCAGGGATTCGAATCCGCCGCCGGCGTAGGCCGGGGCACTCAGGAGTTCGCCCCAGCAGATTCCCTCCGCCGCGGCACGACAGTTGCCGGAGGGATCACACAACACCATCGTGCTGCGGAAACAGGCACTCCGATAAGGCGATCCCACCAGTTCCTCCAGGATCCGCTGCACCTTGGCGTCGTTTCCCTCGGCGTAGCGGGCCGAATAGAGCCCTGGTGCCCCTTGGAGCGCATCCACCTCAAGCCCTGAATCGTCAGCCAGGGCCCAGCAGTCGGTGCGAAGGGCGGCAGCGCTGGCTTTCAGCTCAGCGTTTTCGCGGTAGGTGCTCCCCGTCTCTTCAACGTCCAGATCGGCAGGTTGACGCTGCACCTCCAGAGGAAGAGGTCCCAGCATGGCCTCGATTTCGGCAACCTTGATCGGGTTGCCCGTGGCAATGGTGAGCTGAAGCGCCAAGGTGGGCCAACAAAAGAGGGCCTCCCATTGTGCGGGCTGGTTGGGGCTAGGGAATAACAATCTCTGGATTCGACCCAGCGACACCCATTTGGGTTGAACATTCCACCCCGCAGCAAGGCTTTGGGAAGGTGACGCAACGTGAACCTATGGAGCTTCACCACTGCCGACAACGACTTGTGGGGATGTGATCACATGAACCACCACAGCAGACCGGAACAGTGAGGCACAGGGTGATAAGCCCGGCTTATTTAGTTCACTATGGACAGTGATCGAGAAAGTTGTCCAAATCGCTTGACGGGAAGGGTTCTGGCGGAGCAATGTCCCCAGCGAACATTCCACCCCTTCTACCGGTAGGCAATGGCTAACGAAACCATGGGCATCGCCCTCGGCATGATCGAGACCCGCGGTCTGGTCCCCGCCATCGAGGCAGCTGATGCCATGACCAAGGCTGCCGAAGTGCGCCTGATCGGTCGTGAGTTCGTCGGCGGCGGCTACGTCACCGTTCTGGTTCGCGGCGAAACTGGCGCTGTCAACGCTGCTGTGCGCGCTGGCGCTGACGCTTGCGAGCGCGTCGGTGACGGCCTGGTCGCCGCTCACATCATTGCCCGCCCCCACCGCGAAGTGGAGCCTGCTCTGGGCAACGGCAACTTCCTTGGTCAGAAGGACTGAGATCTTCCGCTGAGCCTCTGACGAGGCACGCGAACGTCTCAACCTCTTCACCGACCTAACGGAGTTTTCCCATGAGCAAGAAGTACGACGCTGGGGTCAAGGAGTACAGGGATACCTACTGGACTCCTGATTACGTCCCCCTCGACACCGACCTGCTGGCCTGCTTCAAGTGCACCGGCCAAGAAGGTGTGCCCAAGGAAGAAGTTGCCGCTGCTGTGGCTGCTGAATCCTCCACCGGCACCTGGTCCACTGTGTGGTCCGAGCTCCTCACCGATCTCGACTTCTACAAGGGCCGTTGCTACCGCATCGAAGACGTCCCTGGTGACAAGGAGTCTTTCTATGCCTTCATTGCCTACCCCCTCGACCTGTTCGAAGAGGGTTCCATCACCAACGTTCTGACCTCCCTGGTCGGCAACGTGTTCGGTTTCAAGGCTCTGCGCCACCTCCGTCTGGAAGACATCCGCTTCCCGATGGCGTTCATCAAGAGCTGCTACGGCCCGCCGAACGGCATCCAGGTCGAGCGCGACCGGATGAACAAGTACGGCCGTCCTCTGCTGGGTTGCACCATCAAGCCGAAGCTCGGCCTGAGCGGTAAGAACTACGGCCGTGTTGTCTATGAGTGCCTGCGCGGCGGTCTGGACTTCACCAAGGACGACGAGAACATCAACTCCCAGCCCTTCCAGCGTTGGCAGAACCGCTTCGAATTCGTTGCGGAAGCCATCAAGCTGTCCGAGCAGGAGACCGGCGAGCGCAAGGGTCACTACCTCAACGTGACCGCCAACACTCCCGAGGAGATGTATGAGCGCGCTGAGTTCGCCAAGGAACTCGGCATGCCGATCATCATGCACGACTTCATCACCGGGGGCTTCACGGCCAACACCGGTCTGTCGAAGTGGTGCCGCAAGAACGGCATGTTGCTGCACATCCACCGCGCCATGCACGCGGTGATCGACCGTCACCCCAAGCACGGCATCCACTTCCGCGTTCTCGCCAAGTGTCTGCGTCTGTCCGGTGGTGACCAGCTCCACACCGGCACCGTGGTCGGCAAGCTGGAAGGTGATCGTCAGACCACCCTCGGCTACATCGACCAGCTGCGCGAATCCTTCGTGCCCGAAGACCGCAGCCGCGGCAACTTCTTCGATCAGGACTGGGGTTCCATGCCTGGCGTGTTCGCCGTTGCTTCCGGCGGTATCCACGTGTGGCACATGCCCGCCCTGGTCACCATCTTCGGCGACGACTCCGTTCTTCAGTTCGGTGGTGGTACCCACGGTCACCCCTGGGGCTCCGCTGCAGGTGCTGCTGCCAACCGTGTGGCCCTCGAGGCCTGCGTCAAGGCACGCAACGCCGGCCGTCATCTCGAGAAAGAGAGCCGCGACATCCTCACGGAAGCCGCGAAGCACAGCCCCGAGCTGGCCATCGCCCTCGAGACCTGGAAGGAGATCAAGTTCGAGTTCGACACCGTCGACAAGCTCGACGTCCAGAACTGATCGTCTCAACGGCCGGTTGATGCAACCGGCCACCCCTTTCTCTTACACCCAGGATCCCCATGCCTTTCCAGAGCACCGTGGGTGACTATCAAACAGTCGCCACCCTGGAGACCTTCGGCTTCCTCCCGCCGATGACCCAGGACGAGATCTACGACCAGATCGCCTACATCATTGCCCAGGGTTGGAGCCCGCTCGTCGAGCACGTCCACCCCAGCAACTCCATGGCCACCTACTGGTCGTATTGGAAGCTCCCCTTCTTCGGTGAGAAGGATCTGAACGTCGTTGTCAGTGAGCTCGAGGCTTGCCACCGCGCATACCCCGATCACCACGTGCGCATCGTCGGTTACGACGCCTACACCCAGAGCCAGGGTGCCTGCTTCGTGGTCTTCGAAGGACGCTGATCCTTCGAACCCTTGGTTCCGAGCCCTGACCTGATCAGGGCTCCAGCTTTTTCCGGAGGGGCAAGTGCCCTTCCACTTCACGACGACATCCTCGGGCGGACATGGCAAGACTCTCCAGTCGCGAACTCGCACTTGAACGCCGCAAGGCGTTGACCACTTCCGGTAAGAAGTCCTCGGTAGCGGCTAGTGCTGGCGCTAACCGTGTTCGCACCGTTGCGGATGCCCGTCCCACCCGCACCAATGCGGCCGCAGCTGCTGAGCCTGTCTCTGCATCTGCTGTACCCGCTGCTGTAGCTCCGCAGCGGACCACGTCCCTCACAGCTGCCCCTGCGAGCCGCAGCTCTCAGGTCAAGCCGCACCGCGATCCCAGTCGCGAGTTGGTGCTGGCCCGCCGCGATGCCCTGTCCCGCCGCGGCAAGACCGCAGACACCAGCCGCGATCGCAACCGCGCTGATGTGGCCCGTCAGACCAAGGCCGCTACTCCTGCCGCTGCACCCGTTGAAGCCACCAAGAGCTGTGGTTGCGGTGGCAAACGCGCTGTTGAGAAGGCTTCCTTGAGTGCACCGGCTCCCAAGTTTTCTGCCCGCTCGGAGCGCCGTTCGGCAACTCCCAAGCGTCGTGCCATTGAGAATCCAAGCCGCGCGCTGGTTCTGGCCCGTCGCGAGGCCATGGCGAAGCACGGCAAAACCGCTGGGAAGCAACCCACCAGCGCCGCAGCCGTTGCCCGTCAGGCCAATCCTGACCTCACCAGCCGTGAACTGGCACAACAGGTGCGCGAGTTGCGCACCAAGGCCGGTGCCCGCAACAAGCAGAGCGCTGGTGTGACCCGACCTACCGGTCCCAACCGTCACGGCGCCAAGCAAGCCGCTGCCGCAGATGCGCACTGGAAAGTGGGTGAAAGCACCACCACGGCTGGTCAGACGGTGACCGGCACCCAGGCCAACCGCTCGGTGAAAACCACCGGCAATGAAGCCAGCACCTGCCGCTCGATCACCGGTACTGAGTACCTGGGCGCCGAAGTGTTCCAGACCTTCTGCCAGACCGCGCCCGCTGCCACCACTCCGGCCAAGGTGCGCGTCACCGCCACCAGCCACGGCAACCGCGTCACCGGTAATGAAGTCGGCCGTTCCGAAAAGGTCACCGGCGATGAGCCCGGCACCTGCAAGAGCGTGACTGGCACCGAGTACATCTCTGCCAACCAGGCCGCCGCTTATTGCGGTGGTGGCATGAACTCACCGCGCAAAGTGGGTCACAGCCTTACCGAACAGGGACGTCCTGTGAGTGGCGTGATGGTGGGCCGCTCCGCCAGCGTCACCGGTGACGAGGCCGGCGCCAACCGCAGCCTCACCGGCGATCAGTACCTCGGTTCCGATCCTCTGCCTGAAGGTCGTCCCGCTACCAAGGTGGGACTCTCAGGAACCCTGTCTGGTACGGGCGTGACCGGCACGATGGTGGGCCGTTCGGCTCAGGTGACCGGCGATGAATTCGGTTCCTGCCACCGCGTCACGGGCGATCAATACATCAGTGCTGAGCAGGTGAATGCCTACTGCGGCGGTAAGCCTGAACCCGAAGCCGCCAAAGTTGGTTTCAGCATCACCAACCGCAACCAGGTGGTGAGCGGCACCCGCACCGGCCGCTCGGAGCATGTGACCGGCGATGAGCCCGGCAGCTGCCAGGCCGTCACCGGGACCCCCTATGCAGGCCTTGAGCAGGCTGGCCAACACTGCGGCACCCCGGCAGTCCAGGCCATCCGTGAGCGCACCCCCGTGCGCGTCGGCACCCCTTCCGCTGCCATGACCGGCATCCAGCCCGGTGTGGGTGGTGTGATGACCGGCGATAAGCGTGGCGCTTGTGAAGCGGTCACCGGAACCCCTTATGTAGGGGCCGATCAGCTGGCCGCTGCCTGTGGCGCCGATGCTCCCGCTGGCACCGACACCCATGGTCAATCGCCTGAAGGTGCCCCCTGGACCCGTTTCAGCGTGGTGTCTCCTGCCCGTGCTGCACAACAGCAGCGTGATGCCAACTCCGGTGTGACCGGGACGTCCTATGAGCAGGGGAATCGCATCACCGGCCCTTTTGACATGGCTGGCGGCAAGGTGACCGGTACCGAGCAATTCCGCTTCGATAACCGCGAGTTCCAGAACCGTCAGCAACAACGTCAGTTCCAGCCCACCATTGCTGTGGTCAGTGAGCCTTCCGAGAAGCCTGCATCGCGGGTGACCGGAGAGGGGTCCTCCACCAAGATCACAGGTGATGACTGGGATCGTGGTGAGCACGTCACCGGCACTGAGGGTGCATCGGCGCGCCGACGCAATCCCAGCCGTCCGGGTCCGATGAGTGCCATGTCTCCCTTCGAGCGCAAGCGCAACGAGGAGACCGAATGGCCTGTGAGCCGGGTGACCGGCTCCAGCGGCAACACCGAGAAGGGTTCCCTGATCACCGTCTCCGGCGGCGCACGGGGCTGATTCATTGATGGTTCGCTCCAAGCCTCTCCGTGGCGGGCGACCTCAGGCCCCCTCGGCACCCACCCGTCGCCAGCTTCAGCAGTTGGTCACTCCATCGGCTCCCGCTCAGACCACCTCTGATGCGGAGTCGTCCACCCGCCAGGCCGCTCTGGACCGGCGCCGTGCGCTGACCACATCGGGCAAGGCGGCTCAACTGGACCGCGGCTCCGTCGGTGGTGGCCGGATTCGCTCCAGCAGCGATGCCCAGCGTCCTGCTCCCGCTCCCTCTCAACCGGGATGGGTGCGTCGTGAAAAAGCAGCAACCCGGGCGGTTCCGTTCAACCTGAGCCGCAGCTCGCTTCCGATTACGCATCGGAGTCATCCGCTGACGGATGCAGCGGCGAACGCCCGACTTCAAGCCTATGAGCATGAGATCAAGGGACGTTTTGATCGGATTGTTCCCCTGCTGCAACAGGTTTCCGCGCTCCAGCACGAAACTGATTTCATTCCCCAAGCCCAACGGCTGTGCCGGGCGGAACTCGGTTTCGATCTGCCGGATCACATCCTGCAACGGGCCTGGGTTCGCCCCCTCGACATGCGGGCCCTGTTCGCCTGGTGTGTGTTCGAAAGCCACCGCTTGTTCAGTGATCGCTTCTTCCAGGACGATCCCCTGGATGCAGCCACGGGAAGCGCTGCATCACGCGAGTTTGAGCAGTTCCTGCTCGACTGCGGCATTCATCTGCTCGATCTGACCCCCTGCGCCGATGGTCGGTTGGCCCACACCGTGGCCTATGCCCTGCGCATTCCCTTCAGCGCTGTGCGTCGCCGCTCCCATGCCGGCGCCATGTTCGACGTGGAGAACACGGTGAACCGCTGGGTCAAAACCGAGCATCGTCGCTACCGCGAAGGCGCTCCCAATCCCTCCACCGAACCGACCCGTTATCTGAAGGTGGTGACCTACCACTTCAGTTCTCTCGATCCTTCCCACCAAGGCTGCGCTGCCCATGGCAGCAATGATGAATTGGCAGCAGCGGCTGGTCATCAACGCTTGCTCGACTTCCGTGAGTCGGTCGAAAACAGCTTCTGCTGCGGTGCCTCGGTTGATCTTCTACTGATCGGCCTCGACACAGACACCGATGCGATCCGGGTCCATCCCCCAAGCCGTGACAGCGAGATGGTGCTTGACCGCTGGCTTTGTGCCAGGGAATTGCATGCCGCCACGGCATCGATGAGTGCTGATCAGGCGATGGCGCAGATTGCTGAAGCCGTTGAAAGCTCTGCTCCTGGACCCATGGATGCGGGGATGGTGTCCTTCCTCACCCGGTTGCTCGCCAACAACTTCTCCCAGATCGACTACGTGCAGGATCTGCACGGGGGCACATACCCCGATGCCGGGCATGCGGAGCGGTTCATTGGCGTTGGCATCGGCTTCAAAGAGGTTCATCTGCGCAACCTCACCTATTTCGCCCATCTCGACACCGTTGAAGAGGGGGCCCCTGATTTGGATGTGGGCGTGAAAATTTTCAAGGGTCTGAATGTGTCCCGGGATTTGCCGATTCCGGTTGTGGTTCGTTTCGACTATTCCGGCCGTGTGCCCGGTGCCCGGGAACGGGCCATCGCCGATTGCCAACGGGTGAACAAGGCCATCGCCGATCGCTACGCAGCTCTCGTTGATGAGGGTCTGCTCCACACCTGTCTCACCATTCGCGACCGCAACCAGACGGCTCCGGCCGAGGTCGTCGGTTCCACGCTCGACCCGCAACTTCCGGAGGCTCACTGATCATGCTCATCGTCAAGGTCGTCAAGCCGCTCGTCTCCACCAACCGGATCCCCGATTTCGAGCACAAGCATCTTCAGGTGGTGCTCGATGGCAGCACCAAGAAGGTGGCCGTTGATGCGGTGGGTGCGAAACCGGGCGACTGGGTGATCTGCGTCAGCAGCTCGGCCGCCCGTGAAGCCGCCGGCAGCAAGTCCTATCCCAGTGACCTCACGATCGTGGGGATCATTGACCACTGGGAACCCGACCCCCCGAAGACCTCCGCTCCCTCTCCATCCCCCAGCCCCAGCCAACCCGCGGGAGGCAAGGCCAGCTGATGGAGATCATGCAGGTGATGGGAACGCTGGTCTGCTCCTACCGGGTTGCCGGTCTGGATCACATGCATCTGCGCATTCTCAAGAACAACAAAGGCAAGAAGCTGGTGGCCGTCGACCCCGTGGGTGCCCGTGAGGGCAACTGGGTGTTCACCGCCAGCGGTTCGGCAGCACGGCATGCCTGCCCTGATAACACCGTTCTCACCGATCTAACCATCGGTGGAATCATCGATTTCTGGAATCCGGACGGATAGGGACCCCCCATTTCCCTCCGCCGTTTCCGTTCCGCTTCCACACCTTCACAGCCATGGCCACTCCTTCCCCCACCCCCCGTCGTCGCACCACCCGCAGTAGTGCTGCGGCGAACAAGACTGTGGATGTGAATCCCGTGGCCAGTACCCCTGCGCCTTCCTCGACTCCGGCAAAGACGACTTCCGCGGCAACAACCCGTCGTGCGTCCACCACCACCACAACGCCTGCCGGTAGCTCCTCCACCACAGGATCCGGTGGCGGTGGAGCCGTGGCCAAACCCTCTGCCACGCCTTCTCCCATCGTTCCTGGTGTGGCGCTGGGCATGATCGAAACCCGCGGCATGGTTCCTGCCATTGAGGCAGCCGATGCCATGACCAAGGCCGCTGAGGTGAGTCTGATCTGCCGTGAGTATGTGGGTGGTGGCTACGTCACGGTGATGGTTCGTGGCGAAACCGGTGCTGTGAATGCCGCTGTTCGTGCTGGTGCCGATGCCTGCGAGCGCGTGGGTGATGGCCTGGTTGCTGCTCACATCATTGCCCGTCCCCACAACGAGGTGGAGCCTGTGTTGGCCGGCAGTGGTGCAGTGCGTCGCAGCTGAATGCACGAAAGCCTCCTCACAGCCGTTCACAAAGAGCTCTTTTGCCCCTGATCGGCTCCTAGATTCGCCGGCCAACCAGCGACCAGCTCGATCACCATCCCGCTCGCCGTTTTGACCCCGGAGCTTTCGCTTCCCATCCAGACCGCCTGGTTGATCCCGCTCTATGGGTTCATCGGGATGTTGGTTTCCCTCCCTTGGGCCTGTGGCTGGTTCCGCCGAGATGCCCATCGACCGGCGGCCTACCTCAACATCCTTCTCACCCTGCTGGCCTTCGTCCACGGAAGCCTGATCCTGCAGGAGGTGTACCAATCAGGGCCGGTCGATCTGGCCTTCCCATGGCTCAGTGTGGCTGATCTGGAGCTGAACATCAGCTTCAGCTTGTCGCTCACCAACCTGGTGGCCCTGGAACTGATCACGGGCCTCAGCTTGCTGTCCCAGGTGTATTCCTTGGGCTACATGGACAAGGAATGGGCGTTGGCCCGCTTCTTTGCCCTGCTCGGGTTTTTCGAGGGGGCCATGAGTGGCGTCGTGCTCAGCGACTCCCTGTTCCAGAGCTATTTCCTGCTGGAGATGCTGACGCTCTCCACTTATTTATTGGTGGGTTTCTGGTACGCCCAACCCCTGGTGGTCACAGCAGCCCGGGATGCCTTCCTAACCAAGCGCGTTGGTGATGTGCTGCTGCTGATGGGTGTGGTGGCGCTCTGCAGCTATTCCGGCGTGATGGGGTTCAACGACCTTTACGCCTGGGCCGCCCAAGACACCCTCTCTCCGCTGGCGGCAACGCTGTTGGGGTTGGGCCTGGTCGCTGGCCCAACGGGCAAATGCGCCCAGTTCCCCATGCACCTCTGGCTGGACGAAGCCATGGAGGGCCCGAACCCCGCTTCGATTCTGCGGAACTCGGTGGTGGTGACCTGCGGCGCCATCGTGCTGCTGAAGGTGATGCCGATCCTTCAGCTCTCGCCCATCGCCATCGGCGTGATGCTCGTGATCGGCAGCATCAGTGCGATCGGTGGCTCTTTGGTGGCCCTGGCTCAGGTGGACATCAAACGCACGCTGTCGTATTCCACAACGGCCCACATGGGCCTTGTCTTCATCGCCATTGCGCTGCAGATCCCTGTTCTGGCCTTGTTGCTGCTGTTCACCCATGCCGTGTCCAAGGCGCTGCTGTCGATGAGCATTGGCGGCGTGAT
Source organism: Synechococcus sp. A15-44 (assembly GCF_014280115.1). Taxonomy (NCBI): domain Bacteria; kingdom Bacillati; phylum Cyanobacteriota; class Cyanophyceae; order Synechococcales; family Synechococcaceae; genus Synechococcus; species Synechococcus sp. A15-44. The sequence goes on from NZ_CP047938.1 coordinate 739,505, forward strand.
TGCCTCCACCAACTGTCAGGACATCACCGAGCTGGGGGGATTGGGCAGCCGCATGCCGGCTACCACCACGGCGTTTCTGGTGGGTGGTGCTGGTCTCGTGGGCTTCCTCCCCCTGGGTGGCTTCCTGGCCCTGGCCCAATCGATTGAACTGCTGAGCGTGCGCTCGGTGCCGTTCATGGCGGTGTTCCTGCTCACCAACGCACTCACCGCCATGGGTCTGGTGCGGGTGTTCCGCCATGTGTTCATGGGGGATTCCCTGATCAAGTCCCGTCGGGCTGCCGAGGTGAACTGGCAGATGGCGTTCCCAATGGTGGCGCTCACCGTGATCGTGCTGATCACCCCGCTGTTGCTGGTGCGGCTTGAATCGCTCGATGGTTTGTTGGCCTTCCCCCTCTGGGCAGCAGCTCTTGTGGTGGGAAGCGGACTGCTGGGCCTGCTCGCTGGCGCCGTTCTCCCCCTGAGCAAGGCCTGGTCCCGCTCGCTGAATCCTGTTCTGCGCTGGTGGCAGGACCTGCTGGCCTACGACTTCTACACCGAGCGCTTCTATCGCCTCACCATCGTCAACGTGGTGGCTGGCTTCTCTCGCCTGGCCTCCTGGTTCGACCGCAATGTGGTGGATGGTCTTCTCAATGGAGTGGCGCGCTTCTCCCTGGCCAGTGCCGACAGCCTCAAGCTCAGCGTCAGCGGCCAGAGCCAGTCGTACGTGCTGACGGTGCTCCTGGCCATCGTTCTTTTCCTCACCGCGGTGAGCTGGTTCCTCACCTGATCGCCCCGAGATGCTTCTTTCCCTCCTGCTTCTGATTCCCTTCCTCGGGGCTCTGGCTCTGATCCTCTGGCCGGGATCCCCGTCCAGTGCACGCCTGCGCGATGTGTCCATCGTGCTGCTGGTGGTGCAGTGCTTGGCGAGCTTCGCCCTGCTGCTGCCCTTCGATGCCGCCGACGCAGGTTTGCAGTTGGTGGAACAGGCCCGCTGGGTGCATGCCATCGGCCTGGATTACGCCTTGGCGCTGGATGGCCTGTCCTTGCCATTGGTGCTGATGAACGGTGTGCTCTGCCTGGTGGCGGCCATCGCCTCCCGCACGATCGAGAACCGCCCACGGGTTTATTTCGCCCTGCTGCTGGTGATTTCTGGCGCCGTGAATGGAGCCTTCCTGGCCCAGAACCTGCTGCTCTTCTTCTTGTTCTACGAACTGGAACTCATCCCCCTCTGGATGCTGATCGCCGTATGGGGTGGTGCTAACCGGGCCTACGCCGCAACCAAGTTTCTGATCGTCACCGCCGTCTCGGGCGTTCTGATCCTGGGCGCCTTCCTTGGCATTGCCTTTGTCACCGGGACCATGGACTTCAGCCTCCGGCCGATCCTTGCCGGTGAACTGGGCATGACGCCCCAGCTGGTGCTGATGGGTGCTCTGCTGATTGGCTTCGGCATCAAGATTCCCCTCTTTCCCTTCCACACCTGGCTGCCGGATGCTCACACCGAGGCCTCCACACCGGTTTCGGTTCTTCTGGCAGGTGTGCTGCTCAAGCTGGGCACCTACGGCCTGCTGCGTTTCTGCCTTGGATTGTTCCCCGACGCCTGGCAGGTGGCTGCTCCCTGGCTGGCCGGTTGGGCTGCGATCTCAGTGCTCTACGGATCCCTTGCGGCGATTGCCCAGACCGACATGAAGCGCATGGTGGCCTACAGCTCGGTGGGCCACATGGGCTACGTGCTGCTGGCCGCCGCCGCCGCCACGCCGCTCGGGTTGATGGGGGCCCTGTTCCAGATGGTGAGCCACGGCCTGATCTCTGGCGTGCTGTTCCTGGTGGTGGGTGTCGTTTACGCCCAGACCGGCACCCGCGACCTCAACGTCTTGCGTGGCCTGCTCAACCCCCAGCGCGGCCTGCCGCTCACTGGATCTCTGATGATCATCGGGGTGATGGCCAGTGCCGGAATCCCCGGCATGGCCGGCTTCATTTCCGAATTCCTGATCTTCCGCGGCAGCCTTCAGCCCTTCCCCCTGGCCACGCTGCTTTCCATGGTGGGATCGGGACTGACGGCGGTGTATTTCCTGCTGTTGGTGAACCGCGCCTTCTTCGGTCGCCTGGCGATCGCCCCCGGGGAGGTGGTGAATCCCCGTATCCTCAATCGCGTAGCGCTGCAGGAGCAAGTTCCGGCCATCGCCCTCAGCCTCGGTGTGCTGGTGCTTGGCCTTGCGCCGGAGCTGCTCTCGAACCTCAGTGAGGCGGCCACCACGGGCCTCAGCCTGATCACTGGAGATCTGTCATGACCCCGACAACCGCATCCCCTGTTCAACCTCCGGTGCTTCCTGATCAGGAGGAGTTGATCCGTCGTTTGCTCAGCGACACGCCGCTGCTCAAGGACACCCCAGACCATCTGCTGCAGGTGGTCAATGTGCTCGAGAGCTATGGCCTGGTTCTCGATGCCTACAGCAAGAACCTGGTGGATCAGGGCGAGCAGCAGATGCTCAATCCCTTCCCGGTGTTCCGCTTTTTCCACGAGGGGTTCAACCTCAAGCGCCTCTGGACCCATCTGATGGGGGATCGGATCAACTTCGAGTACGCCGAGTACTGCCAGAAGGCGATGTTCTGGCATGGCACCGGCGGGCTGGATGCCTACCTCGATACGCCTGCATTCGCCGAGGCTTGCCAGCGGATCATCAAGCGCAAGTCGGCGCGCGACCCCCTGCTGGCCCTGAACAACCGCCTCTATCCAGACTTCGCCCCGGAGGCCATCCGTTCGCTCACCACGATTTATTGCCTCGGTCTGTTCTGGCGCGTGATGAGCGACATCTTTGTCGACCTGGCCCGCCGCTACGCGATCAAGGAAGTCACCTGCGTCAACGATGTGGTGCATCACATCCGCGATGGCCTGGTGGCGGCGGCCGGAAGCCCGATTGAATACAAGGTGACGATCGGTGGTGAAGAGATCTGGGTCCTCCCCCCTGAGGCGGGTCTCACCTTTCTGGTGGATGTTGCGGTGCCCTACGTGGAGGCCGTTTTCTTTCGCGGCATGCCCTTCCTTGGAACGGTGTCGTACAACGCCCAGGCCCGGCAGATTTCACCGGACATCAGTGATTTCAAGTACGGCGCCCTTTACGCCGACCCGATTCCGAGCATGGGTGCGGGCATTCCCCCCAGCCTCTGCATGCAGGACATGTATCGCCACCTGCCCGAGGAACTGAGCCTCTGGTACGACGACAACGGTCGAGGCCAAACGGATGTGCACGTGCAGATCTGCGTCAGCTTCCAGAAGTCGATGTTCTGCGTCACCAATGCCGCCATCGCCGGCACGATGCCGCATCCGCTGGACACCGATGACCCCGAGCAGCAGGCCGCCAATCGGGCCTACGCCGAGGCCTGGTCAGGGCGCTTGATGGGCTGCCAGCGGGTGGCGCTCCTCTAGGTTTCCAGCAGGTTCAGGCTGAACGGGGACTCTGATGAATCAGTGGCAGGAGCGGAAACGACCCGTATGCCTCGAGTGTCGTTTCGAGTTTGAGAGCTACGACGCCACCAGGGATTTTCTTGACAAACTCGGCGATCACAGCGAGGCGACCCAGCGCTTTCCCGACATCAGCTTTGGGCGCACCTACGTGAACATCACGATCCGGCCGGAGGATGACGGCCCCGAGGCCCAGCTGAGCGAAGCCGATCGAGCCTTTGCCGCAGAGATCGATGCCCTCCTCAGTTGATCTGGCTTCGGCCTATGCCGATTCCGGTGTGGCTGAGGTGTTGGACCAACTGGACCGTGAACTGATCGGCCTGGCGCCGGTGAAGACGCGGATCCGAGAGATCGCAGCGCTGTTGCTGGTGGATCAGGCGCGGCAGCAACTGGAGTTGCCCAGCACCGCGCCCAGTTTGCACATGTCGTTTACCGGCCATCCCGGCACGGGCAAGACCACCGTGGCGCAGCGGATGTCGCAAATCCTGCATCGCCTGGGTTACCTCCGCAAGGGTCATGTGGTGACGGCCACCCGCGACGATCTCGTGGGTCAGTACGTGGGTCACACCGCCCCGAAAACCAAGGAGATGCTCAAGCGTGCCCAGGGTGGCGTGCTGTTCATCGATGAGGCCTATTACCTCTACAAGCCAGACAACGAACGCGATTACGGCGCCGAAGCGATTGAGATTCTCCTGCAGGAGATGGAGAGCCGGCGCAGCGACGTTGTGGTGATCTTTGCGGGCTATAGGGATCGGATGGAGACCTTCTACAGCTCCAATCCAGGCCTGTCCTCAAGGGTGGCGCACCATCTCGATTTCCCCGACTACAGCGACGACGAGCTGATGGCGATTGCAGGCCTGCTCCTCGAGGCCCAGCACTATCAGTTCAGTGCCGAGGCCGAGACGGCGTTCTCCGACTATGTCTCGCGTCGGCGGCAGCTGCCTTTCTTCGCCAACGCGCGCTCGGTTCGCAATGCGTTGGACCGGGCCCGTCTGCGCCAGGCCAACCGGTTGTTTTCGCGGATGGGAGAAGCCCTCACCAAGCAGGATCTCATCACGATTGAGGAGGCCGACATCCGGGCCAGCCGTGTGTTCAAGGGCGAAGTGGAGGGCCACCATCCCGCTCAGCACGGCGCCTGATCAGCTGCGCCATGCCGAGGCCCACCAGCAGGCCTGCTGTGCCGTGACCCTGCAGGAGAGCAATCCCGAGCACCAGAACCGCCATGGGAGCAGGCAGCACGAAGCGGTACAACGCACCCGTGAGGGCACCGCACCAACTGCCCAGGCTGCCCAGATCGGGCAGCAGCAGGTGAAGTCCCATCCCGAGTGCGCAGGCCACCAGGAACAGTGGAAAGAACACTCCGCCCCGCCAGCCGGTTTCCAGGCAAAGACCGAGCATCAGCAGTTTCACGATCGCTGAGAGAAGCAGCACCCAGGCCTCAGTTGAGTTCTGGCCCTCCAGCAGGGGCCTCAGCTGGTCTTCTCCGGCGAAGGGAACCAACGGCAACCAGTGCATGCAGGCCCCCAACAACAGGCCGGTCAGCAGCGGCCACCAGGGCCATCGGGCCAGGAGTTGGCGCTGCTCCAGCCAGCCTTGCCACTGCAGCAACAGCCAGCCCAGGCCGCAACCGACCACTCCTCCCAACAAACCTGCGCTGAGGGTGCCGAGATCTTCCCCCAGGCTGCTGGGCCAGATGTAAGGAAGCCGTTGCAGTGATCCCCCGCTGGCAGCACCGATGCCGTGGAAGGCTGCAAACCCTGCTACGCCGCCGAGGCTGCCGGGCAACCAGCGGTCGAGGAAGGTTTGCCTCCGGTTTTTTGGGTGAGAGGCTTCGCCAACAACAGCCCCCCCCAGCAGTGGAGCTCCGAACAAGGCCAGGCTCCCTGCCACCGTTGCCTCCTGCAGTTTCTGGTCACGACCACGCCAGATTCGTTGGCTGATCAGGGCGGCCATGCGGCTCATCAGGGCCTCAGGCCCGATGCATCCTCCCCCGATCTGGGCCAGCGCCGCTCCGAGGAGACCGCGAGCTTCATCGCGTTTCGGCGCCTGGTCGGGATCACGCAGATCACTCAGGGTGTCCCGCAGCTCAGGCAGCAAGGTGTTGGGGCCGGGGCGATGCAGCAGCGAAAGAATCAAGCCGCTGCTGCCGCAGATCAACATCGACCAGCCCAGGGGAAGGCCGCGATCCAAGCCCTCGAGCACCGGATCTCCCCAGAGCAGCTGGCTTAAGCCGCCGATCCAGCCCATCACAACCGCCACACCGGCGCCGCTCAGGGTGCCGGTGAGCAGGGCCATCAGGCTGAGGCGTAGGCGAGTCACCAGTGCGGGTCGGTGGCGAATTCAACGCTGAGTTTCGCTGATTTCGATGCCGGAACGGTGCTGATGCAGGCGCGCACCGTCTTGCCGTTCACGTCGATCTCGCAGGCCCCGCAGCTGCCCCCCAGGCAACCGGTGGGAATGCTGATGCCCGCTCCACTGGCGGCCACCAACCAGTCCTGGCCAATGGTTTCGTGGGTGATGCGCCCATCGGGCCAGCGCACGGGAATCGACGTCATGGCTGGAGCAATGGAGCAAGGTTCACATGTTGCTCGAAGGCATCGGCGAGGCGATCGAGCAACAGATCACGGTGGGCGCTGTGGTTCTTGGGATCGTTGGCCAGCGGTTGCAATCCCCGTTGCTCGCGAAGCCGGTTGAGCCAGGCCCGTCGCCAGGGGCCGTTGTCGAGCAAGCCGTGCAGGTAGGTGCCCACCACGCTCGAACCCTTTGGCCCGGGAGCCCACCACCCCAAACCAGGGTCGCTGCTCAGGGGCTGAAGACCGGGATCTGGGGTGGTGGTGCCGTAGTGCAGTTCAAAACCGTTCAGCGGTGTTTCCATGGGCCAGAGGCCATCGATGCTGCGCTGGCTCAGCCGTTTCGTGCCGCTGAAGGTGGTGTCCAGGGGCAGGAGGCCCAGGCCGCTCTGGGGTCCCCGCTGATCGGTGCCCTCCAGTCCCTCCGGATCGTTCAACGTTTTGCCCAGCATCTGCATGCCGCCGCAGATGCCCAGGACGGATCCCCCAGCCTGGGCGTAGCTCCTGAGTTGATCGGCCAGTCCACAGCTGTTCAACGCTTCGAGATCCCGCAGCGTCTGCTTGCTTCCCGGAAGAATCACGGCATCCGGCTCACCCAGGGGTTCCCCGGGTTGAATCCAGCGCAGCTTCAGGCTGGCTTCGGCTTCGAGCGGATCGAGATCCGAGAAGTTGCTCAAGGAGGGCAACCGCAGCACAGCGATCTCCAGATCGGTGGCCCCGCGGGTGGGTTTGCGTTCCAGCAGATCGAGGGAATCTTCGGGTGGAAACAGCTCGTTGAGCCAGGGCATCACCCCCAGCACCGGGACCCCGGTGTTGGCTTCCAGCCATTGGCGACCCTCATCAAACAGCTCCCGACGGCCGCGGAAGCGGTTGATCAGGATTCCTTTGATCAGCGGGCGCTCCACCGGGCGTAACAAAGCGAGCGTCCCAACGATCTGGGCGAAGACACCGCCGCGCTCAATGTCGGCCACCAGCAGGCAGTTGGCCCGCAGGTACTGGGCCAGGCGCAGGTTGGTGAGGTCGCGGCGTTGCAGGTTCACTTCCACCGGGCTTCCCGCCCCCTCCAGCACCAGCCGGCCTTGAGGCCATTTCTGCTCAAGCTGCATCAGCCCGCTGCGGATCGCCTGCCAACCGGGGCGGAACCAGTCGCGGTAGTAGTGCTCGGCGCGGGCGATCCCCACGCTCTGGCCCCCATGGATTACCTCACTGGTGCTGTCTCCCCGGGGTTTCAGCAACACGGGATTCATGGCGCAGCAGGGCTCAAGGCCCGCCGCCCAGGCCTGCATGGCCTGGGAGTAGGCCATCTCCCCGCCATCGGCATCCACCCAGGCGTTGTTGCTCATGTTCTGGCCCTTGAAGGGCAACGCCTGTTCCTCACGGCGTTGGAGCACCCGGCACAGCGCCGCCGTCATCAGCGATTTGCCGGCACCGCTGGAGGTGCCCAGCACCATTAGGGGTCGCGGCGTGGTGCCGGTCACAGCGGCCAGTGCCGACGCAGGCTGTGACGCAGACGCTCCAACACCGGAATCGAACGCTGCAGGAGTGCGGGGTCGTCATCGAGGAGTTGGCGACCCAGGGGCGTGAGCCTGAAGCGGCTGGTCAGCCCTTGCCCATCCACTTCCCGGCGCAGCACGCCCACGCTGATCAGCCAACGCAGGTCGTCTTCGAGGGCTTCGCTGTTGCGGAACCAGCGTGTTTTGCGGCCGTAGCGGCTGGGTTCGCTCCAGAGGTCGCCGGCATCCAGGCCTTGCTGCTGAAGATCCCTGTAAAGGGCCTCAGAAAAGGGCAGGCATCCCATGGCCCGGCAGGCCCGGTCACGGCTGCGTCGATCCAGCAGGTCGGTGGGGTGAGCGATGGCGAAGCCTTCCGTCCCTGGCAGCCTACGGAGCGTTGTTCTGCGGTGTGTTCCCGTGCTCATGCTTGCTTCCGCCTCGCCGGCGCGTCGCCGTTTGCTGGAGCAAGCGGGAATCCCGCATCAGGTGCGCGTCAGCGGTGTGGATGAAGACCAGATCCAGCATGCGGAGCCTGCAGAGCTGGTGAAACTGCTGGCTCAGGCCAAGGCCACAGCTGTTGCCCAGACGCTTGACCCGGTGGGCGATGCCGAGATCACGGCTGTGCTGGGCTGTGATTCGGTGCTCAGTTTTGAAGGGCAGGTGTTCGGCAAGCCCTCAGGGCCAGCCGAAGCGATGGAGCGTTGGCAGCGCATGGCTGGCGGCTGCGGATCACTGCTGACGGGCCATTGCCTGATCCGTCGCGGACAACCTGAGCTGGTGGCTTGCGTGGAAACGGTGGTGCGCTTTGCCGCGCTCAGCCAGGCCGAGATCGAGGCCTACGTGGTCAGTGGAGAACCGCTGCAATGCGCTGGTGGTTTTGCCCTCGAGGGCCGCGGCGGCCTCTGCATTGATGGCTTGGATGGCTGTTATTCCAACGTGATCGGCCTGAGTCTTCCCTGGTTGCGTCAGCAGCTTTCAGTTTTGGCTTAGTGCAGCAGCAGATTTCGCGTTCCCGAGATCGCTTGCATGGCCAGCAGCAATGCCACCAGCAGATTGCTGCTGATGTGAATGCGCCTGGCCTGCACGGAATGACCAATCAAGGGCTGCAGCGCCGTTGAGCTCAGCAACAGGGCGGTGAGCAACAGTCCCATCCAGAAATGGGACTGCCAGAACAGGGGGCTCCAGGGAACATCGCTGAACCGCTCCACGGCCGGATGCAGCCCCAGCAGAAGCAGGCCGCAGGCACTGGCGATAGCCCAGAGAAAGCGCTGCCAGACCAGCCGGGTCGTCAGCAGGCGCCCGAAGCTGAACATCACAGCACTGCCGGTGACGACCAGACCCAGGGGATGGCTGCTCCAGAGGCTGTGGCCGAGGCCGATCAGCACCGCCACCAGCACCCCGCCGGTCACCCAGGCTCCGTGTTGCGCGTGCTCTGCCGGCACCGTGTCGGCGATTGGGTTGATCTTTAATCGTTTCTCCCGCGCCAGGATTCCCAGCCGGATCGTGGCGCCCACCACCGGGTAGACGAACAGGATCATCAGCACGGGGTGGATCAATCCGAGCCAGTCGTGGCTGGTGAGCGCTTGCAGTGCCTGGGGATCAACCAAAAAAAAACGCAACCCTGAAACCAGGGTTGCGCATCGTGGGGATTTGAACTGCGGATCTGGATCAGACCTTTCTGGAGTAGTACTCCACCACCAGCAGTTCGTTGATCTCCAGGGCAACCCACTCGCGTTCGCAACGGGCGGTGACCTTGGCGCTCAGCTTGGACTTGTCCAGCTCGAGGTGGCTGGGCACGTTGGCCAGACCGGGGAACTCGAGGTTGGCTTCAGCCAGCTTCTTGCTGCACTTGCGCTCGCGGATGGCGATCACATCGCCGGGCTTGCACTGGTAGCTGGCGATGTCGGTCACACGACCGTTCACGGTCACGTGGCCGTGGTTCACCAGTTGACGGGCGCCGGGCACGGTGGGACCGAAGCCGAGGCGGAAACAAACATTGTCGAGACGGTTCTCGAGCAGCTTGAGCAGGTTGGTTCCGGTGGAACCCTCCTGGGCGCGCGCTTTCTTCACGTAGCGCACGAGCTGACGCTCGGAGACGCCGTAGTTGAAGCGAAGCTTCTGCTTCTCTTCGAGACGGATCGCGTATTCAGAGCGCTTGCGACGGGCTTGGCCGTGCTGACCGGGGGGATAGGACCGTTTGGCGGCCTTCCGGGTGAGACCGGGTAGGTCTCCCAAGCGCCGCGTGATCCTCAGGCGAGGGCCGCGGTAACGAGACATAGGTGGGAAGGTGTGTGTTGAGATCGTGCGGTTGTTGGGCATGCTGGAACCGAAACAGCTCCAGGCATCTGCCGCGATGCACGAATCTGCCACTGTATCTGGCGGCCCGATGGCCAAGCTGCGACAGGCGTTGAACCGAGCTCTGGCGGCTGTTCTCCTGGCAGGGATTGGGTTTTATCGGCGCTTCATCTCCCCGATGATCGGGCCTCGCTGCCGCTTCACGCCCACCTGCAGCGCCTATGGCCTGGAGGCCATCCAGAAGCATGGTCCCTGGAAGGGGGGCTGGCTCACCGTGAAACGGCTGCTGCGCTGCCATCCCTTCACGCCATGCGGCTGTGACCCGGTGCCCGATTGATGAAGCAGCTCATCCTCTACAGCCGTACCGGTTGCTGCCTCTGCGAAGGCCTGGAATCCCGCTTGCGCGACCTCGATCTCCTGGGGCTCTCGATCGAGCTGACCGTGATCGATATCGATGCGTCCGGCACCCCCCAGGAGCTGAAGGCGCGCTACGACCTTGAGGTGCCTGTGCTCGCGCTCGATGGGTCTGAGCTTCCCCGGGTTTCCCCGCGGCTCACGGGTGAGGGACTGTTGAATTGGTTGCAACGCTGTCTGTCCACGGCGCTCTGAACGGCTTAAAACTCCCCCAAGCACAGGGGAGATGGGATGACGCAGGTGTTGCATGCCCTGTTGAGTGACGCAGGCATCGCAGTGCCGCCGGGGCTGGTGAACCCTGGGTTGGAGGCAATCACCACCGATTCCCGTCGCGTCGGCCCTGGAACCTTGTTTCTCGGTCTCCCGGGCGAACGGGTGGATGGAGGCAGCTTCTGGGCCCAAGCCCTTGAGGCCGGGGCCGCCGCTGCCGTGATTGGAGCTGAAGCCGCTGCTGCGCAACCGCCAGCTGCTGATGACCCCGTGGTGGTGATCCAAGAGTCGGTGGCGCGTCGGATCGGTGAGATCGCTGCGGCCTACTGGCATCACCCCTGCAGGCGCATGGCCCTGATTGGTGTGACCGGCACCAATGGCAAAACCACCACCACCCATTTGATCGAGCATCTGGCCGCTTCGGCCGGCCAATCGATGGGCTTGTTCGGCACGTTGGTGAACCGCTGGCCGGGCCACAGCATCACGGCCACCCACACAACGGCCTTTGCCGACCGCCTGCAGGGGCAACTCGCCGAGGCTGCCTCCGCCGGTTGCGGCCTGGCGGCGATGGAGGTGAGTTCCCACGCCCTGGCGCAGCAGCGGGTGGCTGGCTGCCGCTTCGCGGGCGCCGTGTTCACCAACCTCACCCAGGACCACCTCGATTACCACGCCTCCATGGAGGACTACTTCGAGGCCAAGGCGTCGCTGTTTTCAGATCCTTTGCTGCTTGCCGACGGCGTGCGATCGGTGGTCAACAGCGATGACCCCTGGGGCGCGCGCCTGGCCGAACGGCTTGGGGCCGCCTGTTGGCGCAGCTCTCTTGAGGATCCCTCGGCCGAGTTGCACATGAGCGACCTGCAGATGACGGCTGCTGGGGTGGAGGGTCGCTTGATCAGCCCTGTGGGTGAGGGTCGTTTCCGTTCGCCCTTGTTGGGTCGCTTCAACCTGATGAACCTGCTCCAGGCGGTGGGGGTGCTGCTTCAGCAGAAGCTGCCTTTGCCGGTGCTGCTGGAGGCCATCGGCCGTTTCGGTGGCGTGCCTGGCCGGATGGAGCGGGTGATCCTGAACGGTGTGGATGCAGCGAATTTGCCGCCGGTGCTGGTGGATTACGCCCACACTCCCGATGGTCTGGACAACGCGCTTTCGGCAGCGCGTCCGTTCTGCACCGGGCGGCTGATCTGTGTGTTCGGGTGTGGTGGTGACCGGGATCGGGGCAAGCGTCCGCAGATGGCTGCGATTGCGGCACGCCTGGCGGACCGCGTGGTGGTCACCTCCGACAACCCCCGCACCGAGGATCCTCAGCAGATCCTGGATGACGTGGTGGCGGGGATCCCGGCCGGCATTGATCTGCTGGTGGAGGGAGATCGAGCCAAGGCGATTGCCTTAGCCATTGCAGAGGCCAAGGCGAATGATCTGGTGCTGGTGGCTGGCAAGGGGCACGAGGATTACCAGATTCTCGGCACCGAGAAGGTGCACTTTGACGATCGTGAGCAAGCGGAACGAGCCTTGCGTTTGAGATTGGTCTGAAGCGCTCAAACAGTGCTGATCGCTGCCACCAGGGCGTTGATGTCGTCTGCCGTGCTGATGATGTGGGTGCAGGCCCTCAAGCAACTGGGATCCGCCAGATCGCGAATCCACAGCCCTTGGGCACCCAACTGCTTCACATGCTCTGCAGGGGGCACATCGCCGTTGATCTGAAAACCCACCAGTCCGCTTGAGGGTGCTGTCTCCAGCAGGGGCTTGACGCGCTCCAGCCCTTGGAGTGCCTGCCAGAGCTTGCCACTCAGCGTTTGGATGCGGTCCCAGCGTTGTTGGGCTGATCCCTCTTGGTCCAGCAATTGCAGTGAGCTGCGCAGCCCAGCCATCAGGGGCACGCAGCTGGTGGCCACTTCAAAGCGGCGGCTGTCGTGGTGAAACAGGTCGCTGCTGTTCAGATTGGTCTTGCTTTCATCACGCAGGCTGCGCCAGCCGATCACGGTCGGTGCGGCATCCTCCAGCACTCGTTCCGACAGCGCCACGCCCCCCAGTCCTTCGGGCCCGCAGGCCCACTTGTGGCCGGTGAAGGCGTAGATGTCTGCTGCTGCAGCGGCCCTGTCGACGGGGATTTGTCCGAAGCTTTGGGCTGCATCCACCAACAGAAAGGGCTGTTGGGGGTGTTGGTTCAGCTGGTTGGCGACCGCCGCAATGGGCATCACTTGTCCTGTGTTCCAGAGCAGATGGCTCAGCACCACCAGGCGGGTGCGGGGGGTGAGGTTTTGGGAAATCGCCTCGAGCACGGAGGCATCGCAGTGGGTCTGATCACCCCGCAGATGCTTCACCGGCAGCACGTCGATGGCGAGGTTCTGGCGCCGCGCCAGTTCCACGCAGGCACTCACCACTCCGGGGTGTTCGCAGTCGCCGATCAGCAGCCGCTCCCCTTCGGCAAAGGGAAGTCCCCAGAGCGGCAACACACAGCCGCTGGTGACGTTCTCGGTGAGGGCAAGCCGATGGGGCGGAACACCGCAGCACTGGGCCAGAAGGCGCCGGGTGCTGTTGACCTCTTTGGCGATGTAGGGCCAAACATCTGCGGTGAACGGCCCGAGCTCCTGAATGCGCTCCCAGCTCGCCGTGATGGCATCAAGGGATGGACTGGGCAACGGTCCCTGGCCGCCGTAGTTGAAGTAGGTCTTGTTCTGCAGGGCAGGGCAGAGGTCGCGCATGGTCACGGCAATGGCGTGAGCCAAAGGATCGGTCTCACCACGTTGGCAAGGCTGCGTTGTTTTTCAGGGACTTAGGGCTTTCGTCAACGACTCAGGCCCACTTTTTTCTGAACTGTTTTTCCGCTGTTCGTTCCATCTGCCATCCCGACCAACGTCGCCATTCGATTTCTGCGGCCGTCAGGCATTGATCGGCGAGCACTTCTTTTTGATTGTTCGCTGTGCCAAAGCGGATGGGGCAAGCAGGACCAGCGTTCATCTCGAGCTCCCCATTTGATTCAACCTTGTCGTAGGGGTTCAACCGATGGTGGTTGTGTTTGCTACCGAACCAAATTAATCAGTATTTCAACTCAGTTTGTCGTCCAATCTGTGGGTCTGGTCAACTTCAGCTGGCCTTGAGGTAAACCTTGCGACCTTTGGCATCAACCTTGTAGCGGCCACCCCTTGGGCCGATGTGAATCACATCCGATGCCGATATGCGGATGGGGGTTGGTGGTTCCAAGGGCTCCGGGTCCACCACTTTTGGAGCGGGAGCGTCTGGCGTCAGAGTTCGCAGGTGGGGTGCCGGTTTGAAAATATTGAGCCCAAGCTTGCGATACAGAAAATCTGCCATTCGCATGGCGCAATCCTTGAACTTCTTTCATATTTTCTGGTGATGTCAAGTGAGCATGGTGGTGCTGATCTCACCAGTTCATCTCCAATCGACTCAACCGTGATGGTTTGAGGATCCTGCGCGGCTTGTTTGGACCTCTGGAAAGTGAGCGTTCATGCAGTCCGGGCAGATGCCATGGCTGAAGCTCAGTGTGCTGTGTTGCATCAGGAAATGTTCGATCGGTTGCCAGGCTCCTTCTCTGTCGCGGACTGATTTGCAGTAGCTGCAGGTGGTGATCAGGCCTTGGGCGTGATGCATCTGGCAGAACTGATCCATCAGGGCCAAGGAGCGACGCCTGAGTTCCAAAAGCGTGGTGGCCTGTTCGGCCAGGCCTTGCATCACCTTGTATTGCGAATTCGTCAGTGATTTGGGAATGCGATCAATCACGCAAAGCGTTCCAATGCGGTGGTTGATATCGGTTTGGAGGGGGAATCCTGCGTAGAGCCGAATGTGGGGTTCTTCCTGAACGAGGGGATTGTCTCGGAATTTCTCGTGAAAGAGTGCGTCCTCCACTACCATGGGTTTGGAGTCGAGAATCGTATGGGCACAAAAGGAAACGTCCCGCTCGGTTTCGTTGGCTTCAAGTCCCACCTTTGACTTAAACCACTGACGCTTATCGTCCACCAAAGAGATCAAGGCGATCGGTGTCTGACAGATCTCCGAAGCCATCTTGGTGATGTTGTCAAAGGCCTTTTCAGGCTTCGTTCCAAGAATTCGATATTCGCTGAGTGATCTCAGCCGGGCTGCCTCATTGATCGGCTTGGGTGCTGCCTTCATATGTTCAGCTCACTATGCATGCTTTTGGTCTAAACCATGGATTCATTATTTCCTGTAAATATGCAGTGCGAATGTTTGCGCTTTATGTATTTTTTCTCTTCGACTAATTAATTTATTGCGTCGCTTCGTAGAGCCACACGCTGCGCCCATCCCTGAGGGTCACGCTGATGTGTTGATACACCACAGGCACCTCCTCCCAATCATCCAAGGCGGGCCAACAAGGCTCGGGCACCCAATACACCTCTCCTGAAATGGCCTCATTGCCTCGCTGCAGCATCGGGTAGCCACGGTGCTGGATCTCGATGAAGCCGTCAACGATGCCGTCGAGGTCTCGTTTTGCGCCCTTCAGCAAGTGATGGGCGCTGCCGTTGCTTTTGAGTGATCCGTAGACGAAGAGACGCTTCAGAGCACCTGCACCACTTCACTCACTTCGGGGATCGATTCGCGCATCTTGCGTTCGATGCCCATCTTCAAGGTCATCGTGCTGCTGGGGCAGCTGCCGCAGGCTCCCTGCAGCCGCACCTTCACGATCGGGCCGTCCAGTTCCACCACTTCAACGTTGCCGCCGTCGGCCATCAGGAAGGGGCGCAGCTCATCCAGCACCTTCTCCACGTTCTCAAGCGTGAGGGCCATGGTTTCAGTGCTCATCGGGATGAACCAGACATCAACGCCCCAAGGTTACGGAGTGGCCCCATAGGGTGACGAGAGCGGTTAACCCTCCAGCTCCGGTGCAGCACGACGGTTCGTACAACCCAGAGGCCCGCTACGACGCCGTGCTGGTGGGCGCCGGAATCATGAGCGCCACCCTGGCGGCGCTGCTGCATGAACTCGACCCGCAGCTGCGGATTCTTCTGGTGGAGCGCCTTGAAGCGCCTGCTCTGGAGAGCAGCGCAGCGGTGAACAATGCCGGCACCGGCCATGCCGCCAACTGCGAGCTGAACTACACCCCGATGCAGGCGGATGGCACGGTCGCCACGGCCAAAGCGGTGGCCATCAATGCTTCCTTTGAACGCAGCCTGGAGTTCTGGGGTTCGCTGCGGGAGCGGGGCGATCTCGACACCAGCAGCTTCCTCCACCAGGCGGCTCATATCAGTGCCGTGTGGACCCCGGAGAACATCGCCTTTCTGCGTCAGCGCTACAGCCAACTGAAAGACCTGCCGGCCTTTGCGCGGATGCGCTGGAGCGAAGACCAGAGCGAGCTCACCGAATGGATGCCCCTGGTGATGGCGGGCCGTGATCTCAAGCAGCCGGTGGCGGCCACCAGGATTGATCGGGGAACCGACGTGGATTTCGGAACCCTTACCCGGGCCTATCTGATGCCGTTGCAGCAGAGCGGAGCGCTCAGCGTGGAGTACGGCACCCAGGTGCACGACCTCAACCGTCTGCGCCGCAGCGACATGACCGAGGCCGACTGGCGCGTGGTGCTCAAGGGGCCTTCCGGCAAAAAAGAGGTGCGGGCCCCCTTTGTCTTCCTCGGTGCCGGGGGTGGTGCCCTGCCGCTGCTGCAACGCTCCGGGATTCCGGAGGCGGCTGATTTCGCTGGCTTCCCGGTGAGTGGCCTCTGGCTCGTCTGCGGTGATGCCCAGCTGGCCGATCGTCAGCGGGCCAAGGTCTACGGCAAGGCGGCGGTGGGGGCCCCTCCGATGTCGGTGCCCCATCTCGACACCCGCTGGATCGATGGCAAGCGGTCGCTGTTGTTCGGGCCCTTTGCGGGCTTCAGCAGCAAGTTCCTCAAGCAGGGCTCCCTGCTGGATCTGCCCGCTTCCGTGCGCGCCACCAATCTGGTGCCGATGCTGCAGGTGGGAGCCACCAATTTCGAACTGGTGCAGTACCTGATCAATCAGCTGCGCCAGAGCCCGGCGGAGCGGCATGAGGCGCTGCAGCAGTTCATGCCCACCGCCCGCGCCGAAGACTGGACCCTCTCGGTGGCGGGCCAGCGGGTGCAGATCATCAAACGCAGCAAGCAGGGCGGACGGCTGCAGCTGGGCACGGAGGTGGTGGCCTCCGGGGATGGCTCGTTGGCGGCGTTGCTGGGGGCCTCTCCGGGTGCCAGCACGGCGGTGACGATCATGTTGGAGGTGCTGCAGCGCTGCTTCAAGCAACGGCTCGACAGCGAGGCCTGGCAGCAGCGGTTGCTAGCCCTGTTGCCCAGCATCCAAGAGGATCCTCAGCAGGATCCGCAGGTGCTGCATCAGATGCGGGAGCGCAGCGATGCCTTGCTGGGGCTCACCGCCTGAGGCTCATTCCCCCAGATTCACCAGCACCACACCGGCGGTGATCAGGCCAATTCCGATCAACTGCGCGGGCTGGAGCATCTGGCTGTAGGCGAAGCGGCCCACCAGCACGATCACCACGGTGCCGATGCCGCTCCAGAGGGCATAGGTGATCCCCAGGGGAATGCTCAGCACCACCTTGGAGAGCAGAGCCATGGCAAGGGCGTAGGCGCTGAACACCAGCAGCGTGGGCAGCGGTCGGGTCATGCCCTCCGACAAGCGCAGGCAGGAGGTGCCGATCACCTCAGCACTGATCGCCAGCAGCAGCAGGGTCCAGGGATTGCTCATGACCACTGGTGCCGCTCCTTAGGATTGTGGCAACGACGCTTACTGGACCCGAGACGGGATTCCGCCGCTGCATGACCGACGCCCCCGTCTCACGGATCCGCAACTTCTGCATCATTGCCCACATCGACCACGGCAAGTCGACCCTGGCCGACCGGTTGCTGCAGGACACGGGCACCGTGGCCAACCGGGACATGCAGGACCAGTTCCTGGACAACATGGATCTGGAGCGGGAGCGGGGAATCACGATCAAGCTCCAGGCCGCCCGGATGAACTACACGGCGGCCGATGGGGAGGAGTACGTCCTCAACCTGATCGATACCCCAGGCCACGTGGACTTCTCCTACGAGGTGAGCCGCAGCCTGCAGGCCTGCGAAGGGGCGCTGCTGGTGGTGGATGCGAGCCAGGGCGTCGAAGCCCAGACCCTGGCCAACGTGTATCTGGCACTGGACAACGATCTCGAGATCATCCCGGTGCTCAACAAGATCGATCTTCCCGGGGCGGATCCGGATCGGATCAAGGAGGAAGTGGAGGCGATCATCGGCCTCGATTGCAGCAACGCCATCCCCTGCTCGGCCAAGACCGGCATGGGTGTGCCCGAGATCCTGCAGGCCGTGGTGGACCGGGTGCCCCCACCGAAGGATGCGGTGGAGGAACCCACCAAGGCCCTGATCTTCGACTCCTATTACGACCCCTACCGGGGCGTGATCGTCTACTTCCGGGTGATGAGTGGCCGGATCAACTGCAAAGACAAAGTCCTGTTGATGGCCAGCAAGAAGACCTATGAGCTCGATGAGATCGGGATCATGGCGCCGGATCAGAAGAAGGTGGATGAGCTCCACGCCGGTGAGGTGGGGTATCTCGCGGCGTCGATCAAGGCCGTGGCCAATGCCCGTGTGGGTGACACGATCACCCTGGTGAATGCACCGGCGGATGAGCCTTTGCCCGGTTACACCGAGGCCAAGCCGATGGTGTTCTGCGGCCTGTTCCCCACCGAGGCTGATCAGTACCCGGATCTGCGTGATGCTCTCGACAAGCTGCAGCTCTCCGATGCTGCGTTGAAGTACGAGCCGGAAACCAGCAGCGCCATGGGCTTCGGCTTCCGCTGCGGCTTCTTGGGCCTGCTGCACATGGAGATCGTGCAGGAGCGGCTCGAGCGCGAGTACGACCTTGATCTGATCGTCACCGCCCCATCGGTGATTTACAAGGTGAACATGATTGATGGGTCCGAAGTGATGGTGGACAACCCCGCCACACTTCCGGATCCGCAGAAGCGCGAGTCGATTGAAGAGCCCTATGTGCGCATGGAGATTTATGCGCCGAACGATTACAACGGTGCCTTGATGGGCCTCTGCCAGGAACGGCGCGGCGATTACATCGACATGAAATACATCACCACTGATCGGGTGACGTTGATCTACGAATTACCGCTGGCGGAGGTGGTGACGGACTTCTTCGATCAGATGAAGACGCGTACCCAGGGGTATGCGTCGATGGAATACAGCCTGATTGGCTACCGCAAGAACCAGTTGGTGCGCCTTGATGTGCTGATCAACGGCGAGCGGGCCGATGCCCTCACCACGATCGTCCATCAAGACAAGGCCTACAACGTGGGCAAGGCCTTGGTGGAGAAACTCAAGGAACTGATTCCCCGCCAGCAGTTCAAGATCCCAATTCAGGCCTCAATCGGCAGCCGGATCATTGCCTCCACCAGCATCAGTGCCATCCGCAAAGATGTGCTTGCTAAGTGCTACGGCGGTGACATCTCTCGTAAGAAGAAACTGCTGAAGAAGCAGGCCAAGGGCAAGAAACGGATGAAGGCGATGGGCAAGGTGGATGTGCCGCAGGAGGCCTTCATGGCTGTTCTGAAGCTGAACGACGGTGGGGGGAGTTAACTCCTACACACCGTTCGTGGTGTTTGGTCAAGGTGTTTGCCCTCCATTTTGTTCAATATCATCCTCGTTATTGCAATGGTCGAAGTTTGCACTTGGATTGCTCGGATCACAATCTCCGAGATTGTTTCCATGACCGTTGTTGTCTTTGCCGACTTCGAGGTAAGTACCACGTGTCAATTCTGAGAGCTTCATCAGCCAGTCGGATTTCAGATCAATTGATGTGGCGTTAACGATCAGTGGTTGATCTTTTCCTTCATAACTTCTGTTGTTGTTTAATTCTGCGTATTTGAGAGCCGTCGGATCATGGTCGTTGTTCTTCCAGCTACCACCATCAGGGTCTTGATCTGGTTCTCCATCTGTGAGTATGTAAAGAGTGTCTGTTTTTGTGTCGTCGAACACATCTTCAATGGATGGCCAGGGATCTGTTCCTCCCCATCTGCTTACTTTGCCTGCATCAAGACTGTTGACAAATGCCAAGGCCGACTCCCGTTTACCTTCGTCGCCAAGGCGAACCAAGCCATTGGATGACTCCATCCACTCTTTATTGTTTTGATAGTTTCCAGAGCTGAAGGTTGTGATCCCGATGTTTGTATTGTCTGGTAATTGATTGATGATCATTGTCATCTCGCTGATGAGAGCCTCCATCCTTGTTAGTGCGCAAATTTTCCTAGTGTCGCGATATCTTTTCTTGTTTGGATCGTAGAAGGTTCTCCAGGAACCGTAGCCATCGCCCCACATCACACAGGCGCTCATCGAGCCTGATCCATCGATCACAAAACGAACATTGCTGCTTGTGATGTTCTGGAAGAAAGCTCCATTGAGCGGCCCGCCTTGGCCTTCTTCTCCAAAGTTGTCGATACGTTTATCGGCACGTGCGAAGGCGGTGAAATACAGGGGTTGATAGGTCACCTGTCTGTCACCTACCCCCAGTTTGTTGATGAAGCTTTCGGTGATCGTGTCTTCATCCTGTCCCTCGCCTGCTGCGGTGGGGTCAATGAACTTCATCAATTTATAGTTGGTGTCGGTTTCAATCCGCAGTGCGGGTTGGCGTTCCGATCGGCTCGGTGTTTTACCTGCAGTGAAGGTGAAATCCGTGCTGTTCAGAATCTGGGCCTTGGTGGGGCCATCTTCTACACAAACGCTGGCCAGGCTTTCGCCTTCCTTGAGTTCGCTTTCCTTGCGGCAGGGAATGGCGCCGATGTCTTCAAGGACGCGAGAGAGAAACACATCCGCCGTTTCGTTGTATTTTCCATCTGGATTCAGCGGTGCACCACAGCGTTCAATCGTGAATCCGCCTGAGCTCAAGCTCATGCCATAGAGAACGGGTTGATTCAACTCAATCATTTTCACCCCGAACAAGGGCTTGAAGGGCCGGTTGCCAGCCAGTGCTGTGCACTCGCTCACCAAGGATGTATAGCGGCTGTCATTCAGATTGATATGGGTTTGATCCTCTGTGAAGGCTTCTGATTTATTGAGCACAAGGTGCATGCTGCGCTCCACTTCTGAACGCATCAGGCGGAGGCCATTGGTGGAATTCTGACGGAGCGTTGTTTTGTCTTCGGATTGCTTGATCAAGGTGCCCGTGGATTGCAAAGCCACGCCAGAGGCCATGATGAGGAGTGTTCCAACACCTGCGGAAATCACCAATTCGCTCATGCCAGCAAAGCCATTCTTTTCTGGCTTGCGTTGAATGTTGGCAAGCAAGGCTCTTGGTTTCATGACCTTGTTACAGCTTGATCCTTGTACTGTTGTTGATTGTGAGGCCGATGTCCTGGGTGAGAGGTGATGATGCTCTGAGGGGTGCGTGAGAGATTTTTATTTCACGCAGCTGGAGGTTGAGGCATCCCAGCTGGCTCGAACGATCGTCCCTGTTCCTGAAATTTGCAGACAGCGGGTGCGCAGGCGTTGTTCCTCGGTGTTGGTGGAGCGGATCAGAAAAATAAGATCCTCCGACATGGTGCTGGTACCAGGAGGTGTGAGCTCATAGCTCGACAGATTCACACTCACTTCCACCGCGTCTGATTCTGGTGTTCCCTCCCGATCGAGCAGGCGCAGCGAACGGTCGCGGATGATTTTTGCTTTCTCATCGCCACTGGAGCCTTCAGCTAATAATGTTCCAATCTCAGGCCCATAGGCACAGCCGCTGGATCGACCTGCCGCTTCAATATCGCTGTTGCAGCATTCGATCCGCTCCGGGTGGTCTTGCATCTCCACCACATCGGCGGGGGCGGCGAAATTGCTGAGCCCGTTTTGGTCGAAGTTCAATGTGCAACTGGTTTTCTGTTGGCCGAGCTTGGCGCGCAGGCCAAAAAAACCGGCCTCCAATTGCTGGGTGTAGCGGTCGACCTCTCCCTGACGCATGTTGCGCAGGTAGGACGGAATCGCTGCTGTCAGGCCGATGGTGACGATCACCATCCCCACAAGCAGTTCAAGGAGTGAAAAACCTGCTGATTTTGATTTCATCGTGTGCTGTAACACTTGGCTGCAAAGTTTGGGGTCATTTCAATGATCCTTTGTTCTGCTTGGACCTGTTGTTCGGGGCCTTCAAAGCTGTAGAAAATGCGCAGAATTCCAGGGATGGAACTACTGTCAAATGTTCGTTTAATAGCTGCCAGCCGAGGTTCTGGTGCAACATTTTGGAGGTGACTGCTGAGTGCCTCTGGGGGATTGGTGCAAGCACTTTTTAGGTCTTCTTGGCCTCCATTGTCGATAATCCACTCAGCGGTGTAGTAGGAATCTTCTTTCTGCATGGCTTGAATATTGTCATTAATGGCTGCTTCAATCCTTGCTCGATCTGAGAGGTTGGCACTGCCACTTAAAGCCGCAACCGAAATTCGACTGACCGCTGCTAAGGCAGAGGCGAGAAGAATTCCTGCGATCAGCACCTCGACCATGGAAAAGCCATTAACTGGTTTTCTTGATCGTTTCTGGTGCCGATAGTGAGGTCTGTTCTTCACCCGATGGTGTTACTCAATAACAATTGATGTGTTCTACTAATTAGTTTTAACTGATTGTTGTTGTCTGGAACTGAGTGGTGGATGAGCGTTGACTTACCAACGCCGGAATGTATCGAGCCCTGTGCCGCGGATCCCACGGGTCACCATCTGGCCGTAGCCCGGAAAGTTCTGGCTTTCCCAATCCCACTGTTCATTCAGATCACGAACAACAGTGCTGTCTCCGCTGGTGCCGGTGATTAAGCTGAAGGGGCCTGCATCGGTGCAGATGCCATCGGCCCAGATCAGCCCATTCAGGCTGGTGCTGCTGCTGCCTGTTTTCACGATGCCGGGAATCAGATGCACGCTGGCAGCAGGCAGGCTGTCGCCATCAAAGGCGAGCACGTATTTATCGGTTGAAGGCGATGCCCCGCAGCTGCGCACACCGCCTGGTTTTGGTGCAGCAGACAAAATGATCAGTTGTTCCGGTTTGTCGTTGCAGGCATCGCTGCCGGTGTTGACGCCGCAGAGCTGGGCGCCACTGCCAAGATTGATGCTGCCGCTGATGCCTGGTTCTGAGGGGTCCACTGTGGAGGTGCCGGGATATTCCAAGTGCAGCACCACCGGGCGGTTTGCACTGGTTTCGATCAGCAATCGTGTGCTGGTGAGGTTGATATGTTCCACAAAGATGTGACAGTCGTCTCCTGTTCCTTTGCAGAGTTCGCTGGCACTGAGCCTGATCACAGAACCGCCATTTTCTTCCAGGTCATCCCGTTCTTCGGCGCTGGCTGAATCGGAATCACGGCTGCAGGCAATGGCATCGCAATCGTCTAAGAAACCGGTGTCGTCAAAGCTCCATACTCGGCTTTTGTCGGAGTTATTGGCTTTGTCTTGGGTGAGGCCAAGGTTCCATAAATTGCTTGTGGGCAATCCTTTCTCAAGGATGGGAACAATTCTGTTTTCTAGATTGTCGTTGGTGTTGCTGGCTCCTACATCCTCGAGCAGGTTGTAGGGCAAGCAACCGTTGGCGGTGAGATAGCGATCGGCTGAGTTGACATTCAGCAGTACTTTGCCATCCCCGGATGCTCCATTGCTGTCCAGAATTTCGGTGTCTCCCAGTGAAAGTGTCTGGCCCGCCAGCACCGCCCAATCCCCTTCACCGGCAACAATCGAGTTCACATAGAGCGAACGAAGCAGCAGGGTTCTTGCGAGATAGCCCTTGCCTGGATCATCACCATCGCGCACCACCAAGCCTTCGATCTGGAACCGTCCTTCCCCTGCACCGTTGTTGCTGGCCGTTGCCGTGGTGGTGTATCCCCGTAGTCGGTACTGCAGTTGGATGTTGGCTTTCCCATCATCCCGTTGGCTTGATGTGCTTTCTGTTAATGCAACATGGGGAGGTTCTCCCGTGCTTGCGCTGGCCGGCACGGCCTCGGGCAATAGGCCGCGGTTGGTGCATAGTTCTCTTAGAGGAAAATCAGCTTGGTTGGAGGCGTTCCAACCCCATTTCTCACTCCCCGAACTATCGATATCTCCGCCATGGTGATCAAGGGTAAAGAGGTAACCCTTGTAGGCCGTGTTGTCGTCGTTGTTGAGTTCGCTGAGAATCCTGTTGAATCCATTCAAGGCAGCCGTTTCGGCCATCTGTTGATAACTCTCAGCGGCTCCTAGCTTGCGGCCCATCAATTGCCGAAGCAGCAATCCAGTGACGCCGGCCATAAGTACCATCCCCATCATCAAGGCAATCAACATCGAAAGCCCCTGCTCCTGCTTGGGGATCTTTCGTGCTGAGTACTTTTTGTAGGGAGGGTGTGGAAATTTCATTTATCCGCAATTGGGGGCTGAAGCGGCGGTGATTTTGGTCCCTTTATTGATACCGCTGGCGCCGTTGGTGAGATTGATGCAAGCGACGATGTTGAGATTGGGGGCTTCATCATGCGTGGCTCTGATCGTGAAGAGATTATCGGTGTTTCTGATGGCAACGTCGTAATACCCTCCTGCTAATGTGATTACTTGAAAGTTGTTGGATGTTGCAGGACCGTTTTCCGTCATGACTGCACTGGTCTCGTTCAGCTCAGCCCAGCTAGTAGGTAAAACACCAAATTCATCGGCATAGGAGGCGATGGTGGTTTGGATTTGAGCGACTGTTGATGCTGCTTCGTTCTGGCGGGAACGATTGACTTGGTTGAGATAATTGGGGAGTGCCAATGAGGTTAAAATGCCCACAAGACTGACTCCTACCATTAATTCTGTTATTGTAAATCCACCTCTACTTAATATTTTTAGAGAGAATTTCATTTTGTTAAGCTTTCTTTGCTTTTTGGTTTGTGGTAAAAGCGGCCATAAGGCCGCTTTTGTGTCTCTCTTTTGCCTATGTATTAGCAGCTTGGTGCGGTCGGTGCACTTCCTGTAGTGCTTGTTGCTGCACCCTTCTTGCCAGTGGCATAGTTCACGCAGAATGCTCCATCGTATTTGCCTGCGAGGTCACCTATTCCCGTTGCAGTAAGAGTGTATACGTTCGAATCTGCGTCTCCTCCTGATGTGAAATCACAGATGTTGGAGTT
The DNA here is from genome assembly GCF_014280115.1 of Synechococcus sp. A15-44. NCBI lineage: Bacteria > Bacillati > Cyanobacteriota > Cyanophyceae > Synechococcales > Synechococcaceae > Synechococcus > Synechococcus sp. A15-44. The sequence goes on from NZ_CP047938.1 coordinate 764,001, forward strand.
TGTGTCTGCTTCATCTACCAAAGCGGTTAAGGATGCATTCCCAGCGGCTTCGCTCTGTAAGGCTTCTGCTGCAACAAGACCCATGATGTTGCCGCCCTTGGTGGTGCATTCAGTTGCTTTGGCTTTGGCTGTTTGATTCAAGAAGTTGGGAAGTGCAACAGCCGACAGAACGCCAACAATCACGATCACGATCATCAGCTCCACCAGCGTGAAGCCCTTCTCGATCAGATTTCGGCCCTTTTTACGGTTGAGCAGTGCCAGCTGAAGCTTGGAATTGAGGGAAGTCATTCTTAAAAGTTGTTGGTTGGTGATGTGCACCGTTGGTGCCGACATGACAACCATCGCCTGATCCGTTGGCGTTGAAAGAAGCCCTGGCTAAAGCTTCCCTAAGAACGCTCTTAGCTTCTTTCTCAGATTTGTGGGCCTGCGACCTCTCCCCTCTCTGCGCGTCTGGTTGCAATCCACATCCCTGTTGGCGGTTGTGGCGGGCTACATCGCCCTGCTGGCCTTCGGTTCCTCCATGGCGGAGGCTGAGCGCTTGCAGCGGCACCAACGCCTGGTGGGTCAGATCCAGGCTGGTCTGCGTGGCGGCACCCTCAGCCTGCCGCTGCCGCCCGGATTTGATGTGGAGGCGGATCTGCTGCCTGACGGCCCAGTGGAGCCAGAGCCGATTCTGCGTCCCATCGGTGATGCCTCATGGCTGGTAAGCCGCCGCCCGTTGCTGTTGCCCAATGGCGCTGGTGCTTTGTTGGAAGTGCGGCAGAACATCACGGCCTCGCTTCGGAGCCAACGCAGGGATCAGTTGCTGCTGGTGGCTGCCGCAGGTGGATCGATGCTGCTCACCTCGTTGTTGCTGCGGCTGGTGATCTGGCGGGGTCTTCTCATGCCCCTGCAGTCCCTCACCGGGGATCTTGCCTCGCTCAGTGTGGACTCCCTCGGCACAGTCAGCCTCGATCCCGTCGGCCAGTCCCAGGAACTGCAGCCGATCGTGACGGCCTTCAACCAACTTCAATCCCGCTTGGCGGAAGCGTGGCAACGGGAACGTCGCTTTGTTGATGGCGTGGCCCACGAACTGCGCACCCCGATCACGGTGATCTCCGGCCATGCCCAGAGCCTGCAGGCCGATGCCTCCGAAGTAATTCGTCCGGTGGTTGGCCTCATCGCCGCCGAAGCGACGCGCCTGGGCGACTTGATCACGGTGATGCTCGATTTTGCCCGGGGCGATGCCGGGCGTTTGTCGTTGTCCATCAGCGAGCTGGATGCAGAGACCCTGGTGTTGGAGGCCTTTGAGAGGCTCCAGGCGCTGGCGCCTGATCGCTTGCGCTTGGCTGCTCCCGCTAACGACGCAGCGTTGATGATCCACGCCGATGCAGAGCGTGTGCAGCAATGCCTCGCCGCCCTGGTGGAGAACGCGCTGAAATTCAGTGACGGGGCGGTGCAGTTGGCGGTGACGACGTCATCGGATGCCGTAAGCCTGCATGTGCGTGATCAAGGCCCCGGCATCCCTGAAGCCGAACGCACCCAGGTGTTGGAGCGGTTCGTGCGTGGCAGCACCGCCATCGGCACCCGCGGCAGCGGCATCGGCCTGGCCACGGTGGTTCTGTTGATGCAGGCGATGCAGGGCGAGCTGCGGATCGCTGATGCCCCGGCGGCTGGGGCCGACCTGCAATTGCGCTTCAAGATTTTGGCTCCCCCACCCGCGCCATGAAGCCCACACCGCGCACGGTGTGGAGCAATTGCGCTTCCCCTTTCGCTTCCACCTTTTTGCGCAGGTAGCCCATGTAGACGTCGAGGGTGTTGGGGTCGCCAACAAAAGGTGCACCCCATACGGCATCGAGAATCGTTTGGCGCGACTGCACTTCATCCGCATTGCGCACCAGGAACAGCAGCAGTTCAAACTCCCGCTGCGAGAGCGCAATGCCGCGCTCTCCCCGCTGAACGCAGCGTTCGATCGGATCCAGCAGTAGGTCGCCCAGCGCAATGCCGGTGGCTTCCCCTCGTGCCGCCTGCTCATAGCCGCCGCGGCGCAGCCGGGCCCGCACCCGAGCATGCAGTTCCTTGAGGTTGAACGGCTTGGTGAGGTAGTCGTCCACCCCCGCATCGAGGGCCTGCACCCGTTCGTCCACATCGTCGCGGGCGGTGAGCATCAACACCGGCGTGGTGTTGCCGCTGCTGCGCAGCCGGCGGCAGAGCTCCACGCCCGAAAAGTCGGGCAGGGTCCAGTCCAGCAGCACCAGATCGAACTGTTCCTGGCGCCAATGCAGCAGAGCGTCCTGGCCGTTGTCGCAGCCGATGCAGTGATGTCCAACGCCGCTGAGTTCCTCCACCAGGAACCGCAGCAGTTCCGGGTCGTCATCGACGATCAGCAGCCGGCTCTGCTCCGGACTCACGGGCTGGATGCAATCACTTCAGGCTAAGTCGGCCCACCAGCGGGGAATGCTTCATCCAGTGTTGGTTGACGTTGGATGCGATGGCCTGATCCACAGCAGCGGGGCTTTGCCTTGCCCCTGGCCCTCACCACCTCGGCACTGCTTCTGCTCAGCAGTTTGTCGTTGCAGACCCTTGCCTTGCATGCGCGCCAGCGCAGCCGTCAGGCGCTGGCCACCGCCCAGACCCTTGATGCTGAACGCTCGGTGGCGATGGTCTTTCAACAGCACGCTGCCGGTGCCCATGCCTGCCTGTTGGCCTTGCCCTCCTCGGAGTGGGAGGGATCCGATCGTTGCCCTGGGCTGAACCCTGGGCTGCTTCAATCCGGCCGTGTCGCCGATCGCGATTGGCAGCTGCTGGATTGGCAACCCCAAGGTGCGCGAGCTGGAATCCTGCAGCTGCGTTGGAGTGATGCCCGCCAGAGCCGGCTGGATCTGGAGCTGCTGCCATGACGTTCACAGAAGTTGTCGTCTCCGCGGTGATCCTGGGAATCAGCAGCCAGGTGTCGCTCCAGGGCTGGTCGCGCACCAGCCAGGCCGCCGCCGCATCGGCCCGCACCGATCAGCAGGTGCGCTTGCTGGAGCAACGGCTCCTGGCCAGTCGCCGTGCCTTGGCCAGTGCACCCCTCGCTGCTGCCGATTGCCGTTGGGATCGTGATGCGGTGGCCGGTGTTCTCGAGGGCTTGCCCAAAGACGCCCACCTTGAAACGTCATGGCGTTTTGAACCGTCAGCGGATGGTCTCTGGCTTGCCGTCGAGCTGAAGGATTCCGATGCTGCGATCCCGTTCAAGCGGGGTCAGTTGGTCACCCCCGCTGGGCTGGGGCATTGTCCCCGGGAGTCCAGCGATGCCCAGTGATCTGGCGCGCTCTGACGGGTTGAGCAGGACTCGGCCCGATGGCTTCAGCCTGGTGGAGTGCCTGGTGGTGGTGGCGCTGCTGGGGATCCTGGCGACCTTGGCGATTCCCAGCTCCAGTGCCGTGCAGCGGCGATTGGAACTGGATAGCGGCCTGCGCCGCTTGCGGGTGGGGCTGGATCGGGGCCGAATGGCAGCGCAACGGGATCGCCAGCCCTGTGCCCTGCAACTGAGCGCGACCGGTTGGCAACCGACGCTGGCGGGCGATCTGCCGGCCTGTCGGGGAGGTGTGACGTCTTTGGCTGAGACCGGTTCAGGAGAGCTGGAGCTGCGCAGCAACCTGCCGGACGCCGTTCGCTTCAGCACCAATGGCCTGGTGCTGGATGGCGGTTTGGTGCTGTTGTCTCACCCCAGCCATGCCCAGGCCTTGTGTCTGGTGATTGGCCTGCCCCTGGGCATCAGCCGCAGTGGTGTTTACCGGGGGGATCCAGGTGGCTCCTTAAGCAGTGCCCTCTGCCAACCCAGCGATGCGTAAGACCTGCACCGCACAAGGCTTCACCCTGGTGGAGTTGATGCTGGCGGCTCTGTTGGGGTGCCTGCTCTGCGGTGTGGTGTTTCAGCTCCTGTTCGCCGAAGCCCGCCAGGGCGGCGCGTTGGCCGAAAGCCTGCAGCTGAAGCAGTGGCAGCGCCGCACGCTGGAGTTGGTGAAAAGCGATCTGGAACGCGGCTCCAGCTGGCAGATCGACCCAGATCCCGCCGGGAGTTGGCCCTGTGGCTTGGCCGGTCGGCAACCGAAACTCGCCATCACCCCAACAGACGGCTCCGCTTCTGTTGTGTACAGCCTGGGGCCAGCGCCATCGGCGATCTGGCGCGGTGATGTGTTGATGCGCTGCGGGCCTGCCTTTGATCTGCAGGGCGGAATTCGAAGCGGGAGTCGTTATCAGAACCGTGTGGTCTTGGATGGCGTGGATCGCTTTGAGCTCATCCAGCCCCCGGGGCTGCCGGTCTTGCAGATGCAGCTCGAACAACGCACTCGCCGCGGAGCCCGGGTCAGCTCTCGGGGGGTGGGTTAGGCCTCAGTGGTGGGCTCTGGCTCCGGAGCGATCAGAAAAAAACTATCAATGCCAGTTCAGACAGGGCCAGGAACAGGTGGTCCAACCAGCCGAAGTCCACGCCCATGCCCATGGCGGTGATCCAGCTGTTCACCACCACCATCACCATCGCAAAGATGGCCAACACCATTGCGGCAAGAGGCCGCAGCAGACGCCGTTGATCCCGGAGCGTCCACAGCAGGGGAATCAAAACAACCGTGCAGACGCCATGCAGGATCCGCATCGACACATCGCTGTGCATGTGCGGTGTGATCGCAGCCCAGAGGTTCACCGGGATCAGCAGTGAGCAGAACACCAGGAACGGAATCATGACGGCAACACCACGGTGAAGCAGCTGCCTTCTCCGAGGCGGCTGTGCAGCTCAATGCTGCCGCCCATGCCCTCCACCAGCAGCTTCACAACGGAAAGTCCTATGCCCGACCCCGTTTTGTCCGGGGCGTTGCTGGCGCGTTGAAAACGCTCAAACACCTTGTTCAGCTCGGTCTCTGGAATGCCGATGCCTTGATCGATCACATCGATCAAGACGGCACTCGCGCTTTGCCGCAGCACCAGCCTGATCGGCGTCTCCTGGGGTGAATACTTGTCGGCGTTCTCGATCAGATTCAGCAGCACCTGGCGCAGGCGGGCCTGATCGGCCTGAGCCACCGCATCACGGGCTGTTGGATCCTCAGGCAGCTCCAGCAGCAGCGGGCGGCTCAAGGTGTTGCGGGCAAGATCCGCCACCTGTTCCAGTTGGTCAGCGAGGCGCACAGGCTCCTTGGTGATCGCCAACCGGCCGGAGTCGCCGCGGGAGAGGTCCAGCAGATCGTCCAGCAGCCGGCGCATGCGGATGCTCTCTTCTTCGGCGGTCTGCAGCCCCTTCACCTGGTTGGGGTTGAGGTTGTCGCCGCGTTTGATCGTGCGGTGCAGATAGCCCTGAACGATGGTGAGGGGCGTGCGCAGTTCATGGCTGACAGCGCTCACGAACTGGCGTTGCTGGCTCCAGGACTGGGCCAGCCGTTCCAGGAGTTCGTTATAGGTGCGGCTCAGCTGCATCACCTCGATCGGGCCCTCACCCAGCTGCAATTTGGAGTTGGCCAGGGTGTCGGCGGTGAGTTGGGAGGTGGCGGCATTGAGTTGATCCAGGGGCTGCACAATCCGGCGCACCACCCAGCTGACGCTGAGCAGGGTGATCACCAGGCAACTCCCCCAGATCAGGATCATCAGGACCAGGTAGTTGTTTAGGGCCTGCTCGTTGGAACTCACTTCGTGATGAATCCAGAGATTGGATCCATCGGGGAAGCGTTTGACCAACTCTGTGAGCAGCCGCCGGTTCTCCACATCCACAAGCCGTTGCAGGCCCACCGTTCGGTTCGGATTGATGGCCATCGAGGCCATCACGTCTGCTCTGGAGAGCTTGAGATGGTCGCTTTCGGGCAGCACCAACTGGCCATTGGCTTTCTCCACCCAGAGTTTGGTGCGAGCACTGGAGTGCACCAGCAGTTCTTGCCGCACAAAACGGTCATCGCTTCCCCCTGCGGCCAGGCACTGCTGCACCGAATCAGCACTGCTGCGCAGGATCCGTACCTCGTTCTGGATCAGGTTGCGCTGACCGATCCACAGGCCCACCGAGGACGCCCCGGTGAAGCCGAGGAAGACCACCAGATAGGTGGCCAGCTGCAGCTGGCCTTGCAGGCTGCCAAGCAGCCGTTGTCGCCAGCGGTAGCGGGACGCCATGACTTCATTCTTCCGCGGTTCGGGAGAAAATGCATCTGCCCGAGGCCAACCTGCCCGTGACCCGCAGCCTCTCCACCCGCATGGCCCGCTGGGGCCTGGTGATCGTGGGGATCTACCTGCTGGTGGCCTTGGTCACGCCGTTGTTGGTGAGTGCTGGCGTCCTTCCGGACGCCAATGCCGGCCTGGAGAACCCAATCTACTCCGGCCCCAGCTGGACCCATTGGTGCGGCACCGACCGGCTCGGCCGGGATGTGTGTGTGCGCACCATGGCCGGCAGTGGGGTGGCGCTTCAGGTGGTTTTGCTGGCAGTGGGTCTGGCCCTGCTGGTGGGCGTGCCCCTGGGCATGGTGAGTGGTTATTTCGGCGGCGCTGTCGACCGTTTGATGGTGCTGCTGATGGACACGCTCTACACCCTGCCGGTGCTGTTGCTGTCGGTGGTGTTGGCGTTTCTGTTGGGCAAGGGCATCCCCAATGCAGCAGCAGCGCTCTGTGTGGTCTATGTGCCGCAGTATTTCCGGGTGGTGCGCAACCAAACTGCCCAGGTGAAGAGCGAATTGTTTGTGGAAGCCGCTCAGAGCCTGGGGGCGGGGCCGCTCTGGATCCTGCGGCGCTACTTGTTCCGCAACGTGATCACCTCAGTGCCGGTGCTGCTCACCCTCAATGCCGCCGATGCGGTGCTGGTGCTTGGGGGCTTGGGATTTCTCGGTCTGGGCCTGCCGGAGACCGTGCCCGAGTGGGGCGGTGATCTCAACCTGGCACTCGCAGCAGTGCCCACCGGTGTGTGGTGGACGGCGCTGTTCCCCGGTCTGGCGATGTTTGTGTTGGTGCTGGGGTTGTCCTTCCTTGGCGAAGGCATCGAGGCCTGGGTGAGCGGCGCAGAAGCCCGGCCCGCGTCAGACTGAACCCATCAGCACGGGTGTGATGGCCTGGTGGATCAGCTTGATGTTGCTGAGCATGGCCGCGTTGCTCTGGAAGAAGAGCTGCGACAGCACGGATGACGTGATCGCTTTGCTCGAGCGGATCCTGGCCACCACTCTGCTCCTGGTGGTGGTCTTGGTCAGCCGAAATCTGCTGCTGGAGTCGGCGGTGTTGATCGCCGCGGTTCAGTTGCCTGGGGCACCGCGGCGACAGCGCTGATCTCAGGCGGGTTTCGGTGCCTTCACCTCACGGATCGAAATTCGGCAGGAGCTGGGGAAGATGGCGTGGGCCGCTTCCACGGCATGGGTGAGATCGTCGGACTGGAGCATTTCTTCGCCCCATTCGTTGCCGCAGTGGTAGGTGACCGCGTACTGGTGCAGCTGTTTGTTGTCCATTGCTGACAATCCGCTGCTTTGGTTATGGCCCAGGGTTCGCCGAGATACAAGTCTTCCGTCGGATCAGCAGCGCAGCTTCACAGTTCGCGGTAACTCCTCCATCAGCTCTCCCTCCTCACTTAAGGCCGGGTATGGCCGTTGCTGGTCCCGGCACCAGCGGGCCACCTCGGGATAGGACCACTCAAACATCAACTGCTTGTACTGCTCCGGCTTGAGTCCTTCTCCCTGGGTCGGTGCCAGGCCGGCCACCTGGCGTTGGCGCAGCGCTTCAAACAGCAGCGTCGCCGTGGCGACCGACACGTTCAGGGACTGCACCATGCCGCGCATCGGGATGAACAGCGCTTCATCCATCAGATCTCGGGCCTGATCGGTCAGTCCCCATTTCTCGGCCCCGAGCACGAAGGCGGTGGGGCCGGTGAAGTCGCAGTCCCGGTAGTCCTTGGCATCCACCCCCAGGTGGGTTCCGTAGAGCCGGAACCCTTTCGCTTTGAGATGGCGAATGGCTGTTTCGGCATTGGGATGGTCGTGCAACGGCACCCACTTCTGGCTGCCCTGGGCCGTGCTGTTGAAGGTGCGCGGACGCCCGTCGAAGCTCACCGCATGGGCTTCCAGCGCCCCGACGGCATCGCAGCTGCGCAGGATGGCGGAGAGGTTGTGGGGTTTCTCCACGTGTTCGAGCAGCACCGTGAGATCCGCCATGCGGTGGTTCAGCACGGATTTCAGCCGCTCAAACCGTCGCGGCAGCAGGGGCATGGGCGGTCAGTCGGGAGAGAGCAACAGGTGGGGTCCTTCCATGCTTTGGGGTCTGGAACGACAATCAAGAAGTCAGCGCTTCCGTGGCCATCCAGATCCCGCTCAAGGATCCCTCCGTTGAACCGTACGTCTCCGACGGCACGTTTGATCAGCGTGTCTGGAGCCAGGTGGCCCGCATTCCCCACGGTCGCTTGGCAACCTACGGCCAGATCGCTGATTTGATCGGTGCCTATGGCTGTGCGCGTCAGGTGGGGTGGGCCTTGCGGCGGCTCAAGCTCCCGTCCAGCGTTCCCTGGCACCGCGTGGTGAACGCTCAGGGCCGGATTTCGATGAGCCTCAGCCGTGAGGGCAGTGACTGGATCCAGCGGGATCTTCTGCTGGCTGAGGGCATTCCGGTGGATGGGGAGGGGCGTTTGCCACTGCGTCAGTTCCTCTGGCAGCCGGACGCCCATGCTGGAGATTGATGCGTGGTGCTCTTGTCTGCTCCGGCTCCGATTGGATTGCTGCCGCGCCGTCTCGCCTGGGATGTGTTGCAGGCGGTGGCGGCAGGGGCCTATGCCGATGTGGCGCTGGAGCGGGTGCTGCGGGAGCGGGACCTCAAGCCTTCGGATCGTGGGCTGGTGACCGAGCTGGCCTATGGGGCCATCCGCCAACGGCGCACTCTCGATGCCTGGCTGGATCGGCTGGGCAAGGTGCCGGCGTTGAAGCAGCCGCCCAAGTTGCGCTGGCTGTTGCATGTGGGTCTCTATCAACTGCTGTTGATGGAGCGGATTCCAGATTCAGCAGCGGTGAACACCGCCGTGGAGTTGGCCAAATCCAGCAAGGGATTGGCCCGGCTGGCCCCTGTGGTGAATGGGGTCCTCCGGGCAGCGCTGCGAGCACGGGAGGCCGGCGAAACCCTGCAATTGCCCAACAATCTGCCGGCTCAGCTCGCCCAGGCCCATTCCCTGCCGGATTGGTTCACCCAGTTGTTGATCGAGTGGCGCGGGGCGGAGGGGGCCGCGGCGGTTGCCAGCGCCTGCAACCGCGTACCGGATCTGGATTTGCGGGTGAACCGGTTGCGATCGAGCCCTGCGCAGGTGCAGCAGGATCTGGCCGCGGCTGGTATCAGCAGTGAGCCCATCGTGGATTGTCCCGATGGCCTGCGCATCTCTGGGCATAGCGGCGACCTGCGCGACTGGCCTGGATATTCCGAGGGCTATTGGTGTGTTCAGGATTGTTCGGCGCAATCGATTGCACCTCTGCTCGATCCCCAGCCGGGGGATCGCATCCTGGATGCCTGTGCTGCCCCGGGGGGGAAAGCCACCCATGTGGCGGAGTTGGTGGGGGATCAGGCGGAGATCTGGGCTGTGGACCGTTCGCCTGGACGGCTCAAGCGCGTTGCGGCCAATGCAGCGCGGCTGGGCCTCGCCTCCATCCATGCCCTGGCCGCAGATGCCGCCAACCTGTTGGAAGAGCGTCCCCAATGGCGTGAATCCTTTCAGCGGATTCTGATCGATGCCCCCTGTTCGGGCCTTGGAACCCTGGCCCGTCACCCCGATGCCCGTTGGCGGGTGACGCCCGAATCCATCCGTGGCCTCCTGCCCCAACAACAGGCCCTCCTGGATGGCCTTGTACCGCTGCTGGCTCCCGCCGGAGCATTGGTATACGCCACCTGCACCATTCATCCCGATGAAAATCAGGCGCAGGTTCAGGCCCTGCTCAAGCGCCACCCCATGCTGCGCCTGGAGCAGGAAAGCCAGCTCTGGCCCGATCAGGTCAGCGGGGGGGGATGGGTTCTATTCAGCCCTGCTTCGGCGGGTTTAGAGCACGGGATTAATCCCGGGTCCATCGGCGTCCCTGGCGATCAACGTTTCTCCCAGGGGAACTGTCCCTCCAGAGATAGGGCGTTGGCCGAGGCGGAGGTGCCACGGGCGTGAGAGCCGGCAGGTCGGTCTCAACTGTCGGTTGCGTTCCATCAGGCTCACCGTTGCCTTTCTCCTTCTTCTGCTTTGGTTTGGTTTTCGGTGGCTTGGCAATTGTTTTGGGGTCGACAGCCAAACGCACTTTTCGCTTCGTCTTGGGTTTTTCGGGGAAGTTGCGCACGGGGATCTCGTCCTTGATCTGGAGCATGAATTGCTTCCAGGCCCATGCCGCTTCGCCACTGGTGCTCTTGGTGGCGCGGTCGTCGTCGTATCCGAACCAGACGCCCGTTGTGAGCTGAGGAATCGAGCCGATGAACCAGAGATCGCGGGTGTTTTCTGAGGTTCCCGTCTTTCCGGCCACCTGCCGGTCATCGAGTTTGGCGGCGATGCCGGTGCCGCCGGTCACCACCCGCTGCAGCATCCAGTTCATGGTGTCTGCCACATCACTATCAACCGCCCGCTTGCCTCGGTTGTCGCTCAGGCGTCGGCTCCAAAGCAATTCATTCTTGGGTCCGCGAATTTCCTCGAAGGGGCTGGGGGTGAAGAACACACCGCGGTTGGCCATGCCGGCATAGGCGGCGGTCATGTCGAGGATGGTTTGCTCATAGGCCCCGATGGCCATCGGGTAGTACTCGCCGAGAGGTCGCTCGGTGCCGATATTGAAGTTGTTGGCAATCTCAATGACGGCATCAAATCCAACGATGTCCTGCAGTTGAACCGCCACCGTGTTCAGCGAGTTCTTCAGTGCATCGGCAAGGGAGATGTTGCCGTAGTACTTGTTGCCAAAGTTTTTGGGGCAGTAGCCGTTCCAGCAACGCTTGGCATCAAATACTTTGGTTTCGGGCTTCATGCCCCGATCGATGGCCGCGGCGTAGGGAAACAGCTTGAAGGTGGAGCCCGGAGAGCGCAGCGCCAGGATGGTGCGGTTGAACTGGCTCTTGGAGAAATCCTTGCCGCCCACCATCACCCGCACCAGCCCGTTGCCGGGATCGATCGAAACCATCGCGCCTTCGGTGTCGAAGGGGGCATTGGCTCGAATCACCTGCTGAGCTTTTTTCTGCCAGTCGAGATTCAGGCTGGTGCGCACCTTGACTCCGCCCACTTCCAGTTGTTCGGGCGTCAAGAATTTGGGCAGCTCCTGGGCAATCCAGGTGGTGAAGTAAGGCGCTGAACTGTTGAAGTATTTGGGTGTTGCGGGCTTCAGTCCAAGCGGGCTGGTGCGACCGCGCTCCGCTTCGCTGGTGGAGATGAATCCGGCCTGGGCCATGCGATCCAGAACGATCGAGCGCTGCTCTTTCGCCAGGTCTGGGTTCACCAGGGGTGAATAAATCGATGGAGCCGGCGGCAGCCCAGCGATCATGGCCGCTTCTGGAACCGTGAGCTGCTCGGGGGTTTTGGAGAAGTAGATCCAGGCCGCATCGGCAACGCCGTAGGCGCCGGACCCCAGATAGACGTAATTGAGGTACTGCTCGAGGATCTGCTGCTTGCTCAGCTGACGCTCCAGCTTCATGGCCAGAGCCGCTTCCTTGAGTTTGCGGGTGATCGTGCGGTCCTGGCTCAAAAAGACTGTTCGAGCCAGCTGCTGGGTGATGGTGCTTGCCCCTTCCCGAACGGCGCCCTGGCGGACATTGGTGACGATGGCCCTGGCGATGCCCCAGCCATCCACACCATCGTGCTGATAGAAGCGCCGGTCTTCTGCGGCGATGAACGCCTCAGCCACCGTTGGCGGCATCGCGCCGGGCTTCACCTTCTCTCGCGTCGCTGGCCCAAGCTTCTGAATCACCTTGCCATTGGTGGAGAGCAGGGTGATCGTTCCCGGCCGATTGAAGCTGGCAATCCCGCGGGCATCCGGAAGCGTGGCATCCACCAGTTCAGTCAGAGCGCGCATGCCCAGAGCAGCTCCAACGCCCACTGCAGCTGCTGTGCCAGCGATCAGTGCCCAGTGCAGGCGGGTACGGTTCACATCACCTGGGTCAAGGGGCTGTGGCCCACGGCCAGAGCGGTCACCAACATGCCGAGCACCAGGAAGGGTTGGGCACTGGCCTGATATTTCACGTCAAAGGCCACGGGGTCTCGCAGCAACCAGATGTCCTGGAAGGTGATCTGGGGAACGATCAAGAGAACCAGCAGAACCGCTGCGAAATGCTGGCCGATCCCGATCAGGACGGCAACCATCGCCATCTGAAAAACATCGATCATTGCGGCGCTGATCCAACTGGCGCGTTTGATGCCGAACACAACAGGCAGGGATTGAAGTCCGAGTTCTCGGTCGCCTTCAACGCTTTTGAAGTCGTTGACAACAGCAATGCCGAGACCCGCAAGGCTGTAGGCCAGGGTGAGCAGTGCCGTGCCCCAGGTCAGCTGCCCGAACAGGGCCTGGCCTGCCCACCAGGGCAGAGCGATGTAGCTGGCACCGAGGGCGTAGTTCCCGAGCCACCCGTTCTGCTTGAGCTTCAGCGGGGGAGCTGAATAGATGTAGCTCACAAAGGAGCCGCCCAACGCCAGCAGAAAAACCACAGGCGTGGCGTGACCGGCCCATCGGTCAAGGCCGTAGGACACGCCCAAACCCGCAAGCAGCAGAACCCAGATCTGCAGCTTGACCTGGCCCAGGGGAATCGCTCCCGAGGGGATCGGGCGGTAGGGCTCGTTGATCGCGTCGATCTCGCGGTCGTAATAGTCGTTGATGGTCTGGGTGAAGCCCGCCAGCAAGGGGCCACTCATCAACATGCAGGCGAAGGCGGCGAGCACGTGGTCCACTCGCCATTCGTAGTTACCGCTCGCTGCGGCGCCACAGATCACCCCCCAGATCAAGGGGATCCAGGTGACCGGTTTCATCAGCTGCAGCCGCAGCTTCCAGATGTTGGTGGTGCCTGAGGCACCCTTCATCCCAAGCAGCTGACGGGCGTCGCTCACGGAGTCAGTCCTCAGGCGGCGGCGATTTCGTCTTCGAAGAACCAGCTGGTGGAGCCATCGCTGAGCTCAACAACCACACCGATTCCCTTGCCGTCGACGGTGCGGAAATCCTTCACCGTGCCGTTGGCGTCCTTCTTCAGAAGGTCAACCATGGCCTGGGGAATGCGATCACGCACGCGGGTCACGCGAACCTTGGAGCCGATCGAAATGGCGTCAGCCTGGGACATGGCCTGCGAGGCTTGGAGAGTGGCGCAACCCTAACAGTCGCTTTTGCGCCGAATCGATGGTTGCTCTGCGTCTGATTCCTTGCCTGGATGTCGCCCGGGGACGGGTGGTGAAGGGCGTCAATTTCGTCGGCCTTCGCGATGCCGGCGATCCGGTTGAACTCGCTTGCCGCTACAGCCGGGCAGGGGCGGATGAACTCGTTTTCCTCGACATCGCAGCCAGCCATGAGGGGCGGGGCACCTTGATCGACATGGTGCGTCGCACCGCTGAATCGGTCACGATTCCTTTCACGGTTGGCGGCGGCATCAGCACCGTTGAAGGGATTACCGAGTTGTTGCGGGCCGGTGCCGACAAGGTGAGCCTCAACTCCTCCGCGGTGCGGCGGCCTGAGCTGGTGCGAGAGGGGGCTGATCAGTTCGGCTGCCAGTGCATCGTCCTGGCCATTGATGCCCGTCGTCGCGATGCCGGCGGCTGGGATGTGTACGTGAGGGGAGGCCGCGAAAACACCGGTCTCGATGTTGTGGAGTGGGCCCGGCGGGTGGCTGGCCTCGGGGCTGGCGAGATCCTGCTCACCTCCATGGATGGTGATGGCACCCAGGCTGGTTATGACCTCGCCCTGACCAGGGCCGTGGCCGATGCGGTCCCCATCCCGGTAATCGCCTCCGGTGGTGCGGGTTGCCTGGATCACATCGCTGAGGCGTTGGACGTGGGCCCCGAGGGAGGCCATGCCTCCGCAGCACTGTTGGCCTCGTTGCTGCACGACGGTGTTCTCACCGTGGAACAGATCAAGCAAGATCTGCTGTCCCGTGGCCTGACGATCCGTCCATGAAGCCTGGTGATCCCGCGGCGGTGGAACAGCTGTTTGACGCTGTCGCTCCCCGCTACGACCGCCTCAACGATCTGCTCAGTTTCGGGCTGCATCGCCAGTGGAAACGTCAGCTGGTGCGCGCCCTGAAGCCTGTGGCGGGGGAACAGTGGCTGGACCTGTGCTGCGGTACGGGGGACCTGGCCTTGGAGTTGGCGCGCTGTGTTCGGCCCGCTGGAGCGGTGACGGGTCTGGATGCCGCCGCTGCCCCCTTGGAGCGTGCACGCCAGCGTCAGCGCCAGCAGCCCTGGTTGCCGGTGACCTTTCAGCAGGGGGATGCCCTGAACACGGGTTTACCAAGTGCCTGCGCTGATGGCGCGGTGATGGCTTATGGATTGCGCAATCTGGCGGACCCCCTGCAGGGGCTGAAGGAGCTGCGACGGCTGCTCAAGCCCGGCGGACGTGCCGGGGTGCTGGATTTCAATCGTCTTCCGCAAAGCGGTGCGGCGGCTGCCTTTCAGCGCTTTTACCTGCGGCGGCTGGTGGTGCCTGCTGCGGCCTCTGTGGGGTTGCGGGAGGAGTACGCCTATCTGGAAAAGAGTCTGGATCGCTTTCCAGCGGGGCCTGATCAGGAGCGGCTGGCACGGCAGGCGGGATTTTCTGAAGCGAACCACCGCTCGCTCGTGGCCGGACAGATGGGCGTTTTGACCCTTAGAGCATGAATCTTCGCCTGCGTCGCTTGCGACACACCCCGCCGCTGACGTAGGAAAGCTGAAGAGAACGTTAAGGGGAGGTTCCGGTTTGGCGTTTCCGCTGCCGAAGCTGTTGCCCCGCATTGAAGAGCTGCTTCAGGAAGTGCAGTGGCTTGATGGATTGATCCTGATCACTGACTCCGACCGTGCCTGTTTCGTCTCCTTCTCGCAGGTGGATCCACTGTTGCGTCGCCTGCGCCAGCGCCCCAAAGGCCCGGAGGTGGCTGAAAAGCTCTGCATGTCCTTGCTGGATTGCCATGGCAAGGGCGGTGCAAAGCCCGTCCTGGTCTTTCAGGGGGATGGCAGTTTCTGGCTCGGAATGATCGGTCTCAGCGGCAACAATCCGCATCGCCATCACGCCATCGCGCACCTCCACCGTTGCCTGGCTTTGGAGGGCTGACCGGCCACTGGGCAGAATCGGAACCCAGGACGCCCCGGCCCAGTGCATTTTCAGGACATCATCAGCACGCTCAACCGGTTCTGGGCAGACCAGGGGTGTCTGTTGCTTCAGCCCTACGACACCGAGAAGGGTGCCGGCACCATGAGCCCCCACACGGTGCTCCGAGCCATTGGCCCTGAGCCCTGGGCCGTGGCCTATCCCGAACCCTGCCGTCGCCCCACCGACGGTCGTTACGGCGACAACCCCAACCGGGCACAGCACTATTTCCAGTACCAGGTGCTGATCAAGCCATCCCCAGATGGCATCCAGGAGACCTATTTGGCGTCATTGGAGGCGTTGGGCATCAAGGCCGCTGACCACGACATCCGTTTCGTTGAAGACAACTGGGAGTCCCCAACCCTCGGCGCCTGGGGCGTGGGCTGGGAAGTGTGGCTCGACGGCATGGAGGTGACCCAGTTCACCTATTTCCAGCAGTGCGGTGGTCTGGACTGCAAACCGGTGTCCATTGAGATCACCTACGGGCTCGAGCGGCTTGCGATGTATCTCCAAGACGTGGAAAGCATCTGGGACCTCAGCTGGAACAGCGAGCGCAGTTATGGCGAGATCTGGCTGCCGTTTGAAAAGGGGCAGTGCCACTTCAATTTTGAGGCCTCCAATCCCGAGCGGCTCAAGCAGTTGTTCGCCATCTATGAAGCGGAAGCGGCAGATCTGATCGAGAAGCAGCTGCCGGCACCGGCCTTGGATTTCGTTCTGAAATGCAGCCACACCTTCAACCTGCTGGAGGCCCGTGGCGTGATTTCCGTGACGGAGCGCACCGCCACCATCGGTCGGATCCGCAACCTGGCCCGCAAGGTGGCCGAGGCCTGGCTGGCGGAACGGGAGGCCCTTGGTTTCCCGCTCTTGAAAGGGGGAACTCTCGAGACAGCGGCCTGATGGTTTCTGCGTCGACGTCGTTCTGCTGATGCCATTGCCCTCTGTCTCCTGGCGCTCCTTGTGCTTCGAGGGGTGTTGTGGGGGGCGCCGACGCCGAGCCGAGCCGATCCATCTCGCCTGATCCAGACGCCACCGGCGACCGTGGCGATCAGCGGGCGCTTGCTTGCCGATGTGCGCCGTTATTCCTCGGGGTGTTCCGGTCTGTTGGAGGTGGATTGGGTCGAGGCTCGTCGGGTCGACGGGCGAACCGAGCTGCAGTTGCCTGAGTGCCCTGCACCCCTGCTGCAGGGCTGGCGTGTCCAGGCCACGGGGGTGCTGAGGCGTCCGCTGCCAGCGGTACACCCGCTGTTGCCGGGATCGGCAGAACGTCTAGCCCGCCAAGGCAGTTGGAGTCAGCTGCGGGCCGAGAGCATCGAAGTGCTGCAGCGTCCATGGACGCCGTTGGCTGATCTGCGGCGCGATGTTGCTCAACGGCTGCAACAGGCTGTGGGGCCGCGGCGGGGTGGTTTCCTGGCTGCTCTGGTGCTGGGCAGCGCCCAGGTGCAGCTCCCGGAAGACATCCGAGCGGCGTTCCGTATGGCCGGCTTGTCCCATGCCCTCGCCGCATCGGGTTTTCACCTCTCCGTACTGCTCGGCAGTGTGCTGATGCTGGCCCGCCGCTGGCCTCTTGGCCTGCGGCTTCCCCTGGCGGCCACGGCGCTGCTGCTGTTTCTCTGCCTTGCCGGAGCCCAGCCATCGGTGGTGCGGGCGGTGCTGATGGCTGCGATGGCCTTGCTGATTCGTGAGGCAGGTCATCACAGCCGTCCCGTCGGTGTGTTGTGGTTGACGCTCAGCGGCATGTTGCTGTTGCGCCCGGCCTGGGCCCTATCGATTGGTTTTCAACTCAGTGCGGCGGCCACCGCTGGGCTGATCCTGACGGCTCCTCGCCTCGAGAAGGCTGTTCAGGCGTGGTTGCCGGATCGCTGCCAGGGCCTGGCAGCAGCGTTGTCCATCCCTGTGGCGGCCTTGCTCTGGACCCTGCCGCTGCAGTTGCTCCATTTCGGTGCCATGCCGTTGTATGCGCTGGTTGCGAATCTGCTTGTTGCCCCGCTGCTGGCGCCGCTCACGCTGCTGGCCATGCTCTCGGCACTGTTGGTTCTCGTGGGGCCTAGGGCTGTGCTGCCCCTGCTGCTGTGGCCTGTTCATCAGTTGGCGGGCCTGGTGATCACCATGGCCAGCTGGATCAGCCACTGGCCTGGGGCACAACTGCTCACCGGACGTCCCCAGGTGTGGGTGGTTGCCCTGCTGGTGCTGGGCTTGCTGCCTTGGTTGCTGGGGGCAGGGCCCTGTCGCCGCTGCTGGTCGTTGATCCCCCTGGCAACCGCCCTGCTCGTCCACGGCCTCGTGCAATTGGGCGATGGTTTGGTGACGGTGGAGCGGTTTAATCGTCACTGGTTGCTGGCTCGCCATCGTGGGCGTGCCGCTCTGGTGAGCACCCATGGCGATGCGCGCAGTTGCCGGATGGCCAAGAAGCTCGCCGCTGTGCACGGCCACGCCCGTCTGGACTGGGTGCTGCTTTTGGATCCTGTGGCCACAGACGTGCTGGCCTGCTGGCAAGCGCTGGCGCACCACGTTGAGGCTCCCCAGCAAGGCCAAGCTCCCATCGCCATCGGCCAGGTGCTTCGGAGCGATGGCCTATCGGTGCAGCGTCTGCAGTCCCGCTCTGGCGCACTGGTGATGCGGGTGGGGCATCAGTGCTGGCAGCTGGTCCCGAGCCCTCAGGCCTTGTGGGCACTGCAGCAGCGGCAGCGATCAGAACCCCGGCAGCTGATCACCGGAACCTGGCTGGGGTTTAAGCCTTCCGTACCCCAGCGCCGTTGGCTTCTGAAGCATGGAGCAGGTGCCCGGTTCGTCGGCCTTTAAACTGCGGGTACGCCTGAGGGCGTGTGGAGAGGTGGCAGAGTCCGGTTGATCGCGCACGACTCGAAATCGTGTAGGGGTAACACCCTCGTGGGTTCGAATCCCACCCTCTCCGTTCAATCGACGTCCGCTAAGGGCGCAAAGCTTCCATAAACCCTTTTGCCCCAGCATGTCTGGGCCTTTTTGCTGTCCGCCAACGTCCAAAGTGAACCCCGGAATTCCGGTGGCCGTGTTGTGAGACGTGTTGTGAGATTTTTGATAATGTGTTGTGAGAAAAGTTGGTGTTGTGAGAATGGTGCAGACCCCGCTCAATGACTCGCAAGTCAGGGCTCTGTAGGCCGGCCCAAAGCGTTCAATTCATGCTTTAGGTAATTCCTTACTGCTCGTCGTCGAACCGGCTTTAAAAGGCGGCGGCAAGCGTTTTGTGGGGCGGTACCGCTTTCCATCAGGTCGTTTGGGCAAACAAAAGGAGTACGCCCTCGGGGTATATGGCAAAGGGCATGGTCAGCTGACCTTGAAGGAAGCCCGTGACACCTGGACCAAGATCAGAGCTTGGGGGCTTGAGAGTGGCGAAGACCTTCAGGGCTACAAGCAGTCGGTGCTCAACCCGCCCAAGCAAGACTCACCAACCTTGGGGACGGCGATCAAGGAATATCTGGCCACGTCCCGTCATCGCGAGTCGACACGCAAGGACTACGCCAATTGCCTGAACAACCAGGTCATGCCGGTCCTGGGAGCTGAGACACCGCTCAGTTGTTTTGCTTTCTCTGATGTTCAACGGGATGGACGCACGGGACGGCGGATCGTTCTGGACATGAAGAAGGATCTGGAAGAGCATGCTCCAGTTCAGGCTGATAAAGCCTTGATGGTTCTTAGACAGGTCTTTGGTTATGCCATTGATCAGGGCTGGATGTCAGAACCGAACCCTGCGCAGGGATCACGGCATGCACGGTCGTCCCACGTTGTCCAGCATCATCCAAGCCTGACGGCGGATCAATTGCCGACATTTTTTGAGTGTCTAAATCGCAATAAACCGAAGGGCTCCTTGGTTGTTGTCTCTGCAGTAAAAATATTGTTTTTATCGTTCTTGCGAGTTGGCTCGCTGGCTGGTATCCGATGGTCTGAAATTGATGAAAAGGAATCAATATTGGCAATTCCAGCAGAGCGGATGAAAAGCAAGAAGTCACATGTGGTGCCGTTGACCCAGCCTATGGTTGATGTCTTTGAGCCTCTCAGAGACTTAACAGGAGAATATGAATTCGTCTTTGATACGGGTCGTGGGGGGAAGCTTCCTCATATGCATCCATCGTCAATAAATGCTAACCTATTCAAGTTGGGATACAAGGGAATGCTGCGAGCGCATGGTGTTCGTTCCATTCCACTGACGATTGGCCAAGATATTCTGGGATTTTCACCTGATGTAATTCGACGCCAATTGGCTCATACGATTGGAGATAAAGTCCGCCAAGCTTACGATCGTTCGTCTTTGCTAAAAGAGCGCAGAGACTTCATGGTTGCTTGGTCAGATTATCTGCTTGATCAGGGTCTCAAGGTTTAGGTCAAGTCTTTTTAACCAGAATTCTTCAAAGTTCAGCAAGTTCGAGTTCGTGTATAAACCTTTTCTATAGGCAAACAAGCATTTTTTGTAGACATTTTTGCTTTTTGTGGCTACGTTGGTGAGTTCAGGAGTTCGATCTTTGATCTACTATCTTTTTCTAAAAGAAGTAGTCATTTTTTGCGGTCATTTTTTGCCGTATGCTCTCTTTATCTAAGCACTATTATCTTTTATTTTTAGGCTCAAAAGTCCTGCCGAGCCAAATTCCTACTCCGTTACAAACAGCCTTTGCGTAGCCCTGCTCGTGGGTGAAGGGAGAGTGGTGATCAGATCGACCGGCAGCTTCGAACTGGCTTCTAGTATAGATAGCTATGCAACTTGATTTACTGCTGTTCCATAGTTTCGATCCAACTTAAAATGTCTGATTCACGCCAGACCGCTATACGAGCACCAATTTTGAATTGTTTGGGAAATGATCCTTGGCTCATATGTGAATAGATAGTTGATCTAGAAAGACCAGTCATCGCAATGACTTCAGGTAATCTGATGAGCCGCTTATGCCTCATGGTCAACTGAAAGCCCATCGAGTGTGATTAGTCTTGGAAAGTAGCCATGTCATTCCCAAGTGTCTACGTCTAATCCTTGATTTGAATGTCTAAATCTTGGCATTAATTTGCTTGTTTAATGGGCTTTAGCATGCTCTCTGGATTTGTCAGTTGATAGCTATTGATAAAACAGATTTCTGTGAATCATGATTGGATTGTTAAAAGGTGATTCTGGTTTCGCCTTAATCGATTGCAGCGCAATGCACGAGAGCAATCTCGAGGCTCCACTAGGAGACGGAACTCCACCAGCCTTCTTCTGTCGATTCAGTTGATGTCCTCTCACACCAGACTTATGGTGGGATATCTGAGTTAGAGCTATGGGTCGCTCTCGAGATCCCTATCAGATTCCAAAAGCCGGGGTTGAGATTGCTCCCCTAGCTGGGCTTGCGTCCTTCAACATCAACGGGAGTGTTGGTCCAGTCTCGGCCAGGGAGTTTGTAGGCGAATCCACCTTGGGCGGGGTGTTGGTCTATGCCATCTACCAAGCTCTCTTAACTGGTCTCCGTACCGAAGCCATGCGTAAGCGTGGAGCTGTGGATCGCAAAACTCAAATTCGTTTGGTGGCTGAGTCTGTTTGGGCATCTGCCAAAGAGGGCGCTGCAGTGAGTGCTGTGCTTGGGGTTGTTCTTGTGGTGCTCCCTTGGATGGCATTACCCTTATCAATCCTCGGTGTGTTCGGTGCAGGCAAAGCAACCATGGATCTGGTCGATGCATTCTGGGATGGACTCACAGAAGAGCAGCAAAATGAAGTTCGAGTTTTGGCCTACGAAGCTGGTGTGAATCTCAGTCAGATCTTCCAGCCAAGACCTGCCTGATCTATCAGAACTAGAGTGGGCTCTTTCTTTTTTTTCTATGCGACATTTCAGTCTTATGAAATGCGTGTGACCTCTTAGGCGCCACAGTTCCTATTTGCCTGAAAAAGTCCGGCTTGGTCGATTGTTGTGGCATAGGCCTGAGACAGTTTCCCCTTTTTTGATTTTAGATATATCAACTTAGAATTAACTAGTGTTATATAGTTTGTTTTGTGGATAGTAATCCTGTCAATACAGCAAAGTTGTTAAAAGATCTGATTATGCGTGTTGATCATTTGCAGCGAGAAGTCTCCCGACTTGTTCAATCACGATCACCTGATCGGTTTGTGCCCTTGAAAGAGGCAACCAGGCATTTGCATTGTGGGCGTGACTGGTTGGTGTCCCAGATCAAGGCAGGGGTGTTGCGGCCTGGTATTGACTTTATTGATCGGACGTCCACGACCTCATCGCGTAAGCGTTACTTGGTGAATCCTGTTTCGGCATTGCGTTGGCTTAATGGAGCCCAAGTGGTGGCTGTTAAAACGAAAGGCAAGGCTATTCTTCCTGTCCGGGATTAGTTCCATCGGGATCTTCCAGTAGTTGTTCAATGATCATCTCTAGTGCATCGCTTCTGCTAGACAAATTATAGTGTTGCTTGATTTTCTCAAGCAAATCAATAGTACGTCGGCTGAGATTAACTCTCACTTTAGGCATGAGATTCGTCCGTTGTCTTTAGATGGATTCGATTTGTCTTGGTAAAAGATTGGTAAAGCTGCTAGGTCTTCACTTGTTAGTATGAATTTATTTGAGAATTTGATTGATCGTCTTTCCGTCGCAGTCTGTTTGAGCTTGGTGCTCCAAGTCTCTTATCAAGTCCTTGATGTGTTTATAATGTATTCGAGCATAACCTAGTGAAGTGTTTGTAAAAGAACATGCTGCCATTGCTGGATTGCTTTGATCAATTTCATGATAGAGAGGTGCATGGAAGGTGACATACCTACGGCATTCTTGAATGGATCGAATCTTTTCGTCTCTGATAGCTGCATAACAATTCCGAAGTGCCCCTAATTCGTTAAGGGTTTGGTCAAAAAATACAGAGGAGCAAGCGCTTGCGAAAATTCCTAAGGAAAGAATTATGAGAGCATTTGGGTATTTGACTTTATTCAATTGTCATTAAACTAGTTTTAAATTTATTAGAAATAGACAAGCTCTTTGTTTGGGTCATTTTTTCTAATGCAGAGTGATTCTTATTGTTTAGGTCACCAGCCAAAGTAGGCACCGCTTGAATGTCCGTTGCGGTAGTGCGATGGACCAGTTCTGTAGTTCTGTGTACCGCTACGCATAGGTTGACCGAAGTAGCTGCCACTACCCCAGCCATTGCTGCGCTGATACTGACGTTGTTGGTTGCTAAGCCCATAGCTTCCCCAGCTCCAAACCTGAGCAGATGCTGGTTTGACAGCCATGATGCTGAGCGACCCCATGGCAATGGCAGCAGTGATGGCTTTAGTGAACAATTTCATGATGAGGAGAGGTGGTGTGGCGTTGTCCGCCTGGCGTCTCCTTCTCGTTCCGGGGTCCAGGAGGTGATTCCAAAGATGAACCACGTCCTCCAAAAGCACTGGTATAAGAGGCTTTTGGTTAGAGCCCTTCGATTGGGCCCCAGTCTCCACTCAATTGGAAAGCGGCCCAGACATAGGGTTCACGCCAGTCTTCGTTGGGGTGAGTTCTGAATTCTTTTTGAGTTGCTGACAGGGCATCTCCACGTCCGCTGCCATCTTTGAGCCTTGTGTAGAAGCTGGTCATGAAGGCGGCTGTCGCTTCATCGTCGACCTTCCAGAGGCTTAACAAACTGCTCCTTGCACCTGCAACTGCAATTGCACGCTTTAGCCCATAGATCCCTTCGCCAGCTCGAATTTCCCCTCGTCCAGATTCGCAGCCTGAAACCACTACCAATTCTGTTCCATCCCAATCAATTTGTGTAATCTCAAGTGCTGTTAGATATCCATCGTTATCAAGACTTGTATCGTCATTATTTGCTTCTGAAAGCACTATACCACTTCTAATTAGAGGATTTAGATTATAAAAATCTCCATTATTGATGCTATCTTTATCAGGATCTAAGACGGCTTTTTCTCCTGCTTCATCGCTCTTGCTTGACCCTTTGGATAAGTAAAAAGCGTGTGTTGCTAAATGTACTACTTTAGGTGCTGATATTTGTTTTACATTGTTAGATGTCGCTTGTTCTCTCATTAGTAGTTTTCCCCCAATTAAGGATTGAATGGAATTACCCTCGATAGCTGTTTCTTTAAGCCTTTGCCATACACGTAGATCTTGATTAGTTGCAGGCCGAAAAACTTTTTTATTGGATTTATTTTCAACCGAGGTTACTCTATCAGAGACTTGATTAATAGCGTCATATGCTGGATCGGCTACTATCAAATTTTGACTTCTTGAGCTTTTTGAGCCCTTTGTCAGGTCTATTAATTCTCTTCCGGTAGTAATTAAGCGAAGATTTACTGATTCAGATAAATAGGAATTATTCCTTTCGGGAATCTTCAAGCTATTAAATGGCATGCGATTTAATTCACCATCTGCTGATATGAACCAATTTGATGCATCATTTGTAGCTTTTTTCAGTGGCCTTATTACAAGCTGATAGACATTATTAATCAATTGAGTGGAGTCACTCCATTTTTTTTCGATCCCTTCTGTCATCTTATGAATTGCCGCATCTATATCTTTTGCAGGACCAAGGTCTATTGTTGAAATTGAATGATTATCGGTCAGTATAATTGCTAAATATCTGGCTCTGTCCCATCTTTTTCCCACACGCGGATGGTATTTTTGAAACTCAATCAATACGCTTTTTTGTGGCATGGCTTTTGCCACCTCTTCAATTGAAGTGATGCGTGGCTTTAATCGAGGTAGAATTTTGTACAAACTTTGCTCGAGCGTTTCTCTATAAGTGTTTAACTTTTTTCTTTCGCTAGGTTCAAGTGAAAACGAGCTCAGAGAAGAAATTACAGACTGTAATTCTTTTACAATCTCATACTGTGTATTAGATAAGTTCGTCAATTTTGATTGGTTTCCCTCTAGATCTGCTAGTATTCCATGAAGGTTTATCCGTGAAAATAAAGCAATTGTATTGTATTCTGAATTCCTTTGTGCCAGTGAATAGCTTAACTCACTTATTCTGCCAAATGTTTTTTTGAATTCCGTTCTCTTGCTGATTGATAGAAATGGCGCTTCTCTTTGGATTAATATGGTTTGAATCTGTATCACACGTTTAATGGCATCTTCTGTTATGGAATATTTACCCGCATTAAAACTGCTACTGGCTAAAGTTGTAAGCGCTTCATAGGTCTTTTGATTATATTCTCCAACTGATTCTCGAAAGATTTTAAGCGCACGTTGGCTATAAATTAAAGCCTGTTCGTATAACCCTTGGTCGCTATATATATTCGCAAGATTATTTAAAGTAATTCCTATGTCAATATGATCTTTGGGCAATACCTCCTCTTTGATCTTTAAGGATTTTATATAAAATGATTCCGCCTTTGTTTTGTCCCCGATGTTTGCATAGGCTGCAGCTAAATTGTTCAAAGATGTCGCTGTATACGGGTGGCTTAATCCGTATATATTCTTATTAATTTGAACAGTCTTTTCCAAGACAGGTAAAGCCTTTGTAGGATCCGTAGTTAGTAGCATACTGGCAAGGTTATTCATAGTTAATGAGGCATAGTGATGTTCTAGACCAAAATTTAGTTTGACAATTTCTAATGCTCGTAGGTAATGGTCAAAAGCTTCGTCGTATCCTCCCCCTTGAAAATCATTGCTTTGACTAACAAGTGCATTTGCTAATCTGTTAAGGGGCATAACTAAATCTGGGTGATTTTTACCAAGCACTTTTTCCTTGATTAATAATTCTTTGATTGCATAATCCTTTGCTTCACTGAATGCATTAAGTCGCAGGAATATATTGCTAAGATTGCCTATTACTGTGGCCGTGTGTATATGATAAGTGCCGAAATTGCTCTCAAAAATTGAAAGGACTTTCATGTAAATTGCTTTAGCTTGCGGATACAGGCTCAGATCTTCATTTAATGCAGCAAGACTTTGCAGGGTCATTGCAGTGATGAGACTATTCTCTCCTGTTAGGTTTTCTATGATGTTCAAGGCTCTTGTGTAATATTCTTTGGCTTTGATGTATTTGCCCTGTTTGTGATAAAGCTGTCCAAAACTAAAGTAAATTCCGTGACTGCTTAGAGGATTAGGTTTTGAAAAATTCTCTACAACTTTCCTGGCTTTGATGTACTGCGCTTCTGCTTCTGGGAATTTTGCTTGCTTCTTGTAAATGTTTCCTAGCGCAAGCAAGGTTTGTTCTATTTCCCACGAGTCTTCTATCTTGGATTTAATGAATATTCTTAGTGCTTCTTTAAGAGAGTCTTCTGCCTCTTTGAAGTTTCCTAGCTTTGCGTGGATCGAGCCAATTTTTTTTAGAACAATGCCTACCCAGTAATCTTCCTTTCCGAGATGCTCTATTTTAATTTTCAAGATCTGTTCGTTTGCCTTTAAAGCGTCTATCAGATTCCCATTATTCTCAAGGTTATTGGCTGCTTTTTCTAGTTCAGATATGTTTGCATTTGATTTGTTTTCTGTGATTAATTGCGAATATAGATTGTTTGTTTCTAGAACTGTATGGTCCTTGCTATGGGTGGACTTGTTCAAGTCAATAGTTAGGGCTATTGTCAAAATTAATTGAACCAAATAATGACTCTGCCGGGCTGCTAATAATTTTATCTGCTTCATTCTTTACAGCCTGCAGCTAGCTCATTTGTTAAATGTTGTTTGTTGGTTGAATTCAAGCTGAAAAGAATATTCATCTTTATTTCTGGTGAGCCCTCTTTAAGGATTTCTTTTTTTCGAACAGTAGTTGTTTGTTGTGAGTTGAATTCTCTGAGTAATGCCTGAGTTGCTTTCATTTGTTTCGGCTCCTCACTAATCAGTAGTACTTCTACCTTTTCGCTCGCCGGTGAATGAATATTTCTGAATTCAAGAATATACTTTTCATTTGGTCCAATTGGTTTAATTGGCCATTTTAGAGGCGTCTTAACCGCTTCTGTAGAAGATGACAAAGCTTGGAAGAGTATTTTTTTATTTCTATCTGCCTCTCGGATTTTCAGCTCATTGAGTAACGACCCTGTAATAATAATTGGATTGGCGATGCTTGTGGTGGCGATATTTTTTTGACCCTTTTTCTTTAGGACAGGATTTATCAAGCAGATATATGATTTTGTATGTAGTGCGCTTCGACTGCCGGCGGCTGCTACATTTTGTGGAAGACCAATTAAACTCCGTATGATCTGAGCTAAGGATTTATCAGTTATATTGGAAAACTCTGAAGAGCTGCTTTCTTGGGCTAAGGCTGTTGATTGAGCTGACAATGCTCCAATTATTATTAATAAAGCTCCAGTAATTAGTTCTGTTTTATGGAGTCTCATCCTAATTGTCATTTTTCTCTTCATTTGCGACTTAATGTGATTGTACAGAATGTTGCTATGGGAACTAATATTGGTATTAGTATCAACCCACTAATAGTCCATTGATAGCAGGCCCAAATAAAGATAAGTGAGATGATGCCGACTGCTGCTACTCGTATCTTCCTACTTTGTATTCCTGCTGCTGCCAATACTCCAACTCCAGCTGATAAAAGAGTTGTCATTGCCGAGGATGCTGGCATCAACCAATGTCCCATGTGAATACTTTGAGCCATCACACCTTGAACCATGACACCTGGAATACTACCTAGCGGAAGTTGCCAGCTTTTGATGGCTCGTATCGCTGCAGAGGGTGGGTTAAATAAGTCCGGATGCTGAAGGCTGAACTGGCCATCCGTACCGATAAGAAGAATTTCTGAATTAAGACTATTTAGTTCATTTACATCAATACGATATATTAGATCTTCCCAGGGTATTGACCAGTCAATAATCGCATCTGTAGGTATTGTTGTTGAAGGCTTTTGAGAAAGCTGGCTGGAAAAGAAGTCACTTGTGATCGGGGCTTTAATTTGTAGAGGTGCTTGGTTTCTTTGAGAGTCTTTAAACCAACCTGGATCAGTGTTTACAGCAAGATTATATGACTCAAGCCCCGCTTTTCTAAGTATAGGAACTGGTTTCGAAAGTGTACCGGCCCCCTCTGCATTACTCCATTCACCGAAATAACCTGCGAATAGCTTTGGACGTTTCTGTTTTGTTATAAGTGAAGCAAGTTGTTGCGTCGCGACTGGCTCTATCGATGGTTCATCTAGTACCAGGTCTAAACCTATTAAAGGCACTTTTTTTGGTGGAACTCTCTCTAGTACCTCTTTTATGGCTGCTCGAGAAATACGTTTTTGATTGGGATTAATTATCCCTTGTAGGCCTGGGAAAGTCTGTTGCGGGTATGCATCTGTGGCTCCACGGTGCGTTTGATTCAAAAGGATTAAATGAGTCAAGTTGAGTGCTGGATATGCCCGTCTTTTCTCGAGGATGAGTACCGGTAATGGTTTTGTTGTAGGACCTGGCTGCTGAGTTACATCACGATAGACCCGCTGTAGGCGAAGTCTCTGGTTCAGCAGGCCATGATTTATGGGATTCCATGGCACGACATCATTAAAAGCTCCTATGGCTGCGGCAGTTGCAGCCGTGATTAATTGAGTTTTTGTCGAGCTCCTAAGTCTTCGGAGGAATTGTCTTCTCTTGCGAAGCGGGAGTTTGAAGGGTATGGCTGTGCTTGTACTGAGGGTGCTCAGCAAAAAGGCTGTACTACTTTTGCCGTCTTGATTTAAATTTTTCCTCGTTTTGTCTACTGCGGCAATCAAGTCAGAACCTTGTTCTAGGGCTACAAGAATCTGATGGAAGCTATTTGCAGCATCTTCTGATGGAACAACCTCCCGGAAGCAAACAGCCCAGCTGACGCCAAATTCGAGTGCTCTAGTGCTCCAATCAAGTCCACTGCAACTGTTGAGGAGAATAAGTCGGAGTCCATTGCCGACTGCAGTTTTGAGTTGCTGATCTACGGCTTTTGCGCTGAGCCAGCTGTTATCTCCAAGATGCAGCCGCCCACCATTGTTGGGGTCGCTTTCTGAATGACCAAGAAAAATCAGTGCATCCCAGCCTTTTGGATCTTCTAGCTCTTTCCGGATTTCACTGGGGGAACATTCCTGTCCTCTTAAAATCTTTAATTCAATCCGTTTATCGTTCTTTTGTTTTTCTAGTCGTCTAACTTCGCTACTGAGGTCTAATCCATCTTCATTGCCTACAACTAGTAAAAGCCTTGGCTTCCGGTTTGACTGGGTTTGAATTGCTCCAGTTGTTCCATTATGTTGAACGCGCCATAGTGGTCGATTTTCTGTCCAGCTTTCCCAAGGTAATCGTGTCAGGTCTGAAAGTTCAGTGTCAATCCACAGGCGAATCGGTATGCCTGGGTTTGTTGTAAGAGCAATTTTCAGCTCACTCCATTCATGGCTACTCAGCCATATCTCCAGTTCATTGGTCAGTCGGTCTTTGTAGTTCTGGAGCACATCCTCAGGCACAAGGCTCCCTTTGCTGTCGTGGTTGGCAATAAATCGCCGTAACCATGCGTCATAGCTTTGATTCAGTCGCTTATTCGGTGTGACGCTAAAGGTTGTGCTCAGACCTCGTCCTGTAAGGAATGCAAGGACTTGTCCATCTCCTTGTTGCTTGAGGTGGAGATCTAGGGTCTCCATTACTGCGGTATCTCCAGCGCTGGAAGAGTGACTGATTTGGAGTCCGGATAACTTACTTTTACTTCAATTGGTTGTTGGCCATTTTCAAACACTAGTTCCAGTGCTGTATCCGTTGCACTCGTTTTTTCTTGCTTCCAGTCTCCTTGCTTAGCTTGTAGTGTTAGTCGTTCGGGCAGAAGGTCTCCAGTCTGTTCAGCAATCAAACGCACGAACAGTTGGTTGATTGCGTCTGTACCAGAGGGGATAAGTAATAGCTGAAAGCGCTCAATACATTTTTGTGCAGTTTGCCCCGTGTATAGCTGGCCGTCATCTAAGCCCATTGGTATGGCCAGTACAGCTAGCGCCTCAACACTGGCGTCCACAGCACTTCGAAAGGTGCCCGCTGTTGCTGGTATCAGTCTTCCGCCCAGGTCCAGGAGCATTTCGTCGACATTTCCAGTTAGCCAATCCAGTACAGATGTGATGGGTCCTGAATAGGCAGATGATCCAACCAACTCTTTTCTGCTGATTGCACCAGGTTGAAGTAACTGCACAAATGTCAGAAGCCGCTCCATACCTCCTTTGAATTCTGAAATAGGGACTTCAAGCTCTGAATCCGCTGTCATCTTTTGATCTTCTTGGACTTCTCTGAACCACTGCCGAAACTCCTCGCCTGTGAGTAAGCCAGGAATGTGCACGACCTGGCTTTCCTCATCAATGCGTCCCACTACCAGTAATTGTGGTGCAGCTCCGTCGCGATACCAGTGAGCCAGGGGAACAGGGATTACATCTGTCGTGAATCCACAGGTCAGTAGTTGTACAGCGATCTGGTTCAGGCTCAACAGGCGCTGTGGATTATTAAGGTCCAAGGCTGGACCAATTGTCCAGTTGAGATTCTGGGACTTGAGCCTGGCTTGCAGGGCCTCGAGCACCATCTCCCTTGGAGACACTGCGTTACCTTCCGCAGGTAGAAGCACTGCATCAATCGGCAGTGGCACAAGGTCCAGGGGGGCTAGTGGTTGTGAGTTTGCGTTGGTCATGCTTGCGGGAGGTATGAGCGGATCCAACGGCGTAATGGAGCTACATCACTGTCTTGTTCTGGGCAGAGCAGGTGATTCCTCAGTGCTTCCACCATCCGCTCGGCACCCTCTGGATCCATCTGTATTTGCTTGAAAGCGTTATGTCGACTCAGCTCTGTGGCGGCCCCTAAAGCGATCGCGTGTGACAGGGTTTTTTCCTGCAACAGCTTGCTGACCCAGGCTTGTTTGTGGTCACACCGGCTTGCGATGTCACGTTGCCCCATCCCGTTGCTGTAAAGCTGCCATGCCAGCAACCGATTCGGATCTCGTTGCCATTTGCGTTGATCCTTTTCGATGGCGACCTTGATCTGCTCTGCAGCGCTTTTTTGGAGTGCTCCCTGGATCAGTGTGTTCAGGTCAACATCACTGGTGCTTCTGTCGGGTTCAGATAGTTCATCCAGACTTCTCGGATCTGGGATCGCTGCTTCTTCACCGTCTTGGAACAGGCTGGGCTTCAGTGCCAGAAAGCGACGAATCGCCTGATCTAACTGACGTAGGGCGTTGTCGTTCTTTTGTGGCGGGGCCAGGGATTCAAGAAATGCTGAGTCGGGTATCCATCCAGAACTCTTGCCGACCTCTTGCTTGTAGGTCTCCTTCGCTGGCCAGTACGCCTTGAGATAGCTGGCGTGCAGCTCAATGACCTGCTCAGCGTTCATGGCCCCTTCACCGCATTGCTCCCAGGCTTCTTTGACGCGCTTGGGACTCGTATCAGCAATCAATGCCCATGGTGAGATCAGCATTAGTCCACAACTGCGGAGGTAGTGCTTCAGTTCTCTGTTGCCTTGGACGAGTGTTTCGGTCCAGCTTGGTAAGGCACAGCGGGTTGAGTCGTAGCTGCGCAATATGTCCGCTGCCAGCGGTTTGACCTCTCGCTGAGGCATTGCGCTGATCGTCTCCCAATCAAAAGGCAGCCTTTGGGTTCTGATCTGGCCATCGCTGCTTTGTGATTTCTGCCTGATAACGAGCTCACCTCCGTCATCTAGGACGCATGCAGCCATTTCTTCTAGCTCAAGCTCATGTTGGTCGCGATGCTTGGCATGCATGGCTCTTAGCTTCTTGGCTACAGCAGCACTGACTCTGCAGCGCAGGCAGAGCAAAGGCAGTGGCTCTGAGGAAGCTTTTGCTGAAGAGATCAGCCGTTCATCAAGTTCAGGGCTGGCCTCGAGGTCAGCCCAATCTTTTTCTTCTAGGTATTTCTGCGCGTTGTTGTTGGCATTGCGGATGATTCCGGCCGGCCCAGGGAGGAATATCTCGGTGTAGAGGGGCATGACCTGACTCTTCACAACTTGATTTTGGCAGTACTGGCCTCGTTTTTCACGGATTGGAATCAGTTCGTTGCTGCCAGAACAAGGAGGGGGTGCCCGGGGCGCTCGCCCCTCAACCATCTTCAAAGCATGAGCAATCAGAGCAAATTCACTGACAAGGAGAAGCAAGTTCTTGCAGACATCGCAACTCTTGGTCTTATTGGTGTTAGTGCCTTCGTGATGCCACATCTTCCTCTATTAGGTGGTGTCCTATGGGCACGGGACGTTATCAATCGTCCATCCAAGTGATCTTTATAAGAAAGTTCGTAGCCTTGGCTTGATTGATGCCGGCTCAGTTCTTGCGATTAGTGCATTGGTTGTAGCTTGCATTGGAGCCGTGGCTGCATGTGTTCTTGATATTTCTTAAACAGCTGACAAACAGTCCCGATGAAATCGCATGAGGTTATCGTCAGTTAAATTCCTAAGATGTCCAGTTCTTGAATATTCAAGATGAATGGTATTTATCATTGGCTTTTTCTCTTCTTCGTAGTTATTAGTCTATAGGCTTCGGATGTCTATGGAAAAGATTTCTCTTGGCTTTTCTGGCCTGAGGCTTTTCATTTGTAATCCTTGACTATTGATTTTGGCCTTTTCTTGGCCTTGTCAAGGTCTCTGTACTATTAATTGTTTTATTTGAGTATGAATTCTTTTGATTTCTCTGACTTTGATCAGTCTTTTGATTCTCAAGGTTCTGAATCTTGTTGTGAGTTTGATTTGGCTCAGGCTTTGAGCCTTAATTACATCGCTCAAGGAGTTGACCCAATGCAAGCCGTTATGGAGGCTCAACTGCAAGCACCCTTGATCAAGCCTTTTCTCATCTCCTGATCTGATTAATGATGACCATTTTTTCCCCTAATTGTTCTTCTTCCATTCATGCTCCTGCTGAATTTTATGCTCCTTACGCTGATGAAATGCTTTCGGTTGCAAGAACGACTTGTGGCTTCCAATCCCGAGATGTTTTAAGACGTATTGTTTCTGGTGAGCAGCAGAGGATTAAAGAGGAACAAATGCTGTGGCGAGTAGGTGGTGCCTTGCTCGGAGCAGCTTTTGGATTCAGCGATGGCTTTGAACTAACTGATCTGTTTGTCGGAATGGCGGGTGGATCGATTGGTGGTTTGGCTCATGATGTCATGAGTAATCATGATCGTCGATTTTTAGAGCAGTGCCAGGCACTATGGCTGGTTGGTGCTCACTCACCATTGGAGTTGGCTCAGCGCTTAGGTCCCGCAAGATCCAGGATTTTACTTTTTGATTCCTCTTGGCAATCACCTGTTATTTTTAACCATCACCGTGGTTCACGTGGCGATCATCTGGTGCCATTAGGTAACGCGCGGAATTTGGCTAATGGTTTTGCTGATGAAAGGAGTCTGGAGGTTTTGAATCGCTATTTTGATGCGTCTGAATTAGAGACTCTTGAAGCGCAGCTTTATCCAATAGCTGATCAGGTAGTCAGTGTTCAGAGCCTTTCCAGTCTTTCTAATTCAGATGCACTCGCCAAAGATTTATATGCCCAATCCTTTATGCGGAAAAGTCAACCGGTCATGATCCAGGTAAGTGGATCTGAAGTTGTTGGATATCAAATACCAATTCCTGCTACCAGCGATTTTTAATTATGTACCTTCCTGTGTCTGTAATGAGCTTTTCTTCTTTGAAAATTCATCGAGTTCGTCGTTCTTTAGGTACCGCTGGAGTGTTGGCACTTGCTTTTTCTGGAGGACCATTCGGTCTGACTTGGCTGGCTGCCACGACCTCAGCTACTTTTTTGGCTTTGCTTTCCATCAGGTCTCTGCAGGTGACTAGAAAAAGTTCTTGAGCTGCATGGCTCTTGTCTGCTGCAGCACTGACCCTTCAGCGCAGGCAGGGCAAAGGAAGTTGCTCTGACGATGCTTTTGCTGCAGAGAGCAGTCGTTCATCAAGTCCAGGGCTTGCTTCGAGGTCAGCCCAATCTTTTTCTTCTAGGTATCTCTGCGCTTTCTCCTTGGCATTCCGGTTGATGCCGGCCGGCCCAGGGAGAAAAATCTCGGTGTAGAGGGGGCATGGCCCGTCTCTCCGCAACTTGATTTTGGCAGTACTGGCCTCGTTTTTCACGGATTGGAATCAGCTCGTTCCTGCCAGAACAAGGAGGGGGTGTCCGGGGCGCTCGCCCCTCAACCATCTTCAAATCATGCGTGCTGCACTTCTTGGATTGCTCGTGGCTCCCCTTCCTCTTCTTGCTCCTGGGAACGAAGCCAAAGCCTTCCCCCTATATGGACCGTCTGAGTCAGTGATGTGTGCAGCGGTTGGCAATGATCCTATGCATCGTGCTGTCCTTGGTTGTCCGAGGGTTGTTCACATTCCCACCACCTCTCCTGGCACCGTTCTGCGGATCACTGCTCCATCCGAATCAGTCATGTGCGCGGCGGCGGGTAATGATCGAATGTTGCTTGCTGTTCTGGGTTGCTGAGTTAATCGCTGCATCTCTCCAGGAACGGATCGCTGGCCTCACATAATCACTGTGTTGTGAGATGTGTTGTGAGAAATATCTTAACCATTTGGCAAATGCTTTAGAAGTGCTTGCCTAAATAGGTTTTTGTGCTTGGTTGGACTTTCACCCTCTCCGTTTATGTTGATCGCTGAATAGGTCGAATAAAGAGATTGCTTGATTAAGAGTTCATGAATCAAGCCCTCTAGTGGCTTATCGCAAATGCTTGAACATCGAACTTGTTAATTGGGTTTTTAGGGGATACTTCTGTGCTGTTTTTATGAATGAAACAGCAGAACCAGCCCCTGCTCCACTTGATGAAATTCTCGTTCCTCTCGGCTGAGGTCGAGCCCCACATTGAGCCCTTCTTTGAGTGCGTCCTCAAAGGGCGGTGTTGATGGCGGAGCGCTGTCAATCCAAAGTGCCGCTATCCCCACCGCTGTGGCATGCCAACGGAATCGGCTCGTTGTGCCGATGTCCGGTTCATTCAACGCCTCCTCCAGGAGGATGTTGATGGTGATGTTCGTGCTGGACATGTGCACCAGCATCGTGATCTTGGCCTGCTCCTGCAATGAGCTGAGAGACTTCGTAGCGTTCGCTTGACTCCAGAGGGATGGTCTCGGCTTCGGATCACCTCCCGCGGCGCATCGCTCTGGTTCATGAGTGGTTCTCGCCTCGCTCAAGCGGGGGCTCGGAACAGGTTGTTCAAGAGGTTGATTCTCTGCTGCGCAGCCTCGGCTGCGAGCCGCAGCTGGCGGCCCTGGTCGACGCCGAATCTCAACGGCCGGGCAGTTGGTTGCACGCACGATCCGTTCTCACCAGCCCGATTCAGCGTCTGCCCTGGGGGCCCAGTCATGTGCAGCAGTACCTGCCGCTGTTGCCCTATGCGATCGAACAGATCGATCTCGGCGCTGCTGAGCTGGTGATCAGCAGCAGCCACCTTGTGGCCAAGGGTGTGCTCACCGGTCCAGAGCAATTGCATGTCAGCTACGTGCACACCCCAGTGCGTTACGCCTGGGACCAGATGCATGCCTATCTACGCCGCTCGGCCTTGGCGCGGCGTGGTCTCGGCCCCTTGATTCGCTGGCAGTTGCATGCCCTTCGGCAATGGGATCAACTCAGTGCTCAGCGGGTGGATCACCTCATTGCCAACTCCCGTTTCACGGCCCGACGAATCCGCAAGTACTGGGGGCGCGAAGCCAGCGTGATCCATCCTCCTGTGCAGGTGGAGCGCTTTCGCTGGAACGCCGATCGAGGCGACGTTTACCTCTGTTTGTGCCGTTTGGTGCCTTACAAGCGGGTTGATCTGGTGGTGGATGCCTTTAACCGTTTGGGTTTACCTCTTCTTGTGGTGGGGGATGGACCAGAGCGGGGACGGTTGGAGGCTCTGGCTGGTCCCACGGTCACGTTGCTGGGCCGTCAGTCCCAGCAGCAGGTTGTAGAGCTCATGGGTCGTTGTCGGGCCTTTGTGTATGCCGGCCTTGAAGACTTCGGCATTGCTCCGGTGGAAGCGATGGCCTCCGGAGCGCCGGTGATCGGTTTGGGCCGGGGTGGTTTGTTGGACACCGTGCGTTGTGCGGCTGCCGGGATACCTGGCCCCACTGGAGTGTTGTTCCCGGAACAAGCCGTGCAGTCGTTGGTGCAGGCCGTGGAGTGGTTTGAGCAAGAACGTCTTTGGCGTTCCCTCGATCCGGAAGCCATTCGTGCGTGGGCCGAGCGTTTTCGGCCGGAAGCCTTCGCTGCGCGCTTTGAATCCGCTCTCCGAAACGCTTGGAGCACCCATCAAAGGGCCTGTGCCGTTGCAGCGAGTGACCCTGCGGAGATGCCAGGGCTCCGCTTGTGACGTTGAGTGTGGTGAGTCCCAGGTTGAGCCTTTGACCTCGGCCTCCCGGCCTTCCTTGATTCAGACCGCAGGTCGCACGTCTCGCCGTGGCAAGTACAAGCCACACCTTGCGCTGATCTCAGCCCCGCCATCGGTTCTGTCGACCGGCACGCTGATCCGCCATCAGAATCGTTGGGGCCGCGTCTTTAAGCGCACCGGAGACATTGTTTTTTCTCTGGCCGTACTCAGCATCGGTTCCCCGGTGTTGCTTCTTCTTGCGGCATTGGTGAAGCTCAGTTCGCCAGGACCTGTGTTTTACGTCCAGCGGCGTGTGGGCCGGAGCTACCAGCGTTTTGGCTGCATCAAGTTCCGCACCATGCGGGCGGATGCTGATGCCGTTCTTGCGCGTGTTCTGGAGGCAGATTCCTCGTTGCGCGCTGAGTTTGAGCGTGACTTCAAGCTCAAGAGTGATCCCCGAATCACTCCCGTGGGTCGATTCCTCCGCCGCTCGAGTCTTGATGAGTTACCTCAGTTCCTGAACGTTTTGCGTGGGGAGATGAGCGTTGTGGGGCCACGTCCGATTGTTGACAAAGAACTTGTGCGTTATGGCCCCTACATGGACGAAGTTGCTTCGGTCCGTCCTGGGTTGACCGGGCTTTGGCAAGTGAGTGGCAGAAACAACCTGAAATACAAGAAACGCGTCAAGCTTGATCTGGCTTACGCCCGTGGTCGTTCCTTCGGTCTCGACTGCGCCATCATTCTGCGCACGTTCGGTGTGTTGCTCCTCCCGATGGATCGTGGTGCTTACTGAGTCGTGTTCAGCGGCTGATCGCCCATTGGATGATCACAAGACTACTGAGCCAGACAATCTCCAGCCGGCTTGATGCCTTCAGAACACTTTTGACGAGGGTCACGTTTGGACAGGCTTGGCCTGCCCCCAGCAGTGGTTTCTGAACCAGGCGCTCTCCATACCTGTTTTCGCCGCCGAGTTGGATCCCGATGCAGTGGGCATAGATCGCTTCTGAACGACCTGCATTGGGGGATGGATCCGCAGAGCCATCCCGTTCTGCCGCCTGCACCCGTTGCACCCATTGCGTCCAGGGTGGGCAGACCAGGGGCAGCGTCAGCATGACCATCCGGCAGGGCAGCCAGGTGAGCAGATCATCGAGGCGTGCGCCGGCTGTCCCCAACCAGCGCAGCCGGCCGCTGCGGTACCCGAGCATGGAATCCAGCGTGCTGCTGGCCTTGAAGCCCCAGGCCAGCGCCAGCGGACCAGGGCCAGAGGGCAGGACCATCCACAGCAGGGCACCGATCCCCATCCAGAACAGCGGTGCGAACACGCCATCCACGGCATTCTCTGAGGCTGTTTCAGCTGCGGCCCTGAGCAGTCCCGTGCGATCCAGACTCTGAACGTCGCGTCCAACGATCCAGCTCAAGTTCCGGCGGGCTGGTTCGAGATCCCCCTCCGCTGCTGAGGGCAGTGCATCCACCACGGCGAGCACACTGTCCTTGAGGCTGCGAGCCGCCAGGGCGCTGGCGAGGCTCAGGGTCAGTACCGGAATGCTGAGCCATCCCCATGGGGAGGGAAGCCACAGCAGCCGCTCCAGACACCAACCCGTCAGAACACTGCCAAGCACCACGATCAGGCTGATCAAGCCTCCCCCGATCCGCAGCTTGATCGGATGGTCCCCCGCCCATAACTCGACCCAATGGCGCAACTGCTGAATGCTCCACCCCATCACCACCACGGGGTGGAGCCACCGGCGCGGGTCACCGATCAGCCGATCAAGCACGGCTGCCCCGATCACCAGCAGGCCTCCCAACGCTTCTGAACTCATGGGAGGGGCGTGGCCAGAAACCAACAAAAATCCCCGCTCTGCACCGTTAGGGCAACAGAGCGGGGGGTGAGCTGAGTGATGGTGTCTGATGCCACCGGCTGTTCAGCGCTTGCGCTGGATCAGGCGTCCTTCAGCCAGCTGAACATCGAGCGCAGGCCTTTGCCCACTTTCTCGATCGGATGCTGTGAATCACGGTCGCGCACCTTCTTCATCTCTGGCTTGCCGGCTTCGCATTCGGCCACGAAGTTTCTGGCGAAGGTGCCGTCCTGGATGTCTGCCAGAACGCGCTTCATCTCGGCCTTGGTGTCGGCGGTGATCAGACGGGGGCCGCTGACGTAGTCGCCGTACTCCGCGGTGTTGGAGATCGAATCGCGCATGGAGGTCAGTCCTCCCTTCACCATCAGATCCACAATCAGCTTCACTTCGTGCAGGCACTCGAAGTAAGCCAATTCGGGCTGGTAGCCCGCTTCCACCAGGGTCTCGAAACCAGCCTTCACGAGTTCAGACAGACCGCCGCACAGCACAGCCTGCTCACCGAACAGGTCGGTTTCGGTCTCTTCCTTGAAGTTGGTCTCCAGAATGCCGGCACGGGTGCCACCGATTCCCTTGGCGTAGGCCATTGCCATGCCGCGGGCGTTGCCGGAGGCGTCCTGTTCGATGGCGAACAAGGCGGGCACTCCTTGGCCGTTCTGGTACTCCCAACGCACGGTGTGGCCAGGGCCCTTCGGGGCGATCATCACCACATCCACATCGGCGGGGGGCTTGATCAGCTCGAAACGGATGTTGAAGCCGTGGGCGAAGCTGAGCACCTTGCCTGCACTCAGGTGGGGTGCGATTTCCTTCTCGTAGACGTCCTTCTGGAATTCATCGGGCAGCAGGACCATGATCCAGTCGGCCTTGGCTGAGGCATCGGCCACGCTCAGCACTTCAAGGCCGTCCGCCTTGGCTTTCTCGGCGGAGCGGCTGCCGTCATAGAGGCCCACCACCACGTTCACGCCTGAATCCTTCAGGTTCAGAGCGTGGGCATGACCCTGGGAGCCATAACCAATGATGGCCACGGTCTTGCCGTTCAGCAGACCGAGATCGGCGTCGGAGTCGTAAAAGAGCTGGGCCATCCGGGGCGGGCTTGCGGAACACTGCAGTGGACGAGCTTACGCAGCGGCCTGCCCCGTTCGGTTCAGGCCTCGTTCGGATGGGAGATGACGCGGTCGATCAGGCCGTATTCCTTGGCTTCTTCGGCGCTGAGGAAGTAGTCCCGGTCGGTGTCCTTCTCGATCTTCTCGAAGCTCTGGCCACTCATGTCGGCCAGGGAGCGGTTGAGCATCTCCTTCATCCGCAGGATCTCCCGTGCTTCGATCTCGATGTCACTGGCCTGGCGACGGCTGGTGCCGCCGAGGGGCTGGTGAATCATGATCCGGCTATGGGGCAGGGCGACCCGCTTGCCTTTGGTGCCAGCCGCGAGAAGGAAGGCACCCATGGATGCAGCAAGGCCAACGCAGATGGTCACCACCTCGCTCTTGACGTATTGGATGGTGTCGTAAATCGCCAGTCCAGCCGTGACGGAGCCGCCGGGGGAGTTGATGTACAGGTAGATCGGCTTGCTGCTGTCTTCCGAATCCAAATAGAGCATCTGGGCCACCAGGCTGTTGGCGATGCCGTCATTGACCTCAGAGCCGAGGAAGAGGATCCTCTCCACCCCGAGACGGGTGTAGATGTCGACCCAGCGCTCCATCTGGCTGCCGGGCAGGCGGTAGGGAACGCTGGGGGTACCGATCGGCATGGTTCAGAACGTTGATGAAGGAAGAGCAGGAGGGTTGGGTCTGATGCCGTCGGTCAGACGGGGGGATTGCCAGGCAGGTCCTTGCGGCTACTGAGCACGCGGTCGATCAGTCCGTACTCAACGGCTTGTTGAGGGGTGAGGTAGCTCATCCGGTCGGAGTCTTTGCTCAGCTCCTCCACAGAACGACCTGTGTTGGTGGAGAGGATCTCGAGCATCGCCTGCTTGTTGTGCAGCACTTCCTTGGCCCGGATCTGGATGTCCGTCGCCTGGCCGCGGGCGCCGCTGCGGGGCTGGTGCAGAACGATGGAGGAGTGAGGCAACGCGGCCCGTTGACCTTTGGTGCCTGCCGAAAGAATCACTGCCGCCGTGCCCATGGCCTGGCCGATGCAGATGGTGTGCACCGGAGGCTTCACATAGCGGAGGGTGTCGCAGATGGCGAAGGCTTCGGTCTCGAATCCGATCGCATCACCCGAGTACCAGCTGGTGCCTGTGGAGTTGATGTAGAAGTAAATCGGCTTCTCTGGGTTGTCAAACTCCAGATAAAGCAGCTGAGCAATTATCAGCTCAGTCACATCGATGCCCATCTGACGCTTGGCGTCGTCGTCAGAGAACAGGGGCAAGCCCAGGTAGACGATCCGCTCCTTGAGCAGGAGTGAGGGAAGGTCAGGAGGTGGTGTGCGCATCACGGCGCTGTCGCCGTAGTACGGGGCTGAAGTTGTCATCTCCACCATCGCGGTGGGGCGAGCCTAGCCGGGGTCAGCGGGCTTGCGGTTGCTGGTTTTGGCCGGTTTTCCCTGACTTTTCGATTTGGATGAGGGCTTGGTGTCCGTTGATGCATCGTTCTCGTCCAACCGTGCAAACACCATGCGGCCGGTTGGGGTTTGCAGGGCACCGGTCACCACCACAGGTTTGCGTTGGCCGATCAGCGATTTCGCCTCGTTGACCACCACCATCGTTCCGTCATCGAGGTAGCCGACACCCTGGCTGTCCTCCTTGCCCTCTCGCACGATCTTGAGTTTGAGCTCGTCGCCGGGTTGCACTTCAGGCCGCAAAGCGATCACCAGCTCACTCAGATTCATCACCTTCAGGTCTTTGACTTGGGCCACCTGCGCCAGGTTGAAGTCTGCGGTCACCAGCGTGCCGCCGGTGTCGGATGCCAACTGCAGCAATCGGTCGTCCGTTCCCTTGCCGTCGTAACGGGTGCTGTTGATCACCAACCGCCGCCCGTAGGTTTCCCGCAGATCCTTCAGAAGCTTCAGGCCACGTCGGCCCTTGGCCCGCTTTTCGATGTTGGTGGAATCCGACAGCTGCTGCATCTCATCGATCACCGATTCGGCAACGATCACCTGCCCTTCCAGCAATCCGCAGGCGAGCATGCCGCGGATCCGGCCATCGATGATCACGCTCGTGTCCAGGATCTTGGCCGTGGCGGGGGTCAGCACCCCATCAGCCACCAGCAGCGCCTCCGTGCTCGCGGGATTGAACAGGCGCAGCAGCGTGCGGCCGTGAACTTCCGCCAGGTTGCTTCCGAGAATGCCAAAAAAGACATTGCTCACCACCGCCAGAAGGGGTTTGAGCAGAACAATTCCTCCGGAGAACGGAAGCAGCAGAACAGGCAGCAGCAGCAGGTTGGCCACCAGCAACCCCAGGATCAGGCCGACAGCCCGGCTCACCAGCAGATCGGTGGGCATGGTGCGCACCTGTTGCATCAGGCGCACCCGCAGCTTTTTGAATACCAGGCCTGCGATCAAGCCAATGCCACCGCCAGCTCCGCTGAGCTGGAGACGCAACTGTTCAGCATTGGTGGTTGCACTCACCAGGCCGTCGGGCAGCAAGTGAATCCCCATCCACCCGGCAGCTGCACCGGAAACCACAAACAGAAGCAGGATGAGCGGATCCACCATGGGTTCAGGTCGTGGCAGCTCGATCCGGATGCCAGCAGCATGCCTTATCCCATCCCGCCCCGCAGCGCCTACCTCCACATTCCCTTCTGCCACCGGCGCTGTTACTACTGCGATTTCGCCGTGGTTCCCCTGGGGGACCAGGCCCGAGCCGACAACGGGCCTGGCAGTCGCTCGATCCGTGAGTACCTGAGCTTGCTGAATCGGGAAATCGCCTCTGCCCCAGGCGGTCCTCCCTTATCCACCGTGTACATCGGCGGGGGAACGCCATCGCTGTTGTGCCCCGATCAGATCGGAGCACTGATCGATGCCTTGGCCAACAAATTCGGTCTTCAACCGGGTGCGGAAATCACCCTGGAGATGGATCCGGCCACCTTTGATGCCGCGCAGTTGGCCTCCGTTCTGGCCCATGGCGTGAATCGCATCAGCCTGGGGGGGCAGAGCTTTGATGATGCGGTGCTCGAGCAGCTGGGGCGTCGGCATCGCCAGAGCGACCTCCATGCGGCGATCGACTGGCTGGTTCAGGCCTGGCGCGATGGCGCGCTTCGGTCCTGGAGTCTCGATCTCATCCAGAACCTCCCGGGCCAGACCCTGGCCGGGTGGGATGCGCAGTTGGATCAGGCCATTGCCAGTCAGGCTCCCCATCTCTCGATTTACGACCTCTCGGTGGAGCCGGGCACGGTGTTTGAGCGCCAACGAACGCTTGGCCTGTTGCAGCTGCCGGAGGACGACCTGGCCGTTGCCTTGATGGAGCGGACCACACAACGGCTGGCGGCTGCTGGACTCAGCCGCTACGAGATTTCCAACCACGCCCGTCCGGGCCATGCCTCCCGTCACAACCGGGTGTACTGGAGCGGTGCCGGCTGGTGGGGTTTTGGCATGGGAGCGACATCAGCACCCTGGGGGGTGCGTTTGGCGCGACCCCGCACCCGCGCCGCCTACGCGGAATGGCTGGATCATCCTCCTGAGGAATCAGTCGCCGAGGCTGGACTCCCCCTGGATGATCAATTGCTGGTGGGTCTGCGGCGCCGGGAAGGAGTGACCCTTCAAGGTCTTGATGCCGATGCCCTGGTGCGCCGCTGGCAACCGTTCGTTGAGCGTGGATGGCTGCAGCAGCGGGCAGGCCGTTGGTGTCTCACCGACCCCGAGGGCATGGCCCTCAGCAATCAGGTGCTGATTGAGGTAATTCTGTGGTGGGAAGAGTGTTGTTCCGGGTCTGCTGGACCCAACCCTTCAACGCGTCGATGAACAGGCGGCGGCCATCCACCAGCGCTGGGCTGAAGGGAGGTTGTTTGGCGGTGAGCCCCAGCAGGTCTGCGGTGACGCGCACCTGGCCGTCGCAGCCGTCACCTGCCCCGATGCCGATCACCGGGATGGTCAGCGCCTGCTGCACCCGGCACGCCAGATCGGCAGGAACATGTTCCAGCACCAGGGAGAAGCAGCCCTTCTGCTCGAGGGTGCGCGCCTGATCCACCAGGCGTTCCTGGCTAATGGCGTCCGTGGCCTGGCGCCTGTACCCCAGGCGATGCACGGCCTGCGGGGTGAGGCCCAGATGCCCCATCACGGGAATGCCCATGCGTACAAGACGGTCGATCACCGCGACAACCTCGGGTTCCGCCCCCTCCAATTTCACCGCCGCTGCGCTGGACTCCTTCAACAAACGCCCTGCAGCCGCCACGGCGCGGTCTTCGCCGCACTG
Organism: Synechococcus sp. A15-44; assembly: GCF_014280115.1. Lineage (NCBI taxonomy): Bacteria > Bacillati > Cyanobacteriota > Cyanophyceae > Synechococcales > Synechococcaceae > Synechococcus > Synechococcus sp. A15-44. The sequence continues at coordinate 806,567 of NZ_CP047938.1, forward strand.
GTAGCTGAGAAAGGGCAGGTCACAGACCAGCAGGGGCTGATCGGCCGGCATGGCCGTCAATCCCCGGGCGACCGCCTGGGTGTGATGGAGCATCTGGTCCAGGCTCACCGGGAGTGTTGTGGCATGGCCCAGCGCCACCATCGCCAGTGAATCACCGATCAGCAGCACGTCTGCACCGGCGGCCTCGGCCAGAGCTGCAGAGAGGCTGTCCCAAGCGGTGAGCACGGCGATGGGTTGGCCCTTCTGCTTGAAGCGGGTCAGATCAGAAGGACGCATGCAGCTTCAGAACCCCTCGGGGGCTCATTGCTAGCATTCGGCCGATTCGGGCCCATGCGGCTCTGACGCCCAAATCTGGTCAGGACCGGAAGGGAGCAGCCACACGGGATGCTCAGGGCAGGCGTGGGTTCCGGGTCACCACATTCAAAAGAGCTGTCAGACCGTGGGGTCTGACAGCGATCTCACAAGCTGCCGTTGTCCTGTTGCTGACGGCGACGCAGGAACTCAGGAATGCGGGCGCCGTTCTCTTCGGGCTCCCCACGATTCAGCATTCCGGGCACGGAGCGGCTGCGCTCGCTGCGGTACGGCTGCTTGTTCTCAAAGCCTGTAGCGATCACCGTCACGTGGATCTCCCCTTCGAGGGCCTCATCCACCACAGCGCCCACGATGATGTTGGCTTCGGGATCGACAACGTCGTAAATCACCTCGGAAGCAGTGGTCATGTCCTCCAGGGTCATGTCCTTACCACCGCTGATGTTGATCACACAGCCCTTGGCGCCATCGATGCGCTCGGTTTCCAGCAGCGGGCTTGCAATCGCGGCTTGGGCTGCTTCCACGGCTCTTGAGCGACCGGAACCGATGCCAATGCCCAGCAGTGCTGTGCCTGCTTCGGTCATCACAGAGCGAACGTCAGCAAAGTCAACGTTCACCAGGCCCGGGCAGGTGATGATGTCGCTGATGCCTTTGACGCCCATGCGCAGGACGTCGTCCGCACTCCGGAAGGCTTCCTGAAGGGGAGCTCCGCCGATGGCATCACGCAGGCGGTCGTTGGGGATCACAATCAGGGTGTCCACGTGTTCCGCCAACCGAGCGATGCCTTCGTCGGCCTGACGCATGCGACGACGGCCCTCGAAGCTGAACGGCTTGGTCACGATGCCCACGGTGAGAGCACCGACTTCACGGGCGACTTCGGCCACCACTGGTGCTGCACCAGTCCCTGTTCCACCGCCCATGCCAGCGGCAATGAACACCAGATCGGAGCCCTGCAGTGCATCGTGCAGATCCGTGCGGGATTCCTCAGCTGCCTTCTGGCCGATGGTGGGGTTGCCGCCGGCACCCAGTCCGCGGGTCAGGGTCTGCCCCAACTGCAGCCGTTGCTGGGCCTGCGACTGGATCAGGGCCTGGGCATCGGTGTTGAGAACGCGGTATCCAACCCCTTCAAGGTCGCTGAGGATCATGCGGTTGACGGCATTGCTGCCGCCACCTCCAACGCCGATGACCTCGATGCGGGCGGACTGGCTGGGCTGGATACCAGCTGCCGTGAAAGACCCTGAGCCGCTCACCATCTCCATCGTCGAGGCAGAACCGTGTGGTTGCGTTGCATTATGTCCCTGAAGCCTTGTCTCGGTTTCAACAGATCACAAACCAGGAGCTGAGGTTGTGGTCTCCAGATTTTCCACCCGAAGGTTTCAGGGTTCAGTTTTGGGCTGCTTGGGGGCGGGTGGCGCCGGCAGTTGCAGTTCCGGGCGGTCCGGATTGCTGAGATCAAGGCTGCTGTGATGGGCCCCGCGCAGGTGCTTTGGCAACGTCCTGTTCAGATGGAGGATCGTTTCGATCTGGGTGTTTAAGAGGGCCGGTTCGCCACCGAGATCAATCCGGCCAAGCTCGGTGGTGATCAGACTGATGTTGCCGTCGGGATCAAGCTCGATGGCTTTCAGCATCCCGGCGAAGCGATTCCGTTGTTGCAGCAGCGCAGCGACCTGACCGCGTTGCGGGCTATTCCAGCCGCGCACCATGATCTCCGTGAGCGGATCTGCTACTGCGTCGCTCAGGGGTATCCATTCACCTGCGGCGTTGAGCAGCCCCCGTTCGCGTCCAGCGGGTCCCCGACGCTCAGCGCGTGCGATGGGAATCTCTGGCTTCAGGCTGATGACGAGGCGAGCGGGGAACATCCGGCGCTGCACGTGAGCGCTGTGAACCGGTAAGACCCCGATCAGCTGTTGTTCCAGCTCCCTCGGACTGACCTCCAGCAGGGGTGAGGGAAAGCGAAGCTTGGCCGCCTCGATCACCTGATTGCTCTCAAGGCCAGCACCTCCGGTCAGGATGACTGCCTCAGGGCTCCGCAGAGTCCAGCCGTGGCGCAGCAAGATCCAGCTGAATCCGCCACTGAGCAGCAGCAAGGCCACAAAGCGCCAGAGCTGAAGCAACAGGGTCTGGCGGCGCTGCCGGCGCAAGTCCCGGCGCCGGGCGACCTGCGCGGAAACCGGCCTTTGGGAGGATTTGTTGTTGGTCGAGACCCGGCTCACAGGTCGCATCGGGCCCGTGCCATCAGCTGCTCACCCCAGCTGCGCGCGCGGTCGGCATCAGAGAAGGGCACATCCATCTGCAGATCTTTCCCGATGAGGCGCAGCCGACAACGCCCCTGGGATTCGTCGGTGAGGGGCGCATCACCGGACGCCAGCGACATCAGCTCCACAAGCTCGAGTTTGCAGACGTCAAACGAGCCCTGATCCTGAAAACTTCCCGCCTCGAAGCTGCTCCAGTGCAGTTCACCGTCTTTCAGACGGGCACCACCACAACCATCGAGCTTGGCGAGTTCGGAGCCTTCGGCCCAGGTGCGAAACAGGTTTTGGCGCCGCCGTTCCAGCCATCCGAGCGACGCCAGCAGCACAAAGGCCAGCAGCAGAGGAAACCAGAGCAGTCCGTGGCTCATGGGTTAGGCGAAGGACGCTGCGTTCATTCTCCTGCGGTTTGGATCAGTTTGTGCACCAACTGTTCGAGTGTTACGCCGCTGGCCGCCCAGAGCATCGGGAACATGCTCTGGGCCGTGAAACCAGGCAGGGTGTTGATTTCGTTGATCCAGAGCTGATCGTTGGCGTCGTCGTAGAAGAAATCCACCCGACCCATGCCGTTGACGCCCACGGCAGCGCAGGCCTGCAGGGCCTGGGCGCGGATGCGGTCAGCCACGTCATCGGGTAATGGCGCGGGAATCAACGTGGTACTGCGCCCTGCGGTGTATTTCGTCTCGTAGTCGTACCAGTCCGCATCAAAACGAACCTCACCGATCACCGACGCTTCGAGCATGCGTCCCCCTAGGACGGCGCATTCCACCTCTCGGGCGTTGACGCCCTGCTCCACCACCAGCCTTGGATCGAGCGCTGCAGCCTGATTGAGGCCTGCTTCCAGTTCTTGGCGGGAACGCACCTTGCTGATGCCCACTGAGGAGCCGAGATTGGCGGGCTTCACAAAGCAGGGGTAGTTCAGTGCGCGTTCAATCCGATCCATGAGGGCCGATCGGCTGATCGCGTTCTCGAGTTCGGATGCGTGCAGGGCCACATAGGGCACCTGGGACAGCCCGGCGCTGGCGAAAGCAGATTTCATCGCCTGCTTGTCCATGCTGACGGCTGAGCCGAGCACGCCGGCACCAACGAACGGTTTGCCGGTCAGCTGGAACAACCCCTGAATGGTGCCGTCTTCTCCATTGGGACCATGCAGCACTGGGTACCAGAGGTCGACCGCATCACATCCCTCCGGGAACCCCTGGAATCCTGATGGGGGCAGAGGTGGGTTGAGATCCGGTGCGGTTTCGGAGGCCAGGGTTGCTTCGGACAGATCTGTTCCCCACCAGCGACCATCGCGGTCGATGTAGATCGGCTGCACCGTGTATCGCTCTCGGTTCTGCCCGCTGCGCAGGCCTCGGACGACGGTCGCCGCAGATCGGATCGACACGTCGTGCTCTCCAGAGCGGCCTCCAAAGACGAGCCCGACCGTGATGGGACTGGACGGCATGAATGCGGCGACCCCTGAGCGGTGGGAGCGCCAAAGGTATCAGCGTTGTGCTCAGTGGGGCAGGGGGCTGCCGCTGAGTGAAAAGGAGCGCACCGCATCGATGCGCACCGGCACGAGATCGCCCGCTTCGTAGGCACGACCATCCGCTCCGGTGGAGCTGAAGAAGGTCAGGCGATTGGTGCGGGTTCGCCCCATCAGCTGCGATGGGTCCTTGGGGTTGATGCCCTCCGCCAGCACTTCTTCCGTGCGCCCCTCGTAGCGGGCATTGGCCTTGCGGGCGCAGCGTTCCACGAGGGCATTGATTTCGCGCAGGCGTTCCACCTTCACCTCCTCCGGCAGCTGGTTGTCCCAATCGGCTGCAGGGGTATTGGGCCGGGGTGAATAGGCCGCTGTGTTCACCTGATCGAAACCGATCTCTTCGATCAGATCGAGGGTGCGGCGGTACTGCGCATCGGTTTCGCCAGGGAAGGCAACGATCACATCGGCACTGAGGGAGGCGTCGGGCATGCGCTCACGGATGCGGTCGATGATCCGCCGGTAGCGCTCAACGGTGTAGCCCCGGGCCATGGCCTGCAACACGTCGTTGTCCCCGCTTTGAAACGGAATGTGGAAGTGTTCGCAGAGCTTGGGCAGGTCGGCACAGGCATCGATCAGCCGCTCGGTGAAGTAGCGCGGATGGCTGGTGGCAAAACGGATCCGTTCAATGCCCTCCACGTCGTGGACGTGATGGAGCAGATCCGTGAGGGTGTGTTGGCGGCGACCCTCCGGCGTGATGCCCGGCAGATCGCGGCCGTAGGCATCAATGTTCTGGCCGAGCAGAGTGATCTCCTTGTAGCCCTGGGCGGCAAGACCCTCCATTTCCAGCTTGATCGCCTGGGGCAGCCGTGATTGTTCCTTGCCGCGCACGGAGGGCACCACGCAGTAGGTGCAACGTTCGTTGCAGCCGTAGATCACGTTCACCCAGCCACAGATGCTGCTGTCCCGGCGGGCCGTGGTGATGTCTTCAAGGATGTGGTGGTCTTCGGTGGCGACCACCTGCTGACCGCTGTCTACCTGCAGCAGAAGGGTTTCAAGCCGATTGGCGTGTTGCGGTCCCATCACCAGATCCAGCTCCGGCACCCGCCGGAGCAGGGATTCGCCCTCCTGCTGAGCAACGCAGCCCGCCACCACCAGGGTGAGATTGGGGTTGCTGCGTTTCCTCTGGGCCTGTCTGCCGAGGTAGCTGTAAACCTTCTGCTCGGCGTTGTCCCGGATGGTGCAGGTGTTGTAGAGCACCAAATCGGCATCCAGTTCGGCTGACGCCTCCCGATAGCCCATGGCCTCCAGGATTCCCGCCATCCGTTCGGAGTCCGCCTTGTTCATCTGGCAGCCGAACGTGGTGATCCAGTAGCTGCCGCGCTGGGGGTTGGCGGTGGCGTCAGTGGCGAGGGGGGCGGAGGCGACCAAATCTCTGGCTCAAGCCTTCTCAGTGTGAGTCACAGCGGTGTTGTGTCAGTTTGGAGATTGACAGCCGGATGGCGATGGGCTGGGCCCTCACACGGTTTTCGCTCACCAAGGCCGTGCCCCTCACGATCAGCAGGGGCACCACCGCTGCCGTGGTGCGGTTGGAGCTCAGGTTGGAACGTGATGGGCTGGTGGGCCGCGGCGAGACCGGGGGATTTGAGACCGGCCACCGAGCCTTTGCCCTTGAGGCTGTGGAACAGGAACTGCTGGGGCTTTTGCCGCAACTGGAAGCTCTGGATCCCCACCGTCCGCAACGGTTTGAGCCCCTGCTTGCATCCCTGAGTCCCCCGGCCCGTTGTGCCATCGACCTGGCCTTGTGGGACTGGCATGGGCAACGGCTCGGCCATCCGCTGTGGCGGCTCTGGGGATTGGACCCAGCCGAGGGTGTGGCCACCAGCGTCACCCTGGGACTGGCTTCAGTGGATGCCGTGTTGGATCGTCTCGAACGCTGGTGGACGCAGCTGCCGGCGACGCGGGTGAAGCTCAAGCTGGGCAGCCCCGACGGCTTGGACCACGACCTCAGCCTGTTGGGGGCGGTGGCTCAGGCCATCACGGATCGATCCCAGCGGCAGGGTGTGGCCATCGAACTGCAGGTGGATGCCAATGGCGGATGGACCGTGAATCAGGCCAGGCAAATGCTGGAGCCCCTGGCCGCACACCGGGTGGTGCTGCTGGAGCAGCCTCTGGCTCCAGACCTGGATCCCACGCAGGACACAGCGGGATTCGCGGCGCTGCACCCGCACTGTCCGATGGCCTTGGTGGCGGATGAAAGTTGCTGGGATCTGGAGGATCTGCTGCGCCTGGCCCCAGTGGTGGATGGCGTGAATCTCAAGCTGCTCAAGACCGGGGGGCTCAGTCAGGCCTTGTTAATGGCCCAAGTGGCGCAGACGAAGGGGCTGGCCCTGATGGTGGGTTGCTACTCCGACAGTTCGTTGTTGAACGGTGCAGCGGCCCAGATCTTGCCTCTGATTCGTTGGCCGGATCTCGACAGCCATCTCAACTTGGTGGATGACCCCTTTGTTGGCCTTGAGTTGCAGGACGATCGTCTGCGGCCTTCGGCGATGGCTGGATTGGGGATCCGCCAGGCAGGAGGCACTGCAGCGTGATGAGCGGGACTCAAGCGCCGTCGGGATTTCGGGAGATGCGGTTGGTGCTGCTCCAACACGGTGGTTTGGCCAGCCTCACCGGCAAGACCGGTCTGGCCATGCTCCGACACCGTGCTGGACCGATCGTCGCGGTGATCGATCCCGACCATGCGGGCCAGTCTCTGCAACGCGTCACCGGCATCGAGCGTGATGTGCCGGTGGTGGCGGACTTGTCTGCTGCTCTGCCCTACGCGCCTGAGGTTGCTGTGGTGGGCCTGGCTCCTTCGGGGGGGCGGCTGCCTGATCCTGTTCGCCACGACGCCTTGGCGGCGTTGCGCGCAGGCCTTCATCTCGCCAGCGGACTCCACACCCGCCTGGCCGATGATCCCGAACTGGCAGACGCCTGCTGGCGCGACCGTTGGATCTGGGATCTGCGCCGGGAGCCGGAAGGCCTCAACGTTGGCCAGGCACGCGCCGCAGAGCTTCCCTGCCGGCGCCTTCTGGCCATTGGCACCGATATGGCTGTCGGCAAGATGAGCGCATGCCTGTCTCTCCTGGAGGCAGCCCAGCGCTCCGGGATCCCCGCGCGCTTTGTGGGCACAGGGCAGGCCGGAATTCTGATCAGCGGAGAAGGGGTCGCCCTGGATGCTGTGCGCGTCGATTACGCCGCCGGTGCGGTGGAGGCGGCGGTGCTTCGCGCGGCGGCGGCTCTGCCGGAGCAGGGTCTTGTGCTGGTGGAGGGTCAGGGATCGCTCTGCCATCCGGCCTCCACGGCCACGTTGCCCCTGTTGCGGGGCACGCAGCCGACGGCCCTGTTGCTCGTGCATCGGGCAGCACAGCAGACCATCGATCGGCTGCCTCAGATCCCGCTTCCAAGCCTTGAGGCCTTGGTGGCCACCACAGAATCCCTGGCGAGCTGGGCGCGGCCTGATGAGGCTGCTGAGCCAGCCAAGGTGGCCGCTGTCGCCCTCAACACCGCCCGCCTTGATGAGGCTCAGGCTCGAGACGAGGTGGAGCGCATCCGCCAGACGCTGGGTCTGCCCTGCACGGATCCGATCCGCTGGGGAGCAGAATCGCTCCTCAGGGCTTTGTTGAGTTGTTGAGAGGGCGAGCGAGGGGATTCGAACCCCCGAATAGCGGCGCCACAAGCCGCTGCCTTAACCACTTGGCGACGCCCGCCGCGTCCGTGAGAATCTACCAACACGAGCTGCAGCCTGCCTGGTGTCCCCTTCATCGCGTCCGCAAGGTCGGTCTGCTCTAGCGATGTTGGCGGGGGGAATTGCAGCGGTCGGGGTGCTCTCTCTGGTGGTGTCCAACCCGTCGTTGGAGGACTATCAAGCTCACGCCGGTGATCAGCTGGTCCGGTTGGGCACCAAGGAACTTTGCGACGAGCCGACCCTGCCGATGGTGCTGCGTCTCTGGATTCGCAATTGCCCTGAGCTGATTGCCTCCCAGCGGGATGCACTGGCAGCGTTGGCGGGTCAGTTCACCACCCGTCGAAACTTATTGGTGGCCAGTCTGTATTCCACCCGGATGGAAAGGAAGGAGATGCTGCCCGGTCTGCGCCTGCCTGGTTTTGAAGTGCTCAGCCTTGGTGTGGCCGGTCGTTTCGTGGTCCTCAGCACCGATGCCAGCAACGGTGCTGAGCGGTGATGGACGTCCCGTCGCTTGAGTCCAAGCCGGGGAGTGGCGTCCTTGAGGCCTGGGCGCCCCTGGGACTGCTGGATTTCGCCCCTTCAACGCCCTTGCCGGAGGTTGAGAGGCAAGGGCTGACGCCTGTGCGCCTGGCCTGGGAGCAGGGGCGTCTGCGGGAGCCCCAGCCCCTGTCTGCCGAACGCGTGCCACCGTCTCGAATGGTGCTGCCGCGCTTGGTCGACTGCCATGTCCATCTGGACAAGGTCTACACCTGGCAGGAGCATCCCAACCTCAGCGGCAGCTACGGGGGTGCCCTGGAGGCCAACCTGCGGGAGCACCGCTCCCGAACCGTGGCCTGCGTGCTTCAACGCGGAGAACGCGCCATGGAGAGAGCATTCGCCCATGGGCTGCGGGCCATGCGCAGCCATGTGGACAGTGGTGGCCCTGGCGCTGAGCCCAGCTGGGATGCCTTGCTCACCCTGCAGCAGCGCTGGCGCCGCCGCATCGACTTGCAGCTGGTGGCGCTGGTGCCCCTGGAATTCTGGTGTTCAGCTGAAGCGGATGCTCTGGCGCGTCGTGTGGCCGCCAGTGGCGGCTGCCTTGGTGGTGTTCTGACACCTCCTTGTGGATCGGCCGTGGTCACGGAGCAGTTGGAGGTGTTGTTGCGCCTGGCTGATCGCCACAACTGCGGCGTCGATCTCCACATCGATGAGGCGGATCAAGGTGCGGCGCAGGGCATGGTTCAGCTGTTGCAGGCCCTACAGCGCGTGCCGGTGCAGGTTCCCGTCACCTGCAGCCATGCCAGCAGTCTTTCCCTTCTGCCGGCGTCCTCTCTGGCGCGGTTGGCAGAGCGCATGGCAGCAGCGCAGCTCAGTGTGATTGCCCTGCCCCTGACCAATGCCTGGTTGCTCGCACGGGCGGACGATGCCACCCCCCTTCAGCGTCCGCAGGCCCCGATCCGTCAGTTGCAACGTTCCGGTGTTCCGGTGGCGGTGGCGGGTGACAACGTGGCCGACCCCTGGTTCCCGGGAGGCGACTTCGACCCCTTGGCCCTGCTGGCTGCATCGATTCCGTTGACTCAGTTGTTGCCCTGGCAGCGTCTGGGCCTGGCCCCTTTCACCACGGCACCGCCGGCCATTCTTCAACTGGAATGGGATGGGGTGCTGCGGGCCGGCGCTCCTGCCGATCTGATCAGCATGGAGGGCCAGGGATGGTCGGACCTGATCCGTTGTGCTCCCCAGCGTCAGGTTCTCGTGGACGGCCACTGGCAGTCGTCGCCAGGCGCTAGACCCTGACCAGTGTTCCGCCACGCCATGGGTCGCGCCGAAGCCTTGATTGCCCTGCGGCAAGCCCTCAGCGTTGATCCGGAACTGGAGTTGTTGGATGAACCGGGGGAGCTGCAGCGCCATTCCCGGGACGCCTTTGAGTACTCCCCCGTGCTGACGCCGCGGCTGGAGGCCTGCCGTGCTGAGTTGGTGGTGCGTCCGCGCACGGTGGATGCCGTTGAACGGCTGGCTTCGGCCTGCGCCGAGCACCAGGTTCCCTTAACCCTGCGCGGCTCTGGGACAGGGAACTACGGCCAGTGTGTGCCTCTGCAGGGCGGCGTGGTGATGCTCACCACGGCCCTGCGGCAGATCCGCTCGATTGATCCGATCACCGGGGTGGTGACCGTGGAACCGGGCTGTGTGATGCGCGATCTGGATCAGGAGTTGCGCCGCCATGGACGCCAGCTGCGCTTGATGCCCAGCACCTGGCGCAGCGCCACCATTGGCGGCTTTGTGGCAGGGGGCTCTGGGGGCATCGGTTCCCTGCGCTGGGGCTTCCTGCGGGATCCAGGTCATCTGCTCGGGTTGGAGATCGTGCCGCTACGCCCCGATGCCCGGCGCCATCAACTCGGCGAGATGGATGCGGAGGCTTTGAATCACGCCTACGGCACCAATGGCATCATCACGGCCCTCAGCCTGGCCACAGCTCCAGCGGTCAACTGGCACCAGGTGAGCGTGGACTGCGAGCACTGGGAGCAGGCGATTGAGCTGATGCAACGGATCGCTGCCTCGGCGTTGGATCTCCATTTGGCGAGCCTGCTGGAACAGCCGCTGCTGTCCCGGATGCCCAGCTGGGGTGGCCCTGCCGTCTCGGCGCACCGGCTGCTGTTGCTCGTTGCCCCCGATGGGCTCAACAGCCTGCAACGGATGGCGCAGTCAGCTGGCGCCATCCTGCGGGATCTCGGCCCTGAGGATCTCTCCGGGGGCAATGGCTTGCGCGAGCTGAGCTGGAACCACACCACCCTGCATGTGCGGGCTTCAGAGCCGGGATGGACCTACCTGCAGATGCTGTTGCCGCAACCGGAGGCCCCAGCGATGGAGGCCTTGAAGCAGCGCTGGGGTGATGCCCTGCTCTGGCATCTCGAGCTTGTGCGTCAGCAGGGCTGTCCTCGGCTGGCGGCTCTGCCGCTCGTGCGTTGGCAGGGGGCAGATCAGCTGAACCGGTTGATGGACGACTGCAGGGCCGCGGGTGCCGTGTTGTTCAACCCCCACGTGATCACCGTGGAAGACGGCGGCCTTGGCGTCATCGATGCCGATCAGGTGGCGGCCAAGCAGCGCTTTGATCCCGAGGGCCTGCTCAATCCCGGCAAGCTTCGAGGTTGGGAGGAGCGTTCGTGAGGATCAGCAGCCCAAGCTGTCGAAGGTGGAAACTCCGGTGCTGGGGTTGATGCCATCGGCCTCGCTGCACAGCCGGCGTTGATCATCACGATCAAGCAGGGCATCCGAGAAATCGGCCCCCTCGATCTGAGCGTTGCTGAAGCTGCTGCCCGAGGCAATGATCCCTGTCAGCACAGCATTGCGTAGATCGGTGGCGACGAAGTCGGCGCGATCCATCAGGGCGTCGGAGAGGTCAGCTCCCTGGAAATCAGCTTCGGCGAAGGCCCCTTGAGTGAGGATCGCGCCATGCAGGTTGGCGCCCCGGAAATTCGCTCCGCGGCCCACGGCTCCGGCGAAGGATGTGTTGGCCAGGTTCTGCCCCTCGAAGTCGCCGTTGCTCTGGTTGGTGAGCGTGTAGTCCACCTTTTCCTGGAACAGGGCACGATCCTGCAGTCCCACCCCAGCTGAGGTGTCCAGGGCCGGGGCCGGCGTTGCCATGAGCAGGAGGGGCAGGAGAAGGCCCAGCAACCGGGAGATTCGCAGCACAGTTCACGCCCAAGCTGTGCTCACTCTGCCGTTACAACGCCGCGAGCGAACAGGTCACCGATCAGATAAAGCGATCCGGCAACAATCGGCATCGGTGTCGGCCATCCATTGCTGCTGAGCTGGTGCAGCACGCTGTCGAGGCCGTCGGCCTCCTGCAGCTGGTGCTCGAACTGGGGCAGATCCTGGAGGAGGGCCGAACGACTCCAGCTCCTGTGGCTCGGCACCGGAATGATCCAGGCCTGGTCCTGGGGCTGCAGCAGCGTCTGGAGCATGGCGACAGCGTCCTTATGGGCCTGAATCGCCAGGATCCAAACAACACCGTTCCAGGCACCACTCCACTGGCTGCGTTCTTCGGCCAGCTGCACTGCGGCCGGTGGATTGTGGGCTCCATCGAGGCGAAGCGTGTGGACGCCCCAATGCACGGTTTGCAGGCGACCGGGCCAGTGGGCTTTGGCGAAGCCCTCCTGAATCACCGCCTCAGACAACGACCAGCCCAGGCCCGAGAGGGCTTGCAAGGCACCGAGGGCCACAGCGGCGTTGCTTCGCTGAATGGCGCCGGGCAAGCCCAGCTGCCAGCTTGAATTCAGTGGCTTCACCCAGCGGAGCGTGGCCTGCTGAGTGCGGCAGGTTGTTTCCAGGACCTCCTGCACTTCAGGGGCTTGGGCTCCACTGATCACGGTCGCCTGAGGCGGGATCGCTGCCGCTTTTTCGGTTGCGATGGCGGTGAGGCTGTGGCCCAGGTGCTCGCAGTGGTCCATCCCAATGCTGGCGACGGCCACCACAGGACGGCAGGGATGGGCCGTGGTGGCATCAAGCCGTCCCCCCAGCCCCACTTCCAGCACCAGCAGGTCGCAGGCGTGCCGGTGGAACTCCAGCAGGGCGGCCGTCACCAGCAGTTCAAACGGGGTGAGCCGATGCCGTTCGTTCAGGGGCTGGAGCGCCTGCAACCGGCTGCGCAGGGTTTCAATCGCAATGGGGGTCCCCTGGATCCGGATGCGTTCACACCAGCTCACCAGGTGAGGGGAGGTGGTGACCCCGCAGCGGAGGCCGGCGGCACAGAGGGCTGATTCCAGAAAGCTGACGATGGATCCCTTCCCGTTGGTGCCCAGCACCTGAATCGCGGGAATCGTCCGACAGGGATGGTCGAGTTCGTGCAGGGCCGCATCCATGCGATCCAACTGCAAATCCATGCCACGCAGGTCGAAGCGTGGGATCAGATCAGACAGATCGTCCACTCAGCTGAGGCTGGAGAGGGTTGCCGCCAGACGGCGCAGCAGCTCGCGCACCTCGCGCTTGTTGATGGTTAGTGGGGGCACCATGCGCAGCACCGAGGGGCCGGCCGCCACCAGCAGCAGACCGTGGTCGATGGCGGATTTCGCCAGTGCGGGGGCCGTCCAACTGCTGCCCTCCCGGATCACGATGCCCTGCAGCAGGCCCCAGCCCCGCACGCCTTGCAGGTGCTCGGGGAAACAGTTCACAAGCTCCTGGAGCCCGTTGCGCAGTTGTTCGCCTCGGGCTGTGACGTTGGTCAGCAGATCTCGTCGTTCGATTTCGGTGGCCACCGTCAACCCCGCCCGGCAGGCAAAGGGATTGCCGCCGAAGGTGCTGGCATGGTCGCCGGGTTCAAACACATCAGCTGACGCGTTCACCAGCAGGGCACCAATGGCATGACCACCGCCCAAGCCCTTGGCCAGGGTGAAGGCGTCAGGGGTGATCCCCAGTTGCTCATAACCCCAGAGGCGGCCACTCCGCCCCATGCCCACCTGCACCTCATCAAGGATCAGCAGGATGTTTCGCTCCGTGCAGATCTCGCGCAGGCGTGAGAAGAAAGTGCGGTCTCCAGGGTTGACGCCACCCTCTCCTTGCAGGGGTTCAACCAGAACGGCCGCGATTGAGGGACCGGACTGTTCGTAGCGGTTGAATAGAACTTCGAGGGCCTTCAGATCGTTGTAGGGGAAATAATCAAACCCGGTCACCATGGGCTCAAAACCCTTGTGGTACTTGGGTTGACCGGTGGCGGTGACCGCCGCGAGCGTGCGGCCATGGAAGCTGGCTGCTGCCGTGAGGATCACCGGCTGTTCGATGCCGCGCCGTTGATGGCCGTGTTTGCGCGCCAGCTTGATCGCGGCCTCATTGGCTTCGGCGCCTGAATTGCAGAAGAAGACGCTGTCGGCACAGCTGTTGCGCACCAGCCAGCTGGCCAGCTCTTCCTGTTCCGGAATCCGATAGAGGTTGGACACATGCTGGAGCCGTCCCAGCTGCTTGCGCAGAGCCCGCTGCATGGCCCTGTCGCTGTGGCCCAGGGTGCAGGTGGCAATGCCAGCAACAGCATCCAGGTAGCGCCGCCCTTGGGTGTCCTTGACCCAGCAGCCCTTTCCCTTGGCCAGAGCCAAAGGGAAACGGCCGTAGGTGTTCATGACGGCGGAGGGATGGGAGCCGGGGGACTTGAACCCCCAAGACCAGTGGCCGGCTGATTTTGAGTCAGCTGCGTCTACCAATTCCGCCAGGCTCCCGCACAGGGATTGTATTGATTGAAGGGCCCCTCTTCAGAGGATGTTGCGCTTCACCTCAGCGCCGGCAGCGCTGAGTTTGGCTTCGAGGTCGTCGTAGCCCCGATCAAGGTGCTTCAGACCAGCCACTTCGGTGATTCCTTTGGCGGAGAGGCCAGCCAGCACCATGGCAGCGGCTGCACGGAGGTCGGTGCCGGTGACGGGCGCCGCGCTCAGCTGAGCCACGCCTTCAACGATGGCTGTGCTGCCCTTGAGCCGAATCGATGCCCCCATGCGCTGCAGCTCGGCCACATGTTGCAGCCGGTTTTCGTAGATCTCCTCGCTGATCACGCTGGTGCCCTTCGCGGTGCACATCAGGGCCATGAACGGTGCCTGAAGATCGGTTGGAAACCCGGGAAACGGTTGGGTGGTGATGTCCACGGCCGTGATCTCGCCGGGGGTGATCGTCACGGCTCCCCCCTTGATCTCGATGGAGCAGCCGCAATCGCGAAGCTTTTGGATCACAGCGCTGAGATGCTCGGGAATCACGGGCTCCACCACCAGTGGTGAGCGGGTGATGGCGGCCGCCATCAGGAACGTTCCGGCTTCGATGCGATCCGGGATCACCGGATAATTGGTGCAACCACGGAGCCGCTCCACCCCTTGAACGGTGATCACCGGGCCGCCAGCGCCGCTCACCTGGGCGCCCATGCTGTTGAGCAGGTTGGCCAGGTCCTGCACTTCAGGTTCCTGAGCAGCGTTTTCGATGGTGGAGACCCCATCGGCCAGCACCGCTGCCATCAGAATGGTTTCGGTGGCGCCAACGCTGGGGCAGTCGAGCACGATCTGAGCGCCTGTCAGGCGTTTTTTGCTGCCGGGCACTGAGGCCGTGACAATTCCATGCTCCACGTTGACGATGGCGCCGAGGGCTTTCAGGCCGCGGATGTGTTCGACAACGGGACGAGCCCCGATGCGGCATCCCCCTGGAAGGGGGACTCGCGCGTGTCCCAGGCGTCCGAGCAGGGGGCCAATGCTGAAAAAACTGGCGCGAAGGCTGTTGACCAGCTCGTAGGGAGGGGCCGAGCCATTGAGCTCGGCGGCGGTGAGGCGAATGCGATCTGCGCCTCGGCTCACCTGAACCCCCAAAGCTTCAAGGATGGCGCTCATGCCATCGATGTCTGTGAGGGAGGGAATGTTGGTCAGTTCAATGGTCTCCTCACTCAGGAGGCTGGCTGTCATCAGCACCAGGGCAGAGTTTTTCGCGCCGCTGACGCGAAGCGTTCCCTTCAAGGCGTGTCCGCCGCTGACATTGAGGCGTTGCTTGAGACTCTCCTGAGACGCTTCTGCAACGGCCATCATCGATGAGCTGATCCCTTATGTCCGGATTTTGGCAACAGTCTTTGAGACCGTCTAGACGGCCGGCGTCCAAACTGGACAGTTTGTTTCGGGGCCGGGGCAGCCACGGATCGGCGATGCCCTATGTTCATTCGGTCGAACACGACACGCCAGCGGATGTGGCGGAATTGGTAGACGCGCTAGTTTCAGGTACTAGTGGTGGCAACATCGTGGGAGTTCAAGTCTCCCCATCCGCACTAACTTTGTCGGGTACCAGCTCTCGACAACCATGATCGTTCTCAAGATCTCCAACGCTTCGGAAGTCGTTGCTTCCAAGGTTGGGAAGTTTCTTGAGTTTCTCACCCCTGATTCCATCGACCATGCCACCGTCGAGGACCAGGTGATCAAAAAGATGATTGAAAATCTGGCAGCGGAAGGAATTAAAGGCGAAATCGCAGCCATCAATGGCCTCGAGCTCGACGGCGAAAATCTGAGCGTTCACAAGGGCCTGAACGTGCGCAAACACGCAGCGTTCTGAGTCGTTCTCTGGATTCCTCCTCTCCACTGATCAGCAGCCGACGCAATCCACTGGTCAAACGGTTGCGAACCCTGGCCACCCGTGCGGGGCGAGAGGTTGAGGGGCTGTTGCTTCTTGAGGGCACCCACCTGTTGCAGGAAGTTCTCAGGCAGGGCAACGCGCCCGAGGAAATCATCGCGACCGAAGCCTGGTTGCAAGGTCATTCGGCCCTGTCTGCACGTTGTTCTCAGGCGCGATGGCGGATCGTCACCGATGAGGTGTTGCGGGCTGCGCTCACAACGGTCACACCCGATGGTGTTGCCTGCCTGAGCCCCCTGGATCGACTGCCCACCGTCCCTCCAGAGCTGGATTTTCTCCTTGTGCTGGATCGGATTCAGGATCCTGGAAATCTGGGCACATTGCTGCGCACAGCCCTCGCGGCTGACGTCAACGCGGTTTGGATGGGGGCTGGTGTTGATCCCCTCGGCACGAAGGTGTTGCGGGCCTCTGCCGGTGCTCTGCTTCAGCTGCCGCATCAACGCTTTGGCCCGAGCGAAGCGATGGCGATTTCACAGCTTCAGCAGGAACTGAAGCAGCTGGTGGCCTTGGGTGTTCAAGTGGTGGCCACCCTTGTGCCCGATGCGAACAAGGCTGACCCCCCTGTTCCCTACTGGGATCTCGACTGGACGCTGCCGACGGCGCTGGTGCTGGGAACCGAGGGTGCAGGTCTGCATCCGGACCTGCAGGCCTGCTGCACCCATGCCGTCACGCTCCCCCACAGCGCACGGGTGGAATCCCTGAATGTGGCGTCTGCCGCTGTTCCTCTCCTTCTGGAGCGGCGAAGGGCGACAATGACCGCCACATCGCAGCAGTTCGGGTGAGCGACGCCAGCTTCGACTTCGACGTCATTGTTATTGGAGCCGGCTACGGCGGCTTCGACGCTGCCAAACATGCCGCCGAACACGGCCTGAAGACGGCGATCGTTGAATCCCGCGATATGGGTGGCACCTGTGTGAACAGGGGCTGTGTTCCCTCCAAGGCGCTGCTGGCCGCCAGTGGAAAAGTGCGGGAACTCGCGGACGACAAGCATCTCGCGAGCTTTGGAATTCATGCTGCTCCTGTGCGGTTCGAGCGGCAGAAGATCGCTGATCACGCCAATCAGCTGGTTCAGACCATTCGCACCAACCTCACCAAAACCCTTGAGCGGGCAGGGGTGACGATCCTCCGAGGCCACGGCCGTCTGGAGGGCAGCCAGAAGGTGGGGCTACGGGAGCCCAGTGGGCTGGACAGGGTGCTGACCGCCAAGGACGTGATCATCGCCACGGGGTCTGATCCCTTTGTGCCGCCAGGCATCGAAACCGATGGCCGCACGGTGTTCACCAGCGACGAAGCCATCAACCTGGAATGGCTGCCCCGTTGGATCGCCATCATCGGCAGCGGTTACATCGGCCTTGAATTCGCTGATGTGTACACCGCCCTCGGTTGCGAGGTGACGATGATCGAGGCCATGGACAAGGTGATGCCCACCTTTGATCCCGACATCGCCAAGATCGCTGGGCGCCATCTGATTGATGGTCGCGATATCGATGCGCGTTCCGGTCTGCTGGCTCGCAAGGTCACCCCGGGCTGTCCCGTGCAGATCGAACTGGCTGATTTCAACAGCCGTGAACTGGTGGAGACCCTTGAGGTGGATGCCGTTCTGGTGGCCACAGGGCGTGTTCCCAGCAGCAAGGGCCTCAACCTGGAGTCACTCAATGTGGAGACGAACCGTGGCTTCGTCCCGATCGACGACGCCATGCGCGTTCTGGTCAACGGCCAACCTGTTCCCCATCTCTGGGCCGTCGGCGATGTGACCGGCAAGCTGATGCTGGCCCACACGGCTGCTGCCCAAGGCACCGTTGCGGTGGACAACATCCTTGGCCATGGGCGCGAGATCGATTACCGCAGCATTCCGGCAGCCACCTTCACCCATCCCGAGATCAGCTCTGTTGGCCTGACCGAGGCGGATGCCAAAGCTTTGGCGGAGAAGGATGGCTTCCAGCTTGGTTCCGTTCGCAGCTACTTCAAGGCCAATTCCAAAGCTCTGGCTGAGCTGGACAGCGATGGCCTGATGAAGCTGCTGTTCAACAAAACCAGTGGTGAAGTGCTTGGAGCCCACATCTATGGACTTCACGCCGCCGACCTGATCCAGGAGGTGGCCAATGCCGTTGCCCGGCGCCAGAGCGTGCGTCAGCTCGCCACCGAAGTGCACACCCACCCGACCCTCAGCGAAGTGGTGGAGGTCGCTTACAAGCAAGCTGCTGCCCAGCTGGCCGCCTGATCCCGTCCCGCTTTTTTCATTCCAGTCTTTTCCCTTTTCCATGGAGATCCGCCGTCGTCCCCCCAACCCCAAGGTGCGGGTGGCCCATCTCGAATATGCAGTGCCCCACGAGGACGAGGAACCGCGTCACATCCTTGAGAAGATTGTCTGGGAAAAAGATCGTGAGATCGATGCCGCCCGCGACAAGGTTCCCCTCGACAACCTGAAGCAGCAGATTGCCAAGCTTCCCCCCACCAAGGATTTCCTGGGGGCGCTTCAAGCGGCCGCCACGAAACCTGCGGTGATCGCTGAGGTGAAAAAAGCGAGCCCCAGCAAAGGGGTGATCCGTGAGGATTTCGACCCGGTGGCGATCGCCAAGGCCTATGCCGCTGGCGGTGCAAGCTGCCTCTCGGTGCTCACCGACAAGACCTTCTTCCAGGGCGGCTTTGATGTTTTGGTGCAGGTGCGTGAGGCCGTTGACCTGCCTCTGCTCTGCAAGGAGTTTGTGCTGAGCCCCTACCAGCTGTTCCAGGCCAGGGCCGCCGGAGCCGATGCAGCCTTATTGATCGCAGCCATCCTCAGTGATCAGGATCTTCGTTATCTGCGCAAGGTGGCCGCAGCTCTGGGGCTCACCGTGCTGGTGGAAGTTCACGACGCGAAGGAAATGGAGCGAGTGCTTCAGCTCGGTGGATTTCCCTTGATCGGCATCAATAATCGCGACCTCACCACGTTTGAGACCAACCTGGCAACAACGGAAAAGCTGACGACAGAGTTTGCTGATCGACTCCAGGAGCAGAATGTGCTCCTCGTGAGTGAATCGGGGTTGTTTGAGCGCTCCGATCTCGATCGGGTTCAGAGTGCAGGAGCGGCTGCTGTGTTGGTGGGAGAGGCGTTGATGCGACAGGCCGACGTGGAAGCCGGCCTGCGCACGCTGCTTCAGGGCTGAGACAAGCTCAGCTCTTGCTCTCTCATGCGGCGGCGAGATTGGCGGCCACGAAATCCCAGTTCACCAACTTGTCGAGGTAGGTGCTGATGTAATCGGGGCGGCGATTCTGGTAGTCGAGGTAGTAAGCGTGCTCCCACACATCCATGGTGAGCAGGGCCTTCTGACCATGGGCCAGGGGCAGGTCGGCATTAGCGGTTTTCGTGATCTTCAGGCTGCCGTTGTCGAGCACCAGCCAGGCCCAGCCGCTGCCGAACTGCGTGGCACCAGCGGCCTTGAACTGCTCCACAAAAGCGTCGTAGCTGCCGAAGTCGGCATTGATCTTCTCAAGCAGGTCGCCACTGGGCTGGCCACCGCCACCGGGCTTCATGCACTGCCAGTAGAAGCTGTGGTTCCACACCTGGGCGGCATTGTTGAACACACCGGCTTTGCTGGCATCACCGGCAACGGCGCAGATGACCTCCTCCAGGCTCTTGCCGTCAAGATCGGTGCCTTCAATCGCCTTGTTCAGGTTGGTGACATAGGCGTTGTGGTGTTTGCCGTGATGGAACTCCAGCGTCGAGCTGGAGATGTGCGGCTCGAGGGCATCGAGGGCGTAAGGCAGGGCGGAAAGAGTATGGGCCATGGGAAGGTCATCCGGCGGCGGGATCCTAACGGCCCTTCACCTCCAGCAGCTCCACCTCGAAGATCAGGGTTGCATTGGGGGGAATCACACCACCGGCGCCACGGGTTCCGTAGGCCAGGTCGGAGGGGATTACCAATTTGCGCTTGCCGCCCACTTTCATGCCGGCAACACCTTCATCCCAACCCTTGATCACCCGACCAGCCCCGAGGG
This sequence comes from Synechococcus sp. A15-44, assembly GCF_014280115.1. Lineage (NCBI taxonomy): Bacteria > Bacillati > Cyanobacteriota > Cyanophyceae > Synechococcales > Synechococcaceae > Synechococcus > Synechococcus sp. A15-44. The sequence continues at coordinate 826,401 of NZ_CP047938.1, forward strand.
GGAAGCTGAAGGGGGTGTCCCGGTCGTAGCTGGCATCGAACTGCAATCCGTCCTCCAGGGTGCCGCGGTAGTGAACCACCACTGTTTGGCCAGGTGTGGCTTCTTCTCCGCTGCCCAGCTCGAGCTCGGTGATTTTCAGGCCACTGGCGGTGATGGTGGTGTCAGGGGCATCGAGGGGGCCGCCGAGGGCTGAGGCGTCGGCGAGAGTGGAATCGTTGGCCATGGCGAAAAGAGTCGGGTTCGGGTCGTCAGGGTCGAGTTCGAAGCTCGACGCCTTCTGGGGTTGCGAAGCCTCGCTGCGAACGGCAGCAGGCTGCGCCGGGGCTGCGGAAACGGTCGAGGGGGCCACGATCTGGCTGACCAGTGCGAGGAGCAGGCAGGCCACGCAGACCGTTGTGCTGATGATGATGTCGCGCACGGGAGGGCTTCTGTTGCGTCGATTCTGACCTCCGGTCCGCGGCGGCGGCGTTCATTCAGGCCGGTTCATCTGCCGCAGCTGTTGCTCGATCCGATCAATGCGGCCGCGCAGCTCATCCACTTCCTTCTGGCTGGGAACGCCGAAGTCCTGGAGCAGGTTGTCGCGGTTGCGTTCCAGGTTGCGCCCCATCTGCTGTTCCAGTTCAGGGGTTTCACCGCGGAGGGCCTTAAGCACGTCGTCCACCAGAGCCGACGCTTCATTCGGATCCAGCCGGCCACTGCTCACCCAGTTCTGGGTGACGCCGCGCAGACGGTCAGCAACGAGGGTGGTCGTGCCCAGGCCGCGGAGCAGCAGTTGCTGAAGAGGATTTGCGGCATCCATGGCGACAGGTGGGCGGGTCCGATCCAGGATGCCTTTGGCCGGGACTGCTGACCATGGGCAATCACCAACTGCAGGCCGGATCGCGGGCCCTGTTGGGCGGCGTCCTGGCTGGCGTGGCTCCATCCCTCGGCGGCCCCCTGCTGATGGTCCCCGCCCTGGCGCTGCTCTGGTCCGTGGTTGAGCGTCCCCGCTGGTCAGCGGTCTGGGGACTGCTGGCCGTTTTGATCAGCCACCGCTGGTTGCTGGCCCTGCATCCACTCACCTGGATGGGCGTTCCTGCCTGGCTCAGCCTGCCTGTGGCACTGGCCCTCTGGTTGGCCTGCGGGAGCCTTGCCGCTCTGCTCCTGGCCGGATGGTCTGTGCTTTCGCGGCGTCTGCCTCGCCGTTGGCCGCGTCCAGTGCGGCTGATGCTGCTGGCCGGGATCTGGGCCCTGGCAGAACTGGTGCTGTCGGGGTCGCCGTTGTTCTGGATCGGCGTCGGCGGCACAACCCTTCCCTGGGACCGCCCCCTGGCGGGATTGGCCCGCTGGTTCGGTTCCGGAGGGCTGACCTGGCTGCAGTTGTGCTGGGGCTGCTGCCTGCTGGCGCTGTTCGAGCAACCAGCAGCCTGGCGTCGCTGGGGCTTGCTCGGATTGGCCAGTGTGCTTCTGGCCCATGGCTTGGGCAGCTGGCTGTTGTTGGCGCCGCCGCCGCCGGTCGGCTCCGTTGCTCTGGGGGTCTGGCAACCCGCTGTTCCCACGCGAGAAAAGTTCGATCTGGAGCGTCAACAGGCGCTTCCCCAAGCTCTGGTGGAGGCGATGCGTCAGCTGGAGCACAACAATCCGGCTGCTGTGGTGGCTCCGGAAGGAGCGCTGCCGGCGCGTTTTCAGCTGCCGGTTGAGGCTCCAGCCATTCCTCTGATCAGTGGCGGATTTCGTTGGGTTCGGGGTCAGCAACGCAGTTCTCTGTTGCTGTATGAGCCCCCCGACTGGTTTCCCGTTCCTCTGGCTGACAAGCACCGTCTGGTGCCGATCGGGGAATGGATCCCGCCCCTGCCCGCCGGGCTGACGGCAGGACTGTCTGCGGTCGGTGGGTTGACCCCCGGTCCGGCTTCGAGAACGATGGCGGTGGTTGAACCCCCTGCGGCCGTTGCGATCTGCTACGAGATCGCCGATGGCGTGGCTCTGGCCCGTGCCGCTGCCGATGGCGCCGCCTGGCTCCTGGCCATTGCCAACCTCGACCCCTATCCGCTCCAGCTGCAGAAGCAGTTTCTGGCCCTGGCGCAGTTACGGGCGATCGAGACAGGACGGGATCTGCTGAGCGTGGGCAACACGGGCCCCACGGCGCTGATTTCGGCCAACGGGTCGGTGCAGTGGTTGCTTGCGCCTGAGGCTCCAGGCGTCGCTGAGGCCCTCGTTCAGGTGCGCCAGCGCATCACGCCCTATTCCCGTTGGATCAGCCCCCCACCCAGAACGGTGTCACCGTCGTAGAAGACCGCCGCCTGGCCTGGCGTGATCGAGAACTGCTCCTCCTCAAAGCTGAGGCGGCAACGGTGGGGCCGCTCCCGCTGCTGATCTGCCTCGGTGGCCGGGAGGGGTGAAAGCTCCGCACGCACCGGCGTACTGCGATAGCGCACTTGCACCTCAACGGTTCGCGGCGCATCGATCGGGGCAATCGACACCCAGTTCACCGCACCCACCACGCAGCTGTCTCGGCCGGCTTCGGCCCGGGGTGCGACGACCACTCGATTCATCGCAGCATCAAGGCGGATGACGTGAAGCGGTTCGCGCCAGGCCACACCGAGCCCTTTGCGTTGGCCGATGGTGAAGTGTTCGATGCCGTCGTGCTCGCCCACAACTGTTCCGTCCGAAAGGACGATTTCCCCCTGCCGCGGGGGCAGATAGGCATCCAGGAACGCCCGCATCGATCCGTGGTGGTCGGCCAGGCAAAGATCCTGGCTTTCCGGTTTTTCTGCGGTGCGCAGACCGTGGCGGGCGGCTTCAAGCCTTGTGTCGGGTTTGGTCAGTTCCCCCAAGGGAAAAACGATGCGCCCCAGAACCTCCTGGGGAAGGTCATAGAGGAAATAGCTCTGGTCCTTGCGGGTATCGAGGCCCCGCAACAGCTGATGGCGCCCTTGCTCGCCGCCATGGCGGATCCGTGCGTAGTGGCCGGTGGCGATGCGGGGCAGTTTGCGCTCCTGCATGGCCCAATCAAGCATCGGTCCGAATTTCACCGATCGATTGCACTGGGAGCAGGGCAATGGCGTGATCCCATCGCGATAACCATCCACCAGTCGTTGCACGATCTCCTGCTGGAACGTCTCCCGCGTGTCCACCACGTGGTGGGGAATGCCGAGCTGCTCACAGATGCCGGCTGCATCCACCAGCCCCTCGGCGCAACAGGCCCCTTTCCCGCTCATCAGCCAGAGGGTCAGGCCTTCCACCTGCCAGCCCGCCTCCACCAGCAGTGCCGCCGTCAGGGAACTGTCGACGCCTCCAGAAAGACCAACGGCCACGCGGTGCTCCCCTGGCCATTGCCGGAGGCGCTCAAGAGCAGCCTCTCCAGCGCGGGTTGTGGTGGATCCAACGGCCATGGGCGGCGCAGGGAGTTCTCTCCATAGTGAGGTCCCGGCAACCGCAACTGGTGTGGCCTCCCGCTGATTCCGATCATCTGCTTGTGGATGCCGCGTCCATGGCCGCCTTCGAACAGAGGTTGTTCGACAGCGGCATGCCTGTTGCGGCCTTGATGGAGAAAGTGGGGCTGGCCATGGCGGCCTGGCTGCTGGCGCGCCGGGATCTGCTGCGCCAGGGCGTGGTTGTCCTGGTGGGCCCCGGTCACAACGGTGGCGATGGTCTCGTTGTGGCTCGGGAGTTGCACCTGGCTGGCGTTGAGGTGTCCTTGTGGTGTCCCCTGCCGATTCGCAAGCCCCTCACCGCTGAACATCTGCGCCATGGCGAGTGGCTTGGTCTGCAGCGCCTGGCTCACGAGCCCGACCCCGGCGGAGCCGCACTGTGGCTTGATGCGGTGTTCGGGCTCGGCCAGAGTCGGCCCCTGCCTGAGTCCTTGGCGGATTTGTTCCGGCGTCGGCAGCAGCTGCAGCCTGGGTCGTTGATCAGTCTGGATCTGCCGTCTGGCCTTTGTTCCGACCAAGGAACTGTGCTGGGCGAGCAGGCAGCCTGTGCCTCGGTCACCCTCAGCGTTGGCTGGATCAAGCGCGGGTTGTGTCTGGACCCGGCCCGCCCCTGGGTGGGTGCGCTGGTGCGGGTCGATCTGGGCTTGCCGCCAGCGGCGGTGGGCAATGCCGCTGCGGTCTTGCCGCGCCGCCTGCCGGTGAGAGAGGCAAGCTCGGCCCCGTTACCGCCGCTGCCGCCCACAGCGATGAAGTACGAACGCGGCCGCTGCCTGGTGGTGGCGGGCAGTGATCGCTACCCCGGCGCAGCACATCTGGCGCTGCGGGGGGCCATGGCCAGTGGCTGCGGCTGCGTTCAGGCCGTTGTGCCGCCCCGTCTTCAATCCAGCTTGTGGCAGGTGTTGCCGGAGGTGATGCAACTGGAGGACGGGGTGATTCCAGAGCGGCTGGATGCGGTTTTGGTCGGTCCCGGTCTGGGGGAGTCCAGCCATTGGTGGAACCAGTGGTCGGAGCAGATGCTCAGCGTCGCCGGTTTGCTGGTGCTCGATGCCGATGGCATCAACGGTCTGGCGGCCAGTCCGCAGGGGTGGCGTTGGTTGTTGAAGCGGCGGGGGCCCACCTGGCTCACGCCCCATGCGGCCGAGTTCGCGCGGTTGTTTCCAGACTATGGAGCAGGTGACGCGCTGGAAAAGGCGATTTCCGCAGCCCGCTGCAGCGGTTGCTGCATTTTGCTGAAGGGGGCGCATTCGGTGCTGGCGGATTCATCGGGTGCAGCCGTGGTGCTGACCGGCACGACCCCTCGGGTGGCCCGCACCGGCCTGGGTGACGTGCTGGCCGGTTTTGCCACCGGTTGGGGTGCCCAGGCGGTGGCGGCACAGCAGCAGCCTGGGCTGGAAAGCTTCACTGCCGCTGCGGCTTTGCATGGTTTGGCGGCCGCTCGTGCTCGCTCCAGTGATGCTTCTGCGATTGCGGATTGTTTGAAAATCAATACAGCGCGGTGTCAGAAAAAGCAAACAACGATGTTCAACGAAGTCTGAACAAATGATTCGTTTTGATTGCCTCGGCGTGCAGGTCCCAAAAGAGCTTTTCTTGATTTTTAAATCTTTCGCAAATCTGAAATATTGCGGTTTGCTGTTCTGAATCTGAAGGGTTGCTGAAAACACTTCGACATTCTTTCTGTTCGTAGGAAAGTCAACTCACTTCCGCAGCACACAAGGTGTCCACAGCTTCCAAGCCGCTGGAGACGCAACGTCGGCGCAGCAGCGACCCCGTCAGTTGGTATCTCGCCACCATCGGCAGAATTCCACTGCTGACCCCAGCTGAAGAAATCGAGCTGGGCAATCAGGTGCAAGCGATGATGGCGCTCACCGAAGACGGTTCCCGTGAGTTCGAGGATGGAGAACTCACCACGGCACAGCGCCGTCTTCTGAGGATCGGTCGCCGCGCCAAAGAGCGGATGATGAAGGCCAATCTTCGTCTTGTGGTCAGCGTCGCCAAGAAATATCAAGGCAAGGGTCTGGAATTGCTCGATCTGATTCAGGAGGGCTCCCTGGGCCTCGAGCGTGCTGTTGAGAAATTTGATCCCACCCGTGGTTACAAGTTTTCAACCTATGCCTTCTGGTGGATCCGCCAGAGCATGACCCGGGCCATTGCCTGCCAGTCGCGCACGATTCGTCTTCCCGTTCATCTCAGTGAGCGGCTCACCACGATTCGCAAGGTCAGTCTTGATCTGGCCCACAAGCTCGGCGCCATGCCCAGCCGTGTCGAGATCGCTGAAGCCATGGACATCCCCTTGGATGAGCTCGATTCGCTTCTGCGTCAGGCCCTGACCACCAGCAGCCTGGATGCTCCCGTCAACGGTGAGGAGGGTCGCAGCTTCCTCGGGGATCTGATTGCTGATTCATCCCTTGATGAACCGCTCGACATCGTTGAACAGCGGATTCATCACGAACAGCTGGGCCGCTGGCTGAGTCACCTGAGCGAACAGGAGCAGCATGTTCTGCGCATGCGTTTCGGGCTTGAGGGCAACGAACGCCACACGCTTGCTGAAATCGGACGCCTGATGGAGGTGTCTCGCGAGCGGGTGCGTCAGGTTGAACTCAAGGCGCTGCGGAAGTTGCGCAACCTCACCCGGCGACTCCCGAGCGGCATCTGAGCCTTCCCGGGAGACGATTGATTCAGTTGATCCAGGTCAGCTGAATCAGTCTTCCGCCCAGATGTAACGGGTGAGTTCAGCAGGGTCTGGCTCGGGTGCGGAGAGGGCGAAGTCAACGCAGTCCTGAACGATGCCGTCGATGTCCTTTTCGATCGCGCGCAGCTCATCGCTGCTAACAAGGCCAGCTTCGGTCAGGTCCCGCTCGAGGGCTTTGAGGGGATCACGCTTGGCCCAGAACTGCTTTTCTTCCTCCGCGCGCAGTTCGTCCGGGTCCGCCAGGGAATGACCGCGGAAGCGATAGGTCAGGCATTCCAGCAAGGTCGGACCCTCACCCGCTCGGGCCCGTTCCACGGCCCGTTGGGCTGCTGCCCGGACTGCAAGAACGTCCATGCCATCCACTTCCTCTCCGGCCATGCCGAAGGAACTGGCCTTGCGCCAGATCTCCGGGTCACTGGTGGCCCTGTCGTGGGCCATGCCGATGGCCCACTTGTTGTTCTCGACCACGAAGATGATCGGCAGCTTCCACAGCTGCGCCATGTTCATGCACTCGAAGAACTGACCGTTGTTGCAGGTCCCATCGCCAAAGAATGCTGCTGTCACGGCGTTGCTTGAGGCATCACCAAGGGCGTCGCGCTTGTAGCGGCTGGTGAAGGCAGATCCGAGTGCCACGGGAATGCCTTCGGCGATGAAGGCAAAGCCTCCAAGAAGGTGATGCTCCTTGGAGAACAGGTGCATTGAACCGCCACGGCCTTTGCTGCAACCGGTCACCTTGCCGAAGAGTTCGCTCATCACTTCGCGGGCCGGCACACCGGCGCTCAAGGCATGAACGTGGTCGCGATACGTGCTGCAGAACCAGTCGTGCTGACGCTTCATCGCACCGATCACGCCGGTGCTGACCGCTTCCTGACCGTTGTAGAGGTGCACGAAGCCGAACATTTTGCCCCGGTAGTACATCTCGGCGCACTTGTCCTCAAAGCGCCGGCCCAGGGTCATGTCCCGGTACAGCTCCAAGCCGGTGTCCCGGTCCACGGTGGCCCGTTGTGTTGTGACCAGCTTGGAGAGCCGTTCGGCATGGGGACCAGCAGTCGCAGTGCCAATCGGAGCGGAATCGACAGCGAGGTCCTGACCCATGTCCACCTGAGGGATTGCGTTCAACTTTAAGGGCCAACCGATGAGCGATGGGCAAAACCCCTGACACTGACTAAGATCCGCGTCTCCTCGCAGCGGCGCTGTTGGATCTGCCCATTGATCATTTCCGACTTCTGGGCGTCAGTCCATCGGCAGACCCTGAAGCAATTCTGCGCCGCTTGGAAACCCGCTGTGACAGTCCCCCGGATCAGGGCTTCACCCATGAAGCTCTGCTCCAGCGGGCGGATCTGCTGCGCCGCTCAGCTGATCTGCTGATCGATCCCGCCGACAGGGCCGAGTACGAAGCAGCCCTGTTGCGCCTCAGTGAATCCCATCCCAACGGCACGGTGGGCCTGGACCTTCCCACCAGCAGTGAGGTGGCGGGCCTGATGCTGCTCTGGGAGGCCCATGGCGCTGTTGAGGCCTTTCAGCTGGCCCGTCAGGGGCTCCAGCCTCCCCAGACTCCGGCTCTTGGCAGTGGCCGTGAAGCGGATCTGACGCTCCTGGCGGCCTTGGCTTGCCGCGATGCTGCCTTGGAGGAACAGGAGCAACGGCGCTACGAGTCGGCGGCCCAGCTTTTGATCGACGGCATTCAGCTGCAACAGCGGATGGGCAAGCTGCCCGACCAGCAGCGCCGGCTGGAAAACGATTTGCAGGGGCTCACCCCCTTCAGGATTCTCGATCTGCTGAGTCGTGATCTTGGCGATCAGGCCTCCCATCAACAGGGTTTGACGCTGTTGGATGAGTTGGTCGTTGCCCGGGGCGGCTTGGAGGCCGCTGATGTTGATGACGATCAGCCCGGCAGCCTCAGCCAGGAGGATTTCGAATCGTTCTTTCACCAGATACGTCGCTTCCTGACCGTTCAGGAGCAGATCGATCTGTTCAGCCGCTGGTTTGAGGCAGGCGCCGCTGATGCAGGTTTTCTCACGGTTCTGGCGCTGACTGCGGCGGGATTTTCGCGGCGCAAGCCCGAGTTCCTGGAGCAGGCGCGCGATCGGATGCAGACCCTTGCCAATGCCGAGCTCGACCCGATGCCGCTGCTGGGCTGTCTGGATCTGCTGTTGGGCAACGTCAAGGATGCGGATCGGCATTTCGCCGTCCTGCGGGATCCAGACCTGCAGGCCTGGTTCCTGAACCACCCCGGTGATCGTCTTGCAGCGCAATGCGAATACTGCAGAGCCTGGCTTGAACGCGATGTCTTGCCGGGATACCGCGACGTGGATGCCTCGGGTGCTGATCTGGATGCCTGGTTCGCCGATCGTGACGTGCAGGGCTTTGTCGATCGTCTCGATCGCAAGGCGTCGCGGCAGATCGGCGCTGAGGAGATGGCCCTGGCCTGGCCAACGGCAGGGAATGCATCAATGGAGTCCTCGCCCGACCTGGATGAATCGGTTGTGGATTCTGAGTCCGAAGACACAGACGCTCCGCCGCCGCTGTGGCAGCAACGCTGGGTTTGTCCAGCCGCTGCAGCCCTTGCGGTGGTCGGGATCGCTGTGGGAGGCATCGCCCTGGTTCGACGCAACCTGGATCCTGCGCCCCTGACGCTGGAGACGACTTCAGAAACAGCTGAGGTTGAAGCGATCGCAGACGTCGACGCTCCTTCACTGCCGCTTGCCGATGAGCCCGTCGCGAGCCTGAAGCCCGACCTTCAGCCCTCCGCTCCCTCGGAACCGCTTGTCAGTGATGCCCCGACGGAAGCAGAGCTGCAGGCCCTGGTTCAGGGATGGCTGGATGCCAAGGCTTTGGCACTCTCTGGCCAGCCGGCGGACCTTGCAGTCGTGGCCAGAGATCCTCTCGTGAAGCGCGTGGAGCGTGAACGGGCCGTCGACGCCGCTGCTGGGCGCTCCAAGGCGATTGATGCTTCGATCACCAGCATCGAGGTGGTCGACCGCAAGCCTCACAGGATTGAACTGCTGGCCCGGGTGGCCTACAGCGATCGCCTTCAGGCTGCTGATGGAACCGTCATTGATGAGACGGCACCGACTGATTTCAGCGTGACCTACGTGCTCGGCAGAGATGGAACCCAATGGCGTTTGCACGACTACATCCCGGGCTCCTGAGTTGCTTGCCCGGGTTGCTTGCCCGTCGCTTTTTACGATCACCCCATTGATCCAGGGGCGTAACGCCGATGTTCGACGAGCTTTCAGCCCGTTTTGAGGATGCGGTCAAGGGGCTGCGTGGCCAAGACAGCATCAGCGAAACCAACGTCGATGGAGCCCTGAAGGACGTCCGTCGGGCCTTGCTGGAAGCCGACGTCAGCCTGCCGGTGGTGAAGGAGTTCGTGGCTGAGGTCCGCGACAAAGCCGTTGGTGCGGAGGTGGTGCGCGGGATCAGCCCGGATCAGAAGTTCATCCAGGTGGTCCATGAACAGCTCGTGGAGGTCATGGGGGGCGACAACGCTCCTCTGGCCAAGGCAGCTGAAGCTCCCACCGTCGTGTTGATGGCCGGCCTTCAGGGTGCTGGTAAAACCACAGCAACGGCCAAGTTGGGCCTCCACCTCAAGGATCAGGGGCGACGAGCCCTGATGGTGGGGGCCGACGTCTACCGACCAGCGGCTATCGAGCAGTTGAAAACGCTCGGTGCTCAGATCGATGTGGAGGTGTTCAGCCTTGGTGCTGAAGCCAAACCGGAAGACATTGCAGCCGCTGGTCTGGCCAAGGCGAAAGAGGAAGGCTTCGACACGCTCCTGGTCGACACCGCCGGTCGCCTCCAGATCGACACCGAGATGATGGAGGAGATGGTGCGGATCCGCACTGCTGTGCAGCCCGATGAGGTGCTGCTGGTGGTGGATTCGATGATCGGTCAGGAAGCGGCCGAACTCACCCGCGCCTTCCACGACCAGGTGGGCATCACCGGAGCGGTACTCACCAAGCTTGATGGTGATTCCCGCGGTGGTGCCGCCCTTTCGATCCGCAAGGTGAGCGGTCAGCCGATCAAGTTCATCGGCACCGGAGAGAAGGTGGAGGCCCTGCAGCCGTTTCATCCCGAACGGATGGCCAGCCGCATCCTCGGCATGGGTGATGTGCTGACGCTGGTGGAGAAGGCCCAGAAGGAGGTCGAACTCGCCGACGTCGAAAAGATGCAGAAGAAGCTGCAGGAGGCGACGTTTGATTTCTCGGACTTCGTCAAGCAGATGCGCTTGATCAAGCGCATGGGCTCGCTGGGGGGTCTGATGAAAATGATCCCGGGCATGAACAAGATCGATGACGGCATGCTCAAGCAGGGGGAGCAGCAGCTCAAGCGCATCGAGGCCATGATCGGCTCGATGACCCAGCAGGAGCGGGAAAATCCCGACCTCCTGGCGAGTCAACCCTCAAGGCGTCGCCGGATTGCCAGCGGCAGCGGCCATCAGGCCGCAGATGTGGACAAGGTGCTGGCCGACTTCCAGAAAATGCGCGGCTTCATGCAGCAGATGAGCCAGGGCAACATGCCCGGTATGGGAGGCATGCCCGGAATGGGAGGCATGCCGGGCATGGGCGGAATGCCAGGAATGCCAGGAATGCCAGGAATGGGTGGAATGCCCGGAGGTGGAGGTCGTCCCGGTCGCGGTGGACCACCGAAGCGGCAGCGACCCGCCAAGAAGAAGAAGGGCTTCGGGGATCTGTGAGGGCGGAACGGTATGGTGGTTGTTTGGCGGGCCTTTGGGCGTCGCCGGACCACCTCTTTTCCTTCATTCCAGGGCCACGATGATCAAGCTCCGCCTGAAGCGGTTTGGCAAGAAGCGGGAAGCGAGCTTCCGCCTCGTGGCCTGCAACAGCACCTCCCGTCGGGACGGTCGTCCCCTGCAGGAGCTGGGCTTCTACAACCCGCGGACGAAGGAAACGCGCCTCGACACCGAGGCCATCCGTGAGCGTCTTGGTCAGGGTGCCCAACCCACCGATGTGGTTCGCACGCTGCTCGAGCGCGGCGGTCTTCTGGAAAAGACCGTGCGTCCTGCAGAAACCGTGGGCAAGGCCAAGCAAGCGGCCAAGCGTGAAGCTGATGCCAAGCAAGCCGCCAAGGAGGCTGCTGAGGCCAAGGCTGCAGCTGCTGAAGCTTCTGATTCCGCAGAATCCGAATCCACCGAGGGCTGATCATTCCGGTGTCTGACGACGGCGAACGCGGCCGTTTCGTTCTCGACCTGCCCGATCCCGATGCTGCACTTGCCCTCGCCGGTGAAGCGGAAACAACCCTGCATCGCCTGGAAGCTCTGACAGGAGCTTCCATGGTGTTGCGGGGTCTTCAACTGGTGATCACCGGGCGGCCAACGCAGATTGAAAGGGCTGCTGCGGTTGTTGAATTGGTGCGCCCAATCTGGCAGGACGGCCAGTCGGTGTCACCGGTGGACCTCCAGTCAGCGCTGGGAGCACTCAACACCGGCCGCGTTGATGATCATGCCGCCATGGGCGAGCAGGTGTTGGCGAAAAGCCAGAAGGGCAACCTGCTGCGCCCGCGCACCCTGCGCCAGAAGAAATACGTGGACGCCATGGAGCGCCACGACCTCACCTTTGCCCTCGGTCCTGCCGGCACCGGTAAAACCTTTCTCGCCACCGTTCTCGCGGTTCGGATGCTCACCGAACGCAAGGTGGAGCGTTTGATTCTCACCCGGCCGGCTGTTGAAGCCGGGGAGCGCCTGGGCTTCCTGCCGGGCGACCTGCAGCAGAAGGTGGACCCCTATCTGCGTCCGCTCTACGACGCTTTGCATTCCCTGCTCGGCGCGGAGAAAACCACTGTGCTGTTGGAGAAGGGCGTGATCGAGGTCGCTCCCCTGGCTTACATGCGAGGCCGCACCCTGAGCGATGCCTTTGTGATCCTGGATGAGGCTCAGAACACCACGCCGGCTCAGATGCGCATGGTGCTCACCCGCCTGGGGGAGCGTTCGCGAATGGTGGTGACCGGAGACATCACCCAGGTGGATCTTCCGTCCACCGTGCAGAGCGGTTTGGTGGAGGCGTCCGAGGTGTTGGAGGGCGTTGAAGGGGTTGCGGTCTGCCGCCTCACCGCTGCGGATGTGGTGCGCCATCCCCTCGTGCAGCGGGTGGTGGAGGCCTATGCCCGCCGGGACGAACGCAAAACGCCCAAAGTTCAGCGTCGATAGGGAGATCCACACCCCAATCCCTTGTCACCGCTGGCAGGATGTGATGAGTCTTTGGTGACCTGGTCGACATGCCAGCAAGCAGCAATTTCCAGGAGGCGATCCGCGAGGCGCAATCGAGCGCCCTCGTCGGCCCCAACGTCGTCAATAAAGCGCTGCCCTACGTCGGCGGCGGCATGGTGCTCACCTCAATCGGGGTGATTGGTGGTCTTTCGATGATGTCCACACCTCTGTTCATGCCCCTGTTCTGGGTGGCTGTGATCGGCAACCTGGTGCTGTTCTTCGTGGCGCAGAACGTCGCCTTGAAGGGCAACAACGCCACAGCCTTACCGCTGCTGTCGGTCTACAGCCTGATCACCGGTTTCACCCTGAGTGGTCTGGTGGCTTTGGCGGGAGCCGTTGCGGGTGTGGGTGCAGTCGGCACCGCCGCACTGGCCACCGGAATCACCTTCGTGATTGCCTCGATCGTTGGCCGTCGCATGAGCGATTCCGTTGGCCAGGCGCTCTCCGGAGTGGTGGGTCTTGGATTGATCGGCTTGATCCTGGCGATGGTCGTCCAGTTCATCGGCGGCATCTTTGCCCCTGCCATGTTCCATGGCACCAGCTTCGAGCTGATGATCGCCGGATTCGGCACCGTTCTCTTCGTGGGCGCCGCCTTCGTCGACTTCTACACGATGCCCCGCTCCTACCGGGATGACCAATACCTGGCAGGTGCCCTGAGCATGTACCTCACTTACATCAACCTGTTCATCTTCATCCTGCGCCTGATCATCGTGCTCAACGGTGGTGGTCGTCGCGACTGACCGTTACGGCTGATCGTCGCGACTGACGATGCCAACGCAATCGAATCCACATTCGCCCCGGCCTGTCTGGGGCTTTTTTGTGCCTGGCGATACGGTTTTGATTCCTTGCGGAGCAGCTGACAGCCACAGTTCGCATCGCTGCATTGTGGGTAGTGCTCTGGTGCATCTTTGGATCCTTCGGTCTCGGCCCCTGAGCTGAAGCGGCAACGGCGGCTGCTGCGCTTCATTCTTCAGATCGCCATCTCCGCGGCCCTTGGGGGGTTTCTGTTCGGTTACGACACCGCGGTGATCAATGGTGCTGTTGGCGCCATTGGTGAGGTGTTTCAGGTGTCATCCGGCGACCTGGGACGTGCGGTGGCATCGGCCCTGATCGGCTCGGCCATCGGTGCCCTGGCAGCAGGCTGGTTGTCCGACAGGATCGGTCGCCGCCACAGCATGGTGGTGGCCGCTGTGTTGTTCCTGGCCAGTGCCATCGGCTCCGCCTTGGCGCAGAGCCTCTCCGCTCTGATCGTCTGGCGGGTGATTGGAGGTTTGGGGGTCGGCTTTGCCAGCGTCTTGGCGCCGGCCTACATCGCTGAGGTGTCCCCTGCCGATCAGCGTGGCCGCTTGGGATCACTTCAGCAGCTGGCGATCGTGGTGGGGATTTTCCTGGCCCTGCTGTTCGACTACGCGATTGTGCTGTTCACCCCGGATCGCAATCCGGTGTCTGCCGTGGGTCCCCTGGCGGCATGGCGCTGGATGTTGTTGTCGGAGGTACTCCCCGCAACGCTCTATGGGCTGTTGGTGCTGGGGATTCCGGAGAGTCCCCGCTACCTCGTGCAGAAAGGGTTGCCGGAGCAGGCTCGCCTGGTGATTGAACGCACCCTTCATGAGCCGGCTCAGTAGGTGATTGCCCGGATCCAGCACAGTCTGGAGAACACCGATCACGGCCGCTGGACGGACCTTCTGGATCGGAAGAATCTGCTCGTACCCGTGGTCTGGACCGGCGTGATGCTGGCGATCTTCCAGCAGTTCGTCGGCATCAACGTCATCTTCTATTACTCCAGTGTTCTCTGGCGGGCGGTGGGCTTCAGCACCACCGACATCCTGATCGTCACGGTGATCACCTCACTCACCAATGTGGTGACCACCTTCGTGGCGATCCTGTTCATCGACCGCATCGGCCGCAAACCGCTGCTGCTGATCGGTTCTGTAGTGATGACCCTCACCCTGGGCTCGATGAGCTGGGTCTTTGCGGGTGCTGCTGTGGTGAACGGTGCCCCCCAGCTCGTCGGTATGGCGGCTGTTGTGGCGTTGTTGGCCGCCAATCTGTTCGTCTTTGCCTTCGGTTTCTCCTGGGGACCGGTGATGTGGGTGATGCTCGGCGAGATGTTCAACAACCGCATCCGCGCTGTGGCTCTGGGTCTTTGCGCGATGGTCAACTGGATCGCAAACTGGTTCATCGCCCGAACCTTTCCGCCCTTGCTGGAGGCATCAGGGCCTGCACTGGCCTATGGGCTCTATGCCACAGCGGCTGCCATCTCTTTTTTTCTGGTGCTGTTCTTCGTGCGCGAAACCAGTGGCAAGGAATTGGAGGACATGGCATGAGCTCCCGGCTCAGCCCTCAGCCACCGCATAGACGCTGTCTCCAATGGCTTGTTTCTGCTCGGCGTCGTACCCCCACTTCTCCAGGAAGGCGACGTCTTCACCGCGGTTGTCGAGGGCTGCGGCCAGCAGTTGCTCCAGACGCTCCTTCACCTCCGCTGGTTCCAGCAACCTGAGCAGTTCGATGCAGCGGCTGCTGACCCGCTCCGAGCCGGCCTGCTGCATCTCATCTCCTGTGCGCCGGTGATGCACGGCCATGGCAGTGCTCATGGCCAGATTGCGAACGCTCAGATCCACTACTCCAGCCCCGGCGCCGCGCAGCTGCCCGACGACGGCGTCGGGCAAGCGATCCATCAGCACGCTCTCGCCCGCCAGGCTCACCACGAAAAATCCCCGGGCCCCATCTCGGCTGGCCACCATCTCACCGATGCGGTCGGCCAGCACCTCATCGCTGATCTCCTCGTTGTCCCACTGCTGCAGCCAGGCCGCTGTGATCTCCATGGCCTGCTGGAAAGTGGGCTGCTGATCCGCCATGGACCTGTTCAATTCCTGCCCTAAGGCTATGGGTCGATTCAATGGCGGCGCAGACTTAGAGGATGCATGCAACTCCCCTGCCAGAGGATTACTGCTCTGGCTTCATCGCACTGATCGGTCGCCCGAACGTGGGCAAATCCACGCTGGTGAATCAGCTGGTGGGGGAGAAGGTGGCCATCACATCGCCCGTGGCCCAGACCACCCGCAATCGCCTGCGGGCCATCCTCACCACTGAGGTCGCCCAGATGGTGCTGGTGGACACGCCTGGCATCCACAAACCCCACCACTTGCTGGGGGAACGTCTGGTGAAGAGTGCCCGCAGCGCCATCGGTGAAGTGGACCTGGTGGTGTTGCTGCTGGAGGGGTGCGAGCGCCCGGGTCGCGGTGATGCCTTCATTGTGAATCTGCTGCAGCAACAGTCCCTGCCGGTGCTGGTGGCCCTGAACAAGTGGGACAAGCTGGCGGAGGAGCACCGCTCTGAAGCGGAAGAGGCCTATGCCGCCCTGCTGCAGGAGACGAACTGGCCGGTGCACCGCTGCAGCGCCCTCTCAGGCGATGGCTGCGCAGAGCTCACAGCAGCGATGGCGGCTCAGTTGCCCTTGGGGCCACAGCTGTATCCGCCCGAGATGGTGAGTGATCAACCGGAGCGGGTGCTGCTGGGTGAACTCATTCGCGAGCAGGTGCTTCTGCACACGCGGGAGGAGGTGCCCCATAGCGTTGCCGTCACCATTGATCGCGTTGAGGAGTTGCCGGCCAAGGGCAAAGGTGCGGGTCGGACGGCCGTCCTGGCCACGGTTCTGGTGGAACGGAAGAGTCAGAAGGGAATCCTGATCGGCAAAGGCGGAGCGATGCTCAAGACGATCGGCCAGGGGGCGCGGCTGCAGATGCAGGTGTTGATTGATGGCCCGGTGTATCTGGAGCTGTTCGTCAAGGTGGTGCCCGATTGGCGCAGCAAACCGGCCCGCTTGGCGGAGCTGGGTTACACGGGAGATCAATAACCGCCCTCTTGATGGCATCAGCGCGTAATGTCGCGCCCATGCTTTCGCTGCTGACGCGCACCAAGAGCTTTCGGGACCCCTGGGTCGGTCACCCGGATCTGAACCGACGCTGGCAGCTGCATCGACGCCGGGTTCAGCTGGCCGAGACGCTGTGCCTCTGGAGGCGCCTGCTGCGACCAGCTCAGCTGGCCAGTCTGGAGCGGGATGGTTTTGTGGTGCTGGAGAACTTTCTGGCGCAGCAGGAGTTTGAGGCCTTGCGCGATGAGGTGGAGGCCGTGGTTGCTCGCGCCTCACGCCTGCATCCGGCACCGGACAACAGCCGGCCTGGCTTTCGCCCAAAACAACCCTTCCCCGGGGGGTTTGACCGTTTCGACGGAGGAACCCTCAACCGCTTTCTGCACATCGATCCCGAGCAGATGCCTCGGGCCGCTGCCTTTTCCCATGACCAGCGGCTCAGTGCGGGATCGCGCAAGGTCATCGGCTTGCCGATGAATCCGCGCAAGCTGGACATCTACCTCACCGTGCATGGCGAGGAGACCCGCACGCCCGATCTGCAGAAGGTGCTGCATCGCGACACGTTCTTCCGTGCTCTGAAGTTCTGGTTCTTTCTGCGGCCGGTGCAACGTCAGGACGGTCCCTTCGAATACGTCCCGGGCAGCCATCGTCTCGATCCATCCCGCCTGCGGTGGGAGCAGACCA
The DNA here is from genome assembly GCF_014280115.1 of Synechococcus sp. A15-44. NCBI lineage: Bacteria > Bacillati > Cyanobacteriota > Cyanophyceae > Synechococcales > Synechococcaceae > Synechococcus > Synechococcus sp. A15-44. Next base: position 843,284 of record NZ_CP047938.1, read on the forward strand.
CAGCCACTGCAGCTGCCGAAGAACGGCGCCAGCCCGATGTTTCGGGATCGTTCCGCATTCGCGAAGAGTCCCTGGCCGAACTGGGTCTGCCCAGGCCTGTTGCCCTCACCTGCCCCGCCAACACCCTGGTGCTGGCGGACGTGTTCGGCTTTCACCGGCGCGGAGCCGCCGCCCATGGGCAGCAGCGGTTGGCGCTCTACGGCTGGAACCGCCCCTATCCATTCCTCCCCATCAGCTGGTGATCCGGCTGAGAGGATGGGCGCATGAGTGAACAAGCCTTTCCCCCGGAAGACCCTGGCTCCTTCCTGAGCCTCTGCGACGGGGAGTGGATGAGCCTCCGCAGCTGCTTTGAGCTGGCAGCTGGTGGTGATGACGAGTGGCACAGCAGCGAACGGGGTGATCTCACCGTCCGCTGCGTGGCAGAGCAGGGGGCTCTCGGCCAATTGCAGGTGCAGGCCCCTGGTGGAACCAGCAGCACCCTCACCTTCGCCGCTGATGGAGAGCTGATCCTCGATGGTGATTCCCCAGGTAACTGGAGGTTCTGGCCTGACGGCAGCATGGAGCTCAACCTCAGCCGGCCTGACGGCGTGCAGGTTCAGGAGCGGATCTGGTTCACACGGGCCAACCTGCGCCTGCGCAGCACCACGGCGGTGGATGCGCAGGGAACACCGGTGCAGGGCAGTTTCTGCACGGACATCCGCAGGGTGTCCAAACCCGCAGCCTGAGGCGGCATGGCCCCCTACCGCCTTGATGTGGTGAGCCTGGCGCCGCAGGCGTTTGCTCCTCTGCTGGAGCTGGGGGTGATCGGTCGTGCCTTCAACGCGGGCATTGCCGAGTTGCATCTGCACAACCCCAGGGACTTCGCCACGGATCGCCATCGCAAGGTGGACGACGAGCCTTACGGGGGCGGTGCCGGCATGGTGCTCAAGCCCGAGCCGGTGTTCGCCGCGATGGAGGCGATTCCCCGCAGTCCCCGCAGCCGGGTGCTGTTGATGTCACCGCAGGGGCGCCCCCTGCAGCAGGCGGATCTGCAGCGTTGGTCCAGTGACCACGATCAACTGGTTTTCCTCTGCGGTCACTACGAGGGCTTCGACGAGCGGATTCGCGGCCTGGCCGATGAGGAGGTGTCGATGGGTGATTTCGTCCTCACCGGTGGTGAGCTGCCGGCGATGACGGTGATCAACGGTGTGGTGCGTCTGCTGCCCGGCACGGTGGGAACGGCCGATTCCCTGGTGGAGGAAAGCCACAGTGCGCTCCTCCTAGAACACCCGCACTACACCCGCCCCGCCGACTTCCGCGGCATGACCGTGCCGGATGTGCTGCGCAGTGGCGACCACGGTGCCATCGCCCGATGGCGCCAGGAGCAGCGGGAGCAGCGCACCCGCGAGCGGCGGCCCGATCTGTTTGCCCGCTGGCAGACCGCGACAATGAATGACCCTTCAGACCCCGGCATGGAGCTGCGCATCGGCAACGGATACGACATCCATCGGCTGGTGCCGGGACGGGCCCTCATCCTCGGGGGCGTGACCCTGGAGCATCCGGACGGTCTGGGCCTGGATGGGCACAGCGATGCCGATGTGCTGGTGCATGCCGTGATGGATGCCCTACTCGGGGCCCTCGCCCTCGGTGATATCGGCAAGTACTTCCCCCCCACCGATCCCCAATGGAAAGGGGCCGACAGCTTGAAGCTGCTGGATCAGGTGGTGAAGCTGGTGAAGGAGCGCGGCTGGTCGGTGGTGAACATCGATGCGGTGGTGATTGCCGAGCGCCCCAAGCTCAAGCCGCATATTGCGGAGATGAGCAGCCGGATGGCGTCAGCGATCGGCATTGCCCCCGATGCCGTGGGTGTGAAGGCCACCACCAACGAAGGCTTGGGTCCGGAGGGACGGGAAGAGGGCATCAGTTGCCAGGCTGTGGCCCTGCTGCAGCGGAGCTGATTGAGAGACTGTGATCCTTCTTTTGGACCAGCAATGTCTATGGAAGGTTGAAAATAATCTGAGGATTTCGCTTGTCCAGTGTAGTCGTTTTGGTTGTTACTTGTTGATAGCCTTTAATTCTCAATGTGTAATGAATTGTGTGCACGGTCCGTTTCGATGTTTGGAAGAAATGGGTCTGGGATAGTAGCTCTCAGGCTTTATTGACCTCAGAGGCTATTTTATATGGCGCTCAATTGCGACTCGTTGATGCTCTAATTTGGCGGCATAACGCTTAACATTGGTTGATGCCGGCTTCTGATCCTGATTGCGGCTGACTTGTCGCCAGAGTTGACTTAGTGGTGTGTACGGCTGAGCTAAAAAAATTATTGGCGATGTTGCATGTCAAGTTCTAGGAATTTATGTAATGCCCCAAACTTGATCGGCTTCAAAGTAATCAAATTGATTTGAATTAAGAAGCTCTGAAATCAAGGAGTGGCTTTCAGTTGCAGAATTCAATTCAAATGTGAACAAGTTGTTGGTTAACTGTTCCCAGCCAAAGCTGTGCGAATTGATGGCATATTCGTCTCCCCACGAGCTGGACGATGGACTATTGCAGGAAAGGCGTCCAATCCAAGTTCCTGTTAAATCGTCACAACTAAAGGAGCCAATCGTATCCGAAGTCAAATATCTTGAGTAGTTCGTTAATGCGTCGTAGTTGCTTGAATTAAGAGGATCTTGAGATCCGGAGGAAGCGCTTGTGTCATTGTTACTAGCAGTACCTGTTAGTAAATCCTCAATGGTTTCAGCCGATAGATTTGAATCATGCCCAATCAGCAATGCTGCTGCGCCTGCTACGTGAGGCGTAGCCATTGAAGTTCCATTGTATGAATCGTAGTTGTTATCTGGAATTGTAGAATAGATGTTGACACCTGGAGCAGTTACATAATCCAGTGCTGTGTCTCCAGCTAGATTTGAAAAATAAGCCATCTCTCCACTTTGATCCACAGCCCCAACAGCTAATCCATAGCTAACGGCATGAGCTGCAGGATAATCGGGGCTTGATCCACCGGAATTACCTGCTGCCATAACAACCACCGAGCCGAGTCTTGTGGCATTTGCAATGGCATCATTCATTGCTTGACTATATCCACCACCTCCAAGAGATAAGTTAATTACATTGGCCCCATTCTCTGCTGCCCAAGTTATTCCATTGATAACGTCAATCGTAGTCCCTGAGCCATTATCATTTAGCACTCGGATGGGCATAATTTGTGCATCGAAAGCGACGCCAGTTATGCCAAAGCCGTCATTGGCTCCTGCAATTGTGCCGGCTACATGTGTGCCATGGCCATTGCCATCATCGGCGACTGAGTCATTACTGACAAAATCGTATCCTTGAACAATTCTTCCGGAGAATTCTGGGTGGTCGAGGTCAACTCCCGTATCGACAACAGCAACTACAGTTCCATTACCTGTGGCACCCGAAAATCCGCCACTTGGAGTCCAGACTTCAGGTGCATAAATATTGTCTAGTGACCATAGATTGCCTCCCAAATCTGCAACTGAATCAAGGGTAATTCCAAGTATTTCTTCGAATGCTGCTTGAATGTTGATTTGTCCATAGCCATTTTGGGGGCTATAGCCCGGTGGGTACACTCCTGTTTCACTAGCAGATATTGAGTAACTACCTGTTCCTGCATCATTGTAGGCGCCAACCCCCAAGAAATATTTGCCAGTGGACGGCGCTAGGAAGTCATTAATTGCGCTATTAAGAGTGCCATTGTGATCGTCATTGAAGTCTATTAGTGCGCCACTGTTGTTGTAAAGCCTCAAGTAGGGATCACTAAGGCTTTGGCCGATAACTGCAAAGTTGTAGATACCGCCTGTTGTTAGATTAACTTCGAACCAATCGCGATCTCCAGCTTCTTCCAGTGTCCCGTTTGCCGTACTTTCAATGCCCAGAAGACCGCTTGTGCTGGGAGTGTCGCCAAAGTCGTCGTTAGTTTCTGGCGGAAGGGCAGGAAGACTGACCGGGTCTGAAAAAATTGTTTCAGTAAATCCATCTCCATCGACATAGCTTAGCCTTGCTCTAATTGATGACCCGGCGATGCCTGGGATAACTGTTAGTGTTTCTGAAGAGCCAAGTGAGCTCCAGTTCTGGCCATTATCAGTTGAATTCTCCCAAAGTGGGGATTGTGATCCAAGGTCACCATTTCCGTCTGGGTCGTCTGCCTCCAACTGAACTGAGAGGATTCCCTCTTGTTCAGTATCACCAGTAATTAGAATCGATGCCTCTCCATCATTGATGATTGGCTCTAATTTATTAGCAGTTACTAAATAGCTGCCTGTTCCTGCATCATTGTAGGCGCCAACCCCCAAGAAATATTTGCCAGTGGACGGCGCTAGGAAGTCATTGATTGCGCTATTAAGAGTGCCATTGTGCCTGTTCCTGCATCATTGTAGGCGCCAACCCCCAAGAAATATTTGCCAGTGGACGGCGCTAGGAAGTCATTAATTGCGCTATTAAGAGTGCCATTGTGATCGTCATTGAAGTCTATTAGTGCGCCACTGTTGTTGTAAAGCCTCAAGTAGGGATCACTAAGGCTTTGGCCGATAACTGCAAAGTTGTAGATACCGCCTGTTGTTAGATTAACTTCGAACCAATCGCGATCTCCAGCTTCTTCCAGTGTCCCGTTTGCCGTACTTTCAATGCCCAGAAGACCGCTTGTGCTGGGAGTGTCGCCAAAGTCGTCGTTAGTTTCTGGCGGAAGGGCAGGAAGACTGACCGGGTCTGAAAAAATTGTTTCAGTAAATCCATCTCCATCGACATAGCTTAGCCTTGCTCTAATTAATGAGCCGGCGATGCCTGGGATAACTGTTAGTGTTTCTGAAGAGCCAAGTGAGCTCCAGTTCTGGCCATTATCAGTTGAATTCTCCCAAAGTGGGGATTGTGATCCAAGGTCACCATTTCCGTCTGGGTCGTCTGCCTCCAACTGAACTGAGAGGATTCCCTCTTGTTCAGTATCACCAGTAATTAGAATCGATGCCTCTCCATCATTGATGATTGGCTCTAATTTATTAGCAGTTACTAAATAGCTGCCTGTTCCTGCATCATTGTAGGCGCCAACCCCCAAGAAATATTTGCCAGTGGACGGCGCTAGGAAGTCATTAATTGCGCTATTAAGAGTGCCATTGTGCCTGTTCCTGCATCATTGTAGGCGCCAACCCCCAAGAAATATTTGCCAGTGGACGGCGCTAGGAAGTCATTAATTGCGCTATTAAGAGTGCCATTGTGATCGTCATTGAAGTCTATTAGTGCGCCACTGTTGTTGTAAAGCCTCAAGTAGGGATCACTAAGGCTTTGGCCGATAACTGCAAAGTTGTAGATACCGCCTGTTGTTAGATTAACTTCGAACCAATCGCGATCTCCAGCTTCTTCCAGTGTCCCGTTTGCCGTACTTTCAATGCCCAGAAGACCGCTTGTGCTGGGAGTGTCGCCAAAGTCGTCGTTAGTTTCTGGCGGAAGGGCAGGAAGACTGACCGGGTCTGAAAAAATTGTTTCAGTAAATCCATCTCCATCGACATAGCTTAGCCTTGCTCTAATTAATGAGCCGGCGATGCCTGGGATAACTGTTAGTGTTTCTGAAGAGCCAAGTGAGCTCCAGTTCTGGCCATTATCAGTTGAATTCTCCCAAAGTGGGGATTGTGATCCAAGGTCACCATTTCCGTCTGGGTCGTCTGCCTCCAACTGAACTGAGAGGATTCCACCTTGTTGAGTATCACCAGTAATTAGAATTGATGCCTCGCCATCATTCTCACTTGGAGGTTCGGAGGGGTCTTCAATTTGTCCGTCATTGTTAAGGTCTATATTGAAAATCGATTCATAGCCTTGTTGCTGATAAAAGTCTCCTGATTCCCAGCCTGTTCCTGAATGTATTCTTCCTTCAGGAGTGGTAAACCAGAGTCGATATTGGCCTGATCTCCTGTTGCTGGTTCCTGATCTCAGAACTGCAAAGCCATCATTAACTTTGCCAGCGGCGATGACATCCCATTGTCTATTGCTGGCATCATTAAAAGTTCTCCCTCTCCTGTCGGTAATTGTAATCCCCTGCCCATCGCTATAAATCTGATATGCAAATTGTTCGCTGCCATCCACTATTCCATTGTCGTCGGCGTCAGCGATGACATTTTGTTCGATAAAAAGTGTGCTGATTGATTCTTCTCTCGTTAACCATTGAGATCTGTTCGTGATTTCTCCATTTTGATTGGTAAAAAATATCCGATATTGTCCTTCTCTTCTTGATGAGGTTCCGTGAGCTAAAAGGGCGTAGCCATCATCCGTTCTTGTTGCTAGCTCAATATCCCAATGTCTTGATGTTCTCGAGCTTATGGCTCTGCCTCGTCTCGAAGCAATGGTTATGAATTCACCGTCCTCAAAAGTGTATTGTGTGCGTCGTCCTGTTGGAACAGAATATACTTGGAATAAGTCCCTAGAGCTACTTGTCATTTTACTCTGCTCCGCTGATACTGTGAGTAGATTATTTCATTTATAGACGCTTTTGTCCTCGATGTCAACATTTCTAAGAGGTTTCTAAGTGCTTATTTATTTGATTGACATGATCCCAAGTTGTTGAGGGGAAGAGGGTCATGCAGTTGTTGATTTTTTGTTCATAGGTTTTTGTGGGCACCGCCTAAATCCGTGGCTTTAACTGCTGGCTCATGTTGCTACCTTAGCTATTGCTCTGGCATCCATCGCTCTTGAGGCAATCACTTGGCTCGTAGGTCAGTGATCACGTTTTCTCCGTTCAATATCTGGAAATTCCTGAGTTGTTAGGTTCCATTCTCGTTGTGACTCACTTGTTGCAGCAATAGGGCAGTGCCATCTGGCGTTGATCGCCCTTTCTCTGCTGGGATGAAAGCAGTGTTGCTCCTGCACGTTTTCCGAGAGATGGCTAGATCAAGCTGGATGATGAATTTTCTGCTCGAGACTGCATCTGTTTGCCCGCTGGCAGACCGCGACAATGGATGACCCTTCAGATCCCGGCATGGAGCTGCGCATCGGCACCGGATACGACATCCATCGGCTGGTGCCCGGACGGGCCCTCATCGTCGGGGGTGTGACCCTGGACCATCCCGATGGTCTTGGCCTGGATGGCCACAGCGATGCCGATGTGCTGGTGCATGCGGTGATGGATGCGCTGCTCGGGGCCCTCGCCCTCGGTGATATCGGCAAGTACTTCCCCCCCACCGATCCCCAATGGAAAGGGGCCGACAGCTTGAAGCTGCTGGATCAGGTGGTGAAGCTGGTGAAGGAGCGCGGCTGGTCGGTGGTGAACATCGATGCGGTGGTGATTGCCGAGCGCCCCAAGCTCAAGCCGCATATTGCGGAGATGAGCAGCCGGATGGCGTCAGCGATCGGCATTGCCCCCGATGCCGTGGGTGTGAAGGCCACCACCAACGAAGGCTTGGGTCCGGAGGGACGGGAAGAGGGCATCAGTTGCCAGGCTGTGGCCCTGCTGCAGCGGAGCTGAACCGTGCATCGCCTCAGGTCTGTTCTGCTTAGGGTCATTGCACCTTGTTTGGCGCTGGTTCTGTTGTTGGGCGGGCTTTCGGAGACAGAGGTTCGGGCAGAGTCCGACCCGACACGTGCTGACGTGGTGGCTGTGGTGGAGCACCTGCGGCTGCAGGTCCCCCGGGAGAGCCGTGAGCAGTGGATGGCGGCGGAACGCGGCAGCTGGGAGCCTTGGCTGAAGCAACAGCCAGGTTTTCTGGGCCGTGATCTGTTCTGGGATCCGGCCACCGAAGAGGGAACGTTGCTGATTCGTTGGAGCAGTCGTCAGGCATGGAAATCGATCTCCATGGCCGAGGTGCAGACGGTTCAGGAGCGCTTCGAGACCTTGGCCCGCGAGCAAACAGGACAGCGCCAGGGCAACCCGTTCCCGCTGGTGTTTGAAGGGGAACTGTTGCCGCAGTGACCACGCCGGATGCTCGCCTCGATCTGCGGCGCCGCCAGCGCTTGGGCATGGTCGAGGCCGTGTGGGGGGAACACAAGACAGCCGATCAGATCATCGCCATCCTTGAAAGCTTTGCCGCAGCAGGAGAACTGGGTCTGGTGACCCGGGTGGATCCCGAAAAGGCGGCTCGGGTGTGTGAGGCGTTGCCGGCGGTGGAGCTGCATGCCGACGCTCGCTGCCTCACCCTGGGTGCACTGCCTCCTGTGCCTGCGTCACCGGCTGCGGTGGCGGTGCTCAGTGGAGGCAGCAGTGATCGCACGGTGGTGGCGGAGGTCAGCTTGGCCCTGCGTTGCCACGGCATCGGCGTGGATCCTGTGGTGGATGTGGGGGTGGCTGGATTGCACCGCTTGCTGGATCAACTGCCCCGTCTGGCCACGGCGCGGATCCTGATCGCCTGCGCGGGAATGGAGGGTGCGTTGCCGACGGTGCTGGCTGGTCTGGTGCCGCAACCGGTGATCGGCGTCCCGGTTTCGGTTGGCTATGGAATCAGCGCAGGGGGACGAACCGCTTTGGAAGGTATGCTCGCCAGCTGTGCCCCAGGCTTGACGGTGGTGAATATCGACAACGGCTACGGTGCAGCCATGGCTGCATTGCGGATGCTCAGGGGCTGTGCCCCGGGTGCTTCAAGCTGAGGCTTCAAGCCGCAGCGGAGGATCGATCTGGCCGAGACGCTGCAGCTCAGCACTGTTGTGATCGCACTCCACCTGCTGAAGCGCATGCACAAGAGCATCGAGATCAGCCCGCGCCAGCTCACCGTCCTGTTGCCATTGCATTGAGCGGGGGTCGGGAGCCAACGCTGGAGGTGCGCAATCGGATCAAGTCAAGCTAGGCCTGATTGCTGGGGAGAAATACTCAGAAAACCTGTAGATGAGCCACGAATGGCTCTGGCATCTCAGAGGTGTTGGAGGTTGGGGTAAGCCGTCACCAGGTCGTTGGCGCTCAGCACATCTCCGCGACCTTCCGGTTGCCAGATCACTTCGAGGGCCATGAGTTCACTGGAGGCTGTGGAACCAAGAATGCGCAGGGTCTGGCGCAGATCTTCTCCGGTGTCGGCTCCTGCGAGCTTGGCCGATGCCGTGGAGGCCACCAGCAAGGTCACAACGATAAATTCATTGGTGGCATCAGCGTCTCCAGTGCTGTTGCTCGTGTCCGTGGTCCGCTGTCCGCCGACGTTGCTGGTGAGCTCAGCGTCCAGCTTGCTGCGCTCGTTCATCGAGAGGCGATTGAACGTCGATTCAGCCGAACTGAAGGGAACACTGCCGCTCTCGGCATTGGCGTAAACCCAGAGGTCCGGTTGGCGCAGCAGGGCCAAGGTTGTCTCCTGCAGCAGTCTTTGCAGACCAGCGGAACTGCTGGTGTCCGAAGAGGCGGCCAAGGAGCGCAGATCGTCCTGCAGGGATTTGGCGCTGGCCAGCAGGCCCACCTGCACCTGAATCATGTTCACGTTGCGCGGCATGGCCGGCGCTGCAGCAGCACCACCGATCGAGGGGGCATTGCCAACGCCACGAAGGGCGTTCACCAGCACGCCTGCGACCGCCATCAGGATCAGCAGACCAAACAGCCCGCCCCCACCGAAGCCGAAGATGGGGATGAGGAAGGGGAAGCCCATCCCGCCGCCGCGGTAGCCACCGCCGTAGCTGCCACCCCGGTAACTCCCACCGGATCGCGGCATCGAAGGAGCGCGGAAACTGCCCCCTCCCATGCGCCCACCGCGGGCGGCATCAGCCGGCTGTGCCTGGAACAGGCAGAGCCCCACAATCACCAGCGGCAACAGGAGCGATGCGAGCAGTCGTCGGGATCGAGTCAACAGTCGGGGAGTGGCCACAGCAGCGCCCACAGCATTGATCCGGCGACTCTAGGAACCACCACCAACAATGGTGACGATCTCAAGGGTGTCGTCATCCTTCACCACGATGCTGTCCCAGCGGCTGCGGGGTGCGATCACACCGTTGTGCTCGGCCACCACCAGCTGGGGGTTGTTGGCCAGCAAGGCAACAACCGCCGCCAGGCTGGCGGGATCCGGTGCTGGATCCAGTACGCGGGTTTCACCGTTGACCATCAGGTTGAGAGGCATGGCTCAGAACGTGGCGTGGTCCAGCTGCTGGAGCAGGTGCCGAGTGGCCAGACCGCTGTCATCTGCGTGCATGATCGCGCCGATCACGGCCGCGCGCTGGCCACCTGCCGTGAGCAGGGCCGGCAGGTTGGCCGAGGTGATTCCACCGATGGCGAAGACGGGGCGTTGGCTGATCGCAGTGGCCTGCGCCAGGAGCTCCACACCAACAGGCTTCCGCTCGGGTTTGACGGCCGTGCAATGGATCGGGCCAAATCCGAGATAGTCGATTGGCTCCTGCTGAGCCTGATGAACCTGATCGATGCTGTGGGTGCTGCGGCCCAGCAGACGATCAACGCCCAACAGATCGCGGGCCACCTCGCTGGGCATGTCGTCCTGGCCCAGGTGCACCCCATCCGCATCCACCGCCAGGGCCAGGTCCACACGGTCATTGATGAACAACAGCGCCCCGAAGCGGTTGCAGAGCTGCCTGAGCTGCTGAGCTTCCCGCAGGCGTTCGCGGTCGTTCCCCGCTTTGCAGCGGTACTGCACCATCCCCACGCCGTTCCGCAGGGCGGCCTCCACCCGATCGCTCAGGTCATCGCAGGGGGTTGTGATCAGGCAAAGGCGAGCGTCCTTGAGTTTGTTGCGTCGCCGTGCTCCCAGGGTGGCGTTGAGGCAGGTCACCTCCAGGTCGTAAAGCCCGTAGCGGATCGCTGCGGCTTCAGCGGCCAGCGCAGGATCGATGGAGCGGCCGTACTCCTCCAGCACCCGCAACGCCTCCTGCACCCGGGCGCAGTTGGCCGCCACCACGTGGTCGGGGCTGTGGCGATCGAGTTGGGCCGGATGCTCCAGTCCGGCGCCGGTGTCGGTGCTGGTGGAGCGGGCCTGCTTGTAGCTGTCGTGATGGAGTCGACCCAGGCGTTGACGCCAGTCCTTGAGGCGCACCACCAGATCCTGTTGCTCCAGCCCGAAGCGGCACCAGTCCTCAACCACCCTCAGGCCTTCCCGGGCACGGTCGAGGTTGGCGTCGATCAGGCGTGCCACCCGTGGATCCAGGGATGCCTCGCTTGGGGTTGGATTCATGGCACCCTGTGGGCAACGGTTTCGGCGTCGGTCATGGAGAACGGTGGTTCTGAGAGCACCATGCACGTTCTGGTCTGGGGAATCGTCCTTCTCGGTGGCATCGGCGTGTTCATCGTCTGGGGGCTGGTGAATGCCTATCCGACCGTGGCCTGAGAGCCGGTCTGAAGAATCTCGCGGGCCTGGCCTGCGTCGCGGCCGATCTGGCTGCTGAGCTCCTCGAGGCCGCTGAATTTGGTCTGGCCGCGCAAGCGCTGCACCGGCTCCACGCCCAGCTGCCGGCCTTCCAGTTCCAGGCTCTGATCCAGAAGGTGCACCTCCACGGCGGAGGGAGATGTGGGATCGATCGTGGGTTGGGGCCCGAGGTTCATCACGGCTGGCAGCCGATCGCCATCCCCATCCAGTTGGGCCCAGGCGGCGTAGACGCCAAGCCCTGGCAAGGCCTTACGGCCATCCACCTGGAGATTGGCGGTGGGCCAGCCCAGTTCACGGCCCAGGCCTCGGCCCCGCACCACCCGTCCCTGAAAGCGGTAGGCCCGGCCCAGCAAGGCTTTGGCGGTCGCTAGATCCCCTTGATCGAGAGCCGCGCGGATGCGGCTGCTGCTCATCCGACCCCCTTGGTCTTCAACGATCGGCACCACCTTCACCTCAACGCCGTTGCGAGCCGCCAGCCGTTCCAGCATCTCGGCGTCACCGCGCCGCTGATGACCGAAGCGGAAGTTGGTGCCCACGGCAATGCGCCTGGCTTGAAGTGTGTTCAGCAGCACGCTGCTGACGAAGTCTTCGGCACTCAGCTGAGCGAGCTCGCGGGTGAAGGGCACCAGCACGAGCTGCTGGATCCCCAGGGGTTCGAGCAGAGCGAGTTTTTCGCTGGGTAGATCTAGCCTCAGGCGTGCCTCCCCGAACAGCACCTCACGGGGATGGGGCCAGAAGCTCACCACCGAGGTAACGGCCTCCTTCGGGCTGTCCTGAATGGCCTCGGCGATCACGCGGCGGTGGCCGGCATGCAGGCCATCGAAGCTTCCCAGCGCCAGGGCAGTGGGCCGACGGGCCTCCTCTGGAGAACAGAGCGGGATCAAGGAGGTGCAGAAGGTGCGCTTTGGTGGCAAGTTTGAACGACAGAGCACCAGGGCATGCCAGACCGCCTCGATTTCCAGAAGTTGTCGTTCGGCGTGCGTCGGATGGGATGGATCCGGTTCTGGATCCAGGTGGTCCTCGGCATCGTTGTGGTGGGCGTTCTGCTGTTCAACAACATCGGCGGCAGCCTGGCTCGAAATTCCGAACGTGCTGTGGGCCTGGGGCCTGGCTTGTCGCTCACGTCCCTGGCCTTTCTCGTGCTGCTGTTCAGCCTCTGGCAGGGTTGGCTGATCGTGCGGACCGGTCGGGCGATCGATAGTGCGGCCCGTCCCAGTCGGGGCGAGGTGGCGCGGCTGATCAAACGGGGGCTGTTGGCGGATCTCCTGGGCCTCACCTTCGCCACCATCGGCTATCAGGCCCTCGCCGGCAGCCTGTTCGTGCAGGCCTCGATGCAGACTCCCGGCATTGCCATCGGCGGCCGTGGCATGGCCGACAACCTGGCGATCACCTCCCTGGAAATGCTGTCTGTGCTCAGCAACACCCAGGTGCTGTTCGCCCACCTGATCGGGGTGTTGTTCTCCCTCTGGTTGCTGCAGCGGGTTTATCGCACCAGTTGATCCTTGAGCTTGAGCTGCGGCAGTCCGCTGAGGGGGCCCCGCCAGAACAGGTCGGGCTGGATCGGTGTGAGTGAGGGGGAATTGGCGTGGATCTGGGCCACATCACTGGGCCAATCCCTTGGGCCTTCTCCGGCTGATTCCAGATCCTGCACGGCTTCTCCGGCCAGCCAGTAGTAGGCGCGGCCACGGGGGTCTTCCCGACGGCTGAATTGCTCGTCGTAGCGCCGGATCGAGAGACGGGTCCAGCGCAGTGCTCCCATCTCCTCCCGGGCACAGGGGGGGATGTTGAGGTTGAGCAGCAGGTTGTCGGGCCACTGGTCGACGATGGCCTGTTCACTCACCTCCAGGGCAAGATCGGCGGCCGCCTGGAACTGACGCCACTGGAAGCAGGCGCTGCTCACCGCCAGGGAACGAATGCCCTCAAGGGTGCCTTCCATCGCCGCGGCAACGGTGCCGGAGCAAAACACATCTGTTCCCAGGTTGGGGCCGTGATTGATGCCGGAGAGCACCAGGTCTGGCTTCTCCTTCACCAGTTCGAACAGGGCCAGCTTCATGCAGTCGGCGGGGGTGCCACTGCAGGCCCAGGCGGTGACCCCTGGGGCGAACAGTTCATCGGCCCGCTCGGCGCGGATGGGGGTCTGCAGGGTGAGGCCATGGCCTGTGGCCGACCGTTCCTGATCCGGGCAGACCACCGTCACCTGATGGCCGCGGGCTGCCGCTGCGGCGGCCAGGGTTCGGATGCCGTCGGCGAAGACCCCATCGTCATTGCTGATCAGGATCCGCAGCGGGGCCATGGGGTCATTTGCACTCAGGTAAACCTAAGCGGCACGGCTGCTTACAGTCGGCAGCTGTCTGTTCCATCCCTGTGAGCGCACCGGTCACCCTGCAGCAGCTCACCGATCAACTCGATGCCCTCGAGCAGCAGGCCGCGGCGGAGATCGCCGAGGCGGCCGATGCCGCTGCGCTGGAGCAACTGCGGGTTGGGCTGCTGGGCAAGAAGGGCCGCATCTCTGGCGTGCTGGGGGCCATGGGCAAGTTGCCCGGTCAGGAGCGTCCCCTTGTGGGTCAGCGCGCCAACGTGCTGAAAACGCAGGTGCAGTCGCTGTTGGGAGAGCGGCTGCAGGCCGTGAAGCAGGCGGCCATGGCGGAGCGCATCGCCAGGGAAAGCCTCGATGTCACCGCCCCGGCTTCCGGGGTGCCGATGGGGCATCGCCATCCCCTGATCACCACCACTGAAGAGATCGTCGATCTGTTCCTGGGCCTCGGCTACAGCGTGGCCGAGGGGCCTGAGGTGGAACGGGACCACTACAACTTCACTGCGCTGAACATCCCCGAGGACCATCCGGCCCGGGACATGCAGGACACCTTCTATTTGGGTGGTGACCTGCTGATGCGGACCCACACCTCCCCGGTGCAGATCCGTCACCTCGAAGAGAACCCGCCTCCGGTGCGGATCGTGGCTCCCGGTCGGGTCTATCGCCGTGATGCCGTTGATGCCACCCACTCGCCGGTGTTCCACCAGGTGGAGGTGCTGGCCATTGATGAAGGCCTCGATTTCAGCCACCTGCGCGGCACGGTGATGGCCTTCCTCAAGGCCTTCTTCGGTGATCTGCCGGTGCGCTTCCGGGCCAGTTATTTCCCCTTCACCGAGCCCTCCGCCGAGGTGGATGTTCAGTGGCGCGGCCGCTGGCTTGAGGTGATGGGCTGCGGCATGGTGGATCCTGCCGTGTTGGAAGGGCTGGGCCTCGATCCCGAGCGCTACAGCGGTTTCGCCGCGGGCCTTGGGGTGGAGCGCTTCTGCATGGTGCGCCATGGCATTGACGACATCCGGCGGCTGTACACCAGCGATCTGCGCTTCCTCGAGCAGTTCTGATCAGGAACCTTCGTTACTTCGTTACTGAGCGTCGTTCAGTTCTCGCGCGTCCCATAGGGTGAGGTTGCCCTCTACCCGTCGTGGATCAGTGCCCCGGATCGGACTGATCGTCAATGACGGCAAGCCGCTGGCGGTGCAGACGGCGGACGCGATTCAGCAGCGCCTGGAGGCAGCCGGCCATGCCGTGGAGCGGGCCAGCAGTGCCGGGGGCATGGTGGGCTTTGCCAACCCTGATCAGCACCTGCGGCTGCGGGGGTACAGCGCCTGTGTGCCCAAGGGCTTTGATCAATCGATGGTGTTGGCCATCGTGCTGGGGGGTGATGGCACGGTGCTCTCCGCCGCGCGGCAGACCGCCCCTGTGGGGATTCCGATTCTCACGATCAACACCGGCCATCTGGGGTTCCTGGCCGAGGCCTATCTCGATGATCTGGACCGGGCCCTCGATGTTGTGCTCACCCAGCAATGGACGATCGAGGAACGCAGCAACCTCGTGGTGAGTGTGATGCGAGGCGATCAGCGCCGCTGGGAGGCGCTGTCCCTCAACGAAATGGCCCTGCACCGTGAGCCGCTCACGAGCATGTGTCACTTCGAGATCGCCATCGGCCGCCACGCCCCGGTGGATATTGCCGCCGATGGTGTGATCCTCTCCACGCCGACGGGATCCACGGCCTACGCCCTCAGCTCCGGTGGGCCGGTGATCACGCCGGATTGTCCGGTGCTGCAACTCACCCCGATCGCGCCCCATTCCCTGGCCTCCCGCGCCCTGGTGTTCAGCGACCGTGAACCCGTCACGATTTTTCCAGCCACGCCGGAGCGGCTGATGATGGTGGTGGACGGCAGTGCCGGTTGCTATGTCTGGCCCGAGGATCGGGTGCTGATCCGCCGCAGCGATCACCCGGTGCGCTTTGTGCGCCTCGCCGACCATGAGTTCTTCCAGGTGCTGCGCAACAAATTGGGTTGGGGCCTGCCCCACATCGCCAAGCCCGAGCGGGAATGAACGCTGGTCCCCTGTTGCTGTTGGCAGGCCCTTCGGCGGTGTCGCTGGCGCCCCGTCTGGCTGCATCGGGCTACGCCACCCTCGACTGGCTCAGTGCCGGGCCCTCGGCCCATGCCCCTGAACCGGGTGAATCTCCAGTGGCCGCTGTGCTGGCGGCCGATCAGGCCGAATTGATTCAAGACCTGCGCAGCCGTTTCGGGGCCACGCCGATCCTGTTGGATCTGGAACGCGACAGCGTTGAGGCTCGCGCCGCCTGCCTGGGAAGCGGTGCCGATGATTTCTGGCTCTCGGAGATCGGGCCCAGCGATCTGTTGTTGCGTCTGCGCCTGCACCGCACGATTCAACAGCGCTCGGGGCAGCGACCGGCGCTGCTTGAGCTGGACGATCTCAGTGTCGATCCCACCAACCGAACGGTGCGGCGGGGAGACCGTGTGGTGGCGTTGACGGCCCGGGAATTCATGCTGTTGCAGGTGCTCTTGCGGCGGCGCGGCCAGGTGTTGAGCCGCGAGCTGCTGCTTCAGGAGGTGTGGCAGGGGGAGCGTTCCAGCAGCAATGTTGTGGAGGTGTACGTGCGCTATCTCCGCCAGAAGCTGGAGGCTGGTGGTGAGCGTCGTTTGCTGCACACCGTGCGCGGCCGGGGCTATTGCCTCGGGCAGGTGTTGCCGGAGGCTTGAGCGGCCATGGATGCTCTGCCCCCTGAGTCACCGCCGCAGTGGCTGTCAATTGGGGCCCGCTGGTGCGTGGCCCAGCAGCGTTGCATTGATCTCGAGGTGGCCCGCAGTCCGGAACAGCAGCGGCTGGGGTTGATGCAGAGGCCGGCTCTGCCGCCCTTGCGCGGGATGTGGTTCCCCTTCTCCACCCCGCAGCCGGTGAGCTTTTGGATGTTCAACACCCTTGCGCCACTGGACATGATCTTTGTGCGCGATGGGCGGGTGCTTGATCTGGTGCCTGCCGTTCCCACCTGCTCTGCCCTGCCCTGTCGCTCCTACGCCGCCGATGCCGACGGCAATGGACGGGCTGATTTTGTTGATGCGGTGATTGAGATCGGTGCCGGTGAGGCGCAGCGGCTTGGGATTGGCATCGGCGATCCGGTTCGGATCACCCCGCTCAAGTCTTCCCCTTGAAGCCGGCTTGAGCCGGCTTCGTTCCCGTCACGATCAAGATGGGGTTCATCGGAGCCAGGCGGGTGCCATCCCCCAGCGGTTGTCCCCGCCAGGCCTGCAGTTGCTGCACGCGCACGGCCAATCCAGCGTTCTCGAGCAGTGGCCGAACGCTGGCCAAGGCCTCGATGCTCGCCAGGGGAATCACCACAACACCTCCAGGCCGCAACCGGGCGAGCACGTCCTGCAGCAAGCGCTCCCGTTGGGCGCCCCCGCCCCCGAGCAGAACCCGGTCAGGCTGGCTGAGCTGGCTCGGGAGCTCGCCGTTCAGCACCGTGGTGGCGTCAGCCTCCAGTACCGCCGCAGGGCTGACGCTGAGCCGTTGTGCATTGCGTTGGATCAGTTTCGCGCCACCGGCGCGGCGTTCCACCGCCAGCAGTTGCAGCCCTGGGCGCAGGCGCAGAGCTTCCAGGCCGACACTGCCGGTACCGGCCCCCAGATCCCAGAGCACGCCCAGCTGAGGCAGGGCGAGCTCCGCCAACAGTTGGATGCGCACCTCCCGCTTGGTCATCAGCCCGGGGTGATCGCTGTGCTGCAGGTAGAGCCCGTCGTCGAGTCCGAACAACGGCAGGTCATGCGGCTCCGGTACTGCTGGTTCCCTGGCGATCAGCAGCGCAATCAGCAGGGGATGCAGGTCCGCCGGCAACGCGCTGCCGGGGGTGATCAGCTGCACCCGCTCGTCGGGATGTCCGAGGTTTTCACAGAGCCACAGGTCCGTGCTCGCTTCCAGGCCACTGCTGCGCAACATCCGCTGCACAGTGCTGGCGCCCCCTTGACTCGGATCCGTGAGCACCGCCAGAGCTGGTGGTCGTTTCTGCAAGGCGCTGGCCAGGATGTCCGGGTCCCGTCCGTGCAGGCTCACCCAGTCGGCGTCCTGCCAGGGGCGACCGATGCGAGCGAAGGCCAGCTGCAGCGATGTGGGGGCCGGATGAAACCGCAGCCGCTCTGCCCCGATGCGGTCGCAAAGGATGCGCCCCAGGCCGAACCAGAGCGGATCGCCGCTGGCCAGCACCACTACAGGCTTTTCCGCAGGCCGTGATTGCAGGCTGTCCACCAGAGCCCGCGGGTCATCGCTGCTGATCAGCTCCGGCAATGCCTCCCCCAGCCAGTCCTTGAGAGCAGCCTGCAACCGCCGCGGCGCTGCAATCACGGCGGCAGCCCGCAGCAGCGACTGCTGTGGAGCGGGCAAGGAGGCAGGCGCCCCGGCGTCGGTGCCGATCACGTCGATCATCCCGTCATTCTGGTGTCAGGGTTTGTGGGGCCATGGCATGGGCTGACCTGCTGTCGAATCGCTTGGTGGCTGGCGGCTTCGTGCGTCCTGCGGTGCTGCTTCGTGGCTTGCAGCTGCGCCGCCCGGCCCTCTCCTGCTGGAGGGTGAGCCTGGCCATGAGCCTCAGTGGACTGGTGGTGGAGCCCATGGCTTGGCTGCAGTCCTGTCTGTTCGCCCGTCGGTTGCACAAGGCTGAACTTCCCGATGATCCGATCGTGGTGATTGGCCACTGGCGCAGTGGCACCACCTATCTGCATCAATTGCTCGCCTCTGACCCCACGCTGGCGACGGCGCGCAATTCGCTCACCATGGCGCCGCAGGTGGCGTTGTTGCTCAAACCCCTGATTCGGTTAGCACTCAAGGCGTGGATGACG
The DNA here is from genome assembly GCF_014280115.1 of Synechococcus sp. A15-44. Lineage (NCBI taxonomy): Bacteria > Bacillati > Cyanobacteriota > Cyanophyceae > Synechococcales > Synechococcaceae > Synechococcus > Synechococcus sp. A15-44. Next base: position 861,715 of record NZ_CP047938.1, read on the forward strand.
CGGCAGCGGCCGATCGATGCGGTGCCTTGGGGGCCGAATGATCCCCAGGAGGATGAGGTCGGTCTGGCCCGACTCACCATGGACACCAACATGGCGGGGATGGCCTTCCCTCGGTCCTATTCCTGGTTTTTCCGCCGCAATGTTCTTGGCTTGTCCCGCGCCTTTGAGCGGCAGTGGCTGCATTTCACCAAGCTCACCTGGCTCCACGACGGTCAGGGGAAGACGGGGTTGTTGATCAAGAACAGCGCTCATTCCGCCCGGGTGGAACTGGTGTTGCGCCACTTTCCCAGGGCGCGCTTTGTGCTGCTGTGCCGTGATCGACAGGATTCGATCCGCTCGCTGGTTCAGGTGAAGCAGCGGTTGGGTGCCTTGGTTGGGCTCCAGCCCGTGCCCGATGCCGTGACCCAGGTGGAGGAAACGGTGGCGGCCCATGGCCAGCTGCTCAAGGCCTTTGAGGCGTCTCGCCATCGGATTCCTGCGGGGCAGTTGGTTGAATTGCCTTATGAGGACTTGATCCGCCAACCCTTCGCTGCGCTGAAACGGATCTATGACGAACTCGGGCTCAGCAGCTGGTCAGTGGCGCAGGCCTCGCTGCAGGCTCGGATTGCCCTGGCCCGCAGCTACACCGCTGATCCGGTGACGTTGCCCCTGGCGGCGGAACAGCGCCTGAACGACCTGATGGAGGAGGCATGACCCCAGCCCACGATCGTCGCCAACGCTTGCACGAGCTTGTGATTGCCTTGATTGCTCAGCAGGACGATCTGCCCCTGCTCGATCCCGATCAGCCCGACCTGGAGGGGACGGCCCCTGGCCGTTGGCTGGATCAGAACCGCCGCAGCCTGCATCGCTATCAAGCCTTGGTCCGCACGGCGGTCACCTTGGATGCCCTGCTGGATGCCGAAGACAATCCCTCACCACTGTCTGCAGGTTGATGTCTGCGGGCTGATGTCTGCAGGCTGATCGCAACGGCTGGCTGATCGCGTCAAACCTGGCAATCTGGGGCGACTCTCGGCCCCTGCATGGCTTCGTTCGGTTGGTCCGCTCTGAACTCCCTGCTGGGTCGCGGCAAGCAAGCCAAGGGCTGGCAGCCACCGGAGGCCTCCTGGAGCCGACCCTTTGGCCTGGGCTGGGACAAGCCATACACGGTTCGCTATGCCAGCAACCTCGACGACGGCCCCAACCACGGCATGCCGCTGGGGGGCTTCGGAGCCGGTTGTTTTGGGCGGGCGCCCGACGGCAACATCAACCTTTGGCACCTCGATGGCGGCGAGCACTGGTTTGGGGTGCTGCCCGATTGCCAGTTCGCTCTGTTTGAAGGGAATGGCCGCGGCAAGCGTGCCCACGCCCTGGCGGTTCAGCCGGATCGGGATGCCTCGCGGCCGGAGGCTGGCCAGCCGCTAAAGGCCTGGGAGTGGTACCCGGCCAGCACGCCGGATCGCAGCACCGGCACCTATTCCGCCCGTTATCCCCTCAGCTGGACCAGCTATGAGGGCGTTTATGACGCCGAGGTGCGTTGTGAGGCCTTCAGCCCGATCCTGCCGGGTGATTACCAGCGCACCAGCTACCCGGTGGCGGTGTTCGTCTGGACGCTGCGCAATCCCACGGATCAGCCTCTTGATTTGTCGTTGCTGCTGAGTTGGCGCAACACCACCGGCTGGTTCACCAACACCGATGCCTCGGCGGAGGTTCACTTCCGCGATGACGGCAGCCCCGAGCACAACTACGCCCCGGCCATCGGCAGCACCACCGGCCAGCGCAACCGTTGCATTGACGATGGCTCCCTCAAGGGAGTGGTGCTGGAGGGCAACGTCTCCAACCCCGTTGCCGAAGGTGAGGGCCAGTGGTGCATTGCCACAGCCGAGCCGCCCGGTGTGACGATCCAGCGCTGCAGTCGCTGGAATCCCAGCGGTGATGGGCGTGAGCTGTGGGACAGCTTCAGTGCAGATGGCTCCATCCCTGAAAGCAACAACGACCGACGCAGTGGATCCGACGATCCCCTCAGTGCTGCGCTGGCGGTGCAGTGTCAGCTGGCCCCCGGGCAGAGCATTGAGATTCCGCTGGTGATCAGCTGGGATCTGCCTGTGACGGCTTTTGCCACCGGTAGCCAGGCGCTGCGCCGCTACACCGATTTCTTCGCTGCGGATGCCAACCAGGCGGTTGCCATTGCCGCTGAAGCGCTGCGTGACTGGCGCAGTTGGCGACAGCAGATCGAGGCCTGGCAGCAGCCGGTGCTGCAACGCCAGGACCTGCCGGAACCGCTGCGGATGGCTCTGTTCAATGAGCTCTACGACCTCTGCAGTGGCGGCAGTCTCTGGAGTGCGGCATCACCGGAGGATCCCTACGGTCGTTTCGGCATTCTCGAGTGCCTCGACTACGCCTGGTACGAAAGTCTTGACGTTCGTCTCTACGGATCCCTGGCCCTGCTGCAGCTCTGGCCGGAACTCGACAAGGCCGTGCTGCGCAGCTTTGCCCGGGCGATTCCGGCCGCAGATGCCACCCAGCGCCCGATCGGTTGGTACTTCACCCAGGGCAAGGGCCGGGTGGAGGCTGACCGCAAGGTAAGAGGAGCCACCCCCCACGACCTGGGGGCTCCCAACGAGATCCCCTGGGATGCGACCAACTACACCGCTTATCAGGACTGCAACCTCTGGAAGGACCTCGGCAGTGATTTTGTGCTGCAGGTGTGGCGCACGTTCAAGCTCGCCCCCAGTGGTGAAGACATCCGCTTCCTCGCCGATTGCTGGCCGGCGGCCGTGGAGGCGCTGCGCTACCTGAAGACGTTCGACGTGAACAACGACGGCCTGCCCGACAACGGCGGAGCTCCGGATCAGACCTTCGACGACTGGCCCCTCAAAGGGGTGAGTGCCTACTGCGGTGCCCTCTGGATTGCAGCTCTCGAGGCTGCTCTGGCCATTGCCCAGACCCTTCAGCTCAGCACTGGGCTGAACACCTCCGCTGAGCAAAGGGAATTCAGTGGTTGGCTGGAGCAATCCCGAGGCAATTTCGACAAGCTGCTCTGGAACGGCGAGTACTACGACATTGATGCCGAGAGCGGCACGCCGGTGGTGATGGCCGATCAACTCTGCGGCGATTTCTATGCACGGCTTTTGGGTCTGCCGCCGGTGGTGAGTGATGCCAACAGCCGCAGCACGTTGAAGGCCGTGAAGGAGGCCTGCTTCGAGGCTTTTGATGGCGGTTCCCTCGGTGTGGCCAACGGCCTGCGCCGCGATGGCACGCCCTTGGATCCCAATGGCACCCACCCGCTCGAGGTGTGGACGGGGATCAACTTCGGCATCGCCAGTTATTACCGCTTGATGGGAGACAAGCAGACGGCACAAGCGATCTGCTCAGCGGTTGTCGAGCAGGTGTATTCCGGTGGTTTGCAGTTCCGCACCCCTGAGGCGATCACTGCGGTGAACACCTACAGGGCCTGCCACTACCTCAGGGCCATGGCCATCTGGGGGGTCTGGGCCACGGAGACCGATTGGACGCTCATCCCCGGAGCGGATGCCCGTTGAAGCGTGGCGCTGGGGGATTCACCGAACTGGTTGCGGTAATCCCTGGCGAAGTGGTTGCGGCTCTGGAAGCCGTAATGGCAGGCAATCTCATGCACGGTGTTGCCGCCGATGGTCTGCTGCACCTCCGGGGAGCTGAGGGCGTGATGCACCTGGCTGAGCCGGATCTGTTTCAGCAGCGCCATGGGGCCAGTGCCGAAGCTCTGGCGGCAGTGGTGAACGATGGAAGAACGTGAGGCGAAGATTGTGGCGCTTAAGTCGTTGAGCGTGATCGCTTGGCCGGTGTTCTTGAACCCCCAAGCCACCAGATCTTTCATCAGTCCCGCCCTTACACCGAGTTCACCACTGGTTGTTCCCTGCAGCTGATGGGGTGACAACGCCTCCAGCGCCGCCACTTCCACCAGATCGTCCTGATCCCCTCCCATCAGCTGGGTCTGGATCAAGGCGCTGATCTCGTCAAACCGCTGGGGGTGGAGGTTGGCGGAGTTGGCTCGTTGGATCACCTCGAGCGTTTGGTGATCACCGGTGGCGGTAGCGAGCTGTTCAAAACGTGTTTCACAGACGAGGGCAACCTGGATGTGGGCCCCTGCCGGAAGCTGAAAAAAAGCTTCGCTCAGGCTGGTTTGAAAACCGTGCAGGGAGCCGGGTTGTGTTGCCTTGCCGCGAACCACCGGATGTTGATCGTTGGTGTTCAAGCCGAGGGGCATCACCCCAGGGCGTCGGTTGCCCTGAAGCAGCAGGTCTTGATTGGTCTGGATGGACAACACCGGCAGCTGCCCTGAACCACCCAGCCGAAAGACTCCATTGAGAGCGCCCTGGCTTAATTGGGCCACATCCATCTCGAACCCGACCGCCTGCAGGCTCGTGCTGAGGCTCGGAGCAGAGTGGAATGCAATCTCCATGGGTTGATTCTTGGCGTGAATCGCCTTCTGCGCAGGTTTGTTGTGAGAATTCACTCACTCACCTCCTCCCCATGCGCCGTTTGCTCTGCTGTTTGTTGGCCGCTCTGGGGCTGCTGCTGCTCACGCCGGGTCTGGCCTGGGCCCAGGTTCATCAGCATGAGAACGAGGCCGGTGTTGCCATGGTCCGATCTCTGGAGAGCCTCAGGGACCTCGATTACGACAGCTGGCAGGCGGTGGCCTACCGCGAGGGCCCTCCGGGCCAGCCTGTGGTGCTGCGCGTGGTGGGCTATCCCGGGAAACTGCGGCTCGATCATCCGGTGAGCCTCCAGGTGTTGGCGGGTCGGCGCGAATGGCAGCTGGACGACATCACCCTGGCCAATCCGGTGCTGGCCACCGATGGCCGTGACGCAGCGGCTGAATTTGCCCTCGATCCTCTGCTGGACGATCTCAGCAACAACCGACCGCTGCGTTTGGCGTTGCCGGGTGTCTTCACCGAGTTGCCGATCCCTCCCTACGTTGTTGGTGAATGGCGGTCCCTGCAGGAGCTGCCCCTCAGCTGATGTGGGAGCTCTGGATGCGGCGGGCCCTGGCCCTGGCCGCCCTTGCTGAGGGCCACACCAGCCCCAACCCTCTCGTGGGGGCCCTGGTTCTTGATCGCGAAGGGCGCCTTGTTGGCGAAGGCTTTCATGCGCGCGCTGGAGATGCCCATGCTGAGGTGGGTGCGTTGCGGCAGGCCGGGGACGCGGCCCGGGGCGGAACCCTCGTGGTCACCCTTGAACCCTGCTGCCACCACGGCCGCACGCCCCCCTGCAGTGAGGCGGTGCTGCGCGCGGGCATTGGCCGCGTTGTGATCGCCCTGGAGGATCCCGATCCCCGGGTGGATGGGGGCGGCATCCTGCAGCTGAGGCAGGCGGGGCTGGAGGTGATCAGTGGTGTGCTGCGCGAGGAGGCTCGCCAGCAGAACCGGGCCTTTCTGCACCGCGTTCGCACCGGCCGCCCGTTCGGGGTTCTGAAATGGGCCATGAGCCTGGATGGCCGCACTGCTTTGCCCAATGGCGCCAGCCAATGGATCAGCGGTCCACCCGCCCGCGACTGGGTGCATCAGCTGCGCAGCGGCATGGATGCCGTGGTGGTTGGGGGCGGCACGGTGCGCGGCGATGATCCGCTGCTCACCAGCAGGGGCCGGCGTTCACCGGAACCGCTGCGGGTGGTGCTGAGCCGCAGTTTGGATCTGCCGGATCAGGCCCAGCTCTGGGACACCGCGGTGGCACCGACCCTCGTGGCCCATGGCCCCGATGCCGACCTCCGGCGTTTGCCATCCGGGCCTGAGGCACATCGGCTTTCGGCCTGTGAACCGCAGCAGCTGATGGAGGCCCTGGCGGAACGGGGGTGCAACCAGGTGCTTTGGGAGTGCGGCCCTGAGCTGGCGGCCGCGGCGATCCGGCAGGGCTGCGTGCAGGAGATTGCAGCGGTGGTGGCTCCGAAGTTGATGGGGGGCATGGCGGCCCGCACTCCCCTTGGAGATCTGAACTTCAGCGCCATGGATCAGGTGCTGCAGGGGCAGTGGCATCAGAGCGAGCCCATGGGCAACGACTGGTTGCTGCGTTGGCGCAGCGGCAGCTGAGCTCAGCGCTCCCGGCTTTGCCGATCGAGGCTGCTGGCGAAGCGGCCGATCAGCACCCCCATCACGGCAGCGAGGTAGAGCGGTCCGGCAACGCTGGTGGCCACACTCACCATCCGTGACAGGGGGAGCATCGGGCTGATGTCCCCGAAGCCGACGGTGGTGAGGCAGACGAAGGCGTAGTAGTTGATTGCCGAAAAAAGGCGGGCGCTGGCCAGAACGCTCGAATCGCCGACGTTGGCCATCTCCAGGGGTTGAAAGCTGCCCGGCTGGATGGTTTCCAGAGCACTCATCACCAGGCCGGCGGCGAGTCCGATGTGCAGGTACCCCGCAGTGGCACCCATCAGCAGCGCCTCGGTGACGCGCTTGGTGCTGGCGAAGCGAGTTACCAGGCGGATCACGCTCCAGCCCACCAGCACGCTCCAGCTCAGGGCCAGCGGCATGCCGCTGTAAATCAGCTCCAGGGGCGTGAGCAGCCAGAGCCACATGGTCACCACGGCCATCAGCCCCAGACCCCGATACAGCACATCACTCCAGTTCGGAGCGTTGCTGCTCCCCACCATCACCTGGGTGAGCAGCAAGGCAATCAGGCTATAGCCGATGTAGGTCGCCCACACCAGGCGGGGAAAGGCGAAGCCCACGGTGGCAATCACAGTGCAAAGCAACAGCAGCTTCAGCTGGGTGTCATCACGCCGCAGGAGCCGCTGAACCAGTCCCACCAGCACTTTGACCACTGTCGCTGCCCCCAGGTTCGGCAGTGAGCTGCGGCTGTCAAGCCTTGCTCAATCGAGCAAGGAGAGCTGCTGGTGCTTGTTGGCGGGGGCCGCCGGCTTGAGTGCTCTGCAGTCCCATGGCTCCACTGGCGCTGGCGTGAGTATCGGCTCGAGGGCGCGTCGGTGGGCTCCATCACCCGGTTCCAGCCAGATGCTCTCCAACCCCTCGGGAATGATCACCGGCATCCGATCGTGCAATGGGGCCACCAGGCTGTTGGGCTGCGTCGTGATCACGCAGCAGGTCTCCACTTCACTGCCATCGGGGCCGATCCAGCGGTCCCAGACACCGGCCAGCCAGAACATCTGCCGATCTTTGCGCTGGATCAGATGTCCCTTTTCAAAAAAGCCGGTGCTGGGCAGAAGGCAGCGGTGATGACGCCATGGCCCGCGAAAGGAGGCTTTCTCCGCGATGGTTTCGGCGCGGGCGTTGATCGGTCGCGGCGCCTGCAGCGGGTCCTTGACCCAGCCCGGTAGGAGGCCCCAGAGCATGTGGGAGAGATGGTCTTCACCGTGCTCACGCCGCACAGCCAGCACCGGTTCGTGGGGGCGGATCAGCTCGCGGGGGGCGTAATGCTCCAGCCAGGCGCTGTCCTCCGGCCGCAACCAGCTGCGCAGCAGCTGCTGCAATTCCGCGCGAGGCGTGTCGAGGCAGTAGCGACCACACATGGGCAGAAGCTAGGCGCCGTTCGGTTCTCACACCCGTTGATTGCCAGAGATCCCTCGTAGCGTGTCGGAACTCACAGGCCATCCATGCCGATCCGCCAGGACGACAACCAGCCGAACCGTCGCTTCGGGATCATCAACCTGGTGCTGATTGGCTTCGGGGTGTTGCTGCTGGCCAGCAGCTTCCTTCCCAGCAATGGCATGCAGCAGGTGCCGCGGGTGCCCTACTCCCTGTTCATCGACCAGGTGAATGACGGTGCGGTGAAGCGGGCCTTCATCACGCAAGACCAGATTCGCTACGAGCTGAGTGATCCCGAAGAGGGCACGCCTCCGGTGCTGGCCACTACGCCGATCTTCGACATGGATCTGCCCCAACGCCTCGAGACCAAGGGCGTTGAGTTCGCGGCAGCTCCCCCGAAGAAGCCGAACATCTTCACCACCATCCTCAGCTGGGTGGTGCCGCCCCTGATCTTCATCCTGGTGCTGCAGTTCTTTGCTCGCCGCTCGATGGGCGGTGGTGCTCAGGGGGCGTTGAGCTTCACCAAGAGCAAGGCCAAGGTGTACGTGCCCGATGAAGAGTCGCGCATTACCTTCGCCGACGTGGCGGGCGTGGATGAGGCGAAGCAGGAACTCACGGAGATCGTCGACTTCCTCAAGCGCCCTGAGCGCTATGCCGAGATCGGTGCGCGCATTCCTAAAGGTGTGCTGCTCGTCGGCCCTCCCGGCACGGGCAAGACCCTGCTGTCCAAGGCGGTGGCTGGCGAAGCCGAAGTGCCGTTCTTCATTATTTCCGGCTCCGAGTTCGTGGAGCTCTTCGTCGGCGCCGGTGCAGCACGTGTTCGCGACCTTTTTGAAGAAGCGAAGAAGAAGGCGCCCTGCATCATTTTCATCGACGAACTCGATGCCATTGGCAAGAGCCGCTCGGGCTCCATGGGCGTTGTTGGTGGCAACGACGAACGGGAGCAAACCCTCAACCAGCTGCTCACAGAGATGGATGGTTTCACCGCCCAGGACAAGCCGGTGATCGTTCTGGCGGCCACCAACCAGCCCGAGGTGCTCGATGCAGCCTTGCTGCGCCCGGGTCGTTTCGACCGGCAAGTGCTGGTGGACCGTCCGGACCTCTCCGGCCGCAAGACCATCCTCGAGATCTACGCCAAGAAGGTGAAGCTGGCTGCAGGTGTTGACCTCGACAGCGTCGCCCAGGCCACCAGTGGTTTTGCCGGCGCTGATCTCGCCAACCTGGTGAATGAAGCTGCCTTGCTGGCAGCACGGGCACAGCGCACCCGTGTTGAGCAACAGGATTTGGGTGAAGCGATCGAGCGGGTCGTGGCTGGTCTGGAGAAGAAGAGCCGCGTCCTTCAGGACGATGAAAAGAAGGTGGTGGCGTATCACGAGGTGGGCCACGCGATCGTGGGCCACCTCATGCCTGGCGGCAGCAAGGTGGCCAAGATCTCGATCGTGCCCCGTGGCATGAGCGCCCTGGGCTACACCCTGCAGCTGCCCACCGAAGAGCGCTTCCTCAATTCCAAGGAGGAACTCCAGGGCCAGATCGCCACGCTTCTCGGTGGTCGCTCGGCTGAGGAGATCGTCTTCGGCAAGATCACCACAGGCGCTGCCAACGACCTGCAGCGGGCCACCGATCTGGCTGAGCAGATGGTGGGCACCTATGGCATGAGCGACACCCTGGGGCCCTTGGCCTACGACAAGCAGGGCGGTGGCCGTTTCCTTGGTGGAGGCAACAACCCCCGCCGCTCGGTGAGTGATGCCACGGCTCAGGCCATTGATAAGGAGGTGCGCGGGCTGGTGGACCAGGCCCACGACGACGCCCTCGCAATCCTGCGGGAGAACATGGCGCTGCTCGAGACGATCGCCCAGAAGATCCTCGAAAAAGAGGTGATCGAGGGGGATGACCTCAAGCAGATGCTCGAAGCGAGTGTGCTGCCCTCCGGTGTGACCGCTTGACGGCAGCGGGCCTCATCCCCGATAACAGTCCTTTGAACCGTCGCGATGGCTACCGCTTCTGCGGGCGTTGCTGCTGTCCTGTCTCCGCTTTGCGGACGTGACTTTCTTTCCTCAGCGGATTGCTCCGCCGGCGAAACAGCAGCGTTGCTGGATCTGGCTGCACAACTGAAGAGCGGCGATCGTCGGATCGATCTCGGCAACCGTGTGCTGGGCCTGATCTTCAGCAAGGCCTCCACCCGAACCCGTGTGAGTTTTCAGGTGGCCATGGCCCGCCTCGGCGGCCAGACGGTGGATCTCAATCCTTCCGTCTCCCAGCTGGGCCGCGGCGAGCCGTTGGAAGACACGGCTCGGGTTCTCAGCCGTTACTGCGATGTGCTGGCGATTCGCACCTTCGCCCAGCAGGAACTGGTGGAGTACGCCCACTGGGCCTCTGTGCCGGTGATCAATGCCCTCACCGATCTGGAGCATCCCTGTCAGGCCCTGGCCGACTTCCTCACCATGCAGGAAGCCCATGGCGCCCTTTCTGGTCAGACCCTGGCCTATGTGGGCGACGGCAACAACGTGGCCCATTCCCTGATGCTCTGCGGCGCGTTGCTGGGGGTGAATGTGCGGATCGGTTGCCCCGAGGGCTTCGAGCCCTTGCCGGGTGTGCTTAAGCAGGCCCAATCCCTGGCACAGCACGGTGCCTCGATTGAGGTGGTGACTGACCCCCGTGAGGCGGTGGCGGGAGCCCAGGCCGTTTACACCGACGTTTGGGCCTCCATGGGCCAGGAAGCCGAACAGGCCCAGCGGGAGCAGGCCTTTGCGGGATTCTGCGTGGATCAAGCCCTGATGGAGCAGGCGGCAGCCGATGCGATCGTTCTGCACTGCCTGCCGGCCCACCGCGGTGAGGAGATCAGCGCCGAGGTGATGGAGGGCAAGGCAAGCCGCATCTTTGATCAGGCCGAAAACCGCCTGCATGCGCAGCAGGCTCTGTTGGCGGTGTTGATGGGTGGTCTATGACGGTGATCCACCGCTGGTTGGTGCCGTTGATCGTCACCGCCCATGCGGTGGCAGCGTCAGCGGATCAGGCCACCGACAAACAACAGCAGAGCACCATCGCCCGATGGACGGCCGAGAAAATCTGTGAAATGGGTGTGGATGCTTTTTACGCCTTGCCGGATCCTGAGCTCAAAACCATGTTTGAGCGCGACACCTCGATGCGTTACGAGGATGTTCCCAACGCACCAACCGATCAGGAAAAGTCCCGTATTACCGGGCAGTTGATGGGATATCTGATGGCGGCCTGTCCGCAACAGCTTGAGTCCTACAAAAACCGCTGAAGAGCATCGCGATGCGCAAGGAACGCTGCTGGGTTTGGTTCAAAGGTGGCCTCTCGGAGGAGGGGCACTGGATGTCGGGCTGGGTGGCCAGCACAACCGAGCAGCCGGGGCTGCTGATTGAGCATCCCGGCTATGTCTCTTGCCGGGTTCCGGAATGGCGTGTGGTGTTTAAGGAGCCCAAAGACCTAAACCTGGCGCCGAGCATTCCCGAGGCTGCGGTGTGGAAGCTGGTTTGAACTGAGCCTGCGCTTGCGGCACACGGCAAGGAACGGTACAAATGTATTGCCCGAACCTTTTCTTGCGGTGACCCGTGCCCCCCAGGAGCCCCTCACCACTGCTCAGCAAGAGCTTTACGACTGGCTGGCGGACTACATCGGCACCCATCGCCACAGCCCTTCGATTCGCCAGATGATGCAGGCGATGGGACTCCGCTCTCCTGCGCCGATCCAGAGCCGGTTGCGCCATCTTCAGCAGAAGGGATGGATCACCTGGCAGGAAGGCCAGGCGCGCACGCTGCAACTCTTGGGCGACATGGTGGGTGCCGCCGGGATTCCCGTGCTGGGCGCCGTTGCCGCTGGTGGCCTTGTGACGGCTTTTGATGACGTGCAGGAGCATCTCGATCTGGCGCCCGTGCTGGAGACCCGTGGTCTGTTTGCCCTGACGGTGAATGGTGACTCGATGGTCGACTCCCACATCGCCGATGGGGATGTGGTGTTGATGGAGCCGGTGCAGGATCCGCAGCGGCTGCGCAACGGCACCGTGGTGAGTGCTCTGGTGGCTGGCAGTGGCACCACGCTGAAGCATTTCCATCGCCAGGGGGCGACGGTGGTGCTGGAAGCTGCCAACCCTGCCTATCAACCGATTGAGCTCCCCGCCGAACAGGTGGAGGTGCAGGGTCGCTTGGTTGCTGTCTGGCGCCAGGTCTGAGGCTCCCGCGGTGTAAGCTATGACACGACGACGGCGGCTCTGAAGCCACCACGTCGACATGGGGCCATAGCTCAGCTGGTAGAGCACCTGCATGGCATGCAGGGGGTCAGGAGTTCGAGTCTCCTTGGCTCCATTCTTTGAAGCCCAGTCTCTGACTGGGTTTTCTTGTGTCTGGGGTGACTTGGGTAGTGGTGTGATTCCGCTCGTTGGTGTGATTTTTGGAGTCTCTGTCTCGGCTCTCTCTAGTGCCAGATTTTCTGCTTGCGCTTAGTTGCCGCTACATGTAGCGTTTTACAAATCGATCGAACCGGACTCAAACCCTAGTAAGCCCAAAAAATTTGGTTCAGGCGGCGCTACGAGCCTGACCTCCCCGACGGATATATCCGTTGGCTTCTGAAATGGCTGAACTGGTTCCGGCGACCGATTTGTTCACAACCAATACCTCTCCATGTCCAACTGGATGCGGACTTCGCTTGCTGCTCTTCAGCTAGGCGTCAGTCCTGACACGCTTCAGCGTCGTCGTGAAAACAACGGCGGCTTTCTAGAAAACGGCACGCACTATGTGCTCGGTCCACATAGGAACAGTCCGGTTGTTTGGGAGGTTGACCGCGTCAGGGCAGCAATGAATAGGCGCGGGATTCAGGTCCGTAAAGAGAAGCAAGGGCGATAAACGAGCGCCGTCGATCGCGCATGAAAAAACCCCGGCGCGCCAACGCCAGGGCAAAGAAAATTGCTTGACCCCATTATGAAATCTCCGAAGCCGCAACTCAAGCGGTTGCAGCCTTTTTTCAGTAGTGGCTGCTGCTTGCTGCCCTGTGGCAGCCATAAAAATCCACTCCTGAAGTCCTGGCCCTCATCCCCAGGGCTGTCATTGGTGGAACTTGCCAACTTCCCCGGCTGCAAAGCCGTTGGCCTCCGTACTGGTCCAGAAGACGGTCAGATCCTCTCAATTGACTTGGACGGCCAATCAGCCATCGACAGGCTCTGGAAGGACAGCCTTGATCCGTTTATGTCCGGCACGTTCATCGTCGGGCGATCCGGTGATCCATGGCGGCTGAAACTTCAGTTCCGGCTGACCCCAGAACAGGCAGCGGAGATCAGCAGCTTCCAGACGACGATCCACACCAAGCCCGCATGCAACGGCGCCAAAGCCGAAGCCGTCGAGGTCCTCTACAGCAGGCGTCGCCAAGTGATCATTGGCGGTCGGCATCCATCAGGAGATAGCTACATCTGGTTCGATGGTGCAGGGCCTGAGCAACTGGAAGCACCCGATTCGAAGTGGTGGGCGTTCATCAAGGAGTGCCACGCCAGAGCACAGCAACCGCCGCAAAAACACCGGCCAACTGACCGGAAGCGCAGCAACACCCGCCGCGCAAACCCCTGCCCCGTCTGCGGTCGTCATGACGGCCCTGGTGGTTCAAACCTCTGGTGTGAATACAGCAGCAGTGGCCTGCTCTTCTGCATGCCCGGGACGACGTTCTCGGCCCCAGCAGGGCTGCGCATTGGTTATGTCGTCAACGGCTGGGCACTGAAAAAAATCACGCAAACCCAAGACGGCCCTGTGCATGTCTTCGGCCAACACGACCCCGAAAAACTGAAGAGGCAGAGCGATGTCGAATGACAAAAACCCGACTGCTGATCAGCTCTTCTTTGCTGCTGTCAATGAGTTAGCCGTCAGGCTGCATCGCCAAGAGCAGCCAATACGGCTACGGCACGCTTCTATTCGGTCTTTTGCCTACGGCGAAAATTTCAGCCTTAAGGACAACGAGATCCGCTTCATCGACAAACAAGCGGAGCGTCAACTCCACGATTGGAAGGATGGCTACGACGCGACTGAGGCGATCCGTGTTCCCAGAATGGAATGGTTTTGGGAAGGGATTTTTCTCCGTGATCGCGTCAACCTGCTGATTGCTCGCGAGAAGGTCGGCAAGACTGCCCTGGTCCTCTACTTGCTCCGCAGTTGGTTGAGCGGTTGCCCGTCATTCATGGGTCTGGAGTTGGCAAAGCTGCCAGATCGACCAGCAATCTTGATTGTTGGTCCCGATCAAGGGCTGGCGGATTGGTCTTGGTATCTCTCCAAAGCTGGATTGGCGACCGAAACGGTCATTGATGACGACACTGCCGACATTCGTTTGGTGCCTGAGATCAAAAAAATCTGGCCGCAGGACGCTCCCGTCTTCCTTGATGAAGAAGGCATCGCCAACATCGCTCAGCACTGCGCCGATCATCCCGGTGCCCTGTATCTGCGATTCACTCGCAGCCCACAATGGGCCGCTTGGACTCAAGGAAAACGACGCCGACTTCGCTGAACCGATGCGTGCACTCGCTCGCGCATTAGCTCCGCACAAAGTCACCACAATCCTGATTTACCACGCTGGCAAGGGGAATGAGGACGAGCGTGCATCCACTGCATCCAGGGGAAGTACCGCGATCACTGCCGCGGCTAGTCGGGTCATTCAGCTGGCCTGGCTCAATGAGAAGGACAAAACCGACCAGCGCATTGCCCTAACTACCCAAGGCAGAGCTGCCAAACCTGTTGGGCTTGTGATCGAGCAGCAAGAGGCATGCCGGTTCATCAAGGTTGGCGACCTTGAGGAGATTGCTAAAGATGAGGCCCGTCAAAAGGCTGAGCACAACCTCACCGATCGTCAGGGTTCCGCCTTGGCTGAGGTCAGAGCTGCCTGGGATGAGTGTCGGCATGAGATGGAAGCGTCTTGGTTGGTTGAACGACTATCGGTCCAATACAGCGGCAAGGACAGCACACGCAAGGCCCGCGAAAACCTGGAGCAGCTGCATCGCAAAGAGCTATTCATTAAGCGGACGATTGGTGCCAATGGCGCGAGGCGGAATCTGTATCGACCTTGGAAGACGGCCCTTGGTGAGGCAAAGCTCCGTCCTCCGGTGTCTCCGAAAGACCCTCCGCAGTCTCCGGACTATCCCAACCCTGTTAACCACGGGCTGTCTGAGACAAAGCTCTCTCTTTTCTCTCCTGAATTGAGCAGTGCGGATAGTTCGGGTAGTTAGGAGGGTGCAGGAGACACTGAAGGGCTCTCTTTGAAGACCCTTTGCTGAATAGTTGTGATTGATCAATCTGCGTGGTGATCCGACGGATGGTCATGGTTATGTCCTCTTCTTGTTGAGTTAACAGAAGGCTGGTCTGCATGACATCCCAACACTCCACTTATTGGCTTGATCCCTATGGCCGAACCTGCTGGAGTGATGGCAGTCCCGCCACTGCCTTGCCGGTGTCTATCTCAGTCACCGAGGACTAGTGGCGCCTCAGTTATGACCCGACTGTTCACTTTGATACATGAGCTGACTGGCGCAATGACTCAGAGGGGGCAGGGCGTTATCGGAATCCCTCAACCGGGGGATCTGCCAAACCAATCACAGCTGGCAAGCTGATAGGAGCGAAGTGTGGAGCATGTACAGATTCATTTCCTTGGCTGGTGTTGTCGGCGGTGTTGCAGTGACCGTTGCTGCGCTGGGTTCCTCAGAGAAAGAAAGGCTCGAAAAGCTGGCGATCGGATCTGGACTATTCGCTGGATCAGCAGTGGCAGCCCTGCTGGCTGATGCGGGAGTTCGCAGAAAATTTAGACCAATACTTGATGTCTAAGCCGAGATCAGAGGGAGAAGGAGAGTTGCTGAACTAGGCCTGAATGATGTTCAGAGAAAGATCGAAAGACAACGCAAAGATGTCGAAACCGAAATCAGGGAGAAACGAAAACTCGCCCAAGAAGAGCTTGACGAGATAGAAAAGGCGAGAGCTACCGCCGAAAGCCACTCTCGGCTTGCACGTAACCAACTGGATCTACCACGCCATCACGTAGCAGATCTGGAAAAGGAGAAGCAAGGTCTAAAGGATGATAAAGCTGAGCTTCGGTAGCAAATAAAAGAGCTGAATCAAGATGTCGAAGACCTCTTAGACCTTGACGACGCGGGTTTTGCTGCTCGTCGCTACCCAGGTCTCGATTCGAGACGACTTGCCGATCTTCTGAAGCAGAACCGAGAAAAACAAAAGGCTCTAGGTAAAAACCTGCTAGCTGAATGCAAGGAAAGTGGAGTTACCGTCGGCGGATCTAGTGCCCAAGGTAAGGCCTATGTGCGACAGACCCTCACAGCGTTGCTCCGCGGCTTCAACGGTGAATGTGATGCCGCAATCTCAACGCTTAAGCACTCCAATGATTCGACAGTCCTCGGAAAAATCGACCGTGCTTTCAAGTTTTACGAACAGCAGGCAAGGACTCGTGTAGAGATTCCTTGGGATGCTCGCCTTGTCGAATTGAAGGTTGACGAGGCCTATTTGGTTCACGAGAACGCTCTGGCAAAACAAGCCGAGCGAGAAGAGCAGATTGAACTAAGGCGACAAGAGCGCGAAGAGGAGAAGGCACGCCGTGAAGCCGAAGAAGCCAAAGAAGCTGCAGAGCGCGATGCCGAGAAATACGAAGAGCTATTGGCCAAGGCTCGTAAGGAGGCTGCGGCCAATGACCAGAGTGACGAATATCTCGAGAAAATCAGAGAACTAGAGCGTCGCGTCAGAGAAGCCGAGGCAAATAGAGAGCGGGCTATAAGTCGCGCTCAGATGACCCGCAGCGGTCACGTGTATGTCATCAGCAATATCGGCTCATTCGGTCACAACGTCTTCAAGGTCGGTATGACACGACGTCTCGAGCCCACTGATCGCGTTCGTGAGCTTGGTGATGCATCAGTGCCCTTCCCATTCGATATCCACGCGATGATTTTCACCGAGGATGCGCCTGGATTGGAAACGGCTATTCACCGTCGGATCAATGCTCGTCGCCTCAATCTGGTGAACCTCAGAAGAGAGTTTTTCACCATCACTTGGGAGGAATTGGTTTGCGAAGCCGAGGCTGCAGCGGAGGACATTGGGGTGACAGCAGAAATTCGATGGACGCGCCTTGCTGAGGCTGAGCAATACAGGCAGAGTGTCTCCGAGAGAGCCAACACCGAGCAGCCGCTCAGGTTCCTGGAGCAGAAGCGTCTTCAGAAGTTTGATTCCGATGCTTTAGCGAATTCTTCGGCAGGGGTTGATCGGCCTAATAGCTGAAACGTTTGAGCAGTGGCAAGCCCGCATCAACGCCCAGGATGCACCGCGCGGTATTTTCGCCCGGTGGATCGCATGGCTGAATAGCTGAGATCCACTGCGGCGCAGGGGGCGGGTCCTTGGTATAGGCACATGTGGGTGATTCGTTCGCGCACGCTTTGGCCACCGTCAGAAATGTTTGAGTCGTGAGGATTTTTGAGAATGGCCGTAGTGAATCTGAGGCAAGCCGGGCGGCTGCTGGGCTTCAAAACCGCTGAGCCTTTGAGGCGGATGTTGAAGCGCGGCGTGCTGGACGACTATCTCCGCCCAGGGGGTGATGGGCGTTGCGTTTTTCTGGAGACCGATCCGCCGGGGCTGCCAAGTCTCCGGCAGCAAGTGCAGGCGAACACAGGGTTTAACAGCGCAAGCCCGTTGTGGAGACGTGAACTGTTGAGCGATGAGGCGCTGGATACAGCGATGGCACCGATCAACGATTGGATTGAGGGCCGTGAGGATTGGTCCGTGAGGGCTAATGAATTTCTGGATCCAGCCGCATGGACTGGCCCGCCATGGACTCCGGATCAGTGGGTGACGCTGCGGAACGTGATTGAGCTGGCGGTTGAAAGTTAGGGCCAGATGGCCCTAATTGTTCTGTCTCAGCAGGTTGTTCAGTAGCCAATGAGGTGTGAGGTCGCTACCGGTTGAGGTGTCACCGCCCAACCGAAACCTCACACCCCATGCATACACACGCCAATGCCCGCCTGACGCAGCGAGGCCGGCTGCGATTGGTTTCGCAACACCTGAACCACCACCGCTCCCTGGCTGAACTGGCTGCAGAAGCTGGTATCAGCCTCCGCTGTGCCTACAAGTGGCTGGCCCGTTACCGCTCAGGTGGGGCAGCCGCTCTGGTGGATCGACGCAGTGGTCGCCGCAGCCAGCGGCGGACGCTCGATCCACAGCAACTGCAACAGGCCGTGGAGTTCCGTCACCAACGCCTCCACCTCCGGCACATCGCCAGGCTGCTAGCCGCTCCCTTCTCCACCGTGGCCAGGGTGCTCAACCTCCTTGGTCTCGGGCGGTTGCGAAATCTCGAACCCAAACCTCCAGTGCAGCGCTACGAGCGGGAGCATCCCGGAGACCTGATCCATATCGACGTCAAAAAGCTCGCCCGTTTTCGCAAGGTCGGCCACCGAATCACCGGCAACCGGCGGCAGGGCCGCTCTGCCGGCGTCGGCTACGACCGTGTGCACGTTGCGATCGACGATGCCACCCGATTGGCCTACGTCGAGGTGCTCGCCGACGAGCAGCAGGCCACAGCGATCGGCTTCCTGAGCCGTGCTGTGGCCTGGTTCAACGGCCATGGCATGGAGTGCCGCCAAGTGATGTCGGACAACGGTCCCGCATACCTCTCACGCAGCGTTGCCAAGGCCTGCAAAGCCCTTGGCCTCAAGCACATCCGCACCAGGCCTTACACGCCCCGCACCAACGGCAAAGCCGAACGGTATGGCCTCCGGCCGACTGCGTCTACATCCAGACCCTCTGCAAGGAATGGGCCTATGCGATGGCCTTCCAGAACTCCCGGGAACGCGACAACTGGCTGCCGCGTTACATCTCGATCTATAACGGGCTCAGGAAGCACTCAGCCCTCGGCGGTCGATCTCCTCAGCAGCGGCTCAACGAGCTGCTCTGCTGATCAACGTGGTGAGACACAACACCTAATCACCTTTGCTGAAACGCCGGCCTAAGCCTTCAGTTCCCGAATTTCGCTAGTTCAGCCTTCATGGCAGTGAGGCCCTCTTCCAATTTCGAATAGTTGTCTGGATCTTCGTCCCACGTTTCGATCAGCTTCTGAGCGGTCTCGATGAAGGACTTCATCTCGTCACAAGCCTGTAGTAGGTCCATGCGCCACGAACAGATCAGGGCGGGAACTTACGTCTGAATGTCGGGGGCTGTTGTTCGTTGCTGACGGCGGAAGAGCAGGACAGGCTGACTGGTTGGCACCTGGGGGTGATTCTCTAGCTCGATTTTGGGATGAGGACTGGTTGCGCTTAAATCGGCGGTGTTGTCGAACTAGCTGTTAAGTAGTGGAAGGGTTCATCCAGAAAGTTAAGAGCGCCACCCCGTCTTCCGTGAAGGGGTTAGCGAAGACCGCGATTGATACCGTCAAACCACTGTCCGATAAGGCAACTGCGGCAGTGACGGTCGGACTGGGGGCTATTGGAGCCTCCTTGAGTCAATTCGCAGATATCCCTTTAAGCGCAGATCAGGTAACTCGTATTACGAGTGCCATGAAGAACTACGGCATAGACACTGTCGACGCTGTAAAAGCGTTGCCGGATGAACTGACCAAGTACGGAACTGAGGTTGTGGACCAGTTCCTTAAGGGTGGGGATCCACAAGGAAAGCATTGGTCACATATCGAGAGTCAGGCGAACAACCCTGGAAGGGCTTCGGATCCCATCAACGCGATTTGGGAAGACGGCTCAACAAATATGTCTCGCGGCAGTAGAGATATGACGCTGCAGGAACGAGTAGGGGCAAGCTTTGACAACCATATGGATGCCTTCTTGACCACGGTCAGGACCCAAGAGTTCTGGCAGCGGACCCTTGGTAATGCCTTTGAGGCATCGGTCTATGCAGCAGCAATAACTGCCATTGACATGCTTCTGATACATCGAGACGAACTCTTAAATGCCACGACGGAGAGGAAGAAGGAGATCGTTGTCGACATCCTCAAGCAAAGCGGTCTGATGGCAGCAGGTGCCCTTCCGGTATCAGTATTTCTTGCAGTAGCTCTACTGCTGATACCAGGACTCTCCGTTGTCATGGCTCCACTGGGAGTTGTTGGGTCTGTAGGCCTTTCGGTCCGTCTAATCACTTCTCTAGTTAAAAATCCCTCTCAACAGGAGAAGGACCTTCTGACAGCAGTACAAGGTCGCCTGAGGGGTTTGATGTACGACATACAAAAGTCATCAAATGGCTCTGTGACCATCACGGTGCAAGCTTTGAAAGGTGCATAAACGCGAAACCCCTCTCAGTTGGAAGAGGTGTTACGAGAAAGGAGGAGACAAGCTTGCTTGTAGATCTACTGAGAGTTAGCAGATTTTTATCGACCTCACACGCCCCACCCCGTCAGCAATGGCGGGTTTCTTCTTTGCAACCAGTACGGTGCAGGCATGGCAGACGATGCAGAAGACAGGCTGGAGGCGCTGCCCGCCGCCTGAGCGGTGATTAAAGCGTGCGCACCTTAAACACTTTGGCCTCACCAGAAATAGTCACGTCAAAGAACCAATCCTTCCCGTCTGAGCTTCTTCGGCTGACCTTCCAGCTATCAACCTTTTCTGCTTCCAACGCTAAGCTGAGAGCATCGCCACTGCATCCAGAGCACTCCACTTGCTTCGTAGTGAACTCAGCCGCAGATACCTGAAAAAGCCGTTTCATCTGTAATCGCCACCCGCTTCGGTTAATCGGGATTGCCGTCAGTTTGCTGCATCTGCTGCTGACGGCTGGTCAGGGATGCGGTGAGCTTGGCGTTGGCTGCACCGAAAGCAGCATCGAGGCCAGCCTCATCAGTCCATTGGCCGTAGTGCTTCATGTGGGTGCGCACGTCGTGGCCCATTGATGCGGCGAGCTGTCTGAGAGGTATGCCGGCCAGTGCTCCTCGGTAGGCGTAGCCATGCCGAAGGCTGTACGGGGAGAGTCCTGGATTGGCCTTCACCAGCGCCGCCCAATAGGTATGGCGATCGAGGTATTGCCTGAAGGTGTGCCCACAGGTTTTGAAGTCTTGGGCGTTCAGGATCCCTACCGGCAGCTTGACCAGCCCACTGCTGAGCTGAGCCAGAGCCTGACCTGCTGTACCTGCGAGTTCTGGAATTTCAAGGGGGTAGGCAATGCGATCGGGCTTGGGAGTCCTTGCCGTGGCGCGGTTGCGCTTGACATTGCCGATCTTGAGCTTCCCGCCCTCCACACGCATTGCTTTCAGCTCCGCTGGACGTAGACCGAACAACCCCACGAGGGTGACGGCGAGGCGTAGCTCCGGCTTCTCGTAAAGGCTGTCGATCAGCCCGAATAGCTGTTCTGGTTTGACCGGGACTTTGTCCTCTTTCCTCGTCTCAGCTAGGCCGATCAGCTCTTGGAGATCGTCACCATCAGCAGGAAGCCAGCTTTGTTCTGCGCCGCATTTGGTGACTGCAAAGCGCAAGAAGCGGGAGACATCCAGCAGCGCACGCTTACGTCCGACGCCACCCAGCTTGAGGTCTGCAAGGTGCTGTTTGGTGTAGTTCCGCATGACCCCAGGGCCGTCATTCGCAGCATCGCGCCCTTTTGCTTTGATCAGCTCAACAGTTCGTTCGATCCGACGGCGTTCTTCGCGGTCGTAGGTGGCAGCCTTCACCTGTCCTGTGCCGACACGGCTGGCCTCATATCGCTTCACCACTTCGGGCCAGTTGGTGCACCCAGAGTTCTGGTCTTCTGCCGCACCGCTGATCAGTGAGTGGGCGGCATAAAGGCCCATCCCAAGATCAGCAATCTTTCGCTTCAGCTCACCGACGAGGACAAGAACCTCGGTGCTGCTGCTTGGAGCAAAGCGAATCTTGGTGGTGATTGTGGGGCGTTTCCCCTCCCTGGCGTTTCCTGTTTCACGACGCTGGATCTTGAAACAGCCTGAGCGTTCCTCCAGCACCCACCCAGGGCCATAGGTCCGCTTGACCGTGCCCCGCAGGTCCTTGAGCCAAGGAGCCGTTTTGACCATGAGCACCTGACTGGCAAGCAGGTGCTCAGGATGCCGTGATTTGGTGTGATTTCTGCTGTCATCTGCTCCTGCTTGCTGTTGCAGGTGAGGCGGGTATTTCTTGAAACCCCTGTGCTGCAATGGGTTTTGCTTGTCTCCGGTTTGGTTCTGGGTTAACGCTTGAGACGCATGGCATGCAGGGGGTCAGGAGTTCGAGTCTCCTTGGCTCCATTCAAGAGAAGCCCAGCCTTTGGTTGGGTTTTTTTGTTGCCAATGCGCGGCGACGATCACGCTCGATGCCCCGTGTTGGTGCAAAAAGATGAAGTGGTGCAATCTCTGGGCGCCCACCTGGCCAAAGGAGCTTGGCTGGGCATCTGAGGTTGGTTGAGGGCAGGATGGATGGATGGGCAAGACATCCAAGACGTCAAAGAAGGCGAAACAGACCTGCTCAGTCCTGCTGTGGCATAAGACGTTTATCAAGCGGATCAGACAAGCTTTGGTCTGAGCAAATACCAAATGCTGTGGATCACCTTCGGCAAAGGTCTGCTGATCGGCTACGTCCTGGCATTCCTGGTTCATCGCTGAATGGACTCCACCCAGAAGCTCGTTGAGAAACTGGTTGATAGACGGATGCGGGTCACTGGAGAGTCGCAGGCGGTAGCCACTGCCAACGTGATGGCAGCTTTCGAGAAGCTGAGGAAAGACAAGGAGTAGCCAGACCCGCTGCAAGCTTTGGGCTCCAAAAGCGAGCTAGATCGGGCTGCACCGTGGCGGCATAAGAAAGCCGGGTGCAGTCTCCAATCGCAACCCGGCTGACGCATTCACCTTTAGGTAGCTGGTCTTAGCCCGTCCCGTAGAACCTCGGTTATGGCTCAACTGTTCGGTGCGATACATGGGCTAACTGGCGCATTGACTTGGGGCACCGGCGGCACCGTGGGCTTGGCCTTTGAGGCGGGCTAAGGGGCCCGCTGAAGTCAATGACGGTTGTCGCTCAGATCACTGGCTAGTGGCATGGCATCCCTGTACAACCCGGGGGTTCATCAACGACAAGCATGCAGATCAACGTGGAGAAGGGCCTGATTGGGGCCGCTGTTCTTGGAGCGCTCGTCTTGCTCGCGCCGATCGCCAAGCAATCCAAGGAGTTCGTGAACTGCGTCAAAAACTCAGAAGACGCCATCGTCAAGCTGACTGGGGTTGAGTTTCTCGACAAGGACGGCAAGCCTGGATTCTTGGAGCGTCCTGTGGCTGTCCACTACTGCAATGGCGGTGACATCACCAACTTCCTGACGCTGTCGGCTCTCTCAGACTGAGGAGAACACAACTCTCAGCTGAGCCTCAGAACAAACCGGTCACAAGCTCTTTAACTGGCTGAGCAGCGAGGGATACGACCCAGGTGGATTGAGAGCCGCCTGGGTTTTTTCTTGTTGGCCACGCCCTGAGCCCCGCTATGGCAGCAGCAATTGGGCTGGCTGATCAAAAACCGCGGCCGTCACGCTCCCGCATTTCCAGGCGGAGTTGCTGGTAGCGAAGCAAGGCCCGCTCCTCATCCAATTGAGGAAACAACAAACGGGCCTCCTCCAGGCTCGGGGGCTCCAAGAGCCAGTCATCACAGCGATTCGGGGCCACTTGATCAGGGTTGCGTTCCCACAGCTGGCGACCTGGCAGAAACCAGCCAAACCTGCGACGAAAACGATCGAACAGCTCGAGTGGGTGCATCAGATCACCCTAAGAAGATCACAAATCCAAGCGCTTGGATTTGGTGATATCCAGCAGCCCCTCCCTCGAATGAGGGAGGACGCAGTTGGAGTTTCTCCCCCTAATCAGGGATGCGAGTTTCTCTTGTAATTCCTCTATGAGAAACATGAACAACAGACTCGTTCTGGGGCATCAGGCTTTGCGGTTGCCGCCGCCTTGGATCCTCCCCATTGCGCCAGGGGGTGAACATCAGGAAATTTCCGGCCACCAGTCCTGCCGTCACGATCACTGCGGCAATCTGCTCGAGATGTTCGATGTCCATCCCTGCATTGTCCCGCTTTCCCTAAGCAAGGGTGTCCCATGCATCGTCGACGGCTTGGGATTCAGCTCGCTCTGCAGTTCCAGACATAGGAAAGCTCCCAGCATCACTGTGATAACCCCAAGCCCCTGACTCAGCTTGAGTCGCCTTTTGGGCTTGCGAAAAATACAGCGGGTCATGCCAGGCCGTTGATTCTCAGCCTGGTTTAACGCCTGTTTTCAGTTCAAATTGAAGCGTTGGCCACGAGAACGCTGGGAAAACGCTGAGACAACCGCTCTCAATCCTCTTTTGGATTCTCCAGGTCGCGGCGGATCAGGGCCAGCAGGTAGGAGGGCGATTTGTAGCGGGTGGGCAGGCAGCGGTTCAGCGTTTCCAGATGCCCCCAGCAGACGGTGCGCTCAATGTCTTGAACGGTTTTTCCCTGCTGGAGGAGACGCCGTAGCGCCTTGCAATACATCGGATAGCCCGCCTCTAATTCACCGATGGTGAGTTTCGCCTGAGGCATAGGACCACTGAAGCCAGTTCCAACCTATGCCCCCGCGGGCCAGGCTCAGCTGCCGAGCCAGGCGACGCAGTCGATTTCCACCCGTGCTCCCTTGGGGAGGGCTGCCACCTGAACGCAGGCGCGGGCTGGGCTGACCCCCTCGCCGAACACCTCGGCATAGATGCCATTCACGGTTGCGAAATCGCCCAGGTCCGCCAGGAACACCGTGGTGCGCACCACCTGAACCGGGGTGGCGCCAGCTTCTTTCAGCACAGCACAGAGGTTTTTCAGCACCTGATGTGTTTCCGCCGCCACATCACCGTTCCCCACCATCGCGCCGGTGGCTGGATCCAGTGGAATCTGCCCGGAGCAATAGAGCCACTCGCCGGCCAGCACTGCCTGGTTGTAAGGCCCAACCGGTGCAGGTGCGTCTTGAGTGGTGATGGCCTTGGCGCTCATGGGCTGGTTCTCAACAGCAATCACCACGATCATCGCCGTTGGTGATCCCCTGCTTCGCCATCGCTCATGCCGGCCGCCACTGGTCCTTGTGCTGACGCAGCACGGCCAACTCCGCGGCTGAACCGGCCTGCATGAACAGGTTGGTGCGGCGTTCCATGGCGATGCTGCTGGGCAGGCTGAGCTCTCCTTGGGCACGCAGCGTCCTCACCTCCCGGTAGCGCTCAGCCAGAACTGCGTCGCTGGGGCGTTGCTCCACGGCCCATTGCAGGTTGGCCTCGGTGTACTCGTGGGCACAACAAACCCTTGTGGCTTCGGGCAGTTCCGCCAGCTTCTGCAGGGCCTGATGCATCTGTTCAGCGCTGCCTTCAAACAGCCGGCCACAGCCCCCGCTGAACAGGGTGTCCCCGCAGAACAACAGGGGCCCGATCTCGCCGCCCTCGGGCTTTGGGACGAAAAAGGCGATGTGGGCCCGGGTGTGGGCCGCCACATCCAGCACCTCCACCTCGTGCCCAAGAACAGTGATCTGGTCCCCATCCCGCACCGGCATGGTCTGGAACGGGATCCGCTCCCGGTCTTCCGCGGCGGCAATCACAGCAGCCTCGGGCCAGCGTTCCAGCAACTCCGGTGTGCCGCCGATGTGGTCGGCGTGGTGATGGGTCTGCAGCACGGCGGCCAGGCGCAACTGCCGTTCGTCCAGCCACTCGCGCACCGGAGGCGCCACGGCGGGGTCGATCACCACGGCCTCCGCGCCCCTCACCCAGATCCAGATCACGTTGTCGTGGAGCACCGGCAGGGCATGAAGTGAGGAATGCATCGTTAAAGTCCTGCCTGGTTAACCGGTCAGCGCTGGACCCATGATCACCGTCGCGTTGGCCAAAGGAGCGCTGCTCAAAGACTCGGTGGCACGCTTTGCGGCGGCTGGTCTTGATTTCTCCGCTGTTCTTGACAAGAACAACCGCCAGTTGATGGTGCCCACCCCCTGCGGGCGCGCCCGGGCCCTGCTGGTTCGCAACGGCGATGTGCCCACCTATGTGGCCTACGGCCAGGCTCAGCTGGGGGTGGTGGGTTACGACGTGCTCAAGGAGCATCAACTCCCCGTCGCTCAACTGGTGGACCTGGGCTTTGGTGGCTGCCGCATGGCTGTGGCGGTTCAGGAGAGCAGTGGTTACACCCGGGCTGCTGATCTGCCCGCCCACTGCCGCGTCGCCAGCAAATTCACCCACTGCGCCCGGGAATATTTCGATGCCCTCGACCTTCCCGTTGAGTTGGTTCACCTCAATGGCTCGGTGGAGCTGGGGCCAATCACCGGTATGTCAGAAGCGATTGTCGACCTGGTGGCCACCGGTCGCACCCTGCGGGAGAACGGCCTGATCGCCATCGAAGACCTGTTCCACTCCACAGCTCGACTGGTGGGGCACCCCCTGTCGGTTCGCCTCGACCACGGCCCCTTGGCCTCCATCGTTGATGCGATCCGCTCAGCAACACCCGTCGGGAGCTCCAGCTGATGGGGGCCGTCGCCGACTGGCGCCGGGTCCGTCGTCTGGGCCGTTATCTCGTGCGGGATCGCCGGCGGCTGCTGGTGGCCCTGCTGCTGCTGCTGCCCTTGGCCTTTGCCGGAGCACTGCAGCCCGTTCTGCTCGGTCAGGCCGTCAGCGTCCTGCGCGGAGAGCCCAGTCTTCCCTTCCTTTCGGGGATGAGCCTCTCTGCCTCGATCCGCGTGATCATTGGGCTCTACTTCGTTTCCGTGCTGCTGCGGCTCGGCCTGCAGGGGGTGCAGCAATTCAGCATCCTGGCCGTCGGACAACGGCTCACAGCTCGAATCCGCGACGACCTCTTTGAACATGCGTTGTCGCTGTCCCTGCGGTTTCACGACCGCATGCCGGTGGGCAAGTTGCTCACACGGCTCACCAGCGATGTGGATGCCCTGGCCGAGGTGTTTGGCAGTGGTGCCGTGGGCGTGCTCAATGATCTGGTGAGCCTGCTGGTGCTGGCCTCAACGATGTTGTTCATCGAGTGGAGGCTGGGGCTGCTGCTGTTGTTCACGCAGGTGCCCGTCACCCTGGCCGTGCTTTGGCTGCAGCGCCGTTACCGCAAGGCCAATTACCGCGTGCGTGAAGAGCTTTCCCAGCTCAATGCCGATTTCCAGGAGAACCTCCAGGGCCTCGAGGTGGTTCAGATGTATGGCCGTGAAACGGTCAACAGCGCCCGCTTCCTGCGCACCGGCATGCACTACCGCAGCGCTGTGAACGGAACGATCTTTTTCGACAGCAGCATTTCAGCCTTCCTGGAATGGGTGGCTCTGGCCGCCATTGCCCTGGTTCTGGCCCTTGGCGGCTTGATGGTGACCAATGGCGCCATGGGCCTTGGCACCCTCACCACCTTCATCCTGGCCTCCCAACGCCTGTTTGATCCGCTGCGTCAGCTGGCGGAGCGTTTCACCCAGATCCAGGGTGGGCTCACGGCGGTCGAACGCATCGGCGAGTTGATGGAGGAGCCCCTCGAGATCGCTGAGGCCAAAGGGGTTCTCCCCCACGTGAGTGGCGGTGGCGGCGAGGTGATCTTCGAGAACGTGAGCTTCGCCTATCGGCCGGACGATCCGATCCTCCGCAACCTCTCCTTCCGCATCGCCCCCGGAGAACATGTCGCCCTGGTGGGCCCCACGGGGTCGGGCAAAAGCACGATCATCCGCCTGCTCTGCCGCCTGTATGAACCTCAGCAGGGGCGCATCCTTCTGGATGGACGGGACATCCGCACGATCCCGATGGCCGATCTCCGGCGTGAGTTGGGCGTCGTGCTTCAAGACACGTTCCTGTTCAGCGGCAATGTGGCCGACAACCTTCGGCTCAATGCGTCGGTGAGTGATCGAGAGCTGGCTCAGGTCTGTGCTGAGCTTGGTCTCAACGAGCTGTTGGCCAAGCTTCCCAACGGGCTGGAGACGGAGCTGCGCGAGCGGGGCGGCAACCTCTCTTCAGGCGAGCGCCAACTGCTTGCGGTGGCCCGGGTGGCGATCCGCAAGCCAACGGTGTTGGTGATGGATGAAGCCACCGCCTTCATGGACCCTTCAACGGAAGCGACGCTGCAGGCTGATCTTGATCGCCTGCTGCAAAAGCGCACCGCCATCGTCATTGCCCATCGCCTGGCCACGGTGGAAGCCTCGGACCGCATTCTTGTGCTGCGCCGCGGTGAACTGATCGAGCAGGGAACCCATCGCGAGCTAAGGGCCCGTGGCGGGCTCTACGCCCAGCTGGCTGATCTGCAGGAGCGGGGGTTGGCGCGTCTGTGATCGCTCCTCTGCCCATGCCTGCTGATCCTCTGTTGGAGCAGTACGGCCAGGGGGCGCGTCTCTGCCCCTGCGCCAATGACCAGATCACCTTGGTGTTCAGCCAGGAGTACCCCTTCGATCTGGTGGAACTCGAGCAGTTGCTGGAAGCGGTGGGCTGGAGCCGCCGGCCGATTCGCCGGGTGCGCAAAGCCCTCAGCCACAGCCTGCTCAAAGTTGGCCTCTGGCGGCACGACCCACGGGTGCCCCGTCTGGTGGGATTTGCCCGCTGCACCGGGGATGGTGTTTTCGAAGCCACCGTCTGGGACGTGGCCGTGCATCCCCTGTACCAGGGCAATGGTCTGGGCAAGCAGATGATGGCTTACATCCTCGAGGCCCTGGATCAGATGGGAACCGAGCGGGTCAGCCTGTTCGCCGATCCGGGCGTCGTCAGCTTCTATCAGGGCCAGGGCTGGGATCTCGAGCCCCAGGGCCATCGCTGTGCCTTCTGGTACGCCAACTGATCGGATCCTTCAGCGCCGGTAGAGCCGCAACAGCTGCTCCGTTGATCGCCCCTGCCGCCACAGCCAGCGCAGTCGGGCATTGCGCCAGGCCTGCACCAGCACGCTTCGCTTCTGCCAGCGCTCTGCGCTGGTGAGCAGGGCACAGTTCAGTGAACGGAGGGGAGCGACCTGGCTCAGGCGTTCCACCAGGTCCAGGTCTTCCATCAGCGCCAGAGGCCGGTAGCCGCCCACGCGCTCATACAGCTGGCGCTGAATCAACAGGCCCTGATCGCCGTAAGGGCGTTGCAGCCAACGGCTGCGCAGGTTCACCATCCGCTCAAGCAGCCACAGCATCGGCCGCCCATGCGCCTCCACCTTGAAGTCGAAGCACCAGGCGCTGAGTTGGCCCTCCGGGCTGCTCAGAATCTGCTCCACCTTGTGGTGCCAGGTGTCCGGCAGGCGGCTGTCGGCGTGCAGCACCAGCACCCAGGCATGGGAGCTGTGGCCAACGCCCCAGCGCAGCTGTGGACCCCGCCCGGCGGTGGGGCTGTCGAGCACGGTGGCGCCGGCCAGCTGAGCCACCGCCCGGGTGTGATCCCTGCTGCCGCCATCCGAGACGATCACCTCCAACTCCCCCGGCCATCGCTGCAGATCCGCCAGCAGCAGCGGCAGCCTGCTGTCTTCCTCCAGGGTTGGAATCACAACGCTCAGCCCTGCCATGGCATCAGATCGCTCCAGTGATCCAGATCATTTCGTTGGGCCACGAGGGCCGATGAGAGCTGCCGCCTGCGCGCCGCCTCCAGCGTTGCCTCCAGCACCTTGGGGCCGCCCCAGGGAATGCCGATCAGCGGCCAGTGCTGCGGGCTGCGGATCAGGGATGTGCCGATCCCCAGCAGCCAGTAGCCCCCATCGGAGGCTGGCCCCAGCACCAGGTCATGCTGCTTCAACCGCTCAACGGCCTGCCTCAAATCATCGGGATTGAGTTCGGGCAGATCCGTGCCGATCACGAGGCAGGGCCTGTTGTGGCGATGGCCGTGCATCAATTGCCGTCGCAATCGGGTGCCGAGTTGCCCCCTCCCCTGCAGCCGCACCTGCCCCAGCCCCAGCTGTTGCCCCCAGCGAGTGGCCGCACGGGGGCCGAGTCCGCTCACCGCCAGCACCGGCTCGATCTCCATGGCGCCGGCGAGGTCCCGCAGCACCGCTGCGGTGTGCTGCGTGAGCCGCCGTTGGATCCTTGTGGCGCGTTCGCTGCTGTTGGCCAAGCCCAGCTCATGGTTGAGATCGCGGCTCAAGCGGCGTTTGCATCGGCCCGGTGATGGCCAGCGGGCCATCACAACGATCTGCACCATCTCAGTTGTTGCGGGGCAGTTCCCGCGGGCGCACCTGCACGATCAGTTCTTTCCCATTGCGTTGAAGGGTGAGCTGCATCGGTTCCCCCACCTGGCCGCGGTCCACGGCGAGTTGCACTTCCGTGGGGGTTTGCACGGGGTTGTTCTCCACCTTGAGGATCAGATCGCACTGGCGGATGCCGGCCGCAGCGGCAGGAGTGCCTTTCACCACCTCCTTCACCAACACGCCATTCAGCTCGGGCACCGTGCAGGCGCTGTTGGTGGCGTTGATTTCCCGCGCCAGCTGCGGCGTGAGGTTCATCAGCTGCACGCCGATGAAGGGATGGGAGGCCTGACCGGTGCTGACGATCTGTTGCGCGATCCGCTTGGCCAGGTTGATCGGAACCGCAAAACTCAAGCCGCCACCTGGGGCTGTGCGGATCGCGGTGTTGATGCCGATCACCTGACCGGCGGCATTGATCAACGGGCCGCCGCTGTTGCCGGGGTTCACCGCTGCATCGGTCTGGATGTAGGGAACCCGCTGGCCGTCACCGATCGCATTGAGGCGGCCGACGGCGCTGATGATGCCGGCCGTCACGGTGTTGTTCAGGCCGAAGGGATTGCCGATGGCAATGGCCCATTCCCCCGGCTTGAGCTGGTCGGAGTTGCCCAGGGCCGCCACCGGCAGGTTGTCGGCTACCACTTTCACCACCGCCACGTCGGTGAGGGGGTCCGTGCCGAGCACCTTGCCCTTGAAATTGCGACCATCCGGAAGGGTCACGGCCACCTGATCCGCACCGCGCACAACGTGCTCGTTGGTGAAGATCAGGCCGCTGGCCCGGGTGATGAAGCCGGATCCCTGGCCTTGCTGTCGCTGGCTGGAGGGACCCATCCCAAAAATCCCTCCGAAGGGGTTGGAGATCTCCTTCACCACATCGATGCGCACCACGGCCGGTCCAACACGATCCACCGCTTTCACGATCACGTTGTCCCCCGGTTGCAGAGGCGCGCTGCGGGGCTGATCATTCACCACCGGAGGGGCTGTCACCGGCGCTTTGGGGGTTAATCCCAGCTGGTCCCTCACCAGGCTGCAACCGGCAAGCGCGCTCCCGGCGAGGGCGATGGCGAGCCAATGCTGGGCGTTGGGCATCACGACGAGATGTGTGCTGATGCATTTAAGACGGCCTGAACGAATTGGCATGCGTAGATTCAGCTCTCGGGCGATGGGCGGTTTTGGTGCAGACGGGCGAAGAGCTCTGGGTCAAGGTGCGGGATGGGTTGCAGGCCAAGCTGAGCAAGCCCACCTTCGAGACCTTCATTCGCCCCACGGGTTGCAGCGGCTTTGCCGATGGAGAGCTGAAGCTTCTGGCACCGAATCCTTTTGCCAGTGTTCGTCTGCGGGAGCAGTTGCTGCCCACGATCGCTGAGATGGCCAGCAGCATCCACGGTCAGCCCGTTCAGGTGACCGTTCTTGCGGAAACGGCTCTGCCGCTGCCGGACACTGGCGATGAGGCCTCAGCCCCCAGTGATGCGGCTCGGCTGCCAGCGGCCCAGGAGTCGGCGGCGGCTCCGGCCCGCAGCGGCTCCCCACGGCGCTACCTGCCCGGACTCAACCCCCGCTATGTGTTCGGCCGTTTTGTGGTCGGCCCCAACAGCCGGATGGCCCATGCGGCTGCTCTGGCTGTGGCCGAAGCACCGGGCCGGGAGTTCAACCCCCTGTTCATCTGCGGCGGTGTGGGGCTGGGAAAAACCCATTTGATGCAAGCCATCGGCCACTACCGACTGGAAATCGATCCCGGGGCTCGGGTGGCCTATGTCTCCACCGAAACCTTCACCAATGACCTGATCCAGGCCATCCGCAAGGACGGCATGCAGGCCTTTCGCGATCGCTATCGCGCTGCCGATTTGATCCTGGTGGACGACATTCAATTCATCGAAGGCAAGGAGTACACCCAAGAGGAGTTCTTCCACACCTTCAATGCCCTGCACGAGGCCGGGCGTCAGGTGGTGATCGCCAGTGATCGTCCCCCCAGTCAGATTCCACGCTTGCAGCAGCGCTTGATCTCCCGCTTCCAGATGGGACTGATCGCAGACATTCAGTCGCCTGACCTGGAGACACGCATGGCGATTCTGCAGAAGAAAGCGGAGCAGGAGCGCATGTCGCTGCCCCGTGATCTGATCCAGTACATCGCCGGTCGCTTCACCTCGAACATCCGCGAGTTGGAAGGGGCCCTGACCCGGGCTGTGGCCTTCGCCTCCATCACGGGGCTGCCGATGACCGTGGAATCCGTGGCACCGATGCTCGACCCC
Source organism: Synechococcus sp. A15-44 (assembly GCF_014280115.1). Classification (NCBI taxonomy): domain Bacteria; kingdom Bacillati; phylum Cyanobacteriota; class Cyanophyceae; order Synechococcales; family Synechococcaceae; genus Synechococcus; species Synechococcus sp. A15-44. Next base: position 893,530 of record NZ_CP047938.1, read on the forward strand.
ACGGGGCAGGGGGTGGAGGTCACGCCGCAACAGGTGATCGACAAGGTGTCTGAGGTGTTTGATGTCACGGCCGAGGAGATGTGCAGCAGCACCCGTCGCCGCGCCGTGAGCCAGGCCCGTCAGGTGGGGATGTACCTGATGCGCCAGGGCACCGACCTCAGCCTGCCGAGGATCGGCGACAACTTCGGCGGAAAAGACCACACCACGGTGATGTACGCGATCGAGCAGGTGGAGAAGAAACTGGCCTCCGACCCCCAGCTCGCCGGTCAGGTGCAGAAGGTGAAGGATCTGCTGCAGATCGATTCCCGCAAGAAGCGCTGATCAGCGGCAGGCTTTCTTGTCACCTTTCCAGCCCGGCATGTCCTGTGCAGCGGCTGAGCACACCAGCTGGCGGGCTGCTGCGAGTGCCGGCTCCAGGCGCCTGGAGCTGAAGGGGGGCAGGGGCCGGCTGCGCAGCCAGGCACCCCAACGAAACTCGTGATACGGGATCAGGGGCTGAGGCTTGATCCACCCCTCCTGCTTCAGCTTCCACACGAGGCTCCTGTAGGGATCGTCGTCCAGTCCCAGCAGGCTCGTGGGCAGCTGCTCGGCCGGGCGAGGGCCGTTGCCTCGTCCGTCGTAGAGGTAGAGCCAGCCCTGGTTGTGCAGATGGGCCAGCACAGCGCTTCGGTCGGCGGTTGGCAGCTCCTCCACCACGTAACCCCAGGTGGTGGCCCCTGGATCAATGCCGATCAGGCCTCGCAGGCGGTGGTGCCGGTCCAGCATCCACATGGCGCCATCGGCAGATCGGATCAAAGGAACCGGTTTGCCGCGCAGGTAGTCAAGACGTTGCTGACGGGTGTCCTGGGCGAAATCCTTCTCGCGCGACCAAATCTCCGCCAGTCCCACACACCACTGGGTCGGCTGCAGCTGCGCCGCTGACACCTCAATCAGATCGGTCCCCCGATCGGGGGCGGGGATCGGTTGGTAAGCGGGCAGCCGCAGGGGCACGACTCAGCGTTGACGCCCCTGCACTATGACCCAATTAAGAATGGTCGGGGATCCTGATCAAAGCGATCCCTCACCGGCAAGGGCTTGGCCTGCTCAGGGCCATCCAGCTGGGCGGTGGCTTCAAGGGCCTGACGCAGCAGTCGAGCGGCCGGGAGTGGCATATCCCTTGGCACCGAAATGCGATCGCGCAGATAGCGCAGCCCGGCGGCACTCCCCGCTGGAGGCGGGCAGGGGGTGTTGCGAACCAACCGGGTGAGGGCACAGCGCAGGGGCTGGTCAAAGGCTGCAGCACCCATGGGGTTCACCTCGCGCAGCCGTTGCTGGTGACGCAGCACCCGGCTCAGGGCGATGACGGCCTGATCGGCTTGATGGTCCGCATCCCAGCAGGCTTCGTCCTCGCCGAGGCCATCACCTCGGTCGATCCGTTCGGCCAGGCGCTTTGCTTCCGCTCCATCGTCGGGCCAGCAGCCGCCCATCTGGGGCGGCAGGTCATGGGCATGGGTGTGAAAGTCGCTTTGGGTGCCGCGGTAGGTCTCCAGTTGCTCCAGGGCACGGAACCAGCGGTCAATGGCTGGATGCTCAGCCCTCAGCCGGTATCCCTTGTAGTAAGCCAGCGAGGCATTCATCCGTTCCACGTAGGGAACGAAGATCAGATCCACGGTCTGCGGCTCCGGGCCCCGAAGCCATGGGCCTTCGTCCCGGTTCAGCTCCCGTTCGAAGCGCCGGGCGATGTCTTGAAACTGCTCTCGGGCCAGAACCTGTTGCCTCGGACTCAGCCGTGGTGAACACAGCCAGATGCACCAGGCCTGAAACAGCAGCCGTTCAAGACGGCGCAGCTCCAGAGCTTCCGGCACTGTCATCGCCATGCCCAGGGGGCCGAACTGCTGTTCGAGGGCCAGCAGGATGTCGTCGCTTTCGGTGATCAGCCGCCCGTTGAGCTCCAGGGCCGGCAACATCCCTGAGGGCACTTTCTCCAGGAACCACGGCTCCTTCGGGCCGTAGCAACGCATGGTGACTTTGCGGATCCGGTAGGGGATGCGCTTGAACTCCAGCCAGAGCCAGATTTTTTGGCAGTAGGGGCACCAGGCGTGGTGGTCGCGGTACAGCGTGACCATCACGTTGGATTCAGGCTGTCCGAACAGGCGCAACGTGGCCTGGGCACTGGTCGGCCCTTCAATCCGATTCGGTTCCGGCATCGCCAGGCTGGCCAGGTCCGACCAGCTCAGGGGTTCAGCTGATTCCGATGAAAGGCGCATGCAGGATCGGCGCAAGCGTTGCCCGTCCATAGGACTGCCAGTCACCCAGTTCGTGCATCAGCGCCAGACAGTCCTGCTGGCGGCCCTGATCAGCCAACTGCTTCAGCCGCAGTTTCATGTCGTCGCTGGTGATCATCATCACGATCTCGCGGCGTTGCGAACGTTTGAGGCGCAGCTCAGGTTCAGGCGGCTGCCTGCGGCGCTTGGAAGAACGATTCATGGTTTTAGGACGCGGTTGAGATACGACCGACTCGTCTTGGGCCTTTATGGCCCCCTTCCCTGGACCATAACGCCATCTTTACGATGACGCCCGTCGTCTCGAGCACCCTTCTGTTATGGGCGCTGATCTGGATCTGGTTGTGCTCGGAGCAGGCTCCGGTGGTCTGGCTGCTGTGAAACGCGCGGCCCGTCATGGAGCCCGCGTCGCCATCGTCGAGGGCGATCGCGTCGGCGGTACCTGCGTGATCCGCGGCTGTGTTCCCAAAAAGCTTTTGGTGTACGGAGCCCAAGCCCGCCATCAATTGGCGGATGCCTCGGCCTACGGCCTTGAGATCGGTTCGGTGCGTTCGGATGTGCCTGATCTCCTGCGTCGGGTGCGCGCCGAGGTGGATCGGCTCAATGCCCTCCATCTCGGATTTCTGGACAAGGCCGGCGTTCAGTTGATCTCCGGTTGGGGACGCTTCACGGCAGCAGATCGCATTGGCATTTCCGATCAACGCGGTGGGCCTGTGCGAGAGGAACTCTCGGCCACGCGCTTTCTGGTGGCAGTTGGTGGCCGGCCGGCCCGGCCGGAGATTCCTGGGGTTGAACACACCTGGGTCAGCGACGACATGTTCCTGCTGGAGGATGTCCCCTCAGCCGTGGTGGTGGTGGGCGCAGGCTTCATTGCCTGCGAGTTCGCCTGCATCCTGCGGGGCCTTGGTGTTGCGGTCACCCAGGTGGTGCGTGGTCCGCGCTTGTTGCGCGGTTTTGATGCTGAGTTGGCCGATGCCGTGCTGGGTGGCATGCATGAGCAGGGCATCGAGGTGCTGTTGGAGCAAACGGTGGTGGCCGTGGAGGGAGAGCCCGGGGCGCTGACGGCGCGGCTGGGCAAGGGTGAGTCTTTGGCTTGCGGCGGTGTGTTGATGGCCACCGGGCGTCGCCCCTGGCTTGCGGATCTTGGGCTGGATGCTGCCGGCGTAGCGACCGAGAACGGCCGCATCAGGGTCGATGCCAACTCCTGCACCTCGGTTCCCCACATCCATGCCGTCGGTGATGTCACCGATCGGGTCAACCTCACGCCTGTGGCCATTGATGAAGGTCGTGCCTTCGCCGACAGCGTCTTCGGGTCGCGTCAGCGGCAGGTGAACCACGACCTCGTGGCCAGTGCCGTGTTCAGCGATCCAGAGCTGGCGACCGTGGGCCTATCGGAGGAACAGGCCATCGAACGCCATGGCGTGGATGGTGTTGTTGTGCATCGCGCCCGCTTCCGGTCCATGGCGCGGGCCCTGCCCGCTTCCGGCTCCCGTTGTCTGCTCAAGTTGGTGGTGGAGAAGGCCACCGATCGGGTGCTGGGCTGCCACATGGTGGGCGAGCATGCCGCGGAGATCATTCAGATGGCGGCGATTGCCGTGGGGATGGGCGCCACCAAGGCTGATTTCGATCGCACCATGGCACTGCACCCCTCAGTTTCAGAGGAGTTCGTGACGATGTAGTCGACGGCGCCCCGTTAGCTCAGGTGATCGGCAAGCCGCAGCGCTAATGCGATCACCGTGAGGCCTGGGCCAACGCTCGGGCAGCTGGGAAAAATGCTGCTGTCGGCGATGTAGAGGTTATCGAGCTCATGGCACTTGCCCCGGGGGTCCACCACAGAACTGGCGGCGTCTTCTCCCATCCGGCACGTGCCGCAGCCGAAGCCCACCACGCTCAGGGGGGCTTCCCCACGGGCATGGGTGGGAGCCTTCAGCACCACCTTGGTGATCGGGTCGTTCTCCACCTCTTTAAGGGTGTCGATCCAGCGGTACACCAGCCGGTCGTGGGCCTCGCGGTTGTTGGCGATGTAGTTGATCCGGATCTGCTCGTTGTTGAGCCACACCTTGTTGTGGGGATCCGGACGCACCTCGGTCATGGCCCACCAGGCGACCGAGCGGGAGGCCAGGCGCTCCAATCCGAAGTCGGGGATGAGCTTGGTCACCAGCGAGAGCACCGGTGGTGACTCGGCAAACAACGCGTCCTGCAGCACGCCGCCGGCGGCCTGAATGTGGCCCAGGGGGAAACTGACGTTCTTGTCTCCCCAGTAGTAGTCGTTGATTGCCAGGGAGCGTCCGTAGCGGCCACTGTTGCGTTCCGTGGCCAGCTGCAGGATCGAGGTGAGCTGCAGATTCATCAGGTTCCGGCCCACCTGATCCGATCCGTTGCTGATGCCCTTGGGGTGGTGGGCATTGTCGGAGCGCATCAAGATCGCAGGGGTGTTGATCGCCCCCGCAGCGAGCACCACCACATCCGCACTGAACAGCCAGGCATCGCCGTTCACGTCTGCTTCCACAGCCCGGATGGCGCGGCCACTGGGATTCACGTGCAAGCGCAACACCCGTGCGTTATCACGCACGCTGAGCTGTTTGGGTTCACCCACCTGCAGCCCAAACAACTGGGCGTCACCACTGGGATCGTCGGCGTCCTCCGACCAACTGATCGGGATGTCGTAGGGCTGACAGCCCTGACGCTGCAGGGCACCGCGCAGGGGTTCGAGGAAGGGTTCGATGGGCTTGGGCGGCGCCAGGAAATCTCCCTTGCGCCTGGGTTCGGTGGGATCAACCCCCGCCTTGCCATGCACCCGATACAGCTGTTCGGCCTGTTGGTAGTAGGGCTCCAGCTCGGCGTAATCCAGGGGCCATGCCGGTGAGATGCCGTCCTGAAGGGCCACCTCCTCAAAATCCTTTTCACGCATGCGTTCCAGCACCGCGCCCCAGATCTTGGTGTTGCCACCGCGGGCGTAGGTGGTTTGCGGGGCAAAGGGATCGCCGTCAGGGCCGAACCAGCGTTCGCCCTTGGGGTGGTAGCGATCCTTGCGGAACAGATCCACGTCGGCGACGTTCTGGTCTTCGAGGGCCATCGCTCCGCCGCGCTCCAGCACCAGCACGTTCTTGCCCTTGCGGCTTAGGGCGCCCGCCAGGGTTCCCCCGCCGGCGCCGCTGCCGATCACGATCACGTCGTAGTGGTTGTCGTCGATGATCATGGAATTACTGCCACACGTAGATCAGAAGGAAAAGAAGGATCCAGATCACATCAACGAAGTGCCAGAACAGGCTCACCGCAGCAACGCCCATCTCGCCTTTGTCGTAGTTCCCGGGAACAAACGAACGCGCCAACATCAGGCCCATCAGCAGGACGCCGGTGATCACGTGAAGGCCGTGAAAGCCGGTGAGCAGATAGAACATCCCGCCGAACACACCGCTGCTGAGGCTGAAGCTGAGTTCCGACCATTCGACGTATTGGCCGTAAACGAAATAAGAGCCCATCGCCATGGTGAGCAGCCACACCGCCCGGAAGCCCCAGAGGTTGCCCTTGTGCAGATAGCGCTCAGCGAAATAGGCCACAAAGCTGGAGCTCACCAGCACAACACTGTTGATCAGCGGCATGCGCACCTCCAGCCCTTCGACGCCATCCGGTAGCCATTGGGGGGCTGTGAGCTTGAGCACGGCGTAGCCGGCAAAGAAGGCCAGAAAAATGACGCTCTCGGAGCAGAGGAAGATCACGAAACCGGTCATGTTGTGACCGTCGTGCTTCACATGGCCCGGGGTGTGATTCAGCTGCAGATCGGGATTGACGCTGGTCATCGGCTCAGGCCTCCTGGGAACGGCGCACGTAAAACTCCTCGTCCTCAACGAGGGGGTGCCCCAGGCCGTAGCCGTAGGGCTCGCTGATCACGGTGGGGATGTCGTCCTCGAAGTTTTCAGCCGGTGGCGGTGAGGGCAGCAGCCACTCCAGGCCGATGGCCCGCCAGGGATTGGGGGGAGCCTGAGGCCCCCGGGCCCAGGAGCTCACCATGTTGAGAATGAATGGGATGGAGGCGACGCCGAGCATGAAGGCGCCGATGCTGGCGATCACATTCCAGATGGCGAATTCCGGGTCATAGGAGGCAACCCTGCGCGGCATCCCCAGCAACCCAGCCCAATGCAAGGGCAACCAGTTGAGGGTGGCGCCGATGAAGGTGAGTGCGAAGTGCACCTTGCCAAGACCCTCGTAATACATGCGGCCGGTGAATTTGGGGAACCAGTGGTAAATCCCAGCGAACACACCGAAGCCGATCGTGTTGAAGATCACGTAGTGGAAGTGGGCCACCACGAAGTAGGTGTTTCCCACGTGCACGTCGATGGGCACGGTGGCCAGCATCACGCCGGTGATGCCGGCGAAGATGAAGTTGAACAGGCCACCGAGGCAGAACAGCATCGGGGTGCTGAGGCGGAGATTGCCTTTCCACAGGGTTCCCAGCCAGGCGAACACTTTCACGCCGGTGGGAACGGCGATCAGCATCGTGGTGGCCATGAACAGATTGCGCATCCACATCGGTGTGCCCGAATAGAACATGTGGTGCACCCACACGATCAGGCTGAGGAAGGTGATGCCGAAGGAGGCGATCGCCACAAAGCGATAGCCGAACAGGGGCTTGCGGGCATAAACCGGGAACAGCTCGGAGAAGATGCCGAACACCGGCAACACCAGCACGTACACGGCGGGGTGCGAATAGAACCAGAAGAAGTGCTGAAACAGCACGGGATCACCGCCGCCCTCAGGCCTGAAAAAGCTGGTGCCGAAGCTGAGGTCGAACAGCAGCATCACCGCACCACCGGTCAGAGCGGGCAGGCCGACAAGCTGGATGGTCTGAGCGGCCCAGGCGGTCCACACGAAGATCGGCATCTTGAAGAAGCCCATGCCGGGGGCCCGCATCCGGATGATCGTCGTCACGAAATTGACGGCGCCCATGATCGAGGAGATCCCCGAAAGAGCCACCGCAAGAATCCAGAGAAACTGGCCGTTGATGAAGTGGTTTAGGGGGTTCTGCAGGCTCATCGGTGGGTAGGACCACCACCCCGATGACGCCGGCCCCCCGGGGGCGAAGAAACTCCCCATCAACACCACCGCGAACAGCGGCACCAACCAGAAGGCGGCCGCATTCAGCTTGGGGAACGCCATGTCCGGCGCACCGATCATCGTGGGGATCAACAGGTTGTTGAAGCCGTTGAGAATCGGGAACAGGAATAGGAACAGCATCACTGTTCCATGCATGGTGTAGAGGCCGTTGTAAACACTCGGATCCACCAAGTCCGCCGGCGGTGTGATCAGTTCTCCGCGCACGATCATCGCCAGCAATCCCCCCACCAGCAGGAAGAACAGCGAGGTGGCGATGTACTGAATCCCGATCACCTTGGCATCGGTGTTGAAGCTGAAGAAGCGCTTCCAGTTGTCCGGGGCACCGGGGACAGGGTGCGGCGCCTTGAGGATGCGTGGGTCGTAGTTGGTGGTGGTCATGGCTCAGGCGTCGTGCGGGAGAGATGGATCACCGGGGTCGTTGACCAGGGGCGCTGGAGCCGGTGGCACCGTGGCCCAGCCTTTGTCACCACGGGCGATGCGGCGGTCGTAAAGCGTGCGGCCGGGGTCGAGGCCGGGTTGCAGGGCTTGCTTGGCCGAACGCTTCAGCCAATCGGCGTAGGCCTGCTCCGATTCGACGATCACGTTCGATTGATTCACCGACATGTAAGCGCCACTGAACATGGCGTCGCGCAGGCGGAAGCGTCCCTCTCGGGTGGGCGTGAGGCTGTAGGAGATCAGGCTGCCGGGAACGATGTCCTGCTTCAGCCGGAAGGCCGGCACATAGAAGCTGTGAATCACGTCCTCGGATTGCAGCTGAAGGTTGACCCTTTGATCGATGGGGAGGTGCAGTTCTGAACTGCGAACGCCATCGGGATATCTGAATTCCCAGCTCCATTGCCGCGCAATCACCTGGATGGGTCCCACCTGCGCCATGGGATCGGCCGAGAGCAGTGCGCCGGTGTCGGCACCGATGGCGTACTTCTGCTTCGGCCCCAGGGCGTTCAGGGTGTCATTCACCTTCATGGACGTGAAGGCGATGGCGAACACCAGCAGCAGTGGGATCACGGTCCAGATGATCTCCAATTTGGTGTTGCCCTCAATCGGTGCTCCGTCGCTTTCGTCGTATTTGCCGGCCCGGTTGAACAGCAGCACCCAGCCCATCACGCCGGTGCAGCCGAAGAAGATGAAGGAGCCGATGCCGGTTTCCAGGGCGAACAGATCGTCGACGTACGCCGCTGCGCTGGAAGCCTGCGGCGGGAACCAGCTGTAGGACCATGTCGCCATCGCCTTGGCGATCACCAGGTTGATGGCTACCGCGATGCCAATGATCACGATGGCGCCGAGGTTCGGGCCGCTCTTGGGGGTTGTGCTGGTCATGGCAAGGCCTCCTGCAGATCGGCGCCAGCGGCCAGCAACTGGTCTGCGGTGATGTGCACGCCGAAGTCACTGGCCAGCCAGGCGCCCAGGCTTCCGTGCAGCCCCATCACCAGCAGCATGGCGATGCCGCAGAGCAGATACAGCCAGCTCACCTGACGGCCCAGGTCCTTGCGCCAGACAAAGCGTTGGTAACCACGCCAGATGGTCATGGCCACGATCACCAGCAGGATCGCGACGCCACCGATGGCATGCCAGAGCATCGTGTCGATGGCGGTCTGGCCGAGAATGCTGCGGATGCCTGGCAACGGCACTGCCAGCAGCATTTCGTAGAACCCGGCGGCCACGGTGAAAAAGCTGATGCCGCTGCAGGCGACGAGGTTGTACCAGCCCACGTCGTGGAAGCCGCTACGGGTGACCGGCAGAGCCAAGTAGCGGAACAGCCGTTTCTCCAGCGGGTAGAACGCACCGGCCACGTCGAACGCGATGGCGATCGCAAACAGGCCGATGGTCAGGTGCACCAGGTTGGGGTGCAGCGGAATCGCGTAAGGAAGGTTGTTGGCGCCGAGGGAGTCGGCGATGTCGTTGATCGGCGATGCGATCGCGGCGAAGTGGGTCACGACACCACCCCCTGACGGATGGCTTCCACCACGGGGACCGTGTGCAGTCCGTAAACCCAGACCAGCTTGTCGCCGAGATACACCTGCGTGATCACAAGCCCCGCCAGCACCACATCAAGGGCCAGAAAGCCCCTGGGCAAGTTGGCCGGATCCTTCTGCCGGGCGACGTAGCGCCAGCCCGTGAGCAGGGCCAGCACGCCGGCCAGGGACCAACCGATGGTGCTGTGAATGTTGAGGATGTCCCGCGAGGCGCCGTAGGGATTGGCCAGACCGGCCTCCACCTGGCCGAAGATGATCGCCACAAAAATCGCCACGGTGGCGACGATCAGGTTCCAGAAGCTGACTTCAAACAGGTTTTTTTTTCTGCTGATAACACCAATCACGTCGAACACCACCGTGATCAGCGCCATGGCGATCACGAAGTGAACGACGATCGGATGGATGACGTCGAGCCAGGGAAGATTTTTGTCGTTGAGCGGTGGAAGCAGCTCAAGCATCGGCAAGCCGATCGACACACACCAAGGATGACCACGGTGGATCAAACGGTCATCACCAGATGTGCAAATACAACTCCATTCGTCTCTTCATAGGCTTCACCCGCGATGCCGCTAGGTCTTGGTGCGCCAGAACACCAACGCCTGGGTCATGATCACGATCATCACCACCGGCAGCACAAAACAGAGCATCAACAGCCGGAACTCATCTGACCAACTGGCGAGGCTTGTTCTTGGAAGAACGTTGTCAACGATGTAAAGGATGTACAAACCAAGCAGCAATCCACCCTCCAGTCGGCTGATCCGTCCGCGCGTCCAGAAGATCGGCAGGCAAGCCAGGCTGGTGAGCAACATCACGGGCAGATCGTCCTGAATCAACTCGGGGCTCACGTCCAGGCCGCGGCCAGCGGCAGCCAAGGCGCCACCGCCCAGCACCAGCAGCAGGTTCAACAGGCAGCTGCCCACCACGTTGCCGATCGCCAGATCGGTGCGCCCGCGCAGGGCGGCCACCAGGGAGGTGATCAATTCCGGCATCGACGTTCCAGCGGAAACGATCGTGAGACCGATCACCGCTTCACTCACCCCTAAATAGGTCGCGGCAGATGTGGCGCCGCTCACCAACACCTGTGATCCAACGGTGAGGATGCCGATGCCTGCGATCAGTCGCAGGACGGCAAGAGTCCAACCGCCGCTCGCTGCGTCCTCTTCGATGTCAGGTTCAGCGCTACCGCTGTCGTCCGGTTCTTCACGGGCGGTGCGGATCTCCCAGACGGTGTTGATCACAAGCCCCAACAGCAAGGCCAGGCCCGCTTGCCAGGTCACCCGTCCTGCGGAGGCCATGCCCCAGACCGCCGCCGAGATGGCAATCATCAGAGGCACATCCCGCCTCACCAGGCGGCTTTCAACCCGCAAGGGCAGCACAAGGGCGCTGCTGCCCAGCACCACCATCACGTTGAAGATGTTGCTGCCCACCACATTGCTCACGGCGAGGGCGTCAGATCCCTGGAGCACCGAATTCAGGCTCACGAACAGTTCCGGGGCGCTGGTGCCCAGCGACACCACCGTGAGGCCGATCACGAGCTGGGGAATCCCGAAGATCACCGCCATGGCGACGGACCCCTGAACGAACAGTTCCCCGCCACCGAACAGCAGTCCGATGCCCAGGAGCACTTGGATCGAGGCCTGCAGAAATTCAGGCATGGGGCGAGCTCAGCTGTAAGGGGATTGTGCTTTGAAGCGAATCAACCTAAGGTCACTCACCTGGGTAATAGATAAGAAACCTTGTTGAACCGGATCAGCACCAGCAACCTCCGGGGTGACGCCTTTGGTGGCGTGACCGCCGCGGTGATTGCTCTGCCGATGGCCCTGGCCTTCGGGGTCGCCGCAACGGGTGACCCTGCCCCTGGGCTTTGGGGCGCCGTGATCATCGGCTTGGTGGCGTCTCTCTTCGGCGGAACGCCCACCTTGATCTCCGAACCCACCGGTCCCATGACCGTGGTGTTCACGTCGGTGATCCTGAGCTTCACCGCCACGGCTCCGGACAAGGAGACGGCCATGGCCATGGCCTTCACCGTGGTCATCTTGGCGGGCCTGTTTCAGATTCTTTTTGGCGTCTTCCGTCTGGGTCGATACGTCACCCAGATGCCTTACACCGTGATCTCTGGCTTCATGTCGGGGATTGGAGCCATCCTGGTGATTCTCCAGCTGCCCGCTTTCCTGGGGCAGACTGCATCGGGCGGGGTGATGGGAACCCTGTCCAACCTGCCGGGTTTGATTGCCGGAATTCAGCCGATGGAGCTGGCGCTGGCGTTGATCACCGTTGCAATCCTCTGGTTCACTCCAGCCAGCGTGAAGCGTTTCTGCCCGCCGCAGCTGCTCGCTCTTGTTCTGGGAACGGTGCTGTCGATGACCCTGTTCCACGACGCCGGTCTCAAGACCATTCCGCCGTTCAATGCTGAGCTCCCCAGCCTGCATGTTCCCACCTTGTCGGGCGGACAGCTGCGTTTGATGTTCGTGGATGCCGCAGTGCTGGGCATGCTCGGCTGCATCGATGCACTGCTCACCTCCGTTGTGGCTGACAGCCTCACCCGCACGGAGCACAACTCCAACAAGGAATTGGTGGGTCAGGGATTGGCCAACATCGCGTCGGGCGTCTTTGGCGGACTGCCTGGGGCGGGAGCCACGATGGGCACCGTTGTGAACATTCAGGCCGGCGGACGTTCAGCCCTGTCAGGGATTGTTCGTGCGCTGATTTTGATGGTGGTCGTTCTGGCCGCCGCCCCTCTCGCCTCAACGATTCCCCTTGCCGTGCTGGCGGGCATCGCCCTGAAGGTGGGCATCGACATCATCGATTGGGATTTCCTTCAACGGGCCCACCACCTCTCGGTGAAAGCTGCGGTGATCACCTACGGCGTGATTGCGCTCACGGTGCTGGTGGATCTCATCACTGCAGTGGGCATCGGAGTTTTCGTGGCCAACGTGCTCACCATTGATCGGATGAGCGCGTTGCAGTCCAGAAAAGTGAAAACGATCAGCACCGCTGATGACGATGTGGAGCTGACCGATGAAGAGCAGGTGTTGCTGGATCAGGCCTCCGGCAAGGTTCTGTTGTTCCAGCTCGCCGGGCCGATGATCTTCGGCGTGGCCAAGGCCATCTCGCGTGAGCACAACGCCATCGGCAATTGTCAGGCGGTGGTCTTCGACCTTTCCGAGGTGTCCCACCTGGGGGTCACCGCTGCGATCGCCCTCGAGAATGCCGTCAAGGAAGCGATTGAAGAGAGTCGTCAGGTGTTCCTGGTTGGTGCAACGGGCAGCACGGAGAAGCGCCTGCAGAAGCTGAAGCTGTTGGATCGGCTCCCCAAAAGCCACATCACTGGTGATCGCCTCGATGCCTTGCGCCTTGCCGTGAACGGTTTGCAGCTGAATGTCTGATCAGATCTCGATCATCGCCCCAGATGATTGGCACGTGCATCTCCGCGACGGGGAGATGCTGAACCAGGTTGTGGCCCATACCGCCCGCCGTTTTCAGCGGGCCATCGTGATGCCCAACCTGCGTCCCCCGGTGACCACGGTGGCTGCTGCACAGGCCTATCGCGATCGCATTCAGGCGGCGTGCCCCGCTGATCTGGAGTTCACGCCCCTGATGACGGCGTACCTCACGGATTCGATCGCTCCTGCGGAGCTGGAGATGGGTTTTCAAGAGGGCGTTTTTGCTGCCGCCAAGCTTTATCCCGCCAACGCCACCACCAATTCCGCCGCAGGGGTGACGGATCTGCTGCAGATCGATCCCGTGCTGGAAACGATGGCCCGGATCGGCATGCCCTTGCTGATCCATGGTGAAGTCACGGACAGCGAGATCGATATCTTCGACCGAGAGGCGGTGTTCATCGAACGCCATCTGGCACCACTGCGGGACCGCCATCCCGAGCTGAAGGTTGTGTTCGAGCACATCACCACCGAACAAGCGGTGCAATACGTCAGCTCAGCGGATCGTCATCTCGCCGCCACCATCACCCCCCACCATCTGCACATCAACCGCAACGCAATGTTTGCCGGCGGGTTGCGCAGTGATTTTTATTGCCTCCCCGTGGCCAAGCGGGAATGCCACCGTCAGGCCCTGCGCCGGGCGGCCACCAGCGGTGACCCACGCTTCTTTCTCGGCACCGACACGGCACCGCATGAACGGGCATCCAAGGAAAGTGCCTGCGGATGCGCCGGCATCTTCAATGCGCCCTTCGCCCTGGAGAGCTATGCCCAGGTTTTTGATGAGGAGGGCGCCCTGGAGCATCTCGAAGCCTTCACCAGCCTGAATGGGCCAGCCTTCTACAACCGTCCAGCCAACACGCGTCGCATCACGTTGCAACGCCGTGACCATCTCGTGCCGGAACTTGTGAATGGACTGGTTCCTTTCCATGCTGGAGAGATCCTGTCCTGGGCCGTTGCCGATGCACCTGATCAAGTTCAGCTCTGAAGACTGCGGCACCTGTCACCGCATGAGTCACTACGACGGCAAGGTGGCCGAGGAACTCGGCTGCAGCTTCATCTCCGTGATGCTGCAGGACACGGAGATGTATCGGAAATACCGGAAGATCCTGCTCAAGCAGTACCCCAACAAGGAGGGGATGGGCTGGCCCACCTACCTCCTGGTGAACGATCCCGATGGAGATTTTTCGATCAAGGGAGAACTGAAGGGCGGCATGCCCAAGGGAGATTTCCGCACCAAGCTGGCTGAGTTGCTGCCGTCTTGAGCTCAGTTGGTGGGGGCAGGGGGACTTGAACCCCCACAGGCCTTTCGGCCCAAGCGATTTTAAGTCGCGTGCGTCTACCGATTCCGCCATGCCCCCGCCCGGACATCTTAGATTTCCCCCAGCTGTCCTCAGGCCTTGGACCTTTCGTCCCTGCTCTCTCAAGTCCCACAGGACACGTTGTTGGTTCTGTTGGCCTACACCGTTCTGGGCGGCCTGTATCTCGTTGTGGTTCCCCTCGCCCTGTACGCGTGGATGAACCAGCGTTGGCATCGCATGGGCAAGCTGGAGCGTCTGGGCATCTATGGCCTGGTCTTCCTCTTTTTCCCGGGGATGATTCTGTTTGCCCCCTTCCTCAATTTCCGGCTGAGCGGTCAGGGAGACGTCTGAATTGACGCGTGGCAAGGTTCTTCTGATCGGACTTGCAGTCCTCCTGCTGGGCGGGCTTGGGCAGGTCGGCTTTCAAGCTGCAGGCTTTGAGGGGTTTTCGGCAGGAATTGCTGCGGAGGCCCTGCTGGTTGTGATTGTGGTGGTGTGGACAAGCTCTTACCTGTTCCGTGTGGTCACCGGCCAGATGACCTACATGGATCAGCGGCGTCGCTACCGCGAGGTCTACGACAAACAGGAAGCTGAGACGCTTCAAGCCCGTTTTGATGCTCTTCCCGAGGAGGAGCAACAGGCGCTGTTGCGCAAGATTGGAGCGGATGCCTCGGTTCCCGCGGACGGCGATGCCCCCGTCGACTCATAGGCTTCCGAAGTTTGTTCCTGGTCGGTTGACCGAGATGCCCAATCAGCAGTCCTCTTCCATCGCCCAGCGCTTTGAGCAGCTGAAGCAGGACGGTCGCCTCGCCTTGATGCCATTCCTGATGGCCGGCGATCCGGATCTCTCTGTCACCGCTGATGTGATGCTCAGCCTGCAACGTGCAGGGGCTGACATGGTCGAACTGGGAATGCCCTACAGCGACCCCCTCGCTGATGGGCCGGTCATTCAGGCTGCTGCGTCCCGGGCCCTTGCCGCCGGAACCACGCCAAAGGGTGTTCTGGACATGTTGCGCTCGTTGAAAGGCCAGCTGCAGATTCCCGTGATCCTGTTCACGTATTCCAATCCACTGCTCAATGTGGGGATGGAGGCGTTTTGCCAGTCCGCAGCGGAGGCTGGTGCGGCGGGTTTGGTGGTCCCTGATCTACCCCTTGAGGAAGCGGAGCGGCTGTCGACAATCGCAGAGCGTCATGGCTTGGATTTGGTGCTCTTGGTTGCACCCACCACTCCCCAAGATCGGATGGGTCGGATTGCGACATGCAGCCGAGGTTTCACCTACCTGGTGAGTGTCACCGGTGTCACCGGTGAGCGAGCTCAGATGGAAAGCAGGGTTGAAGGTTTGGTGCAGCAACTCAAACAAACCTCACCGGTTCCTGTTGCGGTTGGTTTTGGGATCTCCGGTGCCGAGCAGGTGCGTCAGGTTCGGGGTTGGGGTGCCGATGGAGCGATTGTGGGCAGTGCACTTGTGAAACGGATGGCCGCAGCGTCGCCCGGGGACATAGCTCAGGAAGCTGGTCGTTTTTGCGCTGAGTTGCGTGCCGCTGCCGATCAGCCCTAGGGGGCTGCCATCCCGCTCAAGCCATGAAAAACCCCGGCATTGGCCGGGGTTGCACTGCTTTTAATGTTGAATCACTCGTCGTCTTCGTCGGTGGCACCCACCGGTGTCAGACGAATCTGTTTGCGACCAAGTTTGATTTCAAATTCATCTCCAGGTTTCAGGTCGAGCAGCGCTGTATAGGCCTTGCCGATGAGAAGATTGCCGTTTCCTTGCACAGTGGCCACATAGCTGAGTTTGCGGCCGCCTTTGCCCACGCCGCCAACTCCACCCACGCCAAGACTGACGCCTTTGGCGTCCAGCAGTGCTTCATAAAAAGCGGTGAAATTCAGACGTTCACCACCATCTTTTTTCGTGGAGACATAGCCACAGGCACGAACAAGGTCAGACTTGCTGATGTCACCCAGGTCTTTGACTTTATTGAGAAGGTCGCTCCCAGTGAGCATCGCTTTCGAGAGATATCAACCTTCACAACATAGCCATGGTTCAAGCGGCTATGCCATCATTTTCCACTGAAAAGTTCGCTGTTATTTCATCCTTCGCTATGGCACGTTTCGTTTTGTGGGGCACTTACTGCGCGGATGCTCATGAGAAGCGTGCTCCCTATCGGGATGAGCACCTTGCTCGTCTCCAAAGTCTGAAAGAGCAGGGAACGCTGGTCACGCTCGGACCCACCGAGGGAAGCACCCATGTTTTCGGGATCTTCGAGGCCGACAGCATCGACGTCGTCCGCAGGCTGGTTGAGGACGACATCTATTGGAAGCAGGGGATCTGGACGGCGCTCGAGGTTTATCCCTGGGTCCAGGCGTTCTGAGCCTGCGTGAGCACCCATTCAGCCACGAGCTGATCTCCATCGCTCCCGAGAACATCGGCGTAACCACTCATCTGGCCTCGCCCTTCCCGGGCGATGGCTGCGATGGCGTCCACAGTTGCGACCTTCTCACGCTCGAGGGTCTTCAGCTTCAGGTTTTTGCCCCGGCGAATGATGTTGCCACCGTTGATGTGGCATCCCGCGCAGTGCTGTTCGAACAACAGGGCGCCGGGGCTGGCGTCAGACCCTGCAGCCAGCGAAGCGCCGGCTGAACCAAGGCTCAGCAGCAGAACAAGAAACGCACCAATGCAGCAGCGCAGGAGGTGGCTCAGCACAGGGATGATGTGGCTTGGATCAGTCTGCTTGAGCAGGCGATGCCTCCTTCTGGAACCGCTGGATCAGTTCATCGGGAGAGCGGTAATCCTTCGGAAGCGAGGTGTGCAATCGGTTGAGGTAGTCCCAGCAAACCGTCCGGCGAATGGCGTTGAGGTCGCGTCCATCGGCCACAAGGCGACGCAGGGCCTGGCAGTAGGTCGAGAATCCAGCCTCCAGATCTCCGATGGTGAGTGCCTTGGTTGCGGACGGCATGAAACAGAAGGTCAGGATCTTCTGACTTTTGCGTCGATCCCCTGATTGGTCTGTTGTCAGGATCACTGTTGAAGCTGTGCGGTGGTCTCCGTGGCGGAACAGGATCTGATCCGTTTCCTCAGCAAGATCTCCCAACTTCAGGCCCTTGCGGAGCGTGTGCGGAACGACTCCAGCAGCCGCGAACAGCTGGCGGCTTGTGCGGACCACAACCAGGTTGTTCAGTTGGCCCGATCCTGGGGGTACGACATCGGTCGGCGCTGGGGTGAGCGTGACCATCGGCCGGGGGGAGAGGCCAACCTGTTGGCGACCCCGTGCCCTCCACCGGGTGAGGAATCAACCCAGGTGGTGGCATCTGCCGAAACATGGAGACTGCTGTTGATCGCCTCCAACGGCTTCAGCTCCCCCCGTGACGAATGGATGGATCAGTCCGATCACGAGTGGGTGCTTGTGTTGCGCGGGAGTGCCTGTGTTGCGCTGCAGAACCCCGATCGGATTGTGGATCTCAGTCCAGGGGATCATTTACTGCTTTCGCCCCATCAACGCCACCGGGTGGAGCGCACGGATCCTGATCCGGGAACTCTCTGGCTCGCCTTGCACTGGGATGCGGCTTAAGCCCGGCGAGGCACGCCACCTCCACGATGGGTCGTGCAGCCCCCAAAAGGCAATGAGCACGACAGCTGATTGCCGTCGGTGGCATCGCTGACGAGAGTGAGTGCATCGAGATCGGAGGAGCCCATGACGGCCGACACTCCACCTGAGCAAGCCCCAGAAGCAGACTGACTTTCTGGCCCCTGCTCCAACAGTTTCCACCCATTCGTAAGCGATTCGTCTGGCGCGACAACGAAGAGCGTCAAGCCAGTCGACTCCCCTCTGCATCGTTCGTAGGTGCCCCGCAGGAGAGCCGCTTCACACCTGGACCCGATGGCCCCAGGGTGCCTTGAGCCAGACGCTTCGACCCTCCTGTCTCAGTTCCATTGCTGGAGGAGTTTTTCCAAGGCATCAGACACTGAAGTTGAAGTCGATTGCCATGCGCAAACGAGCGAGTTAGGCCGTCTTTCCATCGGGAAGGGCGGCCTTCCTTTTGTTCGTGAAGCCTCAGTCCTGGAAATCAAGCTTGATGGCTGATCCTCCGAGGCCCAGTCGTTTGCGGGAGGGAGTGGCGTTCGCACGCTTCACCAACCAGTAAGCCGCTGAAAGTGAGACGACAGCGATCCCGAGGCCCACCAGCAGCTGGGGTTTGTTTTCAGCACCGGAGGGCAGCACGATCACCTTTCGAGCCACCGCCGTCAGTGCGGTGACCAGAACCAGTTCGATCTGCACCACGTGGCGCCTTAGGTAACTGGTGATGTTTTGCAGCACCTCCAGCGCGATCAACACGGTGAGCAGATCGCCAAGGATCTTGATCAGGTCATCGCCCAACCATATTGCCGCTGACCCAGTCAGCAATTTGGAGCTCAAGGAAACAATCAGCTGGATGATGGCGGCGCTGATCACCACGGCTGTGATCAGGGTGAGCAGTCTGGCGACCTCGCGCTCACCTGCATCAACGAAACCGAGAAAACTTCTCTTGGAACGCGTGGGTTCACTCACGGGCTTCAGTCGTTGAAGGGGGTGTAGTAGGGGCGAGCCTTGGTGTCGCTGGCCGGGTTGACCACCTTGGTGTCGCAGGTGACGGAGCCGTCCTCTGCCTTGATGCAATCGGCTTCAATCTTGCTGTCTTTGCCCGTGGCGCTACCCGGTCCCCGCAGCCACCCCTCGGTTTGCGCATGGGCCGAGGAAGCGCCCAACACCGACATCATCAACAGAACGGAGGGGCAGAGGAGGTGATTTCGCGTCATCGGGGCGATGTCTGAGCCACCACTTTGCCCGTGTCAGCGGTTAATCGGTGCAGTCGTCTCGAATTTCCTGCAAAAGCAGATCAAGTTGCCCGAACGGATCGTCGTCGGCCGTTGCCACACCGGCAGGTTCGCTGGAAGGCTGGCCGTGCCATTCGGCTTCAACGCTGCAGAGCCGATCAGCCAGTCCAGCCAGTCCACGCATGTTGTGTTCGCGCTCCAGCACCTCAAGCAGGGAAGGCATTCGGGTCGACACAGCGCGCAGGTTTCGACGCAGGTCGGCCTGGGTGCGCCCTTGCTGCTTTAACCAGTCCTTCAGCAGCAGAGTGAGATCCGCTTCAAATTCAGGGGTCCAGCCAGACATTGATCAGCGATTCAGTTCAGCGATTCAGTGCGCCAGGGGAAACCAACGATCCAGTTTGCGGCGAGCTCGCATCCGGATGGCGGGAGTGACGTGATTGCTCCACAGACCCACCATGGCCGTGAGCGCCACCAGATCATCACTGAAACCGGCCACCGGCAGCAGGTCTGGAATCAGGTCGGCCGGCATCAGTAGGTAACTCAGGGCAGCGAGCATCGTCAGCCGTGCGGCTGAGGGGGTCCCGGGGTCAAGCATCAACTCCAGGGCTTCCAGGGCTGGGGCGGCAAGACCTCTGCCAGCCCGCTGCAACAGGCTCCGCAGCAGGTTTTCGTCGATCACCTCCCGTTCAAGCACGTCGGCTTCAACGGTGGTTCGCGCAGCCTGGTCAGTCATGCGGAGGGAACCGGTTGGATCCACTCTCCCCAGTTCCTCCGCAAGACGCCAGCGGGGCGTGCCGATCTTCAGGGTGTGGATTCCACGAGTCCGCTTTGAATGCCCGTCTTGCGCAGTTTGCGCAGGGCCCGCTGCACCACCTGACGGCAATACTCCCGTGAACAGTTCATGTGGCGTGCCACCTCGGCAAGGGTGCGCCATTCGTTGGTGCCATCCAGCCCAAAGCGCAGGGTCACAACGGTGTGTTCTTTCGGGGTGAGATTGGCTTTGGCCAGCAAAGACCACACGGACGCGGTGCGTTCAGCGATCTCGGCCCTTTCCAGCGGCGGGAGCTCCTCGCTTGGCAGCACATCCACCAGCTCGGAAGGATCCGATTTCGATTTCACAACCCCCTGCAGGCTCACGGTGACGCTGCGCAGTTCACAGGCCAGCAGATCTTCCACCTCAGCGATGGGGATCTCCATGAACTCCGCGAGTTGCTCTCCGCTGGGGCTGAGGCCATTGCGCTGCATCAAGCGTGCCTTGGCAGCCCGCAATTTGGTGAGCTTTTCGTTCACATTCACGGGAATGCGAATCGTGCGGCTTTGGGTGGAGAGCGCTCGATTCAGCCCCTGCCGAATCCACCAGTAGGCATAGGTGGAGAAACGATGGCCGCGGGTGGGGTCGTATTTCTCGACGGCACGGGTGAGGCCAAGGGTGCCCTCTTGAATCAGATCGAGAAGATCCAGACCCTTGCCCTGATAACGCTTGGCCAGATTGACGACAAGACGAAGGTTGGAGGTAATCATCTGATTCTTGGCCCGTTCGCCACGGCGAATCACGCCTTTTTCTTCATCGCTGTACTCACAGGCTGGGCCACTCCCGCCAGCCAGATGACAGCGTTCTGTGATGGCGACCATCGCCTGAACCTTCCTCCCCATCATGAGTTCCTGTTCTGGAGTGAGCAGTTGATGGCGACCAATTTCGCCGAGAAAAGCACTCAGAGAACTCGTCATCATGACGATACGGCTGAATTGAACCTAGAACCAAAGTGTTTTTTTCTGGCGGTCATAATAAAGACTCCCGAATTAATACTTTGTGCGCTATTTCACTCTTTCTTCCTGTTGCTGAAGTGAATCTTTCATTGTTAATTCAATTGGGTGGCTAAGGTCGCCGCACCTTCCGCCGCCACGCCCATGCCCCTGGCCGTCGCTCTCACGTCCGACATCGCCAAAAACGCTGGCGTTGCCTACGTTCACTACCTCAGCTTCATGCTCTGCTTTGGCGCTCTGGTGCTGGAGCGGAAGCTGATCAAAGCGGATCCGAATCGCCAGGAAGCCACGGCGATGGTGATCACCGACATCGTTTATGGCATCGCTGCCCTGGCTCTTCTTGTCAGTGGAATCCTGCGGGTGATCCACTTCGGCCAGGGGGCTGAGTTCTACACCCAGAATCCGCTGTTCTGGTGGAAGGTTGGTCTTTACCTCTCCGTGGGAGGCCTGTCGCTGTATCCCACGATCACCTACATCCTCTGGGCGATTCCCCTGCGCAAGGGTGAGCTGCCGAAGGTGAGCGAAGCCCTGGCCAAGCGTCTGGCCTGGATCATCAACATTGAACTGGTCGGCTTCGCCAGCATTCCGTTGATGGCGACCCTGATGGCCCGCGGTGTGGGTCTTCCCGCCGCCTGATGCAGCCCGAGCTCTGTCCTCCACAACAGCAGGTTCGAACCCTGCAGGTGGCTTTGGAACGCCAGCCTCCAGGCCAGAGGCCGGGCTATGCCTCCTCCATCGCCACCACCTCCCTGGGCCCTCCGGTGTTGAAGCACTGGTGCGTGTGGGTTCAGCCCGCCGCCGCCACGCCGGCCAACCGCTGGGAGCAACGCTGGCTTGATCAGGTGTCATCGGCGCTGACCACCTGGGGTGCACTGGTTCCGCTCACGCTGGTGGACAATCCGGACCAGGCCAACGTGTTGATCCAGCGCCAGCGCCCGGCCCGCCGTCAGGTCGAGGGGGTCTGGAGGGCCAGCAATGGACGAACACAGCTTCAGGTGGTGGACGTGCAGCGTTTGGGCCGGAGGCGCCTCGAGCCTCAGGTGAAGGTGATGGTCTCCCCCGAGCTTCGGGCCGATGCCCTGCAAGCCACGGCTCTGCATGAACTGGGTCACGCCTTCGGACTCTGGGGTCACAGTTCTGATCCCACCGACGCCTTGGCGGTGAGCCAGGGGCAGAGTCCGGTGTTGGTGCCTTCAGAGCGGGATCGCCTCACACTCGCGTGGTTGATGCAGCAGTCCACCCGTTTCGGTTTGACGATTCGACAGCCCACCGAACCAGCTGAATCTGTGTTGCCTGAGTGACGCCGCCATCCGGCCGCGGCATGCTGCCGGAAGTCGTGGTCGATGCATGGACCTGGTCCGCTCTCTGGTGATGGCCGGATTGATGGTCAGCCTGGTGGGTTGCCGTTCTGACACCAGCACCGCGGTGCTGGAGCCCCAGGCTCGCGAACCGATTCGGATTCAGCTGGACGGCAGCAATCCGTCAGCCAATGAAGGGGTTCTCGATCGTGCTGAGGGGCCTCTGCGTTTCACCGTTGGCCATGGGCGCCATGGCATCGGCTGTGAAGGCACCACCTTTGAAGAAGGCGTCACGCCGCTTGGAACCTTTGAGGTGAACGCCATCCTCAGCGACGATCGCTTCGAGATGGACCCCTCCCTGGTGGAGCAATCCGGGAAGACAGAAGACGAGCTGCGCGAGACCCTCTTCACCAACATGAACTCCATCGACTTCAAAGGTGATGGGGAAACCGGTGAGTACGGCATCGGTTACATCAGCCTGGCTCCAATGCCGGCAACCGAGCAGCCCTTCCGCTTCAACACCTACGACGGCGTCTTCCGCTGGTACAGCTTCGCCATTCACGGCACCAACGACGAGAGCCGGATCGGCAAGGCGGTGACTGGCGGGTGCATCAACGCCGGAAAGCTCACCATGGGGGTGTTGTTGGACACCGTGGAGCTGGGCGATCAAGTGGTGATCAGCAGCGACAGCCCCTGCCTGCCTTAGTGCCGGCGGGGGGCACCCCGCCGCGCGGCCAGCACTTCCTGCACCTGCCGCCAGCTCACGCCGTGATGGGCTAATGCCACCTGCATGTGGAAGACGATGTCCGCAGCTTCGCCGGCAATCTCGGCGGCATTGTCGTCTTTGCAGGCCATCACGAATTCAGCACTCTCCTCGCCGATTTTCTTGAGGATGCTGTTGTCTCCCCCCGCCAGCAGCTTGTTGGTGTAGCTGTCTTCCTCCGGCTGTTCCTGTCGTCCTTCGATCACGCGGAACAGTTCGGTGCAGGCATCCGTTGGCGGCGGCAGAGCCTCTGCCCCACCCGCCGTTCGCCCGTCACTGTTTTCGTAGAAACAGCTGCGGGAGCCGGTGTGGCAGGCCACCTCTCCGGCTTGCTCCACGGTCACCAGCAGCACGTCGGCATCGCAGTCGTAGCGGATCTCCCGCATCGTCTGAACGTGACCGCTGGTGGCCCCCTTGTGCCAAAGCTCCTGGCGTGAGCGGCTCCAGTAATGCACTTCACCGCTGCGCAGGGTGGCTTCGATGGCGTCCCGGTTCATCCAGGCCACCATCAGCACCGCCCCGTCCAGCCAGTCCTGGGCCACAGCTGGAATCAGCCCCGCTTCGTTAAAACGGAGTTGGTCAATGAAGGCGGGGCTGAGGGGCTGCATCAGGCCTCGGACATTCGGGCAACCCCTGAATCTTCCCGCAGCGTGCTCTATTCCGCGTTTTCACTCCTTGCTGGTTTCTCCGACCCCCTACAGCTGCAGCAAAGCCTTCAGCGGCTATCCCTGCTGTCACCGCCAGTGGCGCCACCAGGGCCATTGCAGCTTCGTGCATGGCTACAGCCGCAGTTTCAACCTCTGGTTCGCCGCAACGGAGCTGGATGCCTGCGGGTTTGTTGTTGATTTTTCCAGCCTTCGCCCCTTCGAGCAACGGCTGCGGCAGCAGTTCGACCACACCTTTCTGGTCAATGCCGACGATCCACTGCTGGCGGAATGGCAGCGCCTGCACCTCCTCCAGGCCATTGATCTCCGCGTGATGGAGAACGTGGGCATGGAGGCAACGGCGGCCTTGATCTGGACCTGGGCCAATGAGCTGCTGCGGGAGCGGGACGGCGGTCGCACCTGTTGCTTTGGCGTGGAGGCGCGGGAGAACAGCCGCAATGCCGCCACCTACAGCGCTGTTCCCGCCTGGTTTTCAGCGCAGGGCTAACGCGTCCGCTTCCAGCTCCACGCTGATCGCCTGCCCTTCGCTGTAACGACCCGCCAGGATCGCTTTGGCAATGGGTGTCTCCAGTTCCCGCTGCACAGCGCGTTTCAGCGGTCGTGCCCCGTAGACGGGGTCATATCCGGCATTGGCGAGCCAGTCGGCGGCCCCATCGCTCAGGCTGAGCTCCAGCTTGCGCTCAGCCAGCCGCTGGCGCAGACGTTCCACCTGAAGGGTGACGATCTCGCGTAGTTCCTCCCGCCTGAGGCTGTGGAAGATAATCTGATCGTCGAGGCGATTGAGGAATTCCGGCCGGAAATGGGCCCGGAGAGCGTCATTCACCCGGCTTTCCATCGCTCCATGCTGCTCGGGATCGCCGGCCAGCTCCAGGATCGACTGGCTGCCGATGTTGCTGGTGAGAATCAGCACGGTGTTGGTGAAGTCCACGGTGCGGCCCTGCCCATCGGTGACACGGCCGTCATCAAGGATCTGCAGCATCACGTTGAACACATCCGGGTGGGCTTTCTCCACCTCGTCGAACAGGATCACGGCGTAGGGCCGACGACGCACCGCTTCGGTGAGCTGGCCACCGGCCTCATAGCCCACGTAGCCGGGAGGTGCCCCGATCAAACGGCTCACGGTGTGCTTCTCCATGTACTCCGACATGTCGATGCGAACCATGGCGTCATCGCTGTCGAACAGCCGGTTGGCGAGGGCTTTGGAGAGTTCCGTCTTGCCCACACCCGTGGGGCCGAGGAACAGGAAGCTGGCGATGGGGCGGTTCGGATCGCTCAGCCCCGCCCTGGACCGTTGAATCGCATCGGCGACGGCGGTGACGGCCTGGTGCTGGCCGATCACCCGCTGATGCAGGTCATCTTCGAGTTGCAGCAGCTTCTCCATTTCGCTCTGCACCAGCCGCGCCACAGGGATTCCGGTCCACTTGGCGATCACCTCGGCGATGTCGTCTTCACTCACCTCCTCCCGCAGCAAGCCTTTCTCGCCAGGCTCCTCTGAGGCGATCTGGGCTTCCTGTTCGAGCAACTGCTTCTGCAGCGAGGCCAGGGTGCCGTATTCCAGTTCCGCTGCTTTGTTCAGGTCGTAGCTGCGTTTGGCCTGTTCCACCTGCAGCTGCACCCGTTCGATCTCCTCCTTGAGCGACGACAGCTCATCGATCGCTCCTTTCTCCTGCTGCCACTGGGCATTCAGGGAACTTTGCTGTTCGCCCAGTTCCGCCAGTTCCCGTTCAATCCGTTGCAAGCGTTCCTGGCTGGCGCTGTCGGATTCACGGCCGAGGGAGAGCTTCTCCATCTCCAGCTGCAGGATCTTGCGATCGATTTCATCGATCTCCTCTGGTTTGGAGGTGATCTCCATCTTGAGGCGGGCGGCCGACTCATCCACCAGATCGATGGCCTTGTCGGGCAGGAAGCGGTCGGCGATGTAGCGGCTGCTCAACACAGCCGCCGCCACCAAGGCACTGTCGGCAATGCGCACACCGTGATGCACCTCATAGCGCTCCTTCAGACCACGCAGGATGGAGATGGTGTCTTCCACCGTGGGTTGATCCACCAGCACCTGCTGGAAGCGACGCTCCAAGGCGGGGTCCTTTTCGATGTGCTGGCGGTGCTCGTCGAGGGTGGTGGCGCCAATGCAGCGCAGTTCCCCCCGGGCCAGCATCGGCTTGAGCAGATTGCTGGCATCCATGGCGCCACCGGTGGCGCCAGCGCCCACCACCGTGTGGATTTCATCGATGAACAGCACGATCTGGCCTTCCGAGGCGGTGACCTCCTTGAGCACAGCTTTGAGCCGTTCCTCGAACTCACCGCGGTATTTCGCACCGGCGATCAGGGCTCCCATGTCGAGGGCGATGAGCTGACGGTTCTGCAAGGCCTGGGGCACATCGCCATTCACGATGCGCTGCGCCAATCCCTCAACAATGGCGGTCTTGCCGACCCCGGGTTCGCCGATCAGCACGGGGTTGTTTTTGGTGCGCCGGCTGAGGATCTGGATGGTGCGCCGGATCTCCTCGTCGCGACCGATCACCGGGTCCAGCTTTCCGTCACGGGCGGCGGCCGTCAGGTCCCGTCCGTACTTCTCAAGCGATTCATAGGTCCCTTCCGGGTTTTGATCGGTCACCGTCTGGTTGCCTCGCACGGCTGTAATGGCTTGTTTGAGTTTGCTGGTGTCAACGCCCGCTTGGCTGAGCAGTTGACGCGCGCAGCGGTCATCGTCCGCCAAGGCCAGCAACAGGTGTTCGATGGCGATGTAGCTGTCACTGAAACCATCGCGGGCTGTTTCGGCGCGATCCAGGCAGCTGTTCAGGGAGCGTCCCAGAAACACCGATTCCCGTGGAGAGCCAAGACTGGGCTGCTGCCTGAGATGGCTGTCGACGGCCGCCTGGAAATTGCCGACGTCGACCCCTGCTTTGCTGAGAATGCGTCCAGCCAGACCGTTCTGCTGCAACAGCGCAAGCAGCAGATGCTCCGTTTCAAGTTGCTGATGCCTGGCGCTCTGCGCCAGTTGCTGGGCGGCGACGATGGCGGCCCAGGCTTGTTCGGTGAACTGTTCCGCCGTGGGTTGCATCTCGGATGCGTTTCAACTGGGTTCACCGTATGGGGCTTGTTCCGTTTTCAGTGGGGGCAAACCGAAGCCTTTGGATCGGTCCCCACGCCAGGGAGCGGCAAACCGGGGTGTCTTTTTAGAGTTTGCCGAACCCTTGGATGCCAATGCCTGATCAGCCGCTGGTGGACTCCCTCGTGCAGCAGGGTCTGGCGCTCGCAGCAACGGCTGGCGGTGAGCTGGAACGCAGCTGTTGGATGGTGGTGCATGAGCACCACCACGGTGTGAAACCCACGGAGTACGACATCCGGGAAATCGACGAGGATCTCTATCTGGCTGTGTTGCAGGCGGCCAAGCAGGCTCAGTCCGCCGTTTGATCAGCCGTTGAGCAGCTTCCGCAGAAGCGCGCGGTGAGCGTTTTCGGCTTCGATGCTCTCCCTCATCTCTTTGGGGAGTCGGGCCTCAAGGATGTCCTGTTTTTTCATCTCCGTGGCATAGCGGCTGCTGAACGCGCTGAAGCGATCGAGATACGACCTTGCGACCTCTGGGGTGAAGGCAATCACCTCCAGAGCGTGTTTGAAGTGGAGGTAGGACACGGTCCACTCCACCAGCTCGTCAAAACTCTGCAGGCCAAGCGGGTTCTCAGGAAGCGTCATCGCTGCATCGCCCATGGCTTCAACCAAAACCCTTGGCCTTGGCCTGGGCCGTCAGGTCCTTCAACCGGCCGTTGAGCAGAACATCGCGTTCACGCTCTGCCCCCACATGGGGTGCGATCTCCACCCCAGCGCTCCGCATGGCCTGCAGCGCTGCTGCTTCCTCAGCTGAGCCCGTGTCACTGCCGAGGTAGCGCTCCACGGCCGCAGCCCCTGGGGCGTCCGCAGCGAAGTACACCGTTCCCGGACCTCGCCGCTCGATGGTTTGCTGCCGCTGCCGGCGGCGCTGCTGCACGCTCGCCCAGAGCCGGCCTTGATTGGCGGTCATGAAGGCGTTCAGATCGGCGGCGTCGGTGTCTTCCGCCAGGGCCATGCTGGTGCCGTCGATGAAATCACTGAGCAGGGTGACAACGGCCATCAGGTCTTTGGTGGTTGCGGGGCTGTTGATTGGGAGACTGTTGATTGCGAGGGATTTGATTGGAAGGGTGCTGATTGAAACGAGCGCTGGATTCGGCTGGTTTCGAACCAACTGGTGATGGCTGATTCGCGGGCATCGTCGCGGAGATCCCGCTGGATCACATTGAACCCATGGCGGCGTGCCAGGGCCAACAGTTGATCGTCATCGCTGCATTGGGCCGCATCACGCCGCAAGCCCTGGTGGTGCTCCACAGCCCGCAAAAAATCGCGAAGAGCTTCACGACTCATCGCCTGGACCAGCCCAATTCGGCCCGTTGTTCGATGTAGGTGGCCACAGCAACAATCTCCTCTTCCGTGAGTTTGTCGGCATAGCCGGGCATCGCATTCAGGCCATCCTCAATCTCATGCTCGAGGGCCTCCAGCGGGGTGCTCGTGTAGGCCTCAACATGGTTGTTGAGGTCGCTGATCTTCAGTGTCCGGTTGGCGCGGATCACATTGCCGCCGCCCATGTGACAGGCCGCACAGTTGCTGTTGAAAATCTGCTCACCTCGCTCCAAGGCGGAGCTTTCCATCGTGTCGATCGCCATCGCCGGAGCAGACAGCAGACCTGTCGCGCCAACGATCATCAGCAACGTCAGGATCAGGCCTGATACGCGTGCCATCGCAACCCCTGCAATACCCCAAGCTATCCATCGGTTCCGTCAAAAAAAAGAACCCTGGGCTGTGATTGACACACAGCTCAGGGTTGTCTGATGAATTCGAGTGGTTTCTTCAGAAACCCTGGAATCACTCAACGATCACTTTGCCGACCATGCCAGCGCCACGGTGGGGCTCGCAGTAGAAGTCATAAGTGCCAGAGGTGGCGAAGGTCTCTTCCCAGGATTCGCCGGGGTTGAAGGCGAGATCAGAGTGGCTGTACTCATCGTGGCCTTCGAAAACGGCGTTGTGAGGAGCCAGCTTGTTGTTGATGAACTTGACGGTGTCACCGGCCTTGATGTTCACGGTGGCGGGCTCAAAGGCGAGCATCCCGCCGTCGGTGCCGAGCTTCACTTCAACGGTGGCAGCTTGAGCGCTGCCGACGTTGAGGCCGATCAGCATCAGGAAGGCGCAGCAGGCAGCTGCAATGGTGCGGATGACGGAGCGCATGAAAGGGCTAGGTCGATGCATGGACATTACGTGCTGATCTGGGGGTTCCGCGGTTGGGTAGGCCGGAATCACAAAGAACTGTTGCCAAGTCAGGGGCATGGCTGCTGCCGCCGAAACGTTCCGGCTGCGTCACCGGGTCATGGATGAAGTGGCGCTGGCGAATGCTGAACCGGTCCCAGGCATTCACTTCGATCGGCAGAACGCGGATCAGGGTCTCAATCAGCCATGGCCAGAGCGGAATGCCGGGCGTCCGGGCCACACCGCGCCAGCGGCAGAGGGTTTTCACGGTGTCGTTCACCGAGATGGCCGCTTGTCCCATCACCACCCGACGCAGGGCGCCTTGCCCGGGTTCTCGGTTTGGCTCATGCGGTCTTGTGGCCAACAGGCCACAGATGCGGGCGATGTCTTCCGCATGGATGAAGTGGAAGCTCGCATCCACCCGTAGCCAGCGGGCCAGCCAGAGCCAACGGCTGACTTCAGCCAAACCTTCGGTGAGGTAGCTCGTGGGGAAGGGGCTGGTGCCGTCGACCCGTCCACCGAACACCAAGGTGGGAAACACCGCGACGACTTTGCTGGCCAGAGGGTGCTGCTCAAGATCCCTGAGGCAGCGAGCCTTGGTTTGGATGTATTCCGTGCCGTAGGCCAGAGCTTCCGGCAGGGGGCGCAGGTGCCGATCGAGCACACTGGCCGTTGAGAAGTAAATGATCTGCTCCAACTTGCTGGGATCGAGAAGCGCCAGCATCCGTTTCACCGCCAGCACATTCACCTGTTCGGCCCGCTCGGGGTCACCCCAGGCCGTGGCGGTATGAATCACCCGGTTCACCAAGGCCAGCTCGTCAGCGAACCGGTCGGTGTCCCGCAGGTCACCGACCAGAAGGCGGATGCGTGGATGGTCTGCTGAAACAGCCGTGAGTTTGGAGGGATCCCGCAGCCAGAGCAGCAGCTCCGCATCGGAATGATCCAGCAGCCAGCGGGAGATGTACTGACCGACGCAACCGCTGGCGCCGGTCACCAGGATGCGGGTCAAACGACAGCCCCGAGACGGTCCATCACGCTCTTGCCAGCACGGAAGAAGGCTTCACCATTTTCTTCCGGAGTTCCCGGCAAGATGCCGTGGCCCAGATTGAGGATGTGCTTCCGGCCGCGGGCTTTGCGCACGCAGTCATCGATGCGGGCTTCAATCGCCTCCGGGGTGCCGAACAACAGGCCGGGGTCCACGTTGCCTTGAACGCCAACGTGCTCGGGAAGGCGAGCCAGGGCTTCCGCCATGTCCACGGTCCAATCCAGTGAAACGATGTCGACACCGGTTTTGGCCATCCGCTCGATCACGCCGGCACTGCCGGAGATGTAGAGGATGAAGGGGGTGTCGGG
Organism: Synechococcus sp. A15-44; assembly: GCF_014280115.1. NCBI lineage: Bacteria > Bacillati > Cyanobacteriota > Cyanophyceae > Synechococcales > Synechococcaceae > Synechococcus > Synechococcus sp. A15-44. Next base: position 923,542 of record NZ_CP047938.1, read on the forward strand.
GTGTGTCTGCTTGACCAGATCCACCACTTTCTTCTGATACGGGGCGGCGAAGGTGTCGTAGTCCGCAGGGCTCAGCTGGCCAGCCCAGGAATCAAACATCTGCACCACCTGGGCGCCGGAATCAATCTGATAGCGCAGGTAATTGGCGATCGACTCCGCGAAGTGGTCGAGCAGTTTGTGAAGGATGTCGGGCTCGCGGAAGGCCATGGCCTTGATCACCGCGTAGTTCTTGCTGCTCTTGCCTTCCACCACGTAGGCGGCCAGGGTCCAGGGAGCACCAACGAAACCGAGAACAGCAGCCTCATTGCCAACGCTTTGGCGCAGACGACCCAGCACTTCGCCCACGAAGGGCATCGACTCGGCGGGGTTCAGAGGGCGCAGGGCATCAACCTGGGCCATGGTCCTGATCGGATCGCCAATCTGGGGTCCTTTGCTCTCGATGATGTCGAAATCGATCCCCATGCCCGGCAACGGCGTGAGGATGTCGGAGAACAGGATCACGCCGTCGGGCTTGAAGGCGTGGAACGGCTGCATCGAGATCTCGTAGGAGAGATCAGGGTTTTCGGAACGTTCCCGGAAGCTGGGGTACTTGTCCCGCAGGTCCCGGTAGATCTTCATGTAGCGACCGGCCTGGCGCATCATCCACACGGGAGGACGCTCCACCGATTCACCGCGCGCAGCGCGCAGGAGCAGGGGTAAAGAGTCGCTCATCAAGGCCGGTCAGGTCAGCCGGAAACCTACCCGAATCAAAGGCTCCGCTAGAGCCTTACCGCTTCATTGTCATCACCTTCGTCACACGATGTTGTCGGGGTCGCTGCTGCTCAGGCTGCGCTTCGGGTCGTGCTTGAACACCATCAGGCTCAGCGGTGGCAGGCAGAGATCCAGAGAGTTCTCGTAGCCGTGGATGCCCCATTCGTCTGTTGGTTTACCGCCCATGTTGCCGAGGTTGCTGCCGCCGTACTTGGCCGCATCGGAGTTGAAGATTTCCTCGTAGAAGCCGGAGAGCGGAACGCCCACGCGGTAGTGGGAGTGGCTTTGGGGTGTGAAGTTCGCCACCACCACGAGCCAGGTGCCGCTGGCTCTCTCTCGACGCATGAAGCTGATCACGGAGTGGCGGTTGTCGTTGCAATCGATCCACTGGAAGCCGAACTGGTCGAAGTCGTCCCGCCAGAGGGCTGGCTCAGCCTTGTAGAGAACGTTGAGGTCATCCACCAACCGCTGGATGCCTTTGTGGGGGTCGTAATTGAGCAGATCCCACTGAAGATCCCCCCACACGTTCCATTCGGCTCTCTGGCCGAATTCCATCCCCATGAAGATCGTCTTCTTGCCGGGGTGGGTCCACATGTACGAAAGCAGGGCACGGGTGTTGGCGTACTTCTGCCAGTCATCACCAGGCATTTTGTGCAGGAGATGGCTCTTGCCATGCACCACTTCATCGTGGCTCAGGGCCAGCATGAAGTTCTCGGTGTAGGTGTACCAGATCGAGAAGGTGATGTTGTTCTGGTGGAACTGGCGGAACCACGGGTCCAGCTCGAAGTAATCGAGCATGTCGTGCATCCAACCCATGTTCCACTTGAGGTTGAATCCGAGACCGCCGCTGCCCGTGGGCTGCGTCACCATCGGCCAGGTGGTTGATTCCTCCGCGATCGAGAGGGCCCCTGGGAAGTGCTGGAACAGCACGTGGTTGGCCTGCTGCAGGAAGCGAACGGCTTCGATGTTCTCCCGACCACCGTTCTCATTGGGCAGCCATTCCCCGTCGGGACGCAGGTAGTCGCGATAGAGCATCGAGGCCACGGCATCCACGCGAATGCCATCGATGTGGAACTGCTCGAACCAGAACACCAGGTTGGCGACGAGGAAATTACGAACCTCGTTGCGGCTGTAGTTGAAGATCAGCGTTCCCCATTCCTTGTGTTCTCCGATCCGGGGATCACTGTGTTCATAGAGATGGGTGCCATCAAAGAAGGCCAGGCCGTGGGCATCCTTCGGGAAGTGGCCCGGAACCCAGTCGATGATCACGCCGATGCCTTCAGCGTGGCAGCGATCCACGAAGGCCCGGAATTCATCGGGCGTTCCGTAACGGCTGGTGGGGGCATACCAACCCGTCACCTGATAGCCCCAGGAGCCGTCGAAGGGATGCTCGGTGATCGGCATCACCTCGATGTGGGTGAAGCCTCTCTCCTTCACGTAAGGAATCAGGCGTTCAGCAAGTTCGGCGTAGGTGAGCAGGCGAGCGCCGGGTTTCATCTCCGCAGCGGGAACGGGCGTCCGAGGGGTGCCGTCGGGTTGAATCCAGGGCTCATCCGCTGAGGCGTGGATCCAGCTGCCCAGGTGCATTTCGTACACCGAGATGGGTTGATCCAGCGCGTTGCTGCTGTCGCGCTTCTGCATCCAGCCCTGATCGGACCATTGGAATCCGTCCAGACGTGCCACGACGGAACTGTTGTCGGGACGAACCTCGTGTTGGAAGCCGTAGGGATCAGCCTTTTGGTAACAGTGACCGTCCTGGGTGCGGATTTCATACTTGTAGAGATGTCCCTCCTCGAGGCCGGGGATGAACAGTTCCCAGATGCCCCCGACGCGCTGCTGCATGGGGTGGTGACGTCCATCCCATGAATTCAGATCTCCAATCACGGAGACCGTGAGAGCGCTGGGTGCCCACAGGCAGAACATCACACCCCTGACCCCGTCACGCTCGGTGAGGTGGGCACCCATCTTTTGCCAGATGTGGTGATGGTTGCCTTCAGCAAACAGGTGGCGATCCATTTCGCCCATCCATTCGCCGCGGAAGGCCCAGGGGTCGTGTTGTTCGTGCACGATCCCGCCCCGCTCAACCCTGACCCGGTAAGTGCAGCCGGGGTCTCTGGTGAGCTGTGCCTCGAACACCCAGGGGTGGTTCGGCGTTGTCATGGCGATCTCGTCGCCAGCCTGCAACAGGGTGACTGTTTGGGCTTCCGGCATCCACATGCGCACGGTCCAATCCTGATCCGAGGGTTGAGGACCAAGCACCGCAAACGGGTGGTCATGGCGACAATTCGCCAACCGTTCGCCGTCCTGCACCATCCAGTCGAGGACTGCGGCGACACCCATGGGAGATCTGTGAATTGGGCGAGATGTTAAGCCCGATTTACGAAACAGATCCGCTGTTGATCAGACGAAGTCTCGGGAAATGTCGACGTTGATGATCCGACCGCTTGCGTCAAAGATCACGAACAGGTTGGTGGTGGCCTGGCCGAAGGCGACAGCCACCAGCACGAGCTGCTGATCGCCGCCTTGATGGGCGATCACAGCGTCCTTGACCTTGCGGAATCCACCTGACACCTTGCTGAGCTTGGTCCATTTGCGTTCCAGATCTCCCGGGGCCAGCTCCTCCTGGAGTTGGAGGGACATCTTGGATCGCGCGGCAATCCAGCGTCCTGCTGCCAGGTCGCGGGTGAAGTCGAGGGCCGTTGTTTCGATCGGCTGGATCCGGTCGCTCCACTTCCAGGCGAGCAGTTTGCCGTCCTCATCCAGCACCATCAGCATCCCTTCGTCACCGGATGAGGTGGTCACTACAGCGTCAACCGTGGTGGTGTTGTAACCAGGAATCACGTTGACCACGCGGGTCGCAGCGATGGCTTCGCGTTGGTCCAGGCGGTCCTGGACGGTCTTCACATCAACACTGGCCTGAACCGGCTCGGCCAGGGCGTTGTGCATGACGTCTCCTTGACGCTCCTGAAGAGCCTCGAGCAGGAGTTCAGCGGCCGCTGTCGCCTGGGCTGGTGTGAGTTCAGTTTTGGTCAGCTCCTCCGCTGCTGCGGGGTTGATCCCCCCAAAAGGGGCTGACAGGGCGATGGCCAGCAGGGCAGCGGAGAGCTTCAAAGCGCAAACATCAGTCGAGCTTCAGTTTGCCGGAGTCGAACGGGTTCAGCTGCAGGCTGGAGTCAGCAAGCTCCAGTGTCAGCCTCACCACACGATGCTCCGGGCTTGGTGCTCCGCAGGCAACACCTTCGTGGCCAGGGTTGACGCCAATGGCGGGCCAGGCCGCTGCTGCAACCGAGACCCGAAGTCGATCACCCGGAGCCAGGGTCGCCTGAAGTGGCTGAAGAATCACGTTGCGCTTGGTTCGCTGCAATGCCTCTTCTCCACGAACCCGCGCGATTCCTGTGCTCAATTGTTCGACGCCCTTGGCCTCCGCAGGCAGTCGCGACAGGCTGATGCAGAGATCAAAACCGGGCTGGTCGGCCTGGGCGTTCAGCTGCAGCAACGGTTGACCCGTCAGCAGAAGCTCAGCCGCCAGGGGTGCCGACGTGAATGTCGCGACGTCGCTGCGTTGATCCACCGCCATGCGGTCTGCAGGTCCAGGGGTTGTTCCAAGGTGTCCCCCAATCGCCGGCACCGGTCGCCAGGGGTCATGGACGAGGGTCACGCTGCCCCCTCCCGCTTCATCCGCAACGAGCGCACCGTCGCTGGGGTCGATGCAGGCCAGTCCTTGGCTGCTCAGTCCCCATAACGCAGGAACGCCACTGTCGGCTGCGGGAAAGGGGTCCCACCGATGGCGCGTGATGTTCCAGAGCTGGTGAGCGGGCATCGGCTCCAGCGGCGGGCTGTTCTGCAGATGCTGTTGGAAGAACTGCAGCATCAGCTGTTGGGTTTCTGGCCACCACTGCAGATGGGACGCCGGCCCAATGTGGAGGCAGGGCTGCCCTCCGGCGGCCCGGCTGCGATGCCAGAGATCCAGCAGTCCCACCAGATGGGGGTCCCACCATCCACCGATCAACAGCATCGGGCGTTGAAGCCAGCTCGCGGGGGGGCGATGAACCGTCCACTGCTGTTCCTGGCTTGGGTCGTTTCGCAACCATCGCCAGGCCATGCCATCGGGGTCATGGCGTTGCAGCAGGTCCGGCCCGTCCCGGAGATAGCGACTGTCTTCCAGGCTTTGGCGGATCTCCAGCCAGGCCGTTGCATCACCGCGTCGCTGGGCCTGAAGGGCGGCCAGCTGGAGCCCCCAGCCGAGACCGAGGTGCCACCAGTGGGCACCGCCCTCACAGCTCCAGTGGCGACGTTCGTCCAGGCCGGTCATCGCTGGAGCAGTGCAATCCGGTGGTGGCGTGGACTCACCTGCGGTGAGCTGGGTCAACCCCTGATACGAAAACCCGTAGGCCCCCAGCCGTCCATCGCATTCCGGCAGATCGCGGACCCAGGCGTGGGTGGCGCTGGTGTCAGCTGCTTCCTGGGCAAATCCACCGAAAACACCTTCCGACTCCCCTTGTCCCCGCACGTCCTGAACGACCACCAGGAAGCCATGGGAGGCCCACCAGGTGGGATGGGCGTAGGTGACCGTGGAAGCGATGCGGCTTCCATAGGGCTGCCGCATCAGAAGTGCTGGCCAGGGTCCGCCATGGCTGGGGTGCCACAGCCTGGACTGCAGCACAACGCCATCGGCCAAGGTCAGCGCTGCAGCTCGGCAGGCAACTGCTCTTGTCTCAGCGGACATCGGAGCAATGCATCCCCACGACGTAAGTCACAAGGATTTCCGCATCCTGAAAGTTCAGGTTTTCGCTTTGAGCGACCTTACGGATGGCTTTTTTGGAGTATGCCGACTGTCCGTTGTTGTTCATCTCCACGAACGAACGGCACATCGCCTTTGCTTTCGCAGGGTTGCGTTTGACGCTGTTGAGCAGATCCGATTCAGCGGCACCCGCAAGCATGGGTGACCCCAACAGAGCCAGAACCACGAGAGCCGTGCGTAGGGGGTTGAACCTCATGACTTGTTCATACGCAGGATTGGCCACCAAGTCAGGCCTGCTGGGGTCAGTTCGCCAGTTGCCTGGCGCGTCGGATCCAATCACCGGCAACCCGCAGATCCACGACGGCAGGTCGTTTGGTGCCAAGGCTGCGCTCAAGCCTTCCGGTCTGGCGCACAAGACGTTCTGGGGTGCACGCCGCAAGCGCGGCTGGCGTGGCAATGCCGGCATGCATCAGCAGCGCGGCGTCCTGGGGGGGCAGATCCAAACCACAGACCAAGCCCGCCATTCCCCGAAGCCGTTTGAGGTTGCGTGCTGAGGCCTGACCGCTGCGGGCCAGTTGGCTCAGCTCGAGATCCGTCAAGGCGCAGATCGTCGACCAGCGGTTGATGCCGGCCTGATCAAGCTCCTGTTTTTCCCTGCGAAACGACTGGGGAAGATCTTGAATCGCGTCGTTGAACTCAGGCATCAACCCAGGGTCTTGCTGACCTCTCCAAGAATGACGGGACGGCTCAGACCATCGCCTTCAGCCTGGATCCCCCGCAACCGCACCACCACAGTGCTGCTGGAGCGTCCAGAGCCGCGCAGGTTTCCCTCCAGTTGCTCCAGGGTGGCCTGGACCGTGCTTGGTGCCAGGTCGGCGGGAACCTGCGCCACCACCAGGTCGTTGCCGTTGTCGAACACGATCGGTGCCCGGACCGCACCCTCCACCACCACCGGTGGGGTGTAGCTCACGCCGAACGCCCAGCAGCTCACCGCCAGCAGCAGCGTGAAGCTGCTCACGCCGACCAGGCGGAAACGGATGCCCCAACGGGCGAGGAAAGCAACAGCTGTTAGCACTCCCAGCCCAAGACCGGACCAGCCCAACCAGGGAGCGGCGGTAAGCAGCAGCTGATCGAAGGTCATGGGGTCTGGTGGACGGAAAACAGTCTCCTTATATTGCGCGAGGTTCTGGGGTGTCCGTCGCGTCTGATGGGGAAAACGCGGCGCAGGGCCTGGCTAGCGGCGGGCAGTGTCCTTCTGATCGGGGTAGGAACGGCCGGCTTCATTGCGCTTGACCGTGCCGCAGAGCGATCGGTGAGCCGATTCAGGCCCGACTTGGAGCGCGCTCTTTCAGGCCCTCTCGGCCACTCCTTGAAGATTGGTCCCTACGAGGGGCTGCGCCCTTGGGGGATCGCCCTTGGGTCGAGTCGGATCCTGCCTTCGGCCGAGGATCGCTCTGAACTGAGCCTGGCGGGGCTTCAGGTCCGCCTTGCCCCTCTGGCCAGTCTTCGGCGTTTGCAGCCGGTTCTGCAAATCACCTTGCACGAGGTGCGTGGCCAGTTTCAGGCCAACAAGGAGGGGCGTTACTGGACCTTTGGATCTCCAGGGGGCCAATCCGCTCTGCCGCGCCTTGGGGTGCAATACCGCTTGGCCGACCCTGCAAAGCTTCGATTCGGCCCTCAGCGGCAGACCCTTGAACTGCGCAGTCAGGGCTCGGTTCTGCTGGGGGAAGCATTTTTCAGCACCGAATCAGAACTTCGCTGGGTCGACGGCGAAGGGTCGCTGCGTCTGGACGGTCAAGGCCACTGGGATCGCCCCAGCTTCAGGCTGCGAAGTCGGTTGGAGCGGCTCAGCCTGCAACCGTTGGGGGCGGTCGTTGCTCCCGCTCAGGATCTGAACGCCTCCGGCAAGCTTCAGGGCGATGTCCAGATCAGCTGGACCGGTGGTGCCCTGAGCTGCCGAGGTGGCATCAGGCTGACCGGGTTCAAGCTTGCTTCGGTCAACAGCCGTCGCCTGAGCGTCGGTTGCAAGGGCGATGAGTTGCAGCTGGAGCCCGCAACACTGCGATTCGGATCGTTTGAAGCGCTGGCTTCAGGCTCCGTTGCCTTGAACAAGAGTTTTGATCTGCGGGCAGATGTTCGCAGCACCGACGTCAGCCCTGCGAACAAGGATCGGTTGAAGCTTCGGATCACAGGCCCCTGGGGGGAGCCCCAGTGGAGCGCCGATGGTCAGATTCAGTTGCCTGAGGCCATGGGCCTGAGGACCACCCTGAAGCTGGATGGTCAGTGGCGCACCCCTTGGCTGCAACCCCAACAAAGGGCGGTTCTGCTGGACCGGCTCCGCTTCAGTGCCCCTGGACTGCGCTTCGGGCTTGCAGGAACGATTGGCTCCGATCTTGCTCTGCGCAGCACGGAGCTGCAGGTTGATCCTGGCTTCTGGTCTGCTGTGCCATCGCTGCAGGCTGGATTGGGGCAAACCGCTCCGATCCTTGGAGCCCTTGACATCAGTGGTGCCCTTACCTCACCTGATCTGAGCCTGAAGCTTGGCCAGATGGCAAACCCTCTCCTGGAGAACTGGTCGTTCCAGACCCGATGGTCCACTGATGAGTCGGTTTTGGCGCTGGATCGCTTCACCAGCCCGATGTTGCGGGCGGAAGCTCGATTGCCTCTGCAGCTCAGGCAGGGGCGGATTCAAGCCGGCGAGCTTCAGAGCGGCTTTGAACTCAAACCGCTCAACCTGAGTCGCTTCACCCCCTTGCTCGGCACGCCTTTGGACGGCTGGGTGTCGGCACGGGGTCGCTTGAACGGTCCGCTTTCAGCGCTTCAGCCGGACATCACGCTGATGCTGGATCAGCCCCGCTTCGGGGTCTTGCAGATCCCCGAACGTTGGAATGGAAGTCTCCGCGGTGAACCCAGTCAAGGGGCACGCCTTGCGATGGCGGCTCAGCAGCCCGGCGTCCCCGGCACGCTTGTGGCCGAGCTGGCCGCCGATGCTTGGCCCAAGGCCCTACGCCTGGACCGTGGAAATGGGCAGTTGCGCGTGGACGGACTGGCGCCGGGGTCGGGGCAGCGCCGCTACCGCTGGAGTGCGGCGAACCTCAACATCGATGGTCTTCGTTTCATTGCTCCGCCGGTCAATCAGCCCAAAGCGGTGGCTGGTCAGCTTACGGGTGCAGGCAGCTTGGCCATGGCCCCCCTCGCGGTCAGTGGGTCTGCTGCGATCGCTGAACCCTCCTTGGCGGAGGTCGCGATGGAAAGCCTCAATCTGGAGGGCTCCCTGACGGATGGGCGTTTTCAGGCCGATGCGGCTCTGATGCCCCTGCAGGGAAGCATCCGGCTTAAAGCCCGGGGAGATCTGGGGGGGCGGATGCACAGTGCGATCGAGGCCGAAGGCTTGGATCTGACTTGGCTGACGCTTCTGGCCCGTCAGTTGAGAGGGGGCGACTCCCAACCCGGTCTGGCCCCAGGGCGTGCTGAGGATCTCGGAACCCTGTTCATCAACACCTTTGGCGGCTCTCTCGATGGGCAGTTGCAAGCCCTGGCGCAATCGCGACGTGCTCTCGAGGCTTACGCCCGAGCCAATCCCAGCCAAGGCCCAGAGCTTGATCGCCTGGAAGGGCGGGTCAATGTGGCGGGAACGATCGACGGACCGGATCCAAAGCATTTGAAGGCTGATCTCGTCGCCAAGGCTCATCTCTGGATTGAGGGGGATGACCAGCTCAAGGCGCTTCAGCTCGAACCAGTGGTCGCCACGCTTCGCGGCCCGTTGCTCGGTGGATCCGGTGACCTTTCCCTGCTGCAGGTTCCCTTGTCCCTGCTGGCGTTGGTTGCACCTGTTCCGCCGCAGCTCCGCGGCAGCATCGGCATCCGTGGCCGTTACGACCTCAGCGGTGAGGCTCCCCTGCTGGCCTCCGATCTGGTGCTCGATTCCGCCAGCCTGGCGGGCCAGCCCCTGCAGTTGGAGAAGCGATCGGTCGTTGTGGACCGCGAGTTGCTCCGCCTGGATCTTGCCTTCAAGGGAGGGAGCAGCGAGGAAGCCGTCACCGTGGCCGGGACGGTTCCCTTTGATCCCGATGCTGATCTGAATCTGGAGTTGGAAAGCCATGGGGATGCCCTTGGCGTGTTGACGCTTCTCGCGGGTGATTCCCTGACCGTCAAGCAGGGGGGCACGGCTCTAAGGCTTCTGCTGCGTGGACCTTTGAAGCAACCCCAGGCCAATGGCTTTGTCGTGGTCACCAACGGAGACCTCAGCATCGGTGAACAGGAGTTACGCCGGATCAACGCCTCGATCCTGTTTGATTTCGATCAGGTGTCGGTGCAACGCCTGGAGGCTGAAGTGGGCCGCGGCGGCATGCTGCGCGGTTCAGGAACGCTTGGCTTGTTCGCCCCCCAGCGGGACGCCCCACCCCTCACCTTGCAATTCAGCCAAGGTCAGATCCGCCAGCCAATCGTGCAGTTCCAGGCCGATGGCGAATTGCAGGTCACCGGTGCGCTGGTGCAACCCGTGCTTTCCGGCGAACTGACCCTTTCGAGGGGCACGCTTCGGCCGCAATCGGGATTCTTCGCACGGGCACGGCGGGGTGGGCTCAAGGGCTTGGTCCCCACCGGTGTGGAGGGGCCTTCTGCCGATGTGCAGCCCGGGCCTCAATCGTTGAAAACACTCCTCGAGGAGGAGTGGGATTTCCAGGACCCTTTGGTGCTGATGGGACCCAACACACCCATCCAGGGCCCAAATCAGCTGCAACGGTTCGTGCCCAAGTTGCCAGCCATCCGTTTTGAGAACCTTCGGCTTGCTCTGGGACCTGATCTCCGGGTGCTCATGCCCCCCTGGATCAGCTTCAAAGGCGGAGGGGCGGTGACGTTAAACGGCCCCCTGGATCCCTCTCTGGAGGCTCGGGGTTTGATTCGGCTCAATTCCGGTCGTGTGAGTTTGTTCTCCACCACCTTCCGCTTGGATCCACAGGCGGCGAACGTTGCTGTGTTCACGCCCTCCCTGGGGCTCGTGCCTTACGTGGATATCGCGATGAAGGCGCGGGTGTCCGACAACGTCAGCGTGGGCAGTGCCAATCAGACCACAACGTCCAATGTCTTTGCTTCCAACGGCAGCGGCAGTGCTTATGCCGAAGGCGGTCAGCTCAGGCTGGTGAAGATCACGGTGCAGGCCACCGGCCCAGCGAATCTTCTGGCCAGCAACCTTGATCTACGCAGCTCGCCACCGATGTCCAAGCAGCAGTTGCTGGGCTTGATCGGAGGCAATTCCCTGTCTGGGTTGGGTGGCAGTGGTGGTGCCGCTCTAGCCACGGTGGTGGGCCAATCACTGCTCTCTCCTGTGCTGGGCACCTTGACCGATGCCATGGGGCAACGGCTGCAGGTGGCGATTTTCCCCACCTATGTCACCCCCGATGTGAAGTCGGAGAAGGAGCGCACTTCTGGCCGGGTTCCGCCCACCTTCACACTGGTGACGGAGTTCGGTGTTGATTTGACCGACCGCTTCGATCTCTCTGTTTTGGCGGCACCGAACACGACCGATGTTCCTCCGCAAGCAACCGTCTCCTATCGGTTGACCCCGAACATGTCTGTCTCTGGGGCTGTGGATGCCAACGGCACCTGGCAGAGCCAGTTGCAGGTCTTTTTCCGCTTCTGAGTCATGCCTGTTGCGCAGGTGATCGGGGTGGATCTCGGGGGCACCGCGATCAAGCTGGCTCGGATTTCTGCCGATGCCACGGTGCTGGCAGAGGCGCAATGCCCCACGCCCCAGCCCGCTGTGCCGGGTGCTGTGACGATGGCCCTTTGTGAGGCCATTGAGGAGATTGATCCGGAGCATCAGGCCGATGCGGTTGGCATCGGGCTCCCTGGTCCGATGGATGCAGAGGCCCGCGTCGCCAGGGTTTGCATCAACCTGCCCGGCTGGGAGGAGGTGCCGCTGGCGGATTGGCTGGAGTCAAAGCTCAATCGCCGGGTGACCCTTGCCAATGACGGCAACTGTGCGCTGGTGGGCGAGGCCTGGCTCGGTGCTGCTCAGGGTGTTGATGATGTGGTGCTGCTGACCCTCGGAACCGGTGTGGGAGGGGGGGTGCTTCTAAGGGGTGAGCTGTTCACGGGCCACAACGGCGCTGCAGCGGAACCCGGTCTGATCGGGGTTCAGCCCGATGGTCCGGCCTGCAACAGCGGTAACCGTGGCTCCCTGGAGCAGTTCGCCAGCATCACCGGCCTGCGGCGCTTGTGTGATCGCGATCCCCGCGAGCTCAGTGCAGAGGCCGATACTGGTGATCCGGAGGCCCTGGAGGTTTGGAGCCGTTACGGCGAGCGCCTGGGCTGTGGCGTTGCTTCGCTGGTGTACGTGTTCACGCCGCAGTTGGTGTTGCTGGGTGGCGGCCTGGCCGGTGCTGCCCGCCACTTTCTGCCGGCCGTGCGCCGCGAGGTGGAGTCGCGGGTTCAGGCCGTCTCAAGGGAGGGGTTGCGGATCGAAGCCGCCTGTCTGGGGAACGGTGCTGGACGCCTGGGGGCTGCGCGGCTCGCTCTGCAGCGGCTGAACGGGATGATGGCTCCAGATTGAAGATTGATTGCCTTGATGTCCAGCGTTCCAGAGCCTTCTGCTGCGTTGCTGCAGCGTGCCGCGGCTGTCCGCCGTGCTGCTGTTGATCTGGGGCAGACCGATGACGGCCAGAGAGCTCAGGCGCTTCAGGCGATGGCGGACGCGCTGACCGACCGTGCGGAAAGCATCCTCGCGGCCAACCGTGAAGACCTCCAACGCTCTGCAGCCGAGGGGTTGGCGCCGGCTTTGATGGCGCGGCTGAAGCTGGATGACACCAAGTTGGCAGCGGCCATTGATGGCGTCCGCAAGGTGGCCAGCCTCAGTGACCCGCTGGGTTGTCGTCAGTTGCATCGGGAGCTGGATCAGGGCCTGGTGCTGGAACGGGTCTCCGTTCCGCTCGGGGTGGTGGGTGTGATCTTTGAAGCCAGGCCGGATGCGGTGATGCAGATCGCCTCGCTGGCGATCCGTTCGGGCAACGGTGCTCTGTTGAAAGGCGGCAGTGAGGCTCGCTGCACCAATGAGGCTGTGATGGAGGCCCTGCAGGCAGGCCTGGCGGCCAGTCCGGTGTCTGCCGATGCCCTGGCTCTGCTCACCACCCGTCAAGGAAGCCTGGCCTTGTTGCGTCTCGATGGCCTCGTGGACCTGATCATTCCCAGGGGAAGCAACGAACTGGTGCGCTTCATCCAGGACAACACCCGGATTCCGGTGCTGGGCCATGCCGATGGGGTCTGCCACCTCTACGTGGATGCGGCGGCCGACGTCGACAAAGCCGTTCGGGTGGCGGTGGACAGCAAGAGCCAGTACCCCGCCGCCTGCAACGCCATTGAGACCTTGTTGGTGCACCGCTCGATTGCGCAGCCTTTTCTCGCCGCTGCGCTGCCGGCCTTCGCTGCTGCCGGGGTGCAGCTGCGGGGCGATGCCGAGAGCGTGGCCCTTGGTGTGGCGGAAGCGGCCACGGAGGAGGACTGGAGCACGGAGTATCTGGATCTGATCCTGGCGGTGAAGCTGGTGGACGATCTCGAGGCAGCCACCGATCACATCCGCTCCTATGGCTCGCGTCACACCGACGTGATCCTGACGGAGGATGCCCAGGCGGCTGATCGTTTCCTCGCGGCGGTGGATAGCGCAGGCGTCTATCACAACTGCTCCAGCCGCTTCGCCGATGGCTTCCGTTACGGATTCGGCGCTGAGGTGGGCATCAGCACCCAGACCCTGCCGCCCCGCGGACCCGTTGGTCTGGAAGGGTTGGTGACCTACCGCTATCGGTTGCGCGGCGAGGGCCACATCGCTGCCGACTACGCCAACGGCAGCCGCGTCTTCACCCACATCGATCGGCCGCTCTGATGGATTGCATCGGTGTGAGGGACCTGCGGTTGTGGGCCCACGTCGGGGTGTTGGAACACGAACGTCGGGATGGCCAATGGTTCAGCCTTGATTTCAGTGTTCAGCTCGATCTGAAGGCTGCTGCCGTGGCCGACGACCTGAGCCGGAGCCTGGACTACGGCGTGGCCATTCAGGCCCTGCAAGGCTTGTCCCGGCAGCTGCGTTGCCTCACGATCGAGCACTTCAGCGAGCAGATGCTGGATCGGCTGGAAACGTTGTACGGGCCCATCCCGGTCTGGCTGCGATTGACCAAATGTGCTGCACCGGTTCCAGGATTTAACGGCCGCGTGTTCGTGGAACGCTCCCGCCATGGCGGCAGATCTGCCCTGTGAGCATCCCGTTGGTGCTGGTCCATGGTCTCTGGGACACGCCCCGCCTGTTTCATCGATTGATTCAGGGGTTGGACCAGCCCGATCGCCCGCTGCTGGCGCCGCATCTGCCCCATGGTCTGGGTTGGATTCCCCTGCGGCAGCTGGCCTCTCGCCTGGATCAGCACATCCAGCAGCGCTTTGGTGCTGACACCAGGGTTGATCTTCTGGGTTTTTCGATGGGGGGCGTGATCGGCAGGATCTGGCTGCAGGAACTGGGGGGGGTGCAGCGCACCCGGCGTTTCCTCAGCGTGGGCAGCCCGCAGCAGGGCACCCTGGCTGCTCAGATGATTCCCCGCCCGCTCCTCGCCGGTGCGGCAGACATGAAAGTGGGAAGTCGCCTGCTGCGCGAGCTGAATCGCCAACCCGATGCCCTGGCTGGGGTCGAGTGCTCGAGTTTCTTTTGCCGCTGGGATCTGATGGTGTGCCCCGGCTGGAGGGCCGTTTTGCCCATGGGCCGGTGTGAGGAAATACCGGTCTGGACCCATCAGCAACTGATCAGCCACCCCGCCGCGATTCGACGGCTCTGCAGCAGCTTGCGCGCCTGAGATCAGGCCGCGGCCACCAAGCCGGAATGGCGAATCAGGGCTTCGGTGCTGGCAGGACGGCCTCGGAAGGCTTCAAACACCTCAGACGGGGAGCGGCTGCCCCCGAGGCTGAGCACGGTGTCGCGGAAGCGGGCTCCCGTTGCACGCACCTGATCCTCCTGATCCAGACCCACCTCCTCAAAAGCGGAGAAGGCATCTGCGCTGAGCACCTCAGCCCACTTGTAGGAGTAGTACCCGGCGGAGTAGCCCCCCGCGAAGATGTGGCCGAAGGCGCAGAGGAACTGATCCTCCGGGATGGGATCCATCACCGTGGTGGTGGCGGCGATCTCACGGCGCAGTCCATCTGGGCTGACGCCGAGTTCAGGGGTCCACTGGCTGTGGAGACGAAGGTCACTCAAGGCAAAGTGAACCTGCCGCAGGGTGGCGAGGCCTGCATTGAAGGTGCGGCTGCTGCGCAGCTTGTTGAATTCCGACTCAGGCAGGGGTTCACCGGTTTGCCAGTGGCGCGCCATGCCCATCAAGGTGGCGTGATCAAGGCACCAGTTTTCCATGAACTGGCTGGGGAGTTCCACGGCATCCCATTCCACGTTGCTGATGCCGGCGGCTTCCGGTTCCTCAACGGTGGTGAGCATGTGCTGGAGCCCATGGCCGAATTCATGGAAGAGGGTCTCCACTTCCTCGAAGCTCATCAGGCTGGGCGTGTCGCCCACAGGTGGGGTCTGGTTGCAGACCAGGTAGGCCACCGGC
This sequence comes from Synechococcus sp. A15-44, assembly GCF_014280115.1. Classification (NCBI taxonomy): domain Bacteria; kingdom Bacillati; phylum Cyanobacteriota; class Cyanophyceae; order Synechococcales; family Synechococcaceae; genus Synechococcus; species Synechococcus sp. A15-44. The sequence continues at coordinate 938,611 of NZ_CP047938.1, forward strand.
AGCACCACAGAGCCATCGGGTTTCTTGCTCAGGCCCAGGCATTCATCCATCCAGGCCCCACCGCGTTTGCTGGCGGGTCTGCTGTAAGGGTCGAGGTAGAAGCCGGCAATCGGTGTGCCATCGGAGCGCTTCACCCGGAAGAAGCGCACATCGTCGTTCCAGGTCGGTGCCTCGCCGTCGGCGGCAACGATCTCAATGTCGAACAGACGCGTACAAAGACTGAACAGGCCTTCGAGCACCTGCGGCAGCGGGAACCAGGGACGCAGTGCTTCCTGGTCCAGATCGAACCGGGATTGGCGCAACTTTTCCGACCAGTAGGCGATGTCCCAAGGGGCCAGCTCATCGGCTTCGGGGGCCTTGTGCTCCCTGGCGATGGCTTGGAGATCCTGCAGCTCTTGCTCAGCTGCTGGGTATGCCGCAGCACGCAGTTCTTCCAGCAGTGCTTCCACCGCCGGAACATCGTCAGCCATCTTGGCGCTGAGGCTGAGGTCAGCCCAATGGGCATAGCCCAGGCGGGACGCTTGCTCGCGCCTCAGGGTCAGGATCTCCTCGATCAGTGCCCGGTTGTCGAGTTCGCCTTCACTGGCCCGCCCCACATGGGCGCGATAGGCCTTCTCTCGCAGGGATCGGTTGTTGGCGTGGGTGAGAAAGGGCAGATAGCGGGGCATGTCCAGTCCCAGCAGCCACGGTCCGGACTCCGCAGATGCATCAGCATCCCCTGCTTCACGCGCTGCGGCGGCCAGTGCCTCCAAGGCCCGTTGCGGCAGGCCTTCCACCTCGTGGGGCTGGCTGAGTTTCAGGGTCCACCGCTGCGTGGCATCGAGCACGTGGTTGCCGAACTGGGTGGAGAGAGCGGCCAGGCGTTCACTGGTGCTGTTGAAGGCTGCCTTCTCATCGCCACTGAGGCCAACACCGCGCTGCTGCATCGAGAGCAGCTCGGATTTCAGGATCCGCTCCTGGGTTGGGTTGAGCGGTTCGGAGGGATCGCTTTGGAGGGCCGTCAAGGCCCGATGAAGAATCTGGCTTTGGCCAAGCCGGTTGCTGAGGCGCACAACATCGGGTTGCTGCGCGGCATGGGCATCGCGCAGTTCAGGGGAATTGCAGACGCCATTGAGGTGTGACACCACACCCCAGCTCCAACGCAGCCGTTCGCCGATGGCCTGCAGCGGTTGCATCACCCGATCCCAGGACAGCTTCGAGGGGCCGGCGAGGGCTGTCTCAAGAGCCTGCTCGAGCGCAGTGAAGTCCTGATCCAGCTGTGCGAGCAAAACCGGGATGTCTGTGCTGACGAGCTCAGGGGAAATGGCCCGGAACTCGGGAAGCCCTTGGCCGCGCAGGAGGGGGGAAACAGTCGACATCTCAGCTGGCAATGAACTGCAGGGCCAGAGCGTTGGTGGAAGCTTCGTAGAGGTCCATGGCAATGCGGGGCCAGATGCCGATCACCAGGGTTGGCACCAGCAGGCTCAGGCCAATCACCAGCTCCCTGGGGCGCATGTCAGCGACGCTGGCCAGGGCCGGAATCCTGGGGCCGAAGAACACCCGTCGGCACATGGAGAGCAGATAAATCGGTGTGAGCACCAGTCCGATGGCGGCCAGCAGAACGGTGATCGATCGGAACACGGACGTGAAGGCTTCCTGGCTGGTGATGCCGAGGAACACGGTGATTTCACTGATGAAGCCACTCATGCCCGGCAGCGCCAGCGACGCCAGGGAGCTGGCCAGGAAGAAGGCAAACGTGATGGGCAGCGCCTTGGCCAGACCGCCCATGTTGGGGATCGAGAGGGTCTTGGTTCGCTCGTAGAACACGCCCGTCACGAAGAACATCGCGGCTGCGATCAGGCCATGGCTCACCATCTGGAGCATGGCTCCGCTGATTCCCAGGGCATCAACGGCACCGATCCCCACTAGCACAAAGCCCATGTGGCTCACGGAACTGCAGGCAATCCTGCGTTTCACGTTGTCCTGGGCGAAGGCGTTGAGCGCGCCGTAAACGATGTTCACGATCCCAAGGATCACCAGGGCTGGCGCCAGGGTGGCGTGCGCTTCAGGAAGCATCTGCACGTTGAAGCGCAGCAGGGCGTAGCCGCCCATCTTGAGGAGCACCCCGGCCAGCAGCATCGACACCGGAGCGTTGGCCTCACCGTGGGCATCGGGCAGCCAGGTGTGGAGAGGGAACATCGGCAGTTTCACGCCGAAGCCAATCAGGAAGCCCACGTAACACAACAGGCCGAAGCTGCCGCCTGGGGAACGGGCCGCCAGTTCCGTGATGTTGAAGGTGAACGTGTCACCGGAGAGGGCCAGTGCCAGGCCGCTGATCAGGATCAGCAGAGAGGCCAGGGCGGTGTAGAGGATGAATTTGGTGGCGGCGTACTGGCGGTTCTGTCCACCCCAGATGGCAATCAGCAGGTAGACGGGAACCAGTTCCAGCTCCCAGGCCAGGAAGAAGAGCAGGAAGTCCTGCGACAGAAACACCAGGCCCTGGGCTGAGGCCTGAACAAGCATCAGGGCGAAGTACAGCCGTGATTTGCGCTGAACCGACCAGCTGGCCGCCACAGACAGGAACGTGACCAGGCCGCTGAGCACCACAAGAGGTGCTGAAAGACCATCCACACCAAGGGACCATTCGAGGCCGAGTGCTGGGAGCCAGCTCACCCGCTCCACCAGCTGCAGCCCTTCAGTGCTGGGGTCGAAGCGGGTGGCAAACACCCCCATCATCAAAAGAAGATCGACCAGAAGGACGACCAGGGTGATGATCTTGGGCGCAGGGGATGGCTTCTCTTCGCTGCTCGGAACCAGTGGCAGCACCAGAGCTGCTGCCGCAGGCAACAGCACAATCAGCGACAACCAAGGGAAAGGACTGCCCGAGACAGCAAGCTCTGCTAACCCAGCATCCATTCCGTGTCCGCAATCTTTAACGAAGCTAACAGGGCTGAATGCCCTGTCTAGGTGGATCTACCCATCGTCGGCCGGTTGCCAGTGGCTGCCTGAGGTCTGCAAATTCAGCACCGGCGCGCGGCTGGCGACCCCGGCAGCCTCCCAGGCTTTGACCATGGCTCGGCTGACGGCTGGGCCTTTGTCTTCCTCGCACAGAGCCAGAACGCTTGGTCCAGCTCCGCTGATGGCGCAACCCCAGGCTCCCGCGTCCATGGCGGCCTGTTTGACCTGGTCGCCGCCTTTGATCAGGCGCCAGCGGTAAGGCTCGTGCAAGCGATCGTGCATGCCGTCGGAGATCAGATCACCATTGCCGGTGCGCAGCCCTTGCAGCAGCAGTGTCAGAGCACCCAGATTGACCACAGCGTCGCCAACGGGGATGGCCTTGGGCATGGCCCGGCGGGCTTCGCTTGTGCTCAGGCGAATCGATGGAATCGCCACGACGGCCTTCACGCTCGGCGTCCATTCGCAACGCACCACGCGCCAGCGCTGAGAGGCGGCCTTGGCGGTCATGCAGAGGCCCCCCAGAAGGGAGGGCACAACGTTGTCCGGGTGACCTTCGATATCGATGGCCAGCTCCAGCAGCTTCTCCTTGGAGAGAGGCTCACCGACAAGGGCATTGGCTCCCATCAATCCCGCCACGATCGCCGTCGCACTGCTGCCCAGCCCCCGTGCCGGCGGCACGGCAAGACGCACCCGTGCCTCAAGGGCGACGGGTTCCAGCCCAGCTGCTTTCCACACCCGTTGTGCCGCTCGGTAAACGAGGTTCTCCGGCCCACCCCGGAGGTGACTGCCTTCCGTTCCCTCAATAATCAGCTCAAATCGTTCACCGCCCCCTTCGATCCGCCGCATCGCGAAGCGGTTGTTCAGATCAAGGGCTGCACCGAGGCAGTCAAATCCAGGGCCGAGATTGGCTGTGGTTGCCGGGACGTCCACGACCACTTTCTGACCGATGCGCGGCTGCGCCATCGCTGATCCTCTGCTCAGGCCAGTGTCCCACCTGACTCCGCCAGCATCCGGGCGCGACAGGCTGCACTGAACAGTCCGGCATCGGGATCGATCACCGCTGTGACCTGCATCCCTTCGATCAGTTCGCGGAAGCGTCCCTTGTCGCGCATCGCATTGAGAAAGCTGGCGGATTGCAGTCCTTTCAATTGTTTTGATGCGGTGCCCCCGCCAACCCAGAGGCCTCCTGTGCAGAGTTCCTGAAGGGCAAGATCGCCTGCCGCTGAGCCATAGGCCTCCAGCCAAAGCTGTAAGGCGCGTTGCATCAAGGGATCACCCCCTTCAGCGGCAACGCTCACCTGAGCGGGAAGATCGTTGGAGCTGTTGCGCCGCCAAGCCTCAGCCACGCTGCGCAGGGGGTGCATGGCGGCATCGGGTTTCTGAAGCAGCCAGTGGGCCACATGCCCCAGGCCGGTGCCACTCACGATGCGTTCGATCGAAAGGCGGCTGACGCCGAGGTCTTGTTTGAGCCAGGAGGCCAGCTCCCATTCCGCTTCGTTGCGCGGAGCAAATTCGCGGTGCCCTCCTTCGCTCGCCAGGGCCACCAGTCCCTGTTCGCTCTGCAGGCCTCGCGCCATGCCGAGACCGGTGCCTGCCCCAAGAATGGCCAGGGGGCCCTTGTCTTGGTGGCCCTTCTGAAGGATCACCTGCTGATGGCTGTCGAAATGGGGCAGCCCGTAAATCAGTACGCCGAAATCATTCACCAGCTCGAGCTGTTCCATGCCCGCAGCCCGCGCCAGGTCGGCCTCCCGCAACCGCCAGGGCAGGTTGGTGATCCTGGCCTCCCTGTGTCGCACCGGGCCGGCAACGGCGATGCAGGCATGCGCTGGAGCCGGAAGATCAGCGGGGCGATTGTTGAGGAAGGCCTCGAGCATCGGCTCAAGGGATGGCCATTCTCCCGAGCGGAAGCGTTCCTGATGGAGCAGGCGTAGTTGGCCCGCCTCACTCCCGTAGAGAGCAAGCAGAGTCTTGGTGCCTCCCATGTCCCCCGCCAGGAGTGTGGTGGTGGCCATCAAGGGCTGCGGCAACTCCTACCAGCGTGGTTGGCTCAGGAGAAGAAGTCCAGTGGAAGCGGTCCCCAGGTGGTGCTTGGCGTGGTGTCGTCGTCACCGTGGCCACTGATCAGAATTCCTTCGCCAAGGCCGTGCTCGATCCGAATGCGGATCGTGCCCCCCTTCTGATTGGCTTTCAGGAAAACAGGGCCCAGCTCCTCTGGGCTGTCGACGAGCTCCAGCGGCTCCCACTGTTGGCTTTGCTCGAGGCTGCGCAGCGCTGTGAGGGCCTGCTCCCTGGACGGGGCCATGACGCCGATGGTGAACCAGCTGGCCTGGGCCATCGCCTGATCGAGTTCTGCTCGCAGCTCATTTCTGATCTGGGGAGCCAACTCCGGCGCTCCCCGCAGCCGCGCGAGATCGGCCAGGTGCTGCACAGGGGACTCCGTCATCGGTTCAGCTCCAGGCCCGCGGCGCGCTCGCTGTTGGCCATCCGGGCAGCACTGAGAAGGTCGGCCACCGCTGTGACCCCGAGGTCACCGTCCCGTCGGCTGCGAAGGCTCACGGCGTTCTGCTCCGCTTCCTTGGCACCGATGACCGCCAGCACGGGGATCTTCATCTGTTCGCCGGTGCGGATCAACTTGCCGAGCCGGTCACCGCTGTGGTCGATCGTGGCGCGAACGCCAGCTTTGGTGAGTTGGTCCAACACTTGGTCGGCGTAGGGCTGCACCTCGTCGGTGACCGGCAGCAGACGCACCTGCTCGGGGGCCAGCCAGAAGGGGTAATCGCCGGCGTAGTTCTCGGTCATGATCCCGAAGAACCGCTCCAGCGAACCGAAGATGGCGCGGTGGATCATGATCGGCCGCTGCTTGCTGCCGTCGGCGGCGATGTAGTCGAGCTCGAACCGTTCCGGCAGATTGAAATCCAGTTGGATCGTGGAGCACTGCCACATCCGGCCGATGGCGTCTTCGATCTTGAGGTCGATTTTCGGGCCGTAGAACGCACCGCCTCCCCCATCGATTTTGTAGGCCCAACCCTTGCGCTCCAGGGCTTCAATCAGTCCCTTGGTGGCCAGGTCCCAGACGGCGTCATCGCCGATGGACTTCTCGGGGCGGGTGGAGAGGTTGATCTCGTAATTGCTGAAATCGAAGGCGGAGAGAATCCGTTCGGTGAGATCGAGGATCTTCAGGATCTCGTCGCTGATCTGCTCCGGCAGGCAGAACACGTGAGCATCGTCCTGGGTGAAGCCCCGCACCCGCATCAGACCGTGCATCACACCGGGCCGCTCGTAGCGATACACCGTTCCAAGCTCCGCCCAGCGGATCGGCAGTTCCCGGTAGCTGCGCAGTTTGCTGGCGTAGGTGAGCACGTGGAACGGGCAGTTCATCGGCTTGAGCTGGTACTCCCGTTCGTCCACCTCCATTGGGCCGAACATGCTCTCGGCGTAGAAGTCGAGGTGGCCTGAGGTCTTCCACAGGCTGATGTCCGCCACGTGGGGGGTGTAAAGGAGCTCGTATCCGCCCTCGAAGTGGGCCTGGCGCCAGAACTCCTCGATCAACAGGCGCATGCGGGCACCGCGGGGGTGCCAGAACACCAGACCAGCCCCGGCCTCATCCTCGATCGAGAAGAGGTCGAGGTCTTTGCCGATGCGGCGGTGGTCGCGGCGAAGCGCTTCTTCCTTGCGACGTTTGTGTTCCGCCAGCTGTTCCGGGGTTTCCCAGGCCGTGCCGTAGATGCGTTGCAACTGCGCTTTGGTTTCATCGCCTCGCCAGTAAGCGCCTGCCACGCTTTCCAGCTCGAAGGCCTTGGCATTGAGTTGGCCGGTGTGATCCACGTGGGGGCCAGCACAGAGGTCCCACCAGTCCTCACCAAGGGTGTAGAGGGTGATCGGCTCCTGCAATCCTTCAAGAATCTCGAGCTTGTAGGGCTCGTTCTGGGCTTTGATTTTTTCCTCGGCCTCGTTGCGGCTCACCTCGACGCGTTCGAGAGGCAGCTTTTTGTTGATGATCTTGATCATTCCTTTCTTGATGGCCTTCAGGTCGGCCTCGGTGAAGGGATCGGGATTGTCGAAGTCGTAATAGAAACCTGTTTCGGTCCAGGGGCCGATGGTGACGCGCGCCTTGGGAAACAACTGCTGCACAGCCATGGCCATCACATGGCTTATCGAGTGGCGAATCTTCAGCAGTTGATCGCTTTCGCTGGTCTTGGGCAGAACCACCGGTGCTGAAGGGGCTGGGGTGGTTGCTGCAGCGCTGCTCACCGGTTCAGGTTCAGGGCCCGCCATCCTATGGGCGAGACCCGAGGACATCAGGTGGGTGAGTCAACCAATCAGGAAGCTGGCGCACTGTTGGATGAGTTGCTGGCATCCCTGCTCGATGACTTCGAGCATTGGTTTCAGCGCGGTGAGGAGCTTCTGCAGGCCTGTCCGGAGGAGGTGATGCCGTTGCGGGAGCGCCAACGCATGCAGGAGCGGCTGCAGGAGGGCAAGAAGGCCATTGCTGCAACACGCTCTCTTGTGGCTGCATCAACGCAGCCCATAGCGGTCTCGATGGAGGTGATGAACCCGTGGCACGGATTGGTCACGGAGGTGTGGGCTCTGGCCGCGAGGTTGGGGTCGAACCGTTCGCCTCAGGCCCCGAGCTGATTGCGCAGCTGGCGCAGGTTGCTGCTGTAGAAGCTCGCCAGGTCCTGAGGGCTCTTCACCGGTTGACCGTAGGCGGAGCGTCCGGTCCAGGTGGGGAAGGATGCCCATTCGGGCGCCAGCTTCGCCATGGCGTTTCTGGTCAGCCCTTTCCGGTCGATTTCCTTGAGAGCACCGCGACGCTCAACAAGGTGCAGAGCGGCTTGGTCCTGGTGCCTGGGCTCGAAGCTGGACAGCTTGAGCTCCTTCGCCACGCCCTTCCAGGTCTTGGGCAGGAATTGATAGGCCCCCGCTGCGGCGCTGGTGTAGCGCTTCACGATCACTCGTTCGGGATGACGTGAGAGGTCCTGAAACTGCCCGCCGCCATACGTGATCCGGTAGCCCTTGTCTTCGCCGTCTTTCCAGGTGCCCTCGGCGTAGCGAATGGTGTTGAGCAGGGCGCGTCGCTCGGGTGTCAGCTCGTAACGACCACCCTCTTTGCCGGAGGACAGGGTGGCGCGGCTGCTGGTGGCGCTTTGCTCTGCCTGTTCTGCGGGCGCCTCTGCGTTCTTCAGCGGCTGTTGGGCTCCTGCGGACAGCACCAATCCTGCGGTCAGGGCTGCACCGACGACAGGCCGGCTCCAACGTTTGGCTGGGCTGAACGCAGAAAAAAGGCGATGCACGCAGAACAATCAGGTGGACGATCACAGTGCTGGCCCACGAGGTCTGGACGCGAGATCGGCGCCTGAGGGGTTGACGCGTTGTCTGTGCTGTGTATATGCAGCTGAGAGAAGGCTGAGAGTCTTGCGAGACTCGCTTCTGTGGCTGACGTTGTCTCCCTCAGGCCTCAGGGGCCATGGCTTGAGCCCATGGCCGTCGCATTGATCAGAGCAGCTAATGCTTCTCTTTGTTTCTGATCAGGCTGGCCGGGCGAAGCCCAAGGCATCCCGAACCCGTTCAAGCGTGGCGTTGGCCACCGTTTCGGCCTTCTCACGGCCTGTTCTCAGCACCTGATCGAGCTCTGTGGGGTCTTGCATCAGCTCCCGGTAGCGGGCCTGGATGGGTTCCAGCGCGCTCACGGTGGCTTCGGCCAGCAGCGGCTTGAACTGTCCCCAACCCATCTCGGCGCATTCAGTGGCGGCCTGCTCCCGCCCCTTGCCGCTCAGGATTGCGTAGAGCCCAAGCAGGTTGTCGGTTTCCGGTCGATCGGGGTTGCCGAATTCGAGGCCACGCTCTGGATCGGTCTTGGCGCGTTTGATCTTTTTGGTGATCAGCTCCGGAGGGTCCAGAAGCGTGATGCGACTCCCCTCGTTGGGATCGCTCTTGCTCATCTTGCTGCAAGCATCCGTCAGGCTCATCACCCGTGCCCCCTCCTTGAGGATCAGCGGTTTGGGCACTTTGAGCACCGGCGTGTCCTTGCTGCCGAAACGAGCATTGATGCGCTGCTGGGCAATGTCGCGCGCCAGCTCCAGGTGCTGCTTCTGGTCCTCACCGACGGGCACCAGGTCAGCGTCGTAGACAAGAATGTCGGCGGCCATCAACACCGGATAGTCCAGCAGGCCCACGGAGACGTTGTCCCCCTGCTTCACCGCTTTCTCCTTGAACTGAATCATCCGCTCCAGCCAGTTGAGCGGCGTGACGCAATTCAGCAACCAGCACAGTTCGCTGTGGGCTGCCACCTGGCTCTGCACAAACACCGAACAGCGTTTGGGGTCCATGCCACAGGCCAGGTAGAGCGCTGCTGTGGAACGGGTGTCCTCAGCCAGGCGGCTGGGGTCATGGGGAACGGTGATGGCATGGAGATCCACAACACAAACAAAGGTGTCGTGGGTCTCCTGAAGATCAACCCAATTGCGGATGGCACCCAGCCAATTGCCGAGGTGCAGTGCTCCGGTCGGTTGCACCCCGGAAAGAACCCTTGGCCGGCTCATCAATCAGGCCTCGGTTGCTGTGGTGTTGGTGTCGTCGCTGGCGGTTGCCTCTGACTCCACCACCGGCTCCACCACTGGTTCGGACTCCGGCTCGGCAACCGGTTCCGCTGCAGCCTCCGGCTGAGGTTTGGCTGGCCGGGCAAAGGGATTCGGACGGGACCCGCGGCCACCACGCTCATCGTCAGAGCGGCGGCCACGACCACCACCATCACGACCACCACCATCACGCCGGCCACCTCGGGCAGGCTGATTTTTCTGCTGTTCGATCAGAGCGTCGAGTTGGCCGTCCTCCAGCATTTGGCCAAGGCTGCGGACCGCGAAACCCAGCACAGCCACGGTCGAGCGGAGATTGAAGGCCTCCTGCAGGGCCCGGGCTGAGCGCATTTCGTTGTCACTCAGACGAATCCGGAAGCCTCCGCCCTCACGGCCGCCACCACGGTTGCCACGACTGCGCTGACCATCTCGGCCGCCGTCTCCCTGTCCCGCCTGTTGTTGGGGATCGCTGTAGGAATCACTCATGGCCCATGGCCTGGAATCAGGCGCAAGTGTGACGCATCACCGGGGTGGTTTCGGTGATCCAGAGCAGCTGGTGGCATTCAACGCTGTTCTCGCGAGCCAGCACGAGCATCGGAACCGCCGTGACCCCCCGCTCAATCCGTTCGCGATAGCTGCTCACCAGTTGTCGGTATCGCTCCGCTGTCCAGCCGTGGATGGCTGTGTCACGACTGTTCCAGTAGTCCTGCAGCGCCCTCTGGCAGTCCTCGATGCCGAAGTCATGCCAGCAGTTCTGTTGGGCCAACAGTGGATCCATCCCCTGCTGCAGCAACCGCCGGTAATGCATCAATTCCGGGGCTTCATCGCGCCCATCCGGAGGGAGCCAACGATGCAGCTCGGTTAGGGGAGTTCGAGACAGCCGCAACCAGCAGCGTTCCCGCAGCAACACAGGAAGTTGCCACGACCAGCCGTCGGCACGGCGAACTTCATCGAGCACCTCAATCAGTCCTCGCTGCTGACGCTCGGTCAGCCCAGTGAGCGCATGGGTTGTGGTGTCGACCTCAGCCATGGGCGCCGGTGTAGGTGATCCCGTCCTCCACGTAGTCCTTGGGTTCCAGATGAATGGTGCACCGCACCGGCCCGAAGCTTTCGTCCAAGCGCTCTTCCACCTGTTCGGTGATCCGGTGCGCCTTGGTGAGGTCGTCTGCATCGACAACCATATGCATTTCGATGAACACCTGCTGGCCCAGAACGCCCCGGCTGGCGATGTCGTGGCAGTTCATCACCCCTGCGGTGGCCATGGCTTCGGCATAGATGGCTTCAGGCGCAACCGCCATGTGGTCCACCAGCCAGGGCAAGGTGCCGCGCAGCACCTGCCAGCAAACACGGATCAGAAGCAGTGCCATGGGGATGGCCAGTGCAACGTCGAGCCAGTTCACCTGCAGCCACACCGCCCCGGCCATGCCCACCAGCACCACCACGGTGGTCCAAACGTCGCTCGCCGCATGTTGAGCATCCGCTTTGAGCAGGTTGCTGTTCAGTCGCCGACCTTCCCGCAGCTCATATCCCGCCAGCAGGAGGTTGAACCCCAGCACCAGCGTGAGCAGCACCAGCTCCTGGCTGGTCACCCGGATCGGTGGCAGGCCCTCGAGCAGCCTTTCCCCCGAACGCAGCAGGATCTCAAGGGCTGTGAACAGGATGAAACCAGCGATGCCCAGGGCTCCCACCGCCTCGTATTTGCGGTGGCCGTAGGGGTGATCCCTGTCGGGGCGCGGATCGGACAGTTTGTTGGTGACCAGTCCCGTGAGGCTTGACAACGCATCGGTGGCGCTGTGCATGCCATCGGCGATCACCGCCAGGGAACCACTCATGGCCCCCACCAGAAGCTTCAGCAGCGACATGCTGATGTTCAGGCCCAGGGCCACCATCAGAACCCTGCGCACCCCCTGGCGGTTGTCGACCATCGCGATGGGATGACTGTGCGTCACGGCTGACTCCGGCCTGTTCCCAACTTATGGAGAACTCGTGTTTCTGGCCTGAAGTTCTGGTGTCAGGTGGTGGGTTGAGCTAAGAAGGGCCACTGCTACAGCAGCCGTTCTGTTGAAACTCCCGGCTTCATGGCCAGAACTGGTGGTGCCACCGTCGTCGCTGCTGCGGCCGTTGGCTCTGGCTGGAGCTGGTCTGCTTGCTGGACAGTGGCTGATCAGTGATGTGATGCATGTTCCCGGCGGGGGGCTGGGTCTGCTGGCCGCTGGTGGCGTTGTGATCTGGCTTGGCCGCAAGCCAAGTCAGCCGCGGTTTGCGGCGCCGGTCTCTCTGGATGGATGGATCGCTCGGTGCCAGGAGGTGCTCGATCAATTCGCACGTTTTGAGCAGCAACCCTCTGCCGATCTGGCCCGTCGCGCTGAACTGAAACGGGTGCTGGACCGCTGCGGTCCGGTGCGCATGGCGATGGTCGCCTTGGGGGGCTCTCAGGGACCGAATGAGGCAGACCTCAGCAGCTCTCTTGCTGGCCCGGCGCCGATGACGCTTTCGCTCTGCCATCCCCTGACCACCGACGACGGCAGCCGTTCCTGGCCCGGCGGCCTGCTGGATCAGGATCTGATCCTGTTCAGCCTGCAGGCGCCACTCCTGGCCTCGGATCTGCTCTGGCTGCAGCAGGTGCCGGATGATCAGCCGGCCTGGCTGCTTGTGTCGACCGACGCGAAGGACGCATCCACCGATGCCGTCGCGGCTGTTCGGGACGACCTTCCCGAGCGCTGGCGTGAGCGGATCCTGTTTCAGGAGTCTTCGATGCAGCTGCGCACTGCGCTGGCACCGTTGCGCCGTTCGCTGAAACAGGCTGCAGTCGAGACGCGGCCGCGGCTGTTGGCGGAACTGCACCGGCGTTGGCAGCGTGACCTTGAATCGCTGCGGCGTGAACGCTTTCTGCAGATCCAGCAGCGCACCCAGTGGGTGGTGGCTGGGTCGGTGATGGCCTCCCCCATCGCCAGCCTGGATCTCCTCGCCGTCGCCGTGGCGAACGGTTTGATGATCAAGGAGATGGGTGAGATCTGGGGGGCGTCACTGCAGCCCGATGTGCTGAGGGAGGCAGCGGCCCAGCTGGCTCGGGTGGCCCTCGCCCAGGGCGTGGTGGAGTGGACCGGTCAGACCTTGCTGGGGCTGGCCAAGCTCGATGGGGGGAGCTGGCTGATCGCTGGTTCGATGCAGGCGCTCAGCGCCGCTTACCTCACCCGTGTGGTGGGCCGTTCCATGGCGGATTGGCTGGCGATCAATGCCGGTGTGGATGAGCTTGATCTTGTGGCGCTGAAGCAGCAGGCACCGTTGCTGGTGGCTCGGGCTGCAGAGGAGGAACGGGTGAACTGGAACGGCTTCGTTCAGCAATCCCGCGAATGGTTGCTTCATGCAACTTCATGAACACTTAGTAAAGCGCTTAATGAAGTTTTTTTGAGAGCTGATTCTGATTGTTGAGTTGTCATGTAACAGAACGTTCCGTCCATACACTTGATCCACCTGTCCCTTTTTTTTGGGAGAGGTTCATCCGTCTTCTTTTCTTCCATGTCCACCGCAATTCGCAGCGGACGCCAGAGCAATTGGGAAGCCTTTTGTCAGTGGGTGACCGACACCAACAACCGCATCTATGTGGGTTGGTTCGGCGTGCTGATGATTCCCTGCCTCCTGGCGGCCACCATCTGCTTCACCATTGCCTTTATCGCCGCTCCTCCGGTTGATATCGATGGCATCCGTGAGCCCGTCGCTGGCTCCCTGATCTACGGCAACAACATCATCTCCGGTGCTGTTATTCCGTCTTCCAACGCCATCGGCCTGCACTTCTACCCCATCTGGGAAGCTGCTTCCCTCGATGAGTGGCTGTACAACGGCGGCCCTTATCAGCTGGTTTGCTTCCACTTCCTCATCGGCATTTCTGCCTACATGGGTCGCCAGTGGGAACTCTCCTACCGCCTGGGCATGCGCCCCTGGATCTGCGTCGCCTACAGCGCTCCGCTGTCTGCAGCGATGGCTGTTTTCCTGGTCTACCCCTTCGGTCAGGGTTCCTTCTCTGATGGCATGCCCCTGGGCATCTCCGGCACCTTCAACTTCATGTTGGTGTTCCAGGCCGAGCACAACATCCTGATGCACCCCTTCCACATGCTGGGCGTCGCAGGTGTTTTCGGCGGCAGCCTGTTCTCCGCCATGCACGGTTCCCTGGTGACCTCCTCCCTGGTGCGTGAAACCACCGAGGCCGAGTCCCAGAACTACGGCTACAAGTTCGGTCAAGAGGAAGAGACCTACAACATCGTGGCTGCCCACGGTTACTTCGGTCGCCTGATCTTCCAATACGCCTCCTTCAACAACAGCCGTAGCCTTCACTTCTTCCTGGGCGCCTGGCCTGTTGTCGGCATCTGGTTCACGTCCATGGGCATCAGCACCATGGCCTTCAACCTGAACGGCTTCAACTTCAACCAGTCCATCCTGGATAGTCAGGGCCGCGTCCTGAACACCTGGGCTGATGTGCTGAACCGCGCCAACCTCGGCATGGAAGTGCAGCACGAGCGCAACGCTCACAACTTCCCCCTCGACCTGGCTGCTGCTGAGTCCACTCCTGTGGCTCTGCAGGCTCCTGCCATCGGTTGATCTGGAATCAACCTGTTCCATTCGGAACAGCCAAAACGATTCAGATCAACTGAATCGGAAAGCCCCCTTCTCGGAGGGGGTTTTTTGTTGCTGTGTTGGCTGTGAAGGTTGGGCGGCGAATCAGGCTCCTTCAGGACTCCAGCCGATCTCCTTCTCCAGCCGTTGCATCCATTGGTGGCAGCGGTGCGTGAGGTGTGCTCCTTGGGGGATGCGCTGTTGGTGGTGCGCGCAGGCCGGCTGGGTGACTCCTGCCTCGGCAAGGGTGTGCTGAAAGTGCTGGCAGGTGAGGCACACCATGAGGCACCGGCTGGGTCGGAGCTGCCCTGATCCCATCGGAGGCCAGGCGCTTGGCGGGGGTGCGTTGACGAGGCCCATGGCTGTCTGGTTGGTAACTATGTACTACTCGTTCCCTTGTGGGTTGTCAACGTGGTGTTGGGGAGAATGGAGCCATGAGTGAGCCTCGCCCAACCCTCCAGTTCGATCTGGATCTTGAAGCTGTTCGCCTGCTCCATCGCTCGGTGAGCTTTCACCTTGAGAAATGGCCCGGGGGGCCAGATCCCCGAGAGCAGGAGGCCCTGCAGTCGATGAAGACCTTGCTCACGGCAGCGTTGCTTGAGTTCAGCCTCGATCAGGACGGTCAGCGCTGAAACGTGCGCCCATCACTCCTGAGCGGTGCAGCAGCGACAGCGATGCGTTGGCAGGTCTACAACGCATTGAGTCGGTTCAGGCCTGCCTGGACTGCATCCCCACCTGTTGCATCGACGATGGGAAAGAGCAAGGGCTGCAGAAGCCTGTGTCTCCTGCGTTGTTCTCCTAAGCCGTTGTCCCCGTGGGTTGGTTGATCGCCGTTGCCATCGTCGTGCTGCTGTCCTGGCTGGGATGGCGTTGGAATCAGCTGGAGTGTGCTGAAAGCCGCTACGTCAGCGGCCGCTTGGTGAAGCGGATGCGTCGTCACTCGCGGCGACGCAAACACCATCACTAGGCCTTCAATCAGGCGATGGGCATGCGACAACCCAGCTGAATCGTGCCTTCGTCGATCAACCGGCCCAGCCGTTGAGCGGCAGCCTCCTCAGTTCGTGTGAATTGATCTTGGCGGGCGGTCACCCACGCCATCTCACCGTTGGTGATCACGCCGGTGGACATGGCTTCGAGAAAGAGTTCGCCGAGCGTCATGACACGGATGTGGTTGGAATCACGTTGATGGGACTCCACCGGGGCTGCATGACCTGCTCACCTTTCTTCATGGCGAGGACCAAGGATGGTCTGGAGGGCCCGGTTGATCTGATTGTTGAGCTGGGGGCCGGCGGGATTGAGGCGGATCAAGCTTGTGAATCCTTCGCTGAGGTCGGGCCTGTTGGGAGGTTGGCTCAGCGTCATGTGCATCGCACGAATCACGGCCTCTGGAACGCACCGTTGGCGGCAGCGGTTCCAGACCAGACACTGATCCAATGGTGTCTGCAACCACCAGCCGGTCCATGGCAGGTGCTGGCCCCCCATGCTTCGCTGCATCAACCCTTGGCGCCAGTTGAGTTGCGCATGGGTTGCATCCACCAGCACGTTGTCGCCATCGGCGATGGCGCGGTCGATGGCGCCATGCAGATGGGGCTCCAATTCAGACCAAGGGCCCTGCACATTTGCATCACCCCACAGCTGTTCCCTCAGCACGTCATTGGCGATCACCCGTGCAGGGAGCAGCGGAGCGAGGATCGCCGCAAGGGTGGACTTGCCGCTGCCTGGGGGACCGATCAACAGATGGCCTTGGGGCCGTGGTTCAGGCAACGAAGCGTTTGTAGAGCCAGCGCACCAGTCCACCAATCACGGGCACTGGAGCAAACGTGGGGCCGACGAAATCGAAATAATCGCGGTGGTCCCCGATCTTTCCATCTGGATTGAAGCGGAGCCGGGTCGCCCCGGGGTAGATGAACTCAATCCCTTTGATCTTGAGGCCCATGCGCCATTCAACAAAGGCTGTTTCACCGTTCACCACCACCGATTCCGTTTCCAGGAACACGTCATCACAGCGCTGCATCAGACCGTCCTGGGCAAGGATGTAGGCGTCAATGCCCTGCCGTTCCTGGGTTGGATCGGTGAAATGCACGTCACTGGCATAGACGGCTTTCCACTGCGCAGCTGTGGGGCCTGGCGTGCCGTAGGGCTTGGTGAACAGGGCACGGATCTGTTCTGCGTCCAGCGGAGGGTGAAGCATGGGTGTTGTCATCAGAAGTCGGCGCCCACCTGAGCGGTGATGGTGTTGTTCAACTCGGGTGTGTTCATGCTTTGGTAGATCGATTGCACCCGCAACGTTGTGAACAACTTGCTGGTCTCTGCGGGGTAGTAGCGCACCTCAGCGGTCAGGGTGTTGGCAGGTTGAATCTCATTCGCCCAGACCGTTGTGAACTGGCTTTGCAGTCCGAACTGGAGTGTGGGCCAAGGTTTCCAGCTGAGATCTGCCGTCAGCGTCGCGCCGCCATAGCTGTTGCCGCAAAACGAGTCGCTGGCGCAGCTGATGCCACCGCCGCTCCACTGGAGCGACGGACCGATGGAGATGGTGAGTTCAGTGGTTTCTGACTTCAACAGCGGGAATGCCACACCGATGTTCCCCAGAACGGTGTTCACCCCGGAATCATTGGTGCCGTTGTATTGGTAACTGCTCAGAGCAAACAGATCGAAGTTGGAACCGATCGGTTTGTCGTAGCGGAGTTCCGCGGATCCTTTCTCCGTATCGATCGAGAGTGGCTCGCCTGAATCCTTCGATTTGCTTGCGTTGAAGCTGCCGCTCAACGACAGCTTCTGTTGTTCGTCCTTGTAGCGGGTTTTGCCGGTGAAGCTGACCGACAGGGAGTTGTCGCCATCCTTCTCATTGCCGATCACACCGGCCGAGACCGAGCTGGTCCATGGGGGCTTGGTCTCGGCTGGTTTGAGTTGGTCTGCGGTGAGTTCCAGCCGTCCCAGCTGGGGGTGGTTCAGCACCGTGGTCCCGTTCTCTGGATTCCGCTCGATCAACTCCCCTTGCAGGCTGTCGCCGTTGCGCAGGGTCAAGTTGATGGTCTCGGCCCAGCTCACGCTGGGAACCAGGCCGAGGCCGAGAAGTCCAGCCGTGGCGAGGAATCGATGCATGGCGTCAGTTGAAAAACCCCTTGGACTGAAGCCAGAGGCCGATGGCGACCAGGGGCCCGAAGCCGGCGATCAACACCGTGATCTTGAGGCGCAGCGGTGACACCTGGGGTTTGGTCTCTCGAAGAGCCATGGCAAGGCACAAAGGCAAGTGAACCTAAACGCTGTACGGCGTTGGTGCCTGTTCAGAGCTCGTACTCCTCTTCAAACTGCTGAATCAGACCCTTGTAGAGCGCCAGCAGGCCCTCGGTTTCTTCGCAGAAACCGTCTGTTGTGTACTTCGCGATCAGATTCACCACGGCGCTGCGGATCTGCGTGAAGGCGCCGAGGTACTCACCCTGGATGTCTTCATCGCGGATGTCGTTGATCAGCGCTCCCACCAGCTCAATCTTGCGCTTGGCAGCGGCCATCTCCGCTTCCATCTCTTTGTTGAGCTTGCGGCGTTTCTTCGGCATCCCCTCAACCGGTTCAGTCAGCGACATTACGGGAGCCGCAGGCCTTCCTCGTTCGAGCGGCTTCCCTTACCGTCGGGTTCGCTCAACCCATGGCCTTGTGAATCGGACCTTCCGCGGTGTTGCCTACGTGTCCGTCTGGGTGGTGATCTGGGGAACGGTGGCGTCCTTGATGGACTGGATGCTGCTGACGGGTGAGGTTTACGAAACGGCCAGCTCTGGTCAGGCGGTGACGTTCATCGCCTACGGGGCCGCAACAGTGGTGTTGGCCACGCGGTTTTCGGGGCGTTTCCTTGCAGATGCCGATTCAGAGGCTGCGGATCAGGAGTGATCCGCCCATCAGCAGCGCCAAGATCTCGAACGCTTGTTTGACCAGGCGGCTTCCTTTCACCAGGGAATAGTGGGCTCCCAGGAAGCTTCCGATCAGTGAACCCAGCACCAGCGGTGGAAGCCAGTCCCAACGGATTTCGCCGATCAAACCCAGCACCAGCGCCCCGGTGCCATTCCACCCCAAGCCCACCAGCACCAGGGTGTGAGCAACGGCTCTGGCATAGCTCAGCCCGAACCAGCGCACCAGCCAGAGGGTGACGAATAATCCCGTTCCTGAGGTGAGTGAGCCGTTGAGGATGCCGATGATGAACAGCCCGCAGCTGCCAAGTCCGACGGTGCGGGCTGTCAGCGGTCGGGGCTGGTCTGTCGTTCCCAGATCAGGTTTCCGGGCCGAGTACAACCCCAGCCCCAGGGTCAGCAGCCCAAGGCTGGCGGTGGCCACTTGATCCGGCAGCGCAAGAACCATGCTGGCCCCCACGTACACCCCTGGAAGACCGGCGGCCAACACCAGCGCGGAGCGTTTGAGATCAAGGCTGCTGGCACGCCAATGACGCCCACTCGCTCCCAGCCCCAGCGCAACACTGGCCACCTTGTGGGTGGCCAATGCCATGGAGAAAGGAAGACCCAGAAGGATGAGGGCGGGCAGTTGCACCAGTCCTGCTCCCCCTCCCGCCAGAGCCGAGAGGGCATTGGCGCCAATGGCGATGCCCAGCAGGGCGATTTGCATCAGCAGTTCGGACACACTCAATCTCGTGTCAGGAAGGCGATGGGAACTGAAAAGGTGACGATGCGGTGGGGATCCCCCGGGAGAATGGCGACGCAGGCCACTTCACGATCAGCGTGAGCCTCGCGGGACTGCACCACAAAGGCTGTGGCGTCTTCGATGCTCCACATCGGGGCATCACCACAACGGCGTTCATCCCTGTAGGCCTGCCAGACCTCGCAGAACGCCTCCCCATCCTCACCATGTTTCATTTCCGTCAGCGCCTGTTCCAGGCCCACGTGTTCGAACCGTTCGAACAGGCGCACCATCAACGGGTGGGCAATGGTGGATGAGGCCTTCAGGGTTGAGTTGATCGTGCCGATGGCACTCACCATCAGCTTTGGTTTGGAGCGTCGTGCATCGATCACTCCCACAGGCAGATTGAGATCCCAGCTTGGGTGTCCGCTGACGGCACAGGCCAGATCGAACAGCCCCAAGCTGCATTGCTTGATCAGGCTCTGAATGGTCTCTCGATCCATAGCTCAGTTCCGCGTGGCCCGATTCACCGTTTGCGTTCCAGTGTTGCCAGGATGGCCGCCGGTTGATGACGATGTGGATGTCCCTGGTTCAGATCTACCTTGATGCAGTCACTCACCAGGTGATCACCAGTGAAGAGCTTGCCTATGTGGCCGACCATCAGGAGCAATTTGATCGAACCGAACAGAAACTCACTGCACGGCTTGAACAGTTGATTGGCGCAGGGAATATCAGTGTTGGAACGCGTTGATTATCCGAACAAAAAGCGTTGAAGCCGTTTCAGGAATTGCCGCAGTGGCTTTTTGTCACGGCTAAAAATCTGCCGCTCATCTGACAGCATCGCGGGACTCACCCGATCTGCGCTTCTGATAGGCGGGAAAGGCTGTCCAGTCAACCTTCACGGCAGGGCAACCACCCCCGACCAACTCTGCAGAACGTCAGGTGCGCCTTGGGTTAGGGCGGCAACAGCAGTGGCTGAGCCAATTCCGATTCCCACCACAACGCCTACGGCAAAGACAAGCAGCCCAGTCAGAACGCTGCGTTCGGAAAATTGCATCCATTCAACATCAGCTAACCCGACTTTCCTGCGGCCATCGTCCTATGGCCACTGTGGTGTCACAGGACGTGATGGGGCCCGGAGCAGATCTGTTGTGTGGTTTCGGCCACAAAGGTAGATCTACCGACTGATCGATCGGGGTGGTCTTCGCTAACAACCGAATGTCAGCCAGATGACAGTTTCAGTCATGAAAACGATTGACGAGCACATTCAGAAGGACCAGGAGGAGTTCCTTAAGGCCCTGTCTGAGCACAACGAAGGCAAGGTGCGTCATCTCACGGAGGAGCTGCAGTGGCTGTTGGATCACAAGAAGGAATTCCCTGATGATCCCCATGACCCCTCACCCCTTGAGCTGTTCTGCGAGCAGAACCCCGATGAGCCCGAGTGCCTGGTCTACGACGACTGAGTAGAAGTACTCATTCCTTGCTCCGCCCTGGCGCGAAGCCGCATTACTACACGCAACTTATTTAAGTTGTGTGTAGTTGATGTGTTCTGTGGTGATTCGCGCCATTCTGACCCGCCCCATTGCCGGCGATCTCGGTCTGCTCCTGCTTCGGGTGTTCACCGGCGCGCTGCTGATTCACCACGGTTACGAAAAGCTCGCCAATATCGAGAATTTTGCAGATGCATTCGTTCGCCCTCTGCATCTGCCCTTCCCGATCCTTCTCTCCTACGTCGCAGCGTTCTCGGAGGTGATCGGCAGCTGGCTGTTGATCACTGGGTTGCTGACGCGGATGGGAGCCTTGGCGGTCGCAGGGACCATCTCCGTCGCCATCTATCACGCCATCGTCACAGCGGGCTTCAACATCTATCTGTTGGAGCTTCTTGGCCTTTATTTCGCGGCTGCCGTGGCCGTTCTCGCCTGTGGCCCAGGTGTCTTTTCCATTGACGAGCTCATCGCCCGCCGCCTTGAGCCCGACATGCAGTTTTCCGCTGCGGAAGACACGGATTTCGCCGCTGGCGAAGCCGCTGTTCTGGAAGAAGCCGTGGCCAGCCGCTGAACACCAGCGTGATCAGATCCAAAAGCCCCGCCATCGCGGGGCTTTTTTCATGGCTGGCGACGGTATGGGCGAAAGACGCGTCAGAATCATCGAAGTTGGATCAACGCGATGAAAGAGGTCAGCCTGCTCGAGATGATTGGCCGTTCTCTGGCAAAGGTTGCAGCAGGGGCTGGTGTTGCAGCAGTGCTGATTTGGCTCACCTACGTGATGCTTGATGTTGGTCATATGCAGTCGGGCTTCACCCTGCCCCAATCCAGTTACTGAACTCAGATGCAGTGGAATGATCTTGAATCTCCGGTTCTGATCATTGCTTCGCTGTTGATTGTTCTGCAGGTTTGTTGGATTGGAGCTGTGCTTCGGCGCAACCAACGCAGGCGCTTGGGGGAACCCCTCACTGCCACAGCATTTCAACGTGAACTCCAGCGGATTTTCTCAAGAGCGAACGGACTGTCCTGAGCCATGAAGCAACTTCCAGGTCAACAGAGTAGAAGCCTGCCGCGATGGCTGAAGACGGTCATGGCGGGTGGAATCACCGTAATTGCCACCATTTGGCTGGTGTCGTTGCTCCCCTTTCTGCTTCTCGCAGCCTTGGTGCTTTCAATCGCGCTCATTCCAATCACCCGTCGGCTGAGACGGGAGATGGAAGAGGCTGGATTCAGTGTTGATCAACCCAGGTCGAATGTTCAGCGCCCTGATCTCAACATCACGCCCTGGCACCGACAGATTCGCAATCTATGGAGAGGCTTCAGCTCTTGAACAGGTCGTTAGCCATTGAGCGATAACGACCAAGAGAACTGCCTGCACGACGAGACTTTATTGGCACACTTTGTCCCGGCAACAGGTTCAACGGAGCGAAATTCACCAAGGTCAGCTCTGGGCGCTGCTGCTGTTCGGCTGCCAGCAATTCGGCAATGGCTTCTGCTGTGGTTTGTGCGGGAGCTGCGCTCTCCGAAACAGCTTCGGTGGTCTCCAACGGCTCGGTCTTGAGAGATGTTTTGGCCTTGGAGGTGCCGAGGGGCCACAGAAAAACCAGACTCAGCAAAAGAGCAACGGCGGCCGTGAGGGTGCCGGTGAGTCCAAAGGCCAAACCCTGAAAATTCCACAGCAACCCGGAACCTGCCATGCCGAAGGTGCCCAGGATTGCCAGCATCAGGCCGAGGAAGGATGCCTGTGGTGCCTTGAATTTGAGCTGCTGGCTTGCTTCAGGGACTTCAACGGGTGAGAGTCGTGGTTCAGGCCGAAGCAGAACAAAGCTGATTCCCAGCAGAACCAATGCCGTAACCGTGCTGC
This sequence comes from Synechococcus sp. A15-44, assembly GCF_014280115.1. Classification (NCBI taxonomy): domain Bacteria; kingdom Bacillati; phylum Cyanobacteriota; class Cyanophyceae; order Synechococcales; family Synechococcaceae; genus Synechococcus; species Synechococcus sp. A15-44. The sequence goes on from NZ_CP047938.1 coordinate 960,702, forward strand.
CAAGCCCCAGAGTGCGGCCCTGAAAATTCCAAAGCAAACCACCGCCGGCAAGACCTGAAACTCCGAGGGTTGCCAATGCAAGTCCGCTTAAGAAAGGAAGACGATTGCGCATGGCTCAGTTGCTCCGGTTTTGCATGGCGGCGTAAGCAACGGCTCCGCCAGTGATCACAGTGAGGAGGCCTGTGGTGAGTAAGAAGCTCACCAACATGGCGAATCCAAGAACAGATCCCAGGAGGGACATCTTGATTCGCAGCAATTTCGACTTCATCAACAACACCAACAGCAAGACCACGGTGGTCTTCAAGCCAGCGATTTTTGCCGCACTGATCGGGCAAAAAGGATTGATCAACACCATTGGCTGGTCTTGGTCTTCTTAAGCATTTGTGAAGTCTGGCGAAAACCAGAGCGCACCGTGAAAAGAGAACCGTGAAGAGCGCGACGGATGGGCACAAAAAAACGGGCCCGAGGGCCCGTTTGCAGCTGACGTGTCGTGTGACGTGTCGTGCGAGCTCAGCGACGACGGTTGCGTGAACGCTGCTTCAGCTTGCGCTTGTATTTCTCAACGGGGGTCTCGTGGTGACGGATCCGACGCAGATCAGAAAAGATGCCGGCTTTGGCGACGGAGCGCTTGAAGCGACGCAACGCGGATTCAATACCTTCGTTTTCGCCGACTGTGACCTGACTCATCCGTTCCCCGAAAGAGAGCAATAAACAACAACTTTACCAGCCGCCCTCTACCCCATCCCCCACAACCTGCCCGGGGTGGGATGGGTGTCTTGCATGACGCTTGTTGAAGAGATCGTGGCGCATCCCGGCTTCTGCTTTGGGATGGGTCCATCACTCCGGTAGGCCCCTGTCTTGACCCTCACGCACTGCCCCCTGTGCATTGGTCTGGCTGTTCTTTCGGCCGTTCGATTCATGGCCCACTGCGTGATGGCCGTTCAGCTCGAACGCAGCACGGCAGGGCAGTCAACCCATCCCGCCATGCTTCTGGGCACTCTGTTTGAGCTCTGATGCAGTTCCGACTCAGGGATCCCTGGGATCAACCAGCTGCAGATAAGCCGTGTCGGCGTTCTGCAGGGCTTCATCATCGTGATGAGCGTCAACGCTGTAGATGAGGTGAAGCAGGCGGCCGCGGTCCATCCCACGGTCGGCCACATCTTTCCAGAGGCGTGAGCTGAGCTCCGCATCACGCCATTTGAGCTGGGCATCGACCAGCGCTCGCGTCCTCGCGATGTAGCTCTGCCGGTCGTTGCGCAGCCGGTCTTCGGAGAAGCTGTGTTGAGTTGCCGGCTTGAGCAGATTGCGAATCGTCTGTGAGGCCGCCTTCAGCACCTTTGGCATCGTCGTTGTCCGACTCAGTTCAGTCTGATTCGGTCGTCTGGGCTGACAACGGAGTGAAATGCCTATGCTTGGAGCACAAATGAGTATTTGAACTCACTCCAGCGGGACGGTAGTGCTGATGACTTTTTGTGAAGTCAAACCCGTTAGGTTCAATCGGTTGTTTCTTAAGCCCGTGGAGATACTTGTGATAGCGGCCGTATTTGTGCCCTTTTCTGCCCTCGTGATGAACGCATTTTCCGGTGATTCGGAAGATGATTTTGATTTCCTTTGAATGGAAGCCAAGCTCCTGGCGATGTTGGCCTTTGGTGCCGCAGTTATGACCCTCTGGGCTTGGTTGATGGCGAATCTGACGCGGATGGGGTCTGACCGGAGCAAGCCTGACAACCGCCGTTGATGCGGTACGGCGCTAGATGTCCACGAAGACAGGTTGTGCCACGGAAAAAAAGTTTCTGTCCCAGTTCGCGCGCGTGGGCATCAGTGAGCGGTAGAGAAAGCCAGCGTTCCGGCACCTGCCCCCGTAGCTGTGATCTGGCTTCGAGCGCTGCTTGGCGACGTTGTTTTTCTTCGCGATCGTTTTTGCGATACACCCCTTGAATCTGTAACTCGCGGGCACAGGTTTCACAGGCATTCACGGTGGGCTTGCGGCGGGCCGTGTTCAGAGACAACTTGTCGCTGGGAACTTCCCGTTCAGCCCCGCAGCTGCAGCGGCACCACCAGAAGGCATTTCCTGCTTTGGTTCGCCGTTCGGATGCGCGCACCACGGTGAGCTTCCCGTAAACCTCGCCGATGCGGTTGCGTGGACTGGATGGCATCGCTCAGGCCGATTTCTGGTCAGGAGCGTTGTTCAAGTCAGCAAACTTGGCCGCCATCGTTGGATTGCGTCGGGTCAACTTTTTGACGGTTACATCCTGTGCCTTGTCATTGGCGAGCCGCAGGTTTCGATCGGCACCCATCAGTGCGTCCTTGGTTTTTTGGAGGTGATCGATCGACTTATCGATTTCATCGATTGCCGTTTGGAAACGTCTGGAGGCGAGGTCGTAGTTGCGTGAAAAGGCCGTTTTGAAGGTTTCCAGGTCGTTCTCGAAATTGGTGACATCGATGTTCTGGGCTTTTACAAGAGCCAGCTCAGCCTTGTATTCCAGGGACTTCATGGCTGCATTGCGGAGCAATGTGATGAATGGAATAAAGAATTGTGGGCGAATGATATAAGTTTTAGGGAAGCGATGAGACACATCAACGATGCCTGAATTGTAAAGCTCATTTTCAGGCTCCAGCAGGGAGACGAGTACCGCATATTCGCAATTTTTTTCGTTTCTATCTTTATTTAGCTCTTTGAGAAAGTCTTCGTTTTTCTTTTTGGTGGCCGTTGTATTAGCCTCATTTTTCATCTCAAACATGATCGAGATGATTTCGTTGTTGTGGTCGTCCTGGTCGCGGAAGATGTAGTCACCCTTGCTTCCACTGCGCGCGTCGTTGTCTTTTTCGAAATAGGCCTTGGGGAAAGCCGCTGCACGAATCCTGTTGAATTCGGTTTCGCAGTGTTGCTCGAGGGTTTCTCCCACCATTTTGGTGGAAAGCCGCGCCTTCATGTCGCGCAAGCGTTCAATGGCCTGATCCCGATCACTGAGCTGGGCTTCGTAGCGATCTTTCAGTGATTGAGATTCCAGTTGATGCTTCAGTTCCGCTTCCTTCAAGCCGCTTTGAAGTGCATCGCGTTGCTTCTCCACGGAACTGACCGCTTCATTCACGGCCAGCTGGCGCTGCATGGCTCCAGCCTGGAGCTTCGCCTGCAAATCCCTCACTTCACTGTCTTTTTGCAGCGTCATCGCCTGCATTTCTTTGGCGAATTTGGTTTCAGCCAGGCGTAGTTCTGTGGCCTGCTGCTCACGAATCTGCTGGAGCTCAGCGGCAATGCGATCACGCTGCTTCTCGGCTTTGTTCACGGCATCTTTAATCGCCAGTTCCTGATGGATTGCACTTTGCTTGAGTTGGGCCTCAAGCGTTTGCATTTCCCTGTCTTTTTTGGCAACGGCCAACTCGATGGCATTGCGTTTGTCCTGTTCGGCGAGGGCCAGTCGCTTGTTCAGTTGCTGTTCAAATTCACGATCCCTCACCTGTTTGAGGATGTCGGCATACCCGGCTTCATCCACCTTGAAGGCTGTGTTGCAGTGAGGGCAGATGATGTCGTGCATGTCTGACGATTTGTGTTGAACGTACGCGCTACGTGCTGGGATTTTATCGGGCTCTGGCTAACACGAGATCAGATCACGGTTCATGCCATGCCCGATTGGATCGATCCACGTTCGCTGCTCGACACGGTGATCATCTTGAGCATCGTGGCCTTGGCCGCCATCGGATTCGTGGCTGGCATCAAGGAAATGATCACCGATCTGAGCAAACTGCGTCGCGCCAAGGTTTAAGCGGCCTTCAGCTCTCCAGCCCCGACCGCAGCGCCGCCAATCGTGCGGCGTTCACACCAAGATCCGAGTCGCCGAGACGCGACTCGGACCGTGCCTGGATCCGGTTGTTGTCGCGATCAGCGAACAGCTCCAGGTCATCCACAAAGCCAAAGAAAGCGCTGCTGGCCTCGGCGTGGAGGTAGGTCTCGGTTTGATCAATCACAAACGTCCGCGGCGACTCCTGCACCAACCCACTCAGCTTGCTGAAGTCCGCCATCGGGTCGGAGCTCGCCCAGGTTTGGCTGGAACAGTGAGCTGTTGTCAGGCAGTCGCGCAACGCCCCGTTGCGCACGCCGAGATCCCCAGGGACGGGGCCAGAAAGATGGAAGAGCATCAACACGGGGGCCAGTAGGCCGGCAAGGAAGGTCACTGGTCTCTGCGGGAACGACCGCCCCAGTTCAGCATCCAAAGCCAGATGCCGAACAGGGTTCCAACTGGTAAGGCGATCACCACCAACTGGCTGATCACGAACTGGCGCACCTCAGGATCCACGGTTGCGCTGGTTAGGGGACATGCAGGCAAGACTCGCGTCCCGTTCGCCATCATGGAGCGCATTGCTGGGCAACGATGACGAATCCGGGTTGGATTTTGCTCGCATGGTTGGTGGTGGCGCTGGCGTCTGCCCTCAAGTTTTGGTCGATCACGCGCCCCTATCGCGACAAAACAGCCCTTTCCCGTGGGCAAACGGTTGACGAAGCACGCCAACGCTTGGAACGACGCTGGCGAAACGACAGCAAAGTGTGAGGTTTATTTCTCGGCGATCACCCAGGCCGTTGCAGCTCTCTGACGCACATAGAGGTCTGCGAGTTCCCGTGCCAGAGCTTTCAACTGGTCAAGATCGTCGGTTTCGTTGATGGACCGCTTGATCGCTTCAGCTTCGAACTGCTGAGGCAAGCTCAGGTTCATGACTTCCAAGCAGGTCAACCGACTGTAACGAAGCGTTATTTCTCGTGTGGGCTGGCTGCTGCCCGTGAGCGGGCAATCTCCTTCTGCCAAGCCAGAAGCAGATCTTTGCTGATCTCCTGAAGCTGTTTGACGTCAGTCATTGCATTGATATCGCGACTGCGCTGTTCAATATCGAATTGTTGGCCAAGTGTCAGAGCGATGGGCTCCATGGGTGACGTCGGCAGGATCAGCTCAAAGTATTGATTCGATCCTGCGTTGTCGTAACAACGGGTACGTTTTATCGCCGCTGTGTGCTGTTCCGTACTTGGTCTGGATGAAAGAATATTGACCCTCGTTCTTGCCATCGTGATATGAAGCAAGCGCCGGTCGCTAAATGTTGACATCGAAGCCGATGCCGTTCTGCTTTGCTTAGATTTTGTGGGTGATGCAGGTAGAGCTTTGGACGGTTCCGGACAAAATCTCGAGCGCCGTTATCACCTTGAGGTTTGGAGGGAAACGGTGTACTGGATGCAAACGCGATGTAGCGACTTGCAGGAGCTCGATCGTGAGCGCGATGCTGCTTCGATTTATATGGAATTTCGCCTAAAAGGTATCAGCTGACTCGAAATTAGTTTTTGGATTCAGCGACTGGCAGGGAAACAGCCACCAGAAGGGCAATTCCGATTTCCGTAGCGGCGATCAGCAGTTCTGTAACGATTCCCATGCTCAGTTGCGATTCTCGTCGATGGGTGGCATGTCACTGGGTCGCATCAGGGCAAACACCACAGCAGCCGTCAACACGATGCCGATGCCCACCATGGCGATGATTGCCGTTGTGTAATCGCCCATGCAGCGTGCTCGTATCGCTCTATGTTACACGAATGTAACGCTCTGTAAAGCGCTTCTCAGTTTCGGTTGGGCGTGACTGGGTTCTGGTTCAGCAAATTCTCTCCACGTCGATGGATCTCCCTGGCGTACTCGGTCCATGCCCCTTGCCCCCAGTACCGAAAGCAACTGGTTTCCAGCAGCAGCACATGCAGCAACGCTTCCTGATAAGCCCGGGTCCCGGTGGTGGTTGGGTCTGCGGCGACTGAGCGGTCGAACAGTGCATGAAACTGAGCACTGAGTTGATTCATGGGGCCCAGAACATTGGCGTAACCCTCAACCCAGCTCAGGTTGTTGGTCCAGGACGCGCCCTCCATGCTGAAGCTGTTGTCGTCAGCCCTCAGTTTGCTGATGGTTTTTTCCAGCCCTTCGGTTGAGGTGTTATCGCCAAGTTCAGTCCAAAGGCGGTGTTGTTGCACCGCCTGGATGGCGGGGAAGTGGTGAGGATCCACTCCGTTGCGCTCCAGAGCCTCCAGGTATTCACTGCCGTTGATGGCCGCGGTGCCTTTCGGGTTGTCACGGATGTGGCGATTGGCCTGCCGGAAAGCCTCCGGGAATTCATTCATCATCACCCCACCGTTTTCTCCATCGGCAATCTGGCTCACCAGTGCTGGCACCTCGACGTCGCCAAGACGTTGCCCTTCGCAACCCAATGCCTCGTAATAAGGCTGCATCTGCCCCACAAGTTTGGTGTCAGACCCCTGGGTTTTGATCAGTGCCGTGATGCTGATCTCCTCGCCTCGACTGTTCCTGGCCAGAAGTCGATTGGGAACGAAGCATTGGCTGCGCTCCAGTGGGCTGCCGTCCATGCACTCAACGCTGTGCTCCTGCACCAGGAGCCACTGATATCCCGCTTCTTTAAGGGCTTTGATGAATTCGAACAGGGTGTCGGGATGGTTGGGTAGCGCCATCTCCGGTGGAGAGAAGCCCTTGACTCGTTCCAGGGCAGCGCTGCCAAAACAGGCCTCGAACTGCTGTTGCCAGGCGCTGATCTGCAGTTTCAGGTCTGGGATGGGTGTGGATGGAGCCACGGCATGGCTCCAAAAGGTTCCAAGCCACTCGACGTGCCCCTGCATCAAAGGATCACAGGCGAGGTAATGGAGTGCATCGCCAATGTCGCGGCGCCCCATCTGCTCGATTCCCCAGAGCAGATTGCCCGAGTAATCGAGCATGATTCTTGGGCTGCAGCCCTCATTGATCAGTTCCGGCAGCAGGTCGGCAAGACGCCGATAGCAGTGGGCGAATGGCTCTGCGTTGTGGTTGTCACCCTCGTTGGGGTGATCGAGCATGTACTGAAGATGGGAGATCAAGCTGTTGTTCGCCCCCGCCGGCACCGTTGGTTGGTGCATGTGAAGAGCACAGGCAAATCCGGAACGCAGTTGTTCAAGATCGATCGCGCTGTTGGCCCACACATGACGCGGGGTCAGCATCACAGCGGCGATGTCCGCTTCTCGTCCGCTGATCGGGGGACAGCCTGTCATTGCACTCCGCTCGTGATCACCAGCCGGCACGCGGTGTTTGGCGCAGCATGCCTTCCCAATGATCGCGCCAGCTGCGCTGATCGCCAATGCCAGCCAGGAGTTCAACCTCAGCAGGGGCCTGATTCAGCCGATGCCTCCAGCGGGTGATGTCTTCGGCTTGATCAAGCCAGGTGCTCATCACGTCGTGACGAATCGCCTCCCCATCCCAGTGGTGCTGGTCGGCCATGTTTTGCGACCAGTGCATCAATTCATCCAGGCTCAGTGGTCTGAATCCCATGATTGTCAGACCTGTGATTTGCTCGAGTTCAAAGCGACGCAGAACGTCTCCAAGGCCAAAGAAGTGAAGAAGGATCATTGAGCTGATCACTTTTGCGTGAAATTTATGAGCCTTTCCTTGTTCAAATTGTTCAGGTTGATGGTCTTTGCTTTTGGAAATATTTCAATTGGATCAACATCCAGGGCTTGGCACTCATGGCTTGAGAGTGCCAAGCTTCTCCGAGCATTCTTGAGCCGATGCCTCTGATCAAAGTGCGCACGTCGCTTCCAGCACTGAAAGACGGATCGGCGTTGTTGCAGGAGCTTTCGTCTGAGTTGGCCAATCAGACGGGCAAACCGGAGGCCTATGTGATGACGCTTCTGGAGACAGGCGTGCCGATGACCTTCGCCGGCAGTCATGAGCCCTGTGCCTATGTCGAGGTGAAATCGATCGGAGCCCTGCGTCCGTCTGCGATGACAGCTGCGTTCTGTGAGCTGATTCAGGCGAGGACGGGAATCCCCGCCAACCGGGTGTACATCGGGTTTGAGGATGTGCAGGCCAGCTGCTGGGGATGGAACGGCAACACTTTTGGCTGATCCTCTCCCATACTGAGGCCGAGATCGCGCTCTGGTGGTGACAAGCTCTCCTCCCGGCACTCCGGGCAACCCACGTCAGACCACGTTGATCGCATCGTTGCGTGAAAGGTTTCGCTTGGCGGAACAGAACCGTGATGCCAAGGCGAAGCAGGCTCTCTTTCGCGAAGCGATCTATCTCGGCATTCAGCCGCAGGTGTTTACGGAAATCCATTGAGCAGCCAAGGGTTGCTGCTGTTCAAAACACTGTGGGGCTGGACTGCGTCCCTCGAACAGGCCTGCTCCTCTGCTGACGGCCAGCGCTTTGATGGCCTTGAGGTGAACCTCGATCACCCTTGTCTTAACGCTCTTCAGCCTGAAGCGATCCGAGGCTGCCTCGCCGATGCAAAACAGCATCTGATTGTTGAAATTGTTACCGGGGGGGATTACACCCCAGATCTCAACTGCTCTCCATCGCAGCATCTTGATCAAGTCCAGCGCGGCTTGGAGCGGGCCATGGCGCTGGCCCCGCTCAAGATCACTCTGATCACCGGCAGCGACAGCTGGGATGAAGTCGAGCAGCATCGCTTTCTCGACAGACTTCTGGACCAAATTGAAGCCTGTGCGATTCCGGTGACGCTCGAGACGCATCGCAGTCGTTCTCTCTTCGACCCATGGCGCATGCCCGCCTGGCTGGCTCGCCATCCACGGCTTCGGCTCACAGCGGATCTCAGTCACTGGTGTGCGGTATCGGAACGGTTAATGACACCTGAACTCCCCCCCATTCAGGCGATGGCCGCTCGGGTTGATCACATTCATGCCCGAATCGGCCATGCTCAGGGGCCCTCCGTCAGCCACCCTTTCGCACCGGAATGGGCTGAGGCTCTCGAGAGCCATCGTCGCTGTTGGCAGTTGTTTCTCGATCAGAGCGCGAGGCCCGAACGGCCGGTCACGATCACGCCTGAGTTTGGTCCCGACGGCTACATGCCGCTTCAGCCATTCACAGCTGCACCCCTTGCTGATGTTCAGCTGCTCAATGCGGAGATGGCCTTCTGGCTGCGTTCCTCAATGCTGATTCCTGCTGATCCCAATCGTTCTCGGTAGAGGCCCTGCCAATGCAGGATCCTCCGTTCCAGCCGATGCGGAGGCCCTGGCTCGAAATCGCCTTGATAGCCCTGTTGGACTGATTCAACCAAAGCCTTGTCTTCCTCCAGAAAGGTGAGCATGTCTCTCAGCCAGGCGTCGGCAGTGGCTGCATCAATGGCGCCGCTGCCTGCGAACAGGTGTAAATGCATCGTGCAGCGGTCGGGTCGTTCGGGCATGAATTCCAGCCATGCCAACCGCCCGTCTGGCCAGACCAGAAGATGGCTCCATGGCGGCAGCCCGAAGGTGAGGAATCGTCCACCGTCCGGGTGGGGTGTCTCGAGAAGGTTGTTGTGTTGGCTGAAGCGATAGCGGTAATCCCTCACCGGCCCTTGTTCGCGGTGCAGCGTTGTCGGATGGGCAATGGCGACGTGGTAGTCGTCAAGTGTGTTGTCGTGGGCAATCTTCCAATTGCAGGCCAGGCTGCTTCGGCTCTGTCGCAGCAGGGTGGATGCAGTGTTCCAGGCTGCTCCGGCTTCGCTATGAACCAGCTGCAGCTGCTCCTCCAGCGTTAGAGCCTGGTCGCTCAAAGCGATCCAGATCAGTGGGCCATCGATGCGGCAGGAAAGCTCTTGCAACCCCCATCCCTGCCGGTCAAAGTCCTGCCCAAAATCGGCTTCACGCGCCGCTGCCAGAAGCTCTCCGCGCAGGTTGTAGGTCCAGCCGTGGTAAGGACAAACCAGGCGTCGACAGGACTGCCCCGTTCCTCCGCTTTGCCCAAATGCAACACCGCGATGGGGACAGCGGTTGCGAAAAGCACGGGGATGCTCTCCCGTGGGCCAGGTGAGCAGAAGTGGCTGATCCAGCATGGTGATGGCCAGCACCTCTCCCGGTTGGAGATGGCTGATTGGTGCAACCGGATGCCAGTAGTGGTCGGCATAGGTGTGGATGTCCCATTGATGCATCGCGTCGCCGCGGTAGAGCGATGCAGGAAGGAACGTCTGATTCAACACGGCTTCACTTAAGACAGTTCAGTCAGGAAAGTGCCGGCTCCAGCTCCCGCATGGTGGCGGAGAGGGAACGACGCAAGGCGAGGAAGTCGCTGCTTAGGCGCAGCTGATCGAGATCGGTTTTGTCGAGATCGACATCGAGGGATCGAATGATTCGCCCTGGATTGGGGGCAAGCACGTGGACGCGCTGGGCCAGCACCAAAGCCTCTTCCACGTCGTGGGTGATCAGCAGAACGGTCAGGCCCGTTCGTTGCCAGAGCTTGAGCAGGAAGTCCTGCATCGATTCGCGGATCTGTAGATCCAGAGCCCCGAAGGGTTCATCCAGCAACAGGATGCTGGGGTTGGTGGCGAGGGCCCGGGCGATGGCCACCCTCTGCTGCATTCCGCCCGACAGTTCGCGCGGCAATTTTGTGGCGGCGTCACTGAGCCCAACCACTTCGAGGAAATAGGCGGTTCGCTCCTTGATCTCTGCTGCTTTCATCCGCTGAAGTCGCATCCCGAAGGCAACGTTCTCAGCGGCGTTGAGCCATGGATAAAGGCTGTATTTCTGAAACACCATGCCGCGGTCTGGCCCGGGACCGGAGACTGGGGTGTCGTCAACAGTGATGCTGCCGCTGCTCGGTTGATCCAGACCAGCAATCAGCCGCAGAATCGTGCTTTTCCCGGACCCGGAGCTGCCCACAAGGGCCATGAAGTCTCCGGATTGCATGGAAAACGACAGGTGATCGAGGATCAATTTCTCCCCGAAATGCTTGCTGAGGTTGTTAACGATCAGTTCCAAGGCTCACACCGCCCATTTGCAGCTGAGACGCAGCAACAGCCTGAATCCCATGTCGATGGCGAAGCCGATCAAGCCGAGAACGATCAACTCGGCGAAGATCTGATCGGTGCGGAAAAAGCGCTGAGCCAGCTGGATGCGTTTGCCGAGGCCCACTTCCGCGGCCACGAGCTCAGCCACCACCACAAGGTTCCAGGAGGTTGCGATGTTGATTCGCAACGTGTCGATGATGCTGGGCAGGCTGTAGCGGGCAACGACTTGCACCAGCACCTGCCGGCTGCGACCACCCAGGGTGAGTGTGGTTTCGATGAGTTCTTTGGGAACAAACTTCACCGCATCCATCACCATCAGGATGTTGAAGTAGATCGTGCCGATAAAAATCAGAGCGATCTTGGGTTCCTCACCGATGCCGAGGTAGATGATCAGCAGAGGGATGAACGCCGCTGCAGGCATGTAACGCAGCATGGCGATCAGCGGCTCGCAGATTGCACAGATCGCTGGATACACCCCCATGCAGATGCCGATCGGCACCGCAAGAAGTGTGGCGAGAAGAAATCCTCCGAACACGCGGCCTGTGCTGGCCACGATGTCTTGGAACAGGATTCCGCTCGCGGCCATGGAGGCCAGGGAGCGGAACACGGCCTGCGGAGAGGGAAGGAATTTTTCATCCACCAGTCCGAGGGAGGCGATGGCGGTCCAGAGCAGGAGGGGCACCAGAAGTGATGCCACCTGCAGGCCGCCACGCACGGCCTTGGATGGCATGGCACCAAGGGTGAACAGGGAGAGAAGCCCATTGCTTCTCCCCTTGCTGGCAGCGGCGGCCGTGGCAGTCATCAGGAGGCGGCGACCTTCTTGATGAAGCTGTCGTCAAACAGCTTGGTCATGTCTGGTTTCTCAGGGATGAAGCCCACCGAAACCATGAAGTCGGCCATCGACTCAGCGGCGAATGGCATGAACTTCATTCCCTCACCAGTGCTGAAGGCCTCGAGGTTCTCCTCGATGGAGAAGAAGCGGGTGCCGTCTTTGTACTGCTCGTATTCCTCAGTGGGAATGCCGGCACGCTTGGCCATGATCGCCTCGGATTTTTCCGGGTTCTTCTCCATGAACTCGCGAACGTCCCACCAGGTCTTCACGATCTTCTGCACATCGTCGGGACGCTCCTTGATCAGATCACCGCTGACGGTGAGCAGATCAGGAATGGCACCGGGATACTCCTTGGAGCTGGCGATCACCCGCGCACCCTCTCGCTGCATGGCGGTGCCTGTATAGGGAGGGAAGGCACCAACGGCATCAACCTGACCGGCTGCGAATGCAGTGGCTGCCTGATCGGTGGGCATGCCTTTGATCACCACGTCGTCGCGGCTCAGGCCCGCATCCTTGAGGGCCAGGCTGAGCAGATAGTCATCCACAACGCCTTCCTCAACGGCAACGGTCTTGCCTTTGAGATCGGCGATGGATGTGATGGAGGCATCGGCAATGATCTGGTCATTGCCTGCAGAGTTGTCGTTCACCAGAACCACCACTTCACCGCCGTTCTCACCCGGCAGGAATGAAATGGTGTCGTTCAAGGTCTGGGAGTTGCCGTCGATCTTGCCAGCGGCGAAGGTTTCCATCGACTGCACGTAGCCGTCGAACCACTTCATCTCCACATTCACGCCGTTCTGCTCGAACAGCTTTTCCTCCACGGCAATCGCCCAGGGCCACCATCCGGCCCAGTTGCTGTAGCCCAAAACGATCGGTGTGCCGCCCACCGTCGGTGTGGAGGGCTTGGAGCAAGCGACGGCCAGCACGATGGCGAGGCTGGCGAAGAGAAGGTTGCGCAGTTGTTTGGTCATGGCATGGGCTGGAGGAACAAGACGTTGGATTGATCTGCTCAGGCGGTGGCCAGAGCAGGGGTTGTGGTGGTTCGGCTGGCGAGGGCTTGCCGCACCCAGTTGTGCCAGGCATCCAGGCCTTCACCCGTCAGGGCGGAGACCTCGATCACCGTGGCGTTGGGGTTGATGCTGTGAATGTTGCGGCGGATCGCTGCCACATCCACAGGCAGGTGGGGCAGAAGATCCACCTTGGTGATCAGCACCACATCCGCGTTGCGGAACATCAGGGGGTATTTGAGCGGCTTGTCATCGCCCTCGGTCACGCTGAGCAATGCCACTTTGTGGTGTTCCCCAACGTCAAATTCCGCAGGGCAGACAAGGTTGCCCACGTTCTCCACGAGCAGTAAATCCAGCGCGGAAGGATCGAGCCGTTGTTGCAGCAACTTCAAGCCACCACTCACCATGGCGGCATCAAGGTGGCAGGCTCTGCCTGTGGTGATGGGCACCACCGGGATGCCAACGGCTTCCAAGCGGTCAGCATCCAGCTGGGTGGTCATGTCGCCTTCCAGCACGGCCATGCTGAGTTCGCGAGCCAAGGCTGGGAGGGACCGTTCGAGCAGGGCGGTTTTTCCTGCGCCTGGGCTGCTCATCAGGTTGAGACAAAGCAGATCCCAGCTCTGGAAATGCTCGTTGTTGTGTTCGGCCTGATGGTTGTTGGCGGCAAGCAGATTGAGGCCGAGGGTGTCCTCAAAAGGCATATGCATGGCAAAAGGGGGGTATTGGTTTCAGCGCTGACGCTGGATTGGAGCGGACTCAAGAGCAGCGGCGGCATCGCTGCGGTAAACGATGCTGCGGATGCGCAATTCCCTACCGCTGACGATCTCCTCAAGCGGGTGATCGCAGCAGGGAGAGTGGTAGGCGTTTTCGGGCAGGGGGTCGTAGGTGCCGTTGCAGATCAAGCAGCGGCCCACAAAGGGGATTTCCGTGATCGTGAGCCGGGATCCATCCAGCCAGGTGCCCTGCACCGCAGCGTTGTAGGTGGTCACCAGCTGATCGGGTTCAACGCAGGTGAATCGCCCCACATCGAGATGAACGGTCTCGACCATCGCAGAGGTGTCTTCGCGACGGTCGCGCCATTCATTCAGGGAGATCAGCAGGCACTTGGTCATGTCGACTTCATGCATGGCCTATCTCCATTTCTGATCAACGTTCATGTTGCAGGTGTCGCTGATCCACTCCGGCTTCTCTTTGCGGGGCAACTGACCGCTCACCACAAGGTGGGCCATGGTGTCGCAAATCACCCGGGTGGCCATCAGGGAGGTCATGTCACTGATGTCGTAGGGAGGTGAAACCTCAACGATTTCAAGGCCGCAGACGGGAACGTTGCGCACGATCAGCTCGAGCAGCTTGAGCGCTTCCCGGGGCATCAGGCCACCGGGCTCAGGCCAGCCAGTTCCCGGTACGAAGCCGGCATCGATGCAGTCAATGTCGAAGGAGATGTAGACGCAGTCCGTGCCATCGGTGGCTCGTTCAATGGCGTACTGGGCTGCGGCTTCCAGCCCCATTTCGGTGATGTCCGTCACCGTGAGCACATTGGTGCCCCGCTCCCTGCAGACCTTGACGCCCTCACGCGGCACTTGCCAACCCCCAATGCCCAGTTGCACCAGGTTTTCTGCCGGGGCGTTGGCCATGTTTGTGGCATGGAACCAAGGGCAGGTGTGCATCCGCTCATCAAGGTCGATCTCCTGGGTGTCGACGTGGCGATCGAAATGGATGATTCCCACTTTCTTGTCGCCGAGATGGCGACACACGCCACGCACCGTGGGGAAACCGATCGAGTGGTCGCCACCGAGGATGATCGGGAAGGCGCCGCTCGAGAACACGTGGGCGATGCCTTTGGAGATCTGATCGAAACTCTTTTCGTTGTTGGCCGGGATCGTGAAGATGTCACCCACATCGCAGAGGGTGATCTGCTCACGCAGGTCGACCCCCATTTCGTAGTTGTAAGGGGTGTAAAGCGCTGAAATCCGTCGGATCCCCTGGGGGCCGAAGCGCGTTCCGGGTCGGTAGGTGGTTCCGCAGTCGTGGGGTACACCAACGATGGCCACGTCGTAGTTGCCCACTTGATTCACATCTTCCAAGTAAGGCGCCTTCATGAAGGTGTTGATGCCGGCGAAATGCGGCAGCTCCCCTCTGGAGAAAGTGGAGATGTTGCGGTCAACAATGCTTTCGGCTGCTTCAAGCCCGAAGCGCTTGGCCTGGTTAACTTCCTGCTGCCAGCCAGTGAGTGGAAGCTTGCGTTCCTTTTCGAGTGCCTGCATGCCTTCGCTGGGGTGCGAACGCTGGAAGGCCCCTGAAGGGTCGGATGGGGATGACATCAAACAAGGGAGTGTGCGTTGAGGCGGTCTCCCGGGCTTTTGTCCCTCCGTGCAACCGGCAATGCCGGTGGAAACCTCTTGGACCAGGCATCCCTGTGAAGAGATCGGAACCCTAGGTTTCGTCCGCAATTTCACTGTCTGCGGCTTTGATGCTCTGCGGAGTGTGAACCGCTACAAATGATTGGTGTTGCTGATTTGGCAGAAGATGATTGTTGGGTAACAACAGCTGCTAACAGCAGGTAACAGGCCAATTCGCGTTGTTAGTCGGGCTGCTTAGCGTTTGCTCAGCACGGATGATTGCTTTGAGTGAATCCTTCGGTGGTCTGCCCAACAAAGAGTTGAGTTCTGGTGTATCTGAGTGGTGGCGCGAACGAGTTCAACACCTGATCGATTGCGGCCGGGCTGAGGATGCCCGCTGCCTTTACCTGGAGTTCGGGGAGGACAGTACAGGAACGCTGAGCTTCTGAACAAACTCCATAAAAAAGGAGGGTTCCCTAGGCCCTCCCGGAGTCGACGCATTACCCCTCACCGGGGTGAACCAAGTGTTACGTGCCGAACACTCAAGTGCTGTAAGTGTTGATACTTATTTCTGGCCCCATCAATCAACTTAAGGATTGTTCCTGACGCCGCAGAATTTCATAGGCCTGCCAAAGACCTTCAACGTCAGAGCACGCCGCATGTCGGTTGCAGACGCGGTAGCGGCCCTGGCCGATGGCATCAATGGTGGTGCCCTTGGAGGTGGCACAGATGCGACTGATGCTCTCCATGGGTTTCGCTCAGTGGATCAAGGATCTACAGCCGCGAGGGGACGGCATGCACATCTGATTTGCAGTTCTAAATCTCCTTTGCGGGAGAAAAGATCCGTGGCTAACAGCTCACCGAATAAAAAAACCGGGGCTGGCCCGGTTTTTGTTCAGCTTTGCGCCGGCGTTTCGAACGCTCAGGCTTTGGAAGGCTTGGTGGTGAGTGCAGCAGACATGGCGGAGGCCAGGAGCACGCATCCGGCGACGGCAAGGAAACCCATGGATCAGGAGGGGAGGGAACAACTTCACCATCATTCCCACAGCCTGCATCAGCTTTTGTTGCTGTTGGCACGGAATTCGGAAGAACCTCGCTTCCGACCGCTCTCGGCCGTTTTCAGAGGCATCTCCTGGCGGTCGAGACAGGTGGAGCACAGCAGTTTGCCCTTGTTGCGCCAGTAGGCCGCCATCGAGCGTTCGATGCGTATGGAGCACCCTTCACAGCGAAATAACGGCATCGACGGCTCCGCGACGCAGCTCTTCTAACGCAACGGCGCGGTTGAACCGGTGTTCTCTGTGACGATGGGTGCGCTTCGCTCGCCCCAGCCTTGTGATGCAGGCCCTGCGTTTGTTGCTGCTCACCCTGATGGCGTCCGTCGCCTCTGCCTCCACGTCGTTCCAGCCCTTGGATCGGGTGGAGGGTTGGTTGATCGAGCGACGTTTGGACGCAAACCAGGATCCGATCTGCCGTGCGTCTGTGCCAGGACCTGGCACCTGGTTCTCGGCACGGGTTCATCTAGACGCGAACGACGAGATGGTGGTGCCTGCCGGACTGCATCGGCCGGACGAAACGGGGCTGGCGGCTGTGCGTGATGCGCTCCGGCGTTGTCGCACCAGTGTTCTTTACCTGTAGTTGATAAAGCTTTGTGGCCGGGGCCGCTGCTGATCTGAAATCGAGCTATGAAATCGGGGTCGGCAGTTGCAAAATCGTCGACTCCTCACACCACCCGAGCCTCCGCCAAGCGCGGGGGCTTTTTTTTGACGATCCCGAAAACCATCTTTTGTTTTTGTGCTCAGTAAATGTTTTGCGGTTGTGATGTTTTTAACCGCTAGATCTCTGATGTATTGCATCGAGAGGCTTGACACAGGAGGGCAGTGGATCCAGGAGATCTGCTTCAAAACGGAGTTCAAAGCCTTTGTGAATGCCCGCACCAAATCGCGTGCCACGTTGAAGACCTATCGCGTGGTGCATGCCACCTGGAATCAGGTGGTCACCGTTGTGCAGGGATCAGCTGAATCCCATTGATCTGCCTTGCCTCGGGTTCATTCATTCCGTTGTGATCCCGAAGACTTCAAGTCACTTCCTGGGATGCGGAATGTCCTGAGCCATAACCGGTGGCCCAGGCGTCTGTGGGCATGATACTCACGCGGTATCTCAGCAGTGAAGGTTGGGTGGAGGAGTGTTCCCATGCCAGCGCTTTTGATGCCTACATCGACGCACGGCGACGCTGCGTGCTTCGAGGCTGCCCTTATCTGCTGGTGGATGCAGAGACCGGCAGCACGGTCTCAGTGCTCACGGTGAAACAGTGTTTGCATCAGTACGGCGTGGAGGGGGATTTTTCGGCGTGATCCCTTTAGGGGATCGACGCAAGAGCCGGCAGGATGGCGGTTGCTGAAACCTCCCGATGGCGACGTTTCTGGTCACCGGCGCAAACCGTGGGATCGGCTTGGAATACTGCAGGCAGCTCAAGGCCCGTGGCGATGACGTGGTGGCCGTTTGCCGTCAAACCAGTGATGAACTGGAGTGCCTGGGCGTGCGGGTGG
The DNA here is from genome assembly GCF_014280115.1 of Synechococcus sp. A15-44. NCBI lineage: Bacteria > Bacillati > Cyanobacteriota > Cyanophyceae > Synechococcales > Synechococcaceae > Synechococcus > Synechococcus sp. A15-44. The sequence continues at coordinate 978,211 of NZ_CP047938.1, forward strand.
AAGCCGGCCTTGAGTTGAGCGACAGCCAAGCCATTGATGACCTGGTGCAGCGACTGGATGGTTTGCCCCTCGATGGCGTCATCCTCAATGCCGGGATTTTGCAGTCGATGGGCCTGATGGATTTGGATCCCTCCGGGATTCGCCGCCAGTTTGAGGTGAACGCCCTTGCTCCTTTGCTGCTGGCCAGGGCGTTGGTGGATCAGATGCCCAACGGAGCGAAGTTGGTGCTGATGACCAGCCGCATGGGCTCCATCGACGACAACAGTTCGGGAGGCTCCTATGGCTATCGGATGTCGAAGGTGGCGCTCAACATGGCCGGAAAGTCGTTGGCGATTGATCTGGAACCGCGGGGCATCGCCGTGGCGATCTTGCATCCCGGATTGGTGCGAACTCGCATGATTCGCTTCAATCCCAGCGGGATCCACCCCGAACAGTCGGTGAAGGGGCTGTTGGCCCGGATCGATGGCTTGACCATGGCCACCAGCGGCAGCTTCTGGCATGCCAATGGTGAGTTGTTGCCATGGTGAGGCGGGAGACACGCTTTGGGCTTTGATCCGCGTCAGTGGTCAGGCGGACGTCCTGAACAACGGGTCACCAGCAATGTAGAGGCGTTGCTGGCGGAGAACGACGCTTTGCGTCGCGAGGTGTTGCGGCTCAACCGTGAGTTGGAGCGACTGCAACGTCAGCAACGCCAACGCATTCGTACGGAGCCCAGATCCCATCGCCCCTGGACTGAGCCATCGGCACAAGCTCCACCGCGCATCAGCAGCCAACAGGTGCGGGCCTGGGGGCAGGCCCTGGCTCAGCAGCCGGGATGGACGGCACTGCGTCAGCGCGGATTGGAGCTGTTGATCGAGCAGCTCAACCGCAGTGGTTTTCCTGCCCACTTAACCCTTGAACAGCGGTTGGATCGGTTGGTTCGGGGGCTGGGAACAGATCTCATGGCGGCGGTGGGAGCCAAGCCGAACAAGCAAACAACGGCCGTTCTGGCGGCGTTTGCCTTGTTTGGGGTTCGCGCCAGTGAATGGCTGGATGAGGATCCACAGCGTGTGGTGGAGCAGTTGCGTCAGCGGCAGGACCAATCAGGTTCAAGGCGGCAGGGTCGCCGCACCCGAACGGACCAACGTCAAACGGATCGTCAGGACGATGGCCACGCCTGTGATCCACGCCGTGCCGCTTTAAGGGTGTTGGGCTTGGAGGCCAACGCGTCCCTCGCTGAGATCAAGCAGTCGCATCGAAAACTGGTGAAGCAGCACCATCCCGATCTCGGTGGTTCTGCTGAGGCGTTTCGACGCGTCAATGAGGCGTATCAGTCGTTGGTTCAGTGACGCTCTTGTCCGATGATCTGGGGTAGCAACAGGTGGTGTTGATGCCGGTGGAAGTTGGTGTGGTGCTGATTGGTGCTGGCTTTGCCGTGGGTGTGTCCCTCGCCGTCGCCGTTTGGTTTGAACGTTGGAAGGCAAAACAGCCCGATCCTGAAGGCAAATGAGCCATAAAAAAGCCCCGCCTCGGCGGGGCTTGTAAGAGGTCGTCGTGCTGTTGTCAGCTGGCGACTTTCTGACCGCGATAAACAAGAACCGGACGCTGAACGTTGGATGCAGCAGCGTTGTTCTGGTTGTACTTCTGGCCGCGATAGGTCAGGGTCATGATGGGTTCCTCGAAGCAAGCTCAGGTCCCCGTTCCATGGCCTGAGTCGAACTGCGGTCAACACGAGTGCTGACTGAACGTAGTGGGTAGCGGTTGCTACACATTAGTTATATCCATGCGGTCAATCCCTGTGTCGTTCACGCCGATACAAACCAGGGAAATTGGTTGCTCGTGAATTGATGAACTCAGTCTGGGTCTGGGTTCTTGGCTGTGATGAATTCAACGATGAATCCTGCTGAATGTATCTTTGCGATACCAGTTGACCTCTGAGGCGGCTTTTGGTCCATCTCGTCATCCGATGGTCCTTGGTCGGCTCTTGGGGCGGGTGGTGGTCAATGGTGGATTGTCGGAGGTTCGTTCCCAGGGGGGATGGAACGCGCATTGGCAATCCCTCCAACATTGATTGAAAGCAATCACCTCGACCCTCTTCTTGAACATACGGGTGCAACTCCCGTTGTTGGCAATTGAAAACTGAGAGCTGACGAAACAACTTCCTAGACCCAATTCCTTCGTGAAATCCCAATCCCAAATCATTTGCGTCAAGCGTCACTTTGCAATGAAGAAATCACGTCCCAGTGGTGTCAACAGATCCTTTTCTTTCTCCGCGTTGCGTATTGATGAACGACTGAAATCGATGTAGATTGTTCCTCCATATCCGCTCGGATTGATTCCGCTGGATTTTCTCGATGACGACGATTGACGTGGCCTGCTCTGCATAAGCCCTGAGAGCGTCTGTGTGGGCTGTTGATTGTGTGTTGTGTGGATTGGTCTTGGTGTCTTTTGAGTGCCGTCTGAATGGCCTTGGCGGATTTGCTGTAGGGCCAACGGTTGTCTACGCAACAGAACCACAGCTCCAATAGAGATATGTTTCAAGACCATGCTCTGAATGTCATGAGCTATCGAGAGCAGAATTGGAGGAGGAATCTCAAGCTGATCACTGTGGATGAGGTGCCACCCGCACAGCAGATTCAGGTGTCGAGATGGTTGAAGCAAAGGACAGAGCTTCTGCTCGGGCAAATACAGCCAGTAGATGCTGAATCTCTTGTTCAAGAGTTTGACGACTATGAAGATGCTTGCTGCTAGTCATGGACTGGCTTGATGGCTTGGGTTGGGCAGGAGTGATTTCAGTTGGAATTTCTTTCCTCTGGGATCTGTTCTTGCCTTTGAATCTGTTGGTGATTGGTGTTATCTACGTGACCACATTTATTGGCTGGCTTTTTCTCGCAAGAAACAAAATCAGTTTCTGAAGTCAAGCCCGTTTTCACCACAGAAAAATGCAAACCCCCATATCGAGACGCCAGGGATGAGAACGACCCCATGGGGGTGTCCGGAGTCTGTGGCTTGAGGCCTGCCAGGGGGTGGTCTTTTCTTTTCCCATGGCCTGCCAGGTGTGGATTCGGCAGGCTTGTTGAGAATGGTCCGGTGCTGGCTGACAACAGTGGACACCGAGAGGCATTGGGGCCACTGACTGGTGTCTCTTTTGTGGACTCTTGCTTTTTCGACAGAACCGAGCGTGACTGGCAACAATGGATGGAGACAGGCCTGGATGCACTGACCGGCGCTGTTGTCGCCTTGAGGAAGAAAGGGAAGGAAGAGCCACCTCGCGATCCCGAGGACGCAGCCAGGCTCACCCCCAAATCTTCACCACACGGTGCCGACGACACCTCACCACGGTGCACGAGGCAAACCAGAAGCAATGCCGAAATGGCAGCCAATGACACTTGACCCGCAATGAGGTCTGGTTACACCGAGGAGGTTGGTAGGAGATCTGATGGAGATTCACCTTCACCACGCCCAATCACTCGGCGAACTCATCCTGGATGGACGACACACGCCATTTCGCGCATTGGCTTGCCCGTTGAAGCCTTCGGTGGTGAGAAGCGGAAGAGAGGCAAAGCGTCACAAGTAGTTCGGATGTAGGCCTGACCTCGGTATGCCGATCCTGCATATCGGTTTGATTTGTCCCATCACCTCTGCCTGAGCTCATCAAGATGAGTTCGGTCTCAGGGGGGTGTGCTTTGCAGAGCGGTCACCCCTTTGTTTCCACCTCGTTGGCCAATTCAGGTCCATCCACGTAGCAAACCGCTTGGTTTGGCCACATCGCATGGACGATCCGATAGGTAGCCAAGGTTGAAATTGCCTTGCGTCGAGCACCGATCAAGGCCTTGAACTCAGTCTTAAAGTTCAATTCCCTGATCCATTGATGATCAGGACCTCGGCGTTCGATGAAGTACATGCCGAGAATGGCTCTCAGAGTGAAGCCAGAAGGTAGATGCGTTCAGCAGCTGTGCATCTCTGTTTCCTGGATTCAGGACACCCTTCTGCTGATTGGTGTCAGGTGATGCGTTCTGCCCTGTCGAAGCAGGGTTACGACAAAAGTGCTCCGTTGGACGACTGACCTTGGGGCGGCGAGGCCACCTCTACGAGGGCAGTGGCTTCGCTTGCATAAAAAAAGAGCCCCCCAGCTCTGAATAAAGGGGCTCGTGTTTGTTGACTTGCTCAGAGTGGCGACAAATCGACCCGGTGTGAAGTTGGGTCAGAGAGCCCTCATCCAAGGCTGAGAACTGTGGATCACTCCGTGGAACAAACAGTGGACAAAAGAGAATCTCTTAGCCCCCGAAATCCCTGTATTGCCAACGGTTCTCTGATTCTTTGCTTGAGAAACTGTTTCCTCGAAGCAAGCTCAGGTCCCCGTTCCATGGCCTGAGTCGAACTGCGCCTCGCCGAAGACGAGGTGAACGTGATTGGGCAGCAGTTGCTACAGCTCCTTTGTAAGGGTGGCGTCAATCCACGTGTCGTTCGTGCTGTTACAGAACAGGAAATCTGTTCAGCTCCGATGGGTTGATTCAAGCCTTTAAGTGCCTCAAGCGCGTTTGGGTGGTGTGTGCACCGGGCGTGGCTTGAGTTGAGGTGCTTTCCGGGTCATCACGGCTGAAGGTGAATTGTTCGATTCTGTCGCCGCTTGAATGGTCGGAATGATGGATCGGCTACCGATCACGAGGTTCAGGTCCTTATCGCTCTGGCTTGGACTCAAAGCTTCCATTAATTCGTTGTTCTGCCGAACAGTTCGGCTGCGATTGAGTGATCCTTGATGCTTACTCAGTGTGAAGCTCATGGCGCCGAAGGACGCCATCCGTACGGTGTGGGCAGGTCAGTTTTCGCGGTCATGAACAGCTCTCAGAGCAAGGATGATTGGGTGAAGGCACAGCAGCACAAGTTCCAAAAACCGATTGATGTGGATACCTTGATGTGGGTGCGCAATCGCCTGATGCGTTTGGAAGTGGAGGCCCGTTGGGCCGACCGCATCTGTGTGTTTGAAGAGTTCTTCCCCAACGACGCGATCATTCCGCGCATCTGAACCTCAGCCATGCTTTTGACTGTCTTTGGCCAGAAGGGTGGTGTGGCAAAAACCTGCACCAGCATTCATTTGGCTTGTGTCTGGGCCCAGCAGGACCTGTCGGTGTGTGTTGTTGATGCGGATCGCAACCGCTCGGCAACCGCCTACGCAGCCCGGGGGATGCTTCCGTTTGAAGTGGTGCCTGTGGAGGCTGCAGCAAAGGCCACCCGCCATGCCCAAGTGATCATCACCGACGGGCAGGCCAGCAGCCACGAAGATGAACTCAAGAATCTTTCGGCCGGAGCAGATCTTGTTTTGCTGCCCACTACGCCGCAGGCGAGATCGGTTGAGCTCACTGTTGAACTCTCCTCAATCCTCAGGCAGATGGACACCATGCATGCCGCATTGTTGGTGAAGGTGGACAGCCGAAAACAACGGCTTGCGCAGGAAGCACGCCAAATTTTGGAGGGTTTTGATGTGGATGTAATGCAGGCGGAAATCCCCTTGTTGGCGGCGTTTGAAAAAGCAGAAGTGGAGGGTGTTTGTGTGTCGAATGCCGTCGATGACCGTGGCCGTGCCGATCTGAGGCGCATGGGGGGATGGGCGGCCTATTGCCAGGCTGCTGTTCAGATCCGTGATCGCTTGTCGGCAGCAACGCCTGACGCCATTAGTGCTTGATCAAGAAACAGCTCACTTTTGGCGTTGGTCGCCAATCAGACAGATCTTCTGAGCTTCAGCCGCAATCCTTACCTCAGTTGATTAATGGTTGATGGGTCGCAGTTCTTGGTTGAAGAATCCCACCCGTTGCTCAGCAGCATCCACCTGGCAGCCCCAGGCTCAATCCCCTTCCTCTGGACAGGCGACGGTTACTGCATCCGCTGCGGCGGTTCTGCTCAAGACGCCGAGCATCTCCACCAAGGCCGCATGATTGAAGCCGTTGTGATGCTTGCCATTGGTTTGTCGATGGCAGGCGTGGTTCTTGGCAATTTGAACAACGACGAGCCTGTTTAAGTTCAGAAGCAGTTGCTGCTTTTGATGGTCACCTCCTTTGCCTTCATGCTCGGGCAGCTTGAAATCAGCAATCTCACAGCGGCCTTCCTCGCTCTGGTGGCGGTGGTCTTTGTGGGCAGCTTTGCTGTGGTGTCGTTGCAGACCGGTGAGCTGATCAAACCTCCAAAAAATGAGTGACACGTTTGAGCTGAATGGCCGGCAGGTTGTTCTGAAGGCATCCAGCGATCGTGTCGTCGCAGAACGGGTGTTGCGCCACATCCAACTGCGGATGCATGAAGACGAATGGCGGCCCTACACCAGCAAGGCCGATGCCGTTCAAGCTTGGTTTCGTCTCGGCGGGATTCGAGCTCAAGTGCTTGAGGCCTTGAATTTGGTCTGATCGCGCCCTGAAGCTCAGAACGATCCAAGCAACTGGGTCATCGCTGCTGCGGCACCGATGCCACCAAAGAACAGCACCAATGGCAGAAAAACAGGCCAGCGGACGGCTGAATCTGAAGCCATAAAACGGTTTCATCTCCAGACAACGCTATTCGTTCCCTCTTCTCTTTGGCGATGGCGACCTTTTTCGTGCCATGGCTGCATGATGTGAAGCCTCTCCCAGCATCTCTGTTTGGTCGATGCCTGAGCTTTCCAAGGCCGCTAACGCTGATGCCTCCCATGTGGTGGTGATCGGTGGAGGCTGGGCCGGCTGGGGTGCAGCCAAAACCCTCTGTGAAGCCGGTGTTCGCGTCACCCTGGTTGACGGGATGCCGGATCCCACGGGCCGGACGCCGATGCGCACCGCCAGCGGTAAACCCTTGGAAGCGGGCACCCGGGGCTTTTGGAGGGATTACCCCAACATCAATGCGCTGACCGATGAGCTTGGGCTCACCGACGTGTTCACTGCATTCACCACAAGCGCCTTCTGGTCTCCCGCCGGTCTGGAGGCCACGGCCCCGGTGTTCGGTGACGGGTTGCAGTTGCCCAGCCCCCTGGGGCAGGCCTTGGCAACGATCAAGAACTTCAAGCGCCTGCCTGTTGCCGATCGCCTGAGCATTGCCGGCCTTTTGGTGGCGATGCTTGATCTGAACCGCAACGAGGAGACCTTCCGGCGCTACGACGCCATCGATGCGTTGACCCTGTTCCGCCAACTGGGAATCACGGAGCGGATGATCGACGAATTTTTGCGTCCGATTCTTTTGGTGGGTCTGTTCAAGCCACCGGAGGAATTGTCGGCAGCCGTCACCATGGAGCTGCTCTACTACTACGCCCTGGCGCATCAAGATTCCTTTGATGTGCGCTGGATTCGTTCCGGCAGCATCGCCGAGCAGCTGATCGCTCCCATGGCGGAACGCCTGCTGGACTCCGGTTTGCTCACTGTTCTGGGAGGCACGTTGGCCACGCGCCTGAATCTTGATCAGCCAGGCGAAGCGATTCGCTCGGTTGAGGTCTGCTGCAAAGCAACAGGCCGCTCCAGCGTTGTTGATGACGTTGATGCGGTTGTGCTGGCGGTGGGTGCCAAGGGCATGCATGCCCTGATGGCGGAGTCGCCGCGTTGCAGTGATGTGCTGCCGGAGCTGGCCGCTGCCGGCGGTTTGGGGGCGATTGATGTGGTGTCGGTGCGGTTGTGGCTGGATCGCACCATTGCGGTCGCCGATCCCGCCAATGTCTTCTCGCGCTTCGACGCTTTACAGGGTGCGGGCGCCACATTTTTCATGCTCGACCAGCTGCAGGAAGCGGATCTTGATGCGCTCTGGGGCGGCAGCGAGCCCCAGGGATCCGTGGTGGCCAGCGACTTCTACAACGCCACGGCAATCGCAGCCTTGAGTGATCAGGAGATCGTCGACACCCTGCTGAAGGAGCTGTTGCCCCAGGCGGTGCCGGCCTTCCGGCTTGCCCAGGTGCTGGAGTTTGAGGTGCGGCGTTACCCGGGCTCGGTGTCGTTGTTCTCCCCCGGCAGTTTCAGCCAGAGGCCCCCGCTGCAGACGGCACTTCCTTCTGTGGTCTGCGCTGGCGACTGGGTGCGGATGGGCGAACGCGAGCACGGTGCCAAGGGCCTGTGCCAGGAACGGGCCTACGTCTGCGGTCTTGAGGCGGCCAACGCCTTGATGCGCAGTGGGGTGGTGCGAGGGGCGAATGCTGCGACCCGCCCAGAACATCCGGTGCGGCCGATCCGTCCGGAAGAACCCCAGGTGCTTTTGGGCCGGGCCCTCAACAAGCTCGTGATGGATCCCCTGGAGGCGTTCGGGATCCGTTGGCCTTGGCTGGCCTGAGCTCAGAAATTCAGTTGACCTGAAAGCCAGAGTTCCTGCCAAGACCCTGCGGCTGAGGCATTCAGCGCCATCAGGATGGTCATGCTGATGCCACCCAGGGTGAGCCCCACCCCCATCATGATCAGGGCGGTCAGTCCTTCCGCTTCGGTGAGCGGTTGCTTTTCGAGAAAGCGACGCTTGGCCATGGCTGCTGATCCGATGCACCCGTTCTGCATCGGCCTTAGGCCACTTGGCAACAGGCCGTATCACTCATTCACGCAGAGCTGCGGGGGAATGACTCGGCGTTGCTTAGGTTGCTGGCCTGCGCTTGACGCCGCCCCGATGGGTTTCATCATGCAGCCATGACTGGTTTGATCTGTGGCATGACCGCCCTGTGGCTCCACGCTTGGTGGTGTTGCAGAACAACCAATTCGCCTGCGGTCAAACGCAGCTGGCCTTATCCGCGCTCGTGGAAAAACAGCGCCGATCTGTACGAAAGGCCCTGTCGCCGTCACCGTCATCTCAGGGCGCGCACGCAACTCAGCGCACGCAGCCGCCGCAGCATCGCCGGTAGAACACCTGTTTTGGTAGCGCAAGTTACTGAAAACGCTTAAGTTGGCGCGTCTGGATTTTTCTGTTGAACGGCAGCCAATCGGTCGAGGCCAGGAGTGAGAAGCGCCGTCAGCAGCTGATGGGAGTGTCGTTTGTGGCTGCAGCGCTCGGCGTTCTGGCGTTGTTGACGATCCGTCTTGGCACCTGTTGCTCCTGGTTCGGTTCGCACTGACCTTTTCGGTTTGGCAGCTGGAGCTCATTGGTGTTCATTGCCATGGCAAGGCTGCGCCAGCCACCAGATGTGGTGTCCTCAGCCCTTGATTGTGGGTGCAGGGCCGGTATGTTTCATGTGTTCCCCATCACCTGGCTTCAGCCCATGCGGCTGAGGCTTTTTTATTGTCTCTTTGCACGACATTGTATCAAGACAAACCAACTTCCGATTGTCTTAAGTGACATCACTTGGTGGCAACGGCCACATCGATATCACGTTCCTTAAGTTGAAAAGCCACGTGTTCCCTTGATGTCTCCTGCTGAATTGTCGAGCATCAAATGGGAGAAAGATGGCGAAATGTCTGCGCAAGACACCTGGACTCTGGTGAAAAAGCTCACCAAGGTGGAAGAGCAAGACAAGGCATCCAACCTGTTGCATTTGTCGTCGAAACACAGTCACTCCAAGCCCTCCAATCGCCGCTGAATTCGACCCCTTCCTTTTGCAGGCGGTCTGGTTGTTGTTGGAAACGTAGGTGAGGTTGTTCGTTCTGACTCCCACCTTTGAGGGAGGGCGCCGCCTTGAACACTCCCTCATCTGAGGGATGGACCGATGGTGCTGGTGGGTGACTTGAGGTGTCTTCAGCTGATCTAGGATTTCGCGCTCTCTCGATAAGGACCCACAGCGGCCTTGACCAACAAACTCATCGTCGGCAGTGAGGAGTGGTGCTCCCTGCCAGGGCTTGGATTGCCGGCGATTAAGGCACGCGTCGATTCCGGCGCGGCGACGTCGTCGTTGCATGCCTTCAACATCGTCCCCTTCCAGAGGGATGGTGAGCTGTGGATCAGTTTTGAGGTGCATCCGCTCCAGAACGACCGCAGTGTGGTGGTGCGCCATGAGGCGCCGGTGCTGGAGCAACGCAGCGTGCGCAACACCAGCGGCATCTCGGAAAACCGCTATGTGATTCGGGAAGAGTTGGTGCTCGGCGAGCAGCGTTGGCCGATTGAACTCACCCTCACCAACAGGGATGCGATGGGTTACCGGATGCTGCTTGGGCGTGAGGCGATGGTGGGGCGCGTGCTTGTGGATCCTGAGGGGAGCCATCAACTGGGTGATGTTGAACCGGCCCAGCTGGAAGCGATGTATGCGGCCTTGCGCACCGAACGCACGGGGCTCCGCATTGCACTGTTGGCTTCTGATCCAGAGCTCTACAGCAACCGCCGATTGCTTGAGGCGGGTGAGGAGCGCGGTCACCGGATGGAATTTCTCAACGTCAAGCAGTGCTACATGCGGCTCGATCCGCAAAACCCCGAGATGCATTACCGGGGCGGCAATGTGCTCGAGCGAATCGATGCGGTGATTCCTCGCATCCGTCCGAGCGTCACCTTCTACGGATGCGCGATCACGCGTCAGTTTGAGTCGATGGGCATTCGTGTTCTCAATGCCGCTGAGCCGATCAAACGATCCCGCGACAAGCTTCTGGCGTCACAGCTGTTTGTGCGTCATGGGCTGAGCATGCCGGTCACCGGTTTTGCCAGTTCTCCGCTCGACACCAAAGATCTGATCAAGATGGTGGGCGGTGCACCGTTGATCCTCAAGCTTCTGGAGGGGGCTCAGGGACGTGGCGTGGTTTTGGCGGAAACCCAGAAGGCTGCAGAGAGTGTGATCAATGCCATGAAGAGCCTGAACGCCAACCTGCTGGTGCAGGAATTCATCAAGGAAGCTGGCGGCAAGGACCTGCGTTGTTTCGTGATTGGTAACAAGGTGGTGTCGGCCATTGAGCGAACGGCTGCTGTGGGCGACTTCCGCTCCAACATTCACCAGGGCGGTTCTGCTCAGGCGGTGCGCATCCGGCCTGAGGAGCGCAAGCTGGCTGTTGCAGCAACGCGTGCTCTCGGCCTTGATGTGGCCGGGGTGGACATCATCCGCTCAGAGCGGGGGCCCTTGCTGTTGGAGGTGAATTCCAGCCCTGGCCTCGAGGGAATTGAAACGGCGACTGGTAAGGATCTTGCCGGCCAAATGATTCAGGAAGTGGAGCGAAAACTGGGTTGGGTTCGCTCCTGTTCGACTCCCGCTCTGGTCGCTTCTTGATCGGGTTCTTGGGCAGAGACTTTGGTTTTCTGCTCATCCAAAGTTCACTTTTTCCTCTTGGTTGTTTCGATGCTGGCTCTGCTGGTGTTGGTGATTTGGCTGGCTTCAATCTCCTGGCGATTGTCGAGGCGACGTTGAGATCAATGGTTGGGGAGGCTTATTCGTGTCTTTGAACAGTGTTATTTAGGTGCTGCTTGAGCTGGTGCTTTTCTGCGCTGGAGTGGGTGGCTTGAGCCTGGCCTGATCCATTCCTCTGCAGAATCACTGCATTGATGGGGAGTTTGGTGGGAGTCACGGGAACACCTTTCTTGATGCTCTCAGCCGGCGTAAGCCAAGGTTTGCCGCCATCCCGGAGTGTCATGGAAAGACGGAAACCTCAGCGTTGAACCACAGGTAAAGAGAAACCCCCCGCCAAGAGCAGGGGGAGAAGAGCGCAAATGACTTTTGCGTTCAGCTGTCGTTTTTGTAGAGCTTGCAAGCCTCGCTATCAGCCAAAGCCGGATCGGTAGAGCACAGATGCCTCATTAAGCCGTCTTGGTCGTGGGGAGACAGGGTTCCGTCTGCGCCCCACTTCATGCAGGTGTTCAGGGTGCAATCAACAGGCTTCTTGGGACCTTCGGACATGCGTCCCTCCTGATTGGGGCAACTGACCTTGGGATCCTTTTTCTGTCGCGGGATCAAAAACACACAAATCTTGTCAGGGTCTCAACACAAGTCCTGGGTCAGGTCTGGCCGTCCGAACACAACTTGTGCATCGCATTGGTCCCAGCACAAAGCACGCCGCCTCCACAATCGACTGATTCGCCCCAGAAGGCAATGAGCACGACAGCTGATTGCCTGATGCCCCACCGCTTCCGAGAGTGTGTGCATCGAGATCGGAGGAGCCCATGACGGCCGACACTCCACCTGAGCAAATTGAAGAAGCAGCCTGACTTTTCTGGCCCCTGCTCCAACTTTTCAACCCAACCGTGAGCGCCTCGTCTGTGACGACACTGATGTGCGTCTGATCAGTCGACACTCCTCTGCACCGTCCGTCTAGGTGCCCCGCAGGAGTCCCGCTTCACACCTGGTCCAAATGGCCCCAGGGTTGCCACAAGCCAGACGCTTCGACCTTCCTCTTTCAGTCCCATTGCCAAGGAGATCCCCAAAGGCAACACGTACTGACTAGGTCGACTGCCATGCATAAACGAGCGAGTTAGGCCGTCTCTTCCATCTGGGAGGGGCGGCCTCCTCTTTTGTTGAAGTGCAGGTGATCAGTTCCCTAGGACGCTTTGCTGTTTTTGCAGGGGCGTTCACCTCGCTTCAACTTGAGCCACATCGCCTTCTCTAGCGCCGTCAGCTTTGGATCAGTCTCATGCAATGCAGCTTCCGCACGTCGCCTGGCGGCAATGATGAAGCGGTCTGTCTTATCGACTCCGTCGAATCCCATGTCCCTAAAGAGGACGACAGTTGCAACGTAGACATACGAATCGTGCGTGCATCGAATGCCAGTGAGCCCTCACTTCAAGCGATGGCCAGAGCTGACTTGGGCTTCAATCGCTCGACCAAATCTTGGCCGTTGCGAATGATTTCTTTCACGCCGATGCCTGTTCAGTCGTGTCATCGAGGACATCTTGCTGAAGCTGCTGAACGGCGCAGAGGGCTTCATGCGCAGGCCATCCATGGACGTCCATCAACTCTTTAACCAGAGCATCAGGGGCCTGAGTGATCGAGGAGCGAATGGCATTGATGACTTTGTTGTCCCTTGCGAGTGCAGACAGCCGTAGAGCCCTAAGTCGTTGCGTGTTCGGCTGTTTCATAACAGCACTCTGGACTACCGCTGGTTTTGCTCCAGTTGCCAACGACTCGTAAGTACTGGGTTGCCCCGTTCACTGCCCTACCGAAGTGGAGCGGCGCATCTCCTCCAGCCCATTGACTTGAGTGCATTCCATTTTTCCAGCGCCTCTTGTCGCGTCATCAGTTGACTCCCCTGAGGAATCGGGTCGTCAGGTGGTCTCCAATGGAAGCTGCGCATGACGATCGACTCGCCTTGCGAGCCATCCTTGGAAGCGGTGAATTGGTAGTAAAGCTGCTGTGGTTCATTGACAAGCCACGCGCCAACTGACTTGTAGGAGAGTTCTTCAGTGATGAGCTCGCCCCATGGGAGAGGAGCCTGATCGATCGCTCAGACGGTTTTTTTCGTAAGTGAGCTGGCGGAGCCTTTCGATGTGCTGTTCATGCTCTCCGCTGCTCCAGTGCTGTGGGTAGGCAACCCGGGCTTGAAGCTCCGAGATTTGGTTGTTGAGTTCTCTCGCTGGGTCCTCGGACCGAAGGTCCTCTCCACAGTGGACCATCACCTCCCGCTTCTGGTGAGGGAAAAGTGAATCTCTTGAATCACTACTGATACTCCGCTCGGGAGAGGCCGTTGACCGATCAGGAAGGTCGGCCCATCCCTTTGGTGGCGTTTGTTCAATTGATGAGTTGGCGGCAATCGGCCTGGCGAGGCCCGCGTCCCAGGTGTTGGTGTAATTCCCTTGGGACATCAACCCCGGCGTCGCCGGGGTTGAGCGCACAGCTCAGGCACCCGGCTCAGTGGCTGGCGTTGCAAGGGGTGGGCAGGCCCGTGACCCTGGTTCGAGTCCTACCTCAACCAGACGAACCATGCCCAAGATGGATTGTGGCGCCTCTGCACTGGCGCCGCTACTGGATGGCAGCAGCGCCGGGGAGCTGATCCCCGAACTGGTGCGTCACGGCCTGCAGCAGCTGATCGAGCTGGAGGTCGCCGCCGTGCTCGCTGCCGATCGCCATGAACGCAGCGAAGAGCGTCCTGGTTACCGCAACGGCTACCGCCCTCGCGTGCTCACCACCCAGGTGGGCGTCATCGATCTACGGATCCCCAAGCTGCGCAGCGGCAGCGTCCTGCCCTCGATCCTCGAGCCCCGCCGGCGTGTGGATCAGGCCCTCTACGCCGTGGTGATGGAGGCCTATGTCGCCGGCGTCTCCACCCGCAAGGTCGACGCCCTTGTTGCGGCTCTGGGCAGCCAAAGCGGGATCTCCAAATCCCAGGTCAGCCGCATCTGCGCCGACATCGACCTGCAGGAAGCAAGCGCCTAAACCAAGGCCCCAGCAGAGCGGTGGCGCAGCGCCCGGGGGCCGGCAGCTGAAACCGCACGACCGAGATCAACGCCATAGCCAACAAACAATCCGTCATCCAGGCGAACGACTTGACAAGTCAATCGGCTGGATTCACCTTGAAACAACGAGGTGCACATGCGCCTCGCGAATGACAGCCCGTCATTCATCCCTGTTCACCCTCAGATTAGGGCAATCGGGCCTCGGGATTGACACCTCGCAAAGGGACGCGGCCTGTCAAGAGATCAAGCCCCTAATTGTGTTTTCTCATCAGGTCATTCAGTAGCCCGTAACCAGCCGAGCTGCTGAATGGGAGTGCGGCCCGCCAAGGCCATGTGGCACCTGCGGCCGTTCTAGATCGCCAGATAGCGCGGCAACCACTGGTTCCGTTCCCCCTGAGGTCTGGAATGGCATGGAGTAAGCCCATTCAGCCAGCAGGGTCTTGATGAACCGCTCCGCCTTTCCGTTGGTTCTGGGTGTGTAGGGCCGAGTGCGTTTGGGCGTCAGGCTCAGGGCTATGCACGCCTCTCTCCAGGGCTTGGAGCGGAAGGCGCTGCCGTTATCGGAGAGCACACGCTTGCAAGTCATCCCTTGGGTATCGAACCAGGCCACAGCCCGCAGGAGGAATCCGACGGTCGTGGCCTGCTTCTCATCCGGCAGCACTTCGGCGTCGGCAAGGCGAGTGGCATCGTCGATGGCCACATGGGCTTTCTCATAGCCCGCGCCACGGCTGGATCCCAGACGCCGATCACCCGTGATCCGGTGCCCGATGCGTTCAAAACGGGCTAGCTGTTTGGTGTCGACATGAATCATGCGAGACCCAAGGCCTTAAGCACCCTCCCCACGGTGGAGAGGGGTGCCGATAAAACCCGGGCGACGCGACGGAGGGTGCAGCGCTCATGGCGGAGGGCAACAGCGTGCTGCAGTTGCTGTGGATTGAGCGTCCGCCGCTGAGTGCGGCGAACACGACGTCGATCCACCAAAGCCGCTGCACCGCCTGAGCGGTAGCGGGCCAGCCACGTGTAGGCCGTTCGCAGGCTGATCCCAGCCTCCGCTGCGAGAACGGAGAGAGTGCACCGATCGTGAATGTGTCGACGCAACAACCGTTCACGGCCGAGAGGTGTCAGCCGAGCATTCGGGTGGGTATGCATGGGGTGTGGGGTCTGTGGGTCGGAGGTGACACCCGGACCATGACGACCTCACACCCCTTTGTCAGCTGAACAACCTGGTGGGACTACACACCTAATCCCCGGCAGCTGGGCTGGTTTTTCAGAGTCCACTTGAAGATGATGTGTGTGCGCCTTGAGAACCGCACACACATCAATTGACTACCTTTTAAATGACTCTTTTATTTAGTGATATCCATCTCAATCATGAAAAGTGAGTTTATTTCCATAAGTTTGAATAAACTTCCAATACTCGGTGTAGGTTTCTTTGCAGTACTTACTCCAGTACTTGCTCAACAAGTTGATTCGGGTCGGATTAATTATCTGGGCGGAGTAGTTCAAGATATCTGCAATATTGAGACTCAGGATGGAACGCTTGCTTCTTCAGTAGACAAAACTACTTTATCTTCTGATTCCAATCAGGTTAATAGTTTAACTATTGGCCCTATCTCTTGCCTTGGAACTCCTCAAGCTGGAGCGATAACAGTCGTCAGCAATATGAAGTCTGGAGCCTTAATTACCTTGGACGAGCCAAAACTTAACGGGCCAAGTGCAGCAGAACAATCATTTATCAGCGTAAATAATTCTGCTTACGATAACACAATTGTATTGAATTCTAACGAGAGCGGAAGTGTAGATACTTCATCAGTGGATGTGCTGTTTACGAATAATAGTGGTTTTGAAAATGGAGAGTATACAGCATATGTAACTGTAACCTGTTCGCCAGCCCCATGAAATTACAAACTAAACTGTGTCTTCTAGGCGCGCTTGCCTTATCTTCATTAAGCGGACTCAATGCATACGCTCATGGTATGGGACCAATGATTTTAAGAGAAAGATCTGGATCATTGCTAATCAGTAATCAGTCTGATGAATCCATACGCGTTTTCGTTGATGCTTATCCGGTGAATCCAAATGATGGAGTCAGATCACCTGCTGACAAACCCTACAAAGCAAGAAAACAAAGAAAGCTTGTGTATATTCAAAAAAGCTTATTCAGGGTAAGAAAACGCGGATTTAAATCTATTAAATATCGAATTAAGTCCCCAAACTCAACTCCTTTCTACCTATGTTCTCTTTCAACTCAAGGATCATTCTCAACTCGTGTATGCTCTCTATGGGAGGGTTAATTCTTCTTCAATTTTTGATCCCAAAATCTGTTTATTCTCAAGTTTATTTGAATAATAATAATTCAAGGATGACTCGATCTAAGGCTTCACTCGATATGGGTAACGGTATTAGATGTTCATCTGATGGTGGATCTGTTCCAACTCTATCGATGTCTGTTGGTGCACTTCCTGACCGTCTTTATAATGTTTATGATGATCCTTACAGGAACGGGCCTAGTCCTCTTTCAGCTATGGTTAGTGTTAATGTACCTCTTCTTCAAACATCACAGGATTTTCGATGCAACGACCTCTTTGAGCAAGCTCTTGTGAGATCTAAAATTGAGAATCTTCGAGAGATGTATGATGAAGGAATCCTTACAGACAGACAGTTTCATTCTATGTCTCTAAAATTAAACGAGAAATTGTTTACGTCTGCTGAATTCAAAGATGTCAAGAAATCACTTGATTACAGTAGTGAATCTAGCCAAGGACAATTTTCTCTTTCACTGAGGGATGAATCTCCCGCTGTAGATGATCATCCGGGGGATGAATCCCCAGTTGTAGATTATCCTGAAAACAATCTCAATCCTACCTTTGCTGATCGTACAAAGCAACCTGATTTATTATCACAAGAGGTTTTAAAGTCCAATTTTCAAAATGTGAAAGTTAGTCGCCCATACATTCAGCCACTTCCACCATTGCCAAGCTCTTCTGAGCCAATAGACAAGGAACAATATTTACAAAATATTGCATATCAATAATATCTCCGGGATGAATCCATGTACTTTTGTGTTGATTTAAAACATTCAGACTATATTTTTTGTCTAATTCTTATTTTTTTATCGTTTGAATTCAATTAACTATTGCGTGTTTAGCAACAATTGTTTTCTTGAATTGTCAGGCATTATCTTTGTTGTTTATCGGTTTAAACAGTCTAAATGTGCTCAGAATATGATGCTAAAACAATTTTGGATGATCATTCATTGCTTTACTAAATGGAATTTTCTTGGGTTGTAATCTGTACAATTGCATATTGAAGAGTTATTTTAAACAGAATCATTAGAATCTCTGCATCACTATATTTGCATTGTTTGAATTAAAATAATCAATGATTAGCTGGATTTTCTTGCTCTTGCTAGATAACGCTTATATTTTTAGCAAATTGGCTTAATCTGGCTATCGGCTTTGTGATGCTATTAGCTGAAATATTTTTCGAGCATTTATATTCCGATGCGATGAGAAATGGTATTTCAGAAAGTCCGTCAATCGTTGCAATTCTAGGTTTGCCTATCTTTCTGTATATAAGTGGTAGTTAAGTCAGGCAAGGGTTCGTTTCCGAATATAGCAAGGCTTTGGTTCAATATGGTATCTGTTGTATTTGTGGGAGTAAGCTCTTAATGAGCGAAAATTGTGCAGTCTTCAATGCAGTACATTTGGCCTTCGTGATTTCTCAAAAATTGACCGAAAGTATCCCTGTTAACGATTAATCTCCTTTTATGGATTTAATTTATTTCTGCCTATATAAACAGCAGATGTATCTGCTTTCCACCTTGTTCGTTTAAAGTAATAGCTTACGGAAGGCGCAGCAATTTTATAGGTAAATCCTTTGCAGAATCTTCCATATTAGAGCCCCGTATTTTTCTTTTGTTTAGCTTTTAGCTGTTATTGAATATACCGATAAACCAAAAAAGACTTAATGTGTCGACAAATCCGTCTTTGAGTGTAAAGGCTTAATTTATTCAGGCTGTCCGACAGCATGGCTTCTGGTATCAACAGCAGAGGATCTGAAGGATTCACGATCAAAAATCTGTATTGACGACCCTCTCTGAGTCGATTTCATGGGAGTCCATCGACCACCACCTGAACAAGGCTGTAAACAAGAGCGGATGGGCAACACTTGCGACAGCGGATTGATCCGCTGATTCTCTTTAAGATGCTGATACTTAAGCAGTTATTCAATCTCAGCGATGACAATCTTGAAATTCTAATCAATGACAGGCGATCCTTTGAGAGGCAGGCGTCATCGAGGAGCTCTTCGAGATGATCGAGACTTCCCTGTGTTCGCAGGGCCTGCAAGCTGGCGGCGGTTAGAACATCGATCCAATTCTTGTTCCTGTTCCCAGGCAACGCAATACCCGCGAGGAGAACGCAGAGATCAAAGCAGGGAGACTGCCGAATGGTTGGGATGAATACCAGGATCGCTTCAAGATCAACGTGCTGGCGGCAATGTCGAATCTGTAAAAATCACAATGGTGGTTACTTGCCGCAGGTTGAGATCTGGAATGGCGTATTTCAATGCCGCGATTCAGCCACAACAATCAGCCATTCATGGCTGCAAACCAGCTCAAAGAACCGTAAAACGTTCTCTGAATGGTTCATCGGGCCTAAATGCGGCATTGCCAGTCTCGTCGTGCGATAAAATTACTGCTAACCTTGACATTCCTTAAGTAAACTTTTTATATCAACATCAGTGCGCCTAGTGAATTCAATGTTAGGGATTCAACAAGACGGGATTAGAATAGTAATAGTTGTTACTTTTTGGTGTATCCATAAGGTATTAGTCTAGCGTTGGTTGACTTTAGGTTCTATAATAAATTATTTTTCAAAGCTTCATGAACCTCCCAAATTTTTTTGCTTTTTTCCTGCTCGGCTCTTCACAATTTTTTTTAGCACAACCAGTTGCTGTACGAGCTCAAACTGCTGCGGTTGAATTCCTTGGAACTTTAGACAGTACGACCGAATCTTGTAGCTTTTCTGGAGCCGATGCTGGTGTTTTAGGCTTCCAGTCTACTTTAAAATTGGTATCTTCAACTGAGGCAGCACAGATCAGGGCTGTTATACAAACAACAGATGAGACTCCGCTCAGTAAATTTTCCATCAAGGCTGAATCTCCTTCCCTTGCTTATAAATCAGGAGATGATGTGTCAGGAGAATATCAGAATGTTCAGGTAAATAACCTGGGTATTGGGCTTGATGTTGAGGATGTAGATGCCGACTTGGGAGTTGATACTATTACCTTCAATCCTACATCCCTGACTTCAGATTTGTATGTCGGTGTTATATTTGAAACTGAATCTGATTTGTTGGACGGTGATTATCGTGCTGTTTCATCATTGACATGTTTCATTGCGGCTAGCTGACCCAATTGACTGTTGTGATGACTCCTATAACGCCAATTTTTGAGATGCCCGCGTCCCAGGTGTTGGTGTAATTCCCTTGGGACATCAACCCCGGCGACGCCGGGGTTGAGCGCACAGCTCAGGCACCCGGCTCAGTGGCTGGCGTTGCAAGGGGTGGGCAGGCCCGTGACCCTGGTTCGAGTCCTACCTCAACCAGACGAACATGCCCTCGAAACAGTCTGACGCGTCTGCACTGGCGCCGCTACTGGATGGCAGCAGCGCCGGGGAGCTGATTCCCGAACTGGTGCGTCACGGCCTGCAGCAGCTATCTGATGCTTCAGCTGCACACTTCGACTCTCTTAACTGCCGTCATTGACCAGGAGAAGGCATAGCACGGCCGAAAAAGGACAAAAAGAAGCTCCAGCAGATTCTCAAGGTTCATCGCCAGAACATTGAGTGCAGCGCCAATCTGTAATTTATAGCGAGTTTCTCTTGGATCAGACCCAACCCAAGCAGACGTTTGCTCTGACAGATCCTGCCATCGGCGGCGTTACGCTGCGTTGCCGCTGATCATCCAGGTACAGGTGTTTTTCTTTAGCCAATAACTCTCGATCACTCTTGGGGCGTCCGAGCCTTGAACCCCTCAACCGAATGCCATGGCGTCAGCAAAAGCCCCATTGGCACGATTTCGATGGGCCGGCGGTCGATCAGGTGTTGAGAAATCAAACGCAGCCGGCCCTTCTGCGTCAAACAGGCATTGGTGTGTTGACGCATGAGTCGTGAGGTCTCGGTTGGGCGGGTGACACCTCAACAGTTTGCGACCTCACACCTCATTGGCTACTGATCTACATGCTGAGACACAACAACTTGGATCGGAGCAGAGATCAAGGTGGCATCGATGATGATGCCTTGTTTCATTGCTATACCCCGTTGCTTGAGGTGAGCTTTGACGTCACAACGATCTGCTTGCTCAACTCGTGCTGCCCAACTACGTTGTGAAAAGCCAGGATCGTTGTCTCATCAGAGATCCAGCCACCAATCAGATCGATGACGGCAAAGCGACGCATAGTAGGCAAATCAATCAGAATGTCTTCAACTGCTGAATCGCTGAGATTGTATTAGCAGCCCCTTAGGTGAAAGCACAGCACAAGGATCAGGAGCTATCGCGTGCGGAATGGGTTTCCCCCGGTTTGGTGGGCACCGATCAGGGATCCGCATAAGTGAGTGTACGAGCAGCAATGAACTGCTGCTCGTCATCAATCGGGCTGAGGTAGCTCAGCGTTGAGTGGCGACGTTCGCGGTTGTAATAGCCATCGATTCAGAAAGCCAGATCACGCTGTAGTCGCTTGGGTGCGATGCGGTCTACGGCGTCATCGTCGAGGCCCAGTTCGTGTTTGAGGGTGGAGAACAGGCTCTCCACCACCGCGTTATCCCAACAGCAGCCCTTCGCAGACATGCTGCAGGTGATGCCATGGGCCTCCAGAAGCTCGCGGTAAGCGGTGGCTCTGTACTGGCTGCCTTGATCGGTGTGGATCAGCAGCTGGTCAGGTTCCACCTGGCGCTGACCCAGGGCCCGGTTGAGGGCCTCCAGCACCAGCGACGCCTCCATGGAGGTGCCCAGGCTCCAGCCGACGACACGGCGACTGAACAGATCCATCCAGACAGCCAGATAACACCAGCCTGAGGTGGTGCGGATTTAAGTGATCTCGCCGGCCCAGCAGCGGTTGGGCGCTGGTGGGGTGAAGTCCTGCTCAAGTAGGTTCTCAGCCACACCCGTTGCACCGCTCGCTTTGCTGCAGGGCCGGAAGGACCGGCGGGTCTTGGCCCGCAGGCCGGCACGCTGCATCAAGCGGGCGACACGATGACGCCCGATGGACCGGCCAGTCGCACGCAGTTCCTGGTGGATCCGCGGCGAGCCGTAGAAGCCACGGTGCTCCTGGAACACCGCCTGGATTTCAGCGGTGATCGCGGCATTCTCTGCCTGCCGCTGTCCCAGCGGCGCCTGCTGCCTGCGCTTCCAGCCGTCGTAACCGCTGCGGGTCACAGCCAACCGGCGACACAGCCAGGCAATGGGGTGCTGATCAGCCAGTTGATCGATCAAGCGAAACCTCTCGGCGGCAGCTGCTCCTTGGCAAAGTGCGCTGCCGCCAGCCTGAAAAAATCCTTTTCCCTCCTGAGCTCGCGGTTTTCACGGCGGAGCTGCACCAGTTCAGCGCGTTCCTCGCTGGTCAATGGGCCCTGGCCGGAACCACTGAGCTCACCGCGATCGATGCGGGCCTGACGGACCCACTTGGCCAGGCTGCTCACTGGAATGCCGAGGCGCTGGGCCACAGCCGTGCAGGTCAGACCCTCAGCCAGGCAAAGGGCAACAGCTTCCTCCTTTTGCTGCGGCGTGAACCGCCGGCGTGCACAGTTTGTTTGGGTTGGTCATCAATCAACAGTCTGGTGGTCATGGCGTTTCTCCTGTCGACCTGTCCACCAAACCGGGGGAAGCCCACCGCATTGATGGGGAGTGTGGTGGTTGGAGCTGGTGTGAATCCTGCGGATCAGCGCTGGGGTTTCTGCCCGCTGCTGCCAACTAGAAATCAGTTGCAGGAAAAGGTCTGAAGGTTTTGTCCCTGATTTGTCCCTGGGATTTTGTGCAACTGGGATCAATGGTGTGCAACTCCCAGGGAGCTGAACTCGCTTGAATCCTGCTCTACAGGAGATGGTCCAAGACCACCTGCCCGTAGGCATCCAAGTCGGGCACGTCAACCCCATGAACCTTGGCCCGGTCGTCCCAGCGCCGCAGGGCCATGGCATCGTCCATTCCCTCCAAGGCCAACAGCCGCATTGCTTCTGAACGACTCAGTTCTCCGCCTTGCACGGCAAAGCTGCGTTTCGATGCATCCGACAGCCCCGCGTAATACGTCTCATCCAGGGAGCACAGCAGCCGTTTGGCCGAGACATGCCGCTGTACGGGGGCAACAACCTGCGTGGGGAAGAACACCGAGAGTGCTCGGGCTGCGACGGCCTCATGGGCACAGTCTTGATCGAGGAAATCCCTTTGCTCATCGTGTTCATCGATCATCAGATGGCCGATGTCGTGAAGCAGTGATGCCACCACCAGATGGGGTTGCTGCGACTCCTGGTGGGCCAGATGCGCTGTCTGCAGAGCATGTTCCAGCTGCGTCACCGATGGGTCGTAGCTGGAATGCCCATGGGTGTTGAGATAGGCGAAGAGCAGGTCAACGCGCTCTTCGCGACTCCCCGCTTGCATGGATTTCATCCATTCCATGGCGTGGTCGGCCAGTGCAGTCATGAGACGTCCTCTCCGAGAAAGTGGTTGATCAAGCTGACGCGTCCTTCCTCCAGCGCCTGCTTTTTGTGGTCGTAGTACTCCGATCGCAAATCGCCTTCGGAGCTGGCGTTGTAGGTGACGTACAGCGCGCGGCGGGAACGATCGGAGCGGTTGGTGCCGCTGCGGTGCGGTGCAAAGGAGTTGAAGAACACCGCGTCTCCAGCCGCCACAGGCATCGGCGTCCATTCGAGTTGAGCTGCCCGCTCAATCGGGAGGCATCCATCAGCATTCACATCGATCACCCCGTTGTGATGGGCCCCTTTGGCGAATTCCAAGCAGCCATTGTTTGTATCCGCTGAATCCAAGGCCAGCAGCATCGTGATGTGCAGCGAGCCAAACGGGTAGGCCGGGGCATCCTGATGGGGGGCGTACCCGGCGGCACCGGGGTGCTTGTAGTTGATCTTCTCCTTGAACAGCACCGGCGGCTCGCCAAACAAGGCTTCGAGCACATCGTGCACCCGCCCTTGGGTCAGGAACTGATGCAGTGGAGGGTGATCCTTGGCGAAGTCTTCGGTTCGCGCTTTGACCCGACCACGGTCCGTGCTTTCGAAGTAGTGGCGCCCCAATGTCGATGCGCTGGAGATGTCGTCAATCCAAGCCAGCAGCTCAGCCATGGCGTCGCTGGCCACCAAGCCAGGCACATGCACGACGCCGTCCTGTTGATGACGCCCTTTGAATTCAAGGAGATCCTTCGGATCCCAGTGCGTTGTGGTTGTGGTGTTGCTCATCTGATCGGCATCAGGGTGGACTCAACAAGTGCTTTGAGATTGCGGGCCGCCGTCATGGCGATGTCTTCGCGGATGGATTGAACGGCTGACCCGATGTGCGGTGTAAGCACGGTGCGATCGCGCTGATCGAGCAAGCCCTGGGGAATGGAAGAGGGGTGGTCCTCGCGGGCCCAGTCCTCCATCTCAAAAACATCGGCTCCGTAGCCCCCCAGCTGGCCTGATTGCAGCGCGCGCACAACAGCCTGTTCATCCACCACCGAGCCACGGCATGGATTCACCAGCACTGCTCCTGGCTTGCACCGGGCCAACACATCCGCATTGATTAGATGCAGCGTGTCGTTCGTGAGCGGCACCATCAGCACCAGGTGATCACTGCGTTCAATCACGTCGTTGAACTCCACATGCTGCAGTTCAAGACGTTGCTCGGATGGGCGATCAAGACGAACGGGATCGCTGTACAGCAGCGTTGCGCCGAAGCCCCGCATGCGCTCGGCGAATTCAATGCCGAGTTGCCCCATCCCCACGATGCCAACCGTGCTGTTGATCACTCCCTTGGAGTAGAAATTGGGCCGCCATCCAGGGAACTGGCCTGTGCGCACGAAGGCATCCCCTGCCGGGATGGATCGCGCCAGGCTGATCAGCATCGCAACGGTGAGTTCTGCTGTTGGTGCCGCCAACAAATTGGGGATGAATTGATAGCGAATGCCCCGGGCATCACAGGCGGAGAGATCGAAGTTGTCGAACCCACGCAGGGCGCCGGCAATCGAGCGCAGCCGCGGGCAGTGATCCAGAAAGTCGGCATCGACGCAATCCGGCATGAACATCAGCAGGCCGTCGGCGTCTGCTGCTGCTTCCAACAGGGCGGGACGGCTCCAGGGCTCCCGGCTGCGATTGGCGGTGACCCGTGCGAATTCGGAGAGGAAGTCGATCACCTCCTCCTGCACATGGTTCGTGACCACGAGATGGGGCCGCTGTTGATGGCTCATGAGGGTTGTCATTGCACCATCCAATGCCGCAGGGCATTGCTCATCGAATCGAGCGCTGTGACCACCACAAGCACCACCAGCAGAAGAGCCGAAACCTGCTGGTATTCCATGATCCGCAGGGCACTGATGATTTCCAAACCGATGCCGCCGGCGCCCACGGCGCCCACCACCATCGAAGCCCGGAAGTTGTATTCCCAGCGGTAGAAGGTGACATCGGCCATGGCTGGAAACACCTGAGGAAGGATGCTGTGAACGATCACCTGCAGTTCAGACGCCCCCGATGAGCGGGCGGCTTCGATCGGCTCCTGATCGCAGAGTTCGATCGCCTCGGCGTAGAACTTGCCGAGCATGCCCACGGAGTGAAGGCCAAGCGCCAGGGTTCCGGGCAGTGCTCCGAAGCCAACAGCAGCCACAAGAATCATGCCGAGAATCAACTCGGGAACGGCTCGGGTCACGTTGAGCACTGCCGTGGCGATCACGTAGAGCGCCGGGCTGGGGCTGGTGTTACGGGCGGCAAAGAAACAAAGAAGGAGCGAGAAGAACACCGCGATGGAGGTGCCTGCGATGCTCATCGCCATCGAGTCGATCAAAGGCTTGATCCAGAACGGCCACCGAGCGAAATCCGGTGGAAACATCTCTGGTAGCAAGTTGAGTATCGCCGGCACCCCAGTGGCGATCCGATTCGGATCAAACAGACCAACAACGGCCAAGGAACCAACAACCGCCGTGAGAATCACCAGCACACGGAGGAATTGCTGCCGCCATCGCAGCTCATGGCGCCGAAGAATGGCGCGATGGGTATCAACGGAAGCACTCATAACGGAAGACCAAGAAGGTCCCGATGGTGGGAACCACCGGGACAGAGGAACGGCTTCAGTTGACGAACTTGCCGAGGTCGAGGCCCAGCAGATCACCCGCCTTGCGGATGCCGTCGTAGTCCTGATCAGTGATCACGGCGAATCCATCGGCCTTGAACGGCTTCAGGACGCTGTCGTCGTTCAGTTCAATGAAGGTGGTGCTGATGGTGTCCTTCAGCTCGGGCTTCAACGACGAGCGCATCGTCCAGGGGTACTGCGGGATCGGCGCTGATTTGGCGATCAAGGTCACCTTGGTGGCGTCGATCTTGCCCTTCTCCTTCAGGGATTCGAAAATCGGGCACGCCACGCCACCGGCCTGAGCATTGCCGTTCTGAACGGCCAGGGCCACGGCGTCATGGGCGCCGAGGAACACACCTTCGTAGTCCTCACCCTTGGTGAGGCCATTTTCTTTGAGGGTCAGTTCCGGGAACAGACGGCTGGAGGTTGAGGCTGGATCTCCAAAGGCAAAGGTTTTGCCTTTGATCGCCTCAAAGTCGGTCACACCGGCTTCGGTGTTACCAATCAGGCAGGACTGGTAGGTCTTGGTGCCCCCCTTGATCCGAGCGGCGAACGGCTCGATCTCGCTCTTGGTTTTGGCCAAAACGTAGGACAGCGGTCCGAAATAGGCCAGGTCGAGGCGATCGTTGCGAGCAGCTTCGATCATGGAGGAGTAATCGGTGGTGACCACCAGTTCGATCTCCTTGCCGAGCTTCTGGTTGAGGTAATCCTTCAGCCCTTGGTTGTCCTGAATCACCGTTGCGGCATTTTCATCCGGGATCAGGGCAACAATCAGCTTGTCGGGATCACTGGAGTCAGCAGACTTGCCAGTTGTTGTTTGGCTGGAGCAACCAGTCAGAACAATCGCAGCAGAGGCAAAAGCAACGGCTGAAAAACGCGCAGCTTGGGACAACATGGGGATGAAATGAAGAGCAAGCCTGAAGTCGAGACGGCGGGTCTTTAGGTGACCGCTGCCTCGAGCTTGTGGCGATACAGGGCGTGAATCTCGCTATCTTCCAAGGTCACGGAGTGTTGGTCGCAAATGATGCGACCAGCGGCCATGCCAATGATTCGATCAGCAAACTGGCGTGCGAATTCCACCTGGTGAAGGCTCACCAGAACAGCAATTCGGTCGCGCTGGCAGATGTCTTTCAACAGTGAAAGAATCTGCACTGAACTTTCTGGATCCAGGCTGGCGATCGGCTCGTCCGCGAGAATCAGACGGGGTTCTTGCACAAGGGCCCGCGCGATGCCGACGCGTTGCTGTTGGCCTCCGCTGAGGTCTTTAACGCGGGCCAGTGCTTTATCGATCAAACCCACGCGCTCGAGGGCTGAGAGGGCTTTTTGGCGATCGCTCTCCGGCAGTGGAAGCAGTGAACGCAGGAAGGAGTGGTATCCCAAGCGACCCATCAGCACGTTGTCGAGCACGGACAAGCGGTCAATCAGCTGGTGCTGCTGGAACACCATGCCCGTGTCCCGACGGTGGGCGCGGAGCTGCCGCTTCGTGCTTGCGCTGATCTCTCCGTGGTGGCGTGATCGGATGCTTCCCGAACAGGGTTGAACCAGGCCATTCAGGGAGCGCAGCAGCGTTGATTTTCCAGCCCCGGAGGAGCCCAGAAGAACAACAAATTCCCCGTCTTGGAGTGAAAAACTGATATCACGGACGGCGAAGTTATCTTCCTCAAACGACACAGACAGTTGCTGGATGCTTAACAGCTCGTCCATTGCTCTTCTCTGCCAAGCATTCGCAGGTTCAACCTAAACCCAGTGAAGCTGTGCCGATTAACAAATGAATAAGGATTGATAGAGGCTTGCTTATCGCCCGCTAATTTAAAAATTTCTTGGCCTGATCTTATTGCATTCATAATCTCTGGGTTCATTGGTTGCATCGCTTCTGAATGTGGCGATGTCGCGCTGGTGGCATTTGGTCAGATGGGTACGGAAAGCCGAATCGCGGTTGAAAATGTGTTGCTGATGGACCCCCTCGGTGTTGCTGAGTACGTCGATCGTTGATTTTTATCGATAACTTTTAAACATCGTTGGCCTGCCTTTTGCAGGTGCAGTTCGATCCGGCGTCATGCAACGGGGACCCGGACACTGTGGAGACGTTCATGTCACCTCTCGACCTCGTCAAGCGCGCAACCCTTCGCAAGCAACGCCTCACTGAGGCTCAACTGGCCCATTTGCGTGCCACCGCTTATCGCGGTGTCGACACTTCAGCCCACCTCTCTCCGACCATTGCCCGTGCTTCTGCGGCTTGTACCTATCGGGGAGTTGCTTACACCAGCTGAACTGGTGCCACTGATCGACAAGCAAGCGCCCCCTTGAGGGGCGCTTTTTTGCGCGCTTCAAGCTTTCTCGATGGTTCATTTCAACACAGTTCTCACCCCTGCAGGAGCCTTACAACGGAACAACGATTGAAGGAGCTTTCATGAGTCGATCGAGGTCGTTCAACCGCTTTCATCGCTATCTGGCAAGGCAGAAACGCCGTGGTCTGCTCTCTGTTCTGCCGCAGTTCCAGATGGACTTCCAGGTCTACGGATCGCCCATCGATCACAGCCGCGGCATGCTCAACAGGCTGAAAGGCCGTGAAGTGGAGCTTGAGTTGCTTGACGCCGAAACCTGACCGAGTAGCCCTCTCCCTGAGCCCAGCCCATCTCCCTCGTGGTGTCGCGCCTACGGCGTTGACTACGTAGCCAATAACGGCTCACATGCCAATTCTCCGTAGCCCTCGCTACAGGCTTATAAGACTTTCATGGAGGAATCCTTGATCCCAAAGGTCTCCGAAAAATGGTACGCAGTGGCACGGGAGACCCCCTATGAAGGAGATCTGTGGAGACTTCTCTAACGGCAGAGTGAGTCATCGCGGCAGCACGGGAGAGCGACCCGTTGGCTGGCAGATCATCCAGTCCTCATTGACGGCAACTTGATGGGGATTGGTTTCTGCGCTTTAGGTGGTGTTCCGATAACGAAATATATTCAGAGCATTGCCTCTATCGAGGATTCGGCCAGGCATTATGAATGCGCGGAGCTAATCGCTCTAAGCACCGCTAGGCATGAGAATGAGAAACCACCTCCCCCTCAGTGGGAGGTTTTCTTGTATGAGCCTTTTGCTTGCTGCGGGAGCTCATACAGCTCGATCAAATGCGAGGTCAAGCGCCTGAGGAAGTCTTTCTCGGCTGTTTTTGAAGCCAGTGCATGGACGTTGTCGCCAAGGCGATCCTTGTATGTATAGACCTCTAACCCTTTGGCGCTGATGTCAGCGGCGATACTTCGACCGTTTCTGAGGATGAATCGCATGACAGCCTCCATGGATCAAGGGCAAAGATCTCGCGCACGCCAAACTTGTGCAAAGCACGATGGTGTATCCAATACGAGACGAATAATCTATTGAACTCAACCTCCATGTTGCGGTTAAGCAGAATTTAGAGCCAAGGAAGCATATGATTAATGGCTGATTTCGTGGCTATTATTTTTTAGTTATGGTTCTAGGTTTTTCTCCTTTGACACGAAGATTCATCTTTTCCAGAAGAGGTGATAGGCGTGGTCCGCGCTCCTTGCTGAGGAGAATCTTTCAGTTCCTCTTTCAATAGGGAGCCCAGCCCATCTCCCTCTGCTGCGTTGGTGTTTGATCTTGCCTCTGGAGTTGGGTCAAGGGTGTTCGTTGTTCTTGCCACTGATCAGAGCCAGGTGCGAGGGTCTGGATCCATTTGGTGAGATTCGTGGAGTTAACTCTTCCCTGCCCTCTTGACGCTGGGTGGGAGGTCGTTCGCACGGTGGATTTACCGAAGCGAGGGGTAGATGGATCTCCTCTGGGCGGTTTCTCCGCAGCCGCATACCAGCCTGAGCTGGATCGACTTTGGTTGCTTAGTGATGCTCCTCGCGGTCATCTCATTCCATGGACTGGGTTGTCCCAGTTGCTCAACGGCCAAACCACGTCGCTGAATCCAGGGTCAAGACTGCTGATTAGGGATGAGTTTGGCCACCCACTGCCTGAGGGGTTCGATGGTGAGGGGCTGGTTCTGATCGGCAGCAGTGCCTGGATCGCGAGTGAGGGGCGCCGCACGCCGGATCGCGTCGCACGACTGATCCGCATCAACATCAACACGGGCCGGCAGCAACAAGTGCTGCAGCTACCATCGACCTGGAGGGAGCTTTCAGGACGCGGTCTGGCGATAAATCAAGGGCCGGAATCCCTCACGGCGTTGGCTCCTGCTGAGCTTTTGTTCGCCGCAGAACGGCCTCTGCTGCAGACCAAAGATCCACTGTTGGTACCAATAGCTCGAGTCAATCAAGGCACGGAGGTGCGACCTGAAAGCACCTTGCAGATTCAATTACTAAAAAATGGGGCTGGTCTAACCGAACTGCTGGCTCTACCAGCGCAACGAAAACTTTTAGCACTCGTTCGTGGATTTCAACCACCACTGACATGGTCTGCTCAGCTGCTGCTATTTCCGTATCCCAGCGGTACTGACTCGACTCCACCGCTGCAACCATTGCACGGTTGGAATTTGCTCACAGCTGGTCTTCCGGCAGACAATTGGGAGGCCCTGGCCATTGGCCCAAAACTGCGTGACGGTCGCACCACGATGATTTTGGGGAGTGACGACAATTTCAACCCACGCCAGTCAAGCTGGCTTGCAGTTATGGCTCCTCGCCGTTCCGAAGCTTGCTCTGACTAGCTTGCACCTCTCGGGCTCATCCCATTCTCTTGACATCAACGGTGAAGAAAGAACGCCAAGGCGTACCCGATCACTAAGCCCTTGCCAAAGGTGATCCAGAGCATCTGATACTTGCTCAAACCAAAGCGCAGCCGAATCCGCTTGATACATGTCTTGTGCCAGATCAAGATCGAACTGGGCATCTGATGGGCTGATTCCTGCTCGCAAAGGATGAACCGCCTACGTTGCGCCGATTCAAGGTCAGTCAGATCTTTTGCTCCTTTCAGTTTGTTGGCTTTCTTGCTCATCTTGCTAAGTCTGCGAACAGATTTAAGCTACTCAAGTAGTTTAGATCACATCCTTTCTTCTTGGATGTCTTGGTAAGTGGATATTCAAAGGATTTCCTGGCGATCCAGTTCCACCATTTATCGGGGAGTGGTTGAATTGCTCAGGTCCACTAATTCTGGGCCATGGGTGCCTTCCTTGAAATGTCCTATGGTGGCTGAAAATAATCACTTGCCTTCATGGGGCAATGAGTTGCTCAAGCTCCTCTCTATTGCCTGTCCCTCTCTAAGAGCTGAAGCGATTAGGACTAGCCCGATCGAGAAAAAACTGATCGATTTGAAGTTGAGTAAGTAAAAATTCATCTTAAAACTATATGGCTTTTATTCGATAGTTCCTGCGACTTATGCTTTCTTCGGCCAGCATCAAGAGCCCAGCCCGTCTCCATGACGCCTCCAGTGGCTGGTTTTGAGCTTCCACGCCACGATGGGGCTGGGGCCTCGGCTGAGAACGGAGCCAACCCCAAATTCCAGAGCTGTGAAGGCCCTGCATGAGGAGATGACTTCACTGCATCAAGTCCGTTGCCCACTGTGAACTGATCCATGTCCTCTTTGGGGATTCGGTATCGAGGGAACCATCTGATGGAACACATGCTGCCGAATCTTTGACAGGGCGATCCGCTTGCGAGACAGACAGATCACCCGAGCCGGACCCCCTCGTCATAGGTCGTCTCATTGACGTCATAACCGTCCGCCTTTCTTTTCACCTGTCTCCTGCGTCACACAAAAAAGTTCCTGACAAGGCGATCCGAGGTGCAGGCAGATCGCCCGAGCTAAGACCGCCACCCTCTCGTGGGTCCCGCTCACGAAAGTCATAACCGTTTGTCATTCCTAAATCGTGTCTTGCGCGACACATTGATGAATCTCGTCTGCGTCGGCTGGTTGGAGGTGCCGTCATGCCACCGCAAACCATGGGAGTTCCCTCTCTGGAGTGGTGGCTGGGCGCCGCTTCTCGAGCGGATTGATATGTGCATGACAAGTGGATCTCTCATGCCTTGAGTCAGCATGATCAAGGCTTAATCAGATGTTTGCTTCGTCTTGGTTGCAGGGTCTTTGTGTTCGCCTATATGAGGTTTACGGACATCGAGGCCATCGATGACGGAGAAAAATTCCACTTGCCCGGTCACGGATCTGAGCAATGAGTGGTCAGCGTTTGGTGCGACGCGCTGGTTGTATTCGAAGGCTTTGGCTGAGGCAAAACTGAAGCTTATGTATTCCATAGACCCTGCGGACAGGGAGACGTCAGCAAACGGGCAATCACAGATATCCGATAGTAATAGCGACGAGCCTTTGGATGTGACATCCTTCGGCAAAATCAAGGTCTAGCCATGCGTCACGCGTCGTATAGCGTTGAATTGATGTCTTCACTCTCCAAGCGACGCTCGGATCATCGTCGTGCGCGACGACTCGTCGCTCTGTCGCTTTCAACCTTCGGGACAGTTCTTCTTTTCGGTTTGATAAGCCACGGTCTTGATGTGTTGGGTACGGAGTTGACAACGAGCTGGCCGCAGGGTTAGGGCCTGGTTAAAACTGAGTTTTTGGACGTTTATCTCCTTCAATATAAAGCCGAAGAGGGCTGTCATCAACGCTTTTTGTGTAGCGCCTCCCTGGTGTCCTCGGTCACCACGGCGGCCGAATCCAGCTGGTTAGGTTTGCGCCGAACACCAGCTCATCGATTGAGTTATGGCGTCGTCTGCTCATGCCAACAAAAGCCCCTACACCAAAGACCAACTTGAGCGATTCCTCAAGCAATGGGATGAGGCGGCCATGAAGCGACCTCCATACGTCCCTCCCCGTCGCAGGGGCGGGGCACTGAGTGAGTAATCAGAACTCTTCCTCCTCAGTATTGTTTTTCAATAGGAAATTTATTAACTGTGGCTTGGTTGTGATGAAATTAGCTTCTATAGGGTTTCTTTTGCCGGATCAAAGGAGAAATGCCATATCTAGGTATCTGAGGACATCTATCGTTTGTGTTAAGACAAAAGTTCTGTAATCCGCATGAGCCATGTACTGCATCCATCGCGAGGAAGCTCCTGATCGTTGGATTCAGGACTTCTGCTTCAAGACAGAGCTAAGAGCTTTTGTTCGATCGAGAGTGATGTCTAAGGTGAACAATTGCAATTACAGGGTTGTCGACCAGGGATCCAGCAACGTGATTGCTGTTGTTCGTCAAGGAAAAGGCCTGGTTATGTGACCGCTGCTGATGAAAAGCGTTAAGGAGCATAAGTTCCAGCTTCGTGACTTACGAATCACCCTTGCAAGTCGAGCAACACTGTTGTTTTGAGCACGCTAATCCTTGATCGGTCTCGATAACCTTGATCAATCGTTGGCCTGGCGTTTGCAGGTGCAGTCAAATCCGGGGTCATGCAACGGGGAACCAGGCACGATCGAGACGTTTATCGATGGGTTGCCTACAAGAGCTGAACCGGTGTTACACATCGGCAAGCAAGCGACACGTCGAGGGGCTTTTTCTTGGATGAACATCGTGGTTGCCCAGCCCATCTCCTTTGGCATGCCACCCATGTGGCGCTGGGTCGTGGTTGGCTCCTAGAGCAGCTCAGTGATTCTGCGACGAGCCACCTTGGTATCTGAGGGCTGAACGTACCAGCCAAGAACTTGCTCAATCACCTCGCTGCGACTTTTCAGCGACCACTGCTTGAGCTTGCGGTCAATCATGGCTGCCGTCTCGTCTGAAAGTTGGACCGTTACGGTCTTGTTGCCCTTGTTCTTTCCCATCAGAGCCATAGAGCTCTTTCAAGGATGGCAACAATTCAGAGCCTTGGAACGATGTGGGTGACGAGGTCAGCCTTGACCCAGTTGGTGATATGGGTGTCCACATAGGTCACCTGGAAGAACAATGGGACCTTTGGGCTTTTGGCGCTGCCAATAACGTGAATCACGTCAGCCATATGCCAGGTCTCGTCTGTGTTCTTGATGATCACGGACATTCCCGCTTTGACGTGGTGAAAGATCGGATCTGGGTTGGGTGGGGCAATTGGTCTCACCGGGCCAGTGGGCATATCCCTTCGGGTCGTACCTTTTTATTCAAAGCCGATCCAGGTCGCTGAGCCAACCAAGAGATCTTCAACGGCTCTTTAAGGGCTGGTCTCGGCTTGACCCGGCATAAGCCTTGCGAGGCGGTGTCGCTTCAGAGTTCATCTAGATCCACTTCATGTGACAGAAGCCTGAAGGGGTGCGGATAAGCCTTCTTAACGATCCTCCTCAGCAGAGGTGCGGCAATTTCCATCAGGAGCAGCAAAAGAGCTTCCACAACAACAGTGTGGCCTCAGCCAGCTTGTGGAACTCAACCGATTTTTTCCATGTCGGTCCCTAGAGCTTGTGCTTCTGCTTGCGCTGCTGGTCGTGTCACAACGTCTGTCCTGGTGATCCATCAGGCAGGTGACACCTACAGGGCGCAAGACCGACCAGTGCTCATAGGTCGAGCTTGAACGGAAAGACGGGAAACGCTTTGTTGAGCGGATGTTGAGACGCGCGAGATTAATGCTTCGATGCTTAATGGATGTTTAAGGGGATGAAGGATGTGGGACATCGGCTTATCTGTTTTCCTGGCGCTGTCCGGTGTGAGTGTTGTCGACAGTCCCCGTGACTGCCGCGATCAACCGGGCCTGATGGGTGGCTACATCACGGGAACGAATCTGATTGAGCTCTGTCATGCCAACGTTCATCGTGCTGATCAGGACCTCGAACGGGTGCTGCGTCACGAGATGGTGCATGCCATTCAGGAAAATTTCGATCTTCGGGAGTCGCTGATTCCAGAGCCACTGCTCACTTGGTTGGTCCGCTGGACCATGGATGACCGTGAGGTGATGACGGTGCTGCTTTACGACGAGCATGAGACGGTCCAGGAATTCGAGGCCCGGCTTCTCGCCAACCTCCCCAACTGGGTTGTGGGCTCTTTGCTTTGGATCAGTGAGCATCGGCACCGTGCGGTTCATGCTGGTCTTCAGCTTCCTCAGCCCTGGGAGGTGCTCCCTGTGGAGGCGATCCTGTGGAGGGATCAGTACGCCCTGGCCCGTCGTTGAATTGGTTAGACCTTTGACATCGGTCGCTTGGGGTGACATCCAATCATTCGATGCATTGAGTTGTCACCCCTGCTTCTCCAGCAAGTGCTTGGCTTATTGCATTGCTCTCTAAAACCAGCCTTCAGAGCCGAATGCTGGGCCTGGCGTTCATGCACCGCTGTGGTGTAGTTGTTGATACATAGTTTGAGTTACGCATTCGATGTTCAGTTGGCATAAAAGCGCCACAAAGCGGTTCAGGAAGTCGATTGGCCTGAGCAAATACCAGTTCCTCTGGCTCACCTTCGGCAATGGCCTACTGATTGGTTATGTCCTGGCTTTTCTGGCTCACCGTTAACGCTTGATCAGAGGGGATCGGCATGACGCCGTTGTGCTGCAGGTGAAGTGCGACCGCCCCTGGGCCCCACACGATGCCCGCTGCCAGCAGCCAAGACCAGAACGGTGATCTCAAGAGTGGGTCTTGCAAGGGATCCAGCCCAGATCACTGCTATCTACGGCCTGAAGGTCAAGGCTTGATTTCAGCGTGGTTAAGAAACCCCCAGTAGGTATATACCCCCTGGCACCATGCCGTGGTAGAGGTTAATGATTGGTTAACAGGAGGTTGTCATGAATCCGCTGAAGCAATTCCTCAAGCTGCATCGCCTTGAGCTCCAGGCTCGAGCGTGCGTTGATCGCTCTTGCGCGCAGAAGCTGATCAGAAAAGCCGAGAAGGCCAAGCAGAAGCTTGCCGGTGGCCACTGCCGCTAAGGCCTTGCTCCTTAAGAAGAAGTTCTGATTTCGCAGCGCCTGTCCAAATTAAAATGTATCCAGTGACACAGTTTTGTGCAGGTGAGCCCCGCTGATCAGGCTCGAAAAGAAATTCGGGACATGATTGATGCGATCTCGTCGGTCGTCGTCCGCGAGCATGCTGTGGATGAGAGTTTTGTGATCAGTGAAATCAAGGCATACATTTCCGGTCGTGATTTTGCAGCACAGAATGACGGTGATTTGAAAGTGATTCAAGACACGCGCAAGCAAAAACTGGGTGCTGGCAACCTTGGCGCCGTTCTGAATGGGCTCCGATCCAAAGTGCAATGGATCAGTTCGATTCGTTTTGCTTCTTTCCCGCCTGAGGGGGCGAACTAGCCAGGCAGGGTTTGTCCTCGCTGCATCGCTCCTTCCATGCGCTGGGGTTCTGGGCCTCCACGCTGATCCCCCCTTGCTGTTGATCAGAACAACAGGTTGGGCGATCTCAAAGTAGGCTTCGCCACGTTGTTTTGGCGTTCCTCACTCAGTTCCTGAATGGAGTTGCTTGCTTTTCTGCTGGCTGTCCTGGCGACTGCTTTTGTTCTCTCCAAGGCGATAGGCAGGCGCATAGCTCGAAGGCGCAAGAAGGCTAGGCCCATCAGGGTGTCTGGCTTTCGAGGTTCGCGATCCGCTGAGCTCCGAGCACAAGCTTCTGAGGTATCACCGTCTTCAGCATTGATGGGTTTGGAGGACCCGCCAGCACCGCCTCACGCACCTCTGGTGGAGGCTGTTGATTCTGAACTTGACTGGTCGTTAGGAGGCGAGGGCGCGGGCAAAACCCCTTCTGAGGTCTTGGCGCAAATGTTTCCACAAGTGCATGGCGTTGAGAAGCAAGATTGGACAGCTTTGAAGAATTCTCCAGAGAACAAAAACAATCTTGATTTGATGCTGGCTTGTTGTAAGGCTGAGATCGAGTCATCTCAGAGCAAGCACATTTTCCCTACGCCCGACTGCTTTAAGCGGGTTGCAAGCCTTTTGCGCAAGCAGAAGGACTATGCCCGCGAATTAGGAATTGTTGAGCTCTATTGGTTGCTGTGTGATTCTGTTTTTGAGGAGGTGAAGCGACGGGATGGCCTCCGTGCCCAGCTGATGGCCCAGCATTCGGCTCTAAAAGCTGGTTTCAAAAAACGCTACGATAAGGCCCAGCTTTTGCTGCAGTTGAAGAGAGAAGATGCTTCATTACCTCAATAGCTGTAAAGATGCAATAGCTTTCTGCTCGAAATGGGCTGTGCTGAAGTCGTGTAACCGAATCATTGATTGTCGTTTGGCATCGCTTGGCTTGTGCAACGGCTTTTGCTCTTATGCCTTCTTTTACGTGTCATTAACCAGGGCATGCCACGGTTTCAAGATTGATTTCAGGGTGATTTGCCCTGTTCGCCAATGGCGTCAAACCTGAGCGATCAAGCCCTTCAGGATTCTTTCGCGATGCGATTGGCGAGCATTCGCCGCAGCCGTTACTGGATGAACGTCACGGATATCGGCGAGGCGCTCCATGATTTGCGCCCGGCGGTGATTGACTTGATTGAACTTTTGGAGGAAATGCAGCATCAAAAGCCAGAGGATGTTCCCTACGACCCCGGCCGAGATCCTGATGTTGCCCTGCTGGACGACACCATTCCTCTGCTTAACCGCTTGGCCATCTTGCTGAAACAGCAAGACGACAGTCACTCCGCTGCTTGATGCCCAGGCGCGGGCTGAGAGCTAATCCATCAGCCAGTCAAAGTCATCGTCGCTGTTCCAACCTCTGCTCTGTACTGGCCTTCGTTTCCTTGGCTGGGCCTCTTCAGTGATCATTGGCGGTGGAGCAAGCAAGGCCGGCAAAACAGGCAAGGCTTGCTTGTTCACTTGATAGGGAATCACCTGCAACCGTACGGGGGTTGCTGCTTGTGCGGGCAGCACGGACCACAGCATCAACGCCAGCACGACCCTTCGCACGACTGCCTGTTTTGATCGTTTCCCATCTTCCGTCGTATTGCCCTGGGCTCGACAGTCATGAAATTCTTTGTCGCGTGTGTTCCGTGACACGTTCATTTCTCTGTGTCTCGTCTCACCATTGATTCTGGTGGAGTTGTGAAATGAGTCTTAAAGCCTTCCTGGGTGGATTGCGATTTTCGATTGCAATCAGTTTGCTGGGTTGGACGATCTGGTTGTTTGTGGAACATCAGCGTCTCCATGGCCGAGGTTGCTTAACCGAATCCGCATGGACCACCCAGAATGATGAGATTTACGATCGCGAGTTGAAGGTGGAGTGATGTTCAAACACTTTTCGTTTTCCAGTCCGGTTTGGCTGATTCCTGCTGTGTTCGTCTCCATTGTGTGCGTCATTCAGACCATGCACGTTGTTGAGCACGGGCGCTACTGCAAAACCAGTGATGAATGGCGCCAGATCTATGACCAGAAGGCTTCAACCATGCAGGCGGCCGAATCTGAGGATTAGGCGTTCAGGGTTTCTGGAATGGTGTGTTCCAAGGCACGTGTATTTCGTGCGGATTGAACTAAAGGTGGTTGATGTTTTGTGGCCCAATGCCTTCAGCTTCACCCCCGCTTGAACATCCTTCCAGCGCCCCTGCTGATCTGCATGTTAAGCAGTTGGTTCGTGAAGCTTTAGGCGAACTGGCTGATTCACCACTGGATGGTGAGGATTACAACCGCGTTGTTGATGCCTTCGTGCGTCGGGGTCTGATCTAGATCCGTGGCAGTGATCGTTGCACCACCACTCAACCGCTGATCGCTTATTTCACGCAAAGCCGATGACGTTGCGCCGCCGTTCTGTTCTTTCTCTGCTCGGACTTGGCACGGCCGGCATGGTGACAGCACGCGTGTTCTCTGAGGGCTCTCTAGTTCCATTGGCGGAACGTGGAGGACTGCGGAGTCGACCATTTGACCCCGTTCCCGTTCCGCTCCCCGTCGAGGGCGATGGTTTAAGGGCGTCCGAGCAGCGCAACGTTTATCGCGACATCTCCCTTGAAGATCGGCTCACGCTGCCAGAGGGATTTCGCGCTGACTTGCTGGCGGCCTGGGGCGATCCCCTAGGAGGCAGCCGTTTCGGCTTCAACAACGACCATCTGGGTTTCGTTCAGCACGGGCCTGATCACGCCTCGATGACGGTCAATTTCGAATACATCAGTGCCTTGCCTTGGGCTGAGGGTTTCGAGGATGTGATCGGTCAAGCCATTCCGTTGTCACGCCTGGTGGAGCAGTTGGCACCGGCCGATGGGGAGATCGACTGCACACCACTCATGGCTGGGGATCCCCTTCTGGGCCTGATTCGGGGTGTGGCCGATCAGGCCATGACCGATCTGGGCTTCGGGGTGATGAGTTTGCGACGTGACCCCCAGGGGCATTGGATTCGTGCTGACGCCGACAGTGATCGGCGCATCACCGGGATCACGGGGTTGAGCGATCCCTCTAAGCGGTTGGTCAGCACCGGACCCGCTGCGGTGGTGTTCAGGGCCGAACAGCGCCTCGGTTACGACGATGGCCTCGGTGATGGCATCGTTGGCAGCTTCGCCAACTGCGGTGGTGGCACCACCCCCTGGGGCACGGTGCTGAGCGCCGAAGAAAACATCCAGTCGCAGGTGCCGGAAGCGGTGTTTGCCGATGGCAGCTCTGTGCCTCCATCGGCATGCCCCTTTCTCTGCCGTGAAGGGAAGCTGGCCGGTCTGGGCAATGTTTACGGCCTGGCGGGCAACAAATACGGCTGGATGGTTGAGGTTGATCCGCAGCGCCCAGGCCATGCGGTTCGTAAACACACAGCCCTTGGACGCTTCCGCCATGAGGCCGTCGCGGTAAGGGCCGAGGCAGGTCGGCCGCTGCAGGTGTATTCGGGTTGCGATCGGCGTGGCGGGCACCTTTACAGATTTGTCAGCAGCGACAAACTCACCGACGTGGCCGACAAAGCGAATTCAAGGCTGCTGGAGGCCGGTGAGCTTCAAGTGGCCCGCTTCCATGCCGATGGCTCCGGCGAGTGGTTGTCCTTGACGCCGGATGCTGTGGTGGATCCCTTCCGGCCGAGCCGTTTCAGCGAAGCGAACCTCACCTGCCCCGTGGAGCTGCCCCACCGCGACCGCGGCCGCGCCGGTGCAGAGCTGTTTCGCGACGACGCCTCCGTTGCGGCCTATGCCCAGCAGTTCCGAACGCTGGCCGATCTGTATCGCGGAGAGGGTGAAGCCCTCCAGGGAGCCATCCTGATCGACGCGCATCTGGCCGCCAGCGCCATCGGTGCCACCCCAACGGCTCGACCGGAAGACACCAAGATTGATCCGATCAGCGGGGACCTGCTGATCGCTTTCACGTCGGGTTCTCCCGGCGGAAAGGGTGGTGCCGATCCGGCTGTGTTCCGTGGTCCGCAGGGCCAGAGCAGCTGGGGCCATGGCTGGGTGATGCGGCTGACGGAGCGTGGGGAGCGTGGCTTCCGCTGGACCATGGCTGTGACTGGCGGTGAGCCCTGGGCTGGCGGCCTTGGGCTGACCAATCCCGACAACCTGGCCCTGGATCAACAGGGCAATCTCTGGATCGTGACCGATCGCTCGATGAAGTCTGCCGCAGGCGATGTTTTCGGCAACAACAGCTGCTGGTGGGTGCCGCGGGATGGGGGCTCAGCCCTTTGCTTCGCCACCGGGCCCATGGAATGCGAACTGACTGGGGTTTGTCTGGATCAAGAGGAAAGCAGCCTTTTCCTGGCGGTGCAGCACCCCGGTGAAGTCCATGGTGCTCGGGTCTCCGGCGGCATTGAGTTCCAGTCGCACCAGCTCGTGGATCGTGAGGGCGCATCCTTCCAGCAGTTGCGTCAGGTGCCGCTGGGTTCCAATTGGCCGGCTCAGGCCCCCGGCCGGCCGCCCCGTCCCGGTGTGGTCGCCATCCATCGGGTCAATGGCGAACCCCTTCTGCCGGGTTGAGCCGGCTTGGTGAGCATGCACCGTTTCAGGCCTTGATCACCCAGTTGCTCTGCACTCAATCTGTTTGAGCTCTTGCTCAGAAGCCCAGGTGCTCCACAGCACATGAAGCTGATGAAGTCGCTGCAACGCTGAGCTGCCTTGAATGAAGCGTGCAGGTGCCGTTGTTGACGTCCCGTCGCGTCCTCATTGCTGCTGGTTTGTTCGCCGTGATCTGCCTGGGCCTGCAGGCCTGGCGTTCTTGGGTCCTGTTGGCCAGCTACGACCAGGGCATTTTTCAGCAGGTGCTTTGGAACAGCCTGCACGGCCATTGGTTTGAGAGCACCCTCTCCTCGCAACTCTCCACCAACGTGGAGCATGCCGGAGAGCTGCCTTCGGTGGATTACGAACGGCTTGGCCAGCACTTCACACCAACCCTGCTGATCTTCGCTCCATTGCTGGGGCTGCTCGGGGGAGCCGCCCTCCCGTTGGCTCAGGTGGGCCTCATCACTGCTGCGGGTCTTGTGCTGCATCGCCTTGCCAGTGGTTGTTTGCCGGAACGCACTGCCAACTGGATCGCCTACGGCTATTTCGGCGGCAACGCCTTAATCGGTCCCACCCTCGGCAACTTCACGGATCTCTGTCAGCTGCCTTTGGCCGTGTTTGTGCTGGTGCTGGGCCTGGTGGAACGGCGCACCGGGCTGATCCTGTTGGCCGCCGGCCTGATGCCCCTGATCAGAGAAGACACGGGGGTGCTTCTGGTGGCAGTTGGCTTCTGGTTGTTGGTTCGCGATCGCCAACGCTGGCCCCTGGCTTTGGCATTGATCAGCTGGGGAGGGGGATGGGTGTTGCTGTGCACCAACGTTCTGATGCCGCTGTTCTCAGACGACAACGCCAAGCGCTTCATGGTGGAGAACTTCGGTCAGTACCTCAGCGATGGGAACAGTGGAGGAGGCAGCAGCCTTGCGGTTCTCCAACGAATGTTGTCTCAGCCATTCCTGCTGTTTCAGCAACTGGTGGACCCCCCCGGAGGGACCATTCGCTACCTCCTTGGCCACAGCCTGCCGTTTCTGTTCCTACCCCTGATCAGCCTCGATGCCTGGCTGCTGGCGGGCCCAAGCCTGCTGGGTCTGTTTCTGGCGCAAGGCGCGAACAATCCCCTCGCGATCACCATTCGCTACACCCTGCTGGTGGTGCCTGGCTTCGCCCTTGGCACCCTGTTCTGGTGGCAGCGGCGCCCCCACCTACAGCTGGGGCCTCGCCTCAGGCTGGCTTGGGGCGCAGCCATCAGCCTCTCTCTGCTGCTCACGTTGACCAGCAATCCCCATCGCAGCCTCTCCTTTCTTGTTCCTGCCAGCGTGCAGCCATGGGTGCACAGCAGCCCGGCTGAGCAATGGAGCCATGGTGCAGCGGCTCGGCGTGCTTTGGCTGTGATTCCTCCGCAGGCCAGCGTTGCCGCGAACACGCCTCTGGTGCCTCTGCTTGCCCGCCGCGAGGTGTTGGTGCGCTTTCCCTTCAACACCGACTATCTGCACCGCAAGGGCCGGCCTCAAAGCGTGGACTGGGTTGCTGTGGACCTCGATTTGCTTCAGCGTTACGGCCGGGCGTTCGCAGGAGATTGGCGCCAGCTCCGCAACAGCAAGCGCTGGATTGAGCAGCATCGCCAGGCCTATCGCGTTCAATCTCTGGAGGATGGCGTTGTGGTGCTTCAAAAAGAAGGCCCGATTCACGCTCCACTGGAATTGGCTCTGGACCAGACCTTGCAGCAACCGCTTCCAGCCAATCCGCGCCTGCGGCGCTCCTGAACCACGGCTCCGCCTCAAAAAGGGATGAATGTCAAGCCGATTGAGTTCCACTTCACTGCCAACAGTTCGCTGATATCCGATCACTGCACAGTGACGCGGTGACGTCTCACTCATTAAAAATCAAGAGATGTGATTCTAAGAATTCATCCACGGTTGTTGACGTTAACCAAGTGGCCTCAGTGGGTTTGAATCTTGGTATTCACAGGTGTCAGAGATGCCTCACTGGCGGCTTGAGCATTGTTCCGATGTCACGCTTTGTTCAGCGAATGCCCGCTCCGACGCCAGTTTCCAAGGGTTCGGTACAACCAGCGCAAAGATCAAGATGGCCCAAGGAAACAGGCCTATGGGTTTTTCAGTCATCGATATTCAGGCACCACCTTGAAATTGTGAGTCAGGTGGTTTAAGTGAGATTTGTGGATGGCTTTAGGAACAATTAAGCCATGATGGGCGTGTATTCCAAAGCACATCCTTTGGTGAGTGGAACCTGCTGGAGGTAGGGTTCTCCCATCAAGAATTCTTGATGAATTGATGGGTCTGTTCGAGCGCTATCTCTCCATCTGGATTGGCATGGCGATCGTGGTTGGGGTTGGCCTTGGTGCTTGGTTCCCTGCTGCGGCGGTAAGCATTGCGGTCCTGGAGGCTGCGGGGATCAACCTGCCGATCGCGGTGCTGATCTGGGGAATGATTTTCCCGATGATGCTGGCGGTCGACTTCTCCTCCATCGGAGCGATTCGCCATCAGCCGCGGGGGCTGTTGGTGACGGCAGTTGTGAACTGGCTGATCAAGCCCTTCACCATGACGGCTCTTGCCTGGCTGTTCATCCGTGGCGTGTTTTCCGCCTGGATCCCGGCAGCCATCGGCCAGGAGTATGTGGCCGGGATGATTCTTCTTGGCGTCGCTCCCTGCACGGCGATGGTGTTCGTGTGGAGTCGTCTCAGCGACGGTGATCCCAACTACACCCTGGTGCAGGTCGCGTTGAACGACCTGATCATGGTCTTCGCCTTTGCCCCGATTGCTGCGCTCCTGCTGGGGGTTTCGGATGTGTTGGTGCCTTGGGACACGATGCTCACGGCAGTGGGGCTGTTCGTTGTTGTTCCCCTGGTGGCCGGATGGTTCACGCGGCTGAGCCTGCGCAGTGTTCGCCGGATTGAGCGGTTGGAGACTCGGCTCAAGCCCCTGTCGATTGGCGCGTTGATCGCCACCGTGTTGCTGCTGTTCATGGTGCAGGCCCAGGCGATCCTGGCCAATCCGCTGGCCATCGCTTTGATTGCCATCCCTTTAATCCTTCAGACCTATCTGATCTTCTGGATCACGGCGTTTTGGATGCGCTCAGCAGGGCAGCCACGATCGATTGCGGCACCCGGGGCGATGATCGGCGCGTCCAACTTTTTTGAGTTGGCAGTTGCGGTGGCCATCAGCCTGTTCGGTTTGAACTCCGGGGCTGCCTTGGCCACGGTTGTGGGCGTGCTGGTGGAGGTTCCGGTGATGCTGTCGCTGGTGGCGATGGCCAACCGGAACCGACGCCTGTTCCCCGCCTGAGAGGCGCAGCACGATGCCCGCTCCGCTGCTGGTGTTTGTTCAGTTCTTCGTGTTGGGGTTGACCTCGTTCGGTGGCCCCGTGGCGCACCTCGGTTACTTCCACGAGAGGTTTGTGCAGCGGGAGCGTTGGATCACCGCTGAGGCCTACGCCGATCTCGTTGGGCTCTGTCAGCTGTTGCCGGGCCCTTCGAGTTCCCAGGTGGGCATGGGCCTGGGGCTGATCCGGGCCGGTTGGCTTGGCGGCCTGGCGGCCTGGGCAGGGTTCACCTTGCCTTCGGCTGTGTTGATGGTGCTGGCGGCGTTGCTGCTTTCAGCCCATCCCCGTTGGATCGATGGGGGCTGGGTGCATGGCTTGATGGTGGCGGCTGTGGCCGTCGTGGCCCAGGCCGTTCTGGGCCTGCAGCGCAAGCTGGCTCCCGATCGGCAGCGGGCCAGCCTGATGGTGGCTGCTGCTGTGCTGGTGCTGTTGGTGCCTCGCGTTTGGGCCCAGCTGTTGGCCCTGTTGCTTGGCGGATTGGTGGGTTGGTGCGCTCTGACGCCACCTGAGCTGGAGCCATCGGCACCTGAACGTCTCGTGGTTCCGGTGCGGCGCTCGGTGGCGGTGGTTTTGCTCGGTTCCGCTGTGCTGCTCTTCGTGTCTCTGCCCTGGTTGTCTGCTGAGGCCAGGCCGCTGCTGGTGCAGCAGCTCACTGGTTTCCTGCGCACCGGTGCTTTGGTGTTCGGCGGTGGCCATGTGGTGCTCCCCTTGCTGGAGCAAGCCTTGGTGCCGAGCGGGTGGATCGACCTGCAGCAGTTTCTGGCGGGGTATGGCGCAGCCCAGGCGGTGCCAGGGCCGATGTTCAGTTTCGCGGCCTTTCTTGGCTTTGATCTGCAGCC
Organism: Synechococcus sp. A15-44; assembly: GCF_014280115.1. NCBI lineage: Bacteria > Bacillati > Cyanobacteriota > Cyanophyceae > Synechococcales > Synechococcaceae > Synechococcus > Synechococcus sp. A15-44. Next base: position 1,022,623 of record NZ_CP047938.1, read on the forward strand.
TGGGCTTCAGGGCATCGCCGGTTCTGTGATGGCGCTTGTTGCCCTCTTTTTCCCTTCGTTCTTGTTGATTGGCGGGCTCTTGCCCTTCTGGAGTGACCTGGGCCGTTTGGCTCCGATGCGTCGAGCCTTGATGGGCATCAATGCATCGGTGGTGGGCATCCTGCTGGCGGCGTTGTTTCAGCCCGTCTGGCAGACAGGCATCCGCGGAGGTGCTGAGTTCAGCCTGGCGTTGGTGGCGTTTGTGCTGTTGGTGGGTTGGCGGCAACCGGCGTGGCGGGTGGTGCTGTTCTGCGCGGGAGTGGGTGGTTTGACCCTGGCCTGATCCTGTTCTTTGCCGAATCACCGCTTGAAGGGGAGCGTGCTGGCTGGCTTTGATGTTGTGCAACTGAGCTTTCAATCCACTGAGGTGATCTCAGGCGTTGAGCGTCTTCAATTTGTCTTCGAGGGTCTGTCGCAGCCGCTGGCTCACCAATGAGCAAAGGTCGTCCACCAATGGATCGTCGGCATGAAAGATGAGCCGTTGGCCTTGGCGTTCGCTTCGTACCAGACCGGCCTGACTCAGTTGGCTCAATTGCCTGCTGATGTGTGACTGAGAAAAGCCGGTCTTGTTGATCAACGTCTGAACGTCACTGGGTGATGAGCGCAGTTCGCAGATCAGCTGCAGACGGGCGGGTTCACTCAGCAGCCTGAAAAATCGGCTGATTTCAGCGAGCTGGTCAGGGGTCGGCGTGGATGCAGGCAATCGCGGAAGAATTTTTCCAATTATGGCCCGATGCGGTTATGCGTGTATGGTCATAAAAGAGTTTGGCTTGGGGATGGGGGTATCGATTGCTTTCGATGCAGCGGGTGCGAGTTCTCTGCTGTTCCGGCAGTTGTGGGATTCAGGCACCGGAACGTTCACGTACCTCCTGGCCGATCCGCTGTCGTCAGAAGCGGTGTTGATCGATCCGGTGTTCGAGCGCCACAGCCGTGATCTGGCGCTGATCAACGAACTGGGCCTTCGTCTGGTGGCCTCCATCGACACCCACGTTCATGCCGACCACGTCACCGGAAGTTGGTGCCTGCATGCAGCCACCGGTTGCTCTATTGCTCTGGCAGCCGTAGCTGGTGCTGATTTCGTCAGCCAACCTCTTGCCCATGGCGACAGCATTGTGTTCGGGAGGCGTTCGCTCTCCGTTCGCGCCACCCCGGGGCATACCGATGGCTGTCTCACCTATGTGCTGGATGACGCCTCGATGGCCTTCACCGGCGATGCCTTGTTGATCCGCGGCTGTGGACGTTGTGATTTCCAGCAGGGCAGTGCCGAGGCTCTGTGGAACTCGATCAACAAGCAGATTCTCTCGCTGCCGCAGCACTGTTTGCTGTACCCGGGGCACGACTACGAGGGCCGCTCCGTCACAAGTGTGGCGGAGGAAGCCCGCTTCAATCCGCGGTTTGGTGGTGCAGCGCGCGAGCAGGATTTCATCGGCACCATGGACAACCTTCAGTTGCCCCACCCGCGCCGCATCGATGTGGCCTTGCCCGGAAATCTGCGCAGTGGACGTCCGCTGGAGGAGTCCGAATCCAGGAGCGACTGGGCACCCTTGCAGCGCAGTTATGCCGGACTTGATGAGATCACCCCTGACTGGGTCGCCGGCCATCTCGATGTGATCACCCTGTTGGATGTGCGCTCCAACGAGGAGTGGCTGGGGCCTGATGGGCGTGTGGCTGGAAGCCTTCACCTTCCACTGCCCGACTTAATGCAGAGCCTGGAGACGCTTCCGTGTGATCGACCCGTGGTGGTGACTTGTTATGCCGGGAGCCGCTCCGCTCTGGCCACCCAGCAGTTGCAGCGAAACGGGTTGAAGCAAGTCGCCAATCTGCGTGGCGGCTTGCAGCGCTGGGCGGCTGATGGCTACCCGCTGGAGCTGCCTAAGTAGCCGTTTGTTCCTTCTACGACCTTTTCATCGCCGTATCGCTTGTCCATGTCGCAACATCTCTCTCCCTCAGATCTTCAGACCCGTCTCAATGCAGTGACGGTGGTCGATGTTCGCCAGCCGATGGAAGTGGCTGGTGGTCGCATTCCCGGCAGCCGGTGCATTCCCCTTGATCGCCTGGAGCGGGCTGAACTGCCCGATGGGGATCTCGTCTTTGTCTGTGCCAGCGGCAATCGCAGTGCACAGGCGATGGCTGTGGTTCAGCAGCGGTTCCCCGCGCGCCCTGTAATGGACCTTGCTGGTGGCCTCGAGCGATGGCAAAGCGAGGGGTTGCCCGTTGAACGGCAGGCCGGAGCTCCCATGCCACTGATGCGTCAGGTGCAGATCGCCGCTGGGTCTTTGGTGCTGCTGGGGTTGATCGGCAGCCATTTTTGGTCCGCCGCCTGGATTGGTTTGAGCTGGTTTGTTGGAGCGGGCCTTGTTTTCGCTGGAGTCAGCGGGTTTTGTGGCATGGCTCGCCTGCTGGCTTGGATGCCCTGGAATCGGGTGCGGCTGTGACTGATCTGCTGCTGCTTGCCGTTGGTGCCTTGATTGGAGCGTTGCTGGCCTTGCTGGGTGCCGGTGGCTCGATCCTGCTGTTGCCACTGCTGGTCAGTGGCTTGTCCCTGCCGATGCGCGAGGCCGTGCCCCTGTCGCTGATTGTTGTGCTGTTGCTGGCGTTAACGAATCTTGTGCCGGCGTTGCGGCAACGGCGCGTGTCATGGCGCTTCGCGGCGTGGATGGGGGCTCCAGCCCTTCTGGGCAGCTGGATTGGCGCCGCTTGGGTCAAAGACGGTCTGATCGGCCCGAACCAACAGTTGCTCCTTTTTGCTTTTGCGGCTGCCGTTGCTGCCGTCTTGATGGCGCGGCCGGTTTCGGCAAGTTCTGCATCCACAGAGCCAGCGCGTTGGTGGTGGCTTCCGCCCCAAGGCTTGGGCGTTGGCTTGCTCACCGGGATTGCCGGCGTTGGCGGGGGCTTTGCTGTTGTTCCTGCGCTGGTCCTTTTGGGCCGGTTGTCGATGTCCCTGGCCTCCGGTACCAGCCTTTTGGTGATCGCCGCCAGCTCCCTGATGGCGTTGCTGGCTCACGGGGGATGGAGCGTGGAGGGTCTTCGGCTGCTGTTTCCTGTGTTGATTGGCGGTGGTTTCGGTGTCCTGCTTGGACAACGTTTGGTTCCCCATTTGCCAGAACAACGCTTGCGCCAGGGATTTGCTGCGTTGCTGCTGGTGTCAGCGGTCTCGAGCGGCGTTGAAGCCTTGCAGGCCAGAGACGCCCATGCTGATCAGCCCTCTGTCTTGATTGAACCACCCACGCATCGTTGATGTGTTCGATGACAATGGCTGAGATTTTGTTTGCAACATCACCACTTGGCGCCGGTCTCTGCTGCTGACCAACGATGGAATTTCTGGCCGCTGCTGCCGCTTGGGTTCCAGTTACAGGAACAGGCCTGAGGGGCTAGTCCCTGAGTTGTCCCTCATTTTTTGTGCAATTGGGCTGAATGATGTGCAACTGAGCCGTCTATCGACTGAGGTGATCTCAGCTCCGCGGATCACCAAGTCTTGTTTCGGATGACCGACGACCGGTGGCATTGGATGGCCACGCCGTTCCAACAATCGGTCGCTCTGCCTCAGAAGGCAATGAGCAGGACAGCTGATTGCCGAGTGCTCCACGGCTGCCGAGAGTGTGTGCATCGAGATCGGAGGAGCCCATGACGGCCGACACTCCACCTGAGCAAATCGCAGAAGCAGCCTGACTTTTTTGACCCCTGCTCCAACTTTTCAACTCAACCGTGAGCGCCTCGTCTGTGACGACACTGATGTGCGTCTGACCAGTCGACACTCCTCTGCACCGTTCGTCTAGGTGCCCCGTAGGAGTCCCGCTTCACACCTGGTCCAAATGGCCCCAGGGTTGCCACAAGCCAGACGCTTCGACCTTTTTCTTTCAGTCCCATTGCCATGGAGATCCCCAAAGGCAACACGTACTGACTAGGTCGACTGCCATGCATAAACGAGCGAGTTAGGCCGTCTCTTCCATCTGGGAGGGGCGGCCTCCTCTTTTGTTGAAGTGCAGGTGATCAGTTCCCTAGGACGCTTTGCTGTTTTTGCAGGGGCGTTCACCTCGCTTCAACTTGAGCCACATCGCCTTCTCTAGCGCCGTCAGCTTTGGATCAGTCTCATGCAATGCAGCTTCCGCACGTCGCCTGGCGGCAATGATGAAGCGGTCTGTCTTATCGACTCCGTCGAATCCCATGTCCCTAAAGAGGACGACAGTTGCAACGTAGACATACGAATCGTGCGTGCATCGAATGCCAGTGAGCCCTCACTTCAAGCGATGGCCAGAGCTGACTTGGGCTTCAATCGCTCGACCAAATCTTGGCCGTTGCGAATGATTTCTTTCACGCCGATGCCTGTTCAGTCGTGTCATCGAGGACATCTTGCTGAAGCTGCTGAACGGCGCAGAGGGCTTCATGCGCAGGCCATCCATGGACGTCCATCAACTCTTTAACCAGAGCATCAGGGGCCTGAGTGATCGAGGAGCGAATGGCATTGATGACTTTGTTGTCCCTTGCGAGTGCAGACAGCCGTAGAGCCCTAAGTCGTTGCGTGTTCGGCTGTTTCATAACAGCACTCTGGACTACCGCTGGTTTTGCTCCAGTTGCCAACGACTCGTAAGTACTGGGTTGCCCCGTTCACTGCCCTACCGAAGTGGAGCGGCGCATCTCCTCCAGCCCATTGACTTGAGTGCATTCCATTTTTCCAGCGCCTCTTGTCGCGTCATCAGTTGACTCCCCTGAGGAATCGGGTCGTCAGGTGGTCTCCAATGGAAGCTGCGCATGACGATCGACTCGCCTTGCGAGCCATCCTTGGAAGCGGTGAATTGGTAGTAAAGCTGCTGTGGTTCATTGACAAGCCACGCGCCAACTGACTTGTAGGAGAGTTCTTCAGTGATGAGCTCGCCCCATGGGAGAGGAGCCTGATCGATCGCTCAGACGGTTTTTTTCGTAAGTGAGCTGGCGGAGCCTTTCGATGTGCTGTTCATGCTCTCCGCTGCTCCAGTGCTGTGGGTAGGCAACCCGGGCTTGAAGCTCCGAGATCTCGTTATTGAGTTCTCTCGCTGGGTCCTCGGACCATGGGTCTTCCCCACTGTGGACTATCGCAACCCCCTACTGGCAGGGGGGGAGTGAATCTCCCTAATAACTCCCGGTGGGTCCTCCCGGGCCATCCTTCATTTGACGCGGCTACTGCCTTTGACTCACGGCAGCTGCAGTTGCGGCCGTGAGCTTCTAGTAGCCAAAGGTCAGTTCTGCTTGACCTCTTCGGCGTATTCACGCTCGAGGTGATCAAAGCGGGCCAAGCACTCTTCTGCGTCAGCCCAGCGCCCAAAGCGGCTGAACCAACGGCTGCGTAGCCCTTCCCACCTCATGCCCCAATGCAGTGACTCTGCGTAGGTCCGGCCTGTTCCACCGCTGTATGTGAGCCGACTTCGCGTTGATCGTTCAGCCATTGGAGCCTCCTCCATGAAGGAGACCCGTGGTGTGGGTATCCATGCTTACCTTCTAGTGGGGTTGGCCTGTCAGCTGCGGGTGACCAGCCTCGATCCGCAGGTGCGTTGTCTACTTCTGGGCGTAGTCGATCAAAAGTTGCTTTTGGAAGTTGAGCTGACGCAGCTTTTCGATGTTCTGCTCATTCTCTTCTTTGCTCCAATGACGTGGATTGGCGATTCGGGCCTCAAGCTCCGATATTGCGTCGTTGAGATTTGTCGTTGAGTCCTCGGTCCAAGGTTCACCTCCACAGTGGACCATCGGGTGATAACCATGGCTGAGGTGAGTAAATATCCTTTATTGCTACTGATGCCATCTCGTTCGGCTGTTATCAGTATGTGGGTGTCGTGCTCGTGCAGACCTCCTCTAGGTCGGTGGTCAAACTGAGGCGACGGGATGAGGGAACAGTTGGGTTTGCGCAACCTGCCCTCATCGCACCACGGTTAAGCAGCCAAAGTTGCAATGCTGCTTAGCATGCAGCACGAAGGGCAGAGCATGACGAACAGCACTCCGAACCTCATCGCTTGGCTGGCTGAATACAGAAAGTATTTAAACCTCGTCGCCGATGGTGCCAACGATGAGGCTGCACTTCTAAGGCAAGAAATTGAGGAGGGTCTCAATTGGGTTGAGCTGAGTTGGGCTGACCTTGAATTTGCAAATGATTCTGATTAGTAGACCAACGTCGACGAAAGAAGGTGTCACGTTGTCGTTATTCAGAGTGATATCAATGCTGGCGATATTCGCAGCTGAATGCGCAGGTTGATCAAAGCCCTGGTCTCCAACCGACGAACCCATTCTCGAGAAATACTCATTGATCTGCCGATCTCGGCAAGGGTGTGTCCCTCAAAGAAGCGCATACGAATAATTTGGGCATCTTGCTTATTTAGTCGACCAAGTGCGGCTTGGACTGCTTCCTCCATGTCAGTCACCTCCGGCTCTTCGCCAGGGGCTGCGATCCGATCCAGAAGGCTTCTACCTCCTTCTGTTGTTGCTGCATCGAGTGAGCAGCAGCGGGTGCGCTGGTCGTCGGCAAGGGTCTTCGTTATTTCCTCCACTGTTATGGCCAAATGATCAGAGATCTGTTGCAGCGTCGGCTGGTCTCCATGCTGCAAGGTCAGCCGCGAACTCACTTGTTTGATTTTTGAGAGCAGCTCCCTCCGGTTTGAGGGAATTCGGATCGTTCTGCTCTGCTGGCTGATCGCTCGGTTGAGCCCCTGACGGATCCACCAGTAGGCGTAGGTCGAAAACTTATACCCCCTTGTTGCATCAAATTTTTCAGCGGCTCGGCTCAGGCCAAGTGAACCCTCCTGGACCATGTCCTGTAACTCAAGGCCATTCCCCATCTTTTTCTTACAAACGGAGACAACCAAGCGGAGATTGCCTGCCATCAAACGTTCCTTAGCCCGTCTCCCGCGCCGCCGAACTTGTGCGGGAGCGGCTTCAGGTCCGCCAACGTATTGGAGCCATGCCTGGATTTGACGGGAGCAGTAGATCTCCTCTTGATCCGTTAGTAGGGGGACCCGTCCGATCTCCTGCAAGTAGTCGCCGAAAGAGTCCATAAGGCGACCTTTGTTTCAACGATCGTTGCAGGTTTTTCTGCGAGGTGGTGAAACCCCCCAGATTTCTCCGCACATTTGCTTGCATCAACATCTCTGCCACCTGTGCCGTAGTCACGGCGACGTATGCTGCGAAATATCCGATCGAGCAAGCTTGGTTAGCTAAAGCTTGACCTTTTTTTGCCTTTGAAGGCCCGCTTGTTACGCCATACGGCGAGATAGCCGCCGAGCCCCTAAGCCAACCAGTAATAGAAAAGGACTCACCTTTTGTTGTTCTTGCTCAGATCTGCATCCTGACTAGCGTTACAAGCTTCGGATTGAGCCAATGCCGGATCAGTCGCGCAAAGGCGTTTCATCAGTTCATCTTGATCGTGCTCGGACAATGGGCCGTCAGGAGACCATTTCAAGCAAGTTCTCCCAGTACACGTTTGGGGAATGAAGGAAGTGGCCACAAGGCTCTCCTGCTTTGATTCTGTCAATCTCCCATCCGGCACAGGCACCTCAATACCCCTGCTTGAGGACAAAAGAAAAACCCTGGAGAGTGACAGCTCCAGGGTGGTTCTCGAGGCAAAGACGAAAACCCTGTCGTCTCAGGTCCAGGGCTCTCGCTCGATGACCGAAGGAGGTGCTGACGCCCCTTCGATCTGTTTAGTTGACTCCTGTTTGGCTTTTTCCAATACCCCCGCATAGGGGTATTGGGCACCTGAAATACCTGAGAGGCTCAACTCATGCGGAAGGGCCGAGAGACCACAACGCGAGAACTGATTAGGAGGTCTCTGTAATGGCCAGAAGTGATGTGCATCCCCTATTGATGTGGTGGGATGAGGAACGTCGCAAAGTCGAGAACAAAGCTCTGGAAAGGCTCGACGCTCAGATGACTGGCCTTGAGTCACCTCAACACAAGCGTTTCCTTCGTGCTGAGGCAGAAGAGGAAGTACAGGGCAAAGTCGTATGAATCAGATGAGGCCGACCAAGCTCACCAGTACTTGATGCTTGGCAGGATCGCTAGAGCAATCCCAAGGGTGTGATGTCTCGCCTGTGGCGCTGGATCAGGTGAAGTACGGGAAGCCGATCGGCGGCTGGGAACTTGTCGTTCGTAGACCGTCTGAAAATTTTCTCGGTTATGACAATCCATCTTTCAGGCGGCGCGCCAATCGGTTCGGTCATCTTTGAAGGGATGCACGCTCCTTTTCGTGCTCTCGCCTGTCCATTGCACGCAATATCAACGGGCTCAGAGGAATCTCCTTTGGATTCAGCTCAAAGCCGCCGCGCACGTCGCGCTTGAAGATTCACTAGCGGAGCAATCTCAGGCAGCCTCTGTAGATCCAGCTCCATCGTCGGGGAAGGCCCAAGGCTCTTCCGCTTCTTTTGCTCTGCGCTTCTGCTAAACCTCAAAGCTGTCCTCCTCTTGCTGCTCAAGGAGCGGTTGATCGGCTGGATGGATGCCCATGTCGGCACCCTATGGGATTTCTTCGGTCTTAGAAAAAGTCTCAACTCGCCTCAGGAGCCCAGCTCATCTCCTTCTGCTACTTGAAAGGCCTAGAAGCCGAAGAAATTAAGGACTGCTTCTAAGGCTCCAAGCCCTAATAGGAAGTTGCCCGCGAGCAAAGCAAAGTCTCTTTTGGAGTTAGCCACAGTTGCAACGGTTGCTCCAACGAATGCCAATAGCAGAAACCTAAAGAAAATCGGAAGACCCAGCATTGAGTTCCATGTAGTTCCCGAATGAGTTATGTAAACCACTGCGACGCAGTGGATTATCCGCTCGATACCAACTTTGAGTAGCTTAATTTCTCTCAAAAGAGGTAATGCTTATGACGAGGGCTGCCCCCGTGCGGTGACTTCCTTGAGTTTTCCGCTCTGCTCAGTCAACAAAAAAGGGGTAGACCCCCTAAGTCCGCCCCTTCGTATTTGTTCGACGCAGAGAAGGGCACCACTGTCCTCTCCTCAACACTGACTGGGTAGGTGCCGATATGTAAGCCCCTGAACACCAATTAGGCATTAAGACTCTTGAGGGGGAAAGCCAAGTATTTGATGATTTCGATGGCGCAAGCGCCACTACCAGCGCTTCGGGAGATGTAGTTCGCGGGTCCCCCTAGCTGTGTTTTCTCACCAGGTCATTCAGTAGCCCGTAACCAGCCGAGCTGCTGAATGGGAGTGCGGCCCGCCAAGGCCATGTGGCACCTGCGGCCGTTATAGATCGCCAGATAGCGCGGCAACCACCGGTTCCGTTCCCCTGAGGTCTGGAATGGCATGGAGTAAGCCCATTCAGCCAGCAGGGTCTTGATGAACCGCTCCGCCTTGCCGTTGGTTCTGGGTGTGTAGGGCCGAGTGCGTTTGTGCGTCAGGCTCAGGGCTATGCACGCCTCTCTCCAGGGCTTGGAGCGGTAGGCGCTGCCGTTATCGGAGAGCACACGCTTGCACGTAATCCCTTGGGTATCGAACCAGGCCACAGCCCGCAGGAGGAATCCGACGGTCGTGGCCTGCTTCTCATCCGGCAGCACTTCGGCGTAGGCAAGGCGAGTGGCATCGTCGATGGCCACATGGGCTTTCTCATAGCCCGCGCCACGGCTGGATCCCAGACGCCGATCACCCGTGATCCGGTGCCCGATGCGTTCAAAACGGGCTAGCTGTTTGGTGTCGACATGAATCATGCGAGACCCAAGGCCTTAAGCACCCTCCCCACGGTGGAGAGGGGTGCCGATAAAACCCGGGCGACGCGACGGAGGGTGCAGCGCTCATGGCGGAGGGCAACAGCGTGCTGCAGTTGCTGTGGATTGAGCGTCCGCCGCTGAGTGCGGCGAACACGACGTCGATCCACCAAAGCCGCTGCACCGCCTGAGCGGTAGCGGGCCAGCCACGTGTAGGCCGTTCGCAGGCTGATCCCAGCCTCCGCTGCGAGAACGGAGAGAGTGCACCGATCGTGAATGTGTCGACGCAACAACCGTTCACGGCCGAGAGGTGTCAGCCGAGCATTCGGGTGGGTATGCATGGGGTGTGGGGTCTGTGGGTCGGAGGTGACACCCGGACCATGACGACCTCACACCCCTTTGTCAGCTGAACAACCTGGTGGGACTACACACTTAGCCCGCGTCTCCCTAAACTATCAAGCCTCAGGGGACTAGTCGACTTGCTTCTGCCAGGTGGTTCTCCAGAGCTTGCAGCTCTTCTTTAGGTGTTCATTCTGCTGCGGCTGCCTCTGTCAGAAGGATCGGGCAATGAGACGCTCACTGCCGCAATGATGATCGCCGTTGCATTGGGCTTGAACCGCGCATAGCTCTTTAGGTGAACCTCGATGGTGCGCCCCATTGCTTCGGAGATGTTGGCGATTGGCGCGTTCGAGGTATGCATCCCTTGGCGTAGCGATACCGGAATGAATACGAGGTGAGATGGCGGCAACCGGCGTGGCGGGTGGTGCTGTTCTGCGCCGGAGTGGGTGGTTTGAGCCTGGCTTGATCCATTCCTCTGCAGAATTACTGCATTGATGGGGGGCTTGGTGGCTGGAGCTGGTGTGAATCCTGCTGATCAGTGTTGGGGTTTCTGGCCGCTGCTGCCACTTAGCTATTTGTCGTGGCAAGAGGTCTGAGGGGCTTGTCCCTAAGTTGTCCCTCGTTTTTTGTGCAACTGGGATCAATGTTGTGCAACTCCCAGGGGGATTGCCCTGATTGCGGACCTTGCCTAAGGGTTCAGATGCTCGGGGAGAAGAGCTCCTTTCAGCTGGGTGTCGCTGAGGTCGCACCCGCTTAGATCTGCTTCTCGCAAATCGCAGTCGCTAAGGTCAGCTCCATACAGGCAGCTTTCACTCAAATCTGCCCCCCTGAGATTGGCACCTTGGAGCTGAGCAAAGCTCAGGTCTGCCAGGTGCAAGTTGGCTTCACCGAGGTCAGTGAATTGATCGAGACCTGAGCGGAAATCTGCATCTACCAACCTTGCCCCCTGCCAAATGCTTCCGGCGGCAAGAACACCGCGAAGGCAGCATCGATGCATAAAAGCTCCGCTGAAGTTGGCTTTTTGGAGCCTGGCACTGGATAGGTCGGAATCATGCCATTTCGAGTATTGCGCTGAGGCGCCTGATAAGTCTGCTCCCCATAGAAGTGCTTGCTGGAACGAACACTCCTGGAGATTGGCTTCAGAAAATATTGCATGCCCGAATCGCGACTCCTTGAAGTTCCCATTGCGTAAATCGCAACCATGCAGGTCGAGCTCCAGCCCATTCACACCATGGAAATTCAGGTTGGGGAAGGACGTTTGTCCTCCCTTCAACTGCCGCATGAGTTCCTCAGCGGTGGTGGGGGGGGGTGGTCCGCCACCATCAGAGCGAAGCGCTCAGGGCATCCAGCTGTTGTCGGCGAGATTCCTTCAGCAACTTGTCTCCCTGAGCCAAGAGCCGATAAACAGAGCGATCGATCACTTCATAGAAAACAAGTGATCCCTCTGGGCATCGCCTCACAACCCCGGCGATCGTGAGCAGCTTGAGATGTTTCGACACCAGGGCTTGGCTCAGCCCCGTGGTGTCCACAACCGCGGTGACATTGCGTTTTCCTCCCCGCAGGGCCTCAAGAACGGCCAGGCGGTTGGGCTCTGAGAACACCTTGAAGTATTCGGCTAGGTGTTCCACGTCGGAGAAGGTCAGAGCTGTCGTATGAGATTAGCGCGTGAACGCCAGATCCTCATGTATGGTTATAACGATTCTGTTATAACGCTTTCACATGGTTTTGGTTGGCTTGAGGGGGCTGCCCGCTCCCTGCCTTGTCTGGGCGGGGCTTTTGCTTTGAAAGCGATGAGCACAGTGATGACCAAGGGCTCTGCTCTTCATCTGCGGGAAGACTTGCTGACTCCTCGCTTCTACACAACGGAAGTCGCCAAGGCGGCGCGTACCGATCTAACGCTTCAGCGCTCTGCCTTTGAGGCGATGCTTGCTGAGATGGAGGCGGATTACAACCGCAATCATTTCGATCGCAAGGCTCCACTGGGTCGTCTTCGGCAGCTGGACCCTGAGCAGAAGGTTGCTTATGAAAGTTATCTGGTGCGCTCCTGCGTTTCGGAGTTTTCCGGATTTCTGCTGTTCAAAGAACTGTCCCGCCAGTTAAAGCTCGCGGGGCGCAACGACCTCAGTCGCCTTTTCTCCTTGATGGCGCGTGATGAAGCCAGGCATGCGGGCTTCTTGAACCGTGCACTGGTTGCGGAGGGGATTGAGATTGATTTGCCAGCACTCAGCGGTAAGAGGCCGGTGACCTGGTTCCCTTTGAGCTGGGTTTTGTACTCGGTTTACCTCTCGGAAAAGATCGGTTACTGGCGGTACATCCTCATCCACAGGCATCTGAAGGCCCATCCGCAGAATGCCTTTGCCCCTTTGTTCGATTTTTTCGAACCCTGGTGTCAGGACGAGAACCGTCACGGCGACATCTTCAACATGTTGATTCGTTGTTGGCCCGGATTGAGTAGTGGGTTGCGCGGCCGTCTTCTCAGTCGCTTCTTCTTGTGGAGCGTTTTCCTGACCCACAGCCTCACAGTGTGTGAGCGCGGCAATTTTTATCGCTTGCTTGGTATGGACCCCGATCGTTTCGATGAGGAGGTCATGCGTCAGACCAACCGAACCGCTCGTCGTGCATTCCCGGTGGTCTTTGTTCTTGGCCCGCGTTATTTCCTGCTGCGAGATCGGCTTGTGGAGACCTTTCGAGCCATCAAATCTGCGGAGGGTCAGCCCTTGCGCAAGCTTGGCCTGAAGTTGCGGTTCGGCTGCTTGCTGCTGCAGCAGTTCTTGCAGCCGATGGAATCCTCATTGGAGGCGCCGGCATGAACCAGCTTCTCCCTTTTTCGGCACCCCCGCTTCGTCGAGGTATCGCTGTGAAGCCACGGGAACTGTCGCGTCGTTGGGGCACGACTCTGTTCATGGTGGTGATTCATCTTTTGGCCGTGGTGGCGTTGATGCCGCGCTTCTGGAGTGGCTCGGCGGTCGTTGTTCTTTTGGTTCTTTATTGGCTGACCGCCTGCATTGGCGTGACCCTCGGATACCACCGTTTGCTTGCTCACCGAGCCTTTGCGGTACCGCGTTGGCTTGAAGCCTTCATTGCCACCTGCGGCACCTTGAGCTGTCAGCACGGTCCCATCGATTGGGTGGGTTTACACCGCCACCACCACCTCCATTCCGACGATCCCGCTGACCATCACAACAGTCATCTGGGCTTCTGGTGGAGTCATTTTGGATGGATGCTGAAGGATATCCCCGCCCAGCATTACGTCCGCCAGCTCACCCCTGACATGCAGGAGGTGCCTTACTACCGCTGGCTGAATCACAATTTTTTGCTGCTGCAGCTTCCACTGGCGGCGCTCTTGTTTCTTTTGGGTCGCATCCTTGGTGTGGGGGGCTGGGCCTTGGTGCTTTGGGGCATTCCTCTGCGCCTTTTTCTCGTTTATCACGTCACTTGGTTCGTTAATTCAGCGACCCATCGCTGGGGGTACGTGAGCTACCCAAGTGGTGACCAGTCTCGTAATAACTGGTGGGTTGCGTTGCTCACTTTCGGTGAGGGCTGGCATAACAACCACCACGCCTACCCAAGTAGCGCCCGGATGGGATTTCGCTGGTGGGAGCTTGATATCACCTGGTTGCATATCCGGTTTCTTCAGTCAGTTGGTCTTGTCAGACGGATTCGCCTTGCACCCCCTTTGAGGTCCTTTTAATGAATGCTCTCAATAGCATGCGTGTTTTCATCGGCTTTGACTCCCGTGAGGGTGTCGCAGTCAATGTCCTCACAGACTCGATTCAAGCGAAAGCCAGTCGCCCGGTTCAAATTGCACAGGTGAGGCTGAGTCAACTGGAGGGGGTGTATCAACGGCCCAAAAATCCTCTCCAAAGCACCGAATTTTCTTTCTCACGTTTTCTCGTCCCGTGGTTGTGCAATTTCGAGGGCTGGGCCCTTTTTATTGATGCAGATATGGTTTGTCTTGGTGACATCGCTGAGCTCTGGGACCTTCGCGATCACCAATACGCCATTCAGGTTGTAAAGCATCAGCATCACTGCGAGGCAGGCCTGAAGTTTCAGGGTGAACCTCAAACGCCCTACGAGCGCAAGAACTGGACTTCTGTGATGTTGTTCAACTGTTCTCGTTGTCGGGTGCTTACTCCCGAGTTGGTGAACTCAGCTTCGGGGTTGCATTTGCACCAATTGCGCTGGTTGAAAGATGAAGAGATTGGTTCTCTTCCACCCCAGTGGAATGTGCTTGTTGGTGTTCAGCCAGTTCCTCAAGATGCACGCATTCTTCATTACACCTTGGGTGGTCCTTGGTTTGAAGACTGCAAGTCCATGGTTCTTGCCGATCGATGGCATGAGGCACATCGCGCATTGAACCACCCCATTCCTTTTTGATTTTGAGGCCATGATCGATTACAAGTCGTCGTCTTATTGCGATGCCTACAGCAGGGTGAACGCCTTGGTGATTGTGGGAGAGGCCCTTGCGGACCGTCATTTCCGCTCCCTTGCGCGTCTGATCCCTGAAGATGAGAAACATCTCCTGATGCTTGCCGCGATGGAGGGGCGTCACACCGTTGATTTCTCCTCCTGTGGTCGCAACCTGGGCGTGAAGCCGTCGATGGCAACTGGAAAGTCATTGTTCACTGCCTTGGAACGTCTGTTCCGTGCTTTGGAGAATTCAAGGGATGTTGTTGGTTGCCTGGTTTTGCAGGGGCTGATTATTGAGTGTTTTGCAGTAGCCGCATATCGCGCTTATCTACCGGTTGCTGATCCGTATGCCCGAGCGATCACAGTTGCTGTGATTGATGATGAAACGAAGCACTTGAATTATGCGGAGTGCTGGTTGCAGGCCATGGGACAGCAGATTCATTCACAGATCGTGCACATTTGCGAGAAGGCCTTGCCGCTCACCCTTTCAATTCTCAAGGCTATGAAGAGTGATCTTCATGCCATCGGAATTGATTGCACTGATCTTTTGGCATTCTTTTGCGAAGATTTCACTCAAGCGCTTTTTTCTGTTGGGATTCCTCTGGCAGATGCCCAGCGCTTGTTGATTAAAACCGCTGCGGTTGAACACTAATGTTCCCAGCAACACCTTTGGGCGGTAATGCCGTGGCGTGAGTCTCCAGCCAGCTGGGACTGACGTCGATTTGGCTGATTGTTCCTCCAAATCGGAGCTGGAGCCAATCAGCTTGGCGTCGATGCTTGCAGAGCACGGCTTCGCCATGCGCTTCAGGCGAAGCCTGCCTGGCCAAGCTCAGTGGTAAAAACCAGATTTGGATTGCTTTTGCTGCCTTGCGCTGCTCCAGCATCAGTTCATTCAGCTGACCATCGCCGCTGAGGTTCGGGGCGATGACCATCAATCGATAAAGGGAGAGGCTCTTGCCCATTGCGCTGATTCCAAATTGCTAAAATAATGGTAGCGTTATATCGTGTTTATGGTTAGAGGCTTGCTTTATGTATTTCTTTTCGCTTTCGGGTGGAGCCTTGAACGGGCAGCGCGATAGCTCTGTTGCCTCTTTTCAGGTGAGCCACGGGCCGCGTCTGCAACGGTTGCATTGCCGTCTCGCTGAAGCTCATCCAGAGGCTGAAGCCATGGGCTTTTTGCATCAGTTCCTGGATGGTCGCGCGACCCCTCGCCAGATCGCAGGGCTGATCCGTGGATTGGCCCCCGGCTATCGGTTGCTCGAGGCTTTGGCGCCTCCCATTGCGAAGGCGTTCGGTTCCACGGCGATTCCCTGGCCTGCGCTGATGCGATCCGATGCTTTGGATCACGATCTTTTTTGCTTTCCCGGCTCTCTTCACACGCCACCCAGTGCCTTTTCCAAGGAATGGCAGCGCCGGATCAGGATGCTGGCGGCTCAACATCCGCATTGTCTGCTTGCTCATGTTTACGTGCGTTATGGCGGTGACCTTTTGGATGGGCAGGGGCTTGGTCCTTATGTGAATCTCAGCCTTCAGTCGGCTGCGTATGAGCCATTGCTGTTTTGGGATTTTCCATATTCTGTGTCGCTCTTAAGGGAGCAATTCCATGCTGGATTTGAGCAGCTCCAGCTCACCGAGCAGCAAGATGATGAGTTCTTGGATGAGGCGGTCAATGCATGCCATTTGAACCAGTCTCTTCTTGGGGAGTTGTCGTCCTTTTGATTCATTCAACTGTTTGGGTGATTCACCTCTTGTTGCGCCAATGGGCGCATCGTTTGTTGTTTTCTGAGTTCTTCTTATGTCGCGTGAAAGTCAACGTCTTGCGGTTCGGCAAGCCCGAGAGTCTTTGATCCGAAAGTTGGATATTGTCTTTAAAGAGGCCTTTGAGGGCATTGATGCGGAGGCTATGGGTGAAGGCGCTGTCGCTCGACTAACGCAGCTGATCCTTCAAACTCGGGCGCAGGCCTTGGCCAGTTTGGAGCGTGAAATTGAGGCGCCTTTGATCACTCGCCCTCCGTCCTCTGATTGATCGTTAAAGCTCCGGTCTTTGTGTTCATTTGGGTCTTCTGTATTGGACATTTGATTCGGTGGGGTAGGGGGGGCGCTGCGTGTGAGGGTCCTGTGTCAGCTGCTGTTGGTTGCTGTTGCTGACTCCGTGCCCCATCGCTCGTCAACACGAGAGTCAATGGTTGATCCACCTGAGCCCATGTGCCGTCACGAGTCGTTCAAAGGGATTGGCTCAGCTCCGACATTGGAGGGCAAACCGCCTTTGGGCTCGTGGAGTATTTCGAGCCAGTTGCCCTCAGGATCTTGCAGATAAAACGATGTGCTGCCGTCGCGGTGGTCATGCACCGGGCCGCAGCAGTGGCCTTGAACCAGCAGCTGCTCGCGCATTTGCTCCACTTCGGAGCGGTTCTGCAGGTGCAAAGCAACGTGGGGGCCCGCCGCCTTGTAGTCCGGGCTGAGCAGTGCAATGCCCTCACCCGTTGGCCACTGGGCATAGCACCAGTCATCAGCTTCCCAGGTCAGCCGCAGGCCGAGGCCGAGATAAAAGCGCTTAGCCCGCTCCATGTCTTGCACCCGTAGGGCGACATGACCCAGGCGATGCTTGCAGGAGATGGACCATTGGCTGTCCAATGCTTTGTCAGATGAGCGCTGCATCAACGTCTCCGCTGCTGGATCGAGGCTGATCTTCTGCAAAATCAGCCTCCGCGCGTTGGCACAAACGCGCAATCATTCCCTCCTCATCAGCGGGAATCACCTGAAGGTCTAGGGCTGGTATCCAATCCAGCATCTGTTTCAGCTCGGTCTGTAGGGCCTGGTCGTGTTCCCCGATGCCGCCGCTGAGGGCGAGCACATCCACGCCGCCAAGGCTGGCCGCCATTGCTCCGATGCCCTGCAGCAACCGGTGGCGGAATACGGCGAGGGCCAACTGAGCACCGCTATGGCCCGCAAGCACCTGGGCTCGGATCTCGCGCATGTCTCCGCTGAGGCCTGAGAGCCCCTTCAGCCCTCCACTCTGCTGAAGTTGCGCCGTGATCTCTGAGGTCGTGAGTCCTTCACGCATCAGCTCCAGCAGCAGGCCTGGGTCAACACTGCCGCTGCGGGTGGCCATCACCAGCCCCTCCATGGGGGTGTAGCCCATGGTGGTGTCGATGCAGCGACCACCGCTTATGGCCGCCAGCGAAGCACCAGCGCCAAGGTGGGCACTAATGAGCCGCAATTGGCTGGGTTCCCTTCCCTGCTGACACCACTGCTCCATCACCGTTTCACTGACGTGCTGATGGTTAAGGCCGTGGAAGCCAAAGCGACGGAAGCCCTTCTGCCTCAGTTGTTCCGCTAGGGCGTAGGTGCGTGCCGCTTCCGGCAAGGTGCTGTGGAAGCCGGTGTCAAAGCAGGCCCATTGGCTCGGTTCTGGGGCCAATTCCCGAGTCCATTGGCGCGTCCAGTGGATTCCAATCAGTGCCGCTGGATTGTGCAACGGTGCCAGTGGGATGAGCTGATGCAAGACCTGCTCCACTTCGGCATCGATCCGTGTCGCTGCCGTGAATCGCTCACCACCGTGTACGACCCGGTGGCCAATCCGGGCAATCGTGTTGCGATGTGGCCCAAGGGCCGGAGCCATCCAGCTCTCCAGTGCCGTTTCTAACTCTTCTCCAGCCGCAAGGTTGCGCTCACCGCGCCAGAGGCTGCCCCCGTTGGACTCAAGCAGGGCTGCCTTCAGGCTGGAGCTCCCCAAGTTGATCACCAAGGTGAGGTCATTCATGCCCGCCCGGCGCAGGTGATCTCTGCCGTTAGGGTCTGCTCCTTCCAAATCGAATTGCCAACCTCATGCAGCGATCGTTCTGAGGTGAAGAAGCCGCGTATGTCGGGGCCTTGGGTAGGGGAAGTGTTCATGAAAGCCGAGTGGTGAGTGAGTGTGGATGCGCTTTCCGGTCTCCGGATTGCGTGTTGAGAACGTCGTCTTACTGACTTTTGGCGCAGCCAATCAAGAGGAGAGGCCGAGGCTCCAGCGCCAGTTGTTGATCTCAGGAGCATCCGTTCCGTTTTCGTAGGCATAGGCACGGTGCTTCTGGATCTCGTCTTTCATCTGCTCCTTCAAATGGCCAGCACGTGACCCAAGGTTTTTGGCCCTATCGATCACATCAATGACCAAATTGAAGCGATCGATTTGGTTGCTGATCGCCAGCTCCAAGGGGGTGTTGATGTTGCCCCGCTCCTTGTACCCCCGTACATGGAAGTTGCTGTGATTGGGGCGGTTGTAGGTGAGGCGATGCACCAACCACGGGTAGCCGTGGAAATTGAAGATCACCGGCTTGTCTGGAGTGAACAGGCTGGTGAAATCCGCATCGCTCAGGCCGTGGGGATGGTTTTGGGGTGATGCCAAGGCGAACAGATTCACCACATTCACGTACCGCACCTTCAGGGCTGGAATCCGTTCCCGAAGCAGTTCAATGGCTGCCAAACATTCCTTGGTCGGAATGTCACCGGCGGAGGCCAGCACCACATCTGGGGCATCCGGCTCGGCGCCGCACTCGTCGTTGCAGGCCCATTCCCACAGGCCAGCCCCCTTGGCCACATGACGGCGCGCCTGCTCCAGCGTCAGATACTGCAGGTGCTGCTGCTTGTCCGAGACGATCAGGTTGGCCACGTTGGTCTCCTGGAGGGCTTGTTCCGCCACCGCCAGCAGGCAGTTGGCATCAGCCGGCAGGTAGACCCTGGTGATGCTGCCTTTCTTGTTGCCCGCCAGGTCGATGAAGCCCGGATCCTGATGGGTAAAGCCGTTGTGGTCCTGGCGCCACACCGTGGAGGAAATCAGGCAGTTCCAGGCACCCACGGGCTCTCGCCAGGGGATCTCCTCGCAGTGTTCCAGCCATTTGCAGTGCTGGTTGTACATCGAGGCGATCACATGGGCAAAGGCCTCATAGGTGTGGAAGAAGCCATTGCGTCCGCTGAGCAGGTATCCCTCCAGCATCCCCACCAGGGTGTGTTCCGACAGCATCTCCACCACTGCCCCATCGCGGGACAGCTCACTGCCATCGAGGTCCTCCGGCAGATAGTCCGCCATCCACACCTTTTTGCTCGCCTCATACACCGATTGCAAGCGGTTGGAGGCGGTTTCATCCGGTCCGAACAGCCGGTAGGCCTTGGGGTTGAGGCGAATCAGATCGCGGATCAGTTCGCCTAACGGAGCGGTGTTGGCATGGACACGCGTGCCGGGGGTTTCCACCGCCACGGCGTAGTTCGTCAGATCAGGAAACACCAGATGGCGTCGCAGCACGCCGCCGTTGGTGTGGGGATTTGAACCCATGCGCCGCTCCCCCTTGGGAGAAAGGGAGCGGATCTCGGGGCGGATGGCTCCGGTTTCGTCAAACAGTTCCCAGGGGCGATAGCTCTTCAACCAGGCCTCCAGCTGCTGCAGGTGCTTCGGGTTGGTTTTCGCATCGGTGATCGGCACCTGGTGGGAGCGCCAGAAGTTTTCGAGCTTGTGGCCGTCCACCTCCGCTGGACCGGTCCAGCCCTTCGGTGAGCGCATCACCAGCATCGGCCAATGGGGCCGTTCGGCGTTGCCGCTGCTGCGGGCGGTGTCCTGGATCTGCCGGATCGTCAATACCGCCTGCTGCATGGCCACCGCCATCTGGCGGTGCATGGCCATGGGGTCGGAGCCCTCCACAAACAGAGGCTCCCAGCCATAGCCCCGCATCAGGTTTTCCAGCTCCCCGTGGGGGATGCGGCTGAGGATCGAAGGATTGGCGATTTTGTAGCCGTTGAGGTGCAGCACCGGCAGCACGGCCCCATCCCGGATCGGGTTGAGGAATTTGTTGATGTGCCAGCTGGTGGCCAGCGGCCCGGTTTCCGCTTCTCCATCCCCCACGCAGGCCAGGGTGATCAGCTCTGGGTTGTCGAAAACCGAACCGCAGGCGTGGGAGAGCACGTAGCCCAGTTCGCCGCCTTCATGGATCGAGCCTGGCGTTTCGGCCGTGCAGTGGCTGCCGACGTGTCCCGGGAAGGAAAACATCTTGAAAAAGCGCTGAAGCCCCGCTTCGTCGAGGGAGATGTCGGGGTAGCGCTCGCTGTAGCTGCCGTCGATGTACACCGGCCCGCGCATGCCCGGGGCGCCATGCCCTGGGCCCGACATATAAATCATGTCGAGGTCGTAGTGGTTGATCAGCCGGTTGGCGTGCGTCCAGATGA
This sequence comes from Synechococcus sp. A15-44, assembly GCF_014280115.1. NCBI lineage: Bacteria > Bacillati > Cyanobacteriota > Cyanophyceae > Synechococcales > Synechococcaceae > Synechococcus > Synechococcus sp. A15-44. Next base: position 1,043,264 of record NZ_CP047938.1, read on the forward strand.
ACGCCTGCCCCGGACTCGACCCCCAGTGCCCCAACAGGCGGTTTTTGATGTGCTCCGGCTGCAGCGGTTTCCGCAGCAGTGGGTTGTCCTGCAGGTAGATCATTCCTGCTGCCAGGTAGTTGGCGGTGCGCCAGTAGCTGTCGATGCGCTGGAGTTCGGCATCCGACGGTGGCTGCACTTGCTCGGTAGACGCTTGATGGGTGGACATCGTCAAGGCAGGCCCAATCGACGTGGGCGAGGGGACTTCAGGCATGGACCTCGGAGTAGCAAAGAATCTATAAGCGCGCAATCGCTTTACAACGATAACGTTATATCATCATTTGTGTTGTTTGGACGCATGTCGCATTTGCCCATGGCTTCCCCCATGTCGATCTCTGATCACGCAGGTTCAGCCGAAGCTCAGTTGCGCAAGGGTTTTGGCCCCAGGGTGCGCAAGCTCCATGCCCGTATCGGCAAAGCCCACCACAAGGCTGAGGGGATGGCGTTCTCTCGGGCGCTGCTGGAGGGGCAGGCCACTCCGCTTCAGCTCGCCGCGCTCATTCGCGCCCTCGTACCGGCCTACGCGCTGCTCGAGCAGGAGGGCCCCGCTTTGGCTTCTGCCCTTGGAGCTGCGGCGATTCCCTGGCCTGATCTGGCCCGTGGTTCAGCCCTCGCGCATGACGTCGCGGCGCTCTCCGCGGTGGGGCCGACTCCGGTCTCCGCGGCTGCGGCGATTTGGTTGGAGCAAATGAAGGCCCTCGTCCGTCAGTCCCCCCACCGTTTGATGGCTCACGTTTATGTCCGCTACGGCGGGGATCTCTCCGGTGGTCAGCAGCTGGCGGAACAGGCCAATGCAATCCTCCGGCGCCAGGGGCTTTCCTCTCTGCGTTTCTGGTCCTTTGAACAGGATCTGACTTGGCTCAAGCAGTCGCTTCACGACGGTTTTGAGCAGATGGATCTTTCTGAATCAGAGGAAGAAGAGCTGCTCGAGGAAGCGGAAGTGGCTTTTGGTGCAACGCAGCGCTTGCTGGCCGAATTGGCGGATCTTGGCTGAGCCCTGCTTCCACTCATTTCGCGGTTCTTGATCGCGATCCTGCCCCCTTGTTGCGACCCCATGCCCCCTGTTGCCTCTCCTCTCAGTTCACTCGAGCTGTTGCTCAAGTACGACAAACCGGTTCCCCGCTACACCAGCTACCCCACTGCTGCGTCCTTCACAACGGAGGTCGGGGAAGAGCTGTTGCGTCGCCAGTTGGCTCAGCCCAGTAGCAAGCCCCTGTCTCTCTATGTGCACGTTCCCTTCTGTCGCCATGCCTGTTGGTATTGCGGCTGCAACCGGGTGACGACCCAGTTGGGCTCGAAGGTCGTGAAGCCTTATTTGGCTTCCCTGGAGCAGGAGCTGGAGTTGATCTCCAAAGTGATGCCGCAACGCCGGCGCTTGGCTCAATTGCATTGGGGTGGCGGGACGCCCAACTACCTCAATGCGGAGGAAATTGCCCAGCTGTGGGGGCTGATCGAACGTCATTTCGTCCTGGATCCCGAATTAGAAGCCTCCATCGAGGTCAATCCCGAGTTTCTGACGCAGGAGTCCGCCTTGCAATTGCGGGCCCAGGGATTCAATCGCATCAGTTTTGGGATTCAAGATGCCGATCCTGAGGTGCAGAGGGCCGTGAATCGCGTGGTTCCGGCTGAGCAGCTGCGCAGCTCAATGCATTGGCTGCGGGAGGCCAACTTCAGCAGTGTCAACGTTGATTTGATCTGTGGTTTGCCGCTGCAAACCCCGGAGCGTTTCCAGAGAACACTGCAGTTGGTGGAGGAGCTGCGTCCTGATCGGATCTCCCTCTTCTCGTTTGCCTACTTGCCGGATCAGCTGCCGTTGCAGCGCAAGATCTCGGCGGCGGATCTCCCCAGCCAGCTTCAGCGCATGCTGATGCTGGAAGAAGCTCAGCGCCTGCTCTGTTCCACTGGCTATGACGCCATCGGAATGGACCACTACGCCCTCTCCAGTGACAGCCTTGCGCAGGCGGCACGCCAGGGGCGCCTGCACCGCAATTTTCAGGGCTACACCACCGGCGGAGAGCTGGATCTCCTGGGAATTGGTCCGACGGCCATTAGTCAATTCCCCCATCTTTTCTGCCAAAACGAACGGTCCTTGAAGGCCTATGGCGAGGCCCTCAGCCAGGGACGTCTCCCCGTGGAACGGGGTCTGGAAGTCGTCGATTCCGATGTTCTTGAGCGGCGAGCCCTGATCAGGCAAGTGATGTGCCAATTCGCCCTCTCCTTGGATCTGCCTCGATTTTCAGAGGAGTGGTCGTTGTTGCAGGAGCTTGAATCTGATGGGTTGGTGAGGCTCTCTGTCCAACAAGGCCAGGGGCAGATGGAGGTCACCACCGAGGGCCGGTGGTTGATACGCACGATTGCCGCTGTATTTGATCCACAGCAGCGTCAGTGCTCCAGTGGCTCCAGGTTGATTTGATAAGGGCTCCATGGCTACATCCCAAACCCTCGTCTTTATCAAGGAGCAGATGTGTTGATGCCCTGTCGCATCGCCATTTCCCAGACTGATTCGGGTGAGGTGATGTTGTCGATGTGCTCCCCTGAACGGCTCTTTCGGGACATCAGCTCTAAGGCTGAAGTTCTGGCGATTGCGCAGCAGGTGGAGGAGGAGACCCGACCGATCATTGGCAGGGCCGCTTACGAGCTTCGGTAGGCCACTGGATGACGCAGTGTTGAACATGCTCTGTTCGATTCGGCCTGAATTGAGCTCAGGCCGCCACAAGCCAGCGTCCCGCCACGGCCAGGGCAACGGCTAAACCTGAGGCCCCAAGCCAGGAGGTCCGATGGGTCGCCAACTGGCGCCGCAGCAGCACCACGCTGGAGCCCCAGCCGAGCAGAACGGCCAGGCTCTGGCAAAAGGCGATCACGTGGGCGTCCGCCTGCCAGGACGGCAAGGACTCAGTCCAGGACCCATTCAGTGGCGACAGGCTGACGGGCAGAAGCTGACCGGCTTCGCCCATGCCCAAGGGCAGGTGCCGAGCCAACAACAGCGCCCAAATCAGGGGCAGGAGGCCATACAGCGTCCGGCGGAGACGTTGACGGTTAAAGACCAAGCAGGCCAAGCCATAAAGCAGTGTGGGGATCGAGAGGGCCAGCAGCGCCATGAGCAATCGGGGCAGCAGTGGACCCTCCACCAGGCTGGCTGGAGCACCTGGAATCCAAGCCAGCATGCGCGGGGCCTGGTGCAAACAGACGTCGCCGGCCAGGACCAGCAGCAGACTGGGCTCTCCACGGGGTAGCTCCATCTCTCGCTGGATATCGGCGGCAGGGGGTCTGATGGCGAGCTGAACCGAGCGATGGGGGCAGGCCTGGGCACAGGTCAGACAAAAAACACAGTTGCGGTTGTCATGCAGGTGGGCCGGATGGGTGCCGAGCGGGCAACCCGCTGTCGCCAGTCCTTCGCCATCGGCCGGTCCGCCTTTGAAGCAGGCATAGCTGCTGCAACTGCCGCTGCAGGTGCCGACCTGGGCGCGGAGTTCCAACACGGACAACTTTGCAAAGAGCCCGTTCATGCCGCCAACGGGACAGAGATAGCGGCACCAAAAACGTTTCTCAAAGCGCAGCGAGCCGATCACCGCCCCGCTGGTGATCAACAACAGCAAGCAACTGCTCAGCCAGGCTGTGTTCTGCAGATTCCAGACCTCTTCCCAGAGCAGGATCAGGGCGAAGCCCGCCGCCAGCAGGGGGGAGGCCCACCCGTCAGTTTCCCCGCGGGGCCAGCGAGCGGGTCGCCAACCCAGGATTCGCGCAAGTTGTTGGCTGATCTCGCCCCAGACCATGAAGGGGCAGAAGGAGCACCACAGACGGCCAACCAGGGGAAAACCCAGCAGGATCAACGGCCACCACCAGGCCCAGAAGAGGTTCAAGGCACCGTTGTGGGCCCGGTCCTGCGGCCCCAGCCAGAGCCAGAGATTCACCAGAACAAATACCCAGCTGACCACGCCGAAGAGCAGAGTGTTCCAGAGCCATGGGGCTCGCATCCACTCCCTCAGTTGAGGCTTCCAACGCCAGATATCGAAGCGATAGCGCTGTTGGCGAGGCGACGTCCAAAAGACGTCCTCCGGAATCAGTATCGGAACCGTGCTGCCCTCCTGGCGCCGGATCTGCTGCAGGGCCCGGTCAACCAGGGTCTCCAGCTCACGGATGTTGTTTGGGAAGTCGTAGGCCTGGAGCCGTTTGATTACCGCCTCGGATACGTCAGGGGCCTGGGGCCAGCCGAGTTTGCGGCTGCGCAATCGGATCCCATAGCGCAACCACTCCCCGAGGTCCTGCCGGCGCACTCGTATCGGCGGCACCCGAATCAGGCTGCAGCGCCGCTCAATGTCGGAGCACACCGTCTCTGAGGTGAAAAACAGGCGTCCTCGGAAGCCGTGCTGCCCCTCGAGGAGTTCCAGGAGGAGTGGTTTGAGGCCCTCAGGCGCACGATCGAGCTGATCGATCAGGAGTGAGCCGTCACCAACGAGCTCAAGTAGGGAGCGACCATCCGAGGAATCCAGGGGCTCGAGCAGATCGCTGCCATCAGCCTTGAGCAGAGCCGCATCCAGGCGCAGCATTAACTCCTTGCGCTGGGGGGATCCGAAGTGGATCAGCGCCGCCAGGTTGTCCTTCTCCAGCCCCGGTTCTCCGAGGATGAAGACCGCTCGCCGCTGGCCATCCGAGGCGGCCTGGCGCACGGTCTCCCGAAGCGTTTTGGCGTAACGACTACTGCCCACCACACCGCGACGGGCACGGCCCACCAGCAGGGGCGCCAAACTCAGCAGAACAGGGGGTGCGGCCAATGCCCAACCAGATTTATTTTCTTTAGTTTGGAAAAAACTCGCGAAGCCGCCCGCGTTTGAGACATTCAGCTTGGTTTGCTGTGGACCATCCCCTTACTCACGGCTTTTTGCCTTTGATGAATCCATCTCGACAGAATCTTTGGTTGGTTTTATGAGATGCATGCCTGGAGACGGCAATAATTCTGCGGATCAGCGCTGGAGTTTCTGGCCGCTGCTGCCACTTGGCTTCCAGTTGTTGGAACAGGTCTGAAGGGCTGGTCCCCGAGTTGTCCCTGGAATTTTGTGCAACTGGGTGTGTTTATGAGCAACTCGCGATAATGCGGAGAGTCGATTCAATTCGCTGCATTGAGGAATCCATGAACGCTTCGCGTTTTGCGCATCTGTGTTCAGCTGCCGTGCGACAGAGCTTGGTTGGAGCCTTTGTAGTCGTCTCGCTGCTTTCAGCGAGTCAACCGCTTGAGGCGCATGGTGATGTGAAAGGGGATGCTGCGATGCCCGTCAACAGTGGGGCGACCGGGCCTCAGATGACGGTGTATCGATCGGCGAGTTGCGGTTGCTGTACGTCATGGGGATCCCACATCGTTTCAGCGGGATACCGCATTGAGGACCATGTCACCGAGGACATGGATGCCGTGAAGAAAGCGCGTGGCATCAGCCCACAACAAGCTTCTTGCCATACCGCGGTTGTGGAGGGGTATGTGATCGAAGGGCATGTGCCCGCTTCTGCGATTCAGCGTCTTTTGACAGAACGGCCCAATATCCGAGGTCTGGCAGTTCCAGGGATGCCAATGGGTTCTCCCGGGATGGAGGTGGCTGGCGTCGAGGCTGAACGTTTCGAGGTGCTTGCCATTGCCCATGACGGAACAACCTCCGTCTTCGCGCGTTATTAAGCGGTTTCAGGGAGACCGCTTCGGGGAACGGGGGTCATCGCGATGGTTTTAACAGCATCGCTGCACCCGAAACTGTGACGATGACGGTGAGCCCACCCAAGAGCATTGGGTAGACGGGCTGAAGATTCAGAACACCGAAATTCCCGGTGTGGATCTTCAGCAGCCAGAAGGCATCAATGTCTTGCTCCAAGAGCAAGCTGTAGAGAGATCCCGTGCCTGCGGTGATCAGCAACGGAACAGCGGCGATTGGAACCAGCCAACGGTGAACTTTGCGTGCTCGCCGTGAAAGCGGTCGTTGGTTCATTGCTTGCGAAGTTGGCGGTGGAGTTTACGCTCATCTGCGCAGGGCATCCACTTTCCGTTGTTCTGATGCAGCGTATTGCAACCAATCTCACTGGCACGTTGTTGCGCGTCAGCTTTGGATTGGTAGATGCCTTTGCTGTGAGCATGGCTGGCCATGGGATGGACAACGAAAGCAGCGACGAGGGCGAATGAGATGGAGATCCATCCCATCATCGTTGTGGTGAAGGCATTAAAAGTGATTGCTTTCACAGCGCGAAAAGGCCATCAAATTTGTAGTAGTCCGGCTTATTCAGTCCTCCGCTTTGCAGCATCTTGCGGAGTTCGATGATCTCTTTGCGCTGGGCGACGATGATCTCGCGCGCCAGGCGAAGGACGGTGGGGTTGGTGGAGTTTTGCCGAGCCTCATGGGCCATCTGAAGTGCGCCTCCATGGTGCTCAATCATTCCCTCTAAGAACCACTGCACCCTGTTGTCGCGCGTTGGCTTCGTTCCCGACATGCGCATCGCGGCAATCACATCAGGACTCATGCGCACCAGATCTGCCATGGAGTTGGGGTCCCCGTTAGGGCGCAATGCCACGGGATAAACCGGTGCATCCGGATACCAGGCTTTGCGCCATTGGCGCATCGCCTTGATCTCACGGGCCTGCTCGTTCCAGATGCTGTTTGCCAACGCCCCCACCCCAGGGGCGCCGATGTTGAAGACGTACTCACTCATCCGCAACGCCCCGGTGTGATGCTCGACCATGCCATCGATAAAGCGCAGGTCGTAGGTGCTGCCTGCTGGTCCCATGCCATGGGCATGGTGCTGATGGTTGCCGGAATGGGGGGGTGCAGCCTCTTTCGTTTTTTCAGGTGCTGGGTGATGCATCCCATGGTCCATTTGGGCCAATGCGACTTGAGGGGGCAGTGCCGAGATGGCGGCCAGAGCAAAAGCGATTCGACGCATGGAAAGAACAATCACGTCGCTATTGTGGAGTCTCCAGTAAGTGGAGAGTCAACCCTTCGTGCCTAAAGCGCCTGGCGATCTACTCAAGATTGGAGTTGTCTCTGCAAGAAGCAACATTTCGGTGAAAACGATTCGTTTTTATTGTGATGAAGGTTTATTGCTGCCAGTATCACGTACCGATTCCAGATATCGATTGTTTGATGAGTCTGTTTTTGACGATCTTAGTCTAATCCTTCGTCTGCGGGCCATGGACTTGCCTCTTGATTTGGTGAAAAAAGTAATTCAGGCACAGCGATCTGGAATCTGTACTTGCAGTGATCTCAAGACCACGATGCGCGAAAAATTAAGCGAGATTCATGAGCGCCTGGATGAATTGAAGGTGCTGGAGACTGAGATCAAAACGATGTTGAAGAGCTGGGAGCCTTGTGGCGGGGCTTGATCAGTCGCGTGATCAGCTCAGTACTCAGGCTTCGATCAAGATGTTGCCCATCATGCCGAGCTCCTCGTGATCGAGGATGTGGCAGTGATACACGCTCTTGCCAGCAAAGTCGCTGAAGCGGGTGCGCACGCGCACGGTTTCGCCAGGGCGCACCAGCACCACATCCCGCCAGGCCCGGTAGGGCTCAGGCCTGCCATTGCGGCTGATCACCTGCATCGGATTCACATGCAGATGGAAGGGGTGATCCATCACGCCTGTGTTCAGCAGCTCCCAGTCCTCTGTGTCTCCCAATTGCACGCGCGTGTCAATGCGCCCATGGTTGTAGCTCTGGCCGTTGATCAAAAAGGCCATGCCCATGCCTGGTGCCATGCCGTGATTCATCACAAATCGGCGCGTACGCAGCGGGCTGGGGAGCTCCTCCACCGCTAAGAGCTGCTGCGGCAGAGGCTGCGGCGCTACAACGCCATTGGTGCTCACCGTTGCGATGACATCAGCTTGTTCCTGGCCAGACACCGCTCTCCCCATGCCCATACCCATACCCATGCCCATACCCATGCCCATGCCGCCCATCATTGGGCGCCCCAGGCGCCTGTAGGGGAGGTTGTTCAAGCGAAACCGACCACCTTCGGGAGCCACCTGCACCAACACATCGGCACGCTCGCCGGGCACCAGCAGCAACTCCTGCAACGGCAGTGGTTGCTCCAGTGCACCACCATCAGTGGCAATCAGATGCATGGTGTGACCCTCCAGCGCCAGTCGCCAGAAGCGGGCATTGGAGGCGTTGAGAAGGCGTAGGCGCAGCAAGCCGCCGGCTGCAACCTGCAGCTCGGGCTTCACCTGGCCGTTCACGCTCAGAATCGAGCCTTCTCGGCCAAGCATCACACCAGAACCGGAGCGCTGGTTGGCGGCTGGAAGATCCTTGAGCACAAGCACTTCTTCCTGGGCCGCCTGCACTTCAGGGATGCGATCGAGATCGCCTCTCACCAGCAGCGCACCACCCAGGCCACCAAACACCTGGTCAGCCACCGTTCCATGGTGATGGGGGTGGTAGTAGAAGAGGCCCGCCGGGTGATTGTCCGGCAAGGAGAAGCTGCAGCTCTGTCGCTGGCCAGGAGCAACCCTCAGGAACACATTGTCGGCTGCTCCGCTGGGTGGAATGTGCAGGCCGTGGTAGTGCAGATTCGTTGGCTGAGTCAGGCGGTTGTGCAGCTGGATCCGCACCGCATCACCAGGCTGCAGTTCAAGCTGGGGGCCAGGGAGTAAGCCGTTGTAGGTGAGTGCCCGTCCTGATGTGCCAGGGATGCTGATGGACGTTTCCTGCGCTACCAGATCCAGCTCCAGCAGGCCAGCTTGAGAGCGCACTGGCGACGTCGCCGCCGCGTTGATGCTCCTCCGTGGATCTGCGGCCCAGCCATGGCAGCCATGGCGCAGAGCCGCGACTGAGGCTGCTGCAGTGCCACCGGCTGCCAGGGCGAGAAAGGAGCGCCGGCTGATCACAACGCACCCCCAGAAGCAAGAGCCATCACTGGCTGAATCAACATCGCCAAACCCATCAGCCCCATGATCAGATTCTCAGCGAAGCTCACCACCCCCAGCGGTGTGCGGGAGTTGCCGCCCACGCAGGCACAGTTCAGTGCCAGGTGATCGACGAACACGGCTTTGCCGACGGAGACCATGCCCATCACACCGAGAAGCACTGCTGTCACGCCAATCACAGCTTCAAGGCCCATACTCTCGGCCGATTGCAGCATCCCAAGTCCCACCAATAGCTCAACAGCGGGATACAGTTTTCCCCAGGCCTGCCAACGCTGCGTGAGCAGGTCATATTTGCGGAAGCTTGCAGCGAATGCCGCAATATCCATCAGCTTGAGCATCGCCAACAGGCAGATCGCCAGGCCCATGTAGCCCCGGATTTCGCCCCCTAATGCCAGGTTGATCAACAGAGCGCTCAGGAACACAGCGATCACTGGTGCGTAGGACACCTCTGCTGTTTCCGCGGTGACACCAAGCCGTTTCGCCAGCTCGGTGTAGCCCCCAATGCGCTCCGCGCCGGCAAACACCTGCGGCGTGGTGGTCACACCGTGGGCATGCTTGAAGGCTTCCACCTCCGCCTGGCTGCGCAGAGGATGATCCTCAAACGGAATCCCCTGGGCGCGCAGGAGCTGAAGCGCGCGCTGCCCCCACGGACAGGCATGCTCGGGCGTCTCCATCCTGTAGAGACGCACAGCGCTGAGTTCCGGCTTAGCCATCACCCTCCACCGTCTGGAAGGCTTGGGTCCGGCCGGATTCGGTGAAGGTGAACACCGTGTAGCTCTCTGTCTTGAACGGTGATTCCATGCCGGGCGAACCGAGCGGCATACCGGGTACGGCAATTCCGGCCACCTGTGGGCGTTCCTTCAGCAGCCGCTGAATCGCCGACACTGGAATATGACCCTCAACCGTGTAACCCCCAATCCGGGCGGTGTGACAGGACTGCAGCTGAGGTGGAACGCCGTAGCGCTGCTTGATGCTCGCAAGGTTGCTCGTCACGTAGTCCTTCACTGTGAAGCCGGCTTGCCTGAGGTGGTCCAGCCAGCCTTTGCAGCAGCCACAGCTTGGGGAGCGATAGGCGGAAACCACCGCAGGCACAGGTATGGCGGCGACTGGAGGCATCAACAGAGGCACAGGAGGACGGCGACTGCTTCCACCGTAAACACTCCAGTCGGTGGAGAGTCAATGGGGTGGCTCAGCCGCCGGAATCTCCAGGGAGAAGCAGCTGCCGCATCCAGTCCTGGAGTGCACCTGGATTGCTGCGCGATGGCGGACGGCGATGGCTTGCGCGATGGCCAGCCCCAGCCCACTGCCACCCTGGAGGCGTGAGCGAGACGGATCCAGTCGCGTGAAGCGATCAAAGATTCGGCCCTGCATCTCCTCAGCGATGCCAGGTCCGTTGTCGGTGATTGAAAGCTGGAAATGGCGACCCTGGTGCTTCAGGGAGACGTCGATCGCGCCACCTGCTGGGCTGTGCTGCATCGCGTTGCTCAGCAGATTGATCACAAGCCGGCTGAGTTCTGTCTCCGCCCCAAGCACCTTGGCACTGGACATCCATGACGTGTGAATCAGGCTCACCTGAGCAGCCGCAGCTGTCTCTGAAAAATCCTCCATCACATCGGCCGTGATCTCGGCGAGATCACACACCGTTGCCGGCTCCCGCTCGCAGGGTCGTTCAAGGCTGGCGAGCAACAACAGGTCGCCGATCAGGTTCTGCAGGCGCCGGCCCTGGGCCAGCACCCGATCCCAGCGTCCTGTCTCCACCACTGCCATCAAGTTGGCCAGCGGGGTGCGTAATTCGTGGGCCACATCGGCGCTGAACTGCTCCTGTCGCTGATAGGCCTCCAGTAATGGTGCCATCGCCAATCCAGCCAGCCACCAGCTGGCAGCGCCCATGGCCAGCAGCGCAACGAGGAAGACAGCATGTCCCAACCACACCAGCTGTTGTGCTTCCCGGTCCAGATCGTTCAGGCTGTGTGAAATCTGAAGGAATCCCCAGACGGGTTCTCTGTTGCTGTTGGAGTGATGCAGATGAATGGAGTAGGTGAGCCAGCGCCGGCCAGCGGGTTCTTGCGTGAGCTGCCAACCTTGATCAGCCGCTGGCGGGAGCAGGATCGGAGCCCCGGGGGAGCTGGCCAGCAGAGCACCGTTGGGATCGAGAACACGCAGCTTGTAGCGGTCGGAATCGGTGGCACTGATGGCATGGCGTTCAACCAATGAATCCGGTGCCTTGCAAGGCTCTCCTGCAATACAGAGGCCCGGTAGAACCGAAACAAGTGCGGGCGTGGGCCGGGCCGCCTGCGGCAGCAGGACAGGCTTGAGACTGTCGTGCAGGGTGCCGGCAAGAGCTTGCAGTTCACGCCGGATGGCGCTGTCCTGGCTCTGCAGCAACAGCCGTCCCATCGCGAACCCCGCGCCGTAAAGGAGTGCACCCATCACCAGCAAGGAGAGTCCCGCCAGTCTCAATCGAGCTTGAAATAACAGGCGATGCGCTGGCGTTTGGATGGTCATCACAGCAACACCGCAGCATGCGGGTTCAGCCGATACCCCTTACTCGGTATGGTTTCAAGCGGAGAAGCAAGCCCATGAGAAGCAAGCTTGCGCCGCAGCAATCGCACCTGGGCGGCAACAACATTGCTGATGGGATCCTGCTGCAGATTCCACAGTTGGTTGCGCAAGCGTGAGCCGGAAATCACCTCACCGGGGTGTTCCAGGAAATAGCTCATCAGTTGCTGCTCTTTCGTGGTGAGCTCAATGCAAACCTCAGCTGCGGCTGTTGCCACGAGCAACTGCCCCGCGGCGAGATCCAGCCGGAAGCAACCGGCTTCCAGGAGCGGCGCCCGATAGCTGGGCTGTCGCCGCTGCAACGCCCGTACCCGTGCGAGCAGCTCCTCCATCGCGAAGGGCTTGCTCAGATAGTCGTCCGCGCCGGCATCCAGGCCCTCAACCCGGTCGGCTGTTTCGTTACGGGCCGTGAGCAGCAAGAGCGGTAGCGCCAGGCCCCGCGATCGCGTTCGCCTGCACAGATCGAGGCCGCTGAGCTCCGGGAGCATCCAATCAAGAATTCCCAGGTCGTAGTGGGCCTGATCACTCCCCAGAAGCACCCAGCCGTCCTGACCGCTGACGCAGTGATCCACCACATGGCCCTGGCCCTCCAGGACTGCCTGGATGGATCGCGCTAGATCCATCTCGTCCTCCACCAACAGGATCCGCATGGGCATCGGCGTGGCGGATCAACAGGGCACAGATCTTAGTGAGGGCAGTGGATTTCATCTGTTTTTCATCCCGGTTGTGCCAACTTCCGCCTATCCAGTGCTTCCCCAGGCCTTTGCTTCCCCGAATCCTGCAGCTGGCGGCCAGCGCCAGCCTTGCTGCCACAGCCTTACTCGCAGCGCCCATCGCCACGCCCCTGGCCCTGGCGCATGTGGGCCATGGCGATGAGTTTCAGCAGCAGGGCGACGCACGCCAGGTGCGCCGCAACGCCGAAACCGATGCCCTGTTGGGGGTGGCCACGGCAACGCCGGAAGACGGGCCGGATGGGCTCTCGGTTCCCTCCACTGCTCTAGTCGATGCGAATGGCAAGCCACTGCTGTTCGTGCAAACCCAGACCACCTACGACCCTGTTCTCGTGGTGACGGGTTCCAGACAGGGTGACCGGGTTGTGATCACCGAGGGCCTTGATCCCACCGACGAGGTGGTGATCTCTGGCGCCCTCTCGCTGTACGCCGAATCGAAGAAGACACCACAGGCTGAGCCGGCAGCAGATAACAAAGCCGCTGCGCCACAGGACAGCGCGACGGCGAGCCCGTCCGCTCTACCCATTCCCGCCCTGGCAGCTGGCGCGGTTGTCGTACTCACCGCTGGGGCTATCTGGCTGAACCGCCGCAGGAAGACGGATGCTTGAGCGGTTGCTCAACACAACGCTGCGGTTTTCGATCGCACGCCGCTGGCTGATCGTTGCCGCCGCGGTGGTGATCAGCCTCTGGGGCCTGCTGGCGGTGAGCCAGATGCCCCTGGATGTGTTTCCCCCCTTCGCGCCGCCGCAGGTGGATGTGCAAACCAGCGCCGCTGGGCTCTCACCGGAAGAAGTGGAAACCCGCATCACGCTGCCGATCGAATCGGCAGTGAATGGCATTGCCGGGGTGGAGACCGTGCGCTCCTCCTCCAAGCCGGGTTTGTCGATGGTGCAGGTGGTGTTCAACCAGAACGCCGACATCTACCGCGCCCGCCAATCCGTGGCGGAGCGGCTGCAACAGGTGAGCGCCCAGCTGCCTACCAATGCAGATCCCCCCGAGCTCTCCCCGCTGGTGTCGCCTCTGGGCACAATCCTGCAGGTCGCCTTCACCGTGAACGGCGATGGCGCCACATCGCTGATGGATCTGCAGCAGCTGGTGTTGCGCTCCTATCGCCAGTCGATCCTGGCGGTGCCCGGCGTCGCCCAGGTGACGATCTACGGCGGCGATGAGCAGCAATTTCAGGTGCTCCTTGATCCCCAGGAGCTGCAGGCTCAGGCTGTCTCGCTCAAGGCGGTGATGGAGGGTGTTGGCTCGGCGATGGCCACCAGCCCTGGAGGCTTTCTGATCGGGGGTGGCCAGGAGCGGTTGATTCGCCCCTTGGCTCAGGTCACACAGGTGAGCGATCTGGCGGATGCGGCGGTGAAGAGCGAGCAGGGACGATCGGTGCTGCTCTCAACACTGGGAGAAGTGAAGCGCGGTGCAGCGCTCAAACGCGGTGACGCCAGCTTCAACGGCAAGCCAGCTGTGGTGCTGATGGTGACCAAGCAGCCCGATGTGGACACCCCCACGGTGTCCCGGGCAGTGGAGCAGCGCTTGGCCGAGCTGAACCGCACGCTGCCGAGCGATGTGCAGGTCCAGACCACATTTCGTCAGAGTAATTTCATCGATAGTGCCATCCGCAATGTGAGCGAGTCGCTGCTCCAGGGGGTGGTGATCGTTTCGGTGGTGATCGTGCTGTTTCTCATGAACTGGCGCGCCGCCGTGATCAGCCTCAGCGCCATTCCGCTGTCACTGCTGATTGGCCTGATGTTGATGAAGAGCCTGGGCCTGGGCATCAACACCATGACCCTGGGTGGGCTGGTGGTGGCGATCGGTTCGGTGGTCGACGACTCGATCGTCGACATGGAGAACTGCTATCGGGGGCTGCGCCGCAACCGGGCCAGCGACACGCCCAAATCGCCCCTGCAGGTGGTGTTCGACACCTCGGTAGAGGTGCGCCAGCCCGTGCTGTTCTCCACCGTGATCATCGTGGTGGTGTTTGCGCCGATCTTTTCGCTCACCGGCGTAGAAGGGCGCATCTTTGCGCCGATGGGCCTGGCCTACCTGCTGTCGATCGCGGCCTCCACCCTCGTAGCGGTAACGCTCTCTCCCGCGTTGTGCGCCATCTTGCTTGCGCCTGCGGAGCTGCCAGAGGAGAACACCTGGCTGGCTAACCGGGCTGAGCGGCTCTACCGGCCAATCTTGGATCTAGCGCTGAGATCACCGCAGCGCGTGCTGGCCATCGCTCTGGCGCTGATCGTCGCCACCACAACGATCCTGCCGGCACTGGGCCGGGTGTTTCTACCGGAATTCCGCGAACAATCGCTGGTGAGTTCGATGGTGCTCTACCCCGGGGTGTCACTGGAGATGACCAACCGAGCGGGGCTTGCACTGACCCGTTCGCTGCAGAACAACCCGTTGTTTGCATGGGTGCAGGTGCGCACGGGCCGCGCCCCCGGTGATGCCGATGGGGCCGGCGTGAACCTAGCTCACGTGGATGTGGAACTGAGCGATCAAGCCATGGCCAATCGGCCCGCTGCCATTGCCGAGCTGCGGCAGGCTTTTTTAAAGCTGCCCGGTGTGGCGCCCAACATCGGCGGCTTCATCTCGCATCGCATGGATGAGGTGCTCTCGGGGGTGCGCAGCGCGATTGCAATCAAGATCTACGGCACCGATTTAGGCGAACTGCGCCGCATCGGTGAGGCGGTGGAGAAGGCCATCAAACCCATTGATGGAGTGGTGGATCTGCAGTTGGAACCGCAGCTGCCGATTCCCCAGGTGCAGATCCACTACGACCGCCCGCTTGCGGCGGCGCTGGGGCTCACGGTGGAGGAGCTGTCGCAAGCAGTGGAGATCGCGCTCAACGGCAAGGTGGTGGGCCACGTGGTGGAAGGGGGTGTGCGCAGCGATGTGCTCGTGCAGCTTCAGGAGAATGCTCGCCAGAACCTGGAGGCCATCCGCTCGTTGCCGGTGGCCTTCAGCAATGGCATGACCGTTCCTCTCGGCAGTGTTGCCTGGGTTGAGGAAGGTCTGGGGGCCAACATCGTCAACCGAGAAGATGTTTCCCGCATGATCGTGGTCTCCACCAACGTCAGCGGCCGGCCCCTCGGCACTGTCGTCAAAGACATCCAGCGCACCATTGCCCGTGAGGTGCCACTGCCTCAGGGCTACACGATCCGCTACGGCGGCCAGTTCGAATCAGAAGAACGGGCAACCGCGTCTCTGGTCTTCTACAGCGCTGTTGCCGCAGTGGTGATCGGTGTGCTGATGGTGATTTCGGTGAAATCAGTGCCCGCCACAGTGGCGATCATGCTCAACCTGCCCCTGGCCCTGATCGGAGGTGTGGTGGCGGTGTTGCTCACGGGAGGAGTGCTATCGATCGCCTCGTTGATCGGCTTCATCACGCTGTTTGGCATCGCCGTGCGCAATGGGTTGTTGCTGGTGGACAACTACAACCGCCGCCACGGCGCAGGGCAACCCCTGGGCGAGGTGATCCGTGAGGGAAGCCTGGAGCGCCTCAACGCCATCCTGATGACAGCCCTCTCCTCGGCACTCGGAGCCTTGCCTCTTGCACTCGCTTTCGGGGCCGGGAATGAAATCCTGCAACCGTTGGCTGTGGTGGTGCTCGGTGGATTGACCACCTCCACGGCCCTGACCCTGCTGGTGCTCCCGGCGCTCTATGCACGCTTTGGCCATTGGCTGCTGCCCGCCCGCGACGGTTCGGCGTCGTCTCTTGCCTCTCTCCCGTCATGAACCTGAGCCTTAACCACCTCACGCATCACCTGCGCCAACCCGGCGTGCTTCTTCCTCTGGCGATCTCCGCATCTCTGCTGGTTGGAATCGGTGTGGGTCGCCAGAGCAGCCGGCCGGTCTCTGCGCCATCGGTTGCGGCGATGGACCGTGCGGATGCCAATGGCAGCGTGGCTCTCAGCGAAGACCAGCTTCGGCGATTGGGATTGACCACTGTTCGCCCCGAACTGAGCTCGGGCACGGAACGTCCGATCACTGGTTTTGTTGAAGCAGCAACATCGTCGCGCTCAAGCGTGGGGATGCCTGTGGCGGGACGTGTTTTACGTCTGATGGTGTCACCGGGCACCCGTGTTCGTGCTGGCGAACCGATCGCAGAAGTCCAAAGCGCTGATGCGGCTGCTGTACGCGCCGATGCCGATGCAGCGCAGGCCACGGCGCACTCGCTCGCATACCTGTACCGCCTTGCCGAACCCATGGCACGGCAAGGTGCACTCTCGACCCAGGAGCTGGAAAGCCGCCGCATCGCCAGCGTTACAGCCGCGACGACAGCCAGGGCAGCCGCTGCCAAGGCTTCAGCGCTAGGGAAGCCTGATGATTCAGGGCGTCTGTTGATTCGCAGTCCAATTGCCGGTCAGGTCACTGCTGTGAGCACCTCACCCGGTGCCGTCCTGTCTGTGGGGGAAGACGTGGCCCAGATCAGTGATGTCACAGGGGGTGAGCTTCGCTTCCTCGTGTCACCGGGACTCGCCACGAACATCAGGACCGGACAGCTGCTGCGCGTTCGAGCGGGAGCTCAGACGCTGCAGGCACGGGTGATCGCTGTGGCACCTGATGCGCAAACCGCCGGGCGCGTGATGCTGCTCCGCGCGCAACCTATTGATGCTCAACTCCCACCGATCGGAACAGCTATCACGGCCTTTGTGCAGATCCCATCCTCCGAGCAACGGTTCATTGTTCCGCAGGATTCCATTGCCCTGATCAATGGATCACCGGTGGTCTTTCGCTATCAACGGGGGGCTGTGGAACAGGTTGCTGTGGTGGTGGCCCAGCAAACGGCGGGGCAAGCGGAAATCCTTCAGGGTGTTCGTCAAGGTGATGTGCTCCTGAGAGGCAACACGCAGATGTTGCGCAACGCACTGGATGCTTCCAAGGACAGCAGCCAGAACTGAGTGAAGTTCAGCAACCCGATCAAACCGATGGCATCCTTGAGATGCGGTCAACTCTCTGGCTTCGCTGCGGCCGTGCTGTTCGGATGCAGCGCCCCACTGATCAGTACGTTCACGGCCAGCGGTTCGTCCCTGAGCATTGCCGGGTTGCTCTACGCAGGGACGACTCTGGCTCTGGCGATTGTTCGGCTGATGAAAGGCCGAACCCAGGATGAAAGCCCCCTC
Source organism: Synechococcus sp. A15-44 (assembly GCF_014280115.1). Taxonomy (NCBI): domain Bacteria; kingdom Bacillati; phylum Cyanobacteriota; class Cyanophyceae; order Synechococcales; family Synechococcaceae; genus Synechococcus; species Synechococcus sp. A15-44. The sequence goes on from NZ_CP047938.1 coordinate 1,060,600, forward strand.
CAACGGCGTGATGCGCCTGCCTTGGCTGGGTTGATCCTTCTGGGCGGGATCGTCGGGCCCGTTGCCCTGGTTCACGGCCTGGCGCGGTTACCAGCCGCATCGAGTTCACTGTTGCTCAACCTTGAGACCGTCTTCACCCTGGCCATCGCTGTTCTGGTGGGGCGTGAACATCTCGGCAAACGCGGCGCTGCGGCAGCAGCGCTCACCATCGCTGGGGCCATCGTTCTTTCGGATGGATCACTCGGCGGTGTCAATGCCACCGGAGCTGCCCTGATCGCTCTGGCGACCCTGGCCTGGGGGATCGACAACAACCTCAGCCAACGCCTGAGTCTGCGCGATCCGATTCAGATTGCCACCGTCAAGGCACTGGGTGCATCGCTGCCCATGCTCGTTCTTGCCTGGGTCCTGGGGCATCCCTTTCCACCTGCCGCCGTCTGCGGGCCATGGATCTACCGCTGGCGACGGTTGGCACTGTGCTGGGTGCACGGCGATCCGGGAATTGCACCTGCAACGATCTCCAGGCCACGATCCGCGGCAAGCTCACCGAGATTCAGCAGCGCGTCCACGAACTACAGAGCCTGGAAGCCGAACTCAACACGATGCTGAACACCTGGGAGCGCTGCGGCGGCCGTTGATGCGTTGCGCGATCAGCGCAGTGCTCAGGCTTCGGTTGAATCTGGTCTTTTGCTGCGGGTGCTCGATCGGTGATCAAGACCTGTGATCATGGGGCTGGAGCTATCGAATCCAGGGTGCGCGAGAGGCTTGGCAATGAATAGTCGTGCCGACCAGTACTGGGGTTTCTGGCCGCTGCTACCGCTTTATCCCTATGGCCGTCGCCGCACGCTGCTCAGTGAGCTGATCCCTGGTCAGCTCTGGAGCCTGGAGCAGCTGCAGGGTGTCTATTACGTGGCCGTGCCGGTGCGGCTCACCGTGGCCAAGGTTCCTGGTGGCTTGATGTTGGTGAACCCTCTGCCGCCCACCGGTGAGGTTCGCCAAGCCATTTCCGAGCTGGAACAACAGCACGGTCCGGTGCGCTCGATCGTGCTCCCCACCGCCTCTGGTTTGGAGCACAAGCTTCCCCTTGGTCCCCTGGCACGCGCCTTCCTGGATGCGGACATCTGGGTGTGTCCGGGCCAGTGGAGTTTCCCGGTGCAGTTGCCCCTGGCTTGGCTGGGCGTTCCGGCAGGTCGCACCAAGGTGTTGTTCGACGATGGCGTCCCCCACGGCGATGTTTGTGAGTGGTTCTCCCTAGGACCGCTGGACCTTGGCGTGGGCCGCTTCCAGGAAGTCTCCTGTTTGCATCGCCCGTCAGGCGCGCTGCTGGTAACCGACGCCCTAGTGGGCATCAGTGCTGATCCCCCGGCTTTGTTCGATCTCGACCCAACGCCGCTGTTGTTCCATGCCCGTGAACGCGGCGATGAGCCCCTCAGTGATTCAGCGGAAGCCCGCCGCCGCGGCTGGGCGCGGCTGGTGCTATTTGCCTCCTACCTGAGGCCGGAACCGCTGGAGGTGCCTGCGCTGCCGGAGTTGCTGCGGGATGCGTTCAAGCCCGGGCTTCGTTCCCTGAAAGCCCACTTCGGCCTCTACCCCTTCCGCTGGAAGGCTGGTTGGCAGGCTGCAGCCGATGGCTTGATCGGCGAAGAAGCGCCCAAGTTGCAGGTAGCCCCTGTGCTTGAGCGGTTGGTGTTGCCCAGGGCCCAGGAGGCTCTGTTGCGTTGGCTGCAAGCGTTGAGCGGCCTGGCTGAGCTGCGCTGGCTGGTGCCGGCTCACTACAGCGCGCCGGTCACATTTACCCCAGAAACCGTGCAGCAACTGCTCGAGTCATTGCAACAGCGGGAATGGGCGCCCAGTTCAGAGAACTGGGAGTTTCTCGGATCTATCGATCAGCGTTTGCTGGATCTTGGCGTCGTGCCAGATCAGCCCGTGATCAAAGCTTGAGTTCGTCTTCCGGCTCGATTGCCATCTGTTCGTCAGCGAACAGGGTTTCCTCGAGCTCCTTGCGTTGTTCCATCTGGCGCAGGAAATAGCCGGTCATCATTGCCGAGGCAAGCATGTTGGCGAGGTTGTCGCGGTTGGCTGTCACCTTCACCTCGAAGTGCTCGCCGGGAAGCATTCCCAGCAGCCCCTGAACGTTGTGGCGAATGATGTCTTGAATATCGTTGCTTGCTGATTTGGCGACCCGCTGCAGGGTGTCTGGTGACTGCTCCTGCAAGTACTGGATCAGGCTGTTCCCCGCGTGACCCTCACTGCTGTCAGTTGTCAGAAACTCGGGGTTAAACATTCGACTGTGATCTACATCACGAACCCGACCCTAACGCAGCCCATTGGCATCAACCGCCATCGCGGCTGTCGGTGATCCGTAACGGACCGAACCTCTGCAGCGGCCAATACCGCCAGACCGCCGTGCCCAGCACATTGGTCTCTGGCAGTGATCCCCAGAGATGGGAATCAAGGCTGGCATTGCGGTTGTCCCCCATCACCCACAGTTGGTCCGCCGGCACGGTGATCGGAGCCATGTCGTAGTTGATCGGTTCCGCCAACCAGGGTTCTGCTGCCTTTTCGCCGTTGCGGAACAGCTTGCCGTCGTGCACGACCAGCTGATCGCCAGGAAGCCCCACCACCCGCTTGATCAGAGCAGCGGATGCGTCGTAGCCAGCGGCCACGAGCTGTTCGGGCGGGGCGAACACCACCACATCGCCTCGGTGCAGATGGCCGTGGCGGCTGCGGGCCAGGCGGGGCCTCACCTTCTCCACCAGGATGCGGTCCTGCAGCTGCAGGGTGGGCAGCATCGAGCCGGAGGGAATCCAGCGCGGTTCCACCACCAGCCAGCGCAGCAGCAGTGCCAGCAGGGCCCAGAGAATCAGATTGCGCCAGAAGCCCTTGCTGTCTTCTCCTGGAGCGGGTGTCGTGGGTTGGGTCATCGTTGACCGAAGATCACACCAGCCTGGCCTGCAGCACTGTCCATCGCTCGCGCCAATTTGCAGGCCGCCCTCACCTTGCTTGAGGCGTTGTGCCTCCAGGGGCTGAAGCAGCTGGTGCTTTGCCCTGGCAGCCGTTCCGGCCCCCTGGCAACAGCGGCGGGAGTCCTGGCGTCCGAGGCGAAGCTGCAGTTGGTCACGGCCATCGATGAGCGGTCGGCGGCCTTTCTGGCCCTCGGCATGGCCACTGCCCATGGACGTGCCGTGGCGGTGGTCACCACCTCAGGCACCGCGGTGGCCAACCTGCTGCCCGCGGCGGTGGAGGCGGACCGCTCCTGTCAGCCCTTGCTGCTGCTCACGGCGGATCGCCCCGCCCGGCTCAAAAACTGCGGCGCCAATCAGACCGTTAACCAGGAATCCTTTCTGCTCCCGGCCTGTCGTTGGTTCGGCAGTGGCGCGGCAGACGGCGTCCACACGCAGGACAACGACGCCCTTAATGCGCTGGCGGTTCAGGCCTGGCAGCAAGCCCAGGGTGCAGGCACTGGGCCGCCGGGACCGGTGCAGCTCAACCTTCCCTTCGAGGAGCCGCTGCACACCACTCTCGAGCAGCAACAACAGCTGGTTTCGGGTGCACGTTCAACAACGGCTTGCACTGAGCTTTCGCCCGAGATTGGGCCTGCGCCTCGCCTCGATCCAGAGCGCCCTGGGATTGTGATTGCTGGCCCCTGGCGTGGACTCACGCCTTCCGTGGAGGCCTTTCAACAGGCTCTGCATCGCTGGCTGAACCTCAGCGGTTGGCCTCTGTTGGCGGATCCCCTCGCCGCCCTTGCCGCCGATTGCCCCAACCGCATCGAGCACTGGGAGCTGCAATTGGATCGGCTGAACCTCCCTGACGATGCTCAGGTGTTGCGGCTTGGACCGATGCCCGCCAGCCGGCGGCTTGAGGCCTGGCTTCAGCACCATCAGGGGCCTCAACTGTTGATCACCGAAGGGGATTCAAGGCCGCTGGATCCGCTGCAAACGGCCCGCCAATGGTCGGGGGGCATGGCCGCCTGGATCGCCCAACAGCCCGTTCTGGATCAGCTGAGCAAGCCATCGGTCGGGTCCAATGAACTCTCGCCGTGGATTGAGGCCCAGCTGCCCTTGAGTGGTGCCGTCAATGAGCCCGCTCTGGCTTACTGGCTTCCCCAGCTCCTGCCAGAGCGGTTGCCGGTGATGCTGGCTGCCAGTTCACCGGTGCGCGACTGGTTGACCTGGGGCGGGCCCGCCTGCAGCCGCCACCGTTGCTTCAGCTTCCGTGGGGCCTCTGGCATTGACGGCACTTTGTCTCTCGCCATGGGCCTTGCGGCGAATCTCGGTCCGTTGGCTTTAGTGACCGGTGATCTGGCCCTCCTGCATGACAGCAACGGTTGGCTGCATGCGTCGTCCACCTCGGCACCTCCACCACTGCTGGTGCTGCTGATCGACAACGGCGGCGGCGGCATTTTTCAGCAGTTGCCCATTGCCAAAGCGGGCTTCGAATCGCTCTTTGCCATGCCCCAGCAGGTGGATCCCCTGGCCCAGGCGGCGGCCCATGGTGTGCCTGGACGCCAGGTGGCCTGTTTGGACGATCTGCAGGAGTCCTTGGCCTGGGGCTTGTCGCAGGAGAGGCCGGTGTTGTTGCGGATCTGCAGCGACCGTGGTCGTGATGCCGACCTGCGTCAGCAGCTGCGCGCCGCTGCTCAGAATGAATGCACTGAGCTCTGAGCCCGATGAGTGACATGCGTCAGGTGCTCCCCGGTGCGCCAAGCGCGCAATGGACAGCGTGGGGCAGCTACCAGGACATCCTTGTGGACCGTTGCGCGGACGGCCTGGCTCGCGTGGCCATCAACCGCCCCGCCAAGCGCAATGCCTTCCGCCCGCAGACGGTGATGGAGCTCTGTGATGCCTTCACGCGCATCCGGGATGACCGTGATGTAGGTGTTGTGTTGTTCACCGGCCTTGGTCCAGCCCCCGATGGTGGCTATGCCTTCTGTTCCGGCGGTGACCAGAGTGTTCGCGGTGACGGCGGTTACGTCGGTGAGGACGGCTTGCCCCGCCTGAACGTGCTGGATCTGCAGCGCATCATCCGCAGCCTGCCCAAGGTGGTGATCGGCCTGGTGGCCGGCTATGCCATGGGCGGCGGCCAGGTGTTGCATCTGCTCTGCGACCTCAGTCTTGCTGCCGAGAACGCTGTGTTCGGCCAGACCGGCCCCAAGGTCGGCAGTTTTGATGGCGGCTTTGGGGCGGGCTACCTGGCGCGGGTGGTTGGCCAGCGCAAGGCCCGTGAAATCTGGTTTCTCTGCCGCCGTTATGGCGCCAAGGAGGCGTTGGAGATGGGGCTCGTCAACGCCGTGGTGCCGTTGGAGCAGTTGGAGGCGGAGGGGGTGCGCTGGGCCCGCGAGGTGCTGCAGCACAGCCCCACGGCCATCCGTTGCCTCAAGGCCGCATTCAATGCCGAAACCGATGGCCTCGCCGGATTGCAGGAATTGGCGGGCAATGCCACCCATCTCTTTTATCGAACCGAAGAAGCCGTGGAAGGCCGCAATGCCTTCCTTGAGAAGCGGTCTCCGGATTTTTCCGAGACAGGCTGGTTACCCTGACGGGCATGCTTCCTCTTCCTCCGCCGGAACCGCTGGCCCTGCTGCAGGCGGCGGCTGAGGATTCAGTGACGGCAGGCCTGGCTTCACTGCCTCAGGATCTGCGGAGCAACAGCACTCGCCATGTGGTGATGTTGCGCGGCCGTCGCCGTGTGTTCCTGCTCGACAACGGCAGGCTGCGCAACGCCTTTCCGGTGGCCATCGGCATGCCCGGCTGGGAAACCCCCACCGGACGCTTTGAAGTGCTTCAGAAGATCCCCAATCCGGTGTGGGTGCATCCGGTGAGTGGCGAGCGGGTGGAGGAACAGGGGGTCAACAATCCCCTGGGCAGCCACTGGATCGCTTTCCATCGCGATTGCCGCGGCCGTGATGCCCATGACGGCGATGCCTGGATCACGATCAAGGGATGCACCACCACAGGGTTCCATGGCACCCCCCACCGCTGGACGGTGGGACGGGCCGTCTCCCATGGCTGTGTGCGGCTTTACAACGAGGATGTGCGTGCCCTGTATCGCCAGGTGTCGCTTGGAACTCAGGTGACGGTTCTTCCCTGACGGAACAGATTCCTGAATTCCCCTTAAAGTCGCCGCGCCAACGCCGATCTGAGACATGCGCATCCTCTTCGCTGCAGCGGAATGCGCCCCGATGATCAAGGTTGGAGGGATGGGCGATGTTGTTGGCTCTCTGCCTCCGGCATTGGCCAAGCTCGGCCACGACGTGCGCCTGATCATGCCGGGCTACGCCAAGCTCTGGAGCCGCCTCAACGTGCCGGCGGAGCCGATCTGGCGAGCCCAGACCATGGGCACCGAGTTCGCCGTCTATGAAACGAAGCATCCCACCAATGGGATGACGATCTACCTGGTGGGTCATCCGGTGTTCGACCCGGAGCGCATCTACGGCGGCGACGACGAGGACTGGCGCTTCACCTTCTTCGCCAGTGCTGCTGCCGAATTCTCCTGGAACGTCTGGAAGCCCCAGGTGCTGCATTGCCACGACTGGCACACCGGGATGATCCCGGTGTGGATGCATCAGGACCCGGAAATCAGCACGGTGTTCACCATCCATAACCTCAAGTACCAGGGGCCCTGGCGCTGGAAGCTCGATCGGATGACCTGGTGCCCCTGGTACATGCAGGGGGATCACACCATGGCCGCTGCCCTGCTCTACGCCGACCGCGTCAATGCGGTGTCGCCCACCTACGCCCAGGAGATCCGCACGGCGGAGTACGGCGAAAAGCTGGAGGGTCTGCTCAACTTCGTCTCGGGCAAGCTGCGCGGCATCCTCAACGGCATTGATCTGGATGCCTGGGACCCAGCCACCGATCGCTCCCTGCCGGCGAACTTCAGCGCCGACGACCTCTCCGGCAAGGCGGTCTGCAAGAAGGTGCTCCAGGAGCGCATGGGGCTGGAGGTTCGCGAGGACGCCTTCGTCCTCGGCATGGTCAGCCGCCTTGTCGACCAGAAGGGAGTCGATCTGTTGCTGCAGGTGGCTGATCGGTTGCTGGCCTACACCGACACCCAGATCGTTGTTCTGGGCACCGGCGACCGGGGGCTGGAATCCGGGCTCTGGCAACTCGCATCCCGTCACCCCGGCAAGTGCGCCGTCTTCCTCACCTACGACGACGACCTGTCGCGCTTGATCTACGGCGGCAGCGATGCCTTCCTGATGCCCAGCCGGTTTGAGCCCTGTGGCATCAGCCAGCTCTACGCCATGCGCTACGGCTCAGTGCCCGTGGTTCGCAAGGTTGGTGGTCTCGTTGACACCGTTCCGCCCCACATCCCCGCTGCCGACAGCGGCACAGGCTTCTGCTTCGATCGCTTTGAACCGGTCGACTTCTACACAGCCCTGGTGCGGGCCTGGGAGGCGTTCCGCCACCGGGACAGCTGGGTCGAGCTGCAGAAACGCGGCATGAATCAGGACTACAGCTGGGATCGTTCCGCGGTCGATTACGACCTCATGTACAAGGACGTCTGCGGCATCAAGGAACCCACCCCGGATGCTGCCCTGGTGGAACAGTTCTCTCAGGGGCAGGCTGCTGATCCTTCCCGTTCCGAGGGGCAGACTGAAGAGGCCAGGGTTCCTGCTGAGGTGACCTCCGCCGGCCGGAATCCCCTGAATCGTCTCTTCGGTCGTCGATCCAGTTGAGTTTGAGCGAGCCCGCCCGATCCGACTCCCCCCCTGAAGCTCGATCCGAGCTCCAGGGGGTGGAGCCATCGGGCAATCTCCCGGCTCCCTACGTCAGCCCCTGGCAGGAGTTTGGCCGCAACCTGCAGGCGATGGCCGCCGATCTTCGGCTCAGGGGTCAGGAACTCTGGCGCCGCAATCGGGAGGGTGAGCTTTCGGTGCCAGGCTTCTGGCCCCGGGATCTGGCCCCCAGCTTCTGGCCACTGCTGCTGGTGCTGCTCCTGCTGCTGCCGCTGGCTGGGGTCCGCTTCTGGCAGGACCATGCCCGCCCCTCCCCACGTCCGGAGCCGGTCATGGAGCAGCGGACGTCTCCCCTTGAGCTCCCCGTGCCGGAGCTGATCCCAGCTCCACAGCCCATGCTGCAGGAGCCATCCCCTCCGCTGGAAGCTGTGGATGCGGAGCCGGCTTTGGAACCATCGGAGCCGGAGCAGCCCCTACAGCCCCAACTCAGTTTCGATCCCCTGTTCGAGTTGTTTCAGGACAAGGCCGTCCCGGAAGGACTGCTCCGTTCAGCCAAGCCCGTTCCGGAGCAGGACCGCTTGCTCTTGGAGTTGTCTGTTGACGCTTGGCAGCAGTTGCCTCTGGATCAACGCCAGAGCCTCGCCTCCAGTTGGCTTCAGTCGGCGTTTGAGCTGGATTACGCCAGTCTTCAGTTGGTCAATGAACAGGGCGATCTGCTGGGGCGGTCAGCTCGGGTTGGGGGCGGCATGATCCTGTTTGACCTCGGGTTGGTGGGATGACCCTGACGCTGCGTCAGCTGCTGGATGCCTGGGGAACGCCGCAGGGCGGCAGCTTTGAACCCGATGCCCTGGTGGGACGGGTCTGCACCGACAGCCGACAGCTTCAGGCGGGTGATTTTTTTGTCCCCCTGGTGGGCGAGCGCTTCGATGGTCATCACTTTCTCGCCCAACTGCCTGAACACAAGGTTCAGGCTGCTGTTGTGAGCCGCAGCTGGACTGAACCGTTGCCTTCAGGCCTGTTGCATTGGCGGGTGGACGACACACTGTTGGCCTATCAACAGCTGGCCTTGCTGCATCGCCGTGCCCTGGCCAAACCTCTGGTGGCAGTGACGGGCTCAGCCGGCAAAACCACAACCCGGGAGTTGATTCGAGCTGCATTGGCTCCGCTGGGAGCGATTCAGGCCAGCGAAGGCAACAACAACAACGATGTCGGCGTTCCCCTCACCGTTCTGGGCGCCACCGCAGCTGATGCGGCCCTGGTGATTGAGATGGGCATGCGGGGGCCTGGGGAGATCGAGCGTCTCTCCCGCTGCACCGAGCCGGATCTTGCGGTGATCACCAACATCGGCACGGCCCACATCGGTCGTCTCGGCAGTCGTGAAGCGATTGCAGCGGCCAAATGTGAAATCACGGCTGGATTGCATCCAAAGGGAACCGTGGTGATTCCCGCCGGTGATCCCCTGCTGGAGTCGGCTTTGGCGGCGGTGTGGTCCGGCCGCGTGCTGCGCGTGCGCCTGGCTGACGATCCCGAGGTCGAATCCGATCTGGTTGGAGACGTCAACGGCCACCAGTTGTTGATCGGTGCAGATCGTCTCCCGCTACAGCTGGAGGGACGCCACAACGCCCGCAACCTGCTCTTGGCCGTCGCTGTTGCAGAGCAGTTGGGCGTGTCCCGCCAGGCCTTGCAAGCCATGCAGGTGACGGTGCCGGGCGGACGCAACCGCCGCCTGCAGCAGGGTGGTTTGACACTCCTCGATGAGACCTACAACGCCTCGCCTGAGGCGGTGTTGGCCGCTCTTGAGCTGCTGGCGGCGCAACCGGGGCGACGTTTTGCCGTGCTGGGCACCATGCTGGAGCTTGGGGAGCGCAGCCTGGAGCTGCATCGTCAGGTTGCTGAACGTGCTGTTCAGCTCGGCTTGGACGGCGTGGTGTTGGTGGATGGCGGCGCGGAGGGCAAGGTGATGGCTGAGGTGGCGTCATCCCTGCCCAAACTGCAGCTGGTGGCCAGCCCGGAAGATGCTGCAGCTCCCTTGGCAGCCTGGCTGGATGCTGGTGATGTTCTGCTGCTCAAGGCCAGCCGCGGCGTTGCCCTGGAACGCTTGATTCCGTTGTTGCCGCGCTTCTGAGCCAGCTGGTCGGAATGGGCTGGATTAGACCTTTCGTTCAGCCCAACCTTCCTTGGTCATCTGGCGGGCGCGTCCAATCGCCAGGGCGCCATCCGCCACATCCTTGGTGATGGTCGAGCCTGCTCCGATGGTGGCGCGTTCTCCGATGTTGACCGGAGCGACCAGCACGGAATTGGCACCCGTTTTGCTGTTGCTGCCGATCACGGTGCGGTGCTTGTTCACGCCGTCGTAGTTGGCGGTGATCGTGCCTGCGCCCACGTTGACGGTCTCCCCGAGGGTGGCGTCGCCGATGTAGCTGAGGTGGTTCACCTTGGTGCCAGCTCCAAGCTGGCTTTTCTTCACCTCCACAAAGTTGCCGATGCGGCAGCCATCGCCGACATCGGCGGCCGGCCGGAGGTGAGCAAAGGGGCCGATGGCGACGTCGTTGCCGACGTTGGCCTCCCGCACCACCGAGTGCACCACACTGACGTTGGCTCCCAAAGAGGCATCTTCCACAAGGCTTCCGGGCCCGATCCGGCAGTTGTCGCCGATCACGCAGCGGCCGCGGAAATGGGTTTGCGGTTCGATCACCACATCCCGGCCGAAGCTGCAGCCTTCACTCAGGGTGCAACTGTCCGGATCAATAAAGGTGACCCCTTCATCCATCCAGTGGTGGCGCAACCGCTGCTGCAGCAGGGCTTCGCACTGGGCCAGTTGCCGCCGGTTGTTAATGCCGTTCACTTCATCGGCATCGGCCACCTCCATGTGCATGGCCTTGGGCAGCATTGCCACCGTGTCGGTGAGATACAGCTCCCCCTGATCGTTGTCGGTGCTGAGTTTCGGCAGAACGTCGGCCAGGGCCCTCCAGTTGAAGCAGTAGATCCCGGCGTTGGTGAGGTTGTTGCTGCGTTGCTCGTCCGTGCAATCACGATGCTCAATGATGCTGCTTACCTGACCATTGGGATCGGCGAACACCCGCCCATAACCGGTGGGATCCGAGAGCCGAGCCGTCAGCAGGGTGACGTCAGCGCCGCTGGCCCGGTGCTGTTGCACCAATGCCTCCACCGTTTCACATCTCAGCAGCGGCACATCGCCATTGAGCACGAGCAGTTCGCCCTCAAAGCCCTGCAGCGATGGAATCAGCTGTTGAACCGCATGGCCTGTGCCGTTCTGGGGTTGCTGCAGCACGAATTCAAGGCCGCCGAGTGGAGCCAGCTGCTGCTCCACCCGTTCAGCCTGATGCCCCACGATCAGAAGCCGCCGTTCCGGTTGCAGGTTGGCGGCACTGGCGAGCACCCGTTCCACCAGGGTGGCTCCCGCCAGGGGTTGGAGCACTTTCGGAAGTGCGCTCTTCATGCGGGTGCCTTTTCCAGCGGCCAGAACGGCTACGGCGAGCATGCGGAGCGGGGGGAAGACGGGCGGAATCTACCGGGCTCAGGACGGACTGTCCCTGCGCCAGCGTCTTTGCCAGGCATTGGTGGCTTCGTAGCCGCACTGCTCCTGCTCAAAGCGGCGGCGCTCAAGGATGTCCTCTGCCGTGGCGTTGCCCTGGGGATCGCGAAACGGCACAGCCGCCCGCGTCTGCAGGTGTTCCCACTCCATCGCCGAGAGGGGGCGCCAGCCGGGTCCATTCGGAGGACAGCCGGAGTCTGCGGGTGTGGCCAACGTGCCGCTGCTCCACCCTTCCCGCTCACCCGGGGCTGGCAGGAGGGAATACAGGCTTAAGCCTGCTCGCTTCAGGCTGGCCCGCACCGCGGCCGAACGGCTGTAGGTCAGCAACCGTCCCTGCGTTGCCAAGCGACGCGCCAGGGCCCCCAGGAATTCCTCGCTCCACAGTTCCGGGCAGCGCTGGGGGGAGAAGGCGTCCAACAGCACCAGATCAAAGCGAACGGGCTCGGGAATTTCCCGGAGCATCGATCGGGCATCACCCCAGAGCTGGACCCCTTGGCTGTTGGGCTCTTGCCAGCTGTTGGGCTCCCGCCAGCCGCCATGGTCGCGGATGGCTTCGAGCTTGGCCAGCACAGGGGCTGACCAGAGGGATTGGAAGCTCTCCTGCTCCAAGGCTTGTTCCAAGGGGCGGCGGTCCAGCTCAAGCCCAAACCACTGCACCTGAAGGTCAGCCCTCGGCAAGGCCTCCAGCACAGCGGCGGTGTTGTAGCCGAGCCCCAGGCAGACATCCAGGACTCTTAATCCAGAGCCGTTGGTGAAGCGCTGCAGCTCCGCCGGTTGGACGAACTTCGCCCGGGCCTCATTCAGGGCCCCCGCCGAGTTGTGAAAGGCCTCGCCGAAGTGATCGCTGTGCAGGCTGAAGCTGCCATCCGCCGTCGGATAGACGCTGAGCGCACCGAGCTCAGCAGCGGAGCCGTTCAAGTTCGTCCCAGAACGAGGGATATGACACTGCGGCGGCTTCGCTTCTCGCCAGGCTGGAGTTGCCGTCGGCGAGCATCGCGGCAACGCCGAGGCTCATGGCCACCCGGTGATCGGTTTCGCTGTCAAGCACGGCTCCCTTCAGCGGGCGACCACCGCGGATGGTCATGCCGTCTTCGTGTTCATCAATGTCGGCCCCCATGGCTTTGAGCTGGCGGGCCATCACGGCCAGTCGATCGGTTTCCTTCACCCGCAGTTCAGAGGCTCCGCTGATCCGACTCTCGCCCTCGCAGAAACAGGCGGCGACGCTGAGGATCGGCACTTCATCCACGAGGCGGGGCATGATCTCCTCGCCGAAGTGGAAAGGCTTCAAGGGACCGTGGGTCACCCGCAGATCGCCCACCGGTTCGCCCGCCACATCGCGGGGGTTGATCACCTCGATCCGGGCTCCCATCTGCTCCAGCACCTCGAGGATTCCTGTGCGTGTTGGGTTGAGCCCCACGTTCTCGATGGTGAGATCGGCTCCCGGAATCAAGGCTCCAGCCACAAGCCAGAAGGCCGCCGAGCTGATGTCGCCAGGAACAACCACGTTCTGCCCCCGCAGTGTGGCGCCGGGACGCACGCTGATGTGCCGCCCCATTTCGCCACCCACCGTGAGGTCGGCACCGAAGGCCTTGAGCATCCGTTCGCTGTGATCGCGGGACTGGGCCGGTTCGATCACCGTGGTCGCGCTCTCGGCCGTCAGAGCAGCCAGGAGCAGGGCCGATTTCACCTGAGCACTGGCCACGGGCGTACCGATCACCGTTCCTTTCAGCTGGCGTCCCTGCACCGCCAGTGGCGCCAGGTTGCCCCCGTCACGGCCACGCACATCGGCCCCCATTGAGGCCAAGGGTTGGCCCACCCGACGCATCGGACGCCGTCGCAGGGAGGCGTCGCCATCCAGCACGAAATGGCGACCGTCGCGGCCCGCCAGCAGGCCCAGCATCAGTCGCATCGTGGTGCCGGAATTGCCGCAGTCGAGCACTTCTGCCGGCTCCTGCAATCCATCCAGGCCCACACCTTCAACGGTGACGATGCCGCCGTCGGTGATCGGGCTGATCGTGACCCCCATGGCCCGCAGGCAGGCGGCCGTACTCAGGGGGTCTTCGGCGGGGAGCAGGCCATCGATTGTGGTGGTGCCTTCGGCGATGGCGCCAAAGAGCAGCGATCGGTGCGAAATCGATTTATCGCCCGGGACCTTCACCCGTCCCTGCAGGCTTCCTCCGGCCTTGAGCTCGCGGGGGTGGTCGGATTGGCCTGTGCCGCTCAAGGTCGCAACGTCGTTGGGCTGATCCTATTGGCCGGTCTTCAGGCCCTGAATCAGGCGGTCGAGGGCATAGCCGAACAGGCTGGGGTCGGGGTCGTCGCTGCCGAGGTCCTCCAGACCCAGCTCGGCCCAGCGGTCGCTGACCCGTTGTTCCAGATCAGCCGGACGGCTGAGGGGTTCCCCCCATTCGTGATTCTTCTCCGGTCCCACCTTGGTGGTGGCATCGATGGCCAGTCGTCCCCCCAGGCCCAGCTGTTCGCTGGCGAAGTCCAGGGTGTCGAAGGGTGTGTTCTCCAGGGTGAACAGGTCGCGCTGGGGATCCACCTGAGCTGCGATGGCCCACACCACCTGGCGCGGGTCGCGCACATTGATGTGGCTGTCCACCACCACCACAAATTTGGTGTAGGTGAATTGCGGCAGTGCACTCCAGAAGGCCATGGCCGCCCGCTTGGCCTGCCCCGGATAGGCCTTGTCGATCGAGATCACAGCCAGCTTGTAGCTCAGCGCTTCCATCGGCAGGAAGAAGTCGGTGATTTCCGGAATCTGCTGCCGCAGGATCGGCGTGTAGATCCGGTTCAGCGCGATGGCCAACATCGCTTCTTCCTTGGGCGGGCGACCGCTGAAGGTGGTGAGAAACACCGGGTCCCGCCGTTGGGTCATGCAGTGGAAGCGCACCAGAGGTGAGTCCTCCACACCGCCATAGAACCCCATGTGATCCCCGAAGGGACCATCCGGCAGCACCTCTCCCGGCGTGATCGTTCCCTCCAGCACCACCTCGCTGTGGCTGGGCACCTGCAGGTCGATGGTTTTGCAGGGGGCCAGACGAACCCCCTCTCCGGCATAGATGCCTGCGAACAGCCATTCACTCAGCTGCACCGGGATCGGTGTGGCTGCAGCCATCACCAACAGCGGATGCACGCCGATGGCCACCGCCACCTCCAGCTTCTTGCCCATGGCGGCGGCTTTGCGCAGGTGGCGGGCGCCGCCGCGAACGCTCAGCCAGTGCACGGTCATCGTGTTCACCGACTGCTTCTGAAGCCGGTAGACGCCCACGTTGGGGACCCCGGTTTCGGGATCTTTGGTGATCACCAGCCCAAGCGTGATCACCCCCCCGGCATCGCCGGGCCAGGGCCGGATCAGGGGAATGTTGTCGAGATTGACCTCATCGCCGCGGAACACCTGCTGCCGGCAGGGGGGTGTGAGGTCCCGATCGGGTTTGGCCTTGACCAGGTCCCAGAAGACCCGGGCGAATTGTTTGGTTTCCTGCAGGCCCTTGGGCGGTCGGGGTTGTTGAAGCAGGGCCAGCCGAGACCCCAGCTCCTCCAGCTGCTCTGCCCGTTCGAGGCCCATGCTCCACACCACCCGCTCCACGGTGCCGAGGGTGTTGACGGCCACCGGCATCGAGGAGCCGATCACGTTCTCGAACAGAAGGGCGGGCCCCCCCTGGCTCAGCACCCGGTCGGCGATGGCGGCGAGCTCGAGGTCGGGATCCACCGGAGCCGTGATCCGTCGCAGCTGGCCCCGGTCCTCAAGCAGCTTGAGAAAGCCCCGCAGATCTCGGGTGGCCGGACCGGATTGGAACAGGGCCATGGGATGACGGTCTCGGCGCAAGCGGTCTCGGTACTGTGTCGCACGCCGGTGTTCAGCGTGGCCATGCAGATCTCCTACTTCCATGTACCGGCAGAGATGCCGCAGGACCTTCGCCCCGATGCGGCGGTGGTGATTGACGTGCTGCGGGCCACCACCACCATTGCCTGGGCGCTGCACAACGGTGCTGAGGCAGTGCAGGCCTTCGCCAGCCTTGACGATCTGCGGGCGGCGGCAGACGCGTGGCCCGCAGATACCCGGCTGCTGTTGGGTGAACGCGGGGGGAAGATGCTCGAGGGATTTGACCTGGGCAATTCACCTGTTGCTGTGACGCCGGAGCAGGTGGGTGGCAAGCGTCTGTTCATGAGCACCACCAACGGCACCCGGGCTTTGGATCGTGTGCGCGAGGTTCCCCTGCTGTTGACGGCCGCCTTGCCGAACCGTGATGCCGTGGCCCAGCGTTTGCTGGCCAAGCAACCCAGCCATCTGGCGATCGTCGGCAGCGGTTGGGAGGGGGCCTATTCCCTGGAGGATTCACTGGCTGCTGGCGCCTTGGGCCATCGCTTGCTGGAGCTGGATCCCACCGGGAGCAGTGCTGCCAACGACGAACTCACGGCGGCCGTTTCCCTCTGGCGTCAGTGGCAATCCGATCCTGAGGCCTGTCTGCGCAGGGCGACCCACGGTCAGCGCTTGATTCGCCTGGGCGATCACGACGCGGATTTCCGTTGCTGTGCAGGCCTTGATCAGCTGAGTGTCGTTCCGACACAGGTCGAACCCGGGGTGCTTCGGGCGGCCTGAACCTCAGTAAAGTCAGCTGATCTGATCGATTCAAGTGAGCGACTTCCTGGCGGCTGCTGTCCAGCTGACGAGCGGTCAGGATCCGGAGCTCAACTTCACCGCGGCTGAAGAACAGATCGATCTGGCTGCACGCCGTGGAGCTGAACTGATCGGTCTGCCGGAGAATTTCGCCTTCATGGGTGAAGACAGCCGGCGCCTGGAGCTGGCCCCAACCCTGGCTGAGCAGTGCAGTCGCTTTCTGGTGACCATGGCGCGCCGCTACCAGGTGGCGCTTCTGGGCGGTGGCTTTCCTGTTCCAGTGGGTGATGGATCACGCACACTCAACCGCGCCGAACTTGTTGACCGCGACGGCATGCTCCTGGGCCGTTACGACAAAATCCATCTGTTTGATGTCGACCTGCCGGACGGCAACACCTACCGCGAGTCGGCAACCGTGAACCCAGGGCGTGATTTGCCTCCGGTTGTTGAGATTCCCGGACTCTGCAAGGTGGGGCTGTCTATTTGCTACGACGTGCGGTTTCCTGAGCTCTATCGCCATCTCGTCGGTGCCGGCGCAGACCTGCTGATGATTCCTGCGGCATTCACAGCCTTCACCGGAAAGGACCACTGGCAGGTTCTTCTTCAGGCCAGGGCCATTGAGAACACGGCCTATGTGGTTGCTCCGGCGCAGACCGGAGTCCACCACGGCCGCCGACAGAGCCACGGACACGCTCTGGTGATTGATCCCTGGGGAACGGTCCTTGCCGATGCGGGTGTCCAGGCGGGAGCTGCCATTGCTCCGGTGAACACCAATCACCTCGGTCATGTTCGGGGTCAGATGCCGAGCCTTCGGCACCGTCAGCCCGCCCTGTTCTGAGCGCAATGGCTCCAGCGTCGACCCGACGGCTGGCCTGGCTTTTGGCCGCAGCCCTGCAGTGCACTGCCTTCACCCAGGCGTTGCCCGCCCGCGCCGCCAGTGCCCTTGCGGCCTGGGCTTTCACCGAGGAGGGTGTCCTCAAGCTGCGAACGAGCCGGAACGCTCGCTTGGAAGCCTTTTTTCAGTCGGCCAGTGATGGCCGCGGCACCCGGGTCTGGATTGACTTCCCCGGCGAGCTGAGGTTTCCACGCCGTTTGGCCGGTCGAGGTGCCGTCCGTGAGATCAGGCTGGGCAAACCCCGCGCCGGGGCCACCCGTCTGGTGGTGGAATTCCGTCCGGACGTGGATCTCAACCCCAACGATCTACGCCTGCGTGGAACCGCCCCGGACCGCTGGGAACTGGTCTTCACTGGCCTGCCCACCCGCGGGTTGGATGATTTCGGCGAAGGCGATCTCACCGGGCGTGCCACGGCCTGGCTCCCACCGGGTGGATTCCGTCCCACCCGGACCCCGGTCGATCCTTCCGGGCTACCGACGGTGACCCGTAACAAATATCGCGTTGTGATCGATCCCGGTCACGGTGGCCCTGACCAGGGGGCGATCGGCATCGGCGGTTTGCGAGAAACCAACGTGGTTTTGGATGTGTCGCTGCAGGTGGCGGACTTGCTCAAGGCCCGTGGCGTCGATGTTCAGCTGACCCGCACACGGGAGGTGGATGTGGACCTGCCGCCGCGGGTGTCCTTGGCGAATCGAACCGGGGCAACCGCCTTTGTAAGCATCCATGCCAATGCCCTGAGCATGAACCGTCCGGATGTAAACGGGATCGAGACCTTCTTCTTCTCCGACCCCCGTTCCGGACGCCTGGCCTCCTACCTGCAGCAGCAGATGATGGATGTCTCTCCCGGAACACCAAATCGCGGTGTCAGGCGAGGTCGATTCTTTGTGATCCGTCGCACCACCATGCCGTCGGCCCTGGTGGAGATGGGATTTGTCACTGGGGCGATTGATGCGCCGCGTCTGGCGAACGCCGACCATCGCCGCCGGTTGGCCTTGGCCCTGGCGGCCGGCATTCTCAATTACCTGAAGCAGGAGGTGAGATGACGCCGCAACTGCTGGGATTTTTCGACAGTGGCCTGGGTGGTCTGACGGTTCTCCGCCGGGTGCTCGAGCGCCATGGGTCTGTTCCTTGTGTCTATCTCGGTGACACGGCCCGGGTTCCCTACGGCAACCGTCAACCGAATGACATCCGGCGCATTGCCGCAGAAGTGGTGGGTTGGTTGCGGGACCAGCACGTGACCACGGTGGTGATGGCCTGCAACACCACCAACGCCTTGGCCAGGGATGTGGCCGAGGGGCAGGCCGGGGCACCCGTCATCGGCCTGATTGGTGCCGCAGCGGCGATGGTCGAAACCCGCCGCGTTGGTGTGTTGGCCACACCGGCCACTGTGGCCTCTTCGGCCTACCGCGCCAGCATCGAAGCCCTTCACCCCGGGTCGGTGGTGATTGAACAGGCTTGCCCAGCGTTCGTTCCGCTGATCGAAGCCGGCGACATGAACAGTGAAGACCTGCGCCGCTCGGCCCAGGCTTATCTCGAACCCCTGCTGGCCGCTTCGGTGGAGACGATCGTGCTGGGTTGCACCCACTACCCCTTGTTGGTGCCCCTGTTGCGGCAACTGCTGCCGGAGTCGGTTCAGATCATTGACCCGGCCATTGGCGTGGCCCGTCAATTGGACGCCGTTTTGGGACCACCGCCGCGGATCTCCACGATCCCAAGCCCGTTTTCCCTGGAGAGCTGCCGCTTCTGTGTCACCGCTGACCCCGATGGCTTCGCGATGCGCGCCACCCCCTGGCTGGGCCAGAGGCCTTCCGTCAGCCTCGAGCTCCTGCAGGACTGAGCGTGGGACCACTAGGATCGCGGCGCCGAGGGGAGTCATGAGCACCGTTACCGAGCTACTCCAACCGGTAGAGACCGATCTTGAAACCCTGCTCGGAGACCTGCGCAGCCTGATCGGCGCTGGACACCCCATCCTCCAGGCCGCTGCGGAGCACCTGTTCAGCGCCGGCGGCAAACGGTTGCGTCCGGGCATCGTTCTGCTGCTGTCCCGGGCCCTGTCAGCCGAGGGAGAGCTCTCGCCCCGCCATCGCCGGTTGGCCGAGATCACCGAGATGATCCACACCGCCTCGCTCGTCCATGACGATGTGGTGGATGAAGCCTCCACCCGGCGCGGGGTCGACACGGTCCACAGCCGGTTCGATGCCCGCGTTGCCGTTCTTGCCGGCGACTTCCTCTTCGCTCAGGCCAGCTGGCACCTTGCCAATCTCGATGACCTCGACGTGGTCAAGCTGCTCAGCCGCGTGATCATGGACCTCGCGGATGGGGAGGTGAAGCAGGGCCTCTACCGCTTCGACACGGCCCAAACCTTTGAGACCTACCTCGAAAAGAGCTACTGCAAAACGGCATCCCTGATTGCCAACAGCTGCCGTGCTGCAGGCGTGCTCAGCGGCTGCCCCCCCTCCCAGCTCGACAGCCTCTATCAATTCGGTCGCCGGTTGGGCCTGGCCTTCCAGGTGGTGGATGACATCCTCGATTTCACCGGGAGCGACCAGCAGCTCGGCAAGCCGGCTGCCAGTGATCTCGCTAGCGGCTATCTCACGGCTCCCACCTTTTATGCCCTTGAGGAGCATTCATCGCTGCAGCCGTTGATCGATCGCCAGTTCTCCGAGCCGGGTGATCTGGACAAGGCTCTGGAGATGGTGCGGGCCTCCAAGGCAATTGAACGCACCCGTGAGCTGGCGGAAACCTTTGCCCGCGAATCCCGGGAATCGATCGCTTGGTTGCCGGAGTCTGCGGCGCAACGCGCCTTGATGGAGCTGCCGGACTTTGTCATCAGCCGCCTGTACTGAGCAGCGATTTCAAGCCAATAGCCTCCACACAACAGCCAGGCTGTTGATTGCACAGGGGTTGGTCTCCAGGTCGGGTTGGTCTGAGCCCTTGGGGCTCACCAGCCAGACCTGACACCCAGCGCCAAGGGCCGATTGGCTGCCGGCCTGGGAATCCTCCAGGGCCCAGCAGTTGCTTGGGTTGAGCCCCAACCGGTGGGTAGCAAGCCGAAAGGGTGCGGGGTCGGGTTTGCCTGCGTCGAGCTCGGGATCGTCGCCGTGGACCCGTTCCTGGATCAGTTCCAGCCAGGGATGGGGGGCTGCTTTGAATGCAACGGCCTCGCTGCTGCTGCTGGTGACCAGTGCCATGGGGATGCCCCGGTTGTGGCAATGCGCCACCAGCTCCTGCGCGGCAGGCATCGGGGCAGCATCCGGAAGCAGGGCACGCACGATCGGCTGCTGCACCGCCAACAGGGCATCCGCGCCCACCGGTTTCGCCAGCCATGCATCCACCTGGGCCGCACAGTCGAGCCGGCGACGGCCCTTCAGCTGCATCAACTGGGCCTCGCTCAGCTGGGTGCCGAAGTGGGCCGCGGTTTCCCACCAGCCCCGGCCATGCAGCGGCTCGGTGTCGAGCAGAAGCCCATCCAGATCGAACAGGCAAGCGGCAGGTGGCAGTTTCATCCCGGGATGGCGATGCCCAGCTCAATCCTTTCGCATCGACTGCATCATCGTCCGACGGATTGATACGGGACCTGGATCAAGCGGGGTCCTGCTCCTTACCCTTCCAGGAGAAGCACTGCGCAGTCTGCTGTGACCGACGCCAACACCACCATCGAAAGCGTGCTGCAGGAGCAACGGGTGTTCGAGCCGCCAGCAGACACCGCCGCCAAAGCGCGCATCGGCAGCCTCGAGGCCTACCGGGCCATGGCCGATGCCGCCAAAAACGACCCTGATGCGTTCTGGGGTGAGGCCGCCCGTCGAGAACTGCATTGGTTCGAGCCCTTCCACACCGTGCTCGATTGGTCGAATCCTCCGTTCGCGCGCTGGTTTGAGGGCGGCACCACGAACCTCTCCTACAACTGCCTGGACCGTCATCTCGATGGACCAACGGCGCAGAAGACAGCGTTGATCTGGGAAGGAGAACCGGGGGATGTGCGCCGGTTCACTTACCAGGAACTGCATGCCGAGGTGTGCAAAGCCGCCAATGGCCTTAAGGCCATTGGCATCGGCAAGGGTGATCTTGTGGCGCTCTACATGCCGATGGTGCCTGAGGCGGCGATCGCCATGCTCGCCTGCGCGCGCATCGGTGCACCCCATTCAGTGGTGTTCGGCGGCTTTTCCGCCGAAGCCCTGAGGGATCGGCTCAACGATGGTGAAGTAAAAGCGGTGATCACCGCTGATGGCGGCTTCCGCAAGGACAAGCCGGTGTCACTCAAGCCTGCGGTGGATGCGGCGCTGGCCAATGGCGCTTGCCCCTCGGTGACCGGCGTGCTTGTGGTGCAGCGCACCAAGCAGGACGTGGAGATGGTCTCCGGTCGCGATCAGTGGTGGCATGACCTGGTGGAGGGTCAGAGTGCCGACTGCCCCGCTGAGCCGATGGCCAGCGAGGACCGCCTGTTCGTGCTCTACACCTCCGGCTCCACTGGCAAGCCCAAGGGCGTTGTTCACACCACCGCCGGTTACAACCTCTGGGCGCACCTCACCTTCCAGTGGATCTTCGACATCCGGGATGAGGACGTCTTCTGGTGTACGGCCGATGTGGGTTGGATCACCGGCCACAGCTACATCGTCTACGGCCCCTTGTCGAACGGTGCCACGACGGTGATGTACGAGGGTGCGCCGCGACCGTCCAAGCCCGGTGCCTTCTGGGAGTTGATCCAGAAACACAAGATCTCGATCTTCTACACGGCTCCCACCGCCATCCGGGCGTTCATGAAGAGCGGTCGCTCCGTTCCGGATCAGTTCGACATGAGCAGCCTCCGCCTGCTCGGCACCGTTGGCGAACCGATCAATCCGGAGGCCTGGATGTGGTATCGCGACGTGATTGGAGGCAACCGCTGCCCGATCGTCGACACCTGGTGGCAGACCGAAACCGGCGGGGTGATGATCAGCCCCCTGCCGGGGGCAACGCCCACCAAGCCGGGCTCCGCCACCCTGCCTCTGCCCGGCATTCAGGCCGACATCATCGATGCGGAAGGCAACAGCTGTGGTGCAGATGAAGGCGGCTACCTGGCGGTGCGTGCCCCCTGGCCGGGAATGATGCGCACCGTGCATGGCAACCCCCAACGCTTCCGCGAGAGCTATTGGGAGCACATCCGTTCTGCCGATGGGTCCTACCTCTATTTCGCCGGGGATGGTGCCCGGCGGGATGCCGATGGCTACTTCTGGGTGATGGGCCGCGTCGATGACGTGATCAACGTCTCAGGCCACCGTCTCGGCACGATGGAAATTGAATCAGCGCTCGTCAGTCACCCTGCGGTGGCGGAGGCGGCCGTTGTGGGTCGGCCCGACGTCCTCAAGGGCGAAGGCATCGTGGCCTTCGTCACCCTGGAGGCAGGCCGTGAGGGCGATGACGCCCTGGTGAAGGAGTTGCGCGCCCACGTGGGAACGGAAATCGGCCCGATTGCCCGGCCGGATGAGATCCGTTGCAGTGAAGCCCTGCCCAAGACCCGCAGCGGCAAGATCATGCGCAGGATCCTGCGGGCACTGGCGGCGGGTCAGGAGGTGAGTGGCGACACCAGCACCCTGGAAGATCGCTCCGTTCTGGATCGCCTCAGGGCCTGATCGCCTGGCCGATGGTTCGGCTCAGCTGACGGATGACTGCCACCCGCCTGGGGTCATCCGCCCAGTCTCCGAGAAAGCTGCGCCGCAGTCCTGCACTGGCTGGGGTGAGGTGATCGCCGGGCAGCTCCAGGGTTGAGCTGGCGTCGGAAGGACGTTCTCGCAGGGCCTGGATCAGATCGCCGCTTTGATCCAGTTCATCGCGCCCGAAGCGCACCACCAGGTTCCGCTCCTGTTGGTAGTGGCGGCTGATCAAGCGAAGCGTTTCAGCTGGGCTTGGGCTGAACTCGGTTTCCACCCCGAGCCTTGGTGCCAGCTCTCCCAGCAAGGGAATCGAGCGATCTGCGTTGAAGTTGTTGAAGCTCAGGGCCACCAGAGTCCTGCTGCCGCGACCCCCATCGGGGGCCAGGAGGTGAAGCTTGCAACCCAGGCTGTGGCCAAGCCGCAGCGGAGCTGCAAGGGCCCCGCAGCGCTCCTCAAGTTGGCGACGCGCTGAGCGGAAGGCACTCCAGGCATCGCGGGCCTGACGTTGATGATCAAATCCAGGCACATAGGCCCAGGCATGCACGGCCAACCCGTCTGCGGCCAGCTCTTCCAGCAGCCTGCGGTAGCTGATCTGGGGGGGGTGGCCGCCAGATAGCTGCCGCCGATGAATTCGATCAATCCCGTGGGTTCGGCCGGCCTCAGTTGCCAGATCGCACCCAGCTGACGCCAGTTGGCCATGCTCAACCGCGCAGCTGATTCAGCACCTGTTGTGCTTCACGCACGTGGGCCGGGCCATCCAGGAGGTTGCTGAAGGTGTGGCGGATCACGCCTTCGCCGTCAACGATGTAAGTGACGCGACCGGGCAGCAGACCAAGGGCTTTCGGCACACCCATCTCGCGGCGCAGGGCGTTGTTGCGGTCGCACAGCAGCGGAAACGTGAGGTTGTGGCGGGTGGCGAAACGGCGGTGGCTGACGGCGTCATCACCGCTGACGCCCCAGACCTCTGCATCGAGGGCAGCAAAGCTCTCTGCGTTGTCGCGGAAGCTGCAGGCCTCAGCTGTGCAGCCGGGTGTGTCGTCCTTGGGATAGAAGAACAGCACCAGCCAGCGGCCCTGCACCGAAGCGGGAGTGCGAAGGTCACCGTTCTGATCCTCCAGGCTGAAGGAGGGGAGCCGGTCGCCGATCCCGAGGGCCATTCGATTGAAATGAAGAGGTTGAACCCTAGGCAGCAGGCACCTTGCCCGGGGCGGGAGAATCAGGGGCGGGAGGAGTCACTGCGCCATGCCTGAACAGCTCGATTTGCTTGCAGGATTTTCAAGGCCTCAGGCGGAGCCCCAAACCGCGGCAACGCCGTTGCCTGCTCCGCCAGCCGTTGAACCCGAGGCCAAGGCTGATCAGCCCGAGGACGCGCCAAAGGCCTCACCCACCACCCTGCTGATCATCGACACCGAAACCTCCGGTCTGGATCCGCAGCAGGACCAATGCCTGGAGGTGGGCTGCATTTTGTTTGATGTGCCGAGTCGTTCGGTGCTGGCCCAGCAATCGTTTCTCCTGCCGGTGGACTCCAACGCGGCAGAGGCGATCAACCGGATCCCCGCCGCCGTCACCCGCAGGCCCCAGCCCTGGCGGGAGGCGCTGGTGTGGTTTGAGCATCTGCTTGAAGCTGCCGATCTGCTGGTGGCCCATAACGCGGCCTTCGATCGCCAGTGGTTTGGTCTCGGCGTTGTGCCGGCCACCGCAACACCGTGGCTGTGCACCATGGAAGACATCCGCTGGCCGGCGGAGCGTCAGCTGCGTTCGCGGCCGTCGGTGCGGGACCTGGCCCTGGCCTACGGCGTTCCGGTTTGGGCGGCCCACCGCGCCCTCAGCGATTGCATCTACATCGCGGAAGTCTTCGCTCGCTGTGACGACCTGGAGCAGCTGTTGGAGCGGGGCCTGGAACCCCGCCAGTTGATGCGTGCCCGGGTGTCGTTCGACGACCGCCACCTCGCCAAAGCGGCGGGTTTCCGTTGGAACGATCCGATCAAGGGGGCCTGGACCCGTCGTTTGAGCGATCGTGAGGTGGCGGAGCTGGAGTTTCCGGTTGCTCCCGTTGAGCTCGAAGCCGATCGCCTCAGCGCCTGAGCCTGCGCATTTGCTTCAGCACTCCGAAGCGTCTGGGTGATTTTGCAGAGAGTGCTGCTGAACGCAGCAGGCTGAAGCCATGACGGCTTTTCTGCATCCCCATCAACGCCCCATCCGCTCCCGCCTGCGTCAATGGCAGCAGGTGCGCACCTGGGCGCGTTTGATCCGTGAAGCTGAAGCGCTCTGGCATGTGGATGTGCGTGCCCTGCGCCGCATGGGGGCGGATGAACTCAGCCAGTTGATTGAGGAGGTTCCCGCCCCCCACCGCAAACGGGTGAACCGCTGGCTGCGCTGTTATGCGGTGGCAACACGGCTCACCGTCGCCTCCACCGTCGTGCCCACCGTGTAAGCCACCTCTGAGCCTGGATCAACGACGCTGGAGGATGGAGCAAATCACTCAAACGGTTTTGGCACATCGTTCCCTGGTTGTTTCAAGCCTGAGCGTTCTCGCTGTTGGCCTCGCCGCCTGTGGCGGCAGTTCCAGTGTGTCCAGCCTCAATGCGGCGGGGGCCTCCTTCCCCGCCAAGGTGTATCAGAGCTGGTTCGCCGAGCTCGCCGGCTCCGGCGGAATCAAGGTGAACTACCAGGCGGTGGGTTCCGGTTCCGGCCGCAAAGCCTTCATCGATGGCACCGTGGATTTCGCCGCTTCGGACGACCCGATCAAGGATGCTGACCGCAAGCAGGTGAGCCAGGGGGTGGTTCAGATCCCGATGGTGGGGGGAACGATCGCCTTCGGTTACAACAAACCGGGTTGCGAGCTTCAGCTCACCCAGCAACAGGCTGTGGAGGTGGCCATCGGCCGCATCAGTGATTGGAAGGAGCTCGGCTGTGAAGTGGGCACGATCACCTGGGTGCACCGCTCGGACGGTTCTGGCACCACCAAGGCCTTCACCAACTCGCTGCAGACCTTTTCACCGGATTGGACCCTCGGCAGCGGCAAATCGGTGAAATGGCCGATTGGCGTGGGTGCCAAGGGCAACTCGGGCGTTGCCGGGGTGATCGACAACCGGGTCGGCGCGATCGGCTACGTGAATCAGTCGTACATCAAGGGGAATGTGCAGGCTGCTGCGCTGCAGAACAAATCCGGGGAATTCCTCACGCCCTCCGTGGAGGCTGGTGCCAAAGCCCTCAACGGCATTGAGCTTGATCAGTACCTGGCGGGCAGCAACCCAAACCCCTCCGCTGCCGGTGCCTACCCCATCGCAACACTCACCTGGGTGTTGGCCTATGCCGAGGGCAATGGTGCCAAGGCTGAAGCTGTGAGGGATGTCTTCAACTACATGCTGGAAGATTCCACTCAGGAGGGTGCTGCGGCCCTGGGCTTTGTACCTCTCCGGGGCAGCATCCTTGAAAAATCCCGCACTGCGGTGGCAGGCATTCAGCCTTGAATGCGAACCCTCGATGGGTGAACGACATGCCCTGGTTTGGATGGCCAAACCGGGGTTTTTTTGATGGTTTTTGAAGGATCTCCATGAGCTTTAACCGTTGTTAACGGGGCTTTAACGACACTCTGTTGGACCTCCGATTAGGTCTTGGTTGCTACAGCATCTTTCCTCTTTCGGTTGTCGTGATGCGCATTGCACAAAAGGCCCTCCTCGCCTCGTCCCTGCTTGTCCTTGGGGCAGGCATGTCAGCTTCTGCAGCTCCCAAGCTGAACGGTGCTGGCGCCTCCTTCCCGGCCAAGATCTACCAGCGTTGGTTCGCCGACCTGGCCAAGGCTGGCGGCCCTCAGGTCAACTATCAGGCCGTGGGTTCCGGTTCCGGCCGTAAAGCCTTCATCGACCAGACCGTGAACTTCGGTGCATCGGATGATCCGATGAAGAAGAAGGACATGGCCAAGGTCACCCGTGGTGTGGTTCAGATCCCGATGGTGGGTGGCACCATCGCCTTCGGATACAACAAGCCCGGTTGCAACCTGAAGCTCACCCAGGAGCAGGCCGTCAAGGTCGCCATGGGGATGATCAAGAACTGGAAGGAGCTCGGCTGCAAGCCCGGCACCCTCACCTGGGTGCACCGTTCCGATGGCTCTGGCACCACCAAGGCCTTCACCAACTCCATGCAGGCCTTCTCCAAGACCTGGACCCTCGGCACCGGTAAATCCGTGAAGTGGCCCGCAGGCGTTGGCGCCAAGGGCAACTCCGGTGTGGCTGGCCTGATCCAGAACCGTGAAGGCGCGATCGGTTATGTGAACCAGTCGTACATCAAGGGCAAGGTGGTTGCCGCCGCTCTCCAGAACAAGTCCGGTGAGTTCCTCAAGCCCTCTGTGGCTGCGGGTGCCAAGGCCCTCAATGGCATCAGCCTGGACAAGGACCTGGCTGGCAAGAACCCCAACCCCACCGCCAAGGGCGCATACCCCATCGCAACCCTCACCTGGGTTCTGGCGTACAAAACCGGCAACGGAGACAATGCCAAGGTGGTTCAGGACGCCTTCAACTACATGCTGAGCGACGCTGCTCAGAACAAGGCTCCTTCGCTGGGCTTCGTTCCCCTCAAGGGCGACATCCTGGCCAAGTCCAAGGCCGCTGTGAACAAGATCGGCAAGTGATCTTGGCTTGAATTGGTTTTTCAAAACCAAACATCAAAGGGGGCCCCTCGGGGCCCTTTTTGATGGGCTGAATGATTCGAATGGCAATCAGTTTTAGAGCCTTCTTAACCGAATCTCCCCCGAATCTCTCCCAGCTCTTTGTTGGGAATCGATGTTGTCCTCAATACAGTTTTTTCTGGATTCACGGGATTCCAAATGCTTGCCACTCCATCGGCTGATCTGAGTTCAACAGCTCTGGGTTTCAAGGCGTTTCTTGAAAACAGCTACGACAATCGCAATGTTGTTCATGTCACCTCGGGAAGTTTCGTTCCTCTGCTGAAGAACAGTGTTTGGTTTGTGATTCGCGGCATGGTGAAGCTCGGGGCGCTATCGGTGCATGGCGACGAGCTGGTGCTTGGCCTGGTGGGTCCCAACGAACCCTTCGGTGCCGCATTCACCAATGTGGAGGCCTATGAGGCTGTAGCGCTCACCGATTGCGATCTGCTCTGCTGCAATCTGGCGGAGTTCGAGCAGTCTCCTCAGTTAGCGCTTGGTTTGGCCAAGGCTATGGCTGCCCGCTACCGCCAGGCGGAGTCGCTCCTGGCCCTGCTGGGGCTGCGTCGCGTTGAAGAACGGGTGCGGGGCTTTTTGGAGCTGCTCGCCAAGGACTTTGGCGAACCCTGTGAGGCCGGGTTGCGGCTCAACCTTCGCCTGACCCATCAGGAGATCGCCAGTGCCCTGAGCACCACACGGGTGACCGTGACCCGCGTGTTGGGGCAGTTGCGGGATGAAGGCTGGCTTCAGATAGATGCCTCCAGGCATCTGGTGGTGACCGGCGCTGGCCGCCGCTGAAGGCAAAAAAAAGAGCCGGCGTAACCGCCGGCTCAATCCCTGAAGTGTTGATGTTCAGGTGGGGAAACAAGACGGTTGAATCGGAGCGGCGGGATTTGAACCCACGACCCCCACTACCCCAAAGTGGTGCGCTACCAAGCTGCGCCACGCCCCGTCAGATTTAAGTTATCACAGTGCATCCCGCCGTCTGAGTCGCCTGAGCAACCGAGTGGTGAGCTGGTCTCTCGTTGCGGATCCGTAGTGGTACAGCCGCAGTTCTGCGGCGGCCTGGCGAAGCTCAGCCAGGGTCATCGCTGCCAGACGCAGCTCGGGCAGGGTGCGCCAGGCTCTCGAGCGCATCGGGAGTGAAGCAGGGCCTTTGGCCTGGCCCAGATTCAGGGTTCCATCCGCCAGCCATTCGGGGATGAGCACCACCAGAACGGCGATCAAGCCATAGAGCTCCACCAGCCCCCTCGGCAGGGGATGCAGTTGACGCTGCTCGGATGGATCAGGCCGTTCACTCACCGCAGAACGGAGGGGTCCTTGTTGTCCCACGATCGCACCAACAGGAAGCGAGCCCGCCGGTCGGTGGTCAGATTGCCAAAGGTTTTGCTGTGGGTTGGGGGGTCTCCCGCCACAGCATCGGAGCCTGCTGATCTCGATGGAAGGAGACACTGCCGAGGATCAGGCCCAGAACCAAAATCAAGGTAAGGGCGATCGCCAGGATCACCTGCCGATCAGACCAGGGTTCGGGCATGACACGGGTCGGGACCGCCCTCATCTTGGCCGAATCAGCCCAGGGCGATTGGGCTGTTGTCGGATCGAAGCACGCAGTGACTGATGGACCAGTCGTACTTGTCCCAGACCTGCTTCGGGAGTTTGTAGTTCGATCCCTCGAAGTCACCAAGCAGCGTCTGGGTTGGCATGGCGGAGCAGTAGGGGCGGCTGCCGGGTTTGGCGAGGTACTGCTGGTGATAGTCCTCGGCGAAATAGAAGGTCTGGTCCGCCAGGATTTCGGTGGTGATGGCCCCGTAGCCCTTGGCCGAGAGGGCGGCTTGATAGGCATCCCGGCTGTCCAGGGCCAGTTGCAGATGCTCCGGATTGAACGTGTAGATGGCTGATCGGTATTGGCTGCCGGTGTCGTTGCCTTGCCTGTTGCCCTGGGTGGGGTCGTGGCACTCCCAGAACAGTTTCAGCAGGTCGCTGAAGTCGAGGGCGGGTCGGCTCCACACCACACGCACCACTTCCGTGTGTCCCGTTCTGCCGGAGCAGACCTGGTTGTAGGTGGGTTGCTCGGTCTGGCCGCCCGCATACCCCACAGCAGTGCTCACCACCCCAGGCAGTCGCCAGAACCCTTTTTCAGCACCCCAGAAGCATCCACAGGCAAAGATTGCTTCCTCCTGGTCGGCCATCAGGGGTGCCTTCAGCGGCGTTCCCAACACGGCGTGCGTTGCCGGGGCCGAGGATTCGGCGCCGCCGCGGAGAGACAGCCAGGAAGGAAGCATGTTGGTTGCGCTGGTCCGCAGAGCCTAGGCAGCGGATTCCGCACAGTGATGCTGCCACGAAGAGAGCAATCAGTGAACTTTCAGTGATGGCTCACCAAGTGAGAGATGAAAGGGAACGAATCAAAGCTTGTCTTGAAGAGTGGTTCTTCTTTGAACAATGTTCTGCAGAAAGGTGTTGATGGTTTGTCAGTGGTTTTCAGCCTGAAGGGCGCTGTTGCTGAGCTGTCTCGAGGCGAGTCTGCGGGGCAGGCACATTTGATGGTTGACACCATTGGGAATGTCATCAGGGGTGGAGGAGATTGTGCCGATGGCTGGGCTATGGCCAGAAAGAAGACGAATTGGGAGGATCAATCAATTGCAAGCCATTGATTGATGGCTTGTTGATGAAGAAAGCTGTTTCTCAGAAACAAAACCAGATGGTTCATTCTGTTGAACCAGAAAGCGCACCTGCGCCAGGACTGTCTGCCCTCAATCTCTGTGCAGGATGGAACGAGCTCCTGGTGATGGTGACCAAGGGATCGTGGTCTCGTCCTGAGGAACCATCGCGGGATAGCCGTTCCGGACGTGTTGATAGGCCCTCGTTTCTTGTTGCCGTGGATGCTCAAGACGCGTTGGCTTCCCCCTCAACTGGGTTGAGCTGGATGTGATTCAGCAGCGTTGTGACGAAGGCGAAGAGCAGAAACGGCAGGCTGAGCACCAGAATCAGCCCCACCCCCACCAGCGCAAACACCGGTCGCGACGAGCCCATCAGGGCAAGCCCCGCAGCCAGGCTCACAAAAATGACGGCCATCCAGGCCAGCACCTGTCCGTAGATATCGCCAAAGGTGAGCGTGCAGCGCACCGCGAAGGGGGATCCGCTGGTCATAGGCAAGGAGTTGTCTTCACAGCTAAGCCACAAACGTTGGTGTTGTCAGAAACCGCCCGGAGATTCTTCAGGAAGCCAACGCATCCAGTTGTTGCGACGCCTGCTGACGCTCCCAAAGCCGTTTGTACACACCCGGCTGCTGAATCAAGGCGTTGTGGTGACCCTGTTGAACGATGCGTCCGTTCTCCATCACCAGGATGCGATCACAGGCCGCTGCGGCTGAAAGTTGATGGCTGATCATCACGATCGTCCGGTCGTCCTGAGCTCGGATCGAATCCAGAATCGCCGCGGCCGTGTTGTTGTCAACGCTGGCCAAGGCGTCGTCGAGAACCAACACCGGC
This sequence comes from Synechococcus sp. A15-44, assembly GCF_014280115.1. Taxonomy (NCBI): domain Bacteria; kingdom Bacillati; phylum Cyanobacteriota; class Cyanophyceae; order Synechococcales; family Synechococcaceae; genus Synechococcus; species Synechococcus sp. A15-44. The sequence goes on from NZ_CP047938.1 coordinate 1,091,137, forward strand.
GCCGACATCAGCAGAGCCCGGCCCAGGGCTGTGCGTTGACGCTGACCACCACTCAAGGTGATGCCGCGTTCGCCAACGATGGTTCCGAAACCATCGGGGAAGCCCTTCACGTCATCAGCCAGGCGGGCTTGCTCTGCCGCCAGTTCAACCCGCTGATCACTGGCGTCAGGGTCGCCATAGCGCAGGTTGTCCGCCAGGGTGCTGGTGAACAGAAAGCCCTCCTGGGGAACGATCGCCACGTCACGGCGCAACCTCTTCAGGGGCATCTGGGTGACATCCACACCATCCAGGAACAGCTGTCCCGGTTCCAGTGGCACCATCCGACCGAAGGCCCGAGCCAGGGTGGTCTTGCCGCAGCCCACGGCCCCTACAACAGCCACCAACTCCCCAGGCTCGATGCAGAAGCTCAGGCCATTGAGGGTGTTCTGCTCTGCGCCCTGGTACTGAACCGTCAGGTCACGGGCTTCAAAACGCCCCCGGTGTTCTGCCGTTGGCTGGGGCTGAACATCAGAGGGATCCGGGTCTTTGATCTTGGGTTCCCTTTTGAGTAGCTCCTCCACCCGCTCGAGACTCACCTGGCCGGTCTGGAAGGTGTTGAGCGTGAATCCCAGCAGTGCCGTTGGGAAGACGAGCTGCTCCACATAAAGAATCAGGGCCACCAGTCCTCCAATGCTCAGACGACCGGCTTCGAGCTGGCCGCTGCCGATGGCCAGCAGCAAAAGAACCGAGAGGGAGGAAATGCCCTGAAGCAGCGGGAACAGAGTGCTTTGTGTTCTCGCCAGCTGAATGGCACTGTCGCGGTAGCGGCGGTTGCGCGTGGCAAAGGCCTGCTGTTCTGCTCCCTCCTGGCCGTAGATCTTGATGGCCCCGATTCCCGAGAGATCCTCCTGAATCAGGTTGCTGAGGGCGGAGAGTTCTTCCTGCTGCGCACGCTTCTGACGCATCATGCGCCCACCGAACAGGCGCACGGTGCTGAGCATCACGGGGTAGAGCCCGACGGCGGCCAGGGTCAGCCACGGATCGATGGCCAACATCGCGGGCAGCGTCAGCGCATAGGCCAGCAGCGTGTTGGTCAGGCTGAGAATCGCGAATCCGAGCAGGCGCCGGATGTTTTCCACATCGCTGGTGGCGCGACTGATCACTTCACCGCTGCCCTTGCTCTGAATCCAATCGGGTTCCTGGCGGAGCATGTGCTCGAACAGGCGCTGACGCAGATCCACCTCCACCTGCCGACCCACACCGAAGATGAGCTGTCGCGAGGCCAGCCGGATCACCCCCATGGTGCTGGCGAGCAGCACAACCCATCCCGCCTGGCGCAGGACTCCGGCGTAGCTGAAGCCCTCCTGCAGCTCGTCCACAACGCTGCGCACTTCCATCGGGATCGTGACCCGCAGAACGTTGACCACCACCAGGGCGATGGCTCCCAGCAGCACCGTGCGGCGGTGGGGACGCAGATAGCGGCCGATCAGATCGAGACGAAGGGCGGCCATGCGAGCTCGTGGGTCCCGTTGGCAGGCCAACCTAGGCATCCGGCTTCAACGGCTGGTCGTTGGCTGGTCGTTATCCGTTGATCTGGGGGATAGTGGGACTGTCCCCATCACCCGGCCCGGCGTGCCTCGCACCCCGGGTTTTTTACTGCCAGCTCCCCTCCATGTCTTCAGACCCGCGTTCCTGGTCCGGTTGCTTGGACCATCTGCTGCAGGGCAACAACCTCAGCTCCGATGAGGCCACTGCCCTGATGCGTGCCTGGCTGGCCGAAGAGCTCGAGCCCGTGCAGACCGGGGCGTTCCTGGCTGGACTGCGGGCCAAGGGGATGGTGGCCAATGAGCTGGCGGCCATGGCGGCTGTCCTGCGCGAGGCCTGTCCCCTTCCCTGCCCCCGGCCCGATCTGGCCATGGTCGACACCTGCGGCACCGGTGGTGATGGTGCCGACACCTTCAACATCTCCACGGCGGTCGCCTTCACCGCCGCCGCCTGCGGGGTCAATGTGGCCAAGCACGGCAACCGCAGCGCCAGCGGCAAGGTGGGTTCAGCCGATGTGCTCGAGGGGCTTGGCCTCAACCTCAAGGCACCGTTGAACAATGTTGTGGAGGCGTTGCCGGGAACCGGTGTCACCTTCCTGTTCGCTCCCGCCTGGCATCCAGCTCTTGTGAATCTGGCGCCGCTGCGACGCAGCCTTGGGGTCCGCACGGTGTTCAACCTGTTGGGACCTCTGGTCAATCCGCTGCAGCCCCAGGCGCAGGTTCTTGGCGTGGCGCGTCCGGAACTTCTCGATCCCATGGCGGGCGCTCTGCAGCGCTTGGGCCTGAGCCGAGCCGTGGTGGTTCATGGTGCTGGAGACCTCGATGAAGCGTCCTTGGCGGGACCCAATGCCTTGCGTCTGATCGAATCCGGGGGCATCACCACAAAGGAGGTTTCCCCTGAAGATCTGGGCCTCACCCGTGCTGGTCTCGATCTGCTGCGCGGTGGTGACTGCGCGGTGAACCAGCAGATCCTTCAGAACGTTCTTCAGGGGCAGGGATCCCTGGCGCAGACGGAGGTTGTGGCCTTCAACACAGCCCTGGTGCTCTGGGCTGCCGGGCTGCAAAGCGATCTGCCGGCTGCTGTTGCTCAGGCTCTGGCTGTTCTCAACGAGGGCAAGGCCTGGAACAAGCTTGTGGCTCTGCGGGCTGCCCTGTCCGACGGAGATGGAGAATGAGTGAATGATGACCTGCGGCGGCCCTTCGATGCCCGATTCCCCATCAGACAAGGCTTATCTCGTCCTTGCCGATGGCACGGTTCTCACCGGTGTCGGCTTCGGCCATCGCGGCACCACCATCGGTGAGGTGGTGTTCAACACCGGCATGACCGGTTACCAGGAGGTTCTGACGGACCCCTCCTATGCCGGGCAGCTGGTGAGCTTCACCTATCCCGAACTCGGCAACACCGGGGTGAATGCAGACGATCAAGAAGCTGATCGCCCCCATGCCCTTGGCGTCATTGCCCGCCAGCTGGCCCCAGTTCCCAGCAACTGGCGCTGTGAACAGTCCCTTGAGAGCTGGATGCAGACTCACCAGCTTGTGGGCATCAGCGGTTTGGATACCCGTTCCCTGGTGCGTCACCTGCGTGAGGTGGGGGCCATGAATGGCGTGATCAGCAGTGACGGTCAGACCCCGGCGCAGTTGCTTGAGCTCCTAAAGCAGGCCCCGTCGATGCAGGGGTTGAACCTGGCGGACCGCGTCACCACTCGTGAGCCTTACCAGTGGAATCAGGCCTGCAGTGTTGGCTTCGATCAGCGTTTGCAGCGCCGCAGCGACGCGCCCTTTCGCGTTGTCGCCATCGATTTCGGCATCAAGCGCGCCATCCTCGATCGATTGGTCGCCCATGGCTGTGACGTCACGGTTCTGCCCGCAGGCACGGATCTGGACACAGTTCGTTCCCATCGCCCGGATGGCGTCTTCCTGTCCAACGGCCCTGGCGACCCGGCAGCGGTGACCCATGGGATTGCCCTGGCCAAGCTGTTGCTGGAGGAATCCGATCTACCCCTGTTCGGCATCTGTCTGGGCCATCAGATCCTTGGTCTGGCCCTGGGCGGAGAGACGTTCAAGCTGTCCTATGGCCACCGCGGCTTGAACCATCCCTGTGGCACCACAGGCCAGGTTGAAATCACCAGTCAGAACCACGGCTTTGCCCTCTCCGCTGATTCTCTGGATTCAGACGTCATTGACGTCACCCATTTGAATTTGAACGACCGCACCGTGGCAGCGATCGCCCACCGTCAAAAGCCGGTGTTCGGGGTGCAGTACCACCCAGAAGCGAGTCCGGGCCCCCATGACGCCGACCATCATTTCGCCCGCTTTGTGACGCTGATGGCCGATCGCCGTTGATGAGGTGGTAGCCAACGCTCAGCATCACTACACTTCGTGCCGATGATGCCTGGGGGGCTTGATCCCATCAGCGAACTGCAGCGACTGACCGTCTCTCTCCGGGGCGGATTCGAACAGAAAGACGGCTGTCTGGTGTTTCATTTCACCGGTCAGCTGGATGCGTACTCCGAGAAGCAGTTCATGGAGTACGTGGGTGATGTTTTGAAGGCCAACAAGCTTCCTTCTGTTCTCGATCTCAGCAAGATCGATTTCCTCGATTCATCCGGCCTTGGGGCTTTGGTTCAGCTGGCCAAGCAATGCACGGATGCCAAACGGTCGTTTCTTTTGGTGGGCAACACCAGGGTGACGCAAACGATCAAGTTGGTGCGTCTTGAGGAGTTCCTTCATCTGGTGGAGGATCTGCCCACAGCCCTCAACCAGTTGGCCGCTTGAGCGATTGGATTCGAAGCCAGTCTCCTAGGGACATCAACGAACAGCTGGGACCATTGCAACTGGCTTGGATTGGTGATGCCGTGTGGGAGCTGCATCAACGGCTCCGCCATGGGTCGAGGCCAGGACGTTCTGACGACCTGCATCGTGCCGTCGTGGCTGATGTTCGTGCTGACGCCCAGTCCCGTTTGTTGAGCTGGCTGGAAGAACGCGAGCTCCTCTGCTCAGAAGAACTCGATCTGGTGCGGCGGGGTCGCAACAGTGTCGGGCGGGGGCCACGGCGCGCAGACGCTGCGGTTTATGGAAGGGCCACAGGGTTTGAGACAATGGTGGGCTGGCTGTTTCTGAACAATCCAGCCCGGCTTGCGGAGCTCTTCGATCACTTGGAGCAAGCCGAATCCAACCCATAACGTTGCCTCGCACACCATGAGCCCTCGCTTTGAACGCCGCTCCAGCGGCCCATCCCGCGATGGCCGTTCGGGGCCAGGGGGAGGAGGGGGCGGTCGACCACCAGGAGGCAGGCCGCCGAGTGGACGCGCATCCGCTGGCCGCTCCTCGATTGGGCGCTCGGATAACGGTCGCCCCATGCCCAGCAACCGCCGTTCCGACGGCGGTCGTTCTCCCTATGCCAAACCTGGGCGTGATGGCGGCGGTTATCGCGAACGACGCGCTCCACGGGATGGAGAGTGGGACCAGTCGCGAGGTGGCGATCGACCCGGTAATCGGTTTGGTGAGCGCTCTGGTGATCGACCCGGTTATCGGTTCAAGGAGCGGTCTGGTGAGCGTTTCGGTGATCGCGCCGCTGATCGATCCGGTGATCGAACTGGAGAACGTTTCGGTGATCGCCCGAAAGAGCGGTTCGGCAACCGCTCCCGTTCCTTTGACCGAGATCAGAACGCCCCCCGCTCGGGCTCTCAAAACGAACGCTCAGGGCCTGGCCGTTTTCGCGATCGCAACGATCGGTTCGGCGACCGCCGTCGCTCCGGGGATGAACGGCGCCAACCGTCCCAGCGCCCCAGATCCCGCTTCGACGAGGCTCGTCCTCAGCGGTCGGATGCAGCCCCGGAGGCTGCAGCGGCCACCCCGCCAGCGGACGATCTGATCTGGGGGCGTCATGCCACCCAGGCCGCGTTGGAGGCCGGACGCCCCATCCATCGCATTTGGTGCACTGCAGAGATGCGCAGTGCCTCCAAATTCCTCCAGCTTCTGCGTGAGGCCAAGGCCTCGGGAGTTCTCGTGGAAGAGGTGACCTGGGCCCGGCTGGGACAGATCACAGGTGGGTCCGTTCACCAGGGCATCGCCCTGCAGACGGCGGCGGCGGAAACCCTCGACCTCGACAGCCTCATCGAGGGCTGCTCGGATCTGGGGGAACCTCCATTGTTGGTGGCCCTGGATAGTGTCACCGACCCCCACAACCTCGGGGCGGTTGTTCGTTCCGCTGAGGCCATGGGAGCCCACGGTGTGGTGATCCCCCAGCGCCGTAGTGCTGGCTTGACCGGTTCGGCCGCCAAGGTGGCCGCCGGAGCCCTGGAACACCTGCCGGTGGCGCGCGTGGTCAACCTCAATCGCTCCCTGGAAAAGCTCAAGGACGCCGGTTACAGAGTGGTGGGCCTTGCCGCTGAAGGGGATGTGACCCTCACCGATGTCGACCTCAGCGGCCCGCTGGTGCTGGTCACCGGATCCGAGGATCAGGGCTTATCGCTGATGACCCGTCGCCATTGTGACCAGCTGGTTCGAATCCCTCTGCGGGGCATCACGCCCAGCCTCAACGCCTCCGTTGCCACAGCTCTCTGCGTCTACGAAGTGGCACGCCGCAACTGGATGAAGGACATTCATGGCCAAGCGCCTTCTCCGCCGATTCGGCGACCCAATCTCGCGGCTGCTGAATCGTCCGTTGAGACGGCTGATGTGGCTGCTCCGCCTGAACAGCCCGCTTCGCCCGAACAGCCTCAAGCTCCTGTGGAGAAGTCTCCAGAACAGCGGATTGACCTGGATCTGAATCCATCGCAGCCGGATGCTTCCTCGCCGTTCGATCAGAACATCCAGCTATCTCCCTGAATACAGCGCGTTTTTCCAAGATCTCGGGGCAAAATGCCCCGAGGTCCTGTTCATCCCATGAGTCCCCTGATTCGGCCGCTGCGCAGCCTTGCCAATGGCTTTGGAGTCGCTTGGTGGGCTCGCGTTCAGACGTCAGGCCCTGATGTGACCTATTGGTTCGGTCCCTTCATTACCCGCAAGGGGCTGGAGAGCGAGCTCAGTGCCTTCCTGGACGACGTCAAGTCGGAGCAACCCCAGTCGATCAGCCATTCCCTGCTGCGGACCCGGCGCTCCGAGCCCCTCACCATCTCAGCTGAGGGCTGATCCTGCGGCTGATAGCGTCCTTGCTGCAATGGATCGCAGGGACATGACGATCAGCGCGTGGCGTCAGCAACTGCAGAGCGGCGAGGTTTCCTCCCGCGAGCTCGTTGATCAGCACCTCAAGCGGCTCGAACGTTCTGAGCCTTCGCTGAACGCCTTTGTTGAAGTCACGGCTGATCAGGCCCGTGCTGAGGCGTCCCGCATTGATGAAGCCCGGGCCGCCGGCGAGACGCTCGGCCCCCTGGCGGGATTGCCGCTGGCGATCAAGGACAACCTCTGCACCAAAGGTGTTCGCACCACCTGTTCCAGCCGCATGCTCGACCAGTTCGTGCCGCCCTACGAATCCACGGTCACCGAGCGGCTCTGGCAGGCCGGTGGTGTGTTGGTGGGCAAGACAAATCTGGATGAGTTCGCCATGGGTGGCTCAACAGAAACGTCCGCATTCGGAGCCACACAGAACCCCTGGAACACCGCCCATGTGCCGGGTGGAAGCTCAGGTGGCAGTGCAGCGGCCGTCGCCGCCGGCAGTTGCGTTGCGTCGCTTGGTTCCGACACCGGTGGCTCCATCCGCCAACCGGCGTCGTTCTGTGGTGTGGTGGGCCTTAAGCCCACCTACGGCCGCGTCAGCCGTTGGGGCCTGGTGGCCTTCGCCAGCTCTCTGGATCAGGTGGGACCCTTTGCCGGCAGCGTTGCTGATGTGGCCGAACTGCTCCAGGTGATCGCCGGGCCCGACCCCCGCGATTCCACCTGCCTTGATGCAGCGGTTCCCGATTTCAGCGCCGGCCTCAATCAGTCCATCAAGGGACTCAAGGTGGGGGTGATCAAGGAGTGCTTCGATGCCGAAGGCCTCGATTCTGAGGTGAAGGCATCGGTGCAGGCCTCTGCTGCCCAGCTGGAGGCTCTTGGCGCTGAACTGGTGGAGGTGAGCTGCCCCCGCTTCAACGACGGCATCGCCACTTACTACGTGATCGCACCATCGGAGGCGTCGGCCAACCTGGCGCGATACGACGGTGTCAAATACGGCTTCCGTGCCGAAGACGCCGAGAGCCTTGCCGCGATGACGGCGCGCAGCCGTGCTGAAGGATTCGGTGCTGAGGTGCAACGGCGAATCCTGATCGGTACCTACGCCCTGTCCGCCGGATACGTCGATGCCTACTACAAAAAGGCGCAGCAGGTGCGCACCCTGATCCGGCGAGACTTTGACGCGGCCTTTCAGAGTGTGGATGTGCTGCTCACGCCAACAGCGCCGTCCACGGCCTTCAAGGCTGGCGCCCACGCCGACGACCCGCTGGCGATGTATCTGGCTGACCTGCTGACGATTCCGGTCAACCTTGCTGGACTTCCGGCCATCAGTGTTCCCTGTGGATTCAGCGCGGCAGGTCTGCCGATCGGGATGCAGCTGATCGGCAATGTGTTGGATGAACCGCGTCTGCTTCAGGTGGCTCATCAGTACGAGCAGGCCGCTCAGGTGTTTGCTTCACGCCCGGAAGCTGCACTGGTTCCCTGATCTGCGCCACATATGGGGGGTTGTGTTCCCCCTGAACGCTGGATCTTGCGTTGGGTCCTAGGCTGACCCCATGGCTTTCGTTCCTCTCCACAACCACAGCGACTACAGCCTTCTGGACGGTGCGTCGCAGTTGCCGGCCATGGTGGAGCGGGCAAAGCAGCTGGGCATGCCCGCCATCGCCCTGACGGATCACGGCGTGATGTACGGCGCGATTGAGCTGCTGAAGCTCTGTCAGGGTTCAGATCTCAAGCCGATCATCGGCAATGAGATGTATGTGATCAATGGCTCCATTGACGACCCACAACCCAAGAAACAGAAGCGATATCACCTGGTGGTGCTGGCGAAAAACGCCACCGGCTACCGCAATCTGGTGAAGCTCACCAGCATCAGCCACCTGCGGGGGATGCGGGGACGCGGGATCTTCTCCCGTGCCTGCATCGACAAGGAACTGCTGAAGCAACACAGCGAAGGCCTGATCATCGCCACGGCGTGCCTCGGAGGTGAGATCGCCCAGGCGATTCTGCGGGGTCGCCCCGATGTGGCTCGCAAGGTGGCGGCTTGGTATCAGGAGGTGTTCGGCGACGACTACTACCTCGAGATCCAGGATCACGGATCCCCGGAAGATCGGATCGTCAACGTTGAGATCGTCAAAATTGCCAAGGAGCTTGGCATTCAGATCGTTGCCACCAACGATGCCCACTACCTGAGCAAGCAGGACGTTGAAGCCCACGATGCCTTGCTTTGCGTGCTCACCGGCAAGCTGATCACCGATGAGAAGCGGCTGCGTTACACCGGCACCGAATACATCAAAACCGAAGAGGAGATGGGCCTTCTCTTCGGGGATCACCTCGAGCCTGAGGTGGTTCAGGAGGCGATCGCCAACACCGTCAAGGTGGCCGAGAAGGTGGAGCCTTATGACATTCTTGGGCGCTATCAAATGCCCCGCTTCCCGATTCCCGAGGGCCATACCCCCGTCAGCTACCTGAGGGAAGTGACCGAGCAGGGATTGCGGGATCGGCTCGAGCTCAGCCCTGATGCTGCCTTGCCCGACGACTATGCCGAGCGCATGGCCCATGAGCTCAAGATCATGGAGCAGATGGGATTTCCCACCTACTTCCTGGTGGTGTGGGATTACATCCGTTTTGCCCGGGAACAGAACATTCCCGTCGGTCCGGGTCGTGGTTCCGCCGCAGGGTCGCTCGTCGCGTACTGCCTGGGGATCACCAACATCGATCCGATCACCAACTGCCTGCTGTTCGAGCGCTTCCTCAATCCGGAACGCAAGTCGATGCCTGATATCGACACCGACTTCTGCATCGAGCGTCGTGGTGAGGTGATCGACTACGTCACCGAGCGCTACGGCGAGGACAAGGTGGCGCAGATCATCACCTTCAACCGGATGACCTCCAAGGCGGTTTTGAAGGATGTGGCACGGGTGCTCGACATTCCCTACGGGGATGCCGACCGTCTGGCGAAGCTGATCCCGGTGGTTCGCGGCAAGCCCGCCAAGCTCAAGGCGATGATCGGCGAGGAATCACCCAACCCCGAGTTCCGCGAGAAGTACGAGGCGGATCCAACGGTGAAGCGTTGGGTGGACATGGCAATGCGGATTGAAGGCACCAACAAAACCTTCGGTGTTCACGCTGCTGGTGTGGTCATCGCCGCTGATCCCCTCGACGAACTGGTGCCGTTGCAGCGCAACAACGATGGTCAGGTGATCACGCAGTACTTCATGGAAGACGTGGAATCCATGGGTCTGTTGAAGATGGATTTCCTGGGGTTGAAGAACCTCACGATGATCGAAAAGACCCTCGAACTGGTGGAGGTGAGCAGTGGCACCCGTGTCGACCCCGACAAATTGCCGCCCCAGGATGAAGAGACCTTTGCCCTTCTGGCGAGAGGTGATCTGGAGGGGATCTTCCAGTTGGAATCCAGCGGAATGCGGCAGATCGTGCGTGATCTCAAGCCGTCATCCCTGGAAGACATCTCCTCGATTCTTGCCCTTTACAGACCGGGTCCCCTCGATGCTGGCCTGATTCCCAAATTCATCAACCGCAAGCACGGCCGGGAGGCCATCGACTTCGCCCACGCGATTCTTGAGCCGATCCTGTCCGAGACCTACGGGATCATGGTGTACCAGGAACAGATCATGCGGATCGCGCAGGATCTGGCCGGTTACTCCCTGGGTCAGGCCGATCTGCTCCGGCGGGCGATGGGCAAGAAAAAAGTGTCCGAGATGCAGAAGCACCGCGGCATCTTCGTTCAGGGTGCTGGAGAGCGCGGCGTTGATCAAAAGGTCGCCGACGAACTGTTCGATCAGATGGTTCTCTTCGCTGAATACTGCTTCAACAAGAGCCATTCCACGGCCTATGGCGCCGTCACCTACCAGACGGCTTACCTGAAAGCGCACTACCCGGTCGCTTACATGGCGGCTCTGCTCACGGTGAACGCCGGAGCTGCCGACAAAGTGCAGCGCTACATCTCCAATTGCAATGCGATGGGGATTGAGGTGATGCCCCCGGATGTGAATGCCTCGCTCACCGATTTCACCCCCAATGGCGATCGGATCCTGTTCGGCCTCTCCGCCGTTCGCAACCTTGGTGATGGTGCGATCCGTCAATTGATCGCCGCCCGCGATAGCGATGGGCCTTTCCGTTCCCTGGCGGATCTCTGCGACCGCATCCCGTCCTCGGTGCTCAACCGCCGTGGTCTGGAGTCGTTGATTCACTGCGGTGCCCTGGATGCCATGGATCCGCAGGCCAACCGTGCTCAGCTGATGGCAGATCTTGATCTGCTGCTCGACTGGGCCTCCTCACGGGCCAAAGATCGAGACAGCGGTCAGGGCAATCTTTTTGATCTGATGGCTCCTGCGGCCGATGCCGATGGGCCGGCGGATCTCAGCCATGCACCCAAGGCGGCGCCGGTGCCGGACTATCCCCCAACCGAAAAGCTTCGTCTTGAAAAAGATCTGGTGGGCTTCTACCTCTCCGATCACCCGCTCAAACAGCTCACACCCTCGTCGAAGTTGCTGGCTCCCATCGGTTTGGGCTCCCTGGAGGAACAGCCTGACAAAGCCAAGGTGAGTGCCATCGCGATGGTGGCTGAAATGCGCCAGGTCACCACCCGTAAGGGCGATCGCATGGCGATCCTGCAGCTCGAGGATCTCACCGGAAGTTGCGAAGCCGTGGTGTTCCCCAAGAGCTACGCGCGCCTCGCAGATCACCTGATGGCAGAAGCCCGACTTTTGGTGTGGGCTGGGGTCGATCGGCGTGACGAGCGCGTGCAGCTGATCATTGACGACTGCCGTGCCGTCGATGAGCTCAATCTGCTGCTGGTTCAGCTCCCCTCCGATCAGGCCAGCGACATTGCCATTCAGCACAAGCTGCGGGAATGCCTGAACCAACATCGCCCTGAGCGGGATGAGCTGGGCGTGAAGGTGCCTGTGGTCGCCGAGGTGTGCCACGGCGACAGTGTTCGCTATGTGCGACTCGGCTCCCAGTTCTGCGTCAAAGACGTTGATGCAGCGATCGCGTCACTGCGCACTCAATCCTTTGAAGCCCGGTGCAGCGACCGTCTGGTGCTCACCTAATTGTCTGATCAGGAGGGCCTGATCCACAGAACTGGATCAGGACTTTGGTTGCTTTTGCTGCTGCTTCTGGGCCCGGATCGACTCCTTCATCCGCTGAATGTTCGGCTTGAAGTTCTCGAATCCGAGCAGAGAACCCGGTTCGGGATCCCAGCTGGCGGTCAACACGCCAACGCTGAGGCCCACTAGACCCAGGAGGAAAAACAGGCCGGAACCCGTCAGCGTGAGCCCTGGAGCGATATCGGCGATGCCACGGGTGACAACGAAATAACTGCCAACAAAAACTCCCATCCCAGCGAGGGACGGGAGTCCTGTGAATACAGCAACCCGGCGAGCCATCCGATCGGCCACGTAGCGAGGAATGGCTTCCTGCCGAGGCGTCCCTGAAGCAGGCTTGCTTCCCTTCCCAGACCCTTTGGGCTCAAAGGGGAGGGCGTTGCGTTGCTCAGGCATGGGGGACGTCGATCAGCCGCGGATGCCCAGTTTGGCGATCGTGTCGGCGTAGCGTTGCTCGCTCTTGCTGCGCATGTAGCTCAACAGGCGCTTGCGGCGGCCAATCATCTTGAGCAGCCCCTGCCGTGAGGAGAAGTCATGGATGTTGTTCTGCAGGTGGGTGCTGAGACGGTTGATCCGCTCACTCAGCATGGCCACCTGGACCTCGGCAGAACCGGTGTCGGTGCCGTGGGTCTGGTGGGTGTTGATCAGCTGCTGCTTCTCGGTGGTATCAAGCGACATGCGCGGGGGGCGGCCTTGTCAGTGCAAACAACCAGCTTACCTTCGCGTGGTGCGGCTCAGGCCGATTCGCGGCTCAGCCATTGCAGGCAGCCCCGCAGCCAGGCGTCCTGGTCGTCTCCAGCAGGCGGTTGGCCATCGGCGCCCTCAGCGATCGCACGGATGGCTCGACGGATTTCCAGATCGTCGTAACCCAGCATCGAGAGGGTCGCTTCCACATCGGCACCGCTTGCCGGCATCTGCTCCGAGCTGACGCCTTCCGCCAGCGATGGGGCGGGATCCACGCCCGCGAAGGCCGCAATCGAGGCCCTGAGTTCCACCGCCAGGCGCTCAGCGGTGCGTTTGCCGATGCCCTGCGCCTTGCAGAGGCGACGCAGATCACCGCTGCTGATCGCTTCCACCAGCTCCTGGGGCTTGCATTCCTGCATCAGCGCCAGACCGGCCTGGGGGCCTACACCGCTGACGCTGATCAGCAGCCGGAACAGATCCCGCTCCTGGCGCAGGGGAAAGCCGTAGAGGCTGCTGCCGTCCTCCCGCTGCACCTGATGAATCCACAGGTTTAGGTCGCCGTCCGCCGGAAGGTTCTGCTGATGCCGCTTGGTCAGGTGCACCTCATATCCGACCCCACCGCAGAGCAGCAGAACGCCGCTACGGTTGCCTTGACTCCAGCACTCCATCGGTCGTCCCTGAAGCCAGCCGATCATGGGGAGAGGTTTCAACCGCGTCATGTTGCCGCAGCTGTCATTGCCTGTCTCTGCTTTCAAGCGCGTTGTGCGCCGTTTGCTTCAGGTGCTGTGCGTTCTATCGATCGTGGTTTCACTGACGGCATGCAATGGATCTCAGCCGCCACGGGCTCTCCTGAATGAAGCGCTGGCCCTGCAGATTCAGCTCACCCAGTCGGCCATTGCCAGCTCCCTCGATCTCACCCCGATGCCCATCGCCCCAAGCGTGAGTCGGGTGCGGGTGGAGGACCAGGAAAGTTTTTCCCTGGGTGACGAGCAGGGCCTCAGGATTTCAGGCCGCTTCGACTGGCAGCTCCCCGGCGACCGTGTGCAGGTGGATAGCCCGTTTGAACTGTTTCTGCAGCGGGGCTCCCGTGGTCAGAGCTGGCGCCTGGCCAGACCCAAAGGCGGATCCGACGACCGCCAGGCCTGGCTGACGTACCCCCTGGGTTTGGACAAAGCCTGAGCTCTAACGTCGCGCCGACAGGCTGATCAGGGTGGCGGCCAGCACCAGCATCCCGCCGCCCACCTGCCAGGCATTGATCGATTCGGCGAACCACAGCCAGCCCCAGCCTGCGGCAAAGACCACCTGCACGTAGTTGATTGATGTGGCTCGGGCGGCGGGCAGGCAGCGCAGGCCCTCGGTCACCCAGATCTGGCCCAGCTGGGTCATCACCCCGACCCCCAGGAGCCAGAACCATTCGATGCCTTGGGGCCAGACCCCTTGCTGCAGCACCCAGGGCAGGGTCAGGGGAACCGAGATCATCGGGAAATAGAGGATGATCACCAAGGGGTGCTCGGTTTGCGACAGCCGCCGCACACTCACGTAGGCCAGGGCGGTCATCAGAGCGCCACCAATGCCGATCAGGGCAGGGATCAGTTGCGCAGGTTGGGCTGTTCCCGTGAGCCACTGCGGTTGCACCACCAGGGTGACGCCGATCCAGCCCAGCAGAACCGCTGCACTGATGCGTCGGCGCAGGGGCTCGCCCAGCAGCAACAGCGCTGCCACGGCGGTGAAGGTGGGGTAGGTGTACTGCAGCACCGTCGCTGAAGCGAGCGGCAGCTGCTCGATCGCTTCGAAGAAGCAGAGCAGGGCCAAGCTGCCCAGCACCCCCCGCGCCACCAGCAGCCCCCGTCGCTGGCCCCACGGGGAGACCCCGGCCAGGCGCAGGCCCACAGCGGTCAGAACGATGCTGATCAGGGCCCGGCACAGCACGATTTCCGCCACCGGAAGCCGACTGTTCAGTTGCTTGACGCAGACCGTCATCAGGCTGAAGGCCAGGGAGCTCAGGATCAGGGCACGGCTGCCCCGCACCGAGTCCTGGTTCCACCAGGGCTGTGGGGTCTGCGGTTCGGCCATGGCTGTTCGGATGACGGGGTGCACGGAACCCTGCGACTTCGCAGAATGGACCGATGGTGAACGCCCGCCTGCACCCAAGAACGATCGAGGCCGTCAAGGAACGGGCCGACATCGTTGATGTGGTGGGCGAGCACGTGGTGCTCAAGAAGAAGGGACGGGAATTCGTCGGGATCTGTCCGTTCCATGACGACAGCAAACCGTCGATGACGGTGTCGCCCGCCAAGCAGTTCTACTACTGCTTCTCCTGTGGTGCTGGCGGCAACTCCATCAAGTTCCTGATGGAGTTCCAGCGCCAGAGTTTCAGCGATGTGGTGCTGGATCTGGCGCGGCGTTATCAGCTGCCGATCGAGACGGTGGATGGTCCGCAGCAGGAACGGCTGCGGCAACAGTTGTCCCGCAGGGACAAGCTGCAGCGGGCCCTGGCCCTGGCTGCCGGTTGGTTCCGCAGCCAGTTGATGGCGCCTGCTGGAGCAGAGGCCCTCAAGTACCTCAGTGAGGCCAGAGGGTTGAGTCCCGCCACCCAGGAGACCTTTCAACTCGGCTATGCGCCGGATCAGTGGGATGGTCTGCTCAAGCATCTTCAGCAAGTTGAGGGGCTGGCGCCTGAGCTTCTCGAGGCTGCTGGGCTGGTGGTTCCCCGCAAGGGGGGCAACGGGTTCTATGACCGCTTCCGCCATCGGGTCATGGTGCCGATCCATGACCGTCAGGGCCGGGTGATCGGTTTCGGGGGACGCAGCCTTGATGGCAGCGAACCGAAATACCTCAACTCCCCCGAGACCGAAGTGTTCGAGAAGGGGAAGCATCTGTTCGGTCTCGACAAGGCCTCCAATGCCATCCGCAAGGACGACAGGGCAGTGGTGGTGGAGGGCTATTTCGATGTGATTGCCCTGCATGCCGCCGGCATCACCAACGCTGTGGCCTCCCTCGGCACGGCCCTGAGCAGTCAGCAGATCACCCAGTTGTGCCGCGTCAGCGACAGCAAGCGGATCGTTCTGAATTTCGACGCCGACGGTGCCGGTGTCCGTGCAGCCAATCGAGCCATCGGCGAGGTGGAGCAGCTGGCGATGCAGGGCCAGCTGGAGCTGCGGGTTCTGCACCTTCCTTCAGGCAAGGACCCCGATGAGTTCCTCAAACAGAACGGGGCCGGCGATTACCGCGCCCTGCTCGATCAGGCCCCCCTCTGGCTGGATTGGCAGATCGAGCAGGTGCTGGAGGAGCGCGATCTCAGCCGGGCCGACCAGTTCCAACAGGCGGTCACGGCCCTGGTGGGGCTGCTGGGCAAACTGCCCCAGTCCGCCGTGCGCACCCACTACCTCCAACGGGTGGCGGAGCGCCTCAGTGGTGGCCAGGGACGCCTGGCGCTTCAGCTCGAGGACGACCTGCGGCAGCAGGTGAAGGGCCAGCGTTGGCATGGGCGCTCCAGCCGTCATGAGCAGCCCGGTGAATCCGGACAGCGGGAGCGTTGTGAGGCCGATCTGCTGCGGCTGTATCTGCATTGCCCCCGGCATCGGGCCACGATTCGCCAGGAACTGCGCAAACGCGAACTGGAGGATTTCGCCATTCCCCATCACCGCCATCTCTGGGCGGCCATTACGGATCTCGAGGAGACCAACCTGGGTGAGGGGCGCATGGAGTCGATCAGCCGTTGCGACGACGACGGCGAGGGTCTGGATCTCATCGATCTGCCCCGCTTGCTCACCGATCAGCTTTTGCTGGAGAGCAGTGCGCTGGTGTCTCGCCTGACGCCCCTTTTGGAGCCAGGTGAATTGCAGCGTGTTGCCCTGGCGGAGCCCCTGGAGCAGCTGCGGGGTATTGCTGCTCTGCTGGAGCGTCAGAAAAGCTTGAAGCGCTGCCGGCACCTGTTGGAGGCCTGGGGCGGCCAGCGTCTGCAAACCCTGGAATCCTGCATCGCTGTTCTGATTGATCAGGAGGCTTCGTCAGATCAGGCCTCCGTGGACATGGAGGTGCGGATTCAGGCCCTCTTCGATGACCTCAACCGTGATGCGCTGCGCTACCAGGAGTTGTATTACACCGAGCGAAAACACATCGGCCATCTGGATCAGCAACGTTGCGCCAGTTACACCGTTCCCCCGGCCGCCTGAGCCATGGGCCGGTGGTCTGGGCAAACTGCATCAGGATCTGTTCCTCGAGTTGAAGATGTCTGAATTCTTCGAAGCGATCTGGCACGGTGAGGGCGTCGGCGACGGCGGTGATCTGGAGGAAGCGCTGCAGGCCTACGTCGCGGTGAAGCCGGAGGAGGGGGATTGGGTTGAGGCTTGCGCCGCCGAGGGGGCCGACCCTGTGATCGAGCGCTTCGCCTCGTTTGACGCCTACCTCGACAACGCTGATCCGCTTGAGCGCATTGCCGTCACCCCGCAGATGATCAGCGAAGCCCTTGCGTTGTTGCCGTCCTGATGACTGATTCGCAGCTGGATTTCGCCGCGCTCGATCCGGTCAACCACCTCTGGCCGGCCTTTGTGGAGCGTCTGGGTTCCGAGAAGGCTCAGCGGGCTGTTCGTCAGGCGCTGGATCTGCAGGGCATGCGAGGGCATCAGGGCACCCTGCCGGTGCTGTTCACTGAAACCGGAGGACTGGCGTTGGCCAGCACCGATCTGGTGCGGGAGCATACCGGATTAAATTCTCACGGGCAAGACATGGTGCTTTTGCTTTCCTCCAAATCCCAGCAGTGCCAGTTGATTTGGGGAAACTTCAAGGCTGAGGGCTGACCTCGCCGAGGAGAGTCAAAAGGGCCAAGGTTGGAAAAAAGTTGGAAAAACGGGGGTCGCGGCGGATCGCTCCGGCCCTGCTCAGGGCGCTGTTCTCAATAAGTCGGGGGCTGTTTTGAAGCCCTGAATCAGGGTGTTGCGCGTTGCCCTCGGGCTGCCAAAACTGGAGGTCTGCAGCAGCACCCTCATGCCCGATCTCGCCCCGCTGATGGAAGGCATGGAAGCGGTGGTGGCTGAGATCGATGTGCATTGCGAATGCCTTGCTCAGGAGCTGCTGCCCCATGACCGCCAGCACATCGAGCTGAACCTTGCGCCCGGCTGCGCCCGGGGGCTCCAGCTGATCGCCATCCACCAGCAGCTGCTCAACATGCAGCTCGATCGGATGGTGTTGGATCAGCTGGTTGAGGCGGACTGATGCCGGAACCGATGAAGCCCAGGGCGCTGACTTACACCGAAATGATGAACGGCGGCCGCCAGCAGATGGATGAGGCCGAGCACGTCCGTGAGCAAGAGGTTCAACAGCGGGTCGATGCCCTGGAAAAGGACGTTGATCAGCTGGAGCAGGCCCTGGCGGCTGAGGCCGACTGATCAGATCTCCTCGGGGTCGATGCCCCGGGCGTCGAGCAGATAGCTCTGCTGATTGATCAGGCGATCGACTTTCGTCTCGAGCCGCTGGAAATCAGCCTTGGTTGGACCCTCGGCGATTTGGTCGCTTATGTCATCGAGCTGGCACTGGATGGCTTCCGTCCCTTTCTCGACGGCGGTGCCCACCGCTTTTGTGTCCTCGCTCAGGTGCTCCTGGCTGATCAGAACATGCTTTCGCAGCGTCTGATTGGAGTTGGCCACGTTGCTGAGGCCCTTATTGGCAGCCTGCATCTGGCGCTGAATCAGCTCTGCCCACTGGTTGCCGCGAGCGTCGGGAAGTTCGTAGTTCATGGATTAAGGGAGACAGGGTTACGAGTCAGAACAGCCAGTGATCACTGAGCCGCTTGCAGAAGTCGGTGACTGCAGAGCGGAATTCGCACTGGGTTTCGTATTTGGAGACTGCTGATTTCGGAATCGTTCCGTCTTTCCTCAGCTGAGCCAATCCAATGGCCAGCGCTTCGGCAGCGACACCGGAAAGGGATTTGCCCTCCGCTTCTGCCCACGCCTCGAGCAGGAGTTTTTGTGTGGAGGCCAGCGATACCTGCAGCTTGTCCTGCTTGTCGCTGGGCTTCGAGATCCTCGCGACCTCTTGGAACCAAAAACAGTGGGATGAATCGTCCAGCTGTTTCTGGAGTCCCTGAGGATCCCGGGTGTTGAACGAGCGGAAGAATTCATCGATTCGGTCCATCGACCGCTCCATCACCTCGAGGGCTCTGCGATAAACGCCGGGAGAGTAAGAGCCTTCCTCCTCAACTTTCTCGAGCTGAGCCATCGCCTCAGTTCGATTCACCTCGAGCTGGTGGTTGAACTCCCGTGCTTTCTGGATCTCCTCGCTGACTTTCTCGGCCATAGATGAACTGCTGCTTGTGGAAAACGTAGCAGCGTCTTTGCCTGCTTGCATCACTCTTGCAAGATTCTCAGGAGATTCTTCTGCGGGTATACCGTGAGAGTTGTTGCCCTGGCTGAGGTCTGCGGGGTTGACTCTCCGCGGCATTGCGAGGGGTGAGCAGGGCGGCGACGCCCGTAGCCGCCCCAGCTCCAGCAGGGATTCGCTTGCGGATCATCCAAAGCTGATCTGACTGAGTGACCCTTTGCCGGTGGTTGGCGTATGGCTGAGCGGTAGCGAAAGCGCCAGTCCGTAATTGGTGGCTAGAAGCAGCTTGCCAAGCCTGAAGACATGTGATTGTCCCTCTGTCGTCAGTGCTGGCGAGGATTATGCGATTTTTCTCACTGCCTCAATCCCGAGGCTCTGACTGGCATATGCCGGTCGGTGGGAGCGAGCTTCTCGGGGTTGTCGATATTCGAGCCAACGACCATCTGCCCCAGTGAGGGCACTAACTCCATTCCGTTGGATAGAGCCGTGTCTTAGTCGCGCTGAGTCCGGGGGTGTCCTCAAGGAGGTGCTGTGCAGCCCACATTCCTCTGACGACGCGGCAGACACCTTCTTGATCGCAGACCCTGTAGTACTCGAAGCCCTGCGGAGCAGTGGTGAGTTTGGTTGCTCTCATGTTCGTTATCCCTGCTAATCCAATAAGTAGGCGGCAGGATGGGTCCTGGCTGAGTAACTCGAGACAGAACGTTCCTCTCGTTACAAATCCTTGGTTGGCTTAACGATCTCGCCTGCCGGAAGTGACGCTCTTAGGCCGTCGCTTTGAAAACGAAGGTCATGACAAGGACTGCAATCGCGACGGTGCCACCGAAGTAAGCAACGTTCGTGTGGAGTCCTTTCATGCAGCCTCTGCAAGTCGTATGAGTCTGCTGTTTTTTCTCTGGCCGATGGCTAAGGCTTAATGCCTAAATCTCCGCAAAAGAGGAAGGCCGCCCCTCCCGGTGGAGAGACGGCCTAGCTCGCTCGTTTATGCATTGCAGTCGACCTAGTCAGTAGGTGTTGCCTTTGGGGATCTCCATGGCAATGGAACTGAAAGAAGAAGGTCGAAGCGTCTGGCTTGTGGCAACCCTGGGGCCATTTGGACCAGGTGTGATGCGGGACTCCTGCGGGGCACCTAGACGAACGGTGCAGAGGAGTGTCGACTGATCAGACGCACATCAGTGTCGTCACAGACGAAGCGCTCACGGTTGGGTTGAAAGTTGGAGCAGGGGCCAGAAAAGTCAGGCTGCTTCTGGGATTTGCTGTGGTGGAGTGTCGGCCGTCATTGGCACCTCCGATCTCGATGGACACACTCTCGGCAGCCGTGGAGCACCCGGCAATCAGCTGTCGTGCTCATTGCCTTCTGAGGCGAATCGGTCGATTGTGGGAGCGGCTTGCTGACTGCTGGCTGTGTTTCGTCTCAGTGCAGCAGAAAAGCGTTTCGCCCTCACTTCCTTCGCTGTGAAGCTGGCGATCTTTTGGATTGCTCAGTTGTTGGTGTGCGTATTGGATCCGCGTCGGCTGGTGTGCGGTGTCGTGGAGAGGGGGTTCCTGCCCTGCCTGATCAGCTTTGCGGTGATGGATTTTCTAGTGATTCCGCAACTAAGGCGCCGCTGGGACCGCTAGTCCCGTTGCCCGACCACATTTGACTGAATTGTGCGGGGAAGAGTCCTTGCGGCCCTCGATTCCCCTGTTGTTAGGGAGGAGGCCAAGTGAGGTGGGTGCTTTTTATTGGACAGTTCTGGCCCCTGAGATCGTTAACTCCAGGCGGGAGGGATTGGGTTCGGTTTCAGTGTAGACGGCATAGGGAGTTTTCCCTCCCAGTGAACTGTGGGGTCTTACATGGCAGTACCTCCACAGGAAGCGAGCCAGGCTGATCTCAGCCTCCCAGCCATCGCTGTAGGCATGGATGTACACCTCCTCGTATTTGACGGTGCGCCAAAGCCTTTCGACCAGGATGTTGTCGTAGCAGCGCTTTCGTCCTGACCAGCTGATCTTGATCTTCTCGGCCTGCAACCGTGCCACAAAGTCAGTTGAGGTGAACTGGCAGCCTTGGTCGGAGTGGAAGATCTGCGGTCTCCGGCCACTGCTGAGGGCCATCCCCAGAGCCTCCAGGCAAAACTCCGTGTCAAGACTGTTGGACAGCTTCCAGCTGAGAACATGCCTGGAGTGGAGATCCATGATCGCCACCAGGTGCAGGAATCCTTTCTGCAGTGGGATGTAGGTGATGTCGGTGGCCCACACCTGATCCACCGCCGTGATCGCTTTGAGATCCACCAGACAGGGATACCGCTCGGCAGGATCACCGGGCACAGTGGTGCGGGGTTTCTGGTAGATCGCCCGCAAACCCATGCGGTGCATGAGGTTTCGGACACGGTCACGACTGATCGGGATCCCTTCTCCGGCCAGGTAGGTGACCATCCGCCGACTGCCACTGCAGGGATCCTCCAGGTAGAGGGCATCGATCCTGGCCATGATCCGCAGCGTCGATTCACGCACCGGAACTGACCGGTAGTAGAGCGTCGATCGCGGTAAGCCCAGCAGAGCGCATTGCCGGCTGACGCTGAGCCCAGGGTGGTCGTGATCGACCAGCTTGCGCAGTTCATGGGCGTCAGAGCAGCTGAGATTTTTTTTTGAGCCACTCCAGCTCCATCTGGAGCTTGCCGATCTGTTGGAACAGCTCAGCTTCCTTGGCCTGGCTCTCGCTGCTGTCCTTGCTCTTCTTGCCACGGGTGAACAACTCACTGGCGCTATCCAGGAGTTGCCTCTTCCACTGGCTCACCTGGATGGGATGGATGGCGTGATCAGCGGCGATCTCCTGGATCGTCTTGCGACCACTGATCGCCTCCATGGCGACTCTGGCCTTGAATTCGGGACTGTGGGTGCGGCGCTTGCTCATCGGTGGGAGCCCCGATCAGGGGCGATGCCCTGCCTCAGAGGTTAACGATGGGACCTGCCCAGAAAAACCAATCCACCTCACAAGTGGTCCTCGACTCCCAGGTGCAGATCCCCCTGGGCCTGCAGGGTCAACATGCGCTCAACCCTGTAGCGGTAAAGGGAAGGCCCTTGTTTTCTTCAGGCGCTCTGTATCCCTCAGCCGCCGCGTCAGGAGCATGGACTTCCCTGGATAAAGAACTCCCTAGCGAGGGCTCTGGCGTCCAGCCAGCGCTTGTCCCTTGAGAGGAGACTCAGACGCTCGTTGAACCATGCCGATGTCTCTTCTGAGTTGACGATGCGAGCTTTCCCGGCGGGATCGAATGCCATTGCTGTAGAAGAGATGGCATCGAAAAATAGTCGCGATTTCTATTCTTCAAATTCAGGTATTTACATAGAGAAGGTATAGCTTGCTGCTAAACAGCTGATTTTGGTTCTTTTGATACAGGTCGGTTGATTTGTTACAAAGAATTTGTCGGGAGATGGATAGCGACAACATCAGCGCCCCCTGCTTTACCCGAAGAGTTTTTTTTATTCTTTTTTCATTGGTGTCATATAAAATTAGTTGTAAACGTCATAGCCCATGCCATACAGGTGGCGTTTCAAATTTTGTTTGATGCCAGGCGTGCAGACCTTCAAAACATCAACCATTTTAGACCCTTCTGACATGCCAGTGGATACACATTGGCAATAGGTATCAATCGTTGGGGTAAATGCCTTCTCGACGTCAGTCCCATATTCTCTGACCATCCGTTGAATGCCTGGATCGCTATCAAACTTCCTTTTCATATTGGCTTGGCATTCACCTGTTTCGAAATAATCGATCCACACCTGCCTTTTGCTCTTCTTTTGGGCTGATGCCTGTTGAACTGAGTCGCTTCCGCTGGCTGAACGCGACAAGGAACTGACTACATCCCTTGTTATACTAGAGCCAGTAAGAGCTCTGTATCCTGCAAAAATTAATAGAAAAGGCAGGCTGATGTACCACCATGAATAGTCTTTTTTGTTTTGTTCGTTGCTCATTTTCTCTGCCAAGGTGCAAGTGAGTTTGGTATCAGTCGATAGAAAGTAATCACTAAGGACCGTTTAATTTTTTAGGTCTCTTATTTGTTTTTTGTTGCCGATGCAATTTCTAATCTTGAGATTGCGCCATTAAATAAACGGTGGAGATAACTCCAGTCCAAGTTTTTGGCAAGAACATAAATGTCTCCATTTGTAGCTTGATGCAGCTGTTTCATTGCAGGCATTGCATCGGGATCACTAATTGCCCAATCATGCTTAATGAGATTAAGGAGAACACCCGAAAATTCTGTCTCACCAGCTTGAGCATGTACAAGCTCAGCTTCCGTAAAAACTACATCAATACCTAGTGCCATCACAAGCGCAGCAGAACGTGTTGCCCAGTGGACTTCATCCGATTCGTTGTTGACTGCTAAAACTACATTGCTAGCAGCCTCACGAGATTCAGGCGTGAATTTTGGGTACTCCAAGGGTTGATCCATTGCGTGAGGCTCTCGCCTCTTGAACACATCATCTCAGTTCCAGCTGGGAATCACCTCCCCCAACTGAGGGATTTATTCAGCGGGCTCTCTCCCCCATTAGGGGGTGAGCAGGGCACCCGCCCGAAAGAGGTGCCCCAGCCCTGCAGGAGATCTCCCTTTGATCACAGATCTAGAGGCCGACCACTGCTGAATCAATGTGCCGAGATATAGAGATGTGCCTTTACGCAGCGAAGCGCTCACTAACGCTCTGTCGATACTGCTCAGCTAAGGCGTATCGCGTCCATCGAATTTCGGCAGTTACACCCAGATTTTTCGCAGCTTGTGCTGTGGCTTCCTCTAGCTCCGGCATCGAGAGCTGGAAGAACTCACGTCGATCATTGACTCGGTTTACTCGGTGCTCCCAGATCTGACGGTGGATCTCCTTTTCGAAGCCAGGTGCATCTTCGGTGAAGATCATTGCGTGCACGTCAAAGGGGAATGGCACGGAGGCGTCGCCAAGCTCTTTGACTCGTTCCATCGGGTCGAGTCGCCGGCTCATGCCCACTTTGAAGACGTCCTGCCCGAAGGAGCCGACGTTACTGATGACATAGACGTGACCGCTGCGGGTCATTTGGGCACGGCTGATCGCCCGTTCTCGGTTCTCTTCGGCCTCGGCCAGACGGCGCTCAAGTTCGGCAATTTTCGAGAGGTGTTCAGCTTCTTCCGTCTCGCTGTAAGCCTCTTCCTTGGCCTTGCGGAGGAGTTCCTCGTATTTCTCGGCCTCTCGTTCGGCATTCCGTTGAGCCTCCTCTGCCTCTCGCAGTGCCCGCTCCTCTTCCCGCATCTCACGGCGGATTTCGGCCTGCTCTTCTTTCTCGCGTTGCTTCTCGACGTGGTGCTCATGCACCAAGAAAGCCTCTTCCTCCTTCAGCCCCGAGAGCGCTGATGACCAGGGGAAGCTTTGTTGCTCAGCCTTCTTTTCGTAGAAGTTGAAGGCTTTGTCGATCTTGTTCAGCACGGTCGAGTCGTTCGAGTGCTTAAGGGTTGAGATGGCGGCATCGCACTCGGCGTTGAAGCCTCTCAACCAGGACGTGACTGTCCGCTTGGCGAAAGCCCGGCCCTGAGGGATCGAATCGTTGTAGGTGAAGTTGAGGTACTGGCATTTGTCCAAGATCGATTTCCCGACCTCTTTCTGTCTGGTGCGGTTGTCCTTAAGCCTTTCCAGAAGCGCATCTGAGTCGATGCCCAGATAACGGCGAGCGGCAAAGCCAGCCATCTGAAGGTCGTTTTCGACCTCGATGACTTTCCTCATTGAGATGAGATCAGCTCGCATGGACGCGACCTCGTCAGTGATCTCAGAGCGTTCATTCCTCAGTCGCTCGATCGCCTCTTCTTGCGAGTTGAAGGATCCCGTCGCCTTCGCCAAGCGGTCTTCAACTGATTTGAGGTTCTTTGATGAGCGGCTGATCTCGTCCTCAATGTCCAGGACACCTGCAAAGCGCTTCCGTGTCTTGCTTTCTGTAAGCAGTGCCGCCACTGCTGATCCAGCTCCACTGGCTGTCCCAGCGGCAAGTAGGGCCTTGCTTGCGTTTCCCTCAGCGGCGAGTCCGGCTGCTGCGAGGACTGCTGAGGCTGCAAGGCCGATAACGGAGGTTCTGTTCATGGCGTCTCTGGGCTAACTCCCTCTGAACACCATGCTCAAAACAGCGGTGAGTCGCCTCCCCCATGTGAGGGAGGTTTATGCAGCTCTCTTGCCCCAGCTGGGGGATAGGGGTAGGGCGATTGTTCGATTGTTCGATTGTTCGGGTGCGTAGGAGCTGATGGCCGGATACGTGCGCAAGTAACCCGTTCAATCCCGGATCCAATTCGGACTGACCCCCTATGGCGCCGCGGCCGAATCAAATCGCTTCCGTGGGGGGAGGGGAGTCGCCCTGTGGGTGTCACTTACTCCGGAAGATTGCGCCTCGTTAGTTACATCGATACGATTGGCGCACGAAAGCAATGAACAGCTGAAGCGCGATCAGCTGTTTCAAGCACTGCTCAGGCTGAGACGTGGCCTGAGTCCAGAGGCCCGTCCAGCAGCGCGTACCTGTCACAACGGCAGGTACGCAAGATCACCGGGCTCAGTAATGCCAACGGGTTTGAAGGCCCAGTGTGCGTCCAATTCCTGTCCAGATCAGCCCCAGGCGGTCTAGGCGGCTGAATCAGCCGCTTTTTCGCTGCTTCGGAGCGCTATTTCTCAACTAAGGCGTATATCTGTCAATGGGCTAATGCTGCCCTGGAATCTTGGTGAGACAGTATTAGTAACCCTGCTCAGCAGTTGGTGATGCCGTGGTGCTGCACTTCTCTGCGCACGTGGACCCTCGGTGTGTCGGGTAAGGATGCTGTCGGGCTGAAATTGAGCAGGTTTGTGATACTCAGCTCTGCCTAGGTGTTATGCAGGTCGGTGATCCTGGTCGAAGGGGGGATGCCCCCCCCCCCGGCGCTATTGATGAGAGACGATAACGGTCTCGGATCAGAATTTGCTTCCGTCGCCAACACCCAGCAGCTTGCACTGGGCAAGGATCGAGGCGTGCGTCACCGCCAGCTGCTTCTGCTCGAAGCTCTTCTCGACCACCAGATCTAAACGGCTGAGCTGCTGAGCTACGAACTCTTGCCGGTCGGTGTTATTCCATGCTTCCCGGAATTCATGGCGGGCTTGCTTGATTCGGGCATCGATCACCCGATCGTTGGTGTACCCCCAGAGCCTGCAACCTTCTGTGCAGATCTTCTGGCGACTCCAGCCGAGGGTTAGCCACTCCATAATTTGGATGGTTTGGCGCCTTTGCTCTTCTTTGGTCGCCTTGGGGTGCTTATGTTTGTTCGTATTTTCAGGGCGCATTTTTAAGGCCGCTGGATATGAATCAACTCTAATTCAGCTACCGCAACTAATGCACAGAGGTACTAATCA
Source organism: Synechococcus sp. A15-44 (assembly GCF_014280115.1). Taxonomy (NCBI): domain Bacteria; kingdom Bacillati; phylum Cyanobacteriota; class Cyanophyceae; order Synechococcales; family Synechococcaceae; genus Synechococcus; species Synechococcus sp. A15-44. Next base: position 1,117,301 of record NZ_CP047938.1, read on the forward strand.
AAGCTGCGTAAGTATCAGCCCCTTAAGAACATCTCCCACCGGATCCTCAGCGCTTCCTCGCTCACTTCCGCGTGCAACCGGCTCTCCGTGATCTGGAGCATCTCTGCAGTCAGTCCATCGGCCAGCTGAATCTCCAGCGTGTCGGGGTTGATTGAGAACAGGTGGCGATCAAAGGCGCTGTGATGCGTCGGACAGAGAGGCAGGCCGTTGGAGGGTGAGTCGCTGCCATCGTTGGCAACGGGAACGATGTGGGCGGCCTCCACCAGCTCTGGCAGCGCCATTCCGCAGCAGACGCACCGTGCGCCATGCCTTGCCAGTACACCGGCGCGGAAGCCTGCGTTCCTGACCCGGGCTGAGGTGGTGACGGTGCGCACCTCTCGATCGGCAACGGCGCTGGTTGGAGTATCCAATTCGTCAACGTTGCGCCGCGTCATCTCGGCGGCCATACGGTTCAGCGGTGCCAGGGCAACCTTGGCTTCTCGGCTGAAAGCCCTGCGGAATTGGCCAATGTCATCGGTCTTGTAACCGGCACGGATACAGATTGATGTTTCGGCAACACCTTCTGCCAAGCCCTTCAGGCAGTGCTGCACCAAGGTGCTGCCCGTCATTTTTTGTGGTTTCTGCGCAATTGTTTGCTGTGCTTGTGCTGTCGGCACATTCGAGCTTGCTGGTGGTGCAGTATTCGTGCTGTGAGTTCTCTGAGCCTCGGCGGATTCTTTTTGCCGTTGTGCTTCGAGTTCTTGCTGAAGTAGTTCGCGCCTCTTCTGTTCGGCTGGTCGCAGCTTTGTCTTGATGAAAGATAAATTACTTCCGTTGCTAACTTGGTCAGCAATTTTCTGAGCGTCCTGAGTTGTTATAGATGGGTAATATCCACTTCCAATTCCCAATGCATTTGCGACTTGGTGAGCTGGATCATTCAATGTAAGTCCAAGCTCGCGGGCAACAGCCTCAACAACTTCTACTTCACAAGAAAGCTTAGAAGCAACAATTTCAATGCGTACCCGATTTGGCTCTAGATCTTGAAGTATCCGATGAATGACTTTCATCGCTTTCTTTGACCATAGATAGCTTTTTCTAGGATCTTTGCCAAGATTGAGCTTCATTGATTTGGCAGTGTCTACTACCTGCTGAATTTCACAGCCAAGCGCTTCTGATATTTCATTAATGAAAACCCTCTTTTCTTGACCGTTCTCTGGCTCTTCTGTTTGTTTTAGTACTGATTTTTGAATACTGATTAGGGTGCCTTTTTTGAGATCCTCAATAAGCTGTAGACGTTCTTCTTTGAGTTGAGAAGCGTGCTTCCCTAAATGGTTGGCAATCTTTTCAGCCTCCGCCTGCGTTAGTGGCGAAGAATGAGACTTGGCGACGATGTTTATTTCTTCTGCTGCATCCAAAACATCCTTGTTCTTTAGGCCCAGTGCTGTGGCTAGGGCATAGACGCGGGTTCCGAGTTCATCAGGCATGAATTAATTATTGCCGTTGCACCCTGTTTTCCAAATCCCCTATTTGGGGGATTCATCGCGTCCAGGCGCACTGGTGGGCGTACTTCCAATAGATCCGGGCATGACCGCTGGCGACCATTGCCTGCTGCACGTTGGTGCCGTTGGCGTACAGCTCTCCGACGGTCCTGCCGTAGCGATCGGTGGTGATACGGCGCACCGTGATGGCCTTGCCGGCGAGAAAGCCGCGCAGGTGATCCCTGGCAGCAGTGGCAGCTGCAGGCTGGGCGTACTTCCCCCGCAACTCCGGGGTGTCGATGCAAGCCAGTCGGATCCGCTCCCCGGTGATGGTCCGGCAGGTGTCGCCGTCGTAGCAGCTGCGGATCGTCACGCTGGCGGCCCTGGCTGGTGCAGCCCAGGCACTGCTCAGCAGGGCAACGGTCAGTAAGGCAGCAGTGCGCCTTCGCATCAGTACGTCGGTACGTCGGGCCGACAGTCCTACGCACAAAGGCGCCAACGCTTAAGAGCACTCTTCAGATTCAGTTCCTGGACCCCGGAGCCACAGCTGTACTAATACGGCTGTACTAGCGAGAGGGGTATGTCGGTTGATCATTCCAGCGGCGTTTCAGCACCCGTGAGCAGGTCATCCAGTTGCTGCAGGAGGTTTGAGGCCTGGCTCAACGCTGTGGGTCAGGCCTTCACCACCGGTAGGTCCTGCAGACGGGTGGTGGCGGCGCGGCTGAGTTGCTCACGCCGCATCAACCAACTGGGCTGCAGTCCGCAACCGGCCCATTGCAGGGTTCCACGCCCGTAACGCCGATTGATCCGGTCGATGGTCTGCATCAGGCACTCCCGTTTCTGCTGCTGCTCCTCACTCATCGGCACCATCAGATGGGTCTGCAGGATGTCGTGGCTCTGCAGGTGCTGCATCAGCACGCCGGCCTTGGCCAGTGGACGGTGGGGGCGAAAGATCCGTGCCACCAAGGGCCGTGCCGCCTCCAGCAGCACGGCTGTGTCATTGCTCGGCAGGTCCAGCTGCGTGCTGGCGGCTTGGCCGTAAAACCCAGGAGCGAACGGGCTGGTGCGGGTGTAGATGGTGAGGGCTGCTGCCCGTTGCCGTTGCTTGCGCAATTTCTCGGCGGCGCGCACCACATAGGTGGCGATGGCCTGGTGCAGCTCCTCCTGGCTGGTGATGGGTCGACTGAAGCTGCGGCTCACGCAGGTTTCTTGCTTTGGTGCTGGTGCCAGCTCCAGCGGCAGGCAGGCATGGCCCCGCAGCTCCCGTTGCAGCCGCAGACCCACCACGCCGCATTTGGCGCGCAGTTCACCGCTCGGCATGTCCCGGAGTTGTCGTGCGTTGCTGACGCCCCGCAGGCGACACCAATGGGCCAGTTGTCGACCGATTCCCCAGACATCCTCAATCGCAATGGTTTCCAGCCAGCGATCAGGGTTGTCGCACTGGCCGAGGTCGAACATCCCGGCATGGTCTGGGGTCTGTTTGGCCAGGCGATTGGCCAGCTTGGCCTGGGCCTTGCTGGCCCCTAAGCCGATGGCGATCGGTAGGCCGAGGTTCTGCCGTGCCCGTGCCCGCAGCTGGCGGGCCCAACCCTGCAGGTCGCCATCGCGGGGACGACGAATTCTCCCGAAGGCCTCGTCAATCGAATACACCTCCAGCTCTTCACAGTGGGTCTCCAGCAGGCTCATCATCCGCTGGCTCATGTCGGCATAGAGGGCGTAGTTCGAACTGCGCACCACCACGTTGTGCCGTTCAAGCTCCCGGCGCGCCTTGAAGTACGGCGTCCCCATGCGGATGCCGAGGGTACGGGCTTCGGCACTGCGCGCAACGATGCAGCCGTCGTTGTTGGACAGCACCACCAAGGGGTGACCGATCAGAGCCGGATCCAGGCTCTGTTCGCAGGAGGCATAGAAGTTGTTTCCATCGATCAGAGCCGTGGCCTGAGGCATGGCGATGTCGCTTCAGAGCGGATGGATCACGTGGATAGCGACGCCCCAGACCTGCACTTCGCCGCAGCGGTGAAGCTCCAGTGGCGGATAGTCCGGATGGGCGGCTTCCAGGCGCAACCGGCCGCGATGACGCATCAGGCGTTTGAGGGTGAAGGCACCATCGAGCACCGCCACAACCACCTGGCCCGGGCGCGGGTCGAGGCTGCGATCGACCACCAGAAGATCGCCGTCGTGGATGCCGGCGTCGGTCATCGATTCGCCGCTCACATGCAGGAAAAAGGTGCTGGTGGGATGCCGGATCAGCTGTTCATTGAGGTCGATCCCCACGTCGACGTAGTCATCGGCGGGGGACGGGAAGCCAGCGGCGACCCGTTCTCCGGCCAGGGGCAGCGTGAGTCGACTGCGCTTGGGCTGCAGGGGAAGCGGTCTGTGTTGGAGCTCCACAGAGCATCAAATTAGTATTTTTGTACTATAGAAGAGGTTCTTGTTGGCCGAGCTACGTTCAGGTTGTGCCGGTTTTCAGCCGATGGACAAGTGGTGGAAACGGAGCCCACCGACGGCCCTAGGCCAGGCTTTTTATCTCAGCCCTATGTTCTCGAGGCTGAGGATCGAGACGAGGGATTACCGATCTCATCCGGTTCTGGGTGGAATTAGTAGCACCCGTTGGGGAGCTTACGAGCGGTTTGAGCGGGGTCATGCTTCGCTTGCATATCAATTGAAGGATCAGCCGGTGGCATCGTCAGCCATTCAGTTGATCGGCAGGAGAGCAAGAGTGATGCCAGCTTTATTGTCTCCTGAGATATATGGCATCAAAGCAGTTGCTGCGAGGCACGGGCGGCTGAAGAAGCCCGGAGTTATTGCAGGTCATCGCGGTCGGAACCGTTTGGCTGGAAGTCGTGGTGATGACGTCCTCATGGGCTTCGCCGGACGGGATGTTCTGATAGGGGGGAAGGGGAGCGATCTGCTGTCGGGGGGCACTGGAGCAGACCGTTTCCGATTTCGAAAGGTCGATCGTCGGGGTCAAGGCGTGGATACGGATACGGTTGTCGACTTCAATCCAGACGAAGGGGACCGGATCAAAATCAATGGCGTTAGCCATGACGTCGGCATGGATGGCTTCTCCGGGCGGTCTGGCGAGCTTCAAGCGATGGTCTGGATGGCTGGAATGTTGCCTGAATCGGAGGGCAGGGTGCCGGGTTGGATGATTCAGGGAGTGATGCTGGCGGTGGACGACGACGGGGATAAACGCGCCGATGCTTTCATCCAGCTCCCTGGCCTGGGTGAGTGGCGAAAAGAGTGGCTGGTTTCTCAAGGGATGTGATTCCTTAATTCATCAGGGAAGATGTCGTTTCTCGCTCGAAACGGCATGGCTGATTCCCCTTACCTCGTGGCCATGGCGCTGATCGATCAGCAGGGCCGGCGCGCCCTGCCCCTGGGGGGACGGTCTCAGGAAGAGGTGGCTCCGCAAGGTGAGGCCCCGGAGGCGTTGGGCCATGTACTGGTGCTGGAGCTGTTGCTGCGGGTGTGGCAGCGCAGTGATCAGGGTGTGCTGCAGCGTGCGGCTGGAGCCGACAGCCTGCTGCTCGTGGAGCTGCCGATGGAACGGCTGCCGGAGGACGTGCCCAGGCTCAAGGCCGACTGGTTGAACACGGGGGATACGGCCGCGTTCAAAGCGGGATTGCAGGCTTTCTCCCCACGGGCCTGGACGGTATCGATCGAAAAATTCAAGCCAGTGGCTCTCCAGCCGTTGTGGTGAGGGGCGCTTGCTCCCAGATGTTCACGGCCACGGAATAGCGCTCGCCTTCGAACGGGTTGATCCGGTGCAGGATGCCGGGGGAGAACAGCACCAGACGGTTCACCACCGGTGGGATCGAGATCACCGAGCGGAACGTGGGCAACGGCCCCTGGTATCCGTTCTCGATCGGAGGGTTGTCGGCTACCAGCAGTTCGCCGCCAGCGCAGCTCACATGGGGGTAGAACACGGTGGACAGCAACGGAAGCAGGAAACGGCCGCTGCGTCGGCCTTCCAGTTCGTCCTTGTCGATATGCCAGTCGAGATCGTTGTTGGTGTTGCACCACCACTCGACTCCAGCCCGCTGGGGTGCGAACGGTGTTGCCAGAGGGAGCAGGGCCTCGTCGAGGTAGTGATCGACGACGGCTTGCTGAGCGGCTGCGTGAATCGAGCGGGGAGAACCGGTTTCGGGTCGCCAGCTGAATTGAGCATCACCGTCGTGTTCCTCCTTGAGTCGCCCGTGGATGTCACAGAGGTCGCGTAGGTCCTGAAGGCTGCTGGCAGGCAGAAGGTTGTCGATGATGTGAAGCATGGTCAGGCCTCCCCTGCAGCTTGTGCCTGCAGGTGCATCACGTAGTGAAACGCCTCACTGTCGGTGTCACGAGCAATTTTTTTGAGCCCGAAGCCGTCGCGACGTTTGATCATGCGATCGATGCTTTTGCAGGACACGTTCTTTGTCTTTGGAACTTTGATCAGTGGGTCGCGGAAGCGCTGATCGGGACCCTCTAGGAGCCTCAGGATTGTGGGGATCGCGACCTCGGTCAGGGGCCAGTGACGTTGGGGATGTTTTTCGAAATGGCTGGTGTCGAAATAGGCGTTGTAGATCACGCCAAAGCTCTTAAAAACGGACCAGGGCATGTGTGCGCCACAGACGCGGCCCATGCGCAGTTGGGATGAATCTCCATCGAGCATCTCCGCGACAAACCGCTGGATACGTCGGTCGTTTTGGGCTTTGTTGGACCATTTCCAGCCTGCTTTGTCGCCTCGAAATGACCGATTGCCGCAGCCGATCTTGCTCATGATCAGCTGCTTTTTCACATCGCTGGAGACGAGTAGATCCGTGTCTGTATGAATCAGCACCTTGTCGTGACTGTGCTGGTCGGAAAGGACGGTCTTGATCAGCTCACACAAGGCGTAGGCCGTGCAAGCCCGCCAAGTGGGTCGACTGCGTTTGGCGAAGACAACACTGTGCCCCTCCCGTTCGGCGAAGGCGCTGAGCTGGGATTGGAGATCCGGGTGGCTCTCCAGAGACACGTGGAAGTAATGACGCAGCTCGAAGGGCGCAAGAAACACCCTGTAGTTCTCCAGTTGTCGGGCGATGTGATCAATTGACTGGCCATGAATCGGAGACAGCAGAGCCAGACGCATGGTCGAGGGGGAGAGATCAACGGCCATCGCCGAACCTTAGGCGCGGTGATAAGGGCTGCCCTGAACAATCGCCTGGGCTCGGAACAGTTGTTCCACGAGCATGAGCCGCGCCAGTTCGTGGGGAAAGGTCATCGGTGAAAGGCTCAGGCGCCATTTGGCCTGTGCCTTGAGCTCAGCCGTCAGACCGTCGGCGCCACCGATCACGAAGGCCAGCCGTTGGTTGCCGAATTGCTCGAGACGTCGCGCGAAGGGAACTGACGCCAAGGTGTCGCCCTGTTCCATCAGTGCAATCAGGGTTTCGTCGGGTCGCAGGGCCGCTCTGATGGCATCAGCTTCCTTGTCTGGATTGCTGTCGCGCAGTTCGCTGATGGTCAACCCAGGCAGGCGTTTGAGGTAGAGGTCAATGCCGTCCTGAATCCAGCCACGACGCACTTTGCCCACCGCAAGAATCCGGCAACGGGCCGGGTTCAAACGTCGTCTCCCTCATCCTCGAGCAGCAGCTGCCCGAAAGCCACGTAGAGGCTTTCTTCCTCGCTGCCCGGGTCCACCTTCGGCCGTTTCGGCTGGGTGTTTTTTCCCGGTCCGGGCTGGCTGCGCGCTGGTGCGGCAAGGGCTGGTGTGGTGTCGTTGTTGTTGAACGGCGATGGTTGAGCCGATGGTTTGCGTTGGGCCTCCAACTGTTTGAGGCGGTCCATCAGGTGCTCAGGAACGGTGCCGTCCTGGCTGGCCTTCATCAGTTCCCGGAAGAGCTCCTCGGGGTTCTTCTCCGTTTCAACGCGATGGCGCACCTGGCTGGCTTTGGGAGCTGACGCAGGCTTCTCCGGTTCCGGCAGGCGTGCAGGGAGTTGACGCCCCAACTCACGGAGGCGCTCGAGGCTGCGGGGATCAAAACTCATGGTTCAGGCGCAACCGAGACTTTCACGGGTGCTGCGGCCCGTGACGGAATTTGTTCCGTCGGCAACGGCGCAGAGGCTTTTGAGTTGGTCCCCGCGCATGGGAACGTCGGTGAAGTCGGCCCCCGTGATCAACACATCGCTGAAGCGGGTGTTGAAGGCAAAAGCCCCCTCCAGCACGGCATCCTCAAGGTTGGTGCCTGTCATCACAGCGGCGTCCAGGGTGGCTTCGCGCAGGTCGGTGCCGCTGAGGTCGGCATCCTGCAGCTTGGCGCCGTAGAGGCTGGCTCCCCGCAGATCAGACCCGGACAGGTTGGCTTCGCGCAGGTTGCTGAGGTTGAAGGTGGCCCCCCGCAGGTCCTTGTTGGAATAGTCGGCTCCAATCAACACCTGTTTGGCCACATCCATCGCGGCGTGGGCCGGAGCCGGCATCAGCCACTGGCATGTGAACACCACCAGAGAGATCAGTACGGCCGTGAAGCGTCTGCCCATGATCGGAACCATCACCGCCGAACCCTAGAACCGTTCCAGGGGGGAATGGTTTGAACCAAGACGTGAGGGTTCAAGCCGGTGGGGTCTCAATGCAGCGGTGGCTGGGCGGAGCAGCAGGCCTTGCAGCAGCTGGAAGCGCAGGGATGGCGGTTGCTGAACCGCAACTGGCACTGCCGCTGGGGCGAGCTCGATCTGGTGCTGGAGCGGCAGCAGCAGCTGCTGGTGGTGGAGGTGAAGGGCCGCCGCACGGGGCATCGGGACCGCCATGGCCTTGATGCCTTTCATTCCGCCAAACGGCGCCGCATGGCTCGCGCGATCAGTTGCTGGAGAGCTGTGCATCCGGCATCCGCTGAGCAGCTGCTCCGGGTCAAGCTGGCCCTCGTTCCCTTGATGACGTCCCGCCGAAGGATTCGCTGGATTGATGTGGAGCGGCTGTGCTGATGCACAGTTGACCCATGGGTTTCTCCGGACATCACGCCCGCAAGCGGTTTGGTCAGCACTGGTTGCGGGACGAATCCGTGCTGCAACGAATCATCGAGGCTGCTGACCTGCAGTCCACCGATCGGGTGCTGGAGGTGGGGCCCGGTCGCGGGGCATTAACCGAGCGTCTACTGGCCGCGGGGCTGAAGGCGGTGCATGCGATTGAGCTCGACCGCGATCTGGTGGATGGTCTTCAGGAACGTTTTGAGGCTCAGCCTGGGTTCAGCCTCCATCAGGGCGATGTTCTCGAAGCCCCACTGGAATTGAGTGATGGCCGCATCGCCGACAAGGTGGTGGCCAACATTCCGTACAACATCACTGGCCCACTGCTGGAGCGGTTGGTGGGCCGACTGGACCGGCCGGTGGATCCGCCCTACCAACGGCTTGTGTTGCTGGTGCAGAAGGAAGTCGCGGAGCGAATTCGTGCCCGACCCGGCCACAGCAGTTTCAGTGCCCTGAGTGTGCGCATGCAGCTGCTGGCCCGGTGCCGTTCGGTGTGTCCGGTGCCGCCGCGCTGTTTCCAGCCGCCGCCAAAGGTGCAATCGGAAGTGATCTGCCTGGAGCCCTTGCCGGCCTCGGAGCGGGTGGAGCCGGCTCTGGCCGCTCAGGTGGAATCGCTGTTGAAGCAGGCGTTTCTGGCCCGGCGCAAGATGTTGCGCAACACCCTGGCGGGTGTGGCTGAGCCAGACCGCTTGAAGGAGCTGGCGGCCTCCGCGGGTTTCAGCCTGCAGCAACGCCCCCAGGAACTCGCGCCCGCCACCTGGGTCGCCCTGGCCAGGGGTTTGAATCGGGGCGACTGAACAACCACCATGATCACGGTGACGGCCCCGGCCAAAGTCAACCTGCACCTGGAGGTCCTGGGGCTGCGATCGGACGGTTTCCATGAGCTGGCCATGGTGATGCAGAGCATCGAACTGGCGGATCGCCTGAGCTTTCAGAACACCGCTGATGCACAACTCAGCCTCACCTGCGATGACGCCAGCCTCAGCGTCGGTGACGACAACCTGATCCTCCGGGCGGCCCAGTTGCTGCGGGACCGTTCGGGTTTCAGTGAATTGGGGGCGTCCATTCATCTCGAGAAGCGCATCCCCATCGGTGCTGGCCTGGCTGGTGGCTCTAGCGACGGCGCCGCGGCTCTGGTTGGTCTGAATGCTCTGTGGGGCTTGGGCCACAGCCCCGCGGATCTGGAGCGAATGGCCGCTGAGCTCGGTTCAGACATGCCCTTCTGTGTGGCCGGAGGATGTCAGCTCTGTTTCGGGCGAGGCGAACAACTGGAAGCCGTGCCACCAACGCCTCAACCCCTGGCGGTGCTCTTGGTCAAAGACCCCACGGTGAGCGTCTCAACGCCCTGGGCCTACAAGCGTTGCCGTGAGCTCAATCAATCCCACTACCTCGCTGACGAAGCGGCTTTTGAACAACGACGGCAAGCCTTGCGCAGCGTTGATTGGCTCCAGCCATTGCGTAGCGAGCTGCCACCTCCCTTGCGCAATGACCTGCAGGACGTGGTTGCTCCTGAAACAGCTGCGGTGCGTTCGGCGCTCGATCTGTTGAACAGCGTTCCCGAAAGCCTGGCGGTGGCCATGAGTGGTTCTGGACCCAGTTGTTTCGCGCTGTTTTCCGATCTGGCGTCATGCCGCCAGGCGCAGGATCAGCTCACTCCGCAGCTGGACCGCGCCGGCCTGAAGGCCTGGTCTTGCGCCCTCCGCAGCGATGGCGTGAGGATCGAGGCATGACTGATGTCCCCACACCAGAGAGCCCCGAACCACGGGATCCGCGTAAAGGTCCGCTGAGTTTTCTCTCCGGAGCCCTGACGGCTGGGCTTTTGGCCTGGTTGGCCCTGGGGCTGAGTCGGCGGATGGTGGTGTACTTCGCCGTTCACCCCCCGCACTACAGCTCGCCGATTGCCCAGAACATCGCCGTCACCCTCAAGACCCTGCTGGTGGGTTTGTCCTTCCTGGCCACCTTCAGCACCGGGTTTGTGGCCCTTGGCCTGGCCCTGGTGTTTCTTCGCAGTCTCTTTACGGCTCGCGATCAGAACCCTGCCTAGCGTCCGCTCATTGCCAGGGTTCGGATGACGCCCCACGACCTCGGCCAGCTGGCGTTGCTGCTGTCTCCCGCCATGCTGCTCTCCGTTTTGTTGTTGTTCACCTTCGCGGCGGGCGGTTGACCCTGCGCTGACTGAGATAGCTTGGCCTCACCACCCGGATTGGCCGGGATCACTGTGACGCCGTGGCAGGAACACTTCTCTTCAACGCTCTTCGGGAAGCCATCGACGAGGAGATGGGGAGAGACCCCCACGTCTGCGTGATGGGAGAGGACGTCGGTCATTACGGCGGCAGCTACAAGGTCACCAAGGATCTGGCGGAGAAATACGGCGATCTCAGGGTGCTCGATACCCCAATCGCTGAGAACGGCTTCACCGGAATGGCGGTTGGTGCTGCGATGACCGGTCTCCGGCCGATCGTTGAGGGCATGAACATGGGCTTCCTGCTCCTGGCCTTCAACCAGATCTCCAACAACATGGGGATGCTCCGCTACACCAGCGGCGGCAATTTCACCATTCCCACCGTGGTGCGCGGTCCCGGTGGTGTGGGACGTCAGCTCGGAGCTGAGCACAGCCAACGGCTTGAGGCCTACTTCCATGCCGTCCCCGGCATCAAGATCGTGGCCTGCAGCACGCCCACCAATGCCAAAGGCCTGATGAAGGCCGCGATTCGCGACAACAATCCCGTGCTCTTCTTCGAGCACGTTCTGCTCTACAACCTCAGCGAGGAGCTCCCCGAAGGCGACTACACCTGTGCCCTCGACCAGGCGGATCTGGTGCAGGAAGGCACCGATGTGACGATCCTCACCTACTCCCGGATGCGTCACCACTGTCTCAAGGCAGTGGAGCAACTGGAGGCAGAGGGGGTGAGCGTTGAGCTGATCGATCTGATCAGCCTCAAGCCCTTTGACATGGAGACGATCAGCCGCTCCATCCGCAAGACCAACAAGGTGATCGTGGTGGAGGAATGCATGAAGACCGGCGGCATCGGGGCCGAGTTGATTGCGCTGATCACCGAACAGTGCTTCGACGATCTGGATGCCCGGCCTGTGCGTCTTTCCAGTCAGGACATCCCCACCCCCTACAACGGTTCTCTCGAGAACCTCACGATCATTCAGCCGCATCAGATCGTTGAGGCGGCGCAGGCGTTGGTCAACAAGGGCATCTGACGTTGATGGCGCGTTATCAGGGTTGGTTTGCCCTTGTTCTTGCCCTGGCGATCGCCGCCGGGATGTTTTTGGTTCGGACGCCGCTGGAACTGGGCCTTGATCTGCGGGGCGGCAGTCAGCTCACCGTTGAGGTGAAGCCAGCCGGAGAAATCACCCGGGTTGGTGCCGAAGAGATGGAAGCGGTCAAAGCCGTGCTCGATCGTCGGGTCAACGGTCTTGGTGTGGCTGAGTCCACCCTGCAGACGGTGGGTGAGTCGCAGCTCGTGCTGCAGCTCCCAGGTGAGCAGGATCCCACCGCTGCTGCGCGGGTTCTCGGCGACACAGCCCTGTTGGAGTTTCGTGCCCAAAAGGCCGACACCGAAGCAGAGTTCCGAGGTTTGAGGCAGCTCCGTTCCCAGGTGGAAGCGATCCTCAGGTTGCGTGAAGATCAGATCCGCCGTGGTGAGACCCCGGAGCCTCTGGATCTGGCTCAGCTGAAGTCAACCCAGCAGACCCTGGGTCTGGATGGGCAGGCCAGCTCGGAAGAGGAGCAGCTCCGCCAGCTTCTGAACAAGGTTGATGCCGATCTGCTCACGATGCTTGAGCCGGCAGCCCTGACGGGCAAGCAGCTGGTGACGGCAGGCCGCCAACCGCTCCAGAACAACCCGAACAGCTGGGAGGTGACCCTCAATTTCGATGGTGAGGGTGCTGAGGCCTTCGCTGACCTCACCAAATCGATTGCCGGTACCGACCGGTTGCTGGCCATCACTCTGGATGATCAGCTGATCAGTGCCGCCAGCGTTGGCCCCCAGTTCAAAAGTGCTGGAATCTCTGGTGGTGCAGCCACCATCAGTGGCAATTTCAGTGCGGAAACGGCCCGTGAGCTCGAGGTGAAGCTCCGCGGCGGCTCCCTGCCCCTCCCCGTTGAAGTGATCGAGGTCCGCACCATCGGGCCCACGCTCGGAGCAGAGAACATCCGCCGCAGCCTGGTGGCCGCCCTCTCGGGCCTGGCTCTTGTGGCGGTGTTCATGGTGGTGGCCTATCGCCTGCCAGGGGCGGTGGCTGTGATGGCCCTCAGCCTCTATGCGCTGTTCAACCTGGCGGTGTACGCCTTGATTCCGGTCACCCTCACCCTGCCTGGAATCGCTGGTTTCATCCTCTCGATCGGCATGGCCGTGGATGCCAATGTGCTGATCTTTGAACGGATCAAGGACGAATTGCGGCGGGGCAACACCTTGATCCGCTCGATCGATACAGGCTTCTCCGAGGCCTTTTCATCGATCGTCGATGGTCACCTGACCACGCTTATCAGTTGTGCAGCTCTCTTCTTCCTTGGCACCGGCCTGGTCAAGGGCTTTGCTGCGACCCTGGGCATTGGTGTTCTGCTGAGTTTGTTCACGGCCCTGACCTGCACCCGCACCCTGCTTCGTTTCCTGATGGGCTACGCCGGTCTGCGTCGTGCCAGCAATTTTCTGCCCACCGGGCAACTTCCTTCCCCCACCGCCTGAACCATGACTGAAGCATCGTCATCGGCACAAGCGGCCACGGTCCTCAGATTGCGCTGGACCCTCAGCAGCATGCGCCGCAAGGTGTGGCTCGTTTCTGGTCTGGTGGTTCTGATCAGCCTGTTGGGCCTGGTGCTCAGCTGGTTGGATCCTGCGATTCGTGCTCCCCTCCGTCCCGGCCTGGATTTCACCGGTGGCACGCAGATTCAACTGGAGCGTCGCTGTGATGACGCCTGCGCCGAGCTCAAGGCGATTCAGATTTCGGATGTGATCCGCAGCCTGGAGCTGCCCCAGGAGGAGGGTCAACCTCTCCCCAACCTGGGCGCTCCCCGGGTTCAGCTTCTGGATGGCGGTCAGTCGTTGTTGCTGCGCCTGCCAACCTTGTCGGCTGCCCAGGGCCAAGTGGTGATTCAGGCGGTTGAGCCTGTTGCAGGGCCATTCCTCTCCGGTGGTCAATCGGTCGACACGATCGGGCCGAGCCTGGGCAAACAATTGCTGCGCAGCAGCCTGATTTCTCTGTTGGTGGCCTTCAGCGGTATTGCGGCCTACATCAGCTTCCGCTACGACCGCCGCTACGCGTTTCTCGCTCTGGTGGCGCTGGCCCATGACGTGGCGATCGTCTGTGGAGTTTTTGCCTGGCTCGGGGTTGTGCTCCAGCTGGAGGTGGACAGCCTCTTTGCGGTTTCATTGCTGACCATTGCTGGTTATTCGGTCAACGACACGGTGGTGGTCTTTGATCGCATCCGTGAACGCAGCAAGGATGCTGCCGACCTGCCGCTTTCAGTGCAGGTGGATCAAGCGGTGTCCGCCACCCTGACCCGCACGCTCTACACCAGCGGAACCACCCTGCTGCCTCTCTTGGCGCTCGTGTTTTTCGGTGGAGCAACGCTGTATTGGTTTGCCATCGCCCTCGCCCTCGGGGTTGTTGTTGGTTCCTGGTCGAGCATCGCCCTGGCGCCCTCGTTGCTCACGCTGTGGGACCGCTCCCGTGACTAAATCCAGCGGTAATTCAGAGCGGAGACGCCGTGCTGCTTCGGCCCGTTGGTTTCCAATTCTGTTGATCCTGCTGGCTCTGGCTGATCTGCGCACCGAAGTTCTGCTGCTCAGTGATCAGTTCACAATCACAGGGCTTGGTTATGCCATTCGGCATCATCAGCTTGCTGTCGTGGTCTTGCTGGGTTCCGGCTCTCTCTGGCGTCGTTTCGGTTAGCGCTTGGGGCCGTTGCCGAATTCCCGCCAGATCGAATCCCAGGTGCGTTGTTTTACCTCGGCGTTCCACTGCCCCGGGCTGTGGGTTGAGGCCCACCACGATTCGAACAGATCGTGGGCTTCCTCTTGCAGCAAATCGGGGTCAAGATTCTCGCGAACCAGCTCCATCACGGCCTGCCTCAGTTCCTCGTAACGGGAGAAATTGAAGATGACGTCCAAGCCCGCTCGTCTCACGACCTCTTGGACACATTATTGGATTGAAGAGCGCCAAGCTGGCTTCTTTGGTATCGGGGTGAACGTCATGGCCTGTAAAGGCTGAGTTACGACTCAATTGGTTGCTCAGGTTCCATGGAGTTGAATCCTGGTCTCAGCGAGGTGGTCTTCGGCTTGCGTGCTGAGGTTGAGGCGCTCAAGACGCGCTTGAACAAGATTGAGCGTGGCCAGGAGGTCGCGGTTTCTGCGGCCTATTGGCAAGCGGTTGAGCGGGAGCGTGATTCGACAGACAAGAAGCGGCGTCATCTGCTCTGATCTGGTCGAAAAAAATGGGACCCTCTCCCAAGAGTCCCAAGGCTCGACGCGTCGTTCTCACGACTCCGCAAAAATACGCATGCAGGTCGGGTCTCAGGTGTGACCCTTGCTACCGGATGTTCGTGCGGATACAGGCCTCATGGCTGGATTCACGCCCAGCGGTCCATGATCTGCTGAACCACCACCCGCTGCGTTAACACCTGAAGCACCACCACCAAAGGGAGGGCCAGCAGCACGCCCGGAAGCCCGAGCAGAGCGCCAAGGCTGAGCTGAGCCGTTAAAGCCACCGTTGGCAGCAGATTCACGGTTTTGCGCAGCAGCAGTGGTGTGAGCAGAAAGGCCTCCAGGTTCTGCAGCACCAGCCGGAACACCAGCACCGACAGCATCAATTGCGGCGACTGCAGCAGGGCCAATCCCGTGGGCAGCAGCGTTGCCGCCGTGGGCCCGATGGTCGGCACGAACGTGAGCAGCCCACACACCAGGGCGCTCAACAGGGCCAGGGGTGATTTCAGCAGCAACAGGCCGCCCCAGGTGAGCAGAAAAACGGTGGTGGCGGAGAGGGTCATGCCACTGAGCCAACCCCCCAACGCTTGCCTGCACTCGTCGAGCAGGTGCTCCATCCGCTCCCGGGCGGGTCTGGGCGTCATGGCCACCACCATGCGCCTGTGGGCGCTTGGATCCAAGGCCAGCAGGATCGCGAGCAGCACCATCAAGAACAGTTGAATCAGCGAGTTCGCTGCACCTCCTGCGAACCCCAGCAACGGCTGAAGTCCTTTCAGATTGAGGCCCTCCCCCAAAGCGTCATTCAGCTGCGCCAGGCGCGGCTCACTGCTCAGCAGGTCGGACACCTTGCTGACCAACTGCGGCAGATCCCGTCCCAGTTGTTGAAACTGGCTGATCAGTTCCGGCACCAGCAGTTGCCCCAGCAGCCCCCCGGCCAGGATCAAAATCCCCAGCACGGCCGCCAGGGCCTGGGGGCGCTCCAGTGGGGTTCGCTTCTGAACCTGAACAAGCAGCACATCCAGGGCTACGGCCACCACCACGGCGCCAAAGAGCACCAGCAGCACCCAGCGCAGGTGCCAGAGCAACAGCACCAGCACCACCAAGGTGAGTGCAATGAGAAAAGTGCCGGCGGTCATCGAACCGGCTCCAGGCGTTTCCAGCGATCCAACACATCGTGGATCACGACTTCACGGATGATCACCTGCAGCACCACCGCCAAAGGCAGCGCCATCAGCAGGCCGAGGGGGCCAAACAGGAGTGTGAACAGGAACTGAGCCGCCAGAGTCAATCCGGGCAGCAGCTTCACCTGGTGGTGCATCACCGATGGTGTGATCACGTAACTCTCGATGTTCTGGATCACCACGTAGGCACCCAGCACCGCAGCGGCCTTCCAGGGGGCATCCAACAGAGCCACCGCCATCGGGAAGATCGTGCTCATGGTTGGCCCCACATTGGGGATCACGTTCAACAGCCCTGCAAGAAGTGCATTGGCCAGAACGAGCTTCACGCCCAACAGCGTTAAGGCAATGCTGCAAAGCACAAACACGGCCAGGGAGCTGATCAGCACACCCACCATCCAGCTGCTCAAGGCAGCACCGCACTGATCCAGGATGCGACGCCCCCGGCGTCGGTAGAAGGAGGGAATCAACTGCAGGCCAACATTCCGATAGGCCTGGGGCTGAATGCTGATCATCAGAGCCACCGCCACCACAAACAACAGCCGCAGGACGCCGTTGCCGAGGTTGCCCGCCAAACCAAGCAGACCCAGCAAGCCACTGCCCACACCAGCGGCGAGGGATGAACTGTCGGGCACAAGTTGGCGTGGACCGTTCAGGCCCAGTTGATCCAGATCGGGGAATGCATCGGCCCCATAAATGGCCTCACTGATGCTGTCGATCCAACCGAGTCCCAGCCGCACCAGGGTCTGACCCGCTTCGGGCAGCTTCTGCAACAGCAGTGCGAATTCCTCGAGAAACGGGGGGACAACAACACCAGCCGCACCGGCGACCAACAACAACGACCCAACGATGCAGAGCAACAGGGCCAGGGGCCTTTGCATCGGCCGCCGCTCGCGAAGAATGCCCACCAAAGTGCACAGAGCCATGGCCAGAACCACTGCTGCGAAGATCAGCAGCAGCAGCTCACGCAGCGACCACAGCAGAACGATGGCTGCAATGAAGGCTGTCAGTAACAGCCACTGGGGCAGTCTCAAGCTTGTTGGTCGTCGGCCCCTTCAGTCTGATTGGAATCCTGGCTTTGTGAATAACCCAAGCCATTGGCATCGGCGTAGCGCTGGGCGAAGCGCATGAACCGCTCGAAGTCCTGCTCGGACTTCCATGAGTAAACGGCTTCAAGGGCACTGGCTGTGCCGTTCACGAATTTGCCATTCACTTCGCGGGTGACCATTTCGCCTTCTTCATCCACCATCCACATTCCGGTGATGTCACCCATGGTTTCGGGAGCAATCGCAGCAGGCTGCTCGAAACGGAAGGTGGCTTGACCGGTGCGGCCGTCGCGGCTGCGGGTCAGACGGATGTCGGGCACCACCGGCTCGTTGACTCCCCGAAAGAACTGAATCGCCGCTTTGCTCATGCCGTTCTCGAACCGTCGATGGGGGCGATCCTAATCGGGGATTTCAACAAACCCGCCGTCGATCAAGGTCTCGGCGGCTTGATCAGCGCTGAGCCCTGAGAGATCGATCGTGTCGCGTTTGGGCGATCGCGCCAGTTCATGGTCGTAACAGCGGTCGTAGTAATCGAGCGTGGCGCGGCAGGCGGTGGCCCAGTCTTCCCTGGCAATCGCTTCCAGGGCTTCCTTGGTGCGCTGGGGCCCCAGGCGACGGCTGATCCGTTCGGTCGCCTCAGCCAGAGCGGCTCCCTCCTGGTGGCCGTACACCTGCACCAATTGGTTCACCCGTTCCCCGAGGTCGCGCTGAATCTCCAGCACAGGGGCCTCTTGCATCTGATCGAAAAGGGCCTTGGGAATGCGGCAGCGGCCCACCTGGATGCTTTCCGCTTCCAACCAGATGGCTGTGGCCCCACGGCGTTGGTGTTGATCCAGGGCCTCAGCCAATTGGTTTTCGTAGTGCTCGGTGCTGGGTTGATCCGGCAGACCCAGACCGCCGAAACTGCTGCCACGGTGGTTGGCCAGCCCTTCCAGATCAACCACGGCTGCACCGCGCGAGGCCATGGCCAACAGCAGATCGGTTTTCCCTGTTCCCGTTCGGCCTCCCATCACGCGAAGGGGCCAGATCTGCTCAAAGCGGCTCTGGGCCCAGCGCCGATAGCTCTTGTAGCCCCCCTGAAGGAGCCTTGGCTTGAGATCGATCTGCTGCGCAAGCCAGGCCACGCTGGCCGACCGCATTCCGCCCCGCCAGCAGTAGATCCGTGGTTCCCCCTGCTGCCGCAGGTTGTCCAATTGGCGGGCCAGGTTGCTGAGCTTGGGGCCGGTGAGTTCAAGCCCCAGGTGAATCGCTGGTGTGCGTCCCTGCTGCTTGTAGGCGGCGCCCACTGCGGCGCGCTCCTCATCGTTGAACAGCGGCACGTTGATGGCCCCTGGCCAGTGGCCCTTCTCGAATTCGCCTGGGCTGCGCACGTCCACCAAGGGGCCCTTCAGCTCGCGCAGCTGCTGGATTTCGATTGAACATGTCTCGCCCATGCCTGACATAGTGGGCCAACACCGAGCCAGTTGGGGCCGGTTGCGACTCATGCTCTCCGGTTCCACACCCGCTACCAAACTCAGCGTTGATCAGCTGCTGGATCGTTTCGCGAAGGGAACACCTCGCCAGCGACGTCCGCTGATCAAGCAGATCGAAACCCGCGCCGACGAGTTGGCTGCGGTGGGCCCAGACCTTCTTTCTGGCTTTGACCCCGCCGGTGATGACTGGGCTGCAGGTTGGATCTTGCAGGTGTTGCAGCGACACCATCCCGATGCAGTCACCGCTCTCATCGCGTCGTCCGATCGAGGCTGGTTGACCACTGATTCCGGGGTTGGCCTGGATTACGGACCGCTGCAGCAGGAGCTGCTCGATCAGAACTTTGAAGAGGCGGATCGCGTCACAAGCCAGTGCCTGCGTGAATTGGCCGGTGATGCCGCCGTGAAACGGGGCTACGTCTACTTCACAGAAGTTGCGACGATGTCAGGCGTTGATCTGGTCACTCTTGATCGCCTCTGGACGGTCTATTCCCAAGGTCGCTTCGGCTTCACAGCCCAGTCCCAGTTGCTGTCAGCCCTCGATGGGCGTTACGAACGCCTTTGGCCCCGGATTGGCTGGAAATGCGATGGCGTCTGGACGCGTTATCCGGGTGCCTTCACCTGGTCGATCGAGGCTCCAGAGGGGCACATGCCGTTGATCAATCAGCTCCGTGGCGTTCGCCTGATGGATTCCCTCTTGAATCATCCGGCACTTGTGGCCCGCAGATCCTGACGGGGCTTCCCATCAACGGTAAGTTCGAAACACCGACTTCAACGGGCCCCACTGTGCCGTCCAAGAGGTTTCGCTGGGCTGAGTTCACCTTGCCGTCGACCCTGCAGCTGGCTCCTCTGCTGGAGCTGCTGACCGAGCCCGTCGGTTGTGTTCTCACCAGTCAGCGGATTGAGCTGGGGTTGCATGAAGCCCTGGTCAATGCCGTTCGTCATGGCAATGCCGAGAACCCCGCCAAGAAGCTCCGTGTTCGCCGCATCCTCACGCCCAATTGGATGGTCTGGCAGGTTCAGGATGAGGGTTGCGGCCTCCCATAACAGTCCCGCACAGCCACCCTGCCGCCGGCTCTCGATGCTCCCAGCGGGCGTGGGTTGTTCCTGATCCATCAATGTTTTGATGATGTGCGCTGGAGCCGACGGGGGAATCGCCTGCAGCTGGCCTGCCGTTGGCCCGTCAGTGACGCGGACAGCCTGGATCCTTCAGCTCTCCTTTGAACCACCCCAGTGCCTGTTGGGTCAGGTTCTCCACGTCGGCGCTGTCCCCTTGGCGGAGCAGTTGCACCATCGCTGCTGCTAGTAACTCAGCTCCACGCCGCTGTCGGTTGCTTTTCAGTTGATGCCAGTCGCGATCGCCGATGCGGAGCAACTG
Source organism: Synechococcus sp. A15-44 (assembly GCF_014280115.1). Taxonomy (NCBI): domain Bacteria; kingdom Bacillati; phylum Cyanobacteriota; class Cyanophyceae; order Synechococcales; family Synechococcaceae; genus Synechococcus; species Synechococcus sp. A15-44. The sequence continues at coordinate 1,137,238 of NZ_CP047938.1, forward strand.
GTGCAGTTCTTCCGCCTTGGCTGTTGCGGAGTCGGGCCATGGGGCGTCAGGTGAAGTCATCCCTGAATCATCAGATCGATCTAGTTTCGGTTGATGTGGGTGCAATGGCGTGGAACAGCGCAAAGGCCAACGACGCGTTCGTGAACTGCGTTGGTTGCACCATGCCTCACGGCTGGTGTTGCAAGGGCAATGTCAGGCCCATGCCCGGTCGGGTGTTGCGGCGCGGCGATGGCTGCAGCGCCGCAAACTTGCTGCGAATCTGATCACCCAACGGCCTGTGGGCTGGGCCCTCTCCCCCGTGTCTGGGGAGCGCTTCTGGAGAGCCTTACGCTTCGGTGGAGCAGGCTTTGCAGTGGCCTGGCTGCTGGCACAGCTGTAAAGGCACCAGGAGATCAGACCTCCAGTTGGCGATGGGACTAGCCAACCACCACCAGAGATTTGGAAGCCAGTGCATCCTCCTTCGTGGGTGAGACCCCCGTGGGCTGCGCCATGTCCTGACCGCGAAGCCAGGCATTGTGTAGGGCTCGCCTGCGGCGATCTTCAGACAACACCAAACGATCGGCTGCAGCCTGAGGACTTTCCCCCGGCATCACGGCCGTGCGCAGACAGATACCGAAGCCATGGGCTTCCACCTGCACATGGCCTTCCATCAGCACCACTTGGAATGTCCAGCCCTGAAGCCAACGCAGACGGAAGGGATTGCTCATGAAGTTCCCTTCGGGATTGAGCACACCCTATGGCTCGCAGCCGTTCGTGCAAGGGACGCTGTCAGGGAATCCCCTCAGCTGGCCTCTGCGATGGGTTTGCGTGCCGACCAGACTCGCGTCATGAAGTGGGTTTCCGCGGTGATGCCTTCGAACCCTGCAGCTGAGAGGCGGGCGTCGATGTCGTCGCCGATGTAGTCGCGGTAGTAGGGCTCATGGAAGACGCGCCGGAAGTTCTCCATCACGGAGGAGAACTTGGCTGAATCGGCCATCTGCACAGAGTCGGCAAGCACGAACACACCGCCGGGTTCAAGCACCCGCCAGGCCTCGTTCAGCACGTTTTGGCGGGCATCCGCAGGAAGTTCGTGCAGCAGGAACACACTGGTGACGGCCTGAACCGATCCATCGGCCAAGGGCAGTGATTCCCCGTTGGCACGAATCAGCTGAACCAGCGATGCATCGCCGTCATTCAGCCAGCGGTTGGCTTGACGCAGGTACGACTCGGAGAGATCGGTTCCGATCAGCTGCGCGTGAGGGACGGCGGCGCGGATCTGCTGCAGAGTCCGGCCGGTGCCGGTGGCCACATCGAGAATTTTGAGGGAACCCGGAGCACGGTCTGCGAAGTGCTTCAAGCCGCGTTTCAGCGGAGCCAAAACCCTGCGTCGCATGGCATCGGCGGTGCCATTGAAAAGGATTTCCACCTGCAGGTCGTAAAGACCAGCCGAGTGGTCACTCAGGTAGCCGTCGGTTTGATGGTGAAAGTTCTGGAGGTAATACTCGGGGTAGAGGGTTTCCTCGGTCTCCTTGGGTAGGTCCCGCACATTGCGCTCCCGGCGTCGATCCCAGGTGGAGGGAAGATCCATCCAAACCTGCGGGTAGCGGCTAACCCAGTCGAGCCAGGGTGCATCGAACAGCAACTGCTCGGGGTAAATCCCCTGTTCGGCGTCCTGCCAGTCCTGTTCTTGGAGTTTGTTCATATCGAGCCGGAGCTCTCCAAGAACTTCGGCGGACACGGGCTCCGTTTTCGGCACCGCATCCGGCGCCAACAGCTCCATCAGCTTGGTGCTCAGCTCCTTGTGGGCCAGGCCCGCGATGCTTTTGCCTTGCTGAAGCGTTTGGTACGCAAGCTTGCTCAGGGGCGTTGACGCCATCGCGGATTCAGACAACATGACCATTCCAACGAATGAGGCGCGCAATCGCGTGGCCAGCAGTCCACAAAAAAACCCGCCTCCTTGGAGGCGGGTCGTGGGATGCACCGGCGCTGATCAAGCGTCGTAGTACATGGTGAATTCGTGGGGGTGAGGCCGCTGGCGCAGCTGTTGCACCTCCTCGTATTTCAGGTCGATCCAGTTGTCGATGAAGTCGTCGCTGAACACACCGCCGGCGGTGAGGAAGCCGCGATCGGCATTCAACGCTTCCAGGGCACCGTTGAGGGATGCGGGGACCGTAGCGATCTTGGACAGCTCCTCAGCTGCCAGTTCGAACAGGTCGCGATCTTCGCCATCGCCAGGATCGATCTGGTTCTTGATGCCGTCCAGACCAGCCATCATCATGGCGCTGAAGGCCAGATAGGGGTTGGCGAGGGCATCGCCGGAGCGGAACTCGAGGCGCTTGGCCTTCGGGCTCGGGCCGGTGAGCGGGATCCGCACGGCGGCGGAGCGGTTGCCCTCGGAGTAGACGAGGTTCACCGGGGCTTCGAAACCGGGCACCAGACGCTTGTAGCTGTTGGTGGTGGGGTTGGTGAAGGCCAGGAAGGCGGGGGCGTGCTTGAGGATGCCCCCGATGTACCAGCGTGCCGTCTGCGAGAGGTTGGCGTAGGTGCCTTCGCCGAAGAACAGGGGCTGACCGCCTTTCCAGAGGCTCTGGTGCACGTGCATGCCGGAGCCGTTGTCGTTGAAGACCGGCTTGGGCATGAAGGTGGCCGTCTTGCCGTACTTCTTGGCCACGTTGCGCACAACGTACTTGTACGTCATCACGTTGTCGGCGGCCTGGATCAGCTCAGCAAATTTCATGCCGAGTTCGTGCTGACCAGCGCCTGCCACCTCGTGGTGGTGCTTCTCGGTGGGAATGCCCAGCTGACCCATCAGCAGGAGCATCTCGGAGCGGATGTCCTGGGCAGTGTCGTTGGGAGCGACAGGGAAGTAGCCCTCCTTCTCCTGGATCTTGTAGGCGAGGTTGCCGCCTTCTTCGATCCGTCCGGTGTTCCAGCCCGCTTCGATCGTGTCGACGCTGTAGAAGGAACCCCCTTCAGCCGAGTTGTAGCGGACGTCGTCGAAGAGGAAGAACTCCGGCTCAGGACCGAAGAAGGCCATGTCGGCCAGGCCGGTGCTGGCCAGATGATTCAGTGCCCGCTGGGCCAGGGCGCGGGGGCAGCGCTCGTAGGGCTGGCCGGTGCGTGGCTCCTGAATCGAGCAGATCATGCTCAGGGTTTTGTGCCGGTAGAAGGGGTCCACCCAGGCCGTGTTGGCGTCCGGCACCATGGCCATGTCGGAGGCCTGGATGCCTTTCCAGCCGCGGATGGATGAGCCGTCAAAAGCCAGGCCCTCCGTGAAGGATTCTTCCTCCAGCAGATCGGTGCACACCGTCAGGTGCTGCCACTTGCCGTGCAGATCGGTGAATTTGAGGTCGATCAGTTCGATGCCTTCGTCCTTGATCTGGCGCAGGACGTCCTGGGGGGATTTCGACATAAGAAGGGACTGCTCGACTGAATTGTGCAGTGTTGTGACCGTATACAGCCACAAGTCACCATTTTGTATCAAGAGGTACGTTTCAGCTGCTGGAAGGCGACTGCGTAACCGTTTCTGTCAACTTGGCTGAAATGCAGGCATGCCAAAGGATCTGCCCGCCTCAACGGTGTTAGCTTCCGCTGCGGATCCTCTGGAGATTCAGGGACATGCGCGATGCAATCAGCGGTCTGATCGGTCGCTACGACCAGCTGGGTCGTTACTTCGATCGTCCAGCGATCGACAGCATCAATACGTATCTGGATGAATCCGCGCTGCGAATTCAGGCCGTTGAGCTGATCAACGGTTCCTCTGCTGAGATTGTTCGTGAGGCCAGCCAGCGCCTGTTCCGGGATGAGCCCGACCTGCTGCTGCCCGGTGGTAACGCCTACACCACCCGCCGGCTCGCCGCCTGCTTGCGTGACATGGATTACTTCCTTCGTTACGCCAGCTACGCCCTGGTGGCCGGTGACTCCACGATCCTCAATGAGCGTGTGTTGAACGGACTCGACGACACCTACAAGAGTCTCGGGGTTCCCACCGGCCCAACGGTCCGCAGCATCGTTCTGTTGGGAGAGGTTGTTTCCGAGATGCTTCTGGCAAACGGTGCTGCATCCGATCAGCTCGCCACCGTTCTTCAGCCGTTTGATCACCTGGCCAAGGGCCTGGGTGAAACCAATGTTCGCCAGCGCTGATCCAGCACGCTCAACGCAAGATCTGAACAGATTGCAATCAAGCCTCCCTCACCCCTTCCAAGGGGCGTGACTGCGTAGGCTCAACACTTCGAACCAACGATCAGGGCTTTGGCGACGACGAACTCACTCCTTCCCGTTGACGATCGTCACCGCAATGCCTTTGCACCGATCGGCACACCCGACCGCCTCCTGCTTGGACCAGGCCCCTCCAACGCCCATCCAACGGTTTTGAAGGCTCTGTCGAGAACTCCGATTGGTCACCTTGATCCTCTTTATGTGGATTTGATGGGTGAGGTGCAGGAGCTGCTGCGTTACGCCTGGCAGACCGACAACCGCCTCACACTTCCGATGAGCGGCACCGGCAGTGCTGCCATGGAGGCCACCCTGGCCAACACCGTCGAGCCTGGGGACACCGTTCTGGTGGCGGTGAAGGGGTACTTCGGCCTGCGACTGGCTGACATGGCCGGCCGCTACCGCGCTGAGGTGAAAACCATTGAGAAGCCCTGGGGTGAGTGGTTTTCCCTCGATGAGCTGGAAGCTGCCCTGATCGAGCACAAGCCCGCCATCTTGGCGATGGTTCATGCCGAAACCTCAACGGGTGTCTGTCAACCCATGGAGGGCATCGGCGACCTCTGCCGAAAGCATGACTGCCTTCTTCTGCTCGACACCGTCACTTCTCTGGGGGGTGTGCCGCTCTACATCGATGAGTGGAAAGTCGATCTCGCCTACAGCTGCAGCCAGAAAGGCCTGAGCTGCCCTCCCGGTCTTGGACCCTTCACCATGGGTCCCCGCGCCGAGGCCAAGATGACAGCGCGTCAGGGCAAGGTTCCCAACTGGTACCTGGATGTATCCCTGCTGAACCAGTACTGGGGCAGCGACCGCGTCTACCACCACACCGCGCCGGTCAACATGAACTTCGGCATGCGTGAGGCCCTGCGTCTCCTGGCTGAAGAAGGACTCGACCAGGCCTGGGCACGCCATCGCAGCAATGCAGAGATGCTCTGGAATGGCTTGGAAAGTCTCGGCCTCTCGATGCATGTGCCGGCCGAGCGCCGACTTCCCACCCTCACCACGGTTCGGATTCCTGACGGTGTGGATGGCAAGGCTTTCAGTCAGCACCTGCTCAACAACCACGGCATTGAAGTAGGTGGTGGACTCGGCAGCCTTGCCGGCAAAATCTGGCGCATCGGCCTGATGGGTTACAACTCCACCCCTGAAAACGTGAACCGTCTGCTCAACCTGTTTGAGACAGAGCTGCCTCGCTTCAGCGGTTCCGTTGCCGCCGCTGCTTGAACCAGCGTTCCAGCTTCTCCCTCGCCTCAGGCTCGCGCACGCCCTGAATCACCTTCATGTGGTGATGGGCACTGGCATGGGTGGAGAGGTCAAGGCTTCCCCCCAGGCCACCGCGCTTGGGATCTGACGCCGCAAACACCACTCTTCCCATGCGGGCCTGCACCAAGGCCCCCGCACACATGGGGCAGGGTTCGAGGGTCACGATCAGGGTGCAGTTGTTGAATCTCCAGTCGTTCTGAACGATCGCTGCCTGTTGCAAGGCCACCAGTTCGGCATGCCCGAGGGGATCCCTGTCGTTCTGGCGCCGGTTCCGCCCATGGCCGATGGCTCGGCCCTGTCCATCCAGGATCACTGCGGCCACCGGAACTTCTCCTTCCGCTCCAGCTTCCTCCGCGCGCTGGAGCAGAACATCCATCCAGCGAGTGAACTCATCCCGCTGATCCACTGCTGTTCCACGTTGTCCTTTGAGCACCATCCCACGAGACGCGAAGATCGGTGCAGTTCACGGGTCTCCGTTGCAAGCCTGTTCCGAGTCTCAGCACCCACCGGATCGGCTTGCTCCGTTCGCCATCCCCTCGGCCGAAGACCCGGTGCTGAGGAACTTCCTGCATCGCAGTTCGGATCTGCTCTGCCGTTGGATCGGCTCCGCTGATCGATCAAGCCCGGTCCCTGTCATGCGGCCCTTGCCTGACGTGGCACCAGGGCTTGATGGGGCCAGCGTTGAATCGCTGCTCAGTGATCTTCAGCAGGTGATGGATGGGGCGTATCAGCCGTCCCATCCCGGTGCTCTCGCCCATCTCGATCCGCCCCCGCTGACCGCGTCCATTGCAGCGGAATTGGTCTGTGCAGGTCTCAACAACAACCTCCTGGCCGAGGAGCTTTCGCCTGGTCTGACCGGCCTGGAACATGACCTCTGCCGCTGGTTCTGCCACAGGATTGGCTTGCCCGCCGGTTCCGGAGGGGTGCTGGCCAGCGGCGGGACCCTGAGCAATCTCATGGCCCTGGTGGCCGCACGGGCGGCGTTGGGGGCCACCCATCGGGATCCTGTACTGCTGTGCAGCCAAGACGCTCACGTCTCCATCAACAAGGCCGCAAAGGTGATGGGGCTGGCGGATGATGCCCTTCAGACGCTTCCCGTGGCCGCGGATGGTGGCCTTTGCCTCGAGGCTTTGGCCAAGCGTTTGAGAGCTCTGCAAGCGGAGGGGCGGCCTTGTCTGGCGGTGGTGGCCACGGCCGGCACCACGGTGCGTGGAGCCATTGATCCTCTGTCGGATCTGGCAACCCTCTGCCGTGATGCTGAGGTCTGGTTGCACGTTGATGCGGCCATCGGCGGTGTGTTCGCCCTCACGGCCCGCCATGCCTCTCTGATGGATGGCATGGAATCTGCCGATTCGATCACGCTGAATCCCCAGAAATTGCTGGGCATCACCAAGGCGTCATCCCTGCTGTTGCTTCGGGATCGAACCCATCTCCGTAAGGCCTTTTCAACAGGATTGCCCTACATGGAGGCGCCCAAGGGGATGGATCACGGCGGGGAGATCGGCTTGCAGGGCACCCGACCTGCGGAGAGCCTCAAGCTTTGGCTGGGCCTACGCCAGTTGGGCGAGGCGGGCATCGAAGCAACGCTCAGCGGAGCTTTGCAACGGCGAAACGCCTTCGCAGCCCAGTTAGACCCGGAGAAGTTCACGTTGCTGCCGGGTGACCTGCACCTGCTGGCCTTTCATCCCAAACATGGAGATGCTGCTGCAGCCGGCCGTTGGAGTGAAGACACCCGGCAAATGCTGCTGTCTCACGGCTACATGCTGTCGCGACCCTTTTACGGCGACCGTTTCTGCCTCAAGGCGGTTTTTGGAAACCCCCACACCACGGCTCAGCACCTCAGCGACCTGTCGGGACGACTGAATCAATCGCTGGCTCCAGCCTGATCGTTCACAATCGCCATCGTTCGAGACGCTCCGATGCCGGAACAGCAGCAGGGTTCACGCTGGGTTGCCATCGTCACCGGGGCGATCTCAGTGGCGATTGGTGTGCTCTATCTGCTTCTGATCACCGTTCTGGATGCCCGGGGGCCGATGCTTCCCCCTCCTGCTGAGGCCCTGGCCGGGGGGGGAGACGTCCCGCCGCCGACTGCTGAAGCGGTTCAACCACTTGCCGCATGGCACTGGCCAGAAAGCGCTGCAGTGAGAGTTCCCGTCGGTTGAGCTCAAAGGCCTGTTGAACCACGGTCTGCATGCCACCGTCACCCCAGTCCTGGTCCTGTTCGAAATAGCGCATGAAACTGCTTCCGGCGATTCGGGTGAGCCATGCGGTCACCACCCCCTGGAGCACCTGCCCCAGCACCAGAGTGGGCAAGCTCAGGCTCAGGCTGGTGCCCAGCAAGCTCATGGCCCCCTTGACGATGCCCAACTTGCCCAGGGTCTGTCCAAGGGACAGGGCCAGATCCTTGGCGCGATCACGTGACATCTCGACCCCATAGATCTTGGCCATCTCCAGGATCATCTGGGCATTTACAGCTGCGGTGCTCAACAGATCCACCCCGGGCAGCGGATTGGCAGCGACAATCCCCGCTCCCATCCAGCTGTAGCGGTCAATGCAGCGTTTGGCTTCCCGAGACCGCTGGTCGTTCAACAGGTCACGCCCGCGGCTGTCGAGGGATCGGCACTGCAGAAGGATGTTGTCGGCAATCAATTCCTCGCCCTCGGCGTGCAGCACAACGGCGAGGCGCTGCAGCAGATCGCTGACGTCAGGCAGCGGCTGCAGCGGGCGAAGGCCGGGTTGAGGAATCGATTGAGGAGAGGCGCTGCAGGCCACCACATCAGCAGCGTTGAGCTGTCCCTGGCAACGGGAGCGAAGCACCTGCAGGAGCCTTTTCTCCTCGTCAACTCCGCGTAAATCCCGCTTGTTCAGCACCAGGAGCAGCCGCTTGCCGAGCCCGGCGAGCGAGGTCACGACGGCGTATTCCGAGGCTCTGAGGTCCCCGTCCACCACCACGATCAACAGATCGGCACGAACCGCCCGACGACGGGCTGTTTCCTCCCGGCTGAGTCCTTCGTCTCCGGCTTCCAGGATTCCTGGGGTGTCCACGAGCTGAAGACCACGCTCCAGGCCTTTCAAACGCAGGCGGTAGGCGCGGCTGGTTTTGGTCACGCCCATGGGCGCTCCCACATCGCCGACCATTTCATTGAGCAGGGCACGGATCAGCGATGTCTTGCCACTGGATCCAGTGCCGAACACCACAACCACCAGATCGCCTCGCTTGAGTTCCTCGGCGACCCGGTCGCGTTCGTTCTGAAGGCTGCGGCGACTGATGTCGTTCTGAATGCGTTCGATCAGACGATCCACATGGCCGAGGCTGGTGGTCGCGGCATCCCGCCGGTTCTGTGGAGCCGGGGTGGCTTGGCGTGGGTGTTGGCTTGGGCGTGATTTCAGGCGTTTCCACATCGGCCAACCCACCTGCACCGCCAGGGTGGCCACCAGCACGAGCCCCAGCAGCAGCACCGGCGTGAGCAACCAGGGAGGCAGGAAGTAACTCAGATCCCACAGCAGGCTGCGGATGGTCTGAACGGCAGCGCCGATCAGCACGAGTGCCACAAAGGCAACGGCGAGACCGATCAGCAACCGGGTTTGGCGTTTCATGCCTGCGTCACACCAGCCTCAGGGCAAGTTTGGGTCAGCCACGGCTGTTGTCACGAAGGCTGGTATCACCCCGGCGGGTCCAGAGGTCGATGGCAAAGCAGAGCACGGCGAGATTGATGGCGACATCCGCCCCGTTGAAGATCGGGAAATCGATCGGTTCGAGGGCCAGAAAATCCACCACGTGGCCCAGACGCCAACGGTCGATCCCATTGCCCACGGTTCCACCCAGAAGCGCTGCTGCGGCGAGGGCCTGCCAGAACGGCAGCACCCGTTCACGCCAGATCCACAGGATCAGCCCGATGCCCACCCCCAGGCTGAGCAGCCCAAGCAGGGCAGTGGAGCCCTGCAGAACACTGAAGGCCGCGCCGGTGTTGTGCACCAATTGCAGCGAGAGCAGATGTGGCAGCAGGGGGAGGGATTGACCCCCTCGCAAAGCGCTCGAGGCCGCCGCCTTGCTCAGCTGATCCACCACCACGATCACCAGGGCAATCAGCAGGGTTGAGCGACGTGGAAGTGGTCTTGTCATGGCTCGATGATCAGCAACCGACGCAGCACGATTGAAAGGAATCCTGCACCAATGCAGAGCAGCATCTGAGCCGGTAGCGGACCGATTGAAAACTGCATCAGCAGCTCGGGGAAACCAAGGCTCCATCGCCCCAGCACCGCCCCGAGGGCGAGATTCAGCACCCCGCAGATCTGGAGAACGAGCAGCCCTGCCAGGGCACAGAGCGACTGTCTGGGCAGGTCATCCATGCCGTCCTGCTGCGCCAGTCGACCGGTGAGCCAGGCTGCGGGCACGAAGCCCGCGAGATAGCCGAAACCCGGTTCAAGCATGTAGTGCAGCCCTCCACCGCCATGGAACACCGGCAGGCTGAACAATCCCAGGCTCAGATAGCCAACAGCGGCCATCACGCCGGCACGCGGGCCACTGACCATGGCGCAGAGAAGCAACGCTGGCACCTGCCACGTGACCGGCAGGGGGAGAAGGATGGGCTCGGGAGCAGGCAGGACCAACGCGGCCGGCACAAGACCACCGATGAGGATGGCAAGCAGACCCGCCAGGGCACCACACCAGGAGGCGAGAGCCCTCACATCACTCACTCAACTCGGCCCATCCTGCTCGACAATGCAGATCCTGCCCAGTTCAGATGTCGGTATCGATTGGTGATCAGCTGCGCCTGTCGCAGCAGCTTCCGTACCTCAAGTCGGCGGATCCGATGCCGATGCTGCGACCGCCGGATCTGGTGGCCGCCGGTGAAGTGGGCGAGGTGGTTGCTCTTCATCCGATGGACACGGTTGCTGTGCGTTTTCGCCGGGGCACGTTTCTGATCCCCCTCGATCGGCTGGATCCGGTGGATGCAGCTGAGGTGGACTAAGCAGCGTCCCGCCGATCCCAGCGCCGTTCGAGCTGCTTCAGTGCAGCGGAGGTTCCGCACAGGCTGAGTCGTGGTTCCCTCAGCCAACGTTGGGCGGCATGGAGCACATCCGTCGGTGTCAGTTCCGCAAGGGCCCGCACACAGCGCTGGTCATGATCGTCGGGGAGCCCTTGGGCCTTCAGCTGAACCCGTCGCTCTGCCCGTTGGGAGCAGGTCTGCAGGCCCTGGGCGAGCTGACCGATGTACTTTGCCCGTGCGAGCTCGAGTGCGGCCTCACTGAGGGGTTGCTCACTCAGCTCGTCCCAGATGTTCAGCAGCAAGTCCAGCGCGAGCTCTGAGCGCTCCTCCACGCTCGAGGCCATCAGCACAAAGGGCGCCGGTCCTGCCAGGGCAGGGAAGTGCGCGGCCACGTCGTAGGCCACACCGTGGTCTTCCCGCAGGCGCTGGAACAGCAGGCTCGACATGCCCACGCCCAGATGGCACTGCAACAGTCGCAACGCCAGTTCATCCGGGTGTCCATGCCCCAGCGTCGCCTGCCCAAGCATCAGAACCACCTGTTCGGTGTCCATCGCTTCGAGCTGGATCGTTTCGGTTCCCACCGCTTCGGCGTAGGGACGGCGGCCTGAGCGATCGTTGCCGCTCCCTTCTGGCCAGTCGCGAAAGTCCTCAAGGGAGCCAATCGTGTCGATGATTTGCGGTGGGACGCTGCCCGCCAGGGCGAGAACGCTCGATGCCCTCGGTAGCCGCTCGGCCAGGGGGAGAAGTGCCTCCCGATCCAGATCATCCAGCTCTTCAGCGATGCCCATCGGGTCGTGGCCGTAGCCCCCGTTGCCATAGGTCAGCTGCCGCCATCCGGTCGTGGCGCAATGGAAGGGGTCCTCCCGCTGCCGTTGCAAGGCCTGAATCGTGAGCGAACGTTCAAGGGCCACCTGGCCAGGCTCAAGCTGGGGGGAACGAACCATCTGGGCCAGCAGGGGAAGGAGCTGCTCCGCGTCTTCCACCGTGCAGCGCAGGCTCAGCACGAGCGCATCTTCCTGGGCATCGCAGCGCAGACCTGCTCCGCATCCCTCAACAAGGTCCGCCAGGTCAACGTGGTTGTGTCGTCCACAGCCGCGGCTGAGCAGAGATGCCAGCAGGTCATGGGCACCCCGTGTTCCTGCAGGGTCGTCGGCGCTGCCGAAAGGAAGCAGCAGTTTCGCGGCCAGAATCCCCGGGCTTGAGACCGGTTCGATCAGCAGTTCGGGGTTGCTCATCCGTGTTTCGTCTTGGCCTGGGCGGTCAGCACAAACGCCTGTTCGGGTTGAAGCCTTGGGAACAGGTCTGAGCGAAGCCGCTCGGCCGTCCATGGCGGCAGGAAAGCAAGAGGATGGAGCAGATCCTGCTGCCGGTCCCAGAGGGTCTGGCTGGCGCTGAGCCCAGACACCTGGCCCGTCGATTCCAAGGCATAGCGCAGTCCGTTGCTCACCAGCTGCTGGCCCCGTTTCAGCTCCTGATCGCTGACGAGCTCTTCCGCCATGGCGCGCAGCTGCCGGTTCACCTCGTCTTCCACAGCCTCCAGATGCTCGTCTGGACAGATCACCTCCAGCGTGATCAGGCTTCCCTGCTCCAGAACCGAGAGGTCCATCGACACGCTTTCAACGATCTGCAGTTCCTCCCTCAAGCGGTTCACGAGACGACTGCGTCGTCCTTCCCCCAGCAGGGTTGTGGCGAGATCAGCGGCCATCACGCCTGTTTGATCCTGGGCCCGTGGAGCTTCCCAGAGCATCAGCAGTCGGGCGGATTCGAGCCGGTCCACAACAACGCTTTCGCGTCCAGGACGCACGCTCAGGGGTGATGACGTTGATGAGGGCTCAGGCGCATCCAGGAGGTCCGCCAGAGCCGAGGAACCCAGGGCACTGCGCAGCTCCGCTGACGAAGGCCCGGCCATCGCCAGGCAGCAGTTGGAACCGCGGTACTGCCGCTGATGAAACGCCCGCATGGCCTCGGGCGTGATGGCCTCCAGGCTGCGGGGGGTGCCCAGGATGGGTCGGCCGTAGGGGTGCTGGTCACAGCCCTTGCTCAACAGCAGTTGCAGCACCTGCTCATTGGGTTGATCGGCGTATTGAGCGATCTCTTCAAGCACCACCCCCCGTTCCGTGTTGAACCCCTCAGGCTCGAGGCTTGGCTGCAACACCAGTTCCAACAACAGATCCAACGCTTCGCGGGATCGATCCGGGGGTGTCAGCACGTGGAAGTGAACGTCATCAAAGCCTGTGGCGGCATTGCTGCTGCCCCCCAGAGCTTCGATGGCTTCATCGAATGCCCCTGCGGCCAGCTGCTCACTTCCCTTGAACACCATGTGCTCCAGGAAATGGGCCATGCCCTCTTCCCCTTGCTGCTCACTGGCACTGCCGGCACGGCACCAGAGATCGAGACAGGTCAGGGGTGCATCCGGCATGTCCGCCGTCACGCAGCGCACTCCGTTGGGGAGGGTCCAATGGTCCAGTTGGGGACCGGAGAACGGAAGGTTCAGAACTGCGTGGCAAAGTTCCATTCTGTGCCTGCCCCTTCGATGCAGCCCAAGCCGCTGGCGCCACCGCCAGGACAGCATCCCCTCGTGCATGCCTTGGCGGCGTCGATCCGCAGTGCCTGGGCGGGATTACCGGGATTGGAGATACTTCCTTGTGACGAGGATTTGCGCTTCATCCAGGGGCAACTCGATGGTGAAGGCCTATCGATCGGGAACGAGCTGTTCCGCTGTGTCGGTCTTCGCAAGCTGCATCTGGAGGTGGCGCGACTCGGCAACGGACTTCAGATCCTTCACAGCGTCTGGTTCCCGGATCCCCAGTACGACCTACCGATTTTTGGCGCCGACATCGTGGCCGGCCCCGCTGGCGTATCCGCCGCGATCGTCGATCTCTCACCCACATCCGATGCCTTGCCGGAGCAGCTGATCCAGCGGCTTGAGGCCAGGCCATGGCCGGCGTTCCGTCAGGTTCGGGAGCTGCCGGCCTGGGGATCAGCCATCTTCTCGAACAAGGTGTGCTTCATCCGCCCCGATGGTGCTGACGAGGAAACAGCCTTTCAGGAACTGGTGAGCCACTACCTGCAGGTGATGGCCACCAGCGTGATCGAGGCCACTCCCGAACCGTCCACGGCTCTCACTACAGTCCGCCGGTACGAAGGTCAATTGAACTATTGCCTTCAGCAGAAACGCAACGACAAGACCCGCCGCGTGCTCGAGAAGGCCTTCGATTCAGCCTGGGCCGATCGCTACATCGACATGCTTCTGTTCGACAACCCTCCGGAACTCTGATGACCCCCAAGCGCTGGTCTGTTCTGGCTGGAAGTTTGGTCATTGCGGTCATCGGCGGCTGGTTGCTGCGGCCGACGCCCGAACCCAAGCCGGTTGAAACGACGCCTGCACCCACGGTTCGTCCGGAAGCAGTTGCCGCCCTTGGGCAGCTCGAGCCCGCTGGAGACATCCGCAATCTGGCGGCTCCCAATGCCGGGATGGCGGGGACACCCCGGGTGGCAGCCCTCAAGGTGAATGAGGGTGATCTGATCAAGACCGGCCAGGTGTTGGCGTCCTTCGATCACCGGGATGGACTCCTCGCTGATCTGGAGCGCGTCGATGCGCAGCTGCGCAGCCTCGATCAGGAGATACAGCTACAGGCCCTTGAGGTGGAGCGCTTCAGCAAAGCCGCCGATTGGGGTGCGGCCGAATTGACTCTGGTGGACAACAAGCGTGAGGAGCTGGTTCGTCTTCAGGGACAGCGGGATCAGGCCCTGGCGGAGCGCAAAGGGCTTCAGGCCGACCTCGTGCTCAGTCAGCTGATCTCGCCACTAGATGGTGTTGTGCTCAAGCTGCATGCCCGTGCAGGCGAGCGCCCTGGTGCAGAGGGGGTGATGGATGTGGGGGCCAATCAGGCGATGCAGGCCAGCATCGAGGTCTACGAATCCGACATCTCCCTGATCCGGCTCGACCAGTCCGTGCGCCTCATCAGCGAGAACGGTGGTTTCCGAGGTGAACTCGTCGGGCGCGTCCTGCGCATCAGCCCGCAGGTGGAACAACGGTCTGTTCTCTCCACCGATCCCACCGGCGATGCCGACGCCCGCGTTGTGATGGTTGATGTGGTGTTGAATCCTGAAGATGCCGCCAAGGTCAGTCGTCTGGCGGGTTTGAAGGTGATCGCCCGCTTCGATCCATGAACCGGATCTGGCGGGGGCGTCGGATTCCCCTCTCCTGGCTGTTGCTGACGCGCCAGCCCGTTCGCTTGCTGGTGGCGCTTGCTGGCATCAGTTTCGCGGGAATTCTGATGTTCATGCAACTTGGATTCCGTGATGGCCTCTTTGACGCCAGCGTCACAGCGCACCGGCTGTTTGATGCTGATGTTGTTCTGATCAGTCCCCGCTCCGCCAGCTCCGTGAGCATGGAGGCCTTTCCAAGGCGGCGGCTGGTTCAGACCCTGGCTGATCCAGACGTCGATGGGGTGACCCCGGTGCACTGGGGGCTGATGCTGTGGCGGAACCCGGAAACGCGGCGCAACCGGTCGATCCTGGCCTTGGGTTTCAATCCCGACGACCCCTTTTTTGTCGATCCCTCCCTGGCTGAGAAAACTGACGCTCTCAAGCAGAAGGGGCGGATCCTCTTCGATCAGCTGTCACGTCCTGAATTCGGACCGATTGCCGATTGGTATCGCGATGGCCGTGTGGTGGAAACCGAGATCGCTGGCAACCGCGTCCGGGTGGCGGGTCTGGTGAGCCTGGGCACCAGCTTCGGTGCCGACGGCAACCTGCTCACGAGCACGGAGACGTTCCTCGATCTGATGCCTCAGAAGCCGCCTGGGGCGATCGAAGTGGGTCTAGTGCGGTTGAAGCCCGGCGCGGATCCTGAGCGGGTGGTGTCCCGATTGAGACAGCGACTGCCCAAGGATGTTTCGGTGCTGACCAAGCAGGGCTTCATCGATTTCGAGCAGAACTACTGGAAGAGCAGCACCTCCATCGGTTTCATCTTCACGCTCGGCGCCGCCATGGGCTTCGTGGTGGGCTGCGTGATCGTGTATCAGGTGCTGTACACCGATGTGAGTGATCACCTGCCGGAGTACGCCACTTTGATGGCCATGGGCTATCGCCTCAGCCATCTGTTGGGAGTGGTGGTTCGTGAGGGCTTCTATCTGGCGGCGATGGGGTACGTCCCCGCCTACATGGCCGGTCAGGGGCTGTACTGGTTCGTTCGTGACGCCACCAAGTTGCCCGTCGGCATGGATCTGTCCCGGGCGTTGACCGTTCTGGTGATGATCCTGGTGATGTGCATGTTGTCGTCGTTCCTGGCCATGCGTCGTCTCATCGATGCAGACCCTGCGGAGATCTTCTGATGGCAGCTGTTGTTGTCGACAACCTCTCCCACGCTTTCGGCCAAGGGGAGATGCGCCGCGCGGTTCTTCAGAACATCAGCTTCAGCATCGAGCCGGGCGAAGTGGTGTTGCTGACCGGTCCTTCGGGCTGTGGCAAGACAACACTGCTCACCTTGATCGGCGCCTTGCGGACGGTTCAGCAGGGTGAGGTGTCGGTGCTTGGTGAGTCCCTGCATGGCGCTGGCCGTCGGCGCCGCCAGCAGGTGCGCCGGCGCATTGGAATGATCTTTCAGGGGCACAACCTTCTGCGCTGCCTCACGGCTGAACAGAACGTGCAGATGGGAGCCGATCTTCTGCCTGATCTCAGTTACAGGGCGCGCCGGGATGAGGCTCGTCAGTGGCTCCGTGCCGTTGGCCTGGAGGACCACATGGCCAAAGTCCCCCATGACTTGTCCGGTGGACAGAAGCAGCGGGTCGCCATTGCCCGTGCCCTTGCCGCCAAGCCCCGCCTTCTCCTGGCTGACGAACCCACCGCTGCCCTGGACAGCCGTACGGGCCGGGAGGTGGTGGAGCTGCTTCGCCGACTCGCCCGTGAACAATCCTGCGCGGTGCTGATGGTGACCCATGACCCGCGCATCGTTGATGTGGCCGATCGCCTGCTTCAGATGGAGGACGGGCGATTAAAGAATGCTGTTTAGTACGATGAAAGTTGACATCAGAGCCCGCAGTTCCGCATGGCCAAGCGCAGAAACCTGAAGAAAGAAAAGCAGGAGCGGAACCGCGCCTACGCGCGCAAGTTCAAGAAGCGCAAGATGCGGAACGATGGCCGTGGTGAAGGCGCTGGTAACGGTGTGACCGGAACCGCCAACAATGGTGGTGCCGCCGACTGATCAACGGATCAGACCATGCATCAAAAAGGGGGGGGCCTGCGGGCCCCTTTTTTGTTGTTCGTAGGGTGGGTGGCCATTTGCATCGGCCGTCGCGATGTTCGTCAGCGTCGTTATTCCGACCTACAACCGACGCCCGATCCTCGAGAAATGCCTCTCGGCACTGGAAGATCAGCAGCTTGCTGGAGCTCTTCAGGACTACGAGGTTGTTGTGGTTGACGACGGTTCCACCGATGGAACGCCGTCATGGCTGAGCGAGCAGTCCCAGCGTTTTCCCCATGTGCGCCTGATCGAGCAGGAGCACGGTGGTCCTGCCGAGGGCCGAAACCGCGGTGTGGATCACGCCCGTGGCGATGTGATCGTCTTCATCGACAGCGATCTGGTGGTCACAGAAACCTTTCTGGCCACCCATGCACGGGCGTTGCAGCAGTGCTGGCAACGGCGTGGTGATCGGCTCTGCTTCACCTACGGCGCTGTCATTAACACCGCCAACTTCGAAGCACCCTGCTCGGAGCGCCACAAATTACGAGACTTGTCCTGGGCTTATTTCGCCACCGGCAATGTGGCCATTGATCGGGAGGTGCTGGAGCGCTCAGGCCTGTTTGACACTGGTTTCCGCCTCTATGGCTGGGAGGACCTGGAACTGGGTGAGCGTCTGCGGCGGATGGGGGTTGAGTTGGTGAAGTGCCCGGATGCTGTCGGTTATCACTGGCACCCCGCCCTCAGCCTCGACCAGATCCCCCGACTTGTGGAAGTGGAGGGTGAACGGGCCCGTATGGGGCTTGTTTTCTACCGCAAACATCCCACCAGGCGGGTGCGGTTGATCATCCAGTTCACCTGGTTCCATCGCATCCTTTGGGAAGTGCTCACCCTCGGTGGGCTGATCAATCCCTCAAGCCTTCGCCCGCTGCTCCGTTGGCTGATCCGGCATGGCTATCCCGGAACGGCGATGGAGTTGCTTCGTTTGCCCCTCAATCGCATCGGTGTGCGTGCCCTGTTCCGTGAAGCCAGAGCGGCAGGGCTTCGCTGATCAACGTTTTGATACCTTCTATAGGTCCTTTCACTCCGCACACCTGCCCGTTTCGGGTGCACCGTGAGACCAGCTCCTGCTGGTTGTTCAGGTCCCTGGCAGGTGGAGGCGAACCCGAAACCCTCAAACCATGGCTGTCGTCACCCTCGCCGAGATGATGGAGGCTGGTGCCCACTTTGGGCACCAGACCCGTCGTTGGAACCCCAAGATGTCGCGCTACATCTACTGCGCGCGCAACGGCGTTCACATCATCGACCTCGTGCAGACCGCCGTCTGCATGAACAACGCCTACAAGTGGACCCGTTCTGCGGCACGCAGCGGCAAGCGTTTCCTTTTCGTTGGCACCAAGAAGCAAGCCTCTGAAGTTGTGGCGCTGGAAGCTGCCCGCTGCGGAGCCTCCTACGTGAACCAGCGCTGGTTGGGCGGCATGCTCACCAACTGGACCACCATGAAGGCGCGGATCGACCGTCTCAAGGATCTGGAGCGGATGGAGTCCAGCGGCGCCATCGCCATGCGCCCCAAGAAGGAAGGTGCGGTGCTGCGTCGCGAACTCGAGCGTCTCCAGAAGTATCTGGGTGGCCTCAAGAACATGCGTCGCCTTCCCGATGTTGTGGTCCTGGTGGACCAGCGTCGTGAGTCGAATGCGGTGCTCGAAGCCCGCAAGCTCGACATCCCTCTGGTTTCCATGCTGGACACCAACTGTGATCCGGACCTCTGTGAGGTGCCGATTCCCTGCAACGACGATGCCGTTCGTTCTGTGCAACTGATCCTGGGCCGTCTGGCCGATGCGATCAATGAGGGCCGCCACGGTTCCAACGATCAGCGTGGTGGCGACAGCGAAGGCTGATCTCCTCTCACCGCTAAGTTCACGCCGCTGATTCCAACCAGGGAATCGGCGGCGATTCAATTTCCCTTCTCACTGCTCCGACCGATGGCTGCTGCCGTATCCGCCAAGCTTGTCAAAGAACTGCGCGACAAGACCGGCGCGGGGATGATGGATTGCAAAAAGGCCCTGGCCGCCACGGAAGGCGATGCCAACAAGGCCGTTGAGTGGCTTCGCCAGAAAGGCATCGCCAGCGCTGAAAAGAAATCCGGCCGCACCGCCGCCGAGGGTGCCATCGGCAGCTACATCCACACCGGTGCCCGCGTGGGTGTGCTGGTTGAGGTGAACTGCGAAACCGACTTCGTGGCCCGGGGCGACATGTTCCAGTCGCTGCTGCGTGATGTCTCCATGCAGGTGGCGGCATGCCCCAATGTTGAGTACGTCACCACCGACGAGATTCCCGACGAGATCCGTGAGCGGGAAAAGGCGATCGAGATGGGTCGTGACGATCTCGAGGGCAAGCCTGAGCAGATGAAGGAAAAGATCGTTGAGGGCCGCATCGGCAAGCGCCTCAAGGAACTCGCCCTCATGGAGCAGCCCTTCATCAAGGACAGCTCCATCACCGTTGCTGACCTCGTCAAGCAAACCGCTGGCAAGATCGGCGAGAACGTGAAAGTTCGTCGCTTCACCCGTTACACCTTGGGCGAGGGCATCGAGGTGGAGGAAAACGATTTCGCTGCTGAAGTGGCGTCCATGCAGAACGCCGGCTGATTCCCTTGTCCGACCCGGACGTCAGGCCTGCTTACGACCCGTCAGAACAGCTGGCACGCCTTCAACGGTTGTGCCGGCTGCGGGCCATCGCCCTGTACAGGGAGCAGGCTCTCTATCTTCAGGTGCTGCGGGAACTGCTGGAAGGAGCCACCCGTCAGGCCCTGTTCAATCTTCTCGGTGAGGTTGATCCCTCCCGTTTTGGTCGGCTGCCGGAGTCGACCCGTCAGAATTTCCATGCAGCGGTCACAGACCTGATCGACCGCTGCAGCGTTCTGCTCACAGTTGAGCAGCTGATGCAGCTGGTGGGGCAGATGCAGCAGGAGCAACGGCGCCAGCAGGCCCATGCCAGCAGAAGCATGCTGCAGAAGCTCAGTCGCCAGTCCCAGGAGAGTGCGCCTGAACCCGAGCCACCCACCTCTGAGCTCCCACGGGACGAACCGAGCGGATCCATTCAGTTGAGCTTGGCTTCACCGCTTGAATCCCCCCCGAGGACCGCTTCCCCGGACCCCGTTAAAGAATCCGTCCCTGAACCTGCAGACAACAAATCTTCGGGTGATTTGGATGTGCTCCGCTCACTGTTCGAGCTGGCCGGTGATGCGATGCAGCAGGCCCAACAGCCCCTTGATCCCGGTGCTGTTCTTGATCCTTCGCTGGACGGCAACGACCACTTTCTCCCGAATGAACCGGATGCGCTGTTGCACTGGATTCAGGCCATGGATCAGGCGCTTGAGCGACGCCTTCGCAACCTGTCCCATGCGGTGAATGTGCAGATGCTGCGGTCAGGACTGGCCCAGACCCTCCTTCCTATCAGCCTTCTGGATGCTGTCCTGAAGGGGCAGGTCGAAACGCAGCCAACCGCCACGAACGTGCTTCGCCTGCGCCTCCCTCTGGCCGTCGGTGAGCTCGACCAGGGCATGGATGTGCTCTGTGTGCTCTTACGCAGCAACGATCTGGAGTTCGACAGCCCACGTCTGCGTCAGTGCCGCAAACGATTGCGCGCTCACCACCATGCTCTGCTCACAATGGTGCGGCAGCAGCGTCATTGGCAGCGTCGCTCCCTGGATCGTGAGGCCCGGACCCATTGGCAGACCCCATCGGATTCAACGCAGCAGCTGAGCGGGGACTGACCAGCGAGCAGCTGTCGCTGCTCCTCACCTGGATGCTTCCCCTTCAGCGCTCGCTGGGGTTGGAGGCCGACCGTGGTTTTCAGAATCTGCAGGGTCGCCAGCAGCGCTTTCACGCCTTTCTGCAGCAGCAACTCGCAGCGCCTCCGGCCGTTCCCTTCCCCCAGGGGGTCAGTGAACGCATGTCCAAGCTCAGCTCTGGCTTTGCCGACTATCCGGAGCTCGCTGATCCTGCCCGCCGTCGCTTGGTCACCGATGCCCGTCAGTGGCTGCATGAGCTGCGCCATCGCCTGGAACCCTCGGCTCCTATGGCACCGCCACGCCTCAAGGTTCAGGCGTCGCCCCAGCAGCGTGCCAGCTCACCACTGCAGCTCGATAGTCCCATCACCCAGATCCGTGGTGTGGGTCCGAAATTCGCGGCACGGCTGGCTTCGATCGGCCTGCTTCTGGTGCGTGACCTGCTCCGTTATTACCCCCGCGACCATGTCGATTACTCCGCGATGCGCCGCATTGAGGCGCTGGTGTCGGGGGAAACAGCCACGATCGTCGCCACGATTCGCCGTTGCAACGGATTCGTCAGCCCACGGAACACCAACCTCGCCATCATTGAGCTCCAGCTCCAGGACCCGACCGGTCGCCTCAAGGTGAGCCGTTTCCTGGCGGGCAAACGCTTCAGTTCTCCGGCTTACCTCAAAGGCCAGCAGCGTCTCTACCCCGTTGGTGCCACCGTGGCCGTCAGTGGTCTGGTGAAAGACGGCCCCTACGGCATCACCTTTCAGGATCCGTTGATCGAGGTGCTGGACAGCCCCTCGTCTCCGGTCCAATCCCCCAGCATCGGCCGGCTTCTCCCGGTGTATCCCCTCACCGAAGGGGTTGGCGCGGATCGGTTCCGCAGCCTGATCGATCAGGTCCTGCCCCTCGCGGCATCGTGGCCTGATCCGCTTCCTGCCCTGCTGCAGCGGCAATTCCAGCTGCCGGCACTGTCGGAGGCCCTGCAGGCCCTGCATGCACCCAAGGATCGCGAAAGCCTTGATCAGGGACGGCGCCGGCTGGTGTTCGATGAGTTTCTGCTCCTGCAGCTCGGTCTGTTGCGCCGACGCCAGGCCCTGCGCTCCCGGACGGGACCGGATCTGGATCTCCAGTCCAGCTCCAGCGGGCTTGTGGGGGAGTTCATGGATCTGCTGCCCTTCCGCTTCACCGCAGCTCAGCAACGGGTGTTTCAGGAGATCGAAGCTGATCTGGCGCGCAGCGAACCCATGGCCCGTCTGGTGCAGGGGGACGTCGGCTCGGGAAAGACGGTGGTGGCCATTGCAGCGTTGCTCAGCACCATTGCCTCGGGCTGGCAGGGGGCCCTGATGGCCCCCACGGAGGTGTTGGCCGAGCAGCATTACCGCAACCTCTGCCAGTGGCTGCCGCCGCTCCATGTGAGCGTCGCTTTGCTGACGGGATCCACGCCGCGGCCCCGCCGTCGGGAGCTGCTGGATGACCTGGCCAACGGTTCGCTGAAGGTGCTGGTGGGCACCCATGCCTTGCTCGAGGATCCTGTTGTTTTCAACCGCCTGGGGCTTGTGGTGGTGGATGAACAGCACCGTTTCGGTGTGCATCAACGGGATCGCCTGCTCAACAAGGGCTTGCAGCCCCATCTGCTCACCATGACGGCAACACCGATCCCACGGACCCTGGCGCTCTCGATGCATGGGGATTTGGATGTCAGCCAGATCGATGAATTGCCGCCAGGGCGAACGCCGATTCGCACCCGCATGCTCACGGCTGCGAAGCGGGAGAAGGCCTATGAGTTGATCCGTGAGGAGGTGAAGCTGGGCCAGCGGGCCTACGTCGTTCTGCCTCTGGTGGACGAATCGGAAAAGCTCGAGCTTCGCTCGGCCGTGGAAGTTCACGCTGAATTGGCCTCGGAGGTTTTTCCTGATCTGGCCGTTGGTTTGCTGCACGGGCGTCTCTCCAGTGCTGAAAAGCAGGCGGTGCTGACCGATTTCGCTGCTGGCACGACTCAGGTGCTGGTGTCGACCACGGTGGTGGAAGTGGGCGTGGACGTGCCCGAAGCCAGCGTGATGGTGATCGACCATGCCGAACGTTTCGGCCTGGCGCAGCTGCATCAGTTGCGGGGGCGCGTTGGCCGTGGCGCCGCTGCCTCCCATTGCCTGTTGATCAATGGCAGCTCCAATCCCCTGGCCCGCCAGCGTCTCGATGTGCTGGTGCGCTCCACCGATGGTTTCGAGATCGCCGAGATGGATCTGCGCCTGCGCGGACCTGGACAGGTGCTGGGGACCCGTCAGTCGGGCCTGCCTGATCTGGCTCTGGCCAGCCTCGCCGATGATGGTGCCGTTCTGGAGGATGCACGAACAGCCGCCCAAGAGCTGTTGAAGACCGATCCTGAGCTCGAGCAGCACCCGTTGCTGCGCGAGACCCTGGATGCACAGCAGCGTCGTCTCAGCGGCGGCACCCCCTTGAACTGATCCCATCTGTTGCCGCCTCGATGCGTCCCTGGAGCCCGATTCCCATCGAAGATTGCGGCGAGCCGATGCAAGAGCTGCCTCCAGCTTTGTTGCGGATGGAGCCTCATCCGTACATGGCGCTTGGGGCCCCCTATGGGGCATCGGGGACTCCCTTCAAACTGCGCCTGGGGGTGGTTCAGCGCCTGCTAGACGCCCAGCAGCAGCTGGTTGAGCACGATCCCAGTCTGCGCCTGAGCATTTTTGATGCCTGGCGGCCCATCGCCGTGCAGGCCTTCATGGTGAAGCACAGCATCTCGGAGCTTTGCCGCGAGCGCGGCGTGGAAGCGCGCTCGGGGGACGCCTTCGATCGGGTGGTGGCCGATGTGGGGCGCTTCTGGGCCGACCCCAGTCGCGATCCCGCGACGCCGCCCCCCCACAGCACCGGTGCGGCGGTCGACCTCACCCTCAGCAGCTGTGATGGAACGCCGCTGGCCATGGGTGGAGAGATTGATGCCATTGGTGCGGTGTCTGAACCGCAGCACTACGCCGCTCGGGAGGATCTCGAGGCTCGCTGTTGGCATCAACGCCGGCAGTTGCTGGCTGATGTGATGGAAGCGGCCGGCTTCGCCCAGCATCCCAACGAGTGGTGGCACTACTCGTTCGGTGATCAGCTCTGGGCCTGGCGAAGGGGTGAAGTGGTGGCGCTCTATGCCGAGGCCGTCAGCAGCGCGCTCACTTCCTGATCCCCCAGCTTCTCGATGTGGTCCCCGAAGCTGCGTCGGCCGCCGGCGGCTTTCCAGCTCAGGAGGAGCGGCTCAAGGGTTGTCTCCAGATCATCCAAGGGCAGCTTCTCCATGTAGGGGCGCGCCAGACGCTGGAGGTTGGGAGTGCCGCCGAGCCAAAGCTGGTATTGGTTGACCCCGTTCCCCACCAATCCGAGCTCGGCCATGTAAGGGCGGGCACAGCCATTGGGGCAGCCGGTCATGCGCACGAGCAGAGACTTCTCGATCTCGAGGCGCCGGAGCTGAGCATCGAGGCGTTCCAGAACATCCGGAAGGATGCGCTCCGATTCCGTGATTGCCAGCCCGCAGGTGGGTAGAGCAGGGCAAGCAATGGCATGCCTGGCCAGGGGTGCTGGTGCTTCAGGTGCCTCAAAGCCGAGGGATTCCAGCTGGGTTCGAATGCTGGCCCGCTGGGCGGTGCCGATGTTGCACAGAAGCAGGTCTTGATTGGCGGTGAGACGAATCTCCAGCTGATAGGTCTCAACGATCTGCCTGAGCCCTGCCTTGAGATCCCCGTTCAGGCGACCGCAGAGCAGGGGCAGCCCCACGAACCACATCCCGGCTTTTTGACGATGCCAGCCGAGGTAGTCGAGAAGTTTGGCCTTTGGCTCATTGCGCAGCCCCTTGAGGCTTCCCTTGAAGTAGGTCGCGCACAGGGTGTCGCGGAACCATTGAATGCCCTTGTCGTGCAGCAGATATTTCATGCGGGCGTGCTTGCGCACCTCTCGATCCCCGTGATCCCGTTGCAGCGCCAGGATCGCCTGAACCACATCCAGAACGTCGGCAGCATCGACGTAACCCAAAGGATCCGCCGTGCGGGCGAAGGTTTCCTCTTTGTTGTGGGTGCGGCCCATGCCACCGCCCACGTAGACGTTGCAGCCCCGCAGATCGCCGGAGGGGTCGGTGAAAGCCACCAGGCCGATGTCCTGGGTGAGCAGGTCAACAGAGTTGTCCCCCGGCACGGTGACGGCCACCTTGAATTTCCGGGGCAGGTAGGTGTCCCCGTAGAGAGGTTCCTCAGTGCTGCCGGAAAAAACGCCGCCCTCGCTCTGCCGCTTCCTGGCCTTCTGAACGGCTCGGCTGGGCTTGAAGCGATAACTCAGGTCACCATCCACCCAGAGGTCCAGATAGGCCCCCTCGGCCGCTTCGGGGCTGAGCAGATCAGCAATTTCATCGGCCAGGCGCCGTGCCACGGGGTAGCCGCCTTTCTCAAAAGGAGCTGGTGGTGCCATCACATTGCGGTTGATGTCCCCGCAGGCCGCCAGGGTCGAGCCCATGTTGCGAACGATGGTGCCGATCACCTCTTTCAGGTCGGCCTTGGCGATGCCGTGCATCTGGAAGGCCTGACGGGTGGTGGCCCGCAGAGTTCCGTCCCCAAGGCGGTTGGAGAGGTCATCGAGGGCGAGGAACAGTCGGGCAGGGATGCGTCCGCCCGGACTGCGTAGCCGCAGCATCATCTGCCAGCTGCGAACCTTGTCCGTCTTGCGTAGTTCGCGGTGGTGCTGTTGGTAGCTGCCGTGGAACTTCAGCAGTTGAACGGCATCTTCCGTGAAGCGAACATCGTCGTTGCTGAGCTCGCTCAACAACGGGTCGCGCAGATGGTCGCTGTCCAGCTTGCGCTGCTCCGCCTTGGACAGCGATTGAGTTCCTGTTTCCGCCACTGCCAAGGAGCCTTCCCCCACCCCGAAAAGGATTTCTTGATTTGAACGTAGCGAAACGGCTTCCAATACAGTCGCTTCCGGCTCTGACCTTGGCGTGACGGCAACCTTTCTTCTGGAAATCGGCACCGAGGAGCTTCCTGCCGATTTCGTCAGGCAAGCGCTTGACCAGCTGCAGCAACGGGTGAGCCGTGATCTGCGTGAGGCAAGGCTTGGCCATGGAGCGGTGTCGGTGTTCGGCACCCCCCGGCGTCTGGTGGTCTCCGTTGCTGATCTGGAGGACCGCCAACCCGATCTTGAGGAAGACCGCAAGGGCCCTCCCGTGGTTCAGGCTTTCAAGGACGGCGTCCCAGGGCCAGCGGCGATCGGTTTCGCCAAGCGCTGCGGGGTTGATCCCTCAGCTCTTGAGCAGCGTGATACTCCCAAGGGGCCTTGTGTCTTCGCAACCGTGCTCACCCCCGGTCAAGCCTGCGTTGAACTGCTCCAGGGGCTGATCCCCCAATGGATTGATGCGTTGCAGGGCCGGCGGTTCATGCGCTGGGGCACCGGAGCCCAGCGCTTCAGCCGCCCCATTCGCTGGCTGCTGGCGCTGAAGGGTTCAGAGGTGATCCCGGTGGTGCTGGGCGGCGCTGACCCTGAGGTCCGCAGCGATCGTTTCAGCCGTGCCCACCGTCTCCATGGTGACGAGCCCCTCTCCATCGCATCAGCGGAACAGTTTGGAGAGACCCTTGCCGCCGCTGGCGTTGTTGTCGATCGTGCGGATCGGGCCAAACGAATTCGCACCAGCCTGGACCAGTCGGCACAGGCCGCCAACGGAACTCCCGACTGTCCGGAGTCGCTGTTTGAGGAACTGGTGGACCTGGTTGAAGACCCCAGGATTCTCGAGGGAACCATTGCTGAGCGGTTCCTCCAGCTTCCTCCGGAGGTGATCAGCACGGTGATGCAGGCCCACCAGCGTTATGTGCCGCTGCAGGTGCCTGGTCTGGAGGCTGATCCGCTCCGACTCACCGCTGAGGCTGTGCTTCGGCCCCAGTTCCTTTTGGTGGGCAATGGCCTGGCCCCGGCGTCGTCCTTGATTGTTCGCGGCAATGAACGTGTGCTTGGAGCTCGCCTGGCGGATGCCGAATTTTTCCTCGATGTTGACCGGCGTCAGTCCAGCGAATCCCGACGTGAAGCTCTCGACCGTGTCACCTTCGCCGAAGGCTTGGGAAGTCTTCTGGACCGCTCCGAGCGAATCGAGCGGCTCACGGGCCTGCTGTTGAAGCAACTCGGTCTGGATCAGAGCGTGGTGGATGCGGCCCAGCGTGCCGCTCATTTCTGCAAGAACGATCTGGTCAGCCAGATGGTGGGTGAGTTCCCTGAACTTCAGGGCCTGATGGGGGGCAAATACCTCCTGGAGGAGGGAGAACCCCGCGATGTTGCTCTTGCTGTGGTGGAGCACTATCTGCCCCGAGGAGCCGGTGATGCTCTGCCCGCAACCCCCGCGGGAGCCGTTGTGGCCTTGGCGGAACGGCTCGAGCTGCTGCTCAGCATCTTTGCCAAGGGAGAGCGACCAACCGGATCCTCCGACCCCTATGCCCTGCGGCGGGCCGGCAATGGTGTTGTGCAGATTCTCTGGGGCATGGCCTGGCGCCTAGACCTCATGGCCTTCCTCAGCAACGCCGTGGAGGAGTGGGCTGCTCTGTTCCCGGCCTTTGCGGTGGATGCCAGCCAACTGCATAACGACCTCTGTCAGCTGATGCGGCAGCGGATCGTGTCTCAACTGGAAGACGACGGCTTTGCGCCTGATCTGGTGCAGGCTGTGGCTGGTGATGCCGTCTCCAGCCAGCGTCTGCTCAGTGATCCCCTGGATGTCAAGCAGCGGATTCAACTGTTGCGTGACCTTCGGGACAGCGGTCAGCTGGATGCCGTCCAGGCGGTGGTGCAGCGGGCAGCGAAGCTTGCCGAAAAAGGTGATCTGGCACGCGATCAGCTTGTGGCCGGCGAAGTGGTTGAGGCCGAACGGTTCGAGTCCGCCAGTGAGAAGGATCTGTTCGCAGCTCTCGAGCAGCTGCAGCCATTGGCTCAGCAGCGGTCGTATCAGGCCCTTGCCGATGCCCTCGTCGCGGCAACCCCGGCGCTCCAGGCCTTCTTTGATGGTGACACCAGCGTGATGGTGATGGTCGACGATGCCACGCTGAGGCTCAATCGCCTCAACCTGTTGGCGGTCCTGCGCAATCAGGCTTCGGTCTTGGCCGAATTTGAATCGATTCAATCCAAATGAAGGCAGCCCTGGCCTCTGCGGCTAAGCAGGGGCCAGTCCAAGCAGCCTCAATGTCTGCTCAACAGACGAACACCACCCAGCAGCCTGTGGTGATCCGCCAGGGAGGAAATGGTCTGGGCAGCGTGATTGCGGCGCTGATCTTGGCTGCTGCCGCCGTTTACGCCGTCAACGTCTGGTCGACGACCAAGAAAGAAACATCCCCCGCCAAGAACATTGAGCAGGGGATTGAGCGGATCAAGGATGCCGCTGGCAAGGCGATCGAGTCGCGCAACTGACCAGCAGCATTGTTGTTGGTGTTGGAGTGATGTTGAGGGCCGGCCTCCGTCAGGAGACGGCGGCCTTTTCCTTCGACTCGGAACCTTTGGATTCGCCAGCCTGTGCCTTGATCTGCTGGGCCGCTTCCTCCGCCAGGAAATCGCCGTCGGAACGGCCAACGGCCGAAGGAACAGGGTTGTAATCGGACGGAGCTAGGGCCTCGCCTCGAATCAGGCTGCCCAGGGTGCGGAGGGTGAGCTTGATCTGCTGCCAGGGGTTCATCATCACCACCCGCTTGTACAGATAGCTGTCGAAGGTCAGCTTCTGCACGTCCTTGTCGTCGCACATTTCGACGAAGGCTTCCCGGGCAGCGTCGTTGCGGTAGAAGATTCGCTGCAGGATGTCGAGCACCGCATAGGTGGCACCGTATTTGCGGTCCCAGCGTTTGAGATAGGTCGACTTGATCTGCTTCTCAGTGGGGATGGAAGCACCGTTGTTGGAGATTTCCACAATCGCTTCGGCACACATCCGGCCGCTCTTGGCAGCGAAATAAATGCCTTCCCCGGAGCTCTTGGTGACGTAGCCCGCTGCATCGCCCACCAAGGCCATGCGGCCCACAACCCGACGCGGACGGGGGTGCTCAGGAATCGGATGGGCTTCCACCTTGATCACTTCGCCCTGGAACAGGCGCTTGTTGGCCCGTTCACGAATGCCCCTTTGCAGACCCTTGATCAGGCTCTGGTTCTGCTGCATGGTTCCCGTTCCCACGGCCACGTGGTCGTATTTGGGAAACACCCAGGCATAGAAGTCGGGAGAGACGTCTGTTC
This sequence comes from Synechococcus sp. A15-44, assembly GCF_014280115.1. NCBI lineage: Bacteria > Bacillati > Cyanobacteriota > Cyanophyceae > Synechococcales > Synechococcaceae > Synechococcus > Synechococcus sp. A15-44. The sequence continues at coordinate 1,165,874 of NZ_CP047938.1, forward strand.
CGACGTACATCTCAGCCAGATCTTGGTAGTAGGTCATCTCCTCAGCAGGAAGCTTGATCCGTTCCTGGAAGGCGATGGCCACGTTGTAATCCCCGGCGTCCATGGCTTTCGCCACCCGGGAGTTGGCGCCATCGGCACCGATGATCAGATCCACAGCCAGAGTCTTCTGCTCACCGGTGGGGCCACCACCGCTGTAGTCGGCGTAATGAATGGTGTAAGGGCCCTGACGGTCTGCACCGGTGTCGATCTTCTGCACCAGACCGTTGATCAGAGTTGTGCCCAGATCGGCGGCGCGGTTGCGCAGGAAGGCATCGAACACCTCACGACGGCACATGCCGATGTAGGCGTTTTCGTCGTAGCCGAGGGGATCGAGCTTGATGTCCACCTCCCGGTTGGAAGGAGAGATCATCTTCATGTTGCGGACCTTGCGGTCGATGATTTCGTCGGGCAGGTCGAACTCTTCGACCATGCAAAGCGGAATGGCTCCACCACAGGGTTTGGCGTTGTCGAGTTTGCGCTCGAACAGCCAGGTTTCAATTCCCGCCTTGGCCAGAATTTCGGCAGCACAGGAGCCACTGGGGCCGCCGCCGATCACCGCAACTCGCAACATCTCAGCCCGTCTCCGCTGGATTGTTTTGTGAAGCTATCACTGTCACAACAACCATTGTGGGTTGAGCTGGCTGCTGCCTTTACGATCGAAACAACACGCATCAGCGCCTTGGTTCGGGCCTCCTCTGCGCGACGCATCGAGCGGGAGGACATTCCGGTCGCCCGTCGAACACGACAGCCGCGACAACGCAAGGGAAACAGCGCGGCTGGTCTGCTGTTCGGGCTTGTTCTTGTCTGTGCCGGAAGCCTTGCTGGGGTGGTGCTGGTTCCCACGCTGCTGTCCCGTCGTCAGCCCACGCAGAGCCTCGAGATATCGGGGTTTCGCGAACGTCCCGACGCCGATGGCCGTCTCCTGGGTCACTTCCCCTATGACGAGGCGGACGCCGATCAACTCATCGTCTTTGAGCCGGGGATTGAGCTGAATGTGGAGGCCGCGGATGCCCTCGACACGATGATGCGATCCGCCTCGGCAGACGGGGTTGATCTGCGTCTGCTCAGTGGATTTCGCTCCCTGGCCCTCCAGGAATCGATCTTCTTTGACGTGGCCTCCGAACGGAACCAGACCGCCGAAGAGCGAGCCCAGGTGTCAGCTCCACCGGGCTACTCCGAGCACAGCACCGGTTACGCCGTCGATCTCGGCGATGGCCGTTTCCCTGAGACCAACCTCTCCCAGAGCTTTCAAGACACCGCCGCCTTTCGCTGGTTGCAGGACCATGCGGCGAGATATCACTTCGTGTTGTCCTTCCCTGAGGGCAACAAACAGGGTGTGATGTACGAGCCCTGGCATTGGCGCTACGAGGGCAATGCGGATGCACTGCGTTTGTTCGAGCCGGCCAGTCGGTTCTCCAGGCGCGACCCTTGACCGTTCCCGAACTGCTGTCACCTGCCGGCGACTGGGCTGCGATGAAGGCGGCCGCTGCCTCCGGTGCCGATGCGGTCTATTTCGGTGTTGACGCTTTCAACGCCCGCCAGCGGGCTGAAAATTTCCGACTGCAAGACCTTCCTGAGGTGATGCAGTGGCTGCATCAGCGGGGTGTGAAGGGATTCCTCACCTTCAACGTGTTGGTGTTCAGCGATGAATTGGAGGCAGCAGCTCAGTTGCTGATCGCTGCAGATCGAGCCGGTGTGGATGCGGTGATCGTCCAGGACGTGGGGCTCTGTCGCCTGGCCCAGCGGCTGGTGCCGAACCTCTGTGTGCACGGCTCAACCCAGATGTCGATCACCAGTGCCGCCGGGATTGCCCAGGCTGCGGCGCTCGGTTGCCAGCGGGTGGTGCTGGCCCGGGAGCTGGCCCTGCGTGATCTTGAGCGCCTGCAGACACAACTGGTTCAGCGGAACCTTGCGATGCCGTTGGAGGTGTTTGTGCACGGCGCCCTTTGCGTCGCCTATTCCGGTCAATGTCTGACCAGTGAATCCCTTGGGCAGCGCAGTGCCAATCGAGGTGAGTGTGCCCAGGCCTGTCGCCTGCCCTACGAAATGGTGGTGGATGGTCAACCCCACCCCCTTGAAGATCAGCGCTACCTTCTCTCGCCCCAGGATCTGTCGGCCTGGGAGCTGCTGCCGGAGTTGCAGCGCATCGGCGTGGCCAGCCTCAAGATCGAAGGGCGTCTGAAGGACGCTGCCTACGTGGCTGCCGTCACCGACGCCTATCGCCAGCGCCTGGATCAAACCCCCGCTTCGGCACCGCAGGTTCAACGCCAGCTGGAGCTGGCCTTTTCCCGAGGCCTGTCCACCGGTTGGCTTGAAGGGGTGAACCATCGCCGTCTGGTGCATGGCCGCTGGAGCAAGAAGCGGGGCCCGCTGCTGGGGCAGTTGCTGCGGATGGAACGGGGTGGTTGGTTGCATCTGCGCAGCCGGGAACAGCTGCATCCCGGGCAGGGCCTTGTGCTGGAACAACTGTCGTCCGACCCGCTGCAGCCGCCTCGGGAGATCGGTGGCCGGATCATGGTGTGTGAGCGGATGGGCGACGAACGCTGGAAGCTGCGCCTGGGGCCCGATCGTGTGGATGGCTCAGGCTTGAGACCTGGCGCCTCGGTCTGGCTCACCAGTGACCCCGATTGGCAGTCCCGTTGGCAGCGTGCCGCCCGTCGCACGGTGGAGCCTCGGTCCCGGGATCTGGCGCTGCGGGTGTCCGGTCGGCTGGATGCACCGCTGGAGTTGCAGGTGCTGGAGCCCCAGGGATTTGAGCTGAAGCTCTGCAGCACCATGCCGCTCCAGAGTGCTTCGCAGCGCCCCCTGGATCGGGAACGGCTTGAGCAGCAATTGGGACGCCTGGGGGGAACCGGTTGGTCGCTTCAGCATCTGGAGATCGAACTGGAGGGCGATCTTTTTCTGCCTGTGGCGGAACTGAACCGCATGCGCAGGGCTCTGCTGGAGCAGTTGGAGGCCACAGGGGATTGCAGCACCGGTTCAGGGCCTGTCCCTGCAGCCACCAAAACGGCAGACCCAACGGAGCTGCTGGCTCAGATGTGCCCACCAGCTGTCGCTCCCCTCAGTGAGACCAAGCCAGGCTTGGTGGTGCTGGTGCGCAGCCTGGAGCAGCTGCAGGCCTTGGTGGATCTCTCCGGCACGGACCTGCCGATTCGCTCGGTGGTGGCGGATCTCGAGCAACCTCGGGAGCTGCGGGAAGCGGTGGCGATCGGTCGAGGCTGCTGGCCGGAGGGTGTATGGCTGGCCGGTGCACGGATCACACGGCCTGATGAACGCTGGTCGCTTGAGCCACTGATTCGGGCCCGCCCTGACGGTTTCCTGGTGCGAAATGCTGATCAGCTGGAGGTGCTGACGCCGCTGGCCCCCTGCATTGGTGACTTTTCCCTCAACACCTCCAACCCCCTCAGTTTCCACTGGTATCGCGACCACTGGAATCTGCAGCGGCTCACGGCCAGTTACGACCTCAACCTTCAGCAACTGCTGGATCTGGCCGCCGCCGTTGATCCAGCGCTGCTGGAGGTCACCCTGCATCAGCACATGCCGTTGTTCCACATGGAGCATTGCCTGTTCTGTGCATTCCTCTCGGACGGCAAGGACCACACCGATTGCGGTCGTCCCTGTGAGAAGCACCACGTCACCCTGCGGGATCGCAGTGGCGTTGAACATCCCCTGCGGGCTGATCTGGGTTGTCGGAACACCCTTTTCAATGGCACGGCGCAATCGGGCGTTGAAGCGCTTCCGTCGCTGCTGCGGGCAGGCGTGCGCAGGATCCGGCTCGAACTTCTCGATGAGGATGCCGCTGCGACGCAACGGCGCGTCAGCCTTTACGCCGAGGCTCTGGCGGGTCGGATGGCCACCCAGGAGGTCTGGTCCCAGGAGCAGATCCACCACCAGCTGGGCGTCACCCGCGGCAGCCTGCGCAGCAAGGGTCCGGAGCGCACCAGTCGATTCTCACGTTGAGATAACCTGTCGCACTGCGCCTTTGGCGTTCTTCACAAATACTTACGGTCAGCCCGCATGAGCGCCAACAACAAGGCGATCCGCAACATCGCGATCATCGCCCACGTTGACCACGGCAAGACGACTCTGGTCGATTCGCTGTTGGCGCAGTCAGGAATTTTCCGCGACAACGAGGCCGTCCCCACCTGTGTGATGGACTCCAACGACCTGGAGCGTGAGCGGGGCATCACGATCCTGTCGAAAAACACGGCGGTCACCTACAACGACACCCGGATCAACATCGTTGACACCCCTGGTCACGCCGATTTCGGTGGAGAAGTGGAGCGGGTGCTGGGCATGGTTGACGGTTGCCTGCTGATCGTGGATGCCAACGAGGGGCCAATGCCCCAGACCCGTTTTGTGCTGAAGAAGGCCCTCGAGCAGGGCCTGCGTCCGATCGTGTTCGTCAACAAGATCGACCGGGCCCGGGTGGATCCCGAGACCGCCGTCGACAAGGTGCTCGACCTCTTCCTCGAACTCGGCGCTGACGATGATCAGTGCGATTTCCCCTACCTGTTCGGCAGCGGTCTTGGAGGCTTCGCCAAGCCCGACATGAAGACCGACAGCGACAACATGCGTCCGCTGTTCGATGCCATCCTGCGCCACGTTCCGCCCCCGGTTGGTGATCCGGAGAAGCCCCTCCAGCTGCAAATCACCACCCTTGACTATTCCGACTTCCTCGGCCGGATCATCATTGGCCGCGTTCACAACGGAAAAATCAAGCAGGGTCAGAACGCTGCGCTGATCAAGGACGACGGCAGCATCAAGAAGGGCCGCATCAGCAAGCTGCTGGGCTTCGAGGGTCTGCAGCGCGTCGAGATCGAAGAGGCGTCTGCCGGAGATCTGGTGGCCGTGGCTGGCTTTGACGACGTCAACATCGGCGAAACCATCGCCTGCCCCGATGAGCCCACCGCTCTGCCGCTGATCAAGGTGGATGAGCCCACCCTGCAGATGACCTTCGTCGTCAACGATTCACCCTTCGCGGGCAAGGAAGGCAAGTTCGTCACCAGCCGTCAGGTGCGTGACCGCCTGCAGCGTGAGTTGCTCACCAACGTTGCCCTGCGTGTGGAAGACACCGATTCACCGGACCGTTTTGCGGTGAGTGGTCGCGGTGAGCTGCACCTCGGCATCCTGATCGAGACCATGCGCCGTGAGGGCTATGAGTTCCAGGTGTCCCAGCCGCAGGTGATTTACCGCACCATCGATGGCACCCCCTGCGAGCCGGTGGAAACCCTGGTGATGGATGTGCCTGAACCAGCGGTGGGCAGCTGCATCGAAAAACTGGGCACCCGCAAGGGCGAGATGCAGAACATGGAAACCAGCGCTGATGGCCGCACCCAGCTGGAGTTCATCGTTCCCTCCCGCGGTCTGATCGGTTTCCGCGGTGAATTCATCCGGGCCACCCGCGGCGAAGGAATCATGAGCCATTCCTTCTATGAATACCGGCCGATGATGGGTGAATTCGACACCCGCCGGAACGGTGTGCTGATCGCCTTCGAAGAGGGAACAGCAACGTTCTATGCCCTTAAGAACGCCGAGGACCGCGGCCAGTTCTTCATCAGCCCGGGCACCAAGGTCTACAAGGGAATGATCATCGGGGAATACAACCGGCCTCAGGACCTCGAGATCAACGTCTGCAAGACCAAGCAGCTCACCAACATGCGTTCCGCGGGCGCTGAGGAACTGGACACGCTGCAAGCACCGGTGCAGATGACGCTGGAGCGCGCGCTGGAATACATCGGTCCCGATGAGATGCTCGAAGTCACGCCCGAGTCGATCCGTCTGCGCAAACTTCCCGGCAAGAAGCCGGCCAAGTCCAAGCGCTGATGCCTCAGGCGGACCCTCGCTTTCAGCAGGGTGTGGAGCTCTTCAATGCGGGTGAGTGGTACGCCGCTCATGATCTGTTTGAGGAGCTCTGGCATGAAACAGCTGATCCGGAACGGCGCAGCCTTCAGGGGATCCTGCAGGTGGCGGTAGCGCAGTTGCATCTGCAACGGGGCAACCGGCGCGGTGCCACGATTCTTTTCGGTGAAGCTCTGGGTCGTCTCAAACGTCCTGGAACCCCGGATCTTGGCTTGGATCTTGCGTCTCTGTGCCGTGCTGTGCAACAGCGGCTTGAGGCGCTTCAGCAGGATGGGGATCCCGAGTCATGCACTGTCCCTGTTCTTGAGTTCATGCGCTGAAGCGCCGGTAATCTCAACAAACTTAGGCAGGTGGTGTGGCAGTGAAAGCAATGCTCCGTTCTCGGGGGCTTCTTTTAGCTCTGCCCCTTCTGGCCACTCTGTGGCCCCTGTTGCCGGCCCAGGCTCAGCAAACAGCTGACGCAGGCGTCATCACGATTGAGTCTGATCTTCAATCGGCCGACAACGCCACCGGTGTGATCACCGCCAGCGGCAATGTTCGCTTGGTGCATGCCGGTCGCGGTTTGGTGGCCACCAGCCGACAGGCCCAGTACTTCACGGAGGAAGACCGGATTGTGCTGAGTGGTGATGTGGATGTGATCCAGGCTGATGGCAACCAGCTGCGCGCTGATCGCTTCACCTATTTGCTGGACGAAGGTCGTGCGATTGCTAGCCCTGTTCCCGGCCAGCAGGTGTTCAGTCAGTGGTCGCTCACTACCGGTCAACCCGTGCTCGACGTTCAGGCCGAGACAAACCCGGTGACTCCATGACCCTGGAACTGTCGAATGTCTCCATCACCCTTGGGGGCCGCCAGTTGGTGAAGGGCTTGGATCTGAAGCTTGCCCCCGGCGAGGTGGTCGGCCTGCTCGGTCCCAATGGAGCTGGAAAAACCACCACTTTCAATCTGGTGATTGGTTTGCTCTCCCCTGATCAGGGCGAGGTGACCGTGAACGGTGAGCGGGTCACCCATCTGCCCATGCCGGAGCGAGCCCGGCTTGGTGTGGGTTACTTGCCCCAGGAAGCCAGTGTGTTTCGCAATCTCACGGTGCGTGAAAATCTGGATATCGCCCTTGAACAGACCGATCTCAGTTCCGAGGAGCGTCGCGATCGGCGCCAGCAGCTAATCGAGGACTTTCACCTCAGCGCGTTCATCAACCGTCTTGGCTTCCAACTCTCCGGGGGTGAACGTCGCCGTTGCGAAGTGGCCAGGGCACTTGCCTCGGGTGCCAACGGACCGACGTATCTGCTTTTGGATGAACCCTTTGCCGGCGTCGACCCCCTTGCGGTGGCGGATTTGCAGCAACTGATCGAGGGGTTGCGCTCCCGGGGCATGGGGATTCTGATCACCGATCACAACGTGCGCGAAACACTGGCCACCACCGATCGGGCTTACATCCTCAACGACGGTGCGGTGTTGGCCGCAGGACGTTCCGAGGAGGTGGCAGCTGATCCACAGGTGCGTCGTTATTACCTCGGGGAGGGATTCCAACTGTGATTTTGGATCGTCTCAAACGGGCCACCTGGATGCGGCTGGATCTTCTGGATCGTTGGTTGCTCAAGGAGCTGCTTGGTCCGCTTCTGTTCTTCATTGCCCTGTTCACTCTGCTGCTGCTCACGGGTGGCGTGATGTTTGAACTGGTGCGGCAGATGGTCGACAAGAACCTGCCGATCACGATCGCGGTTCAGGTGCTGCTGTTCAGCATTCCGCGTTGGCTGGCCTTCTCAGTGCCGATCGGAACGCTGATGGCATCCCTGTTCGTGTTCACCCGTCTTTCTGCAAACAACGAACTCACCGCCCTGAGAAGCCTCGGCATCACCACGAAGCGGATAATCAGTGCCGCTCTCGCCCTCTCGATGGCGATGACCCTGTTCACCTTCGTTCTCAACGACGTGGTGGTGCCCCGCAGCCAACGCTATGCAGAGGTGAGCTTGAAGCGCGCCTTGGGGCGTTCTCTCGCCAGTGAGACTGGACGCGACGTCATTTATCCCCGCTTCGGCAGACGCATTGGTTCAGATGGTGAGAAGGGTGACAAGGGCCTGCTTCAACTGTTTTATTCCCGCAAATTCCAGAACGGCCAAATGCTGGATGTGACGGTTCTGGATTTCACCAGACCCGGTCTTACCCAGATGTTGCGTGCTGATCGGGCCATCTGGAATGAGGCCCAAGCCAGCTGGGATTTCATGGGTGGCCAGATTCTGACTTTGGCGGCGAATGGCAGTTCAACCAAGGCCGATTTCGATCGTTACGTCTATCCCCTGGGATCTGGGCCGCTGCGTTTGGCGGGGATTGAGAACGATGCCGTGAACATGACCGTTGCTGAAGCACTGCAGGCCCAAAGGGTGTACGAAGAGGCCGGCAGCATCAAGGAAGCCCGAAAAATCCGTGTGCGGATCCAGGAGAAGTTCACGGTTCCGATGGCCTGTCTGGTGTTTGGCTTGTTTGGAGCCACCCTCGGCGCTCAGCCCAGTTACCGAAGCAGCCGAAGCTTCTCGTTTGTGCTCACCCTCGGCATCATCGCTGTCTATTACGTGATTGGTTTCAGCTTCAGTTCCCTCGGGGTGAAGGGAACCCTGCCGCCGATCCTGGCGGCCTGGCTGCCTGTGATGTTGTTTCTCGGGGCGGGTGGTCTGTTGCTGAAACAGGCCAGTCGCTGATTGGCCGGGGCAGAATCGACGTGTCTTCAGGAAATGGTGTGCTGAACACGCCCTTTGAGCTAGTCACCAGTCTTGGTTTCGCTGGCTTTGTGTTGCTGCTGCTGGCCATGCCCCTGGCTTTCTGGGCGGTGTCCAGCCAGTCCCGGGCGGGCTTGGTGCGGCTGCTGGTGGCCGTCGCCAACCTTCTGTTCACGGCTCAGCTCATTTTGCGTTGGTGGCAATCCGGCCACTTCCCGATCAGCAACCTGTACGAATCCCTGTGCTTTCTCGCCTGGGCTTGCACCCTCACCCAGCTGCTGGTGGAACGGGCCTGGCCTTCTCCCGTCGTTGCGGCTGCGGCCACCCCCATGGGCCTTGGTTGCATTGCCTTCGCCAGCTTTGCCTTGCCCGATCAATTGCAGTCAGCGGCTCCTCTGGTTCCCGCCCTGCGCTCAAGCTGGTTGGTCATGCATGTGAGCGTGATCATGGTGAGTTACGCCGCACTGCTGGTGGGATCCCTGCTCTCTTTGGCGGTGTTGGTCACCGATCGCGGCCAATCCCTGGAACTGCGGAGCAGTTCGATTGGCAGTGGTGGATATCGTCAGGCGGCCTCGATCGCGAATGGTGGTTCTGTTCAGCTGCAATCGGTTCAGCTGAGCACCAATGAGCAACTCGACAGCCTCAGTTATCGCACGATCACGGTTGGGTTCTTGATGCTCACAGTGGGTATCGTGAGTGGTGCTGTTTGGGCGAATGAAGCCTGGGGCAGCTACTGGAGCTGGGATCCCAAGGAAACCTGGGCCTTGATCTGCTGGCTGGTGTATGCCGCTTATCTGCACACCCGCCTCAGTCGCGGTTGGCAGGGCCGACGCCCAGCTCTTGTGGCTGTGGTTGGCCTTGTGGTGATCGCTGTTTGTTACATCGGGGTGAATCTGCTGGGCATCGGTTTGCACAGCTACGGATGGTTTTTTTAGCGAGCCGTAGCTGTCTGAACTCAATAGAGGCTCAACCGCCATCCACCTGACATCCAACAAGGGCACCGCCAACAGCCCCGGCAGGAATCGACCAGATCCAGTTGTCTTTCGTGGCTAGTACACCACCTAAGGCTCCACCAAGTACACCGCCAGCGAGAGTTCCTTCTAGACAGGAATTGTCGTCTTTGGTTGAAGGATGCTCAACAATGGTTTGGTTACCCGAGTTCCCCGGTGAATGAACATGATGGTCATGAGCAAGTTGGCCTTTCTGGTGTTTATGGCTTTTTCGTCCATGGAAGTGAAAATTCTTTGGGCAAGGGCGCTCAACTTTTTCCTCGCGACTGCTAACGTATCCAGGCTTATCTCGAGTGCCAGGGTGGTAAGTCTCAACGTAATGGCTTTTGTAGCAAGTTTTCGCTTGAGAATATGTTTTGTGAGCTAATGCCGGTTCACTCATGGCTGTTGCTAATGCTGCAACTGCCATAAGTGCGGGTAAATGATTATTCATGATCAATAGAATAAATCGCTCAAATTATTCTACATCCTCTAGTTGCATCAGATATCTCAGCTTCAGTTGGATCTGTTACAGGATGCATCCATTTGCGAATTTATTGGTTCTTGCTGTACGTTTTTAATGTGAATTTTGCCTTTAATCAATCCCTGGGATGCGGGATTGATCCTTTGGCCCAGATCCCTTATTCCAGGGATGTTTCGCCCGGGCTCATCCGTGAAGACGGCGCAACAACAGTGGAAGAGATTCTTGAGCTGTAAGCCTGAAGCTGTGGATGGAGAGCATGGTGGAGATGTGGGCCTGGCAGCGCAAGCGGCCGCCACCAGGGGATCGAGGCCTTACGGACTCTCCCCACCACTCAGGGGGGATCGAGGTCCACTTGGACTCTCCCTCCACAACAATCAACTCTGGGTTGTGATCACAACCCTCTCCTGTACAGCAGGAAAGAACAAATCAGCGCCTGCAGGGGCATTCCTCACTGAGATGAGCGATGCCGGTTCGTTTGTTGGGAGGTTTCGCTCTCTTCTGCTTCAGAGCGCAGATAACGCTTCCGCTGCGCTGATTCCAGGCCAGACAGCAAGACAGCGCGTCTTGAAGGTGCGACCCGCTGAGGCCGATCAAGACCCCGAAGCAGTGGATGGATGCCTCGTCTGCTCATGCTGTTCTCTCGGTTATGCGTGAATCTCGCGCCGTGACCTGTAGTCCATCGCGTGACTGAATGATTCCATGATCTTCAGTCTTGTTTTGTGATCCACGTCACTGATTGGCGTGATGCCCTTCCAAGTTGTTGTTGGCTTCTCAGGACATGCATCAAGCCAACAGGTAAAAAGGAAGGCCACCCCTGCAAAGGGATGGCCTAAACCTTGTTGGCGTTCTTTGAAGCTGAACGAAGCGTCTGGCTGTATGGCTTGTCAGACCAGTCAGGCAGCTTCTAGATCTTGCTCAGTTGGACCGTCGTCACGCATTGGACGCCTCCGACTTCGACTCTCCCAGTCTCCTCCAGAGTAGCTGCTTTGATCATCCGTATTTCAACTCAGCGGCAGGGAAGAGAGCCTGGGCCTGCCCGATGCGCAAAGTCAACGGAACTATTGAGCCAGATGTTGAAGGACTGCACCGATATTCATGCTCCCTTTGAGATACCCGGCAAAAGCCAATGCGATCACACCAGCATTCAGCGCCAGGAAGGCGGCAACCAATTTGACGTCATCATTCATCCATTGATTATCGGAGGCCTGTTCGCATCACTGTGGACATCAAATCTTTGGAGATGTTGAAACTGTTCAAGCGCTGGGTTCTTTCTTGAAGTGCTCATAAAAGAAAGCCCGGCATCGGCTGTCGGGCTTGTGGTGTTCAGCTGATGGTCTCCTGATCAGGCAAGAACAGCTTCCTTGCTGCTGCTGTTGCGGATGCCCTTGATCGCTTCGGCGTAATCGGGCTGGTTGAACACACCGGAGCCGGACACAATCGCGTTGGCACCTGCTTCGATCACCTTCCAGGCATTGCCTGCTTTGATGCCGCCATCCACTTCGATCCAGGGATCGAGACCCTTTTCGTCGCACATGCGGCGCAGGTCGCGAATTTTCTGAACCTGGTTTTCGATGAAGCTCTGGCCCCCGAAACCGGGGTTCACGCTCATGATCAGCACCAGATCGCAGAGCTCGAGGCAGTACTCGAGGGTGTCGATCGGTGTTGATGGGTTCAGGACTGCACCTGCTTTTTTGCCCAGGTCCTTGATCTGAGCGAGGTTGCGGTGCAGATGAGGGCAGGCTTCAACCTGCACGGAAATGATGTCGGCACCGGCTTTGGCGAAGTCGGGGACGTACTTCTCCGGCTCAACGATCATCAGGTGAACGTCCAGGGGCTTCTGGGTCACCGGCCGCAGCGCCTCAACAATCAGCGGTCCAATGGTGATGTTCGGAACAAAGCGGCCGTCCATCACATCCACATGGATCCAATCCGCACCGGCTTCGTCCACGGCTTTCACTTCTTCGCCGAGGCGTGCGAAGTCAGCCGACAGGATTGACGGCGAGATCACCAGGGGCTTGGTGCTCATTGATGAGGAGCGCGAAGTGCCGGGAGATTTTAGGGACTCCTGCAACCACTGATACAGTGAGCCGCGCTCATACGTCGAGATCCACTGCGGCGACGGCCAACTGCCCGTCCAGGAGATCTCGCCAACCCGTCCCACCTCATCCGGAGTCCCGTGGATCAGACCCTCATTCAGGAAATTCTCGAGATCGTCGAGCAGGCCGCCATCGCTTCCGCCTCGCTCTCCGGCAAAGGCCTGAAGGATGAAGCCGATGCATTGGCCGTTGATGCCATGCGCAAGCGCATGAATCAGATCCAGATGCAGGGCCGCATCGTGATCGGCGAGGGTGAACGTGATGAAGCTCCGATGCTCTACATCGGAGAAGAGGTCGGCACCGGCACCGGCCCCGGCGTTGACTTTGCTGTTGACCCTTGCGAAGGCACCAACCTCTGCGCCTTCAACCAGCGCGGTTCCATGGCTGTTCTCGCCGCTTCCGACCGTGGCGGTCTGTTCAACGCCCCCGACTTCTACATGAAGAAGCTGGCTGCTCCTCCGGCAGCCAAGGGCAAGGTGGACATCCGCAAATCAGCCACTGAAAACATCAAGATCCTCAGCGAGTGCCTGGGTCTCCCCGTCGACGAGCTGAACATCGTGGTGATGGATCGCGCCCGTCACAAGGACCTGATCGCTGAGATCCGTGCCACCGGCGCTCGCATCCAGCCCATCTCCGATGGAGACGTTCAGGCCGCCATCGCCTGCGGTTTCGCTGGTACCGGAACCCACTGCCTGATGGGCATCGGTGCTGCCCCTGAAGGTGTGATCTCCGCCGCTGCCATGCGCGCTCTTGGTGGTCACTTCCAGGGCCAACTGGTGTACGACCCTGCGATTGCTCAGACCTCCGAGTGGGCTGACATGACCAAAGAGGGCAATCTGGCGCGTCTCGCTGAGATGGGCATCGCCGATCCCGACAAGGTCTATGAAGCTGAGGAGCTGGCCTGCGGTGAGCATGTTTGTTTCGCTGGCAGCGGCATCACGGATGGTCTGCTCTTCGATGGCGTTAAGTTCGAAAAGGACTGCACCCGCACAAGCAGCCTGGTGATCAGCAACCTGGACAACACCTGCCGCTTCACCAACACCGTGCACATCAAAGACGGCGCCCAGAGCATCGCTCTGAGCTGATCGTCATCAACTGGTTGAGAGGAACGTCTTCATGCATATCTCCGTCGTCGGCCTCAGTCATCGGACGGCACCGGTGGAGATCCGGGAACGGCTCAGCATCCCTGAGCAGACCATGGAGACGTCCCTTCAATCCCTCCGCGGTAATGAGCAGGTGCTCGAGGCATCGATCCTCAGCACCTGCAACCGCCTTGAGATTTACACCCTGGTCCGCAATCCGGACCTCGGAGTGTCTGCTGTCAGCGACTTCCTCAGCAGCCACTCCGGTCTTGAGACAGGGGAGCTGACGCCCCACCTGTTCAGTTACCACCACGAAGACGCTGTCGACCACCTGATGAGGGTGGCAGCTGGTCTCGACAGCCTTGTGCTGGGGGAAGGTCAAATCCTCTCCCAGGTGAAAAAAATGATGCGGCTCGGCCAGGAGCACAAATCCCTGGGTCCGATCCTGAACCGCTTGCTCACCCAGGCTGTTTCCACCGGCAAACGGGTGCGCAGTGAAACCAACCTCGGAACGGGTGCTGTTTCGATCAGCTCAGCTGCCGTTGAGCTCGCCCAGCTCAAGCTCGGTCAATCCCGAGGTCTGGATCAATTGGTCACCCTGGAAAGCGAGCAGATCGCCGTTGTTGGTGCAGGGCGCATGAGCCGTCTGTTGCTCCAGCACCTTCAGGCCAAAGGTGCCTCGGGTGTTGTTCTGCTCAACCGCACCGTTGAACGGGCCGAGCAGCTGTCGGCTGATTTCCCTGATCTTCCTGTTCAGTGCAGGCCGCTTACGGATCTGGATCAGTACCTGAGCACCTGCTCGCTGATGTTCACCAGCACCGCCGCCGATGATCCGATCATTGATGCCGCACGTCTGGCTCCTCTGAACCGGCGCAGCAAGCTGCGCTTGATTGATATCGGTGTGCCGCGCAACATCGCTGCGGATGCTGCCGATGTGGACGGCGTTGAATCCCACGATGTGGACGACCTGCAAGAGGTCGTTGCCCGTAACCAGGAAGCCCGTCAGGCCATGGCCCGCGAGGCTGAGCAGTTGCTTCAGCAAGAAGCGCAGCAGTTCCTTGAGTGGTGGGACAGCCTTGAGGCTGTGCCGACCATCAACCAGCTGCGCTCTTCGATGGAGTCGATCCGTTTGGAGGAACTCCAGAAAGCCCTCAGCCGAATGGGCCCTGATTTCTCAGCCCGGGAACGCAAGGTTGTCGAAGCGTTGAGCAAGGGAATCATCAACAAAATCCTCCACACGCCGGTGACCCAGCTGCGGGCTCCCCAGACCCGTCAGGATCGCCAACAGGCCCTCCGAATTGTCGAACGACTGTTCGATTTGGAAGCTTCTTGAGCTCTCGAGCGATTCAGTCGCGATCTGAATCCCAGTAATCTTGACTGATTCTTCCGAAAGACGGTTGCGAAGCCAAAAACTCCGGTAAGTTCTTGCGGCAACGCCGATTTGGGACAGCGGCATGAAGCGGGTCTTGGCCATCATTCTGGGCGGCGGAGCAGGCACGCGCCTGTATCCGCTCACAAAAATGCGCGCCAAGCCGGCCGTCCCTCTGGCAGGCAAATATCGACTGATTGATATTCCGATTAGCAACTGCATCAACTCCGACATCAACAAGATGTACGTGATGACGCAGTTCAACAGTGCGTCACTGAACCGTCACCTCAGTCAGACCTACAACCTCAGTAATTCCTTTGGTGGCGGTTTTGTTGAGGTGCTCGCAGCTCAGCAAACCCCCGACAGTCCCACTTGGTTTGAAGGCACTGCAGACGCTGTACGCAAATACCAGTGGTTGTTCCAGGAATGGGATGTTGATGAATACCTGATCCTTTCCGGCGACCAGCTCTACCGGATGGATTACAGCCTCTTCATCGAGCACCACCGCCGCTCAGGTGCTGATCTAACCGTTGCTGCCCTTCCCGTTGATCCCAAGCAGGCAGAGGCTTTCGGTCTGATGCGGACCGATGAAAACGGCTTGATCAAGGAGTTCCGCGAGAAGCCCAAGGGTGATTCGCTGCTGGAGATGGCTGTCGACACCTCTCGCTTCGGCCTCAGTGCCGATTCAGCCAAGAAAAGGCCCTATCTGGCCTCGATGGGCATTTACGTCTTCAGCCGTCAGACCCTCTTTGATCTGCTCGACAAGCATCCCGGGCACAAGGATTTCGGCAAGGAGATCATTCCCGAGGCTCTCGCGCGGGGGGACAAGCTTCAGAGCTATGTGTTCGACGACTACTGGGAAGACATCGGCACCATCGGTGCGTTCTATGAAGCAAACCTCGCGCTGACCCAACAACCCACGCCCCCCTTCAGCTTCTACGACGAGAAATTCCCCATCTACACCCGTCCTCGCTATCTGCCCCCTAGCAAGCTGGTTGACGCCCAGATCACCAACTCGATTGTTGGCGAAGGCTCGATCCTGAAGTCCTGCAGCATCCACCACTGTGTTCTCGGTGTGCGCAGTCGCATTGAAAGTGACTGCGTGCTTCAGGACACGCTGGTGATGGGGGCCGACTTCTTCGAATCTTCAGACGAACGCGCTGTCTTGAAAGAGCGCGGAGGCATTCCTCTTGGCGTGGGCAAGGGCACCACGGTGAAACGCGCCATTCTCGACAAGAACACCCGCATTGGTTCGGGTGTCTCGATCATCAACAAGGACAACGTGGAAGAAGCCGACCGTTCCGATCAGGGCTTCTACATCCGCAACGGCATTGTGGTGGTTCAGAAAAACGCCACCATCGCTGATGGAACGGTGATCTGAGGGCAGCAACCGTTTTCAGGAATGAGCCGACGTCTTTCCACTGATGGCTCATTCCTGACATTTATTGGTTGATTTGCGGTCGAGACCAGGCGAGATCAACACACTGAGATCAGTCCTCAGTGGTCCTTCAGGCCATGTCCAAGTCTCACTTCGGCCTCATCGGTCTTGGCGTGATGGGCGAGAACCTCGTCCTGAATGCGGAACGCAACGGTTTCTCCAGCGTTGTCTACAACCGCACCTATGCCAAAACCGAAGACTTCCTCCAGGGGCGTGGCAAGGACAAGAACATTCAGGGCGCCACTGACCTCGAAGATTTCGTTGGCAAGTTGGAACGCCCCCGCCGGATTTTGATGATGGTGAAGGCTGGGCCTGCCGTGGATGCTGTTGTTGATCAGCTCTCGCCGTACCTCGAGGAAGGCGATCTGTTGATCGATGGTGGCAATTCCGATTATCACGACACCGAACGCCGGGTGAAGCAGCTTGAGAGCAAGAGCTTCGGTTTCATCGGCATGGGTGTCTCAGGTGGTGCCAAGGGGGCTCTCGAGGGGCCGAGCATGATGCCCGGCGGTACCAAGGCGTCCTACGAGGCCATCGAGAGTCTTGTGAACAAGATGGCGGCCCAGGTCGAGGATGGGCCCTGCGTCACCTACATCGGTCCCGGCGGGTCAGGACACCTGGTTAAGACCGTCCACAACGGGATTGAATACGGCATTGAGCAGATCCTTGCCGAGGGCTACGACCTGATGAAGCGGGTCAAAGGAATGACCGGTGTGCAGATGGCCGACGTTCTCGGTCAATGGAACGCCACAGAAGAGTTGTCGTCGTATCTGGTGGAAATCACCGAGGTGTGTCTCCGCACCAAGGATCCCGTCGATGGCACTGATCTGGTGGAAAAAATCACCGATCAGGCTGGCCAGAAGGGCACGGGCCTCTGGACCGTGGTGACGGCGCTGCAGATGGGTGCTTCTGTTCCCACCATCTATGCCTCTCTCAATGCAAGGGTGATGAGCTCGATGAAGCCCCAACGCGTGGCGGCCGAATCGATCCTCAAAGGACCAACCATCAAGGACTTTGACCTGGGAACGCCTGACGATGCCATGGCTCCGCTGATGGATGCCACGGTGCTGAGCTGCATCGCCAGTTATGCCCAGGGCATGGAGCTTCTGCGAATCGCCTCCCAGGACCTCGACTATGAACTCCACATGCCATCGATCGCTCAGATCTGGAAGGGTGGCTGCATCATTCGGGCCCGTCTGCTGAAGCGCATTCAGGATGCTTTCCACGCGGATCCCCAGCTGCCCAACCTGATGGTTGATCCCTGGTTCGCTGAACAGATCAACCGACGGCTTCCCGGACTGGCTCAAGTGGTGGCCGGTGCCGCCGAGGCCGGCATTCCCGTTCCCTGCTTCAGCAGCACCCTCGACTACATGAACAGCTACCGCTCCGGTCGCCTTCCTCAGAACCTGGTTCAGGCGATGCGCGATTGCTTCGGCTCCCACACCTACCAAAGGGTCGACAAGGAGGGCACGTTCCACACCGAATGGCTCAGCTGAGTGGTTGAGCGATGACCAACTACCGCATCGAGCGGGCCAAGGATCCTCAGGACCTCGCCCGTCAGGCCTGTGAAACTGTTGCCGCCCAAATTGATCTGGCCTTGGATCAACGGGACCGCTGCCAGATCGCTCTCTCCGGTGGGAGCACCCCCGCCAGTGCCTACTCCCTGCTCGGTCAGGAACGGTTGCCCTGGGACCGGGTGGACGTTGTGCTGGGTGACGAGCGCTGGGTGGCTGCCGACGATGCGTCCAGCAACGCCGGCATGCTGCGCCGCACCCTTCTCGCCCCCGGGCCTGGAGCTTCAGCTGCTTTTCATCCCGTGCCCACCGTGGAACTGGAGAGCCCTGAGGCCAGTGCCCAGGCTTTTGCTGACCAGCTTTCTCAGCTGTGCTCAGGAGCCCCACCGGTGTTCGATGTGATGCTGCTGGGCCTGGGGGATGACGGCCACACCGCATCCCTGTTCCCCGGCACCGAGGCTCCATCGGTGCTGGATCGCTGGACGACCATCGGGCGCGGCAAGGGGTTGGATCGCATCACCATGACGGCTCCTGTGCTCAGTGCCGCCCGTCAGGTGATCTTCCTCGTCAGTGGGGCCGGTAAACAGGAGGCCCTCCGGAGACTGGTCGATCCCTCCGAATCCTCCGATCGCACTCCCGCTCGGCTGGTTCAACCTGCTAGTGATGTGCTGATCCTTGCTGATCAGGATGCAGCCGCCGGCCTCTGAACAGATCCTTTTCCAGGGCAGCGATTTTGCTGACTGGTCCAGCCTGAACGACACGATCATGGGCGGCCGATCCCGTGCCGGTTGCCGCGTGATCCCCGACGGACTCGTGCTGGACGGGGAGCTGGTGGAGACCGGCGGTGGTTTCGTGAGCTGCCGATCCCCTCGCCTGCAGCCCCCGCTCGATCTGTCCCCTTATTCAGCACTTCAGCTGGATGTTGAGGGTGAGGGACGCACCCTGAAGATTGCCCTTGGTTGCCGGGATGGAGCCATGGGACTCACGGAACTGATTCCCGGTGGTCTCCGCTGGGTGGTGGATGTTGCGACCAAACCGTCCGGTTTGACCCCTGTTGTGGTGCCATTCGCCGACCTCAGACCCACGGTGCGTGCCAAGCCCGTTGGCTTACCGCTGCGCTTCGATCCCAGTGGCATCACCCGCATTCAGGTGTTGCACTCGAAATTCGGCGATGCTGGGGATCTCAATCCGGGGTTTCGCGCTGGGTCCATCCGGGTGCTGATCCGTTCAATCCGCGCCTTGCCTTGAGTCCATGGACCTTCTGGTGTTGATTGCCAAGGCGGCTGACGTTTGCCTCAAGCCCTGGAGCCATGCTGTTGTTCTGATCGATCCTTCGGCTCCAGAACAGATCGACGATCTGCACGTGCGGATTGAATGCCGTGATGGCGACGGCCAGCGTTGCTCCGATCAGGATCTTGAACTGGAGATCTATCGGAGTGGCGATGAGATCAATCTGATGCTGAGCTGGTGGGACCAACCGGAACGTCCAATGCTCTGGCACGGGCGCCATCCGGTCTGGATGGAAGGCGCATCTGGGCAGCGCTGTGCGGCACCGCAGGATGCCGCCCCGCTTGAAGCATTGGGTCGGCGCCTACGGGCTCTGGTGCAACCGGCTGTTTGATCGCGCCGAATTCAATCGGCGTGGTCGGTGGTCGCACCCCGGCTTGAGCTGGAGACGAGCCGCGCGTACTTGCCGAGAATTCCGTTGCGGTAACGGGGTTCCGGCTTGCTCCATCCCGCCCGGCGCCGATCCAGTTCCGCGTCATCCACGTTGAGTTGGAGCAGCCGTTGGTCGGCGTCGACGGTGATGCTGTCGCCCTCTTGAACCAGCCCGATCGTTCCGCCAACAGCGGCTTCAGGAGCCACGTGACCCACCACCAGGCCATAGGTGCCGCCGCTGAAGCGGCCATCGGTGATCAGGGCGACCTTGTCCCCAAGGCCCTGACCAACGATCGCTGAGGTGGGAGCCAGCATCTCCCTCATGCCCGGTCCACCGACGGGACCCTCGTTGCGAACCACCACTACATCCCCGGCCTGGACCTTTTTGTCGAGGATGGCGGCAAGGCAGTCTTCCTCGCTTTCAAACACCCGCGCCGGGCCGGTGAGCACAGGGGTCTTCACACCGCTGATCTTGGCCACGCTTCCCTCGCTGGCGAGGTTGCCCTTGAGGATGGCGAGGTGCCCTTTGGCGTAAAGCGGATTGCTCAGGGGGCGGATCACGTCCTGCCCGGAGGGCGGCTCCGAGGGCACATCGGCCAGCAACTCCTTCAGGCTTTTGCCCTCCACCGTTCGGCAGTCGCCGTGCAGCAAGCCTGCATCCAGCAGCAGCTTCATCACCTGGGGAATGCCGCCGGCATTGTGCAGATCAACGGTCACGTAGCGGCCGCTGGGCTTGAGATCACAGATCACCGGCACCCGCTGACGAATCCGTTCGAAGTCATCGATGCTCAGGTCAACGCCGGCGGTGCGGGCAATGGCCAGCAGGTGCAGCACCGCATTGGTGGAGCCACCCACCGCCATGATCACGCTGATGGCGTTCTCAAAGGCTTCCTTGGTGAGCAGGTCCAGGGGGCGGATGTTGGCTTTCACGGCCTCCACCAGCACCTCGGCGGAGCGAGCGGCACTGTCGGCTTTTTCCTCATCCTCGGCAGCCATTGTGGAGCTGTAGGGGAGGCTGAGGCCCATCGTTTCGATGGCGGCACTCATGGTGTTGGCGGTGAACATGCCGCCGCAACTGCCAGCCCCAGGGCAGGCATTTTTCTCAACTGCGGTGAGCTGCTCTTCGTCGATCTTGCCGCTGGTGAGTTGGCCCACGGCCTCAAAAGCGCTCACCACCGTGAGATCACAGCCGCCCAGCTTGCCCGGCTTGATCGTGCCGCCGTAGACGAACACCGAAGGGATGTTCATCCGCGCCATCGCGAGCATGGCGCCGGGCATGTTCTTGTCGCAGCCACCAACGGCCAGCACCCCATCCATGCTCTGGCCATTGCAGGCCGTTTCGATGGCGTCAGCGATCACTTCACGGCTCACCAGGGAGTACTTCATCCCTTCGGTGCCCATGGAGATTCCATCACTCACGGTGATGGTTCCGAACATCTGTGGCATGCCTCCGGCCTGCCGGGCCGCTTCCTCAGCTCGTTTGGCCAAGTCGTTCAGCCCCACATTGCAGGGGGTGATGGTGCTGTAGCCGTTGGCGATGCCCAGGATGGGCTTGCCGAAATCGCTGTCTCCAAAGCCCACGGCCCGCAACATGGCGCGGTTGGGAGACCGCTGAATCCCCTTGGTGACGGCGTCGGAGCGAAGCATGGAACGGAGCGGACCAGTGGCAATCAAGCCAACCTACCGAGCGCTCATCCTTCGCTACCGAGTCCCTCGAGCTGGGCGCGAACGCGGGCGATCTCCGCGTTGAGTTTTTCCACCCGCTCCTCGAGGTGTCCGTTGCCTGCGCTGTCCAGCACTTCGGAACCGTCCTGCATCCGCGGTGCGTGCAACATCGACTTCTGCGCGCCGTAACGCCTGCGCCTGTCGGCTTCGTTGAGGAGCCACCAGGCCAGGCCTGCAGCACCGAGCACTGCTCCGGTGACCAGAGTTGCCAGGGTGCCTGAGCCCGTGTCGTGCTGCTGGGCCATGGGTGCGTTCAACCTGCCTGAAGGTTAGTCATGCCCTCAAGATCTGAGGTTCAGCCGTCGCACAGGGTCACCGATTCCCGGACGAATCTCGCCCTGCTCCCCCACGCCTTCGTCAATGCAGGCGGTGTGCAGCGTTAGGTCTGGAATCGCTTCACCCAAAAGCTTCAGTCCTGGACTGGCGCACAGGGCAGTGATCAGCCGCAGCCGCCGACCATCCACACCCTTGCTTTTGAGCTCCTGCAGAAGCTTGAGGGTGGCCTCACCATCACTGATCTGATCAACAAACAGAATCACCCCGGCGTTGGCTTCGATCTCCTGTGGGCACGACCCCAGGCAGAGGGAGGAATCGGGAAGGACGGATCGTCCTCCCTGCCAAAGATCGAGGCCTGCTGGCAGCACTGGAATGGCGATCAGCGGTACCGATGCTTCAACGAGGGTGCCTTCGGTGTCCCCATGGAGTCCGGGCACCATCTCCCGGCGATGGGGCAGCCAGTCCCGCAGGGCTTCGTAGGTGAGCCACCGGCCCAGTTCCTGCAGGGCTGTGGCGTAGAGGGCCGCAGGGGTTTCCCGATGCCGAAGCATGGTCAGCCAATGGCCGATCAGGGGATGGGGTGGAACCACCACCCGCAAGCTCATGGCCATATCGACTCGCTCCGCGGACAGTTGCCATAACGTGATTGCTCAAATTACCGGTCTCATGGGCGCCCTTCGACGTATGGCCTCGCTGCTGGCGGTGATCACGCTGGCGTTCAGCACTGTTGTTTGGGCTGAATCAGTGCAGGCCATCACCGCTCCCGAGCTGCGTGGTCAGTTCGCAGTTCAGGAGATCAGCGCCGATATGCACGGTCTTGACCTCAAGGAAAAAGAGTTCCTCAAGGCCGATTTGCGCGAGGTGAATCTCAGCGGCACGGACCTGCGCGGTGCTGTGATCAACACCTCGCAGCTGCAGGGGGCCGATCTCCGTGATGCCGATCTTTCCGATGTTGTGGGCTTTGCCAGCCACTTCGAGGGCGCCGATCTCCGGGGGGCCAATTTCACCAACGCGATGATGATGCAGAGCCGTTTCACGGATGCGCAGATCGACGGTGCTGATTTCACCAACGCCGTGATCGACCTTCCCCAACAGCGGGCCCTCTGTGCTCGGGCGGATGGATCCAATCCGATCAGTGGTGTCTCCACCCGTGAGAGCCTGGGCTGCCGCCCTTAATCGTCATGGCTAAGCGTCTGCCGGTGACCGTGATCACCGGGTTTCTTGGGGCCGGCAAGACCACGGTGCTCCGCCATCTGCTCACCCGTGGCGGTCAGCGATTGGCCGTGATGGTCAACGAATTTGGCAGCGTTGGGCTTGATGGTGATCTGATTCGCAGCTGCGGGTTTTGTCCTGAGGAGGAGGTGGACGGCCGTTTGGTTGAGCTGAACAACGGCTGCCTCTGCTGCACGGTGCAGGACGACTTCCTGCCGACCATGGAGACGTTGCTGGAACGGGCGGATCAATTGGATGGGATCGTTGTTGAAACCAGCGGTCTCGCTTTGCCAAGGCCTCTGCTTCAGGCCCTGGATTGGCCGGCCATCCGCAGCCGTGTGCACGTGAATGGTGTGGTGACGCTCGTGGATGGCGAAGCTTTGGCTGCAGGCAGCCCAGTGGCTGATGCTGAAGCGCTGGAACGGCAACGGGCCGAGGATCCCAGCCTCGATCACCTCACAGCGATCGACGACTTGTTTGAGGATCAACTCCAGGCCGCTGACCTGGTCTTGATCAGCCGGGCTGATTGCCTGGATGCACCAGCGATGGCTGAGGTGCAGGGGCGGATCAAAGACAAAGTGCGCCCAGGCACCGCTCTGCTTCCTGTGTCTCAGGGACAGGTGGAGACATCCGTTGTGTTGGGCCTCGAGCACAAGCCCACTCCCCAGGAGGCCCACACCCACCATGACCACGACCACCACGACCACCATGACCATCACGACCACAGCCATGTCGACATGGTCGGCAGCAATGTTCGTGTTGAAGGGGCCTTGGACCGTCAGGCCCTCGAGCAGTTGTTGCCCAGCCTCGTGAGCAATCTCCAGGTGGTTCGACTCAAGGGGCGTGTCTGGCTGCCCAGCAAAACGCTTCCGCTTCAGATCCAGATGGTGGGTCCGCGGTTGAACAGCTGGTTTGAAGCAGCTCCCAGCCATGCCTGGCGTCCCGATCAGGGCTGTGGTGCTGATCTTGTGGTGCTGGCTTTGAACGAGGCTGCAGCTCCGGCCCTGGAATCCGGCCTTCAGAGGCTGGTGCAGGCCACACCGGCCAAAGCCAGCCCCGCGGCAGCCACGCCGGAGAGCTGAATCGGGTCTCCTTCCATTCGGCCCACAAAAAGAGCTATCACTGGCGCCGTGGCCATCAGCGTCACCCCTTCTCCAACGGGCATGGACTGCAACACCACCTGTTGCAGAAGGATTCCCCCATTGGTTCCGATCACGGTGGCGATCACAAGCTTCCACTGCTCTCGCCGCGAAAGAGCTGCTTGACTCCAAATCCCTTTCAGTAGAGGGAGCAGCCCAACCCATCCCCCCAGCAAACGGATCGCTGCCGTCTGCAATGGGGTGAGGTCGCTGCTGAGCAGCACATGACGGGCCAGAAAGGCGCCACTCAGTCCACAGATCACGGCTGTGAGTGCCAACAGCAGCCCAGGACCAAGCTCAGAGTCGAATGCATGCGGTTTGTGTTGGCTCTTTTCTTTGGCCTGCAAAGCAATGAGAACCACCGCGCTTGAAACCAAAAGCGCGCCGACAGCGTTCCTCACTCCCAAGCTGTCACCCATCACCAGCACTCCTGCGATGCTGGCCAGCACCGGTCCGCTGGCTTCCACGGTGAGGGTTCGTCGGGTGCCGAGTCGCCGCAACGCCCCGAGATAGAAGCTATCGCCGGCCGCAATGCCGATCAAGCCGCTGAGCAAGAGCAGCACCACGGCGTGTGGTGCGCAGTCCCGAGGCAGGGTGAGCAGAACCGGCAGGAAAAGCAGGCTGGCCAGCCCGTTTTTCATGGCATTGAGCCGGATCGCCGTGATCCGACCCGATAGCGACCGCCACAACGCACTGGCTCCCGTCCAGGCCATCGCTGCTCCGAGGGCCGCCAGCACTCCCGTCATTTCGTGGTGGTCATCCCCGTGAAGTCTGCTGCGCTGCTCAGAACTCTGTGCACAATTCA
Organism: Synechococcus sp. A15-44; assembly: GCF_014280115.1. NCBI lineage: Bacteria > Bacillati > Cyanobacteriota > Cyanophyceae > Synechococcales > Synechococcaceae > Synechococcus > Synechococcus sp. A15-44. The sequence continues at coordinate 1,190,274 of NZ_CP047938.1, forward strand.
GGAACGTGAGGCCTGGAGTCGTTCGAGGTGCTGAGGCAATTGCTGGAAAGCCTGTCGGGGCATTGGGCAGTTCATCTTGAAAGTCGTGTTCCCCGCACGGAGCTTTATGAAGCGCGGATCGCCTCATCCAAGCCGACGCTTGGTTTCTTCGTTCTGTTGATCAGTTCTGCGGTAATCGCCACCCTCGGACTGGTGTCCAACAGCACGGCTGTCGTCATTGGGGCCATGATCGTCGCGCCGCTGATGGACCCCATCCTCAGCCTGGCCTTTGGTTTGGCGGTCAGTGACGGAAAATTGATCCGCCGTTCCGCCGTCACCATCGGATTCGGCGTGATGGCCGTGGTTGCGACCGCAGCGCTGATCAGTTGGGGGCTCGGCATCAGCTATGTGCAGTCGGAGATCACCGGGCGCACGTCTCCCAACCTGATCGACCTCGGTATCGCCATTGCGGCGGCTGTTGCCGGTTCATTCTCGATGACCCGCAAGCAATTGTCGAACTCGATTGCGGGGGTGGCGATTGCTGTTGCCCTGGTGCCACCGCTCTGAGTCAGCGGCATTGGCCTCACCCTTGGCTCGGAGATGGTGGCTGTGTTTGGTCGCGGAACGGTGGCAGGTCTCACCAATCAGATCGCCGAGGGTTCGTTTCTGCTTTTTCTGGCGAACCTGATTGGCATCACCGTCACCAGCCTTGTGGTGTTTTTGCTGCAGCGTTATGGGTCATTCCGCACCTGTTGGCGCAATCTTCTGGTCTGGCTGGGATTGCTCGGATTGCTGAGCCTGCCGTTGTCATCGGCTTTGCATGACTTCAGTGTGCGCCAGCAGATGGATGCTGTGTTTGCCCATGTCAAAGCTGGACGACTCAAACGCGTTGCCGTCGCGCAAGGAAATCCGAGATTGTGGTCCAAGGTTCGCCTGATGTACAGCAATGTCAGCGTTGTTGATAACAAGGCAATGCTTGATCTCGTCTTGAATGCGCCTGAAGATTTTTTGAATCAGTCCTTGATGAATTCACTGAATCAACGGATGTTGGAGCGAGCCAAAGAATTTGGCTTGGATGATCTTGATATCAATATCAGTGTGATCCCCAATCGTGTGTACAAGTTCGATAATTAGAAAGTGAATGAAGTTGTGGTTGTCTATTTTGTGTTCGATGTGAATATCATTTTGCTGGCGCAAGCGATGCGTTGATGAGATCGTTCGACAACCTCCAGAGCATCGTCGCTTGATCGCTGTCAGATGCCTCCTCGGAGGGTTCTGTTGGCTCGAATTGATGCCGGCCGGGGCCCAACAGGCCATTGCTCCAGTAGCTGAACCCTGGCCGCTGAACCTGTTCAGTGATGAGCTGAACCAGCAGTTCTCCAGCTCGCTCAACGCTCTCCGTCAGTCTCAACAGATCTCGTGCGACAAACCCGAACAGGGCTTGGCCCACTGGATTGGCTTGACGGCTCTCTCTGAAAAAACCTCCCGATGTCCGAGCAATTACCAGCCCCGGGCTCCACACCACAACGGCCAGGTCAGGCTGTTGCCGATGTAGCTCCAGGGCCATCAGGAGATTGCAGAGTTTGCTGTCCTTGTAGGCCTTATCCGCATTGAACGGGCTCACCCCATCCACCATGGCGGCTCCCGGTCCCTGGCGGAGCCCCTCCATTGTTCCCAGGCCGGCAGGCTGTCCGACCCGTCCTCCGCCTTTGGATGGGTTGTGCACTTCAGAGCCTGTGATCACGACGGCTTGGGTGTGCTGCCTCAATCCATCAACCAGCAGTTGATGGGCCAAGTGATTCACCGCAAAGGTGAGTTCAATCCCTTGTGCACTCCAACGGGGAGAGCGATGCCCGGCGTATTGCAACCCCGCATTCAGCACCAGAGCATCAAATGGCGCCTGGTGTTGGCGCAGTTCTTCGATCACCTCGGCCACGGAGGCCAGATTCGCCAGATCTGCAACGCAGGTCTGAACCGATCCAGACAACGCTGCTCTGGTGTGGGCGGCCCGCTCTTCATTACGGCAAAGCACGGTCAGCTCATCTCCATGGGCCAGCAGGGTCTTTGCTGCCTCCAGCCCGATCCCGCTGCTGGCACCGGTGATCAGAATTTGGCGCCGTTCAGCTGCCGCCATGGAGTTGGAACCCGTAGAGATCGTTGTCACGATGGCTGACCACGTCCATCCTCGGCCGATCGCGGTTAAGCACTCAAGGCCTGTTGAGTGGATCGTCTCAGGGGAGGATGAACGGATTAGGGCAAGGGCGCATGCATCGGATCGCTGTGTACTGCGGCTCGCGAAGTGGCGACTTCAGCGTGTTCACCACTGCAGCAACTGAACTGGGCTCGCTGCTGGCCTCCCAGGGCATCGCCCTGGTTTACGGCGGTGCTCAGATTGGCTTGATGGGCGCGGTTGCCGATGCGGCTTTGGCGTCTGGGGGGGATGTGATCGGCGTGATTCCTGAAGCGCTGATGCTCGATGAGGTGGTTCACACCAGCTTGACCCGTCTTGAGGTTGTTGGATCGATGCATGAGCGCAAGGCGCGGATGCTTGAACTTGCTGATGGGGTCGTGGCCATGCCCGGTGGCCTCGGGACGCTCGAAGAGTTGTTCGAAGCCTTGACCTGGGCTCAGCTTCGCTTTCACGCCAAACCGATCGGCCTGCTCAACCTGAATGGCTACTTCGACGACTTGCTGAGTTTTCTGGACAACAGCGTTTCGACAGGTTTTCTCTCCCCGCAAAATCGCGCACTCTTGCTGCACGCAACAACGCCAGAATCGCTGCTCCACCGACTCGTCAACGTGGCTTGATGCAACGAACGGTTTTGCTCACTGGAGCCAGTCGTGGCATCGGACGATCGATTGCCAGGAGGCTGCTCATCGATGGCCACCGTCTCAGCCTTGGCTTGCGCGATCCAGAGGCTCTAAGGGGTACAGATCTGGATGTCGAGGCTGTGATCTATCACGCCTATGACGCCAGTGATCCATCGACTGCTGAATCCTGGGTTGACGCCACCCTCAGTCAGTGGGGAGGGATCGACACCCTGATTCATTGCGCCGGGATTTTGCATCGCACACCCCTGCTGTTTGCCGATGGTGAGGAGCAGCAGCTTGATCAACTCTGGGCCGTCAATGTGAAGGGGCCCTGGTGGCTAACCCGTGCGGCCTGGCCATCCCTGGCATCGAGTGGCCAGGGGCGGATTCAGGTGCTGGTGTCGATGAGTGGCAAGCGCGTTAAAGGGCGGATGGCCGGCTACCCCGTGAGCAAGTTCGCCTTGATGGGGCTCTGTCAGAGCATGCGCAACGAAGGTTGGGACCAGGGGATTCGTGTGACTGCCATCTGTCCCAGTTGGGTCAACACTGAGATGGCGCGAGCGGTGACGGCGGTCGAGCCTGCCGCGATGACCCAACCTGACGATCTTGCCTCCCTGTGCAGCAGTCTGTTGTCGCTACCAAATGCTGCCGTTCCTTTTGAGTTGGCGATGAATTGCTCGCTCGAAACATGAGTTTTCCCATCAGGACGATGTCGCCTCCAGCTCACGTCGCTATGGATGACTCAGCGTCCGTGCCCTGCGATGTGTCTTCTGGCGGCGATTGGCCTGCTGGCCCCACGCTTGGTTTTGGTCTTGATGTGGTTGATCAACAGCAGCTTCGTGCTGCAGCCATTTAGCGGCACAAGTGTGCCCAACCCAGTGCTGCCCGTCCTTGGCTTGTTGTTTCTCCCCACCACAACCCTCGGTTTTTGCTGGGCGGTGGCCTCGTTTGGAGGGGTGTCGTCGTTCAGTGGCCTGTTGGTGGTGTTGATCGGACTGATCATCGACTTTGGCTTGATCGGTAATGGCCGCGGTGCTGTTCGCCGTTGAAGCTCATGCCCGTGGAAACCTGTGCGATCTGTCAGCTGCATGGCGACCCTGCAGCGCGAGAGCGTTTCGAGATCGAGCGATCAGAACTCTGGGTTCTTCGCCATCACCCCGACCCAGCCCCCCTGCCCGGCTGGATTCTGTTGGATTCACGGCGCCATTGCTCCGGACCTGTGGATTTCTCGGAGGCAGAAGCTTCGGACTGGGGGCGTGCGGTGCGTGATGCAAGCGATCTCGTCAAGCAGATCACCGGTTGCGATCGCGTCTATGCCATCGCCTTTGGCGAGGGGGCCCAGCATCTTCATTTGCATCTCATTCCCCGCCACTTAGACGATCCAGCGTCCAAGGCCTGGGCGGTTGCCGATCTCTATCGAGCCATGGATTCAGGAGATCGCGCTGCTGCCGATCCATCCGTTGTGGCGTCTTTAGTTGATCGCTGCCGTTCTTGGATCAGCGCTCAAGGTTGAAGCGTTTGGGCCTGTTGGCCTTATTTAGGCCTTGGTTCAAGCGACCAATGGGCCAGCCAAGATGCTTGAGATGGCTCAGCGTGTTCGGTGACGCGCTGAAGCAGTTCTCGCTGTAGCTGCTGGAAATTCCGATTTCCTTGAGGGTGAGCAGCAGCAACCGTTGCTCCCGGCGGGTTCCCCGGCGACTTTCGAGCACGACAAAATCCCGATCGCGAAGCTGGTCGCCGATCGGGTCAATGTTGTCGCAGTAGCCCAGCGTCAGGGTTTGATCAATGGCGCGGTAGGCCGTGTAGATCCGTCCTTCGGGATTTTCTTGAAGGGTCTGAACCCGTTCACTGAGGGCGATCACGGCGTCCATTACCGGTGCCTGGAGGGCTTGTTCCATCTGTTCGATCTGCACGATCAAAGCCCTCCTACGGCCAAACGTTCATCGCAGGCGGCTTCATAAGCACGGACGGCTCCGCTGGGAATCGAGCCATTGCTCTTGAGTTGGCGCACCGAGAGCTCCACGCACTGAAGCACAACGCTGGTGAGCTCTCGGCCTTCGCACAGGGCCCAGCTGCGAAGCAGCACATGAAGGCTTGGTGGTACCGACACCGTCAGCTTGACCTGGGTCTCGCGGGTGGAGGTTTTGATCATGACCCCTGTGCTGCCGAAGCAACTCCAAAGTAACTCAAGAGTAACTGCGGAGCAACTGGCTGGTAACCCAGTAGTCGCTTCAAGGTGGCTCCGGAGTTGCTCGGGGCCGTGGGCTGCTCCATCCCCATCCCCACCGGGTAGTGCAGTGGCCTTAGCAAGCGCGGCATGTCGCCATGCGACGCGTCGCATGGCGACCTCGTGTTGTGAATGTCGACGTCCGTCGCGCTGAATGGGTCAATCCAGGTCTGTCCCAGGTTCAGACTCGGACGCAATTTGTGGATGTCGAGAAATCGGCGCCGAACCCCTTCAAAAAAAAAGGTCGATTCGGCTCATAGTGCCGACGCCAAGTCGCTTGTAGGGCTTGGAAGCCGGGCAGAGCGATGTCCGACGCGTTGGACTTTGACCCCTGCTTCGGCGGCGGTCAAATCCGTTTCTTTCTTAAGAAATCTGGTTGTGTATCCCCGCGAACGGACTCGTCCGTCAATGTATAGCTGTGGTCGTATCGCTCCGGTGGTGCATCACCGTCGGCCACACAACATTCTTTGAGGTGGAACGAACGATCTGGACGATCTTCGTTTCGGTTGGATCAAAACGGAGAGGGTGGGATTCGAACCCACGGTGCCCGTGAAGACACGCTGGTTTTCAAGACCAGAGCCATAAACCACTCGACCACCTCTCCAGAGGTTGTCAGGTGTCCCGCAGGACACCTGACAACTGTATCGGGACGTGCTCCCAGTTCAGTTTTCCGGCTTGGCCAGAGGCAGTAGACACTTATCGGAATCACATCCGGCCGGGCCCGCTTCGGTCAGCTCGCCCTGGTCGTAACGCTGCAGTGCTTCGAAGAAATCACTGCTGACGCGACGCTTCACCACAGCCGATTGCAGCTCCTCGTAGGTGGCTGCATCGATCGGCTCAAAGGGCAGGCGGGGGAAGGTGGCATTGGCATCGAAGCGGGCCAGAAGTGCTGCTGAGATGTAGCCCTCGCCCTTCTCCATGGCTTGATGCAGAGCATCAGCCAACGGTTCGATTTCGTGCTCGCGGAATTCGATCGTGGCGGAGGTGTTATGGGCGGTGTAATGCCGCTGCACCTGCATGTAGAAATCGAACTGCGCCATGGCACTGAAGCCGTTGATGTCGACGGCATCAGCACCGGGCAGATTCGCCCAGCTCACCTCGGTGGGAATCTCCACCAGCCACTCGGTGCAGCGGGGATCGAAGGGATCATTCAGCAGACGACCCTGCTCATCCTTGTCGGACTGGGAGGGAACGATGGTGTAGCCGTAGTCCATGCAAGCCATGGCCACGGGGTCGTTCTTGCGGAAGGTGATCCGGCGGATGAAGCGCTGGGCCTTGGGGGGATGCCAGCCGGGGGCAGCACCGGTGAGCAGGCTCTTGGTGCCTGCAGGTTGGACCGTGGTGCAACGGTTGGGACGACGCAGGCCATGGCGGTCGCAGTAGTCCCAGACCGTTTCATTGACGATCTCTTTCCAGCGGCTCAGGTAAGCGGCTTCCTGCTCCTTGAAGCGCAGACCCTCCTTGGTATCAGGCCGGCCAGCCTCCCACCAGCGCAGCCATTCCGTGCCGAAGGCATGGACGAAGAAGTCGAACAGGCCGGTGAAGCTGACGCCCACGATCGGATCCCACTCACGGCTCTGGCGGTAGCGCTCCACTTCAAAACGATGGTTGAGCAGACAAGCAACCGACAGGGCACCCGCACGGAAGGCATCGGCCTGGCCTTCCTCGTCGCTGGGGTCGATCTGGTTGAGGTGCACCTCGGCCAGATTGCAGTGGAAGTCGGCACCCAGGATCTCGCCGCAGGGATTCAAGCCGTAACGACTGAGGCGGTGCTCCAGCTCGTCAGCTCCGATAGGGCCATGGTTGTCGGACAACCAGCGACCTGCTTCCTCACGCCCCTGATCACAGTAGATCTCAATGAACTCGCTGCGCAGTTCAGGGGTTGTGAGCAGATCAGCATTGGAGCGAGCGATCGCCTCGGGTGCGAACTGGATGGCACCTTCACCGGAGTGGAACTGCTTGGTCACCGCTGCGTGCACAACGTCCTTGCTGGGACGGGTGTGATAAACGCGGGTGTGGTTGGCCATCCGCAGCGCATCACGCTCGGGGTCGATCCTCCAGTTGCCCTCCTCGTCCTGCTGCCAGAGGTTGTCCTTGGAGGACGCAGCCGCCTGGTCGTCCGAAGCGAACTGGCGCATGCCAGCGCTGCGACGGATGTTTCCAGCCACGATCGTGACGGCGGCTTCGTCGATCAGAAGGCAGCACTCCACTGAGGTGAGCCGACGGCCCTGGGCCTTGTTCAGCAGCCGAGCAACGCGCCCGTAGAGATCCTTCAGCTTGACGGGGTTGGCCATGCCGCCGAACCCCTTCAGCGTTTCCCCAACAGGCCGCACATCGCTGAGGTCCACCTCGATCTGAATCGGACCTCCGTTGAACCGTTCATCGCTGCTGAGCTCGAGCATCAGCTGGTAGCTGTCCACCCAGCCGCGACGGGTGTCACCCACCTTGATGGTCACCTTGTTGCCATCAATGCTGTGGGTGCAGTCGTCCTGGCGCTCAGCGGCAGGAGTGATGCCGATTTTGCTGACGCTGAGAACTTCAAAGCTGTTGCGCACCACCGGAAGCCGGTCGATCAGGTGCGGCTCGATGATGGCGCCGGTGCCACAGCCCATCATCGCCAGGTCCATCATCAGACCAAAGGCTTGCCAATCCACCAGGTTGGTGGATGTGCAGTTGTAGGAACCCGAGAAGTTTTCGGGCTGCTCGATCCAGCGGGTGCCACCGATCCAGAGCCAGCGGCCGGAGGGAAGAGCTTTTTTCTCGGCCTGCATGCGAGCCAGCAGGGCCACTTCCGCATCGTTGAGGTTGCCCAATTGACGCAGGCCTTCCAGGTTTCGCGCGCCCACCTGACTCCAGCTCTCACGGCCGCTGGGGGTTTTGCGGCTGTAGGTGCGATAGAAGACCGGGTTGGCAGCAGGAGCGGTTGCGGGGAAGTCGCCGAACCCGGCGACAGCTCCCGCAGAGGTCTCCACACGATTTGGAGTGAGGGTCACGTGCGGTGCTGGGGCTAAGGACAAGTATCGAAACCCTAACGCCACAGATGGGGGTAGCAAGGTCTCTTTACCACCATCGACAGTGTCCCGTTCAAACTGAGCTCCGAATCGGCAGCAAATGATGCAGCGGCGGCTGGAACCTGAATTGATGAACGGCGATACGCAGGTGCAGGCCTATGCCGCTGCCGACTTCAGTTCCGGCGATCAAGCCACCATCGAAGCGATTCAGCGTCTCCTCTCACGCACATCGCCTTTGCCGCCTGATCCACTGGTGGTGGATCTGGGTTGTGGGCCGGGAAACATCACGTTTCGCTTGGCTGGCCTCTTCCCCAAGGCTCGAATCATCGGCATCGACGGTGCCGAATCGATGCTGGCTCTGGCCCGGGAGCGGGCGCAGCATCAGCAACTGGAGATCTCATTCCTCTGTCAGACCCTTCAGGAGGTTGTTGAAGGTCCTCTGCTTGGGCAGGCCGATCTGATCGTCAGCAACAGCCTTTTGCATCACCTGCATCAACCCGATCTGCTCTGGACGGTCAGTCGAGCCCTGGCAGCACCTGGGTGTCGTGCCTTGCATCGGGATCTGCGGCGTCCGGCCTCCGACGCTGAGATTCAACAGCTGCTGCTGAAACACCTGCCATCGGCGCCAGAGGTGTTGCAGCATGATTTCGCTGCCTCGCTGGCGGCGGCCTTTGAGCCTGATGAGGTGATTGCCGAGCTCCACCGGCTGGGACTCAACCAGTTGACGGTGTCGGCAGAGGACGACCGTTATCTGGTGGTGTCAGGCTTGGTGAAGTCCTGAAATCCGATGAGCGGCAGTCAAGCGACCACTGATGGTGATCTGGCCCAGGTTCTGGCCTCGGCGGTGGATCGCCGTCGCAACTTTGCGATCATTTCCCACCCGGACGCGGGAAAAACAACTCTCACTGAGAAGTTGCTGCTCTACGGCGGTGCCATTCAGCAGGCCGGTGCGGTGAAAGCCCGGGGCGAGCAGCGCAAGGTGACCTCCGACTGGATGGAGCTTGAAAAGCAGCGGGGGATTTCGATCACCTCCACGGTGCTGCAGTTCGATTACGACGCCACCACGATCAACCTCCTGGACACACCAGGTCACCAGGATTTTTCCGAAGACACCTATCGAACGCTGGCAGCGGCTGACAACGCCGTGATGCTGGAAGATGCCGCCAAGGGCCTGGAGCCTCAGACGCGGAAGCTGTTCGAGGTCTGCCGCATGAGGCAGATCCCGATCTTCACCTTCATCAACAAGATGGACCGCCCGGGGCGGGAACCGCTCACCCTGCTCGATGAAATCGAGTCGGAACTCGGCCTCACCCCCTGGGCAGTGAACTGGCCGATCGGCAGTGGCGAGCAATTCCGTGGTGTGATCGATCGCCGCAGCAAGGAAGTGGTTCTGTTCAGCCGTGCTGAACGGGGCAAGCAGGCCAGTGAGCAACGCCTCTCGCTGGACGACCCTGCCCTGCGCGAGTTGGTGGAAGAGGACTTGCTGGATCTGGCCATTGAAGAAATGGAGTTCCTGGAGGCGGCTGGCGCCGAGCTGGACATTGAGATGGTCCATGCCGGTGAGCTCACCCCGGTGTTCTTCGGCTCGGCCATGACCAACTTCGGGGTCCGTCCGTTCCTCGATGCCTTCCTTGAGATGGCACAACGGCCGATCGCCCGATCCAGCAGCGAAGGTCTGGTGGACCCGTTGCGTGAAGGGTTCAGCGGCTTCGTGTTCAAGCTTCAGGCCAACATGGACCCCAGGCACCGCGACCGGGTTGCCTTCGTCCGTGTCTGCAGCGGCCGCTTCGAAAAAGACATGACGGTGAAGCACGCCCGCACGGGCAAAGCGATCCGTCTCTCACGTCCTCAAAAGCTGTTCGGTCAGGACCGAGCCGTGGTGGAAGACGCCTATCCGGGTGATGTGATCGGTCTCAACAACCCCGGCATGTTTTCCATTGGCGACACCCTTTATGTGGGTTCGAAAGTGGAATACGAAGGCATTCCCTGTTTCAGCCCGGAAATTTTCAGTTGGCTGCGCAACCCCAACCCTTCAGCCTTCAAGAACTTCCGCAAAGGGGTGAACGAGCTGCGGGAAGAGGGGGCTGTGCAGATCCTTTATGACACCGACGAGAGCAAGCGGGATCCAATTCTGGCGGCCGTTGGACAACTCCAGCTTGAGGTGGTGCAGCACCGCCTTGAAAACGAATATGGCGTGGAAACCCGCCTTGAGCCCATGGGTTTCCAGGTTGCCCGTTGGATCAACGGCGGTTGGGCTGAACTCGAAAAGGTGGGCCGGATTTTCAATTGCAAGACCGTGCGTGATGCCTGGAATCGGCCTGTGCTGTTGTTCAAGAACGAGTGGAATCTCAACCAGCTTCGGGAAGACCACCCCGACCTTGAACTCAGCAGTGTTGCCCCGGTGGTGAGTGGAGTGGAGCCGATCAGTCTCTGAACCGCGCCGATCACCCCATCCACACCTCCACGGCTCTCTCGCCAGAATCTTGCGGAGCCTCCAACTTCCGTGAGTACGTTCTGGCTGCTGAGGAACAACGCTGACGGTGGCACCGAATACGTGTGTTTCCGTGGCGATGATGAATCAGTGGAAATGCTGGAGGGTTACCACCTTCCTCCGCAGATGCCGTTGATCAAACGGCGCTCCTGGATGAACCGGGTGGATGCCCTCAGCTGCCGGAGCAGGCTTGAGCGGAGCGAGGGTTTTCGTCACGGTGCACCCCTCTTCTGAACAGGCCCCGATACGCTCTTCAAAGGAACCCGATCGACGCAATGGCAGCCCTGGGTGAATCTGGTCCCGATGCAAACGCAGATGATCCATTTGCCCGTCTCGGCCTAAGCCGCGATGCGGGCTTTGAGCAGGTTCAGGCGGCCAAGGCACGTTGTCTCGCCGAGGTTTCCGGAGATGATCAGGCCCGAGCCAAGATCGAAGCGGCCTACGACGCCGTCTTGATGGCGCGTCTTCGTGACCGGCAACAGGGTCAGGTGAGTGCTGCAGCAGCGACGGCGTCGGAGCGGGAGGCGATGGCGGGATCCATGCCTTCTCCACCAGCTCAGGCACCGATGGGCAATGTGTTGGCGAACCTCCGCAACAAACTGCCCGACCCCTCCCAGTCCCTCTCAGGCCTCAAGCCCGATTGGGCCCTGGTGGAAGGGCAGGGGCGTTCCGTGCGCCTCATTGCCGGAATCATCGGCGTTGCTCTGTTGCTGATCTCGGCCGGCAGCATCCAATTGGTGCTGGCCCTTGGAACCATCGGTGTTTTTCTCAGTCAGGTTCGCCGTGGTCGTCGCCCACTGGCATCCCTGGGCTGGACGTTGCTGGTGCTCAGCGTTGGTTTGGCGGCGGGGTCTTTGCTGAACCTGGCGCTCTCCCCCACTGCTGTTGAGCAGCTTGCTCTCAGTTCGCTGCAGATCCAAGCCCTGCCTGCCGCTTTGCTGCTGTGGGCTGCAGCCCTGTTCCTGGCCTGAGCATCAGGCCGCCGTCGGTAGGCCGTCAATCAGCTCCTGCAGCTCCGCAGCGCTCACGTCATAACGGTCGTTGCAGAAATGGCAGGTCAGTTCCGCGCCACCGTCCTTGTCACGCATGTCGGTGAGTTCGTCCCTGCCCAGCAGGAGCAGTGCCGCTTTGCTGCGTTCACGGCTGCAAGGACAGAAAAAACGAAGTTCCTGACTGGCCTCGGCTTCGTCGAGGGGTTTGGGATCAAGGTCGGGGAAGACGTCCCGAAGAAGATCCTCCAGCTGGTCTCCACTTGCCGCCAGCCGCTGACTGAATCCAGTGATCTCGCGGCAACGCTGTTCAATCAGCTCCACCAGGGCCGGCTCTTCCGCTGCTTTGGGAAGGATTTGAACCAGGAGGCCACCGCTGGCATGGATGCCGGCGCTGTTCACTTGCTCACCCACAAACACGGCTGAAGGCGTCTGTTCGGAGTGGAGCAGATAGGAGGCCACATCCTCACCAATGCCTCCACTGACGAGTTCAACGGTGCTGTTGAAGGGCTCACCCTTGCCGTCATCACGCATCACGTGGAGGTAGCCGGTGCCAGCGGCCTCCTTGAAGTTGAAGCTGAAATGGCCTGCTTCATCCTGAATCGGGTCGAGCTCCAGGCCCGGCTCGCCCACGTACCCACGAACGGTTCCGTTACGGCCGGCATCCACCATCAAGTTCTTGATCGGTCCGTCGGAGCCGAGGCGCAGGTTCACCCGGCCGTGCCGCACCTTCATCGAACTGGCCAGCATCAATCCAGCGGCCATGGCTCGTCCAAGCATCACGCTGGTGAGGAACGACAGCCCATGGCGCTCCCTCGCCTCACGCACGATGTTGGTTGTTGATACCGCCACCAACCGGATGCCGCCCTCAGCGGCTGTTGCGCGCACCAGCCGGTCGGCCATATCCCCTCGGAAGCTCAGGGCAATGTAGTCATCGGTTCGAGCCGTCCGCCCTGCAAGCGCAGTCTTTGGCAGTCCCAGTCCTGAAACAGCTCGGGTTCATGGGTGACCACGATCAACACCTGCTCACGGGCGAGGCTGGCGAGCAGATCAAGCACGTCCCGTCGCACCGACCAATCCAAACCTGCGGTGGGTTCATCCAGGAGGAGCACTTCAGCGCCGCGGAGCATTTGCACGGCGAGGGCAAGCCGCCGTTGCTGCCCGCCGCTCAGCCGTTCTGGCGCCATTGTGGAGGCGATGCTGTCGAGGCCAACCCGTTCGAGCACGCTCTGTTCGCGCTCATGACCGAGCCGCCGATGCCCCAGCCGCAGTTCCTGAGCCACGCTCAGCCCGAGGAAATGGCGCTCGGGAAACTGGAAAACGATGCCGCAAAGCCAGCGCAGCTGCCGTCGTTTCATTGCGCTGCCGTTCCAGCGGATGCTGCCGGATGTGGCCGATGCCAGGCCGCTGATGATTTCCAGCAGCGATGTCTTTCCGGATCCACTGGCGCCAGCAATCAGCAGCGGCCGTCCCTTCTGCGTCTGAAAACCGACGCCGTCGAGGATGGGGGCACCCGCAGTCGCAGGTTTATAGGTGATTCCTGAGAGCTCGAGCATGCGTTCAGCTTGAACGATGATGACGGTGTCGCGATGGCCCCATGGACATTCGTTTTCGTGAAGTCGATCCCTTCAATTGCTGGTTGTGGATCCGTTTCTCGGAACCTCCCAGCCAGGGGGAACGGAATTACGTCGATGGCGTGTTCGACAGCTGGTACGTGATCGGGCGTTTGGGCGGCTTCAACGCAGAAAACCTGCAGGTGCATGACGCGGGCTCCGATCTCAGTTGGATGGGCTACGACAACGATGGGGCTGAGTCGGCCATGCCAGCCCTGATGCACAACATGGGGCAGCTCGAATACCAGAACGACTGGGGACGTTGCTGGGTGGATCTCGGCACGTCGGATGGAGTTGCCATCGATGTTCTGATCAATGCCCTGCGTCAACTGGACTCCGACGTGGTTCAGATCGAAGAGTTGGTCGTTGGTGGGGTCAATGAGAATTGGCCGGTTGGAGACCATCCCGACAGTGTTTTCCCTGCCGGTGGCTGAACGCCGGCGCTTGCTTCTGACGTCGGATCGCCTGGAGCAGGGTGGATCGGTTCTGCTCAACTCCGAAGAGCAGCACTACCTGCGAAGAGTGTTGCGTCTGCGCTGTGGCGAGCAGGTGGATCTGATCGATGGTTGCGGCCGGCTCACGACCGCAACCCTGATGGAAGCCAAGCTGCTCGAGCTCGATCGGCCAGCGCAACTGATTGAGCCCCAGGCCCAACCTCAGCTGGGCCTGGCCGTGGCCTTGATGCGGCGGGGGATGGATGAGGTCGTCCGGATGGCTTGTGAGCTCGGGATTGATCGGATTCAGCCCCTGCGCTGCGATCGCTGTGTCCCCCAGGCCGACCACCGACCCGAGCGCTGGGCCACGATCATTCGTGAAGCGGTGGAGCAGTGCGAACGGTTGTGGACGCCACAGCTGCTCGATCTCAAAGACTTATCTCAATGGATGGGAGATGAGCGGGGCCAGCGTCTGGTGGGGGTGACCCGCGAGACGGCACCACCGGCCTTGGATCAATGGTTGCTTCATCAGGCCGATCCTGTTCAGCTCACATGGCTCATGGTCGGCCCGGAAGGGGGCTGGACCGAAGAGGAACTGAAGCAGTTCACCCAAGCCCAGATTCAGCCTGTCCAGATGGGATCAACCATCCTGCGCAGTTCGACGGCCGCGGTGGCTGGTGCCGTGGAACTGGTTCGTTGGCGTGATCGGCTGATCAGCTCTTGAACAGATCCTGAGCGATCCCCCGGAAGGATTTCAGAGCTGCTCCAGGCCGGCGGCTGCGCTGCCGCAGTCCGCTACCAGGCATGAGGTTGCTGGGGGCAAAGGTGGAGTAGGTCACCGCCGGGCGGGATGCCTCTGCTGCAGCCAGTTCAGCGGCGATTGCTTCTGCTGTGGTGAGTGAGGCTGCGGGCTGAGCGCTGGATGCAGCGCTGGTTTCTGCAACGGTCTCTTCAACAGCTTCGGGGGCTGAAGGCTGGGCAACCTCTGAGGGCTCGGAGGCTGCGACCACAGCTGCCTCGACCGGTGCCTCTTCGGTTGCTGGAGCCTCTTGTTGAGGCAGCTCGAGGGTGGCCGGAGCGGCGGCGTCATCCAGGGTGAGGAAAAAGCCCTTGTTGCTGTTGAACACCATCCGGTCGACCAGAGAACGAACGCACCCGATTCTCCCTCTGCAATGGCCGCAGGCAGGAGATGCTTAGGGCACTGCAACACGGTGTGATGTCAGCACTCTGGATTCAGGCCCTGCTGGTGAACACGGTTTTGATTGCCCTGGCGCAGCGGACATCTGTTCTCGCCCGCAGTGGTTGGGTCCATGCGGCTGCCTTGGGCACGATCCTCTGGGGGTGTTTGGGGTGGTCGGGCTGGTTGGCCGTCGTCGCCTATCTCTGTCTGGGAAGTCTGGTCACCAAGATCGGCTTTCAAAACAAGCAAAACCGGGGCCTTGCCGAAGCCCGCGGTGGGCAGCGCGGCCCTGAAAACGTCTGGGGTTCTGCGGCCGTTGGAGCCTTCCTGGCACTGCTCATCGGTGCCGGTGTCGAACCCCGTGAGCTGTTGTTGGTTGGTTTTGCGGCGAGTTTTGCCGCCAAGTTGGCCGACACCTTCGGCAGTGAGATCGGCAAACGATTCGGGCGCACCACGGTGTTGATCACCAGCCTGCGGGTTGTTCCACCAGGAACCGAAGGAGCCATCAGCCTTGAGGGAACCCTGGCCAGTGCCGCCGGCAGCATCGCCATGACCCTGGTGATGCTGGCCCTGCAGCTGGTTCCTTCATGGCCTGTGGCAGTGCTGGTGATGCTGGTTGGCCTGGTGGCGACCCTCGGCGAAAGCCTGCTCGGTGCTCTGGTGCAGGATCGCGTGGCCTGGTTGAGCAATGAGCTGGTCAATGCTCTCCAGACCCTCTTGGCTGCAGTTCTGGCGATGCTGCTGATGGTGCTCTGATCAGCTGGTTTGGATGGGCATCAGACCATCGCGCTGGGCCCATTGCTGCAGCAGTTGAACGCCCTCATGGAGATGAAGTCGCAGGGATGAGCGGCTGCAATTCAGGGCCTGAGCCAGATCCTTGAGGCTCTGGCCTTCGATCAAGTGGGCTTTCAGCACCGTGCCGGCCAGGCCATCCACCTGATGCAGCACGCTCTTGAGCCAGTCCAGGTGTTCGTCGATCTCACAATTTTGTGTTGGCTCCACTGGGGTGGCGCTCAGATCGACGACCTGGCTGGCCCCATGGCTCAGAACGGCGGCTGCCCAGCGCTCCGGGTGAACCGAGAGTGCGTCGGCCAGCTCCTGATCGCTGAGAAGCGGTTGCCGGTTCTGTTCGCGTTCCCGCTGGATCTTCATTCCGGCTGCGTAAAGATCACGCAGTCGCCAGGGAATCCGAATGGTGCGTGATCGATCCCGGCGGTAGTGGAGGATTTGGCCGGTGGCCCGCGAGAGCAGATAGCTGCTGGGGCGGAGGCCTCGTTGTTGATCAAACCGTTCAAGGCCACGGATCAATCCAACCCGGGACTCCTGCAGCAGGTCGTCGAACTCTTCAGGCCCGCGTTGCTGTTGGCGACGGGCCGCGCAGTGGGCCAGGCCCAGGTGCTTGAGAGCCTGCTGATTGCGTCGTGCAATGCAGGGCGGCAGTCCACGCCGGGACTCCTGGTGCAGGTGACGTTGAGAAATCAAGGGATCAGTGCAACTGATCCAACGGTTCAACGATCAGCCCCGAAGCGGTTGGCCCTTTGGTGCCGCAGATCGGCACTTTCGTGCCGGATCATGGATGCAACGGTTTTGGATGGATGGACTGGCAACCAGAAGCACTGGCAGCACTCAAGAAAGATGTTCCGTTCTTCGTACGGCCTGCTGTTCGTAAACGGGTTGAGGCGATGGCGGATTCAGACGGACGTTCCGACATCGATCTGGATTTCTACAAATCCGCCAAGCAGGCCATGGCCCCGAGCTGATCCTCAGGAGGGGTCGAGATCGCAGCGCTGCAGTTCCGGCTGGGTCAAGCGGTCAACGATGCGTGCCATATCCAGGGCTGTGAGTTCACCGTTTTCATCCCACTTGAGCGTGGTTTTGCGCTGGGCAGGGGGGTGGCCGGCAGCGCGTTGTGCAGAGCGGTCAGGTCCCAAGTTCGATCACCAATGTCAGGAGAGCCACACATTAGTCGCCGCTGCGGGTCTCGTTTACATGCTGATAGGTGTTGATGTGTTAAAGGCAGCGAGTCCGGCCCACTCCTGCAGAGGCGCCCACTGACCCAAGCGCTGGTCGAGCCAGCGGTGGCCATCGGCATTGAGGTGGATCCCATCGGGTTCCATCCAGGTCAACCAGTCGGGCTCCTCCTGCATCTCCTGATGCATGGACAGGAAGGGCACATCAGCCTCACGGCACTGTTCGGCCATCACGGCCTCCGTGGCCGCGATCTGGCTGTTGCTGTACCAGAGGCAGCCGGCAAAGGGCATCACGTGTTCATCCACCGCAGTGAGGCCCAGCACAAACACCTGCACCTCCTGGGTCATCTCATTGAGAAGTTGTCCCAGGCCAAACGAAAAGGCCTCCACATCCAGTTGGGGTCTGCCGTCGATCCGACCAACGCGGGCGGTGTCATTCAGCCCGACACTGAGCAGAAGTCCTCCCGGTGTTTGGCGCCGCAGTTCGCCGCGGCAGCTCCACTCGCTGCGCCAGCGGGCGGCCACGCGTTCCAGACCATCCCCGCGGATGCCAAGGGGGTACACCACTGGAGCGCTGGGCAGGTTCATCCAGCGCAGGCGCAGCCGCTGGCACCAGCCACCCGATTCACGATCACCCCAACCATGCACGCCACTGTCCCCGAGCACGATCAGCTGACGGGGGGCGTCGTTCGCACCGCTCATAAGGCCATGGCCCGGCTGTTCCAGCTCCCCTGAAGTCGTTCCCCCAGGCTCTCACCCAGCAGTGTGAGCACTGCGGAAATGAGCACGATCCAGAGCACCAACCACCAATGAAACGAGCTGAGGGCCTCCATCAGCTGCCAGCCCAGACCAGCTCCCCCCACCATGCCGATGATCGCGGTGTCGCGCAGGATCACATCCAATCGGTAGGTCGCATAGGTGAGGTAAGCGCGACTCACATCCGCCAGGGGGCCGTAAAGCCAGCTCACCCGGTTGGGGGCGCCGCAGGCCTTCATGGTCTGGGCGGAACCCAATCCCGTGCTGCGGATGTCGTCGATCAACACCCGACCCATCACACCGCCGTGGTGCAGCCCCAGGGCCAGCCCCGCCAGGGCCAGGCTTGGTTTGGCCAGCATCAGCAGCAGGAGTGCGGTGAGAGGGGCCGGGATCAGTCGCAACGCCCCCCACACCACTCCCTGCAAACGAAGGCTGGCCTGGCTGGGCCAAACCAGCAGCAACAGCGGTGGAAGGCCGGTGGCAACACAACCGGCGATCAGGGTGATCCACACCGTGGCACCAATCACCCCGGGCCAGGAGATCTCAAGGGCAGCATTGAATCCCTGGGATCCGTCGATGAGGTTGCCGACAACCATCGACCACTCAGCCACTGGCCAGGCCAGCTGCAGATCCAGCTGTGTTCCCCAGCCGAGGGCAACCCAGGGGCTGGCCATGGCCACGGGAAGAATCAGCATGCGTGACCAGCTGCGCAGCGTTCGCAGCAGTCGGTCGAGCACCACCATGGCGATGGCCAGCATCCAAAGCCCACTCCACAGCTCCTGAAATTGGAGCGAGCGCAGGCTGAGGCTGAGGTCTGTCCCCAGTCCTCCGAGGCCGAAAACACCCAGAATCAAGGCTGAACGAAGTGCGCAATCGAGGCGGTGGCCGATGTGGTCGCTGATCGGCTCCGCCAGCGGTGGGACCAGCCCGGTGAGCATCACGGCCCATGGCGTGGCGCCGGCTCCCTTGAGGACGGGAATGGCCGGTGAAACGTGGCAATCCACCTGATCGGCGATCACCCGCGCCATCAGAACCGTGTAGGGAATCGCGATGGCGCAGATCGCAACCCAGCCATTCAGCCCGAACACCTGCAGCAGCAACAGCCCCCAAATCAGTTCATGCACAGCGCGCAGGGGCGCCAGCCAACGGCGCAAGATCACGGCAGGCCAACGCACGCCCGCTTGGATTTCCCAGAAGGTGCTTGAGCTCAGGAGTCCGAGACCCACGCCGAGAACACTGCTGATGCCCCAGGACATCACGGCGATCACCAGGGTGATCTGGAGCCCCTTGAGCAAGCTGCCCAAAACGATGGGGTCGATGGAGGGCTGCACGGCCCCAGCCGCGAACTGTTGAAGAACTGAAATTCCGCCGCCGTGACCATCGCGCAACAGCACCCCAAGAACGCCGAGCAGGCTGAGGCCCGGCAGCAATGGGATCAGCGGCAGGGCTGGCTTCAGGCTGATGCGTAGAGCCATTCCAGCTGATCCCGGTGAATGGTGTCTGGAGCCGCATCGATCACCAGGGCACCACCACGGAGCCCCAGAACCCGATCAAACCGATGAATCAGATCCGGCCGATGCATGCTGATCAGACAGCCCGGCAAGAGAAGCAGGGTGTTGAGAACGTCTTCGGCGAGGCTGGGATCAAGGGCGGAGAGGGGTTCGTCCGCCAGCACGAGTTCAGGCCGCTGATGCAACAGACGGCCCAAAGCCACCCGTTGGCGCTGCCCTCCGGAGAGCTCACGCACGGGCTGTTCAAGCAGATCGGCCTCCAGTTTCACCTGGTGCATCAGCTCCAGGCAGGTGTTTGGGTCCAGCGGACCCAACAGGTTTCGAATCGCCCAGAGCAGCCCATGGCGTCCCAGGGCACCGCTGTTGATGTTCTGGATCACACTCAGTTCCTCCACCAGGCGCAGGTCCTGCCAGAGCGTGCCGATCTGGCGCCGTTGCCGGCGGGACAACTGCTGATGGGGGCGACCGCACCAGTGCACGGATCCTGCATCGGGGCTT
Source organism: Synechococcus sp. A15-44 (assembly GCF_014280115.1). Lineage (NCBI taxonomy): Bacteria > Bacillati > Cyanobacteriota > Cyanophyceae > Synechococcales > Synechococcaceae > Synechococcus > Synechococcus sp. A15-44. The sequence goes on from NZ_CP047938.1 coordinate 1,209,744, forward strand.
AAGGCCCCGTTGCAGAGCTTCAGCAACGTGGTTTTGCCGGCGCCACTGGCACCGAGCAAAACCACACGCTGGTCCGCACGAAGGGTGAGGGTGATCGGTTGGAGCCGTTGCCCCAGGCAGGCCTGGTGCAGCTCCAGCAGCGCCGTCAACGGATCTTTCCGAGTTGGCGACCCACCGTTTCGATCATCACGTAGTCCTCGTCCTTGGCGGGGATGAAGCGTTCGGCACCGAACAACTCGAGAATCGTGGCGCCGTTCTCTGTGTCTGCCGACAGGTCCAGCAACGCGCTCTGCAGCTTGTCGGTGAAACCATCGCCAAAGCGATCATCCAGACCGGGTCGTACAACCCAGTGGTAATCCACGTAGGGCGGTGTCCTCCAGATCACCGACACCTTGCCGGGATCCACGCGGCCGTCCGCCACATTGCTGCGCCAGACCTGCTCGTTCAAGGCGCCCACCTCGTAGGCACCGCTCTGCACCACAGCAACGGTGGCGTCGTGGCTTCCGCTGAAGCCAGGGCCGCCCCCCGCCAGATCCTCAGGTTTCACGCCGTTTTCCCCCATGAAGAACTGGGGCATCAGGCGGCCGGAGGTGGAACTCTCCGAACCGAAGGCCAGTCGGCGTCCCTTCAGTTCAACCAGTTGGTCAGCACTGGTGAACGGGCGCAAACCACTGGCGCCATTGGCGATGAACACACTGGTGAACTCTGCATCGATGTCCCGTTGCGCCAGCACCCGGGCTCCAGGCGTCTGCAGCCTGGCCTGCACACCGGTGAGTCCACCGAACCAGACCAGATCAAGGCTGCCGGTGCGGAAGGCACTCACCGCCGCCGCGTAATTGCTCACCGGCGCATACCGCACGGGAACATCCAGCTTTTCGCTGAGTTCCGCAGAGAGCGTGCCGTAGAGGCGATTGAGTTTCTCGGGGTTCTGGTCGGGGATGGCACCGATCTGCAGAACGGCCTGTTTGGCGTCGTTCTGAGGTGCGCCGCAACTGGAAACACTGGCCGTGAGGGCGATGCCGGCAATCAAACCGGTGGCCACCACGGCCCTGCGTTCTCGTACAGACATTCAGAAAAAGGTAGTGATCAGATCAGATCGGATCAGAAGGAACGAAGCAGCCTCTTCAATCGCATCAGTCCATCGTTGATCATCTCATCCGCTACGGCACAGGAGAGTCGAATGCAGCGGTCGTCGCCGAAGGCCAGACCCGGAACCACGGCCAGGCCTTCCTGTTCCAGGGCTTGCCGGCAGAACTCCATCGAATCGGGCACGCCGTCCGGCAACCGGGGGAAGGCGTAGAAGGCCCCTTGAGGGGGCGTCAGGGTGATGCCCTCAAGAGCCTGCAGCCCTTCAGTGAGCAGAGTTCGGCGGCGGTTGTAGCTGATGGCCATCTCGCGCACGCAATCTCGAGGCGCTTCGATCGCCGCCAGGGCACCCCGTTGAGCAAAGCTGCACACATTGCTAGTGCTCTGGCTCTGCAGGGCAGAAGCGGCCTTGATCACTGCAGCATCTCCAGCCAGATAACCGAGGCGCCAGCCGGTCATCGCCCAGCCTTTGGCAAAACCGTTCACGGTGAAGCAGCGCGAGCGGATCTCTTCGGCAATGGCCGCAAAGCTGCAGTGCTGCTGACCATCAGCCAGGAGATATTCATAGATCTCATCGCTCATCACCATCAGCTGGGGATGACGGGCCACCAGCGCGGCCAGGGCCTCCATTTCGGCCCGTGTCATCACCTGGCCGCTGGGGTTGCCAGGGGAATTGATCACCAGCAGTCGGCTACGGGGGGTGATCTGCTGCTCCAGCAGATCGAGGTCGAGACGGAAGCCTTCCTCCGCTTTGGTGGGGATGATCTTCGTGCTCGCCCCGGCCAGGGCGGCCATCTCGGGATAGCTCAGCCAGTAGGGCGCCGGCACCAGAACTTCGTCGCCGGGATTGAGCAGCACCTGGAACAGGTTATAAATGGCTTGCTTGCCACCGTTGGTGACCAGCACCTGCTCGGGCTGGGTTGGAATCCCGTTTTCGACGCTCAGTTTGTGGGCCAGAGCAGCACGCAGATCGGGGTCCCCCGCGGCGGGGCCGTAGCGGGTGAAGCCGGATCCCAGAGCATGCTGAGCCGCTTCAACGATGAATGCAGGCGTCGCAAAGTCCGGCTCACCGGCACTGAGGCTGCAGATGTCCTTACCGCTATCGCGCAGTGCTTTGGCCTTGGCGCTGATCTCCAGCGTCAGCGACGGTTTGAGGGCGACAGCCCGGTCGGAAAGTTCTGGCGGGCGCGGCATCGGTAACGCACCTCCCCGCGGTGCGTTTAAAACGTCATCATCCTGCCGCAGATGGTGTCGCAGACAACCTTGATTTCTCAGCGTCCATGAATGCGATACAGATCAGCTGGGTCTTGGCCGCAGAGGACAGCGCCAGATTGGCGACGTTCTATAGCGAGCTGTTTCGAGCCACGTTGAGGCCTGGGCTGGCGGAGCACCACTGCATCGTTCAATTCAGCGATGGCACCCAGCTGGAGATCTACAGGCCCTCACGCCGGCGCTCTTTTCCAGCCCGAGGGCGAGCGCTCGCGCCCTGCTTGCGGCTCTCCCCATCGCAGGAACCCCTGCCTGAACTGCAACGGCTGCTCAACAACGCCCTGCAGCGTGGCGGATCGCTCCTCGAGGAGGCGCGGCTTGAGCCCTTTGGTGCTGAGGCCTGGATCCACGATCCGGAGGGCAATCCCCTGTTGCTCCTGGCGCCCTTGGAATCTGTTGCTCCGACGTCATGACTCTCTCCCGCCTGGAGGCCTGCAGTTCTTGCGCTGCCTGTGATCTGGCCAGCACGCGCCAGACCGTCGTGATCAGCCGCGGCAACCCCAAGGCGGATCTGATGCTGATCGGTGAAGCACCCGGAGCTCAGGAAGATGCTCAGGGCGTTCCGTTTGTCGGGCGTTCAGGACGTGCCCTCGATCAACTGCTGCGGGATGTGGATCTGGATCCCGAGCATGACCTCTACATCTGCAACGCGATCAAATGCCGTCCGCCCAACAACCGACGGCCGAAAAAGGCTGAGTTGGCCGCCTGCCGGGCCTGGCTAGACCTGCAACTGGAGACCGTTGATCCCACGGTGATCGTGCTCACTGGAGCCACCGCTGTGGAGGCCATCCTTGGCATCAAGGGGGGTATGACCCAGCTTCGTGGTCAGTGGCAGAGCTGGAATGGACGGGCGGTGATGCCGATTTTTCACCCCTCCTATCTGTTGCGCAATCCTTCCAAAGCAGCCGGCGCGCCCCTGGATCTGACACGGCAGGATCTCGACGCGGTTCGGCGCAGGCTGTGCGAACGTTGACGCGCTTCACCACCGGCCCCATGACTGCCCTGGATCGGCGCTACGACACCCAGATCCACCGCCGTGTGACCCGCACTGTGATGGTGGGGGATGTGCCCGTGGGCAGCGAGCACCCGATCGTGGTGCAGTCGATGATCAACGAGGACACCCTCGATATCGAGGCTGCTGTAGCCGGCATCATCCGCCTTGCGGAAGCGGGCAGTGAGATTGTGCGGGTGACGACCCCTTCGATGGCCCACGCCAAGGCGATGGGACAGATCCGTCAGGAGCTTCGTCAGCGCGGCTGCACCGTTCCCCTGGTGGCGGATGTTCACCACAACGGCGTCAAGATCGCCCTGGAGGTCGCCCAGCACGTCGACAAAGTCCGGATCAATCCCGGCCTGTTCATTTTTGATAAGCCAGATCCGAACCGCCAGGAGTTCAGCCCCGAGGAATTTGCCGCCATCGGTCAGCGCATCCGTGAGACGTTCGAGCCCTTGGTCACCCTGCTGCGGGATCAGAACAAGGCGCTTCGAATCGGTGTGAACCATGGCTCCCTGGCGGAGCGGATGCTGTTCACCTACGGCGACACCCCTGAGGGGATGGTCGAGTCAGCGATGGAATTCGTGCGCATCTGCCATGAGCTTGATTTCCACAACATTGTGATTTCGATGAAGGCCTCCCGGGCTCCGGTGATGCTCGCGGCATACCGCCTGATGGCGGACACCATGGACAAGGAAGGTTTCAATTACCCACTCCACCTGGGCGTGACCGAAGCCGGTGATGGTGATTACGGCCGGATCAAGAGCACCGCAGGCATCGCCACTCTGCTGGCCGATGGTTTGGGAGACACCCTCCGGGTCTCACTGACGGAGGCCCCTGAAAAGGAAATCCCCGTCTGCTACTCGATTCTTCAATCCCTGGGTCTGCGCAAGACCATGGTCGAGTACGTCGCCTGCCCCAGCTGCGGTCGCACCCTGTTCAATCTCGAGGAGGTGTTGCATAAGGTGCGCAACGCCACATCCCACCTCACGGGTCTGGACATTGCCGTGATGGGGTGCATCGTCAATGGTCCCGGCGAGATGGCTGACGCCGATTACGGCTACGTCGGTAAAACCCCGGGAGTGATTTCGCTGTATCGCGGCCGTGATGAAATCCGCAAGGTGCCTGAAGCTGAGGGCGTTGAAGCCCTGATCCAGTTGATCAAAGAGGACGGTCGCTGGGTGGAGCCCGCCTGATCTCGTTAGTCTGAAGAATCAGTCATGAAGGGCCATGGTTCGGAGTCAGCGCCTGCGTTCTTTGGTTCGGTCGACTCCGTTGCTGTTGATGCTGGGGGTTGGTGGTGTGGTCACCGCCCTGGGTATCAGCTCGCCAGGTCTTTCCCTGCCATCGGCCTCCGGCGGATCGATTCACGACAGCCCCAAGGAGGTGATTGATCAGGTCTGGCAGATCGTTTATCGCGATTACCTGGATTCAACGGGCTCCTACGACGAAAGAACGTGGCGCCAGTTGCGGAGCAATCTGCTGCGCAAGTCCTACGGGGGCAGCGCCGAGTCCTACGAGGCGATCCGGGGCATGCTGGCCAGCCTAGATGACCCCTACACGCGTTTCCTTGATCCGAAGGAGTTCAAGGAGATGCAGATCGACACCTCCGGGGAGTTGATGGGCGTGGGGATCCAGCTCAGTCTCGACAAAGACACGAAAGAGCTGATTGTTGTCTCTCCGATTGAGGGCACCCCTGCATCCCGTGCAGGCGTTCAGCCCAAGGATGTGATCGTGTCCATCGATGGTGCCTCCACCAAAGGCATGACCACCGAGGACGCCGTCAAGTTGATCCGTGGTCCGGAAGACACCGATGTCGTACTGGGACTCAGGCGCCAGGGTCAGGTGCTGGATGTGCCCTTGAAACGGGCGCGCATAGAGATTCATGCCGTGAAGGCGATGCTCAACACGGCGCCCAATGGCCGCAAGGTGGGCTACATCCGTCTCAAGCAATTCAATGCCAACGCCACGCGTGAAATGCGTGCAGCCATCAAGGATCTGGAATCTCAGGCTGCTGAGGGCTATGTGCTGGACCTGCGCAGCAATCCCGGCGGCCTGCTCGAGGCCAGCGTGGACATCGCCCGCCAATGGCTCAATGAAGGCACCATCGTCAGCACCCGAACCCGCGAGGGCATTCGCGATGTGAGGCGCGCCACAGGCAGTGCGATCACCGACAAACCCCTGGTGGTATTGATTGACCAGGGATCTGCCAGTGCCAGCGAAATTCTTTCAGGGGCACTCCAGGACAATTCCCGTGCCCAACTCGTTGGACAGAAGACCTTCGGCAAAGGGCTTGTCCAGGCCGTTCGCGGATTGGCCGATGGATCCGGTCTGACGGTCACGATTGCTAAATACCTCACACCCAAGGGAACCGATATTCACAAGAACGGAATCCAACCGGACATCGAAGCGGCGATGTCGAAGCAGGAGATCAAAAACTTCTCGGTTGAAGACCTGGGAACCCAGAAAGACAGTCAGTACCGGACGGCAGAGGGGACCCTCATGAACCAATTGAAGAAAATTCAGGCGGGCACGACCTATCAACCCGGCCGAGCCAACCTCAGCTACGCGTTGCAGTAGCTCAGGAGATCGGCTGCATCAGTCCGCCGCCGCCACCACCGTTGGAGTCGTCATCGTCTGAAGCGCCGGGCTGGAACAGGGCATACACACCAAGGGCGGTGGCACAGAAAACGCCGCTGATCAGTTCCAGAGAGACGCCACCAGCACCGATCTCGACGAATTCACCCATGTCCAACGGATTTTGTTGGAACTAATGTAACGAAGAATTGCGTGGTTGGTAACGTTTTTCTCAGAATTGGGTTCAGGCATCAGACCTGAACCACCTCTGCATTCTTGGCACGCAGTTCTTCCTGCCGCTGTGCCTCCGTTTTGCCATCGGCATCGGGAATCTGGGCTGCCATCAAACGCAGCCATTCCATCAGCTGTTCCAGTTGCTTCTCGATGGGGAGAACACCAAGACCGCGGGCCATCACCTTGTGCTGGATGCCGCTGCCGGCCTGATACACCAAGCGGCCATGCAGATGCTGGGGCAACCCCTGGCGCAGCAAACGGAACGCCGGTTCCTCCATGGGAGTTTCGAGCACGATGTTGGGCTTCTCAGGTTTGATCCTGGAGAAGCCGCACCGCTTCGCCAGCAGTTTGAGTTCCATCAGCTGCAGGAGCGACACCACGGCAGCGGGCAGCGCTCCGTAGCGATCGGCCCAACCCGCAGCCAGCTCCACCAGGGCCTCGGCGGTGAGGCAGTCGGCGGCAGCACGGTAGGCCGCGATCTTTTCATCGGGGTCAGTGATCCAGTCCGCAGGCACAAAGGCCGTGACGGGGAGGTCCACCTGGGTGTCTTCAACGCTGGGGATGTCTTGACCCTGAATTTCCGCCAGGGATTCCTGCAGCATTTCCATGTAGAGGTCAAAGCCGATGGTTTCCATCTGGCCGCTCTGCTGCACGCCGAGGAGATTTCCGACCCCACGGATCTCCATATCCCGCATGGCGAGCTGATACCCACTGCCCAGTTGGGCGAACTCCTGAATGGCGCGCAGCCGCTGACGGGCGCTGTCGCTCAGCGATGCGTTGCCCGGATAGAACAACCAGGCATGGGCCTGAATCCCACTGCGACCGACCCGTCCCCGCAATTGGTACAGCTGAGCCAGGCCAAAGCGGTGGGCGTCCTCAATCAGGATCGTGTTGACGCGAGGAATGTCCAGGCCGCTTTCCACAATCGTGGTGCAGAGCATCACGTCGGCTTCACCGGCGTTGAACGCCACCATGGCGTTCTCCAGTTCGCCCTCGGCCATCTGACCGTGAGCCACCAAAAGCTTCAGGCCTGGCAGCATTTCCCGTAGGCCTGCAGCCACCTCCTCGATTCCTTCCACCCGAGGAACCACATAAAAGACCTGGCCCCCACGATCCAGTTCCTGGCGGATGGCGCTCCGCACCGCCTCCGGATCCAGAGAAGCCAGGTGCGTCTTGATCGGACGGCGCAGTGGCGGTGGTGTGGTGATCAGACTCATCTCCCGCACCCCCGAAAGGCTCATGTAGAGCGTTCTGGGAATCGGAGTTGCCGACAGGGTGAGGACGTCCACGTCCTTCCGCAGCACTTTGATCTTTTCCTTCTGGTTCACACCGAAGCGCTGTTCTTCATCCACCACCAACAGACCAAGCTCTTGGAACGACGCTCCTTTGCTGAGTAACTGGTGGGTTCCCACCACGGCGTCGATGGTTCCCTGCTTCAGGCCATCGAGAATGGATTTGCGTTCCGACGCTGTTCGGAAACGATTCAGCAGAGCCACCTTGATCGGATACGGCGCGAAGCGTTCCGAGAGAGTGCGCCAGTGCTGCTGAGCCAACACGGTTGTAGGAGCCAGCATCGCCACCTGCTTCCCTGCGGTGATGGCCTTAAAGATGGCGCGGATCGCAACTTCGGTCTTGCCGAAGCCAACATCGCCGCACACCAGTCGGTCCATCGGCTCCTGCCGTTCCATGTCCCGTTTCACGTCGGCCGTGGCCTTCAGTTGATCTGGCGTCGGGTCATAGGGGAACGACTCCTCCATTTCCACCTGCCAGGGGCCGTCGGTGGGGAAGGCAAAGCCAGCAGCCTGTTGCCGTTCCGCATAAAGCTTCACCAGATCAAGGGCAACCTTGCGAACCGCCTTCTTGGCCCTATCCTTGGCCTTGTTCCAAGCCGTGCCACCCATGCGGTTGAGCTGCGGAGGTGTTTCACTCGTGGCGCGGTAACGGCCCAGGCTGCCGAGTTGATCGGCGGCAACCCGAAGGATTCCATCGGCGTACTGCACCACGAGGTAGTCGCGGATGTCGCCTGACATCGCGAGTTTTTCCATGGCTTTGAAGCGGCCGATGCCATGGTTCCGATGCACCACGAAATCGCCCGGGCGCATCTTGTTGGGATCCACCGTGCGGCTGGCGGCCTTGCGACGACGGCGCACATAGCCACTGGAACTGAGGCTCTGCTGGCCAAAGAATTCACGGTCGGTGACCAGAGCAATCCGCCAAGCCGGCAGCTGCAAACCCTCAAGTTCGGCCGTGCCCCTCACCTTCAGGGCGACGGGGGTGTTCTGCTCAATCAGACGGGAGATGGCATTGCTGTCTCCCGCGTTCGGCACAAACCGACTGATGCAGTCGTGCTCCTCCAGCAGAGCAACCGCTCGGCTGGGTTGTGCAGACACCAACCAAACCGCCGTGCGCTCGCTTTGAAATCCCTTGATCAGTTCCCCGAGTTTTCCGAATTGGTTGGGGTAGGCCGCAACAGGGCGGCTGGCGAGGTCAAAGCTGTTGGGGTGCTGGTCAACTTCCAGCAGTTCTGCCATGTCAAAGCCATGGAAGACCTCCGTCAGGGCATAGGCGGCTTCAATCTCACGGTGCAGAACCGCTGGCCAGAGCCGATCACGATCGCCCTCGTCCAGACCCGCCTCAGCAGCCATGTCGTGGTGATGTTCCTCCACATGGCTGAGCCACTGTTGTCCGTGGGCTAGGCCCTGGCGTCGCTCATCGATCACCACTGTTGTGGTGTCCGGCAGGTAGTCGAGAAGCGAGGCAGGTTGCTCCCAGGCGAGCCCCATCAGCCGGCGCATGCCTTCCGGGGTACCGCCGTTCAAAAGCTGCTCTGTGCCCTCGCTACCAAGCAATTGCTCCAGTCCATCGGGCATCGTCTCCCTGAGCTGGTCTGCAATCAGAGGCCCAAACCCTGTTGGTGTGAGTCGAAGCGCATCGACGGGGTCCAGTGAGCGTTGGCTGGCGGGATCGAATTCCCGCAGCTTGTCGAGCTCCTCTCCGAAGAATTCGAGTCGAACAGGCAGCTCACTGCTCACCGGGAAGATGTCGACGATGTCGCCGCGACGGCTCCAGCTCCCCTCCTGCTCAATGGTGGTGACCCGCTCGTAGCCAAGTTGGGCCAGCGTTTCGCCCAGTGCCTCCAGATCAACCTCATCCCCTTTGCGCAAGGTGCGCGTTTTCGTTTTCAGAACATCCGGCGGGGGGAGATGGGGCTGCAGACAACGTTCCGTGGCCACGATGGCCCAGGACGCCGTATTGCCTTCCCCCAGCAGGTCACTCAGAACCTGAAGTTGCCCCCAGGTGATTTCACTTGTGGGATCGAAGGGTTCATAGGGAGAGCCTTCGCTGGTGGGGTACAGGCTGGCCTGGCTCCATCCCATTAATTCCAACAGCGCTGTCCAGCGTCCCGCTTCCTCAAGCGTTGGCACCACCACGAGCAGAGGTGCGCCCCGCCGCTGTGAGAGCGCGCTGGCCACCAGAGCTCGGCTGCAACGACCTGCCCCGCGCATCAACAAACGTTCGCGGCGGCTCGAGCGCTCATCAAGCTCACCGGTGAGTGCAGTTTCCTGCAACTTGGTCACCAGGGAACGGAGCGGCATGGAGCAGGCCTCGGCAATCCATGATCTTCGCAATAAGGTGCCTGCAGCTGCGTTTCACCGGTCGATGCCGCGCTACCGCTGCCCCTCCTGCTGTTGCGGCCCGGCCTTGGTGTTGCATCCACCCAAGGGGGTTGTTCCGCTCTGCTCCAGCTGCGCGACACCGTTGCAGCGTCAGCCCCTGGTCCGGCCCATTCCGCTGCTGGTGTTGCTGACTGTGGGCGGCGTGCTGGTTGCTTCCTCGGTCCCCATCCTGTTCACCCCCGAACCAGCTCCCAGCTCAAGGCGCGAAAAACTGGCCTAAGGCGGGGTGTTCGGTTCAATACGTCGGTATTGGTGCCTTCATGACCCTCGGCCGTTTTCTGATTTTCTTCGTGATCGGGCTTGTGCTCGCCCTCACCATTCCTCAGTTGACCTGGTTGCTTTGGCCTCTGGCAGCTTCAGCGCTTTTTGTTGTTGTTCAACTGATCCGCTCCTGAATTCCGGTGCGTTTAAGGCCGAACCGGCACTCAAGACAACCAGCAGGCATCCACTGAAAAGGTGAGCGCGTCGTGGGCATCACGATGGTCTCCCGACGTAATGGCAACACAGGCCAGCTGACCATCGTCAAAACAAGTTTTCGACTTCAGCACAAATTTGGCGGCGTCACTGTGGGACCAGACCGCTAGACCCTGCTGTTGGGCTTCGTCGTTGTAGATGTCCCAGAGCTCTGAGAAACGTTCTGCCTCCGGACCCTGCAGAAATTCATTGAGGGCTTCATCAGCACCAACTTCACGGAAGCGACCCAGAAACGACCGCATCAAGGGATCATCGATCACGTTGCTGGTGGCGATGGCACCAGTGATGCCGCGCACTGAGGTTCGAACAACCCGGTTGGGTTCTCTTCGGGCATCAATGATGACGACGGGGCATTGGAGATCCCAAGTGCTGCGATTTCTGAGTTCACGGCCCGCTTCGGACATGTCATCCCGAAGCTCATTGATCAGCTGCCGTACAACAAGGGTTGGGTCATCCATAGGTGACCTTATCGCAAGTGCAGCTGATGAATTTGGCAGGTTAAAGATTCAAAACGTTGATATATCAGCTGACATTCAGGCCAAAAACGCTCGCTAGGAGCATCCGCCTCAGCTGGTTATCGATTCCTCGCGGTGTGGCCAATCGCCTTGGTCTAAAACGCGTTCACGGAATTGCAGGCCTCAAATGATTTATCTGCACTGAAAAGCATGCTGTATAATTCTCCCAGAGAAAGCCAGATCCATCACAACGGCAATATCTTCAAAGGCATCAAGCCAGAAATCTGATTATTTGGCTAAAGCTGCGGAGTACTACTCACGAGCCAAGCAATTGATCGAAGTCGATCAAGACTGGCAGGCCTCGGGCTCCATGATCCTCAAAGCACTTGCCGAGGAGAGGAAGTCTGAAAATACTGGTCTTCAGGTGATGAATGTGATCAAGTACCAAAAGCCCAAAACGAAGCTGGAGTTCAACTTCCGCAGTTGAGTTATCAGCTGAACAACCCTTCACGACAGAGCTCTGATCTCATTACTGCCCCATAGGGGCCATTCCCCCCTTCAGGAAAGAAGCGGAGGGAACGACCGGGCTGCGCAGAGTGTGTAGACGATTCACCCTGCTGCAATCGGCATGGACGCCGTATCAGTCCCTGCCGCAAACCCGTTGTAGGCCACTAGCTCCGACCATTCCTGAGTGTTAGTGCTTATTTGGCCTGGCTGAGCGTCTGCTCCTCCAGCAGCATGTTGAACTGCAGAAGCTGTTCATCACTGAGTTGTTGACGACTGGTCGCCCCAAGTTGTTGTTGGAGAAAGGTCCTGGCTTGATCGGAGCTCCAGCCCAGCTGCTTCAACATTGCATCTCCTTGTTGAAGCAGCTCACCACGACGGATGGGTGCTGGTGCGGTGGACGCGTCGTCGTTGGCTTGGATCAACTTCAACTGACGCAGATAGGCCACTAGATCGGCATAGCGCGTGAGCTTGTGGCGGCTGCCGAGCCCAAAGGCCCGGGTCAAATACTCCTGCTCCTGCTCTCGAGACCAACCAATGCGTCTGATTTCCATATCGATGGCGGTCAGCTCATCACTCCAGTCGTCAGGATCCGTTGGTGTTTCAGAGGGGGCGTTGTCAGCAGGGGTAGCTGGGACCTGATGGCTGGCAGGGGTGGGTGGAGCAGACGAGGGCTGGGTCTGCTCAATTTTTCTCGGCCGCTCCACGGGCACCTGCTTCGGATTTGGCTCATCCACCCGGGGGGCTTCAGGGCGAGCTGAATTCACGGGCTGTCGTGGCCCCTTAGTGGACCCCAGCCTGGAGTTCAGGCGTCGCAACGCTCTCTCCTCAGCCTCTTCAGCAGTGGCGGCTTCACCGAGGGCGCTGCCCTGCAGAGAACCGTCGAGCCAGGCCTCGACCCGCACGATGCATCTCAGGGTGTCGACGTGACACAGCTCGGCCCGGATCTGCATCGCAATGGAACAGCGCTTGCACTTTCTAGGCTGCCGGGATGGACATCACTTCGCTTCCCTCACTGTCGGATTTCTTCGAAGGTGCCGATCAATGGGGTGAGGTTTTGGCCCTGCTGCCTGTTCTTGTACTGCTGGAGCTGATCCTGTCGGCTGACAATGCCGTGGCCCTCGCGGCCATCGCCCGCAGCAGCCGCCAACCGGAGCGGGAAGGCCTTGCCCTCAACCTGGGCATTGGCATTGCACTGGTCTTGCGGATCGCCTTGATCGTTGTGGCCCAGTGGGTGTTGCAAAACGCCTGGGTGCAACTCCTCGCTGCGGCCTATCTGGTTTGGCTGGTGGTTGATCACTTCAACAACCGATCAGGCGATGATGCCGAGTCCAGCGAAGGACATGAATCCAACGGTCTGTCTCGCCCGTTTCTGAACACGGTTTTACTGCTGGCTTTCACAGATCTGGCCTTCTCCATCGATAGCGTCGCCGCAGCCGTGGCCATCAGTGATCAGATTGTGTTGATCAGCACAGGTGCCTTCATCGGCATCGTGGCACTGCGTTTTACATCCGCCCTGTTCATCCGCTGGCTTGATCTGTATCCACGGCTTGAAACGGCTGGGTTTCTCGCCGTTGCTTTCGTGGCGCTGCGCTTGATTGTTCATGTTGTCGTGCCCAGCCTCAATCAACCCGATTGGCTCACCTTGGTGGTGGTGCTGTTGCTGTTTGCCTGGGGAATGTCGATCCGCAGCAAGGAACTTGATCAGGACGAAGGCCATGCTTGTTGAACTTCGCCATATCAGTGGAGACCGTTTGCTCCATCGCGTTGATCTTGAGGATCCGCCACAACCGGGGCGATGGCTTGTTGTGGAACAGCAATCCTTCCTCGTGATGCAACGTCGTCACCGTTACGCCCTTCGCAACGGTCGCTATGTGATGGCCTCAGTGGCCCTGTTGGTGAAACCCCAGACGCGTCCCGCCGATGCAACACCCTGGAGACATGGCTGGGTGGTCGGTGATCCCAATTGCCGTTTCAATGCCCGTAGTCCTTTGCTCCGCTGTGCTGTATGGCCGGAAGGCCCCTGCGAGAACTGCAGCCACCGTGAACTGCGCTGACCCATGAACGCTGAATGGCTGACGGGACGTCTCTGTGCTGGCCATGGTGTCGCCTCTGGGAAGAGCAACGAATCTCCATATCCGGATGGCACGATTCGAATGCAATCCCCTGTGTTCAAGGCCTTAGGGCTTGACTTGTCGGGCTGCTATTTCGGCACGCTGAATATTAATTTTGCACCGCTCGAGGTGTCTCTCGCGAATCCAGATCACCTGTTTGAGAAGCTTCATTGGACCGAACTCCACCCCCCTGAAACATTCTCGTTCTGGCGTGTGGAGATCAAAGCGAGCGAAGCTGATGTTGTGAACGGCTGGGTTTACTACCCCCACCCCGAGACCAAGGAACGGCATTGGCAGCCCCCAACAACATTGGAGTTGCTTGCACCGCAATTAAGTGGGGTGGAACCAGGCTGCACCATTTCTCTCCGCGATCAACGCAGACGGATCAAACTTGTGGACACGACTCGTTTGCGCGCACGCTTGCTTGAATTTCTCAAATTCAGGGTGCTCGCGTCCCAGCAAACATTTTTTGAGGTCGACACGCTGGCAAAACGGCAACAATGGCTCGCGGCGATGTTCCCGGAAGCTCTACAACTCTCCGAACAGGATCTTGATCGCGTCTGGGCTCAAGCGCGTTCGTTGTATACGGAATCCTGAATCAACCGTCGCCGAAGCGATCTCCCACAGTGGCCTTAAGTTGCTGCAACAGAACGGGTGCTGTGCTGCGCGCCTTGCCTTCCAGCTGTGCCTCCCGGATCAGAAGAGGACAGCCTGAACTGCTCACCACCAAGCCCAGATCCTCGATCACCGCCAGGATCGTCCCCGGAGGATGCTCTCCGGTGGGCCATTGGCCCACGAGGTTGCGTCCCTCAGGACTGAGTTGATTCTGCAGGCGCTCGATCAACGGCTCCGTGCGCAACACCTTCAGGCGTTTGCCCTGCCACTGAGTGAACGCTCCGGGATGAAGCCCCATCACCTTGCGATGAATGCTGAGAGCAGGGGCAGACCAATCCAATTGGAAATCCTGCTTCTCCAGCATGCGGGCATACGTCGACCCCTCGGCCTGAACCCGCACGTTGAGCCTTGCCAATCTCTCGTCTTCTGGACCCGGTCCCGCCGCTTCAATCAGTGGCATCGCCTGAACCATCAGCTCTGCAGTGAGAGCACTGAGCCGTTCGGCCAAGGCGATGGAAGGTTCCAGCAGCTGGATCGGGGTGCGTTGCTCGAGCAGAACCGGACCAGTATCGAGCCCTTCTTCCATGGCCATGATCCCCACACCCGTTTCCTGATCCCCTTCGAGCAGGGACCACTGGATGGGACCAGCACCGCGCCAACGCGGTAGTAGTGATCCGTGGCCGTTCCAGCAGCCCAGGGGAGGCTGCTCCAACACATCCTTGGGAAGGATCTGTCCGAAGGCCACGACCACAGAAGCATCAGCACCGAGTGCAGCGAGCTTGGCTTTGCAATCGTCATCCCGTCGGATCCGTTCAGGGGTGAACACAGGAAGACCGAGTTCTTCCGCCCTCGCCTTCACCGGTGATGGAACTAGCTGTTTGCCTCGACCCCGCCGACGATCCGGCTGCGAGACGACCCCAACAATGGTGTGGCCCGCATCATGCAGTGCATTAAGGGTTGGCACCGCATAGACCGGTGTCCCCCAGAACAGAATCTTCAACGTCAGGCTTCGCCGGTGATGGAGAGTTCATCCACCCAAACATGAGGGGAAACGCCTCGGTGGGTGATTTCAGAAACAGCTTCCAGATGAGCAATGCCGTTGAGTACAGAGCGGATGTCACCGGCAACCGTTGCTGCTTCAACGGAAACCCGTTCGCCGTTGTTCACCAACCATCCATCGAAGGGCAAGGAGAAGGATCCCTGGGTGGCTTTCACACCGGCGTGAAGCGCTGACAGATCCTCAATCAGCACGAAGGGGCCTGACTCGGTGCGGTGGTTGAGGCTGTTACCGCTGCTCACCTGCGGGTTGGAACCAACCACGAACCAGTCTGGACCCACCGAAACCTTGGCACCGAGGCCGGCGTGGCCGGTGGGTTGAACACCGAAGGCTCGGGCCGTGGCTTCCGAGTGAAGGAAATTCTGCAGGGTTCCGCCCTCAATCAAGGAGAGACGTCGGGTTGGTGTTCCCTCGCCATCGAAGGCAGCCGCACTGATGTGTCCGGGGTGGAGGCCGTCATCGTGGAGGTTGAAGAAGGGAACAGCCACATCGGATCCAATCGAATCCCGCTGGCTCAGGCTCACCCCATCGAGCACCGAACGCGCATTGAACATGCTGCTGAAGGCACCAAGCAGTGAGAGAAAGGCCTCGGGGGTGAAGCAAACCCGGTAGCTCCCGGTTTCAATCGGTCGATAGTCCAGATGGCTGACGGTGCGATCAACGGCCTCAGTGATGCAGCCTTGAACATCCAGTTCGCTGCTGCCAAGACCCAAACGAACAGCACCTCCACTGCGGGGCTTACGACCTGTTTCCTCCGCCCTTGCGTAGAGATACAGGCTGGCTTGGGTGCGCTCCATCTGGCGCAGTGCTCCATCACTGTTGAGATAGAGGCTCTGGGACAGGGATTCCGCCAGTCCGTTGTAGGGGACGGTCTGGATCGCAGGGTGACGACCCAACAGATCGGCTTCCGCATCCCGAAGGGTGTCCAGCAGGGGGAGGATTCCTTGGCGTGGTTGAAGCGGGCGATCGAGCTCGGGCAGTGGAGCCGTGGCGAGGGGGGAGAACTCAGGGATGTCCTCGGGATTGCCAAAACGGCTGGCCGTATGGGCTCCCACCAGGGCTTGCTCCAAGCCGCTGTCGGAGAGGTCGGTGGTGCTGGTGATGCCTACCAGGCCATCGCTGTTCCAAACCCGGACGGTGATGGAGCTCCGCTGCGAGGCCTTCAGTTGTTTGGCTTCACCACGATCCACCTGAACAGAGCAATCGTCACTGCAGGCGGCACCAAGATCCCAACGACGAATGCCTTCGCGCGAGGCGAGGGTCTGAAGGCGATCCCTGAGATCCGTGGCGTTAAGGCTGTTGTTGCTGCTCATCATCAACGGCCCCCCACCGTGATCGAATCAACTTTGATGTGGGGTTGGCCCACGGTGACGAACACACTTCCACTCACGGATCCGCAGAACCCGGCAGCCAGTTCCAGATCGTTGGCGCACATGGAAATGCGTGGCATCACCTCCTTGGCATCACCGATCAACGTCGCCCCTTTCACCGGTTTGGTGAGTTTGCCGTTCTCAATCAGATACCCCTCTTCAACGGAGAAATTGAACTGACCTGTCGGGCCGACGCTTCCCCCCACCCATGGCCTTGCAGTAAAGGCCTTGATCGACGGATTCAATCAACTGCTCAGGGGTATGCGGACCGGCGTCGATGAAGGTGTTTCGCATCCGGCTCGCAGCTGCAAAGGCATGGCTCTGACGCCGGCCGCTTCCGGTGCGTTTGTGGCCCGTGCGCAGTTCACCGGCCCGGTCACTGATGAAGCGTTGGAGCACCCCGTCTTTGATCAGCACGGTGCGCTCAGGTTCCATTCCCTCGTCATCCATCGAGATGGAACCGAAGGATCCACCACTCAGCCCTTCATCGATGGCGGTGACTGCAGGGTGAGCGATCAGTTCACCAACCCGGTCTGCGAAGGGCGTGGTGCCCCGTTCAATCTGGGTTGTTTCGAGCAGGTGGCCGCAGGCCTCGTGGAAAATCACGCCACCGAACCGGTTGGCGAGAACAGCCGGCATCTGTCCGGCATCAACGTAGTCGGCCCGCAACATCATCCCAGCGCTGTTGCACACTTCAGCTGCGCTGGCTTCGGAATCCCAGTCCCGAAGATCGTCCGGACGATCGGAACTGCCATAGCGGCGGCTAATGCTGGATCGGTGATCGCCGTCGGCGGCAAGAACGGAGAGACCGGTCGACTGATGCAGGCGGATGTCGCGGGCAAAAGTTCCATCGGAAGCAGCCACCAGCACTTCCTGCCAGTCGCGGGCGTAACTGCCACGGCGCACCTGCAGGTGCTGACCAAGACGATTGAGATGGTCTGTGCCTTTGAGCAGGCACTGGCTGGCCTGATCCAGGGAGGGGCAGCGTTCCAGCCAGTCGGCTTTGTTCAAGCCATGGTCGGTCAGCTGTTTCAACCCTTCAAAAGCTGTAGGGGACGTGAGCTGTTGCGCCTCGAGACCGAGCATGGCGAGGGCTTGATCGAGGGCGCGCTGGAGGCCGGCTTCGCTGAGATCGTTGGTACTGACAAAGCCATCACGGCCATCACGGAACACCCTGAGGCCAGCTCCCCGGGCGAACGACGGATTCACACTGGTGATCCGATCCTGTTCGGCAAGCAAACCGATGTGGTCGGTGCGCTCAAGAAACACCTCCACCAGGTCGGCTCCTGCGGAGTTGCCACGGTGCAGCAAGGACTCCAAGAGTCCTTGCCACTGATTCGAAAAGGCGTTGGTCAAGAAATCTCCTCGATTGGGCCGGGGGAGTCCCCTCAGCGCACAGCTGGCTGGAAACGATCGCTGTCGATCGCTGGCATCAGGAACAGCTTGGCCATCTCGGCAGCGTTTCCGATCCAGAAGGGCAGCTTGCGAAGCACTTTCAATGGAGCGATGGCATCACTGGCATCAGCCTTTTCCAATGCGGCGTTGTTGGCCACCAGCCGCTCGAGGCGTGTCCAGAACTTGTCGTTGTTCACATCAAGAACAACGGGGAAAACGCGCGCTGACGTTTCGTTGGTCTTCTCGATCACCATCTTGTCGTAGGTGCGAGCATCCAATCCGAGAGCCTCGTAGAACTCTTTGCGGGCCACGTCGCGCACGTACATGGTGGCGAACACCGCCAACAGGAAGAAGCGGCACCAGAGTTTGGCGATGGGGCCACGAACCGTGTCCGGTTGGGCCTTCATCAGGGCATCAAAGAAGTCACCATGACGGTTTTCGTCCTGACACCAGTTCTCAAAGAAGTTGAAGATCGGGAAGATCTTGCTGTCGGGGTTCTTTTCGAGGTGGCGGTAAATGGCGATGTAACGCCAGTAGCCGATCTTTTCAGACAGGTAGGTGGCGTAGAAGATGAATTTCGGCTTGAAGAACGTGTAGTCCTTGTTCGCGGTCAGGAAGCCGAGATCCAGCTGCATGCCGAAATCACTCATCGACTTGTTGAGGAAGCCGGCGTGGCGAGCTTCATCCCGAGCCATGTGAGCAAAGCACTCGGCCAGAAGAGGGTTCTTCGCCTTAATGCGGCGGCTCAGTTCCTTGTAGAGCAGGAATCCTGAAAATTCCGATGTGCAGCTCTGCTCAAGGAATTCGATAAACACCTTGCGGGTTTCAGGATCCAGCTTGTCCGCAGCACCCTCGAACTCCTCGTTACGAACGAAGTGGTGGCGGTTGTAATCCTTCCTGAACTCTTCACAGATGGCTTCAAGTTCAGCCTCATTGGGCTGAAGATCCATCGCCGCCATCGCTTCAAAATCGGTGGTGTAGAAGCGGGGGGTCAGGATTGTGTCCTTGACAGGATCCTTGATGGCTACAGCGCTGCCTTCGGCCACGGCGGTGGGAGGGACCATCAGTTGCGTTTCACGATTCTGCCAATGTAGGCGTGTCAGTCCGACCCCCGAGGCCAACGCGGCCGGTTAGTTACCTCCCAGCCACTTTTGGCCGTTCAGCCGTTGCAACAGTCGGGAGACAAGAAGGGGCAAGGACATCCGCTTCTCATCGATCAGAAAGCTCTCCAGCAGCGTTGGCTCGCTGCCGGCATCTGCCAGGGCAATCACCTTGTCGCTGTTGATGTCGGCCTTGGCGAAGCACACCCAGAAGCGACGCCCGCCAGGCAGTTCGCCGATCACCATTGGACATTCACCACCGACGACGGGACGCTGCCCATCCACGCGCTCGAGCCGATCAGCGGTGATGTCATGTTCGGCCAACTGTTTGGCGACGGCCGGCAAAAACAGTGTGTCGATGAATTCAGGGAAGGGCTTGTCCTCCGGCTTGGGCGGCTTCGCTTTGGGCGCCGCTTTGGCAGGGGCCTCTTGACCTGAAGACTGCTTCTCGACTGGGGTTTCGCTCACCGATCCAGCATTGCTGGCGCAACTGTAAGCAGCTTGGTGCGCTGCTTACCAGTTCGCCTCCGGATCATCTCCCCAATCACTGAACTCCTGAGAAGGAGAGCCCACGGCTGAAGCGCCTGATGAAGCCTCTGATGGCGGGGGGACTGACGAAGGGCGTTGAATCACGCGGTAGGCCACAGACACCGTTGGAGCCGGTTCTCTCACATCTCGTTCGGGGCCTGGGTTTGTGCTGGATCTGGGTGTCGGTTCGTAGTCGGTGTAGCCCCTCTCCTCAAACTCCGGTTGAACAGGGGAACGCCTCTGGCGACTCAGAGGACGCTCCACTGGGGAGACCAAAACCGCTGCGACAGCGGCTCCGGCCGCACCACCAACGCCAGCCAGCGCTGTCCACGCCCCAACGGGGAGCGGAGGTGTTGTCCAAACCAGCAGACGGATCCGGGTCTTGTCTCCGACATTCGTGGCCGAAAGAACCAGCAACGCCAGCAGTGGCGCCAGGCAGGGAATCAGCAGCAACCGCTGAAACATGCTCATTCCAGGGGGCCCTGCCAGCGCTTCAGGGGTGCAAGGTCCTCCTCCAGGCCGTCGAACAGGCGCACCACCAGAAAGTCCACCATCTCCTCCAAGGAATCGGGCCGGGTATACCAGGCCGGAATGGGAGCGGCAATGGTGGCTCC
Source organism: Synechococcus sp. A15-44 (assembly GCF_014280115.1). Lineage (NCBI taxonomy): Bacteria > Bacillati > Cyanobacteriota > Cyanophyceae > Synechococcales > Synechococcaceae > Synechococcus > Synechococcus sp. A15-44. Next base: position 1,229,807 of record NZ_CP047938.1, read on the forward strand.
AGCTTCAGAGAGGCCGGTGAGGTTGCGGAGGTGAATCAGGTTGAAAGGCATCTCCCGGGGAGCAATCACCAGGGGCCGACGCTCCTTGAGATGCACATCCGCACAACGTTCGATCAGATCTGCGGCGATACCGGCATGGATCCGCCCGACGGTTCCCATGCTGCAGGGAACGATGACCATCGCCCGGGTTCTGTAGCTGCCACTGGCAATGCAGGCAGCCTGATCATTCCAGCGATGACAGGTGAGCTCGCCACTCTCCACCGACAGCCTCTCTCGCCAGAACGCACGTTGTTTCAGGGGATCAACAGGGATCGTCAGGCCCTGTTCCGCACGAAACACCTCATGGGCACCATGGCTGAGCACAAGATGCACCGAGCGCCCGCGCTGCAGCAGCAGCTGTAGGGCACGCTCGGCCAGTGGTTGAGCGGATGCACCGGTGACTGCCAGAACGTAGGGATGCATCACTCAGCGCTCGCTGAGGGCAACGGGCAGCGGCTCCGAGGATTCAGGCGCTGAGGATTCAGGTTCCGTGGAGCCATTGGAACCCTGGCTGATGACCTCAAGGTCGATCTGGTTGCGCAGAACATCCACATTGATCACGCGCACCTGTACGGCGTCGCCAAGTTGATAGGTCTGACGGTTCTTGCGCCCGACCAAGCGATTCTGGCGTGATCTGTATTCGTACCAGTCATCGTTGAGGGAGCTCACATGCACCAGCCCTTCAACGCGACTTTCACCAACTTCCACGAAAAAGCCATAGCTCTGCACACCACTGATGCGCCCTTCCACCTGTTCGCCGATCAGAGGTTGGGCTGAACGGGCCTGGATCATCGACAGCAGATCCTTTTCCAGTTCCAACACCTGACGCCGTCGCGTGTTGAGCCGCTGCACGGTGCGCTCGTTCACCAATCCGTTCAACTTCTCGCCCTGGGATGCGGTGAACAGGGGCCACGTGAGATCAGCACCGGCACCCTTGAGGCCAAGATTCAGACGCGTCTTGTGACGGACAGTTGGACGATCCTTGGCATCGGTCAGCAGCGCAACGATCACCTGTTGATTCACCAGGTGGGCGTAGTGCTGGGTGGCACAGGTCCATGGGGTTAGTGAGCTGTTCCGGCTTGACGCAGCAACCTCGTCCCCATCGGAATCTGCTGCCGCAGGGGGGGCCTCTGTGGATGCCACAAGGGTGAGAGGTGGCAGGGCTTGACTGAGTTGTTGTTCCAGCACCCGGCGCTGACTGCTGTCTTTGAACACCTGAACCAGCTCCGAAGCTGATGGACAGCCGTCGTCATCCAGTTCAAGGGGAAGATCCAGGGCAATGGCTGTCTTTGCCACATCGGTGAGCACGCTGCCATCGGGTTCATCCGCCTCAACGGTGATGCCCGGCAGTTGGAGCTCGAGTCGTTGTGCGGTCCACGCACGGTCGGCGGCCCTCAACAGAGGCTGAAGGAACGCATGGGGGTCGACCGGGTTGAACGCATCAACCCAGCGATGCCGCAACCCGGAGGGATCTGCGCTGCAGAGGTCACCAAGGGCCTCCAGCTGTGGAGGGCAGAGATCGAGCTGCACAACCCCGTTGGCACGCTCCTGCTCCAACAACAGCGTGCTGCAGAAGCGCAGGGTCTCCAGCTGACCGAGTTGGTCTTTGATCGGCTTGAGGGCGGTCGGGACGCTGCGCGCCTTGGGTTTGCGTTCCGCCAGGGCGACCAACTGATCGGCGCTCACCTTGGCGACGGGGCGCACCGTGCTGAGCATGAACTCCCAGTCGCTCACCTCACCGTTGGCAGAGACGTCGAGCCGAACGCTGATGGCATCAGCCTCGGACCCGGCCGAGAAGCTGGTGGCCTTGTGGAGGGCCGGAGTGAGAAGAGGTTGCCAGACTTCACCGAGGCAAAGGGCTTCACCACGGTCCCGCAGGCAGGCATCGAGGCTGTTGCCCAGACCGATCCGCTCGCCCACGCTGGGCGCATGGACCCAGAGGCGACAACCGCCGTCCCTGGCTTCAACGTGCACGGCAGGTAATCCCGGTGCATCGTCCTGACTCCATCCTTTGAGCAGCAGCGACGGTTGTGCGGTGAGATCGACCCGGCCTTTGGACGCAGGGGTTTTGCCAGAGCTCCTGGGTGCCGTTGGACGGTCCTGGAGACCAACCTTGGTCAGCAGCAGGTCCCGGTCGGCTGCTGGTCCGCCATTGAGCGGGAGAGATCGCACAACGTGGCCGGCCGCAGGATGCTGAGCCACGGGATAGCGATCGATGCGCACCTCGACAACGCTGGAGACCTCATCACCGGGCAGATGCTTGGAATCCTCTGCTGGCAGCTCAATGCCGGCAAGCACTCTGTCGTCCAGGGGGGAGGCGAGCAGCTGGTCGCTCTGCTGCTCCACCTGAGCCAGGAGAGATTGCGTGGCCCGTTCCAGGATGCATTGCACACCTCCTTCAGGAGAGCGGCGGCGTCCGCCCTCCCGCGTCACCCGCACCAGCACACGATCGCCATTCCAGGCGTGGTTCAGCTGATGGTCACGGATGTAGATGTCCTCGCCGCCGTCATCGCGTATGGCGAAGCAGAAGCCTTTGCTGCTGCAACGCAGGCGAGCATCAATCAGATCACTCTCCTGAGGCCGTGTGAGACCACCCTCACTGGTCTTTTCGATCACACCGATTTTCATCAGTGATGAAACGGCAAGCTCTAGCGCCGCTTTATCCGTCTTGTTGCTGAGCTTGAGGATCTTGACCAGTTGGTCGGGGTCAGAGGAGTGCTCCGTTGAGAGCTGATCCAGCAGATCGGCAACCGTAAATTTCATCGTGGCGTGCGCAGAAACCGACCATCAGGGCCGGGAGATAGGGAAGGGGTGGTCGACGCTCTTCAGCAGGCCGTGCAGAGTCAGCCCTTCAAAGATCACTTTAGGACTCAGAAGTTTGATCCCCGTCCGAGTTGGCTTCACCATCACGGACGAGAGGAACCAGCAAGCGGCCACCGATCACGAGGAAACCAACGGAAGCCAGCAGTTGAAGCAGATCGCTGGGAATCACGGTGGCAACGGAACCACCGGCGAAGGCCCCCAGCAAACTGGCCAGAACCAACGCCGATGATGAGCCGAGAAACACGGCCAGGGGGCGATTGGACGTGCCACTGATGGCAACGGTGGCGAGTTGGGTCTTGTCACCGAGTTCGGCCAGGAACACGGTCAAGAACGTGGAGATCAGAAGGGGAAAATCCATCGTCAGCTCGCTGCATTGAGCCAAAGGGAGCTGGCGGCCTGAAGACCGAGCCAGATGCCGAGCGCCACCATCAGCACCCCAGCCATCAGTTCAAGACGCTCAGGCGGAAGGGCTTTGGCCAACCATTGACCGACGAGAACGCCCACAAGGCTGGATGAAATCAACGCCAGCGCGGCACCGATGAACACCAGAACAGGAGAGCCGGACTGGGCCGAGAGCAACAGCGTTGCCAACTGGGTTTTGTCGCCCAGTTCAGCCACAAACACTGTGGTGAAGGTGCTGAACAGCACGGCAGCAAAGCTGCGCGACTCAGGGCTTGTTTGCTCACTCGTCAACAGAACCTCCCGCGGTCTGAGCGCGCTTGAACCTACGCATCACGCCACTGCGGCCGCCATAGGTGCTGCGGATCTGTTGTTGGCAACAGGTGATGGCGAAGGCATCGAACTGATCATCGGGAACGTCAAAAAGACGGCCCAGACCACTGACACGACAGAAATCAGGTCGCTCCTCATAAATCGTGCAGCGCTGACTGCCCGTGTCGTAGTGGATGCACCAGCCGTCAGGGCCAACCATGGCCAGATAGGTGCGTTGTTGCTCTTCGTTCAAGGCCGCCAGGGCATCAGCCCGTTCCTCCGGAGCGAGTCGGCAACAGGCTCCACAGTGTTTGATGCAGGACCATTGCGGCGTCTCTCGGCTCATGATTGAAGCTGTGACAAGCCATCACAGAGATCAGAACCAATCCGTCGCACTTGGGACAGAGCCCCGTAGCCTGGGAGGCGTAACGATTTTGGACAGCGCTGCATCGCCATGGGCTTTGACATTCACCTGATCGCCAACTTTGCCGCCCTGGCGATGATCACCATTGCCGGTCCCGCTGTCATCTTCATCCTCTTCTACCGCCGCGGCGCACTCTGATCGCCTTGTTTCAAGGACGTAGCCCCAATCCCAGGCAGGCTTCCTCGATCAACTGAATCACCCGCTGATCCCTCGCCAGATCGTTGTCGCTGGTGAGGGATTGTTCTTGTTGAATGCTCGCCTGAAGCGTCTCACCCTCGCCATTGGTGAGCTTCAGACCTGAAGTTTCCGTCAACTGGGCGATGTACTGCCGTGTGCCGCGGTCGATCAACACCAACTCCGTATGGGCACGGATGGCCTTGAGCTCAAGCTGCAGACGCTGTTCACCCTGCCAACGGTTGATCGAAATGCTGTAAGCCACGTCACAGCATGCGGGAACAGGCGCCGCTGGATCCCATCGCCAGGCGATGGCGCGACGCTCATTTTCACCCTGGCGCAGCGTCAGGGCCAGGTGTCCTCCTTTGAGGTCGCGCCGATCCTCAACGCTCACCCCCCGTGACCAGAACAGGGGTTTGGGATGACCGATGCCGAATGGGGCCAGGGATTGCAGGTGGCGCCACAGATCCCAGTTCACGTCCTTCAACTGCAGCAGAGCGTCAGGTTGCACGGGACGCCCCTGGGCCTGGGTCATCAACCAGCCATCGGCTTCGGCGCAGAGGCGCTCATGCAGAGCATGCACGAATTCCGCTTTAACGGTGAACCCCCCGGCAGCGGGATGGCCTCCAAAGCGGGTGAGTAGATCACTGCACTTGGAGAGGGCACGATCCACCGCGAAACCGATGGGTCCCCGTACCGAAGCCCGGAGACTGCCATCTCCATCACCGGCCAGAAGAGCGGTGGGGCGGTGATAGCGCTCCATCAGCCGCGCAGCAACAATGCCAATCACCCCGTGGTGCCAGTGGCTTTGCGCCAACAACAGGAATGAGGGGAGAGCGTCACTGGACTCCGCTTCCACCAGCGCCACGGCCTCCGCTTCAATCGCGTCGCAGAGATCCCGTCGCTGGCGGTTGTAATCATCACAACGGCGTGCGAGGGCCATGGCTGAATCGGGATCTTCAGCCGTGAGCAGATCCACCACAAGCCTCGGTTCCCCAAGGCGGCCCACTGCATTGATGCGCGGTGCAAGCTGAAACCCGATGTCTTCGGCCGTCAGCGGACGTTCCCCGAGACCCGCCAGGCGCTGAAGCGCTTGCACGCCCTTGCACTCGGAGCGATGCAGATGGTTCAGCCCCTCCAACAACCAACTGCGGTTGGCCCCCATCAGAGGAGCCATGTCGGCCACCGTACCGATGCAGAACAGATCCCGGGCCACGCGGATGGCTTCCGGTTTGTTCAGAACATCGGCAACGGCATGGGCCAGCACATAGGCCAGCCCCACACCGGCGAGTCCACGGTAAGGCGAGCCCTCCGGGGTGGTGGCCGGGTGTATGAGCGCGGTCATGGGCGGCCGTTCCGCCGGGATCGTGTGGTGATCGGTCACGATCACCTGCATCGACAAACTTGCGGCCAGTTCGAGGGCTTCCCTCGCGGCAACACCGTTATCAACGGTGACCAGCAGTCGCACGCCATCGTCGTAGAGCCGCTGCACCATGGCGGAATTGAGGCCATATCCCTCCTCCATTCGCGAGGGAATGGCAGGTTCCGGCTCAGCACCCAATGGGGCCAACGCCCGCAACAGCAAGGCTGTGCTCGTCATCCCATCGGCGTCGTAATCACCACAGATGCCGACGCGTTCACGGGATCGGCAGGCCGCTACCAAGCGCGTACAGGCCTGCTCGAGATCGGGGAAATGATCACGTGTGGGCGGTAGATCACCAGGGGAGAGAAAGCTCTCGGCCTCGGATGTTGAGCTGAATCCCCTGCGCCGCAGCACACAGCGCAGCGACAGCGGCAGATCAAGCCCTTGCAATGGCGATGGTTCCACCACGGCTGGAAGGGACCAGGACCAATGCAGCGGAACAGCCGGCAAGGGAACGCAACAGGCGGTGATGTCTCAGCATTGTGCCGTTGCTGCTCCTCAAGGTGAACAGGCTTTCAGCGGTCTTCTGGGATGTGGATGGCACCTTGGCCGACACGGAAATGGATGGTCATCGACCGGCCTTCAACATGGCCTTCAAGGAACTGGATCTCCCCTTTGTTTGGGATGAATCGCTCTACAACAGACTGCTGGCGATTCCTGGCGGGCTGCGCAGGGTGAACCTCCACGCTGAAACATGTGGGGTGCATCTCAGCCAGAACCAACTGGAGCAGGTGCGTGATCGCAAACGCGTCCATTACCTGGAACGGGTCCGCCAAGGGCATGTGCATCTCCGTCCCGGAGTGAAGAGGCTTTTGCATGAGTTGAACAGGGCCGGCGTGCAGCAGTGGATCGTCACCTCCAGCGGTTCAGCGTCGGTGATGGCTCTGCTGGAACAGATCCAGAAGCAAATTCCCAGCTTCGATGGGGTGGTGACATCGGATGACGTTGCTTCGGGAAAGCCAGCACCGGACGGCTACCGACTCGCTCTCGAACGCAGTGGGGCCAACAGTGCTGCCAGCCTCGCCATCGAAGATTCTGCGGCAGGTCTTTCGGCGGCAAGAGCCGCAGGTCTGCGTTGTCTGCTGACCCCTTCCCCCTGGGATGCCGATGCTCTGCGTGAGTCCGGAGGCGAGGCTGCTGCGGTGTTGAATCACCTGGGGGACCCTGGACAGCCAGCAACCGTGCTTTCCGGTGCCTCTTGCCAGGAGGGGGCAGTAACGCTGAAGTATCTGGAGTTCCTGCTGTCGGTGCCGGATCGATGAGCTCAATCCAGCGCACACGTCTGGCGGGGCTTCAGAACGAGTGGGGCGCTGGGATCCGGCGGTTCTGGTCTGGCCCCTGGTGGCGCCGCAGCGCTTCGTTGCTGCTGCTGCTGCTCGGATTTTTCATTGGCAGCAACCTTCCCGTCTACATCCTGGATGCTGTTGAACTCAGGACGTACACAGCGTTCTATGCCCTCATCGCCTGTGAATTGATGGTTCTTGGGCGCCGTCGTCTTCCCTGGCTGGACAACCTCCGGCTTGGATTCGTTTACGCCGTTGTTCTGGAGGCGTTCAAAGTTGGATCCTGAGGGCCAACGCCTCATCCCCAGCAAGGATCAGCAGCGGTTGCTGCAGCACCTCGAGTTGGGCGACCTTCCGAGTTGGTCTGCACTGCAGCGCAACTCTGGGTGGCATCGGGTCGCCATCGATCACTGGCATCCTCAGGCGACACCGGATTGGCTCTGGTCTGTTGGTCTGCCGCTTCTGAACCTGGGCCAGCAATGGCAGGGTCAACGCCGACTGCTCGGATTCAGTGCTTTGCCAGGTTGCGGGAAAACCACCCTGGGGCAGTGGATTGAAGCTGCCGCACGGGCACTTCACCTCTCGATCCAGGTGGTTTCTCTCGATGACTTTTATTTCGAGGCCGAACGGCTTGATGCGGCGATGCAGGGCAACCCCTGGGGTGTGCCTCGTGCGCTTCCTGGCAGCCATGACTTGGAGCTCCTGCAGGAGTGTCTTCAGACATGGCGACAGGGTGAGAAGGTTCTGATGCCTTGCTTCGACAAAGCCAAACGCCATGGCCGAGGAGATCGAAGCGGTTGGCGCCGTTGCGATGCCGACTTGCTGATTTTTGAGGGTTGGTTTGTGGGCTGCAGCCCAAATGACGACGCAACTGCGGATGAGCCCCATCTCGAGAGCCCCCTAACGGCGCAGGAGTTGGAGTGGCGCCTGAAGCTGCAACCCGTGCTCGCCCACTACGAACCCACCTGGAGGTGTTTCGATCAACTCTGGCAACTGCGAGCAACCGACTTCAACGCGCCTTGGCGATGGAAGCGCCAACAGGAAGCCACCCTTGAAGCGGAACGCGGTGCGTCGCTGTCGAATGCCGACTTGGATCGTTTTATCCGCATGATTCTCTGCTCGCTGCCATCGAGCAGTTTTCACACCATGCGAGCGGATGTTGTTGTGGAGGTGGATCCGGATCGAACTCTGCGGCGGATCCACCTCCCGAGTTCGACTCAGGATTCGCCGTCTTCGGACTCACTCACCGGATAAACAAAACCCTGGGCGCGGCCACTCAGCACAGACTTGCCGATGGACATGGCGCGCTGGGCGGCAACGGCTGCCTTGGCCTTCCAGGTGGCGCTGCGCTGGTTGCGCTTGGCCTTGGATGTTTTCTTCTTCGGGACGGCCATTGCGCCTGGTGAATTTCCAAACCGAGATTGTCTCGTTTGGAACCCCCTTGCGTCAAATCGCTAGGCTCCGTGCAGCGCAATGAAGTCGTGGCACCAGGTTCGGACGATTCCAGTGGTTCCGCGGCCCCTCAGAAGGCTCAACCTTCTTCGATTCAGGGTTTTTGGACGAAGCAGGACACGGTGAGTTACTCCACCCTGCTGAGAGATATCGATGCGAAAGAGATCAAACAGTTGGATCTTGTGCCCGGTCGTCGGGAGGTAAGAGTCGAATACAACGATGGCCGACGGGTCACGGTTCCTGTTTTCGCCAACGACAACCAAATTCTTCGGGCCGCTGAAAGCTCCGGCACGCCCCTGACGGTTGTTGACATCCGCCGCGAACAAGCAGGACGCGAACTGGCGGGAACCCTGATGTTGGTTCTGCTGGTGGTGGTCGGCTTGTCGTTTCTGTTGAAGCGTTCAGCTCAGATGGCGAACAGAGCTCTTGGGTTTGGGCGCAGTCAACCTCGGTTGAAACCCCAGGAAGACCTTCAGCTTCGTTTTGAGGATGTTGCCGGCATCAACGATGCGCGGCTGGAACTTGAGGAGGTGGTCACCTTTCTCAAGCAGCCCGAGGCCTTCATCCGCCTGGGCGCCAAGATTCCGCGGGGAGTGCTGCTGGTCGGCCCCCCTGGAACCGGGAAAACGCTTCTTGCCAAGGCGATTGCAGGCGAGGCGGGCGTGCCGTTCTTCTCCATCGCGGCCTCTGAGTTTGTTGAGCTGTTCGTGGGTGTTGGTGCGAGCAGGGTTCGCGATCTGTTCCGCCAAGCCAAGGAAAAGTCCCCCTGCATCGTTTTCATTGACGAAATCGACGCTGTGGGTCGCCAGCGGGGTGCTGGTATCGGTGGCGGCAACGATGAACGGGAGCAGACCCTCAACCAACTCCTGACGGAGATGGACGGCTTTGAGGAGAACTCCGGTGTGATTCTGCTGGCGGCCACAAACCGTGCCGACGTGCTCGACGCCGCACTGTTGCGTCCAGGACGTTTCGACCGGCGCATTGATGTGGGCCTTCCCGATCGCCGAGGTCGCGAGGCCATTCTCGCCGTTCATGCGAGAACTCGCCCCCTCGACGACGCGGTCTCGCTATCGGATTGGGCGAGCCGCACGCCGGGTTTTTCCGGGGCTGACCTCGCCAATCTTCTCAACGAAGCGGCCATCCTCACGGCCCGCCAGAACATGCTCCGTATCGGTCAGTTCCAGCTGGAGGGGGCCTTGGAGCGGATCACCATGGGGCTGAGCAACCGTCCCTTGCAGGACAGCGCAAAAAAACGGCTCATCGCCTATCACGAGGTGGGTCATGCCCTGGTGGCCAGTCTTCTTCCAGCGGCCAACGCGGTGGACAAGGTCACGATTCTTCCCCGGGGAGGGGCCGGTGGTTACACCCGCTTCATGCCTGACGAGGAGGTGCTTGATTCCGGGTTGATCACCCGCTCCTCCTGCCTCGCTGATCTGGTGGTGGCCCTGGGGGGACGAGCAGCTGAGCAAGTGGTTTTCGGGTCGCTCGAGATCACCCAGGGAGCCAGTGGAGATCTCCAGATGGTGGCGCAACTCGCACGGGAGATGGTGACGCGCTTTGGCTTTTCCAGCCTCGGACCGATGGCCCTCGAGGGTCCGGGTACGGAGGTTTTTCTGGGGCGCGATTGGTTCAACCAACGGCCGGGATACGCCGAATCCACTGGCCAGGCCATTGACGCTCAAATCCGCCAGCTCGCCAAGAGTGCTCTGGCGCAGGCCATCGCCCTGCTGGAGCCCCGCCGTGAGTTGATGGATCAACTGGTGGACGTTTTGATTGCCGAGGAAACGATCAACGGTGATCGATTCAGAGACATCGCTGGCCTCCCATGAGACGCCTCCTCCTTCTGCTGCCGCTGGTTGTTGTTGCAGCCCGGATGCAGATCGAGTGGCTCTGGTTCGATCAGTTCGCCTGGAGCGACGTTCTCCTCAAGCGCTGGCTTCTGCAGCTTCTCTTCGCGGGTGTGGCGATGCTGCCGCTGTTGGCAGCCCAGGCCTGGTCAAGGCAATTCAGGCAACACAGCTCGAGTTCATCCAAGGCGATGAGCCTGACCGGATGGTCCTTTGGATTCACGCTGTTGATCAGTGGTGGTGCTGTGCTGATCAGTGCCTTGCTCACGCTGGATCTGTTGGCGTTGGCCATCCACGATCCGTTTCAGCTTGGGGAATGGCAGCCAGTTGCGGGGCTCCAGCACCGCATCAGCTCAGCTGCAGGACTCGTTCAGGCAGGGGCGGTAGGGCTTGCGATGGTCTGGCCGCGGTTGAGGCTGTGGCTGGCACGGATCATGGCGGGTTCGCTGGTGGCTGTCGTCAGCCGGGCGTGGGGCATCTGGTCGCTGGCGCTATGGATTCCCGATGAATCCACGAGAGACCCCTTGCTGGGAGCGGATCTGAGCTTCGGCTTGGGGCGTTTTGCAGGATTGCATCTGGCCCTGGACATGCTGCTCTTGGCTGCCGCGTTCACCCTCGCCTTTGAGCTCTGGCGGGTGCTGGCGAGCTCAAAATCGATTTCTGACTGGGCCAGTCCAGCCTTCTCTGCGCGACAGATCCAACTGTTCAGGTTGCTTTCGGCGCTTCTGCTGGTCGGAGTGGCGGGGCAGGTGTGGTTATCGAGGCATCAGCTGCTGTGGACCCAACACGGCCTTGTGGCAGGGGCGGGCTGGCTCCAGGCCCACATGACCCTTCCGTTGCGCGGCTTCGCCACACTGCTGCTGGTGCTGATCGCATTTGCACTTCTTGTCCCGTGCCGGCGACGCCTCCGTCAGGGCCTTGCACTGGTCTTGGTGTCTCTTGTGGTGTTGGAAACGGTGGCAACTCCGTTAACGCGCTGGCTGGTGGTGCGGCCAAGGGAATTTGCACTGCAAGAGCGCTATCTGAACAATGCCATTGAGGCCACGCAATGGGGCTTCCAGTTGGATCAGATCAAGAGTCAGGTCGTCGACCCGACAAGGTTCAGCACCGCTGATCGCGAGCAAGGTGTTAGCACGCTCGAAAATGTGCGTCTCTGGGACAGCAGCCCTCTGCTGGAAGCCAACCGGCAACTGCAGCAACTGAGGGTGTACTACCGCTTTTCCAATGCTGCTGTTGATCGCTACCCGCTGAATGAAAACAGCGATTCGTCGCAGCAAGTGATCCTCTCGGCCCGCGAATTGGATCAATCCGCGTTACCGCGTCAATCCAAAACCTGGCAGAACCGTCACTTCATCTTCACCCATGGCTATGGATTCACCGTCAGTCCGGTGAATGACAGAAGCAGTGATGGCCTTCCCTCGTATTTCATTAAAGGTCTTGGCCCAGAAACAGTCATTGAGGGAAATCCAGAACTGGGGATTGAACGTTCGGAGGTGCAGGAGGCCATCCCCGTTGGTGATGCGGCGATCTATTACGGGATGCTTCCTTCGCCCTATGCCATCGCTCCAACGCAGATTGAAGAATTCGACTACCCCGAAGGCGACATCAATGTGATGACGCACTATCAGGGTGCTGGCGGAGTACCGATTGGATCCTGGCTTCAGCGATTCGCAGCAGCTGTTTATCTGCGTGACCCTCGATTGCTGATCACCACAACGATCAATGCTGATTCCAAACTTTTGATCCGGCGTGATGTGCGCAGTCGGGTTGAGGCCATCGCTCCATTCATTGATTTTCGTGGTGAGCCCTACCTGATCTCCATTCCAAACCCTGAGCAAGACAGCTCCAACACCACCACGGCAACTTCAGAACAACGCAGGCAACATCAGTATTGGGTTGTCGAGGGTTACACCCACAGTTCAACTCTGCCCTACAGCGCAGCGGTCTCAGCAGATGATCCGGATCGGTATTTAAGAAACTCAGTGAAGGCCATCGTTGATGCTTATAACGGCAGCATTCGGTTTTTCATCTCGGAGCCTGAGGATCCAATTGTGATGGCCTGGGCTCACGCTTTTCCAGGCTTGATGGAGCCGATGGAGGCAATGCCAAAGGCTTTTCTTGATCACCGCAGAGTTCCTGAGGACTTCTTCAATGCCCAGGTCAACCAATTGAAGCGGTACCACGTTTCGAATCCCAGAATTTTCTACAACAGTGATGATGTTTGGCAGGTGCCAAGCGAGATCTACGGCGGCCGCAAAGTTGATGTTGCTCCGTATCACATCACGGCTCAGCTTCAAAGCAACGACAACTCTGAATTTCTGCTGCTCCAACCCCTGACCCCCTTATCAAGGCCAAATCTCACGGCGTGGTTGGTGGCTCGGAACGATGGCGATCACTACGGTGAACTGAAACTGATCGACTTTCCCAAAGACAAATACATTCCCGGTCCTGAACAGGTTCAGGCTCTGATTCATCAGGATCCAGATGTGAGCGAGCAGTTTGGTCTATGGGATCAGGAGGATCTGGAACTTCTGCAGGGGAACCTGCTTGTGCTTCCCGTGGGCTCCGGACTTCTCTATGTGGAACCGGTGTATCTGCGCACCAAGAAGGTGGGGCTGCCTTCTCTGGCCAGGATTGTTGTGAGTGACGGCCGATTGGTTGCCATGGACCGCGACCTCAATCTTGCTTTGGATCAACTCATGAAAAAAGCCCCACCCGTTTGACGGGCAGGGCAAAACGAAGTGACCGATCGGGATGATCGAACGATCAGCCGATGGCGGAGAAGTACTCCTTGGAACCCTTGGGGTCAGGCTTCATGGTCTTTTCGCCAGGAGTCCAGTTGGCAGGGCAAACCTCGTCGGGGTTGGACTGCACGTACTGGAAGGCCTGCAGAACGCGCAGGGTTTCATCAACGTTCCGTCCCACAGGCAGGTTGTTGATGGTGGCGTGCATGATCACACCGTCGGGGTCGATGATGAACAGACCACGCAGGGCAACACCCTCAGCCTCGTCGAGAACGTTGTAGGCCGTGGAGATCTCCTTCTTCAGGTCGGCAACGAGGGGATAGTTGATATCGCCCAGGCCACCCTGATTGCGAGGGGTCTGGATCCAGGCCAGGTGGCTGAACTGGCTGTCCACGGAAACGCCGAGAACCTCGGTGTTCTTGCTGGAGAAATCGGCGTAGCGGTCGCTGAAGGCCGTGATCTCAGTAGGACAAACGAAGGTGAAATCCAGTGGATAGAAGAACAGCACCACGTACTTGCCCCGGTACTGGGACAGGGTGACTTCCTTGAACTCCTGGTCCACCACAGCGGTGGCTGTGAAATCAGGGGCCTGCTGGCCCACACGCAAGCAACCGGTGTCGGTCATGTTCGGGAGGTGAATGAGTGAGCTGAAGGCCGCGAACGACTTAACACGTAGTCGATTCGACTTCCAGTATCAGGTTTGAACCTATCACGACCCTAGCCATCCGTCGCCATAAACTCAGGTGATGACTGACCAACTCACGAGCTGGGATCCTGCGCTCCTGCGCAAGTTCAGTTCCACCGGACATTTCCGTCTGCTGAACCAGCTGAAGGGAGATCTGCGCAAGAAACCCCTGGATCGAGACCAGCGCACTGGCCAGCTGAAGACTCTGGTCGGGAATCGCGGCGCAACCCGACGTTCAACGGCAACGCGGAGCATCGAGCCGGCCCCAGCTCCAGCTCCAACACCGGTTGTCGAGACGGCACCCCCACTCACCAAGGACGATCAACCGAAATCCTTCCGCGATCGCCTTAATGCCATCGACATGCGCTGAGGCTGAACCCCTGAGATGTATGATGGGTACTGGCCTGAAGGGCCTGCGTCAGAGTAGCTCAGCTGGTTAGAGCACAGGATTCATAACCCTGAGGTCGGGAGTTCAAGTCTCCCCTCTGACATTCATTGATTCATGCTGTTGATCAGCTCGTTCGAACTCTCGTTGAGTTCGGGCATGCCTGATTCAGGCCTTGCGTGCCGGTAGTTTGACCAGGGGATTGAGAGCAGCGCCACCGGCCCGACGGATTTCAAAGTGAAGGTGAGGTCCGGTGCTTCGTCCGGTGCTTCCCATCAGTGAAATGCGAGCACCCCGGGGCACCATCTGCCCTTTTTTGACCAGAAGGCGGCTGTTATGGGCGTACCGCGTCGATTCACCGTCGCTGTGGGCGACTTCGACCAGATAGCCGTAGGCACCGCTCCAGCCGGAGTAAGTGACGATCCCATCGCGAGCGGCAACAATGGGCGTTCCAGTGTTGTTGGCGATATCAATGCCTTTGTGCATGCGTCCCCAGCGCCATCCATAACCGGATGTGAAAACACCCTTGGTCGGCCATTGGTAACCCACGATTGGTGGTTTGAGCCTGTTGGGCTGATCGGCTAATGGCAGGCGAGTTTGAGCAGGCCAAGCAGCACCTCCACTCCGCAGCGGACGAACAGCAAGAAGGGACTGCCTCGAGCCAGCCTGGGCGACCTGCAGTTCCCGGCCAACTGTCAAAGCACTCAGCTCAAGGCCAGGATTCCAGGCCTTGAGCTGTTCTTGAGTAACACCGTGGCGCTGAAGGAACGAAGCCAGCGAATCGCCTTTCTGGATTTTCGCGAGGGTATGAATCGTTGGTTGGGCAGAAACCGGAAGCGTCTGACGTTCACTGGAGCGGTTGAGTGACGACAACGTCACGGCAACACCCCGTGCGGAGACCGGCAGGGAAAGCCAACTCTCTTTTTCAAAAACGTGGGAGCTTGGCAGGTTGTTCAACGAGGCCAGCTCCTCACGATCGAGCTTCAACAGCTCAGCGAAACGCCGCAGGGACGTGGCACGAACAACTTTGAACCAGATCTGAGTGCTGGATTCGACTTTGCTGACAACAGCAACGGGATTGTTCGGGGAGAGAGCTGGCAGAGGGGGCAGCTCGGCAAGATCAAAAGTGGTGTTATCGGCAATCCCGGGCAGAGAACTCCACAGACCCAGGGACAGAACAGGGGTTACAGCAGCTGCCAGAGCAAGCGTTGCGCGCATGAAACCACTGAGACGCGTTGAAGGTAACGAGCCGAACATCCCCGCGCAAGGGGGTTTGGAGCAGTGGTGGGATCACCACAACCGCAACTGCTGTCCAGCCACGTAGGTCACCAGGGCGCAGGCCACGGAAAGATTGAGGCTGCGAACACCTCCCTGGCCTGCGTCATCAGCAGCTCCAGGCATGGGGATCGTGAGGATGCTGTCGCAGGCTTCGCGAACCGGTTCCGGTAGCCCCGTGTCTTCCCGGCCAAACAGCAGAACATCTCCACGTTGAAACGTGAACGAGGAGAGCGATGAACCACCACGACGACTGCAGCCGATCAACCTCTGCTCAGGACGAAGCTCAGCTTGGAACTCGGCAAAGTTCGAAGCGATGGAAAGCTGAACGTGGGGCCAGTAATCAAGTCCGGCACGACGAACGCTCCGATCGTCCACCTTGAAGCCGAGGGGTTCAATCAGGGTCAACGGCACCCTGAAGGCCGCCGAGGTGCGGGCGATGTTGCCGGTGTTCGGAGGGATCTGAGGTTCGAACAGGGCAATCCGCAGGGGGGCGATCTCAGTCATGGCACTACCTGGCCAAGGGCATGAAGATCAAGTGCACGACCCTGGAGAACGAGCCAGGCAGCGTCAGCAACGGGGTCAAGTGCCTGCGCGAGGGTTCCGAGACGATCACGGAACAAGCCTCCGATTCGTGTTGGGGGAACGACGCCCCAGCCTGTCTCTTCGATCACCAGAACAAACGTGCAGTGCGATGCCCTGATCGAGGCAATCAGCTGTTCACAGAGCTGATCCCACTCCTGGGCAGTGAGGTCCAGGTGGTGGGCAACAAAGCCACCGAGGGCATCAATCAGAACAGATTGCCCGGGAGCCAGGCCATTGATCACGCTCACCAGCTCTGCCCCACATTCAGAAACGCTCCAATGGTCGGGCCGCCGCTGCCGGTGGGCCTCCAAACGCTTTTGCCAATCACGGTCATCCGGCCTGGCGGCCGCCGTGGCGATGTAGGTGACAACAGGGTGGTGTTTCAACAGGTGCTCAGCCCAGCGGCTCTTGCCACTGCGGGTTGGCCCACTCACCAGGATCAGCCGGCTGGTCTGGCCGGCAACGGGGGGCTCCACTGAGGAAGAGAGGTCAACCACTGCCATTCATTCCCTTCAGCGTCGCGACGGAAGACGGAGACACACGGTTGAGGTATCTGAAAATCCAATACTTGAAGATCGTCGCCAACACCACCGGGAATGTCGCGATGAAGAGGTTGACGAAACTTTGGCTGGAGGGAAGGCCGAAATGCTCGGCTATCCCTTCCAGCAAGACCGACCAACCTTCCGGGCTGTGATAACCCACGAAAATGTCGGTGAACAGGATGATGGCGAAGGCCTTGGCGGAATCACTCAGCCCGTAAACCGCCTCATCAACAAATCCACGCAGAACACGCAGTTCATCGCGGCTCAGAAAACACACCACGGCGAAAGCGATCAGGCCCGCCAGATCCGCAAACACATTCTTGATCGCCTTGAGACTTTCCTCATCGGCATCGTGCTTGAGCTCAGTCGCCTTTTCGGTGAGCTTGTCGCGCAGCGCACCATCATCAAGGGGCTGCGCGCCCTTGAGGAAGGCATCGAATTCCAGTTCTTGCTTGTAGAGCCGAAGTTTTTCAGCCGCCTTCTCTTCCAGCTGAGGCTTCGGGTAGCTCAGGAAAGGGAGTTCGGGGGAAAACTGATTCACCGCAGGCGAGATCAGATAGGTGCCAGCAATCTGCTGGACAAGCAAGGGAACCAGAACGAGAAGAAGCAGAATCCTCAGGGAAATCAGCGTGCTGTCCCGTCGGCGTCGATACCCCGCCACGACGCTGTCTTCCGTTGAGGGATCCAACTGGAGGCGAATGCTGTCGAAGACACCCAGAAGCGATCGGGGGAGGGCATCCGGTGAGCGGCTGATCGACGGCGAACTGCTGGATCGTCGCGATCCATAGCGGCTCACGACGGATTCAATCAGTTGAAGTTGACGCAACTCCTGGGAATCCAGTTGGCCCCGTTGTTTCGAAAGAGTTGCTGCTGTATTGCGGCAGATGGCCAGCGCGGTTTTGAAGCGGCGAAGAATCGTGGCCTGAACAGAGCGCGGCACGGAGAGCTTGAGCTCCGGCCGAATCTGCCGGTCGCCGTAGTACTCCAACTCCAGGCTTTGGATGAGCAGAGCCGCCTCGTAGCCACGCTCAAGATCACTGGAGAGCTCGATCGCTTGGCTGTTGCTGAACAGGTTGATCCAGTTACGGCGGCTCATTGCAGTCGGCTCAACGCAGTCGGGTCATCAGCGCGAGAACACCCACCAGGTGGCCATCGGAATGATGGTTCCAAGCACCAACAGGATGACCACCCACTTGGTGGCATCGCTTTCAGCGGTTTCCGCCTTGGTGGGAATGTTGGTGGGCAGGGTGACCCGTTCGATCTCCTGCGGAGGGCCGGGATCCTCGCCACCCGAGAGAACGGTTGAAAGTCGGGTGAGTCCATCAACGGATGCCTGGCGATAACGATCGCCCTCCCGCAGGGGCACAGTCATCGTTGTACGGGCAGTGCTCTTCAGCAGGCTGGGCGGAAGCTGTGCCTCAAGCTCCTGATTGGCCACCACGGCGGAACGCTTGTTCGAGGCTTCGATCAACATCAGCAGCAAGGGATTGCCGCTGGGTGAGCTCCACGTCTCGAGGAGTTCCTCACCGAAGCTGTTCAAGGTGATGCCGTAATCCAAACGCCGAAGCGTGATCAGGCGGGCATCGACACGTTGATCTTCAAAGCTGCGTAATTTCGTTTCCAATTCACCACGGCTGGCGCGGCTGAACACATCGGCATCGTCGATCACCAATGCATCCGGCAGGCTTTCACCCAAGGCAGCAGGTGAGATCGCCAGACTGGCTGGGGCCCAGAGGAGAAGACAGACCCCGAAACTGAGCAGGCTGGCCAACAGGCGTCGGGCGGAACGGGGCATCCCTTCAAGCGTCATGACTGCCTCAGTCTGCCGTTAGCTGTCCAGCATGTCGCGGTTCAAAGCTGCAATTGCCTCAACAACCATGCGGGCTTCGTTGTCGGGCAGAGTCATCTGACGGGTGAGCTGGTCGAGGAGATCGGTTTCCTCCGCTGTGATCTTGCGGTCGGCATGCACCAGATGCGCTGCCACAGCCAGGGCGGACTGCTGCTGAATTCGATTGAGCTGAGGCAAGGCGGACGTGATCAAGCCCTGAACGCCCTGCTCCCGCAACAGCAACAGCAGGCGGTCAAACAATTCACCCATGGCCGCTTCAGAGCTGTCGCTGTAGAGCGATCGGTTCTCCAGCTGACGGCGCAGGGCATGGGCCTCATCCCGCCCCAACCTTCCATCACAGGCAATAGCGGCAAGGGCAACAGCAGCAAAAGCCTCGGGAGTCGTCATGGCAGAGACGCACATGTCCGTATTTGAGCAGGATGATTGCGTTCTGACAGCACCCTCTGTTGATGCCAGGTCCCGCCCGAGCTGTTCTGATCTGTGCGCTTCTGTTGCTGGGTCTGACCGTGACCAATGCAGGGGTAGCGCAGACCGTGACACCGGAATTTCAACGGGCCGAAGTTCTGGCGGGGATGGCAGCGGTGGGCCTGATGCTGGTGGCTGTGCTGTGGACACGGGCGAACCCCAAGTCAGCAGAGAAAGTTCCGTTGCAGGGGGAACAGGGACTTTTGATGGCGGATCAGTTCAGCGAAAACCAACAACAGGAGCTGGCCTGGGGCAGCCACATGCTGTTGACGGCGACGCCAGCTGCATCTGTGCTCGTGTTCTGGCGCCATCAGGTGGTGCTGCGTCGGGGCCTGATCAGTCAGGAGGCTTTCGAGCCAGGAGCGATCACCCAACGGGCCATGGAGCGTGAGCAAACCATTTCCTTGGTCAACACAACGCTCTTTCCAGGGCGAGCGGAATTCGACGCAATGCTGCCGTCACTACCCGCCATCGTTGTTTGCCCCATGGGAAACGAGGGGGCCGTGATCGTGGGTGGGTGGTCGACCCGTTGTTTCACCCGCTCCGATGAACGGTGGATTGAGGGCTGGACCCAGCGGCTCAGAACGACACTTGCGGCCGGCGAGGCTTCTCCTGTGCCGCCGGACTCAGCTTGATTGTCGATTCAACCCTCGCTCCGGCTTGGCCGAAGCGGATCGCACCATCATCCGAAATCTTGGCCTCCATGCGCGAAGCCCGCGTGATCTGCTCCGGTTCGGTCCGCTGCAGAACCACATCGCCATCAGCGACAACCCGTTCACTCCGCCAGTTCCAAGCGCAGCGTTGGGCCGTCAATGTTTCCAACGTCTGCTCAACGCGACATGAATTGGAAATGATCACGGTGCCAGTGCGCTGATCAAGCTTGAACCCCCTGCCCTGCACCTTGCTGTTTTTCAACTCAGCCTGAATGGGTTGATCGGATTGAAGTTGCTCCGCAGAAAACAGCCAACGCGTTCGGCCGGCAGTGATCCGACCGCGGTCGCTTTCCAGCACCAGCGTGACCGGTTGTTGTAGGTCGAGGTAACCCTGGCGGGTGTTGCCATCCAGTCCTGAAGCACTGAGCGTGCGGCCATCGCTGCGGATGGCCAGCACAGGGCCAGGCGCCTGCAACAAACCACTCTTCAGATTCCAGGTGCCGTTACCACCTTTCACCACCGTGGAAGCAGAACTGCTTTCATCAACACGGTTGAGCTGGGTTGGGCCCTTGAACTCCAGTACCTCGGTGTCCTGCTGGAACACCAGCTCGCGTGAACGAATTTGCGTCTCACCATCATTGGCCTTGGGACGTTGATTGATGACCATCCGCGACTGCGATGGCGTCCAAATCAGATTGTCTCCCTCAATCGTCAGCCCCCGTTGGTTCAACTGCCGCAGCTGGACCGATCCTTCAAGAACGACGAGCTCACCATCCCGCAACACCGTGGCGAGATCGGCGGTGATCCTGAAGTGCGGTTGATTATTCCGATAGAGAACGCCCTCGGGTCGTCGTGCACGGATGGTTCGACTGCTCAGGTCGTAACGCGCCTCGGGGCTGGTGAGATCCCAGCCACGGTTGCCATCGTCGGCCCGCTGGCTCAAATCCAGCGACCGGAAGACAAAGGACGGCGTGGGTTCAAGCGCAATCGGTCGCCGCGTTGTGCAACCGGTGAGCCATGCACTCGCCACAAGGGCTGCTGCCAGACCACAACGTGACCAGCGACCCAGCATGCTTTGTTCAGAGCGGTTCATCCAGTTCCAACCGCTGCATCACCGGTGTTGGCTTCGGCAGCACGGAACCGCTGCACAGCCTGCCCCAATTCAGCTGTTTCGACCAGTTGTCTTGATCCAGGCTTTCCCCAAGTTGAGACAGGATCCGCTCGCTGAGGTCGGGCAAGAGCGGGGCAAGCAGGAGTCCAACGATGCGGGTGGTTTCCAGCACAGCAAACAAATCCTCGGCCACGCTCTGCTCTTGACCGGGCTCCTTCATGCGACTCCAGGGAGCCGTGTCATTGAGATGACCGTTCGCGGCAATGGCCAACTGAAGGATCGACTCGGACGCGGTCTTGAACGCGAGCTGGGGCATCGCCTCCATCACCGTGCTGACGGTTTCCGCAGCCTTGAGGGCAAGGGGATGGTCAGCACTTGAGGCTGCTCCTGCCGGAGGAACGCCGTCATCGAACCATTTGCGCGCCATCGACGAGGTGCGATTCAGCAGGTTGCCGATGGTGTTGGCCAGATCGTTGTTGACCAGATCAACAAAGCGTTGCTGTTGGAAATCGCCGTCGTCTCCGAATTGGATGTCGCGCAGGAGGTACCAACGAACGGCATCACTGCCGCATCGCTCCAGCAACAGTTCGGGGTCCAGCACATTGCCGAGGGATTTGCCCATCTTCTGGCCCTCACGGGTGAGGAAGCCATGGCCGAACACCTTTTGCGGCACCGGCAGTCCTGCAGACATGCACATGGCAGGCCAGAACACAGCATGGAAGCGAAGGATGTCCTTGCCGATCACGTGCACGGAGGCGGGCCAACCGCAGGAGGCGAGCCGATCGAGCGATACCGCTTCTCCATCATCAAGCAGCGCTGTGAGATAACCCAGCAGGGCATCAAACCAGACGTAGAAGGTGTGGCCTGGATGGTCGGGGACCGGAAGTCCCCAGGACACATTCACCCGCGAAATGGAGAAGTCGCGCAGACCTTGAGCGACGAAGTTGCGCACTTCCTGTCGTCGGCTGGCAGGGGCGATGAAGTCATCGCGCGCCACCAACTCCTCAATGGCGGATTGATAGCGGGAGAGCCGAAAGAACAGGTTCTCCTCATCGCGCCACTCGAGAGGCTTGCGGTGGATCGAACAGGAGGGCGACTCCGCTTCGGCCGGATCATCCTTGTATTCCTCGCAATCGACGCAGTACCAGCCGGTCTGCTTGCCGACAACGATGTCGCCGGATGCCTTGACCCGTTCGTAGAACTGTTCCACCAATTCCAGGTGGCGCGGGTTGGTGGTGCGCACAAAGCGATCGTCAGAAATCCCCCACTGCTTCCAGAGATCGCGGTACCGGCTGCTGACCTTGTCGCAGTGGTCCTGGGGGCTCAGCTGCTGACGTTCTGCCGTGCGCTGAATCTTCTGGCCGTGCTCATCAACACCGGTCACGAAGGTCACCTTCTCCAGCTGCAGCCGCTCAAAGCGAGCCAAGGCATCACAGGCCAGGGTCGTGTAAGTGCTGCCCAGATGGGGACGATCGTTGACGTAATAGAGCGGAGTCGTAAGGGTGTAAGGCATCAGAAAAGTTCGAACTCCGCTGCACCGCAGCGACGACAGACTCTAACGAGCATGCCCATCTCGCTCCACGCGAAACAGCCCTCCTCATGACGCACCGCGACGTGGTGGTCTGGGGTGGTGGCTGCGGCGGCGTTGCTGCTGCGCTGCAGAGCGCAAGATCAGGAGCAGACACGACACTGCTCACCCCTGGCCCCTGGCTGGGGGGCATGGTGAGTTCAGCAGGAGTCTGTGCCCCGGATGGCCATGAACTCACCTGTTGGCAAACCGGGATCTGGGGCGCCTTTCTGCGGCAGTTGGAGTTGGAGGAGCCGAGCGGGCTCGACCACAACTGGGTGAGTTGTTTCGGATACAGGCCGCAAACAGCCGAACGGATCCTGCAACGCTGGGTGGCGGCTGAGCCCAGGCTGGACTGGCGTCCCCACTGCAGGCTGGAACAGGTTCACGGCAAGCAGGGTCGCCTCCAGTCTGTGGAGATCCACAGCGCCAATGGCGTCGAAAGCTTTTCCGCCGACGTGTTTGTGGATGGCAGCGATCTGGGTGATCTGCTTGCCCTGTCGTCCGCCCCCTTCCGCTGGGGGTGGGAAGCGAAGGAGATCTGGGATGAACCCAGCGCCCCCGAGCAGTCCCGGCTTGAGAGCGACGCATTCTTTCAAGAGCAACCGATTCAGTCACCCACCTGGGTGGTGATGGGCCAATTGCATGGGGAACTCGCTCCGCGCCATGCCGCAGCGATCCCGCGGATTCCGTTCGATCGGAGCACCGCCAGCTTCGGCCTCGAGAAAACCATCACCTATGGCCGTCTGCCCAGCGGCCTGGTCATGCTGAATTGGCCCCTGGAGGGCAACGACTGGCACAACGGCCTCGATCGAGCCCTCAGTGCTGATGGCGAGGTTCGGGCGGGGCTGGCCCAGGAGATGCAACGGCACAGTAAGGATTTCCTGGCGGCCCTGGAGGAATGCAGCGGTGGTTGGATCTCTGCCGGCAACGCCTTCCCGGGA
This sequence comes from Synechococcus sp. A15-44, assembly GCF_014280115.1. Classification (NCBI taxonomy): domain Bacteria; kingdom Bacillati; phylum Cyanobacteriota; class Cyanophyceae; order Synechococcales; family Synechococcaceae; genus Synechococcus; species Synechococcus sp. A15-44. The sequence continues at coordinate 1,252,788 of NZ_CP047938.1, forward strand.
GCCGATCCCAGCCTGGCGTTGATGCCGTACTGGCGAGAAAGTCGGCGACTGATGGGTCGCACAACGGTCACGGAACGCGACCTCTTGCCGATCTCCACACAAGCCATGCGGGGACCGCTCCCCATTGATGCCCAGGGACGCTGCACCAGCATCGCTGTGGGCACCTATGCCAATGACCATCACTACCCCGGCGACGACTGGCCCCTCGCCCCGAAAAGTGTTCGTTGGGGAGGACGTTGGAGCGGTACGCCCTTCTGCATCCCCTTCGATGCCCTGATCACAGACTCAATCTCCAACCTTGTGATGGCCGAGAAAGGCTTCAGCGTCAGCCACATGGCCAATGGGGCCACGCGCCTGCAGCCTTTGATCCTCAATCTGGGCCAGGTGGCGGGTCTGGCGGCGGCCATGGCCGTTCGCCAGGGCTGTGACCTTGCTGATCTGCAGGTTGAGGCCATCCAGTCAGCCCTGATCCATGAGCCGCAGGCCCCTGCAGCAGTCCTCCCGATCTTGGACTGGCCGCTCTGGCATCCGCACTGGGTCAAGGCACAGGAGCAGGGCTTGGCTCAGGCTGAGCACCTGGACGCCATGGGTCGCCTTTCAGGGCCACGGGTCAGCATGCTGCTTCCCCCTGGCGTGAACCAGGCGCCCAGTCAGCCCCATGAGGTTGGTCTCAGTGGCGTGCTTACCGGCAACCTCCATGAGGGCTACCAATTGGAAACCGCTGAAAGGATCTGGCCTCTGATCACCCTGGAACCGGCAATCCATCGCTGGCTATCCGACGAGGATCATTCGGGCCGAACCCTGAACCTCCGCGGCATTGAGAATCCCTGGGGACCCTGGGTGCGGATCACCGAGGTCCTGGATCAAGCCAACTGAAGCTGCAGCTCACCGCGTACCGGGTCAGCACGCCCCACCCTGAGTTCAAGAGCATCACCAGGAGCAGGGTCTGCTGCAGACACACAACCGACCAGATCCATAGCCAGCTCGCTCACATGAACCAGGGCCAAGCGATCCTGCGGGCGCAGCCAGCGCAGGAACACGGCCGACCAAACGGTGTTCTGATGCTCGGCGAACCACACCTGCTGCCAGTGGCGCTGATCCTCACGGCTGATCTGAATGGATTGGCGCAATGGATCATCGAGGTCATCGATCACTTCCCGCAGACGCTCTTCATCCATCGGTGCAAGCGCCGAGAGCTGGGCAATGATCTGCCGGTGGGCGACGAGATCGGCGTAGCGTCGGATCGGTGAGGTTGCCTGCACATAGGCCTCAAGCCCGAGGCTGAAATGGGGCATGGCTCGCGTGCCCTGCACGCCTCGGCTCAAGCAGCGCTTGATCGCCGCATCACGGGCTGGTCCCTCGGGGATTCGATCGAGTTCATCGCTGGAGGGCAGCTCCGCCGCAGGCTGACTGCGGAAGGGCAACGGCAGGCTGTGCTCTTGACCAAAGCCGGCCACAACAGCTCCCATCAGCAGCATCGCTTCACTCACCATCAGGCGGGAGGGTGAAGGGTCAATCACCTGCAGCGCCAAGGCTCCATCGCTGCGGCGGAAGCGTCCTTCAGGCCGGTCAAACATCACGGCTCCTTTGGAACGGCGCCAGCGCATGCGCAACATCAGGAGTCCTGAGAGATCCGAGAGGGCTTCATCCCCTGGGGGTGCCAACTCGATCAGCTCATCACCATCGGTGTAGGTGAGGCCATAGCGGGGTCGGATCCAGCTGCGCGCAACCCGTTGCTCCGCCACAGCACCATCCTCATCGAGGCGAACGGCCACACTGAGGGCTGCACAGCGCTGTCCAGCCCGAAGACTGAGGGGACCGGCCGCCAGCTCCAGAGGCAGCATGGGCATTACACCCTCCGCCAGATACAAACTGGTGGCTCGACGTCTGGCTTCCTGATCAAGGGGGGAGTCAATGTCGATCAGACGGCTGGGATCAGCGATGTGGATCCAGATCCAATCGACGCCATCACGACGCTCCAGCGAGAGCGCGTCATCAATTTCTCGAGTGCCCGCATCGTCCAGGCTGTAGGTGGCCAGGTGAGTGAGGTCGATGCGTTGCTCATCCCCAGGTCGCTCTTCATTCGAAAGAGCAACAAGACGATTCGCTTCCTCCACCAGATCAGAGGGAAAACAGCGGGACCAGACGCTGCCCCTCAGGCCAATGGGCTCATTGGGATCGAGCAACCCACGCACGATCAACCACTGCCGAAGATCGGCGGCATCTGATCCAATCGACAACGCTGCCGACCACTGCTGGAGATCCAGGTCGGAACCCACCGCAGCGGGATTGTCTTTCAGCAACTGAATCCAGTGGCTGAAGCGCTCGTCCCAAACCGGGTCCAGCTCCAGGCGTTCATCGTCGCTGAGGCCTCGCTCAGCCCGAAGCAACGCGAGCTGTCGTTGTTCATGCTGATGCGCCTGCCGCTCAGCTCGGCGTTGGCGCCGCAGGCTGGCCCTCTCTTCGCGGGAGAGTGGCTGGATCAAACGGTCACGACGCCAGCGGAACAACTGTTGGTTTCCATGCAGCCAGGCCCACAGCGCTGCCAGACCAGCGAGGTTGAGCGGGGTCAACACCAACTCGCCCAGCTCGCAGAGGCTCAGCCGAGCCAATCCCCCCGGTTGATCCGTTTCCAACAGCTGCCAGGCCTCCACAACGGCCCGCGCTGATGGAGCGCTGTCCTGCACCTGCTCAGGGGCAGGTAGTTCACTGCCATCGAACAGATGCTCGGGATCGATGGCAATCAGATCGCGCAGGGGCAGGCCCTGGTCACGACGTTGACCACCAAAAGAAAGAACCGCCTTGCTGCCCTTGATGGACAGAAGACGGCCGAAGAGAGGAGAACCCTTGAGAACAACCGCGACGGTGTCTCCGGGTTGGATTGAATTGTTCAACGCCCGAGGATCAACCTTCGGGGTTCACAAACGGCAGAAGGGCAACGATGCGGGCACGCTTGACGGCGTTGGTGAGATCGCGCTGCTGCTTGGCGGTGAGGCCGGTGAGGCGACGGGGAAGAATCTTGCCGCGTTCGGTGATGAACTTCTTGAGAAGATCCACATCCTTGTAATCGATGGGATCACCGGGCTTGATCGGAGAAAGACGCTTCTTGAAGAAGGAGCTGGACATGACTCAGGAACGGATGGAGGAAAGACGGACCTGCAAGGTCACTTGATCTCCTTATGGAGCGTGGACTTGTTGCAGTGGGGACAGAACTTTTTGATCTCCAGCCGTTCGGTGGTGTTCCGGCGGTTCTTTTCCGTCGTGTAGCGAGACACGCCGGGTGAACGCTTGGCGGGATTGGACCGGCATTCGGTGCACTCGAGAGTGATCACGATCCGGACGCCCTTGTTCTTGGCCATAAAGGACGTTGCGCCGCAGGTGCGAAGCGAATTGACAAACATCGAGCTTACTCCCTGACCCGACAGGTTCAGAGCAGCTCCCCCAGAGGGGACTTCCTAAGATCGCGCGCTGTCTGGCTTAGATCCGATGCGGGTATCCATCTCCTGGCTGAAGCAGCTGGTCCAGGTGAATGAGTCCGTGGACGATCTCTCCGAGCGCCTCTCGATGGCGGGCTTTGAGGTGGACGACGTTGATGACCTCAGCGCCCGGGCCCAGGGCGTGGTGGTTGGCCATGTGCTGGAACGGGAGAAACACCCCAATGCCGACAAGCTCAGCGTCTGCACGGTGGATGTGGGAGCTCAGGCCCCCATCCAGATCGTGTGTGGTGCCAGCAATGTGCGTGCCGGGATCCATGTTCCGGTGGCCATGGTCGGTGCCACCCTCCCCGCCGTTGGCTTGACGATCAAAGCCGGTGAATTGCGGGGTGTGGCCAGCAACGGAATGATCTGCTCCCTGACGGAGCTGGGCCTGACGGAGCAGTCCGACGGCATCGCCATCCTGGATGAGCTTGGGGAGTCGCTGCCGGGCAACGGGACGCCCGTGGCGCCCCTGCTGGGTCTCGACGACACCGTTCTGGAGCTGGCCATCACCGCCAATCGCCCCGACGGCCTCTCGATGGTGGGTATTGCACGCGAGGTGGCAGCCCTGACCGGTGGCAGTTTGAGCCTGCCCGAGCTGGATCTGGATCCCAGCACCACTGCGCTGAACGCAGAACTGGATGGCTGCTTCTACTCGATCACCAGGATCGAGGGTGTGGACGGCTCCAAGCCCTCACCCACCTGGTTGCGGCAGCGCCTTGAGCGTGGTGGCGTGAACAGCGTCAATGCGGTGGTTGACGTCACCAATCTGGTGATGCTGGAGCAGGGGCAGCCCCTCCACGCCTTTGATGCCGATGCGCTGGAACGACTGACCGGGCAACCGGTAGACGCCAAGAGTTTTGCCGTCCGTTCCGCTCGCGATGGGGAAATCTTCGTGGGTCTGGATGATCAGAAGCGAAACCTCGACAGCCGTGTGCAGGTCGTCACCTGCCATGACCGGCCTGTCGCCGTTGCTGGTGTGATGGGGAGTCTCGAGAGTGGGGTGACTGCCGGTACCCGGAACATCTGGCTTGAATCCGCTCTGTTTGCTCCGCCGCGGGTTCGTCAGTCGGCCCGGGCCCTGGGGCTGCGCACGGATGCCAGCAGCCGTTTCGAAAAAGGGTTGCCTGTGGAAATGACCCTGCCCTGTTCGGCCCGTGCCTCGGCCTTGTTGAGTCAGGAGTTTTCCTGCTCTGAGAGCGGCCGTTGGGTGGGCGGTAACGGTCCTGCAGAAGCGGAACCGGTGCTGTTGAGGCGCAGTGCCCTCCATCAACTGCTTGGCCCCCTTGATGCTGCCGATGGCCCGGAGGATCTCGATGACACCAGCATCGAAAACTGCCTGACAGCCCTCGGTTGCCAGCTCTCAGCCCATGAGCAGGGATGGCAGGTGATTGCACCGCCCTCAAGACGGCAAGACCTTCAGCGTGAAGTTGATCTGATCGAGGAGGTGGCTCGTCTTGTGGGCTTCGATCGGTTTGAGGCTCACCTGCCGGATCCGCTGGAGCCCGGTGCCCTCACCCCGCGCCAGCAGGCGGAACGGCGCCTGCGGCAGCTGTTCTGTTCCACAGGGTTGCAGGAGGTCACCACTCTGTCTCTCGTCCCGGCTTCGGAGCAGGAACAGCGCATCGCCATCAGCAATCCGTTGTTGGCCGACACAAGCCATCTGCGCACGAACCTCTGGGAAGAGCACCTGCAGATCTGTGTTCGCAATCTGAAGGCATCACAGCGCGGTTGCTCTGTTTTCGAGATCGGCAACACCTACAGCGGTTCACCGGAAGCCGTCAGCCAGACCGCCATTCTTGGTGGCGTGATCTGCGGAGATCGACGCCTCTCCACCTGGGCCACCAGCGGCAAGCCGCAGGCGCCCGACTATTTCCAGGCCCGTGGCGTTCTCACCCGGGTGATGGAGGCCTTGCAGCTGGAGCTGTCTGACCGTCGCCTCACCGACGACGCACGACTGCATCCGGGTCGTGCCGCCACCCTGGTGTTGGAGGGACGCCCCTTGGGTTGTTTCGGTCAGCTTCACCCAGCCATGGCTGAGGAGCTGGATCTCCCAGAAGCCACGTACCTGTTTGAACTGGATCTGACACGACTGGTGGATGCTGCAACCCGCAGCAACCGTTGGACGCCGGCCTTCAAGCCCTACCCAACCGTGCCGTTCAGCGAGCGGGATCTTGCCGTCATCGTCGACCGATCCAGTGCAGCTGCTGATCTGATCCAAGCCATCCGCAAGGCGGGCAAACCCCTTCTGGAGCAGGTGGAACTTGTGGATCGCTTTGAGGGCGAACAGCTGGGCGACAACAAAGTGAGCCAGGCCTTCCGTCTGCGCTACCGCGGCAAGAACGAAACCCTCACCGACGACAAAATTCAGCCTGTTCACGACAAGGTGCGTGCCGCTTTGAGCAAGCAGTTTCAGGCTGAGCTCAGGAGCTGACCCGTTTCAGCAGCGCCAACGATTCGAGGTGTGTTGTCTGGGGGAAGAAGTCCACGGGCTGGAGCATCTCCAGCTCGTAGGGGCCTGATGGGGCGAGCAGTGCTTTGAGATCCCGAGCTTGCGTGGCAGGGTCACAGCTGAGGTAAGCCAGCACGGCAGGTGGCCGCTCAAGGATGCTGTCCACCACGCGTCGATCGAGCCCCCTGCGCGGGGGATCCAACACCAGCGCCTGACAGTCGTCCAGCTGAGCAGCGAGAAGGTCGGCAACATCGCCGGCATCAAAGGCACAGCGGGAGGAAAGGCCGTTGTGCATGGCATTCAGCCGGGCCTGCTCCACCGAGTCGAGGTTGAGTTCCAGACCTTGAACATCAAAACCGGCCTTGGCCAGGGGCAGGGCAATGGTTCCGACGCCGCAATAGGCGTCGACCACCCGTGCGCCGGCGCACTGAGTCAAAAGCCAGTCTGTGAGGCGCTGAACGATCCGTTCCGCCTGCGGCGTATTCACCTGAGCAAAGGTGGTGCTGCTGAGGGCGAGCTTGATTCCGCAGAACTGTTCCTCAATGGTGGGAACACCGGCGAGGCAATGGGTGGTGCGACCGAGCACCAGGTTGTTGGCCTTGGGTTGAAGGTTGAGGCAGACCCCTTTCACCGCGGGCCAACGCTCCACCCAGCTCTGTGCGAGGGCCTCAAGGCCTCGAAGCTGAGCATGGCTGCTGATCAGCGTGATCAACACGTCTCCGGTGGCACTGGCCAGACGAAGCCCGAGGTGGCGCAGCCCCTGGGCTTGAAGCAGGTCATGGTCGGCCGGCCACCCCCCTGCATCCAGGTCCTGCTTGAGAGGTTCCACCAACGCGTCCAGGCGTGGATCGAGCACCGGGCAGTGATTCAGGTTGACGATCTTGTGGGTCTTCGGTCGGAAGTAGCCGGCCTTCAAGCGTCCGTTCTGGTCTCGCTTCAGCGGGATCAAGGCCCTGTTGCGGTAACCGAAGCAGCGTTCCGCATCAACAAGCGTGGGCTCAGGGGCAACGTCAATTCCCCCGATGCGCTGCATGGTCTGTTGAATCTGCTGGGCTTTCCAACGGGTTTGGGCGGGGTCATCCAGGCGTTGGAGGGTGCAACCACCGCAGTCATCGGCAAGGATGCAGGGAGGGCGGCGCCGATCTGCGGAGAACGTGATCTGATCCACCCGACGGCTCAACCAGCGCGCCTTCTGGCGTTGCTGCAGCTGTACCGTGGCGCGCTCCCCCGGCAAGAGATCAGGAACGACGATCACCCAGTTGTTCCAACGGGCCAGACCCTTGCCGTCGCGATCTAGGTCAACAGCCTCGAGCTCGATTGTGAGCCCGGGCCGCGGTTCACTGCTGTTCGGGCTGTCGACTTTGGTCATGCTCTCGATTCCCTGCCATTGCAATGGCGTAACACCCGGGCGGTGATGGGTCAGGTGAACGGGTCGAGACCACTAAACTCCACGAAGCCTGCCCAGTTCCATGAGCGTTGTCCGGGATCTCATCCTCCAGGCCGATGACGATCTGCGGTATCCCACCAGCGGAGAACTCCGCACCATGGTGGATTTCCTCGACCAAGGCGCCATGCGCGTTTCTGTGGTCAAGGTTCTGACCGAGAACGAAAAAAAGATCGTCGACGAATCCGCCAAGCAATTGTTTGGTCGCAAACCTGAGTACGTCGCCCCTGGCGGCAATGCCTACGGTCAGCGCCAGCGGGCCCAGTGCCTTCGCGACTACAGCTGGTACCTCCGTTTGATCACCTACGGAGTTCTGGCCGGCAGCACCGAAATGATCCAGGAGATCGGTCTGGTGGGTGCTCGCGAGATGTACAACAGCCTTGGAGTTCCGATGCCCGGAATGGTTGAAGCCATGAAGTGCATGAAGGAAGCGTCCCTGTCGTTGTTGTCGGAACAGCAGGTGAAGCTCACGTCTCCTTATTTCGACTTCTTGATTCAGGGCATGCAGACGTCCACCTGATTCAACGTTGAACGTTTCCAAAAGAGCCGGGCCCTCGAGCCCGGTTTTTATTGTCAATTTGTCTTGATTGAGACCGCTTTCTGGACCTGAAATGCGTCTTGAGTGAGATCAATGGGGTAGAGATTAGTTTTCTGTTTTCCTGCCAGCCATCCGTTGAAGCTGTGCTGGCCTGCTCTTGCTGATTCGGTCGCCTGACTGAGAGCGTCAGGCCTCTGCCTGGTCCATAGGTCGAGATTCTTGGGCAGCCGACCGGCGAAGCCTCGAGATGTCACTTCGTCGCGGATGAGACATTGATCGAGACTCATATCAAGTCCAGATTGAGCGACTTGGCTCGCGCCTCTGGCCTCAAGATGAACGAGAGGCCTGTGATTGGAGTCGTGAAGCGATTCCCGAATGAACAGCCGGAAACTGGTCTGGATTCGAGGTTGCGAGGCTCAAAAAGGTGAGGCTCTTATTGCGTACCTGTGTCTACAGCAGGTACGCAGGTCTAAAAACCCACGTTTTCAAGGGTTTTGCCGGTCACAGGCCACCCCTGGACTGGCCGTGGACTACAGGTAAAGCTATCAAGACAAGGGTTTTTGTGGAAGGAAGGGCGCTGCGACAATCTCGACTGCACGGCATATAAAAACCACCATTTTTTTAATCTTGTGAATTAGCGCTCGTTGCAGATAAGACTCTTATTGGGTCCTGAAGCGTGTCGCAGCCAAGACCTGAGATTCTATTGATCAGACTGCGAACGGATGATCGGATTGGACCATGGCGGCGCGATGGATTGAACGTCGGTTTGAACGGCTGATCTGGAAATTTCGGCTGATCAGCATCGTTCCGGTGGTACTGAGCTTGCTCGGAAGCGTTGGCTGCTTCGTCATTGGAGCGATTGAGGTCTTTAACGCTTTCCTTGTGATCATGCGCCTGCCCTTCACGGCCAAGAGCGTTGCGGCCAAAACCATCGCCCAGATGGTGGGAGGGGTTGATTACTTCGTGATCGGCATCGCCCTGCTGATCTTTGGCTATGGCATCTACGAGCTGGTGATTTCAGACCTTGATCCACGCCTGGAGGGTGGCAAAGAGCAGCACACCAACATTCTCTCGGTGAACAGCCTCCAAAGCCTGAAGAACAATCTGTCCAATGTGATTGTTGTGGGCCTGATTGTTGCGGCGTTCAAAAAGACCATCGGCTTCGAGGTGAACAACGCCACTGATCTATTGGCGCTGTGTGGCTCCGTGGCCATGTTGGCCCTCAGTGCTTGGTTGATTGTTCGAAGCCACGGAGCTGGCCATGATTGACAGCGCAGCCGTCTCAACCAAGACATGCACTTGGACTCGTCTTGCGTCTCAGCAGAGACAAGCGGTCAACGGTTTCTGTACAGCTCACGCAGCAGCCGATAGGCCTCATTGAGTCGGCGCATTGCATCGGTGGAACCACCCGCATCAGGATGTTCTTCAAGCGCCCGTTGCTTGTAAGCCTCCCGAATGGAGCTGAGAGTGACCGAAGTTCCTGCCTGGGTTGATAAACCCAACAGCTTGAGAGCCCCATGCACCGTCATGGTCGACTCAAGGGTTTCGAAGGAGGTGACCTGTCTGCTGCGGCGGAAACGGTTCACAAAGCGGCGGATCAGGGTCGGCATCCGTTCCGCCAATGAAGACGTGGCAAAGGGGTCCTCAAGAGCGCCAGCCACGACCATCACCCGACCAAGCGATGGGTCGCTTGACTCCCAGCTGGCACAGAGCGTCTCAACGGCTGCATTCGCAGCCGACCAGGTGAATGGACGCCCATCACTGGCATCGGTGCTGGACCAGACGTCTCGGGCCAGCCAGGTCATGGCTGCTTCAATCACTGTTGGGCCCGGTGGTTGGCCGTAGAGGGACCTCCAGTGTTCTTCTGCGGCAGCACTGGCCTCTCTTAGATCGGTGAGGTCCACCGTTGAGACAAGGGGGTCGTTCTGAGGGGAATCGCGTTGCTGCGGAGAGCGAAGCGTCGCTTTCAGCTGACTGGTGCGCTTGCTGACGAATCCCGGCAGGTCGATGCCTGAGGAGCCACCTCCCGAAGGAAGCCCAGAGGCCGAGGTTGGAGCGTCTTTACCCCCTTGCTGTTGGTTCCCCGTTGAGATCAGAACGAGACTGGTGACCTCATCGGGCCCAGTGGCGACCGCTGGTTCAGCATCGTCCTTGAGAGGATCGACCTCAGGATCCGATGCTGCATCCCCAGGGTCGAGCAGATCCTGGAGGAGCATTTCGAGCACCCGGCCCCGGGAACGGGCTCCGTATTCACCCTTGAGCTGGTCAATCAACGCGACCATGGGCTCTGACATCTCCACAGAGATGCGTTGACGTTTTGAGTCCTCGCCGCTCAAAAGTTCAATCCACCTTTGGGCAGGTTATCGACCCTGAAGCTGGAGCAACCACTGCTGCTGAGATCGAATCACATCGCCGTAAACGGGTCGGGCGACAGGCACCACAGCAGGAATCACAGGAGCCGGCCTCACAGATGCTGACCTCGAAGCTGCAGGGTTCACAACAACAGGCTTGGCTTCAGGAGAAGGAGGAGCGGTCTTCGGCCCCACCATGCGGGATTTACTGTCCGCGATCTTGACCTGGGCGTCCCGCTGTTGTTGCTTGCGGCGATGAAGCACGGCCAGCTGCTGAACGGGAACCACACTGAGGAGATGGCCTGGGGTGGCATCAGCCGGATAAACCAAGCTCACCTTCACCGCCTTGCGCGTTCCAGGGACCAGGTTGAGATCAGCCAGGGCCAGGCTCTCCCCTGAGCGCATGCCCACGTGAACCTCTTGAAGTGTTCGGTCCTGACGAATCTGCAGCGATCCACGGAAGGCTGTGAACGTCTTCTTGCCCGACACAACTGGATGACTGAGCACCAGTTGATGGGGCCCTGCACCAGCAACATTGAGGGTCACGTCGTAGCGAACCCCATAGGTGCCGACGTTGTTCAGAGCGGAATCAACCATCCGTGTGGTCAACGGATTGACCTGAACATCGCTGGTGCCGAAGTGATGCCGCTTCGTGCTGGTCAGGGGCACGTGGAGTGGACCCTGGTTGAGGTCATGGCTGATCTCAGCTTTGTAGGCATCGCCCAGGGCAACGCCGGCCACCCGTGAGAAAACACGACCCAGCTGGATCTCGCGAATTCGGTTGAGATAAATCCTTCCCGGTGCCAGTCGCCCCGACTGCAGCACTGCGAACAGATCGGCATCCTGTGCTGATTGCTCGGTGGCAACGACAGCCATCGTGAAAGGACCATTGCTGCGGCCCCTCAGCAGCCCGTTGGCAATGCCACGGGCAGGGAGCACCGTGCGCACCACAACCCTCTGCCCTCCTGCCGGAATCACGACCTGTTCGGGTAATTTCCGGTCCAGTTCACCGCGCAGCAGTTGAACGGCGGTGGCATCGCCAGGTCCTGTGTTCCAAGGACGCTTCCCGAGGGGTTTGACCCCCATCAAGCGATTCGGGTGATAGGGCGCTTCAAAACTGTTTTTGACGGAGCCTCGATCGAACTTCAGTGTGATCGGGCTTGACCCGGGATTCGTCGCGATCAGAGCAAGGGTCATCAAGCCCCTTGCTCGACGCCCCCCAACTTGGCTTGGTCTTGGGGGTAATACTTGTGGTGCATATGAACGCCGAACTCACCGTTGAAGGTGTGGGCAGCGTTGCGGAGCGGCTGGTTCGACTCGGCAGCGATGGCAGTTCCTGCAGCCGTGTTCACCAGGATTCCGGGCCCGGTGACAATTTCCGGTTGATTGGAATGAAGAACCGGAACGTTGTTGAAGGTGCCGTTGAGAGGTCGTGCCTTTTGGCCTGCCATCAGGGCGACGTAGGCCTCAGCGCTGCGCTGAGGTACGCACTCCAAACCCGCAAGCGAGACGCAGGCAAAGACCAATGTCGGGATTCGCCTGAGACTCATGCGGCTTGCTGTTGTGGTGTGCGGAACGACGTCGACACCACGAAGTGGATGCTCTTAATTCACACCGTAGTTCCACCTTCTGAGACAGCCAAGTAATTGGTGTGTCACACCACGCTTGAAAATCGGTCAGCATGCATTGAGCGTCGACGCTGACATGCTTCCTCCGTTTTTCTGCAGCCCCAGCACCGATCACACGAGCCTGCGTCGCCAGCATCAGGAACGGAAACTTTCGATGCTGCGGTTCTGGCGTGATGGTGCTGAGCGGCAGCTGGCGGCGCTCAATGCCGCCATCAAAACCCTTCAGGAACAGATGGATCGCGACGCTCAGGCTTCCGGCTGAGCAGCGTTCAACTTCTTCGCGATGGTGTTGAGTCCGCGTTTCACGCGCCTCTGAACTGTCATCGCTGAAACGCCAACCAGTTGCGCTGTCTGCCTCAGACTCATCCCATCAATGACGACCATCTGCAGGGCACATTGGTCGTCTTTCCCAAGGTTGCGGAAGAGCTTGTTCACCCTGCTCCAGGTCTCCGAGCGTTCGACCAGATCCATTGCTTGCGCCGTGTCGTCGAGAAGTTCGTCGTTGAATTCCACCCAGTGCTGCTTGCTGCGGTAGTGGTCAACCATGAGCGCATCGGCTGGGCTCAAAGCAGAGCCCTCCGAACTGCGGGCCATCTGCATGGCCCGTTCTTCAACGGCCCTGGGGAGTCGTATCAATCCGACTCTGTCGCGAAGGAAGTGGAGAATGGCTCCCCGGATGTGCGGCTTGGCGAAGCTTGGAAAGGGAGCTCCCCGCTGGGCGTCGTAGCGGTTGTAGGCCTTGATCAGGCCAAGACATCCCACTTGCAGTAGATCGTCGCTTTCTAGGCCTGTCTGTTGGGCGTAATGACGGGCAATTGGTCGAACCAGATGCAGGTTGTCCTGAATTTGACGGTTCCGACGCTTGAGGCAGGTCTTGTCCAATGGATGGTTGTGAGTTGCATCTCCAGCCTTGGCAGAGAGAAGCAAGTCAAGACATCCGTACCATCACTGAACTTTTCAGTCCTGCGTGTCGACAACAGCTTGAAGCAGGGCCTCCGGTCCAGAACGCTGAATCCACTCTCGATCGGAGGCATCAGTGCTCAACAAGGATCCGGCGAAGCCGAGGGCGTTGACACTGAAACCGCGAATCCCCTCCCTTCTGCGGCGAACCATGGCCATCCACTGCCGTGTGAGCAACAGGTTGTAAGCCCCTCGCGGGCAGTCATCGGTGCTGGGGTGCCCCAGACCGAGGTCTTCAGCCAGAGCGAGATACAACGCTTGAAGCATTTCACCCGTCAGGGTTGAACTGATCGCTGCGACCCGTGCACTGCGCAACAGAGGATCTTGAGCAGACGTGGTTGTGCCAGCCGCACAGAAACGGAACCAATCGTCCCGAGCACAGATCCGCTCCCCTTCTGACCGCGGTAACAACTGCAGATGTCGATGGGGCTGACTGGCGCCGGCATCAGGCCCGCTGTTGAAGAACCACAGCCCCGTCGTCGTGGCATCAATCCTGGCGAGGGAGTGCCAATCCTTCAAGGACAACCAACCGGTCTGGGGTTGCCAGTCCTGGGTGATGAGCAACATGTGGGAGGTCTGAACGGGATATTTGTTCAGGATCACGACGTGGGATTCACCGATCCGGTCAACCTCCAGACGTTGGTCCCAGGGAAGAAACGGATTCGGCTTTGGACCCGATGCTCGAAGGTGTTTTGGTGTGGCGCTGAGGAGATGGCGCAACTCAAAGCGACAGCCTCTTTCCCCGACCAGGTGGCTCAGTGAGGTGTCGAGCGGAACAAGAGCTCCGGATGCGGTCGCTGCAACCGTGACCTCCATCGCTTTTCGAAGCAGTTCACTGGTCATGCCATGTCAACCGTGCCAGCGAGGCTCCTGCGTAATACCTGCCGAGAATGGCATTGAAGGGAAGTCCCTGATGGGCAAGTTGCTGTGCCCCTGATTGACTCATGCTGGCGCCGAGATGGCCATGGGCTTCAGCACTCACCTGCGCATTTGACGCATAAAGGCTTTCCACAATGCCGCCGCTGTAACTCAGGATGATCCCGCGGGTTTCCCGTGTTGCTGAACGACTGGCCGGGGTGGTGCTTTGCTTCCCTGCAAACACCTGCCAACGGGTTGTATCCCCCAGGTGATAAGCCGTCGTTGCCGGTCGGGCGAGATGCGCCATCGCATAGGAGCGTGCTGCAACGGCTTGCGCCTTGAGGGCTTCCCCATGCCAACTGCTTGGCATTTCGGCGCCAACCACTGAAGCCACGTAGGTCTCCAGATCAAGCGAGACCACGGGGAGCCAATCACCTTGGCCTTTCAGCAGTGATACGTCGCCTTGATAATCCTGCTGGTTGATCTGAACAGGTCCACCTGAGCAATGAATCTCATGCTGAGGTGAGGAAGCGATCCTTTTCATCAGCTCTTGGGCAGGGATCACATCGCCGTGCTGGTAGCGACAGAGCACGTTGGGTCCGGGTCGGAAGGCGGTGATAGGGCTCTGGCTGACCAAACCGACGCGGATCTCCAGGGGCACATGGTCAGCACCAGGAGGCACCTTTGGAACCACTCTCGAACCAACGGTTGAATTGTGATCGAGCAGATCAGCCAAGCTTGATCTGAGCTGATCAGGCCGCTGTGAGAGCGGCCGAGCCAACCAGCCGATCAAAGCGGCCATGAAAAGACTTCCGATCGCGGCCGGGAGCCAGAAATGACAGCGCATCGGCACCAGAACTGCTGTCAGAGCCTCCAGCCGATGATGCCTGATTTCCGCTAGACGGTCTCCTCTTCGCAGCAAGTTCACATGGTCGAAGAAGCTCCGACCACTTGGGCTGGCTTGGCTCTGGTGGTTGGTCCAGGCGGGATCGGAGCGGCGGTGGCAGCAGAACTGAAGCGCACCTGCCCTGATCTGAAGGTGCTGACCGCTGGACGTCATGGACCTCCGAGGTCCTCACTGCAACTGGACCTTCAAAACGACAGTGATCTGGATGGTCTGAGCTCAAGCATGCGAGCCCAGGGGCTCCCCCTGCGTTTGGTGTTCAACTGCAGCGGCCGTCTGCATGGTCCTGGGCTTCAACCGGAAAAACGTCTTCAACAGATCGATCGTTCTCAGTTGGAGCAGCAATTCGGCATCAATGCCATGGCACCGATCCTGCTGGCCAAGGCGATCGAGCCCTTGCTGCAGCGGGATCAACCCTTTCATTTCGCCAGTCTCAGTGCTCGCGTGGGAAGCATCGGCGACAACCGCACGGGAGGCTGGTACGGCTACAGGGCGGCCAAGGCGGCTCAGAACCAGCTGCTGCGCTGCCTGAGCATTGAATGGGCCCGCCGCTGGCCGTTGGCCACCGTGAGCCTGTTGCATCCCGGTACGACCGACACAGCCCTGTCTCGTCCGTTCCAGAGCTTTGTGACACCAGACAAACTTTTCACTCCAGAACGGGCTGCGCGGCAGTTGGTTGAAGTGTTGCTGCAACAGACCCCGGAACAATCAGGAGCTTTTCTCGCCTGGGACGGTCAGTCGATCGATTGGTGAGCGTGCTGCTTCAGCTGCTCAAGGCTGACAACCGTCAGGGCTGTGTCTTCCGTGGCCTCCAGGCGCACCAGCGGTGCGACGCCATCGTCGTAGGCCTGCTTCCAGCGTGGTGCACAGACGCACCAGTGGTCCCCTGGTTTCAAGCCCGGGAACTGAAACGCGGGCATCGGTGTGCTCAGGTCATTGCCCTGGGCCTTGCTGTAACTGAGAAATTGCTCGGTCATCACGCAGCAGATGCTGTGCTGGCCGAGATCGGATGGATCGGTTTGGCAGAGACCATTGCGATACCAACCCGTCATCGGCTCACAACTGCAACTCTCCAGTGGGTCGCCAAGAACGTTCCTGGCCGGCGGAAATTCGGGGCTGCTGTTGGACATCTGAGCGCTCGTTTGAGGGGGAGTCTGCCCAAGGACTGGCACATTTTGACTTCAGACGGTTGACGAACCCCTGGGGGAGCGGGTTAAAGGTCATTCAGTCATGTCCACTCGATGGATTGGGAGTTCACTGAAGACGCTGCTTTTCTGGCGCTCTGCGACGCGTTTCGCGAGAGCGGCGAAAGCTCGGCGATCGAGTTCCTTGCCAATGGAGAGGGAGCCTTTCATTTCCAGGACCTGGCCCAGAACGCCGCTGGCGAAGGCCTTGATCTGAGCGAGTCCAGTGCTCTGGAATCGTTCCAGCAAGAGGTGATCGACACGATGGAGAAGCTCTGCCAGGACTGAGCCCGGCAGAGAGTGCTTCTGCGTCAGCAGGAGATCATCCGTAGAAGAAAGCGATCTCCTTGTCCTTCAGACCGTCCCATCCGGCCTCAAGGAGCCTTTGATTGAGCGTTTCCTGGTCGAAATGCTTGGCTCCGGTCTTGACCACCCGGTTGCGCATCGATTTCAGAACACCACTGCGGGCGCGCTGACTTTCCAGATCCATCACCTGGTTGTAAAGGGCGAGCATCGCTTCAGGGATTGGACTTCCATCAAGATCCACACCAGCTTTGATGGCGGCATCAACACCATCCGGTCCGGCAATGGCCATGGTGAACACAAACAGGGCGCCTCAGGCTATGGGACGCCCCTCAGGGCTCAGGCGCTGAAGTAACGGGCCTGGGAGTGCAGCGCCACCAATGCTGTGGTGCTCTGCTCCGGTTCGAGCTGGTCGCTGGCGTCCATGCTCAAGCCGATCCGCTCAGCCCCGAGCCAGTCCAGCTGCTGCCTGGAGTCGGCCACATTCGGGCAGGCGGGGTAGCCGAAGGAGTAACGGCTGCCGCGGTACCGCTGCGCCAGCACATCCCGCAGGGGCATGCCAGCTGGATCTGCGAAACCGAGTTCCGAGCGAATCCGTGCATGCACCCATTCGGCCATCGCTTCGGCCATCTGAACCGCCAGGCCATGGAAGTACAGGTAATCGCTGTAGCGATCGCCCTTGAACAGCTCCTGCGCCACCACAGAGGCCTTCTGGCCCATGGTCACGGCCTGCATCGGCAGCACGTCGGTTGGGCGTCCCTCAGCGTCCAGATCGTTGAAGAAATCGGCAATGCAATAGCGGTTGCCAGACCGTTGACGGGGAAGCTCAAAAGAGCCGAGTTCCAGCGTGCCATCGGCATCGAACACCCGAAGGGTGTTGCCATCGCGTCCCGCAGGGAAGTAGCCGTACACCGCCCGGGGGGTCAACAGTGACTCGTTGATGCAGCGCTGCATCCACTCCTGCAACACCGGCTCTGCCTTCTCCTGAAGCATCGCCTCGTAGTCGTCCCGACTCTGCTCCTTGGTTTTGCGGAGCATCCACTGGCCAGCGAAGAGGGCATTGCGATCGAGGTAGTGGAAGACCTCGGCAATGTCGATGTCGGCCTCAGTGATCACCGCAGAGCCGAGGAACGGCGGCACCGGTGCGGTTTCAGCGGGGACGGCGTCGGATCGATCTGAGCTCACCGGCGGCAGATCCGCAGCCGGAGCATCCGATGCGGAGGCGGATGTCTCCTCAGCGCTCTCAGAGGTTGTCGACTCTTCATCCAGGCCAACCCCCTGGGGAGCATCAGCCAGAAAGCCCTTGGTGTTGGTCCAGTTATCGCTGCGCTTCGCATCCATCAACGCATCCATGAAGCGCAGATCAGCGAAGGCATCACGGCCGTAGATCACCTTGCCGTCGTAAACCTCACGGCAGTCCTTCTGCACGAAGCGTGGGGTCAGTGCCGCACCGCCGAGGATCACAGGAACATCAATTCCCGCATCGTTGAAGGCCTGGAGGTTGTCCTTCATGAAGGCCGTGGACTTCACCAGCAGACCGCTCATGGCGATGCAATCGGCCTGATGTTCACGTTGGGCCTCAACGATGGCTTCACAGCTCTGCTTGATGCCCAGATTGATCACCTCATAACCGTTGTTGGTGAGGATGATGTCCACCAGGTTCTTGCCGATGTCGTGGACATCGCCCTTCACCGTGGCGATCAGGAACTTGCCCTTGCTTGTGCTCTCGCCCTCGCTTTTTTCCATGTGCGGCTCGAGGTGAGCCACAGCGGATTTCATCGTCTCGGCGCTTTGCAGCACGAAGGGGAGCTGCATCTGGCCACTGCCGAACAATTCACCCACCACCTTCATGCCATCCAGAAGGAAGGTGTTGATGATCTGCAGAGGGGGGTAGGTCTGCAACGCCTCATCCAGGGAGGGCTCCAGGCCGATGCGCTCTCCATCAATGATGTGCTGCTTGAGCCGTTCCTCCATCGGCAGATCCGCCAGCGAGGGGCCTGAAGCACGGGCTTCCTTGGTGCTGACTCCCTCAAACAGCTTGGTGAGTTCGGTGAGCGGGTCGTAGACGCAAATGCCGTCCTCGAAACGGCGGTTGTCATTGATCAGATCACGACACACCTTCTGGTGGTCGTCGCTGATCTTGATCAACGGGAGGATCTTGGCGGGGCTGACGATGGCCGAATCCATACCGGCTTCACAGCAGTCGTGAAGGAAGACCGAATTGAGGGTGATCCGGGCCGCCGGTGACAGGCCGAAACTCACGTTGCTGACCCCGAGCACCACGTGCACGCCGGGGAGGTTCTCCCGGATCATCCGGATGGCATCCACGGTGGCGCGACCATTCAGCCGGTCTTCCTCAATGCCGGTGGAAATGGGCAGAGCAAGGGGGTCGTAGAAGATCTCGTGGGCAGGGATGCCGAACTCGAGGGCATCGCGGTAGGCCCTCTGGGCGATGGCGAACTTCTTCTCGGCCGTTCTGGCCATTCCGTCTTCATCGATCGTGCCGACCACCACAGCGGCGCCGTAGCGGCGGGCCAGCTCCAGAACCTTGAAGAAGCGCTCGTCACCGTCTTCATAGTTGGTGGAGTTGAGGATGCATTTGCCCCCAGCCACCTTCAGGCCCGCCTCCATCTTCTGCCACTCGGTGGAATCGAGCATCAGGGGCAGGTTGACGTTGGTGACCAGACGGCTCACCAGCTCGTGCATGTCCCGTTCGCCATCGCGACCGACGTAGTCGACGTTGACGTCGAGCACGTGGGCGTTTTCCTTCACCTGACCACGGGCCACCGACACCAGCCCGTCCCAGTCTTCCTCCGCTAGAAGTTCGCGCACCTTGCGACTGCCACTGGCATTGAGCCGCTCACCAATGATCAGGAAAGAGTTGTCCTGGTGATAAGGCGTAACGCCATAGATCGATGAGGCTGCAGGCTCGTAATTGAGGCTGGGGCGCACATCCTCCGCGCTGGCGCGATCCCAGCGGGAGGGGCGTTCAGCCGGCTTGAGCTCCTGCGCCAGTTCCGCCAGGCTGCCGATGTGGGCCGGCGTGGTGCCGCAGCACCCACCGATCACCTGCACGCCGAGGTCTTCAACGAAGTGCATCAACTGCATCTTCAGCTCCACTGGCGTGAGGCGGTAATGGGCCACCCCGCCAACGTTTTCCGGCAGTCCGGCGTTGGGAATGCAGCTGACGGTGAAGGGGGAATGCTCAGAGAGGTAGCGAATGTGCTCCTTCATCTGCTCCGGACCGGTAGCGCAGTTCAGGCCGAGGATGTCGATCGGGAATGGCTCAAGGATCGACACCACAGCGGCGATATCCGTGCCAACGAGCATGGTGCCGGTGGTTTCCATCGTGACCGAAACCATCAGGGCCCGCCGCTCACCGGTGGCGGCAAAGGCCTCTTCGATGCCCTGGAGCGCTGCCTTGATCTGCAGCACGTCCTGACAGGTTTCGACGATGAACAGGTCAACGTTGCCGGCGATCAGTCCCTCAGCCTGCTCGCGGAACGAATCCCGCATCGTGTCGAAATCGATGTGGCCAAGGGTGGGCAGCTTGGTGGTGGGCCCCATGGAGCCCGCCACGAAACGGGGCTTCTCAGGGGTGCTGAATTCGTCAGCCATTTCCCGGGCCAGCTCGGCTGCCCGCTTGTTCAGCTCAAAAGCCTTGTCTTCCAGGCCGTATTCCGCCAGCACAATCGATGCAGCGCCGAAGGTATCGGTTTCGATGACATCGCAGCCCACCTCGAGGAACTGGCGATGCACAGCCTTGACTGCATCCGGCTGGGTGACCGCCAGGTTCTCGTTGCAACCCTCCAGGTCTGGACCACCGAAATCATCCGCCGTGAGCCCAAGCCCCTGAAGGCTGGTGCCGGTGGCGCCGTCGAACACCAGCACAGGACGCTGTGGCCCATGCAGGTACTCGAGAAATGCAGAGGTGGTGGCTTGCCGATCTGCCTGCGTCACCACCATCCATGCAACCTCTGGGAAGCACCAATCTTAAGAAAAGCTCAGGGCGAACTTCAGACCCTTCATTCAGGAGATCGGAATACGGGTCACCCAGTGCTCATAGGCGGGATCCCGTCCTTCAGTGATCGCCACGAGCTTGGCCTTCAGGGCATCCATCACAGGACGCTTGGCGTTCAGCACCGTTGATTCGATCTGACGGATCGGCGTCACCTTGGCGGCCGTACCAGAGAGGAACACTTCATCGGCGATGAACAACTCGGTTTTGTCCACCGGACGTTCAATCACAGGGATGTCCATCGCTTTGGCCAGCTCAATCACGCTGGCGCGGGTGATGCCCTCAAGGATGTCCTGATCAACTCCAGGCGTGATCAGCTGACCATCACGCACCAGGAACAGGTTCATACCGCTGGCTTCACTGATCTTGCCGCGACTGTTCAACAGCAAGGCTTCGTCGAAACCGCTCTGCACGGCTTCCGTCTTGGCCAGGGAACTGGTGATGTAGGCGCCGGAGATCTTTCCGCGGAGCGGCAGGGAGCGGTCCTCCTGGCGGGTCCAGCTGCTGATCCTGCAGCTCACCCCCTCCGGAGACAGGTAATCCCCAAGGGGGAGTCCGTAAATCAGGAAGTCGGTCTCGATGTTGTGCAGTCGCGGGGCGATGCCCAGATCGCTGGTGTACACAAAGGGGCGCAGATAGATCGGCTGATCAGGCTTGTTGGCCTGCAGCATCGACGTGAGAGCCGAGAGGATCGTCTCCTCACTCAGATCCGTGAGCAGCAACCGGGCGCTCTGGCTGAGACGCCGGGCGTGCCGATCAGCACGGAACAGCAGCATGGTGTTGCTGTTCTGGGGATCGGGAATGGCGCGCATGCCGCCGAAGGCACCGGTGCCGTAGTGCAGGGCATGGGTGGCAATGGAGATCCTGGCCTCCTCGAAGGGGACGCACTGGCCCTGGAACCAGGCATAGGGCAGGAACTGATGCATCACCGCGATGGATCCGATCGCTGAATCTTCTCACCACCGCGCACCGCAACACGGAGAATGGCGTCATGCATCGCCTTGCCACCTGTCCGGGTCTGGACCCACCGGAAGATGTGGTGCTCGTGGAGCAGCCGGGCGCGGATGTGCTGTTCCTCAGCAGCGCAGGCACCGACATCAGCTGCCTGGACGCCAGCCTGCCGAGCAACCCGGCCTGGAACGAGCGGATCCGGGCGTTGCCCCTGAGCTGCCTGGAGCACCCAGCACAGCTGGACCACTACCTCAACACCACCGCCCAGGCGGCGCACTTGATCGTGGTGCGTCTGCTCGGCAGCCGCGGGCACTGGAGCTACGGCCTGGAGCAACTGCAGCGTTGGTGCAGCGAAGCAAAACAGCGACAACTGATCGTTCTTGCAGGAACGGCTGATCAGAGCAACGAGCTGCATGGGTTGGGCTCCTGCAGTTCTGAACTGGCCGATCAGCTGTCGGCACTGCTGCGGGAAGGGGGCATCGACAACATGGGGCGGTTCCTCGGAGCTCTCGAGGCTCTGCTGGAGGGCACCCCCCCATCACCCGACAACGTTGCGGTGGTGCCTTGCCCCGATCCGATGCCCTGGGATTGGCGCGATGAAGCCGGGGCTGTGGTGGGCGTTGTTCTGTATCGGGCTCAGTTTCAAGCCGGAGATCTTGCCCTGGCGGATGCCCTCACGGCCGCACTTCGGAAGGAGGGACTGCGGCCCTGTCTGCTCTGGGTCAGCAGCCTGAGAAACCCGGCGGTGCAAGCCGGCGTCCACGACCTGTTGAATCAGCAAAACGCTGAGCTGGTGATTGCCGGCACGTCCTTTGCCTCGGTGCAGACCGAACAGGCCGGCCTTGGCAGCCCTCTCTGGGATCGGCTCGATCGACCGGTGTTGCAACTGCTCAGCAGCAGCCGCAGCCGGGCCCAGTGGCTGGAGAGCAGCCAGGGGCTGAATCCGATGGATCTGTCGTTGCAGGTGGTGATGCCGGAGCTGGATGCTCGGATCACCACGCGGCCCTGCGGTTTTCGTGACCACCTGCAGACCAGCGGCCCCCTGGCCACGGCCATTCCCTGCCTGCAGCCGGATCCATCTGGACTCGCGTGGCTGGCAGAGCACAGCCGACGCTGGGTGGAGTTGCGACAGGCCCCCTGTGCCCAGAGGCGCATTGCGATGGTGCTGGCCAACTATCCCGTTCGCGACGGTCGTGTGGCCAATGGCGTGGGCCTCGATACACCAGACAGCACGGCGCGGATGCTGCGCTGGCTGGCTGACGCCGGCCATGACCTCGGTTCAGGAGCCTTGCCGGATTCAGGCGATGGCCTGATGCAACAGCTGTTGTCCGGTCGCACCAATGCACCGGACGGACAGCACCGCCCAGCGCTGGATCATCTGCCCCTCACCACCTATCAGAAGTGGTGGACCAGCGTTCCGGAATCGGCGCGACGCTTGATCGAATCCCGTTGGGGACCTCCAGAAGCCGCCTGCGACCTGGATCCAAACAGGGGGTTTGCCATTCATGGCCTTCGCTTCGGCCATGTGGTGGTGCTGATCCAGCCGGATCGCGGCTACGACGCCGATCAGATCGCCGATCTCCACTCACCGGATCTGCCGCCACCGCACCGGTATCTGGCCCAGTACCTCTGGCTGCGCTGCGTGCATCAGACCCAGGTGATGCTGCATGTGGGCAAGCACGGCAGTGCGGAATGGTTGCCGGGCAAGTCGGTGGGGCTGAGCGATGCCTGCGGCCCCGAGCTGGCCCTGGGCCCGATCCCCCACCTTTACCCCTTCATCGTCAACGACCCCGGCGAAGGATCTCAGGCCAAGCGACGGGGTCATGCCGTGGTGCTGGACCACCTCACACCGCCCTTGGGGCGTGCTGGATTGCACGGACCACTGCAACGGTTGGAGGGCCTGCTGGATGAACTGGTGGAGGTGCGGCAACTGGGCGGCCAGCGGGCCCGGGTGCTGGAACAGGCGGTGCATTCCAGCCTGCTGTCCCTCAACTGGCCCGGAATCCCCAGCCAAGCGGAGATTCGCCGCCAACCGGAGCTGCTGGAGACCTGTCTGGATCAGGCCGAGACCTATCTCTGCGAGCTCAAGGAATCGCAGATCCGCACCGGCTTGCATCGGTTTGGTGTGGCGCCATCGACAGACGCCGCCGATGAGCTGCTGGTCGCCCTGGCCCGTCCCCCCCGGCAGGGGCAGCCCGGCTTGCTGCAGGCCATGGCCCTGGTGGCAGAACTGGACTTTGACCCCTGGCAGCAGGACGAAGGCGACAAGCTCTCGGAGGCGGATCAGACCCGCCTGAGGCTGCTGGGTGGCGCGAACTGCCGACGGGTGGGGGATGGTTGCGCCTGGCTGGAACAGCAGGCCCAGTTGTTGATCCGATGGATCATCCATGGGGAACAGGGGGACGGACTGGCGGAACCGTTCCGGACCTGGAGCCGAAAGGATCCCTGCCTGCAGAACCTGCACGACGACCTCTGGCCCCGTCTTAATGGTTGTGCCTCAGCTGAAAAAGAGGCCTTCCTGCGGGGCATTCAGGGGCAGCGCATCGCTGCGGGACCCTCAGGAGCACCGAGTCGTGGTCGCCCCGATGTGTTGCCCACCGGCAGAAACTTTTATTCCGTCGATCTGCGGGGCTTGCCCACGGAAGCCGCCTGGGATCTGGGGCGACGCTCGGCGGAGCAGTTGCTGGATCTCCATCTGCTGGAGCAGGGGGAACCGCTGCGCCATCTGGCGTTATCGGTCTGGGGAACAGCCACGATGCGCAATGGCGGAGAAGACATCGCCCAGCTGCTGGCCCTGATCGGTGTTCGACCGGTCTGGGATGGGCCCACCCGAAGGTTGGTGGACCTGGAAGTGATTCCAGCCCGTCTGCTGGGGCGACCGCGGGTGGATGTGGTGCTGCGCATCTCCGGGCTGTTTCGCGATGCCTTTCCCCAGTTGGTGGGCTGGGTGCATCAGGCCCAGTCGATGGTGGCGGCCCTTGATGAACCGGATGAACTGAATCCCCTGGCTGAGCTCACCCGTCAAAGCGGGCCCCAGGGCCGAATTTATGGATCCGCCCCCGGTGCTTACGGAGCCGGTCTGCAAGCCCTGATCGACAGTGGCGCCTGGGACTCCCGAGCAGACCTTGGCCAGGCCTTCCTGAGTTGGAGCCAATGGTCGTACGACGGTGCCGCCGCCCCCAGCCTTGATCGTTCCGGCCTCGAGCAGGCCCTGGGCAGGGTGCAGGTGGTGCTCCATAACCAGGACAACCGCGAGCACGACCTGCTCGATTCCGACGACTATTACCAATTCCAGGGGGGCCTCAGTGCCGCTGTGGAAGAGGTTTCAGGAGCACGGCCGCAACTGTGGTTCGGAGACCATTCCCGCCCCGAACGGCCTCGCCTGCACCGGCTCGAAAAGGAATTGGACAAGGTGATGCGCAGCCGGATGCTCAACCCCCGCTGGATCGAGGGAATGATGCAGCACGGCTACAAGGGTGCCTTCGAGATGGGGGCCAGCCTTGACTACCTCTTTGCCTACGACGCCTCCACCGATCGCGTTCCCGATTGGTGTTACGGCGCGCTGTGTGAACAGTGGCTCAGCCAGCCGGAAATCCTCGAGTTCCTCAAGGGGAGCAACCCCTGGGTGCTGAGGGACATGGCCGAACGGCTGCTGGAGGCCTCGAATCGAGGCCTTTGGACGTCAGCAACGAAAGACCAGCTGCTTCACCTGCAAGAGCTCGTGAACAGCAGCGAAGCCCAGATTGAACGGGGAAGCCCTATTTGTTGAGGTCGCGAACCATCTGACGGAACGGATCGATCGATCCAGGCTTGGAGGACGGCGCAGCGGAACCCGCCTTGGCCACCGGTTCCTCCTTGGGGTTCAGCTCTTCCTTACGGCCGAGGGGAGCAGCACCGGCGGGAGCAGGGGTGTTCACACCCGTGATAGCCGTGCCCTTGAGGCGCTTGCTCATCTCCTCGGTGCTCACCTGCTCAGCGAAGGTTTTCTTCACTGGGGTGGGAATGCCCGCGTTGAGGCTGATTGATTCTTCCTTCTTGACGACGCCACCGAGGCCTTCGCTGCGCTTCTCGAGCTTCTCGGTTTCGGCAGCCACCTCCATGATCTGCTCCTTGGTGCCGGGACTGTCGACGGTGCCGGGGAAGGTGCGGCGAATCGTCTTCGACTCGCGCATGTAGTTCACATCCCCGAGGGAGGAGGAAGCGTCGGCATCAAGGAAGAATTCGGCCGGCTTCTCCTTTGCCGGCTTGCGCGGCTGAATCGTGGAGTCGGAATCTGCGGAATCCTTTTTCAGCAGACGATCCAAGAAGCCCATGTCGACCGGAACTGAGATGGAATGAACTTAGCGGCCGCAAAGGTCAATTCCATGGGTATCGGTGCCACACGTACGCAAAAGGCCAAGGTTGCTCAGCTGACGATCGATGGCCTCGCAGATCAACGGGCTGGCGGACCAGGTTGGTTGCATCTCGTAGTCGTACCAGGCCTCACCACCATCGAAACCAAGCCGGGCCGCCTCATCGATCAGCACGTCATGGCCCAGGCGGTAACGGGCGGGATGGGCCAACACTGCCAATCCACCGGCTTCATGGATGGCTTTCACCACCGCCTCAGCCCTTAGCGGTTCACCGACGACGGCATCTCCACGGTTGTAGGGCTGGAGCGCAGGGTGGTTGAGCTCGAAGCCAAGGGCGAGCACATGAACGAGGCATCCCTTCAGCAGTGCACTGATTTCCATGCCGCTCCACACCGTGGGGACCTCAACACCACTGGCTCGCTGCTGATCCAGCCAGACCTGAATCTCCCGATGGGCATGGCTGCTGTGGTGATCCGTCACCGCCAGGTGCTTGAGCCCCCGCTCGGTGGCCTGCTGGATGAGCTCGAGCGGTTCGAGGCTGCCGTCACTGCAGATGGTGTGGCAGTGAAAGTTGTGCGTGGTGGGACAGCTCGACGGTCCCACCTGTTCGAGCACGGCTTTGAGGGGGTGGGTCATCTCAACCCTCATCTCAGGCTTTGGCGGAGGCTTCGGCCCGCAGGCGGCGCCAACGGGCATAGAACTGAATCGACGCTGCCATGAACACCACCAGGGCGACGATGAACCAGGTCGCTGCGCTGGTGGGGAACTGCGTTTTGAACACCACCAGCATCACCACGATCACCAGCAGCAGCGTTGGCAGTTCATTCAGGGCGCGCAGCTGCTTGCCTGACCAAGCACAGGTGCCGGCGTGGAGTTGGCCCATCAGCCGGTAACAAAACACGTGGTAAGCCAGCAGGGCCGCCACAAAACCGAGCTTGGCGTGCATCCAACCCTGCTGAAGCCAGGAGGGCTGGGCCAGCAGCAACCCGATGGCCATCGATACCGCCACAGCCATTCCCGGCGTAGTGATGATGTTGGCGAGCCGTTTCTCCATCAAGGTGTACTGATCGCGGAACGGCTGCTGCAGTTCCGGCGCCAGTTCCTCCGTTTCAACGTGATAGATGAACAAGCGCACCAGATAGAAGAGGCCCGCAAACCACACCACGACCCCAACGATGTGCAGGGTCTTGAACCAGAGGTAGGCCTCGGGCGAAAACGTCATCAACACAACTGATCTGGGGCGACCTTACGCAGGGTTCAGGTGAGCGCGTCAAGAAAATCGTTAGCTCGACGCTGATGGGCCAACAGAACGTCGGGAGCCATGCGATCCAGGTTCCGGGCCATCATCGCCAGCCGGTATTGGCGCCGGAAGAAATCTTGATGGCGATGGATGAACGTCCAGAAAAGGCCATCCCAGGTGTCACACCACTCACCTTTGCGGTAATCCGACATCTTGCGCACGTAGTTCGAGCCGGAGAGATAGGGCTTGGTGGTGAAGATGCCACCATCAGCGAACTGGCTCATGCCATAGACGTTGGGAACCATCACCCAGTCGTAGGCATCCACAAACAGCTCCATGAACCAGGTGTAGATCCGGGTTGGATGGAATCCGCAGAGGAGCATCACATTCCC
Organism: Synechococcus sp. A15-44; assembly: GCF_014280115.1. Lineage (NCBI taxonomy): Bacteria > Bacillati > Cyanobacteriota > Cyanophyceae > Synechococcales > Synechococcaceae > Synechococcus > Synechococcus sp. A15-44. The sequence goes on from NZ_CP047938.1 coordinate 1,279,839, forward strand.
CAGGAGCATCAGGCGTTCGATGTGATGGCAATAGCCGGTCTCCAAGGCATGGCGGATGGCGTCATCAATCGGGGGCAGACCCGTGGATGCGGTGTAGAAGGCGGAGGGAATCGGCCGGTCGTCGAAGCCCCAGAAATTGCCGTTGCGCATCTCCACCCCGTGGCGCCGGTACATCGCCGCCATGAACTCCCGCCAGCCGACGATCTGACGCAGAAATCCCTCCAATGAATTCAGGGGGATGTCACCGGCTTCAGCCCGCTCCAGCGTTTGATCCAGCACCTGCTGCGGCGTGAGCAGACCGATGTTGAGCATCGGCGTGAGCACGCTGTGCCACATCACCTGGTGCTGGGTGCTGATCGCATCCTCATAAGCCCCGAACTGGCGCAGGCGTTGTTCGAGGAATTGATCCAGCCAACGGGCTGCATCGCCATGGGTGACGGGGTAATGGAACCCGTCCCAGCTGCCGATGCCGGTCACCCCTTCCCCGATGAGCTGATGCCGGGCGGTTTCAACGATGGCGTTCGCTGCGCTGGAGCATTCGGCCGGGGGCTCTGGAACCAAGATTCCCTTGGGGAGCTTCTTGCGGTTGTCGGCATCGAAACTCCAGCGGCCACCGACAGGACCACCGTCAGGATCGATCAGCAGATCCAGTCGCTTGCGCTGCATCTCGTAGAAGCGACCCATCAGGGGCTTCTTGCCGGAGGCGAAATGGTCCTCGATGACGGCCTCTGGAGTGAGCAGCATCGGGGTGGCGACGATCTCCAGACCGCAGCCGTGGCGGGAGGCGAAGGCGGAGATCCGTTGGCTCAGAACATCGTCCACCGGATCCGCCAGATGAAAGGACCGATAGCCCTGATCGAGCAGATCTCCGAGGATTTCAGCGGTGCTGGCCGCCTGCCCCTGCAGCACCCGCAACACGGTGAAGCCCTTGGCCTGAAGCATCTCGGCATAGGCATTCATTGAGGCCCGATGCAGGAGCAGGCGCTGCCGATGCACCTGGATGGGCCAGCGGGGATCAGTGCCGAACAGCAACGGATCTTCGATCAGGGCAACGGCCCGTCCCGCCCGAAGCGCGGGATGGTGCTCAAACAGCTGATGGGGAAAAACGAGACTGAGATCCACCGTCAGCTGTCCTCCCCAGCAAGACGGCAGGCGCGACGACCCAGGGCGGTGGCATAGGCGCGATCCACGGGTCCGGCCATGGGGCTCAACTGGCCAGCCCGGCAATTCATCACCACTTTTTCGCGATGGCCCTGCTGATCGTTGAGCCGCAGCACCAGCTGCCAGTGGTTCTTGGCGCTGCGGGTGATGCCGTCGGCACACACAGGCCCGGTGCACAGCCCGGGAGACGCCCAGACCGGAGTGGCGAGAAGAAACACTCCTGCCAGAACCATGCAGAGCTGACGGATCATGCGGAGAGTTCCTGAGGCTGCTCTTCTAAAGCAGCCCTGGCATCAGCGTCGGCTCCGTCGTCGGAAGGATGGAAGAAATCGTGGATGTCGCGGGCCAGAGCCGGTCCTACGCCAGGGGCCTTGGACAGGGTCTCAACCGATGCCAGCTGGATGGCATCAATTGAATGGAAGTGGGCCAAGAGATCCTTGACCCGCTTGGGCCCAACTCCGGGGATGTCCGAGAGGCGTGAACGCTTCATCCGCTCACCACGCTGCTGGCGATGGAAGCTGACAGCGAAACGGTGGGCTTCGTCGCGAAGGCGGCGAAGGAGCACAACTCCGAGCTGATCCGGTTCACTCTCCAGCGGCTGGCTTTCGCCGGGGAGAAACACCTCCTCGCGCTGCTTGGCGAGGGAGCAGACGTTGAGATCCTCGTGCAGATCAAGCTCGCGCAGGGCCTCCATCACGGCAGTGAGCTGGCCTTTGCCGCCGTCGATCATCACCACATCGGGCCAGTCGTTGAGGCCGTCGGTCTGCAGAGCGCTGCCACCTTTGTGACGCAGGGCACCCACATCCACCCCTTCCGCCTTGGCCCGGGCCCAGCGCCGAAAACGACGGCGCATGATTTCCGCCATCGCCATGAAGTCGTCGCTGTGGCCAGCGCGGATGCTGCTGCTGCGGATCTTGTACTTGCGATAGTGCTGCTTGGCGGGCAGCCCGTCGATGAACACCACCTGGGAGGCCACGGCATCGCTGCCCTGGATGTGACTGATGTCGTAGCCCTCGATCCGCCGCGGCGGGGTGGGCAACTCCAGCAGTTGCGCCAGATCCTCCGTGGCCAACGACTGCTTCTCCTGACCTTGCTTGGCGCGGAGCAACTCAAACTCCGCGTTGCGCTGCACCAGTTCAATCAGGTCGGCTTTCTGCTGGCGCTGCGGGCAGTGGATCTGCACCCGACGCTCGCGCTGTTCCGAGAGCCACTCCTCCATCAGTTTCTGCTGGGGCAGAGCGTGCTGCACCAACAACTCGGGGGGCACCTCAACGGAATCCACCTGGCTGTAGTGCTCTTCAATCACCCGTTGCAGGATCAACCCAGGTTCCAGACCTGAGGCGTCAGCGGTGTAGCCAAGACGTCCCACCAGCTTCCCGGCGCGCATCTGAAACAGCTGCACGGCCGCCAAACGTTCATCGAAGGCAAGGGCCAGCACATCGCGACTTACCGAGGAATCCGGCAGGCTCATCTTCTGATCAGCGGTGAGCTGATCCAGCCCCTGAAGTTGATCGCGAACCCGGGCCGCCGACTCGTAGTCCATTCGCTCGGCATACCGCCCCATTTGCTCCTGAAGCAGCTGCTGCAGTTCATCGCTGCGGCCCTGAAACACCATCGCCACCTTGCGCAGGGTGCGGTGATAGTCCTCTGAGCTGATTTTTTCCTGGCAGACCCCCGGACAGCGCCCGATGCTGTAGTTGAGGCAGGTGCGATCGGGGTACATCGGCCGGGGGCGTTGCCGCAGCGGGAACACCCGCTTCACCAGGAACAGGGTGCGGCGCAGCAGACCCACATCGACATAGGGCCCATAAAAGCGATCCAGGGGGCTGCGGAAGCGACGGCGACGGGTGATGAAAATCCGCGGGTAGACCTCACTCCAGGTGATGCAGAGGTAGGGGTATTTCTTGTCGTCCTTCAGCAGCACATTGAAGTGCGGCTGATGGTTCTTGATCAGGTTCGACTCGAGAACGAGGGCCTCAGCCTCGCTGTCGGTGACGATGAACTCAATCTCACAGACCTGGCGTGTCATCAGCCGGATCCGTGGCGACAGGTCATGCCGACTGCGGAAATAGCTGCGCACGCGGCTGCGCAACGCCTTCGACTTGCCGACGTAGAGGATCCGGTCGTCGCCGTCCCGCATCAGATAGCAACCCGGCTCAGCGGGGATCTCCTTGAGCCGGCGTTCAAGACGCTCGGGCTGCGTCAGCAGCGGTGCACCGGAGGCGGCATCCACCAGGCCAGCTCAGCCGCCGTAATTCCAGCCGGTGCTGGCCAGGTTCAGGGCCTCGCCATCGGCGATCAGGCGCGCCGTTTTTACTTCGCCCACAAAAACGGTGTGGTCACCATGCTTGATCGATCCCACGAGTTCGCACTCCACACCACCGACGGCATCGGTGAGCAGGGGAAGACCAAGTTCGCCCTCCTCAAAGGGTGCCGCTTCAAAGCGACCACCGAGCGCCTTCTGGGGCTTGAAGAACACGGCTGCCAGATCTTTCTGATCGGCCCGCAGCACGTTGAGGGAGAACTTGCCGGTGGCCTCGATGATGGCGTGGCTGCTGCTGTCAGCCCGAACGCCCATCACCACCAAGGGCGGTTCGAACGAGCCCTGGGTCACCCAGCTGGCCGTGAAACCGTTGACCTCATCGCCGTTGCGCACGCCGCAGATGAAGAGTCCATGGGGGATCTTGCGAAGCAGGACCTTCTTGGCGTCGGCGTCGAGGCTCATGGCACGGATGCGTTGGCTGAAATCTAAACAGCGATCCGCTGCATAGGATCCGCCCATCGCTGATTCCCGATGCGGGCGCTCTACCCCGGCAGTTTCGACCCTCTCACCAATGGTCATATGGACCTGATCGAGCGGGCGGTGAGCCTGTTTGGTGAGGTGGTCGTTGCTGTGCTCAGCAATCCGAGCAAACGGCCTGCATTCAGCGTCGACGAACGGATCGAACAAATCCGCACGGCGACGCGCCATCTCTCCGGCGTTGAGGTGATCAGTTTCGATGGCCTCACGGTGAACTGTGCCGTCACCCATCGCGCCGACCTGATCCTGAGGGGCCTGCGAGCGATGAGTGACTTCGAATACGAACTGCAGATCGCCCACACCAACCGCTCCTTGGCAGACGATCTGGAGACTGTGTTCATGGCCACCACGGCCCGCCACAGCTTTCTCAGCAGCTCGGTGGTGAAGGAAGTGGCCCGCTTCGGCGGGTCAATCGACCACATGGTTCCGCCAGAGGTGGCGAAGGACCTCAACAGGCTCTTTAATTCGGCTTTCCCCGCCAGCTGAGATGAACGACGTCCGGTTCTCCGTTCTCGATCAACTCGATCAGTTGGAGGAAGTTGTGCTGGAGGGCAGTCGGCTGCCGTTCACCGGAGGACGATTGGTCAACGAAACCGATGCCGTTGAGCTGCTGGATGCCGTCCGCGATGAATTGCCGAAGGAGCTGGAGCGGGCCGTCAAGTTGCTGGATCGTCGGGACGAATTCATCAACACCGCCCGCAGGAATGCCGAAGAGATTGTCGAGCAGGCCCAGCGTCAGCGCGAACAGCTGGTGAACAACGCCGCCATCCGCCAGGAAGCGGAACGGCAGGTGAATGAGATGCGCGAACAGGCGCGTCAGCAATGTGAGCAGCTGCTCCAGAAAACGCGACAGCAGGGGGCGACGTTGGAGCAGGAGATGCAAGGCAAGCTGGCGCAGTTGGAGCAGCAGTTCGCCACCCGCCGCCAGCAGCTGGAGCAGGAAGCCCTGGAACGTCGCCAGCAACTGGATCAGGAAGCGATTGAGCTGAAGCGTCAACACGCCGAGCGACTCGACGCCAGCCGCCAACAGGCGCAGCAGCAAATCCAACAGATCGAGGCCAACGCAGCGGAACTCAAGCGCCATCACGCTGAGCAGCATGAAGCCAATCGACAGCAGGCGCTGCAGGATCTGGAGACGATTCGCCGTGAAGCCCTTCGTCTGCAGAAGGAAGGCCGCGATGAGGCCGAGCGAATCCACAACGACGCACTGCAGTTCCGCCAGCAGACCCAACAGCAGTGCGAGTCGCTGATCCAACGCAGCCGCCAGGAAGCCGCCGGCGTTCAGGACGGTGCCAACCGTTACGCCGAACAGACCCTGGGTGAGCTGGAGGTGCGCCTCAAGGAAATGGCCCAGGTGGTGATGGCCGGCCGTCAGGAGCTCTCCAAGATCCAGATGATCCGATCAGCAACTCCTGCCCCTAACGCTGGTGATGACAGCAAAACCGTGCCGTTCAGTCGATCCCAGCGGGCAGCGTCCCGGCTGCGCTCCATGCGGGGCAACGGCTGATCCGCTGGCTGGCCAGCAGGATCTGGCCCATTACGGAGTTGGGTGCATAGGACCCGTTGGCAATCATGCTCACGTAACGCGGTCCATCAGCGGTTTCAAGAATGCCGGAGATCGAACGAACTCCTCTGAGGGTGCCGGTCTTTCCCCAGAAGCGACCCACAAGTGGTGTGCCCCAGAAGTAGTTGCGCAGCGTTCCCCTCTGGCCTGCAATCGCCATCGAGGCCTGGTAGTAAGCCGCCAGGGGGTGTTGCGCCATGCGCCACAGCAGCACAGACAGGGAACGGCTGGTGAGACGGTTGCCCCGTGAGAGTCCGCTGCCGTCCCGCAGCCGAAGTCCCGTCATCGGCACACCCTGGGCTTGCAACCAGCGGGTGGTGGCGATGGACGCACGGTTCACATCCCAAACGTCCGCCGCCTCACGCATCAGCACCTCAGCAGTGAAGTTGTGGCTCTCCGTGTTGGCCAGGCTGAGCAGGGCGTGCATCGGCGCGGAATCCTCGCTGTGCAGAACCACACTTGCCCCCCTGCTCCGCGCGAGGGCCGCTTCCCGGGTCTGCTGATCGACCATCTGCAGGCGGATCTGTCCCCCTTGCTGCTGCACGGTGGAATTGAGGATCCGCTGCAGCCGTTGCGCTGGATCCATCACCGCCATGTGGAGGGCATTGCTGGTGAGAGCAAGGCGGGTGATCGGTGCGCCGTAGGCGTAGGAGCGATCCGCAGGATCCCAATCGGCGGGCCACCAGCGCTGACGCGGTTCCTCCCGCACCATCAGCTGAACAGGCGCAGAGGAGACGCTGGAGGTGCTGCTGGAGCCGCCCTGGCCAAGAGCCACCATGGCGAACCTCTGGATCTCGGCAATGCTGAGGTCGGGATCGCCCTCCCCCACGATCTCCAGGGACCCATCGGGATGACGCAACAGCTGCGTCTTCAGACGGAAGTCGGGGCCGAGGCGATCCAGGGCAAAGGCCGTGCTGACCAGTTTCTGATTCGATGCCGGGATCCGGGGGATCCCCCCGTTCAGATCAGCCAGCAGCTGACCCCGTTGATCGACAACGCTGACGCTCCACAACTGCTCTTCCGTGCCCACCGCTGATTCCAAGGCGGTCTGCAGGGCAGGGCACAGTGCACCGCCGCTGAGCATGGCCTGGCCCTGACGCTGCACCACCGGAGGTGGTGCCAACAGTTGAGGCGCTGCCCTGACGGGCAACTGGGGCGCCAGCACCAGCAGGGAGACCAGGGCAGAGCGAATCACAGAGGCATCACTCCGCTCACGACGCCGTTCAGGCGGTAGAGGCGTCCTTCCAGTTCAACGGGCACACCCACCTTGAGCTTGGTGCCACCGATCACAACGCCGGAGGGTTTGATCTCGGCCTGGGCCTCCATCACAAACCGGGCATGGCGTGGCTGAGCCGTGGCGGGGGCATCGGCAATCACCACCGAACCATCGGGCTGCACCGCCGTCAGGGGATTGGTGACGTCATCCACCGACACCAGGCTCACCCGACCGGCCGGTTGATTGCGAATCACGATGTTGAGGGCTGCTTCCTCCCGCACTGAAGTCAGCAGCTGCTCGGGATCAGCGCTGTACAGCCGCACCACATCAACGCTCACCTGCACAGGTTTCACAGCACCGGTGGCCTTGGCGACCGCATTGGAGAGCTTGGGGGACCAGACCACCCCGGCCAGAGCGGCCAAGGCGACGACTCCAGCCACGGCATCGATGGGTGAAAGGGATCGAAGCCTGTTGAGCACCATCGAAGGGGAGCCTGGGCTTGAACCTTAAGGAGGGTCTGAGCCTGGATCAAGCCAGAGGCGGCTCAATTGCGCAGACCATCAAGAAAGCGGTCGACCCCGGACAGCTGTTGCTTGATGCTGTCGGGATCTTCACCGGCCAGAAGCGCTGCTGTGGTGTCGGGATCCGGACGTTCAGGCAACACCTCAAGCTGGCGGTAACCATCGGGATCCTGGCGATAGAGACGCCAGTCATCGGGGAAGCAGCGCATCAACGCGCCTCCCTCCAGGGGCTGGAGCCAGTAGGCCTGCTGCCAGCTGGCCACGAAACCCTTTCGGCGCTCCCGGGCCACGCTGCCGATGCCGACGGCGGCGTCTTCGAGACGTCCATTCAGCATCAGAACCACTCCTGAGTGGTTCTCACACAAGGCCTGGAACTCCTCGTAATCCGCAGGGGAGGGGTTCACCGCAAGCAGAAGGCGGGTGTTGGGAACATCGCTCTCCGCCCGTTTGAGCTGATTGAAATCAAGGATCACCTCCTTGAGGTCCTCCGCATCGCGCCGGGCCAGGGCGGCAGCACCGGCATCGGGCCAAACCATCAACAGGTCCTGACCGGCAGCGATCAGTGCTCGGGCCAGCCGCAGCGCCACCGGAAGCAGGCGAAGCCCTTCAAAACGGAGGCTTGCGGCCCAGCGTTGACCGTCGCCGGATCCAACGGCCGCCAGGGCGGCTTGCAGCATGGCCTCCTCGGCGGCGAGTAGATCCGCGGGGAGGGCGAGACAGGAAGCGTCGGATTGAGTCATCGCCAAAGCATGTCAGGACAATGCCGTTAACGCGGAGGCAAAGCGGCCGGGAATGGCGTCGAGATCCTGATCCGACAACCAGGGGCCAAGGGTCAGCCGCAGGCCCGACTGACGTTCAGGCCCGGGAATGCCCATGGCCGTGAGCACAGCACTGTCGGCACTGCTGCCACTGCTGCAGGCACTGCCGCTGCTGCAGGCCACCCCCGCCGCCGCCAGCCGTCGCACCAGATCGCGTCCGGGCAGCGGCTGTCCACCAACGGTTTTGGCCAACAGCGCAATGTGATGGGGCAGACGCTGATCGGGAGAAGGGCCGCAGAGCTGAAGCTGGGGGAGCTCCAGCAGGCGTTCGAGCAGTTGATCCCGTTGACGACGGATCTGGGTTGAGCTGCCCGGTGGAACGTGCTGGCTGACGGGGTCAAAGCTGGGGAGGGCCATCAGGGCTTCGGCCATGCCGCCCACCAACGCAACAGGTTCGGTACCGGAGCGCAGGCCGTGCTCCTGGCCACCGCCGCCTTGGAGCGGTGAAAGCTCCACACCGGGGGCCCGAATCAACAGGCCCACGCCCCGGGGGCCGCGGAACTTGTGGGCGGAGAGGGTCAGCAGATCAGCCCCGAGCCGCTCGAAGGCGAAGCAACCCTGGGGCACAAGCTGGGTGGCATCGCTGTGGATGACGATGCCGCGCTCGCGGCAGGCCCGAGCGATCGTGCTGATCGGTTGCAATGCACCCACCTCGCCCTGGGCTGCAATGAGGGAAACCAATCGGGTTGGAGCGGACAACAACCGATCGAGCTGATCGAGCCGCAGTACGCCCTGCCCATCAACGGGCCATTCGGCAACGCTCCAGCCCAGGGCGTCCAGCTGGTGCGCCGCAGCGACCACCGCCGGATGCTCCACCGCAGAGATCACCAACCGGCCCGGGACAAGACCGGCGGCACAGCCGAGCAAGGCAAGATGCACGGATTCCGTCGCCCCTGAGGTGACGATCAACTGGTCAGGATTGACAGCGAAGCGCTCGGCGATGCGCCAGCGCGCTCGCTCCAGAGCTTCCGCTGCTGCCAACCCAGCCCCATGCAGGCTGCTGGGGTTGGCCCAGGCCGTCTGCTGGAGCTGCTGCATCACCGCGATCACCGCCGGCAGGGGAGGTGTCGTGGCAGCAGCATCCAGGTAGAGCTCAGGGGGTTCCACGCTCGAACCGCGCCTTGGTGCGCTGCTCCAGGGACTCACTGGCGAGATTGAGCATCGAGTCGAGGGAGGTGCTGCTGAGGAAAGCCTGCACCTTCTGCTGCGCCTCATCGCGGAGGCAGCGGTCGGGGCGCTGACACTGCTCAGCGCAATCCTTGGAGCAATCGAAGTCGGTTGCGGTCATCGGCGCAGGTGGAGCGGCAGGCGCTTCGCTGATCGAAGCCATCGAGGATCCTGCCGGCACCAGATCGGGCGTCAGCACCCCGTCAAACACCGCTTCGGCGGGTCCCGTCATCAGCACGGAACCGGTGCGATCACGCCACTCAATCATCAGCGGACCGCCGGGCAGCACCACCTCGGCGCAGTCATCGGCGAGGCCCAGCAGCACCGCCGCCACCAGGGTGGCGCAGGCACCGGTGCCGCAGGCCAATGTCGGGCCAGCACCCCGTTCCCAGACCCGGATCTCCAGCCGCTCACGGCTGTGCACCTGGAGGAAATGAACGTTGGTCTTGGCCGGGAAGGCCGGATGGACCTCCAGGGCAGCACCCCAGGCATCAAAGGGAATGCTGGCCAGGTCGTCGACGGGCACCACCACATGGGGATTGCCCATGCCAACGGCCGCCACCTTCAGTTGTTCTCCCTCCAGCAGCAGCACCCCCTGCGGCAGGCCGTCTTCGGGCATCAGGGTTGTGGGGATGCCCTCGGAGGTGAGGAAAGGGGGGCCCATGTCCACTCGCAACTGCCCATCGGCCATCAGTTCGGGGCGAATCATTCCCGCCAGGGTTTCGATGTCCCAGCGGCGGCCTGGGGCATCACCGTCGGTGTCGGCCAGGTAGCGGGCCAGGCAGCGAATGCCGTTGCCACACATTTCGGCCTCACTGCCATCGGCATTGAGAATCCGCATCCGCAGTTCTCCCTCCGCCTGAGGAGGCAGCGCCAGAATCAGGCCATCGCCACCAACGCCGAAGCGCCGATCACAGATGCGCCGCACCCAGGCGGGATCGGGATTGCTGATGGCATCGGGCAGTTGTCCCTGCCGGCCTTCAACGATCAGGAAGTCGTTGCCAAGTCCCTGATATTTGCTGAACTGCAGCATGCGTGGCCGGTATTGCCCCCGAATCCTATGGAGACATCTCCACTCGATCCAAGCCTTCCGGGGGTTCGGCTGCTGCAGAGCTGGATTCGTGAACAGCTCCCCCTCAGCATTGCTGTGGTGGGACAGGAGCCCATCGAGGGGCGTCTGATCTGGCAGGACCCTGAATTTCTGGCCATCGAACGGGCGGGTGCGAGCCGGCCCGTGCTGATCAACCGTCGGCAGATCAGCGTGATCCGCTCCCTCGGCTGAACACCAGGCATGTGGCACGATCGCAACCTTGCCGAGCGCTGGTTCCGTGAACGCTGCCAACCCTGCCGTCGACGCCAGTGCCCAGACCGGTCGTTATGACCCCACTGCGCTGGAGCAGCGCTGGCAGGAGAGTTGGAAGGCGGATGGGGTGGATACCACACAAGAAGCTGGTGAGAAGCCCGGATTCTTTGCCCTGTCGATGTTCCCGTACCCCTCGGGAAGCCTGCACATGGGCCATGTGCGCAACTACGTGATCACCGATGTGATCGCCCGGGTTCAACGCATGCGGGGCCATGCCGTGCTGCATCCGATGGGCTGGGATGCCTTCGGACTTCCCGCTGAAAACGCGGCCATCGAACGCAATGTGGACCCCGGCGAGTGGACCGACCGCAACATCGATCAGATGCGGGCGCAGCTGGATCGCCTTGGCCTTTCGATCGATTGGAGCCGCGAACAGGCGACCTGCCACAGCGACTACTACCGCTGGACCCAGTGGCTGTTCCTTGAACTGCTCGAGGGAGGGCTGGCCTATCGCAAGAACGCCACCGTCAACTGGGATCCCGTCGACCAGACCGTGCTGGCCAATGAGCAGGTGGATGGTGACGGCCGCTCCTGGCGCTCCGGAGCTCTGGTGGAACAACGCCAGCTGAACCAGTGGTTCCTGCGCATCACTGACTACGCCGAGCCGCTGCTCAACGACCTGGACGCCCTCAAGGGCTGGCCGGAACGGGTGCGCACCATGCAGGCCAACTGGATCGGCCGTTCCGAAGGCGCTGAGATCAGCTTCTCAATCGAAGGACAAAGCGATCAGACGATCACCGTGTTCACCACCCGACCCGACACCCTCGCGGGGGCGAGCTACGTGGTGCTGGCACCGGAAAACGAGCTGGTGGACAGCCTCACCAGCGCTGATCAGAAGGACACGGTGGAGGCCTTCCGCAAGGAGGTGGCTCGTCTGAGCACGATCGAACGCACCAGTGATGACAGGCCCAAACGGGGGGTACCCATCGGCAGTCATGTGATCAACCCCCTGACGGGGGCGGTGCTGCCGGTGTGGATCGCCGACTACGTGCTGGCCGAGTACGGCACGGGCGCCGTAATGGGCGTGCCGGCCCACGACCAACGCGACATCGCCTTTGCCCGGTCGAATGGTCTGCCGATCCAGCAGGTGATCGACGCCGAAGGAGCTGCTGAAGCCATCGCGGCCGGTCAGGCCTGGACGGATGCCGGAACACTGGTCAACTCAGGCAGCTTCGATGGCACGGCCTCCAGCGAAGCCAAGGGCGCCATCACCGGCCACGGCGCCGAGCAGGGTTGGGCCCGCAGCAAGGTCACCTATCGCCTGCGCGACTGGCTGATCTCGCGCCAGCGCTACTGGGGCTGCCCCATTCCCGTCATCCACTGCGACGACTGCGGTGCTGTTCCGGTGCCGCGCGAGGAGCTTCCGGTGGAGCTGCCCCGGGGCATTGATCTCTCGGGCAAGGGCGGTTCACCCCTGAGCCAGCAGAGCGACTGGGTCAACGTGGCCTGCCCCTGCTGCGGCAAGCCGGCCAAGCGCGAGACCGACACCATGGACACCTTCATGTGTTCCTCCTGGTATTTCCTGCGCTTCGCCGATCCCCACAACACCGAGAAACCCTTCAGCAAGGAGGCGGTGAACCGCTGGTTGCCGGTGAAGCAATACGTGGGCGGCATCGAACACGCGATCCTGCACCTGCTCTACGCCCGTTTCTTCACCAAGGCGCTGAAGGATCGCGGCCTGGTCGACATCAACGAACCGTTTGAACGGCTCCTCACCCAGGGCATGGTGCAGGGAATCACCTACCGCAATGCGACAACCGGCAAGTACATCGCTCCAGCGGACGTGGCAGATCCCGGAAATCCCCGGGACCCCAACACCGGCGACAAGCTCGAGGTGTTGTTCGAGAAGATGTCGAAGTCGAAGTACAACGGCGTTGACCCCGCGGCGGTGATCGACCGCTACGGCGCAGACACAGCCCGCATGTTCATCCTGTTCAAGGCACCGCCGGAGAAGGATCTGGAGTGGGATGACGCCGATGTGGAGGGTCAGTTCCGCTTCCTCCAACGGCTTTGGCGCCTTGTTGAGGCGGGTGCTACCCGCATCGACTCACTCGAGCCGATGCAACGGCCGGCCGATCTGAGCGATGCCGACAGCGACGTACGTCGGGCGCTGCACTTGGCCATCGAAGCCGTCAGCGAGGACCTCAGCGACGCGATCCAGCTGAACACGGCCATCTCCGAGCTGATGAAGCTCTCCAATGCCATCAGCTCCACCGGCATCGAGGCCCTGAGTGCACCTGTGTTGCAGGAAGCTCTTTCCGGACTGGTTCGCCTCCTGGCTCCGTTCGCGCCACATCTGGCGGAGGAGTTCTGGAGCCGTCTGGGGGGAAGCGGCAGCGTGCACCGTCAAAGCTGGCCGGTTCTGGATCCAACGGCACTGGTGCAGGACAGCGTTGAAGTGGTGATCCAGGTGAAGGGCAAGGTGCGGGGCAAGCTGCAGGTTCCGGCCTCCGCAGACAAGGAGGAGCTGGAACGGCTCGCCCTGGCCAGTGATGTGGCCGAAAAATGGTTGGAGGGCGCAGCCCCCCGTCGGGTGATCGTGGTCCCCGGAAAACTGGTGAACCTGGTGCCCTGATCCCAGGCGGGATCAGCCTTTGCTGAAACGCATCGAGGCGGGTTGGCTCCAGTCGCCCTGGGCACAGAAGCCGCGCTGGTTGCCGGTGAGGTGACGCAGAATCCAGAAGATGGATTCATCGGTGCCATCCCCGAGGGCCAGGCGGATTTCATCGGCGGAGCGGGCCACACCGTCGGCCAGGATCGCTTCCACACGACCTTGAAGGTCGAGAATCGCTGCCGCTGCCTTCTTGCCGGCTTCCACGCCGGGCTGGTGGTAGGCGTTGATGTTCACCAGTTCGCCGTAGAGACCGACGGCACGCTCGAACAGAGCGATCAAGGCGCCGAGACGGCGTGCATCAAAGCGGCGCATGCTGATCGTCATGCTCTGGCGGCCACCCTCGGTAAGGGCTGAACGGGTGCCCTGCAGGAAACCATCAAGGAAGTCGCCGGGGCATTCCCCGTCAAGCGTGGGGATATCGCTCACGTCTTCGAGCACTTCGATGAAGGTGGCAAAGAAATTGTCGACACCGTCGCGCAGCTGCTGCACATAGGCGTGCTGGTCGGTGGAGCCTTTGTTGCCGTAAACAGCGATGCCCTGGTGCACCACGTCACCGTTGCGATCCAGGCGCTTGCCCAGGGATTCCATCACCAGCTGCTGGAGGTAACGGCTGAACACCTCCAGACGATCGCGGTAGGGCAGAACAACCATGTCGCGCTGACCGCGACCACCACCGGCCACGAACCAGGAAGCGGCCATCAGGGCGGCTGGATTGCGGCGCAGATCCGCGGCGCGGGTGGCGGCATCCATCTGAGAGGCGCCGGTGAGGAAATCGCGGATGTCACAGCCAATCAAGGCACCGGGCAGCAGACCAACGGCACTGGTGATGCTGGTGCGCCCCCCCACCCAATCGAACAAGTCGAAGCGCTTGAGCCAAGCTTCCTTCTGGGCCTGCTGATCCAGCTTGCTGTCGAGCATCGTCACGGCAACGGCCTGGCCGGCCCACTGGCCCCCAGCGGCCTCGAGGCGGTGGCGAGCCTGCTCCATGCCGAGATGGGGTTCGGGCGTCCCCCCCGACTTGCTCACCGTCACCACCAGGGTGCGGTCGAGACGACCCTCCAACCCCGCCAGGACGTTGCTCATCCCATTGGGATCGACGTTGTCGAAGAAATGAAACGGAAGACCCTCGCCAGGGTTCTGCAGGGCCTTGATCATCAAGGCGGGTCCCAGACCACTGCCGCCGATGCCGATCCAGAGCACGTCGGTGAAGGCTTCGCCGTTGGGGGCCTTGATCGTTCCGTTGATCACATCGCGCCCAAAGGCTGCGATCAGATCGATTTCCCTGGAGATGTGCTGTTGAAGCTCTGACGAGGGAGCGAGTTCAGGGGTACGAAGCCAGTAATGCCCCACCTGGCGCTGCTCATCGGAATTGGCGATGGCGCCGGCTTCCAACTCCTGCATCGCCGCGAAAGCCTTGTCCATTCGCGGCTGCAGCCATTGCAGATCGGTAGCGTTCACATGCATCCGGCTGATGTCGAGCCAGACGCCCAGATCATCGTGATACCAGCTGAGATCGCAGAACCTCTGCCATTGAATATGAGCGTCGGAAGCGTTGAAATCCGGAAAGCTCATGCCGGGTGGACGGTGCAGACCTGCCGAACGTATCCAGAATCTGACGGGATGCCCACGGGAAAGGACACCACAGCTAGTTTCATGTCATCTTCCGCTAACCCCATGTCCAGCCCCCATGGCTGAGCCATTGCGATGGCCAACAGCACTCTTGGCGACGGCAGCGAGCCTGTGCCTGGTTGGTCAGTGGTCACACCCGGTTGCTGAGGTTGGGGATCAGGCGCCTGTTGTGGTGGAGGACAGGCTCGAGCCCACAGATTTCTCACCCGAAGAACTGAAGCTGCTGCAACGTCGCTTCGGGGTGCACGGCCCCCAGACGCAGCTGGCCCAGCTGTTCACCAGCGGGATGGATCAGCTCCAACCATTGCGCGCATCAACCTTGGATCGCCTGCGCGAGCTGAAGCCGGTGATCCTGCGCCAAGCAGCGGCGCATCAGGTGAATCCAATGCTGATCACCGCCGTTCTTTTCGACGAAATTCAGCACTCCAAGCCGGGGGAGAGCCTCCCCTTCATCGCCCATTCCGGTCTGGTGAAGACGCACGGACCGGCCCAGATCAGCGTTTCGGAACTGATCCATCAGAACCGGCTGCCGGCGAACCCAACGCAGGAGGAGATCACCTGGGCCCGCAATCAATTGCTGGACCCCGAGATGAACATCACCATGCTGGCGGCGAAGTTTCAACGGCTGAAGCTGGCCCTTGGCTTGCCAGAGAGCTTGATGCTGCAGGCGAGCCGTTCCTATTTGGATGCCAAGGCGATCGCCACCCTCACCTACCTCCACAACGGAAAATTGGATTACCCAGCACGGGTGTTGGGCTACATGCAGGACCCTGAACTGCACGGGTTGATTTACGGCGGTCGCCAACCGAATCCCGACATCACGGTTTAAACAATCAAACACTGGAGTTATAACGACTCCTTGGCTGGTCTAATCACAGGCATCCTCACCAACTGGAATTTCTAGTGCAGTAAGTCTTCGTTATGTCTTCCTTGTTTGATCGAAAAATCATGGGCATTTACGACGCAGACTGACTCAATGCTGGGGAGACTGAAATAAAGCCATTAATCAGCATCTGGATGGCAATCGCCGTAAGGAGAAGGCCCATCACCTTCGTTAGCACCTGCAACGCAGATGAGCTGATTCGATTGGCCAAGCGATCGCCAGCTGCAAAGATCACGTACACCAGCAAACCCAGCAACATCACGACAAAGCTGATTCCCACACGACCGCTAAGGCTTGCAGCCAATGGGTCGGCGATGACAACCGTCAACGTTCCTGGACCCGCAAGCAGCGGAATACCAAGAGGGACTACACCTTTTACAGAAGAAGACTGATCCCGAGCGATTGATTCAGGGTCGTGGTGCTCAGGAGGTGTCTGCGAACGCAACATCGAGAGCCCAATCAAGACCACGATCACACCGCCGGCAATCTGAAAGGCACCTCGACTGATGCCAAAAAATTCAAGAAGACCATTGCCGATCCATGTCGATAGCAGAAGGGCAATGGTGAATGTCAAAGCTGCGCTTCTGGCAATCGCACGATCCAGACGGGGATTTCCATCAGTGAATGACAAGTAGATTGGCAAGTTGCCGATTGGGTTGGCAATTGTGAAAACACCAATAGCGGTATGAAGAAGAGACATCAAAGAGAGAATTCTTTTGATTCATGTCTAGTTGGCATTGAACAATGGTGCATCCATTGTTTCGGCAATAGTTACGTCAGGCGCTGCCCGCAGGCAGAAGCGAGCGCGGGTGACAGTGGGGAGGGGTCAGAAGTGAAATTCAGGTGATTCAATCACTCACACAACAGCTCGACTCTGCTTGATTCCAGTTCTTCCATATCTGTGTGACCAAGCTCACAACCAGCAGAGACTCCCATCAACTCCTCAAACGCCTTTGCCGCGGACAGTGATCTCAGCCCGATCCACTGGGTGATTCGACAATCACTTCTCCGTCATGTCCTTCAACTCCTTCACCGCCGCTTCCCTCGCCCTCAGCGCTTCCGTCATCTCTGTGGTCGCTCCAGCTGCACGCGCTGATGTCTATGACTCCTTTGGCATCTACGGCAATTGCGATTCCAGCTCCCTTGGCCTTCACTGCCGGCGGCCGTGACTGCAGCGATGCACGCAAGTGGGCCTCCAAAGAAGCCTCTCGCAACCGTCGCCACGAAACACAATCACAGCTCCTCGACCTCGGCGGCAACCTCGTCACCGGTCTGATCCTCAACAGCCAGCAGCAAAAGCAACAACCCGCTGCACCCGCTGGTCCTTCAGAAGCCGAACTCGCTCTGATGAAGCAGCAACAAGAACTCGAACTGCTCAAACTCCAGCTCCAACTCTAGGCCCAGCAGCCACGCCCGGCTTACGGCTCACCCACAACCGTCAACTACGTCCCCGGCTATCCACAGCCCCCCATGGCTGATCCCCAGACCATGCACCCCTATGGCGCCTACCCCGCTGCTCCAGCTCACACCTACTGATCAACACCCATACCCAAATCCATAGCCATACCCATATCTGTAACCCACACAACAAGCAGCCCTCGACATCCTTCAGGGCTGCTTGATCACATCGAAAAAACAAATCACCCCGCCAGCGATGGCGGGGTGATGCGTGTGAGCTCTTGTCGAGAGATAGATCGCGACAACTCAGCGCCCCATGCTTTTCCCTTAATGGGTGTTGTATTGCTATCAGCAAAGAGGCATCAGAGTCATGGGTCAGTCGTGACTTCCTTGAGCGTTCCCCGCTCACATCACACCATCACGTCCCAGGCTCAGCCCAGATGCTTTGGCAACCAGGATCACGATCTAAGGCCGCCTTCTTTGCCCGATTGACTGCTTCATCTCCGAGATATTCACCCTTGATGAGAGTCGTCAGCCGCAGGACTGCGTATCGACCTTGCTCTTCACTGATCCAGCCAAGGTCGTAATAGGTGCAAGTCGCGTTGAGCCAACCTTGAGCCTCACCTTGAAGCGCGATCTCAAGCTCATCAAGAGGAGGTAATGCCACGGCGGAGGCGCCCCCAAAAACAGCAGAAGCTGTTAGCAAGGAAGCCAGAAGAAGTCTCATCGACATCTGACAAGGAGCTACCAATGATGCCGTCGATGTCGTGGGTTTTCACGCATTGCGGAGACCCCGCCCCAGGCGCTCAGCCCACCATCAGGTGGCAGTGCTGGTCAGATCAGGCTTCGACGTCAGCCTTTTCGTCGGAGTTGTGATGGGCCTCTACTGCGTTTGGTTCAACTGACTTGCCGCGAGGGCAGTCACCAGCGTTCGCACCGCCAATGAAAACAGCCAAAAACATGACCACAACGATCACGCCACCACCGATGTAGGCCAGATTCGGAAATTTCATGCCATTGACGCTAACGACATTGTCAGCCCCTTGGCACGTCATTTGATACCAGGTCAGCACTCATCTCAATCGCTTGGAACGATGTGAGTCACAAGGTCAGCCTTGACCCATTGGATAACGCCCGTATCGACATTAGCGACCCGAAACAGAGGTCCTCTTTAGGCGCTGCAACGCCGCTCGAATCTTCAACCGACAGACCCCTTCAGAAAGAGCGGACGAGTAGCCGTAGTCCGCCAGTTTTGGCAACGGGGTTAGCCGTCCCAGCGACGCCTGAGCTGCGGGATCACTAGAAAATCCATCACCGCAAAGCTGACGAGGCAGGGCAGAAACCCCTTCTCGACGAAGCTGCACACCAGCCGTCGCGGATCCAAGACGCAGACCACCAACTGGGCAATCCAAAAAATCACCACCTTGATGGCAAACGACGTGAAGGCAAAACGCCTTTCCGCTGCACTGAGAAGAAACACAGCCAGCCATCAACAGAAGACACACAATCGGCTGATTTGCCTCTGAAGGCAATGAGCTCTATGGCCGCACAGCTCCACGCCGCCGCTGTTTTGCCGACTGACGAAGGCACAACATCAGGCCGCAAGCCTCAGCACCGAAAACTCGCCCCATGGCCATCACCTCTTAGCACTGAACAAGCTGACCGCTGAAATGCCGTTCTTGGAATCGTTGCGGGAGGCTTTCCAACCCAACGGGTCATTGGTGACCCGTAAAACCCACCGGAACCATTTGTTCAGGGTGATGGGAATGGCACCCCCTCAGTTGAGGGAGAGAAGCCGCTCCGCCTCTCCCCCATTTGGGGGATGCGGAAACCCGCTGGTGGGAGAAGCATGAATCCAGCACGGTGAATCGATGAAACAACTCCTGTTACCCCTGGCCTTTGGCCTGTTTGTTCCATCAGCCGCACTGGCTCAGGTGGACGCCGAAGTGGCAGCGAAGTGCAGAGACGCCAGGGATTTCTATGGCTGCGTCAGGGCTTTCACCACTCCGGCACAGCGCCCAGATGACATTGCCTCTTTTACCGGAGTGATGGGGCAGGTGGCTGCGAGTCTGATCTCCAGGCCGACCTACCGCAACGCACCAACAAGCTTCTCCCGGGGCATGATTCCGGCTGGCCTTGTTGAAGGGATCCTGCGAGGCGTTTTGCGCTGAACCGAAGCAGGTCCCAATCACTTGTGACAGCTCGCCCGGAACCGATCGGAGCGGCTGGTGGCTGCGTGTTTGGTTTTGCGTCCGCTCACCCGCTTGCGCCAGAGCTTGAACGACGACGCTTTCATCTGTTGGCGCATCAGTGCGATCACCTGCGGCTCGGAAAGTCCGAATTGAAATTCAATCGCCTCGAAAGGAGTGCGGTCTTCCCAGGCCATTTCGATGATTCGATCGAAATCTTCGCTGGGGAGCGTTATCACCGACGCAGTACACAGAGATGCGAATTCTAACGACGCTTCAGCTCACGCAGAGGTCACCGAGGGCCGCCAGCCGCGTCTGAAGTTTCGACCAGTCGAAACTGCGGGGATCACCCCGTTCTCCGCCCAGATCGACATGGCGATGGGTGGTGATCGCCGCCGGCGGCAGATTGAAGGAGCGAATCCAACTGGACAGGACCAAGGCCAGCGCGTCGTATTGCTGCGTGGTGTAGCCCGCATGGGATCCATAGGAATTCGCCCCCGAAGGCGGAGTTTCCAGGCTCAGGTGCAAGGCGAAGTTGTTGACGGAGCCCTTGAGTTTCTTGTTGGTGATCGCCCACTCCCCCAGAAAGGCTGAATATCCCGCGCCGTAGGCCCGGCTCAACGGATCCACCAGATCCAGAACGCGCCCGTCTTGGCCCACCAACGTGTGATAACTCACCTGATCTTCATCCCGCGGGTGGGGCGTCATGAAAGTGTTCAAGGCGGAGCTCAGCGAGTAAACGGTTTCGTGCAACACCACCACCCTCGGCGTGGCGTCGATCACACGGCCGTAGGCATCCTTGTCGTAGCGCTCTCCGAAATTGGTTGGATCGATCTTGACGAACGAGCGCCAGGAACCCGAGCGGGCCTCGAGCTGGTTCAAACGCGACCGCAACGCGGTATCAACACCCGAACACTGACGAGCCAAAGGCGACTGCCAGGAGCGTGATTTCGGCGGTAACGGCAGCGAGGAGGAGGGGTTGTCCTCCCGTTGGCGACCACGCTCGATCACCACAGGGGAGAGCTCCCCTTGATCCATCAACAGCCAACCGGTCAGTCCCAGAGCCAACGCCCCCACTGCAGCCCCGCTGATGGCGAGCGACCGGTGCTGCTCAACGCGGTTCAACACTCCGCTCAAGCAACGGCTTAAACGATCTCGAACCATCGATCCCGCAACTGCCGTTGTTCCGTTGTGCACCCAGGATCCCAATCCAACGTCCAATGGTCTACACCCGTGTCAGGAAACAGACGGGTCTCCTTCATCAGGCTTCGGCGTGCGTAGGTGACGTTCACACATTCCTGCTTCTCAAGCAGAACGGAAAGGTCAATGCTGCGTCGCACCCGGTAGCCATTGATCGCCAACAGCTCATCGCCCACCACAAGTCCAGCCCGCTGCCCGGGACTGTCGCGCCGCACCCGCTGAATCAAAGCGGCTCCCTCAGCGTCCTTGAGGGCGAGTCCATGGTCGGGATGCTTGAGCGGCACAGGGTCCATGCGCAGCCCCAGAGCCTCCACACAATCGATCAGTGGAAGGGCCTCGGGTTGATCCAGCCATTGATCCAGATCCGTCGCAAGATCGCGATCCCAACGAGCCACGGCCGCCTTGATGTGATCACGGCTGTAGCCACGGGCCTGACGGCCGGGGCCATGCCACAACTCCCGCAGGATTGCGGCCATGGAGTGACCACGTTGGCGAAGGCGCACGTCGAGGCAGAAGGCAACCGCCGCACCGAGGCGGTAGTAGCTGATCTGGCTGTCCCGTGAGGCTGGCGTGGCTTTGTACAGCTTGATCCACGCCTCACGGGCACTGGCCGCCAACGACTGGATCGAGCAACCGGGTGACATCAGCACGCTGGACAGCTCCTCCCCCAGATCCTTGAGCAGAGTCGGTCGATCCGAACAGCCCGCCAACAGGGGGAGGCTGAGGTCGAAGTAGCTGGTGATTCCCTCGGCAAACCAGAGGCCTTCGGTGATCACCGCCTGCCCGTAGTCATAGGGGCGAAGCTCAACAGGCCGCAGCCGCCGCACATTCCACTGGTGCAGGTATTCATGGCCGATCAGCTGCAACAGCTGCCGGTACCCCTTGGGCTTGGCCAGAGCCGACCAGCTGAACTGCAGCACAGCACTGTGGTCGTGTTCCAGGCCGCCATAGCCCTGATCAAGCAGTTGAAGCACCAGCTGGTAGCGGTCCCCCGCCGGGGGAGGGGTTCTCAGCAAGCGACAGGTGGCACTGCACACCTTTTCGATGTCGCTGATGAAGTTTGGCGGCCAACCCATCGGCGGCGTGCCGATGAGCAGCAGCTCATGGCTCTTGCCCTCCACCGTGAAGGCTTCCGCCTGGAACGGCCCCGCATGCAGCGGGCTATCCACAAGGGCATCGAAATCAGCAGCAACCCAGCCCTCAGCTGTGACCTCCAGGGGCAGATGCACACTCCAGTGCTCCGGGGCCTTGACGGCAACATGATGTGGTGACCAGCGGCAGCCGTCGATCTCCATCGCCACAGCAGCGAGGCAGAGCGAGGCGAAATCAGGATCCAGCAACCCAGTGCGGACGGTCAGATCCCGGGCTTCAAGCTGATAGTTGAGCGTGAGCGGGCTCAGATCCGGCAGATCACAGAGCCACTGGTGCGGCGCCATGCGACGCACCGGCAGCTCCTCACCATTGGCCAGCAGCTGCAGGCTGTGCAAGTGCTGCGCGTGATCACGAACCGTGTAGGACCCCGGTGTCCACACCGGCAGTTGGAAGGTCTGGCGTTGGGTCTGCGGTGTCCACTGAATGGACACCGCAATGGTCTGTGTTTCGGGATGGCTCAGATCGAGCCGGATCTGAACCGGTTCGAACACGTCAGTTGGTCTGCAGGAACAGCTCAGCGGAACCCATTCCACCAAGGCGCACCTCGTCGATGGCGTGAAGCAGGGCATAGCGGCGGGTCACCCGCTGCAGGCGCTGCTCCAGCCCGGGCTGGCGGCTGATCCGTTGGATGTCGCCATGCATCACGATCGTGCCGTCCTGGCGCTGGGTCCAGCCCAGGGGCAGGGCTGAACCTTGGGATGCGAGCACATCCACGGCATGGGAGTCGTCCGCAAATCCCTGCAATTCGGTCGATCGCTTCACGGTGAAGCCTTCATCACAAAGGGCCTGCACCAGACGCTCAAGGTCGGTGAAGACAGTCGGCAGGATGGAGAGATGGGACATGGACCGAACCCCGCTTTGACTGACCCTAGCCACAACAATCGAGCTGACCAGGCCCCGCTGCAGCTGGGGGTGATGGCATCCGGAAGCGGCAGCAACTTCGAGGCCCTGGCCCAGGCCATTCAGACAGGGAATCTCAACGCGCGGATCCAGCGGCTGGTGGTGAACAATCCGGGCTGTGGTGCCCAGCAGCGGGCGGAGCGTCTCGGCATTCCGGTGTCGGTGCTTGACCATCGCCTGATCAAGGACCGGCGCGAGCTGGACGGCGAACTGGTGCGCCTGTTCCGCGCCGACCAGGTGGAACTGGTGGTGATGGCGGGGTGGATGCGGATCGTCACCGAAGTGCTGATCAGCGGCTATTCCGATCGACTGATCAACATCCACCCCTCACTGCTGCCCAGCTTCCGTGGCCTGGATGCCATCGGGCAGGCCCTGCAGGCCGGGGTGAAAATCACCGGCTGCACGGTGCACATCGTCACCGAGGAACTGGATGCCGGTCCGATCCTGGCCCAGGCCGCCGTTCCCGTTCTCGATGGGGATGACCACGCCAGGCTCGCCAAACGGATTCAGGAGCAGGAACACCTGCTCCTGCCAAAAGCACTGGCTGAGCTCAAGCCAAGCTGGCGTCAGGGATAGAACGACTGCAAGGGCAGGCCCGTTTCCGGAGCGAGACCCGCCATCAGGTTGAGACACTGCACGCCCTGCCCGGCCTGACCCTTGATCAGGTTGTCGATGGCACTCATCAACACCAGCTGGCCGGTGCGGGTGTCCACCTGAACCGACAGCAGAGCACGGTTGGTGTGGCGCGCCCACTTGGTTGCGGGATAGGTGCCCACCGGTAGAACCTGAACGCAGGGGTGGTGGCGGTAGATCGCCTCCAGAACCGTGGTGCAATCTTCTGCGGTGAGACCGGGATCGCGCAAGCGGGCATACACCGTGGACAGCAGACCACGCACCATCGGCACCAGATGCGGTGTGAACTGAAGCCGCACCTCCTGGCCAGCCACCTCCATTGCCATCTGCTCGATCTCAGAGGTGTGGCGATGGCCGATCACGCCGTATGGCGCGATGGATTCCGAGGCCTCTGCCAGCAGCATCGCCTCCTTCGGCACGCGCCCTCCGCCGGAGGTGCCCGTCTTGGCATCAATGATGATGCCGCTGGTCTCGATCAGGCCCTGCTTGAGGAACGGCAGCAGGGGCAGCAGGCTGGCGGTGGGGAAGCAACCCGGAGCGGCAACAAGCTTCGCGTCAGCGATGGCAGGGACGTTCCATTCCGGCAGGCCGTAAACGGCACTGCTGCAGAGCTCAGCATCCTGACGGTTGAGGGAGCCGGCCTCCTTGGCGTACACCTGCAGCCACTGCTCCAGGGAGCGGTAGCGGAAGTCGGCGGAGAGGTCCACCACCCGCACACCCCGCTCCAGCAGTTGCGGTGCCAACTGACAGGCCAGGCCGTTGGGGAGGCTCAGAACAGCAAAATCGGAACAGGCCGCAATCCGATCCGGATCCGCTGATTCCACCGTTGGGTCATCCGGCAGGGGCAGGAAGGAGCAGACGGAGCTCCAGCGTTGGCCAGCACTGCGTTCACCGCCAAGAAAACTCACAGACAGGCCGGGGTGGCCCTGAAGCAAACGGATCGTCTGCAGGCCGCCGTAGCCGGAGGCGCCGATCACAGCAACCCGTCCGCCCTTCACCGTTGCCATCGCTTCTACCGCCGACGTTGTCCTGCCTGCCATTGAACCAACCAGCCAACGGTCGATCGTACAGAGATCAATAATGAAGTCATCTCCCGGCGACCAGGCTCCTGAACCCCAGTTCCCTTGACCCCGCGAACGAACCGATCGCGTTTGATGCCATCAGCGACGCCCTGGCGGCGATCCGCAATGGGGAATGCGTTGTCGTAGTGGACGACGAACAACGGGAGAACGAAGGCGATCTGATCTGCGCGGCCCAGTTCGCCACCCCGGAAGCGATCAACTTCATGGCCACCGAGGCACGGGGCCTGATCTGTCTGGCCATGGAGGGACAGCGGCTGGACGAACTGGATCTGCCGCTGATGGTGGACCGCAACACCGATGCCAACGAGACGGCCTTCACCGTGAGCATCGATGCCGGCATCGAGCATGGGGTGACCACCGGCATCTCCGCCGAAGACCGCGCCGCCACGATTCAGGTGGCCCTCAACCCAGCCACACGGCCAGCCGAACTGCGTCGCCCTGGGCACATCTTTCCCCTGCGCGCCCGCCCCGGCGGCGTGCTCAAACGGGCCGGTCACACCGAAGCCGCTGTGGATCTGGCTCAGCTGGCGGGCCTCAGCCCCTCCGGAGTGATCTGTGAAATCCAGAACAGCGATGGCTCCATGGCCCGCTTGCCGGAGCTGCGCAGTTACGCCGATCGCTGGGGGCTGAAGCTGATCAGCATTGCTGACCTGATCCGCTACCGGCTGGAGAACGAGCGCTTCGTTCGCCGCATGGCCCAGGCCCAGATGCCCAGCCGCTTCGGCAGCTTTCAGGCGGTGGGCTACTGCAACGAACTGGATGGCTCCGAACACGTTGCCCTGATCAAGGGTGAGCCCAATGCCCTGAGCGAACCCGTGCTGGTGCGCATGCATTCCGAATGCCTCACCGGCGATGCCTTCGGCTCACTGCGCTGCGACTGCCGGCCCCAGCTGGAGGCGGCCCTGCGCCAGATCGAAGCGGAAGGCGAGGGAGTGGTTGTTTATCTGCGCCAGGAAGGGCGGGGCATCGGCCTGATCAACAAGTTGAAGGCCTACAGCCTCCAGGAAGCCGGGCTCGATACCGTTGAAGCCAACGAGCGGCTTGGCTTCCCGGCGGATCTGCGCAACTACGGCGTCGGCGCACAGATCCTCTCCGACCTCGGCATCCATCGGCTGCGGTTGCTCACCAACAACCCCCGCAAGATCGCCGGCCTCGGCGGCTATGGCCTGCAGGTGGAGGAGCGGGTGCCGCTGGTGATGGACCCCGGTGCCCACAACGCCGACTACCTGGCGGCCAAGCGGGAGAAGCTCGGGCATCTGTTCGAATCCGAGAGTCCCTGTGTGGTGCTGGCCCTGGCGGTGAACGTGGGCCCCGAAAGCTGGCCCACCATTCGCCAGGAAGTGGAGGCCATCGCCCAGCGCCATGGCTTCAGCCTTGAGGCCCTGCATGAACCCCGCTTGTTAGCGCTGTGGGATCGACCGCAATTCGTCTGGAAACTGATTCCCGACGGCGCCGATGCAACCCCCCTGCTCAAGAGCCTGGCGGCCCTGGCGGCCACCGAGCGGGTGGGTCTGATGCGCGTTCCCACGGAGCGGATGGCATTGCACCCTCCCCAGACCCTTGAACGGGTGGAGCATCAACTCAATGAGTTGATCAACCTGGGCAGTGACGGACTGCTCGAAAACGGGCCGTCACTGCTGCATTGGACCCGGAGCTGATCAGCCTTCCTGGATCGTCACTTTGTTGATCTTGGAGCCGTTGGCCAGCTTCAGCACCACATCCATGTTGCCGGTGTGACCGAACACGGTGTGCACACCATCGAGGTGAGGCTGGGCCTCATGGCAGATGTAGAACTGCGAGCCGCCGGTGTTGCGGCCGGCATGGGCCATAGCCAGGGTGCCGGCCTGGTGCTTCTGCTGGTTGATCTCGCAATCGATCTGGTAGCCGGGGCCGCCGGTACCGGCCATGCCGCGGGCGCCTTCACGGCTGTTGGGGCATCCCCCCTGGGCCATGAAGCCGGGGATGACGCGGTGAAAGGCCAGACCGTCGTAGAAGCCATCCTTGGCCAGCTTCACGAAGTTGGCGACGGTTTTCGGGGCATCGGCTTCGAACAGCTCGAGCTCGATCAGGCCTGCTTCAGTGTCCATCAAGGCCTTGGTCATGGTGGCGCGAGCAAAATTGGAGTGTAAAGAGACGCCGACCATGCCCGACCTCTCCCAAGCCCGCGTCGGTGTGATCGGCGGCAGCGGCCTCTATTCGATCCCCGGCTTGCGCCAGGTGGAGGAACGCACGATCGACACACCCTTCGGAGCACCATCCGACCAACTGCGCCTGGGTGAGCTCGAGGGCGTCGAAACCGTCTTCCTGGCCCGCCACGGCCGCCATCATCATCTGCTTCCCAGTGAAGTGCCCTACCGGGCCAACATCTGGGCGATGCGTTCCCTGGGGGTGCGCTGGCTGATCTCGCTCTCGGCGGTGGGGTCGCTGCAGGAGCATCTGCAGCCGCGCGACATGGTCGTGCCCGATCAGTTCATCGACCGCACCCGGGACCGGCCCGCCAGTTTCTTCGGCAACGGCTGCGTGGCCCACGTCAGCCTTGCGGACCCCTTCTGCCCCAATTTGAGTGCCCTGTTGGCCGATGCCGCCGAACAGGGTTTGCCGGAGGGTCGACGGCTGCACCGCGGTGGCACCTATCTCTGCATGGAGGGCCCCGCCTTCTCCACCCGGGCCGAAAGCAAGCTCTACCGCTCCTGGGAATGTTCGGTGATCGGGATGACCAATCACACCGAAGCCCGTCTGGCCCGGGAAGCCGAACTGGCCTATGCCTCCCTGAGCATGGTCACCGACTTCGACTGCTGGCATGAGGATCACGACGCTGTCTCGGTGGAGATGGTGATCGGCAACCTTCAGGCCAATGCCTCAGCCACCGAACCGATCCTGAGTGGATTGATGCAGCGGCTCAAACAGGACCCTCCCGACTCGCCGGCCCACACAGCCCTCGCCAACGCCCTGATCACCCCCAAAGATCAAGTCCCGGAACAGACCCGGTCCAACCTTGATCTGTTCACCGCCCCCTACTGGGGACCATTCGATCAGGCTTCCGCCAGCTGAGCGCCGCAGGCGGCCAAGGCCGGCCGCAGCTGTTGGTTGTGCTGCTGCAGAAGAGCCTTGGCCTGGTCCACCGACAAGACTGCTGCAGCCATCAACAGGGCGAGTTTCACCGATCCGCCGGCCTCCTCCAGCAGCGTCAGCCCCCGCTCCCGCTCCACACCAGCAAGATCCCGCAGGATCCGCAGCGACCGGTCCACCAGCTTGCTGTTGCTGGCGGCCACGTCCACCATGCGGTTGCCGTAGACCTTGCCCAGCTTCACCATCACGGCTGTGGAGAGGGTGTTCAAGGCCAGTTTTGTGGCGGTTCCAGCCTTCATCCGGGTGGATCCCGTCAGCAATTCAGGGCCCGTGAGCAGGCGGATGTCGATGTCGCAGGGCAGGGGCGCCTGCTCCGTAGGAACACAGGCCATGGCGATGGCGAGGGCTCCGATGCTTTTGGCGAACGCCAGCCCACCGCGCACGTAGGGGGTGGTGCCGCCGGCGGCGATGCCCACCAGGCAGTCCTTGGCGCAGAAGCCCCTCTCCTCGAGATCCGCACGTCCGGCGGCCTCAATGTCCTCAAGCCCTTCCGAGCTGCGCAGCAACGCGGCGGAGCCACCGGCGAGAACCCCCTGAACCTGTTGGGGATCACTGCAGAAGGTGGGCGGACATTCCGCGGCATCCAACACCCCCAGCCGTCCGGAGGTGCCAGCACCCAGATAGAAGAGCCGGCCTCCGGCACGGAGGCGCTCGGCAACGGCATCAACCGCCTGGGCCAGGGCCGGGGCCACCGCGGCGACGGCCTCCTGGGGGCGACGATCCTCGTCTGCAAACAACTCCACCAGCGCCAGGGTGTCGAGCTGATCCAGGCGTGAGCTGCGCTGGTTGCTCTGCTCAGTGAGCAGGTGGCCGCGGTCGCTGGAGGGCTGCAGATCGGGGTCGAAAACGGCCATGGCTCAGAGCAGACCCTCCAGGCGCCGACGCAGCTCATCCAGTTCAGGATTCGATTCCAGCTCGGTCTCCAGTCCCTGGCGCGCCGGCTCCCCGGCCTGCTGCTCTGCCACCCCGCCGTCAGAAACAGCCTCGTTCGAAACCGGATCGTTCGAAACCGCGTCGTCCTTCCAGTTGCTCACATCGCGGTTGCTCTGGGGCGGCGCCATGAACAGACGCTCCTCGTCATTGCTCGGCACAAAGCCCGACTCGATCAGCCGGGCCTCGTAACCGGCCTCACGGCAAAACAGATCCACGTCTTCCCGATCCAGGGCCTCCACCGTCGGAACCGGAAAGTCCTGGGCCTCCAGAAGACCGGCATACCGCTCGGCATCGTCGGGGTTCTCAAACAGCAGAACCACGGTTCGTCCGGCGATTTCAAGCGAGTGGATGCCTTCGCTATCCGTACCGGCATCAAAGAGCAGGACGTGGACGCGCATCGGGAAAACCGTCAGATCAACCGGTCCGGAGTCTCACCCATCGTCAACCACCCTGCCAGGATTCGCTCGCCAGTTCCTGAAGACGTCGGTAGAGGGCCCGTTCCGCATCACCCAGATCGGACGGAATCACCACAACGATCTCCACCAACTGGTCACCCCGCTCGTCATCCAGCTGCAGCCCGCGCCCCCGCAGCCGCAGCAAACGTCCACTGGATGAGCCTGGAGGAACCTGCAGCGTCACAGGACCATCCAGGGTCGGCACATCCACAGCGCAACCGAGGGCTGCATCCGGTGGGAACAGCATCAGCTTGTAGAGCACCCGCAGACCATCAATCTGCAGCCCGTCGTCGGTCACGACCCGGAGCTGCAGGAAATGATCACGGCCGCCAGGGGCAACGCCCTCAAGCCGCAGACGCCAGCCATCCCCAGCAAAGGGGGGCGTGTTCAGCTCGATCACGGTGCCGTCATCGAGCGTCAGTTCCACCACGGTTCCCTGGAGAGCCTGATCCGGAGTGAGATGAACCACCGACTCGAGATCTTCCACGGCACGCACCGGCGGCGGCGGCGGCGGTGCCGACACCGGACTTCGGAAGGGGGGATCGGGCTCGTCCTCAACCTCAACTGAGGAACGTCCTGTTCCACCGCCGAAGATCACATCGAGGTAGTCCTCAAAATTTGGGAATCCCTGGGCAAAGGGATCAGCAACATCCGCACGGGAGCCACCCCCCCGCTGCCAGGCCTCACGCCGGCGGGGATCGCTGAGCACCGCATAGGCCTCATTCACCAGCTTGAAGCGCTCTTCAGCAACGGGATCGTTGCTGTTGAGATCGGGGTGCCAGCGGCGCGCCTCCCGGCGAAAGGCCCGTTTCAGTTGCTGATCCGTGCAGTCGGAATCAACCCCCAGCAGAGACCAGTAATCAGGCTCAGCGGTAGATGTCATCGTCCCAAGGTGCAGGGTCACGCCGGCTCAGGCCACGGCCACGGTCACCCGGACGGCTGGGGGGACCCCAGGGGTCGTCGTCCCAGTCATCGGCAAACAGCTCATCCTTGAGGGAGCCCAGGGTGTTGCGGATTCCCTGAAGCGGGCTGCCATCGGCCTGACGTTCCGCCGACAGCCGACGGTTCAACCCAAACAAGGCCTCTTCAAGACCACTCACGCAGAGATCAAGCTCCTGAAGGTCGTCGTTGGCGAGGCAGTCCTGCACGTCACGCATGGCCATTTCAACAGCCCGTTGCTGCCGTTCAGCGCCATAGGGCCCCAGCTCAAGCGAGGCATCCCGCAGCCGCCGTTCCGCCTGAGCGAGCAAGGTCTGAGCCCGGTTGCGGCGCTCGATCTGGTTGCGTTTGCGCCTGTCCTCATCAGCCCTCGCCTCCGCTTCCGCCAGCAGAGCGGTCACATCCTCCTCATTGAGGTTCGAGCCGCCCTGAATCGACACCGACTGCTTGCGGCCGGTGGTGCGGTCGGTGGCACTGACCTGCAGCAGGCCATTGGCATCGATGTCGAAGGCCACCTGCACCTGGGGCACCCCCCGCGGGGCGGGTGGAATCCCGGAGAGCCGGAAACGTCCGAGGGATTTGTTGTCCGTCGCCATCTGGCGCTCCCCTTGCCAGACGTGAATTTCCACGGACGACTGATTGGCTTCCGAGGTGCTGAACACATCGGACTGACGCACGGGGATCGGCGTGTTGCGGGGAA
Organism: Synechococcus sp. A15-44; assembly: GCF_014280115.1. Lineage (NCBI taxonomy): Bacteria > Bacillati > Cyanobacteriota > Cyanophyceae > Synechococcales > Synechococcaceae > Synechococcus > Synechococcus sp. A15-44. The sequence goes on from NZ_CP047938.1 coordinate 1,310,285, forward strand.
TCAGCACCTTCATCAATCCGCCGATGGTCTCCAGTCCCAACGACAGGGGGGTGACGTCGTTGAGCAACAGATCCCTGAGCTCACCGGTGAGGATCCCCGCCTGAACGGCGGCACCGATCGCCACCACCTCGTCGGGGTTCACCGATTGGCAGGGATCGATCGGCACGAGGGTGCGCACCAGTTGCTGAACCATCGGCATCCGCGTGGCACCACCCACCAGCACGACGTCATCGATGTCGTCAGCTGACCAACCGGAGTCGCGCAGTGCTGCCTGGACCGGACTCAGCAGACGATCCAGCAGATCGGGGCAGAGCCCTTCGAAGGTGGCGCGGTCCAGGCGGGTTTCGATGTGCAGCGGACCATCGCTGCCGGTGGCAATGAAGGGAAGCGAAATCGGGGTGCTCAGCACGCCGGAGAGTTCCTGCTTCGCCTTCTCAGCCGCTTCCGTCAACCGCTGCAGGGCCTGGCGATCGCGGCGCAGATCAACCTTGTGCTCCTCTTCAAAGGCATCGGCAAGCCAGTTGACGATGCGTTGATCGAAATCGTTGCCGCCGAGTTGCGTGTCACCGTTCGTCGCCTTGACGTCAAAAACGCCGTTGGCGATGCGCAGCAGCGACACGTCAAAGGTGCCGCCACCAAGGTCGAAGACCAGGACCCGTTTGACGGCGCTGCGGTCAAAGCCATAGGCCAGAGCAGCTGCGGTGGGCTCATTGAGGATGCGCTCCACCGAGATGCCCGCCAGCCGTCCGGCGTCGCGGGTGGCCTGGCGCTGTGCGTCGTTGAAGTAAGCGGGCACGGTCACCACCGCCGCTTCCACCGGTTCACCCAGATAAGTGGATGCGTCATCGACAAGCTTGCGAATGATGCTGGCCACCAGTTCTTCGGGCGCGTATTCCCGCTCGGTCACCGGACAGGGAACCCGAACCTGCCCCTGGTCGTTGGCACGCACCGTGTAGGGAACCGAGAGGCTGCTGTCGTCCAGTTCGTCCCAGTCCCGGCCGACGAACCGCTTCAGGTTCGAGAAGGTGTTGCGGGGGCTGAGCACCAGCTGGCGCCTTGCCAGCTGACCCACCAACAGTTCCTGATCCTTGGTGTATCCGACGACGGATGGGGTGGTTCGGCCGCCCTCGGCATTGGCGATCACGTGGGGGCGACCTGCCTCCAGCACAGCGACAACCGAATTGGTGGTCCCCAGATCGATTCCGACGATCCGCCCCATATCCATGAAAACTTGATCCCCACGCTAACGGCAGGTTCAAACCGGCTCCAGCCCCCCCGCTTAAGCCGTTCTTAATGACCTCAAGCAATTTGGGTCATACGTTGTTAAGGCACGCCTGTGGATGCATGTCCAACGCGGACAGTCGTTACCTGCTCCGGACTCGTCCACCAGCGGAAAAACTGGTGGACATCGGCTTCAAAAATCTCGCCATCGCCATGGCTTCCGTCGTGGCGATTGTTCTGTTCTCAATTCTCGTGGTGGTTTTCCACGGGAGCCTGGATTCCATGGCCCGTTACGGCTGGCAGTTCCTGGTCACCTCAGACTGGAATCCGGTGGACGACCAGTACGGGGCGGGGGCCGCGATCTACGGCACCCTGATTACATCGCTGCTGGCCTTGCTGATCGCGGTGCCCCTCGGGGTTGGCACAGCCATTTTCATCACCGAAAACATCATTCCCAAGCAGATCAGGGACGTGATCGGCCTGATGGTGGAGCTGCTCGCGGCGATTCCATCGGTGGTGCTTGGCCTCTGGGCCATTTTCGTGTTGGAACCGTTCATCAGACCTGGGCTTGAACTTCTCTATCAGCTGTTCAATTGGTTCCCCCTGTTCAGCACTCCACCGATGGGTCCTGGCACCATTCCTGCGGTGTTGATCCTGGTTGTGATGGTCTTGCCGATCATCACAGCCATTTCTCGTGATTGCCTGAATCAGGTTCCGCCGCAACTGCGCCAGGCGGCCTATGGGGTGGGCACAACCCGCTGGGGGGCCATCATCAATGTGATCCTCCCGGCAGCGATTTCAGGGATCATTGGTGGTGTGATGTTGGCCTTGGGCCGCGCCATGGGAGAGACCATGGCCGTGACCATGATCATCGGCAATTCCAACAACTTCAGTATTTCGCTGCTGGCGCCGGGCAACACGATTGCAGCAATGCTGGCCAATCAGTTTGGTGAGGCCGACGGCTCCCAGGTGTCGTCACTGATGTATGCAGCCTTCGTGTTGATCGTTCTGACACTGGCGGTGAACATTTTTGCCCAGTGGATCGTGAAGCGTTTGAGCCTGAAGTACTGACATGACACAGACACTTAGCCAAAATCTCCCCGGCTCGGGCCCTGATCTCAGCTACAGGCCTTTTCTGCGCAGGAACATCGGCAGCGGAGTTCTTTCACTCATCGCCGCGATCTTCGCCGTGATTGCTGTGCTGCCCCTGGTTCTGGTGCTGGGTTACGTGATCGTGCAGGGGGGCAGCAAGATCAGCCTGGCCCTGCTGACGCAACTTCCACCACCGCCAGGCCTCGAAGACGGCGGCATTGCCAATGCGATCGTTGGAACGCTGGTGGTGACGGCCATCGCAGGTTTGATCGCCATACCGGTCGGCGTCGGCGGCGGCGTGTTTTTGGCTGAATACTCCCGCTCGGGGTGGTTCGCTCAGTTCATCCGCTTCGGCACCAATGTGCTGGCCGGGGTTCCTTCGATCATCGCTGGCGTTTTCATCTACGGCACGATCGTCACCAGTCGAATTCTGTTCGGGAACGCCTACAGCGCCGTGGCCGGAGGCATGGCACTGGCGGTGCTGATGCTTCCCACAGTGATCAAAACCACCGACGAAGGCCTGAAGCTGGTGCCCGACGATCTCCGGCGTGGTGCCCTCGGCGTGGGGGCATCCCGGTTCGTCACCGTAGTTCGAATCACCCTCCCCGCCGCATTAACCCCGATAGCCACAGGGGTTGTGCTGGGCATTGCCCGAGCAGCAGGCGAAACAGCTCCCTTGATCTTCACCGCTCTGTTCTCACCGTTCTGGTCGGATCTGCTCACACCGGATGGCATTTTCGCTCCAATCGCGACCCTCTCGGTGATGATCTACAACTTCGCGATCATGCCCTACGAATTTCACAACGAGCTGGCGTGGGCCGCGTCTTTTGTGCTCGTGGTGATGATCCTGGCCCTGAACCTCTTTTCCCGCTGGCTGGCGCGATTTGCTGCCAAATAAACCACTTTCTCTTTAAAACAATGACGACTCTTCAACAGCCCCAAGCCACCCAATCCCACAACGCAGACGTCGCCCTTTCCCTGCAGAACGTCACGATCAGCTACGGCGCTTTCGAAGCCGTCAAAAACGTCTACTGCGAGATACCCCGGGGCAAGGTGACAGCCTTCATTGGCCCATCTGGTTGCGGAAAGTCCACAGTGCTTCGTGCGCTGAATCGGATGAATGATCTGATCGAAGGCTGCTCACTGAAGGGAAGCATCCTGTTTGGAGGAGTTGACCTCTACGGAGCAAAGATTGATCCGGTGGAGGTGCGCCGCCGGATCGGGATGGTGTTCCAACAACCCAACCCATTTCCGAAAAGCATCTACGAAAACATCGCCTTCGGCGCTCGCATCAATGGCTACACAGGAGACATGGATGAGCTGGTTGAGCGTTCCCTCCGCCAGGCGGCGGTTTGGGATGAGTGCAAAGACAAGCTGAATGAGAGCGGCTATTCGCTGTCCGGCGGACAGCAGCAGCGCCTCTGCATCGCGCGCACGATCGCGATCCAGCCAGAGGTCATCCTCATGGATGAGCCCTGCTCAGCCCTTGATCCCATCTCAACGCTGAAGATCGAGGAGACGATGCATGAGCTCAAGAAGAGCTTCACCATCGTGATCGTCACCCACAACATGCAGCAGGCCGTTCGCGTCAGCGACATGACCGCCTTCTACAACGCAGAGGCCGTTGAAGGCGGAACCGGAAAGGTCGGTTACCTCGTGGAATTCAACGAGACCGACAAGATCTTCAACGCCCCCCAACAGCAGGCCACCCAGGACTACGTTTCCGGTCGTTTCGGCTGATCGCCGAGCCAGCCCCAGGCAAGGCCGTGATTGGGCCTTCAGGCCTCGAAAAGGGCAAAAAAAATCCGGTCCTGAAGGACCGGAGAAGCGGAGAGCGAGGGATTCGAACCCTCGATAGAGTTGCCCCTATACAGCATTTCCAGTGCTGCGCCTTCGACCACTCGGCCAGCTCTCCACCGGCTAAATGGGGCAGGTGAGAATGTAGCAGGGCACTGCCAGCAGACCTTCATGCGTCCCAGCCACAGGATCACGATTCACTGGCGCCAAGAGGGTCGCACCATCACCCACGACGTCCCTGAGGGGGACTACATCCTTCACAGCTTCGAAGAGCAGGGTGACCCACTTCCTTTCTCCTGCAGAAACGGATGCTGCACGGAGTGCGCCGTTCGCGTGCAGAGCGGCAACCTCGACCAGCGCGAAGCCATGGGTCTGTCGCGGGAGCTGAGGGACAAGGGCTACGGCCTGCTCTGCGTGGCCCGCGCCATCGGCCCCCTGGAGGCTGAAACCCAGGATGAGGATGAGGTGTACGAGCTCCAGTTCGGTCGCCACTTCGGCAAAGGGCGCGTCACAGCTCGCATTCCCCTCGAGGAGGAGTGAACATGCCGAAATCGATCTGCACCCGTGCCGCCCACGAAGCCGGTCTCACCCCAAGCGATCTGGAGCGTCTTGTCGGCGTGGCCCGATCTGCGGCCGATGCCGGTGGCCAGGAACTGATGCGCCACTACGGGCGCCTGTCGTCCATCGAAAGCAAAGGCCGCATCGGCGACCTGGTCACCAATGCCGACCTTGCTGCCGAACGCATCGTCTTGGAGCTGCTGGCGGAGCAAACCCCTGAGATTGCCGTGCTGGCGGAGGAAAGCGGGGCAGCCGGTCAGCAGGACGGCCTGAGGTGGTGTGTTGACCCCCTCGATGGGACCACAAACTTCGCCCACGGCTACCCCTTTTTTGCCACCTCGATCGGACTTACCCTGGGCCAGCAGCCCATCCTCGGGGCCATCGCTGTGCCCTTTCTGAAGGAGATGTACTGGGGGGCACCGGGGGTCGGAGCGTTCTGCAACGACAGACCACTGCAGGTGAGCAGTTGTGATCGGCTCGAAGACTCCCTGCTGGTCACCGGGTTCGCCTACGACCGGCACACCCGACTCGACAACAACTACGCCGAGTTCTGCTGGTTCACCCATCGCACCCACGGCGTGCGCCGGGGCGGTGCTGCAGCGGTGGACCTGGCCTTCGTGGCCGCTGGCCGCCAGGACGGCTATTGGGAACGGGGCCTGTCTCCCTGGGATCTGGCCGCTGGCGTGGCGTTGGTGGATCTGGCCGGTGGAACCGTCACCGGCTATGGCAATCGACCCTTCGATCTCTCCAGTGGCCGGGTCGTTGCCGCTGGCGCCAGCCTGCATGCGGCGATCACCGAGGGGCTGTCTCTGGTGCAACCACTGCCTGGAGCCGCCTTCGGAGCGCCCGAGGTCACGGCCATGGGATCCTGAGGCGTGGCCGAGAGGACGTGAGATGGCGCTGCAACCTGCAGCTGGCGCAAAGGATCTGAATCCACGTCAGGTGGAGACCAACCGACAGCTGACGGAACGTCTGGCGTCGGTGTACCGCCTCTGGGGCTACGACGAGGTCTCGCCACCCCGGGTGGAACGCCTGGCCACCCTGATGGCCGGCGGTGCCATCGACAGCTCAGACATTGTTCGTCTGGTGGCTGATGACCCCCTCGGGCTGCGCCCGGAGATGACGGCATCCATCGCCAGAGCCGCCTGCACCCGATTTGCAGATCGCCAGAGACCGCTGCGGCTCTGGGCCTCTGGCACGGTGTTTCGCACCCGTTCCGCCGATGAGGGTGGTCAGTGCATTGAGGAAAACCTTCAGAGCGGCGTTGAACTGTTCGGCGTCAGTGGCAGCGAGGCGGAGATGGAGCTGCTCAGCCTGCTGATGGCCTCCGTTCAGACCCTGGGGCTGCAGGCCAGCCAAAAACCAAGGCTGTTGCTGGGTCACACCGCTCTGATGGATCTGGTGCTGCGTCCGTTCAGCGGTGCGTTGCGTGATCAGATCCGCACGGCATTGATCGATTTCGACCGGTTGGCCATCGAGGGCTTCGATCTGGCCGACGCTGAGAAGACCAGGCTGCTCTCCTTGCTGGACTGCCGTGGCACCCCCGACCAGGTGCTGACGCAGCTCGGCAGTCTCTGCGGGGAACAGCCGGTCTTCGATGAGCTGCGGCGCCTCTGTGCGCATCTCGCCTCGGCAGCTCAGGCTCAGGCGGTGACGATCCAGCTGGATCCAACCTTTCAACCCCATTTCGAGCTCTACACCGGCCTGGTGTTCCAGCTGGTCTGTGATGGCCGCAGTTCACCGGTGGTGATTGCCCGCGGCGGCCGCTACGACGATCTGGTGCGCCGTTGCGGCGCAACGGATGACCGGGCTTTTGGCGCAGGGTTCAGCCTCGCGATCGATCCGATCCGCGAACTGATTTCAGACCTGGATGCTGCCGAACAGGAGCAGTCCGATGTTCTCGTTGCCTTTTCAACGGCCTCGAATCTGGAATCCGCCATGGAGCGTCAGCGCGGCTGGCACGAGCAGGGACGCACCGCCGTGATGGCCCTGGAACCCCTGGCGTCCAAGCAGGAGGCTGAGCAGCAGGCGAAGGCCCAGGGTGGTCTGCAGCTGGATTGGGTCGATCCTTAGGATCCCGCTGTGAAGCAGGACCTCCATGGCTCATTCCATCGTCACTGACGTTTGCGAGGGCATCGCTGACTGCGTTGATGCCTGCCCTGTGGCCTGTATCGACCAAGGCAAAGGAAAGAACAAGAAGGGCACTGACTTCTACTGGATCAATTTCGACACCTGCATCGATTGCGGTATCTGCCTGCAGGTGTGTCCCGTTGAGGGAGCCATCGTTGCTGAAGAGCGCCCTGACCTGCAGAAGACGCCCTGAGCTGGACCAAGGGACGTAGGTAAAAGGTACGGAGAACCCCCTGAAACAGCCGTTGAGCCCGGGTAAAACCTGTCTCTAGTGTCTGGTTTTTCACAGCAAAGAAATGGCGGTGCTGGAAGAACAGGGTCAGATTCAGATCCACACCGAAAACATTTTCCCGATCATCAAGAAGGCCGTTTATTCCGGCCATGAGGTGTTTCTGCGGGAGCTGGTGAGCAATGGCGTCGACGCCATCAGCAAGCGCCGCATGGCGGCGATGGCCGGCGACTGCAGTGAAGGGGATGACGGGGCCATTCGGATCAGTGTGGATCGCGAAGCCAAAACGCTCACCATCAGCGACAACGGCATCGGCATGACCGCCGATGAGGTGAAGCGCTACATCAACCAGGTGGCCTTCTCCAGCGCCGAGGATTTCCTGGAGAAGTACAAGCAGGAAAACGACGCCATCATTGGCCACTTCGGCCTTGGCTTCTATTCCAGCTTCATGGTGGCCGAGCGGGTTGAGCTGCTGACCCGTTCAGCCCGGCCCGAGGCTGAGGCCGTGCGCTGGAGCTGTGATGGCTCCCCGAACTTCAGCCTCACTGCCGCCGAGAAAGACCAGCCCGGCACTGACGTGATCCTTCATTTGATGGAGGACGAGCTCGAATATCTCGAACCGGCTCGGATCCGCACCCTGATCAACACCTACTGCGACTTCATGGCAGTACCGGTGCAGCTGGAAGGGGAAACCATCAACAAGATGGATGCCCCCTGGCGCAAAAGCGCCAGAGACCTGAGTGATCAGGACTACATCGACCTGTACCACTACCTCTATCCCTTCCAGGGCGATCCCCTGCTCTGGGTTCACCTCAATACCGACTATCCCTACAACCTCCAGGGCATTCTTTTCTTCCCCAAGCAGACCGGACGTGCCGACTGGGAGAAGGGGGAAATCAAGCTGTACTGCAACCAGGTGTTCGTCAGCGATTCGATCAAGGAGGTCGTTCCGCGCTACCTGTTGCCCCTGCGGGGGGTGATCGATTCACCCGATATCCCCCTGAACGTGAGCCGCAGTGCTCTGCAAACCGACCGACGCGTTCGCTCCATCGGCAACTTCGTCGCCAAGAAAGTCTCCGACCGGCTGCGGAACCTGAAAAAGGAGGATCCCAAGGGTTACGCCGAAGCCTGGGATGCCCTGGCACCCTTCGTGAAGATCGGCGCCATGGAGGACGAGAAGTTCGCCGAACAGGTGTCTGAACTGATCCTGTTCGCCACCACTGCTGCAGCAGGAGAAGGGGACGACGCTGACCCGATCGCCTGCGATGGCCGTGCCTTCACCACCCTGGAGGCGTACCGCAGCCGACTGGCCGCGGATCAGAACAAGCGTGTGCTCTACAGCACCGATGACGTTGCCCAGGCCGGTGCGCTCAACCTCTGGACCTCCCAGGGCGCGGAAGTGCTGAAGCTGGAGACGGTGATCGACACCCAATTCATCCCCTGGCTGGAACATCGCCATGAGGAACTCACCTTCCAGCGCGTCGACTCGGAACTGGACGAAAGCCTGAAGGACAACGATGCCGAACTCACCGATCAGGACGGCACCACCGAGTCAGACCGACTGCGTGATCTGATCAAAGCGGCCCTCGCCAACGACAAGGTGACCGTTCAGGTGCAGGCCCTGAAAGCCGAGGGGGCACCGCCGGCCATGATTCTTCTGCCGGAACAGATGCGCCGGCTGAACGACATGGGCGCCTTGATGGAACAACGCCTGCCGGGCCTTCCGGAGCATCACGTGCTGCTGGTCAACCGGCGCCACCCCCTTGTGGAGGGGATGCTGAAGTTGCGTGCCGGTGGCGTGCTGGTGGGAGCGGCGGAAACATCGCCGACCGCAAGCCTGTCCGAGGATGTGGCCCGCCATCTGTATGACATGGCGCGCCTGGGCGTCGGGGGGCTGGAGCCCAATGAGCTGGCCGGTTTCCAGACCCGCAGCGCTGAATTGATGGGTGCCTTGATGCAGAGAGGACTTTGACCTGAACACCTTTTGCTAAATTGGTTGTTTGGAACTGGTTTTTCAGCTCCAACAACCTCTCAGCAGAAGGACATCGTCATGTCACGGGTGTGTCAGCTCACCGGTACTCGCGCCAACAACGGCATGGCCGTGAGCCATTCCCACATCCGCACCAAGAAGCTGCAGCAGGCCAACCTGCAGCAGCGTCGTCTCTGGTGGGCGGAAGGCAACCGCTGGGTGAAGCTGCGTGTCACCACCCGCGCCCTCAAAACCATCCAGAAGAAAGGTCTGGGCGCCTACGCCAAGTCTCTGGGCATTAACCTGGCCAAGATCTGAGATCTTGAACGGGTGAATCGGCGGGAATTACTAGTCAAGTCCGGCCTTTTCCTCGCAGCTCTGACGCTCACACCCTCGCGGGCCTCGGCCCTCGGGGGTGTTGTTTTGGAAACGGGTACAACCGTGCCTGATTTCGATCTGCCTGGATCCAGCCAGTCCGAACCCGATCGGAAGCAATGGAGCAGCCGTGATCTGCGCGGCCGCTGGGTCGCGGTTTACTTCTATCCAAGGGATTTCACCGGCGGATGCACGATCGAAGCCAGGGGCTTCGAAAGCCTTCACAACGACTTCCTTCAGGCCGGTGCGGACGTGGTCGGCATCAGCGCCGACAGCGTTGACGACCATGAATCCTTCTGTGAGAGCGAAGGATTGAGCTTCCCCCTTTTGTCTGATCCCGACGGGACCGTGAGCAAGGCCTACGGGTCGTGGATGGCGCCGTACTCGCTGCGCCACACCTTTCTGATCGATCCGGACGGGGTCTTGCGTGAACGCTGGGTGGCGGTTCGACCCAACGGTCACGCCCGCGAGGTGCTGGATTCGTTGCTGTCTTTTCAGACCAAAGCCGCCGTTTGACAAAAGAGGGCTTTTGCTGAATGGTGGAACGAACGAAGCGTTGATCGAATAAATGGGTGCGGGTCAGAGTTCATTTGTAATCCTCTATCACCGCACGCCGTTCGACGAATCAAAAGACAAGAACGGGAAAAGAATATGGGTCGATCAGAAAAGCCCTAACGGAATTATTCCAACCCTTCGCAACCTCTTCCGTAGCTGCGAAAAAGGCACGTGGATTGCCTGGAGACGGGTCGACGACCAGTCGAATGAGGGTACTGAAAGGTTTGAGATGGAACACCCTTCACCGTTCACTCTCTGCCGAATCCCCCTGGAAGATGAACAGATCTCCAGTTTTTATCACATCACATCCAAAGAATGCTTCTGGCCAATTCTTCATACGTTTCCAACGTATTTCAATGTCAACAACGCGAACTGGAAGATCTTTGAAGAGGTCAACAAACGTTTCGCCATGGCGGCATGCGCCGAAGCCGCCGAAGGTGCAACGGTGTGGGTGCATGACTACAACCTCTGGCTGGCTCCCGGATACATCCGAGCCGAACGTCCAGACCTGAAGATCGCCTTTTTCCATCACACTCCTTTCCCGGGGAATGATGTTTTCGCCATCCTTCCCTGGCGTGAGCAGATCCTGGAAAGTTTGCTCTGTTGTGATGTCGTCGGCTTCCATATTCCCCGCTACACCGAAAACTTTGCCCGCGCCGCCACAACCCTGGTGGGCGCCAAACGAGGGCCCAAAGTGCCGGTGGACAAGAAATTCATTGAGGTGGGAACCGCCCTTTCGGAAGGCACGGTCACCAGTCACCTCGAGCACAACGGTCGCACCATTCAGCTGCTCAGCTCTCCGGTGGGCACCTCACCGGATCTGATTCAGGAATTGTGCTGGAGCCCGTCGGTTGAAAGTCATGGCGAATTGATCGTTCAAGACACCAAAAAAGGCCGAAAACTGATCCTCTCTGCCAGTCGGGTGGATTACACCAAGGGCAACGAAGAGTTGCTGCTGGCGTTTGAACGGCTGTTGGAACGACGCAAGGATCTGCACGGCCAGGTGGTGCTGATGCTGGCCTGTGTGGCCGCTGCCAGTGGAATGAAGATCTACGAAGACACCCAACGCTCAATCGAGGAGATGGCCGGACGCATCAACGGCCGCTTCAGCCAGATCGATTGGGTGCCCATCCGCTTTTCCACCCGCCGGATCCCCTACGACGAAATGATCGCCTGGTTCTGCCATGCCGATGTCTGCTGGATCACTCCGCTGCGGGATGGCCTGAATCTGGTGGCCAAGGAGTACGCCGCTGCTCGACGCAACCGTGGCGGCGTTCTTGTGCTCTCGGAATTCACCGGAGCCTCGGTTGTGCTTGATGGTGCCGTGCTCACCAATCCCTATTCCAACCGCCGCATGGATGAGGCCATCGAATCGGCACTGGAAATGGATGAAGACGAGCAGCGCGATCGCATGAGCCGCATGACCGATGCCGTGGAGAGCTACACGGTGAGCGACTGGGCCGAGGAGCAGATGTCTGGCCTGTCGCCCTCCACCCCGCAATGAAACTGCGCCGCTGGCTCGCAGGCGGTGCCTTGGCGCTGTTAATGGCCCTTGGTGTTCTGGTTGGATCAGCCTCCTCGCGCGCGGAGGAAGTGAGCATCCTCATGCCCTCCTCCTTCACCGATGCCAGTGCCGATCTGGTGAAAACCTTCAACCGCGAGCACCGCGGCCGGATTCATCTCAGCTTGATTCGCGGTCCGTTGAACACGGAATCGATTTCAGACCTGGCGATCAGCAGTCTTCTGCTCGGTGATGCGCCGTTCGACGCGCTGTTGATGGATGTCACCTGGTTGCCGAAATATGCCGCCGCCGGCTGGCTGGAAGCCCTGGATCCCTGGTTTGGTCAGGGCGACCAGGAGCAGCTGGTGCAAGGTGCACGGCTCGGCAATGACTACGACGGCCATCTCTACCGCTGGCCGCTGGTGGCCGATGTGGGACTGCTCTACTGGCGCACGGATCTGATGGAACAGCCACCAGCAACGCCCGATGCGCTGGTGGAGGTTGCCGGACGCCTCGTTGAAAGCCAGGCCGTTGCCAACGGTTTTGTCTGGCAGGGGCGTCAGTACGAAGGATTGAGCTGCGACTTCCTTGAAGTGCTGCAGGGCTTCGGCGGTGACTGGATGGACACCTCAACCAACGCCATGGAGCTCGATACGCCTGAGGCAACGGCGGCAGCAGCCTGGTTGAACGGTCTGATCAGCGAAGGCGTCAGCCCCTACGCCGTGACCAATTACGCCGAGGCGGAGTCGCTTCAGGCCTTCAAGGCCGGTGATGCCGCTCTGATGCGCAACTGGCCCTACGCCTGGGCTGAACTCCAGAAAGACGACAGCGCGGTGAAGGGCAACGTCGGCATCAGCCTGATGGTGGCGCAACCGGGTGAACGTCCCGGAGCCACCCTCGGCAGCTGGGGGCTGAGTCTGATGCACCAATCGCCGCACAAGGAAGCAGCGGTGGAAGCGATTCGCTACCTCACCAGCGAAGACGCCCAGCGGCAGCGGTTTCTCAACAACGGCTACACCCCCATTCAGGCGGATCTGTTTAACGACCCCGAGATGCTGAAGGCCTCTCCCGTGCTGCCGGATCTGCTGGTGGCCTTGAACCATGCAGTGGGTCGTCCGCCTACCCCGCTGTATGCCCAACTGAGCGATGTGGTGCAGCGGGAACTCAACGGCTTGTTCACCGCGGCCGGGTCCGCCGATGAGGCCATGGCCACCAGTCAGCAGCGGAGCCAGACTCTGCTGCGCGCTGCGGGAGCCACGCCATGACGATGCTCCTGGCTGCACCTGCGCTGCTGTTGATCGCGGTGGTGTTCGGCTGGCCGATGCTTCGCTACGCCTGGCTGAGCTTCCACGCTGATTCCGTTCTCACCGGCCTTGAACCGGTGGCCAACGGCGGTGCCAATTGGTGGCGACTGGCGGCTGATCAGCGCTTCTGGCTGGATGCCGGACAAACCGCGCGATTCGCCCTGATCTCAGTGGGTTTGGAGTTGCTGTTGGCCCTGGCCATTGCGCTGCTGCTGCATCAACGCTGGCGCGGCAGGGGAGCTGTTCGCGCCCTGACCCTGCTGCCCTGGGCACTGCCCACAACAATGATGGCCCTGGGCTGGCGCTGGATCTTCAACACCCCCTACGGCCCGATCGAGGTGCTGGCACGAAGCCTTGGCCTCAACTCCCTGGATCTGCTGTCCACCCCATCGATCACCTGGCTGGTGACCGTGTTTGCAGATGTCTGGAAAACAACGCCCTTCATCACGCTGATTCTTCTGGCGGGACTCCAGAGCATTCCCGACGACCTCTACAGCGCCTTTCGCCTGGAAGGGGGAACGCCCCTTCAGGCGCTTCGCAGGGTCACCCTGCCGCTGCTGCTCCCGTACATCCTGCTGAGCCTCCTGTTCCGCCTGGCCCAGGCCTTCGGGGTGTTTGATCTGGTGCAGGTGCTGACTGGTGGTGGTCCCGCCGGCAGCACCGAAAGCATCGCCCTCTATGCCTACCTCAACGGCATGCGCTTCCTCGATTTCGGCTACAGCGCCACGGTGATGCTCGCGGGATTCCTGCTGCTCACCGCGCTGATTCTTGCGGGCACGTTGCTGCTGAGGAGCTTCGGTCTGTTGAGACCCCTCGACCGATGACCCATGAATCGATGACACGAGGACGGATAACACCTGGATTGATGACACGACGTTCGCTCTGGATTGCTCTGCTGCTGGTCTGGTCCCTCGCTCCGATGCTGTGGCAGCTGCTGAGTTCCTTCACCACCGCCGATGCTCTGGTCAATGACCAATTGAGCTTCTGGAGCCGTTGGACGCTCAACAACTACCGGGATCTGCTCAGCACCGATCCACCCTTCTGGCGTTACCTGCTCAACAGCAGCTTGGTGGCTTCCCTCACCACACTGCTCACCTTGATGCTGGCCATCCCCGCCGCCTACGGACTGGCAAAGCTGCCTCAGCGGTTGAAAGGAATCCTCCGCACTGCCGTGGTGGGCGCCGCTCTTTTCCCTTATGTGCTGCTGTTTCTGGCACTGCTCGAACTGGCCCGCACCTTTTCCCTCGGCAACAACCTGATCGCCATCGCCATTCCCTACAGCGCTTTGTCGATGCCTCTGGCCCTGCTGCTGCTCACCGCGGCCTTTGAAGCCCTGCCCAACGACCTCGAAGACGCAGCAAAGCTTGAGGGACTGTCCTTGTGGCAGCGGCTGCGCTGGGTGCTGCTCCCCTTGATTGCACCGGCCTCCGCCAGCACGGCAATCCTGGTGTTCCTGTTCGCCTGGAACGAATATCCCGTGGCGCTCACCTGGCTGAGCCGCAGCGATCTGCTCACATTGCCGGTGGCGATGGCCCGAATTGCGGGATCATCCACCTATTCCGTCCCCTACGGCACCTACGCGGCAGCCACCGTGCTCGGTGCCATTCCTCTTCTGGTGCTGGTGCTGGTGTTTCAGCGCCAGATCGTCAGTGGACTCACCAACGGAGCCATCAAGGGATGACACTGCAACTTCGAGCCATCAACAAGCGCTTCGGCGAGCGACAGGTTCTCCACCAGCTCGACCTCGATGTGGCCAACGGCGAATGCGTCGCTCTGCTTGGGGCCAGCGGCTGTGGGAAAAGCACGGCCCTGCGTCTGATCGCCGGGCTCGATCACCCCGATCAAGGGTCGATTCGCATCAATGGTGCGGAGATGGTCGACGTGCCCGCTGAGCGTCGCCGGGTGGGGATGGTGTTTCAAAGCTATGCCCTGTTCCCGCATCTGAATGTGTGGGACAACCTCGAACTGGGGCTGCGCATGCGGGGCGGCAGCGCCGCCAACCGCGATGAACGGATCCGCGGAGTTCTGGAGGTGTTGCAGCTCAGCGGGCAAGCCCGGCAACGGCCGTCACAACTGTCCGGCGGCCAGCGCCAGCGCGTCGCCCTGGCCCGAGCGCTGTTGCGGGACCCCCTCGTTTATCTGCTCGATGAGCCGATGAGCAATCTGGATGCCCAGTTGCGTGAGGACCTGCGGCCTCAATTGCGCCGCCTGATGATCGGCGGTGAGCAGCCTGTGGTTTACGTCACCCATGACCAGCAGGAGGCGATGGCGCTGGCGGATCGCATCGCTGTGATGCGCGAGGGAAGGATTGAACAGATCGGAACACCCCGCGAGCTGTACCTGCAACCGGCCAACACCTACGTCGCTCAGTTCATCGGCCGCCCGCAGATGAATCTGCTGCCAGCCAGCGATGGAGTGATCACCGGCATCCGACCGGACGATATTCAATTTGATCCGAACGGTTTAAAGACGGAGGTTCTGACGCGCGAATGGTTTGGATCAAGCCAGATGCTGTCTCTCAACAGCTGCCGAGGGCCATTGCGAGTGGTTTGCGCAGGCGATCATGTGGTGGATGCGCAACCCTGCATCAGCTGGCAACCATCCGCTGAACATCGCTTCAACGCCGAAACCGGGAGACGCATCCTCTGAACGCAGCATCGGTTTCTGGAGCAACGGTCTTAAAGGTTTTGATTGGACCTCATCGAGTGATGGAGTTGGTTAACCGCTGATCAGCACCTACCGCATAACCAGGCATTAACCCTTCCGCTCGGCGATCTCTTCATGATGAGGTTGATGCCACACAACGTGATGGGTTCAAAGCAAGCAGTCCGTCTCGCCATCGGACTCAGCCTTGTTCTGGGAGTTTCTGCGGGACAAGCCGCCAACGAAACGATTCAGATCAGCGGATCCAGCACTGTTTACCCGATCACAAAGGCCGCTATCGAGGATTTTCAATCCAGCGGCAATGAGAGAACCAGCTTTGAGCTTCGAGAAACGGGGTCCAGCGCAGGTTTCCGGGAATTCTGCAGCGGAAACATTCCCCTCGCCAATGCTTCGCGTCCGATTTCATCGAAGGAACTGAAACGCTGCAAGAAGAACGGCATTCGATTCATCGAACTACCGGTCGCTTTTGATGCAATCACCGTTGCGGTCAATCCCGCCAACACCTGGAGCGGTTCCATGACCGTCAAGGAACTGCAGCGCCTGTGGAACAAGAAGGCTCAGGGACGCATCAACCGCTGGAATCAGATCAATCTCGACTACCCAGATTCAAAAATCAAACTGTGCGGACCAGGGAAGGAGTCGGGAACGTTTGATGTCTTCAACAAGACAATAAACGGCTCAAAAAAGAATTCAAGGACGGATTATCTGGCCAGCGAAGATGACAATAAACTCGTCAAATGCGTGTCAGAGAACAAACAGGCTTTAGCTTATTTTGGTTTTTCTTATTACAAAAATAATGCCAATAAATTGCGGGCAGTAAAAATTGTTAATCCCAAGGGAAATCCTGTTGCGCCTGGGATACAAAATGTGCAGAACGAGAAGTACCGACCATTGTCTCGACCTTTATTTCTCTATGTCAATGATCAGCAGTTAAGAGCCAACAAAACATTCCGGCGATTCGTGAGTCATTACCTGCGGAACATGGGGTCTCTGGTGAAACGAACCAACTACATTCCACTCCCCGAATCCACCTACCGGCTGGTGGATTCAAAGCTCTATCGGCATGTCTTGGGCACCAGTTTCGGGGGAGATTTACCGGTTGGCCTCACCATTGGCCAGGCAATCGACAGAAGCTTTGATCAACACAAAAAGCCTCGTCACCGTTGAACTGTCGCTTCCAGCACCGAAGCATGGCCTGAAGCAAGGCATCGCAACCTTTCAACGCTTTGCACATCAGCTGGCTGATCCAGGGCTGAACGCCACAGGCCAAGGAGTTCATCAACACCTGGAAGCTCCGACAGCCGCACAAACGGAACATCTGCCTCCACTGCAGCAGCCTCAACCTTCGGGTCATAACTCAGGGCCACCATCGGGGAGCCGCCCAGACGAGCAAGGATCAGAGCATGCAACCGCATCGGCAGCACCAGTCGGGCCTGATCAACGGTGGTGAATACAGCGTCCAATGACTTAGCAGCCTGCGTCGTGCTCCGCTCACGGAGCCTGGTAGGCATCAAGCCACGATTCCAGAGCTGGTCGAGCAGTGGACCATCCTGGTGCTCGTGAAAGGCGAGCCAGATCACCGGTGCTTTCAGCTCCGCACTAAGCAGATCCAGGGCCTTGAGCAGCACCTCCCATTCCTGGTCATTGAGCAAAGGTGTGGGACGCCAGCTGAGCACGATGGCGTCGCCACCAAGCCAAGGGCGGGCCGGCATCTGCCAGACCGGATCGGCGGCCAGCACCATCGGCAGCTTGGGGGCCCAACGCTGGGCCCAATCAAAGGAGCGTTGATCTCTCCAACTTGCTGCTTTGCAGAAGGGCAACACCATGCGAACCAACAGGCGACTGATCCGACGCCGCAAGGGTCCAAGGCCCTGCCCCCAGAGAACCACCTCGGCGCCACCGAGGCGGGCAACCGTCATCAGCAGCAGGTAATAAACGAGGCTGCTGAAACTGGTGCTGTCCTGCAGCAGGCTCCCGCCACCAAGCACCAGAACATCAGCCCTCAGGGCCGCACGAAGACAGCACCGCAGGGAACGGCGGTTCACCGTCTGCGCCGATGGAGCCAAGGCCAGAACGGGGGCTGGATCACGGGCTGTGATCAACAGCTGCTGCGGCTGGGGAAGAGACGACACCAGCACCTGAAGCAGGGCATCGTCGCCGAGGTTGTGCTCTCCGTAGTAGCCGCAAAGCAGCAATACAGGCGCAGCGGGGCGGACCACGGGCAGCAGCCTGTTCACTCCGGGCATTATCAACCGATTCCTAGGATTCAGGGCATGCACGCGTTGTCGCTCGGAACCTGGTGGATCCATGTCGCCTCCGTGGTGGAGTGGTGCGTGGCGATCGTGTTGATGCATCGGCGTGGGCTGCAGGGCCTGGCCTGGGCCATGCTTCCGGCCCTGGTCAGTGCCATGGCTGCCTGCACCTGGCATCTGTTTGACAACAGCGAAGCGCTGCGAGGTCTTGTCACCCTTCAGGCCCTGTTCACCGTGATCGGCAACTGCACCCTTGCCATGGCGGCCTGGCAGCTCCAACGTCGCCGGCAGGTGGACGGAGCCAGTGCTCCATGAACTTCGATCCCGCACCGCTGTTCGCCGCCTCGCTGATCCCCTATCTCCTGTTTCTGCACTGGCTGCGGAAAAGTGAGGCGCTTCCGTTGATGGCGGAGCGGGGCTTTCAGCTCACCTTGCTGTTTGTGGCCGTCACGATTGGTGCTGCCATTGCCGCCCTGCGCTGCTGCTCAGCGGAATTGGTGGAGATTGACTGGTTGCACGGTGGGGCAGAAGCCTTTCTCACCCTCAGCAACACGGTTTTGGTGATCGGTTTGTTGTACCCAACCCCCAAAAAAGGGTGAACAACTCTTAAGAGAGGCAGGCAAGGCGTCGCTAGCGCCGGAAGATGAGGTGTCGCTCATTGGCTCGAATGCTGACCCACCTTTTCGCGATCGCTCCCGCCTCCGTGTCCTGGTCTCCCAAGGTCGCCCTGGTGATGATCCTCTGCAATGTGGTTGCCATCATGGTCGGCAAGGCCACGATCAAGCACCCCAACGTTGGCGCCGCACTCCCCAACGCTTCCTTCTTCGGCGGCATGGGTCACGCAGCCCTGCTCGGCACCACCAGCCTCGGCCACATCATCGGCATCGGCGCCATCCAGGGTCTGGCCGCCCGCGGCGTGCTCTGAAGCACATCTCTTGAGGGAGGAGCCAGTCTCCTCCCTGAAACACCCTTGGCTCAGAGCAGATACGGCAGCAGACGCAGGCCGTAACGCTCGAAGTTGTAGTTGAACAACAGCTCTGAAAGAGCGGGGGCTTCTGCGGTCGCAGACAGCCCATGGATCAGTCGTTCCAGACGTCGGTCCGCCCTTGGATTGTCGAGGCCCCACCAGGTGCGCCGCGCCAGCCGGCCCGACACCAACCAACGCCAACTCCGTTGGGCCTTGATTTGCTCTTGGTAGCGAAGGGCAATAGCCGTGGAGTCCCCAGACATCCCTTCAGCGATCAGCAGTTCGGCCAGTTGATCGGCGCTGTCCATCGCATGGCGGATCCCTTCTCCCCCAAGCAGATTGGCGGAACTGGCCGCATCCCCCACCGCCAGCAGGGCACCGGCCCCCAAAGGTTCGGAGCGGGCGATGCTGCTGGACACTGGCCCCCCATGGCGATCCAGCACCGGGCAGGCGCTCAAGCCACAGCGTTGAATTAAGCGCTGAAGGGGCCCAGCCAGGCTGCCGGGACCCGGACGATCCGCCGGTGGAAGGTGACAGACCCCCACCTTCAGCCGTTGCCCCTGCATGGGAAAGATCCAGCCGTATCCATGGGGGATCCAGTCGGTGCCCAGAAAGAAACTGATCCGATCCCGCCAGGCAGCCGCCTGACGGTCATCGCCCTGCAGCAACCACTCAACGCCGATGCCCCGCAGCAGAGGATCCTCGGGATTGGGACTGAGGCCGGCCTGCTGCAGCAGATCTCGGCGTGCACCGGTGGCATCAATCAGCCAGCGCGCTGAGCGCAATGACGAACGCCCATCACGAGTTTGCAACCACACGCTGGCTTGATCGGCCGTGAGCGTGCTCAGCGCAGCCCGGCAGCCCTGGATCAACTCCACCCCATGGCGGCGCGCCTCCTCCCAGAGCCAGGACCGAAGCCGGCCGAAGTCGAGCACCACCCCCAGATCGCCGGACGACCACCACTGATGAACCAGACCCGAGGGATCGTGCAGCTGCCAGCCCTGCCAGGTGGCGGCAATGGCGTCATCCGGCAGACCCAAGCGACGAACAGCCTCCAGAGGCAAGGCGCCACTGGAATAGGCATGGCGATGGGGATCAGCCAAGCGATCCACCAGGGTCACCTCAGCGCCCGCCCGCGCCAGTTGAATCGCCAGACGGGCACCGGATGGTCCCGCGCCAACGATCAGAACGGACACCGAGCCCTCAGCTTCAGGCCTGCAGGGCCTTGATCGAAGCGGTGGCTGGCAGATCACCAGAGGTGTTGCTGAAGCGCTCAAGGATGCGTTCAGCCATCTGCGCAGGAGTGAGGCCAAGAGCTTCCTTGCTCTGCTGCGGCGTGGCGTGATCAACCAACTGGTCGGGGATGCCGATGCGCAACATCGACACGTTGATGTCCTGATCGATCAATGACTCCAGAACCGCTGCACCAAAACCACCGGGCAGGGCTCCCTCTTCCATGGTGACCACACGGGGGATGCGACGTGCCAGGGGATGGATCAGCGCCTGATCCAGGGGCCTCAGGAAGCGGGCGTTGATCACAGTGGAGGAGAGACCGGCTTCCTCCAGAAGCGTTGCTGTGGCAAGGGCAGGAGCCACCATCGAGCCGTAGGCCACGATCATCAGGTCGTCACCTTCCCGCAGCAGTTCACCGCGGCCGATCGGCAGCGATTCCCAACCCTCTTCCATCAGCGGCACACCTTCACCGGAGCCCCGGGGAATGCGCAGGGCTGTCGGCCCATCGTGCTGAAGGCAGGTCACCAGCATGCGCTGCAGCTCAGCTTCATCCTTCGGTGCCATCACCGTGAAGTTGGGAATCGCCCGCATGTAGCTGATGTCGTACTGACCTTGGTGGGTCGGTCCGTCGGCACCCACGATGCCGGCACGGTCGAGCACGAAGGTGACGGGAAGCTTCTGAATCCCCACGTCGTGAATCAACTGGTCGTAGGCGCGCTGCAGGAAGGTGCTGTAGATGGCCACCACGGGGCGCAGACCTTCACAGGCCATGCCAGCTGCCAGGGTGACGGCGTGCTGCTCAGCAATCCCGACATCGACGTACTGCTCCGGAACGGCCTTCTGAAGCAGGTCGAGTCCGGTGCCGGTGGCCATGGCTGCGGTGATGCCGATCACCCGACTGTTCTGCTCACAGAGCTTGACGAGGGTCTGCCCGAACACCTTGCTGTAGCTGGGGGGCTTGGGTTTTGACGAAGGAATCGCCTTGCCGGTGCCGAGATCAAAAGCGGATTGGGCGTGGTAACCCACCTGATCGGCCTCGGCGTAGGGATAGCCCTTGCCCTTCTTGGTGACCACATGCACCAGCACAGGGCCACCCTCACGGTGAGCCGCCTGGAAGGTGCGCACCATTTCACCGATGTCGTGGCCGTCGATCGGACCCATGTAGGTGAAGCCCAGCTCCTCGAACACGGCACCCACCTTGGGAACCGCGAGGCGGCGCATGCTCCCCTTCAGACGGTTGAGCTCGGCAGGGAGTTCTCCACCCATGAAGGGAAGGTGACGAACGCTCTCTTCAACACTCCCTGAGAGGAACTGCATCGGTGGACTGAGCCGCGCACGGTTCAGCACGTTCGAGAGCGCACCAACCGGCGGAGAGATCGACATGTCGTTGTCGTTCAGCACCACCAGGAGAGGTGTGTTGGGAAGGTGTCCTGCGTGGTTGATGGCCTCCAGAGCCATGCCGCCTGTCAGGGCTCCATCACCGATGACGGCAACGCATTTGAACGACTCGCCCCGGTTGTCCCGCGCCATGGCCATGCCCAGCGCCGCTGAGATGGAGGTGCTGGCATGACCCGCTCCGAAGTGGTCGAAATCGCTCTCTGTGCGCTTGAGGTAACCCGCCACCCCGTGCTGCTGGCGCAGGGAGTCGAAATCATTGAACCGGCCGGTGATCAATTTGTGGGGGTAGGCCTGATGGCCCACATCCCAGATCACACGGTCATGGTCGAGATCCAGCGTCTGGTACAGCGCCAGGGTCAGCTCCACAACCCCCAGGCCAGGCCCCAGGTGGCCACCGCTGGTGGACACCACCTGCAGATGCCGCTCACGAATCTGCCGAGCCACGTCCTCAAGCTGGGCCGGGCTGAGTCCGTGCAGCTCATTCGGATGCTTCAGATCTCCGAGATGCATGCACTGCCAACTCCAATACGTTCAATCTACGGGAACCAACCCGGATCCTGTCTGGATCGAACCCTTGGAAGAATGGTGCGATGACCGACTACCTGCAGCGGATCCTGCGTGCCCGCGTCTACGACGTGGCGCGGGAAACCCCTTTGGATCCTGCACCCAATCTGAGCAGCCGGCTGAACAACACGGTCTGGCTGAAGCGGGAGGATCTCCAGCCGGTGTTCTCGTTCAAGCTGCGCGGCGCCTACAACCGCATGGCGCAGCTCAGCAAAGACGAGCTTGAGCGCGGTGTGATTGCCTCCAGTGCCGGGAACCATGCCCAGGGCGTCGCCCTGAGTGCCCAGCGGCTTGGCTGTCGGGCCGTGATCGTGATGCCAAGCACCACACCCGAGGTGAAAGTGCGGGCCGTGCGGGCCCTGGGTGGTGACGTGGTTCTCCATGGCGAGACCTACGACGAGTGCTCCGCAGAGGCACAGCGACGCTGCAAGGCCGAGGGGCTCACCTTCATTCACCCCTTCGACGATCCGGAAGTGATCGCAGGCCAGGGAACAATCGGCATGGAGATCATGCGCCAGGCCGAGCAGCCACCCAACGCGATCTATGTGGCCGTGGGTGGTGGTGGCCTGATCGCGGGCATCGCCGCCTACGTGAAACGGCTCTGGCCGGAAACGGAGGTGATCGGTGTGGAACCGGTGGATGCCGATGCCCTGAGCCGCTCCCTCGAGCGAGGGCAGCGGGTGGAACTGGAACAGGTGGGGCTGTTTGCCGATGGCGTCGCCGTGAGAAAGGTTGGGGAGCACACCTTTGCGCTCGCCCAGCAGTTCGTCGATCGGATGGTGCGGGTCGACACCGATGCCATCTGTGCCGCGATCAAGGACGTCTTTGAAGACACCCGTTCAATCCTGGAGCCCGCCGGTGCCCTAGCGGTTGCCGGGCTCAAACAAGACGTGGCCGAGCGCCAGCTGGCGGGGCGCAATCTGGTGGCGGTGGCCTGCGGGGCCAACATGAATTTCGACCGGCTGCGCTTCATCGCCGAACGGGCTGAGCTCGGGGAAGAGCGCGAAGCAATGCTGGCCGTGGAGATTCCCGAATCACCCGG
This sequence comes from Synechococcus sp. A15-44, assembly GCF_014280115.1. Lineage (NCBI taxonomy): Bacteria > Bacillati > Cyanobacteriota > Cyanophyceae > Synechococcales > Synechococcaceae > Synechococcus > Synechococcus sp. A15-44. Next base: position 1,333,136 of record NZ_CP047938.1, read on the forward strand.
CAGCCTGAGGCGGCTTTGCGAACTACTGCGGGAGCGCAGCCTCACGGAATTCAGTTACCGCATGACCGATGGGGCCTCGGCGCAGATCTTCATCGGTGTGCAGGTGAGCGATGACAACGACCGTGCCTCCCTGCTGGGCCAGCTCGAGCGTGGCGGCTTCCCCTGCCTCGATCTCAGCGACAACGAATTTGCCAAGGTTCACCTGCGCCACATGGTGGGCGGCCGTCTGCCTGCTTCAGCCCGCACGGCCTGTGCCGGCGAATGCAAAGAACTGCTGTATCGCTTCGAATTTCCCGAACGCCCGGGTGCCTTGATGAGCTTCGTGGATGCTCTCCACCCCGGGTGGAGCATCAGCATCTTCCACTACAGAAACCACGGTGCTGACGTGGGGCGCATCGTTGTTGGCGTGCTGGTGCCGGAACAGGACATGCAGGGCTGGACCGAATTTCTCAATGCCCTGGGCTATCGCCACTGGGATGAAACCAACAACCCGGCCTATGGCCTGTTCCTCTGAGTTTCAGGGCGGTAACTTGAGTGCTCTCGAGGGGTTGTGATGACGTCTCCATCCCTGCCCACCCGGCTCGAGGCGATTCTTTATCTCAAGGGTCGGCCCGTCAGCATCGGGGAACTGGCCGAGTTGGCCGACGCCGACCGCCGAAGCGTTGAAGAAGCCCTCGTCGCCCTGACGGCCTCCTACGCCCAGCGGGACAGTGCCCTGGAGGTCGTTGAACAGAGCGGTCGCTACGGGCTGCAGCTGCGGCCGGGCATGGGCGATCTGGTCAAAGATCTGCTTCCGGTGAACCTCTCCACAGCAACCCTGCGAACCCTCGCCACCATTGCCCTGAAGAAACGCATTCTTCAATCGGATCTTGTGGACCTGCGGGGCTCGGGTGCCTACGACCACATCAAGGAACTGCTGGCGCAGGACTTCATCGAACGGCGTCGTCAGAGCGAGGGGCGGTCCTACTGGCTCACCCTCACCGAAAAATTTCACCGCACCTTCTCCGTGCTTCCTGATCTTGGGGCAACCGATCTGACGGAAGCTGCATAAAGTCGGAGCAGAACAGCTCCCGTCATGGAATCTCTACCCGTCACCTTGCTGCAGGTGCTGTCCCAGACCCTGCAGATCTATTCCTTGGTGTTGATCGTGCGGGTTCTGCTGAGCTGGTTCCCGAATCTGGACTGGGGCAATCCAGTGCTCAGCAGCGTGAGTGCGATCACTGACCCCTACCTGAATGCCTTCAGGGGTTTGATCCCACCGCTGGGCGGCATTGACCTCTCCGCCATCCTGGCCTTCCTGGCCCTGAACCTGTTGCAGAGCCTGGTGGGGCAGTCGATCAGCGCCTTCTACATGTCGGGCTCCAGCTGGTGATCACGTCTGGGTGATCACTGCTGGTTGATGCCTCGTTCCAATGGCAGCAGGTCATCCTCGTCAACATCAACGCGGCTGCGGACCGGAGCATTGAATCCACGGGCACGGGGATTTTTGATCACAAACGGCCCTGGGGTTCCGGCCGGCACTGAGATTCGCAGGGCGAACGGGGAGTGACCAGGGTTCACATCCCCGATGGATCCCACCCGGGTTCTGTTGGGAAGAACAGGTTCACCACTGGCATCCAGGATCCGTGCGTACACATCGGTGTCGATGACGCTGTTCTTGCTGCGGTTCTCAACGTCTCCCGTCAACACATAACAGCTGGCACCAACCGGGCGGCTTAATTCAGGTTGATTTCCGGCATCCAGCTCTCCACAGGGATCCAGGCGAACCTCACTGAGCTGGAGTTCAGCGGCGTCACAGGGGAGCGCCAGCCCCAGCAGCAAGGGCAGGCAGCACAACACGGAAACAAGTCGACGGAGCATCAGAAGATCAACGTTGGTCACCACTGCCTCCGATGCGCCCACGGGCAGCCCGGCTCGACAGTTTCTGCAGGTTGGCGTCAGCCACCTCGTTCAGGTCATAACCCAGTTCGCTGGCCAGCTGAGCCACGTACCAGAGCACATCTCCCAGCTCCAACTTGATCGCTTCGCGGGTGTCGGCATCAAACACACCGCCTCGGTCGCGAATCACCTTTTTCACTTTGTCGGCCACCTCGCCGGCTTCACCGGTCAAACCAAGGGTCGGATAGATGGGATTACGGCCCACATCCGGGTAGGCAGCCGTCTTTCGGGCGGCGTCCTGATAGGAATTCATCTCCATGGGCCCGGTTGGGAAACGCCCGGATGGTAGTTTCCGCAAGGATTTTCAGCCGCGATATGGGCCAGTTCGACCTGAACCGACGGACCAAGATCGTGGCCACCATCGGCCCTGCCACGGAGAGTCCGGAGCGGATCAAGGAGCTGGTCAAGGCTGGTGCCACCACCTTCAGACTGAACTTTTCCCACGGGGACCACAGCGAACACGCCGCACGTATCGCCACGATTCGTCAGGTGTCTGAGGAATTGGGGCAGACCATCGGCATTCTCCAGGACCTTCAGGGCCCGAAGATCCGGCTCGGGCGTTTTGCTGAGGGTCCGATCACCCTGGCCAACGGCGATCCGTTCACCCTCACCTCACGGCCGGTGAGCTGCGACAAGACGATCGCAACGGTCACCTACGACAAGCTGGCGGACGAAGTCACCGCAGGTAGCCGGATCCTGCTCGACGACGGCCGCGTTGAGATGAAGGTCGACACCGTCGACAAAGCGCAGCAGACCCTGCATTGCACCGTCACCGTGGGCGGTGTTCTCTCCAACAACAAGGGCGTCAACTTCCCCGACGTTCAATTGTCCGTTCGCGCTCTCACGGACAAGGACAAGACCGACTTGGCCTTCGGACTCAGCCAGGGGGTGGACTGGGTGGCCCTCAGCTTCGTGCGCAATCCCTCCGACATGGAAGAGATTCGCGGACTGATCCGCGAACAGGGCCACGAGACCCCCGTTGTGGCCAAGATCGAAAAGTTTGAGGCCATCGATCAGATCGATTCGATCCTGCCGCTCTGTGACGGCGTGATGGTGGCCCGCGGTGACCTTGGCGTGGAGATGCCGGCCGAGGAAGTGCCGTTGCTGCAGAAGGAACTGATCCGGAAGGCCAACAGCCTGGGCATCCCGATCATCACGGCCACCCAGATGCTGGATTCCATGGCCTCCAGCCCCCGGCCCACCCGAGCCGAAGTCAGCGACGTAGCCAACGCCATCCTGGATGGCACCGACGCCGTGATGCTCTCCAACGAGACCGCGGTGGGGGATTTCCCCGTGGAAGCCGTGCAAACCATGGCCACCATTGCTCGCCGGATCGAGAAGGACTATCCCCAACGCTCGATCGACAGCCACCTGCCCAGCACCATCCCCAATGCCCTGAGCGGTGCGGTCAGCACCATCGCCAGCCAGCTCAATGCCTCGGCGATTCTTCCCCTTACCCGAAGTGGGGCCACAGCTCGCAACGTCAGCAAGTTCCGGCCTGCGGCACCGATCCTTGCCATCACCCCTGATCGCACGGTTGCCTGTCGTCTGCAACTGGTTTGGGGCGTGACACCGCTGGTGATTCCCCAGAGCGAACGCACCACGCAGACCTTCCAAGCGGCGATGGTCAAAGCCAAGGAGCTCGATCTGCTCAAGGAGGGTGATCTCGTGGTGCAGTCCGCAGGCACCCACACCGGCGTTTCCGGATCCACCGATCTGGTCAAGGTGAGCATCGTCGGCAACGAAGCACAGGCGACACTGATCTGAGCGACGCCAAACCATGAACCGGCGCATGCCCGCAACGGAAACGGTGCGGATGGCCCTGTCCACCCTGCGCAGCAACAGGCTGCGCAGCCTGCTCACGATGGTGGGCATCGTGATCGGCAACGCCTCGGTGATCACCCTGGTGGGGATTGGACGCGGAGCGCAATTGCTGGCTGAAGGCCAGTTGAACAACCTCGGCGCCAATGTGTTGTTTGTGGTTCCGGGCAACACAAACGCCAGACGCCAAGGGGTCACGCGACCGAAAACGCTCGTGCTGGAAGATGCCGAAGCCATCGCCACCCAGGTTCCCAGCGTCAAGCGCGTTGCGCCCGTGATCAACACCAATCAGGTGGTGCAGGCCGGAGCCCGCAGCTCCACGGGTGCGGTCTTCGGCGCGACATCGGAGTTCCCCCCCGTGCGCGGATTCGACGTGGCCAAGGGCCGTTTCATCAACGCCAAGGACGTGGCCGGTGCGAAAGCCATCGCCGTGCTCGGTTCGGATCTACGCACCAAGTTGTTTCCCACTGGCTCAGCGATTGGCCAGCAGGTGCGCATCGGCAATCAAAGCTTTGAGGTGGTCGGTGTGATGGCCCCTAAAGGGGCCGTGTTCGGCAGCAACCAGGACGAAAACACGTACATCCCCATCACCACGATGGTGAACCGGATCACCGGTCGGGATCCGATTTATGGCGTCAGCCTCAACTCCATCAGTGTTGAAGCCAGGGATGAAAACAGCATCAACGCAGCCAGCTTTCAGATCAACAACCTGCTGAGGCAGCGGCACCGGATTCTCCGGGACGACGATTTCGTGGTGCGATCCCAGAAGGACGCCCTCACCATCGTGGGCACCATTACCGGAGGACTCACCCTGATGCTCGGGGCCATTGGTGGGATCTCCCTGCTGGTGGGAGGCATCGGGATCATGAACATCATGTTGGTGTCCGTCAGCGAACGCACCGAGGAGATCGGTCTGCGCAAAGCCCTGGGGGCCCGCAGCGGTGATGTTCTGCAGCAGTTTCTGGTGGAATCCCTGGTGCTTGCCAGCCTTGGCGGCGCCATCGGCACGCTGGCGGGTCTTGGAACAGTGAGCCTCGTAGCGGCGGTCACGCCCCTGCCAGCAACGATCGGCGCAACGATGGTGGTGGTCACCGTTGGACTCTCAGGATCCATCGGGCTGTTCTTCGGTGTTGTTCCAGCCCGACGCGCCGCAAAGCTCGACCCGATTGTTGCCCTGAGAAGCCTTTGATCAGGCCTCAGAAATCAGTCCAACTCCTTTACACTAGTTAACGAATTTCTTCAGCTCATGAATCAGCGCTGGCGCCTTCTTGCCCTCTGGCTGTTGCCAATCGGCGTCGTGTTGCTGATCGGCTGGCAGGTGGTGAGCAACGGAGGCATCAACGGCCTCAGCCAGGACAGCAATGGCACCACCGTCGCTCCCCGCAATGCTGCGGTGGCACGGATGAGCTACGGCCGCTTCCTCGATTACGTCGAAGCCGGTCGCGTCACAGCCGTTGATATCTACGACGGTGGCCGCAACGCCGTGATCGAAGCTGTCGATCCCGACCTTGATAACCGGGTCCAGCGCCTGCGCGTTGATCTTCCAGGTCTGGCCCCTGAGCTGATCAACACGCTGAAAACCGAAGGCATCAGCTTTGACATTCATCCGCCCCGCACAGCACCTCCGGCCCTCGGCGTGCTGGGCAATCTGGCCTTCCCGCTGCTCCTGATCGGTGCCCTGATCTTCCTGGCCCGTCGCAACAGCAACATGCCTGGCGGCCCAGGCCAAGCCATGCAGTTCGGCAAGAGCAAAGCCCGCTTCATGATGGAAGCGGAAACCGGCGTCATGTTTGATGACGTGGCCGGCGTCACCGAGGCCAAGCAGGAACTCCAGGAAGTGGTCACCTTCCTGAAGCAGCCCGAACGATTCACCTCCGTGGGTGCTCAGATTCCCCGCGGTCTTCTGTTGGTCGGCCCTCCCGGCACCGGCAAAACCCTTCTGGCCAAGGCCATTGCCGGTGAAGCGGGCGTTCCCTTCTTCTCCCTTTCTGGTTCTGAGTTCGTTGAGATGTTCGTTGGCGTGGGTGCCAGCCGCGTCCGCGATCTGTTCAAGAAGGCCAAGGAAAACAGCCCTTGCTTGATCTTCATCGACGAAATTGATGCCGTTGGCCGCCAGCGCGGTGCCGGCATCGGTGGAGGCAACGACGAACGCGAACAGACGCTCAACCAGCTCCTGACGGAGATGGATGGCTTCGAAGGCAACAGCGGCATCATCATCATTGCCGCCACCAACCGCCCCGACGTTCTGGACTCAGCTCTGATGCGTCCCGGCCGTTTTGACCGTCAGGTCACCGTGGACGCCCCCGACATCAAGGGTCGCCTGGCCATCCTCGATGTGCACTGCCGCAACAAGAAGCTCGAAGAGGAGCTGTCCCTCGAAAGCATCGCCCGCCGCACCCCTGGCTTCACTGGTGCAGACCTGGCCAACCTGATGAACGAGGCGGCCATCCTCACCGCCCGCCGCCGCAAGGAAGCCATCGGCTTGAGCGAGATCGACGACGCTGTGGATCGGATCATCGCCGGCATGGAGGGTCGTCCCCTCACCGACGGTCGCAGCAAGCGTCTGATCGCCTATCACGAAGTCGGTCATGCCCTGATCGGCACATTGGTCAAAGACCACGATCCTGTTCAGAAGGTCACCTTGATTCCCCGTGGCCAGGCCCAAGGTCTGACCTGGTTCTCCCCGGATGAGGAGCAAACCCTGGTCACCCGTGCCCAGCTCAAGGCACGCATCATGGGAGCCCTGGGTGGTCGTGCCGCAGAGGACGTGGTGTTCGGACACCAGGAAGTCACCACCGGAGCCGGTGGCGACATCCAACAGGTGGCGTCGATGGCCCGCAACATGGTGACCCGACTCGGCATGAGTGATCTCGGCCCAGTAGCCCTCGAGGGCGGCAGCCAGGAAGTGTTCCTTGGCCGCGACCTGATGTCACGCAGTGACGTGTCGGAATCGATCTCCCAACAGATCGATGTTCAAGTGCGCAACATGGTGAAGCGCTGTTATGACGAAACCGTGGAGATCGTGGCTGCCAACCGCGAAGCCATGGATCGCCTGGTGGAACTGCTGATCGAGAAGGAAACCATGGATGGTGATGAGTTCAAGGCTGTTCTGGCTGAATTCACCGCAGTCCCTGAAAAGGACCGCACTGTCGTCACCCTCGATTAATCACCGTTCCAGCCTGATCTGGTTGATTGATTCGGCCCCACCATCCCTAGGATGGTGGGGCTTTTTATTGGACTTCAATGGATCAGCGTGATGGGATCCAAAGTCCGATGGAAAGTTTCAGCTCATTCCACGGAGAGGATTGGAGTCCTCAACGGGCAGCTTTTCATCAGAATCTCGAGCAGTTTGCCGACCGAATCGGCCTGATTGTTGGACTGCAGGGCAACGGAAAAGTGAGCCAGGAAGAAGCCTATGAACAAATCAAAGCGTTGTGGTCGCAACTAAAAGAAAGCCGTAAAGATCTTCTCGATTAGCAACAACTATTGGCTTGAATCAAGGACTTTACTTTTGCGTCGTCGACAACGCTCGGAGCAGTACACAACCTCATCCCAGCAATTTCTCCAGGCTTTGCGCCACTCAAAGGGACGCTCGCAGACCGGACAGATCTTGCTGGGACGGTTGTTTTTAGAGCTTCCCTTCTTCAAGCAACGGCCTGAACGGGTCGCTTGTCGATCACCGAATCAATCAAGCCGTAGTTCACCGCTTCGGTGGGTGACATGAAGAAGTCACGGTCGGTGTCCTGCTGGATCCGATCAAGGGGTTGTCCGGTGCGATCGGACAGCTCCTTGTTGAGGCGATCCTTGAGGAAAAGGATTTCGTCCGCCTGAATCCGGATGTCGCTGGCTTGGCCCTGGGCACCACCCAAGGGCTGGTGAATCATGATCCGGGAGTGCTGCAGGCTGCTGCGCTTGCCCTTGGTGCCGGCACAGAGCAGGAAAGCTCCCATGCTTGCGGCGAGGCCGACACACACCGTGTGCACGTCCGGTTTGATGTGCTGCATCGTGTCGAAGATGCCGAGGCCGTCGTAAACCGAACCGCCGGGAGAGTTGATGTAGAGGTAGATATCTTTCTCGGGATCCTCAGCTTCGAGGAACAACATCTGGGCCACGATCCGGTTGGCGGAGTCACTGGTGACAGCCTCACCAAGGAAGATGATTCGCTCGCGCAGAAGCCGGGAATAAATGTCAAAGGCCCTTTCTCCCCGGCCGGACTCCTCAATCACAATGGGGATCATCTGAGCATCAGCAGGGTCGCGCAATCCTAACGGCGATGTCTGCGGCGCTAGGGTTCCGGCCATTCATTCCTGGACTGCACGTTGGCCGCAAGTCAGACCATCGCCGACAGCAAACGCGCGTTTCATCAGGCCTTTCCCCACGTCATTGCGCCGCTGTACCGCCGCCTTGCTGATGAGCTGCTGGTGGAGCTGCATCTGCTGAGCCATCAAAGTCGGTTTGAAGCCAACGGTCTGTTCAGCGTTGGGCTCTGCACAGTGTTCGACACCTTCACCAAGGGCTATCGGCCTGAAGCGCAAACCGAGGCACTGTTCAGTGCCCTGTGCAGCAGCAATGGCTTCGACGCAGCGAAGCTGCGCAAAACCAACGCCTCTCTGGTGGACCAGGCCAAAGGGAAGGATCTCGAAAGCCTCAAAAGCTTGCTGTCATCCCAAAGCCTCAACGAGGGCAGCCACTACTCCCGTTTGATGGCCGTTGGACTGATGAGCCTGCTCAAGGCGGCTGCAGCGGATGCCACCGGTACGGACACCGAGGCCATCGTCAAACAGAGCAAGGAACTTGCTGAGGGACTCGGTTTGCCCACCGATCGCGTTGAGAAGGATCTAACGCTGTTTGGCTCCAACAGTGAACGGATGGATCAGGCCGTTGAACTGGTGGAAGAGACCATCGCTGCCGAGAAGCGCAAGAAGGAACGTCGCTTGAAAGAGCAGGCTCAACGCACGTCCAGTTGAAGCCGAAGCCATCCGGGCTGTTGCTGCTTCGGCAGTGCCGTCATCTCAAGCTCCAGTTGAGGTGCCTTGCCAACCACCCGCGGCCAGCCCGGTCCGAGCCAACCCAACCGAGCCAATTGATCCGGTCGTGCGCGAAGGCGAAGCTGCTGTTGGCCCATCCGTTTCAGCGGATTGCTGCGGAGGTTCGGGGCATCCCCCAGCGCCAGCAGCAACTCCACCTGACCTCGGAGTGCAGGACCCAGTGACCAACCACCTTGCGGATGACCCTGGGGATCCAACCAAACAACGGCCAGATGGTTTGAGGGCCGACCATCGGGAGACAACAGGGGACGTTCAACCCGTTGAACCCCGCGCTTCAACAAGGCGGTGGCAACGGCATCAAGACTGCGCTTGATCATGGCGATTTCACCAGCAGCCAGCATCAACCTGGCTTGAATCGCAGCCTGGAAACGAGCACCCTCCAGCGCATCCAACCGCACAAGGACAGGTGCCTTGAGCAGAACGTTGCGCAACTGCTTCAGCAATCCGTAGCGGCTGTCGAGTTGTTGGGCGAACAGTGAATTGTTGAACAAGGATCCCAGCAGCGGCTGCAGGGAAACGCTGTTGAGCTCCAGGTAAGCCGACGGCGGATCGAAGCGAACGAAATTGGCTTGGCGTTCCGTGTGGTGAACCTGCAGGGCCGCGAAAGGGCTGGAGGCCACAGGCCCTTCAGCCATCAGACGATCGCCCCGGAGCGCAACACGCAGACAGCCATGCGACACGCTCGCCAAGGCGGGAAAAAGGGAACCGCTGATCGAAGCCAAGCCTGAGGGTTGCCACTGAACGGCCGATCCGCTGGTCAGCAGCCGTAAGCAGCGCTGTTCCAGAGCCGAGGGCTCCCGTCGCTTCAGCGACGGAAGTTGATCAAAACTGCTGCGGTGCAGTTCATCAGCGAACAGCAGATCCAGAGCAGACGAATGCGGTGAGGACGGAAGAGCCAGAAGGGGTTCACCGTCGTCCAGCCAGATCAGCCACCAGGTGCCGCGACCATGACGGGCCCAGCGATCAGGAGCTGCCGAAGCACCAAGCCGCTGCTGCCAGAGCTTCGGCACCGGTGCAGCGGGGTCAGCCTCAAAACTCTGAACCAACCGTGCCCGCCGACTGATCTCAAACAGCTCTGCTGTTCCACGGTGATTCAGGGAAGGCGTCTTCAGGCTGGAGGTGCCCAGCAGCAGGGCGGGCAAAAAAAAGCACAACCCCAGGAGAAGGGCTGTGCAGGGATGTAGTCCAATTTGACGTCGGACGGACGGAATCAGGAGGATGACTTGGTTGAACCTTGACGGCGTCGACGGTCCCTCCATTCGATCGTTGAGAGATAGATCACGGCAAGGCTGACGAAGACAAGAAGCACAGCTGCCGTGACCGCCAGGGTCTGGCTGAGAAGGGGTGCGTCTTGAAGCACAGATTCGATCAGAAGTTCAGGGTGCCGTCACCATTGCGTCCCCAGACGACCATGGCGATGGAGAAACTGAACATGGCGGCCAAGGACGCCCAACCCAGAGTGAACAACATGCGCTTGACCACTTGACTGTCGGGATCCTACCTAGGGTTCGGCACCTTTTCGTCCGCCCGAAGGCATCTGTCATGACAAGCTCCAGTCCAGGTTCATCAGCAGTGCTGGAGCGTCAGGGAACAACACAGCGCTACCCCCAGGCTCGCGTGATCGTTCTGGACGACGATGTGAACACCTTCCAGCACGTGGTGGATTGCCTGCGCAAGATCATTCCCGGCATGAGTGAGGACAAGGCATGGAACCTCGCCAACAAGATTGATGGGCAGGGTGCGGCTGAAGTTTGGTGCGGCCCCCTGGAGCAGGCCGAGTTGTACCACCAGCAGCTTCAGGCCGAGGGCTTAACGATGGCCCCTCTGGAACGCTGCTGAGTCAGGCCGCCGGCTCACGGCTGGCTTTGGTGAGGCGCAGCAGATCAGCCACCTGCAAACGCTGCAGCTGCTCGTCCATCACGAAACGCACCACCCGGCCAGGGCACAAGGCCAGGCCCCGAACCTCCGTTCCGTGCACTTCAGCGGTGAGCATGCGGACCTGGGGGCCGCAGGCATCCTGCAGCGGTCCGCTGATCACGTGGCGGAGAGCGTCTACTGATTTCAGCATCACAGCCCCGGAGCGCTCTCTCTGGCATAGCCAAAGTGGCTAACTTTCACCAGTTCTAGGGTTTTCGTTCAGCTTTGGGCCGGGTCGTCATCACCCACAGCACCTATGTGGACGGCTTGATCCCATGGCTGAAGGCCCTGTCCCACGAGACGGAGATCCAGACGATCACCCCTGCCGTCATTAGCCGGGTGCGTGGCCGCAGTCCTGAACTGCAGCTGAGGGTGTCCACCCCGATCACAGGGGGATACAAGCTGGTGGCCCGCAAGGGGACATCCGCCCAGGAAGTCTTTGTGGTGACCTCGATGAGTCGGCCAGACCTGGAACAGGCCGTCCTGCATCACCGCCCCTGAAGGGGTTGGCCTGACTCGAATCCAGCAGCACGACAGGTCTGAGGATGACCATCGGCAACGGCGGGATCTCGCGCACAGAGTTCAGCCCAATCGGATCGGCGGAAACATTGGGGAAGGATGGCCCGGCATGCGACTTCAGCGTCATCCGGCAAAAAGGTGACAGCGTCAGCCGCGGGGCTGCCGAAACAACCCACAAGCAGTGCGCTTGCCACCAGGCCGAAAACAGATGAAAAGAAAGAAACCAGCACGGATGGATGAACAATGAAGCGATGCGGAAAAGTGATTCTCAACAACACCGACAGCCAACCAACTCAATGGGAGAACGAAATGGGTTCCCTCAATCCATGCACAGTTGCATCTAGAAGTGGCATCAACCAACGGCATCAATCATTGGAGTCAGATGCAGGAATCTTGAATTCCATGAACAGCGCCTCCGCATCAGCATAATCTTTCTTTTCACGCAAATAAAAAACCTGAGCTTTCCACCAATCCCAGGTTTCCATTTGGATCAGTTCGTCCAGGCGTGGATCACGCATCTCAGCACTGCAACCAAACAAACACTAAGGACAGGAAAAGCGCTGACAAGCTTTGTTCACACAGCCGTAAGCATCATCGACTACACAACAGCACAGGGGTAGCCTTGAAAGCTGCAGCGATCGATCCATGCCCCTCGAAATTGCCGTCAAACAAGGGCAACAAACGATGGAGAGCATGGGCAGTTTCGACGACCTCGAAGACGCTTTGACCGAATTCAACGAATTGATCAACCGTCGAAACTGGCATCAGAGCGTGACCACCATCTCGCTGACCGACACCGATAAAAACAAATGCCTCGCCCAGTACGCGCTCCAGGAGTTCAACCACTCCGAAAACTAGCTCCACCAAAAATCTCCACTCCAACCCAGACAAACGTATCTAGAGTGCAATAAGAGCAAAAAATTTCAGCATGAATGGCAAACTACTGGTGATCAGCATCGGCTCATTCTTCCTTCTGTTTTTTGTGGTCGAGTCTTGGCTGATGAGGGGCCTGCCCCACTAACAAAGCTGAGACGTTTTAAAGCAGAACCTAGAGAGAAGACAAAAAAGTCATCCGGTAAACCAAGTCCAAAAAACAAAATTTCAGAATATCGACGTAGAAACTTGGAGATATTGATTTTGTGATGGCTTGGCAAAGTCCAAGGCTCCCTCCACATTCATCAAGCGAAGGGGGTGAACCGCCATGCCGTGCGAGCCCCAGTGGTCGACCTGGAAGAACCAGAAGGGGCGACAAAGTGGGGTTTCGTTTCCGGCTGCATGGCCGGTCTACGTCACCGTCACGACAGTCTCCCCAAGTCGAAAGAGAGTCAGATCAGAGCACTAGAAAAAGGCCGTCACCAACACAGCAGTTCGCTACCAACCTTAGTCCTGACTCTCGCTCTCGAGGGGCCAGATCCGGCGAATGGCGGCAAGTGCTAACTCAGCCTCATCGCGCCGCTTGAGGAGCGTGTCACCCGCAAGCAGCAGCGTCACGTGCCCCAACTTGCGGCCCGGTGTTTCCGGCGACTTGCCGTACCAGTGCAGGTGAAGCCCCGGCATGGCCTCCAGGGCCTCAAGCCGCTGATCCAAAGGAGGGTGACGCTCGGGGTCCAGGCCGAGCAGGTTGACCATCAAGGCACCACGGCTTTTGAGCTCGGGATCAGGCACGGGAAGACCAGCCGCGATGCAGAGCTGCTGATCGAACTGACTGCTGGTGCAGGCCTCGATCGAGTAATGCCCGGAATTGTGGGTGCGTGGAGCAATTTCATTCACCTGCAGGCCAGCGGGCCCATAGAAAAACTCCAGAGCCAGCACCCCCACATAGCCGAGCTTCGTCATCAGAGAGGCCGCAACGTTGTAAGCCAGGGCAGCCACCGAAGGATCCACGGGAGCAGGGGCCAGAACCCAGTCGCAGACTTGTTGATGTTGGTGGGTTTGCACCAGCGGAAAATGGCGGATGCGGCCGCGCTGATCGCGGCTGACCACGAGAGCCAACTCCAGCTCGTAGTCCACCCAGGATTCCAACAACCAGTCGTCGGCAGGGACCGCCCGCAACAACTGCGCCAGGCCATCAATGTCGCGCAACACCACCGTGCCCTTGCCGTCGTATCCACCACGGGAGGCCTTGGCCATCACCGGAAAGGTCCAGCCCTGAGGAAGCGCGGGCTGGGCCGGTGAAATCAAACTGAGCGGACACCAGGGCGGGCTCGGGATCGCCAGATCGTCGAGCAGCTGGCGCTGCGACAACTTGTCGACCAGGGGCGAAAGCGCCGCCAGCGAGGGCTGGAAACGAACCCCCTGCTGCTCCAGCGGCAGAAGAGCATCGATATTGACCCACTCGTTCTCGAAGGTGATGCCGTCACAACCCACCACCAGCTCCCGGGTTCCTGCCACATCCCGGGGATCCGCTGCCACGAGGCGCGAGGCCAAACCAGCCGCGGGATCAGCTGCATCGGACGTTTGAACAGCGATGGGAACATCGCGTTGCGCGGCGGCCTGCACAAGCATCCGTGCCAGCTGACCACCTCCAACAACGCCGATCATCGTGTCCGAGCTGATGTCCGCAGCTTGCCAGTTTGCAGGGTCGCTGACAGCGTCAGATCAGGGGGCGATCGCCGGCAAAGGCCAACCGGATCATGGTGAACAGCAGCACCAACAGGAACAGCGCCAGGCCCAGGGTGCAGGCGTAGCTGATCTCCAATTCGGCAAAGGCCTGGTCGTACACGTAATAAACGATGGTTCGCGTGGCATCCGCAGGACCTCCCTGGGTCATCAGGAACACTTCCTCGAACACCTTCGTGGCCGCGATCGACGACACCACAGCGACCAGGGTCACATAGGGACTCATCAAGGGCAGGGTGATGTCGAGATGCTTTCTCCAGCCCTCACTGCCATCCAGCTCCGCTGCCTCGTAGAGCTCCTGGGGGATGCCTTGCAAACCCGCCAGAAAAATCACCATGTAATAACCAAGTCCCTTCCAGAGGGTCACCAACATCACGGCGGGCAGGGCCAGCTGCGGCGTAGTGAGAAAACCAATCGGGCTGAAGGCATCACCGAGCAGGGCACTCAACCATCCATTGATCAGTCCGTTCTCGGCATAGAGCCAGCGAAAGGCGATGGCTGCAACAACGATCGACACCAGCACCGGGGTGTAAAAGGCGCCCCGCAGAAAAGACCGACCGGGCAGCCCCTGGTTGACCAGCACCGCCAGCGCCAGCGCCCCCAGAACGATGGGAGGCACCACACCAACCAGATAAAGGAAGGTGGTGACCAGCACCTGCCGCGCCATTGGATCCGACAGCAGGCGCTCCAGGTTGGCCAAACCAACAAAACGCAGGGGTTCACTGACGTCCAGCCCCGTGGCGGTGAAACTCATCACCAGAGCCATCAGGGCCGGCACCAGCACCGACAAACTGATCAGCACCACCGCCGGCAAAAGGAACGTCCAGGCCGAAAGGGAGTTGCGCACTGATCTTTCGCGCACAGGACCAGCGACACTGTTGCGAGAGTAGGTGGGTTCCAACGGTTTCATGACCACAATCACCCCGTTGCATCACATCCGCGTTGCGCTGGAGCGCAACCCCTACGACGTGGTGATTGGAGACGGCGGCCTGGCCAGGCTTGGTCAGCAGATGCTGGACGCTGGAGTGCAGGCGGGTCGACGTGTGCTGGTGGTCAGCAATCCGGATGTGGCCAGCCCCTATGGCGACGCCTGCCTGAACAGCCTCAGAGCGGCAGGTTTCAGCGTGGAACTGTTGGTGATTGACGCCGGCGAAACCCAGAAGACACCCGCCACGGTTGCGGAGATCCACGATGCGGCTTACAACTCCAAGCTCGAACGCAGCTCCTTGATGGTGGCCCTCGGCGGCGGCGTTGTGGGGGACATGACCGGCTTTGCGGCAGCCACCTGGCTGCGGGGCATCCAGGTGGTGCAGGTGCCCACAACCCTGCTGGCCATGGTGGACGCGTCGATCGGTGGCAAGACCGGGGTCAACCATCCCCGCGGCAAAAACCTGATCGGCGCCTTTCACCAGCCGCGGCTGGTGTTGATCGATCCCTCCACCCTGAACACCCTGCCCGAACGCGAGTTCCGGGCTGGCATGGCTGAGGTGATCAAATACGGAATCCTCGGTGACACGGCGCTGTTCGAGGAACTGGAGGCCTGCCCCGACCCGAGCACGCCCGCTGGGCTTGGATCGGAACGCCTGAGCTCAATCCTGCAGCGATCGGCCGCGGCCAAGGCCCGGGTGGTGGCAGCCGATGAAAAGGAGGGTGGCTTACGCGCGATCCTCAACTACGGGCATACCTTCGGCCATGTGGTGGAGACCCTCTGCGGCTATGGCACCTGGCTGCATGGCGAGGCGGTCGCCATTGGCATGGTGGCCGTGGGTGAACTTGGCGTGCTGCGGGGCAGCTGGAGTCGCGACGACGCCGAGCGCCAACGCCGACTGATCGACAGCGCTGGACTGCCCACCGCCTGGCCCGATCTCGCCGCCGATGCGGTTCTGGACAGCTTGCAGGGGGACAAAAAGGTGCGCGACGGTCGCCTGCGCTTCGTGATGCCCACCAGCATCGGAACCGTTGAGATTCGCGATGACGTCAGTCGGGACGAGATCCTCAGCTGCCTTGAGCGCCTGAAAGGCTGAAGCCGTCTTCAGGCAATCCGCGCCGGTAGGTGAGCCAGCGGAACGCACCGAGCCCCGCGGGGTCAACCAGGCGAAGCAGGGCTTCACGCCGTTGCAGGGCTTCTGCCAGCTGATGGCCCGGTAGCTGCTGTAGCCCATGCAGACGCTCTGCAAGCCCCAAGGCCAGAAGGGCCTCGCCCTGCTTCGCCTGATCACCCACCATCCAACCGTTGCGTTGAGCAGCCTCATCGACAAGCTCGATACAGAGATGGGCCGTGAGGTCCTGCTCGCCGGGCTGATCCAAGGGCGACAGCCTCGCCTGCTGAGCGCAAACAGCCATCAAGGTGCCGTCGGAGCGCCGGGCTGTGAAATAACGCTGGGCCTCCAGGGCGTAATCAATCACCAGCAGCACGCCCGCATCCACAGCAGCAGCAGCAGCAGCGAACCAGTCGGGCAGTGCACTGTTCCACTCCGTGGTCCACCCCTCTTCAGCATCGGGGGGCGGCAACTGAATGCCACCTTGGCTGCACACGCATCTGATCTCCTGGTGCAAACCATCGGGGAGAGGCCGATGCGTCGTTCGCAAACCACCGTTTGGAGCAAGCTCCACCCACTGCTGCCGGAGGGATCCCTCCCGCCAGATCAAGCGCTCCACCGGGAGGGCATCAAGCAACTCATGGGCAATCACCACCCCATGAACCGGAGCGCTGCCCAACGCGTCCAGGGAACACCAGCGCAGCCGCAGATCATCTTCCTCCTGCAGCAGAGCCTGTTGCCGCCGTCGCATGCCGGGATTGGCCTCCACCAACACCAATTCGATCCGAGCCAACAGCTCTGGATCAGCACCACGCAACGCAGCAACGAGATCCCGGGCCAGATGGCCCTCGCCAGGGCCGATTTCCACGATCGACAGACGTTGATCCGGATCACTTCGGGAGATCGACGTCAGCCAAGCCAGGATCTGAGGAGCCAGAAGGGCTGCGAAATCACTGCCCAGCGAGGGGGAGGTGACGAAATCACCCTGGGCTCCGATGCGTGCGCGGCCTGAGCCGTAATACCCGTGCTCCGGCTCATTCAGAGCCAGATCCATGAACCGGGAAAACGGAACGGCACCCCCCGCCTGATGCAGATGCGTTGCCAACCAGTCGGGACAGGACGCAGCCATCGGTTCCATTGGAGAGAATGCCGGTCGCTGCAGCAGTTCCATGGGAACACATCACATCCGACATCTGTGGAGCCTCGTCGTGGTGGCTCTGGTCAGCCTGGGTGTTCTGGTGACCCCGGCTGAGGCCTACGACAACCCGGAGCTGCTGCCGGATCACCCCACCCCGGTGATCGACCTCGCCAAGGTGTTCAGCGACACCCAGCGGGCCCAGCTGGAAGCATCCCTGGCGGATGTGGAGGAACGCACCGGCTGGAAGATGCGGGTGTTGACCCAGTACGAACGCACACCAGGTCTGGCCATTCGCGAGTTCTGGGGGCTGGATGAAAGCAGCCTGCTGCTGGTGGCCGACCCCCGCGGCGGGAACCTGCTGAACTTCAACGTTGGCGATGCCTACTTCGCGATGATGCCGCGCACTTACTGGGTGGAACTGCAGACCCGCTACGGCAACCAGTACTACGTGAAGGATCACGGCGAGGACGGAGCCGTGCTGGATGCCCTCAATGCGGTGGAAATCTGTCTGGACCGTGGTGGTTGTCAGGTGGTGCCTGGCCTTCCCCAGGAACAGTGGCTTTGGACGCTGACCACCTCAATCTTTGGCGGCTTGATTGCTGGCTTTGCGGCCTATCCCCGCAAAGAGGGCGAAACCATCGCCTGGGCCTGGTTGCTGCTGCTCTCACCGCTGTGGGTGATGCTGTTCGGCGTCTTCGGCGTTGCCCCTGTGATCACACGCACGTCTGAAGTGATGCCGCTGCTGCGCAATGGAGTCGGCTTCCTGGCGGGAGGCATCGCCGCGTATCTGATCGCCCAGGCCACCGTTGGCAGGAAACTGCAGAACGACGCC
Organism: Synechococcus sp. A15-44; assembly: GCF_014280115.1. Lineage (NCBI taxonomy): Bacteria > Bacillati > Cyanobacteriota > Cyanophyceae > Synechococcales > Synechococcaceae > Synechococcus > Synechococcus sp. A15-44. The sequence goes on from NZ_CP047938.1 coordinate 1,351,007, forward strand.
GAAGGCTGAGAAACGTCGAGAAACGTGAATGCCTTCAGAGCCGGGTGGCGCATTCAATGCGCGACCCGGTGCAAAGGGCCGGAGGGGGAGTGACAAGCGCCTGGCGCTTGACGTCACGCAGACGCCGCAACTCCGCGAGGTTCACGTCATAGAAAGAACGCAGTCGTGCGTATTTCTTGACGGGTTGGCCGTAGTAGCTGCGACCGGCGAGGGTTGGAAACGACGCCCATTCCGGAGCCAGCATGGCGGCGAGCAGCGGGCTGAGAACGCCGGTGTCGGTCAGACCCAGGGCTTTGCGCCGCTGAATCAGAAACAACGCGCCCTGGTCCTGCGCCTCAGGGCCGAAACCGCGCACGCCGATGCTGCGCTGAACCAGATTCCAAGTGAAGGGCATGAACTGGTAAGCCCCCGCAGCTGCACTGGCGTAGCGGGAGCTGTAGATCACCCGGTTGGGATGCCGGTCGAGCGAAGGCATCAAGCCACCGCCGAACATCACCCGATAGCCCACATCCAGACCACCTTTCCAGGTGCCTTCCGCAAAACGGATCGTGTTGAGCATCGCCCGACGTTCGGGCGTAATCACGTAGGGAATGGCCCGGCTGGGCTGGAAGTCAGAGGTATGGATCAGCTGCGCCCGAGAGGCGGAGGGGAGCAGGCTCGCCTGGGCAGGAAGAAGGGAACTGACGGCAGGCAGAACTCCGACGATCACGGCCGCATGAAGCGTCTGACGACCGATGAATGCAGAGATAGCCATAAAGAGCGTTCAAGGAGCATGCCCTCGAAAGAGGACGATGAGCAGATCAGAAGCGGATGAAATGCTCGAGCGGAAAAAATTTCCACACGACGTGACTTTCTCGAATTAGAGGCTCAAATCAATAGGTATATATGCCAGTCAAATAATCGGCCAGACCACTATCAAGCAGGCAAATCAGCTCAAAAAGGTGATGAAAAAGACCAAAAATTAAAAACGACTTGCAACCCAACCCACCAGTGCCAGAGCGGCTTCTTCAGCCCCTGATGCAGAAAGAGGGGCTTCGCTTGACGCCAGCAACGGCTGGTCCAGCTGCCATGCGCCGGTGTCCAGCTCCTGACGGCTGAGGCAGCGGTGCTGGCCGTGGCGACGCAAACCATCCATCAGCGCCGAAGCTTCGGCAAATCCGCTGCGCTCCACGACGTGCATCCCAACCCCTTGGGCCATCGCCTCGCAGAAGCTGCTGAAACCCGGCTTGCCCAAAAAACGGGAGCAACGGCCCAGCACATCGACGGGGCGTAGCCCATCCGGCAGAAACGTGAGGTTGGGGAGCACCGCCAACTCAGGCGCTTGCGAGGCATCTGCTGAAGCCGGAAGCAGGAAATGGTGGTTGGGCCAAAGCTGAAACAGTTCCCGCGAAAGGGACAAGCCCAGGCCTCCAAACCCCACCAACACCAGGGGAGCATCCTGGGCATCAAGGCAAGCCTCAAGATCCGCCGGAATGGGCCGCGGGCTGGCGCAAACCAAACCGAGCCTCTGTTCAGGCAACCCCCAGTGCATGGCGAGGTCAAACGGGCAGCGCAGCAACAGATCACCGCAGCGGTAGGCCTCAGCGGCAGCATCGGCCCAGCGTTGGAAGGCAGAGCCCAAGGGGCGATAGATGTCATCCCACCCGAAATTGCTCATCCACACCAGAGGTGCATCGAGGCGCTGGGCCAAGGCGGCTGCGGCCGGGGGAATGTCCCCGATGATCAACACCGGCTGCCCCTGCGACGCAATCCAGAGAGCCTCAGCCTCGATCAGGGCCGGCAGCCGTTGCTCCAGCTCATCCAGGGCCCTGAGGGTGGTGGCGCAATCCACACCGAGCGCGTCGGCCTGCACCATGCCCACATCCCATTGACAGGACCGCTGCTCAATCGCTGCATCCCCCAGCAGCAGGTTGAGGACGGGGGAGGGCAGACCCGAGCTCATCACCAAGGTCCATTCAGGACGCAGGCGGCGCAGTTGCTGGAGCACCGCAGCATCGCGAGCCGCATGGCCGAAGCCATGGCTGCTGCTGCAGAAATAAATCAGCACGGCAACGGAGGATCGATCGGCAACTGCTCCTGATGGATCAACTCAGCATCGGGGGTGTACCAGCGATGGGCGAGCTGCGTGAGGCTAGCCCCCTGGAATTCAGCCCAGGAGAGATGCAGCAACGTTCGACCTTGCCCATCCACACCTGAACGGGGCACACAGGCGGCATTGATCAGCGCGGTTCCATGGCGATGCCGCAACAGGGTCTGGCGGAAACCAGAGCCGCGCTTGAGGGCATGGTGCATGTGCCCAAAGATCACCAGATTGGCAGGTCGGTCTTTGGCCATGCGGTCCAGGGCAAGGGCCAGATCCTGATCCCCCCAGTCCACCGCCGGCGTCTTCCAGTCGCGTCCGCAGGGACTGGCGGCCTCGGATCCCAAGCCTGAGGGACCGCAGTGGGCCATGACGATCAGGGGCTGATCAGCGGGTACATCAGCGGCGGCCTGCACAATCCGCTCGGCTGAAGCCTCAAGCGACACCGGGCCGTACACCGCCTCCACCGCTTTCGACAGGTGAAAACCTCCACCAGCACTGCATGGACGCGCACCCACAACCGTCAACGGGAGCTCCGGCCACTGAATTGAGCGCCAAGCGCAATGGAGATCGCCGAGCACAGCGCGTTGTTGCTCGAGGATGCTGCCACTGCGATCACGCCCGCGGTCGTGGTTCCCCAGGATCACGGCCACGGGGAAGGGAAGCCGCGTGATCCGGCGCGTCAGACGCAGATCCCCATCAGCTAGATCACCAACGAAAAGAACAGCGTCGGGCTTGAGCCGCTGCAGCAGCTGCTCATCCGCGTCGCCCCAGGCGCCATGGAGATCACCGGCAATGGCAAGTCGCAGGTGCTTCAGAGCGAATGCCTAGGCTGTGGCCATCCTGCCCCGAACCGGTCCTGATGAGCGCTGACACCGCCCTTGTTGCGGCGATCAACCGGCTTCGCCAGGACCGCAATGCCGTGATCCTGGCGCACTACTACCAAGAGCCGGAGATTCAGGACATCGCCGATTTCGTTGGTGACTCCCTGGAGCTGTCGCGCAAGGCCGCCAGCACCGATGCAGACGTGATCGTGTTCTGCGGCGTGCACTTCATGGCGGAGACCGCCAAGATTCTCAGCCCGGAAAAGACAGTGGTGTTGCCGGATCTAGAAGCCGGATGCTCCCTGGCGGACGACTGCCCCGCCGATGAGTTCGCCCGCTTTCGGGCAGAACACCCCGACCACTTCGTGGTGAGCTACATCAACTGCACGGCCGCAGTGAAGGCGCAAAGCGATCTGATCTGCACCAGCAGCAATGCCGTTGATCTGGTGAATCAGCTGCCTGCCGACCAGCCCGTGCTGTTCGCCCCCGATCAGAACCTGGGGCGCTGGGTTCAGCAACAGAGCGGTCGCGAGCTGACCCTCTGGCCGGGACGCTGCATTGTTCATGAGACTTTCAGCGAAGAAGCTGTGCTGGCCCTCAAGCACGAACATCCCGGGGCTGAAGTGATCGCCCACCCCGAGTGCCAGCAGAATCTGCTGGACCTGGCGGATTTCATTGGATCCACCAGCAAGCTGTTGAATTACGCCGAACAAAGCTCCTGCAACAGCTTCATCGTTCTGACGGAACCGGGGATCCTGCATCAGATGCAGCAGCGGGTTCCTGAAAAAACCCTGCTCGACGTTCCAGGGATCGATGGATGCAGCTGCAATGCCTGCCCCTACATGCGGCTCAACACCCTTGAAAAACTGAAGGCATGCCTGGAGACCCTCACGCCTGCGATCGAGATGGATGAATCGATGCGTCTGAAGGCCATGAAACCCATGCAGCGCATGCTCGAAATGAGCCGGTGACGCGCCAACCGATCAAAGAACGACGCGGTACGCGAATAAATTTTCGACAATCCAACCCCTGCGATTCATGGCCCCCGTCATCCAGCCCAAGGGCATCAGGGTTCTGACCTTGATGGCAGCGATGGCGGGGACGTTGTGCACCGCAGCGGCTGCACAACCGTGGAACCAACCGATTCCTGAACCCGCAACGGAGTCCACAGAACAAACAATCAAGTTGGCCGAGCAACTCAACACGGTGGGCGCCAGGTTTTTTGGAGCCCATTGGTGCCCTGCCTGCAAAGAGCAGATGAAGCTCTTTGGTAAACAGGCCGGAGCCATCCTGAACTACGTGGAATGCGGTCTGCCCGACAAGTACCCCGACCAGCTCAGGCAGTGCAGGGATGAAAACATTCGATCCATCCCCACCTGGACAAGGCCGGGATCAACGCGACTCCAGGGTGTTCAATCGATCAACACCCTGGAGCGCTGGAGTGGCCTGAGGCCTCAGCCACTGAATTGATTACTTCTTACGGCAATAGCCAGCGCCAACATTCATCCAGCCGGAGGGGCAGGCTTCACCGTTGGTGGGCTTCATCTCGTAATAGATCGGAGACACACAGGTGGTGCCCAGGGTGTTGACATAACCCAGGGGGCATTGGTTGTGGCCTTGGGCCTTGGGAATCTTTTTCTGAGCTAAAGCGGAACTGGGCACAGCCAGGGCTGAAACAAACAGAGCGGCAGCGAGCAGCTTCATGGCAAGCGGGTCGAACGCGCTCAAGGTATGGGCCTTTCAGACTGTTTGCAGCGATCGGTGGCGGAGCTTGATCGAACGCACACCGGAGGGGTTGTATTGCCGTGCCGCGAAGGCCTGGGTCGACCCATGGCGTCCGGTTCCCCGGGCCCTGATCACCCACGCCCATGCCGACCACGCCCGCCCCGGATGCGGGGAGTACTGGGCCGTGGCCTCCAGTGAAGGGGTTCTGCGCCAGAGGCTCGGAAAGGACATCACCCTTCACCCAGTGACCTACGGCGAAGAACACTGGCTGGGGCAATGCAAGGTGTCGTTTCACAGCGCCGGACACGTGCTTGGTTCGGCGCAGATCCGTCTGGAATCAGAGGGTGAGGTGTGGGTGGTCAGTGGGGATTACAAACGGGATGACGACCCCAGCTGTGACCCCTTCGAACCAGTGCGCTGCGATGTGTTGATCACCGAAGCCACCTTCGGAATGCCGATCTATCGCTGGCAAAGCGGTGAGCAGGTGGCCAAGGAGATCCATGCCTGGTGGAGCCGTGATCGCAGCAGACCATCCCTGCTGTTCTGCTACGCCTTCGGCAAAGCCCAACGCTTGCTGGCTGAACTGAAGGCCATCGGCGTGGAGGAGGAGGTGCTGCTGCACGGCGCCGTTGAAACCGTGACCCGCCACTACCGCGAGGCAGGGGTTCCGATGACCCCCAGTCGTCCCGTCAGCGAACTGCCCCGAAAGGATCCGCTCGAAGGGCGGTTGATCCTGGCGCCACCGTCGGCCCATCGCTCCAGCTGGATGCGCCGCTTCAAGTCACCCCAAACCGCCTTTGCCTCCGGCTGGATGGCCGTGCGCGGAGCCCGTCGACGGCGGGGCTACGAGCGGGGATTCGTGCTCAGTGATCATGCCGACTGGCCTGGACTGATCCAGACCGTTCGCGACAGCGGCGCCCGCAAGGTGTACGTCACCCATGGACAAAGTGACGTTCTGGCCCGTTACCTGCGGGAGGTGGAGGGTGTGGATGCGGAACCGCTGGACACCCTGTTCGAAGGGGAGTCGGACTAGAACTTGGCGATGCCGTCCGGCAGCTCAGGGAGGTTGAGGTTTGCTTCGCGACCCTCGATCGCGGCTGTGAGCGATTCGATCATCATGGCGTTGCCGCTGTCTTTCACGGCCTCAAGCGCCTTCTGAAGGCGACGACGACGGTCGGATGGATCATCCGACGTGCCGGAGCCAGCCACGGGGGTGACGACGGCCGTGGCTGAGGCGGTAGCGCGCACGCTGCTGAGTTGTTGCGCGAGGTTGTCCCAGAGGAGTGCCATCCGGCTGTTTCAGGAAGCTGTCGCTCAGATCAACACAGGTCTCCGCCGGATTTCCAGCACTGCTCACAAAATGTCTTGTCAGGATGGCGGGGCTTTCCATCCATCCCGTTCCAGCGCGCATGCGTGCCTTTCAGAACCTGTTCAATCAGTTGGATCAGGTCACGGGCACCAAGGCCAAGGTGCAAGCGCTGGCGGATCACTTTCAGGGGGTCGAAGCAGGGGAGGCGGCCTGGGCGTTGACGCTGCTGCTGGGCAAGCGCCGCAGGCGCCTGATCACCGGTCGCCGACTGCGCGACATCCTGCGGGACCGCGGTGGTCTTCCGGATTGGCTGATCGACGACTGCTACGGCCAGGTGGGCGACTCAGCCGAAACCATCAGCCTGCTCTGGCCCGCCGTGCAGGAACGCGTCAAAGCAAGCGATCCGGATCTGCCCAGCGGTGATGGAGACATGCCCCTGAACTGGTGGATGGACACCCTGCTGCCGGCCATCAGCACCAGAAGCGACGACGATCAGGCCAATGCCGTGATCTGGCTCTGGCACCGAACCCCGCTCGACCAGCACTTCATCGTCAACAAGTTGCTCACGGGGGGATTCCGTGTCGGCGTGTCGAGGGGCCTGATCAGCCGGGCCATCGCCGAAGCGTTTGATCTCGAAGAAAGCCTTGTGGTGCAACGGCTGATGGGCGGCTTTGAGCCCTCCGCCGAGCGCTTCAGGCAACTCACCGCCTGCGCGACGGCGGATGAACACCGTTCCAGCGGCACCCCCTACCCCTTCTATCTCGCCAGTCCCCTGGAACCCGACCGACTGCTGGAGACATCGGCGAGGGATTGGCAACTGGAGTGGAAATGGGATGGAATCCGCGGTCAGCTGATTCATCGCGGCTCCGGCGTCTACCTCTGGAGCCGTGGAGAAGAGCTGGTCAACGAGAGCTTCCCTGAGCTTGTGGAGGTGGCCAAGGCCTTGCCATCTGGCAGCGTTCTGGACGGCGAGCTGATCTGCTGGCAACAGGACGCCGCCGAACCGCTTGGCTTTGATCAGCTGCAACGACGGCTGGGCCGCAAAAGCGTTGGAGCAACGTTGAAACGGGATTGCCCGATGCGGTTCATCGCCTACGACTTGCTGGAACATCAGGGCGTCGACATCCGCCAGCAGGGATTACGGCAGCGCCAGCAGCAGCTGGCGGCACTGCTCGGCAGCATCGAGCATCCCGAGGCATGGCGGCTGAAGCAGAGCCCGTCCTGGTCGATCGACTCCTGGGAGGACCTGGAGACACAGCGCAACAAGGCCCGTGAACACAACGCCGAAGGGCTGATGCTCAAACAGGCGGAATCGCCTTACCTGAGCGGCCGCAAACGCGGCAACTGGTGGAAACACAAGCTGGAGCCGATGACCCTCGATGCGGTGCTCCTCTATGCCCAGGCCGGCAGTGGGCGTCGCGCCAACCTCTTCACCGATTACACCTTCGGCCTCTGGACCAACGCTGAAGAGCCGCAGTTGGTGACCTTCGCCAAGGCCTATTCCGGCCTCAACGATGCCGAAATCCTCGAGCTGGACCGTTGGATCCGACGCAACACCCTGCAGCGCTTCGGGCCGGCACGGTCCCTGAAAACCGAGCTGGTGTTTGAAATCGGCTTTGAGGGCATCCACCCCTCAAAACGCCACAAATCCGGCATCGCCGTGCGTTTTCCGCGGATCCTGCGCTGGCGACGCGACAAACCTGCCGATGAAGCGGATTCACTCCAGACCGCGATGGCATTGATCGAGAAGCGCTGATGGCAGCTTCAGAACAGAAGGCAAAAGCGAAGGCCAAGGCCAAACAATCAACCGACGACCCTCGCTTGGAGCCGATACATGCCTGGTTCGCGCGGAGGAACTGGACGCCGCTGCCGTTCCAGCAGGAGACCTGGAGCGCCTATCTGGCGGGGCGGAATGGCTTGATCCAAGTGCCCACAGGGTCCGGCAAAACCTTCGCCGCCGTGATGGGACCGATCGCGCGGATGTTGGCGGAGGAGCAGCCGTTGAAGGGAATACGACTGCTCTACATCACGCCCTTGCGGGCCCTCAGCCGCGACTTGTCGCTGGCGATCCGCGAACCGATCGAGGCGATGGGCTGGCCGATTCGGGTGGGCATCCGCAATGGCGACAGCAGCAGCAGCGAACGCACCAAACAGCTCAAGGCACCACCACAGATTCTCGTGACGACTCCGGAGTCCCTCGCCCTGCTGCTGAGCAATGCCAAGGCCGAAGAGCTGTTTGGCCAACTCGAAACGGTGATCCTCGATGAATGGCACGAGTTGATGGGCAGCAAACGGGGCAGCCAGACGGAGCTGTGCCTGAGCTGGTTGCGACAGCTGCGCCCCCAGCTCCAGACCTGGGCCATCAGTGCCACCATCGGCAACCTCGAGCAGGCAGCGCGCCATGCCCTGGGAACGGCACGTGAGCCACAGCTGATCGGGGGCGCCCCTGCACGCAGCACGGAGATTCAGAGCATCCTTCCGGAGACGATCGATGGCTTCCCCTGGGCCGGCCACCTCGGGTTGCGGATGTACGAAGAGCTGGTGGCCCGCCTCAATCCCGGCATCAGCACCTTGCTGTTCACCAACACCCGCAATCAGTCGGAGCGGTGGCACCAGTGCCTGCGCTTCGCCTGCCCGGAAATGGAGGAGGGGTTGGCCCTGCACCACAGCGCCATCGACCGCAGCGAGCGGGAAGCGATCGAAGCCTCCGTGAAGGCCGGCGGCATTCGTTGGGTGGTCTGCACCAGCTCCCTGGATCTCGGGGTGGACTTTCAACCCGTGGAACAGGTGGTGCAGATCGGCAGCCCAAAGAATCTGGCGCGGCTGCTGCAGCGGGCGGGGCGATCAGCTCACCTGCCTGGCGGCACATCCCAGGTGCTGTTCATGCCCACCAATGCGCTGGAGCTGCTCGAACTCAGTGCTGTGCGTCGAGGCCTGGCGGAAGGTCTGGTGGAACAACGCAAACCTCCCAACTCTCCTCTGGATGTGCTGCTGCAGCACCTCACGGGCTTGGCCTGCGGCCCTGGCTTCAATCCTGAGCAGACCTTGCATGCGGTGAGGAGCTGTGCGGCCTATGCCGATCTGAGCCAGGACGACTGGGATTGGTGCCTGATGTTCTTGGAGCAGGGAGGGGAATGCCTCGGGGCCTATCCCCGCTACCGCAAGCTCGAGTGGGAGGAAACGAGCCAGCGCTACAGGGTGCGAGACAACGCCATCGCCCGCCTGCATCGGCTCAACGTGGGAACGATCACGGCCGCACCAGCGATCACGGTGCGCTTTGTGCGTGGCGCGGTGCTCGGCCATGTGGAAGAGACCTTCATCAGCCAGCTGAAGCCGAAGGACGTGTTCTTCTTCTCCGGACGTCAGCTGGAATTCGTACGCCTTCGCGACATGACCGCCTACGTGAAGGTGAGCACCAAGAAAACGCGCACGGTGCCTGCCTGGGCTGGGGGGCAGATGGCCCTCTCCGATCTGCTGACTCATCACCTGCGTCTTGAGGTGGACCGCGCCAGCCGTGGTGATCTCGACAACGCTGAACTTCAGGCTCTGAAGCCCCTGTTTGATCGACAACAGGACATCTCGGTGTTGCCATCAGTGGGGCAGCTGCTGATTGAGACCTGCCGCACCCGGGAAGGCACACACCTGTTTGCCTACCCCTTTGAAGGGCGGTTCGTGCATGAGGGCATCGGCTTCCTCTGGGCATCGCGGCTCACCCGTCTGGAGCGGGGCACGATCACGGTGTCGGTGAACGACTACGGCTTTGAGCTGTTGGCACCGAAGAGCTACCCCATGGCGGAGTTACTGGAAGACCACATCGATCTGCTGCTCGATCGCCAAAAGCTGGAGCGGGATCTCAAGAACGCACTGAATCTCTCCGAGCTACAACGGCGACGCTTCCGCGCCATTGCCCAGATCGCAGGCCTGATGAACCGAGGCTTCCCTGGATCGAGCAAAAGCACCGGTCAGCTTCAGATCAGTGCATCGCTGCTGTTCGATGTGTTCAGCCGCCATGAGCCGAACAACCGCTTGCTGCTGCAGGCGCAGCAGGAGGTGCTCGATGACCAGTTGGAGATCTCACGCCTAGAGGCGGCCTTGGAACGCGCCGCAAGCCAGGAATGGCTGCACGTTGAAACCCCTCGGCCCAGCCCATTGGCCTTTCCACTGTTGGTGGAGCGGCTGAACAACAGGATGAGCAATGAATCCGTTTTGGAGCGGGTTCAGCGGATGAAAGAAGAGGCGCTCAGACGCGAGGGGTAGCGATCACTCCAAGCCCCGCCAAGAGCAGATTTCGCTGAGGCCATACAAAACCCAGGCGCTGAGTGTTCTGGCCTCAACCCGGATCAGTTTTGTTCGCGAGATTTCTTCGCTGCGAGCCCGGCTTCAACAGCTGTTCCAGCCGCGAGAGCAACGAGCCCAAGCAAGCCAATCCATTGGTTTTGGATTTCTTCGGCAGCCTCAGCCCCCTGTCCCAGCACTCCACCCAGGACAAACCAGGTCGTCGTCAAAGCAGACGTGATCCAGTACGCCTTCCAGCGGCGCTGGTAGAGGTAGCCGGCACCCAAGCCCGGAACCACGTTCAACGTGACAGCGACCCAGCCTGCCGATGCAGCAAGGATCTCTCTTTTGGTGGGCGCCATAACAACAGGTGTTTCGGTGCATTTTTGTCGATATCGAGAGCCATCGCGCGTGGCGAGCACTCATCCATAGGGCCCAAATCGCGTCGCACAGGCGGCACCACACTCGGCACCCAAAGCGATGGCATCCGCCAGGGGCCAGCGCGCTGCAAGACCCGTGACCACGCCTGCCGCAAAGCTGTCGCCACAGCCATAGCTCTCGACCAAGGGCCCCGGAAGGGGTGATGGGTCATAACGACCGCCTGGATGACTAATTCCGCCTGCAGCACCTTCCGTACGGATCACTGTATGGGGAGCTGGGTTCAACTGCCCCGACTCCACCCGTTCACCCGGATCAAGGCCACTACCGATCAAGGCATCGAGGGGCACCCCAGCCTGCTGAAGCACGGGCAAACGAACGCGCGGGGTCGCCGCCAAAACTGCAGCAGAACGGCAGGCTTTCAACAGAGGAGCATCAGCGGCCGTGACGAACAGGCCGTCGCATTCGCCAAGGGCGTTCCAGGGAAGGTCGTCATCCAGGGATGGGGTCAGCCGCTCGCCGATCACCGTGATCGCCCGATCCCCCTCACCATCAACCATGCTCACGCCACGACGGGTTGGCACCTCCCTCCAGGCGACATGAACCTCAAGGCCCAGATCCTCGAGTCGCTTGACGCAGGCTTCACCGACCGAATCGCGACCTAAAGCCGTAAAGAACTGGACGGGTTGCTGCTGCAACCGTGCCATCTGCACCGCAACGACGGCTCCACCACCAGCAGGTTCCTGCCGAGTTCGCAAGGCGTGACCAATGGCCCCGGGGCGGGGCAACTGATCCACCGCCAGAAATTCCACCCATTCGACGTGACCCACAACGGCCAAGCGCAGGGGCGGCAGGGCTGAGGCGGAAGACAAGGGCCGTTTAAAGCTGCTGAGCCCCATCCTCTCTGCAGGAACGGCTCAACAACAGGCTGGGCGCGGATGGAGAACGAGGCACTCAGATCCGATATTTGTCGTTTGCATGAGTTTTTCTCTTGCTGTATTTGATGAGTTGAACCCCTGTATTCACAGCATCTTGTGCACTTCTGGGATTCACATCTTCCGGTCGATTTATTATTTAGACCGATTGCAGTTCTTCGAAGGCCCGAATGATATGGAGCTCAATCAAGTCACAAAACAGCCCCGCCTGAGCAGCGAGGCTATTCAAACCACATTCTTGGAAGGATTCTTCAATTAACGCGGTGAACCGTTGTAGACAACATCAACAATCGAAGCTCCGTCTCGAGAGACAAGAATTTCAGTTTCAACAGTGGGTTGACCACCAGCCTCTTGCCAGCCTGGAGAGCCACCATCAAACACGAACAGGTATCCATCGCTTGCATTCTTCAAGCAGTTGCCACCTCCCTCACCGGTGGCGTACATGCATTTCGAAGCTCTGTAGTTGTTAAGTCCACCGTTGATGGACTCAGCTTGCATCCTGGCGGTGTTCAGCGCACGGACGTTTTCTTTCGAAACCTTTTGGGCAAAAGCGGGGGACACCAGCAGTGCACTCACCAGGAATCCCGTCGACAGACTGACGACTCTTTTCAAGATGAATCAATTGGAGGGGCTTCCACTGCCTAGCAACGTGTCACCCGATGAACAGCAACCCAAGAAAGGTTTGTTCGTTTCGGACCAACAGGCGCGCCTTATGCTCCAGCAGCACACGCGACCAGCAACGTTGGCCAAGCTCGGGGAGATCAAGCTCAAACAGATTCCGCAACTGAACACGGCCAACAGCTCACCCTTGATTCGGAAACACAAAGAGGTTCTGAATCTGATGATGAGAACGCTTTCCCTCGATACCTACGGACTCACCTGGGCCCAGTTCATCAAGGGGTTTGGTTGCGGTGCTTTGGCCGTTTGGCTGCTCATGCGCTGAGCTCAGCCATGACGCACGGGCCTTCCACCCCGTCGCAGCGACGCCAACATTCCCTTTTCCAAGGCCGTCAGTTTTGGTGCCGGCTCGTTCAATGCAGCTTCCGCCCGTGTCTTGGCTGCGGCAATGAAGCGATCCGTTTTATCTCCAGAATCAAAAGCCACGGTTCCTCGGCAAGAACCACCAAAGGTATGGATCAGCACCTGTTGAGGCTCAGGACTTAAGAAAGATGCCTGAACTCAACAGATGTGGGTGCAAGCTCCCCGCAGCCATTCCCTCGATCGCAGAATTGTTGCTATCGGTTGGAGGTTGCAGCAGCCCGATGAGCCGTTACCCCGTCTTCTATTGCGCTCCAGCGGCCGTTGACGCTGGCTTCAAGCCTGTCGAAGCAGCGGATGCCTACGAGGCTGAGCAAATCGTGCAGCGCGAGCACCCCGGCGCAGTCACGGCATCTCTGAGCGAACGGGTGACCAACGAAGAGGAAATCCGCCGGTTGTTCTTGGCCTGGCTCGAAAAAGTCTGATCACCTAGAGCCACCAAAGGGGTGCATGGAACGCAATCCGTTGTCGGTCACGCCCCCCAGCTGGCTGGACATCGACCCCGACAGCTATAAGCGGCTGCTGAACCGCACGGCGGTAACGATCACCAAGCGCGCCAGGAAGCGAGGGGCGACGTATCAGGTGAGGGAGGCCATCGATGCCATCCATGCAGCCTTTCAGCGTTGTGACGGCACCGATCCCTACGACGGACTGCCGCTGGACAATCGCCTTCATGATGGAAGACGCAGTCCGACCGTCTCCCCGGTGAGCAGCAGCACCACCGCAACCTTTGAGATTCTCAGCCTGCAAACCAAGCAAGCCAAAGGGGAGAGGAACGGCGAGGAGTTCATCGCCCACTGCCGTGCCGTCGTCGCCCATGCCGACGCGTCATCACCGACCCAGCGATGAGCAGCGCCAAGAAGCTGTTCCTGGTGGTGCTGGGGGGCCGTTGCAAGGGCTGCCATGTGGAGCAGCACGATGTGCGTTGGGTCGTGGGCGAGACCATCGACGCAACGCTGCCGGCGCTGCGGCATGAATGGATCGGCCTCCGCCGTGGCTTGCACATCGACAGCTACCGCTGCATCGACCATGTCGATGGCTATCGCGTTGAGGTTGTTGAGCAAGCGCAGGATCCATCCAGTGTTGATGGTCCGCAGCTGTGGTTCGTCAACCTTGGCGCCTATGACCCCACCTCGATGGCGGAACAGCATGCCTTCGGGGTGATCGTGGCCCGTTCTTCAGCCTCCGCCAAGGCGCGGGCACGGCAGCGTTGGCTGGAAGGACAGGAGCAGGTGCACAAGGACGATCTTCACGCTGTCGAAATGGACAGTGCGCTCGATGATCTTCTGCCGATTCACGGCAATGGCCAATGGCACTTGCAGCTGATCGCGGATCCCCAAGTCCACAACCCCCCAGCCCACCCTGATTGGTACGGCTATTGGACCATCTGACCACAAAACAAACACAAGTCAGCTACAACCGACCAGCCCATTGAGGATGTGTCGTGCTGATCCTCCTCCTCTTTGTACTGACAGGCTCTTATGCCGGGCTGTGGGCCCTGCGTTTCGTGCTCGAACAACGAACAGACATCGAACGTTGATCCATCAGCGAGATGCATCCAGTCACATTTGAGCGGGAAGCTGACACGATTTCCCCGCAGACGCAGGATAGGGTCGATTCAGTCAAACGATTGGCTATGTCGCTTGCTCAACGTCTCAGCATTGCTGCGCTTCTGATTGCTGTCACCGGAATCAGTGTTAGTCCCGCTGCCCAGGCCCACAACGATCGCCATCACCACTCCCACAAGAAACAGAAGGCCTACAACAAGGGGTACCGGAAGGGCTACAAAAACGCTGTGAAGCACAGCTATCGCCCCTACTACCGCACCTATGCCCCGGTGTACTACGCACCCAATCGACGACCTGTCGTCGTCGCCCCACCCCCATGGTTTGGACCGGTTCGTCCCTACAACTACGGAACGCGTGTCAACGTTGGTCTCGGGTTCAACCTGTAGATACGGATGAAGCCACCATGTCTGATCGAATCAGCAAAGACGCCAGCGAGGCCTGGCGCGACCATGTGCTGAAGCAGGTGGTGGGTTACCTGGAAACCAATCGCGATGCCATCATCGACGGCTTCGAATCGGAGAACGCTCACAACTTGAAGCGTGAAGACATCGAACAATCCGATCTTCTCGATTTCGATGTTTCAGTGACGCTGCATCGCGATCAATCCTCATCCTTTGGCCTTGGATTCGGTTTTTTCAAGGCCAACATGATTCGCTGAATCAACCTGCAGGCTTCCAGATCACCTCGGGATCCTGGCGTTGCAGGGTTTGTTCAGCAAGCTTGAGGTAATAGAAATAGCTTTGTCTGTCTTCCGATTCAGCAGCTTTGTTCATCAAGTGCAGATAACTGAGACGCTGTTCGCTGTTCATGCATGGGCTGGAAGAGGACTAAACAATCACCTCAGCTGGCCTTCAATTTCGGTATCGAAGCGAACAACCGAAACAATTCTGGGTATCGCTAGAGCACTTTTTTATCTTTTCTTCTGAAACCTTGGCCCAAGAACCCGTCCTCACGATGCAATCAACAGGGCTGGAAATTCGTCGTGACAGGCGGACCACCTCCAGGAGGAACAACACAGCCTGGATCGGATGAGCCTGTGTTCTGCTCGGGCAACGCAGGAGATTGGCCAGGCCCTCCCGGCGATGCCGGGCCCAAGTCAATCTTGCCGGGCCGGATCAGTTGGGACGTGACGTTGAACGCCAACCCGCCGAGCAAGCCAAGCCCCATCGAGGCCGAAAAAGCAACAAGAATTTGACGCTGACGGTTGTTCATCCCACTGCTCGATCCCGATGAAGGTGGATTGGCCGCGAGCTCTGGCCTCAATCTCAGTGAATAACGGAGATTTGACAGATCAAAACAGACCACCGGATGATCCGCTTGCTGCAACCGGAACGATCGAAACACAGTCTCTGCTGACACTGCTCACGCCCTTCCTCGTGTTCGGGGCCTTGTTTGTGGTGATCCTGCTGGTCTGGGACCGATGACAGCCCCGGTGGCGGGACTGTTCTGGACGCCATACGCCGATTGGATCTACACCGTGGTCAGCCTGAGTGGCTTGATGCTGATCACCTGGCTGGTGCTGGGCCGCAGCAGCGGCAGCTGACGGCCTGAGACGCACGTGAGGGCCGTCAGGCAGCAAGCATCTCCATCTCGGGCTCAAGAAGCACATCGCGGGCGGTGTTGAACCGTGTCATCACCTCAGGGTCGCCCCCTTTATCGGGATGATGTTGAACAGCCAGAAGCTTGTGAGCCCGCTTCACCTGGGCAACGGTTAACCGCCCAGTGAGCGGCAGGCCAAGGCACTGCCTGGCCTGAATCGCCTCGAGGCCGGGGTCGCGCCCCATTGGGCATTGATCACGGCGATGGTTTGACGTTCCCGGCTTGCGCTTCTTGCTGGATTTGCGTTTGGCCGACCTTGCCTGACCCCCAAACCCTTTCGTTTCCTGCACGAGCTGATCGCCGAAGCAGGCCACAATGCCTGATCGCCTGGTTCAGTCTCCGAGCTGCGACCACCAGCGCTCGATGCGATCGGTGGAGCCGTACCAGCTTTGGCCGAACAATCCGCCGTGGGCCGTATCAGCAAGCTCAATCCAGCGAGCATCCCGCAGCAGGGCTGATGGAAGGGGAACCAGACCGTCCCCCTGCAGATCCGGGTCGCCCATGATCTGGCGATAGCTGCGGGCAGCGCTGCGGCGCGAAAAATTGGATGCATTCGCTCCCAGCGGATCAAGCCGACCCGCAACCGCGACGTAGTCCACCCGATCGGCTTCAGGGCAACCCGGAAACTCACGATCCACGCGAGCCCGCAATGGTGTGGCACGCAGAGCCTGATGGGGACTGCCGAGCGTGATCAGGCGATTGCATCGGGCTGCACCGTTGAAACGGCGTCCCAGAAAGGTCTGATCCGCCAGATAGGGCCGCAACATCACCCCGCCGGAGCTGTGACCAATCAACGTGACGCGCCCTGTGGGCGACTGGCTTTGAAGCTCACGCACAGCGGCATCAACGCGATCAAGCAGGCGACGCCAACCGAAGCCCCAGCTGGTGGCAAGCCAATCCAATTTGGACGCAGGCACGATGCGCACCGCAGCGCCGGTTGCCTGATCAATCCATTCAGCGAGGGGGCGATAGGCCTCCTGCGTGATCAGAAAACCACCGAAGATGACGACGGGCTGGGTGAGGCGAGACGTGCTGCTCACCGGATCAACGCACATTGCGGAGCCTTGATCAGGTCGTAGCCACGCCGAATGCGACTTCCACCAGGTTCAAGAACCGTGCTCAGCTGTTGATCCTCAGACGAAGCTTCAAGAACCACCTGCTGACCGATCAACACAATCTTGAAGCGCCAGGGGAGAAGACCCGGAAGGGTGAAGCTCATGCAGATCCTGGTTCTCGCCTCACGCTGCCGCAATTCAGAACAACGTCCATCCCTGCAAGGCAAAGGAACGTCGAGGAATCAGTAGAGAGGTTTCTCGGCCACGACGGCAAAGAAAGGATCTCCCTTACCGCCGAACAAGCCCATCACACCCTCGGCGCGGGTGTCTTCGGCAAGGATCTCCGGCTGGGGCCAGCCCTGGGCCATCAACACCTCAGCGACGTAACGCAGGTGATCACCGTCATCACCGTCGGTCCACACCTGGGGAGCCTTGGTGAAGAACATTCGATTGGAAAACGCCACGATCACCTGGCCCCGGGGGCGGGTGATCCGCCACAGCTCAGCGGAGATCGGCTCGGGCTGTTGCAGGTACTGCCAACCGGCCACGATCAAGGTGGCATCGATCGATGCATCCTCAACCGGAAGGATTTGGTCGCGGTTGAGGTTCTGAACCCAGTGCCGATCCAATCGGGGGTTGGCACTTAGCTCGTCAGCATTGAGGCCATGGCCGATGACGTTGTCGTAACTAACGTCCTCCGGCAGGTGGCTCACCCAACTGCTCATCAGATCCAGCACCTGGGCACAGGGAGGAATGCGCTCGCGGTAGAGGGCTGTCAGCCGAGCACGAAAACCCGCATCCAGATGGTGAACGAAACGCGGCTCGCTGTAGAAGATCGCGTCGTCGGTGGCATCCAACTTGAAGCGTTGGGAGTCCTTCAGAACCGGAACAACCGTCATCAATCAACCCAGCTGCAGATACCAGCGCAGAGCTGCACCAAGCTGACCCGCGATTCCCAAGCCCGTGGCCTTTTCAAGCACCACGGCAGCCAAGAAGCCGAGCATGGCCACTCGGCCATTGAGCCGCTCCACATCGGTCAGGGCAGACCGGTTCCAGGGGCGTGCTGTGGTGAGCGACTCGCCGAAGCGTTCCGGTTCCTCGTAACGAAAAGCAGGCCGACTCATCGCAATGCGCAGATCCAGCGGACCTTAACCACGGTTCCATCGCGACCGGGGTACACGGTCCAAGCACCATCGGTCTGGCGTTGCTCCAGCTGCCCCTTGGCGCAGTTGGCACGCATCGGCAGAACCCGTTGGGTCCACCGGTCCTGGCCAGCGCGCTGGATCAGCAGGCCTGCCTCCACCTCAACGGAACCGTCCACGCTCTGAGGGGCCCGGATGTATTCAGCCGCCTTGAGTGAGGGGGTGTCGAGGGCTTCCATGAAGATCCAGCCGTCGCCCGGCAGCAGATCGCCGCGACGGGCTTGCCAAACCGCTGGCTCCTGCATCGGCTGCCATTCCGCCTGAACAGGCCCTGCGATCAGGGACAGGAATGACGCGAGAGCAACGTTGAAGGCCAAAGCAGGGGAGGCCATGGGCAGCGGGGAAGAGAGGTGAGACGGACTGTCGGTCGCTTCAAACAGCTTTACGAAGCGTTGAAACGCAAACATGAATGAATGGTTATGGAATTCCTCAGGGCAGGAGTGCCAGCTTGAAACCACTGCTTCAACAGTCCATGGCCAGCATTGCTCAGGGACGGGCTGCCTACACCGTCCGCCACAAGACATCCAACGGAGAAAAGCTGGAATCCTGCTTCTACGCCACTGACGCCTTTGAGGCGCGTCTACTGGCCATGGAGTTCAACGCCTATATCCGACAGCACCCGAACTGCATCGATTCGATCCTCAGGACGGAGGCTTGAGCGGCGCCCGGCGACGCTCCACCTGAACGAAGACCAGCCAGGCCAAGCTGGCGAGCCCCCCTCCGATCCAATCGCTGCGCAGCAGTTCCACCAGGGCAACGGTGCTGGCCCCGATGCGCAGTCCCCGTAGAATCAGGTCCGTTATGGGAGGTGTCCGGCGCTTGTCGCGCTGCATGGGCCGACTCCGAAAAGATGGGGGTGTTGCAGAGCCCCATGATCTCAGCCTTGCCTGGTTCTCCTGCCGCAGCTCTTCTGGCGAGGGAAGGCCAGAGCCGCCGTGAGGGCAGCGGCATTCAGATCGAGCAGCTGCCGGGCTGCTGGATGTTGCAGCAGACCTGGACGCGCAGCGGGGATCCACCGGCGCCCGGCACCGCAACGCTGCTGCGTTGGCTGCAGGCCAGCCTGACCTTGAGCCGCGGCGACCAGGGCCTGAACATCGTGAATCAGGTCTGCCTGGCCGGTTTCCTCTTGCGGTTCAGCGGCCAGGCCCAGCTGAAGGGTTCCAGACCACTGCTGATGTTCAGCTTCACGTCGTTGGAGCTGAGCTGGTCCGATCAGGTGCTGCTGCAGCGAAGCCTGCCGTCACCGGAACCCCAACGCTTCCCCTTCTTTGCCCTGATTGAACTGAACGAGCAGCAGGGAACACTCACAGCGCGGGGGCGGGGCGGTGGACTGGCCCAGTGGTCCCGCAAGACACCGGAGGCGTCATGAAGCCCGCCGTCGCCCTGGCCATGCTCGAGCGGGAAGGCCGATGGCTGCTCCAACTGCGCGACGACATCGACTCGATCATTTATCCGGGCCACTGGGGGTTGTTTGGCGGCCATCTCGATCCGGGAGAAACAGCCAGCGAAGCCGTGCACCGCGAGCTGCAGGAGGAGATCGCTTGGTCACCCAGCGTGCCGCTCGAACCATGGTTCAGCGACGACAGCGGCAGCCGGGTGGCCCACGTGTTCCGTGGAAGGCTCAGCGTGCCCTTGAGCCAACTGCAGTTGAAGGAGGGCCAGGAGATGAAGTTGGTGCCCCTCAGTGATCTGGTGCGTGACGCCATCTGGAGTGAGCGGCAGCAGGAGCTCCGGCCTGTCGCTCCGCGCCTGTCGATCGTGATCGATCGGTTGCTGCAGGAGGGCCATGACCACTGAAACCTGGCTCGATCTCCGCAATGTGGAGGCATGGCTGGGCGATCGCCCAGTGCTGCACGACCTCAACCTGCAATTGAAACTGCGGCAGTCCACAACGGTGTTGGGGCCCAATGGCGCAGGCAAAAGCAGCCTGGTGAAACTGATCGACCGCAGCCTGTATCCCATCGTTCGCCCTGACGCTCATTTGCGGTTGTTTGGCAGCGAGACGGTGAACCTCTGGGCGCTGCGCAGCCGCCTTGGGGTGGTGTCGAGCGACATGGAACAGCGGCTTCACCCCAAAACAGCTGTTGAAGAGGCGGTGGTGAGCAATTTTTTTGGGGCCACCCGGCTGGGCCGGGATCAGAAGCCCAGCGCGCGGCAATGGGAGCAGGCGCGGGATCTGCTCGATCAACTGCACCTCCACAGCATCCGTGAACGCTGCTGCGGAGAGCTATCGGACGGACAGCGGCGCCGCCTGTTGATCGCTCGCGCCCTGGTTCACCAACCGGAGGTGCTGGTGCTGGATGAGCCGAGCCGTGCCCTCGACCTCCAGGCCTGCCATCAGTTGCTGGCGATCCTGCGGCGCTTGATCCAAGCGGGAACCACCGTGGTGCAGGTCACCCATCGGGTGGACACGATCGTTCCGGAGATGGAACGGGTGCTGTTTCTGGCACAGGGACGTCTTGTTGGGGATGGAAGCCCACGGGAGATGCTGCGGCCCGCCGAACTGAGTGAACTGTTCAACACCCCGCTCAACGTGGTGGAAGCCCATGGCTTTCGCCAGGTTCTTCCGGGATAGGTCGGTAGGCAGCACCCTGCTCTGCTAGGGATGAGGGCCAGACCACGCAATCGCCATGGCAACGGCAGAACAGAAGAAGACCATCACCAAGAAGCGCCTGCAGGAGCTGCGCAACCAATGCCGTGACCACTACAACGTGGTGGCCGATGGTGTTCTGCCCGACGGTGCCGATGTGCGCGTCACCATGGGCAAGCTCCAGGAGCTGATCGAACTGCTGGATGGCAAAGCCAAGTGGGATGACAGCGAAGCCTCCTGAGCCGTTCCAGAACATGCGGGACGATCTTGATTACCGCGAGCCGTGGGGCCAGGACGGTTCCAAGCAAACGGCATCTGATCAGGGCCGTTCCGCCAAGGACTTTCACTTTCGAGAAGCCGGCGTTCAGCGCTTCAACGACACCTACGACTGGGACGAGGACGAGCGCTGATCCACTCATCAACTGATCAGAGACGCCGCAGCACCCCCTGCCCAGGCGCAAGAAGAAAGGCGAGCACGAATTGCGCGGTTTGCGCCAGCACGATGCAACCGGCGGTGGAGCTGTCGGTCCAGTAGCTGATGAACACCCCCAGCACACTGGAGAGCACGCTGCTGGTGACGGCCAGCAGCGTCATCCGGTCGAACCGATCGGTAAGCAGATAGGCCGTGGCACCGGGGGTGACGAGCATCGAAACCACCAGGATGATTCCCACGGTCTGCAGACCGGCAACGGCGGCCAGGGAGAGGAGTCCCAACAGCATGTAGTGCAGGAGTCCGGTGTTGATCCCGATCGATCGGGCGTGGGTGGGATCGAAGCAGAAGAGCATCAGGTCCCGCCGGAACAGCAGCAGCAGCACCAGCACCAGCACCGAAATCACCAGGGTCTGCTGCACATCCCCCGCTGAGATCCCCAGCACATTGCCAAACAGGATGTGGGTGAGATCGATGTTGCTGCGCGTCTTGGAGACGAGCACGAGCCCCAGAGCGAAGAAACCGGTGAAGACAAGCCCGATGACGGTGTCTTCCTTCACCCTCGACTTCTGCTTCACAAAGCCGATGGCGGCAACAGAACCCACACCGAAGACGAACGCCCCCAGGGAGAAGGGCAGGCCCAGGGCATAGGCAACCACCACGCCAGGGAGGACCGCATGGGAGACGGCATCACCCATCAACGCCCATCCCTTCAGGGTCATGAAGCAGGACAACAGCCCGCAAACACCCCCAACCAGGGCACTGATCATCAACGCCTTGACCATGAAGGCGTGACTGAGGGGTTCCAGCAAAAGCTCCATCGGATCAGTATGGACGCGCTGCAGTCGGTTCGATGCCCCGCGCCTCCACCCAGAACGCTCGTCCCGCACTGCGCCGGCTGCCCACCCGTCCCAGCCGGATGGTTCAGGCCGTGGTGAGCCGCCTGCTTCCGCTGCTCTTCCGCAGTCAGGGCCTTGAGCTGAGCCACCGTGATGCAGCAGAAGCCCTGGCCGAGGCCTTTGCAGCCCAGCAGTCGGGGGCCTGCAATCTGCTGATCGCCTTTCGGCACCCCAGCACCCGAGATCCGGTGGTGATGGCGGATCTGTTCTGGAACTGCATTCCCCAAGCCGCACGGCGACTCAAGCTGCAGCTGCCACGACCCATCCAGCTGCGCTTTCTCTACGACCGCGGCATTCCGATCTGGGCTGGCCCGGTGATCGGCTGGCTGTTGCAACGCAGTGGCGGCATCGCCATCCACCGCGGCCGCTTGGATCGCCCAGCGCTGGCCCAGGCCCGCGGGGCTCTGGCCCAGGGGCGCTACCCGCTGGTGGTGGCACCGGAAGGAGCCACCAACAACCTCTCCGGCGAGATGGCGCCCTTGGAGCCGGGAGTGGCCCAGCTGGCGTTCTGGGCAGCAGAGGATCTGGAGAAAGCCAACGACGAGCGGCCGCTGGTGGTGTTGCCCATTGGCATTCACTACAGCTGGAGGCACCCCAACTGGATCGCCCTCGAAGCGCGACTGGCTTGCCTCGAACGCCATCTCGGCATCTCCTCCCCCGACGCTGGCCTGGACAACTCAGAGACCAGCAGTCGCGACCGGCTGATCCAGATCGGCATGAATCTGCTCAAAGCCCTTGAGCAGCTCGAACGGCTGAAGCCCGATCCAGCGCAGACCTTCAGCGAACGGATCGATGCCTACCGCCGGCATGGCCTGGCCAAAGCCGAGACCCATTTCGGCCTGCGTGCCGTCGGCAATCTTCAGGAGCGCTGCCGCCGGATCGAGCAGGCCGCCTGGGATCGGATCTACAGGGAAGGTGTTGATCAGCTCCCGCCGCTGGAGCGGAGCCTGGCGGACTGGGAGGCACGGGAAGCCGACCTCCAACTCACCCGCATGCGACTGGTGGAGCATTTCACCAGCGTGAGTGGTCATTACATCAGTGATCGATCCGACTTTGACCGCTTTGCCGAGATGTTGCTGCTGGTGGAGGAAGCGATCAGCTGGATCGAAGACAAGCCCTGGAAGGGTCAGCCCAGCCTCGGCCCACAACGGGTGGAGGTGCAACTCGGACGAGCCTTGCCCGTGCGGCCTCGCCTGAATCAGTACCGCAGCAACCGTCGCGAGGCGATGCAGGTGTTCATGCAAGACCTGGAGCAGGCTCTCATTGCCCTGATGCCCGACGCCTCTCGGGCCATGACAACGGACGCGGGAGAGCTCTGATTAGAACGTCTCCTCCGGGGAGCTGTTGCCCGTCAGCAGATCGGGCGGCACGCCACCGAAAGTCATGGCGAGGTTCTCGGGGGTGAACACCTCTGAGGTTTCCCCGTAGGCGAGCACGGTCTTGTTGATCAGAACCACCAGATCGCAAAAATCACGAACGTGACCCAGATCGTGGGTGGAGATCAGGATCGTGCGGCCCTCGTCGCGGAACTGAAGAAACAGCTGGGCCATCAGCTGCTCCGTGCGCACATCGACCCCATTGAAGGGCTCATCCAGCAGCAGCACATCAGCGCGCTGGGCGATGGCTCGGGCCAGGAACGTGCGCTTTCGCTGACCACCGGAGAGGGTGCCAAGGGGACGATCGGCCAGCTCCAGCAGATCAACCCGCGTCAAGGCGTCCCGCACAGCCACACGATCGGAGCTGCGGGGAATCCGCAACGCATTCATCGCGCCGTAGCGGCCCATCATCACCACATCCCACACCGAAACAGGGAACTGGGCATCCACGCCATCGCTCTGAGGCACGTAGGCCACCGCCTGATGACGCTGCGCTTCCGCAACGCTGCTGCCGTTGATCCGAATCCGGCCGCGTGAGGGGCGCACAAACCCAGTGAGAGCCTTGAAAAAGGTCGATTTCCCAGCACCGTTCATGCCCACCAGACCGCAGATGCAACCTGCGGGCAGATGCAGGCTGGCGTCATACAAGGCAACGGTGCCGTTGTAATCAACACACAGTTTGTCTGCTTCGATACGCATCAGCGGTTGCTCTCCGACTGGTCCAGGCCCTTGCGGATCAGACCCACATTGTGCCGTTGCAGATCCAACAGGGTGGGTGCGGGCCCGTCCGGGGACGACAGGGAATCCACGTAGAAAGTTCCACCGAATCGCGCCCCGGCCGCCGCCGCCACCTCCCGTTGGGCTTTATCGCTGACGGTGCTTTCACAAAAAACGGCTGGCACCTGACGCTGTCGCACCGTGTCGATCAACCGTGCCATGCGTTTGGGTGTGATCTCACTTTCGGCATTCACCGGCCAGAGATAGGCCTCCTCGAGCCCGTAATCGGTTGCCAGATAGGTGAAGGCCCCCTCGCAACTCACCAGCAGCCGTTGCTGAGCGGGCAGCGCAGCAATCGCCGTGCGCAGCTCGTCATCGAGGGCCTGGAGCTTGGCTTTGTAAGCCGACGCATTAGCGGCAAAGTCCTCGGCACCGGCTGGATCGAGTTGCGTAAAAGCTCGCTCAAGATGATCCACATAAAACATGGCGCGCTGGGGAGACATCCAGGCATGGGGATTGGGTTTGCCGGAATAGGCGTCCTCCGTGATCAGCAGAGGGTCCATCCCCTCCGAAAGGGTGATGGTGGGCACATCTCCCGCTGCAGCGGTGAATCGGCGGGCCCACAACTCCAGCCCCAACCCGTTCTCAACAATCAGATCCGCCTTGCTGGCACGCTCGATGTCACTGGGGGTGGGTTGATAACCATGGATCTCGGCACCGGGCTTGACGATCGAAGCCACCTGGAACCGATCACCCGCCACATTGCGAGCCAGATCGGCCAAAACCGTGAAGGTGGTGAGCACCTGGGGGCGTGAATCCGCGGTGATGTCCTGATCTCGGCTGCGGCAGGAGGCCAGCACCACGGCCAACACAACCAGCAGCACTGCTGCCGAACGGTTCCAGTTCAACCGGGGCAATGCGGGCCGACGCGGCCTGATCGAGGATCGCATTAGTGGTTCCTAAAACACTCTCGGCAATGGCAGGGAAAGGCTGCAACGAAGCGATGCAATCACCGAAGCGCCAAGATCACCTCACCCACTGAACACCCGTGCGCAGGTCTGAGCGGGTGGAGGTGATTTTGCAGCGCCTCCACGAGCATTACCCGGAAACACCGATCCCCCTGGATCACAGTGATCCGTTCACCCTGCTGATCGCTGTTCTGCTGAGTGCCCAGTGCACCGACAAGAAGGTGAATGAGGTGACGCCGGCGCTGTTTGCCGCTGGGCCAACACCCGCAGCCATGGCGGCACTCGAGGAGGAGCAGATCCTGGCGTTCATCCGGCAGCTCGGGCTGGCCAAAACCAAGGCCAGAAACGTGCGCCGCCTTGCCCAGATTCTGGTGACGGCCTACGACGGCGATGTTCCCCAGAGCTTTGAAGAACTCGAGGCGTTACCGGGCGTGGGGCACAAGACAGCCAGCGTGGTGATGGCCCAGGCCTTCGGCGTGCCCGCCTTCCCCGTCGACACCCACATCCACCGGCTGGCCCAACGCTGGGGATTGAGCGACGGCAGCAGTGTGGCGCGCACGGAACAGGACCTCAAGCGCCTCTTCCCCAAGGAGCACTGGAACCGCCTGCACCTTCAGATCATTTTCTGGGGCCGTGAGTTCTGCACAGCACGGGGCTGCGACGGAACCGTCTGCCCCATGTGCCGTGAGCTTTATCCGAAACGGCGCCGTCCTGTGATCACCCGCAAGCCCTGATCTAGACAGCAGCTCTTCAGCATTGGCCTTAATCACGCAATCAGCGGTCGGGTAGCTCACACAAAGGAGGGCAAACCCCTGGCCGATCTGATCATCATCGAGAAAGCTCTGATCGGTCTGATCCACCGAACCACTCACCAAACGGCCGGCGCAGGTGGAACAGGCGCTGCCCGGCAGGAATAGGGCAGATCAACTCCGGCCTCCTCGGCTGCATCAAGGATGAACGCGTCATCAGGGCACGAAAAGCTGGCACCACCCTCGATGCTGATGTTGAAAGAGGCCATGACGCGGAAGATCCTGAAGGGTTGGTAGCTGGATCACCCCATCAGCGCCAAGGCAGATGGATCCGCACCCTGCTCCCATGAACGTTTGGGGGAGGCGCAGGCGAGGGAACCTGCGCTCGTTCAACTCCCCGAAGCCTTGGCAGTGATGCTCGCGCCTCCGGAATCCTCACGCGAATGAGAACAGTTCTTACTAAGCAGTAATACCTAAAAACGTGCGGATCGATACCCGCCAAAGCGCCATCGCCTTGGACAGTGCATCACGAAAGCAGTGGTGCTTTCCATGCGTCACAGAGGAGGGGTGGGCTGAGGGGCCTGCTCCTTTTTTTTGGGCTGGACCTGAACCAGAAGACCACTTGACCAGCCAAACCCACCATTGCTAGTACTAATGTACTTGCAGCATGGTCATGGGAGAGGGCTGGCTGATTGACAGCGACGACCGCTGGATCTGGCGATTCCATCGCGACCAGAAGGGATGGATTCATGAGCCGAAGGTCTTCATCGACAGAGGCCGGCGCCTGCCTGACGGCCCTCCCCTGCTGAAGGAACGCCGACACCTGCGAAAGGCCGAAGCAGAACAACTCTGGGCGTCCTTGCAGACCCAGGGCTGGAAGCGCCTTGCATCTCCGGCCTGGGGCGACGCGGTTGAACTTTGAGACAGGTCGCTGGGGCCAACTGCAAGGCTGTCCATCAGCAATCCCAGCGGACGCATCGGATTGGCATGTTGGTTTTGTGAGGAAAAACGCCTCACAGGGTGGAAACAAGGACACACTCCTGCGAGCCGTTTTGGAACCCCTGCCTTTGGCGGGGGTTTCTTTTTGTCTGCCAGGGAGCCCATGGAATCGGTCATCAACGAAATCGAGTTCAACTTCGAGCAGACCGTCAGCATTCGAACTGACGTGAAGCTGAGCAAGGACGACGTAAAGCAGATCGTCTCAGAAGCTCCCGGAGAAACCCTGGAAGAGATCGTTTACCAAAGCCTGGTGACCGATGAGCTGTATCTGAGGGCGAGGGCCAAGGAGATCGCCGCCAAACTCAAACAAGACGATCTTGAAGTGAACAGAATCGACTACTGGGACGACGAAGGAAACAAGGTCTGAGCCTGTCCCCCTGGGCGGGCACTGTCTGACGCCTGCGATGAACGAGAGACCCCTGCTGGCGGAACAGGACCTGCTTGAGCCATGGTGCACAAAGGTGCCTTTTAAGGCTGTTGCGCACTCAACATCAGCATCGTCAGCAGGTGCTGGCTCAGTTCCCGGCCGGCAAGCCCCGATCCTTGATGGATTTCCGCTGGGCGCTATCAGAGCCTTCAGGCCCAAACCCTGCGTCAGCCAAGCAAAGAGCAGCGGTTGTTTCGACGCAACAAGCTGCACCGGATCGATGGATGACCAAAATCTCGCGCCTGCTCTCTCGCCCTAAAAAGAAGATGTCTGGCCCTAAAAAGCAGACCCGCTGATCGAATCAGCCAGGGCAAACCATCGAAACCATCAATCAATCAGTCTCCAGACGCACAGGCCTACGCAGAAACCAGCACTGTGACTGATCAAGGCTTAAGCAGCTATCCAATTCTGCTGAGAATCGGCTCCAGATCGAAGTTGTAGCCCCGAACAACAAGATCTGCGCGGCGCTTCAAAGGGTGAATGAAGCGACGCTCACCCGGGAGCATTTCGCGCAGCATCTGGCGAATCACATAGGAAGCCGGCCTCTGCCTGTCGCGAACATCACGCCAGAGACGCTTGATCAACCTCTGAAGCAGTGGGGTTTCGACGTACACAACCAGCGAAATGGGCACATCCTCCAACAGGTGCTGTGGCCCGTAGGAGCCTTCCACCAGAACCATGTCATAGGGCTGCTGCAACAACCTGGAGCTCACCCTGCGGCTGCGCATGTCGTAGCTGCGCAGCGCGTTCAACTGGCGGTAGCGAACAGCGCTGAGTTGCAACCTCAGCTGATCCGCATCAATGGCATCCACCGTGTCGAAGCCATAGCGCGAGCTGGGAGACCAACCACAGCGGTAGTAGTCGTCGCAGGCGATCAGCAGGGGATGACGCCCCCTGGACCGCAGCTGCTCGGCCAGACGGGCGGCCAGGGTTGTTTTGCCGGCCGCAGACGGCCCGCAGATGCACACCAGAGGAACTGCCCCAGACAAGCGCTGTCTTCATCCAGAACCATGCTGACAACGCCGCTCCAAAAGAAGCAGAAAAAAACAGTAGCCGTTGATACTAATTGGGGTTAGGGTGTGGACACGTTGAGCCTCATCAACAGGCCGCAGTCAGATCCACGCCAGGCAACGGGGGCGTGGGCACCGCGCAAGAGAGAGATGAACACCCTTCAACTGATCAAGGCACGGACTGTGCGCAATCAGGCCATCGAATCGGCCAGAACACAGATGGCACGGGCCTTCCGCCACCAGGGCCACACCGACCGGGTCCACACCCCGGTTGGAAGCAAAACCAAAGTGCTGCGCTATCGCGGCGTCGCCTACGAATCGATCGACCAACAACAGCACCCAAGCGGCGGACGGGAACTGCGTTACCGCGGCGTCAGCTACGACGTGTACTGAAGCCAGCGTTCCATCCATGATTGAAGCGGGGACAACCCCGCTTTTTTCATGGCCATTGAGGGTGACAAAGCAAGGGTGACAAAGCAGCAGTGGCGCACTGTGGTGATCTCCGTGGCGGCCGTGGCCTTCAGCGCCACAGCAGGCCTGGAGCCTCCGCTGCGGAACCTGATCACATTCGCCAGGGCGGGGGCGAGTTTCAGCGCCAAGCAGCTCTGCAGCAGCGTGCTGATGGCTGGAATGGATCCAGAGCAGGTGCTCAACGAAGATCTGGCCGCCGGCCAGGGGATGATCCACACCCGGATCAAACCAAACGCTGGACGCGTTGAGGCCAGCGCCCTGTTCGGGCTGATTCGTGCTGAAGCGATTCAGAACGGTGAACGGGGCTGCACCTGGCGGATCAATGGGCATCCAAAACCCCGGCTGCCCAAGCCAAACCAGCCTGGCTCCGCGACGTCCCAGCCCATTGGCACCGCCTGGCCCCTGATCGCCACAGCCGCCGCAGAACCGCCGGAGATTGATGAGCAGGCACTGAAGGAGGCTCTCGATCGCGCCTTTGAAGAGAACGAGCCGCTCACACCCAAACGCACCCGCGCCGTTGTGGTGGTGCAGAACGGCTGGGTGATCGCCGAGCGCTACGCCCAAGGCATCCAGCCCGACATGCCACTGATTGGCTGGTCGATGAGCAAAAGCATCACCCATGCCCTGATCGGACGGGCCATCCAAGAAGGGCTTCTGGATCCAGGCAAGCCACCGAAGGTGCCCGAATGGAGTGATCCGCAGGATCCACGCCAAAGGATCAGCCTGGATCAGCTGCTGCGCATGAACAGCGGCCTGGCGTTCGAGGAATCGACGGGAACACTGAACTCGGACCTGGTACGGATGCTGACCCAGGAAGCCGACATGGCCAGGTTCGCCGCCAGCCAACCCCTCAGCAAAAAACCGGGAAAAAAGTGGAGCTATTCATCCGGAACCACCAACATCCTCAGCCGGATCCTGAGACACACCATCGATGACGATCAGCGCTACTGGGGCTTTCCCAAGCAGGCATTGTTCGGGCCTCTCGGGATGGCAACTGCCGTTCTCGAAAGCGACAACAGTGGAACCTTGGTGGGCTCATCCCTGGCGTGGGCCAGCGGCCGCGATTGGGCCCGGTTTGGCCAGTTGTACCTGGATCAGGGCCGCTGGAACGGTAAGCAACTTCTGCCCGCAGCCTGGGTTCGGCAGGCACAGACGGCGTCGCGGGGCTCCAAACAGGCCTATGGCGCGCACTGGTGGCTCAGCCGCCGCAAATCAAGGCCGGATCTGCCCAATGACAGCTATTCAGCAGAGGGCTATCAGGGACAATTTCTTCTGGTAGCTCCATCCCAGCGCGCGGTGATCGTGCGACTGGGACAGACACCCAAAAAGCCGGGATTTGATGCCAATGCTTTCGGGGCTGATGCTCTCTCAGCCCTTCGATAAGGCGAACGGCAGGGCTCAGTTCTTGTCGCCGCCCTTGGGAACGAACGCCTGGGATGCTGCAACGAGAAGTCCGGTGATCAGCAGGGCCGGAAGAATGACAGTCGGACCGCCTGGAGCTGTCTGGGAGGCGAACAACAGCATGGTCTGGCAAGAAAAACCACTGATCACCCTGGCAGAACCGGGGGCAAACAGCGACTCCTGCAAATGTTTGTCGCAGAGACCAAGGCTCAGCAGATCACGACGGGAAAGAGAAAAAGCTCGCCCTGCACGGCATCACAGGCTCGATTAGCAGCGGTGGACCTGGCACGAGGTTTCGCCACTGCCAAGGCTGCCGCCGGAAACGCCTTGCGGGGTCGGATCAAGGAATGCCGCATCCACTCGTCAGCGCGGAAGGTGGCGTAAGGAGAACTCGCAGCCATGGGTTTCGGACCAGTACATCTGTTTTAGTGCGCATGTACTACAGCGTCAACCCAGGCGCACTCCGCAAGAATCACGGAACCCACCGCCCATCCGCAGGTGACGCAACAGGACGACGCCATCGGCAGCCGCTTGAGCCGGATCGAAGCTCGGCTGGCCAGGATTGAAGAGCTTCTGCTCAACGCAGGAGGTGGTGAAGGTCAGAACCCATCAGCAACGCAGGAACAGTGCTACGAGGCATGGATCCACTATCTGAACAACACCCCTGAGGCCGTCGAAGCTCACCTCACCGCCCACGAGATGGCCGCCCTAAAAGCCTCCATCAACGCCCAAGTTCCAAGCGATTCGTAGAGTTATACACAGCTTTTCCACAGGGCCAAAACAACTGATCCTGGCGAGCAAAGTGGTTTTGGCCATCGGCGTGGAAAACAAGCCTCAGATGCTCAGCAGTCCCCGGCAGATCCAGCCGCTCGATGAGAAGAATGCTGTGCTGGCAATTGATTTCAAGCAATAAATGCATCAGTGATTTCGAAGACGCCTCAAGTAGCAACGAACCGCTCCTTGCTGTGACCGAAGCAAGCAATCCTCAGGAGAAGCTTCAGGGCACCGATCCGCCAGAGGAGTCGGTTGAAAAACTGTGGAAAAACAAAAGATTCTGTTGTGATGCCTGCAGACAGCCGGGGGACGTGCATTTCCGGGTGAGCACCGCCCGACTCGCGGACTGGATCCTGGTGTGCGAAACCTGCTGGCCAAACTTTCGCGAACAAGCTGGTTATCGCTATGGAGGTACCCGCAAGGCCAACCGCCGCAAGCGAAAACGGCGGTAGAAGGATGAAGGTTCAGATCAGTTCACATTGGTGACGGATCACCGTGCCGCGGCGCTCCCAGAATTCAGGCGCTGATTCATCAACAACGCGCCACCACCAACGGCCATCGGTGTAACTGGGAGCACCTGCATTGTTGGTGCGCGGAAGTTGCAAGTCAAGATCGCGCCAGTGCAGCAGAACGCCGTCCCCCGGCAGGGTTCCCTCCAACGTGTTCGGAATGCCCTCCGCCAGACCGGTGAGATCAACGGCTCCTCGCGTGATCTCAACACTGAGCCGATCCCCATCACAGAACCACTCCGCCCACGAGGGCTGGGGCGCCACCAACAACCAGCAGAGCAACAACAACGCCAGGCCCAGGCCCTTCGCGACAGAATTCAGCAATGCTGGTAACCCTCATCTACGACGGCGGGTGTCCATTCTGTCGGGAGTTCGCCCTCCGCAGTGAGCTCAAGGCAGGTGTACCCAACCTGCGCATTGTTGACGGACGCGCCGATCACAACCTGCGGCGCAAGCTCAATACCCTCGGACTGCCATTGCGCAATGGCGCCGTTCTGATCGAAGGAGAGCAGACGTGGCATGGCAGTGAAGCCATTGCAGAACTGAGCCGGCGCATGAAGCCCAGTGATCCGCTGCTGAGGCTGCTGGCCAGGGTGTTTGCTGACAACCAACGCTCAGCACTGGCGTATCCCGCTCTGTTGGCAGCCCGGCGTCTGGCCCTCGCCACCCGCGGCCTGAGCGTTGACCCGGATCAAATTCCATCACGCTGAGGCAATAAGCCAAAACACGGGTGGTCGCAACCGATACCCATGAACTACCGTCGAGTCACGCCTAAAGATTTTCTTAAGCATCGATCCTGATCCCTTTGTTCCTGACGCGCTGAGCCATCAGCAACTCAACGCCTTGCTGAAAGCGGCGATGGATCCATCCGCCGCTCCTGAAGGGCAACTCAGCGATGACGAACTGCTGCGCGCTGCACTGAGTGCATGGGCCGACCAAACCCAGGAACTGCTGCGTTGGATTGAAGGCCAGGGTGATGCCGTTAGCGACACGCGATCACCGAAGCAGGTGATGGCGCTGGGAAGTTTTCGCACCCATCTGGTGATGGGCCTCAAAGCCCTGCGCTATTCCGAGGGCTGAGCCCTCTGCTGCTCCCGACGGGCATCACAACATTCCTCGAGAACGGAAAGAAACTGTTCCGGCTCCGGTTGATCATCAAGATCGAAGCGGGTGGCCGTGGTCACTGTGAAGTTGATCCAGGTCTCCACTTCAGGGCCACCGGATGCCATCACCAGGTCGTAGCAGGCTTGAAAATCTGAATCCGGTGCAAGATCACGTGCCGCATTGATGACGTCGTACAGCTGATCCAAACCTTGCGTTTGAGCATCAGCAAAGACGGCACGAATGCGAGCCAACATCAGCAGACACGCTCAAGCTCAACAACAGAAAGCTCGGCTGTGACGTTGGAGGCTTCTTCAGCGAGCTCGAGGAGCTCTGCATTGAGCTCAAGCAGGATCAAGGCCAGGGAGGATGCAAATTCGATGCAGAACGACTCGTCTTTCACAGCACCACCGCGATGAATGAAGAGGGTCTAATCAACACAACAAGTTGACTGTGGATCCCGCAATCCTGCTTTACATGAACAACACAATATCAGAGAAATTCAGGCAATGTGTATCGAAAAATGAATTCAGCCGCAGACGACATCCTGCGCCGCTAGCTGATGCTGATGCAGCGAAGCTCAGGCCACCACAGGTTCAAGCATGGAGCTGACGCTGGGCCGAAATCCGATCTCACGCAACCGGGCGTTGCTGACACGGGCATTGAAGACACGGGCGCCGGGTCGATCATGGTTGTCCCAGATCACGGGAGGCAATCCGAAGTCATCACAGAGGGCATTGGAGAGCTGACGCCGGGTGAACTGGAGATCATCCACAAGGTTGTAAATGCCTTGGAGCCGCCGGCCGAAGGCGAAATCCACGCCGCGGATGATGTCGTGCAGATGAACCCAGGCGTTGATGTGATTGCCGTTCTTGCGAACCGACTGTCCAGCAGCGCTGCGGATGTACGACGGAATGTCCTTACCGGGACCGTAAATACCACCAAGCCGCAGCACACAGGCCTGGATTGAGGCGTCGTTCAAGGAAAGAACAGACGTCTCGGCGCTTGCCAGGAGAGCGTTGGCGTTGTTGGAACAATCAGGGGGCGTCAGCTCATTGCAGATCGCACCGGACTGATCGCCATAGACGCCTGCACTGCTCAGATACGCCACATGCAGCGGCTTGCGCCCCTGCCGTTGACGAATGGCATCCACCAGGGCCGGCACCGCCTGGCCATAAACCGTCTCGTATTGATCCTCTTCAAAGGTGGCGGTGGTGGGGGCCATCGCAATCAGAACGCCATCGAGCCGATCCAGGAAGCTGGTGTCTGCCATCGGGTCGCCCGCGCTGTAAAGACGGGGGTGGTCAACCAGATCACAGAGTTCAGCCAGACGTCCGGGGCTGGTGGTGGTGCCGACAACTTCATGGCCCTGGCGCCTGAGATGGGTTGCAACAGCAGAACCGACATACCCACAACCAACAATCCCGAAATAGCCCGGCATACCTGGTCAAACACCCTTTACAGAATTTAACGAACGAACATCGGGCATGCCGTGACAATGGAGACATGCTTTCGATGCTCCTCAACCTCCTCTGGGTTGTTCTCGGCGGACTGCCCATGGCTCTGGCCTGGTGGCTGGCCGCGTTGATCTGCGCGATCAGCATCGTTGGCCTGCCATGGGCACGGTCGTGCTGGGTGGTCGGTTGTTTCTCGCTCTGGCCCTTCGGCTCCGAGGCCATGAACCGGCGTCAGCTCAGGGGACGCGGTGACCTGGGAACGGGCCCCCTGGGTGCACTCGGCAATGTGATCTGGTTTCTTGTGGCCGGCTGGTGGTTGGCCCTTGGTCACCTCAGCAGCGCCCTGGCGTGTTTTGTCACGATCATCGGCGTTCCCTTCGGCATTCAGCACATCAAGCTGGCGTTGATTGCCCTGGCCCCCGTCGGCATGACGGTGGTGAAATCTCGCAACTGATCTCAGCAGAGCTGATCAGAACAGCACCTGATCAGAACAGCCACTGAATCAGCCAGACCATCGCCAAACCAAGCACGCCGGCCAACAGCAATCCGCCCAACAAGAAAGTGATCGCCGCAGCCAGCCCGATCCTGGCCATGGTGCCTGGATAGAGAACAAACAGGGTCAGCCCCAGGGCCACAGGCCACAACGGAGGAATCAACAGGCAGACTCCGGTGAGGATGATCAGCTTGCGATCACGCTGTTGCTTGGCCTCCACCAGAAGGGCTTCGGCATCCGCTTCACGATCAAGCGCAGCCTGCTCATCGTCACTGAGCCAACGGCCACGAGCCTTGGCACGATCGAGCTCGTCCTCGAGCCGTTCAGCGGGGGTGCCCTTGCTCATCGGCTCACCATAAGAAGCAAGGGATCAACCCAAAAAAAAGACCGACCATCACAATCGATCTGATATAGGTAATTTTATCTAGGTATTTACCCGCCGCAATAATTTCATTGCCCAAAAAAGAAAATCGGCATAGCGTCGCTCTGTGAATTGAGAAAGACGTGCTGAATACAAACCTGGAGCCACCAAATGCTGGCCAAGCTTGCGTCACTGAATCACAAGTAAATGCCTATTTTGAATGCCTGACCCTCTGCAATCTTGATGATGGCAGTTGTTACGAGCAATGCATTCTCGTGCATCTGAAAAACGAGGTTGATGCATGAAAAGCCTGAGCCATCAAACACAAATGGGCTTGGCATCCATTGCCTCAACCGCCGCTGTTGCTCTTCTCGTGATCGGTTTTATGGGCATGGCCCAGCACATGGCCCAGCACATCAGCACCAGCCCGCTCTGAAGCAGCTGCTCACTTCTGACGTTTGAAGGTGTAGCAACCACCGTGGTAGCCCGTGAAGGGTTGGGCGTAGGTCACCAATTCCCAACCCTGCTCTCCTAATTCATTCATCAAGCCCACCAGGGTGATGTCACGCTGCGGATGGCTTCTGGAGATCAGCTGGCGATCATCCAGCCAGAGCTCCTCGATTTCCCCGGTCCACGACTTCCCCCGGGGCACGAAGCGCAACTGGGTGTACTCCCAACGCATCACCAAGCATCAGCTGAACGACGCACCATCTTCACCGCAGACGGCACCAACCGGGGGCGACAATTCAAGAACTCGCTGTTCTGTGATGCGTCGCCTGCTCGCCCAGCTCGTTCTGCTCATCGGCCTGCTCACGCTCACACCGGGCTGGTGCGGAGCCCTGGAGGTGACCATGCAACGCATTGATGCCAACGGCATTGGCGAATCGATCGGCAGCGTCACAGCGCAAGACACCGACCAGGGCCTGGTGATTTATCCCGATCTGGCCGGGCTGAGCCCTGGGGAACACGGCTTCCATCTCCACAGCACGGGAAGCTGTGACGTGGGCGAAACCGCCGAGGGCACTCCTGTTGCCGGCTTGGCCGCCGGAGGTCACTGGGACCCTGACGAAACGGGTCAACATCTCGGCCCCTTCGGAAACGGTCACCGGGGCGATCTCAGCAGGCTGGTGGTGGATGACGACGGCAAGACCAATACCAGCGTGGTGGCGCCACGGCTCAGCACAGCTGACCTGAAGGGGAAAGCCCTGATTGTTCACGCAGGCGGCGACACCTACAGGGACGAGCCCCCCCTGGGTGGAGGTGGAGCACGGGTTGCCTGTGGTGTAGTGCTGGACGAGCGCTGACTCAGCCGTTCACCAGGCGGGCATGTAGGCGACAGACCCTGATGGCCTGAGCGGGTGGCTCCTGACAGAGGGCACCGAGTTCCCTGTTCAGCTGCTGGAACAGGGACAGATCCGCTCCGGGAATTGAGGGAAACACCAGGAACAAGCCTGAGGTGATCAAACCGATCACAACATCGCTCCAACTCTTAAGAAAAGCCTAAGCCCGCGTCGATTCGGGGTCGTGTTCATCCCTGCAGACCACGGCCATCAGCGCCTCGATGTGCAACATCAGACCAATGCGCCAGGCAGCGTCTTCGTCACAGGCCTCGATGGTCTCCACCACGATCGAGCCCCTGCGCTCAATGATCAGGTCATAGGCGGGTGGCATCGGAGCGTTGCAGTGCCTCCCCATTCAGCAGGCAAAGCGCGTCTGGCACATCCCCCAGTTGAGGGAGTTCAACGGCAGGTGAACATGATCAAACGCTTGAGCTCTCACAACGTTGTTCAAATCACCCCTGGTCCGGCGCGTCGGGATCTACCTCGTGCTCAGCACCGCAGCTGTCACCGTCGTCAATCAGCTCGAGATTGAGCAACAGAGTGCCTATCAGATCTACATCCCGATGTTCATTGGGATCTACATCGTTTCGCGTTGGCTCGACAGTCGGTTCAACAAGGCCTCTTCACAGCAGGCCTCTCAACAGCCACAGCCCAACGCAACGCACGACAAAACCTCACCATCCACAACCGACCGCGGTTTTGGACAGTGAGGTGAAGCGAAGCTGTTGTGAAGCTCAGCGGCGGGGTTCGGCCTTGCGGACGGAGATGGCGCGACCCATCCACTCAACGTTCTGCAAGTCGTCGATTGCCGACTGCTCGTCGGCTTCGTTGCTGAGGTCAACAAAAGCGAAACCACGCTTGCGGCCCGTCTCCCGGTCGAGGGGCAAGGAGCACTTGCTTACTTCGCCGTACTGACCGAACAGATGAATGAGATCCTCCCGCTCAGCGTCCCAGGAGAGATTTCCGATAAAGATCGTCAAAAAAAAGAATTGATCAAGACTTCTTACCTTCGCACACAGCGGCCAGATGCCGAGGCTTCAGAAGGGATGGCTCGTCGATGGGATCAAGGGCTACCAAACAATTCCGTTCAAACCTGAATTCGATAGAAAGCCTTTGCTTCGAGCCCAATGAAGCCGCAACGGAACCAGGCTTGATTCAGTTGAGGCATGGAAATGGGTGGACTCAGCGGTACCAAATCGGACGATTTCATCAACGCAGCCAAAGCCCGCGGCGAAGCTGCCCTGCAAGACAAACAACCCAAATTGACCAAGCTGGAAAAAGCATTCCGGCATGCGGCAATCCGGCGGCGGGCTGAAGATGCCCGCAAAAAGGGACACCACGCCTAATTCAAAGCCCTGCCTTTCCAGGTCCAACCGCGTCCCGTGCGGGTGCGCCAGATCGATACGGGGCCAATCGCACCCACCAGCAACCCACCGGCTCCCATCAGCCACCAGTAGCTGAGGGGCACATCAAAGTTGCTGCGCGTCCACAGCCGCAGCAGCAGCTGTTGAAGGATGGCCAAGCTCGCCAGGGCCAACACCCACCACCAAGCCGAAGCCAGCAGGGGTTGGAGCCAGAGCAGCAGCAGCGACGCCGGCAGCAACAGCCAGGGCACGCTAAACATCAACACCACCACCAAGGCGGCGCCGAGGGCTTTGACGGGATCCCTGTCCAATCCGAGATACCAGTTCTTGGTCCAGCCCTCCCAGAGCGCCGCGAGGTCGCTGTACATCCGCAGATCGACCGCATCAAGCCCCAGGAGATAACACAGCCGATGGCCTCCTCCCTTGATGGCGCGGGCGAGGGCCAGATCTTCCACCACCTCGCCAGCCAGGGCTCGGTGACCACCGATCTGGGCATAGGTGGAGGCCTTGAACAACATGAACGGCCCCGCTGCAAACGCCACCGGCGATGCCGGGTCGTTGGTTTCGAGGATGGGAAAGCCGAGGCCCAGCAGGCTGGCCATGATCGGCTGCACCATCCATTCCGCCAGGCATCCGCAACTCAACCGTGGCGCCAGGCTCAGCAGATCGGCCTGCTCATCAAGGGCCTGAGCCAGGGATCGTTTCAGGGCATCGGGCTTGAGCCGAACATCGGCATCGATGAACAACAGCCACTCGCTGGAGACCTGGTCAACGGCCCTGCTGCAGGCCCAGTTCTTGCCCACCCAGCGTTCGTTGTCGGGCCTGGGGCCGGCCTGAATCAGCCGGAAGTGGGGCGCTGCTGAGCCAGCCCGGAGGGCGTTGTCCACCGTTGCATCGCTGGACTCGTCATCCACCACCAGCACCGACCAGTCCCGACAAGGGGGCTGATTGGCCAGAACGCTGGCGACACAGGCCTCGATGTTGTGGGCCTCGTTGAAGGCCGGGATCACCACAGTCAGCGACGTATCCGCAGCAACAACGTCCTGGCCCGGTTTCAAGCGCGGTGCCACGGAAAACACCCGTTGCAGCCCCAACTGAAGGATCAGCAATCCCGCTGCAGCTGAACCAGCCGCAGCAAGAAACAGCAGGGGCTCAAGCAGGGCAAGCGTCAAGGCCAAACAACGGCATGCAGTGCAGCAGTCTTAACTGAATTCAGCAGTCATTCCGCAGACGCCTCAGGCGGTGCTGGCACGGGGCTACAGCTGAATTAAGACCCAGCGCAACCATGACTCTCCACGTCGCCAATGAGATGGATGAAGTCGAAGTGGCCGTCTGGTGGGACCTGTCGCGCATCGTTCGGCACTTCGAACGCCAGGGGCTGGAGCGCCGGGCGGTGAAAGCTGCCGTGATGAATGCAGCGCTGCGCCTGATGAAGGACGAAGGGGAGGAACCCTCAACGTTGTGATTGCT
Organism: Synechococcus sp. A15-44; assembly: GCF_014280115.1. NCBI lineage: Bacteria > Bacillati > Cyanobacteriota > Cyanophyceae > Synechococcales > Synechococcaceae > Synechococcus > Synechococcus sp. A15-44. Next base: position 1,389,901 of record NZ_CP047938.1, read on the forward strand.
GCGTAAAAACCATTTCCTCCGGTGAACTCACCCGTCCAAGAGCAGCATTGCGGTGGGGATAGCGGCCAAAGCGCTGCAGCTGGAGGAGATGGCGGCGGGCCACATCGGCGGTGGCAGCGTCCACGAAGTGCTCGAGCAAAGGGATGGCCCGGGCCACCACGCTGATGTCTTCGCTGTGCAAAAGAGGCATCAGCCAGAACTGCCGCCGCGCTCGTTGCGATTCCGCTGCGATCCATCCCCGCTCCAGCGCTGCCAGGCTCAGCTTCAGAGTCTGGGGATCTCCGGCAAAAGCCTTGGCCTCACCACGCCAGATCTGACGGGTGAACTGATCCAGCAGCAGCACCAGGGCCAGACCGCTGCTGGGCTCACAGCTCCAGTGGTCCAGCTCTCCGGCGAGGGCACGCTCAACGGCCTCGCCGAATCGCTCTCGCACCAGGGCATCGAAGCTTTCGCGGCGACGAAACCACTGCCAGGGACGGCACTGCTGGAACCAGAACTCCAGAACGTCGTCGGCGCTCAAGACGAACAGCTGTAGTGGGACACCCCACCGGCACTGAAGAACTCCCGCGGTTTCAAGCGGTCGTAGCGGGCCGCCAATTCAGCGGAAGGGGTGTTGTAGGGGGTGCTGAAAAGCTGCTGCAGTTCAGCCATCAAGGAGGTGACCCTTCCGGCGGCCTGCTGGTAGGCCGGAGCGATCAACCATTCGCGCCAGGTGATGGCCGGATTGACCCGCCGCATGCCAGCGGAGATTACCAACGGATCAACACCACTGGGCCACTGGGAACGCCAGCGCAGCAACCAGTCGTTCCATTGGGATTCGAGGGCTGCCGAAAGGGGCAGATAGAAACAGTCCCGCAGCGGATCAATCTGCTCGGGCAGATCCGACAAGCGGCGGAAGACCATCGAGTAATCGGCACTGGACTCCACCAGGAGCTTCAACAGCTCTTGCACCAGGGCATCGTCGGCCCTGGGCAAACCGAGTTTGCTGCTCCACATCCGTTGCATGGCCTCCTGCATGGCAGCGGGGAACTCCTCCAGCAACTGATCCAGTTGGGCCTGAACCTCCGCCTGGCCCTCCATCAGCGTGCGCAGAGATTTCCAGAACATGCGGTAGTTGGCCTCCGCGGCCACCGGCTGGTTGAAGAAGCAGAAGTGGGCGCCGCCCCCGGTCCAGGGCTGAAAGCGCGGATCGAACAGCTCACAGAAGCCAAACGGGCCGTAGTCGAGGGTGAAGCCACCGGCGGCGCAGTTGTCGCTGTTGAAGTTGCCCTGGCAATAGCCCACACGGATCCAGTTGGCCACGAGGGTCGTGAGGCGATCACGGAACAAGCGCGCCAACAGCACAACCTGGTCGCTGAAGGGCAGGCCAGGGTCGATCTCCTGGCGGTAATTGCGTTCGATCAGGTGCACCACGATCTGGTGCAATTCCTGATGCGCCCGAGGGTGAGCCTCACTGCGGGCACGGCGGGCGAACAACTCCAGCTGACCCACCCGCAGAAATGAGGGCGCCACCCGGGTGCTGATGGCGGCAGGGTTGTCGACCATCACGTCCGGGTCCATCGAGCGTGAGTTCTCGGAATACCAGGGGCGACGCACCGTCTCGGCATGGGAGACGTAGAGCGTCAACGAACGGGAGGTGGGCACACCGAGGGCATGCATGAACTCCTGCGCCAGAAATTCACGGACGCTGGAGCGGAGCACAGCGCGACCATCGGCACCGCGGCAGTAGGGGGTCGGACCACCACCTTTGAGCTGCATCTCCCAGCGGCGCCCTTCAAACACCCCCTCAAACACCGACATGGCTCGGCCATCGCCGTAGCCGTTGCCATTTCCAAAGGGGCACTGCTGGGTGTATTCGGTGCCGTAGATCGAGAGGGCGTAGCCGGTGGCCCAGCCCCAGGGCCGCATCGGACCGGTGGCCACACCGAGATCGCCGGAAAACATGCGGCGGAACTGATCGTCCTGGGCGAGGTCATCGCTGAGACCCAGCTCGCTGAACAAGCTGCGGCTGTGCGCCAGGTATTGGGGCTCGGGGATCGGGGTGGGCGTCACCGGCACGTAATGGCCGGAGAGCACCTGGCGGGGACGGTGGTCCTCCCCATCCGCCGTGGACTCCGGATCAGGCGTGAGCGCTTCCAGAAGGGAGTAGTCGGCCCGTTCGGCGAACTCAGCAAACGTGGCGGTGCTCATCGGACCCTGAGGCTGAACCCATCATCGCCAGAGCTGCGGCCGGGTGTTTTGACCGATGGCCAAGGCCGAGCCGAGGCCTTACACCGAGGGAAGCATCCAAGGGGAACCGTGGGCAAAGCCAGGAAACTTCGCTCCAACAACCGGCAGGAGGAGCTGATCACCAGCCTGATCGGCCTCACCGCCATTTTTGTGGCCACGGCCATCTGGTGGAGCGTGGCTCCCCAGTGGCTCACCAGCAGCTGGCAGACCTTTCAGTAATCAGGCATGGACGCTTCAGCCCGCAGCCTGCACCAGGGCTCCAGCAGGGTGGGGCGGCCGCAATGGGGGCAATCCTGCCCCCGCTTCTGCACCTGCACGAAGGGGATCCAACGGGAGTTGGCCTGCCCTTCATAGCCGCAGTGCTTGCAGTGAATTCGGTATTCAGCCATGGCTCAGAGCGCGGGCTTTTCCTGACGTTGCACGGCCTCATGGGCCTGGCGCAGGCCATGCACCATGAAGCAATAGGCCGGATTGCACACCAGGTACTTGCCCTCGCCGATGGCGTCGATGGTGGACCCACGCGAGGTGGCAAAAATGCGGCTTTTGAACTCCATCTCATCCCCTTGGCTGACCTCACTCTTGTGGGGACATGGATGAGCGGCAACCCGTGTAAACGCGCATTGTGCGCAGGGCTGACTCAGTCGACGGGTTCGCAGTGATCTCCATCGCACTGCAGCCCGCATTGGGGCTGCTTGGCGCCGTACTGCCAGGGACGACGCATGGCCCAGTACTCATCCACCAAGCCGAGCAGGTAGGTGCCGATGCGCCGGAGCAGAGAAGCCTGTTTCATGCCTTCAAGCTGGCAACGGCGCCGCAAGCCTGCAACCGAACGCGACCAAATCAAGGTGGCGAAACACAGCCGAGGTGGGTTAGGCCCGATGCAGTGCTGCTGAGCTTGAGCACCGGCCCATGACCACCACGCAACATTCGAACCAGCTGCTGGAAGAGCTGGTTGCCGAAGAAATCGGCTTCCAGATCGATCAGATCGCTGAAGACCTGCAGCGAGAAGGCTGGCCGATCGCCATGGTGAAGCGGTTCATGCATGTGGCCGTGGAGCGCCTGCCGGAATGATGCGAGAGGCCGACTAGGTGCAACGACTCATCTGCATAGAGCTGTTGCGCTTTTAACAACAGGGATCGCGACCATTCGTTGACAGTTGAGCAACGCTTGCGCCATTCCCAATGAATGTCGTCACTGCTTTTGCAGCTGTTGGCCTCACCGCGGTGTCGTGGGACGACACCCTCAGCCGGGCTGGGGCCAGGGCATTCCGGCATGCCCTCGATTACCGCGAGCCCTACTGCCGGATGAGTGAGAACGAAGTGGTGCTGCTGATGGATGCGGTGCTGGCCATGCGCCTGGAGAAGGGCACCAAGGCGCTGATGCTGGAGGCCGCCAAGGCGCTCACGGCCGATCAAGCGCTCACGGCCTACGCCATGGCCTCAGAACTGATGCGCTCGGATGGGCCCTATTCCGCCGAGGAGCGGCGGCGGCTCGATCTGCTGGCCTTGATGCTCTCGATCTCGCAGCTGGAGGCTGAGCGCATCGATTCGGTTTTTGAGTTGCTGCACGCCCCCCTGGAGCCAGCCCTTCTCGTCAACGGCACGCCTTAAGCCGCACGCTTGTCATCACCGAACCAGATACCACGGCGGCTGTCGGGCAGACGGACCACGGCGCGCTCATAGCGCTGGCGGCAGCTGCGGGCACGGAGATGTTCTTCGGCCTCCTGCAGCAACTGTTGCAGCCTGACGTCGTCCATGGCGTTGCTGTGATGCCCACCCATTCAGGCCACGACCTGAGCAGCGTCAATAGGCCACGTTCAACTCGTCTGATCCGTAGCGGAGCAGGAAATCTGCTTCGGATTGATCGGAGAGCAAGAGACAGGTGTGGTCGTTGGCACCGGTTCGGTAGCAGTAGACGTCGAGCTCTTCGGGGTTGCGGTTGGAGTGGACCACCTCCCCCGTCCGAAGCACGTAGCGCGTTGCCATCACCTTCCACCCACGGGTTCCTTCGAGATAGCGCTGATCCAACCCGATCAATCCTTTCTGTGCTGAGCTGCTTACAACAGCTCAATCGTTGTCAACGCGGATAAAAAAGCGACTCTCCACATCCATCTCGCCTTGATCGTCGGTCTCCAGATCGCCCTCCACCAACTCCACAGCGAAGTCCATGTCGTCCAGTTCATGCACAACGCTCTGACCTTGCACCAGGTTGTGAACGAGCAGGAGTCGTTTCATGGGTGGAGGAGACGCCATTCCACCGGTTGATAGCAACAGCTTGAAAGCAACAGGTGCTCAACTCGCCGCTTGATGTTCAGCGAAAGCCGAAACCTTCTCGGATCGGCTGCTTGGCGGAATACTCCCGCGAGAGCGCATCAAGCATGAGGGCGATGTAGCGGTCATCCATGCCGATGTCCTGCTTCAGCTGACGCATCAAGCTGTTGATGCTCTTGAACGCGTCTGGAATCTGATGGTCCAGATGCTCCTTTGTGGGTTGATAGGGCATCGGAGTCAAAAAAAAATCCCCGTGGAACCTAAGGGAACCACGGGGAGAATGGTGTTGCAGCCGAACCGGCGATCAATCCTCTTCTTCGGAGCCGCCAACGGGAACCAGGCGGATCTGCTTGCGTCCAAGCTTGATCTCATATTCATCACCGGGCTGCAGTTCCAGCAGAGCGGTGTAGGCCTTTCCGATCAAAAGATTGCCGTTGCCCTGAACCACAGCTTTGTAGGACAGCTTGCGGCCACCCTTGCCCACACCGGATCCACCCGTGGAGAATGACAGGCCCTTGGCTTCAAGCAGAGCCTCATAGAACGCGGTGAATTTCACCTGTTCAGAACCGTCTTTTTTGGTGACGACGTATCCACAGCCTCTCGCCAGGTCTGTCTTGGCGCAATCGCCAAGTTCCTTAACGCGGTTGAGCAAATCAGCTCCGGTAAGCATGGGTCTGTGAAGTGGTGACTTCTCTATTAGAGCCCATGTTTTGCAAATTTCAAGGGAAACAAGAGCTGAATTCTGGTGATTTGCTGTGAACTCAAAGATTCAGCATGTGTGGATGGTTTGAGACAGCCATCAGCAGCAAACAGTTGCCTCCAGAAATGAGTCGCATGAGTTCGAATTGTTGGTGCGCACGAGCCGACAGCACATCGCACATTTCCAAGCGGATCCAGGCTCTGGAAGCACGGGCTCGGTCTCAATCAGGACCGATCACTCCTAGCCGGCTCAGCCAACTGCCCCCTCCAGCCACCGCCGCGCTCCGGCCCGCTGATCAGTTTCGTTGTGGTTGTTACTGGATCGGCATCCAATGGCATCAATCGCGCAGCAATGTGCTGGTTCGGGCTGTCGAAGCCGGATCACGATCGATAGGTTGCCCCGCAGAAACAGATTTCGTTGTGAGCGTCAGTTCGGTTCAACCCGCCCAAGCCATCACGACCCCCACCGTTCATGGCGCTTGGCAGCTGTTGAGCTACGACGTTGAACAGCAGTCCAATGGCGAGAGCTTCGCGCCGATGGGCGAGCACCCCACGGGCTATGTGATCTTCACGCCGGAGGGTCGTCTCTCCTTCATGCTCTCAGCAGAGGGACGTCAACCGGGGACCAACGCGGAGGAGCGATCGAGCCTGCTGAGCAGCATGATCGCCTACACCGGCACCTACCGGCTCGAGGGTGACCGTTGGATCACCCAGGTGGATGTGGCCTGGAATCCGGAATGGGTGGGCACGGAGCAGACCCGCTTTTTTGCGATCGAGGGCGACGTGCTCACGGTGCACACCCCCTGGCGGGTGATGCCCAACTGGCCCGAGAAAGGGCTCACCCGCAGCATTGTTCGTTTTCAGCGCTGCCGCTGAATTCAGGTCTCGCCCTTCTGGCCACCGCAGGCATGGCGGGGTTGGTAACCCTGCTGCTCGGCCAGGTAGCGCAGATAAACGATCTGATGCCGGTCCGGCATGCCCACGGCGGCGATCAGACCCAACGGCCCAAAGAGAAAACCCGCAACAGCCCAGCGGTTGCTGTTGCGTGCCTTCTGGGCGGCAACGGTTTTTGACAGGCCGGCGCTGACCAGATGAGCGACCAGCACCACGACCAGAGACTTGAGTTCCACAAAGAATGCGCTGCACACCCCTTGGGATAGCCAGCGCCTGCAGCACTGTCAGACCTAGAACGGCAGCTCACACCGAGCCGCGATGGCCACCACCCCCCTCCCCAGCACGGGCGCCGTGAGCGGACTGGGGGAAACCCTGGCCTTCTTCACCCAGTCCGACTTCGCCCAGCGGCGCTTTGAGGCCCACGGCGATGTGTTCGAAACCAAGCTGCTGGCCCAGCGAATGGTGTTCATCCGCGGCGAACGGGCCATCGGTGATCTGCTTGGCCAGGGCGAATCCCTGGAGGGCTGGTGGCCCGAGAGCGTGCGGCAACTGCTGGGCAGCCAATCGCTGGCCAACCGCAACGGCCCCGGCCACAAAGCCCGCCGTCGGGTGGTGGGGCAACTGTTCTCCAGCGCAGCACTGGCGCGCTACACCCCGTCGATCGAGCAGATGGTGGAGGAGCTCTGCCAGGAGCTGATCACCAGCACCACAGCGCTGCCGCTGGCGGCACGGATGCGGCGCTTCGCCTTTGCCGTGATCGCCACCACGGTGCTGGGGCTGGATGGCGCCAGCTGTGATGCCCTGTTCGCCGACTTCGAGATCTGGACCCGGGCCCTGTTCTCAATTCCCCTGGCGATTCCCGGCACCCCCTTCGCCAAGGCGATGGCGGCGCGCCAACGGCTGCTGAAGCGGATCAAGGACGTGCTCCAGGCGGGCACCAACCAAGGCGGCCTGGATCTGCTGAGCGGCGGCTTGGATGAAGCCGGCATTCCCCTGGACGATGACGACCTGGCCGAACAGCTGCTGCTGTTGCTGTTCGCCGGCTACGAGACAACGGCCTCATCGCTGAGCTGCCTGTTCCGTGCGCTGCTGCTCAACCCGGAGGTGGAGCAATGGTTGCGCGATGGGTTAGCGAGCGAGACCGCATCACCACGGTTGGACGCAACGGTTCTTGAGGTGATGCGGCTGACGCCGCCGGTGGGTGGGTTCTTCCGGCGCAGCCTGGCGCCGATCGAGCTGGCGGATGTGGCCGTTCCCGCCGGGAGCGTGATTCAGGTGGTGCTGAGCCCCACGTCGGCCGGTGATGACGAGGATCTGGCGGCATTCAGGCCGCAACGCCACCTGGATGGCTCGTTCAAACAGACGCTGCTGCCCTTCGGTGGTGGCGAGCGGGTCTGCCTGGGCAAGGCACTGGCGGAACTGGAGATCCGCCTGATGGCGGTGGGACTGCTGCAGGCGGTGGAGCTGCAGCTGCAGCCGGATCAAGACCTGGCGCTGCAGCTGATTCCCAGCCCCACACCCAAGGCCGGACTGCTGGTTCAGGCCACTGCGCGCTGACTCTGACGGTGACGGCGACGGCCGAGGGGCTCGATCCAGTCCACCAGCACCTCCTGGTGGCGCAGCATCGGATCGGGCAGGCGGCAGCCGAGGTTGATCTGGCCTTGATCCATCAGGCGGCCAAGACGGATGGCGGCGGCCTCCTCGGGCCGATCAAAGCTGGTCTGGTGGGAGGCCAGCCAGTTCACCTCGTGCTCAGTGATCACCCCGGTGGAGAGGCTCTCCAGGAAGATTTCTCCGACGGTCATGAGAGCGGTGTAACGAATTCGTTACATCCTGGCGCGGCTGGCCGGCAACTGCGATTTCGGGCCGCTCAGGCCAGCCACTGATCGGCATCCATCACCGTCTTGATCAGTAGACCAAGACGCTTGAACTCGGCAAAGTTCACATCCTTCACCGCCTGATCCAGGCCGCAATCCATCCAGGCGCCATCGCGCTGCTCCTCAATGGTGAAGTCCTGCTCGAGGGTGTCGCGGCGGATCCGGTAGGTGATGCCGTCCTCGTGGAGGTAGTCGGCGGAAACCAGCTGCAGACCCATCAATCGCTCGCGTCAATCCAGCGATGGTGGCGTGAAGGTGTCGGCCACCGCAACAATCCAGCGGGCCGCCGCCGCCGTCACCTGCTCCTTGGTGACGTTGAACTCCAGATCGTGCCCTTCCTCGAGCAAATCGGGAATGATCGTCTGCCAGGCCATGCCGGCGGCACTGGCATTGAGATCACCGATCAGCGCGAAGGCCTTGGCAGCGCCGGTGACGGCATCGGTGTACTCAGGGTTGGCACTCACCTTGTTGCGGTACCAGTCGCCCACCTGATCCCGTTGAGCCTTGCTCAGAAACGGCGGGGCGCCAACGAGGTAGGCATCGAGCACCAGCATCGGGCTGGGCACGCTCTTGCCGGGGTGCTTGAGCTCGAACCAGGCCTGGCCGATCGATGCGGCATCGGGCCAGTGGCAGAGGATCGCGGCGTCCTGGCTGTCGAGGGAGCGCTGGCTGGCCAGCTGATCGATGCGCTGCAGCAGAGCCAACCCGGTGAGGGGCGGTTCACTGCGGGCGTGCTCGGCCCGCACTTCGTTGATCGCCTCAGCCACGGCCGCCTCGTTCTCATTGAGCTGCTCGAGGGCCCGCTTGAGGTTGGCGTCGGCGTCAGCAGGGCTGGCCACGAAGCATCAGGCGGGGGGCTGATTCCACGATCTCACCCCCCCTTGATCAGCCGCCGTTGCAGAAGCGAACGGCTTCCGCCTGGGAGCGGCCCTCGGCCACAACGGTTTCCACGCAGCCGTTGAACAAGCGGCTCTCCTGCTTCACGGCGCACAGTCCGAAGGCGATGGCCGCCAACGACACGGCTGAGACGACCGTGGCGGAGATCTGAACCAGGCCATAGGCGAGCATCGCCCGCTTCTTGCCGCCGCAGGACTGCTGGTTGGTGGATTCCTCGGACATCACAAAAAAGCAACTGTGAAACCCTATGGATCCAGCGACGGCGTCCGAAGCGAGATCACGACCGTGATCACCGAACAGCACCCCCCCAGAACTCAGCCGAGGAGATCGATCAGGTCATAGAGCAGCGCCTGGATCGGGATCGAACACCTCGAAGGCCACACCGTTGGTGTTGGTGATCGCAGCGCTGCGATATGGGCACCGGCAAACCTGATGGATTCATCGTCTTAGCCCCCGTCGGGATGACACGGGTGCCGGTGAATGGATCAGACCGAGCGGTTAAACCCACCTATGGTTAACCCACCCACGCCAACAGGCGGCCACTTCTGTGCCGCCACCTCTGCGCCCAAACGGCTTGCGCTTTTGAAGCGCGCAGCAGGCACGGCCTGGCTCATTTGATTCCTCAACTCGTTCAAGATTCCGATCTGACAATCGCCACCAGCGAGGTCATTTCAGACAGAAAAACATCAGCATTTGTCTACTGCGAAGGCCACTTCTCCGGACTCGATGGCAAGACGGCCCACGGTCTTGTTCGTCATTGCGACGGGTACAACATTCGCGCTGTCATTGACAGCCATTGCGCCGGTCTCGACGCCGGATTCGTGCTCGATGGGATTGCCAACGGCATCCCCATCGTGGCGGACTTGGCAGAGGCCTTGGCCTTGCTGGACGGGTCGAAGGGAACCCTCATCTACGGCATGGCACCAGCCAGCGGACTGTTTAGCGACGAGGACCGTCACACGCTGCTGACGGCGATGGCCGCTGGTCTCAATCTGGTGAGCGGCATGCGGGAGTTCCTCGGTGATGAAGCCGCATTTCAGGCCACCGCCCACCAGCATGGCGTGGCGATACGCGACGTGCGTCGCCCCTCAGCCCTCAGAGATCTCAAGCTGTTCAGCGGCAGCATCAGCCGTGTTCCCTGTGCTCGCATCGCCGTGCTCGGCACGGACGGCGCCATCGGTAAACGCACCACGGCGACACTTCTGGTCCAAGCCCTACGGGACGTTGGCATCAGTGCCGTGTTGGTGAACACGGGCCAGACCGGACTGATCCAGGGGGGGCGATACGGGGTGCCTCTCGATGCGATCCCCTCCCAGTTCGGCTCCGGGGAGGTGGAAGCAGCGGTGGTGGCGGCCTACGAGGCCGAACGTCCACAGGTGATCGTGATTGAAGGCCAAGGAGCCCTCAGCCATCCCGCTTACCTGTCCTCGAGCTTCATTCTGCGAGGGAGCCAGCCCCAGGCTGTGATCCTGCAGCATGCGCCAGCACGGCGCCATCTGAGTGATTTTCCCTTTGTGCCGATGCCCACGCCAGCCAGTGAGATTCGGCTGATCGAGTCCTTCGCCCCAACGCGGGTGATCGGTCTGACGATCAACCACGAAGGCATGGATGATGCCCAGCTCACCGCGGCGATCGCCCTCTACGAGTCCGAACTCTCCATCCCGGTGACCGATGCCATTAGCCGACCGGCAGCGAATCTGGTGACCATGGTGGTGCGCGCCTTCCCGGAACTCAGTGGCGTGCAGCAGCCGCTGGCCCTTTGAGTGCCCCTCGCCTCGAGATCAACCTCCCAAAACTGCATCACAACGCCCGAACCCTGGTGAGGCGGCTTGCCGCCCAGGGGATCGCAGTCACCGGCGTGAGCAAGGCCACGCTCGGGATGCTTGAAATCGTTCACACCTGGCTGGGCGCAGGTGTGGGCTCCATCGGCGAATCGCGCATTGAAGCCATCGAAGCCCTGGTGCGCAGCGGCATCACTGTGCCGCTGCTGCTGGTGCGATCGCCGATGCTCAGCCAGGTGGATCGAGTGGTTGCCAGTGCCTCGATCAGTTGCAACACCGACATCGACGTGCTCAACGCCCTGGCCGCAGCGGCGAAGCAGCAGGGTCGATGCCACGGGGTGCTGCTGATGGTGGAACTCGGCGATCTGCGGGAGGGAATCCTGCCGGCCGACCTGGAATCCGTGGTCCAGCAGATCCTCGCCATGTCCAATCTGCAGCTGATGGGCATCGGAACCAACCTCGGCTGCCAGCACGGCATCGCACCAAATGTGGAGAACATGGGCGATCTCTCCCGGCTCACGACGGCCCTGGAGCAACGCTTCCATCTGACCTTCCCCTGGTGCTCCGGCGGCAATTCAGCCAATCTCCCCTGGCTGGCAGATGGCGGTGATCCGGCCAGGATCAATCACTTGCGGCTTGGGGAGGCCCTGCTGCTGGGCCGCGAACCCTTGCATCGCACAGCAATCCCTGGCCTGCACACCGATGCCATCAGCCTTGTGGCCGAGGTGATTGAAGCCAAACACAAGCCCAGCCAACCCTGGGGCGAGCGCGGCCGCACAAGCTTCGATGGATCGCCGACTGCTCCGCGACGCGAGGGATCGTCCCAACGTGTTCAGCGTGCCCTGCTGGCTTTGGGGGAACAGGATGTGGATCCGGCTGGTCTCATTCCCCCGCAGGGCACGGTGATCCGGGGCGCCTCCAGCGACCACCTGGTGGTGGAAAGCCCTGGGCAGCCTTTGGCTGTGGGTGATGAACAGCGCTACCAGCTCAGCTACAGCGCCCTGCTCAGGGCAATGACTTCTCCCTTCGTGGATCGTTGCTTCGTGGACCGTTGCTTCGTGGACCATGACGTCGTGGATGGTTCCTGCATCGCTTCATCCGCTCGTTGGGGATGACGGTGTTGCCAGTGAGCTCCACGGATTGAGATCCATCCTTTTCACGGCGCACAAGCCAAAGGCGATGGCTGCCGCAGACCTGCTGGTTGTGGGTGGCGTCGCTGTGGATCCAGCGGCGGAATCAGCCGAGGGGATCGATCAGGCCATAGATCAACGCCATCACCGCCAGCTGGGTGCGATCCGCAGCACCCAACTTGTCTTTGGCATTCACCACGTGGGTCTTCACCGTTTCGACTGAGATGCCGAGGCTGCTGCCGATGCCCTGGTTGGTGAGGCCGCGGGCCACCCCGGCCACCACCTCAAGCTCCCGCTCGGTGAGTTCTTCAATCAACGGCGGCAGGTTCGGATGCGGCGCCTGGGCCGCACCAAGCTGGCGAATCTCCTCGGGGAAATAGACGCCGCCTTCGGAAAGGGTTTGGAGGGCCTGAACGAAATCGCCCTTGCCGGTGCCGAGGCTTGATTTGAAGATCACCGCGTCGGCATAGGCCTGCATCGCCTCCTGCACCACGGCCTGGGTGTCCCGCACCAGCACGATCAGCAATTGGCAGGTGGGCAGCTCCGCCTTCACCCGCCGCAACAGGTTCATGCCATAGCCGGTCTCCAGATCTGACGTGCAGATCAGCAGGCTCGGCTTGTGGCGCAGCACCAGCTCAACACCCTCTTCCTCAGTGGTTGCAGCTCCCACCACGGCCCGGCGAATCGGCTCCGCCAGGCAGAGGCAGGTAAGAGTGAGGCGATCTCCGCAGCAGGCCACCACCCGCTGTGACTTAAAAAACTCAGCCGTCGCTTCGATGGCTGAGTTCAGCGCACGCGACTCGAGCCGCAGCTCCATCCCAGGCCGATCGGATTCCCCTTTTTTTAGCGGCGTTTGGATGGCTCAGCTGCGGAGCCATCACAAGAGCGATCTTGAGAGCCATCCCGACGCACAACGCCGCGGATGCAGTGCGGATACCGATCACGCCCCAGGCGCCAGGCCTGGGCGGCATCCACCACCTGCACGGTTTCGGTCTGCAGCTCTCCCCTGTGCTGAAGAATCAGGTCATAAAGAGGAGACATGCAAACCAACGGCGCATGGCCTTATTGAGCAACAAGCCAATGCATTCCACATCCCTCAGTTGAGGGAGACAGCAAAACGCGGCATTCCCTCAGATGAGGGATGGTTCGCATCAGGGGGTTATGACGTGACCATCAGCAATTGGGCGCCCCACGGCGCATGGGCACGATGATCAGGATCTGCAGCGGCTGCACTGCTTTGTTTACAGCCACCCTTCTGCTCGGGGCCTGCAGTGAACCCCAGGCCAAAAAGGCGGCACCGGCACCGGAGGCTGAACAACCCGCCGCGAACCCTGAAAAACCCAGGGGTTGGAACAGCGACAATTTTTTTCTGGGACGCTGGCAGGGCAACAGCACTGCCGGGCGCGCTGTACTCGATGTGCTCAGCGTCGAACCGAACCGGGTGCGCTGGGGTAACGCCGTCAATGGGATCTGCGACAGCGATTACAGCGTTGAACAACTCCCCTGGGGACACAACGGCCGCTTTCCCGATCAGCTGATTCCTCCCACGGAGCCGACGGACCTTGTATACGGCGTCGTCCGGCTCACCCTGCAACCACGGCCATGCGACAGCGGCGTTGCCATGGTCCAGCTGGCCAAGCCGTTGGATGGATCCGGGTCCCTCCAGGTGGTGACCTACGACGCCAAGGGCTCCATCCGCGGCAACTTTCCCGATCTCACGGAACTGCCCCCGATTCCAAACAAAGCGACGTGGCCGCTCGCCTGCACGCTCAATGGCATCGACTCCACCTGCAGAACCGAGCCCGCAGCGAAGGACGGCTTCACGCTCTATTTCTCCCACGCCGAAGGCCCGATCTTCAGCTTCACGCCCGTCGGCGTGCCGACCACCGATCGCCGGGAGATGGTGGATGGCTCAGGTCAGCGCTGGGCGATGAGCGGCCATCACTCCTTTGAACTCGAGGAGATCGGCGGCAACGGCAACCGGATCACGGTGAGCAGCCCCCGAGACTGATCGCCGATGCCATCTCCGGTGCAACGACAGCGGCGCCACAGACGTAGGGCGGCCACACTGGTGGCGACCGCGGCGCTCAGCCTGCTCTTTGCAGCCTGGCCACTCTGGTACGGAGCCGTTGCCGATCTGACGGGAGCGCTGCTGGCGCTTTTCGGAATCCAACCAAGCCTGGAGCTTGCCATCGGCGTGGCCATGGCGAGCCTGATGCTGCCCCTGCTGGCCTACGGCATCGCCCTGGCCGTGATCTGGAGTCGCCCGTGACGCAGGGCACCAGGACGAACCAACGGGTTAACGGAACAGGTTTTCAAGCATCGCGCCGACGGCCGCTCCGGCCACCTCCCCTGTTGTGGGTTGAGAACTGCCGTTGTTCTGGGTGGCCACCAGCTTGTAATTGGCAAAGCGGAACACACCCGTGTTGCCGTGATCCACGAAGGTCACCGGCCAGCTGCCCCCAAAGGAATCCTTGATGGTGTAGCTGTGGCCTCCCTTATTGGAAAAGACATAGGTGTTGCCGTTGCTGAGGTGAATGCGAAAACGGCTGGTGTTGCCCTTCACCACCTGCTTGAGATCGCAGGGTCCATCGAACATGGGTCGGCCAGCCTCGCTGAGGCTGCAGAACCCGTTCTGCTTGGCCACCTGCTTGTGGGCATGGGGCTGCGGCTGAGCCGGGGCGGAGGCGAACAACTGCCTGGTGAGCCGTTTGTCTTTGTTCTGCGCATTCCAGCCATCGTTCCAACAGGTGCGCATGGAAATGCTGCAGGCCTGACCTGAGCTGAGCCGGAAGTCGCGGCTGCTGGAGCGGCTGAGGTTCTGTGAGAGGCGATCCGCGGCGAACTGGCCGAAGTAGATCTTGGTGATGCCGATCGAAGGCCCATAGCTGTCGTAACAAACCTGGCCCACCTGATCGCAGACCTCACCCGCACGGGGAAAGGTGATGGCATCACTGTTGGCCTGGGCTGCCAAAGGACTCACCAGCAGGGCAGCGACACCGGCAACTGTGACAAGAGAGTTCATCCCAATCCGCAGAGAACCACGACTGAAAATTAGAAATGAAATGTCGCTGCGTCAGCCATGGCGACCATCATTGAGGCAGCTCCATGGCGGTGCCCGATGCCCTCCCTTGATTTCGACGGCGACTACGGGCGCAGCTATCGCAAGAGCATTCAGGACTCCATCCCCGGCCACGACGTTCTGCACGAGATCGCCAGAGCCGCGATCCGCAGCACATCCAGCGATGCGCAGCAGGTGCTGGTGGTGGGCCCCGGCCCCGGCGATGAACTTCCAGAGCTGCTCAACGCCTGCGGACATGCTGCGCTGACGGTGCTCGAGCCCAGTGAGCTGATGCTGGAGCAATGCCGCAAAACCGTTGCGGATCACCCCGGCAGCAGCCGCTGCCGGTTGCACCTCTCCACCCTGAATGAGGCCCTCAACGACGAACTGAAGGGCGCCCGGTTTGATCTGGTGGTGTGCCACAACGTGCTTCATCTGCTGCCCAGCGAGGAGCAGAACGCGATGTTGCGCGAGCTCACCCAGTGCACGGCTGATGGTGGCGTGCTGTTGCTGAGTGCCTACAGCGAAGCGGAGGACGGCGAAAGCCAACGGGAGGTGTTCCAGGTGGCTTGGCAACGGCTGATCGACCGGGGCGTGCCAGACGACAGGCTGGAAAAGATCAGAGACAGCCGCAACAAGGTGGTGTTTTCCCTGGATGCCAGCCGACTCGCGGCGGCGCTCGAGCAAGCCGGCTGGAGGGCACCGCTGCAGCTGTATCAGGGATTGTTCATCCGCCTCTGGCTGTGCCGCGCTGAGGGTCAGGCCGAAGCCGCTTCAGCGGAGACGTAGGCCTGCAGATGCCCCGCCATGGTCTGCACCAAACGGCTGCGGGCCTGGCGGGAACTCCAGCCCATGTGGGGGCTGATCAACAGATTCGGAGTATCCAGCAAGGCTTGCAGTTCTGAGCCGGGAGGTTCCACTGGCAGCACATCCAAAGCGGCACCAGCGAGTTGCCCGCTGCGCAGGGCCGCACAGAGATCCTCGAGCTGCACCAATGCGCCGCGGGCCATGTTCACCAGCCGGGCGGTCGGCTTCATCCAGCTGAGCCGCTGGGCATTGATCAGGTGCTGGGTCTGCGGCGTCAGCGGGGCATGGAGGCTGAGCACATCGGCCTGGCGCAGGGCCGCTTCCAGATCGGCCGTGCTGCTGCGGCTGGTGAGGCCGATGCAGTGCATGCCAAAGGCCTCGCCAACAGTCAGCACCCCGCGGCCGATGTCTCCGGCACCGAGCACCACCAGGGTCTGGCCCTCCAATTCATCGAACTCCGGTTCGATCACGGAAAACACCGGGCTGCGCTGTCAGCTGCCTGCAGCGAGATCCCTGCGGCGCTGGTCCATGGCGCAGCAGAGTTCAAGGATCAGGGCCCAGGTGATCTGCACCACCGACGCGCGGCTGTAGCGACCGGCGTTGTGGACGCGGATGCCGAGCTCCTGGCAAGCGGCATGGTCGATCTGATCGGTGCCGGTGGCGGCCACGCAGATCAGGCGCAGCTTGGGCAGCTGGCGCAACAGCTCCCCATCCAGAGGAATCTTGTTGGTGATGGCGATCTCGGCATCACACAACCGCTCCAGGCGCTCATCGTTTGCGGTGGAGGGCCAGGCCGTCAGTGCACACCACTGCTCGATCGGCGCCAGTTCCACCGGCCCGAGGCTGAGGGCATCGAGGAAGACGGCGCGGGGGAGCGAAGAATCAACCATGGCCTGATGTTGATCCCCCCTTCACCGGCCGGCCATCGCTTGCTCTGAGTTTCGGGGTTAAACCCCTCCAGCTCAATCCAGCTCCCCGGCCTCCACGCGTCCACGAATGGCTGCCACCAGATCCCACATCAGTGACCAATCGGTGCTCATGCCTCCATCCCAGCGATCAGCGCGCACGTAGAGAAACAGCAGACAGCGCAGCTCGCTCAACGAAAGGTCGGCCCAGTTGGCACGGAACTGTTCTGAGGGATCCGCACCATCGAGAAAGGTGTAGCCGTTGAACGTGTGCGCGAAGCGGATCAAGCCCTGATGATGACCATCATTCGCCGGGATGCGATCAGCAATGAGCTCTTGGTTTGAAATCTCGCGCATGGCCACCATCCAGACAACGAAAGCCGCTAGGGCCTGCCTCAGGCTTGCCGCAGCCAACCCCTTTGCCATCCCTCGGTTGGGGGAGACATCGCAATGCATTCATCCCTCAAATGGGGGATGTGATGCCAGAGCAATCGAAGGAAGGTGAAAGGACGAGCACAGGAGACATGCAGATCAGCGACTTCAATGCCTTCTATCGCTGGAACAGTGGCCATCTGTTGGAGAACAGAACGCGAGGAGCCTTTGCCGAATGGCTCGTGCATCGTGCACTGAACATCAACAGTGAATTCCGAGAGGAATGGGCCCCCGTTGATGCCACCTACAACGGCATCACCATCAAAATCAAATCAGCGGCCTATGAGCAGAGCTGGTCGCAAGAGCGCCCTTCCTCAATCGTGTTCTCCCTGCGGCAGAAGGTGTCTGATCTGTATGTGTTTTGCCTGATGCGAGGGAAGTCTCCAGAAGATCTCGATCACTGGGATTTTTGGGTGGTGCCGACTGAGGCACTGCCAAATCAACACAGCATCAGCCTCAACCCTTTGAAAGAACTGTTTGGAGATCCGGTGCCCTTCACAGAGTTGAAACCATTGATTGAGGCGCAGTGCGCAGGAGCCACACGATGACCACCCCCCGCTACGGCGAGGCCCTGCAATGGGCCGACGAGCTGCATCGGCCGCAGCGCCCTGGTGTGGGAAGACGGCGGCCATGAAGACCAGGCGATTGCAGCTCTTCTGCACGACGCCATCGAAGACGCTGGCCAGAGCCACGCCTCGATTGCCGAGCGCTTCGGGGTGGCGGTGGCCGACATCGTGCGCGACTGCACCGACACCTCTCCTGAGGCCCAGCCGGGCGAAAAAGAACCCTGGCTGCTGCGCAAAACCCGCTATCTCGACTCCCTCGCCGGCAAGCCATTGGCCTCACGATCGCCTTCCAGAAAGCCGCTCAGTCGAGCTCCTGGGGGAAGCCGTGGACGCCATCCTCAGCAGCAACGCCTATCAGCAGCTGATTCCAGCGGGATCCACCACCGAGAGCTGGGCCAACACCTATCCCCAACGCCATGGCAGCACTTTGCGCTGACACTCCCATAGGCATCGGGGTTCCCGTGGCGGTGAGGGGGTGTCGTTATCCCACCCGTTGAACGGTGGTGCCATAGCGGCTCAGCTGCCGATCAACCGTGAGCAGGAGCATCGGTTCCGTTCGGCTCTGGCACACCAGAAGCCGGTCAAACGGATCACGATGCTCGCCATCACAATCAAGTTCTGCCACCGCCAACAGATGAGCCTGGCGAATCGACAACCAGCGAAACCCCTGGAGCGGCACCTGGCGCTCCAGTTCCGCCAGATCCACCTGTAGACGACCAAGCGACACCTTGATCGCCATCTCCCAGAGAGAAGCCTGGCTGACAAAGACTTCCGCCTCGGGCATCTGCACGCGCTCCACCACCGCCTTGGGCAGCCGTGAATCTCCATTCAGCCACCACAACACCAGATGGGTGTCCAGCAACAGCCGTGTCATGGCAACGCCTCGAATAGCGCATCCAGCGGTGCATCAAAGTCGTCCGCCATCTGGATCAGGCCGCGCATCGCGCCTGGCGCTGACACGGCCCGGTCTTGGTCCTGCCAGCTGACCAGACGCGCAATTGGGACGCCGGCCCGGGCGATCACCACCTCCTCCCCCTGCTCCACCACCTGCAGCAACTGGGAGAGCTGGGTCTTGGCCTGATGGATGTTCACTGGTTTCATCAGCGACCGCATTAAACTAAGTCTTAGCTTAGTTCTGAGTCGTCAGATTGGAGCAGAGCTCAAACCTGCCAAAGACAACCGCCACCGCCCTCCTTGGCAGCGTCAGCGACTGACCCCTCAAGTGCGTGGCTGGCTTAGGGCGCATCTCCCTCAACCAAGGGATGCCCAAAACCCTTGGCCAGAACCATCCTGAGAACGAACATGCACGTTCATGCCCTCCCGCCTGATCACACCAAGCCAGCTGTCGCTGTTTTCGATCAGCCCAGTGATCGGGGCGTGGTGGCAGGAGCTGGAAGCACGCAAGCTGTTTGAAGGCAGCAAGCCAGCGGTGAGTGAGCTGGATCAGCAGCTGTTCGCTGATGGCCTCCGGCATGAGCAGGTGCTGCTCAAGAAGCTGGAGAGGGAAGGGCACCGGATTGCCCGCCTTCCAGGCAAACAAAGCGAGGCCGATTACGCCGCCACCCAGGCTGCAATGGCCAACGGTTTTGACTTCATCCACCAGGCCTCGCTCTGCAATGAGGAGATGCGCGGCAGTGCCGACCTGCTCAGGCGCATTGATCGCCCCTCGTTGCTGGGGGAGTGGAGCTACATCCCGATCGAGTGCAAGCTCGCCAGTAAACCGAAAACCACCTTCCTGGTGCAGGCCTCGGCCTACTGCGAGCTGCTCACTCCGCTGCTGGGGCATCGCCCCGATCAGTTCGAGCTCTATCTGGGCGGCGGGAAGTTCCAGCCCTATGGCACCGATCAGTTCTGGGCTTGGTATCACCTGCTGCGTCAACGCTTCGCGGCGTTTCAAGCAAGCTTTGACCCCAGCCAGCCACCGGAGGATGCCCCGGGTGATCACGGCGGCTGGACGGCCTTCATCGACGCACGGCTCGAGCAGCAGCGGGACTTGATGCTGGTGGCGGGCATGCGCCAGAGCCAACGCCAGAAACTGCGCGCCGACGGCATCAACACAATCGAGCAATTGGCGGCGTTGCTGGCTGGCAGCAGCGTGAAAGGGCTGTCGGGCGAGGCCTTGCATGAACTGCGCCAACAAGCCGAACTGCAACTCACCCCTGTGGATGCCAACGGCCGTCCGGCGTTTCGGCTTCGGCCGCTGGTGGCGGGCAAAGGCCTGGCAGCGCTGCCGGCAGCGGATCCCGGCGACATCTGGTTCGACATGGAGGGCATCCAGGATTCCGTGGCGGGAACCAAGCTCGAATACCTCTTCGGTGCCTGCTATCGCGACACTGCTGGCGGCAAGCCCCTGTTCAAGGCGTTCTGGGCCCACAGCGAAGCGGAGGAAAAACGCGCCTTCGAGGGATGGGTGGATTGGGTGGAGGAACGGCGCCGTCAGTGCCCGGGTCTGCGGATTTACCACTACGCGGCCTATGAAAAAACAGCCATGCGACGACTGGCGCAGCAGCACGCCACGCGGGAAGCGGAGATCGACGACTGGCTGCGCAGCGGCCTGCTGGTGGACCTGCTGCCGGTGGTGACCAGCGCAATCGTTCTGGGTGAGCCGAACTACTCGATCAAGAAGGTGGAGCACCTTTATATGGAGCAGCGCCAGGCGGGGGTGACCAACGCCGGCGATTCAGTAGTGGCCTACCTGCACTGGCAGCTCTCCGGCGAGCCGGAGCGACCCGGTGAAGCACCTAAAGCCAGTCCGAAGCTGCAGGCGATTGAGGACTACAACCGCGAAGACTGCGAAAGCACGGTGTTCCTGCACGACTGGCTGCTGAAGCTCAGGCGTGAGCAAGGTCTGCCGGAACAACCCCTGCAGCAGCCCCTGGATGACGCTGATCAAGAGCCACGGGAACCACAACCGTTGGAGTTGCTCAGCCAACAGCTGCTCGAGGAGATTCCTGACCACCTGGCAGATGAGGGTGAACTGGGGCCGCGCGGGATGAGCTGGCGGGCCCACAGGCTGCTGGCTCAGCTGCTGCCGTTCCACCACCGCGAAGCCAAGGTGAGCTGGTGGGGCTATTTCGATCGTCGTTCCAAGGCCGAACTCAGCCCATCGGAGCTGATCGACGACGGCGAAGCGATCGCCGACGCCCAATGGGTGGGGATGGACGAACGCCCCAGTGCCCGCACCGGCGCCGACATCCACCACTTCCGCTTTGACCCCAGCCAACCGCTGAAGCTGCATGCCGGCGATGGCGACGGCCGGCTGACGGTGGAACTGCCCGCCACCGGCCTGAAGCTGCATGTGGATGCGCTGGATGCCGAACGAGGAACGCTGAGCCTGAAGCTGCCTTGGAGCAAGCGGGATCAACGCCTCGCCAACGGCGAGGGCGAGGGCATCCCCAAACACGCCACCTCGGTGATCAAGGTGCCGGCAGACATCAGCAAGAGCCTGCGCGAACGGCTGGAGGAGCAGGCCATGGCGTGGGTGCACGAGCACCAGCCGATCCCGCCGGCAATCCTGCAACTGCTGGAACGGCACCCGCTGCCAGCACTGCAACAGCTCAATGCAGCCATTGCCGGAGATCCCAACGCGGTTGCCGATGCCCTGGCGGGTTTTCTGCAGGAGCATTCCGGCATCAGCCTGGCGCTGCAGGGCCCACCGGGCACGGGCAAAACCACCGTCACCGGCCAGGTGATCGCCCAACTGGTGGCCTCAGGCCAACGGGTGGCGATCAGCTCCAACGGCCATGCCGCCATCAACAACCTGCTCAAAAAAGCCAAGAGCACCTGCAGCGCTGCAGGGGTGCCCGGCGAAGTGGTGAAGTGCAACAACAGCAAAGAAGAAGCGCTGACCGCCGCAGGCATCAGTGTGATGAAGCCCGGCCAACTCACTGAGGCCATGGCAGTGGTGGGCGGCACCACCTGGATGTTTTGCAAAGAGGAACTGGCGGATCAGTTCGATTGGCTGGTGGTGGATGAGGCGGGGCAGATGTCGCTCGCCAATCTGCTGGTGATGGCACGCTGCGCGCGCTCGATCCTGCTGGTGGGCGATCAACAGCAACTGGCCCAGCCCTCCCAGGCCGATCACCCCGGGGAGTCAGGCCAAAGCTGCCTGGAGTACTGGATGGAAGGCGCCTCGGTGGTGCCAGGCGATCGCGGCGTGTTTCTCTCCACCAGCTGGCGAATGGAACCGAGCCTCACGGCGATGGTGAGTGGGCTGTTTTATGAGGACCGGCTTAAGGCCAGCCCAGCCAACAGCGCCAATCGCATCAGTTGGGGCACACCCTGCCAAGGCAGTGATGGGCAGCTATTAAGAGGTGAAGGCCTGGTGTTTGATCCGGTGGCGCACAGCGGCAACAGCGTCTGCAGCGAGGAAGAAATCAACCGCATCGAAGCATTGGTGGATGCCCTGCTGGGGGGCAGCTATCAACACGCCAAAGCCGGAGGCATCGCAGCAGGCACGCTGACGCCAGACACCATCCTGGTGACGGCGCCCTACAACGTGCAGGTGAACCGGCTGCAGCAACGGCTGGCTGGCAAAGCCCGGGTGGGCACGGTGGACAAGTTCCAGGGGCAAGAGGCTCCGGTTGCCATTCACTCCTTAACGGCAAGCAGCGGAGATGAGGCACCCCGAGGGCTGAGCTTTCTGCTGGAGCCCAACCGCTTGAACGTGGCAATCAGCCGAGCGCAATGCCTTTCAATCGTGGTGGGTTCACCACGCCTGGCCAGCGGCATCGCCAACACGGTGGCGGAGGCCGAGCAGATCAATCGGTTGTGTGAGGTGATCGAAAACAACACAGCTGGAGGCAACGAATAACCATGGCGCAGCGCTATTCCGTTACACCACACCCCATCGAAACTTTGCTCACCTGGGTGAAGAGCAAGGAAATTGCAATTCCTGAAATTCAAAGGCCCTTTGTCTGGGAGGCCACCAAAGTTCGAAATCTTCTCGATTCCCTTTATCAGGGTTATCCGGTTGGGTACCTGATCGCCTGGAAAAATCCCACGATCAAGCTGAAAGACGGATCATCTTCAGCGGGAAAGCGAATTCTGATTGATGGCCAGCAGCGCATCACCGCGATGATGGCAGCGCTACTCGGCATGGAAGTTCTCACCAAGGACTATGCACGGGTCCGGATCAGGATTGCGTTCAACCCTTTGGCAAAAGAAGACGAGCCCTTTTTCGAGGTCAGCAACCCTGCCATCGCCAAAAACGTTCAGTGGATCCCTGATCTTTCAACACTGTTCCAAGCCGATGCCGACCTGCTCGAAGAAATCGACTGCTATATGGAGCGCAACCCCAGCGCAGATCGAAAGACTGTCGGCAAAGCACTACAGAATTTGCTCAAAATCACAAGCAATCACGTCGGCCTGATTGAACTTGCAGAAGACCTCGATATCGAAACGGTCACTGAAATCTTCATTCGCGTGAATTCCGCTGGCAAAGAGCTATCGCAAGCCGACTTCGCCATGTCCAAAATCGCCGTCAATGAAAGCTACGGCGGCAACACACTGCGGAAAGCCATTGAATATTTTTGCCATTTGGCGGTTGCCCCGGAATTTCACAGCCAACTGGAGAAGCACGATCCCACTTTTGCCGCAACACCTTTTTTCCAAAAGATGAGCTGGCTCAAGGATGTCAACGATGACATCTACGACCCGACATATACAGACATGCTGCGGGTGGCCTTTACCTCAGAATTTGGACGCGGCAAACTGCAAGATCTCGTCGCCTTACTTTCAGGAAGAAACTTTGCCAGCAAGCAATACGAAGAGGCGATTTCTGAGGAATCATTCCAAAAATTAGAAAAAGGTATCTACAATTTCATCAGTGAAACTCACTTTGAGCGACTCACGATGATCCTGCGTTCCGCAGGTTTCATCACCAGCGATCTCATCCGGAGCCGCAACGCCGTCAATTTCGCCTATATCCTCTATTTACGCGGCAGACAAGAGAAGCATCCAGCCAATGAGCTGGAAAGCCTTGTACGCCGCTGGTTTGCCATGTCGGTATTAACAGGGCGCTATTCAGGAAGCCCTGAATCAACCTTTGACTTCGACATTCGCCAAATCACCAGCCAAGGCCTGCGCAACTTCACTGATGCTGTTCTGGAAAACGAACTTCCCGCCACCTTCTGGACAGGGATGCTTCCGCAGCTGATGGTGACCTCCTCCTCAATCAGCCCTTACTTCATTGCTTATCAAGCTGCTCAGGTGAATGCCGGAGACCAAGGATTCCTGTCGACGCACATCACCGTGCGCGATTTGATGCAAAACCATGGAGACAAGCACCACTTCTTCCCCCGCAAACACTTACAACGCCAGGGGGTTGCTCGCGGCCAATACAACCAGATCGCTAACTTCGTGATTACGCAAACCGAAATCAATATCGCAATTTCAGATAAAGCACCCGAGCTTTATCTCGGTCAGATGATGGAGCAGTGCTCTGGTGGTCCTCAGCTGTATGGCGGCATTACCTCGCGGGAAGAGCTTGAGCGCAACCTCGCCATGCATTGCATCCCTGTATCCGTTCTGGACGCAGCGTCACTTAATTACGAGGCGTTTCTGGAAGAGCGTCGAAAGCTGATGGCGCTGAAAATCAAGACCTGGGTGGAGAGCCTTTAAACCCATGCCCGAAGCCGTCCTCGCCCCAGGCGCCCGCATCGAATGCCGCAGTGCCGAATGGCTGGTGCGCAGCCTTGGCCGCAGCAGCGATGGCCAGCAGGTGGTGGATGTGGTGGGTGTGTCGCCGTTCCTTCGGGAAAAGGAAGCGCGCTTCCTGGTTGATGTTGAGAAAGCCGCCGGCAGCTTCAAGGTGCTACAGCCCGAAGCCACCGAGCTGGTGAGCGACCCGTCGCCGCAATACCGCGACAGCTTGCTTTTTATTGAGGCGCACCTACGCCGCACCATCCCCACAGACGCATCCCTGGCGGTAGGGGATCGCGCTGCCATGGATGCCCTGCCCTATCAGTTGCAACCAACAGCAAAGGCCCTGGCGATGCCCCGCCAACGGCTGCTGATCGCCGATGCTGTGGGCCTAGGCAAAACGCTGGAGTGCGGGATTCTCTGCAGTGAGCTGATCCGGCGCGGGCGGGGCAAGCGAATCCTGGTGGTCACCACCAAGAGCATGTTGGTGCAATTTCAGAAAGAGTTCTGGACGCGCTTTTCGATCCCACTGGTGCGGCTGGATTCCGTGGGCATTCAACGGATCCGCGAGCACATCCCCACCAACCAGAACCCCTTTCATTACTACGACAAAGCGATCGTTTCGGTCGACACCCTCAAGAACGACCGCGATTACCGGTATTACCTCGACAACGCCAACTGGGACATCATCGTGATCGATGAGTGTCAGAACGTCGCGGAGCGCGCCCGGGGGGCCCAAAAGAGCCAACGGGCGAAGTTGGCCGAACGGCTCGCCACCCGCTCAGAAACGTTGATCCTGCTGTCGGCCACACCGCACGACGGCAAGCCGGAGAGCTTCGCGAGCTTGATGAACATGCTCGACCCCACGGCGATCGCCAACCCCAGCGATTACGGCAAAGACGACATCAAAGATCTCTACCTGCGCCGCTTCCGCAAAGACGTGCTGGAGGATTTACGCAGCAACGTGAAAGAGCGCGACACCAAGGATGTGGAGTGCCAGGCCAGCGCGCAGGAAGAGCGGGTGTTCGCGCTGCTCAAAGACCTCAAACTTCCCGACAGCGACCGCAAAGCCAAGGCCGGTCAGCTGTTCAAAACCACCCTGGCCAAAAGCCTGCTCTCTAGCCCGATGGCGGCTCTGGAAACGGTGCGCAACCGGCTCAAGCGATTGGAGGCGGCAGTCTCGGAGTCACCGGCGGATGCCGCTGCCCTGCAGGAGCTCGACCCGTTATTGGCCGCCATTGATTCCAAAGGGTTCTCGAAATACCAGCGGCTGCTGGGGTTAATCGAAAACGACTGGAGCTGGAAGGGCAAAGACCCCAAAGACCGGATCGTGATCTTCACCGGTCGGCGCGAGACCCAGCGATTCTTGATGGAGCACCTCGAGCGTGATCTCGACCTCAAACAGGGAGCCGTGGTGGGGCTGGATGGCGCCATGCCTGATGTGGAGCAAACCAAGGTGGTGGAGCAATTCGCCCAGGAGAAAGAGGCGGTGCGGATCTTGGTGGCCACGGAAGTGGCCTCAGAGGGTTTGAACCTGCATTACCTCAGCCACCGGCTAGTGCACTTCGACATCCCCTGGTCGTTGATGACGCTGCAGCAGCGCAATGGCCGCATTGATCGCTACGGCCAGCCAGAGCAACCACAGATCCGCTACTTGCTCACCCAATCCCGCAGTGAAGGCATGGGTGATGCCGACAAAATCCTGCGCCTGCTGATCAACAAAGACCAGCAGGCCCAACAGAACATCGGCGATCCATCGGTGTTCTTGCGGGTGTTTGACGCCGAAAGCGAAGAAGAGGAAATCGGCAAAGCCCTGGAAACAGGCGGAAGCGCCGAGCTTGAGCAACGCATGGATGCCAATGCGGCGGCCTACCAAGACAAGAGCAGTGAGCTGAACCTGTTCGAGGAAATGTTTGGTCTCGGTGCTGGAGCAGACGAGAGCCCAGAAGCAGACGATGCAGCCGCGATCCAGGTTGAACGCAAGCCGCCCTACAGCCTGTTCGCCAGCCTCTGGAGCTATGTGAACCGGGCGATGGAAGCGGTGGCTGAGCAAATGAAAGAACGAGATGAACCGCTCGATCTCAAAGCCTTTGATGAACAGGAACGGCTGGAGATCTCACCGCCATCGGATCTACAGCGCCGCTACGAGCGTTATCCAAAAGAACTGAGGCCCCAGAAAGGTGAGCGCCTAGTGCTCTCCACCGATCCTGCAGCGCTGCAACGGGCCCTGGAGCAAGCCCGCCGCCAAGACAGCGCTCGGCCCGAACTGGAATACCTCTGGGATTTGCACCCCTTGGTGGATTGGCTGGCTGACCGGGGCCAGATCACCTTCAAGCGCCATTGCGCACCGGTGCTGAACCTCAGTGAAGGGCTTGAGCCTGGGGAAGCGGTGATGGTGCTGCAGGGCACGATCCCCAACCAGAAGGGCATGCCCGTGGTGCAGGAATGGGTGGCGGTGCGCTTTGCCGGCAGCGGCCTGAAAGTGGCCTCCGTGGAGCCCTTTGTGGCGGTTGCCGATCGGCTGCAGCTGGGCCGCAAGGCCTATGCCAACCCCAGTGCCCCGATTCCGGACTCGCTCAACCAGCAACGGCAAGTGGCCGTGGATGCTGCGCACCGGTATCTGGTGGAGAAGCAAGTGACCTGGAGCCAAGCCATGCAACCGGAGCTGGAGGCACAACGAGAACGGCTCAAACATTTACGTGGCCGCCAGGAACAGCAACTGCAGCTCAACTTCGACAACGACAAACGCCCCAACCAGATTAAAGAGAAACAACGCAGCGCTGATCAGAACCGGATTGAACGCCGCTTTCAAGACCACGAACGCTTTATCCAAGACGTGATGACGATCGAACCCGCCCCGTACTTGAAGTTGGTGGCCGTGCTCCACCGGGAGGCTTGAGCGATGGCATTACCGGGCATCAGCAACGGCAACGAGTTTTATTCCGCGCACTACCTCGAGAGCGTGCTCAGCGGCGACATCAAGAAGGTGAAGCAGCGCTGGGCGGAAGAAGCCAAGGCGGAACTGGAGTCCAATCCGCTGGCGGAGGTGAGCACCCCCGAGCAGCAGTTCAGAGCCCTGCGCAAACCCTGGCAAAAGCTACGGGAAGCGGAGCTGGGGATCCGCAACGATCCAGCGGAACGCCTACGGCTGCAACGGCAGCTGTTCTTTCAACCGCTGCTGGAGGCTTTGGGCTACCCGATCCATCCACACGCCGAGCCGGTGCTGATCGGCGGAGAGGCCTATCAGATTCCCTTGCTCGGGGAGGTGCGCAACGGCAAAGACGAACCCTGGCTGTGGGTGGTGGAGTGCTTCAACCCCAGCGATGAAGCAGCCGATCCACTGGAGCTGTCGATTGCCACCAACTGGGCTTGCCAGATCGAGGATCCATCCCTGGGCACCGTCCATGACAGTGAAACCTGGGAGGAACTGATCAGCGAACGGGTGTTCGGCCAAGACAGCCCACCGCGCTGGGTGCTGGCGGTGAGCCGCGACCAACTGCTGCTGATCGACCGGCAGAAATGGGCCGCCTCACGCTTACTGCGCTTCGAGCTCGACGCGTTGCTGGGAGACAACAACGCCGATGCCCTGCTGGCCGCCGCAACGCTGCTGCACCGGGAGCACACCTGCCCCACCGATGGCGGCACGCCCTATCTCGATGAGCTGGACGAGAACAGCCACAAGCACGCCTATGAGGTGAGTGGCGATCTCAAATACGCCCTGCGCAAATCGATCGAACTGATCGGCAACGAAGCCATCCACTGGCGCCGATCACGCAATGAAGGCGTGTTCAAAAGCAAAACCGACGCCGATCAGCTGACGCTCGAATGCCTGCGGTACATGTACCGGCTGCTGTTCCTCTTCTACATCGAGAGCCGGCCGGATCTGGGCTACGCGCCGATGGGCAGCGATGTCTACCGGCTCGGCTACAGCCTTGAAAGCCTGCGGGAGATGGACACCGCCGAGCTCGGCAGCGAAGAAGACAAAGAGAGCACCTACATCAGCGATTCCCTTGATCGCCTGTTCCAGATGATCTGGGAGGGCCACCCCAAACGCGACGACCCCACGGCCCAGCTGTCACTAGCTGATGGGGATGACACTTTCCACGACAGCTTCCGGCTGACGCCGCTGCGGGCCCACCTGTTTGATCCCGAGCGGTTGCCAACGCTGAGCAAAGTGCGCTTCCGCAACGTGGTGCTGCGCGAGGTGATCGAGCTGATGTCGCTCACCAAAGAGGGCAAAGGCAAACGGCGCGGCCGCGTGAGCTATTCCCAGCTCGGCATCAACCAACTGGGCGCTGTCTATGAAGCGCTGCTGAGCTTCCGGGGCTTCTTCGCGGAAGAAGATCTGTTTGAGGTGCAGCCTGCACCCAAGAAAGCCAAGGCCGCCAAAGGCAGCGATGACGATGGCGACGATGAAGACGGCGGTGATGGCGACGATGCCAACAGCGCCAAGGCCAGCGGTGCCGCCCACGACGAACTGGAGGTGGGTCACTTTGTGACCGCCGAGCAGCTCAAGGCCTACAAGCCAGAAGAGATCGTTCCCGATCAAGACACCGGCAATCCCAAGTGCTACGCCAAGGGCAGCTTCATCTACCGATTAGCCGGCCGCGACCGGGAGAAAAGCGCCAGCTACTACACGCCTGAATCGCTCACCCAATGCCTGGTGAAGTACGCGCTCAAAGAGCTACTTCCTGGCAAAACAGCCGCCGTCATTCTTGAACTGAAGGTGTGTGAGCCCGCCATGGGCTCAGCGGCATTCTTGAACGAAGTAGTGAATCAACTGGCGCAGGCCTACCTGGAGCTACGCCAACAGGAAACTGGCAAGAGCGTGCCCCACGAGCAGTTCGCGACCGAACTGCAGAAGGTGAAGATGCGCCTTGCCGATCAGAACGTCTTCGGGGTTGACCTCAACCCGGTGGCCGTTGAGCTGGCGGAAGTGAGCCTTTGGCTCAACAGCATCTTCACGCCGGAGAAAGGACGGGCTTTTGTGCCCTGGTTCAGCCAGCAGTTGGTGTGCGGCAACTCGCTGATCGGCGCGCGGCGGCAGATCTACCGGGTTAATCAACTGCCCACCAGCACCGCACGCAGCGCCAAGCCACGCAAGCTCTGGCATGAGCATGCACCCGAGGAACTCGCTTGGGATGCTGAGCTACCCGACGACGGCATCTTCCACTTTCTGCTGCCCGATCCGGGCATGGCGGCTTACACCGACAAGGTGATCAAGCAGCTCGAACCCGAAGCAATCGAGCGCTGCAAGCGCTGGAACAAAGCCTTTGTTGGCGACGTCTTCACCGAAGCGCAGATTGCCCATCTGCAACGGCTCAGCAAGCTGGTCGATTCGCTCTGGAAAGACTGGGCCTCACAGCAACAACAACTGCGTGAACGCACCACTGATCCCCTCCCCGTGTGGGAAGACCCAACCGGAGCAGAAGAAGGTGATTGGACTCCACTACTTCTGAAGGATCGAATCCAGGAGCAAGAGGTGCAGGGCCGCGATGTGGCTAACACCAACGCACGCCTGCGCTTGAAGTGGGCGATGGACTACTGGGTGGCGTTGTGGTTCTGGCCGATCAGCAAAGCCGAATCACTGCCCAGCCGCGACACCTGGCTGTTTGAGCTGAGCATGGTTCTTGGCGACCTGGAGCAAGGCATCAGCCCAGAGCTGGGGCAGGGCAATCTCTTCGCCGACACGCAACCCAAACAACTGGCTGCTGACTTCTCGGATCGACATGGATTTGTTGATGTTGAGAAGCTCAAGACTGAATTTGAGCGGCTTCAGCAAATTGAAGCAGTCTCTAAACGGATCCGCCCCTTGCATTGGGATCTTGAATTTGCCGATCTTTTGGGTCACGGCGGCTTCGATCTGATTGTTGGAAACCCGCCCTGGCTGAAGGTGGAGTGGGAAGAGAAGGGCGTGATCGGCGACACCGACCCGACGGTTCTTATACGGAAATTGAGTGCCAGTGAGTTGGCCAAGCGAAGGGGCGAAGCACTGACTGCCAATCCCGATCTTCGCCCGGCCTACTTGGAGGAATTCGAAGGGCAGAACGGCAGCCAAGCTTTTCTGAATGCCGTTGCCAACTATCCGCTGCTGAAGGGAAGCCAGACCAATCTATTTAAGTGTTTCCTGCCCCTTTCCTGGCGATTGACATCAGATCAAGGAAGTCAGGGCTTCTTGCATCCAGAAGGGGTATATGACGACCCGAAAGGCGCAGCATTGCGAGAGGTTCTGTATGAGCGACTGCGCAACCACTTTCAATTCCAGAACGAACTCTCACTATTCTCAGAGGTTGATCATCACGCAAAGTTCAGCGTCAACATCTACGGATCTCGGCGTCATCCCAGCTTTGTTCATATAGCCAATCTCTTCCATTCCAGCACTATCGACAGCTGTTTTTCTAATGATGGCAACGGGCTTGTAGGCGGAATCAAGAATGATCAAAACCAATGGAATACCTCGGGACACCGACAGCGGCTTATTCCTGTGGGTGAGAAAAGTCTGGCGCTCTTTGCAGAGCTCTACGACGAAACCGGAACCCCAGGAAGCCAGGCTCGCTTGCCGGCGCTGCATTCACAACAACTGCAGAGCGTACTAGAAAAGTTTTCTGCCACACCGAAACGCCTTGGCGATCTGCAAGGTGAGTACATCGCGCTGGAAATGTGGCACGAAACGAATGCACAGAAAGACGGCACGATTCGCCGCGAAACAGGATTCCCAGCTGAAGCATCAGATCTGGTGCTTTCCGGCCCCCACTTCTACGTCGGCAGGCCTTTCAACAAAACGCCTCGCTCAATCTGTAATCTCAACAGCCACTACGACTGCCTCGATCTCACCACCCTCCCCGCCGACTACCTGCCCCGCACCAACTACCGGCCGGATGTTGCAACTCGCGAATACCTAACTCGTACACCAAAGGTGCCCTGGGGCGACAAGAAGCCGGTGACGAAATTTTATCGATTAGTCAGTCGCAAGATGTTGAGCCAGACTGGAGAGCGAACCCTCATCTCAACGATTCAGCCCCCCAAAACAGGGCATATTGACGGGTGCTTTTCACTCACCTTTTCGAATGCAAATCATCTTCTTCAGTTTTCTAGCCTTCTGGCTTCTTTACCGCTTGACTTTTTCATCAAGACAACCGGCAAGAGCAACTTTCGCGATGAGCTGGCAAGCCTATTTCCCAATGCAATTAGTGGGGTCACATCAAAAGTAAGATCACTAATTCTGAATTGCCTCACCACACACTACGCCGATCTTTGGAGTGAGTGTTGGGAGAATACTTTCCGAGCGCAAAGCTGGGCCAAGCAGGATCCCCGTCTATCCAACAGCTTCTTCACCCAACTCACCCCCACCTGGCAGCGTGATTGCGCCCTGCGCTCCGATTACGCCCGCCGACAGGCTCTGGTGGAGATCGATGTTCTCGTAGCCCAGGCTCTCAAGCTCACCCTCGACGAACTAATCACGATCTACCGCGTGCAGTTTCCGGTGATGCAGCAATACGAACGCGATACCTGGTACGACCAAAACGGCCGCATCGTCTTCACCGCAAGCAAAGGCCTCACTGGCGTTGGCTTCCCACGCAAAGGCAAAGGCCGCGGGGCAAACAAAGAAATCGGCTGGGAAGACATTGCAGACATGACTTCCGGCAGCGTCTCCCGCAAGATCATCGACGACACGCTTCCCGGTGGCCCCGTCGAACGCTCGATCACCTATGAGGCGCCGTTTGATCGGTGTGATCGGGTGGAGGATTATGGGGTGGCTTGGACTGCTTTCCAAAAACTTAATAATAATAGTTAACCTGGCAACTATCTTGACATCCTTGACACCCCAGGACCTTCGGTTCTAAATGAGCTTGAGTGCAGCCCTCCGAGGTAGTCATCAATTACATGGCTATGATCAAGCCGAAATCAATAACAACTGATTAGCTACGCTCACTAAGGATCCAGTGTAGGCAAGAAGCTTTCCTTGATGATCTGGTTGATTCAGACCATCGAGCAAGGTGGTGAGATCCTCGTGGCTCAGCTCATCGGGAAAGATTTGTTCTATTGCACGCTTTCTTCCCTCTTGAAGCAGCTTGTCATTCAAGTTCAGTTTTTCAATGGTTGCAGAACCTCTTGGTGTTGATCCCTCAACTGAACCAGTCTCATGGAATATAAATTCATCCAAGCAACCTATATCAAGTGGAGAAACTATATTATCTTCTTCGAACCAGTCACCCTTAGCGTGCCCGCACGTTCTTGAAGCCCCTAGATTGTTATCTCGTCCACAGCTGGCATGAAGGTTGTCGTAGTTAAGCTGCAGGTCCGACCAGCCGCTTCGTGGCCTAAAATGCTCAATGTGACATCTTGTTTCGCCAGGACAGACAAGTGCCTCTATAGAACGATTACAATAGCAGCAGATATTACACTGCTCCTCTACCAATGCCTGAAGCAAATGTCGCTTTTCAGGATTCTGTAGAGTAGAGAATGTTGGCATCCAATTCTCATTCGACTGACTACACCACTCATTGAAGCTATCAGGCGGTTGATTCTTATTAATGAAAATCATCGGCCGAGAATCTCTCTTCTTCTAATAGCTGACTTCATTGCTGCAACATCTAGATCATCCGCGCCAACTATTTTTTCGAATTGCTGAATCTTTTCGCCAGCCATCTGTAACTCATTACGTGCCAGACTTTGCCCAATCTCAGCCAAGAGGTCTCTAGTCTTATCTGGCCTCACATCTGTATCGAGAACAGACAGAAGTATCTGATTGACATCTCGGCCATAAGATCCTGAAGGCGACGACACCTTGATGCCGGTACTTTCAGGCTCTAGGATACGTATGGAGTCTCCTTCCACCTCCGCCAGGACTTGTGGAGAATGGGTACTAACAATGAACTGAATATTAGGAAATGCGGATCTAAGGCTACGAATTATTTTACGCTGCCACTTTGGGTGAAGATGCAGCTCTACTTCATCAATAAGGACAATACCACTTCCCTTTGTTGGATCAGGAAGAGTAGGATGCGAATTTGCTAGCCTCCTGGCTACATCCCCAGCAAGAGCCAACAGGCATTTTTCGCCATCAGATAGTTGATTGATTTCTAGATCGTCAGTACGTTCTCCAACCCGTTTTGTAATCACCATCCTTAGTCGTGGCTTTCGTTGTATTCTCAGGTTGTCATAAGTGCCGAGTAGTCTGTAGATTGCATTGCGGACGCTTTCAAGGACCGAGTTCCGGTAACTGGAGTCCTTTTGGGCACGCTTCTCGTTTTCAGCATCCTCTTCCTGTCGGAACCAGGCGAAGAAAGAGCGAAAGTCAGCAGATCCCCCTTCAAGTGAACCATCAAAGGCTTCAGTCGATAACTTCTTAGTGTTCTGACGAATGCGAAGTGGAACATCTATGACACCTCTATTTACAGGATAATATGACACAAGAGGCACGTCTATCTCCGGATTATTTGCGGCCCCTGTTAATGCATTAAGAGACTCTGATTCTTCTGAGATGAGTCCGGTGACTGCGGTCGTCATACCTTTATGCCTAATTGACCAGCCAACCCTGACATCTTGAGCCAGAATGAACGAGGCATGAAGTTCAGGCCTGCCACTCCCTGAGACAGGAATATCCGACAACTTGAAGCCACGAACCTTCCGAGATGAATATGTCACCAATCGCACATAGCGATCAAGGATAATTGCGAGACCTTCCAATACACTTGATTTGCCCGAGCCATTTACGCCAACAAGAACAAGACACTTTGATGGAATATCAACAAGTTCCAGCTTGTCAATTCCTCGAAAGCAACGAATTGAAAGACTCTCTAGTCTCACGGCTCAAACCCTTTTTCAAGCAATCGCTCAGGCGCCATCCTGCTTCCCTCCTTGGTCAAGCTAGCAACTCTATATGCATAGCGCCACATCCATAAAACGTGCAGACTGAGAAACACTATAACAACGCTGAAATCAGCATACATGTCAATTGCCTTCCAAAGGGCATGGAGCACGAATGCTGCTGTCATCCTTGAGGCTAATTTGTACCACCAAGCCTACATGCAAACAAAATCTTGCTCATAATCGATCCTAGTCCCACTCTTACAACTTTGGGCAATTAGGTATCTCTAAGATTAGAAAAAGCGCGCTTCGATTTAGCTTGAATCGGCTAATACCCCATTCTTTAGGTGACATCCACCCCAATTATACACTTTTATTAGCATCAACATTGCATATAGGGTGCTAGCACAACTTTCAGAAGCGGACTATTTTCCTGTTAGCCAAACGATGATGTTTGCTCCCCTCCGTTGTTGCCAGTGAATTGGAGCAGGTGGCTAAAGATGCCATCAGCACCGCCTTTCATCCCACCACCCCTGGCTTCAGCGGCCTGATTGAGCGCTTCCTGGAGGATCGCGAACAGCTTCTTAAAGGGCCCTTTGTTTCGGTGTCGCTGCCGTTTCATCAAGGCTCGGGTCGGGATTGGTTCCCCCAGATTCCGTTGCCGTTCCCGCCCTATCGGCACCAGGAACGAGCCTTTGAACGCTTGTTGCCGGGCAGCCCGCAAAACACCCTGGTGGCCACCGGCACTGGTTCCGGCAAAACCGAGTGCTTCCTGCTGCCTCTACTTGAGCACTGCCGGCAGCAGCAGACCCAAGGCCAACGCGGCATCAAGGCGATCCTGATCTATCCGATGAATGCCCTGGCCACAGACCAGGCCCGCCGCATCGCCGATTTAATCCACACCACGCCATCGCTGTCTGGTTTGCGGGCTGGCCTCTACATCGGTGCCTCCGATGACACGCCCACCGCAGCGATGACGGCCGACAGCGTCATCACCGATAAAGACGCCCTGCACAAGGCCCCGCCCGACATCCTGCTCACCAACTACAAGCAGCTCGACTACCTGCTGATTCAGCCCCATGTGCAAAGCCTCTGGGAGCACAACCAAGCCGGGGTTCTTCGTTATCTGGTGGTGGACGAGTTCCACACCTTTGATGGCGCCCAGGGCACCGATCTCGCCTGCCTGATCCGCCGGCTGCGTGATCGCCTGCAGTGCCCCAGCGATGAGCTGGTGTGCGTCGGCACCTCCGCCACCCTCGGCGGCCCCGAATCGCGCGAGGCGATGCTCGACTACGCCGGCCAGATCTTTGCCAGCCGCTTCGAATCGGCATCGCTGATTGAAGAAAAACGACTCAGCCCAGAAGAGTTCTTCACGGTGCACACCGCCTTTGGCGACCCAGAAGAAGGCGGTCTCTTTGCCCTACCGCTCCCGGGAGTTGCCGATCAAGAGCTGCTGGATCCTGCTAACGCCAGCAGCGCTGAGAGCTACATCGCCCAGCAAGCCCAGCTCTGGCTGGGCGACACGCTGACGGCTCCGCCCCAGGGTGATGTCAACGACTCCAGCTGGAGATTGGCTCTCGGCCAACGGCTCGGCACTCTGCCGGCTGTGCACAACCTGGTGCGACAAGCCGAAACCACCTGCTCAATTGAAGAGCTGCTCGAACGCTTTTCGCGCCAACTCGGCCTTGGTGATCGCTTCCCCCGCCCCTACCGGGTGTTGCTGCTCGAAAGCCTGCTCACCCTGATCGCCCATGCCCGCCGCACCGCCAGCTTGATCAGCGGCGAAGACATCGCTGTGCCTTGGGTGAACCTGCGCCAACAGCTCTGGCTCAGAGAGCTCAAGCGCATGGTGGCCTCGGTGGAAGAGCAACCCCAGCTGCGCCACTCCGATGATCTCGCCGGTTCGGAAGCCAGCCCCCATCTGCCCGTGGTGCACTGCCGCGATTGCGGTGCCACAGCTTGGGCATCCACGGTGCTCAACCAAGGCAGCATCCAGCTGGATCGCGCCAACAATCTCCAGGCCTTCTACAAGGCCTACTTCCAGGGAGCACCAGAGGTGCGCTACCTCTTCCCCGGTGATCCCAAGGCAGGTGCGGATCATCGCCTTTGCAGCGAGTGCCTCACCTTTCATCCCGCCAAGGATGTGGAGAGCGGCACCTGCCCAAGCTGCCAAAGCCGCAGCCTGATTGCCGTTGAAATCCCCGACTGCAGCAAGCAAGACGACAACGGCCATCCCCGGGTCAGCCGCGATTGCCCCTACTGCAATGCCCAGCAAGGCTTGCTTTTGATTGGTTCATCAGCCGCCAACCTCACCAGCACCTGGAGTGCATCGCTGTTTGCCTCCGCCTTCAACAGCGACAAGAAGCTGCTGGCCTTCTCTGATTCAGTGCAGGATGCCGCCCACCGCGCCGGTTTCATCGCCGCTCGGGCCTACCGCACCTCATTCCGCACCGCCCTCACCCATTGCGTGCAAAGCAGCGGCAGCATCGCCCTGGATCAATTGCAAGAGCAGCTGATCAGCGATGGCCAAGCCCAATTCAGCAACCCGGTGGATTTCGCCGCCACCTTCATTCCCCACGACCTGGAATGGCTGCGCGAATGGGAAACCCTGCAGCAGCAAGACGTTCCCGAGCTCAAGGCCGATGGCACCTTGATGGAGTTGGTGCAGAGGCGCCTGCGTTGGGAAGTGGCGGCCGAATTTGGCTACCGCTCTCGCCTGGGTTCATCGGTTGAGCAAGCAGGCTCCTTGGCGGCTGCCGTCGATCCCAGCGCCATCGGCTCTCTGTTGCCAGCCCTCCTGGCGCGACTGCAGAACGAGATCGAGCCGTTGCGCAACGCCCGTACCGGCCAGGTGCAGCAGTTGGTGGCGGGATTGCTGCACCACTGGCGCCAGCGCGGCGGGCTCGACATGCCCGAATTGATGGGGGAGGGGAACAAGGGTTCGGCCTACCTGCTCAGCGGCGGTACCGACACGTTTGTGCTCAACAACCGCATCCTCCACACCCCGCGCTTCGGGCCATCGGCAGCCAAGCCGAGCTTCATCACCAGCTATCGCGGCAAGGGCAACTTCGAGCAGCTCGCCCGCGACAGCGGTTCGCTCACCTGGCCGCAGCATTGGTTGAACCGAACCCTCAAACCAACACAGGAGCTGGATCGCGAGCAACAAAAAGAGGCCCTGCAACTGGTGATCGCAGCGCTGCTGGAGGCAGGCCTGCTGATCGAAATCCCCGGGGAGCATGGATCCCGCATCTGGGCCATCCCACGGGCACGGATTCAGGTGAGTGCCAAGCCTCAATTGCTGCGTTGCCATTGCTGCGGCGATGGTCAGGCGATCCCCGCCGATCAACTCAGCCTTTGGGATGGCATGCCCTGCTTGGTGCGGCACTGCCCCGG
The DNA here is from genome assembly GCF_014280115.1 of Synechococcus sp. A15-44. Lineage (NCBI taxonomy): Bacteria > Bacillati > Cyanobacteriota > Cyanophyceae > Synechococcales > Synechococcaceae > Synechococcus > Synechococcus sp. A15-44. Next base: position 1,427,294 of record NZ_CP047938.1, read on the forward strand.
CGACTACCGCACCGATCCCCGCGGAGGGCTACCGCTCTACAAACGTCTCTACGAAAGGGGCGAGGTGAACCGCATCGTCGCCCGCGAGCACACAGGCTTGCTGCAACGGCCCGATCGCGAACGGCTCGAAACCCAGTTCATCCGCGGCGACTACCGCAGCGATCCCAACCTGCTCTCGGCCACCTCCACCTTGGAGATGGGCATCAACATCGGCGACCTCTCCACCGTGTTGCTGGCATCGGTGCCGCCGGAGCCCGCCAATTACCTGCAGCGCATCGGCCGGGCTGGCCGCCGTGATGGCAATGCCCTGGTGGGAACGCTGGTCACCGGCACCGCCCACGACCTCTACTTCTTTGCCGAACCGAAGGCGATGCTGCAAGGCCAGGTGAGTCCGCCCGGTTGCTACCTCGATGCAGCAGCGATTCTGCGCCGCCAGTTGTTGGCCTACAGCCTCGATCGATGGGTCACCAGCGGCATCGATCAACAGGCCCTACCCAAGCAACTGAAGAAAGTGCTCGATGCCGTGGAGCGGGCCGGCAAACAGGAAGGTGGCAGTAGCGAATTCCCCTATAGCTGGCTCAGCTTTTGCGAGGCCCAGCAGCGAGAGCTGCTGGAACGATTCCTCGCTCTGTTTGATCAATCACTGGCAGAAGCCAGCCAACAAGCGCTGGCCGAGGTGTTCCTCAATCCAGCCGAGCTTCCCTATGGCGCCCCCTTTGCCAAAGACCTGATCGGGCGGCTTGAGCAACTAATCGCCGAACGCAAACGCCTCACCGCTGAAGCCCGCAAGCTGCGCGAGAAATACAACGGCTACGCCGCCCGTGGTGATGCCCTCACTGAGCAACAGCAAGACGACAAAGATCAGATCTACCGCGAGCAAAAGGCCTTTGCCGCGCTGAAAAAAGAACTGGAAAGCAGGCCTCTGTTGGCGATGCTCACCGATGAAGGCTTCCTACCCAACTACGCCTTCCCCGAGGCCGGCGTCACGCTCAAGTCGGTGCTGTGGCGCAAAACACCCGGACGCGGCCAGGGCAGCAACCGCAGCGAGGAACTGCCACCACTGAGCTACGAGCGCCCCGCCAACGTCGCCATCCGCGAATTGGTGCCCCACGGCCAGTTCTTTGCCCAGGGCCGGCGCGTGAAGGTGGATCAGGTGGATCCCAACCTCAACCAAATCGAGCGCTGGCGTTTCTGCCCGGCTTGCTCCTACACCAGCCGGCAAACCGATGAAGACTTCAGCCGCAAGGAATGTCCGCGCTGCGGCAACAGCGGCTACGCCGACCAGGGGCAGGTCAAAGAGATGGCCAAGCTCAAGCAGGTGCAAGCCACCACAGAAGATGCCCGCAGCCGCTTTGGCGATGACAGCGATGAGCGCAATCCCAGTTTTTTCCAGCGGGAGCTGTTGATTCTTCCTGATCTCTCACGACGAGAGATCTCCCTGGCGATCGACGATGACGACTTCCCTTTTGGCGCCGAGTACCTCGCCAGCACCAGTTTCCGGGAGATCAACTTCGGCGAACTCGCCGCTGCTGGTCACCCCCATGACATCGCCGGCAAAAAACTGAAGGTGCGCGGTTTTGAGCTCTGCCGCAGCTGCGGCAAAGTGCAGCACGGTGCTGCCAAAGCTGCCAATCACACCTGGGGGTGCCGCTACCGCGACAAACCCGATGACGCCCAGGTGCGGCAGTTGTTGTTCATGTACAGGGAGTTCAAATCAGAAGCGCTGCGTTTCCTCCTGCCCGGTGCCAGCTTCTGGGATGAATCCGGCCAGCCCTCGTTCATCGGTGCACTCCACCTGGGGCTGAAACAACGCTTTGGGGGGAAGGTGGATCACCTCCAGTCCGCTCTCGGCGAAGAACCTCAACCCGGAAGTCAGCAACGGAAAACGTTCCTCTACCTCTACGACTCCGTTCCCGGCGGCACGGGTTACGTGCGCCAACTGATGGAAGCCCAAGGCAGCGATCTGCGCGCTGTCTTTGAGCAATCACTGGCAGCGCTGGAAGGCTGCGATTGCAGCGACGGCTGTTATCGCTGCATCTTCCAGTACCGCCAACGCTTCGATCGCGAACGCACCAGCAAACGGCGCGCCATCGAACAGTTGCAAACCATCCTTAAACGATGGGATGAGCTAAGCCCGAGTGATCGCAGCCTCTCAGAGGTCACGGTCAACACCCGCGCAGAAAGCGAACTTGAGCTGCGCTTCATCGAGAAGCTGCGTGAAGGAAAGGGCCTTCCCGATGGCGTCACGGCATCCCTTCGTGATGACGTGATCAAGCGCCGCAAGGGCTATCGCCTGATCCTCAGCAATGGGTCGAAAAGCATCAGCTGGGATCTCGAGCAACAGGTGCCGATCGACGGCTCAGAAGGGGTCGACGTCTTCTCCAGGGCTGACTTTGTGCTGACGCCTACCGCTGGTGGCAAGCCCATTGCGATCTACACCGATGGCTGGGAATACCACCGCGCGCGCCTGGCGAAAGACGCCGAACAGCGCATGGCCTTGCAGCGCAGTGGCAAGTATCTGTTCTGGGCCCTCACCTGGGAAGACGTGGTCGACAAACTTCCCAGCCCTCAAAAGCCGCTGCAGCCCAATGGGCTCGAGCAGGTGATGCCGGCTTTCACCAGCAAGCCAGAGCTGTTCAGCCGTTGGTGGCCAGACGATCTCGACGACGCAGCGGCAGCCATCAACAAGACACTCCCGGCTCGAGACGCGCAACTGGCCAGCAGCTTGGAACTCCTGATGCAGGTGCTACTCAATCCCAGTGAGCGCTGGTGGCAGGGGCTTGCCCAACAGCTCTGCCAAGCCCAGCTCAGCCCCTCACCACTGCAATCTCCAGACATCCAAAGCGCCATTGCAAAGCTTGATCTGGCAAGCCATGTCGATGAATGGCAGCAGCAAGCTGATCAGAGCTGCGGCCAATCCCTGCAACTGGCCCCTGGCCTTGAGGTTCTCAATCTTGGCGACATGCCCAGGCACCAGCAGCGCAACCCAGGTGCCAGCTTCAGGGCCATCCATTTCAACCCTCAGGACTCCAACGAATCACCCCATCAACAATCGATCTGGCGTGAGTGGATCCGCCAAGCAAACCTGTTTCAGTTCCTTCCCCATCTGCTGATCTCAACCCCTGGTTGGACGGGGGCTGAGCAGAGCAGTGCCATCGAGCCCTATGCGGTTTGGGTTGGGGAAACGCCAGCGCAGCAGGTGGGTGGCCAAGCCATGGCCCCCGAGGCAGCGAAAGCATGGCAATCCATCAGTGCGCTCATCGCTGCCGATTGCCAACCGATAGTTAAAGCCCTCCAAGTCGCACCCAGCAGCAACGACCTGCCCTTACCAGAAGCGGGTTATGAACTGGAGGGCAATAAAGGCGAAGTGGTTGCCGAAGCAGAACTGGCCTGGCCCGAGCAAAAACTTGCGGTGGTGATGCAACCCGAAGACGCTGAAGCCTTCGAACAGGCCGGCTGGCGTTGTTGGTTGATCGACGACTCGCCCGACACCACTGCCCAAGCAATCCTTGATGCCCTCTAACCCCTTCCGCTCAATCCTCTTCATCCACGATCGAGCTCCCCATGAGTGAAGCCCGCCTCACCGTTGCCGTCTCCAACGACTTCTTCAAGGCACTCAACAAGCTGCCGGTGAAATCACGCGGCAAGGTGGCGACGTTCATCTCCAAATTCAGAGACAACCCCCGCAGCCCAGGGCTGAATTACGAGCGCATTGAAGGGGGAAAAGATGGCTTCATCCGCTCGTTGCGTGTTGACCAGGAGATCCGCTGCATAGTGCGGGCACCGGAAGAGGGCAATGCCTACGTGTTGCTCTGGGTCGACAAGCATGACGATGCCTACCAGTGGGCGCGCCGGCGCACGTGCCATGTGAACCGGGTCTCCGGGGCCCTGCAGGTGGTGGATGTCGAGTCAGCGGAAGCCGCTGTTGCTGAAGCACCAGAACCCGCCATTGCTGCAGCGCACGAGCCTTCAGCAGCGCCCCCAAACAACCAGGCGAAATCTCTGTTCAAGGGCTGCGACGACGACCAACTCATGCTGCTTGGTGTTCCCGAAGCACTACTTCCTGCAGTCCGTGCGGTGAACAGCGACGAGGCATTGAGCCGGCTGATCGAATGGGTTCCGCAAAGCTGCGTCGACGGGCTGATCTTGCTCGCTGATGGCCGCAGCATCGATGAAGTAATCGACGAGCTGGAGCGCAAGCAGCCAGCCCCCGTTGACACCAGCGACGTTGCCACTGCACTTGGCACCCCGGAAAGCCAGGCCGAGTTCATGGTCATCACCGATGACGATGTGCTCGAGGCGATGCTCTCGGCTCCGATGGAGCAATGGCGCGTGTTCCTCCATCCCAGCCAGCGCCGACTAGTGGAGCGGGATTGGAATGGCCCCGTCAGAGTTCTTGGTGGTGCAGGCACAGGCAAAACAGTTGTGGCCATGCACAAAGCCCGCTGGTTGGCCGCTCAGCTGCAGAAAAACCATCAACCCGGGAAGGTGTTGTTCACCACCTTCACCCGCAACCTGGCCACCGACATCCGCAGCAACCTCACCAAGATCTGTAGCCCGGAGGAACTCCAGCGGATTGAGGTTCAGCACCTTGATGGCTGGGTGATGCAGTTCCTCAAGGGGCAAGGGTTGCCTGTTCGCGTCTTTGACGAGAACGGGCGTAAAGCCTGCTGGGACATGGCCATGGCCATGGAAGACACCAGCCTTGGCCTGGATCGCCGTTTCTACGAAGAGGAATGGAAAGACGTGGTGTTGGCCAACAGCTGCCGTTCGCTGCCGGAGTACATCGCTGCACGACGCATTGGCCGTGGCACCCGCATCAGCAGGCAAAACCGTGCCCAGATCTGGCCCGTCTTTGACGCCTTACGCACCGAATTCCGTCAACGCGGGCTGTGGGAGCCAGAAGATGCGAAACAAGCGGCGACTGATCTACTGCTCGCATCCAGTTCCGATCCTCGCTACGCCTCAATCGTGGTTGATGAGGGGCAAGACTTTGATCCCGCCAGCTTCAAACTGCTCAGGGCACTCGTCGGCGATCCCCATGCCAACGATCTGTTCATCGTTGGTGATCCCCACCAACGCATCTACGGCAAACCTGTGGTGCTCAGCCGCTGCGGCATCGAGATCCGCGGTCGCTCGCGAAAACTGCGCATCAACTACCGCACAACAGAAGAAACTCGCGCTTGGGCCACCGCCGTGCTGCATGGCCTGGATTTCGATGACCTTGACGGCGGCACCGATCACACCAGCGATTACCGCTCGCTGCTCCATGGCGATCAACCCCTGATCAAAGGGTTTGACGACCCGGCTGATGAGCAGGCATTCCTTGTGGAAACGCTCAAGCAAATCGAGAGTGATCACAACGATCTGTCGTCGACATGCATCACGGGACGGACCAACAAAGCCGTTGAGAAACTTGCCGCTTCACTCCAAAGCGAAGGGTTCAAAACACGCGTGATCAACAAAGACGAATCCGACGATCCCAGCGATCCTGCACTTCGCTTGGCAACAATGCACCGGGTCAAGGGTCTCGAATTCGATCAAGTCTTTATCCCAGGTCTTGATGAAGCCCAAATGCCTTTGCTCCACGAGCTCAATCAACGTCCAGATCAGGTTTCGCGGGAGCTGTTCGAACAACAGGAGCGATCTCTCCTACACGTCGCAGCAACGCGAGCCAAAAAGAGAGTTGTGATCAGCTACAGCGGCAAGCCGTCAACGCTTATTAACTAAGGGCAAAGACTCAATCCCCCGCCTGAATCTCCCGCACCACCTCATCGATCTGATCGCTCAGATCCATCTCACCGTTCTGCCCCGCCAGCTCTGCCATCCACCTCACCCTGCGGTAACAAGCGGCTCTGCACTGATCCCACTGCCGCATTGAAGCTCTTGTTCAAGCGGGTCAGCTGGCTGCCGATATCGTTGAACTTGTCGATAAAAATCGAGAAGCGCTTGTGCAGCCCCACCGCCTGCGCCTGAATCTCATCGATGTTTTTGGCGATCTCCGCCTGCTGGATCATGATCGATATTCGTCTGGAATCAAGAGAAACCAGCACTGATGAGAGATTCGATCTACTGAGATAGTTGCAAGTGGCTCCATCCATCATCCCCATCAGATACACCGCAATCCGTGGGCACAGCTGGAAAACCTAGCTATCGGTTCCGTGAACCATGGCTAGCATGGGGGCGGAATTCTGCAAAAGCCATGCCATCAAGGGGATCTGAGCAGGCCCAAACCCTGAATGTTTCGTTGTTCACGGAAAGCAAGGCCTACTCAGAGGTGGTTATCGGAACCATCCAATAAATAGTTAGCTTGACATCGGTGTTTGCACTGATTTAGAAATCATGAGCTCGCTAGAAGAAAGATTCATATCATTTGTTCGAAGCCTAATCAATGCCGAGGTGGTTGATGAAATAGAGATGAATTCTGTCCAGAAAGCGGCAAAAAAACCAGACTTCTTTTTTTATGATCGGCAGTTTATCGCCGAAATGAAGTCATTAAAACAAGACATGAGAACCAAGGCCGATAATGTTATGAATAAACATATCGACAGACCAGAGTACCCGCTCTTCTTCGGCGAATGGGGCATCGATAAGGTTCTAAGGAGCTTCCCCGATAGAGATCAGATTAGGAATGAAATAGGCAATCAATTGACGTCAGGCCTTGAAAGTGTGGTCAAAAAGGCAAATCGACAAATACGCAAAGCCAAGAACTCATTTGGCCTTGGAAAATCTCATGGAATTCTCATTGTTCTGAATGATACAGTAGAAGTCTTATCGCCAGAAGTGCTCGCATTCGGTCTGAATCAGCTCATGTTGAAGAAAAAGGCAAATGGCGACCAAAGATTTTCGGAGATCTCCGCAGTGTTGCTTCTAACTGATCTACATGTGATCAGGGCACCGAGTGGATCCGAAGCCATCCCCAGCATTACCATCACTAACGTCTATGTAGACGGGCATGAGGAGGCCACGCAATATCTTCAATGGCTTCAGAGGAAGTGGGCTTCGTTCAGTGGGACACCATTCATACAATCTGATATTGACATCAGATCTGCACAGTTTGGCAAGCGAAAAGAGCGAAAGCCACAGCCCGAGCTTCTTCCAAATCACGAGATCTGGATCAGAGAATACTCACGAACACCTTATCTTGAGAAGCTTACTAAGGATCAACTATTTTTGCATGGAAAGCAAGTCTGGTCAGAAGCAATAAGAGGCTTTCTAAAAGGTGACCATGAAAAACCGGATACTGAGAGGATGCACAAGCTCATGGAGATTGGGACTCACTTCCAAGAAGAGATAAATCGACGGGGGATTGACTTTCGTGATTTTCAGCCGGTAATTGACGAGGTGCTGACTGAGTTTAGGCGCCTATGCATTATAGTCAGTGATTAAATTGTGTTCCCGCAAGCAAGCTAACAATGCCATCACCTGAGCTGCCGCCAAAAGCGTCCGAATAATCCCAATAATCCCTGCGGCCAAGTGATGGCAAGCCTTAGGCTAATCGATACCGGGACTTCTTGGTTTAGGCAGAGATAGCAACCACATGAAAACATGCATCTACTGCAAGCAAGCGAAAGACGAAGATGAGTTTACTTTAGAACATGTGATCTCGCAGTTTCTTGGCGGGACACAAGCCCCAGATCACTTAAAAACAAGAGATGTATGCGGAACTTGCAATAGCAACCTTGGGCTGTTCGTAGATGCATCCTTTGAAAAGGACTTTCTTGTCTACAGTATGCTAAGCAAGGCCGCATATTCCTTCTTCAATCCCGATAGGCCGACGGCACTTCCATTGAGATGCATGGGCACATCCGACCTTGATCCCCCGGAGATGAAAGAAGATGAAGTGTGTGAGCTTTGGATTGGTCCATTGGGTGAACAGGTTTATTGGATTCGCCCATCAGACGAACGCATGTACTGGTACTCAGGTGGCAATCCAATAACAGCCAGAAAAGTTAGGACTAGAGCCTACTTTCTTTGGTCAGAGCGTTCTCAAAAGAATCCAATGATTACGTGGCTATCCTTTGGCGATGCATTTAAAGGTAGAAAAGTAAGAAAGGTGTCGTGCACGGAGGTCGAGGGAGCAGATCTATCAGAGATTGGCTTTTCCGAGGCGGATAATTTAGATTTAACGCGGATTGCCTATTTCAATGGCATGTGCAGCCAAGCGCAGACAAGAACGGCCCAAGTATCAATGTACCTTAGATATGATGTGCGGTATATGGCCAAGCTAGCCATTGGAATTGGTCACACGTTATTTGGTGAAACCTTCGATAACTCTAGGCATGCCAGGGAGCTTCATAAAGCACTATGGTATAGAGAAGGTCATCCGGAACCCGATATACCGGGCCAAAGCGCCCTAAGGCATGAAAATGATTCTCTCACAAGTGCTTGCGGAATCAATAACGCAGTAACGCTCACAGTTATAGCTTCGGGAAAATACCTTGCACTAAATCTAAATCTCTCCAGAAAGATGAACTGGAATATCGCTCTTGCTGAGATCGAAGACATCAAAGAGCTCATGGGAGAGGATATGCGCGAGGGGATATGCGTGATACTATTTAAGACCATAGGAAAGGGCGTCTCAGTTTCACTGCCAGAATTAATCGCTCATAACCAAAACCTAGTGAAACATCAAGATCTTGTCGAAGCCGAGGGACTTGCTAATAAGACTGTTGGTTATTTTGAAAACTTATGAACAGCCTAACATTGGCTTTGAGTCCAACAACCCTGCGGTTTGCGGCTCAAGCCAGCGTTGGAAGGGCCCCAAGCCCTGCGAATTATCCTTTAATTGCAATTAATGGCTACTGACCATGGCCCTAGACAAGTTTTTACCTTCTCTTCTGGCATTGGGCGTAGCAGTTGTCACAGGCTTTTTCACTGTTCTCAGCGCTTACCTTGCGAATCGTGCTTCAACCAGGCAACTTTCACTAAAGCTCAGGCATGAAAGCGAAAAAGATCGATTAGAGGCACGTAGAGAGCGCCTAGAAGAACTTTACTCTCTAGTAATGGCGTGGTCAAAGCAAGCAGCTTCATTCTATTTCCCATTCCTAGCTGTCATGAAAGGCGACATCACCTACAACGAAGCGCTTGACTTGTCAATTGACAGAAAGAATACCATCGATGTAGACAGGCTTTTTACTTTGGCTGAGCTTTATTTCGATGGCGGACACGAGAGGCTTGACGAAATCTGGCAGATCCTAAAGAAGGTCAACACTGTAAACGAGGACTTCAAGAGGCTCTACAAGTCTGGCAAGACTTCCAGTGAAGAGCATCTAAGGCAAATGTCAACAAAGCTAACAAGCCTAGATGGCGCTATAGATTCCTACAAGAACGCTATAAGAGGTTACGCGTCTGAGCTGTGAAGAATTAAGATCAGGAGCGAATAGATCAATTGGAGGAGGTGGGGGATATGACTCCCCCCAGGCGCACCTCCTGGGCCAGAGACTCAACTGCAAATAGACCTGAGCGTAGGCGCCCCCTACGGGGACCTCCACGTGCGCTGTCCTCCGCCCTGTTCTGATTGAGACGCCAAACCGCAGCTAATGCAGAAATAGTTATCACAATCATGATCGCATGCGTGAAATTAGCCATAATCATCTCCTTGAAGTTTTGGATTACCTTGGGAATGAAGATCGCCCACGCTAACGGATCTATTTTGACAGTAAAGCTAAACTTTGGCCCAAGTCTCAATGAAGGTCAATTCAATCGTAGCAGACTTGAGAGTATGGTTCAAGAGATGAGTAAGTTCTTGATAAGGCCAAGCCTTCCAACATCCAGATTCAGAAGACGGGGGCGATGACTCCTTGTCATCCCGGTGAGCCCATGCCCGCTTCTGATCTGGAGCGTTATACGCATGTAGCATATATTCTTAAAGATTTTTGTCGACACCTGGGGACGTTAACCAAGGGCCATCAGTAAACACTAGATTTTTGCCTGTATAACAGGCCAGCCAAAGCGAAATGTCCCCCACCCCTAAAAAGCTTGAATTGAACTCAGGCGAACGGGATGGATATCTCCATGCGTTACTTGCCGTAGTCGCTGCTGATGAATTACTAGATACTAATGAGGTAATAAAGATTTACGAGCTCTTCTCTCTTCTCGATATCGAGATCGAAGTGCGCAGAAGCTTGGTCGAAGATCTTGTCACTCAAGTCGAACGCTTTAACACTGCCTCATTGAGTAAGTCCATCTTAGCGAATCAGGAACTAAAGATTTCGCTGGCCAAAGATCTTACGCTTTTGAAAGAGAATTCTGTGGATAATGCCGCAAGAAAAGTGGCAAGGCAGTACCTAGAGAGCATTAATCTATCTCAAGAACAGACAGAAGTAATTGGAAAGTTTATTGCCATTGAGAATCAGATATTGCGTTGCCTTGGCGCAGGTGAGGAGTGGGTTGCAGATGAAAAGAGCTGGAAAGAACTTGCTAGTAGAGCTGCTGCTGTCGGAGTCCCACTTGCTGCACTTAATGTTGCTGGTATTGCTGGTTTTAGTGCCGTTGGAATTACTTCAGGCCTGGCCGCCTTGGGCGGTATGTCGGGACTCGTAGTCCTTGGTCTAAATCCAATGACAGCAGGAATCGGAGCACTTATCCTTGGGGGAGTAGCCGTTAAGAAGGTTGCTGACTATGTTCTGACTTCAAATGCTTCGCAGAAGATCGGACAATTGGAACTTTACAAAAAGGCTCGCGCCGAAGCACGAAATGCCATTTCATCCGACCTGCCAATTTTAGCTAGGGAACGTAAACGAGAACTAATGCGGCCGAAGATAAGACAACGCCGCAACGTGCTTCGCTCAAGCATGAACTCCGCCATAATTCTTCTCGAAGTCTAAGTGTCTTCAGCGCCATATGCCTTACTTTACTTTCCGTGCGAGCGCATATCATCGCGATCCAGCTGAGCCGCCTCCCCTCCCAAGCTGGATCCAGTAAGACTTTGCGGCTTGGCGCGAACCTTATACGGATTTGAGATATGCCTAGCGCAACCATCAAACTTTTCCTCGTCCACGGCGACCCAAAGCGCCTGCGTACCGCCGAACTATCCAACTGGAGCGGTAAAGCAGTTTCCGGGCCGCGCAGCGAGTTCGATGGCATTCTGTCGCGCGAAGAATCCTTGCAGGCTGGTGTCTATATCCTGACAGGCACCGATCCAGAAACAGGAAAGGCCGCCATCTACATAGGCGAGGCCGAATCAATCAAGGATCGAATTAAGGCGCATCTGTCTAAAGATTTTTGGAACCAAATCATCTACTTCGTGAGCAAGGATGAAAATCTAACGAAGTCACATATCCGATACCTCGAAGGTCGGCTCATTGAACAGGCCGCGAAAGCAAAGCGGTGCGTGGTCACCAATGGCCAGAACAGTGGCGCCAAACTTCCTGAATCAGACCGCGAGGATATGGAAGTCTTTCTTGGCAAAGTGTACCAACTTTTGCCGGTGCTGGGTGTTGAACTACTCGTCCAAGTGTCGGAAGGTTCGTTATCGGGTGAGAAAAAGCATGATCAGCTTCACTGCGATATCAAAAACGTAAAGGCCAAAGGGCATCCAATTCCGAATGGGTTTCTCGTCCTGAAAGGTTCTGAGGCCGTGAGCAAGGAGCGCCCCTCAGTGGAAAAGTGGCCCTGGCCGAAGAACATGCGCCAAAAATTTCTCGGAGAAGGCGTGCTCATCGATCGCGGAGACAAATTGGAATTCACGGAAGATGTCGAATTTTCTAGTCCAAGTGCGGCCGCAGCCGTTATCCACGGCGGGCATGCCAATGGCCTTACCGCTTGGAAAAATTCCAAGGGAAAAACACTTAAGGAGATGGAATCCGTATAACAATTCGTTGCACCGGTCATTTGACCCTCTGCCCATTTTTGTTTCCGCAAAAACAGGCATAGCCTCAAATGCCGGTGAACTCAGGCGTTCGGCGGCACTAAGTGCCTTGTAAGCTCCAATAGCGGATCCTGGCCCTGACAGGAGGAGAATCAAGTTAATGGAGAAGTACCACATCGCTCTATCCTTCGCTGGGGAGGATCGAGAGTATGTAGACAAGGTTGCTCAACGGCTTCAGGAGAAGGGGGTCAAAGTATTTTATGACAAGTTTGAAGAGACTACTTTATGGGGAAAAGATCTATACGTATATCTATCTGAAGTGTACCAGAATCAGGCGTTTTATACCGTTATGTTTATCTCGGATCAATACAGGCAGAAGCTTTGGACTAACCATGAACGCATGAATGCACAAGCACGCGCATTTTCTGAGTCTAGAGAGTATATCCTGCCAGCTTTTTTTTGATACCAGTATCGAGGTTCCAGGAGTTCTGAAAACAACGGGGTATGTTAGCTTGGCAGACTTGCCGCCCGAGGAGTTCGCAGATCGAATTATTGATAAGCTCATTGCCTCTGGCATTCAGTTGCTCTCGGATCCGCAGTTTTCCTATTCCGATGTCGCTAGAGCAGATGTAGATTTCCCAATTCAGACAGGTGATGATGTATCTGAGATCATTCAAGCTATGCGAACATATAGTTGGTATACGCAAAGGCCGGCAGTAGAGAGAGTCTTTAGTCTCAACTGGAGCGAGAGGACGCCTGACGAGGCCTTTGTGCTTGGGCGGAACATTTATCAATGCGCGGACGGAGGAGAGCGGCGAGCCCAAGAAATAATGAATGATCTTCGTCGTCAGTTGGCGAAAATACCTGACGAGTGGCCCATTCATCTATTAAATGGGATGTTCTATGAAGTGTATTTCAACCGAGAAGGAAAGTTCCGGGGATCAAAGCTAAAAAACAGCTTTCTAGCTGAGCTGTTTGCACTCGAAAGTGTCTCCCGATACGAACTTTCAATAAACTACATCAGGCAAGTGTTGGATCCTTTTCGAGGCTCTCTTGGAGTATTGCCAAGCAAGATACCGGAAGTTCTGAGAGTCAAGGTAAAACTCGAAACAACGGACCCGCCCACAATCTCGAGCATCGAGGTGTCTGGGAAGGAGCAACTGATTGAAGTTTCTGAAGACGAAGAGGATCCAGGATGGAGATTTGCCTTTCGGGGCATTATGCTACAAGATTATCCCAATGAGCTTATGAAGTATTGGAATATTCCAGATGGGCATTTGGAGATAATCTATGGGCCCACTTTATCTGAAGAAACAAAACTGCGATTGGCTAAAGGTAAGTCTGTTGGCCCATTAAAAGTCTGACGGCCCAACAGGAACGGTAGGCGCCGAACAAGACCTTCGAGTGGGCAGGCCGCCAACATATTTATGAATCCATTCTAAGCTCTCTGCCTGCCACTCAAGGGCAGCGTTAGCTGGATTCAGCTGAGCAGGTCGTATGTAGCGTGCCCTTCAGTGGGGCTGCTCGGCATCATGCTAGATCTAAAGCCCATGTCACCTGTGGACTTTGATGGACTATGGAAAGCTTGCTCTTGAGGCCGCAAAGATTGGATTGAACCCTACAGGCTATTTGTTGAGCCAGATAGCTGAATCGACCTCTAAGAACGTAACGCATAGTGATGCCGCTGCTGACAAGGAGCTTGCGACGCTTCGCGTGGAAGCGGAAAGGCAGGAGTTGCAGATGAGAATCTCCGAGGCCCAGGCTAGAGTTGCTCAAGAGATCGCTATCGCGAGGCGAATTGAGTCGGCTGAAGAAGTCGAGATGGAGGAGTTCTACGATTATTCTGGAGAAGCAAGTGTTGGAGGCAGGGTTGATGAGAAGGGTATATTTGTTGGCGCTGGCGGATCGGGAAGGCGTGTGAGCAAGCGGATTTACAGGTTCAGAGGTCATTCAATGCAGGCTTTCGAGGAGATTGTTGTGGATACCGACAGGCGGCTTCCAATCGATGACTCCTTACAAAGCTGACAGGAAGCCATGTCTTTTCCCCATTGCCAAGACTTACAAGATCCAGCAGAAAGCCTTTCTCTGATTCATGATTTCTGACGTGCTCCGTTGCGTTTTCAGGTAAATGCTTCGTTCAGGATTGACCAGCTAACAAGCCCCTCGAGTGGACAGGCCCCCATCAACTCTCTGCTGCGCCGCCATTTTCTCCCTGCCTGCCACTCAGGGGCAGCGTTATATGCTTTTCACGGTTATTCGACATGGATAGAGGATAGAATTGAATGCAATTAATTCGCATGACCATTAAGAATTTTCGTTGCTATTCGAACGAAACTACGCTCAACATAAATAATCTCACTGCAATAATCGGCCGAAACGATGTCGGAAAATCCGCACTTTTAGATGCGCTAGACGCCTTTTTCAATGATTCGATTGAAGCAGGGGATTTATCAACTACGGCCACTGGAAACACTGTTGAGATAACATGCTTCTTCAAAGGAATGCCATCTGAAGTCGTACTCGACACATCGGTATCGACCTCCCCAGAAGATGAAGGGCTATTGAATTCACAAGGCCTGTTTGAGATGCGAAAAGTATTCACTTTTGGTGCAAGAAAAACTTCTGCCATTTACCTTAACTGCAATCATCTAAGCGATACTAGACTAGCCAACTTGCTTAGCTTGAAAAATACTCAATTGAAGAATCTGGCTGAGGAACTTGGAGTTGATTTAGACGGAGTTGACAAGAGAAAAAACCCACCAATACGACAAGCTATTAGAAATCATATCGGTGGAAATAGAGCGGAAGTTCTATTAAAGGTAGATGGGAGCGTAGACAATGAAGACAACTTGAAAGTTGTATGGAAGTCATTAAAGAAGCTTCTTCCAATTTACTCCCTATTTAAGTCCGACAAGTCATTTGATGATAAAGATGGTGACGTAAAAAGCCCCCTACAAGCAGCTATTGACGAGGCGTTGGCGCTCGATGAAATTCGACAGTTGCTAGATCAAGTGGAAGAAAAAGTCAGAGAATTTTCTACAGAGGTAGCAGACCGCACAATAGAAAAGCTTAAAAACTTTGATGAATCAATTGCTGAAAGGTTGCGCTCAGAGTTTGGTAAAACCCCAAGCTACAGCAAAATATTTGATCTAACGCTATTAAATGATGTTGGAATACCATTGAACAAACGAGGCAGTGGAATCCGGCGCCTAGTCATTTTGAGTTTTTTTCAAGCCCAGGCGGAAAAGCGAAAAGCCGAGGCTGGGGCGCCTGCTATCATTTATGCCATAGAAGAGCCTGAGACATCTCAACACCCTAATCATCAGAGGATGATTATTGATTCGCTCGATAATCTTGCGAACTCAGAAAACGTGCAGGTTCTGTTTACAACGCATAGTGCAAACTTGGCAAGAGAAATACCAACAGAGTCACTTAGATATATATCCAATGAAGGCGAAGACGGGATAGCAATAGAGCTTGGAGCTGAAAATGGCGTGAAAAACGAAGAAGTAATCGACAAGATCATTGCAGCCCTTGGAATACTACCTAACCCGGCTGACAGGGTTAAGTTGCTTCTATATGTTGAGGGGAATCATGATGTAAATGCCTTAAAAAGGTATAGCGTGATTCTGTCGGCGCATGATCAATCGATACTAAATCTAAATGAAACTGATTCCGTCGGCTATGTAATAACAGGTGGTTCGGCTCTTAAGCACTACCTTGAGCAAAAGCACCTTGATGGATTGGGAAAGCCGGAGGTTCACGTATACGACAACGACATACAGTCATATAAAATGGCAGTTCAAGCGATAAACGATGACCCTAATCCATCAAAAGTAGCATTCAATACAGTGAAAAATGAGCTAGAGAATTATCTTCACAAAGATGCAATAGAGGAAGCATATGCATCTCAAGGAACATCTTCAGTATCTATCGGCGATATCTCTAATGAAATGGACGTTCCGGTAGAAGTGGCGAAAAAGTTCAATGAGCTAAACGCAAACAACTGGGATGACTTGCCGGAAGAAAAGAAAAAGGAGAAAGCAAGCGATAAAAAGAAATTGCTAAACACTATCGCAGTTGAAAAAATGACCGTTGAAAGATTAAAGAAAAATGGTGGATATGCTGACATACATTCTTGGCTTTCTGCGGTAAGCAAATTTGCCTCGTCTTAATGTCGCATATAACAATGCCGTTAACTCGGACGCATTTTTCGTTCGCTGCGCTCACTACAAATGCGCCGGTTACGGCTGGCGTTACCGCAAACATTCCCTATGAAGTTGCAAATACTGCTCCTGCTCCCGTGTGAAGGGCTGAATCACATTCGCACCCCCAATCCCCCAGCAACGAAGCGCATCTCCTGCCGCTTCATGCTGCCAAATCAACTGGCCATCGCTATCGAAGCTGATCCAATGCCGATCAAATAATTTGTCGACATGGGGAGATAGCTAGAGGCCATTGGCTCCATCGAGTCGCTCCGCATGAGTGCTATCCCGCCAAGGCTTGATATGGCTGGCAATCAGGAACTCTTGCCTAGCTAAGCCTGTCACCCTGCAGATCGGCTCCTGTTCAGCCACACGATGCCGAAACAGCCCCTGACCCAATCGTGCTTTGGTCAAGGCATCCCGCTCCGTTGTGCTCACAACCTCCTGCAAAGCCTGCACATCATCAAACAGTGCATGGGAAGAATCACGCTCTTCTGCCAGCACCAGGAGATGAACCTTGATCGCCGCATCAGCATGCTGCTCGATCAGCTTGATCAGCAGATGGCCCAACGCTTCATCAAGCCCTGCCAGGTACACCCCCTGATTACCCCGCCCTGATGTTGTGCTGATCGGGCTATAGCGCTCCGGCAGCAGCGGCTGAATCAGCTCAAAGTGTTCGCGTGGCACCAGGGGCTGTTGCAGCGGTTGCCAAGCCACTCTTACCAGCCAACCATTGTCTCCCCAGTACTCACCCGTGTTGCCAAATTCGGGTGGCTTAGGGGCGGTCTCAGCCGCCGATTCAACCAAACCAATCCGGCCGATCTTGGCGTAGGCGTAACTGAACACCACATCACCCACCTGGCAACGCGCCAGGTTGTCGTAGGTGACGTTCTTGGCACCATTGGCGTTTTGTTTAGGCGACCAGATGTAGCCGCCTTCGGTTTCCTGCCGAACGGTTTGTTTGTGATTCACCCACCAAAACGCCACCACCAGTTCAGGCCTCTCGATTCACCCTTAGCAAGCTGATCGAAATATCACATCGAATAACTCTGTTTCCCTGGAATCACACCCCTCACCCCACCCCGCTGGTCAGGCGTGTCGCCTTTCCGCCTTGGGATCAGATGCCAGTGGGCATGCATCACCGTCTGCCCGGCCGCCTCACCACTGTTCAGGCCGATGTTGAAACCAGTGATGGAGGCATCCGCCACCTCAAGATCATGCCTTCTCTGCTTCAGCAGTGCAGTGACGGCATTCCACTCGGGCTGATGAAGCTCCATTCCATCGGCCACATGCCGGCAGGGAATCACCAGGCTGTGACCTTCGCTGACGGGGTAGGCATCGGCGATGCAAACCGCCAGTTCGTTCCTGATCAGCACACGATCTGAAGACTGCAGGTCACAAAACAGACATCCCTCCTGCCTGTGGCCATAGCTCTGCAGCACCCCACGGAAGTCGGTGCTGTCGCTGTCCCGCTTGCCGGCGTTGCAACGGAAGCAGAGCGCCTGGAAGTTGGAGATGTCATCAGAACCACCGAGATTCTTCGGGATGATGTGATCAACCTCCAGCGCCGCCTGGTGCTCATGGGCCCCGCAGCATTCACAGCGGCCCTTCGCGCGGGTGAACACCCGGTAGCGAATTGATCCGCTGATGGCCGTGCGATGGCGTGAGCGATGGGCGAAAACATCGTCACCACGCTTCAGGCGGAATGCATCGAGCTTGTCCCGGCAGAGCTGCAGCAGTGCATCCCGCTCGATCTCGCTGAGGTCGTCCGCGCCGATCAGGCTGTAGACGCCTTCGGCATGAGACGTGATGCCGTTGGAGGTCAGCACCCGCCCCACCATCCGTTTCACACGTTCGCTGTAGTACTCGATCTGGGAGCTGTCCTCACCGAGGATCCTGCGCGCGATGTCTTCCGCTGGTGCAGGGCTGCGTCTGCCGAGCAGCTCCATCAGCATCAGCGGCTGATCAATGTGCGACATCCGCATCCGCCGGTTGATGTAAGCGGCGAGGCGGGCGTAGGCAGTTGATCGAGCGGGCTCCATCATCATCAGCAGCCGTTCAGAGTCTGAAAGGAATCACCCAAGTCGCCATGGGCAGCGTGATTCCACGTCTCTTGTGGTGTTCTGCGTGATGGCTCCCTCATTCGGGGGAATTACGACGCATGCCGGATCCCTCAACTGGGGAGAGAAAGCCAGACACCCGAGTACATCAGAAGCTGCTTCGACCCTTTTATCAAGACATCGTCGACGCCTAAAGCCCCTAAGGCCACCGGGCTAGCGAGCGCTGAAACGGCATGGTCGCTCAGATCAACCGCCTGATTCCAACGGCAGATCCGTCATCGATCTACTGATCACGGACCCAGATGTCTGGCTTGCACAGCGTGACCGCTTCAGCCCGCTGAAGGAACTGTGGGGTGCCGAGGCACAAACCACCCTTTTCGTTGACCTGGTGCTCCACTCCTGCAGCGAAGCGAATCGCCGCGCTCAGGAACCTGGCTCCGTGGCCGTAGGGATGAACGATGAACGGATCGGGCCCTTGGCGCTGCCGGAAGGCATCGAGGCCACAACGCTCAGCGTTAACGCCTTGGAGACGCGATGCTTTCAAACAGGTCGCCAGTGCAGAGATCAGCTGGAGATCGATCCGTCACCTACGCAGACACGCAGGTGGTGAGGACCTGGGCCGCTGACCTCCCTGTGCGACGAATCAACACATCAGCGGGACGATCAAACGTCTCCACCAACTTTCGGATCATGGCCAACGAAAGCGAGCGTTGCTTGTTCATCACCTCTGAAATACGGCCGCTGCTCCCGATGACTCCTTCTAAATCTTTTCGCGACAGCCCTCGTTGCTCCAGTACAAATTCAATCGCGGCAATGGGCTCAGGTGGGCTGATGGGGTGATGCTTGGCCTCATAGTCATCAACCAAAACAGTCAGCACTTCAAGCCGATCCCGTTCAGGGCTGCCTGATGCTGCATCCAGGCAGTGATCAATCTCTTGAAGGGCAAGCTCGTAATCGGCTTCGTTGCGAATGGGTTTGATGGGTTTCATGCGATGTCTCAGATGATTGAAGCGTCGAGCTTGTCGTACTCGGCATGGCTGCCAATGAATCGGATAAAGATCACTTGGACGTCGTCATCCACTTTGACGACAAGGCGATACTTGTTACCGCTGATGTTGAAGACAACCCTGTTGTTGGCAAGAAAACTGGCACTGGAAAACTTGGCCTTCATCTCCTGTGGATGTCTCCAAGTGGCGGCCGTTTTGGTCTGCCTCTCTGTGCCCAGGCCGATCGGCACTTTGTGATCAGCTTTCCTGCCCATGGCCCCCGCTCGGGCAGCCACGGCACACTGCAGCTGAGCGGTCAGGCCCAGAAGCTGGCTGGCTCCGGCTTGGCGTTATCGAACGCCAGCGTTCCCCCTGAACATCCAGGTGCCCGGGCCAGGCGTTCAGAGCAGATCGCGGAATTGCTGAGGGGTCAGTCCTGCATCGCGAGCAATGGCACCCATGGTGATGGCATTGATCGGGTCATGCCGTGGAATCACCAATCGCCGCTCGCCATTGCTCATGATCAGGTGACCTGATTCGCGCACAACGCGGAAACCCAGTTTTTGAAAGACCCGGACCGCTTCTTTCTGACTGATGCCTGGAAGCCGCGGCATCAGACAGCCAGCTCTAAGGTCTCCACGGTTTTCACACCGGCTTCCTCCGCCTCCACCTCCAACCACAGCTGGATGGCCTCCCGGATGTTCGCCAGAGCCTCGTCGCGCGACTCGCCCTGGGAATGGCAACCGGGTAGATCAAGGCAACTCACCGACCACCCCTCGCTGGTTTCCAAAAGGCGTATGCGGTATGACATCCGGGCCCAGGCGGTTGACTCAGCCTATCGACGCTGGAAGTCAACAACCAGCGGGTGCCGGCCCCAGGATTCAGTGAAGCAGCTGTGGCGGCCGCTTTGGTCGATGGCAACGATCGCGTGATCGCCCAACGCCGCACCGTGGTGGGAGGAGAGGCATGAGCGCCGAAATCGGACCTAGTGTGGTCGCATCAGAGGAGTTAGCCGTGCCAAAAGTAGTCGCAAGCCAGGTTTCGGTGCGGGATCTCAAGACCCACCTCTCCGAATGGCTGGCCCGTGCCCAGTGCGGCGAGGTAGTGGAAGTCACCTCCCATCGAAAACCGATCGCCCGCATCACTGCTGTGAAGCCGGCGGACTCGGAGATCAGCAACCCGACGCAACAAGCGATTGATGCAGGGTTGATCAGCTGGAATGGAAAGAAGCCAGTGATGCCTCCGCCCGTGAAGCTCAACGATGGAGGGCCACTGATCAGTGACCTCGTGCTTGAGGGGCGTGGATCCACGCAGTGATTCTTTTCTGCGACACATCCGCACTTCTCAAACTGTTCATCAGCGAGGAAGACAGCGTCGTCATGCTCAGGCAACACGCTGACTGCACAGGCATTGCGGTTTGCAGGATCACTTGGGCGGAATCGATGGCCGCATTCGCTCAGCGCAGTCGGGTCAAGGGTGCAAACCAACCTGGATTGACACAGGCCAGATCAATGTTCGAGCAGGCCTGGCCTGACTTTGCGATCGCTGAAATCACCCAGCCACTGGTCGAAAAAGCTGGGGTGTATGCCGAGGCATTCGCACTACGTGGCTATGGCAGCGTTCAACTGGCAGCAGCTCACAATTTGCATGAACAGTTAAAGCTTCCGCTGACATTTGCCTGCTACGACCGTCGACTGAATCAGGCCGCCCAGCTGCTTCAACTTGAAGTGTTGCCATGACCACCACTCCTGCCTCCGCAGGCGGGATGGAGTGTCTGCTGAATCGTTATTGCGCCAGAAACAAGTCAGCCAAAATCAACCAAAGCCATCAGATCGTTGAGAAGCGGCGAAGGGGGTAAGGATCAGCCAGGGTGATTCAATTCATTCCCAGCACCTGTTTCAGCATTGCCACCAGCTCCTTCTTGCTGAAGCTCTCCAAGAGTGGTGGCGGTGGTTGAACGCCTTCTGCCTCCAGGGCTTTGCAGAGCTCCAGCTTTTTGAGCTTGGAAAAGCCCTTGATGCCGTGCTGTTTACACAGTTTCTTGAGCGTGGCCACGGTCTGCTGTTTGAAACTGCCTGGTCCAAGCAAGGCTTTCGGATCGCTCTGGCCCGACAAAGCCGGAGCAGGCTCTGCGCTGATCCCACCGCCGCATTGAAGCTCTTGTTCAAACGGTTCAGTTGGCTGCCGATGTCGTTGAACTTGTCGATGAAGATCGAGAAGCGCTTGTGCAGCTCCACAGCTTGCGCCTGAATCTCATCGATGTTCTTGGCGATCTCCGCCTGCTGAATCGTCATCGCCAATCCCTTCAGGATCGCCAGCAGGCTGGTGGGGAAGGTGAGGATGATGTTCTTGCTGAAGGCGTGCTCCAGTAGC
This sequence comes from Synechococcus sp. A15-44, assembly GCF_014280115.1. Classification (NCBI taxonomy): domain Bacteria; kingdom Bacillati; phylum Cyanobacteriota; class Cyanophyceae; order Synechococcales; family Synechococcaceae; genus Synechococcus; species Synechococcus sp. A15-44. Next base: position 1,448,730 of record NZ_CP047938.1, read on the forward strand.
TGCGGATCCCGCTCCAGTGCCATCGACAGGGCACTGAGCTTGCCCGCGTCATCCTTCTTGCTCAGCAGATCGATGTGGCTGCGCACCTTCTTCAAGTGCTCCGTCAGTGCGGCTTCCCGCTGGGCTTGATCATTGGCCTGCAACGCATCGAGATAGCTCTCGATCGGTGCCTTGGAATCCACGATCAAGCGGCGGGAGCCGGGAATCGTGATCACACAGTCCGGCCGATAAGCACCCTCATCGGTGCCCACATGCACCTGCTCGTCGAAGTCGCAGTAGGCGATCAAGCCCACAAACTCCAGGATCCGGCGCAGGTTCACCTCCCCCCACTGGCCCTTCACATTCGGCGAGCGCAATGCGGAAGTGAGCTGCTGCGCTGCCCCCTGCACGTCTTCACTGCGCTGACGCAGATCGCGGGTGGTTTCCGCCAGCACCGTGAGCTTGGCGTTGGACTCCTTCTGCAACGCCTCCACCTGCTGGCGCAGCTGCAGCACCTCCTTGGCGAACGGCTCACTCACCGTTTCCTTGGTGCTCTTGAGCAGCGCTTCGCGGGAACCATCCAGCATCTGCCCACTCAGCGAGCGGAACTGGGTGAGCAGATCAGCGCTGGCCTGCTCGAGGAACTGGGTCTGGCTTTCCTGTGACCGCAACATCTCTGAGACCTCAGCAGTCCGCTGGCTCAATGCCTCCTTGGCTGAACGGATGTGCTCCAGGTCTGCGCTCAACTCTCGCCATCACCTGCTCGCAGAAAGCGATAGCAAAAGATCATCCGAGTGCTCAGTGGTTCTCTGGTGGCGGGACTGGTGCATGGCCGTGTTAGCCAGGCCTCTACACAGCAAACATCGCCTGAAGGACACCCAGCAGCTCAGTCAACGTAGTCTCCGACAGACTCCCCAATCGCTTGACGAGTCGGTCCCTATCGACGGCCCTCAGCTGGTCAGGCGCAACATGCCCTTCTTTGCCGTCAAACTTACAACGCACACGAAACGGGTATGGATGTCCGCCAGTTGTGAGCGGTGCAACAATGAAAGTACGAAGGTAAGCATTCAGCTCGTCCGGCGACACTACGACACAAGGCCTCGTCTTCCTGATTTCAGATCCTCGCGTGGGATTCAACGCGACAAGGAAGATATCGCCTCTTGAAACATGTTCTTCAGTCACCATGACCACTCCTCATCATCAAACCGAGTGGCGCTCATCTCATCGAGAAGACCCTCCGGCTCGAACGAAGATGCCGCCTCTGCCCAGCCAGCCCTCGGATGAGCCGACGGCCTGATGGTCAGAACCCCTGGAGCCGCCTCGATTTCGACTTCGTCGGCCAACCCCGCAACCTCAAGCAGCGGCTTGGCAAGACGGATCCCTCTCGAGTTGCCGATTTTTACCAGCTTTGCCCGAACCACGGCCACACCCTGCAGGCGTGCTCACATTGTAGCCACGGCGGTAGCTTCCCGCATCACCCTTGCTCTGGCTAACTCTTTATTGGCAGGTTCCGAGAACCACGGCCAAATCGGCGTTGCCGTCCGAGAACCACCTGTTTGAACTGCTACTCAAGGCCTGCGTGCTGTCGTACCCCCAGTGGGCCGCAGTTGCTCCTTCAACAACGCACCTGCTTCGCACAGGTGCAGTCGGTTTAGGGGGGGTGTCGAGGAGCAGGAATTGGATCGGCGCAACAAGGGCAGCTGATTCTGTGGAGCCTTCGACTACAAGCCTGGAATTGAGTGCCCTCAGCTCCTTGTTCTCGCCTCTCAACCGACGCGCCTTCGCAGCTCCTGATGGAGTGCATCCAGGAGATCCAACAGGCGCGCGCGATCGGCTGGCAATGGCGTGGGATCCAGCAGCTCCGGCGCCAAAGGGATGGTCTCTCCACAGGCTCCAGGCCCTGGATCAGCGTCTGGAGCGAATGGGTTCGGGGTGGTTCCTATGCGTTGAGTGCCAGCACCTGGCCCTCCCGCAGCGCTCGGGCCACCACGTGCCAGCGCAAACCAGCCAGTGTTCGGGCGTCCTCCTGACCCACCCCCACCAGGTCCACCCCCACCGGGGCCGCAGGGCAGACCGCAGCGCCTTCAGTGCCACCTGCCTGTCCAGAGGGGTCAACCGTGCCTGGGGCATCACCACCAGCAGATCCAGATCCGAATCGGGCCTGGTCTCGCCCCTTGCCCTGGAGCCGTAGCCGCAGGCTTCTCCGAAGGAGTACAACACCAGCCGCAGGGGTGCCGGATCCACACCAGCGGCCAGCACCGCTGCCACCGCCGCTGGATCCACGCAGGTTGGAGAGCTGCTGGTTGGTACCAGCGCAGGCTAGGGGTCTCGATAGCTCTGTGCGCGAAGGACCCCAGGTCAGTGGACTTGAAACGGGTTCAGTAACCGCACCCCGCAACCGGCGAAATCAGCGGTGTTGCAGCAACTCAATGAGCTACTGCTCCATCAGCAGTGCCACCGCCTCGCTCAGTTGCAATCGGTTTCGGGGGGTATCGAAAAGTAGGAATCGGGATGGCGCAACAAGGCATCCATCCTGGAGTTCAGCTCGGCGAGCCGCTTGTTCTCGCGCCTAACTTGCTCGGTTTCTTTCTTGATCTGCTCGATCTCGATCAACTTGGCGGTCATGCGCATCTCGTAGTCGGGATCGCGACGCCAGTTGAGCATCGACAACCACTGTCGCCACCGAGGCAAAGATGAAAACGATCCCCCATTGCTGCTGGAGCTGGAGACTGCGGCCGGCGAGGGTGATGTGGTCATAGGAGGAAAACAGGGCGATCAGGCCGATGGCAAGCCCGCCGAAGGCCTGGGTGGTGCCAAGGCGATCGAGGCAAGGCCAGCGAGGCGATGTTGTCCCCAAGTCTGGCGCGGACTGTGGGGTGGAGGAGGTCAAAAGCGGATGGGCACGCCTGGTAAACCAGTGCCACCGGATCCGGCCCTCCCATCCGGAGGGAAGCGTTCTGGCCAGCGGATGCGGTAAGCACGGCTGCGGCCCTCGCCGATCGGTTCAATCGCCTGCAGTTCCACCAGTTCGGCCAGATCGCGCCAGGCTGTGGCGCGGCTCACCTTGGTGAGGCTGATGGCCTTGCGCAGTGTCATGCCACCGCTGAATCCCTCCGGTTCGGCATCCAGCAACCGATTCAGCAGTTTCTGCTGCCGGCTGTTGAAGCCGCTGCGGCGGTGGTGCCACCAGAAGGCCGCCTTGCGCCGCACCGCATCCACCACGGCGCCATGGCTGGCCGCCGCCGCCGTGAGTTGCTGCACAAACCAGCTCAGCCAGCCCGTCACATCCAGATCCCCCCGCTGGCAACGCTCCAGTGCCGTGTAATACCCCTCCCGCTCGCGCAGGATCTGGGCGGAGATGCCCAGGGCGCGGTCTGCCAACTCCTGTTGCACCTCAGCCCGGGAGTCCTGCGCGAGCAGCCGGTCGGTGATCGCTCGGGCCAGACGGCCGTTGCCGTCTTCGTAGGGGTGGAGGGTGAGAAACCAGAGGTGGGCCAGGCCGGCGCGCACCAGCCCATCCAGCTGCGCTGGTGGGGAGGCGATCCAGGCCAGGAAGTCCGCCAGTTGCTGTTCCAGCTGGGCTCGGGGTGGTGCCTCGAAGTGCAGGCGCTCACGGCCGATGGCAGCGGAGAGCACCTGCATCGGGGCCTGATCGCGCAGCTCACCGATCCGGATCGCGCGGAGGCCATCGGCTCCGGCGGCGAACAGGCGCCGGTGCCAATGGTGCAGCGTGGCCAGGGTGAGGGGCGCCTCCAATGCGCTGGTGGCCTCCAGCAGCACATCCAGCAGGCCCTCCACCTGTGCGCTGGCAGCGGGCTGCCCGTCGGCCAGGGGAAGCTGCAGCCGTCGCGCGATCGAGGAGCGCACCTGGCCGGGATCCAGCAGCTCCCCTTCGATGGCGGCCGTGCCCAGGCTCTCGCGGCCCAGCAAGGCGGAGATCGCCTCCAGGTCGAGCGGGGGCTCGAGCGCCTCAAGGCTGCTCAGCAGCGCCTGGCGTGCGGCACGGGCCTCCAGCACCAGGGAATCCACAACGGCGTTGTCCCAGCGGAACCGGGGCCAGTCCGGTTGCTGCCAGATCCAGGATGAGGCCATCGGTGCAGCCTAATCGCTTCATCGAGTGAAGCGTTTAGCGGCGCACAATCGCTTCATGTGCAGCACCGCTCGCATCCAGAACACCAGGCACGCCTCCTCTGGCATCCCCTCATGGTCTGCCTAAGTGTTCTGTCTCAGCAGGTTGTTCAGTAGCCAATGAGGTGTGAGGTCGCTACCGGTTGAGGTGTCACCGCCCAACCGAAACCTCACGCCCCATGCATACACACGCCAATGCCCGCCTGACGCAGCGAGGCCGGCTGCGATTGGTTTCTCAACACCTGAACCACCACCGCTCCCTGGCTGAACTGGCCGCAGAAGCTGGTATCAGCCTCCGCTGTGCCTACAAGTGGCTGGCCCGTTACCGCTCAGGTGGGGCAGCCGCTCTGGTGGATCGACGCAGTGGTCGCCGCAGCCAGCGGCGGACGCTCGATCCACAGCAACTGCAACAGGCCGTGGAGTTCCGTCACCAACGCCTCCACCTCCGGCACATCGCCAGGCTGCTAGCCGCTCCCTTCTCCACCGTGGCCAGGGTGCTCAACCTCCTTGGTCTCGGGCGGTTGCGAAATCTCGAACCCAAACCTCCAGTGCAGCGCTACGAGCGGGAGCATCCCGGAGACCTGATCCATATCGACGTCAAAAAGCTCGCCCGCTTTCGCAAGGTCGGCCACCGAATCACCGGTAACCGGCGGCAGGGCCGCTCTGCCGGCGTCGGCTACGACCGTGTGCACGTTGCGATCGACGATGCCACCCGATTGGCCTACGTCGAGGTGCTCGCCGACGAGCAGCAGGCCACAGCGATCGGCTTCCTGAGCCGTGCTGTGGCCTGGTTCAACGGCCATGGCATGGAGTTGCCGCCAAGTGATGTCGGACAACGGTCCCGCATACCTCTCACGCAGCTTTGCCAAGGCCTGCAAAGCCCTTGGCCTCAAGCACATCCGCACCAGGCCTTACATGCCCCGCACCAACGGCAAAGCCGAACGGTTCATCCAGACCCTCTGCAAGGAATGGGCCTATGCGATGGCCTTCCAGAACTCCCGGGAACGCGACAACTGGCTGCCGCGTTACCTCTCGATCTATAACCGGCTCAGGAAGCACTCAGCCCTCGGCGGTCGATCCCCTCAGCAGCGGCTCAACGAGCTGCTCTGCTGATCAACGTGGTGAGACACAACATTTAGTTGCTCAAGAAGACTGCCTTGATAACTAGAAATGACAGGGCCCTTGACTGGGTCAAACCGCTCAAGTTCAAGCTGATAGGTGGGCACCCTGTGGCTAACAAACGAAGCCCTTATCGCCTCTGCCCAGCTTCTATCATGAGTTGTAATTATAACTTCCCAGCCGCCAAACTCGGATGCAACTAAATCCAAGACGCGAAGCCTTATGACCTTATCAACACTTTGAAAAATGTCGTCAAGGCAAATTATCTTCTCTTGACCTCTCTTGGCCGACTCACGAATTAAGGCCAAGTAAAAAAGAAGAGCGAGGAGATCAATATTGGCTTCACTTAGAAGTAAGTAAGGGTCGACTCTTGTCCTGGCTTCATCTTTTAGGACTAACCTTATGTCCAAGGACTTCATATCGGCGAGCTCGATCTCAACGGAATTGACGATCTCGATTGTGGCATTGGATAAAAAAGCATCAGTAATCCATCGCGAGGCATCCGTCAATGCCTTCTGTACGTCAGGGTTTAGCGAAGTAAGCAGTGATGCCTTAGCTAGGAGAGAGGTTTGAGGTGGATGGCTTTTATTGGACAGTTCTGGCCCCTGACATCGTTAACTCCGGGCGGGAGGAACAGGGTTCAGTTTCAGTGTAGACCTCTTGGGGAGTTTTGCCTCCCAGAGAGCTGTGTGGCCTTACATGGCAGTACCTCCAAAGGAAGCGGGCCAGGTTGACTTCAGCCTCCCAGCCATCGTTGTAGGCATGCAGATACACCTCCTCATATTTGAGGGTTCGCCACAATCTCTCCACCAGGATGTTGTCGTAGCAGCGCTTTCTACCTGACCAGCTGATCTTGATTGTCTCTTCCCGCAGCCTGGCCACGAAGTCAGAAGAGGTGAACTGGCATCCCTGATCAGAGTGGAAGATCTCCGGCTTACGGCCACCACTGAGGGCCATCTCCAATGCTTGCAGACAGAATTCCGTGTCAAGGCTGTTTGACAGCTTCCAGCTGAGAACATTTCTGGAGAACAGATCCACGATTGCCACCAGGTAGAGGAATCCCTTCTGCAGCGGGATGAAGGTAATATCGGTCGCCCAGATCTGGTCCGCTGCCCTGACTTGCTTGAGGTCCACCAGGCAGGGAAATCGCTCGGATGGCTCGCCTGGCACGGTGGTGCGGGGTTGTTGGTCAATCGCCTGTCAAACCTTGGCGGCGCATGAGCTTTCGCACCCGATCGCGGCTGATCGGGATGCCTTCTCTGGCCAGGTACTCGACCATCCGACGGCTACCGCTGCACGGATCGTCCAGATCAAGAGCATCGATCCTGGCCATGATCCGCAGCGTCGATTCCCGCACCGGTGTCGGCCGGTAGTCATGCGTCGATCGGGGTAGGCCCAGCAGTGCACATTGGCGGCTGATGCTGAGCTCAGGGTGGCCTGGATCGACCAGCTTTCGCAGTTCACGGGCATCAGAGCAGCTGAGATTTTTTTTGGAGCCACTCCAGTTCCATCTGGAGCTTGCCGATCTGCTGGAACAGCTCAGCTTCTTTGGCCTGGCCCTCCTCCTTGTCCTTGCTCTTCTTGCCTCGCGTCAACAGCTCACTGGCGCCATCCAGCAGCTGCTTCTTCCACTGGCTTACCTGGATGGAGTGGATCGCGTGATCAGCAGCGATCTCCTGGATTGTCTTGCGGCCACTGATCGCCTCCATGGCGACTCTGGCCTTGAATTCGGGACTGTGGGTGCGTCGCTTGCTCATGAGTGGGAGCCCCATTTCAGGGGCGATACCCCACCTCAGAGGTTAACGATGGGACCTGTCCAGAAAAACCAGACCAGCTCAAAGTGCCCTCCACGCAGATGCTGTAGGAAGAGCGGGAAACTGGCTCTTTCTCAACTAGGGATGGCAGCAAGAAGCTCATTTTTCAATCTACTGAATCGCCTCAATATTTTGATGGTTAAAAAGATTTAATTAAACAGTCAAGGTTATCGGCGCTGCTAGTTGCCTTCTCTTGGATGTCTCGAATTTGGCAACAGGGTGTTGTGACCCCAGCCGTAAGCGGCATTTCTTTTTTGCTACGCATGGACTGTTCTAACTGGAAGAAAGAATCTTGTCTATTACACGCATTCAGGGCGTGAAGAGGTGTTGATGCGTTTGAGGTCTCGTTGTTCCATAAGATCATCTTGCATTTGAGCATGTTTTAGTTTTTTCTCATGAACCTGCACACATCCGATGCTGAATAAAAGTGCAATATAAAAATGAAGCGAGTCGATATTAGCTTTGCTTGCCTTGAGAAGATTTCAAAAGTAGGCCTTGGTATTGCGATGGACTGCTTCAGAGTTCAGTAAATCTTCAATCGACCACCATTGGATTTCAGAGTGTTGTGTGTCCATCTTGATCTCTTGTTTGCAGGGTAGTTTTATTTCATAGCCAAGGACTACATAGTGCGTCGTGATGCCTGGCTTCGCGTCAAAGTTGTCGTCGTACATGTGATCATAAGCGCCGAGTAATGTGGCATCCGTGATGGAGATCTCGATCCCGAGTTCATTCGAGGCAATCCTTTTCATGGCCTGAGCTAAGGTTTCATTTTTTCGAATGCGGCCGCCAGGAACAAACCAAAAACCGCGGGCTGGATTGTTATTCCGATAACCAAGCAATGCTCTGTTATTGCTGTCTTTGATAATCAGATCGATTGACACCAGCGGGGTTTTGTCGATGACATCAAGGAAGTCATTCTTCTCTAGATAATTGATGGGAGATGATTGAGTCATGTTTTTAAACTATTGATCAGCTCTATTGTATTAACGTTTTCTGTTTCTGAAGGTTAGGGGTGCTGCGTTTTGATGATTCATTTTCTCTTATTTGTCATCATTTTGGCTTGAGTTGTTATGGGTGCTCTGGTCCGATTGGGGCCTAACGCTCAAGATCAGCGGCGGGCAGCAGCTGCTGGCCGAGCCACCAATACAATGCCACCGTCCGCTGAATCTTGATGTTAGCTCGAAGTAAGGCTTGCTATTGCCCATTTAGATTCCGTCATGAAGAATCTGTGTTTGCCTGCTAGTCACCTTAGCTTTGTGAAGCCAAGGCGGTACTGGGTCGTCGATCGCTTTGCGAGGAACACATTAGTTTTGACGCCCATTAAAGAGTCTCTTTCTTGGGCTATCTGCATTACTAGCTCAATTGATGCAGGAGTGGCTTCTGCGCCAATAATTACGCTCTTTATCCCGAAGGCACTGACGGAGAGCAACTGCCTGGCAGAGTTCGGCTTTATATATCGCCACTCGTTTTCATACTCCCAGCATTTATCCTTCTGCGTTACGCATCTAAGTACATCATTGGGAAAGCTATCTGAAAGCCAATTGATTACAGGGTATTCCGAGGCGTAGCCGACTCTGACAGACCTGACAAATACTGGATCTGCATGAACGGAATATTGAAGACAATAGCCTTTGTGGGAATCCCCGTAGTGACTCCACATTAAGTTGCTTCTTGGTCCACTAGATCTTACCTCCTTGTCCCGAGAGGCGAAGCAGTGAACGCCCTGCTCCTTTATCATCTCATCAAACTGATTCAAAGGTCTAAACATTCTTGAGACATACCCTTGAAGACCCTCAGCATTGACGCCATTCCTCGCATCCTTCATCGCCTTCCTTCGCACCGCTTTGCTCATTGGAAGTGCCTTGTACTTCCTGATCAAGTCATCAATGCCTCCTTTGATAACCAGCATTCCTCGCATGTCAAATGGATCGTTGAAGTCCCTTGGACTACTAAGAAAGATCTCATTTCTGACCATCTGGGAGCGCAGCCGATCTTCAGTAGAAAATGCTCTGAACTTATAGAAAAAGCGAGGCCATGAGTTGTGTATGTGCAGAAACTTTCGCCGCTCTATGGGCGACATCAAGAATATCGAAGCGACGAGATCATCACCGTCCATATGCGGCAATGCAACTTGGTCGCGATCTGGGCTAGGTGCGAATCCCTTCGGCCTTCTCACAGCGGCTCAGTAGCAGAAAAGATTTCCGATGAGAATGTTACTTGTCGAGCTAACAGTGTTTCGGCGGTCCGCATAAGCTGCAGCAAGATGATCTTTTGCTGCATAAGCTGCCACTGGCCTACTGCCTCTAGATCAGCACTCCATTCTTAGCAACGATTCCAGCGGATTACCACTTCTCCCTTGGATTGTTATACGGTCCGCAAAAGTCCCTCAACAATGTTGGATCTTGTCTGAGCCACGTATTCCTTTTAGAGATCATTTCACCGAATCCATCGACGGCGATTTTTGCTCACTTAATGTTACCTAACGGCACCGTTCACCGGACGCAGACAACCTTTGCAACTCAGCGATCAGCTTGGGACGTTCCGGTGCAGCGCGGTTGTTAGGTTGCGTCTACGCCCGTAGATTTAAACAAAACCTTCATCAACTAATTTTCCCTCCTTGCTAGTAATCTCATGACGCTGCCCTGATCCACCAACAACACGACACCAACTCTCAGAAATCAACTTTGCATTTTTCCCCTCACCATCAAGCCAATAACTAAACCCACCATACATGCGAGGCACTGGAAACCACATTCTAGGTTGTTCTAGTTCTAGCAACGGTTCTAACTCTGGGAGCCTCAGCCTAGATTTTTGAACCAAATCACCTGCTCTACCGAGAATAATTTCGTGGAAATTAGTTTGAATTTTTTGAAGTGTTGTGTGAGAAATATGTGTTTTGTAGACTGGCTCTAGTAAATGAACCAAGCTCTGATATCCCCTTCTCTTTGCAATATCTACTGCTCTTTCATCATCAGCATTCCGTAACGTCCGCCATGCTCCCATGTCTAACATTTTCTGTACTACTTCTCCTGGCGCATTTCCATGTGCAGATTGATGGAGAGGGGTGTATAGCGATCGCCCATCAGGACGAGTCACATTGATCAAATCTGGACGCTCATCAAGAATTTCAAGGGTTTTCTTCCAATTATATTGTTTTGTGGCATCTGCAAGTGCATGGCGAATCACAACCTCACCGTCCAGAAGCGCCTCTGATTTAGTGATACCGACCCATTTAGGAGTCATTGCCCTAAACCCTTAACTAAATCAACTATAAAACTTTCTTCTTTCACAGGAAGCTTTCAAACCGTTGTCCCCCCAGATAACGCAAAGCAACCTAACGATTAAGCTCACCCGACAAAAACCGCATCGCGGTTTTGGGTCGGGTGAAGCGTCTTGTTAGCTGCCGCTTTTAACTTTGGCAACCATATTGGTGCTGGCATGTTTTGGCCCTTCATTTTCTCTATTTCTTCAATAATCTCAATAACGCCAAATGTAGTTTTATTTACGATGTCTTTGTCGAGATTATACAGTTTTTCAAGTTTGTCATAACCGCCAAATTTTTCGGGGGCAGAAAACGGAGATGGATGCATTAGAGAATCCCTATAGGGTTTTGCTTCATCTATTACAAACCTATAAATATCCTCTTTCAATTCCTTTCCAAAAATTGCGCTAGGATATTTTTTTATCTTATCTCTGAGGCTTACGTTCGAGGTATCTTTTAGTAAATCGGTTTTTCTTTTAGATAACGCAGGTTTATTTTCTCTATTAAAAAATGACCAAGCCAGTCCATTTAGATAGCACTCAAGGAGACTGAATGAGGTTTGCATAATCTGTCGTTTTGAACTGTCAATTTTTCGTATTAGGCTTGATATTGAATCCTTGTCTCTTTTTAGTTCCTGATGTTCTTTCTCTTCATAGGTTGCCAATTCTGAATCTGCTTCGAAAAATTGGTTTAAGGCGTATATCATATCGTTTGAAAAATCATGCTCAGGAAAACGATATTGCATGCCCCATAGCGAGATACAAATAGTGCTATGTTCGGGATACCCTCTTGTTTTAAAATTATTTATTGGGGAGTACTTCTTGCTAAATTCTATGTATGGTATTTCAAGTCTTCTATGCGCTTTTAGCTCTTCATAAAGAAGAACAAGTTTATCTCGGGTCATGCTCTTGAAGTTGGATTTGCAAAACCTATCGATTTTGCGTTGTAGGTTTTTTTGAATGTCGTTCTTCCCACTTTTGAGTTGTCTCCTAGGCAAACTCGCGTAATCGATCAAATCAGGCTCTAAGAAATCATTCCAGGACGATATTTCACCGAGCAATAGTCTACCGGCGGCGGAAGCCACGTTCGCATCACGTATTAAACTGGCCTCTTTGTCTCTCCCTTTTGTGCTCATGCCTCGCTCTTATTGCAGCTAACGCTGCCCCTGAGTGGCAGGCAGGGAGCTTGGGGTGGCGCAGCAGTTGTTTAATGGTGGCCTGTCCACTCGAGGGGCTTGTTAGGCGGAATCGGGCAGATTCACTCGAACTACTAATGGCATGTGGTCGCTCCATTGCAACCATTCTTCGGATTCACCAATCCATGCAGAACAGCTATCCATCCACGCAACTGGAGCGAAGGCATAATCGATGTGATACGCCTTCAGAGGATTGCGCTGCAGGAAGAATGTTGGCTCTGGCTCTGAACCCTGCGGAAGACCGCGAGCGCGGTGGTATACGCTCTCCAGTCCGAGTTCCGACAACTCTTTAACTACATCGGAGTGATTCCACCAACGATCCCATTTGTCCCAGCGGACATTGCTGTTTAGGTCTCCTACAATCATCGCTGGCTGAGATGAAAGGATTGAACGGTGAGCTTGAATGAATTTCCAGAGTTGCCCAATGTATTGAAAAGTAGGTGAGTTCGCTTGTCGAGTCCAAGTGGCCACGAGCAAGAAGCTTCCTTGAACCCGACACGGAAGAAACGACTGGAGTTGGCCAAGGTCAAGATCAACAGGCTTTAGCTTCACTTCTGGGGCAGCGAATACTCCAATCCCTTTGTTCTTATTCGTTCCTGTCCAAAGGTAATTCTTCGCCCATGCCTTATAGGGGGCACTCGTTGAGCGGGCGGGATCCTCACACTCTTGGATCACTGCGATATCAAACTTCAATTTATCTAATGCATCCAGCTTCTTGCGCAAGGCGCCGTTGCAGTTCCAGGTCGCGATGTGCATACGCCTAACGATTGAACTCAGCGGCGGCCCACCCAAACTTGCCGCGCCAGCGCCGCCGCGCTTCTTGCCGTCCGCTGAAGTGATTTGTTAACCATTCTCTTCTTCGGATTTTGTTTTAACGTATTCTTTCAACCCAACTTCATTTAGCCAAAGATCTATTTCTTCGTTCGTCACTGATTTATTGCGGCGCATGGCATTTATGACAGTATCAACCTCGAAACTGTTTTTAATCTGATAGTTTTCACCACATCCTCTTATTATTTTTTCAACTTGCTCCTTTGTAAAATCAGATGAATTTGTTGTAACAGTTGATGAGAAACTATTTGCCTGATCAAAGGAAACAGAAGCTGTATATAGCTCGACGATCCTGTCACCAACTTGATAGGGAAGGATAAAGAATACCGAGTCTTTCAGTTCGGTCCTTGTTGCCATTTTAGCTCTTCTCGTTGCCGCGCCAGAAAGCCCTGAATGCTCTAGGAGAAAATTCAGGTCATCAAATTTATCTCGGGGAAGATCTTCCACATATGCCTGGATTTTTTGTTTGACATCCTTGTCAAGAAATTCCCAGCTCTCGGTGAGTCGTTGAAGAATTGGAAAGGTTTTGTCAATGTTGTCATCATCAAGGGATCTAAAAAGGATTGACAACTTTTCTTTTAAAGTTGCGACATAAATATCCTTATGCATTTGCTCGGCAGCATTTAGAGCTGTTGATATTCGTGATATTTCTTTGTAGTCTTCTGCCTCGTTCAGCAACTTTTTCAGGAGAACGATTACAAAGTTTCTAACAAGACTATCACGTGCCTTAAGCAATGGACTGTTCTTTAATGAAGTAATTGCGTTCGATAATTTTGTGGGGAAATATTCTGAGTCAACTTCCTTAATCAAAATATCTAAAGCGTATTTCCCTTGAGCAGGAGGATATTGTAATAAATGCTCAACGGCGGAACGAATATGGACTCTTGCTAGTTCGGCAGACGGATTGAAGATTTCGCCATCAGACGTCATAGATGGGTGGGCACATCTATTGCGGTCTTGTTGCAATCGCTCTAAGTCGATATATTCAACATGAGATATTAATTCAAGTCTGTCTCTCGTTACCTTTAGGATGTCCCGTTCAAATTTCAGTGATTTTGCTATATCTCCAGCTTTTCTTGCTTTTTCAAAATCTTCAAGTTGCTTTTCTGCTTCTTTATCCCCCGCAAGACTCAAGTCTTTCAGTTTATCAATGATATCAAAAGATACGGCAATCCATGTTGAAACGATAGAAGATCTAAATGCGCCAGACTTGTAGCATGACACAGCTTCTTTTATATAGTGTCTGACTTTTTCGTCCCTGCATTTCAGGACTAGTTCATCAAGATCTGATAATGGAGACGCCATTTAATTTCGCCTTGTACTGGTTAACTAGTTATTGGACGGTTCCGATAACCACCTCTGAGCAGGCCTTTCTTTCCGTGAACCACGAAACCTTCATGGTCTGGCGCTGCTCAGATCGCTTTGATGGCATGGCTTTTGCAGGATTCTGTCTCGATCGTAGCCATGGTTCACGGGTCCGATAACCCGCCCTGCTGTCCTGAGTTCTTCTAGCAGAAGCTGATTGGCCTTTCCATGAGTTTGAGTCATGTCGAATGGCGAACAGCATTTCGGATGCATGAGTCGTCACGAGACTTACGGCCACCTTCGGGCTGGCTTCTAGTGCAGAAAGATAATGCGGGGTAAAAAAGATTGCCGGCAATAAATGTATATCGACCAAATCGATGCATTTTTTGTTGTTGAACAGCACTAATCAATGTCCGCGGGGCTGCGTACACCGAGGGGGCCTGAATTCAGGACGTGGGTATAGATCATGGTGGTGCTCACATCCTTGTGACCGAGCAGTTCCTGAATCGTGCGGATGTCCTGCCCCCGTTCCAACAGGTGCGTTGCGAAGGAGTGCCGGAAGGTGTGGCAGCTGGCTGCCTTGGTGATGCCAGCTGCCGCCACAGCGCGTTTCACCGATTTTTGAACCACGCTGGGATCCAGATGATGCCGCCCCTGGCAGCCGTTGCTGGTATCGGTCCAACGATGCTGTTGCGGAAACACCCACTGCCAGCCCCATTCGCGCTCGGCATTGGGGTATTTGCGACCTAACGCATAGGGCATCAGCACCCTTCCCCAGCCGACCTCCAGATCACGCTGGTGCACCTGGCGAACATCAATCAGATGCTGTTCCAGGGCAGGAATCAGGCTTTGTGGCAAGAGCGTCAGTCGATCCTTCCCCCCTTTGCCATCGCGCACGCAGAGCTCTCGACGCCCGATGTCGATGTCCTTGACGCGCAGCCTCAAGGCCTCCATCAAGCGCAACCCACTGCCGTAAAGCAATCCCACCACCAGTGCTGGTGAACCCTCCAGTTGCTCTCGCACGGCACGCACTTCAGCCACACTCAAAACCACAGGCAGACGTTTCCGTGTTCGAGCCCGGACGACGGAATCGAGCGCCAAGGGTTGCCCCAGAAGTTCGCGATACAGAAACAGCACTGCGGCCAAAGCCTGGTTCTGAGTGGACGCGCTCACCTGTTCGGTCGTGGCGAGATGGCTCAGAAAGGTGTTCACCTCATCACTGCCCATGTCCCTTGGATGCCGTAAGCGGTAAAAGCGCAGAAAACGTCTGATCCACTGCGTGTAGGTGCTCACCGTGCGTCGGGCGTAATGGCGCACCTGCAGTTCCTGCCGGTAGCGCTCAATCAGCCTTGGCGATCGCTCTGAACCGCTCATGCATGTGGTTTTTGGTTCTGTTTGAGGGTTCCCCGCAGCAGAGCCGAAGCCACTCAGTTCATCACTTTGTGGCGATGCCATCCACCGACATGGGAATCGATTCAGGTGACATCCACACCGGTGCGCTATCGAAACCCACCAGTCTTTTGATTGGCTGATCGCTGGTCATCGGCTCTGGAATGTTCCCAGTGTCGTGTTCAACCAACGCTTGTCGTTTCGCGAACGCGGTCATTGAGAACATGCTGAGCGGGTCGACCGGGCATGAAAGATTTCAAACACTGCATCGATCCGCTGCGTCTCGACGATTGAAATTTGCAGGATCACAACGAGATGAACCAGAAAGCGTCGCGCCTCGGCCTCATATGGGCCATCGGAACAGGATTCAGGCGGACCGCAGAAGCTGCTGCTAGTTCAGCTTTTTCTGTAAAAGTTGCCAATGGCTGATCGCCCCTAGGTCCACACCCGAGTCCAAGGAACGATTCCGGCAGTTCTCAACTTCTCCATTGTGCTGCTCTGGCCATCCGCGAGTTGAACCTCATGTTGTGGTCGTGTGGCAGGGAGATCAGTTCAGGCTCACAACAACCAGTGCTCGTCCCAACAGGCCACAAAGATGTGGTCTTAACCTCGCTCGTTCCATTCCCGAGAAGCTTGAAGGTGTAACTGCATGGCGATGAGCTGGGTGATCAATCTCCACCGTGGCGTGATGGCTCTGCTTTGGTTGGCGCCTCTGATGTGCGGCGGGCTTCCGCGTTTGCAGCGAGTCGCTCATCGGCGCAAGCAGCGTGCGCTGGCGCTGTGGGCCGGTGCCGCAGTGCTGGCAATTGTGTTCTTGGTGGTCATTGACCTTGGCTTGCGACCGGTTGGCGGCCTTTTGGGACCGGGAGGTTGATATCTGCTGCTGGCCCTGGCGGCTGTTCTCCTCACGTTGTTGCGCTTCAGCGACCTACGGGGACATGGCAGTTCAGGTCACGACAGTCGCTGAACGTGTGTCCTTGTGGTGAGTCGCATTCAGATGACGGCCAATTGGTTCAGGAATTCAGGGAACCGTCTTCCCGTGAAGAGTGCGGGAGTCTCTGAGACAAAGTTGGAAGCGATTCGCATCCCTTGTCTGACCCGGTGGCAGGAGTCGTCATCACTGCCGCAAGTTCTGCGCCTGAACCTCCCGAAGATCCGCCAACTGTGTACTTGAAATGCCATGGATTTCGTGTGACCCATCAGAGATCAGTCCAGGCCACACCCGCTAACGACATCTCTGGAATGGTTGTCTGCAGGTGCAGAACGGCACCGGCTTTCATCAACTTGTCTACTGCAGGGTGATTGCTGCTGGCCACGTTGGCCTTCAAGACTTTTGAGCCTGCTGTCGTGAGTCAGCCCTTAACGTCATATTCATCTTTCAGTACCACTGTGATTCCTTCCAGTGGACGAGCGGTTCTGTTTTGATCTCTTTCTTCAGACTCTTTGGCTGCCTTTCGTGCTGAGTCAACGTGTGTCTCGGTGCGAGCATTGATGAGTGGCTCACTATGGCTGTAGCGCTCGACCTGAGCCTCAAGAACCTCAACTGGCGAAAGCTCACGACGTTGAAAATGCTCGAGAAGATCAGATGTTGATGCGTCAATCAATCCACCTCTATCAAGAGATAAGGGCCTGGCAACTGCAGAATTCGATCCAGCTAATGCAGAGGTGAAATCACGCAGCAGCAGTGCCGTGCATGCCCCAAGGCTTCCTGCAATTATCTGCAATACTTGTCTTCTGTTTGATGACATACAAGATCAATTTTTAAATCCCACCTTGGCATCTCTCTCAGTAAAAGGGACTGAGGCTTGTGCCCTGTGGGCATCTGCTCCACAATCAGCAGAGATGAATCTGATGAGCGATGCCGAACGTCGAAACTTTTGAGCGTCAAACGATGGATCCAGCAGTCCGATCTCTTGCTCGTATCGAACGCCTCACAGATGTTATTTATGGCCTTAGTTTTCTGTTGATTTTGCTGCAGATCGACCGACCTGATCCGGCCGTGTTGCTCTCTTCTGAATCCCTTAATCGCTATCTCAATGATCAGTTGCCATCGCTCGGAATTTATCTGACAACTTTTGTCTTAGTGGGCTTTTATTGGCAATCGCACCTCTTCATGGCGAGCCGTTTCGTGCGCTCCGATGCAACGCACCGATGGTTGCAATTGGGTGGTCTGATGGGGGTGGCATTGCTTCCCTTTGTGAATGACCTTCTGGAATTAATGCCATTGAAGTCATCGATCCAGGTGGCTTACAGCCTGGTTCTGGTCCAGATCGGCTTCTTCGATCTTCTGACTCTTGTGCATGGATGGCGTCGACCCGAGTTGTTGGCTGAACCATTGCAGGTCCAGCATCGATGGCATCTGTTGTTTGAACTGGCTCTTGAGCCAGGGGTTTGCCTGTTGAGTGTTGGTGTGTCTCTCTTCCTGTCTCCCGCTTGGTGGGAATGGACGTTTCTGATGCTTTTGCCGGGGTATGGTCTGCTTTGGTGGATGGATCAGAAAGCGCTCAAAACTCCACGGATTGAGGACCAGAGCGAATCAATCAGTCCAAAGTGATTTGATATTGCAAGATGAAAGCTACTCATCTTTCAGCTCTCATGGAAGGTCATTCACCCAAAATATCAGGAATCTTCGAGAGGAAAAGCGCTTGTTCATCCATTGATCTGCTTGCTTTCCTTCTCTTGGGAAAAGTATCAAAATATCGTCAAAAGTTCCTTGATGCTGGGGTGGCATTAATGAATAGCTGCGATCAAGCATAGTGCCGGTATGAAAATTTTGATTGGATTAATTCGCCTTCTTCTATCAGCCTGGTCAGCCTCGAAGTGAGTTCTTCAGGTAACGATGGGTCTGCACGGGTTCCCAAACGATCAATGAATCGTCTGGTTCGACCGCAGCTTGTTGATCAGAAAAGACAAGCAAACGCCAATCAGCAGGCCGACAACGTTGGCCATGAAATCCATCCATTCACCGTAGCGATTGACGCGAGGCTGAATCAGTTCAATCAGTCCGCTGTAAAGCGCAAAACAGAGGATGATCAATGGCCAGCGCTTTGGCCTTCGCAGTGCCGTCGGCAAAGCAAGCACTGCGTAGGCAATCAAATGATGGGTTTTATCGGAGCCTGGAGCCTCTGGAAGAGTGCTGAGTGGGTTCAGTGATAGAGCGGTGATGCATCCAAGCAGGATGATGCTGAGACTGAGCCAGTGGCGATGGATGAATGCTGTCACGATCTTGCGTGGCCTTGATCATCCATGGATCTGGATTGATGGAGTTGCATCAGCCTGATCATGATTGCCGAGACGCAGCAAAGATCAGGATCTCAGCCTTCTTGCCTTTTTTCCCTTCGCTGGAAATCACAAGTTCCCCGGAAGACAGAAATGTTATCCCTTCAGGTTGCATGAACTGATCCTTGTCTAAACCCAAGGCTTCTTTGAAACGACCATCCATTCCATAACAAACAATCATTTTCTCTCCCTTGGAGCCAATCACGTAAAGATCATCGGAACGAGGGTGGATGGCAATCCCGGAAGGGTTGAAGGTATCTTCTTGGTTGACAAGAAAATCACGTCCATCGATGATATAAGCTGGAGCAGAATCCATCTGCATTGTTTGAAGATCAAAGGCATAGATGCCTCGCGTTGGATCATCTCTGGTTGAGGGTCCTTTGCAGGCGATCAACAATCGATTCCGTCTGGCGTCATGGCATAAGCCCTCTGGGTCTTGATTCTTGTCCAGCGCTAAATCATAGCTTTCAAAGAGTGCATGATCGGATTGAAAATCAAACACCTGGTAGATCGCTGGTTGTTTGCCTGACTTCAGCACATAGGCAGTCGTTCCAATCACGGCAAGATCTTCTGAATCACCGTCGCCATGCTTGGCAAGTTCAGTGATTGTTGCAGAAGCTAAATCAAAGAGATGGATCTGAACTGCTTCGTCCTGGACAAAGGCCAGGCGGTTGTTGCCTTCAAGAGGGGATAGTCCCGAAATTTCCTTGTATGGATCTGGTAGCGAATAACTGTTGTCTGGATGGTTGAGGTCGTAATGGAACGATGTCATGGCAGTCTGTTCACCACAGCACCGGGAAGAGAAGAATCTGAGCCACCATTCCGAGATTCAGAAAGACAACGGCAGTGAAATGCCACCATTGATTAAAGCTTGACTCTGCAAGAATCCCTTCAATCATGCCACCAAGCATCAGCAGCAATGGTGCCAGCGCCGCCAACGCACGAGGCAGACCTTCGGCGACAAGGGGATCGCCTAGCAGGGCGAAATAAGCAATGAAGTTAACACTGGCGTTGGCGATGAAGACGACCAGGATTGAAATAGCCAGGGGAAAGACCGGTTGATCGTTAAAGGAGAAGGTGGCCTTGGGGTTCTGCGGACCAATGAAAGCAATCAGTCCACTCAAGACAGCAAATGTGATGGTGATGGCGCTGAAACCGAAGACGGCCAGCGAGAAGGCCAGCAAACCAAGCCCTTGGAGCACAAACAGAAGCTTGTAGGCCACTTCGCGTAGCCATTCGTTGTTATAGTGATCAACCGCAAAATCACTATCCAGTGGGTTCTTGAAGAAGGCCACTTGCCAGCCTTCGTATTCATGCATGGTGATTCCCATCAGGCCGCCGAAGGTCTGGATCAGTGGGCTGAGCAGTAGTAGAAAGACGCGTAAGTCGCTGCCACCCAGAAGTGGTCTGAGATCTTCACTGTGTTGAAAAATCAGGAAAGAAAGAATGAAGGTTGGAATAAAGGGAAGCCAGTGCACTAGCTCCACTAAGTTCAAGATCCAGCCCTTGGCAAAGCGATCCAACTTGTTTGCCACCAAGGAGGCCTTTGGTGCCGGTTTCTGCCATTCCCATCCTGGGCTTGGGTAATAGCCAAGACTCGGATCCGTGTTGTCGGTGATGCGATCGGATGTCATTTCATCAGCTCCATCAAAAGGTGTGCAAACAACAAGTGCGCAGCGAGCCTTCTGCCTACCGACTCTGTCTTAGCAAGCAGCTCTGTTGACAGCCACAGTCGATACAAGGGTTTGCAGGCGAACCGCCCATGAGGCTTCACGGTTTCACCGCATCGTGGTGAGCCATTGCGGCAAGCTGCTTCGCGGACAACTGAATCAACACTCACTTGTCCACGGAGCAGAGCACATGATTGATTGGGCGCTCCGGATCAGGCGTGAAGACCTAGATAGAGAATCACCAGATCATCATTACTGGTATTGGAGAGTCGATGCTGTTCATGGGGTTCGATGGCGATGCATGAACCAGTCGGACATTCAAAATTCTTCCCATCAACAGTAACTTGTGCAGAACCAGAAGAGATATAGAAGATTTCCGTCATGTCTTGATGATGGTGCATTTCTGCTGTTTCGCCAGGTGGGAATACAGCGTGAGAAAGATACACCAAGTGATCGATAGTATTTGGTGAAAGTAATACCTTCTTGCGGATATTTTGATTGTGTGAGACGCCTGCATCCTGCAGGTCTGCGAGATTGGCCAAATACATGGCAAGCTTCAAATCAATAGACATTAGCGATGGTGGCATCAAACCCTGTTAATGGGCTCAGGCAACAAAATGTTTTCCTGTGATTGAATCTGAATCACTTGTGATTCACGCTTGTCTGAATGATGGAGCGCTGCTGACGTCCGATTCCAAGGCGACGTCTGGTCAACTCCAGGATTGGAATGATTCAGCTTGGCAGCGCCGGGCTTTCATGTAGTGCTCCACGGCATCAGCGACGTCAATGTCCATTGACGACCATCGGCATCGCTTCGTTCTCAGCTGCCGACTCTTTCAGCAACGCTCTGCTGGCTAACAGGCTGAGAGAGAACAGCTCAGCCATCCAAGCTGCGCGGACGCCGGCTGAGCGGCTCCCGTGTTGATGGGATTGAATCCTCGCAGCATCGATTGAGCGGCTGTGCGGCCATCCGCTGCGCCTGCTGCTCAGCCGCCCGGAAGGGATGATCACCGCCGCTCAGCTGACGGCGGCCGCACTGGAGGCGATCCTTTCGGACCGTGACGAACCACCGCAGAAACCGGAGGGAATTGCCATTTCTGCTGCCGCGCCCACCAACTGATAAGCAGCTGTAAACAGGGTTTTGATCCACCGAATCAAATCATCTTTCCACAGGTTTTCCACAGATTCGACAGGGCTCGATTCAGGCCTGCCAGCCACTACCAGACATTCCGGGGAAAACGAGCCCTCCGCTTGACAGGTGGATCTCGCGTCCTTCGAGGTCGTATTCCACGACACATGCATGGCGATCAAACCCAGTGAGGGCCTTGATTCTTCACGGAGCACGTCGTTTAGGCGGACTGAATCCGCTTTTTGACAGCACTGCAAGCGCCATGGCCTGATGAATGGGTTGACAGCCGTGGGACGAGTTGAACGAGACACCCGATCTGATGCCGGTTCACGTGAGTGTGGAAAACCAGTTGCCGGAGGATCTGTATCGCGCCATGGGGGGGGGTTATCGCTGAGCATCCGCAGTGGGACCAATACCGCGTCGTCCAGGCCGCCATTGCAGGTTTTCTCTTTCAGCAGGGCTGCAAGGAGCGTGCCGTTGTGCAGCACTACCTCGGAGGTCTGTTTCGCAAGCAGGCCTGCACCCCCGATGGTCTGCATTCGTAGGGCACTGCAGCACTTCCTTGGCAAACGGCTCACTCACCGTTTCTTTGGTGCTCTTGAGCAAGGCTTCGCGGGAGCCATCCAGCATCTGGCCGCTGAGGGAGCGGAACTGGGTGAGCAGATCTGTGCGGGCCTGCTCGAGGAACTGGGTCTGGCTTTCCTGGCTGCGCAGCTTCTCGGCCACCTCCGCCATCGTTGCCGTAAGCCTTTCTTTCTCGCGGCGCAGCTGATCCATCACGGCCAGTGCACTGTCATGACCGGCCTTGAGCGCATCGCGCTCCTGGCTCACGCCCTCCAGTTGCGTGCGGCTCACCGCCGCCTGCTCGCTCGCCTGTTGGGCTTGCTGCTGTGCCGCCCGGAGCTCCGAGCTTTGCGCCTCCAGTTGCTGGCTGAATTGCGCCAGGCCCTGATCGGCCTTCAGAAGGCGTTCCTCCAACAGCCGGACCTCAACAGAGCCATCACCGCTTCTGCTGCGGCCGAACACCCGGCTGAGGATGAAGCCAGCAATCAGCCCGGCCAGCACGCCGGTGATGAACAGAAGGGTGGGAGCCATCGCACGGAGGAGCCATTCCCTTCAGGTTGCATCGATGGGCAGGCTTTGGGATCCCTCATCCGGGGGAGACCTCAATGAGAAGTCCCGAAGAACTGCACAGGCCTTTTTCCATCTCCCTCGATTGAGGGATCCGCGTAATGAGCTTCATCCCTCACTTGAGGGAGAAAGAGATCATGCGAAGGCAATCCCACACCCGCTGTGGCGATGCTTTCCCATGGAACAGCCCGGGCATGAATCAAACAGACCCTCAGGCAAACCCCGCCCATGCCCATCGCTAGCGTTGACAGCAATGAATGCGCTGCTGGCAACTTCAGATCCATGGCCACCCTCACGATCCGCAACCTCGACGACGCCGTGCGCGATCGCCTGCGGCAGCGCGCTGCGGAACACGGCCACTCGATGGAAGAAGAGGTGCGCCAGATCCTTCGCCAGGTGGTGAAACCAGCTGATAAAGCAGCAACCAACGAGGGGCTGGGCTCTCAAATTCACAACCACTTCGCCCGGCTCGGTGGCGCCGAATTGGAGTTGCCATCACGGAGCGACACGCCTGCAGCGCCTGATCTCATGAACGCCCATCCACGCATCAGCCTTCAGCAGCCTGAACGACAAAACAGCCGATTCAACCGATACTGAGGTCAACGCCCTGGCGCAATGAACAGTGCTGCTGCCACGACAATTCGCCAGCGACTGGAAGCGCTGAAACCTCAGGTTCTTGAGGTGGCGAGACGTTATGGCGCCTCGAACTTGAGGATCTATGGCTCAATCGCCACAGGCAAAGAGCACCAGGCCAGCGATCTCGATCTGTTGATTGATCTCCCCAAAGGCCAGTCTTTATTGGGCTTGATCAGCCTTCGGCAGGAGCTTGAGGATCTCCTGGGCTGTCCAGTGGATGTGACGGAAGCGGAGAACCTTCACCCACTGATCCGCAGCCAGATCCTGGAGCAAGCTCTGGCCTTGTGACCAAGCGCATCGCTGAATACACCGCAGGAGTTGAGCAGGAATTCCTGGCTTCACGGCTGATCCAGGACGGTGTGGTCCGCAATCTTGAGGTGATCGGAGAAGCCACAAAAAACCTCAGCACTGAGTTGCGGGAGGCCAACCCTGCAATCCCCTGGAGGCAGATTGCAGGCATGCGTGATGTGCTCATTCACGACTACCTCAAAGTGAACCTTTCCCGTGTCTGGCTCACCGTCTCCATCGATCTTCCCGATCTGAGAACAACAGTCACACGGCTCCTTAATCAGGCTTGGGACTGATCAATTCCTGCGTCCTCGGCATCGACGCCGCCTGGACGGCCCATCAGCCCAGCGGCATTGCCCTGGTGCAGAACACAGCGACAGGGTGGAGCTGCATGGCCGTCGCCCCCAGCCACGAAGCGTTCATCGACCAGGCATCAGGACAAACCTGGGATCCAGAGCAGAAGGCCACCGGCAGCAGACCCGACCCAGCAGCACTGCTCGAGGCCTCCAAACAGCTCGCTGGTGCAGAGCTGAGCTGCGTGTCGGTCGACATGCCCCTGGCAACGACTCCCATCACCAGCCGTCGCGCCGCCGACACCGCCATCGCCAGCCTCTTCGGGCCGAAAGGCTGCGCCGTGCACAGCCCATCAGCTGAACGCCCAGGCACCATCGCCGACCAATTGCGGGAACGCTTCGCTGAACTCGGCGTTCTCCTGCAAACCACAACTCCAGCTCGCCAAGGGCCGGCCCTGATCGAGTGTTACCCCCATGTGGCCCTGCTGGCGCTGCTCAACCGCAACTACCGCGTGCCCTACAAGGTGAGCCGCTCGACTCAGTACCGGAAGGCGGAGCAGCCACCGTCCGCAACCAAGCCGATGAACGCAGGGCCGTTGTCGCTTCGGATGTTTCTCGGTGCCGGTCTTGCCGTGGGCGATCAACTGCTCAACGGTGTTGCACTTTGAATGATCTGCGCGGATGAGGGCTTTCTTATCAACCCGACGACTTCAATGCTGGCTTTGATTGAAATCAATGTGATCGGCTAATATGCAACGAAAGGCTTGCGGCAACAGCAATAATAAAAGTACGCCGCTTGGCCACTTCTTCGACTACTGACTTCTCTTTTCTTGTCAATTTTTATGTCGGCAAATCCAGTATCGAGCAATAGTTTCTTCAGCTCATCCTCTGAGAAATGATGGGTGGCATAAAGAGCCCTGCCCTGATCGTCTCGCGATAGATAGGTATACAACTCTTTGGTGATTTCCGTGTCGGATTTGTAGAGCTCTGCATACTGGGCATTGATATCATCAGATACACCCGAGGCCGAAAGATAGAGATAACCGCCGGGGCGAAGTGCTGTGTATAGGCTCGCAAGCAAAGCAGCTCGATCATGATCTGCTCCAATGATCGAAATAACAAGCTGGCAGACAACACCGCTGAATGCACCAGCTTGTATTCCCGAGGGAAACAGCGCAAGAATGTCGCCGTGAATAAAACGGAGACAACGTTCAGACAGACCCTCGGATAGCCCCTTCCGTGCTGAGATTGATTCGCGAGCAAAGTGCAATGCTGCCTCGTTAATATCGACCCCCACAACAGAAAAGCCCTTGGAGTAAATCAATCTGGTTACAACGCCAACTCCACAGCCAGCGTCGAGAATCAAGGGAGGATGCTCTTCCCCGAACGTCACCTTGATATCAGACAAGACGATCTCAAGAGGGCCAAAATTCGTTTTCGTTGGAATCGCCTCCGGCGCATAGGCTTTCCAATCAGATCGTGCATCTCTTGGGGACATGATCATGAAAGAACGACACGATGGGACATACCGCTGCAAGTCGAGACTGTGAAACCCTTAGAGCTCAGGCAACATCTTCAGAGTAGTTTCAGTCCCAACACCTTCCTTCATGGCTTTGGATCAGCTCAACCAGTTGCCCAACGGGGTTGTGGTGGTGAGCGGCGGTAGCCGTGGCATCGGTCGCGAGCTCGTGAATCTGTTGCTGGGATCCGGATTCCACGTCGTGACACTGTCACGACAAGTTTGCAACCCTGGCAACAATCTCATCACGCTGGACGTTGACCTCAGTGACGAGGCCGGGCTGGATAAGGCTGTCGAGATGCTTAAGGATGTTCTCGCTGGCCGACCGGTGGCTGCACTGGTGAATGGGGCTGGAACTGTTGAACCGCTGGGATCTCTGATCCACCAGTCCGCGCCTGGTTTGCTGCGGTCGTTGTGCCTGATGGCCGTGGCGCCGGCACAGCTGGCCGCCGCAATCGCGCCTTACATGCCCTCTGGCGGCAGGATCCTTAACCTGTCGACTCGATCAGCACACGAAACATTTCCAGGTCTTGGCGCTTATTGCATGAGCAAGCACGCTTTGCATGCAGTCACTGAAAGTCTGCGGCTGGAGCTCGGGCCAGTCGAAATCGGGGTCGCTGAATTGATTCCCGGTGAGGTTGATACAGACATGCAAGCCAACCTGCGAGATGCGGATCCGGCGGAGTTCCCCCTCGCATCGTTCTTCCGCGACAACCGCGCCAATCTGATTCCAGCGCATCTGGCGGCTCGGTTCTGCCACTGGGTGCTCACCCAGACCACAACAGAGGCGTTCAACCGTGCGGAACCCTGGTTCATCTATGACCGATCGCATCAGCCCTTCTGGATGGATCAGGGAGCCGACTTTCCCTACACAGCGCCGTGAAACGAGGATCGACCGATGCGGGATTGCGCTAGTGCATAAAAATGCTGGGGTTGGGGCTTGATCCTGAGCACGATCACGCCAAAACGCAGCGACGAACTGATCGCCAGGCAGCAAGTCAGGAGGTGGAGGCGCTCAGAGCCCGACAGGCCCAGCCCAAGGGCGACTGCAGCCTGGAGGAGGCTGCCTTGGCGAGTTGCCCTTAGCGAAGTTAAGGATGCACTCAGCCGAAGGTCTTCAGCACGTCGAGCGCATCCAGCTCCACAACCAGAGCGCAGCAGCGCTCAATCCATTCATCGTCGAGCAGCATGGCCCGGGAGGTGATGTTGGGATCCATCTGCCAGTTGTGCAGAAAAAGCACGGAACTTAGACAACGCAACGCGGCAAGTTGAACATCAGCCCAGGCATCGCTGAAGCTGTAGTCCTTCACGCCGTGAGTCTTCAGGCTCTGATGCCACTGCGAGCAGAGGTCGTGAAGCCGTCCTCGCCTGGCCGGCATCGGCACACTGCCGCCGATCAGGAAAGCGAGATCCATCGCGGCCATGGAGCGTGTGGGGGTGCCCCAGTCGAGGACAACAACGTCACGCTGCGTGGCGTTCCTGGCAAACAACACATTTTCAACCCGCAGATCCGCATGAACCAGGGTGAAGGGCCGTTGGGCGATGGCCGCATCAATGGCCTGGGAATGCTCGATCACCAAAGCGACCGCTTCAAGAGCCTCAGGTTCCACACGCAGCTCGTAATCCTCCAGGAAGCTGCGATGGAACGCCGATAACGTCTCGCTGCTGCCTTGAAACCAGAACTGGTGATCAGGCAACCAGTCGTGGTTCAGCAAGGCTGAGGACGTCCAGAATCGGGCATGCACACTGGCAATGGCCTCAAGAACCTGCCCGCAGGCCATGGCATTGATGCCGCGCACCTGGTTCCCCACCGCCATGGCCGAGAGGTCCTCCAGCAACAACCAACGCCCTGCATCGCTGGAGCCATTGCCCGTTGCGTAGGCATGAGGCACCAACGGCGCCAGCTGAGGAGCCAATGATTGATAGAAACCCACCTCCCTGCCAAAACAATTGAGATGGAGGGCGAGCTCCCGACCAACAGGATTTTCACTGTCGATCTTGAGAATCAATGAGTCCGGCAGAGCGCTGGAGGGTCCTTGCGGCTTAAGGCGCATCGTGTTGGATACAAATCCCTGAGGCACTCCCAGAGGTTCAATCTCCAGTGCCTCGACACCAAGATTCAATTGCGCGCTGAGCCACTCCGAATCAATCGCATCACCAGAAGGGAGAACCAGCATCGATGCTTCAGCTTGCGCAACACTGAACCATTCAACCCTCAAGGCCAGGGACACCCCGATGCAGCCCGACTGCCTTCCTTACAGTCTCTGCAAACGCCACACAGCCCATTCGTGATCCGCAAGCACAAAGAGATGCTCAATTGGATGATGCGAACGTTCGGGCTGGACACCTACGGGTGACCTGGGTGATCACCTGAGACGGCCAGCGATCGGGTCTGAAGCTCAGCATCGTGGATGAACAAGAACTGAACGCGGTTGAACGCTTTAGTTATCGGCTGAGTCAATACCCAATGGCAGAACCGTCATGTCAGATCAGCTGAGATCAGGTGAAGCTGATGGCTCCGAAAGATCGTGGCAAGAGAGAACTCCTCTGGATCCATGTCAGGCAGGTCGGCATCCATGCCGCAGGCATTGCGTGGTTGAGGATCTCCGCCTTGAGAGGCATCAGGGGCGCGATCTCGGCGGAATCATCTACGGCAACAACGGCGTCACCCCTTGATCTCGATTGCCGTGGGGAAGGGGATCACGATCTCCGCAACCGCCAGCTCCCGCAACAGCTCACGGTTGATCCAGTCGATCGAATCCTTGAACTGAATGAAGCTGAGCCCTTCAGAGAAGAGATGGCATTTGAAGTCGTAACTGAACTCTCCGATGACGAGCAGCCGGCAGGCCTTGAGCTCGAAACCCGGCGTGCGATCAATGATCCCCTGCACCAGAGCTGGGATCGCTGCCAGCTGCTGATCGGTGGTGTCGTACGACACCGAGAGCACGAAATGGGAGAGATCCACCCGATAGATCAGCTGATTCAACGCGAGCGTCAGCGACTCCTGCAGATCGATGTAGTCGCGCCAGTTCACGACGTGAATCAGGCCGATGCAGCGCAGCCGCTGCGGTGCACCCGGCTCCAGCTCAACGGTGAAGCATGGATTGATCAGGTCGGTCCGCTCATCGGCGTAGCGGCGGGCAAGCGCCAGCAGATCGGCGATCTGATCAGGGCTGAACGGCGACTCCGCATCCAGCTCCAGGTTCAGCTCCAGGCCCTGCAGCTGCGAAGCGCCGGGGACAGGTCCATGGCGCGAGAGGTTGTTGACGATGCAGTCCTCCGCCACTGCATTCGGGATCGTGATCCGGCCGGTGACCGTTTCGATCTCCACCGAACGCAGGCCGATCTTGGTGAGGAAGCCCCGCTTGTCGCCGATCTCGCAGAACTCCCCCACCCGCAGCGGCCGATCGGTCTGCAGCGACAGGCCGGCGAACAGGTTGCTGAGCAGCTTCGAGGCACCGAGGCCGATCGCCAGGCCGGGCACCGTGGAGAGGGCGAGCACCAGGGTGGGTGAGAGGCCCAGCTGCAGCAGCAGCTTGTAGATCAGGGCCACAGCCACCACTCCCGACACGATCCGGCAGGTGGGCATCACCCGGTTGCTGGTGCGCGAGAGACGCCAGACGTCCTCACTGCCCGAGAGCCGCACCAGACCTTCCGACACCGAACGCCCCAGAGCTTCAAAAAACAGAAACACCAGCAGCACGAACAGGCTGAAGTAGGCGACTTCGAACAGCACCGTGAGCACCACCAGGGGCATGCCGGTGTAGTTGAGGTAGTCGTCCACGAACAACTCAGCGGCCTTGATGGCGATCACCATCGGCAGCACCAGGCCGAACCGCGTCCAGGCCAGCGAATCACGCATCCAGACCAAAGCCGCATCCGTGGAGACATTGCGGAAGGAACGGATCAGCTGCCGGAACAGCAGCCCCAGCAACGCCAGCAGCAGGCCGATCGCCAGCACCGACAGCACCAGCCGGAACAGGGTCTGGCCGAACAGCACCTCCGTTTCCAGGCCGGCGCGAAGGCCAGCGGGAAGATTCAGGTACCACTTGGGCGGAAACAACCGGCCGGGAGTGTGGATGAAATCGGCGTAGAAAGTGCGGGTAAAAAAGGCCTGATCAGCGAGATCCTCCACCTGACGGCTCACCTGGGCGTACATGGCCGAGGCATTCGCCACCGTGGCCGCTGAAAAGTAGAAATTGCTGTTGCCCGGATCCTTCGCCAGCTGGCTGGTGAGCACGATCGAAGATCCCGGCAGCGTCCAGGCCTCGGTGTCTTTGGAGCGTTCATCATTCAGCTCCTTCATGGCACCGGCATCGGGGATGGTGATCACCTGCCGGCTGCTGTTGAAGATGAAGTCGAGAACGTGCTTGAGCTGAATCGCCGCTTCATCCTTGAGGTACGGGCGCACGCCGAGCGGGAAGAGCGATCCATCCAGCGACGCCACCGCCGCATCGAAGAGCACCTCCACCTCCGCCATCTCAGCTCGGGCCTGGCGGTTCCAGAACAGCCCGCGATCGTTGAGGTGCGACGCCTCCACATCCTCGATCAGCTGCCCCACATCGGCCATCACGGCGTAGAAGTTGAGCAGGGTGTTTTGCGGTGAGTCCCCCACCACCTGCCCCAGGGGGGTGTGGCGCCAGAGATCAGCGCGCCGCTCCAGCTCGGCATGGAACGGCTGCTGCGCCAGCGGAATCACCGGCTGGGCACTGGCATAGCGCTGATCCAGGAGTTGATGCTCCCGGTTTTGAGAACCGGCCCAGAGCGGCAACCCGGAGAGCAAACACACACTCAGCAGGCCGGCCAGAAAAGCAACGATCCGCTTGCCTCTGCGCACGCCCGCCATCGCCGTATCAATGGACTGACGCTAGCCAGAGCCTGCAGGACAAACCGCATCGACACCGCATCGACACCTCATCGACGCGGCCGCCGCACCGCTGCGAGCCACTCCATACAGTGATGACAAGCAGTGCCATGCGAGATGACGGCAGCTGACGGGCTCAGCCCACTCCCCGGCCGCACGGGACTGTTCATCGGCATCCGGGAATCCCTTGCCTACCTGAGGGACCCCGATCGCTTCATCGCCGAGCGCACCGAGCGCTATGGACCGGTGTTCGGAACCACGTTGTTCTTCAGGCCCACCGCCGTGGTCGGCGGCATTCAGGCCGTGGAGAACTTTCTCGAACAGGAGCGTTCCATCTCAGAGAGCTCCCTCCCGGCGGCCTTCACAGCCCTGCACACCCCCTACGGCGCCCTCAACCAGAACGGTTCGCGGCATCGCTCCACCCGCTCCGGCTATGCCCCGCTGTTCACCGGCAGCGCCTTCGCAGGCTTTCTGCCCCTGATCAATCAGCGGATCACCGCCTTCGTCGCCGCGACAGCACAACAGGGCAGCACCGCCATCGCCCGTGACTGCAAACGGCTCTGCCTGGATCTCTTCGCCGAGATCTTTGCCGGTGATTCACTCACCACCGAAGAGGCCGAGGCCTTCACCACCTACAACGACGCGCTTCTCAGTCTGAGCACTGCCCTTCCCTCGTTCAGACGCGGAGAAGCGGCCCTCGCCAGGTTGCAGAACGGAATGACCCAGCGGCTCGCGCGATTCCGCAGCGGAGCCCTGCAAGGCAGTGCCTTCGCCGTGTTCAGCAGGAATCGCGACGAAACCGGACAACGCTGGAGCGATGAGCGCATCGTCACCGCCACCGTGCTGCTGATCTGGGGTGCCTACATCGAGGTGGCCTCACTGATGAGCTGCAGCCTGATCCTCTGCCAGGAGCGCCCGGAGGTGCGGCAGCGGATCCTCACGGAGGCGGAGCGGCAGGGTCTAGATGGCCAAGACCTGCCTGGCGCCCTGGACGCCTGGGATCTGCCCTATGTGCAGGGCGTACTGCGGGAGTCCCTTCGCCTGATGCCTCCCGGCGGCGGCGGCTTCCGGCTGACCTCCACTGACATCGCGATTGCAGGATTCCGGATTCCCGCCGGCACCGTTGTCACCGCCGATCCCAGGATCGGCAACCGGCTGGCGTCGTTGTTCCCGGAGCCCGATCGCTTTGAACCCGAGCGCTGGGTTGCCCCCGCCGCCACGAGGCAAGAAAGCAGCCGTTGCCCCGTGGCGGGCACCGCCCTTCGTCTGCCCAGGGGCGCTTGGTTTCCGGGAGGCACCGGCAACCACGGCTGCCCTGGCCTACCCCTCGCAGAGCTATGCAGCAGGATCTTTCTGGTGCGCTGGATGCAGGCAATCAAGGGCTGGCATCCAGCGGACGGCACCCCTGCTGCGGTGCCCTATTCCCTGATCCCAATCCGGATTCCAACCGATGACTACCGGCTGAACGTCGAAGCGGTTGACTGATGACGACATGCGACCCCGGGAAGCAAGAACCCAACAGATTGATCCGCAGCCAACCGCTCCACGGCACAGCGGCATGCCGATGGATGCAGATCGGCGATCGGATCGAAGCAGAAAGATGTCTCAGCATCCGGTATCAGGTTCAGCTCCAGGCTCTGCAGCTGGGGTGAGCCGGCGGGTGGGCACGTCGGCCATTGCCCAATGGATGGGCTGGCGCTAGCCAGAGGTGGATGCCTCCCCAATGTGGCCACCGTGCACCGCACCCAAGCACTGCCGTGAGCATCCTCCCCCGGCTGCAACACCTGTGGATCCGAGGTCATCAGCGGCTGCTGCAGGGGCTGGCCCTGGTGCTGCCCTTTCCCCGATCCAAGCTGCTGGTCGGTGCCGGCAGCAGCCGGCAGCTGGCCACCGAGCTCCGCAGGCGGGGCTGGCGCCACCCGCTGCTGGTGACCGACCGAAACCTGATGCAGCTGGAGCTGCCTCGGCCCCTGCAGGACGCACTGGATGCAGCGGGGATGTCCTATGCCCTTTACGACCGGGTGCCCGAGAACCCATCCCTGACAAGCGTCGAGGCGGGTCTTCAGCACTTCCGCAGCCAGGGTTGCGACAGCCTGATCGCCGTCGGGGGCGGGTCCGTGATCGACTGCGCCAAGGGCATCGCCGCCCGGGCCGGCAATCCCTGGCTGCCCCTGCGTCGGATGGAGGGCCTGTTCCGGGTGCTGCTGCCGCCCCGCCCCCTGGCCTGCATTCCCACCACCGCCGGCTCCGGCTCCGAGGCCTCGATCGCTGCGGTGTTCACCGATCCGCACGCCAACCGCAAACTGGCGATCGCCGATCTCAAGCTGATCCCCCGGGTTGTTGCCATCGATCCGCTGCTGATGCTGGGGATGCCACCGGCCGTGACCGCCGCCGGCGGCATGGACGCCCTCACCCATGCGGTGGAGTCGTACATCGGCCGCGGCGGCACCCTCTTCAGCCGCCGCAAGGCCATTGCGGCTCTGCGGCGCATCGCCGTCTGGCTGCCCCATGCCTACCGCCGGGGAGACGATCAGGAAGCCCGGCTGCAGATGGCACTCGCCGCCCACGACGCCGGCCAGGCCTTCAGCCGCACCAACGTGGGCTACGCCCACGCCATCGCCCATGGGCTCGGCTGCCATTACGGCACCTCCCACGGTCTTGCCAATGCCATGGCTCTGCCCGTCGTGCTGCGCTGGTCGAAGCCGGCCTGCGAAGAGCAACTCGCCTCCCTCGCCAGGGCCCTTGAGCTGGGCGGCACTGCCGAGACCGCGCCATTGCTGGCGGAGCGGTTCATCGCCTGGATCGAGGCGCTCAACCGGCAGCTGGGCATCCCTGCCACCGTGGCATCGCTGCGCAGCGGCGACATCCCGGCGATCAGCCGTGGCGTGCTCCAGGAAGCCCATCCCGGCTATCCAGTGCCTCGCCTGCTGGATCAGGCCAGCTGCGAAGCCCTGCTGCGGCGCTTGCTGCCTGGAGCCGCCATCATCGAGGCCGCAACCGATCAGCACTGATGGCACCAGCCAGCGGCTCCAGGCCACCTCTGCTGCTGATTCACCCCATCGGCGTGGGGCTGTCTTCCCGCTTCTGGGACCGTTTCATCCGGCGCTGGCAGAACGATGACCCTGAAGCTGAACTGCTGGCACCGGATCTGATCGGCTGCGGTGAGGCCGCCTGCAGCCGCGATCCCCTCACCCCCCACGACTGGGCGAAGCCGCTTGCTGCCCTGCTGCAGAAGCGCAATGGCGGGCCCGCGGTGATCGTCACCCAGGGCACCTCCCTGCCGATCGCCCTGGCCCTGATCGAGCTGGTGCCCGATCTGGTGTGCGGCCTGGTGGCGGTCAGCCCACCGAGTTGGCGGGTGCTGCAGGAGGAGGTCCCGATCGAACGTTCACGCCGGCTCTGGCGCTGGCTGTTCCGCAGCCCGATCGGCAACCTCTTCTATCGCTATGCGCGGCGGCGCAGCTTCCTCCAGTCCTTTTCCCGCAAAAACCTGTTTGCCGAGGCCGAGGCCGTCGATGAGCAATGGCTGCAGACCCTGCGCGAGGGGTCGCGGTCCATGGACACCCGCTGGGCGGTGTACTCCTTCCTGGCAGGGTTCTGGCGGCGGGACTGGGAGCCCCGGCTCACCGGTCTGACCCTGCCGCTGCAGGTGGTGTTCGGGGGGTCAGCCACGGGGATCGGCCGCTCCCGCAGCTGGGATGATCTCGACGAGCGACTCGCCACCTACCGCCGCAAGCTGCCGGAAGCGGTGATCGACACCATCCCGGGACGAAATGTGCTCCCCTACGAGTCAACGGACGACTGCGTCAAATGCATCCGCCGCTGGCTCAACGACCAGCAACAAAAATGCACACAAATCTCAAACAAAGAGCCTTTAGGCCACAAGCAAACCTCCTAACCAGACAGCCTCAAAATTTCAGTTTTTGATCGTCGCACTACAAACCGCAATTCATGCAACAACACGACTATTGCTACAAATAACGACAACTCGAGATTAACAAATTAATCGACATTATTTTGACAATAAGAGACAGCAAAGAAAACGAAATTTCAAACGATCATCACCTTAATGAGGGTGAGTTCTTGAACGCAGCAAAGTCAGAACAATGGCAGCGATACTAAGCGGTAAATACCAACCCCCTGGTCCGAGCAGGCCACCAACCGGTCTCAGACCAAAATCAATCAAAACCGCACAGAGAACAGCCAGCGTGATAAACAATGACCACAATGCCAACGTTGGTTGATCACTCCGACAGGCAAGGTCCTGGAGACGAGGGAGAACGCTGCAGATCATCGGTAACGGCAAAAGCAACAGCGGCCACATCGAGTGATTCTCCGCAGCACCCACGAAAGGCGCCAACCACAGCACACAGAAAATGCCGCGGTGGAGGTTATTGATGATCCAGTTCATCGCTGTGCTGAGACAACCTGAAGACACACCGGAACGGTGGGCCCAAGGGTGAAGCCACGACGGCGTGGATGGTTTGGGCGATCACTCGCTGGGGTGAGCCTGAACTGGAATCCCCTCAACAGTCTGGCCAGGATCAACTTCATCTCATAAACAGCCAGAGCCGCGCCGATGCAACGCCTGGAACCGGCACCGAAACTCATGAATTCATGGGAGCCGTAGCTGCGCCCAAGGAAACGATCGGGGTTGAAGCGCAGCGGCTCGGGATAAAGGTCGGCCCGTTCGTGCAGGGCCTGGATGCAGACCAGCAGAACATCACCGGGTGAATGCGGAGCACTTCATTCACCACTGCCGGGAGATAGGGAAGCCTGGCGATCGCATCGGGATGGCCGGTTCAGGAAGGGTCTGGAGCTCCTCCAGCAGTCGGTCCCGAACCGCAGGAGTGCGGTGGAGCCAGTGGAAGGCCCAGGTGAGCGCGGTGGCCGTGGTCTCGTGGCCGGCGAACAGCAGGGTGAGCAGTTCATCGTGCAGCTCGTCATCGCTCAACCCCTGGCCCTGCTCATCGGTACAGGCCAGCAGCAGGCTGAGGATGTCGGCCGAGCCGTCGTGCTCGCCAGCCCGCTTCACCGCAGCACGGCACGCAACGATCTGAGCCAGCAGCTGCCGGCGGATGGAAGCTTCCGCGGCCCGGATCCGGCCACCCGGACTCCAGGGCCCCAGATCCTTTCGCAGGAAGGGGAAGAACAGCAGCAGCGACCCCAACCGGCTGGAGCGGATCCCCAGCCCCTCATGCAGCGTCCGCTCCAACCGGCGCATCGCCTCGCCCTCATGGAGGCCGAACACGGCGGTGAGAATCACCCGCATGGTGATCCGCTGCATCCGTGTGCGGGCGTCGAAGACATCCCCAGGCTGAAGATCGGCCATCGCCTCCGTCGCCAGGGATGTGATCAGGCTGCCGAACGCCTTGAGCCGTTCGCCGTGGAAAGGCGGCGTGAGCAACCTGCGGCGCTGCCGATGCTGGGCGGGCGCCAGCAGAATGATCGACTGCTGGCCAAGCATCTGCGACAGCGGATTGATCCGCTGATTCTCTTTAAGATGCTGATTCTTAAGCAGTTGTTCAATCTCAGCGATGACAATCTTGAAATTCTAATCAATGACAGGCGATCCTTTGAGAGGCAGGCGTCATCGAGGAGCTCTTCGAGATGATCGAGACTTCCCTGTGTTCGCAGGGCCTGCAAGCTGGCGGCGGTTAGAACATCGATCCAATTCTTGTTCCTGTTCCCAGGCAACGCAATACCCGCGAGGAGAACGCAGAGATCAAAGCAGGGAGACTGCCGAATGGTTGGGATAAATACCAGGATCGCTTGCTGCAGAGGGACTTGATGCGCGCTGGTTTAAAAAGAAGTGTGTTCATCATGTCTGATATAAGAACAGTCTCTGCATTGATGGTGGTCACGCTTTCATACGCAGAACCGCTTCAAGATCAACGTGCTGGCGGCAATGTCGTATCTGTAAAAATCACAATGGTGGTTACTTGCCGCAGGTTGAGATCTGGAATGGCGTATTTCAATGCCGCGATTCAGCCACAACAATCAGCCATTCATGGCTGCAAACCAGCTCAAAGAACCGTAAAACGTTCTCTGAATGGTTCATCGGGCCTAAAAGCGGCAATGCCAGTCTCGTCGTGCGATAAAATTACTGCTAACCTTGACATTCCTTAAGTAAATTCTTTATATCAACATCTGTGCACCTAGTGAATTCAATGTCAGAGATTCAACAAGACGGGATTAGAATAGTAATAGTCGTTACTTTTTGGTGTATCTATAAGGCATTAAGCTAGCGCTGGTTGGCTTTCGGTTCTATAATAAATTGGCTCCAAATCTTCATGAACTTACCAAATTTTTTTGCTTTTTTCCTGCTCAGCTCTTCACATTTTTTTTAGCACAACCAGTTGCTGTACGAGCTCAAACTGCTGAGGTTGAATTCCTTGGAACTTTTGACAGTGGCGTGACCGAATCTTGTCGCTTTTCTGGAGTAGCAGTTGGTGCTTTAGACTTTGAACCTACTTCAAAAAGGGTATCTTCAACTGAGGCAGCACAAATCAAAGCTGTTATACAACCAACGACCAAGTATCCTCTCAGTAAATTTTTCATCAAGGCTGGATCTCCTTCCCTTACTTATAAATCAGGAGATGATACATCAGGAGGTTATCGGAATGTTCAGACAAAAGACTTGGGTATTGGGCTTGGGCCTGATGATCAGAATGTAAATCCCAGCCTGGGAGTTAAGAGTGTTACCCTCAATCCTACATCCCAGACTTCAAATTTGTTAGTCGGTGTTATATTTGAAACTGAACTTGATGTGAGGGACGGTGATTATCGTGCTGCTTCAACATTGACATGTTTCATTGCGGCCAGCTGACCCAATTGGCTGTTGCGATGACTCCTGTAACGCCAATTTTTGAGATGCCCGCGTCCCAGGTGTTGGTGTAATTCCCTTGGGACATCAACCCCGGCGTCGCCGGGGTTGAGCGCACAGCTCAGGCACCCGGCTCACTGGCTGGCGTTGCAAGGGGTGGGCAGGCCCGTGACCCTGGTTCGAGTCCTACCTCAACCAGACGAACCATGCCCAAGATGGATTGTGGCGCCTCTGCACTGGCGCCGCTACTGGATGGCAGCAGCGCCGGGGAGCTGATCCCCGAACTGGTGCGTCACGGCCTGCAGCAGCTGATCGAGCTGGAGGTCGCCGCCGTGCTCGCTGCCGATCGCCATGAACGCAGCGAAGAGCGTCCTGGTTACCGCAACGGCTACCGCCCTCGCGTGCTCACCACCCAGGTGGGCGTCATCGATCTACGGATCCCCAAGCTGCGCAGCGGCAGCGTCCTGCCCTCGATCCTCGAGCCCCGCCGGCGTGTGGATCAGGCCCTCTACGCCGTGGTGATGGAGGCCTATGTCGCCGGCGTCTCCACCCGCAAGGTCGACGCCCTTGTGGCGGCTCTGGGCAGCCAAAGCGGGATCTCCAAATCCCAGGTCAGCCGCATCAGCGCCGACATCGACCTGCAGGTGCAGGCGTTCCTCAGCCGGCCGCTGCAGGTCTGCTCCAGAGCCGTCGTCGTCGCCATGGGCGTGAACGCCGATGGCCGGCGCGAGCTGCTCGGCCTCAAGGTGGGCGACAGCGCGAGCGAGCCCTTCTGGAGCCAGTTTCTTGGCTCCCTCTAGCCGAAGGCTTCTGCGAAGCAGTAGGAACGCGGTCTCAGCGGGGTCAAGCTCGTGATCAGCGATGCCCACCAGGGCCTCAGCAACGCCATTCGCCGGATGCTGCAGGGCAGCTGCTGGCGTCGCACCGCGAGGTGCGCTGCGTTGAGCAGCTTGTGCCGCGTGCACTTTGCCCGCAACCTGCTACAGACGGTGCCAAAAGCCCACCGGGAGATGGTCGCCGCCGCGTTGCGCTCGGTGTTCGCGCAGCAGAGCAAGGAGGCGGTGCTGGAGCAATGGGATCAGGTCAGCGCCATGCTCGCCGCCAAGTTCCCCCGGGCGGCTGAGCTGATGGCCAAGGCCAGCGAGGACGTGCTGGCATTCCGCCACTTCCCCTCCCAGCACTGGAAGAAGGTGTGGAGCACCAACCTGCTCGAGCGCGTCAATGAGGAAATTAAACGCCGCACCCGTGTGATGGGAATCTTCCCCAACGACGCTGCGATCGAGCGACTGGTGGGCGCAGTGCTGCTGGAGCAGGACGAGCACTGGCAGCTCGAGGGCCGGCGCATGGTCTCCGCCGAAAGCATGAGCGCCATCCCGTCGCTGGAGGACCTGCCGGCGCAGGTCTGCCTGCAGGAAGCAAGCGCCTAAACCAAGGCCCCAGCAGAGCGGTGGCGCAGCGCCCGGGGGCCGGCAGCTGAAACCGCACGACCGAGATCAACGCCATAGCCAACAAACAATCCGTCATCCAGGCGAACGACTTGACAAGTCAATCGGCTGGATTCACCTTGAAACAACGAGGTGCACATGCGCCTCGCGAATGACAGCCCGTCATTCATCCCTGTTCACCCTCAGATTAGGGCAATCGGGCCTCGGGATTGACACCTCGCAAAGGGACGCGGCCGATCCCATCCATACGCTGATGGGAAACCATGACCAGGTCGAGTTCAGGGCAGCTGAAACGCTCTAGCCGTTGAAGCCATGCTGGGTGGCCGAGCCGTTGGCGTGGGGGATGCCCCCCCTTCGTGTCATTTGGCACAACAGACTTAACAAGGAGCCAGCACATTGATGCTGTTGCTCTGAAGCTGTGGCCAGCCGGCTACGTCGATCCCTGCTTCAACTCGGTGACCGTGTTGGTCGCCGTGTGCCGCGCTGGCCAGAGGGATCCTGGCCCGATGCCATGCAACGCAGCCCCCGCCGGGTCCGCAGCACCGCCAAGGATGTGATCAAAAGCACCGCCCAGGCAGCGGTAGGCCTGGGGCGACGGGCAGCACGCCTGGGGATGGACTCGATCAAACGCGCCAGCAACCGATGAACAGTGGCTTGCTGGTGTTGTCTGTTCTGCTGTTTGTGGCCGGCGTCACCTTGATCAGCTTTGGCTGATTAGGCAAAAACACTCAACTCGATCAAACGGATCGATCGGCAACCAAATCGACAGAACACGACAGCGGTTGATACAGCTTCTGCTTGAAATCCACTGGATCGTGGCTTCAGCCAATTCCAAAGCCCATGGAATTCCTGATTGCCAGCTGCTTCATCTTTCCACTCTCAGCCCTCTGGATCCAGTCGCGGGAAGACGACACAAATGAAGATGACATGGATTTTCTCTGAATCAAGCCCTGGAGGAGGGCAACGCCGAAGCCGTCAACTCATGGGTCAGAAGATCTGTGGCCAGCATGGTGAGCGCAACACCCATCAGGGCAAGGGCCGTACCCTGATTTTCGTCTGAGGCAACAGCTACATTCCGGGACAATTCCAGATGTTTTTCCCAGGAGAAATGCATCAGCTCCAGGCCTATACAGGCTTTCTAAAGCCATAAGCCTTTGCGATCGCAGCAATTAGCGGCATTCAGAAATGTTCTGTAACGCCAGCAATGCATTGAGATGAGCAGTCTTTCCTCAAATCGGTTGCAACTACTACGTTATTGATTTGCAGCAAAAAAATTTCTCGGGTACGTTCCGCTCACCGATCCACAAGCCAATGGAACCGATCGCGTTGACTCTGGGCCAGAAGTTTGAGATTGAAAAATTTTCACGCGAGATCGACAATTCAGACGACCTCGCAGCTCTGCGCAGCATCGCCAAGGAGTTGTTGGTGGCCTGGAAGCAACAGCAAGCCGCCTCCGCCTGGATTGTGCGCCAGCAGTCCCAGGGCCTCTGAACTTGGAAGACAACCAACTCTTCACCACCATCTCAGTGGACGTTGAAGCCCTACGTCTCCTGCACCGTTCTGTTGCGGAGGCCTACGACAACTGGCCTGGAGGCGATGCCAACGAACAGGTTGGCCTGTTGAACATGAAGACTCAGCTCTATGCCGCCTTGATGGACCACCTGCTCGAACTGGGCTCCATCTGAGACG
The DNA here is from genome assembly GCF_014280115.1 of Synechococcus sp. A15-44. Classification (NCBI taxonomy): domain Bacteria; kingdom Bacillati; phylum Cyanobacteriota; class Cyanophyceae; order Synechococcales; family Synechococcaceae; genus Synechococcus; species Synechococcus sp. A15-44. The sequence goes on from NZ_CP047938.1 coordinate 1,488,521, forward strand.
TTTTCGGTTGGAACCAGGTGTTTTTTCAACCAGTAGAAAAACTCATGCCGAGCCGGGAACAGCACAAACAGACTGAAACGTCTCCTGGAGCTCGACATGCAATTCGATCGCTCCCGCCTGCGAGAACTGGAGATTCGTGTCGCCAACCCGCAGCACTGGAGCGCCGGCGAACACCAGCTCAATGTTGAGAACCTGAGGCAGCTGCGCTTTCAGATCGAGGATCAACGCAAGAAACAGCGCCAGCAGACGTAAGCCTCTGCCTTAAACCGCCTCAGCAGGAACAGAGAAGAACCCCATCAGCAGGCGAGACACCAGGCAAGACCCTGCAGCAGCGAGTGTTCAGTAACGAGCAAAAAATCAGGCAGAGAGGCCTGTTTACATAACGAAACATAGTGTTACAGTCCGCAAATCCCCTCGATCCGTCCTGGATGTTCACGCTCGATAAAGCTCGCCAGATCTTCCCGGACACCCTCACTGCCGACGCCGTTCCGGCCATCACCGCTCGCTTCAAACTGCTCTCGGCAGAAGACCAGCTCGCCCTGATCTGGTTCGCCTACCTCGAGATGGGCCAGACCATCACCGTGGCGGCCCCCGGCGCTGCACGGATGCAACTGGCTCGCCCGATCCTCGAGCAGATCCTGGCGATGAGCTTCGACGAGCAGACCAAGGTTATGTGCGACCTGGCCGCCAAGATCAACACTCCCATCTCCAGCACCTACGCCTACTGGTCGGTGAACGTGAAGCTCTGCTTCTGGTACGAGCTGGGCGAATACATGCGCCAGGGCAAAGTCGCCCCCATCCCCCAGGGCTACAAGCTCTCCGCCAACGCCAACTCTGTGCTCGAAGCGGTGAAGAAGGTGGAGCAGGGCCAGCAGATCACCCTGCTGCGCAACTTCGTCGTCGACATGGGATTCGATCCCAACGTTGACGACAGCAAGATCGTGGCCGAGCCGATCGTCGCCCCCACCCCGGTGGAAGAGCGTGAGGAGATCTTCATCCCCGGCGTGCTCAACCAGACGATCCTCAGCTATATGCAGCTGTTGAACGCCAACGATTTTGATCAACTGATCGACCTGTTCCTCGACGACGGTGCGCTTCAGCCCCCCTTCCAGCGTCCGATCGTGGGCCGCGAAGCGATCCTCAAGTTCTTCAAGCGCGACTGCCAGAACCTGAAGTTGATGCCCCAGGGCGGATTCGGCGAACCGGCAGAAGGTGGCTTCAACCAGATCAAAGTCACCGGAAAGGTGCAGACCCCCTGGTTCGGCCGCGAAGTGGGCATGAACGTGGCCTGGCGCTTCCTGCTCGATGAAAACGACAAGATCTACTTCGTTGCCATCGACCTCCTCGCCTCGCCCGCTGAACTGCTCAAGCTTGGTGCCAAGTGACAACTTGAAGGGCAGCGCCTGGCGCGGTCTCCAGCTGGGAGCCCTGATCGGCATCTCCTGGCTGGTGACCCTGTTCATCGGCCTGCAGTTTGACCTGGATCAGCTGCATCCCCTGATGATCACCGCCTGGGTTCTGGTCCGCAGCTTCCTGCACACCGGCCTGTTCATCCTTGCCCACGACGCCATGCACAACAGCCTGGTGCCGGGTCATGCAGGGATCAACCAAGGAATCGGCCGGGTGTGTTTATGGCTCTACGCCGGCCTCAACTACGACGCCTGCAAACGGAACCACCATCGGCATCACCGGATGCCTGAATCGGAGGCTGACCCCGACTTCTGCCCCACCAACAACCGCTCGCTGCTGGCTTGGTTGGTTCGCTTTATGCGCAATTACCTCAACACAGCACAACTCAGCCGACTGGTCCTCGTTCTCACGGTTCTGCTGCTTGCAGCGCAAACGCATCAGAGCCAGCCGTTGATCACAGTTTCTGTGGTTTTTCTGCTTCCTTTGCTGATCAGCACCGCACAACTTTTCTTTGTTGGCACTTACCTGCCCCATCGAAAAGAACACACACAAACAGGCCACGAAGTTTCAATCAAAAGCTTGAATCTTCATCCGTTTGTATCACTGCTCGCTTGTTACCATTTTGGCTACCATCGCGAGCATCACAACCATCCCAAAGCGCCCTGGTTCCTGTTGCCGGAACTACGCACAGGTCGATTGGTTCACTGAGTTCTCACCAGAACCAGTTTCCCTACGCTCTCTCCCCCCTCACACTCCATGTCTGCAACCGATTGGACCTCTGAAGAAGAAGCGGTTGCCCGGCAGGCCTTTGACCTGGGAAAACAGCGATCCATCCTCACCTTGATTGATAACCTCAAAGATCTGAGCACCAAGCTGGATACGCCCGAATCCATCTGGCAATTTCACGACTATCTGAGCACGGAGCGCTATCAATACGAAGGGCGGATAGAGTTTGATTTCAGCAATATCCTGTTCACGTTGGCCGACATGATCAAGCAGAAGCTGATCAACTACGACGATCTGAATGGTCTCAATCAACTGAAGCTGAGCAAGATCAAGGCCATGTCGATGTTCTGATCAACTTGCCTCGGGCTCGGCCTGCGTTCGGCTGCGGATGAACTCCCAGGCCTCCTCGGCAGTGTCTGAGAAATGAATCAGATCAAGATCATCATCAGAGATCAGGCTCATTTCGGCGAGGTAGTCAAAGTCCACGAGTCTCCTCCAGAACTCCGTTCCAAACAGAACGATGGGCATGCTGCCTTTGGTGCCGACCTGCCGCAGGGTGAGCAGCTCAAACAGTTCATCAAGGGTGCCAAAGCCCCCCGGGAACAGGATGGCGCCAATCGAGCGCATCACAAAATGGAATTTGCGCAGTGAGAAGTAATTGAACTTGAAGCAGAGATCAGGAGTGATGTAGGGGTTGGGATGTTGTTCAAACGGAAGCGTGATATTCAGCCCGATGGAACGGCAGCCGGCGTCAAAGGCACCCCGGTTGGCGGCCTCCATGATTCCCGGCCCTCCACCGGTCACGATCACGTGGGATGAGCAATCGTGGGGTTGTTCCCTGTTGCACTGACCGTGCCGGGAGGCCAGACAAGCAAACTCCCGGGCAGCGTCATAAAAACGAGACAGCTCCACGAGCTGTTTGGCATGGACGACTTGTCTCTGCAACGCCGATGAGCCTGGAGTTGCGCTGAGGAGTTGCTCGGCTTGCGCCAGCTTCGCTGCTGCGGTGACTTGATCGACAATCCTGGCGCCACCAAAAACAATGATGGTCGATTCGATCCCGGCCGTTTCCAGGTGCAGATCCGGCTTGGTGATTTCAAGCAGCATGCGCACACCGCGCATGTCGTTGCTGTTCAGCAGGTCTGAATCTTCATGGGCAATTCGGTAGGTGGGGGAATTGAGAATGGCATCCAGGTTGGCTTGCTCAGGTGATGCAGTATTTGGGAATTGAGTCATCTGTTCAACAGTCATGGGTGTTAGCGATGTCGGCGGTATCGGCGATGTCGTCTTGCGTCAGAGGATGTTGGCGGCCAGTTCAGCCAGTTCACTGCGCTCTCCCTTGGTGAGGGTCATGTGGCCCACCAGGGGCTGACCTTTGAGCTTTTCCACCAGCCAGGTGAGTCCGTTGCTTTCGGCATCCACATAGGGATTGTCGATTTGATATGGATCACCGGTGAAGACAACCTTGGTTCCTTCACCCACCCTCGTCACGATCGTTTTCACTTCCAGCGGTGTGAGGTTCTGCGCCTCATCCACCACCAGGAACTGATGGGGGATCGATCGGCCGCGGATGGTGTTGATCGCTTCCACCTCCAGCAAGCCCATGCCTTGAAGGTCGGCCCAGGCGTTGCGTGGTTCGCGCTGCCGCTGTTTCTTCGACTGATCAGCGTCCTCGCCGGGAGACGAACCGGTGATGAAGTCGATGTTGTCGATGATCGGCTTCATCCATGGGCCGAGTTTCTCCTCAAGCGTGCCCGGCAGGTAGCCGATGTCTTTGCCGAGGGAGATCGGTGGGCGCGTCACCAACAGGCGGGCGTAGTGATGGGTGTCGGCCACCTGGTGCAGACCTGCAGCGATGGCCAGAAGCGTTTTGCCTGTGCCGGCCTTGCCCACCAAAGTCACCAGAGCAACGGAGGGATCGAGCAGCAGATCCAGAGCGAAGCTCTGTTCCCGGTTTCTGGCTTTGATCCGCCCCAAATGGGCGCGGTTCAACCAGTGCAGCGGCTTGATCGTGTTGCTGTTGCCTTGATGCCGGGCCAGCAGGGTGTGGCTGTCGTTGCGCTGATCCACCAGCACCACGCCTTCATTGGCCTGAAGATGCTGCCCCTCGGGATCGGCGACAGCTTCCACAGGGAGTTGATCCTCGTCATGCAGGGTCTGAATCGTCTCAGCATCGGTGCTGAGTTCACGGAACCCTGCGTAGAGATCGTCGATCGAGACGTTGTCGTTGACGTAGTCCTCGGCATGCAGGCCCACCGCATCCGCCTTGATTCGCAGGTTGATGTCTTTGCTGATCAACACAACCTCAGGCGCCTGTTTCAGCCCGCTGCATCGCATCTGCTCGAGGGCCACCGCAAGGATGTTGTTATCGCCGCCTCCTCCCTGCAGTTCTGCCGGCAAGTCTTGGAGGGCTTGGGCCTGACAGAACACCACCTGGAGCATGCCGTGGTTTGTTCCCTCAATCGGAACACCATCGGCAAGGCTTCCGCGGGCCCGGCAGGAATCCAAGAGCCTTGAAATCCGCCGGGCATTTCGGCCTTTTTCAGAGTGATCTTTCTTGAAGCGATCGATTTCTTCAACCACTTGCATGGGGATCACAACCCTGAAATCACCAAAGCGGTGCGGCGCCTCAGGATCGTGGAGCAGCACATTCGTGTCGAGAACGACAATTTTGTCTTTCATGGAATCTCACCATTGATGGATCAATTGGTGTTAAAAAGAGCATCAAGGTCTTACCCTGCAAAATCACCACAGCAGACTTCCTTCTCCCCGCATGTAAGACGCAGGGAGAAAGCAGAATTCAACAACAAAACCAGGCAGATCAGCCAGGGTTTGTTGTAGGAACCAAAGAGAATCGATTGCAATGCCTTGATGGCGTCAACTGAGACGTGCTGGGCTCAGTCCTCGTACATCTTGCAGCCAGGCGCAGTGGGGGACGTGTCGCAACGTTCTTCCCAGTACAGATCGTGCTGAGATTTCATCGCTTGCTTGGGTTCGTCAGCCTGCACTTGCTGCGTCTTGTCAAATGCATTGAGGGGAATGCATAGATCGAAAAAACCTGAACAGATCGTGACCATCTCTCTCCTTGTCGCTGACTTATCTCTACTCCTCTCCCCTCCAGAATCAATAGGTACTTAACCTATTCCTTTACACAAACAAAAAACCGCTCTTCCCAGAGAAAGAGCGGTTAATGGCCCACGCAGATGGATGGACTCATCCGCGCTCTGATCACTTGATCTAGTTGATCAAGCAGCCTGCTGGTTGCCTGAATCTTCTTCTTCCGATCGGATGAACCGCTTGCGTTGAGCCGATTCATTGCCGGTGAGATCGCTTTGCTTTGATGGCTCCTCGGTTTTTTGCGCGGTTTTGTCTAACCCCATCAAAAGGGGATGAATGCCTCTCCTGCTCATTGGAGTTTCCTCTTATTCAGATCTCGCGTCGTGGTCTCTCGGCCCTTACGCGTGGAGTAACTATCGCGCAGAACAGCCGCAGACGCGCCCTGCAATGCTTAAGAGAATCTTGCGAGTCACCCAACACCGCCGGCTTGGAAAGGATTGAGGCTGCAGAGTGAGGGCAAGAATCGAACGCAACGCACTGCGGGGTGCTCCGATGATTTGGATTCGAACCAGCCTTACCGCGGCATGCCTTGCCATCGCCACAGCCATTCCGGCAAGTGCTGAGATCGTTGCCTCAACCTGTCGACTGCTCAGCTACGACGGCCCCAACACCACCGTGGAGACCTTTCGCTGTGACTTCATGCAGCGCGCCGGCAACGTGATGGTGAACAGTGCTGAGCATGAGTTCAGCTTTCTGGCTGCCGAGCAGGGCGAGACCTACATCCGCATCAACTCGATCCCGCTGCGCTTCACCCGCACAGGGGAGTACACCCTGGAGGTGACGCAATCGCCTTGGTTGAGATGACCGTTGCGATGACCACCCCAAATGGGGGTATCGAGAAGCGAATGCACAGGAGTTGATTGATCACACCGGCTGCAGTTCATGCGATCTGTCGGCGGTCGTCGAGTGAATGCCCTGAGGACCTCCATGCTCTTGGGGTTTTCCTCCTCGAATCCGAGAGAGTTTTGAAACTGATTCTTTCGGGTGAATAAGGGAAGCCCTGGAGCCGTCACTCCGGGGTTTTCTTGTTTGCAGCAGCTTGCAGTGTGAAAACGTGGCAGGGGGGGGAAGGCACGGAGCAAGGAAGCCACCCTTCCCGATTGCCTGCCGCCACGAAGGCAGGATCGTGCGTGGACGAAAGCGTGACCAACCAATGAGTATCGAGGGGTTACTCAGTTCAGGATTTCTTTCGTGAATCTTCAGGGAGCATTGCCTCAGAAGGCATCTCGGTGCCCATAGCTTCCAAGCAGTATCACGCTCCCCTATGTGCCCACTTGACCTTGCCAGTCTCAAGTGGGGCGATGACGGCGAGTTGTCTCCCAACGACACCCTCAGCCTCGTGGAGCGATTGGCCCAAGTGGAAGAGTTGAGCCAAGGCGCCGACCCATCGAGTCTCAACTCCAGTGCCATTCCCCAGGAGGAACCAGCACAAGAGTCCTGACCTGAGCGGACGGAGCGAGCCACCCCAGCTGAACGGCTCATCCAACCAGCCGGTCATCGGAATTCAAAAGTGCCTTTCCTTTCGCAACCCTCAGCACTTCGCCTGAGAGACCAGGGCTTTGATAGATCACGCGATACACGTTTGTGAAAGCAAGAGATTTGGCTCGTGCATTCACGAACGCCTTGAACTCAGTCTTGAAGCACTGTTCTTGAACCCATTGGTCGGGCCCATCGCTTCGCTCAACGCAGTACATCATTTGGAGCACAGAGGTCCCGCAGCCTGATGAGGCTGCCGCCGCCTGCCCTCGATTGACAGGCCAGCTTCGGGATCACGTCTTCAGTTGGTGACGCGAAGCCTGGCGCCAACACTCTCAAAAGTTGTTCTTTCACCTTGAACGTCGATCAAAGTTGAAGCAAAAGTTGGAGCCACACGACGGAATCACATCGCGTCGAGCGATGAGGGATGCGATTCCGCCACCGGTGTGCCCTCGAACTCACAGCACGGCACTTCGGTTGTATCCCGCTCGACCGCTTGAAATCGAGTCACTGACTACCAAAACCCGTTCTTGCTCGAGCATTGAGGGTGTGATCGTCAGTGCCGTCGACGATTCCAATCCTGAGACCAAATCGTGTTAAGTTTCGATAAGGCGCACTCGGTTGATGCTCAAAGCTTTGTTCTCCCTGGTGTTTGCAGCAGTGATGTGGGTCCAGGTGCCTCAGTGGCAGCCGGACTGGTCGCAGTGCTCCGTTGATACGCCCGATGTGGATTGTCACTGGTACGTCACGGCACCCGACAACACTTTTGGTGAAGGCTTCAGCTGGGAGAACGCACCCTGGTTCAGCGCCGAAGGACTACGGGATGTGGGTGATCTGAACAACACGGTGACCACGATCCACAGCCAGGCCCTTTCGGGCAATTGACGCAGCCAGCAAAGCGTCAGCCCTAACCTTTCATTTTGGAGAGACTTCAGTGAACGACTACTCAGCAGCTATCACCGCTCTCATCGTGGTCACCGTGGTGATCTCTGCTGCCGTCGTTTACGTGCTGGCTCAGCCGACCGACCTGCCCCGATACAAAGAAAACAAGGATCAATAAAGGCCACCGCGTGGGTGAACACTGACCGTGCCACCCACATCGGCGCGCAGATCTGAATCCAGCACTAGGGTCACCAGACCTTCGGCACACACCTGGCGTGAAAGGTCCGAACCTTGCTTTAGTAGGCGGCTCTGTGATCGTCGCGATCATGTCAGTGGTTGTCTTTATTGGCGCGGCAAACGCTGGCGACTGCCCTCGCAGCAAATCAACTGAGGCCACCTCAGTTGAGGCCCACCACAACGCCGATGACAAGGCTGACGTTGAAGCCTGATCGGCTCCAACACTTCAGCGAAGCGGATCAACCTGAACTGGGGAGATGGTCTGAAGCGTGCTTAACGCCTCACCGATGGTCTGGCCAACAAAGATTCCTCCTGTGAGCACCGCAGCGAAACAAGCCAACCCGAGGATGAGCCCAGCTGCAATGCGAGTGGAGCTCGTGGTTTCTGTGTTGTGTTGCTCAGTGCTGGAAGCCATCTGAGTTGCTGCAACAAACCAGTTGTGGCTCAAACCACTCCGGGTTTCAACTGCGCATCGAATCTCTGGGCTTTTCAATGAGCCCTGTTCCCATGCGTTTCCTCACGAAGGATGCCGAGACATGGTTTCTGAGTGAAGAGATTTCTCTTGTTATTACAGCCAAACTGCGAGTACAGGTTGATACATATAAACGGTATCCGGTCGAACCCACATCAACATCCATCACGCATCTTGGGGTTTTTTACTTGTGCCAACTAGCGTCATGCGGCTTGAAAAGACTTGTGCCTCTCAAGATTTCTCCACTCTCAGGGCCCTTCCGTGTGACCAATCCCAAACCCAAACGGTGGAGAACCGCCATCAAAGCCCGAGAGAATCAGCTGCTGACTCTTGCCAAGGAAGCTTTGCAAGAGAAGAAGGAAAGAAGAGTGATTCATTTTCTGGACTATATCGATCAAGACATCGCTGCATAGCCAAAAGTTCGTGCAATAAATTGAACATACCTGACTGAACTAGCCCTTATCGATTGGGCTGTAGCCCTTGGCGGGAGATTCCCCACCAAGAGCCGAAAGGAACACAAAAAGGCCCCTGGAGATCTCACCTCCAGAGGCCCGTGTCCCTCGTTTGACGACCGCTTCAGTTTCGTCCAGATACCTGGTGAAAGGGAGTGGGAGAACCGTCGGCACAGGTCGTGGACACCGGCCATGGTTCGGTCGACCAGAGGCAAAAAAAAGGCGGCAGGGAATGCCGCCCATTAACAAGGGGACGAATGCGTCGAGGGGCTGGCGTCCCAGCCACATCACCCTCTTTTACCAGCCTGCGGTGCCGTGGGCATCGTTTACGAACTGCCAAAAAAAGGGGGTGTTCCCTAAGCACCCCCGCGTTCGACGCATCGCCCCTTCACCGAAGAAGCAACCGAATCATGACGTGAGGTTCAGCGACTGGTCGTCGCCATCACGACAAAACGAAGGGTGTGGCCAGCAAGCCAAGAAAAAGAAAGGGTTCCCTCGCCGCTTCGGGTAAAAGCGCTTATCAGGGCTCTCTGGTGCCGACCGCTACGACAGCTCTACTTCAACCCGAGGCATGACAGAAGCAGGCCACACCTCAACCTTCATGGAGTTCGCACTACTTGCGTTGTTTACCTGCTCGCTTGCTTCAGTGATCGCAACGGTTTTCCGCGGGACCTACTGATGAGGAGCACATCCCGTCGGTTGGCCTTAGAGCACCGCTTCGCAAGCACCGTACTTTGGTCGCTTTTTGCGGCTCTAATCTTCCAAGCCCTGGCGAGTCAATAGACAAGTTCATCCGCACAAGCCATCAACAACCCGTCCTGCGACGGGGACAACTCACTGCTTGAACGACAACCGCCTTAGGCAGACATGACGTTGAGCTCTTGCCTGTTCTTCAGAACTTGAGCATTAATGTGCAGTAAAACATTGTCTGCTTCCTGGATAAATTTTTCCCGACACCATTCATCCGTAACCCTTCCAGCCGCATCCATCAGAGTGATGTATTGCTCTTCAAGCGTCACTTACTTTGTGCAGTTAATCAATGATGACAGGGCTGACACTGGCCGCAGTAGTTGGTGATACCTGAAGCTCGACAACAAGAAAACCGCTCTCTTCACAACTGGGCAGTCAAGAAAAAGACCTCCGCCAAAGGCAGAGGCCTCAAAACAATCTCAGGGATGCGACCTTGTTTCCATCCTATGAGGTGTTTTCCTCACAACTTCATCGTGTCTAGAGGATGGGAAATGTGGAAGCAACCTATGGACAGCCTGTGGCTTGTCCCTCTGCCTGATCGCTCATCAGAAGGCGTTGTGGCAAAAGACGGTGGGACGGAAGACGGTGGGGCGGTATCCCTACGCCCTGGCCCATGTTCAAACCTTTTTGGACGAACCGTGGGTGATGCCCAAGAAAAAGTCCCGGTGTTCGATGCCGGGACCTCCGTCTCTCATGACGTACCCCAGTCCTAACAGAGCGACTAAGTATTTATGCGTACGGCTTACACGACCAGCGTGTAGCAGGTGGCACGTCTCAGCCTGGTTCGACAGGGCTACGTCTGGAGTGCCCCGGGACGGCCCGAACCACTCAGGGGCGGCGGAACCAACTTCGAGCGGTCACCTGACCGATGGTTTCGCCTGGGGAAGATCTACGGCTCGTCTCAGTTCCGTCCAACGGCCCTGGCAAGGGCCTGCTCCATACGGACAACCAAGGGAAGCAGCTTCGAGGGGACCTGCCTGAGGAACTCCCTTTCAGCCTTAACCGTGGCCAACGCATGGATCAGTTGCCCCTTCTGGTCTTCATAGCTGAAGACCTCAAGCCCTTCTGGTGAGACTTCAGCACCAACCTTGTTCCCGTCCCTGAGCAGAAATCGCGCCACGTTCATTTGAAGCTGGAGTTGATTGTCAGATGGTTTTTATCTGGCAGAGCTGCTGTCTGCATTCCGAAACCTGATCTGCCCCGTCCCGCACCAACAGGGGCTTCAGACCCTTGGACGATGTGGGTCACAAAATCCGCGTTGACCCAGTTGATGACTTCGGTGTCGACATCAGCCACCTGAAACAACGCCGGATCCTTGGGGTTCCTGGCACCACCATCGACCCAAATCACATCTGCCATGCGCCAGGCCCCATCCGTATGAGTGACGATCACGGTCATTCCCGATTTGTTGTGCAGGAAGACGAGATCCGACTTGGGCGCCGAAATGCCGCTCGCACGATCAACCGACACAACCCTCAGGCCAGTACAGCTGTGCTATCAAAGAAGTTGTTCAAGGGGTCAGAAGCAAAATCTGAAGACTCAAGCAACGGGCTGGTGCGGCGGCGAACGCCGGCGCAAGAGAAGGAGCCATGAAGTTATTCGGGATACCTCGTAAGTGAGAGGTTTAAAAAAAGGAGCCGCAAACAACGCTGGCCTGACTCCCCGCATCGCCAGAAGGGAGTCAGTGCAGTGACCAGCGCCCAATGGCCAACGGAACAACCATTGGAAAGAAGGCGCCTTCGTCTGCGCCCTCCGCTTCAACCATGGCTTAGGTGAAAAAGGCCAGGGAGCGCCAATGACACGTTGAGACGGCACAAATGACGTGCCGCAGTTGTGGCGCTAGAAAAACAGTAATAGCACCGCCGTCTCGGTCTCTTCCTCACCCAATGGCCTGCACAAACACCCAAGCTGCTGCAATCAGGATCACCTGCCAAGTGGCATGACTTCAGATCCACCAAGAGCTCTCCCCTTGTTGGCAAAGGCGCGCATTCACTGGCACCTTTTTGCATCTGGTCAAAAACCATCTTCATCAAAGAAGGAAGAGGTCACCGAGAAAAGGATCATTGGTACCCGCTTCGTCATTGCCGAGAACTGCCACGCGGATGGCTTCATCTGCCTTGAAATAGATGAGGTCATCTCGCTCAAGATCAACGCCGCGCATCTCTGGATGACCACCAACAAGCTGGCGCGCTTCCTGCCATTCGGATAATCGCTCATAGAAGAGCTTTCCGAGATAATCAAGCAACGCAAAACTAGCGAGCAAGTAGAAACAAACATTGAGGAAAGCTATCTCCCCTCCTGATCTCTATGAACAACTTATTCCTCAAGCTCGATTTCGAGAAGTGAAGTAATTACCACAGTATTTTTGCGGGTTGAGCCAAGTGAATAAAACAGAAAAGAGACGTTCATCCCATCCGCAACGAACGACTGGATCGAACGTCGCCTCAGGATGGCGAGCCAGGGTGAGCGCCCTTACAGCTCTGTCGCAACGGCGACAGGCAGGTGGGCAGGTGAACGGGAATGATTGCTCCAGTCAGTTCACAACCATGGGTTTTCTAGCTGTTGCAGGCTGCATGCTGTTGGCCACTGCCATGTCCGCAGCATTAAGCAGCAAGCCTTCGAAGGCCTGATGGTTGGGAGGGGGCGAGCTTGGCGGCGGCCCCCAACAGATCAGGTCAGCTTCAAAACGAGGCACTGAACAGACCTAGGCCTAGCCTAGGTTGTTTTAGTGCTTGAACGTACTAAGCATTAGGTCCCGCTTGGCGAATGGCTGAAGGGCTTTGGCTGCTCCGAAGATGGTTACCGCTCAGAATCAAGACTCCTTCTTCACCTACGGCAAAACCTTGGTGAGATAGAGATGAAAGGGGGTCTTTTTTTTGGAGATGTCCTCGGTGCAAATCCTTCCGCCACCCATGATGGTCCAGCATTGGCTTTTCATCGCTCTCCTATCGGCTAATCCAGGTCTAGCCACGCTGTGATCAGGGATGGGGCGGTAAACAACACCCTCCCCAATTGGGGGTAGCGAAGACGCATGACCACGAGTTGATTGGGTATGCCGATGAGGTTGCTGGTAACTCCATCAGCCGTCGAGCAAATGCCCTGTTTTTTACTGCGGGGCTTTTCTCTGCGAATGCCGAAGGAGGCTTCGGAACACCTCTCTCGGTTGCTGAGGGAGACCCTGAAGCCGTCCCGTCACGACCAGGGTTTCTTTCCTATTCGAGGAACATCCCCATGAATGATCTGCTCTATCGAGGCCACACCTACAAAGCACCCACACCCAAGCCAAAGACCTGTTTGGAGCTCACGTACAGGCAGGAGCACTACAACACATGCCGGCAGGTTGGGTCACGACCGATCGACCAGATTCACCTCACCTATCGAGGAGCCTGTTACATCAAGCACCGGGGATAACTCCGGATTGAACAGGAACCTGTTGCTTTGGTCAGAACGTTAACGCGTGGTTGGAAGATGCAACCAAGGAACAACTCGAAATCAGCCGAGCGCTGAACATCATAACTCGTTTGCCTTAGGTTCACTGATGATGCGTCCTGTCTTCTTGTTGATCGGCATCGTGGAGAACAATGAGAAGGAAAAGAATCAACCAGATGAAGGGCACAACAATAGGTTCAATCATGATCCCCTCCCATGTTGCCTGGATGCATCTTTTTTGGCAGCCTCAAGCATGACCATCAGGATGTAGAGACCAATGAGCAGCTGGACCGCAAGTGGTTCAAACATCTGCTCCCCCTCAAAGAGCTACTTCTGGTCAAGATCCGATGATTTTGAGATCCATTAAAAAGAGCAGGTTTGTTACATAAACTCGGCGGATCGACAAGCAATACTGTCGCTTTGCCGTGGCTGGATGCTCGCAGCAACTCCATTCCGTTGAAACAAGCTTTGTCATCATGGTGATCAGGCCAGGCATGCCCTCAACCAGAGGCGGGATTCCTGAAGGTGGTTAAGCGCGAATGCTCCTAAATGGGGGTAGTGCCGTGGAACGCCAAAGCCAGAGACTTCTTAAAGCATTGAAAATGCTTGACGTGGTTCGCTCAGTGTTCATGAGCGTGTGGGCTACGTGCACAGTGATGGGGTTTCAAAACGCCATGCCTCCCCGCCTCAAAGGGCGATTAGCCCTCTCAAGACAGGCAAACCATTCCCGCACCTTTCTGGATGGTCACACCAGCTGCCTCATACCACCCGTCGGGATGCGCTGCGCTCCTGAAGCTGGCTGAAGAGAGTTGCTGCAAACACTGGTCGAGAGAAAAAAGCGCCTCGACCCAACAAGCGCCTGAATCTCAGCTCAAACTCGATAACACATCAGCAAATTATCGATGCCAACCATGACCTCCGCTCGTATCAACGAGAAGAAGATAAATGACACAGATAATCAGCAAAAAAGAATAAACATCCATAGGCACCCATTGGCTAATTGAGTTCTAAGACAGTCGTCGATGACTGCATCGAGTGGTTACAAACAAAAATGCCTAGCAGGCCTCACTGGCAAAAAAAGACACTCTGAACGCAGCCAGGCTGAGGTGGGTGGGATGTTCTGTGTTCACAAGCAAGTTGCTCATGGTCAATGGGTCGATCAATGCTGTTTCAAGACTGAGTTCGACGCCTATGTCTCAGCCATGACGAAATCAACAGAGACCATGGGAACGTGCAGGGTCTATGACTCAACATTCCAAGAAGTGACCATGGCGTTCGAAATGGGAATGGAAATCGACGTCGGCGGAAAAGAAACTGCAGCATGATCATGAGGGTTGCTGTCCGGCAAGCCACTGCGGCAGGGCAGCTCAATCCCGTTGGTTGCGACGAGAGCCCAAGATGTGGGTATCGAGTTGTGCTTTACAGGAGTTGATTGGCAAGAGGGAGACGACTTGGACCCCGTCTCCCGTGTTCGAAGCCAAAGCAACCCTTGGAGAGTTCACTTCACGCCTGGGGTTTTCTTTCTGAGTGGATCGGTGATTCAGTAGCGAGCACCATCAGGCAACTGACGAAACTCAGCCCACACCGCCTGGGCTTCGCTCTGAAGGATCTGCTGCATTCGAATTTCCTTATCCGGCACCGGTCTGCGAATGTCGTCATTGATCGCCCGATCCGAGAAGAGATCCTCGTAATCGCTCCAAGATGCTGCATAGAAGACCTGGCGAATGTTGGCCCAGTAGGCGGTGGAATAACACATCGGACAACATTCACAGCTCGAATACATCACGCAACCACTGAGATCCCAGTTGTCGAGGGTGCGGCAGGCCTGGCGGATGGCATTGACCTCAGCATGGGCACTGGGGTCCTTGTCCTGAATCACGCTGTTGCCTGCGGCGGCGATCACTTGGCCGTTCTTGACGATCACCGCACCAAAGGGGCCACCGGTTTTGTACACCACACCGGCATCCCTCATCACCCGGATCGCCCGCCGCATGAAGGCTTCATCTTGATCCGATGCCATAGCGTCCCGGTTCAGAAACTCCTCCAAAGCTGGCAGCAGAAAAGCCTCGGAAACGGGAATGAAACGCTTTGGCTCTGCTTACGCACCCAAGCCAGTGAGGGATGGCTGCTCGCCCATCCCCCCTACCGCCAACTCAGGAAGACTGATTAAGCCGACCAGGTTGGAATTCCATCTGAGCAAAGACGACCTCGCTCAAAGAACAACTCTTTTGCAGAAATAGCGATTCCATTGAGGTTGCAGTACCAGGCAGCTTCAGTGGTGCTGGTTAATGCACGCAGCCCTTTGGCAAATTCGGCATCTCTACTAATCCGTCGCTTGAGCTGGTGTGCTGGAGTCAATCTTTTCATCGCTTCCTCGATGACTGTTTCCTGTCTACACAGGAAGATGATTTTTGGTATCAGCTTTTGTGCTTATCACGAGGGCGACGAATGGGGACAAGAACAGATAATTGAGGTTGGTTAAGTACCTATTTCTTTTTTTCCATTCTTGATGATAAATAGAGAGAAGAGGATAAGGATAAGTATGTCTTGTAGCCCTAAGCAGTGCTCGCTTGAACGCATCAAGCCAGTTTATTTGAGGCCAAACAATTTAAAGCCGTCCACCTCCTGGCAAATGGCCGAAAGGCACTTTCGCAACCCCAGAGAGGATTACTGGGAAAATCGCTGCTCAATAGATCCAGACGCTTCAGCTTGCAAGATTTTTGACGAGTAAAGGAGAACGATCATGTCAATTCATGTTTTGCCCCTCGCCCACGGTGATTGTCCAACCTTGATCTTCGAAAGCGCAGAAGTTTGCTATTTCGGGGACTTGAGAGTAGACATTGACCCTCCAAAACACACATGGATCAATTTGATCCCTGGGGTTGGTGATCTTCCCACGGAATCAGGCTACAGATTGGGATTGGATTACGGCTCTATCCCTTAACGACTCATCCGAGCCTGTTGAACAGCCTGGGGATTTCTGGATGTGCAAACTACAAGACGCCAAGTCTCCTGGCTTGCCATGAGGCTTAGGTCTCCTGTCCCTCTGCTCCCAAGAGTCTTTTAGGCAGCAGAGGGCTTCTAAAACTCAGAGCCCTGAGGATTTAAGGGCTCTCAGGCTCAGCATCAAATAGGTTCGAAATGATCCAAGAGCCATGAGCTGGTCGGCTGTTTTGTTCTGGGTGGAGTCGTCCAAAGAACTTTCAAACTCAAAAAGAATTTCGCTTAAGCGATCCTCCCAATCCAGAGCAACTTCTTGGGCGAAATCATCTTGCGATACCTTTGCCTTGAGAAAGCTGCAGAGCTGGCTGAAGCTAACGGAGTCTGGAATCGTGTTCATTACATCCCTCAGACATTATGAAAATACTAAAGGACAAGGTCCCACCCCCTTCCTTAGATTAATCAAACGCAAATGAGTAATGCCTGAGGATTAACTCCTGAATGATTATCATTCCCCAAGCAGTGCACTGACAGCAAATGAATGTTCTGCGAATGGGGCTTCAGCTATGCGTTCAAGGATGATTTGATGCCTTGAGTAACCGAGGTACGTTGGAGTCAGACAACAAGCGACAATAAAAAGGCCGTTCTCCATGAGAGGAAGACGGCCTGTTGATGTTGTTTTGGATGAGTTAAAGAACAGCTGAATCGAGCTGTATCCGACAATCAAACCACCTTGAGAGACAGGAACTGCTGGTCTGCTTCAAGCAACTCTTCATCGTCTTCAACATCCCAGCCGCCATAGAGCAGATGAAGAAACCTCGCTACATCCAACTCCCGGTCAGCGACATCTTGCCAAAGACGACAGCTCAACTCCGAGTCAGCAAGGACGAATTGTGCATGGGCCAACTCACGGGCCAAAGCGAAATAGCTTTGCCTGTCATTGCGGATGCGGCATTCCATCGCTTCACCCACAGACATCAGCAGGCGCTGTTGGCTTAGAGACTTCGATTGGGTCTGCATGGTTCTCCTGGAATGCATTGAGGCAGGGGCAGCCGCTCTCCCCCTGAAAAGACGGCACTGCTCGCTCGTTCGTTCATTCTTGACCCCGCGATGCGATCGGGGGATGAGAGGCCAGCCCATCTACGACAGGAATGGGGTGACCTCTCCTATGGCTCGCTTCCGACACCCCTGTGAATGCTGAACAGGGGCCATGCCGCATGCCATTGCTGGCGAGAGGCGAAGTGTCGGGCCTTTCAAGCTCCTGGGGCCAAGGTTCCAGGTGATGGACGTTCTGACTCAATGCTGAGCGCCCCCCGGCAGTGATGGTGCCGAGATTTAGGGCAAGCCCATGGGTGGTGAGAAAACTCGTGGAGCAGATGCTCGAAAGGTCAGGCGACTTCTAAAACCTGCTCGGTTGGACCGTCGTCTCTCATTGACGCCTCCGATCTCAGTGGACTCACTCTCGTCAGCGGAGACGCATAAGGCAATCGGTCTTAACGCTCATTGCCTTACGAGGCAAAATCGTCGAAATTAAAAATGATTTGCTGAGCGGAAAGCCGATAGCAGCTCAACCTATCCACAAAAAACCCTCCTGCATCAAAGAAAACAGGAGGGAAGTCTGATCTCCATCAATCCAATGCCCTGAAATGGCATCGGGAATGCTCAGACCTAATAATTCATAGACCTAGTAACCATGGCCCCTCTTCATCAGCTGATCTCGGTAAGGAGTCATGCCAATTGGGGGCGGCACATGGCTCTTCTCCTCTGCATCAATCGCACCCATGGCATGGGCGAAAGCGTCTCCAAACCAATTCAGAAAACCTTTCATAGAACCTCTCATTTGGAACTGACTTAGACCTAGGACGGAAGTCTCTTTTTTAGAACTAGGTGTTGTGTCTCACCACGTTGATCAGCGGAGCAGCTCGTTGAGCCGCTGCTGAGGTGATCGGTCGCCGAGTGCTGTGTGCTTCCTGAGACGGTTATAGATCGACAGGTAGCGAGGCAGCCACTGATTGCGTTCCTCTGAGTTCTGGAACGGCATCCCGTAGGCCCATTCCCGGCACAAGGTCTGGATGAACCGTTCGGCTTTGCCGTTGGTCCTCGGGGTGTAGGGCCTGGTGCGGATGTGCTTGAGGCCAAGGGCTTTGCAGGCCTTGGCAAAGCTGCGTGAGACATAGGCGGGGCCGTTGTCAGACATGACCTGCCTGCACTCGACGCCCTGACTGTTGAACCAAGCCAAAACTCGGCTCATAAAGCCAATGGCCGTTGCCTGCTGCTCGTCGGCGAGCACCTCGACGTAAGCAAGCCGTGTGGCGTCATCAATGGCGACGTGGACACGGTCGTAGCCGACGCCAGTAGAGCGGCACTGCTGGCGGTTGCCGGTGATGCGGTGGCCGACCTTTCGAAAGCGGGCGAGCTTTTTGACGTCGATATGGATCAGGTCTCCGGGATGCTCCCGCTCGTAGCGCTGGACTGATGGTTTGGGCTCGAGATTCCGCAGCCGCCCCAGTCCCAGGCGGTTGAGCACCCTGGCCACGGTGGAGAAAGGTGCTGCTAGAAGCCTCGCGATGTGGCGCAGGTGCAGCCGTTGATGACGGAGCTCCACGGCGTGCTGCAGTTGCTGCGGATCGAACGTCCGCCGCTGGGTGCGGCGAACACTGCGTCGGTCCGCCAGAGAAGGTGCACCGCCTGAGCGGTAGCGGGCCAGCCACTTGTAGGCACAGCGGAGGCTGATCCCTGCTTCTGCAGCCAGTTCAGCCAGGGGACGACGGTCTTGGAGGTGTTGATTGACGAGCCTGAGCCGGCTCTTCTGTGTCAGCCGGGCATTGGGATGGCTATGCATGGGGCGTGAGGTCTGGGTTGGTGGGTCGCACCTCAACCCGTAACGGCCTCACACCTTCTTGTCAGCTGACCAACCTGCTGAGACTGAACAACTAGGTACTTAACCCAAGTTTGGACAATGAGCTTGAGAGGATAAATACTTAGGTACTTTATCTTCATTCATAACAGGCTTGCCACTTGCAAGCCATCGTCGTATTTTCTCTCTTGAATGAACTGGAGGCGGGTATGTCTCTTGCCCCTTCACTTGTTCGAAGAACAACTCTAGGCGGGACCATTCACATGCTGGTGGGTGATAGCAACCCCCGCTACCTAGCCGAGTTGAACGGCAGCCGTGTTTACTGCGACGACATGGCCACCGCTGAGGCCCATCTTGACTACTGGAGCAAGGAGTTATTGCAGTGCTGGGGAAGGCGGTAACAAAAAATCTGGAAGCGGCTTCACTCCCAGATCAGTCTGCACGGCTGAGAGCTGCTTCCGGGTCAACTCTCTGCCCTGTCACTCAACGGCTGCGAGGCCGTCAACAGCTACCCCCAGATGGGAACAACACCGGACTTAGTACGTCGAGCCCTCTCCTGTCATCTCGGTGTTGAGAAAAAAACCCCGGAGTGACGGCTCCAGGGTTTACTTCGGATACGAGGGAAAAGCACTGGTCGTCTCAGGTCCAGAGCTTTTGCTCGAGGACCAGCGGAGCTTCTAACGACACCACCGGCTTATTCAGTCAAATCCTGTTTGCTATGCACCAATACCCCCGCATGGGGGTATCAGGCTTCTCATATAAGTGAGAAGTTCGTTTCACGCGGAAGGGCCGAAAGACCAAGACGCGAGATCTGCACAGGAGGTCTCAACAATGAGCAGAAGAGGAATGCATCCCCTGTTGATGGGGTTGGACAAGCCAGACCGCAAGGCAGAGGACAAACCTCTGGAAAGGCCGAGCACTCAGATGACTGGTCTTGAGTCACCTCAACACAAACGCTTCCTTCGTGCCGAGGCAGCATACAAAACACAGGCCAAAACTGGATGAATGAGATGAGTCCGACCAAGCTCACCAACGCGCCCGAAGGTTTTGAGTACTACAGGGTTTGCGACCAGGAAGGGGTCTGTCATGTGGTCAGGGGAATGCAGGAAGTTCGGCGACTTCTTGAGAAGACACCTGGTCTGAATGTCACCAAGATCCCCTGATTAAAGCCATCACGCTCTGGAGGGCTTGTCACGCATACCACTCACTTGCTTCGAGGGGGGAATGACCTTTTCCTCAGAACAAATCCAACGTGCCCGTGAGCTGGCACGAGAACGAAGAAAACATGGCGCGATTCAACGCCTGCTGATCGATGAATTCAACTTCCGACCCGCCCAGTGCCGTGCGCTCCTGATGACCGCTCTTGCAGACGAGAAAGCTGCTTGATCAATCCTAGATTATCGCCGCCAAGCTGTGTTAGCACCGATAGGAGTGAGTCAGGACGAGCCTTGTACTGCATCCAACAAGAGGACGCTCCTGATCATTGGATTAAGGATTTGTGCTTTAAAACGGAGGTGAGGGCCTATCTGCGGGCACGTGTCATGTCGAGGGTTAAAGCGTGCAGTTACAGAGTTGTTGACCAGACCACTAACGATGTGAAAGCAATCGTTCGCGACGGACAAGATTTGATTGGGTGATGGGAGTCCCAGTCAGCTCTTGCCATCTCTTGAACTGAGGGCTCACTGGCATTCGATGGACGCACGGTTCGTATGTCTACGTTGCGTGTATCGACCTCTTCCGGGACATGGGCTTCGACGGTGTCGACAAGACAGACCGCTTCATCATTGCTGCCAGGGGACGTGCCGAAGCTGCCTTGCATGAGACGTCTCCAGAGCTGACGGCGCTTGAGAAAGCGATGTGGCTCATGTTGAAGCGTGGTGAACGCCCCTGCAAAAAAACAAGTCGGCGTAGGCGAACAGTTGATCTGCTCTCAAGGTGGAAGGCCGCCCCTCCCAGCTGGAAGAAACGGCCTAGTTCGCTCGTTTGTGCATGCTTGAACCCGTGATGTGATCGGGTGTTGAGAGGCAAGCCCACCTACGACAGGAATGAGGTGGCCTCTCTTATTCCTCGCTTCCGACACCAACTGTCCCTTCCATCCCATCAGGAGCAGAGGTCAAGTCGTAGCGCCATCTCTGGCGAGGGGCGAAGCGTCTGGCGTGGTGGCACCTGGGGCCATTGGATCCAGGGGTGTGGCTGATGAAGCTCCGGGGCACCTGAGGCGGTGAAGCTTTGGCCTACGGGACGGTGCAAGTTGGAATGTCGATTGGCGTGGCGTTTCGCTCGCCTCGTCAAAGGACCAGCCTCACGGATGGGTGGAAACTGTTGGAGCAGGGGCCAGAAAGTCAGTCTGCTTCTGCTCTTTGCTCAGGTGGAGTGTCGGCCGTCATGGGCACCTCCGATCTCGATGGACATACTTTCCACCCATCAGCAGTTAATGGCTATCCGAATTAACGCTCATTGCCTTCTGGGGCAAAACCAGCAAATGTGTTGATGGCGTGCCTCACCCAGCTGTGGGTTATTCAGATCCACCCAGCGAAGCCACTGATGATCTGTGGTAGGTGCCGAGCTGCAGAACAACAGCTCATGTCTTCCAGCTCATCCCCTTGAGCCTGTTCCATGTCTCCAGGGGCTCCACAGAACAGAGCACAGGCCAAAAAAGCCGGGGCATCACACCCGGCTCATGCGCAGATAAGCCCTTTTATCGGCTTCCGATCAAAATGCAAGAGGCTGTGCCAACACAGTCCAAGCGATCACGCTGGTGATGCGGACAGGCGCTGCCAACTCACCGGACGGAAACAGCCGACAACGGAATCGATCTAAGGCTTACTTGACTTGATGGAGATAGCGCTCAGAGATAGCGCTCCAGCGTCGCTTGTTTGCCTCGACTTCTGCTTCCTTCGCTAGATGCAAGAACTGCGCTTTTGATAAGCGCTTTTGCTGGGCTTCTGGAGGGAAATACATGAGCTTCTCCAATAATCAAAAAGCTATGACGGCGCAGAAAACCACAAACACGAAATTAACCAAACTCAAATGAGTATTTACCGAGAACGATCATCAAAGAATGAGAATCGTTTCTATAGAGTCGCCGTTCCGTTGGCGTTAAACCGTCCCCACCTTTGGGGGGAGCGTCAAACATGGCGCACAGACCTCTGAAGGAGGACAAACTTCGGAGGTCTTTTCTTGACGGGTTCTGAGGCATCGACGCATGCGGCATGAAACCCCAGGCTTAGATCGCCAGCTCATACGCAAGTGTTGTTGTGAGCCGACCCATCGAGCCCCCGAAGATACTGGACGTCGCTAGGTGTTCTGCATCCACCGAACAGAGCCGTAGACGAGAACCATCACGCCAACGATTGCCGCGCAGGCTGCTGCTGTGAGGAAAAGGGTGTAAAGCATCTGAGCCTCGCTTCGTCTGATCTTTTTCTAAACGTGCCGCAGAGAAATAGATAGGGGACAACCGGCTTGTTTCGTTCGTTTTCCCCTCTAGATCAACAGGTCAGCTGCTGGTTGCTTCATCACTCACACCATTCACACCCCACACACAAGCAATTCCCCTTAACGGCTGAGGGGCATAACTTCTGATCCACCAAGGGCTTTCCCTTTGGTGGCCAAGTCGTACATCTCTTGGTGAATATTGTCCGATTCGTTGCTGAACCAATTGGTCAACTCTGGCTGCACAATTTTTTTGGGGCCCAGGTCAATGAAGGAATACTCAAGCGTGATGAAGTCACCACCTACCGTGCGATAACCAAGCTCAAGAAGCATCTGGCCGCTTGCAGATGGGGCTTCAATCTGTGCTTGCGTTGCCTTGAGGCTGAGTTCAACCAACTTGCTCGCAACCGTGCCATCACCAGATGCATCCCTGATTCTGATCATCAACGCAGATCCCTTGCTTTGCCTCAGCAAGAGCTGCGTTTGCTTCCTCAGAAGCCATTGACATGCAATGGCATTGGAGTGAACCGAGGTCTTAAAAAATGAGAGATCTTCCTTGAGATCTGGGGTATTTTTGTGCTGCTTAAGTAAACCGAGTTTCGAAAGCAGCCACTTCATCGCATCATTATCAAACGAGACCGTGAATAGCCCATTTTTGGGCTGACAGGAAAGATTCTTTTTATCGCTTAACCCGAGTGTCTGTTGTTACCAAGAAACTTGAGGGAATGACATTGTCGAAGTGTGTGCGTTGGTACGACCAAACGACAACGATAAAAGCCATGACAGGGGAGAGTTGCCAGAACGCTCCATGGCTCAAGCAGACTTGATCGCACAGACTCCGCGCGGCTCATCCATCCAAAAAATCGAAGCCGGCAAATTTCTGGTGTGCGACAGCGAGAACGTATGCTTCTTCACGCGCAGCCTCTACCTCGCCGAGGAGCAGCTGGAGGAAATGGAGCTTGGCTACCGGTTCCCGTATTCAACCAATTTCCGCAAAGCCCCCGCATGACATGTGGAGCAATTTGAGTAGCGGATTTCGCTGAATCAACTGGCTCCAATGGCTTATCTCTATCGCGTCCTGGTCTCATGCACCTAGCCCGGGACGCGGACCCATGTCAGCGGCAACTGCTGGGTCCGTTTGTCTAGCGAATCCAGCCGTTCTCCCGAGGCCAATCGAGCTTTTAGGCAGTCCGTATCAGTCGAAACCATCGCCGGGATCTACCGAAATTTTTGGCGGATCAGCACATCTTCAGAAATTTCCATACAAGCCTGCTGAATGACCTCATCATTGAGCCATCAGTCGACCGCATACCAGATGTGGTGCTGAGCAGCACGGGGAGAGCGACCCTGGGGCTGGCAGACGAGTTTCCCCGTTGAGAGCGATCAATGGGGGAACCTCTCTGTGTCCTAAAGCTGTAGAAATTCAGTGCATCAGGCGCAAATCAGTGTGACGTGACGAACGTGTTTATGCGGATACCGCATCGCTCGAGGAGGACTCGCTTCTCCTCGCGGTTCCGTGGCTCCACATCGTTAAGTCGCAGCTTGGTTGAAGGTCAGCCATCGCGGTAGAGGGAGCTGATCAAAAACCTCGGCCACGCCCCTGCACACCAATCGATTCAATGTGCACTTAATGAGCAAATAATGAAAAAAATATAATTACCTATTTGCGATATTTAAAGCTTTGAAATCAAACAAGCAATCAAGTGCTTAAGTCGTCCCGTTATTTCATGGAGGACAGTATGCACAGTCAGAAGAACTCCCCGGCCTGCTTTTTGCGCTGGTCTGTGAGCAAAGTTGCTGACAGGCTCTATGCGGTTGCAGCAACGGTTGATGGAAAGGAATACGACTTTGTCGGTAATTTCAAAAGTGTTCGAGAAGCGCAGCAAGCAGGCCGCCGCTACGCCGAAGACTTGGTTCACAACTCTATGGCTGGCGGTCGCTTGGCTCTTAAGCAACTTCCGTTAAGCGCATAACCGAGCGGCATTTGAGCTTGGATCCATCAGAAGCAGAACGTCTCCTGGGGGTGTCACTCCAGGTTTTTTCTTGTTTACACAGCAAGCCGGTGGATCGAGATTTACGGAGGGGGGAGCATCGATGCTGGTTCAGTCACACGCATTCGCGATCGATTCGTCCCACCAGCCAGGATCGGTGGAGCCATCGTGAGCCGGGGTATCGCTCCGGCGACAGGTGCTGTGCAGAGCTGTCTTCTGTTGCCGTCGCCCCACCCCCTTGCCCCGTTACCGCGCCACCAACGAACCGCCGGAACAGCCAGGCGGCGAAGGTTGGCTGGTGAGTGCAGAGCAGCAGAAGGTGGTGCAGTTCAAACCCGATACAGCGACTGTTCATGCCCAGTGGGTGGCAGTGCACACCTACCGCTGGACCCCACCACAACCACCGGTGCCGCAGACCCGGCGGCGGATGCTGCGGCACAACGCCATCGAAGCCTGGAAGACAATGCTGAACACAGGCTGGCGACGCTGCCTACCTCCCGTGCGCTGATTCACAGGATGTGTGGCCTGGTCTGAGCCCGTTCCATTGGACCCCTCAGTTAAGGCTCAGGAACTCGACTCAAATCATCAGCGGTTTGGCGCATTCGCGGAAGAACCATCAGGGTCTGCATCGATACAGGCTTGCTTGTCCACCTGGCACAACAGCTGCATCAAGTTCTGACGGTCGACAGCCGACAGCTCACCATTGATCTCCCACTTGAGGCATGTTCTGCGTTGGCAGCTATCGGTGTGCCCCTTAAGAACCTCGAACATGACAGCCTCCTTCGAGCTGATGATTCGATCTTTACGACGCCTTGATGGTGCACTGCCAGAGCATTCATACCCGCTTCCGTTCTGTTGAGCACCCGCACCAGCCGCAAGACTGAGAGCAGACGAATCCTTGCAGTGCACCCAGTGCTCAGCGCCTTTCTACTGAGCCTGGTGTTCTGGAGCTGCACCCAGACGACGGCAGCACCGATCAGCCGCAACGATCCGGAATCCACCGACCCCGGCCGCAAGGCCATCTCCACCGCCCGCGGATCCGCCATGGTGGTCACCGCCAATCCGCTCGCCAGCACGGCGGCGCTGGTTGCGTTGAAGAACGGCGGCAGCGCCATCGATGCTCTGGTCACAGCCCAGGCGGTGCTGGCGGTGGTGGAACCCCAGAGCTCCGGCCTGGCAGGTGGCGGTTTTCTGCTGCACTGGGAGGCCAAACAACGCCAGCTTTCAGTGCTGGATGGCCGTGAAGTGGCCCCCGAACGCAGCCGCCCCGGCGACCTGCTC
This sequence comes from Synechococcus sp. A15-44, assembly GCF_014280115.1. Lineage (NCBI taxonomy): Bacteria > Bacillati > Cyanobacteriota > Cyanophyceae > Synechococcales > Synechococcaceae > Synechococcus > Synechococcus sp. A15-44. The sequence continues at coordinate 1,513,973 of NZ_CP047938.1, forward strand.
AACGCCGCGGGGGATCCCCTCCCCTGGCGTCAGGCCACCAGCCAAGCCAACGCCATCGGCATTCCCGGCACCGTGGCTCTGCTCTGGGAGGCCCATCAAAACCACGGCCGTCTGCCCTGGGCACGAACCCTGCAACCGGCGATCCACCTGGCCAGCGCTGGCTTCCTGCCGAGCCCGCGACTGTTGCGCTCCATTCGCCTGGCCCAGCGTTTCGGCGTGGTCCACAGTCCTGAGTTTCAAGCGCTGTACCTGCCCGGCGGCCAGCCACCCGCAGCAGATCAACCCTTCCGCAACCTGGCCTTGGCACGCACCCTGAGGCTGCTGGCCAGGGATGGGGGCCCGGCCTTTTATCAAGGGCCTCTGGCGCAGCAGATCCTGGGCGGAATCAACGCCCTGCAGGCCAGCGAGCCGAACTTCCGCGGCTGGAGCTCCGCTGATCTGAGCAGCTATGCCGTGGTCCGGCGCACCCCCCTCTGCAGTCAGCAGCTCCAGCACCGGATCTGCACGATGCCGCCCCCCAGCAGCGGTGGCTTGGCGCTTCTGCAAACCCTGGCGCTGCTGAACCAGACCACCAACCTGGCCAGCTCCAACGCAGGTGAAGCGCAGGTTTGGCGGCAGTTGGGCCGCGCCCAGGCCTGGGCCGATGCCGACCGGCTCTACTGGGTGCACGACCCCATCGATGGAGCAGTGCCTAGTGCAGCCCTGCTGGATCCGGCCTACATCGCCAGCCGGGCCAGAGCCATGCAGGGCAGCAATGGCTCAAAGCCAATGCCGGGACTACCACCAGGCATCGATGGTTATCCCTATGGCCGGCCGGATCGGGGCATCGAACAGGGCACCAGCCAGATCACGATCGTGGATGCCAGCGGCAACATCGCCTCCTACACCTCTTCAGTGGAGACGATCTTTGGGAGTCGGCACCTGATAGGAGGCATGGTGATGAACAATCAGCTCACCGATTTCGCCTTCCAGCCCAGCCTTGGCGGCAAACCGGTCGCCAACCAGCGGCTGCCGGGACGGCGGCCGATGTCATCAATGGCACCAACGCTGGTGTTCCGCAACGGCGAGCCGGTGCTGGCCTTCGGCAGCCCAGGCGGCCGCAGCATCCCCCATCTGCTCAGCCGGGTGCTGCTGGCGTCTTTGGTCTGGAACGAACCGCCGGAGCGGGCGGTGGGCCTTCCGCATCTTTCGCGGCGTGGCACAACGCTTGTGCTGGAAAGCGATCCGCCGCTGCCCTGGCCGTTTCAGCTGCAGCAGCTCAAAAGCGAGGCAAGCCCGCGGCGTCAGAGCATCGGCAGCGGCACAGCTCTGATTCAAAAAATCGGTGCTGGCTGGCAGGGGGCCGCTGATCCGCGCCGCGAAGGAACGGCCCTGGCCCTGCCCTGATCCCAAGGCCAGACTGCTGCTTGGCCATCACAGCAAAAAACCGTTGTGGACAGTGCTGGCTGGCTCGTTCAAGGGCGCCCGCAAGCCGATTAAACGCACCTACGGAATTAGTGGCAGCTCCTTCTCCGACGGTCAAGCCGGGTACTGACGGGACAGGGGTAAAGCATCGGGAAAGACACTCCCGCAAAACACACCTCCCTCGTCTATCCAGCCTCATGAGCCCAGCCCATTTCCTTTTGCCACATCAATGCCCAGCGCTTGCAGGGCTTCTTTAGGCGGGTAATGGACAAAGGCTAGGCGACACTTCTCAGGAAATTCTCAGACTCCTTTAAGGAAGCCCCAAAAAAAGCTAAAAGAAGCTCAAAAGAATGGTAATCATTCTCACTCTTTAATCTGAAATCAGTTATGGACAACGCTTCCGTTCGAGAAATGGTCAACCTGGTTCATGCATACGCTAACTACAGAAAGCATCCTTGCTTAGAAAATCATTCATCATTGATGAACTGTTTGGAAAATTTTTCAGAACATATACAAGGTCTAGAAAGACCCAAATGGGCAGATTTTTCAAATCCAGGAATTTAGAAAATCATGCACCCTCTGGAGCCCAACCTACTTCCCACTGCGATGCTGACGCTCAGAACTTGCAGCTCACCGCTGTTTAGCAGGGCTGGTCAAAACCATAGGTGAACTTCTGGGAGGCCCTGCAGAAAAAGCCGCCCTCTCATCCCTGCAGCTCTCGGTTGTCGAAGAAACTCCATGGCTCCAGCACTGCAATACAAAAGAACGATTCATGGTCCAGCTTCTTTGACAATTATTCAGGGCATCAACTTACGCCGGAGTCGCATCTGGTCACCAGCCCCTTCTGTGCCGATCACAATAAGGTCACACAAGCGTATCAGTGCAAGGCCGGCGAGAAGAGCTAAGACCCTGGAATTGAGAGCTGCACCATAGACCTTTCCTGGCGTAGCGGATTGGAGGCCTCGGCTGCCTCCTTTCCCTGAATTTCTGTTAACACGCATGCCTATACAGGCAGACCAAGAAGTTCTTAGGCCTTCATGACAGGTTCTTCGATTGAGCGTAGGCTTCTAGATAGACCTGAATGGCACACTCGGCCAGTTAGCTTGTTCCGCTTGGCCTACACACTTTCCTCAAGCCAATGTCACGAAAAGGATGTATCCTCTTAATTTATTCTCTTGAACGCTTCAACCATTGATACGACGCATCCCTGGACAGAAGCTGATAAATCAATGTATGTAAAAATTTTGCGCTTGCAAAGGCACAGAAAGGATGCCAATTATCTGTTTTCTTGATATCCGCATGATCCACTACTCCTTTAACCACAAGCCAAGTCACTCTGCGAAGCGCAGAACTACATATCTCGGCGGCTGATGCAACACCATAAGACTCCATATCAATGCCGTATAACTTTGAAGTCTTCTCCAGCAAATTACTCACATAACCAGAATCCTTAACCACGAAACTACCAGTGGCCATTGTGCCAACATGAATATCTGGCTTCACAGATGTCTTTACAGGCATCGGATAACACCCAGCAATTTCATCAAATACAGCTTCATCCTCGAGTACTGATTGAACAAATTGAAGCACCCAATGCTCTTGCCTAATTGATTGCTGAAAGGGAATGATCAAGCCTTCCCTATACGTTCCCGCCGTATGATCGAAAACCTGACTTGCGACGACCAGGTCGCCTAGCCTGGTTAATCCTTTCACCCCAGCACATATTCCAGTCATGACAATTAATGATGGATTCCATTCGACGATTGATCGAGCAGCAATGACAGCCGCCGAGACTGGGCCCATATCAACAGGCTGAACAGCCGCTATGTTTATTTGCCTATCGCCATAATTCAAGGATCCAAGATAGTAATGAATACCATCTCTGCTCACCCTCTCAAAGTCTATTCCGAAACAATCTTTAAGTGCTTTCTTTTCTTCGGAAAGGGCAGTGATCACAACAAGATCGACCTTCGTCTCGATAAAGGGCATGAGTGGATACGCGCTTCCCAGCATTATGAACGGCCTCTTCAATCGCTACAGCGGCCCACAAATCACCCACTCAGCATCCGCCCACAAGATCACCTGCACAGGAAGCACGACATCAGTGCAAGACTTCTACGAATAGCGCGACGCAGATGAGGCGAGTCAGCCAAAAGGCTGCAACCTCGACAGGAGTTACACGTCCAGGCGTCTTACTGAAGTGTATTTGACACTGGTACAAATCACTAAGGATTAAGCACCCGAGATAGGGCTACAGCGCATGGGAGGAATGAAATTGCGTTCGGGAAGCAAAGAAAAAACCTCACCGCCGATGAGCAGGGCGATCATGACAATTGAAAGCTCATCAGTTAAATCATTGGCTTATGTTGGCGACTGAATTTCTCAGGCAAGAACTTCACTATCCACGCTGGAGGAATAGTTGGAACAGAACTGGTCTTACTGCTGCCAGCGAAGCGATGACCAGTGAACGACCTGATCTTTTTCCTTCTTGGATTGGATGCGATTCAACATCTCGCCGTAGCGCTGAACCAATGGGCAGAACTCTGCAAACTCAGGCTCGTTGTGCTCAAAAAAGGCAAACTGCTCTGCTCGGGCCATGCAACAGCCGAGGCCACAGGATTGCTCCATGTAATAAGCGCAGGTCATGGGTTGACTCCACAACGAATCCATCCTCTGCGCAACCCATGCTCCGGCGATGAGTTTCGGACGTAAAGCTCCTGAATTTCAGGTGAAGAATCGGCTATATCAGGGAGGTGATTTGCGCTCTCAGGCGGCACTAGCTGCATCCGGGCTTAAACCTGACGACGCTGTGCAAGAACTTGATTTACGTGCTCAGAAACCGCCTGGCTCGCTGGGCTTCTCGCCTGACTCAAACACCGTCAATGTGTATTGCCCTTCGCGGGTGAAGCGCTTGAAATCAACCGTGTCCTGGCGTTGATATGTCTTGCCGACTTCGGCATAGGGAAATTTGAAGGCCCATCGGTTGCTGTCGATGTAAACATTGCCCTGCATCTGCGTGAAAGAGCAGGTGAAATCCTCCATAGGGATCGACTCGTCGTGACGTGACAATTCACAGAGAGCGCCTCTGACGGTGTCGGCCATAGCCATTGGCGGATCCCACGGCTCACTGACGACTAGCAGTGCTGCAGCAGATGCCATTGCGGTGAATGTGATGCGAATCATTGGCCACAACCTCGCTCACGGACGAGAGCATATCCCTCCCACATTGCCTTGAAATCGTCAGTTGCGTTAGCTGGAAGAGGTCCCGCGAGGGGCCGTAAATCCTTGTCCTCATCCCATCCTTGACGCTTTGTGGCATGGACGGATTGTTGAACGCAGCGCACGCCCTGTCAGCAACAACAACAGGATCAATGACTGGTTGAGCCATCACGGGGGCGCCGAGGGCCAGAGCTGCAGCAGTGAGTGGGGTGCGAATCAAATTTTCAGAGCGCCGGCTCAGCAAGCAATAAATGCAGCTTGGCGGGTCGACTCCTACGCAGCAACAGGCTTCGAGGTTCTGAATATCCGTGGCAATCGTCCAGGCTTAGCAGGTGACGCTGATGGGTTCACGTCAAGCCGCCTGCAAACTGAGTGAATCAATGCAGGCCACGGCTTGCATGGTGTGCGGCGTGAAGTCGATCAGGTTGTCTGGCCCCAACAGACTGATCGTTGAAAATTACCGCCTGTTCCTCGCTGCTGACATCGACCTCACTGCGGGGCATCATCTTTAAACCGCCTGGAAGTGACACTCCCAACGCAAGCCGCCGGCGCAATACCGATTCAAACAGGCTGGACGTAGATCGACCGCGACCCTAAAGCCATTGATATCAGTTGATCTTCAGGCCCTTGGAGCGCAGGTGCGTGAAGCTGGGCACGCCATTGCCCCAGGAACGGGTGATGGCCAAGATCAACGCGCCGATCAGGGCCAGGTTCATCGCAAAGCCGCTGTCCACCGGGAAGGTGTGGAAGATCAGCGTGGTGGGCACCAGGAACAGCAGCAGCAGTGAGGCCCCCAGCACCGTGTTGCTGCCGAACACCAGCAGGATCGATCCGGCAATCAGCACCACAATCGCCGCCACCAACAGCACAGAAGCCAAGGGTTCGGGGATGCCCTTGGAGGCGATGAAGCCTGCGGTTTCAGCGAAGTTGGTGAACTTCGCTGGCAGGGCATTCACAAACACCGCCGCCATCAGCACGCGGCCAAGGAAATCGAACAGCTTCGAAGCAGTCATGGGGATCAGAAGCTCTTGGGGAAGAGGAGTCGTGATCCGCACCCTAGAGAGCAACTGTTCACTGGGAACAGACGTGAAGAACCCCCGAGAAGTGAGCCTCAGGGGTTGTTGCCCTCATGAACCTTCGTCTGCCATCACCATCGCGGGAAACCTGAACAGTGGGGAGAGGAGAACCGCCTTCATCGGTTCGGACCACCCATGGGCCGATGGATGCAAACAACGAATTGTCCCCAGATGGGGGATAGATCAGCGCGTTCAGAAGCAGTAAGACAGTTCCATTAGAGGCAAAGCCATGAAGCTCGACCTTGCTCAAGCACAACCCATGGGAAGCCTCATTGTTGAGGGAACCCACCGCCCATTCCATGCCCTTGCCTGCGCCCTGCGGCCAGCAACTGTGCGCATCGGACGGAAGGTCACAGAGCGATGACAACTGCACCACAACGCTTTGTCGTTCGATACAAGAAGAACGACGGCAGCCAACACACGCTCCAACTCCACGCGGCCAATCGCCAAGAAGCGCGCATCGTCGCCATGGAGACAGACGCCTACGTGCGTCGATATCCAACCAGTGTGGATTCGATTCTTCAGGCCGCCTGACGCCGCCTGACCATTGATCGAACGCTCAGGTTGCAGATCCCTCGCCTGACTGTCGATGCTGGAGATCAAACCGTTCACCCCAGCCGATCTCGACGTCATCACCGAGATGGCCCGTGAACAGGATTTCGCTCCAGGAGTGGGCGACATCGAGATCTACGCCAACACCGACCGTCAGGGGATCTGGTTGGCCTGGCAAGACGACGTGCCAGTGGGCTGCATCGCCGCCGTCACCTACAGCTCCAGCTACGCCTTCATCGGCCTGTTTGTGGTGAAGCCAGAGCATCGGGGTCAGGGAATTGGCCGTCGCCTCTGGCAACACGCCTTGAAGAACCTCAGCAGCGTGGAGTGCATCGGCCTTGAGGCGGCAGTCCAGATGGTGGGCTTCTACGAGAAAGCCGGATTTCAGAAGGACTGCGTCACCACACGCCGGCAGATGCTCTGCCGCAGCGATCAATCACAACACCCGAACACCACCCTGCTCCAGCGCAGCGACATCTCCGTTGTGCCACTGCGTGAGATCTCTCTCGAGGCGATTCAGCGCTACGACGAACGCCACGAAATCAGTCCACGGCCCCATTTCCTTGAACTGTGGTTACGCCACAGGGCAGGAGACGTGTTTGTGGCAAGAGATTCCCAGGGGACATGCCACGGCTACGTGCGCATTCGGCCTTGCCTGCTCCCCATCGGTGAAGGTTGGCGGGTGGGACCCTGGCTGGCGGAAGATCCCGTCATGGCATCACTGTTGCTGAACAACGCCATCGATCGCCACAAGGGAATCGTTCTGATCGACACCCCAGGGCATAACCCGACTGCCAAAACGATCACAACGGCGAAGGGCTTCAAACCCATGGACTCGACCGTGCGCATGTACAAAGGCCCAATGCCGAAGGGTCACGACCGCAATGTTTATGGCCTGGCCTGCCTCGAGCTCGGTTGAATCGGAGGTTCGAGCAACCACTCCCTGAATTCCTGGGTCAACGCATAGCTGTCTTCATAGCGCTGCTCTTGATCAAAGGCGGCAATCTTCTGCATCACATTGCTCACAATTTGAGCCCTGATGGCATTAGCTTGGGTTGACATCATCTCTCTTTAGGCATCAGTTACTGACGAAAATTCGGTCTGGATCATCAACATCAACCGCTCGGGAGATTTGTATTGCCTCGGCAAGGAGCGGTGCAACAAGCGCAAACGATCCCAACAGAGTGACCTCTCAAGTTCAGCGCTTGTTTTCCCCTGCTTGATCAGAAGTTTCAAGGCCTTGCAGTACAGCGGATATTTGGCTTCGAGCTCTCCGATGCTGAGGTTGGATGTGCTCATGGAACCTTCACGCTGCCAGGCAGAACTGTGCAATGAACGAGGCCGTCCCATCGCCTCCCAAATGGGGACAATCGCTCTGTCCCCGGATGGGGGTAGATCAACAATGCCGCCAGCGCTTTATATGGATAAGCATCAACTTTGAACGTGGAATCAATCGAAACCCACATCGCCAAAGACCGGGAGGAGCTGGCCAAAGCGGAGGCCAGCGGAGATCAGGCCAAGGCACGTCACTACGCCACCGAGCTTGAGGGGCTCGAGACCTATCGCAGCCACCATCCCGGAGAACACAAGGACCCCACATCCCTCGAAGTGCATTGCGACCTGAATCCCGACGCTCCGGAATGCCGCGTCTATGACGACTGACGACGGTGGCAACCAGATGGGCAGGTTGGCCCGCAAGGATGGATCAAAGACGCAGCGAAGCGTATGGATCTCACCCCATACCTGCAGAGCGAACCGAAATCTGCGAATGAAGAGCCCCTGCTTTCCGTTGCCATCAACGGAAGCATTGCTTTAGCAATGAAGGGGCGCTTCTTTCTGCGCTGTTTCTGCGAAAGCTTCAGCGAAAAAACTCGTATCGGATGTGCTGTTACAGATGAAGAGTCCTGCCTGAGTTATCTCAAACGGGATTCATTTGAGCTGCTTCTCTGCACAGACCTGCTTGAAAAAGGCAATGGCTTTGAGTTGGTGCGCAAAGCCCGAGAGCTTCAACCTGGCCTGAAAGTGGTGGTGCTGGCGTTGAGCGATGCTATTCCTGTGGAGTACGACAACGCACCCTGGCTGGAAGCCGTAGTCGCTGAAGCCGACATCATTGAAGACCGTAAACCCCTAGAAGCCGCTGTGTTGGCTGTGATGGGACATCACTCCTACCGCAGCCCATCACTCCGCTCCGATGAACTTCCCTATCTCAGCTGCCCGCGGCTCACACCACGCGAATATGAAGTTCTCGACCGCCTCGCCCGCGGCATGTCCGACAGAGAAATCGCCGAGGATCTCATCGTCACCGAAGAAACCGCACGCACCTACACCAAACGGCTGCTACGAACCCTCGAAGTGAACAACCGGGTTCAGGCGGTGTTGAAAGGAATGCGCTGCGGCATGGTTCAGATCTGAGGGAACGATTCACCCCAGATGGGGGTAGAGATCCAGACCCTGCCCGCGCGTCAATAAATGGTGACCAGTGAAATCGCGAAAAGATGACAGCAATCACCTTCACCCAAGAGCCCTCCCTCGCAGAACTGCGGGAAACGGAAGCGGTGTATACCCGCGCCATGGAATACCTGGTGGCGGATGGTGTGAAAGAAGGGGAAGCCCGTGAAAGTGTCTGCTGGCGGCGATTGAACCGACTGCATCAGGCCCTTCCAGACCGTTACGCGAATCCGCGCGCTCTATTCCTTTCGCTTCAGGCGCATCGCCGGGGCCAAAAGGCGGCGTAGTTGTACCAGCAACGCATCAGTCCATGGACAGTGAATATCAGCCGAGCAGTCGGGTGGAACGGGTGCTGAAAGCTCATCCCTGGTTGCTCGAGACCCAGGCCTGGAAACTACTGAGCATCAAATATGTGCTGCTGGGCCCGGAGCTCACCATCCACAATCCCGATCACCTGCAGCTGGTCATGCAGGAGTGGACCGATCATCTTGTGGAGATGGATGACACCGCACTAAGGCAAATGTGTGCCTGGATCGATCGAAACCGACCGGAGGGTGAACAAGGCGAGCTCTAGTCCCACCAAAGCTCCAGGCACCAACAATCACTCCACCAGAAATTCGCTGCGCAGGGCTCGCGCATCCTGAATGCGCTGCCCCATGGCGAGCTGACGGAGCCGGGTGTTCAACCAAGCGCGCAGTCGGGTGGACGACACCGACTTGTTCAGCAGACCGTCCGAAGGCTCAGGCGTGCCGAAGGGAATGGTCATCAACCACGCGCGGTGGTTCAGGCTAATCAGATCGCAGCCACGCCAGCCCCAGTTTCAGCCGGTTCTGGCCTGAAAGGCAATGCGTGTTCGTGCTGATTGCCAGGGCCTGGCCCAGCCCCAAGACTGTGTGCATCGAGATCGGAGGCGTCCATGCGAGACGACGGTCCAACCGAGCAGACGTCAGAAGCAAGCTGACTTTCAGGCCCCTGCTCCAACAGTTTTCACACCTCTTGTTGGGTGCGCCCTTCGACAGGCCTTGTGCGAAAGGCCAGGCCGATCGGCACTCAATCTGCACCGTGCCAGGTGCCCTAGGAGCTCCCATCACCCGACCCCTTGGAACATGGCCCCAGGCGCCATAAGCCAGACGCTTCGACCCTCCTTCAGCCCCATCTGATGGATTGCGTCATGCACAAACGAGCGAATTAGGCCGCCTGTTCAAGGGAACGGGACGGCCACACCAACCCTGAACACCACCGTTCAGACACAGACCCCCGGCCCCTCCATCACAGGGACAGGGGGTCTGCTGCTGAGTCAGGCCTTGCGCTTTTGATCGGCCTGCCGAAGTTGCTCACGAAGGATGATCGGATCATCACAGTGGGATCTGCGGTAAAGCGCTTTGATCTTGCGTGACTCCTCATCGAGCAACTCCAGCTCAACCGCGTCTGCCATTCCCACGGTGAAATCTTCGATCTGGCGGTCTTCAAACTGATTCTCCAGAGCCATCAACTCCTTCAACGAATCACTCATATACAGACAACTCGACGCCATCAATTTGAGGTTTTCCCGGATCTTGATGTCGGCCTGCTCGCGAACATCCCGCGCCTTTTCCAGCGTGGCAATCAGATCACCACTGGCCGCCTCCTCAATCGTTGCCGCAGACACCGTTGAGGTTGTTGCACAACCGAGCACCAGCACCAGCAACAACGCCAGAACAGATTGCAGAACCTTCATCGGACCCCCAGAAGACAGTTCACGTTAAGGGGAGTCATCAGACGACGTCCCCTCAGATGAGGGAGACATCGTTTTGGATCACCACTCCACAACCCCTCAAGTGGGTGATGTGTGGCCCTCAGGTTTTGCCGATGCTGATGGAACACGAGGCGAGGAGCACCGAGAACCATGACCAACACGACCGCCAAAGCTCAATTGCTCGATCTACTGATCGAACCGCTGAAGGGATGCAAAGGGCTTTATGCCCATCGGCAGAACCTGATGCAACGGGTGATGCGCATGCCCGATCTGGAGGTACGCGATCACCTCGATCGGCTCAGGGCCAGCCATTTCCCAGGCACCTGAACCATCAAGAACAAAGGGCTCAATTCTTAAGGAATGCTGAGAGACGCAAAGAAAGCCAAACCCGTATCGGTTGTCGCAGCCCAGTCCAAACCCGAATCCGTAGAACGGCTGCAGTTTCAAACGTGATCCCATGGCCGAGACCCTGCATCTGCCCTACTCCGTTCAAGGCAATGGAACCGTGGAATCGATCGGCAATCACCTGTATCGGGTCTGCGGACCAGCCGGATGCACCGTTGTGATGGGGCTCAGCAACGCCCTTTATCTGAGCCGCAATGTGCCTGAAGTGGAACACAACCACCGCTCATGTCAGTGAAAAAAAATTCGCCCCAGCCAATGGAGCGAATCATCAAGCCGGAGCAATCCCCATCACCCGGCCCATAGCACCAGATCTAGATGCGTTGGCTGGATGATACTCATCAGGCTCCAGATCTAGGCGGAGCACGATCACTTATGCAGGGCTCCTTGATCACACATCAACGCTGCATGTGGTGGCCATCGGGGTTATGTTGTGAGACCCCATCACCCGGCCCGCCCCCTCGGCGGTTTTTTTTGTGGCAACACCCCAGATGTAGCGCCGGGGCAAACACTGCAAAGGGAGTCCATAAAAAAGGAAGGGTTCCCTAGTCCCTCCCCTGTTCGACGCAGTTTCCCCCTGTTCTGAGCTGGGGGTTACCTTTTCATTCTGTATCCCAAGGAACCAAACGGCATCGGTGATTGCACCTAGCGAACGGTCAGATCAGCAATCAAGCAGGCCAGCATCGATCTTGGCGTCGGGATTGAGCTTGATCAGCATCCAAAGCAACATGGCCGAGCAATCGCGATCACTCACGCCGTAGTCATATTTCCAGTCAGCCACTATCCCCTTGAGCTCTACTTGAGCCTGGGTGATGAACTCATCGTTCCATTCCTGCACCAATCGATTCAGTCCTCTTCGAGATCCTCTTCTGTGACATAAAAGGGCTCATCAGAACCGGGCTGATCGTTCTCCAGCACGAGCACCTTGAGCGAATCATCGCTCTCAAACACGAAGAGGCCATCCTCATCGGGGTGCACCCCCTTCATTTCAGGATGCTGGTTGACGAGGCGCTTGAGACGGCGCTTCTCCTTCCAGAACTTGGTCCCCTTTTCAACCAGATAAACCGTCAGAGCCAAGTTCACCAGCACAAGGGCGAGGAACTCCAAGGCCTGCATAGATCAAAACCGGACTCCGATGACCCTAGCGAGAGAAGCAGGGAGCGCCATAGCAAGCGATACCAAGGCCCGCCAAGCTGGGACCAATCAATCGCGACGCATGGTCGACCACAACCAACAAAAGCTCACGGCTCGCGAGATGGTGCGAGCCCACGCCTACCCCGTGCTGGCGGCCGTCAGCAGTCTCAGCCTGCTCAGCATCGCGGTTCTGCTGATCCCGCAAGCGGTCAAATCCCATCGCTACAACCGCTGCATTGATGCACAGATCGCCATGCGGGCCAGCATCAATCCCAAGGGAGGAACAGCTCCCGGCAAGATGAACCATCTCAAAGCCGTTGAACACTGCGAAGGCTTCTGAACCGATGCGCGCCAGCAAACCGTTATCGGCTCTCAGCTTCGGCGTTTTGGCCCTGTTGGTGAACCAACCACCAGGAATGGCCCACAGCAAAGGGCTTTACGCCACCGAAGCCGAAGCCCGGCAGCGGGCAGCTGAAATCGGTTGCAGCAGCATTCACAAGAACAACGGACGCTGGATGCCTTGCACGGATGAACGGGAACTCCACCAACAGCTGCGCAAGCGATGAAAGCCTCCAGAACAACCAGCCGGAAAGCGCGGCGCGTCCATCGCTGGCTGGTGCCGATCGCCGCAGCACCACTGCTGATCACCGCAGGAACCGGCTCCCTCTACAGCCTGCTGCTGGAGCAGAACATTGATGCCTTCTGGCTGCTCAAGCTGCACACAGGACAGTTCGGCTGGGTCAACCTTCAGCCCGTGTACCCAATCCTGCTGGGAGCTCTCACCATTGTTGTGACCGCGTCTGGGCTGACGATGCTGCTCAGGCCAGCCCGCACGACAGGGGGTTAATCACCCCAATGGCCTCACTCCGCGCAAGTGCAGCCGCAGGAGCCACTGCCATGGCAGGGCTCGTGGTCGGGGTGACCGGTGGCACAGGCCTCTGAACAAAAACTCTGGCCATCGCGAACAACAGCCTGGGACGCCTGCACCTCACAGGTGCAACGCGGACAGGCACAGGGAGCAGCGGGAGTCATCACAGCCAATCAACTCGTTGTTGTATAGGCCGAAAAAGATAACCCCCATAACAAACACACCATTTCCGCACACAATTCACGCGAAAATATTGATAACGATTCTCATCCCAGACAAAACGGCGGACCAGGTACGTGAAAACCTAAGCAACCAAAAACCTGGAAAATTAAAGTGATAAAGCAAGAAATCAAATACCGACGAAAGTAAATCGATCAAAGCTACACGTTTCATCTACAAGATCAATTCACATCCCTCCAGACAAAGCATCAAGGCCCAAAGGGACCAAGCACACTCCCAAAACAGGTATCAAAAGATACGCGCCATCAGCTCATAGAAAAAACAACTGACCCAGCAGGTTGTCAAAGTAAGCGAGCCCTAACGGGCATTCCTGTGTGAGGAACCCCCATGAAGCTTTTCCAGCAACTGCTGGTGGCTCCTGCTGCCCTTGGCCTGATAGCCCCTTTGGCTGTGGTCAACAGCCCAGCCGCCCATGCCACCGAGCTGAACATCAACGGCGTTTCTGATTACGCGGCTACTGCCAGTGGCAACAGCCTTGATCAGGTCACCAGCGTCACCCAGTTCTCTGACGTCTACCCCACCGACTGGGCCTATCAGGCTCTGGCCAACCTGGTGGAGACCTACGGCTGCGTCGCCGGTTACCCCAACGGCACCTTCCGTGGCAACCGTGCCATGACCCGCTACGAAGCGGCCGCCCTGCTGAACGCTTGCCTCGACCGGATCACTGAAGTGACCGACGAGCTGCGTCGTCTGCTCAAGGAATTCGAAACCGAGCTGGCCATCCTCAAGGGTCGCGTTGACGGCCTCGAGGCCCGCGTTGGAGAACTGGAAGCAACCCAGTTCTCCACCACCACCAAGCTGAAAGGTAAGGCTGACTTCTTCACGGGCGCCGTGAAGTATGCGAATCGCGATGCGTGCAACAAGAAGGGAGGCGCCTGCGAAGACGATGGCTTTAATTTCTCCTATCGCACCACCCTGAACCTCAACACATCCTTTACCGGGAAGGATCGTCTGTACACCCGTCTAAGGTCGGGCAACATGAACAACGTCTGGACGCAAACAGACTCTTATCTGTCTGATGCCAAAAGTGGTGATAACACCTTGAAGGTGGACAAGCTCTGGTACAGCTTCCCCATCGGCAATGAGTTCAAGGTCACCGTTGGTGCACTGATCGAGAACTACTACATGATCGAGACGCCCACCCGCTACAAGCCGATCCTCAAGGCGTTCAAACTGGGCGGGTACGGTGCCGTTCTTGGTGCGAGCACCGGCCAGGGCTTTGGTGTGCAATGGCGTCAGGATGTTGATCCTGGCGATGCAGCCTTCAACATCGCAGTGAACTACGTCGCCGATGGTGGTGACGGTGCCCTGAGCGATTCAGAGAAAGGCATGTTCGGTGAAAACACCGATGCCTATCTGCTGAGCCAGCTTGGCTATGGCAACCGCAAGTGGTTCATCTCAGCGCTCTATGCGCTGAAGAACGCGCAACAAGATGATGGCGTTACGGAGGCCAAGGCGGCAATGGGGTATTCAACCCCAACTGCCAAGAATTTGGCTCACCCCTTTCATGCCGTCGGTCTGCGCGGTTACTGGTCACCAGACGACAGCGGCTTCATTCCCACCATCAGTGCGGGTCTGGACTTCGGCTGGGCAGATAGTGAGTATTACGGCAATGCCGAGGCAGTGAAAGGCTGGATGGTCGGCTTGAACTGGAAGGATGCGTTTGTCGAAGGCAACAAACTGGGGCTGGGCTTCGGGTCCTACTCCAGCTACGCCACCGAGATTCGTGATCAGCCCAATGGTGGCGACCAAAACTTCGCCATCGAGGCGTACTACGACTTCGCCGTAACCGACAATATCACCATTACACCTGCGGTGTTCTGGGTTGATGATGCCAACGGCAAAGATCAAGTTGATGGTGCCAACAAATTTGGCGGTCTGGTCAAGACCACGTTCAAATTCTGATCACCAACAACAATCAAACAAAATGGCGCCCTTTGGGGTGCTTTTTTTGCAAAAAAATAGAGGGGCCAGCGCCCCTCAATCGATCTGAATCACGGATTCACCAACAGTTCTCACCCTCACCAATGGGAACACAAACATCTTCTTGTTCAGCTTTTTTGAGAAGAGCCTCAGCCTCTTCATTCATCACACTGTCGTCATCGACAGCTTGATCCGTCGACCATTCCTTCAAGCCGCCGGCCTCCTGGGCCTGCACCACCGGTAAATCAGCTGAAGCCAGCAGCAGGGACGAAACGGCTAAAAACACAGTGACTGCAGAGGGTTTGGCCATGCTCCAACGCCAAAAAATCATTGTGATCAACGCTAGCGCCCAAGCCGCCACGAATGAGCCAGGTCAACGCATCATTTGAAACACCATCAATCTGAGAGCCGCCGGACAGCATTGGAATAGGCCTGAAAAACGAGATCAAGCTCATCCGAACGTCCATGCTTGGCCAGCAATCCGCGCGCTCCAGCATCCAGGTTGAACAACAAAAAACGATCCTCAGCGGATTTCACATAGCTTTCGATCCAGCCGACACAGGCGTAGCGCGTCCCCTGCGTTACTGGCGCAACGCAATGCAATAAGGAGCTGGGATACACAACAACCTCTCCAGCGCAACAACGAAATTCCTCACCATGCTGACCCGTCTGCAACTGCAAAACTCCGCCTTGATAGGAGGACGGCTCACTTAAAAACACGGTGAAGGACAAATCGCGCCGGCCATAACGAGAAAACGGATTATCCACATGCCATCCATATCCATCGCCAGGCGCACAGCGGGAAATCAAGACACTGTGCACCTTGCGGATCAAAGTGAAACTCTTGATCAAAGGATCTGCTTTCAATGCCTGCGACACCGAGTTCGCCACCTGAGTTGCTAAAGGAGATTCAGGATCAAGTTGATGATTCTTTTTAACAGAGGCCGCTTGCTCTCCCGCCGTGAGTCGTCCATCGAGCCAAGGCAGGTCGGCAGCACTCAGTTGCTGATGAATGGAATCAACATCAGCCGGCGAAAGCAGTGGACGCACAAGATGATCCATCCGCAATGAGTGCGAAACCTTTGCACCACCCTAGACAGTCGACCAAATGATACGAAAACATCGCACAAACTGGCTCAGTGAGATGACATCAAACACCTATGATGGTGAGATGAAGAGTAAAGCCATGTTGAAGGTTCTCGCTGGACTCTGCCTCGTTGCTCCACTGGTTGGATGCGCCGCTGTTGGTGCGCAAGAAGTGCGTGTTTATTCAGGTCGCCACTACAACACTGACCGACAGGTTTTCAAACGTTTCAGCGAGAAAACAGGGATCAAAGTTCGACTGATTGAAGCCACCGGCATCTCGCTGGTGGAACGGCTCAAACGGGAGGGAAGCAACTCCAAGGCAGACGTCATCCTCTTGGTGGATGCTGCGCGCATCAATGATGCAGCCAATGCAGGATTGCTGCAGCCGGTTCAGAGCAACACACTGAAAGCGAACATCCCGGCGCGCTATCGGGACCCATCCAACCGCTGGTTTGGCTTAACAAGACGCGTGCGCTCGATCATTGTCAACCCCAAGCTTGTTAATCCCTCCACGATCAACAACTACGACGATCTCGGCAAGCCGGAATTAAAAGGAAAGCTTTGCCTGCGCAAGCGAAAGAATGTCTACAACCAATCCCTTGTTGCTGACCAAATTGTTCTAAAGGGTCAAGCCGGAGCAACAGCCTGGGTCCGGTCAATGGTGGACAATGTCAAGCAGCCCTTCTTCTCCGGAGATACATCCCTCATTCGTGCCGTTGGCCAGGGCAAATGTGGGGTTGGCGTTGTGAATCACTACTACCTGGCACGCATGCAAGCCGGAGACAAAGGCAAGGGTGATCAGGAGCTTGCAAAGAATGTGAGATTAATCATGCCCAATCCAGCTCACGTGAACATCAGCGCAGCTGGCATTGCCACTTCAGCCCAAAACAAACGGGAAGCGGTGAAGTTGATTGAATTCCTCTCATCTCCGCAGGGAAGCCAGGCGCTTGCTGGGCCAACCCACGAATACCCACTGAAAAGTCAGGGCTCCTCAAATGTGCTGAAACAGTACGGACGGTTTACCGCCGACAACGTGCCCATCAGCGCGATCGGTGCCAACCAGAAAAAGGCGATTCAAGTGATGGCTCAGGCTGGCTGGCGCTGAGGCCAGCGAGCCATATCGTCAAAACTGAAGCGGTGAAGTTGCGATCAACTCTGGTGAGAGCTGCATCGTGACGTCACCGGACGCCATGGCCACCAGTTCCGCCTGACGCCATTTCGACATCAGGCGAGTGGTAGTCACCCGGGTTGCACCGATGAGTTCACCGAAGCGGTCGTGGGTGAGGCGAAACGGAAGTTGGAACGCATCGCGGCAACGAAACCCGAGTCGGTTCACCAGCAGCGCCATCAGGGCATGCAGCCGTTGCTCAGCCTGACCCAGATGACGAATGCGCAGGAGCTGGAGCGTCCATTCATTCACCGCATCAAGACCCAGCTCATCCGTTGAGACAGCGTCACGCCGAAATTTCAGGGCGGTGAGGGCCTCGATGCAAACGCCATCACTGCAGAGACGATCGGTGCGCAGGCGATCGCCCGACTGCAGAAACGCCAGGGTCATTCCCTCCGTTTCTTCACAGGGGCAGTACACGCGGCACACCCCTTCAATCACCTCAAGAACCGTGGCCTGATCACGCCCGGCTGGATCAATCAGCACCGTCTGCGAGCGGGGCATGCTCAACGGAGCAATCGGATTGTCCGGCAGGAAGCGGTAGGCGGACGCGGTCACGGATTATCGCGATTGAGAATTCCTCGCAACAGTACAGATCTCTTGTCGATATTGCAAGTCATTCTCAATAAGCCCACTGATTTGAGACCTTTTCTCAACTGCGGCCGACACCTGCTCGTTGGCATGCAACAGCAGGGCACGGAGCAACTGGGCATCCCCTTGAATCCGAAGCATTGGCGTGGTGACGGGCTGCCACCACGTTCAACGAGGCCTTCAACAGGGGGTTGATCCATTGCAACCGCGCGGGGTCGCTATTGATTCACGGCTCAGAACACAAATGTCGTTTTGATCAGCCCGCCCAGTTGCTGGAAGGTTGAACCATCCGGTGTGAGCTCACCCATGGGTCGCGACAGATAGAACAGCGCCGGGGTGACGCTGATGTTGTCGGTCACTTGGAACTGATACCACCACTCCCAGATGAACTGGCCATCAGCAGGGGTGTCGCCACCTCGCAGATCCGTCGCAAAAACAGGCTGGCCCACAGCCATTCCGGCATTATTCCCCGCCATCAACACATCGTTCCATTCCAGCCCAGCCCTCCAGGACTGACTGGTGCTCACCTGGCCCTTGCGCTGGGTGTCGGATTGATTGATGCCCCAACCGAGCGACAGCGAAGGAAGCCAGCCGCTCTCCAACGGCTGCCAGAAACCACCGAGGGCATAGGCGTGGGTCACGCCCTGATCACTGAAGCGATCCCTGACGAAGGGGGAGACATACACGATCAGGTCTTGACCGTTCTGAACCTTGGAATAGAGGGCAGCTACGCCCCAGTTGTCACCCTCCCAACCCAGCTGCAGGGTGCCGGTGCCCCCAGCCTCGTCGGTGGCGAAACCACCGGAACGTGTGTCGCTTGATGCACCATTGGCCGCCACATAGTTGGCCGACGCGCGGGCTCCGCTTTCCGCGGCCCAGCTGATGCCCACGCCCGCACCTTTGTTTTTGTTGTAGGCCCCCGGAGCTCCATTCACCGTGAGCACATCGAGAATCGGATCACTGGGATAGACGCTCGGCCAGATCGCGAGCATGTCTTCCTGGCCAACAATCGGGCCGGTGGTGATGGTGATCTCATCCCCCAAGGGGAAGGAATAGAAGAGTTTGTCGATCGCCACCAGATTGGGGCGATCACCCTCCTGAAACGCAGTTTCCAGGGTGGCGAGGCCCGACGGCCCTCCACTGCCGAAGACGTTGCCGTCTCCGTCGAAATTGCCGCCACGCAACACCGTGATCAATTGATCCTTGCCGGTGAAGGAGGTGGCCAACCCCAGCTGAAGGTCGTAATTGAATACGGTTCCGCCGAACTCGGCATTGCTCTCCGCACGCAGCCGGGACGCGGATCCCTTGAAGCGACTGGCTCCGAACACCCAGGTGGCCTGGCCCTTGAGTTTGGTGGTGGTGGAGAACTGGGTTGCTTCCAGTTCGCCCACGCGGGCCTCGAGGCCGTCAACGCGACCCTTGAGGATGGCCAGCTCGGTTTCGAATTCCTTGAGCAGACGACGCAGCTCGTCGGTCACTTCAGTGATCCGGTCGAGGCAAGCGTTCAGCAGGGCGGCCGCTTCATAGCGGGTCATGGCCCGGTTGCCACGGAAGCTGCCGTTGGGGTAACCGGCGACGCAGCCGTAGGTCTCCACCAGGTTGGCCAGAGCCTGATAGGCCCAGTCGGTGGGGACAACGTCGGCGAACTGGGTGACGCTGGTGACCTGATCAAGGCTGTTGCCACTGGCAGTAGCCGCGTAATCAGAAACGCCGTTGATGTTCAGCTCGGTGGCATGGGCGGCTGGGCTGTTGACCACAGCCAAAGGGGCTATCAGGCCAAGGGCAGCAGGAGCCACCAGCAGTTGCTGGAGAAACGTCATGACTGGGAAGAGATAAAAAACCCCAGAGGTGATCCCTGGGGTCAGACGCTGTGAAACGGCGTGCTCGTGATCAGTCGATCAGGGCAACCCAGGCAAAGGCCATGCCGATACCCATCCAGATGCCGGCGCCAAGCCGTTGCCCCTGGGAGCCGAGGCGCTCAACCAGAGACATGGACCAGTTGCTTACCACCAGCAGCAGCGCGCCTTGGCCAATCAGCAGGCCCAGGAAATAGGTGAACAGCGGGGTAGGTTCCGCACCAACGATGGTGCTGCCGAGCAGAAAACCGTGCAGGGCCACCAGCGGCAGCAACCAACGGGTGGAGGCCACCGTGAGGGCCATCAAACCCTCCACCACCAGGCTGAGGGAGACCATGGCCTCCGCCCAGGGAGCCACGGCATCCGGCAGGGGGATGAACTGCGACAGAACACTGCCGCCCAGGCCTGCAGCCAGCAGAGGAATCACCCAGGCGCGGGGACGTTGCAGGCCGATGAAGGCGATGGCCAGCAGAAACAGGAGATGGTCAGGACCCAGCAGCGGATGACCAACGCCACTGAGCAATCCCTGCAGGGGGGTGAGGGCAGCGCTGTCGCCCATGCCAAAGGGGTGGTGGGCGAACGCCGGACTGGCCAGGAGAAGAACCGCCAGAAGCGAAGGGCCGGCGATCTGCAGCGGCCTGCGCAGGGCCAGTGGCAAAGAATTCAAAAGTCGATCCTCGTCGGTTTGATCTGGCGGGCGTTCTGACTGACGTGGGCGGAGAGCCGACGTTTCACAGCTGCGGGACAGCGGCAGATTTTCACTGCTCTTTCCCCGTTTCCTTCAGCGGCTGTTCCCCGCTGAAACCAGCACCCCACCCTACCGGCGCCACCACAGAGCGTCAGTTCCACATCAAAAAGCCCCTGACCGGTGCACCAGCCAGGGGACGGTTGGAGAGCGTTGGGCTCAGATTTGCGATGTGGTCAAGTCAGTTGAATCAAGACCAGCCTTTGACCGATTGGGATTCGACGTAAGCAGCAACATCAGCAATATCTGCATCGCTCAGTTTTGGGCCGAAAGCAGGCATGCCGTTCTTGCCATTGGTCACCTGATACGCAATGGCTTCTTCATGGCCGTCGTTGTAGTTGGCGAGATACGCCTTGAGATCGTCCTGTTGGAGCGTGCGCTGACCGTTCACAACGTTGCCGCCTCCGATGTGGCAAGCCGCGCAAATCAACGAAAACACCTGCTCACCATGGGCCACATCTGCAGCAGAAACCATGGAAGGCGCAAACAACGCGATCAAAGCGGCAAGCGCGAGAGAAAGAAGGTAACGCGTGAAGAGGTGTTTTGACTCACGAAGCTTGGTCTTGAAGCCCCAGCAATCGATTCAAAGCACATGATTCTTAAGTTGTCTTTAGGAAAAGAAAAAGACAGGCTCTGCAGAATGGGCACAACGCATCACGGGGCATAACCAACAGTGAGATCACTCCTGATTGCCCTGATGGCAGTGGTTGTGGTGTTCCTTCATGGGACCCCAGCTTCAGCCTGTGTGGAAGGTTTGGCTTGGGGAATGCCGCTGGATCAGGTGCATGCCCATCTGGGGCCCGTTCAATCGACCGGAGATCGGGCTCAGGAGCGATTTGAAGCCCACGACGTGCTCTTGGACCGATTGCCGGTCTCCCGGGTCACCTTTGAATTGAGCCAGACCCAGGGCCTGCAATCGCTGGCCTATGAGTTCGCCATCGACGACATGACAGAGGTGCTGGCCGGATTGCGAGCCCGCCACGGCTCACCGCTCAGCACAAGCATTGAAGAGGCAGACAGCAGCGATCAGATCTGGGTCTGGAACACCGGGGAAGACCTGATCACGGCCGTGAAACGCAGGGCCAACGACGAGCAGAAATTCCTGCTCTCCTATCGCCCCAGTCGCCTGCATCCGCAGACGCTGTAGCAGGTTGGCTCACTCGGCCAGATCGGCTGCATGGAAGTTCCAGGAGTCGCCGTCCTCCAGCCAGAGCTCCCAGGTCAGACGGCGGCCGCTGCGTTTCAGTCGCAGCTGGCCACCAAAACCAGCAGGGGAGGGCTGGAAGAGCTCGGTGATGTCGTCAACAGAGGCTCCATCACGGGTGAACACCTGCTCCACCTGCTCACCCAGCCGGGCCGTCAGGTCGCTGCGCAGCTCATCAACCGTCATGCCGGCTGGCTCGAGAAATCGAGGACAAGATCGCCGACGTCATCCCGGCTGATCTGAAACCCGAAGCCTTCAACGGTGCCGGTCCACAGGCCCGCATCGAGATCCGCCTCGATCCCCTCCTGCTGCTCCACCTTGTGATCGAAGAGCAGGCCGAAGCAATGGGCGGCGACCTGCGCGGCCTGGGACGCATCCATTTCATCGAGTTCGTGAGCTTCCACCGGGCACCCATCGAGCAGTTCGGCATCGATGACGTTTCCGGACCCGACGTCCTCCACAAGAGCTTGCAAGCCAGCCAGATCGTTCATTGCCGTCGCCGTTGAAGCAACACACGCATCACCATCATCCCTGGGCCAGCGCGGTGGTGAGGGCCGTGTCCACGCTCAAGGTGCGCGATCCCAGATGCACAGGCTGCGCGATCACCGCCTGGGCCAACTCCAGTTCAAAAGGAACAAAACCGCCCTCCGGTCCCACCATCACCACAGCTTCCCCAGAAGGGGTGTCGCGCAAGGGAAGGGAGGCCCCCATCTGGGCCATCCAGCAGGGCCGTCCGGCACAAAGATCCTTGAGCTGGTCTTCGACAAAGGGTCGAAATCGCCTGTGCTGATGCACCCGGGGCGCCACCGTGTCGCTGGCGCGCTCCATCCCAGCAAGCAGCGCGTCGTGCACCTTCTCGGGTGCGAGCAAAGGCGACTGCCAATAGCTCTTTTCCACCCGGGCGCAGTTGATCAAGTGAAGGTTGGCCACGCCGTATTCGGCCACAGTGCGCAACAGACGGCGCAGCACCTTGGGCCTCGGCAAGGCCAGAACAATGTCGAACCGATGGCGGGGCGGCGGTGGCTGGTTGAGGTCAACCTCCAGCATCACGGCATCTGCATCCAGGGCACAGATGCGGCCCTGGCCCAGATCGCCATTCAGCGCACCAACCCGGATGCTGTCGCCCACCGCAGCCCGAAGCACCGAACGGATGTGATCCGCCCGGCGATCCACAAGACGAACCTTCCGTTCATCCAGCCAATCCGAACGGTTGAGAACAACGATGTTCATGGCTGGATCTCTGGGATCAACAGCACGTAGTCACCAACAGATCCGTCAGTTCAGCAGAACCATCCCCGCGGCCCAAAATTCTCAGCAGTGTTCGAACACCCCGGGGATCAACTCCCGTTGGCGGCGCGCCTGAAACTCAGCGTCGGCAGCACGCAGCGCCGCAGGATCATCTTGGAACCAGCAGCCATAGAGAAGATTCAGGATCCGATCAACATCGAGATCACGATCAGCCACGTCCTGCCAGAGGCGTTGGCTTAATTCGGCATCAGCCAGCTGAAATTGAGCCTGGGCCAGACGTCGGGCTGCGTCGAAATGGGCCTGTTGCAACTGCCGCGACGGGGAGTCGTACTGAAGCAACCGTCCCTGGATCGTTTGAAGCAAACCCATGCCATCAGCTTTGCTGCATTCAGATTGAATCCGCAGAAGCCGATCGACAATGGGTCGTCATGCTGGTTTTCAAAAAACGGGCTTAGGGTCGACAGTCTTTCCTCGCTTGTATGTCCCCCGTACGCCAGAGGCAACTTGCGGCAATCTTGCTGATCCTGGGTGCCATCGCTGCGATCCTTCTGCCCTTCATTTCAGCCACGCTGCTCACGCTCGCCCTCGGTGGAATCGCCTTTTCAGCAGGAGTGAGTCAACTGCTGAGATTGGGGCAAGACAATGCACCAGGAAAGCTTTTCCGTGTGCTCTCGGCACTGCTCTACATCGGAGGAGCAATCTTCATCCTGGTTGACCCAGTCGAAGGAGAGATCAGCCTGACCCTATTCGCCGGATTGGTGGTCTTGGTGGAAGGAATCATGGAGCTTGCAGCAGGAGCAACATCGCAGGGACCAATGGCTGGATTGGGGCTGCTCGATGGATTGCTTTCTGCAGGCATTGGCCTGCTTTTGTTACTCGAGTGGCCCAGTGACAGCGTTTGGGCATTGGGGACATTGTTCGGCATCACCCTGTTCTCATCAGCAATCAAGCTTCTGCAGAAGCCCAGCGAAGAACCGGCATGAATCGAGCATCACTGCTTCATCGGGAAAACGTCAATCTTGGCCCAGATTGATTCACACCAACAACTGATAGAGGGGCTTCAACACTGATCAAACCCCAACAGGATCCTGTCTTGCAAGGCAGCGTGATTGAGGCCTGGACGGTGCAATTGCAGGGCCGGAAGAATATCGAGCACAAGATTGTTGGCCCGGCGGGATTCAACGCAAACCCCAACGTGATCACCAACAGAACGGGCCAGACGGATCTGATCCATCACCAGCTGCAACTGGAACATCTGCTGGTCGAGGCTTCTGGCATGGGCAGCCCCGTTGAGGCTGCAGCCCAGCAGCACGCTCAACCACCAACCCTGTGATCGCATCGGCATCACACCACCAGAAGGCATCCCCTCCTCAACGTCCCATGCCGCCTCCCCCTGGGGTGAGTATGCGAATGGCCTCGCCCGCCTGGAGCTCCAGCTGCACGGCACCGGGCAGGGGATGGGCCACCCCCTCACGGTCCAGCCGCAGGTTCTCGCCACAGGCACCACTGGCCCCACCGTTGAGACCGAACGGGGCCACCTTCCGCGAGCCACTGATCAGCGACACACTCATCGGCTCGAGGAAGCGGATCGTGCGCTCCAAGCCGTCGCCCCCGGGCCACAAGCCCTGGCCGCCACTGCCGGAGCGCACCGCGAAGGATTCCAAGCGCACCGGATAACGGCTCTCCAGCACCTCGGGGTCCGTCAGCCGCGAGTTGGTCATGTGCGACTGCAGCCCCACCGATCCGGCAAAGCCCTCACCGGCGCCGCCACCACCGGCCACCGTTTCGTAGTACTGGCAGCGGCCATTGCCGAAGCTGACGTTGTTCATCGTTCCCTGGCCGGCCGCCTGGGCGCCGAAAGCCGCGAACAGCAGATTGCAGAGGGCCTGAGACACCTCCACGTTGCCGGCCACCACAGCGGCGGGGGTCCGCGGATTCAACAGACAGCCCTCCGGCACCACCAGATCGAGTGGCGCGAAACAGCCCTCGTTCAAGGGGATATCGCTGTCGAGGAGACAACGGATCACGTACAGCACAGCCGCCCGGGTCACCGCCAGGGGGGCGTTGAAATTGCCCGGCCGTTGGGGCGATGTTCCGCTGAAATCCAAACGCAACCGTTGGCGGTTGGGATCAAGGTTCACCTGCACCACCAGACAGGAACCGTCATCCAGGGCCAGCTGATGCCGGGCGTCCGTCAGGCGCAACAGCAGCCGCTGAACACTGCGGGCTGCGTCCTGCTGCAGCAGGGTCATCTGCCGTTGCACCAGGGTCTGCCCCTCCCGCTCCACGAGGGATTGCAGCGCCAAAATCCCCGCCTGATTGGCCGCCACCTGCGCCTGCAGATCGGCCAGCAGTTCCGGAGGGTTGCGGGGCGGTGTCGCCATGCCGCTCCACACCGCTTTCAGATCAGCGGCGAGAACCCTGCCCTGGCGCACGAACAGCTGGTTGCGCAGCAGCAGGCCCTCATCGGCAATGGTGCGACTGAAGGACGGCATCGATCCGGGAGCGATGCCACCCACATCGGCGTGATGGCCCCGGCTGGCCACAAAGAAGCTGGGCTGATCCCCGTTGCAGAAGACCGGCGAAATAGCGGTGATGTCGGGCAGGTGGGTGCCGCCATGGAAAGGGTCGTTGCTGAGCAGCGTGTCGCCGGGCTGCAGCGGTGCGACATCACCAATCGCCACCTGGGCCAGCAGGTCGCGGACGCTGTCGCCCATCGATCCGAGGTGCACCGGAATGTGGGGGGCATTGGCCACCAGGGCCCCCGTGGCATCGAACAACGCGCAGGAGAAATCCAGGCGCTCGCGGATGTTCACGGAGCGACTGCTCTGCCGCAGCTGTTCCCCCATCTGTTCAGCGATCGCCATGAAGCGGTGGCGAAACAGTTCCGCCTGCAACGGGTCGTGGGCACCGGCCTGGGCCAGCAGCGGTGATGCGTCTGCGGGATGCGAGCGCTCCAGCAACAACGTGCCCCCCTCCGCCACCCGGGCCTGCCAGCCCGGCTCCAGCACCGTGCAGCCCGTGGCTTCGGCGATCAGGGCCGGCCCTGCAAGCCGCTGATTCAGCCGCAGGGCACTGCGGTTGAGCAACGGCACCTGCGTCCAGCCGGTCGACTCCAGGTGCATCGACACCTGCGGCGATGGCTGCACCTCTGGCGTTGGTTCGGCCTTCTCAGCTGCGGCTGTTGCTGTAGCTGTGGCTGTGGCTGTGGCGTCGAACTGTTGGGGAGCTGTGACCTCAACATTGAGCTGTTCGACGATCAAGGCCTGATCGGCATCAATGCAGTAGCCGTAGCGTTGCTGATGGCTCGCCTGGAAGGACGAGATCACGGCATCAACGCCTTGCTCAGCGGACCAAGGGAGCACCAGGGTCTGCTCGGCAGAGGGATAACGCAGGGCGAGGCTGACCCAGACCTCCGGCTCCCCCGCCTCGGCATCAGCACCATCCCCCTGGCGATGCAAGGTCTCCTGCGCTTCTGCCATCAGCCGCCCCACCTGATCCGGCAGGGCCGCCAACAACTCGGGCGAGAGGGCAGTGCCGAGATGCACCTGCCGCCGGCAGCGCTGGCGGGCCTGACCCATGCCGAAGGCGGAGAGAACGCCGGCCATGGGATGCAACAGCACTGTGTTCAGCCCCAGTTCATCCGCCAGGCGACAGGCGTGCTGACCACCAGCCCCTCCATAGGCCACCAACATCCCGCCGCGAATGTCCTCACCGCGATGCAGCGACACCCGGCGGATCGCAGCAGCCATGGTTTCCACCGCCAGTTGCAACGCCCCGGATGCCACCCGCTCCGGGGTCTGCCCCAGCGCTGCCGCGAGCTCGGCGAAGCGATGCCGCACCACCTCCACATCCGGTGGCAGATCCCCGGACGGGCCGAACACCGCTGGGAAGCGGTCCACCTGCAGACGCCCCAGCAGCAGGTTGGCGTCGGTGATGGTGAGCGGTCCGCCGGCGCGATAACAAGCCGGGCCCGGTTGTGCTCCGGCGGAGTGGGGCCCCACCCGCAACCGCTCCCCCTGGAGCTCCAGCACCGATCCGCCACCGGCCGCAACGGTTTCAATCGGCAGACGTGGGGCCAGCAACTGCAGGCCGGCGATCTCGGTCTGCTCCTTCACTTGCCGCAGGGCCTGCGCATCGGCGCAAGCCACGCAGAACACATCCGTCGACGTGCCCCCCATGTCGAAGCCGAGCACCGTCACCCCGTCAAAGCCGGCCATCCGCGCCGCGGCGATCGCCCCAACCATCCCCGCCGCCGGCCCAGAAAGGATGGTGTCTTTGGCCTGCAGCCTGTCTGGAGCCTGCAACGCTCCACTGGAGGTCATCACCCGCAGGGGCGTGGCGGCACCGAGCGCCCCTTGCACCTGTTGCAGGTAGCCATCCAGCACCGGATGCACGGCCCCCTCCACCAAGGCCGTCTGCCCCCGCGGCACCAGGCGGGGCATCACACTCACCTGGTGGGAGCAGACCACGGTGCGAAAGCCAAGTTCCCGCAGCAATGCAGCACAGCGCTGCTCATGGGCTGGGTTGCGCTGGGCATGCAACAACGCCACCACGGCGACGTCCAGGCCGGAACGGCGCAGCTCCTCAAGCCGCCGCCGCAGCGGCTGATCCAGCACCAGGGGCTCCACCTCCTCACCCCGAGCATCGAGCCGACCGGTCAGCTCCAGCACCATTTGCGCCAGGAAGGGGCGCTGGGGCTGCTCAAGCGCGAACAGATCGTCGCGATGTTGATCGCCGATCCACAGCTGATCCCTCAGCCCGGCGTTGGTGAGCAACAACAAAGGAGCGCCAGCCCCCTCCAGCAGCGCATTGGTGGCCACGGTGGTGCCGAGACGCACGTCGTCGACGTCCCCCAGATCCACGGGCGGTGAAGCCGACGCCAACATCGCTTCCATGGCCGACACCGCAGGGTCTCCAACACCAGCCTGCTCCGAGAGCACCTTGCGCACGTGCAGCTGGCCTTCTGGATCGCGACCGATCAGATCGGTGAAGGTGCCACCGCGATCAATCCAGAAGCACCACCCCATCTCAGGCCCTGGCCTACGTCGTCCCAGCCTGCCGCGCAGGCCGATCAACAAACCATGTCGACGCCCCCCGATGGGCGAGCTGAACTGAGAACGTTGAGAAGCAACTGCCGCCCGAACGCTTGGACAAGCTCGCCACGGCCTGGGCGATCTTTCAGGGGTTACTGCTGGAAGCCGTTCCGTTTCTGCTGCTCGGCGTTGCCATCGCAGGGCTGGCCCGATGGGCCGTGCCACCGGGTGCCTGGATCGAACGGCTCCCCAAGAACCCCGTGCTGGCACCGATCATCGGGGCCCTGATGGGTTTTGCCCTTCCGGCCTGCGAATGCGGCAACGTCCCCGTCGCTCGCCGTCTGCTGGCCAGCGGTGCACCGATGGGCACGGCCTTCGGCTTTCTGTTTGCAGCTCCGGTGCTGAATCCCATCGTGCTGGCCAGCACCTGGGCCGCGTTTCCCGATCAGCCCTGGCTGCTGGTGGCCCGGCCATTGGGGGCCTTTCTGCTGTCGATCCTGCTGAGTTTGTTGCTGGTGCAACTGCCCGAGACGCAGCTTCTTGCAACGGCGCTGCTGGAGGAACGCCGCATGAGCCAGCCCCTCAGCAACCTGGGGCTGCTGCAGCGCAGCAGTGGTGTGATCGGCGGATCACCCAGCCCGCCCCGATCCATGAACGGCAGGCGCCTCAAGGCCTGGCAGGTGCTGGACCAGAGCTGCCGCGAATTTCTCGATCTGCTGGCTCTGCTGGTGCTGGGGTGCGTGATTGCGGCCCTGGTGCAGACCTGGCTGCCGCGCAGTTGGCTGTTGGCCGTGGGGGGCGCGCCGACGGCATCAATCCTGGCCTTGATGCTGCTGGCCGTGGTGGTGTCGGTCTGCTCCAGCGTGGATGCCTTTCTTGCCCTGGGGTTTGCCGCTCAGATCACTCCAGGAGCCCTGCTGGCCTTCCTCTTGCTGGGGCCCGTTGTGGACCTAAAACTCGCGGGCCTGTTCACCGTGCTGATGCGGCCAAGGGCAATCCTGATCACGGCGATCGGTGCCAGTCTTGGCGTGCTGCTGATCGGTCAGTGGATCAACCTGTGGCTGCTGTGAGGGGCCGGTTGTGCTGAAGCGCGGAACCCTGCTGCTGCTCTGGGGCCTGACGCTGTTGTGGAGCTTCCACAGCGGACGCCTCGATCTGCTGCTTCGCGGGGTCTTCCATGGCCTGGTGGGAGTCACCGGCCTGGTCTTGCTGATGCTGGGCGTGGCCGTTCTGCTGAAAAAAGAGAAGCAAAACGAACGCTGGCGCTGGCCCTGGCTGCTCAGCGGCGTGATGGCTGCGCTGGTGCTGGTTCTTCCGCCGAGTCCCTCCTTCAGCGATCTGGCCAGCAACCGCCCCCAGGGCCTGCCCGATCCACCGGAGTTGGCCTTTGTTCTGCCCCCCGAACAACGCAGCCTCACGGAATGGGTGCGCTTGCTGCGCAGCCAGCCCGATCCCGACCTTGTGGCCGGCAATCCTGTACGCATCAGCGGTTTTGTCTGGAGGCAACCCCAGGGCCCACCGCTGATCGCCCGGCTCACGGTGCGCTGTTGCCTGGCCGATGCCACACCCGCTGGCCTGGCCGTGGAGTGGCCGGAGTCGTTCATCCCTCAAACCAACCAGTGGTTGGCCATCGAGGGAACGATGAGCGTGCAGACGCGGAAGGAACGGCGCATCCCCGTCGTGATTCCCCAAAACATCACGCCGATTGCCAGGCCCGAACGGCCCCTGGAACCATGACGCGGCGGCCCTTGCTGCTGATGCTGATGGCCTGCGCCGCTGTTCTGGCGCAGCAACAGCTGCTATTGCGACAGCCTCCGCGGCTGCTGCGCCTGGTGCCCCAGCAGGTGCAAAGCGGCAGCGCAGCCCTGGATCTGCAGTTCAGTCGCCCGATGAATCGGCCCCGGGTCAGCGAGGCCACCCGAATCACTCCGGCCGTGCCCCAGCAATGGCTGGGGGAGACGACAGCACTGCGGATGGTGATCGATGCGGATGTCGTGCTCAAGGCTCCGCTCGAGCTATCGGTCGCAGGGGACGACCAACGCGGGCTGCGGCTGGAACAGCAGCAATGGTGGTGGGACCCGAGACCCTGGCTGATCGCAACACGTCCCGTGCAGGGGGGTGAGCAGGTTCAACTGCAGACGCGATCAGGAGCATGGATACCGATCAGTCGGGTCTGGCCCGCCATCCCGAGCGTCGTCCCCCTCGGAAATGGCCGGGGTATCGCCCTGGTGGGACGCGATCAGAGCGGCACCGAACAGGTGTGGTGGGATCAACTGACGCCCCGCAGCACCGCCAACCGCCGGGCGGCCTTGGGGCCACCAACGCTGAGCCGTACGGAACCCCTGCTGAAAGGGGAGGTGCTCTTCGCTCATCTCAGCAGCAATCTCAATGGGGATCTGCTGGTGCAGAGCGGTGGGTTCCAGCCGGGCAGTGACCAAGCCCTGTTGCTGCAGGCCGATGGCAAACGCAAGGATCTAGCCCTGAAACCCTCCGGGCCGATGCAGTTGCTTCCGGCTGGAGGGGGGGTGGTGATGCCCACCAGCAACGGCCTAAGCCTCCGCCCCCTGCAGGCAACCGAGCAAAAGCCGCAGATGCTTCCGGGCAGCCGGGAACTGGGGGCCTTCTGCGGTGCCTCAGGACGGGCCGTGCTGATCCGGCACTGGCCGGATTACAGGCGCTCGATCGAGCTGGTGGTTCCAGGGCAGGCACCGAAGCAACTGCACCTCGGTGATCAGGCGGTACTGGGGGTGGCCTGCGACAACCGCGGCAAACGAATCTGGGCTGTGCTGGGGCGCTGGGAGCAGCAACGGGGCAATCACGAACTGGTGCTGATCAGCGACGCGGGAGAGGTGACACAACGCAGGGTCCTGGAGCCATGGACGCTCAAGGCGGGCAGCCCCATCCAGTGGAACCCGGTGACCAACCAGCTTTTGATGACGCTGACGCGAGCGAAGCAAACCCATGCCCGTGCCGGCCTGATCGATGGCGACAGCTTGAAGATCATCAAGGTGATCAACACACCCATCAGCGAAGCCCAGTGGCTGAATGCGGGCTGAACGACAAAAGCTGAGCAACAAAAAAGGAGGGCAAAGCTGCCCTCCTGATCAAACAAAGTTCAATCGATTGTTGAGGCTTAGAAGGTGAACGTCACGCCAGTGCCGACATGGTGCTGCCAACCTTCACCCCAGCCCGATGCATCTTCCCAGCTGTAAACATGCTGCCAGTGCAGAAACAGCGTGGCATCACCAACCGGCACCGAAAGTTCGATTTCACCGGCGTAATCTGTACGCGAATCCAATCCTGCATAGCTGCCTGGAACATAAAAGCGAGGACCAGCCTCAATCATCAAGGAGATTTCATCACCACCGAATGTGAAACCCAGACCCACACGAGGATCGGTGTAGTTGCCCACATACATCCCATCGGATTCCCAACCCTGACGGTGATCCACGGACAGATAAACACCATTCACCAGATCCTCGATACCATCGCCAAGGGCGAAATTCACATCTCCATCACCCAAAGCCCAGATCGCCTTCGCTCCGAGCTCATTCTTCAAGCCCTGAATGTCCTCACCCTGGTCTTTGGTGACGTAATAGGGGTTCCAGGACAGCTCAAAACTTAAGCGGTCATTCGGTGCATAACGGGCCTGAAGGAAGCCCTTGATATCGGTGCGCTTGAAGTCTGTGTCGTGACTGTGGTCATGACCGTGATCATGTCCTTCGTGATCATCATGATCGTCTTCGTGATCATCATGATCGTCTTCGCGATCATCATGATCGTCTTCGTGATCATGATCGCCATGATCTTCTTCATGATCATGATCGTCATGTTCTTCTTCATGGTCATCGTCGTGATCATCAACGTGAACCTTGCCGTAAAAGTGTTCTGCTTCTCCCCAAACCAAAGCAGGCCCAATTGCAGCTTCGATCGCAAAAGAACCGCCATTTGCGAGGCCCCACTCAAAGACGCCACCAAACATGCCATCGATGGCGTAGTGCTTGGGATCACCCTCAAGGTTGGTGTCAAATCCACCATGGCCTTCGATGGTGATGATGGGCGTGAAATCGAATTCACCGGCCTCGAGAGACTCTCCACCACCATGGGAGCCATGGGCCTCGGCAGGCGAAATGGAGGCGAACGGGCTCAACAGAAGAGCCAGCAGGGCAAGGCGTGAACGGGACATGAGACGAGACGGAAGAAAAAAGAAGACGGAAGAGGAAAAGGGCGTTACGTCACCGGATCGATGACCACTGCGTGTTCAAGGCATTAGCCCCAGCGGTGTCGCAGGAGCCTCCCTGGCCCTTGACGATCGTGCAGACGTTGAGGGTCGCTGTTGAAACGGCATTACGACCGGCAGCAATGCCCTCTCCATAAAGCGGTGTGGACGCGATCGGCAATCCCGTGGACTTGCTGATGCGCCTCAGGGTTTTGTTCGGAGAAGCAGTGGGGGAAAAGATGGTTTTGGCACCGGATGCTTTCACCTCTTGGGTGATTGTTTTGAGGCTGGAGGGTCGCAAAACGCCACCGGTGGTGTGACTGTCCAACATCGCAATCTCGACAAGTCCGAAGCGATCTGCGAGATGGCTGTAGGTCCTGTGATCGGTCACCAGGACCCGCTGGGCCGGGGGCAAAGAACTGAACTGCTTGGCTTCCCAGCTCTGCAAAGCCTGTAAAACAGCAACGGCACGAGCCGTGCGTTGCTGCAATGCCGCACGATCACTTGCTGGCAGAACGGGAGCCAGAGAACTTGAGATCACCCGCACCATTGCTGCGGAATTGGCCGGGTCGTGCCAGACATGGGGGTCGCTGCCGCCATAGGACGGCAGAGCGACTTCACCGACGGCCACCACCGTTCCTGGTGACTTGAGCTTTTTGGCCGACGGGGTCAGCCCGAAACCGATGTGCAAAACCAGATCACTCTTGGCGATCTGGCTGCGATCACTGGGCTTCAAGCGATAGGAATGGGGATCACCACCAGGAGGGATCAGGCACGTGACCGACGCGGCACCGGCAGCCAGGGTCTTGGCGAGATCACAGAGCGTGCCGTCGACGGCCACCACCACAGGTTGAGCCGCATAGGCCGGAACTACGGCAGCTCCAATGGCCAAAGCAAGGCTGACCCCCGCCGATCGAGCCAAAACAGGACGCATGGACGTCTTGGTGAGAATGATTATCATTTTGCTGAGCACTTGATCCCTCGCCAACATGGGATGTGCAAAACATCAAGAGGCCCAAGTCCGGCCACCCAAGAGTTGATGAGCCATTCGTCGTGTGTGCTGAGCACAACAGAGCTGTGCTTCAGCTACGGAGGTCGCAACACCGTCGACCGCGTCAACCTGCAACTCCAAGCGGGAACACTGACGGCGCTGGTGGGGCCCAACGGAGCCGGCAAGTCAACGCTGTTGCATCTGATCGAAGGACGACTGAAACCCAGCCAAGGAACAATCAACACCAGCAAGCCAATCGGCCTAATGCCCCAGCGGGCAGCCATTGATTGGTCGTTTCCGATCACCGCCCGCGACATGGTGCAGCTGGGGACGCCCAAAAAGGGCAAAGCCACAGCAG
Organism: Synechococcus sp. A15-44; assembly: GCF_014280115.1. NCBI lineage: Bacteria > Bacillati > Cyanobacteriota > Cyanophyceae > Synechococcales > Synechococcaceae > Synechococcus > Synechococcus sp. A15-44. The sequence continues at coordinate 1,547,476 of NZ_CP047938.1, forward strand.
CGCACCACTGCGAACAGCTGCTGGAACGCGTCGGCATGGGAGCCATGGGTTCACGACGCCTCAACCAGCTCTCGGGCGGCCAGCAACAACGCGTCCTGCTGGCAAGAGGATTGATGCAGCAGACCGACATCCTGCTGCTGGATGAACCCTGCAGCGCCATCGATCCACCGACGCGCGAGCACCTGCTCAAGGTGATGCGGGATCAGGCGGAAGCCGGCCAGACGCTGCTGGTGAGCAGCCACGATTGGGGCAGCGCCCTCGACAGCTACGACCAGGTGGTCGTGATGGACGGCCAAATCCTGGCCAACGGATCACCCAACACGGTTCGAGAAAAACTGAGCGACCTGACTTGCATGATGGGGAGCCACTGCTGTGGTTGAGCCCGACGTCTGGTGGCTTCTGCCTCTGACGATCTCGCTGTTGATCGGGGCCATTTGTCCGGCCTCTGGAGCATTGCTGATCACCCAACGCCGGGTGCTGCTGGCCAACCTGATGGCCCATTCCGTTCTTCCCGGTTTGGTGATCGCCCTGGCCATCGGCATCGACCCAAGCATCGGCGGCCTGATCAGTGGACTGCTGGGAGCATTGGTGGCTGAACGCTTGAACCGACGCTTCAAAGGCCGGGAAGAGGGCGCCATGAACACTGTGCTGGCAGGCTTCACCGCCCTGGGCGTGCTGTTGGTGCCTCTGCTAGAGGCACGGGTGGACCTGGAGACAATTCTGTTCGGCGATCTGCTGGCTGCCACCACAACAGATCTGCTGCGAACAACCATCTCAGCCAGTGCCCTGTTGGCGATGTTGGTGTGGGGCTACCGCGACCTGGTGTTTGTTGGCATTGACCCCGAGGGAGCAGCCATCGCCAAGCGACCGGTGCTCTTAATTCGGCTGATCTGCAGCCTGATCACGGCCCTGGTTGTGATCAGTGCCATCACAGCCGTGGGGGTGATTCTGGTGATCGGCCTGCTGTGCGCTCCGGTGCTGATGCACGTGGAGCGCAGCCGAAGCCTGAAGGAACTCATGCTGCGCAGCGCGAGCACGGGGCTGCTTCTGTGTGGCGGCGGGATGATGCTGGCGATTGCTGTTGACCTGCCCCCGGGTCCACTGATTGGAACACTGTGCTTGGCACTTCTGTTCACCTACAGGGTCAACACCGCAGAGCAAAAGTGATTGAGAGGCCTGTTTTATGGCTTTTGCTTTAAGAACATCCGATCAAGGCGGCGCCGCATTCTCCTCATCAATGTGCGTTCTTGCTCCTGGCGGAAGGTGCGCCGAAAGGCCAGGAACAACACAGTCAACGTTGAGGCCATCCCCACGCTGAACAGGGCAATCAAGCTTGCATCGTTCATGACGCATTCACTCCGCTACTGAACAACGGCGAACCAACCACCAGCCAGGGCTGCAATCAAACCACAGGCAAGGGCTTGAAGCACAAATTGGCCTGAATCTTTCTTCTCCCAACGATCAATGGCCTTCGATGCCGTCACAAACGGCTCTTTATTCCTGATCAGCTTTTCGAGATACCGCTCGATGAACTGATCATCGAGATCGAGCCGACGAAGCTTGGAACGGATCTGATTAAGTTCAAACTGATTCATCACTCAAAAATCTCACAACTTCTCAGCCACGAACAAACATTGAATTACCGTTCCGAATATATCAATGTTGAAAACACCAATCATACGTCAGCAGAGTTGATACAGAAACTGCAGATTCATTATATTAGCGAGAGCGAACTCTTGACGTGGGCCTTTCAGATAAGGAAGCTCACTGCTGTTAGCTCAGGTGATCCAAAACTCGATTGATCACGATCAAGTTCATCAAAATCTCTAAAAGCCTTTGGCACTGCCGCGTCGCTTCGGTTGCATCACTTCAATCGTCTTTGGCCTTGTCTTACTGGAATACCAAACACGTTGCGCTTCGTCGTAGCTCTCCACATCCTTGAACGATCCATCACACAACCAAACGCGGTAGTGATGACGGTCATAGGGGTCGGAACTGGTTTCGGTGAACTGTTTCATGCAACTCAATAACGATCGTGTCGAGCAAGGTCAGCTGATCAATCAGATCCAAGCCTGGTGAATGCTGCCCGACGAGGATCTCGATACCGCTCCGCCACATGCTTGCCCCATAACCCTTCCCAGTAGAAAAAGATCACACCATGACCGCGCTGGCGGGCCAGTCGGACTTTTTGCTCCAGAACGGCCATCGAGGTGGTGCGCTTGCCGAATCCCGCCAACACACCAATCTGCGAAGGGATGCCCCAGCTGCGGGCTTTGCGCAGCGCCGGCTGATCCAGGTCTTTGGCGAATCCACGAACCGAATAGGCATAGTTCTGCACCACCAACTCTTCAATTAGCCCGCCCATAGCCCAGAGCTCCCAGTCCTGCAGCCAGAGGTTGTAGGCCGAACGGAAGGGACCTGGAGACAGGCTGATTCGGGTGGAAAGGCGCTCCTGCTTGAGACGTTGCCGCAACTCACGCAAGAGAGAGGTGAGTTGATTGCGCCGCCATTTCATCCACTGCCGATTGCTGTGATCCCGAGGAGGTGCCAGTCCCGTCTCCTGCCGATACAACGCCACGGTGGTGGGATCATAACCGAACTGAACCGGCCAGGCGAAGTGATCATCCAGTTGCAGGCCATCCATCGGACAGCGCTTCAGGGTTTCCACCACCAAGCCGATGAAGCGGGCACGAACCTCCGGATGGGCAGGATTGAGCCAAGCCATCCGATGGTTGCCATGCATCGCCATCCAACGCTGGCCATTGGCTTTGGCCAACACCCAGCTGGGGTTGTTGCGCACAACGGATGAATCGGCCGGCTCCATCAGGCCGTACTCAAACCAGGGCATCACCTTGATGCCACGGCGCCGACCTTCCGCCGCCAGGGTGCAGATGGGATCAAGACTGACCCCAGCCTTTTGCAGCGGCGGCTCCACTGGAGCGAAGCGGCTGCGATGAAACGTGGTGCCACGGCTCCAGACATTCGGCACCACACGATTGAAGCCCGCATCCTGCAGCTGTTGCATTGCAGCGCTGATGCGCGTCCGGTCGTAATAAAGCTGGCTGGGGCTGTTGGTCAGCCACACCCCCATCGTGCTGCGGTTTCGGAGCAACCGGTCCAATCGGGACTCAGCCATCAGAGGTGCGGGAAGCCCCGCCATCAGGCTGGCCAGAGCAACACCAAACAGAGGCTTCCACCGCTGAGCCAACGCCGTTGAAGCACCGGGCCTCAAGGATGGCGCGGATCAACCGTGATCAAGCCGAACCAAGCCCGCTCGTTCAACAGTCCATTGGGCCGCGGCCAACGATCAGCGGAACATCGAGCTCACAGAGCTCTCTTCATGGATGCGCCAGATCGCTTCCCCAAGCATGTTGGCCACGGAGAGCACCTTCAGCTGAGGGAAGACCCGGTCCTGCGGGATCGGGATGCTGTTGGTCACCACCACCTGCTCAAACAGGCCCTCGACGGACAGGCGTTCGCTTGCGGGGGGAGAGAAGACGGCGTGGGTGGCGCAGGCCAGCACCCGCTTGGCCCCTTGCTCCCTCAACAAGCGAGCGCCGGCGCAGATCGTGCCGCCGGTGTCGATCATGTCGTCGATCAGGATCGCTGTCCGCCCCGCCACATCACCAATCACCGTGAGGCTTTCGGCCATGTTGTGGCCGGTGCGGCGCTTGTCGATGATCGCCAGCGGGGCATCGTTCATCTGCTTGGCGAAGGCCCGGGCCCGCGCAACACCGCCCACATCCGGAGACACCACGACGACATCCCCCAGATCCTGGGTGGAGAGGTAGTCCACCAGCACGGGAGAACCGTAGATGTGATCGCAGGGAATATCGAAATAACCCTGAATCTGGGCGGAGTGCAGGTCCATTGCCAGCACGCGGTCAACGCCCGACGTCACCAACAGGTTGGCCGTGAGCTTGGCGGTGATCGATTCACGACCAGCGGTCTTGCGGTCGGCACGGGCGTAGCCGTAGTAGGGCACCACAGCGGTGATCTGCCGTGCAGAAGCCCGTCTGCAGGCATCCACCATGATCAGCAGCTCCATCAGGTGATCGTTCACCGGTGCGCAGGTGGGCTGGATCAGGAACACGTCGCAGCCACGGATCGACTCCTGGATCTGCACGTAGAGCTCACCGTCAGCAAAACGCTTGCAGACGCGGGGACCATCAGGCACCCCGAGATACGCGGAAATCTCCTTGGCCAGAGCAGGGTTCGAAGTGCCGCTGAACAGGCGCAGACGGCGACTGTCCGGGGTCATCTGCTCCTGTTCGGCACGGGCTGCTGTCAGGAAACTTGTCACGGCGCCCGCGGAACGAATTCTGCTGTAATCCGATGGTAGAGGTGAGCAGTGCCCCCATGTCCACAGGTTTCCCACTGTTGGTGGGTGCGGGCCCCCTGCCTGAACTCAAAATGCGTCAGGCCTGTGAAGCCCTGGCAAGGGCTTGCCGATGCCCTCTCACCACGGTGGCCAGTGGTGCATCACCGGCTGAGGTTCTGCAGACCAACCCGGCGGCAAAAGGGCTGGTGCGGCTCAGCGGCGACGCAGCCCGGCCGACCCCGCAGGGTGATGCCAGCTGGCTGCAGGCCCTGGCCGACTGGCGTCAGCCGGTGCTGCTGCTGACCACTGCTGAACAGGACGGTTCAATCTCTGGCGCAGCCGCGGCCTACGCCGCCCTCTGCCGGGAACTGCAGGTGCCGCTGCTCGGCCTGGTGCAGCTCCAGGGCCCCTGGAATGGCCCAGCGCGACGCCGGGACGGCCTTAGCTGGCTGGGCTGGATTCCCGATGAACAGCATCCGGAACAGACCGAATGCGTTGACGCCCTCGCCCGGAGGCTGCAACTCCGCAGCCCGGCTTAACGCTGGGGCCAGAGTGGAAGGGTGGCGCCGGCGTCGATCTGGCGCAAGGTCTGTTCACCGGCCCGCTCGGCCAGGGGCAGGCGGCTGATCCGTGCGGGTTCAGGGCTGGCGACGATCGCCGCAGCCAGGCTCAGCTGCTCCGAACGACTGAGGTTGGTCTCCACCTCAGTGTTCAGTTGGTTCACCAAACCAGGGATCACTTCGATTCCACTGGGGGCCTTGACCTGTTCGATCAGACCCTCAACAAGGATGTTTTGGCGCTGGCGACGCTGGGAGACAGCCTTGGGATCGGGCAGATGGCGCACCAGCTGTTCCGCCTGGGCACCATTGAGGCGCTGTCGTCCGGCCTGGAGCATGACGGTGTAGTCCTGCGTCTTGTCCTGGCGTTTGTAGGAGTCGCTCAACACCACCTCCACCTCGCCCAGACCATCCACCAGGCGGCGCAGGGCCGCACGGGGCATCACCACATAGCGCTTGGGATCACCCTGCTGAAGACCAACAATGTCGCGGATGGCATCGCTGAGAAGACTGACGCCACCCCGTCGCCACAAGTGAGCCAAGCGTCCCGGATTCTCTTCACCAGGGAGCTGAACACCGAGCTCCGTGGGGATCTGGAGCACCTGAAGCGGCTCCTGGGCAGCAATGCGAAGCAGCAGCAGTGCATCGGCATTGGGGGGACCCTTGGGCGCGGCCTGATTGGAGGCGGCACCCAGCCGATCAGCATCAACACCGATCACCAACACAGTCACCGGAACCTCCGGGAAGGGGGCCAGAGTTTCAGGCTGATCCGCACTCAGCGGAGCGCCCGCGGCAACGCGATCGGGTTTTGGCCAGAGGGTCGCCATCAACCACCCGGTCACACCAATCCCCAGCACGGCAGCACCGACACACAGCGCACCGCGAACTCGGGGTGGCGACAACCAGTTCATTTCGCTGGACGAACCGCAATGGCGCTTAGTTTCGCCCAGATCTCCAGTTCCTAGCCTGGGCCCCGTGAAGCCGTCATCGATGTCCCTCCGCCACGACTACCGCAGCCGACCACCCGAACAGGTGCGCGTGGTGGTGTTCGGAGCCACGGGCTACATCGGCCGCTTTGTGGTGAAAGAACTGGTGGACCGGGGCTACCAGGTGATCGCCTTCGCCCGCGAGCGCAGCGGCATCGGTGGTCGTCAGAGCAGGGACGAGGTGATCGCCGAATTCCCGGGAGCTGAGGTGCGCTTCGGGGATGTCACCGATCCAGCCTCAATCGCCGCCGAGGCCTTCGATCAACCCACGGATGTGGTGGTGAGTTGCCTGGCGTCCCGCACCGGCGGCCGCAAGGATTCCTGGGCGATTGACCACGCAGCCACCCTCAACACCTACGAGCAGGGACGGGCGGCCGGGGTGGCCCACTACGTGCTGCTCTCGGCCATCTGTGTGCAGAAGCCGCTGCTGGAATTTCAGAAGGCGAAGCTGGCCTTCGAAGCCGTGTTGCAGGCGGATGAGGAGATGAGCCACTCCATCGTTCGCCCCACCGCCTTTTTCAAAAGTCTGGGCGGACAGGTGGAAAGCTGCCGCAAGGGCGGCCCCTACGTGATGTTCGGAGGCGGAACCCTGGCCAGCTGCAAGCCGATCAGCGAAGCCGATCTGGCCAGGTTCATGGCCGACTGCATCCATGACGCGTCCAAACGCAACCAGGTGCTGCCGATTGGGGGGCCGGGTCCGGCGCTGAGCGCCCGGGAGCAGGGAGAGATGCTCTTCCGCGCTCTCAACAAGCCCGAACGGATGCTGTCGGTGCCGATTGCCCTGATGGATGCACCGATCGCCGTGCTGGGCGCCCTGGCTCGCGTGTTCCCAGGCATCAACGACACGGCGGAATTTGGTCGGATCGGCCGCTACTACGCCAGCGAATCGATGCTCGTCTGGGATGAGCAGAAGCAGTGCTACGACGCGGATGCCACGCCGTCCTATGGAACCGACACGCTGGAGCAGTTCTTTGAGCGCGTGGCCCGGGAGGGCATGGCCGGGCAGGACCTGGGGGATGCGGCGCTGTTCTGAAGCCGCCATCCTTGGGTGACCAAGGCCCCCCCATGGATCACTCCACCGTTGACCCGGCCAAGGCCGGAAGGGGGCGCAGCACCGGGGTGCTGCTGCATCCCACCGCGCTGCCAGGCAGCCCCGTCTGCGGCAGCTTTGGTGAGCCCTGCCGCCGTTGGCTCCAGCTGCTGGCCGACCATGGCATCGGCGTCTGGCAGATGCTGCCCCTGTCCCCGCCGGATCCCACCGGCTCGCCCTACAGCTCTCCCTCCTGCAATGCCCTGAACCCCTGGTTCCTTGACGGCCAGGACCTGGCCAACGAGGGGTTCATCGGCGAAGAAGCACTCAAGGCCGCTCCAGGGGCTGATGCACCGCAGGAGGGTGCAGAGCGTGTGGAGTTCAGCCTGGCCCAGCAACGGGCCACTGCCCTGGGGGATGCCCTGCTTGCCGCCTGGCCTGAGCAGGATCCATCGCGACATGCCGCCTTCGAGCGCTGGGCGCAACGACAGCGCAGCTGGCTGCAGGACCATGCCCGTTTCCAGGTTCTGCACGATCAACACAACACCGCTTGGTGGGAGTGGCCGCTGCCGCTGGCCCGGCATGACAACAAAGCCCTCAAGGCCTGGGCGCAGCAACACGATGACGCGTTGCTGCGGGAACAGCTGATCCAATGGCAGCTCGACCGGCAGTGGCAGGCGATCCGCCGCCAGGCGACCAACCTGGGCATCCAGCTGTTTGGCGATCTGCCCTTCTATGTGAGCAGTGACAGCGCCGATGTCTGGAGCAACCGTTCGCTCTTCACCGTCAAGGAGAACGGCCAGCTCACCACCCAGAGCGGTGTTCCACCCGATTACTTCTCGGCAACCGGACAGCTGTGGGGCTCACCGGTGTACCGCTGGGGACAGCATCGAATCACGCGCTTCCGCTGGTGGCGGCAAAGAATTGCGCGCCAGCGGGAGATGGTGGATCTGCTGCGCCTGGATCACTTCCGGGCTCTTGCGGCCTTCTGGGCCGTCCCCGGTGGAGACAGCACCGCAGAGAACGGACAGTGGCAGCCCTCGCCGGGTCACGCCCTGCTGCGCAAGCTGCGCAGGGATGCCGGTGGCTCTCTCCCCTTGATTGCCGAGGATCTCGGCGTGATCACACCGGATGTGGAACAACTCCGCGATGCCTTCCGGTTGCCGGGCATGAAAGTGCTGCAGTTCGCATTCGACGGCGCATCCGACAACCCGTATCTGCCGGAAAACACCGATGGGCATCGCTGGGTCGTCTACACCGGCACCCACGACAACCCCACAACGCTGGGCTGGTGGAACGGGCTGGATGCCGACAGCAGGGGCCGCATTGCCACGCGGGTGAATGGTGAGATCAGTGCTCCGGCCTGGCATCTGCTCGACATGGCCTTTGCCACAACCGCAGGCCTGGTGATCGCCCCATTGCAGGACCTGATGCACCTCGATGACCGGGCCAGGTTCAACACCCCCGGCACCTGCGAAGGCAACTGGAGCTGGAGGCTGGGCAGCTTTGATGCCGCGCTGGGGAATGCCCTGGGCGGCTACGGGAGCAGGGGAGCGGTCTGGGGGAGGTCGCTCTCCGGAGCCGGCAATTTGTTGACCCGGTAGATCCCCGGCCGCTCTTGATCCACAGGCAGAGGCTCTCCATTCCAGAGCACCTGATCCTCAGCACCAGCCGGGGGGTCCAGACGCACCTCGATCGGGGCCATCAACTGCAGGGTCAGCGTGCCAGCGCTCGTTGCGAATTGAACCCGATCTCCCCCACCGCTGGAGAGCTGCAGCTCTCTTGGCTCAGCCACAACAACCTCCAGCACTCCCTGGGACTGCGGCAGGGCACCCCGCACCAGATCAAGCCACTGCTGAGGCGTGCGTTTCTGAACCTGTTCCAGGGGGCGCAGGGCCGCGATGCCTTCGTCTGAACCCACCGGGTTCGGGCCACGGCTGATCGCCTCCACATCAGCACGCACGGGCTCGAGGCTGAGGCTGTTGCGCAGGGCCAGGTCCTGTTGTTGACGGTTGATGGCCAGCAGGCTGAAGGCGATCACCGCCGCATAAACGACCGTTCCCTGCCAGGTGGTGAACACATCGATGTTGCCCAGGGTGAAGCGACCCAGCCCCGCTTTGGCGGGTCCGCGGCGGAGCAACACCGGCGGGGGAAGCAGGGGGTCGAGGCATCCGCCGGGCAGGGCCAGGCGACGCTCGATCTGAGGAAGCATCGAGGCGAGATAGGCCCGCTCGGGCAGGCGATCACGCCAGCCCCGCTCCAGGGCCTCGATCACGGGGGTGGTGATCCGGGTCTCATTGGCCAGATCACGCAGCGAGAGGCCCAGCTCCTCGCGGCGCCGCCGCAGCAGCAGCCCCAGATCCTGACGCTGCTGCTCCTGGGCCTCAACCGTGCCGGCATCAGGGCTGGAACCCTTGCGCGGACGTCGCCACCAAAGTCCTGGACGCTTCAGTCGCATGGGCTGTTGGGCCACTCCATCGGGTCAGCCCGTTTGAGCAAGGGCTTCCATTCTCCCTCGCTCAACCAGATCCAGCACCCCTCGGCCAGATCACCGAGCGGCAACCCAGCAATGGCCGTGCGCTGCAGGTCCAGCACCGGATGGCCCAGGGCTTCCGCCATCCGGCGGATCTGTCTGTTGCGCCCTTCCCGCAGCTCAATTTCCAGAAGCGAGCGGTCACCCCAGGCCCGCAACCGGCGCACCCGAGCGGGGCGGGTCAAGCGACCATCCAGAGGCAGACCCCGACGCCAGCGATCGAGAACCGGCTCCGGTGGCACACCCTTCACCCACACCCGGTAGGTCTTGGCGTGGCTGTAACGCGGGTGGGTGAGTTTCAAGGTGAGCTCACCCAGATCGGTGAGCAGAAGCGCACCATGGCTGTCGGCATCCAGACGGCCAACGGGGTGAAGACCAGCCCGATGCTCCGGGGGCAGCAGGTCCAGCACCGTGCGGCGACCCTGCGGGTCATCGCAGCTGCAGATCACCCCCACCGGCTTGTTGATCAGCAGCACCCGCGCCACACCACGGGACGGCAACGGCTGACCATCCACCTGAATCGTCTGCTGCTGCGGATCGGCCTGGTCGCCAACGCGGGCGACCTGACCATCCACCGTCACGCGGCCGGCCTGCAGCCATTCCTCAGCCCGGCGCCTGGAGCAGAGGCCGGCAGCAGCGATCAGTTTCTGCAGGCGCTGGCGCGTCATTGCAGGGGTTCCCGGGGCAGGAGCAGATCCATGCAGGCTCCACCGGCGGGATGATTGCGGGCTTCGATGCGACCGCCATGGTTGACGGCGATCTGCTGCACGATCGCCAGTCCCAGGCCACTGCCGCTGCGGTTGGAGCGAGTGCGGGAGGGATCCCCCCGGTAGAAGCGTTGAAACATGCGCGTGAGATCGGCCTCACTCAAGCCAGGGCCATGGTCACGAATGCTGAGCAACCACCAGCCGCCGCTCTGGCGGACGGACACGTCGATGCTGCTCTCATCAGGGGAGTAGCGCAGGGCATTGTCGAGAAGGTTGAGCACCGCACGGTGCAACCGGCGCTGATCACCACGCAGGGGGCCGCATTCGCTGCGGTCCAGCTGCAGCGTCACCCGCCGTTCCTCCGCGATCGGGCCAATGGATCCCCAGGCGCTGTCCACCAGATCCTCCAGGGTGAGGGGCACATGCTCGCTGTCGTCCTGCGGCAGGCTGTTTTCCAACCGCGACAGCTCCAGCAGGTCTTCCACCAGCAGCTGAAGACGCCGGAGTTCCTTCTGCAGCCGTTGCACCAGAGCCGTGTCGTCTTCCTTGACGGCCAGTTCCAGCCGATCGCTCACCAGCATCAGGGCGGTGAGGGGGGTCTTGAGCTCATGGGCCACATCACTCACCCAGCGTTCCTGCTGCTTTTGCTGGGCTTCGAGGGACTGACGGCTCTGGATCAGCACCAGCCAGCATTCGTCACTGCCCGGCAGAACAACCGCCTCCAGCGGGGTCCCCTGTTGATCCCATTCACAACGCTGGGAACGCAGCTGATAGCGGCTGCTGAAGATCAACTCCTCCAAGACAGGAATGTCGAGGACATCCCGGAGCTTCATGCCACGAACCAGGCGATTGGAGGGGATATGAAGAAGGCGTTCGGCCCGGTCGTTGATGTAGGCGATGGAGTGGTCCGGGGCCAGGATCATCCAGCCCTGGGTGGCCGAATCAATCCAGGCCAGCAGCTGGGGAGCGTTCAAGACGATGGAGCGATCCTTGGACGTTCGCTTCGACGTTCCCTTGGACGCCAGAACGCGGCGTCGACGCTGCAGCAGAAGCGTGATCCCAATGCCAGCTGCAAAGCCGAGTGCGGCGGAGATCACCACAGCACCCTCAGCCGAAGCGATACCCGAAGCCGCGAACCGTACGGATCAACTGAGGCGATGAGGGCTCCTGCTCAACCTTTTCCCGCAGCCAGCGGATGTGAACATCCACGGTTTTGGTGTCACCGATGAAGTCGACACCCCAGATTTTCTCCAGCAGCTGATCGCGACTCCAGACGCGCTTGGGGTTCTGGATGAACAGCTCGAGGATCTTGTATTCCTTGGGAGAGAGTGTGAGGTCCGTTCCATCCCGGGTGACCCTGCATTCACTGGGATACAGGCACAGGTTGGCGTGAGTGAAGGAATGCTGTTGGGAGGGCGACGTCTCCGATTGACTTGACCGCCGCAGTAAGGCCCTGCAACGGGCCACCAGTTCGCGCAGCCCAAAGGGTTTGACCAGGTAATCGTCGGCGCCCACCTCAAGCCCCAGCACCCGATCGGTCTCACTGTCACGGGCGCTGATCACCAGGATCGGGGTGGTGTTGTTGATGCGACGGAGCTCGCGGCAAAGGTCAAGCCCCCCCAAGCCGGGGAGCATCAGATCGAGCACGATCAGATCCACCGGATCTGAGGTTTCAGCGATGATCAGATTGAGGGCTGAGGTGCCATCGCCGCAGGTTTGGACCTCAAAACCTTCCGCGCGCAGGGCCTCTCCGACTGTTTCCCGGATGCTGTCATCGTCTTCTACCACGAGGAGACGACGGGTGGAGACAGCCGCAGACAGGGTTGTCACGTCCATGAGGCAGGAGCGAATCCATTCTGACCGAGGACGAAACCCGACAAAGCAGAACAGCGGCTTCGCTTAAGGGCTTAGAAGAATTCGTCGAAGTTGTCGAAATCAACCGCTTTGAACTTGCCCGCTTCCACCTGCTGCATCAGGCGCTCCAGCTGAGAGAACAAGGCACCACCGGTGAGCAGCGAGAGCAGCAGGGCCACCAACAGGGCAGCGCCAGAGGCAAACCCGAAGATCTGAAGGCAGCAACCGATGAACAGGGTGACCCCGATGAGGGTGCCGGCATAGCTGAGGTTGATCTCGGCAGTCCCCAGGGGCATCAGAGGGAGTCGGTCCTGCTTCCAGCCATCCAGTTTGTTCTGCACCTGACGGCCGAAGGTGAGGCCGCAGAGCACACCCATCAACAGACCGATGCCCGCCAGCAGGTAGGGGGGTTGGGGCAGGGTCATCATCAGGAGCAGCTGCTCAAGCTCCTGGGCGCTGATCTCCTCAGGCATCTACGCCGATCTCAAAGAGCTGAGACCATAGCGGTGAGTTCCACAATCTCGCTGGAATCGTGATCTCGGGATCACGCTGCCGCCAACGGGTTGAAGCGCTGCAACAGGCCGCCGGCCAGACGCCCTGGGCCGAAGGTGCGACCCAGCAGGCCGACCAGAGCACGGACATCGTCGGTGTGAAGACGATCGTCACGGATCAGCGTCATCAGCAGACGTTTGCGCAGGTCGGCACCATCTCGGCTGAGCAGCAGCCGCAGACCTGCCCCAGCCACAGGGATCAATTCCTTCCCAGGAGCGGGAGCGTCCTGACCTACCACATCCAGCAAGCTTTCCAGCCGATCCAGGCGCAGGCGGCCTGATTCATCAAAGATCACCTCCAGCAGCTTCTCGCGCATCTCGCTGGTGTCACCCGCCAACAGTCGACGGGCCACGTACGGATAGGCCACAGCAATGATTCGGAAGTTCGGATCCAGCCGCAAGGCAAGGCCTTCCTGGCTGACGACGGCCCGGATGATCAAGGCGAAGCGCGCCGGAACCCGGAAGGGGTAATCGAACATCAGCTCCGAGAAACGGTCGGTGATCGCCTTGAAGTTGAACGATCCAACCGAGTCGCCGAGGCTGCCGCCGAGCACCTCTTCAAGGGCAGGAATAATCGGCGTGAGATCGGCCGTGGGACTGAGAAACCCGAGGGATTGGAAGTCCTTGGCCAACCCGGAGAAGTCACGGTTGATCAGGTGCACCACAGCACCGGTGAGGGTGAGCCGGTCGCTGTCGCTGATGGAATCCATCATCCCGAAATCGACGTACCCCACATGGCCGAGATCGCCGGTGCGACCCGGCAGGGCGAAGAGGTTGCCGGGGTGGGGGTCGGCATGGAAATAGCCGAACTCCAGGAGTTGCTGCAGGCCGCAGATCACGCCGGTGCGGATCAACGCCGTTGGGTCAAGACGCTGGGAACGCAGCTCCTCGCTGTCGCGCATCTTGGCGCCATCGATCCAGGTGGTGGTCAGCACCCGGGTGGAGCTGAGCATCCGCTCCACCTTCGGGATGTAGACCGCATCGTTATCTGCGAAAAGCGCCGAAAACCGCTCGGCATTGGCCGCTTCCAGGCCGTAATCGATCTCCTCGAAGAGGCTGCGGCCGAACTCATCAATGATTCCGCCCAGCCCGAAACCAAGGTTGAGCGGCAGCAGCGGCGCCGTCATCACCCCCAAAGCCCGGATCAACACCAGATCCCGCCGCAGGATGAAGGTGAGATTGGGCCGCTGCACCTTCACCGCAACCCAGTGCTGGCCCTGCAGACGGGCCTTGTACACCTGGCCCAGGCTGGCGGCGGCGATCGGCGTGTCGGGAAACTCCTCAAACAATTCCTCTGCCGGCGCACCGAGTTCCTCGCGGATGCAAGCCAGGGCGGTGGCATGGGGAAAGGCCGGCAGATCGTCCTGCAGGCGAGTCAGTTCCTCCAGCCAGTCCCGACGCACCAGATCAGGTCGGGTGGAGAGGGCCTGTCCCAGCTTGATGAAGCAGGGCCCCAGACCCGTCAGGGTGTTGAGAATGCGACGCGCAAGCCCCTGCTGAACGGCGGGGTCATTGCTGCCTCCACGCAGCAGCAGCACCAGCACCAGCCCCGCCAGGGACCACAGCACCTGAACAAGGCGCGGAATGGCGACCCAGGGACGCAGCAGCAGCCAGCCGAGATCCCGCCCGGGGTCGTAACGCATCGCATCGCGCTGAGTACAGAGAGAGACTTTAAGGAGATCAGGGGGATTTGATGGCGCTTCTGCCCCAGCTCACCCGTCGCCTCGGTCAGCCCCTGTTTCTGCCGGCCCACGGACGCGGGGCTGCCCTTCCGGATGGACTGCGTCAATTGCTGCGACGCCGCGCCGGCGTCTGGGACCTGCCGGAACTCCCGGCCCTTGGCGGTCCGCTGGAGGCGGACGGCGCCATCGCAGACAGCCAACGCTCCGCCGCGGCAGCGATGGGGGTGGCGCGCTGCTGGTATGGGGTGAACGGAGCCACGGGGTTGCTGCAGGCCGCACTGCTGGCCATGGTCCGGCCCGGAGAGCGGGTGCTGCTGCCCCGCAACGTGCATCGCAGCCTGATTCAGGCCTGCGTTCTTGGGGACCTGCGGCCGGTGCTGTTCGATCTCCCCTTTCAAAGCGACCGGGGCCAGCCGGCACCGGCGTATTCGGACTGGATCGAACGGGTGCTTCAGGCCCTACCCCGCGATGGAGCCCCCATCCGTGCTGCAGTTCTGGTGCATCCCACCTACCAGGGCTATGCCAATGACCCAACGGCAGTAATTCAGCGGCTGCAGCAACAGGGCTGTTGCGTGCTGGTGGATGAAGCCCACGGCTGTCATTTCGCCGCTGGGGTGGACCATCCCCTCCCCCCCAGCTCTCTGCACTGCGGCGCTGATCTGGTGGTGCATTCCCTGCAGAAGTCGGCTGCAGCACTGGCGCAAACAGCGGTGCTCTGGCTGCAGGGGGAGCGTCTGGATCCCGTGCGCGTGGAGCGCAGCCTGGGCCTGCTGCAAACCACCAGCCCCAGTGCGCTGCTGCTGGCCTCCTGCGAAGAAGCCCTTCAACACTGGCAGCGGCCCAAGGGACGCCGTCAGTTGCTGCAGCGGCTGCAGGAGGCTGAAGCGCTCGCCAATGGACTACGCCACAGCGGCGTGCCTCTGCTGAGCAACCAGGATCCGCTGCGCCTGATCCTGCACACGGGGCAGGCGGGCATCACCGGCCTGGATGCCGACGATTGGTTCCTGCCCCGCGGTTTGGTGGGCGAATTGCCGGAGCCAGCCAGCCTCACCCTCTGCCTGGGGCTGGCACGCCACCGAGGGCTGGGACGGCAGATGCGTCACCACTGGCAGAACCTGCTGCGGAGCTTCCCCGATCGCACTCCCTTGCCAGCCTTCGAAGCCCCACCGCTTCCGCTGGTCACCTCCCCAGCCCAGTCACCGACCCAAGCCTGGACGGCGGAGCATCAACAGGTGGCATTGAAGGATGCGGAGGGGTGCATCGCGGCTGAATTGCTGTGCCCTTACCCACCGGGCATCCCCCTACTGATTCCCGGCGAACGCCTCGATCGACAGCGGCAGCGCTGGCTTGAACGCCAGCAACTGTTCTGGGGAGACCAGATCCCAGACGCACTGTCTGTGGTGAGCGGGGGGTGAAATCCAGCCCCACAAACGCTTCAATCCATGCATTCGGCTGCGGGGGATGAAACATCGGATCTGGCTCGTTATGGCGCTTCTGGCTTTCCCCTCCGTTGCGGCCAGCCCAAGCAGCGAAGAGTTCGTGATCGAAGACCTAGAAGACGGCGAAATCATGCGAACGTTCACACAACGAATGGAGGGATATGAAGTCAGCCAACCAACAGCTCCCAGTGTTCCAGCACTCCACCCGTCGGCCACTTCGACGCCCCAACCAAGCAAATTAATTCGGGTGGTTCAAGGTGCCGCAAGCTGGTACGGGCCTGGGTTTTACGGCCGCAAAACTGCCAGTGGTGAGCGCTTCCGCAAGGGCACGATGACGGCGGCCCATCGAACACTCCCTTTCGGATCCAAGGTGCGCGTCACCAATCTGAGCAATGGTCGCAGCGTCGTGGTGCGAATCAATGATCGTGGGCCTTTCAAGTACCACCGGGTGATCGATCTCGCCCATGGCGCGGCATCACAGCTCAAAATGATGAAGGCGGGAGAAGTGCCGGTAAAGCTCGAGATCCTTTCCAACAGCGATTGATAGTGTGAATCCAGGACGCCTCCAATTAGCGTGATCCGTGAGGTTGTCCTCGATCAGAACCAAGCACCAGCGGCCCGAGCAGCCCTGCGCAAGCGGTTGATCAGTGGCCTCGGTGTGGGGGGCTTTGGCTTGCTTGTCGTGAGCCTGGGGGGCTGGTGGTTCACCGCCGCGCTGGGGGGAATGGTGCACCTTGGCCTGCTGGAGTTCTTCCGGATGGCGCAATTCAAGGGAATTCGCCCCGCCACCAAAACCACCCTTGTGGCCTGCCAACTGCTGCTGTTCACCACCCAGTGGGCGATCCAGGGCGGGCTGCCGGCTGATGTGGCCCACGCTGTTCTGCCCCTCTCTGGAGCCGCCATCTGCGGTTGGCTGCTGCTGCAACCGGTGACAGGTTCCATCGCGGACATCGCGGCATCGATCTTCGGGCTGTTCTACCTGGGGTTTTTGCCCAGCCACTGGCTGAGTCTGCGCGGTTTGGACAACGGTCTGGAGATCACCCTGTCGGCCTGCCTGATGATCGTGGCCACCGACATCGGCTCCTGGGCCGTGGGACGGCGTTACGGGCGACGGCCCCTCTCACCGATCTCCCCAGGGAAAACCATCGAGGGGGCGATCGGGGGATTCATCTCGGCCATGCTGATCGGCCTGATCTGCGGTCAGCTGATGGGCTGGGCGCTGCATGGCCTGCCGGGCCTGCTGCTGGGGGCGCTGATCGCTCTGTTCGCCCTGGTGGGAGACCTGACGGAATCGATGATGAAACGCGATGCAGGCGTGAAGGACTCCGGTGATGTGCTGCCCGGCCATGGCGGGATCCTGGACCGGATCGACAGCTATCTGTTCACCCCAGCTGTGGTCTTTTACGCGATCGCTTTATGCCAACCACTGTTGGCCCCATAAGCAGCGCTATGGGGTGACGCTGGCCTGACCTTTGAGGGCCAGCTGGCCACCCGCTAGCTGCACCTGCTCGATTCGAATGGCGGGGTCCATCGGCAGCAAGGTGCGCGGTTCATCGGCGGTCTCCGGCCGGAAGCACAACGTTCCCTGCTCCGCATTGAGGCGGAAGCGACGGCGAACAGGGTCTTGATGGGCCGCAACGGGCACCTGCAACTCGAGCAGATCCACGTCAATGCGCAGCGCCCCCAACGGGCTGAGCCCCATCAGCTGTTCAGCCATCCAGTCCCCGAGCCAGCGCCAGGGTTCGGCCAGCAACGCGCTGTTGAGCTGACGGCCGTTGAAACTCACCTCGCCCGCCACCTGGAACGGCTGCTTCAGGGCCAGCATCTGACCGGGACTGAGCAGCTTCATGTCCACCGCAATCGAACCGCTGCGCAACTCAACATGCTGCAAGGGCAGCCCCTGGAAACAGGCATCCCTCGCCGTGAGGGTCACACCATCCAGACGCCCCCGCAGCAATGACCAGCTGGAGCCGTTCAGGGCCAGTTCGAGGCTGCCGATGCTGTCGCATTGGCTGCGAATCCACAGGCGCAGGGCCCCTGCCAGCACATTGAGAACAGGATCAGCCATGGTTCAACAGCGCCTGACACCGCTCAGCCACCTTGCAGGGCTGATCGATATGGGGGAGATGGCCGCAGGAGGGGAAGGTCTCCACCGGCTGATCCAACAAGGCCTGAAGCGCCTGCTTCTGCGGTGCACGCAGAATCCGATCGTTGTCACCCCAGATCACGTGCAGTGATTGGGAGGGCAGGGGATCCCCACATCCGGCGAAACCACCGCTGCGGGCGAAGGCCGCCAAGGCCTCCGCCCAGCCGGGGCATTGCAGGTGCAACGAGGCGATTTGCTCTTCCGGAGCACCCACATCCGCATCGGGATCAGCGAAAGCCTGGCGACACAGCCCCCGCCGCACACCAGGACGCCCCAGAAACCAGGCACCAAAACGATCCAACAGGGGCGGAACAGGCATCGGACGCCCCGTGAGACCGGCAGGAGCCAGCAGCAGCAGAGAAGCCACACGCTCGGGATGACGCCGGGCCAGCTCCACGGCTACTGACCCTCCCATGGAGGCCCCGATCAGGCTCAGGGGAGCGTCTGTGGGAAGCCGCTCAAGCAGTGCATCGAGATGGCGCAGCACCGGCTCCGGACCGTAGTCAAGCCCGAGGGGACGGGGGGAGAAGCCGAAGCCGAACAGGTCGGGGATGAACAGCTGAAAGCGATCCGCCAGCAAGGGAGCCAGACGCCGATATTCGAGAAAACTGCTGTCAAATCCATGCAGCAGCAGCAACGGAGTGCCCTGACCCAACATGGCTACCGGGAAGGGGTGATCAAGGCCCAGGCCAGGGAGGTCCCACCACTGCACTTGGGCGGCCAGGGACTTGGCCTGCGGGTCAAGCAGAGCCGGCCGCAGTTGATCCAGAAGCGTCTTCAACGGCTGACGGGGCTGAGTTCAGCGGCACCCCCAAGGGCCTCCAACAAGGCACCAGGCGTCACGGGGAAGGGCAGATGATGCAGGTCGGAGCCCTCGCGACAGGCAAAGCGGCACACCTCCTGCAACTGACTGAGGCTGGCCTGAGCCAAGCCGAGATCATCAAGGCTGACCGGCAGGCCCAGCTGCCGCAGCAGCGGTAACAGTTGACGGTGCGCCTGGCCGGCAAGCCGGTTACCACCCAAAAGTTCCTCCAGGCGAAGCTGCACAAGGATTCCAAACCCCACCTTCTCGCCATGCAGAAAGTGGTGACAGGCCTCCAGCTGGGTGAGGCCGTTGTGAACGGCATGGGCCGCAACCGTGCGGCAACGGGCACCGCCCAGTCCCCCCATCACGCCAGCAGTGAGAGCACAGGCTTCGGCGGTGCGCACCCAGGCTTCACTGTCTGGATCCTTCAGCGCCGTAAGGCTGTCGATCAGCAATTGATCCCGCAGCACCCGTGCCATCTGCACGGCCTGCTGCACCAGACCATCGCTGCTGTCGCCGCTGCTCACCGAGGCCTCATACCACTTGGCCAGGGCATCAGCGACACCACTGGCCAGCGTGCGGGGTGGGGCCTGGCGCACCAGGCCGTGATCGAAGACAAGAAGATCAGGACAGCGATCAAGGGCCACATCCCCTTCGAAAGCACCCTGAGGGGAATAGATGTTGGAGAGAGCCGTCCAGCCGGCACAGGTGGAGGCGCTCAGTGGAACGGTGATGCAGGGCAGGGAAAGGCGATGGGCCAGCAACTTGCCGGCGTCCAGAACTTTTCCGCCCCCGGCAGCCAAAACGGCGTCACAGCGCTGGGCTTCAGCAGCCACCCTCCGGAGATCCTGCTCACAGCAGTCGAACTGAAGCTGAGCTTGGAGGGGTTTGAGCCCCTGAGCCAAGAGATCCGACACCAAACGCTGACGCTGATCGGCAGTAGACGAACTGCGACCCAGCACTAGCGGACGTGAGCAGAGATATTTGATCTGAGGCAAGGCCTCATCCCAGGCTCCATCCCCCCGCAAAACGCTGGCGGGGGCAATGGAGTGGGACGAGATGGATCGACCCATCAGATGCTGGCACCGGCGAGTTGCGGTGCCATGTCCACCTGACCTTTGTGACGGACCACCACCTTCTTGTTCTCATCGACATCAACTTCGGCGTGGTCGCCGTCCTTGATCCGACCCGACAGCACCTCTTCGGCGAGGGAATCCTCGAGAAGACGCATGACGGCCCGACGCAGCGGACGTGCGCCATAGGCAGGGTTGTAGCCCTCCTCCACCAGGCGCTCCTTGAAGGCATCGGACACGGTGAGGGTGATGCCCTTCTCGCCCATGCGGCCAAAGACCTCCTTGAGCATGATCTCGGCGATCTCCTTGACCTCGTCGCGGTTGAGCTGGCGGAAGACGATGATTTCGTCGAGACGGTTGAGGAATTCAGGCCGGAAGTACTGCTTGAGCTCCTCATTCACCAGGGAACGGATCCGGGTGTACTGAGACTCCTCAGCGCTTTCACCGGAGAACTCGAAGCCGAGGCCGCCGCCACCCTTCTCGATCACCTTCGAACCGATGTTCGAGGTCATGATGATCAGGGTGTTCTTGAAATCGACCGTACGGCCCTTGGAATCGGTCAAACGGCCGTCTTCCAGAAGCTGCAGCAGCAGGTTGAACACATCAGGGTGCGCCTTTTCGATTTCGTCGAAGAGCACCACGGTGTAAGGACGGCGACGCACCGCCTCGGTGAGCTGACCGCCTTCGTTGAAGCCCACGTAGCCCGGAGGCGAGCCGATCAGCTTGCTGACCGTGTGGCGCTCCATGAATTCCGACATGTCGAGGCGGATCATCGCCTCTTCGCTGCCGAAGAAGTATGTGGCCAGAGCTTTGGTGAGCTCGGTTTTACCCACACCGGTAGGGCCCGAGAAAATGAAGCTGGCGATCGGGCGGTTGGGGTTCTTCAAACCGACCCGAGCACGGCGGATGGCCTTGGACACCGCCTTGACGGCTTCGTCCTGACCGATCAGGCGCTTGTGGAGGGTTTCCTCCATGTTCAGCAGCTTGACCGACTCGCTCTCGGTGAGTTTCTGCACCGGAACACCGGTCCAGGAGGCGACGATCTGGGCGATGTCCTCCTCGTTCACCATTGGTGAGCTGTCTGAAGCAGGCGCTTCAGTTGCAGCTGTTTCACCGGATTCAGAGGTTGCGTCAGCCTTGACCTCGTCCTTGTTGGCCTGAAGCAGAGAACGGATCTGCTCCCGCAGTTCCACTTCCTTCTCGCGCAGTTCACCGGCCTTGGTGAAGTCCTGATCGCGGACGGCATCTTCCTTTTCCTTCTGGACGGAACGCAGTTCCTTGTCCACTTCCTTGGCCGCGGGGGGCAGCTTCGAATTGAGCAGACGCACGCGGGAACCGGCTTCATCGATCAGGTCGATGGCCTTGTCGGGCAGGAAGCGATCCGAGATGTAGCGATCGCCGAGGGTTGCAGCCGCCACAAGGGCGTCGTCGGTGATCTTGAGGCGGTGGTGCTGCTCGTAACGCTCGCGCAGGCCACGCAGAATTTCGATGGTGTCGTCGATGGACGGCTCGCCCACGTTCACCGGCTGGAAGCGGCGTTCCAGGGCCGCATCCCGTTCGATGTGCTTGCGGTACTCATCCAAGGTGGTGGCACCAATGCACTGGAGCTCACCGCGGGCAAGGGCCGGTTTGAGGATGTTGGCGGCGTCGATCGCGCCCTCAGCAGCACCGGCTCCGATCAGGGTGTGCACCTCATCGATCACGAGAATCACGTTCCCGGCCGCCTTGATCTCCTCCATGATCTTCTTGAGGCGCTCTTCAAACTCACCCCGGTATTTGGTGCCGGCCACCAGCAGGCCGATATCGAGGGTCAGAACGCGCTTGTCTTCGAGGATGTCAGGAATGTCGCCCTGCTGAATGCGCTGGGCCAGACCTTCAGCGATGGCGGTTTTGCCAACGCCGGGCTCACCGATCAGAACGGGATTGTTCTTGGTGCGGCGCCCCAGGATCTGGATGACGCGGTCAATTTCGTTCTGACGACCCACCACCGGATCGAGCTTCGCTTCTGTGGCGAGCTGGGTGAGATTGTTGCCGAACTCGTCGAGGGTGGGGGTCTTGGTGGACCCCTTGCCACCGCCGCCGCCACCACCGGCGGAGACCTCCGCGGTTTCACCCAACATGCGGATCACCTGGGTGCGCACCTTGGCCAGGTCGACACCGAGGTTCTCCAAAACGCGGGCTGCCACACCTTCGCCTTCGCGGATTAGGCCGAGCAGCAGATGTTCGGTGCCGATGTAGTTGTGACCCAGCTGACGGGCCTCTTCCAGAGAGAGCTCCAACACACGCTTGGCACGGGGAGTGAAGGGAATCTCAACGGCCACAAAGCCCGACCCACGCCCGATGATTTTCTCGACTTCTACTCGGGCGTCCTTGAGGTTGACCCCCATGGATTTGAGGACCTTGGCGGCTACGCCCGTTCCCTCACCGATCAGGCCAAGGAGGATCTGTTCGGTGCCAACGAAGTTGTGACCAAGCCTGCGGGCCTCTTCCTGGGCCAGCATGATCACCTTGATGGCCTTCTCTGTGAAGCGTTCGAACATCGCTGGGCCAATGCAGTGATGTGACCAAGCTATCAGGGTTGAGGGACTGCTGCGAGTGTTCGGTTTGTACGGTCACTTTCCAGTCTGAGACTGGCCTGAAGCGCACAAAAAATAACAATGAATCCCACAAGATTCACCGCTTTTTTTGTCTCCCAGGGACGGGAAACCGAACAACTTCAAACCACCGTCGATGGAGACGACGGTGACGGGATGCGACACCACTGAATGAGGGCATCGCGACCATCGGAGTAGTACCCGGAACGGGTGCCGGCGGCGCGGAAGCCAGCTCTGGCGTATAGCGCCAGAGCGGCAACGTTGTCACTGGCCACTTCGAGGGTGGCGTGCACGGCACCGTGCCGTCGTGCCCGTTGCAACAGTGCTTGCAAAAGCAAACCTCCATGGCCGCTGCGGCGCCGTTCTGGATCCACAGCCACGGCGGTGATGTGCAGTTCATCGGCCACCAGCCAGCCGCAGGCCACACCCAGCAGAGTTTCAGAAGCAACAAGCCCAATGCAGAGCCGCCGGGGATCGTCCAGCTCCCGCCGCCATTGCTCTGCCGTCCACAGTCCATCGAGGGCGCGCTGATCCAGCGCCACACAGGCCTGCAACCAGGACGGATCCAAACGCAGGATCTGCGGGGTTGATCCGACGCCCGCAGCATCGATTCTTAGATTGCCCTTCGATGCCGCCACTCCGTGACCCAAACCATCACCAGTCAACGGCCCTTCGAGGCCAACCGGGATGCGGAGAGCCCCAATCGCAATCTGACCCCGATCACCACCGAACTCGATGGCACCGAGCGGCTGGTGGTGGGCGGCTGCCGTCTTAGCGACCTGGCGGAGCGCTACGGCACACCGTTATATGTGCTCGACGAGGCGACCGTTCGCAGCACCTGCCGGGCCTACCGCCAAGCCCTGGAGAAGCACTACGCCGGGCCCTCGCTGCCGATTTACGCCTCCAAAGCCAACAGCTCCCTGGTGATGAGCAGCCTGGCGGCCTCCGAGGGGCTGGGTCTGGATGCCGTGTCCGCCGGGGAACTGCTGACGGCGTTGCGCGGCGGCATGCCGGGAGAGCGGATGGTGCTGCACGGCAACAACAAATCCGATGAGGAGCTGCTGCTCGCCTATGCCAACAAGGTGACGATCGTGGTGGACAACCAACACGATCTCGATCGCCTGGCCGCACTGGTGCCCGCAGGAGCTGAACCGGCACGCCTGATGCTGCGCTTCACCCCTGGCATCGAGTGCCACACTCACGAATACATCCGCACAGGACACCTCGACAGCAAGTTCGGCTTCGATCCCGACCAGGTGGAGCCCGTGCTGCGCAGCCTTGTGGGACAACCCTGGGCCCAGCTCACCGGTCTGCACGCCCACATCGGATCCCAGATTTTTGAACTGGAGCCTCACCGGGATCTGGCGGCGGTGATGGCCGACAAGCTGAAACTGGCCCGCGACCTGGGCCATCCCGTCAGCGACCTCAACGTGGGGGGCGGCCTGGGCATCCGCTATGTGAAGTCTGACGACCCGCCGAGCATTGAGCAGTGGATCCAGGTGGTGGCCGAGGCCGTGACCAGTGCCTGCCGCGAACGGGGCCTCGAGCTGCCCCGGTTGATGTGCGAGCCGGGCCGGTCCCTGGTGGCAACCGCGGGTGTGACCCTCTACACGGTGGGCTCCCGCAAAACGATCCCCAACGTGCGCACCTATGTGGCCATTGATGGCGGCATGAGCGACAACCCCCGCCCGATCACCTACCAGTCCCTCTACACCTGTTGCCTGGCCGACCGGCCCCTGGCCCAGCCCGACGAACGCGTGAATCTGGTGGGCAAGCACTGCGAATCCGGCGATGTGCTGCTGAAGGACCTCCCCCTGCCCTCCACCAAGAGTGGTGACATCGTCGCCGTGTTTGCCACCGGTGCCTACAACGCCTCGATGAGTTCGAATTACAACCGGATCCCGAGGCCCGCTGCCGTGCTCGTGCATGACGGGTCGGCGGAGTTGGTGCAAAAGCGGGAGCAGCCGGATGACCTGCTGCGCTACGACGTTTTGCCAGAACGATTCAACGCGTTACGTTGAAGCCAGTGGTGCGAAGGGCGAAGTGAACGTGTTGGCGGTGGTGGATCCGCGCCTAGTGCTCGACGTTCTCTTTGCCTCTTCCATCGGCTTTCTGCTGTTCTCGCGCGTCAACGAACAGCGCACTCTTTGGTTGCTGAGGGGCTGGCTGTTCCTGGTGGCCATGGCCTGGTTTGTTCAGCGCTTCGCCAACCTGCCCCTCACCACCAAACTGGTGGACGCGCTCGTCATGGCCTGTTCGCTGTCCCTGGCCATCCTCTGGCAGGGCGAGCTGCGTCGCTTGATGGAGCTGCTGGGGACCGGTCGTCTGGCGGTGCTTCTTGGCAATCCCCAGAAAGAGTTCCGCGCCTCAGCCGGCACCGTGAGCCAGATCACCGAAGCTGCCGGCCGGCTGTCGCAGCTGCGGCGTGGCGCCTTGATCGTGGTTGACCTGGGAAGCGACCTGCGGCCTGAGGATTTTCTCAACCCTGGCGTCCCCATCGGGGCGGTGCTGAGTCGGGAATTGATGCTGAATCTGTTTGCCGCCGACACGCCCCTCCATGACGGCGCCGTATTGGTGCGGGGCAATCGCATCGAGTCGGCAGGGGTGATCCTTCCGCTGTCCCGCCACAGCGTGAGCCGTTTCGGCACCCGCCACCTGGCGGCACTGGGCATCACCGAACGCTTCGACCGCTGCATCTGCATCGTGGTGTCGGAGGAAACAGGAACCCTGTCCCTGGCCAACCAAGGCAAGCTGGAACGACCGATCACCAGCTCTCGTCTTCAGGAGCTGCTTCAGGAGTTGTTCAGCACCGCCGAATCGATGCCGCCGGCACGACGTACGGTGGGTAGTGCCCCGTCCGAATCGCTGTCTTGAGCCGCCCTCCGGCCACCAGCACTGACACGTCCGATCGTTCGCTTCTGCCGGCGGACCTTGACCCCGGCCGGCTCCCCCAGCACTTGGCGTTGATCATGGACGGCAACGGACGCTGGGCCAAGTCCCGCGGCTTGCCCCGCGTGATGGGGCACCGTGCCGGTGTCGAGGCGCTCAAGTCCACCCTGCGGCTCTGCAGCGACTGGGGCATCCCAGCCCTCACGGCCTACGCCTTCTCCACGGAGAACTGGTCGCGGCCAGGAGAGGAGGTGAATTTCCTGATGACCCTGTTTGAACGGGTGCTTCAGGCCGAACTCAAGGCCCTGGAGGCCGAAGAGGTGCGGATTCGCTTTCTTGGTGATCTGGACGCCCTGCCCCCGAAACTGCAGGAGCTGATTGCGGACGCCACGGCCCGAACGGCAGCCAACAACGGTATTCACTTCAACGTGTGCACCAACTACGGGGGGCGCCGGGAGCTGGTGCAGGCCACCCAGCGCCTGGCCCGACGCGCTGCAGCTGGGGAGCTGGATCCCGACAGCATCGACGAGAACAGCATTGCCTCCGAATTGTTCACCGCCGGCGAGCAGGATCCCGACCTGCTGATCCGCACCAGTGGCGAGTACCGGATCAGCAATTTCCTGCTCTGGCAGCTGGCCTATGCCGAAATCCACGTCACCAATGTGCTCTGGCCCGATTTCAATGCCGCTGCCTTGAAAGACGCCCTGCTCGATTTCCAACGCCGCAACCGCCGCTTCGGCGGCCTTGATCCGATCCGCCCATGACCCTCAGCATCCGCCACGACTGGACCACCGCGGAGATCCAGGCTCTGCTGGAACTCCCCTTAATGGAGCTGCTCTGGCAGGCGCAGACCGTGCATCGGGAGGCGAACCCGGGCTATCGTGTGCAGCTGGCCTCCCTGCTGAGCGTGAAAACAGGGGGCTGCGAAGAAGACTGCTCCTACTGCTCCCAGTCGATCCACAACAGCAGTGACGTCACAGCATTTGAGGCCCAGATGCAGGTGGAGCCGGTGCTGCAGCGCGCCCGGGCTGCCAAGGAGGCAGGTGCCGATCGCTTCTGCATGGGCTGGGCCTGGCGGGAAATCCGCAACGGTGCTCCCTTCGAAGCGATGCTGGAGATGGTGCGCGGGGTGCGCGGCATGGGCATGGAGGCCTGCGTGACCGCCGGAATGCTCACCGATCAACAGGCGGAACGTTTGGCCGAAGCCGGGCTGACGGCCTACAACCACAACCTCGACACCAGCCCCGAGCACTACGACCGAATCATTTCCACGCGCAGCTATCAGGACAGGCTGGACACCCTGCAACGGGTGCGCAAGGCCGGGGTCACCCTCTGCTGCGGCGGCATCATCGGCATGGGCGAAAGCCTGCGGGACCGCGCCTCGATGCTTCAGGTGCTGGCCAGCATGAACCCCCATCCCGAAAGCGTGCCGGTGAACGGTCTGGTGGCGGTGGAAGGCACCCCTTTGGAAGAGCAAGACCCCTTTGACCCGCTGGAACTGGTGCGGATGGTGGCGACGGCCAGGATCCTGATGCCCCATGCCCGGGTGCGGTTGAGTGCCGGGCGGGAGTCGATGAGCCGGGAAGCTCAGATTCTCTGCCTGCAGGCCGGCGCCGACTCGATCTTCTACGGCGATGTTCTGCTCACCACAGGCAATCCTGATGTGGAGGCCGACCGCCAGCTCCTCGCTGATGCGGGGGTCACCGCCAACTGGCAGGAGGAAGCGGCGGCTCCTGCCAGCTGTTCTCCCGGCTGATCAGCCGCACCCATGTAACGATCGCCCCACTGGCACACAGTCTGAGCGGATTCAGGGCTAGACCGGAAACAGCCCTTCGATGAGGCGCCGTGATTGATCCCGTCGTCATCCCCTCGCTGTTTGGTCTGTTTGTTCTCTCGGTCATCCTTGAAACCATCAAGGACGACAAGCAGCGCCACCACCATCACCGCTATTGAGATCCGGCCAGACAGGTAATGCGCGGACATTCCCAACTGTCACCAACCGGAAACACTGCACAAAACACTCATTGTGGGTGGCATCCCGGGCGAGCTACACCGAGCTGGTCTGTGGCTCAGCCATGAAGATCGACAGCGCCAACGCTCAACCGATGGGAAGCCTGATCTTTGAAGGAGGGCACAAGCCCTTCCATGCCCTGGCCTGTCCCCTGAAGCCGGCATCGGTGCGCATCAGCAGGAAGGCCTGAGGATGAACCACGGGGAGCATGACCCGGCCTGATGCAGGCTGGAGGACTGTTAAACCCGTAACAGCGTGAACCCGAGCAACCTGGAGCCTGTGCTGGTCAAGGACAGCCGACTCTTGGTGGCGGCGTTTTATGCCTTCACGCCCCTGGATGACGAGCGTCGGGAGACATTGCTGAGCAGCTTGCCGACCCTGGCCCGCAATGGCAGCGTGCTCGGCTCGGTGTTGGTGGCCCATGAAGGGGTGAACGGCACGATCAGTGGACCGGAATCAGCTGTTGATGCGGTGCTGGATCACCTGCGCGCCTCGTTGGATCTGGGCGACGACCACTACGCACGGCTCGAGGTGAAGCGCAGCTGGGCCAACAAACCGGTGTTCCGACGCTTCAAGGCCCGCCGCAAAAAGGAAATCGTGACCATCGGCGTGGCCAGCGTGGATCCCAGCACCAGCGTGGGCACTTACGTGGAACCCGAACACTGGAATGCCCTTGTGGATGATCCCGACACCCTGGTGATCGACACCCGCAACAGCTACGAAACGGCGATTGGCACGTTTGAGGGGGCCATCGACCCCAGCACCGAAAGCTTCCGCGACTTCCCGCAATGGGCAGAGTCCACGCTGCGGCCCCTGATCGAACAGAAGGGCAGCAAACGCATCGCCATGTTCTGCACCGGTGGGATCCGCTGCGAAAAAGCCAGCAGCTATTTGCAGCAACAGGGTTTCGGGGAGGTGCACCACCTGCGCGGCGGCATCCTCAAGTACCTCGAGCAGGTGCCAGAGGCCGAGAGCCGCTGGCAAGGGGAGTGCTTTGTTTTTGATCAACGGGTGGCGCTGAACCACCGGCTGGAACCTGGAGAGCACAGCCTTTGCCACGCCTGCGGCCTGCCGGTGTCAGCCCAGCAACGCGAACTGCCGAGCTACATCAAAGGGGTGCAGTGCCTGCACTGCGTGGATCGCTTCAGCGATGCTGACCGGGAACGCTTCGCCATGCGGCAACGTCAGATCGATCAGCGCCAGATCGATCAACACAACATCGACCGGCAGCAGGCTTGAGCAGTCAGGCCGCATCGGACAATCCCTGCCAGGGACCACCCCGATGCCGTGCTGCCGATCCTTTACAGCTTTCGACGCTGCCCCTACGCCATGCGGGCCCGCTGGGCTCTGCTGGAGGCAGGACTGTTGGTGCAGTGGCGGGAGATCGCACTGAAGGCGAAACCGGCTGAGATGTTGGCGGTCTCCCCCAAGGGCACGGTTCCCGTGTTGGTGCTGCCGGACGGCAGCGTGATCGAAGAAAGCCTATCGGTGATGCACTGGGCCCTGGATCAAGCGGACCCTCGCGAGCTGCGCAACGCCGGCGATGCCTCAGCGCTGATCGAGCAGAACGACGGCGCGTTCAAACATCATCTCGACCGCTTTAAGTACACCGACCGCTACCCCGGCACCAACAAAGACGAGCAACGCGCCGCTGGCCTGGCCATCCTTCAGAGCTGGAACCAGAGGATCGCTGATCAGGGCTGGCTGCTGGGCGAACACTGCTCGCTGGCGGATGCCGCCCTCTGGCCGTTCGTGCGGCAGTGGCGCATCGCCGATCCCGAGGGATTCGACAACGACAACAGCCTGGAGGCCCTGCGCTACTGGCTCCAGCGTTTCCTCGAGGATCCCCGCTTTGAGCGGCTGATGCAGCGGGCCGACCCCTGGAGTGCCGGGGGACAACAACACCACTTCCCTGCCGATGCCGTGGCGGTGCCCCTGGATCAGCCGCTGTTTCACCTGGCTCTCAAAACCGACTGGCAGGCCGCCCAGACCAGCGGCAGCTACCGCATCTCCACCCGGGGGATGACGTTGGAGCAGGTGGGCTTCATCCACTGCTCCTGGCAGGAGCAGGTGCAGGCCACCTTTGAGCGCTTTTATGCCGACGCCGGCGAGGTGCTGCTGCTGGAGATTGATCCCGCGGCCGTGAACGCCCCGCTGCGGGCCGATGCCATCCCCAGCGGCGAACTGTTCCCCCATCTCTACGGGCCGCTGCCCCTTAAGGCAGTGCGCTCGCTCGGCACCATGCCCGCGGCAGCATGACTGGACGACCATGACCGTGGCCAGATCCCGATCGATGCTTGAGCAATTGGAAGCCGAGGCCCGTGAACGGGGACTGCTGCTGAGGTTGCAGGTGGGCCGCCCCCTTGGGCTGTGGAGCCTGCGGCTGGTGGTGGCCCGGCAAGCCGCCAGCGGCAGCCTGCTGCTGCTTGGGGAAATGAAGGGATGGGCCTATCCCGCCGCCACGGGCCTGCAGCTCGACACGATGCGGGTGATGCCCAAGGCGCCTACCGGCGTGGGTGATCTGGTCTGGGCGGCCACCATGGCCTGGGCCCAGGAGGCCACCCCCTGCTCACAGGCCCGGTTGCTGGCCATCCGCGACGACGAGCAGCAGCACCGCCGGCTGGTGCGCTACTTCCGCCAACGCGGCTTCAGCAAAACTCGCGATGTGGAAGCGGCGCTCTGGGATCTGCCCCTGCGCATGGTCTGGGGCGGCGCCGGTGCTCTGATGAGTGGTGATGTGGCCACCGTGCTGGAGCGCAGCCTGCGGAGCTGGCGTCAGTCGGCGGCGTGATAACTGCTGCGCACCAGCGGACCACTGCGCACCTGGGCAAAGCCCAGCTCGCGGGCCACATCCGCCAGCGCATCGAACTCCTGCGGCGTCCAATAGCGGGCCACCGGAATGTGCACAAGCGAGGGGCGCAGGTACTGCCCCAGGGTGATCCGTTGGCAATCCACGCTGCGGAGATCCTTGAGAGTGGCGATCACCTCGTCGCGGCTTTCCCCCAAGCCGAGCATCAGGCCACTCTTGGTGGGGATGTCCGGTGCCAGCTCACGGGCGGCCGCCAATAAACCCAGGGATCGTTCATAGGTGGCACCGCGGCGCACCTCCCCCTGTAGCCGCTGCACCGTTTCCAGGTTGTGGTTGAAGCACACCGGCTGGGCCGCCAGCACCGTGGCCAATCGCTCCCGTTGAGCCACCAACGCCTGATCGTGATCCGACACGCCCCCCCAGAAATCGGGGGTGAGCACTTCAAGGGCGATCAGCGGATTGCGGGCTCGGATCGCCGCCATGGTGCTGGTGAACAGGCTGGCGCCGTGATCGGCGAGATCATCGCGGGCCACCGCCGTGAGCACCACATAACGGAGCTGCATCGCCTCAACGGCATCGGCCACCCGCTCGGCTTCGGCGGCATCCACCGGCATCGGGGCCTGGCCCTTGTCCACCTGGCAGAAGGCACAGCTGCGGGTGCAGATCGAGCCACCCAAGAGAAACGTCGCCGTTCCGGCGGCGTAGCACTCGCCGCGGTTGGGGCAGCGCCCCTCCTCACAGATGGTGTGGAGCCGGTTCTGCTTCACCAGCCCCTGCACCCGCTCCAACTCCGAGGCGTTGCCGATCGGCCGCCGCAGCCAGTCCGGCAGTCGCTCGGCAGGGGGGATGGCGCTGTACTTGCTCATACCGGCCGGCGCCCTTCAAGAGCCCTGCTCAGGGTGACCTCATCGGCGTATTCCAGTTCACTGCCCATCGGCAGGCCGTAGGCGATTCGGCTCACTGAGCAGAAGGGCTTGAGCAACCGCGCCAGATACAAGCTGGTGGTGTCCCCTTCCACGCTGGGGGTGAGGGCCAGAATCACCTCACTGATCTCCTCATTGGTGATGCGCTGCACCAATTCGGTGACGTGCAGCAGCTCCGGACCAATGCCATCCATGGGTGAGATCAGACCACCGAGCACGTGGTACCGCCCCTGGAATTCGCGGGTGCGCTCCAGCGCCAACAGATCGCGGGAATCCGCCACCACACAGATCACGCCATTGCGGCGCTCGGGGTTGCGGCAGATCTCACATTCGGGATCGGCGGAGAGGTGGAAACAGGTTTGGCACTGGCCCACCAGGGTGCGGGCCGCCAGCAAAGCGTCAGCGAACTGATGAATCTGCTCCTGCGGTTGGTTCAGCAGATGCAACGCGAGCCGCTGGGCCGTGCGCGGGCCGATGCCGGGCAGACGCTCGAACTGATCAATCAGTCGAGCCAACGGTTTGGTGAAGCCGCTCAGGGGTCTGCCGCCGATGCGGGAAATGTAGGAGTTGCGGAGATCATCTGCCGGAACAGGGGCCACGACTATCAGGCCACAACGGCAGAATGGCCCGTGGATTGATCGCCCCGATGATGCAGCTCCTCCAGTCTCTGAGTCGCGTGATCGTTTGCGGCGTTCTGGCTCTGGTGCTGGGGGCCTGCGCAGCGGGACCAACGGCAGGGCTGCAGTCGTACCAAAGCCCGGATGGCCGTTTCGCCTTCCTCTATCCCACCGGTTGGACCGAGGTGCAGGTGAGCAACGGACCCCGGGTGGTGTTTCACGACCTCATCCACAGCGATGAAACCGTGAGCCTGATGATCAACAAGGTGAACGAAGACAACGAGCTGAGTGCACTGGGCAGCGCCGTTGCCGTTGGCGAACGCCTGCGCCGTGAAGTGATCGCCACCGCCGGCAGCGGCCGCACCGCTGAGCTGGTGGAAGCGCAGGAACGTGAGGTGAATGGCCACACCTTCTACGACCTGGAATACGCCGTGCACTTGGAAGACCGCGACCGCCACGAGCTTGCAACCGTCGTGGTGGACCGCGGCCGGCTCTACACCCTGGCCACCAGCGTCAACGAAGACCGCTGGGGCAAGGTTGGCGACCTTTGCGGCCGGGTGGTGCGCTCACTGACCCTGCTGATCTGATCAGAACAGGAAGCGGAAGCCCCCCCCACTGGCGTCACGAGCATCGGCGCCACTTCTCGACGTCGCCGGCCACTCCGTGTCCAGATAACTGATGCCATCGGCGTTGAATGGAACAGCCTTCAGGCTGGACGCCTGCAGATCGGTTGTGCCCATGGCGGTGATCAATCCACCCAGTTCCATCGGCCCCAGATCCGTCTCCAAGGCCTGGCCCGCAGCGGTGATCAACGCCGGCAAGCGGATCAGATTCTGCGGTTGTTTCATCTGCTCAAACAGCCCCTTCAGCGCCAGCTGCTGCCGTTCCAGCCGTCCAAAATCGCCGCGGCCATCGTTGCGCCAACGCAGAAAACCCTCCAGATCCTTGCCCTTCAACAGCTGAGGGCCTGGCTGCAGATCAATCACCAGGTTCTGGCTGCGATCGACGTAATACAGGCGCTTGGGAACGTCCACTTCGATGCCCCCCACCAGGTTGGCCAGGGTTTCGATCGCATCCAGGCGCACCACGATGTGGTGGCGGATCGGGCGGTTCATCAGGCGGGACAACTCCCGCTCCACCGCTTCCACACCGCCGTAGGCCATTAAGGCATTGAGCTTGATGCCACCGAAGCCCTCGGCATCGATGTAGCTGTCGCGGGGGATCTGGGTGATCGAGGTGGTGGTGCCATCCACCCGCACCGTGAAGATCACATCGGTGTTGCTACCGGAGCGGTCCCGGCCCAGCACCACCACCTCCCTGGCCCCGAAGCCAGTCCAACCTGCAAAAGGGTTGGCCAGCGGCGCAGGTTGAGGCAACGCGAAGGGTTCATCTGCCGTGCTGGATGGCGCCGTGATCAACCGGCTCAGGGGAACCGAGAGGATCAAACCACCGCTGAGACCCGCCACCACAGCAGCAACCACCGGCCAGTTCATGGCCTCGGAGGACGCCTTAGCAGGGGGGGCTTGTGGCATGGAACACACGCTATGCAGCATTTTGGCGTGCTCGTCCCGTCTCCGGTAGGGGGGCGCAGCCCTCCGTTAAACCAAGGGATCGCTGATCACCATCGAGGCGCAGGGGAGCTGGCGGATCAATTTGCTGGTGCGATCACTGCCGGGAATCGGCAGACCGGCCACCCGCCTGCGCTGGGTGCGCAGGATCACCAGGTCGTGTTCGCGGCTGAGGCGATGAATGGCTCCATCGATGCCGGGCCCCCGAACGATCACGATGTGAAACCGCTCCTCAGGGATGCCCGGCGGGCGCCAGCGGATCAACTGCTGTTCCATCCAATGACGGTCCTGCCCGCTGAAGCGGGGATCGTGCACATGCAGCAGGGTGATCCGAACGCGCTGAGCCTCCGGGGCTGAATTGATGACCCGCAGCGCCAGTTCGAACTGCTCGCGGGCGCTGGCGGAGAGGTCTTTGATCGGAACGAGGATCCGGCCCAGGCCGCTATCGGTCTCACGGCCCAGGTTCACCACCACCACCGGACAGTGGGCCGTGCGACAAACCCCATCGACGATGTCGCCCATCAGCCAGGCCCGGAGTTGATCGCTGCGGGCTGCACCGATCAGCAACAGATCCGCAGCCTGTTCCAAGGCCGTGCGGCTCATGCCACCAGCGATGTCTTCATCCAGCCGCAGCAGGCTGCGGGTGGGCACCGCCAACTGGGCACCGATGCTCTCCGCTGTGCTGAGGCGTCCGCGCGCTGCCGCAACGGCCCGGTTCAAACCACCGCGCATCTCTTCGAGGCTGGGATTCACCATTGCCAGGGGAAGCAGCAACCCTTCAGCCCCCGATGAGCCCTGCACCAGGCGGGCCGCCATGCTCAACAACCCCTTCTCGGTGCTGGGGTTGGCCACCGGCACCACGATGCGCAGGGGACGCTGCACCACTTCATTCACCCCATCCAGCACCGCAGCCTCCTCACCGAAGCTGACAGGAACCGCGTCGGGACTGGGATCCTTGAGCCGTGTCACCGATTGCTCGGTGAGGATCGGCCCGAGGGTGGCCGTCACCACCATCACCGCCAGCACGCTGTTGAGCACGGTCTGATTGAGCAGACCCGCCTGGTAGCCGATGAAGGCCGTGGCCAGGGTCGCCGCCACCTTGGGCATCGTCAGAGACCACATCATCAGGATCTGGGCGCGGCGGTAACCGAACAGTCGTCCGCTGAGCCAGGACGCCAGACCCTTGCCGCCGATGGCCCCCACCAGCATCAGCGCAGTGAACTGAAAGTTGCCCAGGCTGTCGCCAAGGCTGCCCAGATCCAGCAGCAATCCCAGGTCGATGAAGAAGATCGGGATGAACAACACCCCACCCACAAAAATCACCTGTTCCTTCACCCGGCCCTCGGGCAGCACGGAATTCACCGCCAGACCAGCCAGAAAGGCGCCGACAATCTTCTCGACGCCGGCCAGCTCAGCCCCCAGGGACGCCAGGAACAGGGCCACCAGAACTGCGAGCACCATCCGGTTTTCATCGCTGATGCCCCGCAGCACCAGGCGCCGGCCAAGCCAGCGGATGCCAATCACCACCACCAGAGCGAAGCCACCGATCTTGAGCAGCAGCAGGCCCAGGCCCAGCCCGCTGAGGCTGCCCTGACCCAGCCCCAGACCCACCGCCAGCAGCAGCAGAGCCACGATGTCGGTGAAGATCGTGCTGCCCACGCTCACCACCACCGACTCATCCTTCTGGGCGCCATAACTGCGCACGATCGGGTAACCCAAAGGGGTGTGGGTGGCCATCAGGGCGCCGAGCAACAGGCACGACACCGAGGCGAAGCCCGCCATCAGGCCGATCGACACGCCCGTGCCCACGCCGATCAACAGAATCAGCAGGCCATAGATGAACGAGCGGCGCTTGACCCGGTTGAACTCCTCGAGGTCAATCTCAAGACCCATCGTGAACAGCAGGTACACCGCCCCGAGATCGGAGAGGAGCCGCACCGTTTCGCTGCTGCTGTCGACCCAGTTCAAAGCGTGGGGACCCACCACCACGCCCGCCGCCAGCAACCCCACCAGGTCGGGAAGACCCAGCCGCCGGATCAGCGGCGGCACCGCCGCACTGATCGCCACCAACAGTGAGAACACCCCGAGGGGGTGATGCATGACATGGCTGATCGAGGCCTGCATGGCCATGGCTGCACCGCCGGCTTGCGGACCCAGCATGGTCGCCAGATCTCACGGCAACAACAGCTGCTTCAGGAAGCGATAACCCCTTCGCCGGCCTGCACCTGCCAGAGGTTGGTGTAGATCCCGCCCTGGGCCACCAGGCTGTCGTGGCAGCCCTGCTCCGCAATCCGGCCCTGGTCCATCACCACGATCCAGTCGGCATGGCGAACCGTGCTGAGCCGGTGGGCAATCACCACGGTGGTGCGCTGCTGGGTGATCTGCGCCAGGGAGCGCTGAATCGCAGCTTCGGTGTCGTTGTCCACTGCTGCGGTGGCTTCATCGAGCACCAGCACCGGCGCGTCCTTGAGGATGGCGCGGGCCAGGGCGATGCGCTGGCGTTGCCCGCCCGATAGGCGCTGCCCCCGCTCCCCCACCAGGGTGTCGTACCCCTGGGGCAAGGCGTCGATGAATCCAGCGGCTTCCGCCAGGCGAGCGGCCTGCTCAATCGCCACCGGGTCGGGATCCGCGACCCCGTAGGCGATGTTCTCGGCCACGGTGCCGTGGAAGAGGTAGACGTCCTGACTCACCAGGGCGATGCAGCGGCGCAGGTCCTGCAGTTGCAGGGTGTCGATGGGGACCCCATCCAGACAGATGCGTCCGCCATTGCGCTCATAGAGCCGCAACAACAGCTTCACCACGGTGCTCTTGCCAGACCCCGTCGCCCCGACGATGCCCAGGGTCGATCCCGCTGGCACGGTGAGATCGAAACCCTTCAGCAGCG
The DNA here is from genome assembly GCF_014280115.1 of Synechococcus sp. A15-44. NCBI lineage: Bacteria > Bacillati > Cyanobacteriota > Cyanophyceae > Synechococcales > Synechococcaceae > Synechococcus > Synechococcus sp. A15-44. The sequence goes on from NZ_CP047938.1 coordinate 1,583,455, forward strand.
TTGATCGGCCGGCATAGGCGAAATCCACCGCTTCAAAGCGAATCTCACCCCGCAGCCGTTGCGGATCCACCGGCACCGTTCCTCCCTGGATCAACACCGGCGTATCGATCAGATCGAGCACCCGTTGCGTGGAGGCCATCGAGCGCTGGTACTCATCGAGGGTGCGGCCAATGGCGGTTAGCGGCCAGAGCAGCCGCTGGGTAATGAACACCAGAACGCTGTAGGTGGCCACCGGCAGTTCCCCGGCCAGGGCCTTGAACCCACCGATTAACAGGATCGCCAGGAAGGCGAACAGAATCGCGAAGCGAATCAAGGGAATGAAGGCCGCCGAGAGACGAATCGCCCGGGCATTGCTCTGGCGGTAGGCCAGGCTTTCCGCCCGCAGGCGCTCCAGCTCCAGAGCCTCAGCGGTGAAGCTCTTGATCGTGAGCATCCCCCCCAGGTTGTTGGCGAGCCTGGAGGCGAGGTCGCCAGCCCGGGCCCGCACCTCCCGATAACGAGGCTCCAGCCGGCGCTGGAAATGCAGCGACCCCCAGAGAATCACCGGAATCGGCAGATAGGCGAACAGGGCCACCTCCGGCGCCACCATCGCCATGCCGATGCCCACCACCAGCACCGTGGTGATCAACTGCAGGATCTGGTTGGCACCCCGATCAAGAAACCGTTCGAGCTGGTTGATGTCGTCATTGAGCACCGCCATCAGGCGACCGGTGCTGTCCTGCTCGAAAAAGGCCAGCTGCAGCTTCTGCAGATGGTCGTAGGCCTCGAGCCTGAGGCTGTGCTGGGTGGTTTGCGCCAGGTTGCGCCAGAGCACGTCGTAGAGGTATTCGAACAGCGACTCCGCCGCCCAGATCACAAAAGTGAGCAGGGCCAGACCCCACAATTGCTGGCCGGCGGTCCTCAGACCGAAACCCGCCAGCACGGATTGCTCCTTGAGCAACACCACATCCACGGCCAGGCCGATCAAGATCGGCGGGGCAAGATCGAACAGCTTGTTGAGCAGGGAGCAGATCACCGCTGCAACCACCAGGCGGCGCTGCGGCGCCAGATGGCGCAACAACCGCATCAAGGGGGAGCGATTTGCTGAAGCTTTCCTGAGGGTTCGTTCCAACACGGTTTTCACCCCTGAAGACGCACTACAACGGAACCACAACTGAAGGAGGTGCCATGAGCCGATCAAGGTCGTTCAACCGCTTTCACCGCTACCTGGCGCGGCAGAAACGCCGCGGACTGCGGGCTGTCTTGCCCCAGTTCCAGGACGCCCGTGAGCATCAGGAAAGCTCAACCAACTGCAGCGATGGCGTGCTGCGTCGGCTGAGCTTGCGTGAAATGGAATTGGACCTGATGGAGGCCGAGGCCTGAGCCTCAGCCGCGGTAACCGCCACCACCACCACGGGGGCCGCCGGAGCGCTCCCGAGGGGTGGCTTTGCTGACACGGATCATGCGGCCCATCCACTCCACGTCCTGAAGATCGTCGATGGCTTTCTGCTCATCGGCATCGTTGACCATTTCGACGAAGGCGAAACCGCGTTTGCGGCCGGTCTCACGATCCAGGGGCAGGCTGCAGTTCTTGACCTCGCCGTACTCACTGAATAGATCGAAGAGGTGCTCCTGCTCCGCCTGGAACGAAAGATTGCCGATGTAGATGGTCATGGACCGTGGAACCGTTGAACGTGCTCAGTCGCTTGAGCCGGTTCCGAAAGCTCGGAAAGGGCCAGTGCTCAAGCTTGAACCCGATGACGTTACAGGGCAGTCGCACGAATCAACACAAAAAAAAGAAGCAATTGCGAAGACTCGCCCGCAACCGAGCCATCCACTCCATTGTCAGAAGACCCTGACGCAGGAGAGAGATGACATTCGACAGCCTTTGTTTCCAAGCCCTGGCTTGGACCGCCGACGGAGAACTGGATCCGCTGGACAAGCTTGTGCTGCTCAACAACTTGATCCGGCAAGCCACGCCGAGCGAGCAGATCGAGCTGATTCAGGTGGTGGAAAAATTAGCCCTGCTTCAGCCGGAGACCACCGTTCAGGTGAGCCATCTCTGACGGTTTTTGATCCCCGGGGATCAGAGGCCGTAGGTCTCGGCGGCCTTGGCCTTGCAGGTGGTCTGGGCCGTCTGGATCCCCGCCCCGTTCTGCACCTCGGCGAGAAAACAACGGCAGGTGTCATCCACCATTCCCTCCGGAGGAACAGTCCCAGCCCTATGAAGCTCGGCCTTAACGGCCGTTTTGCAGAACTGGGTGATCAGGCTGTTGTCCGAGGCTGAAGCAGCCAGGGGAGCCGACATCAGACCAACGGCCAACAGCACACGCATCAAGAGGCCTTGCTGATTTGCAGTTCGCGGTTCATCACGCGCAGGCGTTGAAGGCTGTTGAACACATCTTCCGGCATGCCCTTGGGAAGATCCACCAGGCTGTGATTGTCAAAAATCTGGATGCGGCCGATCATCCGGCCTTGCAGACCGGTCTCGCCGGCGATGGCACCCACCAGGTTGCCCGGCTTGACCCGATCGCGGTGGCCCACCTCAACGCGGTAGCGCTGCATGTTCTCCTCAGGAGCCCGGGCCGGACGCTCGCGCCGCTCACGGCGATCCCCTGAATGGCGGTCGCGGTCGCGGTCGTTGCGACGGGTGTTCTGAATCCACTCGTCGTCGCCCTTACGCAACAGCGCATCGGGGCCGATGGCCAGGTTAAGTGCCGCCATGGCCAGCTGCTCGGGGCTGAGTTCGAGTTCCGTGGCCACCCGCTGCATCAATTCCTGGAGCAGGGCCGCTTCATCGGCGTCAGGGCGTTGCGATTGGGCCGCATCACTCAAACGCTTGCGCAAGCGGTCCAGCCGTCCCTGGTTAATGGCCGTGTTGCCGGGCACCTCCATCGCTTCGATCGGTTGGCCCGTGGCCCGCTCGAGGTTGCGGATGAAACGGCGTTCCCGTGGAGTCACGAACAGAACCGCTTCGCCGGTACGACCCGCCCGGCCCGTCCGGCCGATGCGGTGCACATAAGCCTCGCTGTCGAACGGCATGTCGTAGTTGATCACCAGGCCGATTCGCTCCACATCGAGACCCCGCGCCGCAACGTCGGTGGCCACAAGGATGTCCACCGATCCACTGCGCAGCCGCTCGACTGTCCGTTCCCGTTGGTTCTGGGGAACATCGCCATTGAGCACCGCCACCTGATGGCCACCCGCCTCAAGGGTTTCGGCCACGGTGAGGGTGATCGCCTTGGTGCGGGCAAAAATGATCACACCCTCACCACCACAGGCGTCGAGAACCCGTTGCAGGGCTTCGAGCTTGTGCGGCATCGGCACCGTGATCGAACGCTGGCGGATCCGCTTGCCTTCCTGATCCTTGGTGCGGATCGTCACCTCAGCCGGGTCCTTGAGATAACGCTTGGACAGTCGCCGGATCTCCGGAGGCATGGTCGCGGAGAACAGCACCACCTGACGCTGCTCAGGCAGCTGATCGAGGATCCACTCCACATCATCGATGAAGCCCATGCGGAGCATTTCGTCCGCTTCATCGAGCACCAGGCTGCGCAGACCGCTGGTGTCGAGCGTGCCCTGACGCATGTGGTCCATCACCCGGCCGGGAGTGCCCACCACCACATCAACCCCGCGCCTGAGGGTACTGATCTGGGAGCGGAAATCCGTGCCGCCGTACACCGCCAGCACCTTCAGATGGGGATGGCCGGCGGAATAAGCCTTGAACGATTCGGCCACCTGCATCGCCAGCTCCCGTGTGGGGGCGAGCACGAGGGCCTGGGGTGTTTTCTGGCCGCTCTCGAGACGCTCGAGCAACGGCAGGGCAAAGGCTGCTGTTTTGCCGGTGCCGGTTTGGGCCTGACCCACCAGATCGCGGCCGAGCATCAGCTCGGGGAAGGCCGCCTTCTGAATGGGGGAAGGTTCGCTGTATCCCTTATCCGCCAGGGTGCGGAGCAGGGCCTCACTGAAACCAAAACCGGCGAAACCTGATTCCGGTTCAGCCGAAGTGATGGTGGTGGTGAACACCTCAGCATTGGTGTTGGATTCAGGCAGGTCTGACGCAGAAAGATCCACTGCGCAGGCGGAATCATCGCGCTGCTGTTGCTGTTCAGTCATGAAAGGTGGCTTCGCCTGATTGATCTCTGAAATCAGGCTCACAACCTCCTTGCAACGTAAGAGTTGCGTTCTGGTTGTGTTGCCTACGCTTCAAAGGTTGGCCATCAAGTTATCACCCGGCCGTAATCATCCTGCAGCCGTTCGATGTCGTCTTCCCGTAGATCATCACCGTGCTGAACTTCCAGAATCAGCAGATCTGAACCGTCTGCACGGGCGCGATGCACAGCGCCGCAGGGGATCGAGAGCATGACGCCCGCGCTGGCGGCGTGCCAGGTCTCTCCGCAGAGCAGAGCCCCTGAACCGGACACCACGGTCCAACTTTCGCTGCGATGACGATGCCGCTGCAGGGATAACTGCTGCCCGGCACGAACCAGCAGCCGTTTGACCAAATAGTTGTCCCCCTGGGTCAGCGATTCGTACCAGCCCCAGGGACGCTCAACCCGCATCAGTCCACCCGCGTCAGATCAGCGTCACCAGATCGAGGCTGGCACGGGCACGGGTGATGGCTGTGTACAGCAATCGGCGTTGATGTTCTGCAGCCGGGCCATCCTCCAGGGGATCTGGCCAGAGCACGATCACCCGATCCGCCTCACTGCCCTGTGCCCGATGGATGGTGAGCGCAACCGCCGGCTCCAGACGCCGCAAACGGGCTGGATGCAAACGGCGCACCTCGAGCCGGCCGCCCGGGTCCATCACCTGGAACAACAGACGTCGTTCAGAGCCTGCCCCGATCACCACCCCGAGGTCACCATTGGCCAACCCCAGTTCGGGTTGATTGCTGCCGCAGATCACCGGCAAGCCAATCGGCCAACGCTCGACTCTGCCGGCGGCATTGGCCCCCAGCAGCGTGCGATGCACATCATCAAGACTCCACGGCCCCCGGCGACGTGGACAGAGCAACAGGTCCTGCTCGAGCAGCGCAAACAAAGGCCGAGACGCCGCCATCAGCTCCTGCTCGGTGCAGCGGTCGAGATCAACCGTCAGCGCCTGAAGCTGCTGGAGGCGCTGAATCCAGCGCTGGCGCACCAAGGCAGGGAAACGACGCAGGGGCCAGGGATGCACCTGAAGATTGGCCTGCTCAGGCAAGGCGTCCAGATCCGCTGCAAAGGCCTGCAGATCCCCCTGGCGCAGCTGTTGCGCCACCTGGGCCAGGGCACCGCGGTTGCGGTAGGTGCGCTCCAGATGCACGGCGCCGGCACCGAAACGGCCGCGCACGTCCGGCTGCTGAAGCCGATGCCAGACCGCTCCACTCCCCACCGGCGGCAGCTGGGCTGGATCCCCCACCAACAGCAGCCGGCACCCACTGGGCAACGCCTCCAGCAAGGCCTGGGTCAAGGCCAGATCCAGCATCGACATCTCGTCGATCACCAGCAGATCCAGCTCCAAAGGACGCTGGCGGTGCCGGCCGAAGCCACGGCTTCCGGCCTCCAACCAGCGGTGGAGGGTGCTGCAGGGCAAGGGAGCCCGCTGAGCCAGCACCGCCTCCCCCAGACGCCGGGCCGCCTTGCCCGTCGGGGCCGCTAAACCGATGCGCAGGCCGGGATGGCGGGCTTCCGCCCGGGCCAGAATCTCCACCACCGTGCTGGTTTTGCCCGTGCCCGGACCACCGCTGAGCAGCACCACCGAGGCCTGATCCAGGGCGCGCACGGCGGCGCACTGTTCAGCGTTGAGACGATCCGAGAGCTCGGGATCGACAGCCTTGACGGACTTGGGAACCGGAGCGTGGGCTCGCTCCACCAGCGCATCCACCACCTGCTCCATGGCCTGCAACCAGCGGCGCCAGCCGAGCCGGTCTCCCTGACGCAGCAGGGGGGAAGCATCCCCCTCCAACCAGCCACTGGCTTGGGCAACGGCCAGCCGTTCCGGCGTCAACGCCACCGTCAACTCCCCCTGCTCCAGGGCCAGCACCAGATCGCGACTGAGCTCCTCCAGGGCGGGGCCATTAGCCCGGGGCGGGATCCGTCGCCGCAGGGCGGCATGGAGTCCGGCCGTGAAGCTGGAGGGCCAGGTGCTGGTTCCCTGGGGCAGCAGCTCCGTCACGCCGGCACCTCCCCCAGGGCTCGATCCAGGGCCGCGATGCGATTGAGCGGCACAGGTTCAACGATGCGCCCCGGCCCAACAGCATCTTCTGGAGAGGCAATCACCGCTCCGGGCATCCCCCGCAGGAAGCAGTAGACGTAGCCCCCCAGATGCTGCTCCGGGTCGTAATCCGGCAGCCGCCAACGCAAATGGCGATGCAGAGCCACCAGGTAGAGGTGGGCCTGCAGGGGGTAGTGGTGGTGCAACATCTGCTCCTCCATCGCCTCCTGGGAGTAGTGATGCGGACCACAAAGCCCCGGCTCAGCACCGGTGCGCCGTTCACCGATCCAGTTGCTCTTCCAGTCGAGAACCCACCAGCGTTGGTGGTGGGGGTCCTGGAACACCAGATCGATGGAACCGGTGAGAAACCCACGGCTGTTGATTGAGAGCGATGCCAGCGCCGGGCTGTAGGTGCGGCCAAAACGGGCCTCGGCATCACAACCGAAGGCGGCCACCAGATCGGCCGTGCGCACGTGCTGCACCGGCAGATCAAAACTGAGTTCGGGCAGGCGCTGGTGCGGCCCCAGCCGATCCAGCGATAACGCACCCAGCGGTCCCCCCAGGGGCGTCTGCAACACCTGCTCCAACCCCGTCAACACATCGTTCTGAAGATCGGGATCAAGCCCTGCCCGGCGCAACTCGGCGGCGATCAGCTCGAGCCGTTGGCGGGGCTCAGAGGCCTCCGCCGCAGAGAAGGGGAACTGTTCGAGGATCCGGTGCAGGCAATCACCAGCCCCGGCCCCACGCGGGAAGGCCGCCAGCGGCCCCGTCTCGGACCATGCCGGTTCTGCCCTCGCCGCCGTCGATTCCACCGCCGATTCCAATGTCGATTCCAACGCCGATTCCACCGTCGATTCCTCAGCGCCGGGATCGCGATCACGACCCTGTTCATGCAGCTGAACGTCGTCGGATGAGGCAATCCAGGCCGAATAACTGGCCCGGCCCCAACTCCGGTCGATCCGCTTGGGGATGGAACCAAGCGCCAACGGCTCGGCCCGCAGCGGAGAACGCCAACGCTTGCCGCTGGGCAGGCTCTCGACCAGGCCATCGATGCTGATCGGAACCTGTCGCTCCGCCAGGGCTTGGCTCAGCCGCTCATCGGTGAGGCTGTCGATCGCATCCCCAGCGGCCTCAGCACCGAACAACCAGGCGGGCAAGGGGGAATCCTCCTGGCCGTTGGCCCTGGCCCAGATCAGAACCAACTGGGATTGGGCTCGGGTCACCGCCACATAGGCCAGCCGCTCGGCCTCGGCCGCAGCCTCCCGCTGCGCCTGTTGCGCCGCCTGCCAGCCCTCCCCCCAGTGGACATCCACCCGCACCAGGCACTCTCCGGAGCGGGGGTCACGCCAAAGCGGACCGGACACAGCTGGGGGGGACTGCCAGAGGTAGGGGCAGATCACCACCGGATATTCCAGACCCTTGCTGCGGTGGACCGTGACCACGGCGATGGCGCTGTCGGCCTGATCGCTGTGGGGCTGGCGAGCCTCAGGCACCGGCTGGCTGGGGTGCAACCGCTCCCTCCGCAACCAATCCGCCGCGGTGGCCACATCAAGCCCCTGGCGGTGCATCGCCTCCTGCACCAGCCGCGCCGCCTGCTGCAGATCCCCCAGCATCCGGCCCCGTTCCGACAGCCCCGCCATCTGTTCACCCTTAAGCAGATCAGCCAGCGCCCCGAGCAGGCCCAACCGCGGCATCGCCTCAGCCAAACCGCGCAACTGCAGCGCCAGCTGATCCAACAGGGCCGGCTCCAGGGCATCGGGCGCGATGGTCATCAGTCCCGAGCAGGCCAGCAGACGCAAGCGAGGGTCATCGCCCGGTTCCGCCAGAGCATCGAGGAACCACTGCAACAGCAAGGCAGCTTCACTGTCGAGCACATCCCCCTGGGTCACCAGGCGGGTGGGGAGTCCGCAGCCCCCAAGGGCGCGGCGCAGGTCTTCCGCCTGTTGATGACGACTCACCAGCACGCAGAGATCTGCAGGGGTGAGGTCCTCCCGTTGCTGCAGTTGCTCCAGCACCATCGCGGCGAGCCGCTGGGGCAGCTCTTCTTCCAGGGCACTGCGGCTGGAGGGCACCTCGGTGGAGAGCAGCAGCAGTTGCAACGCCGGGGCATCCTTCGGTGGGGTGACGGAGCTGCGGGGCTGCACCGCGGGCACAGGCAGTTCAGATCGGGGGAGACCCGGAGCCATCAAGCGGTTCAACCCCTCCATCAGCGGTGCCGTTGTGCGGAAGTTGTCGAGCAGGTGATCGATCCGCTCCACCTGATCCCGCGCTGCCATGTAGGTGGCCAGATCACCACCCCGGAAGCGGTAGATCGCCTGCTTTGGATCCCCGACCATCAGCAGCAGGTGGCGTTCTCCACCACCGAAGGCGCGCTGCAACAGGCGCCACTGCACGGGGTCGGTGTCCTGAAACTCATCCACCATCACCGCCCGATAGCGCTGTTGCAGAGGAGCAAGCCAAACAACGTCGCCATCGCCCGGGTCCATGGCAGCCAACAAGCCGCCAAAGGTGATCACCCCACGGCGGCGACGGCGGCGGTCCAGCTCCTGCAAGCCCCGTTCGAGCAGGTACTGCCAGGTGCGCTCAATCGGTGCATCCCAGAGCGCCGCAACAGCGGCCTGCAAAGCCGGCGTCACCAGGCTGGGGTCGGTCTCACCGCACTTGCGCGCGAGCTTGCACCAACTGCCGGGGTGGAAGTACTCCTTCAGCGGCTTCTCATGGGAGGCAATCTCAAGCAGTGACGGCACTGCGGTCTGCCCATGCAGCCACTGGTTGATCTGGGCGCAGCGATCGCTCTTGGGCTTGGCCGAATAAGGGGTGGTGGTTCCACAGCCCTGGGCTTTCCACTGCTCGGCCGCCTGACGGAACCCTGCATCCAGGGCGGCATGGTCCCGCTGCCAGAGCGGCACGAAGTCGTTCCAGAGCTGCTCCAGCCAGTGCTCCAGCTGTGGGGCGAGGGGCTGGTCGAGATCGATCGCCCCATCAACGGCCCTGAACCGCGGCTGCTGTTCGCCATCGAGTAGCGCCAACCCCCTGCGCAGGGTCTGAGGCGAGAGGCCGCGTTGACGCAACGCCTTGAACTGATCCGGCGGCAGGCTGAGCAGCTCCTGTTGCCACAGGTCCTGAACCACCTCGGCCTGGAGCGCGGTGGCGTCGGTGTCCAGCTGAGGCTCCATGGCCGCGGCGTTGCTGAGGGCCAGACGGCGCAGACTGCGGCGGCAGAAGCCGTGGATGGTGGTGATGTCGGCCCGGTCCAATTGCTCCAGGGCCACCAGCAAGCGCCGAATCCACCGCTGACGTGCCTCCCCTGGCTCGGAACCCGACAGCCACTCCGCCAGGACGGGATCTGGAGCGGAAGCCTCCATCTCCTGCTCCAGCTGTTCGAGACCCTGCAACGCCTGTTGCAGCCGCTGGCCGATGCGGGAACGCAGCTCTTCGGCAGCCGCATCGGTGAAGGTCACCACCAACAACGCCTCGAGGGCATGGTCGGCTTCCGTGATCAGCCGCAGGCAGAGATGCGCCAGAGCAAAGGTTTTGCCGGTGCCAGCGCTGGCCTCAAGCAGGCGGACCCCAGGGCCAAGGGGGTAGGTGTTGGCATCGAAGCGCTGGGCCATGGATGGAGTCTGCTCAACTTCGGCCTCAAAACCAGTGTTAACTTCCATGAAGCAGCCGGCGATAGCTGCGAACTGGACTGGGTGTTGTCACACCCCAGAACAGAAGACGACCTGAGCGGGGGCCTGAAGAACCCTCGCTTTTTTATGGGCTTGTGAACGGATGCAACCCAACCCTTGAGAGAACAGGGGCTTGTGCGGGTGCGGGGCCATCAGGCCAACACGTTGGTGAAAGCCACCGGCCTGTTGTGTCCCCCGAACGTCGTCAGAAATTGGCCCAGCTGCTGGTGCGCAAAGCCGCCGCTGTTGAAAGCATCAACCAGGAACATCGGGCCTACTTCTTCCGCCGTCAGGCCGGCGAGCCCATGCTGATTTCCAACGAACGCATGCGCGAAATGCTCGACGAGCTTTTCGACTAACGCAGCTGGGCCAGAAGCGGGCCGTACAGCAGTTGACACGCCTCCTGGAATCCGGCCTGATCCATCAATTGCTCCGCAGCGATCTCCGTGCCGAAGCAGAGCTGCATCACCGGGGTGACCCCTTCCTCCTGCCAGGTCTTGCGGAAGTCCTGGGGCCCCTCACCCGGTTTGCGCCGGTCTTTGGCCACCATCTGCCAGCCGCTCTTCGGGGGGACCGGCCAGCACCACTCCAGCCCTTGCTGCGCCAGCCGCGCCAGCTGCTGCAGCTGGTCCTCGGCTGCAGCAGCTGGCAACGCCGACCAGCGCAAGTGCACCTCGGCGCCGGCAACCCGGGTGCTTCGGGCCACCACCGCTGAGCCGGCAGCAGGCGCCAATCCCTCAGCGCAGAGCAACAGATGCTGCAACCAGCCGCGCATCACCGCCGCGGCCGTGAGCATGCCGGGCTGCACCACCACCTGGGTGTCGCCGGCGTAGAGCAGGGGCATCGACAGGCCGGCGAGCACAGGCACCTCCCGGCGGCAGGGACCAAGCGATGCCAGCTGCCGTTGCAGGGCCTGCCAACGCTGCTGCAGTTCCTCTTGCTCAAGGGCCGCACCAGCCCCCGCCGGCAGCACACCCTGGCCCGCCAGCGACGTTGTCCAATCCGGAGCCGATCCAAGAATGAACTGCTCCTCAAGCTCGTGGTTGAGCAGCAGATAGCGCTGCAGCCCCTCCAACTCGAGCGCCTCGAGATCCTCCACCGCCTCAATGCCTTCTCCGGGTCGCAACCCCCGTGCCTGCAACCAGGCCTTCTGGGGCTGCTGCATCCAGGCCAGCAACGCTTCAGGGTCCAGGGCCAGGTCGTCTCGGTCACGTCCCTCGGCCTCTACCTCGTCATCGACATCGACATCGGTCAGGTCGTGCTGCCAGAGCGATGCCCAGGCCAACCCCTGGACCTGGGCCGAGGCCGGAGCACGATCAAGGCAGCGCCGGGCCTCCAGCTGGCGGCGATCACAGCTGAGCGGCGCCTCGGGCCGGAAGTTCTCACGGGAGAGGGGGTTCGCCGGCGGCGTGATCAACAACCCCTCCGTGGAGGCACCGGCCCGTTGCAACTGCTCCTGCAGCACCGAAAGCCACTGCTCCACCGGCGCAGCAGGCGGCTGGGGCTCACCGGTGCGCTCCAGCCGCCCGCACCAGCTGATCAGCAGATGACGGCGTGCCGACATCAAGGCCTCCAGCAGCACGTAGCGGTCCTGGTCGCTGCTGCGGGGATCCCCCAGGCGCCGTTGCTGCTCGAGCAGATGAAAACCAGGCCGGCGACTCGGGCGCGGAAAGTCGGCGCTGTCGAGGCCCATCAAGACAACCACCTTGTGGGGAATCGCCCGCATCGGCTCAAGGGCACTGATGGTGAGGGCGCCACTGCGGTGACCGAAGCGACCGCTGTCCACCGACAAGGCCTCCTGCAGCACCTCCAAGGCCACGGCTGCATCGAGGTCCAGGGGGCAGTCATAGGCCCGCAACCGCCACTCCTCAAGGGCCACCGCCCAGCTCTGCGACTCATCGGCCCAGTCCCCACCCTCAGCGAACAGCTCCTGCAACAGGGACTGCAGCAGCTGCACCCAGTCATGGCATGGCCGGGGCTGCCTAAGGCGATCGAGCATCCGCGCCAAACGGTCCAGCAGCGTCCACCAGCGCACCAGGCGATCGGGATCCAGCTCCTGCTGAAACGGTGCCGCCCCTGCTGGAGCCAGGCCCGGCTCCACGGGCAGCACCAGGCCCAGCAGCCAACGGTCAAGACACCAACGCAGGCTGTGCACCTCGTCCCCGCCCCGCTCGCGGGCATCCAAGCCCCAGCGAAAACCGCTGCGTTGCAGCGTCTGGGTGATCAGCACCGACTCCTCCGGCGTGAGTCCCTGCTGGCCCTGCAGGGCCGGATTGGCCAGCAGACGTTCCAGCCCCGTGGCGGTGAGGCGTGTGGCCGCCAGCTCCAGCAGCGTGAACATCGCCATCGACAACCCCGGACTGCTCTGCTGACTGCGGTCGGTGAGGCGCCAGGGCAAATCGACACCGATGGCCGCCGTGTCGTTGAACACGGAGCTGAGCAGCGGTGCATAGCGCTCAATCTGCGGCGTCATCACCAGCACATCGCGGGGCGCGAGATCGGGATCGGCCGCCAGCCACTGCAGGATGCGATCACGCACCAATTGCACCTCCCGCCAAGGTCCCGGCGCCGCTTGAAACAGCAGCGACTGGTCGTCGGAGGAACGCTCCAATGCGGCGACGCTGTCGGCATCCACCAGCTGCTGCTGAAGCTGATCGAGCAGGGTGGGCTGGCGCTCTTCCGCTGCGGCCATCTGCAGAGAACCTGCAAACAGATCCCCTTCGCGTCGCTCCCCCAACTGGGCTTCACCGGAGCCCTCCAGCAACTGCTGAAATTCGGCACCCATCCGCCCAAGCACGGCCTCCAGGCGCGGCGCCTCCGCCAACCAGCCCCCGTCGGGCGGAACCAGCCAGTCATCCCCGAGCGAGGCACGCCGACTGCCGCAGCGCTGCCACAGATCCGGACACGGGGTGAGCAGGTAGATCTCCACCTCCAGCAGACCGGACAAGGCCTGAATCAGATCCACCTGCACCGGTGCCAGGGCACTGATGCCAAACAGCCGCAGCCGCTCCGGCAGCAGGGCTGGATCAACATCTCCTCGCCGGAGACGATCGACGGCCTCACGCACCTGCAGGCCAAAGGGAGCCCGGGGAAGCCGTTGGGCCAGCAGTCGCCAGAGCACGGGCTGCCAGTCGTCATCGGGCCGCGGCCGTTTCCACTGCTCCAGTTGATCGGGGCGGTAGAGGGCGTAATCGTCCATGGCATCGGCGATGGAACGGGCCAACTGCCAACGGTCCCGCGTCAACCCCGAGGCGGTTCCTTCACGCTGGGTAAGCCAGGTCCGTAGCGGCTGGGCGACGGGCTGCTCCAACAGCTCCGGCAGCAGCTCGAGCACAGCCCACACCAGCTGGCCCGCTCTCCAGGGATCGTCCTCCTGCGCGGGGAGATGCAGCACCTGGCGCACCAGCTGCCGCAGGCGACTGCCCGGGAAGGGGAAGCGCACAAGGGAACTGATGCCGTTGGCCGTGGCCAGCTGTTCCCCCAACCATCGGCTGGTGGGCCAGGTGTTGACCATCACCTCCACCGTTTCCAGGGGGCCCGGCTGCTGCTCGATCAACTGACGGGAGAGCAAGCGAGCCAGAAATTCAGCCCTGTTGCTTCGGTAAACCGTCAGCAAGGGCCAACTCCAGCCAGCACGGCATCGGTTGCCGCTCCTTCAACCTGAACGACCGCATCGGTTTGCGGGCAGTAGGCCGATAAACAACCGCCGTAGACCGCACCGGTGTCGATCAGAACGATCTCGCCGAGGCGTTCCACCTGGGGGCGGGGCGTATGGCCCACAACAACCTGGCCAAAACGACCGTCATAGGCCTCCCAGAAGGGATCACGAATGGAGAGATCCGGTTGGCCCGCTGCATCGAACCCGGCATGGGTGGCGCACCAACCGTCACCGCGATAAACGAGCGGAAGCTGTTGCAGGCGCGGCAACCATTGGCGAGCGCTGCTGTCGCCCAACTGGGCATAGGTGGCGTGCTGACTCAAGCCGTCCCTGGAGTCCAGGGCATCAATGAGGTCTTGCTCATGGTTCCCGCGCAGCCATGTGGCACGACCGGCCTGAACCAGATCCCAGACCAGATTCATCGTGGCGGGAATGGCCTCACCACGGTTGATCACATCCCCGCAGAAGACCAGATGGTCGTTCGGCGGCAGGGTGGCGAGCAGATGGCAAAGGGGCCGATGGCAGCCATGCACATCTCCAATCACCCAGTGCCGACGGCTGCGCAGGTTCAAGGCAACAACCTGGAGATGGGTCAATTCTGATGCTCAGCCAGGCAGGGCCAAGAATCCGGCATGCAGATCAGAACAAACCGAGAAAGCGCTTGCGTTCCTTGGGTTGGCTCGGGTCTGGCTTGGGTTTTTCTGGGGTTTCGCGCCGGTAGCGGGGCTTGGCATCACCAACGGTGACCAGGGGATCGTTGTTCTTGAACCAGATCCAGTCGCGAATCGGCGGCGTCTCCGTCAGATCCCGGCGGGTCAACCCCAACCCCAGCTTGGCTGAAGCCCCCAGCAGGATGTCCACCATCGCGTCCCCGTCGGGGCAGGTAGCCAAGGCCTTGTTGGTTTTCTCCGCACCATCGAGGGCCTCCACCAGAAGTGCGATGCGCTGCTGAACAGGGAGGGAACTGGGATTCATCAGACGGCACCGGCAAGGGCATCGGGAATCCCCGCGGACGGTGCTTCAAAGGCACCCACAGCCACGTACTCCAAGCGGAGTTTGAGGAAGGTGATGAAGGTGGGATCGGTGGACACAACAGCGGCAGCGGGCTGGGGAATGGTTGCCTTGAGCTCAGCCAGCTCAGGTGAAGACAGAAATGCCGGTTGCTTCACCAGCCAGAAATCGATGGTCTTGCCGGTTTCGGCGTAATTACGCTGGCGCTCCCGCAGCACTTCCTCCAACGGCTCCTCCACGGTGAGGAAGCGCTCGCTGGCTGCAACGAAGTGATAGGTGGTCATCCGGGCGCCTGTCCGAAAAGGGGATCAAGGCGGGGATTCTGAACCAAGACCTTCATATCCCGCACAGCCTGTTGCAGTCCGACGGCGACAGAGCGGGCCACGATCGTGTGGCCAATGTTGAGTTCTTCCATCCCAGGGATGGCCGCGATGGGCTCAACGTTCTGATACGTGAGGCCATGGCCGGCATTGACCCGCAGACCGAGCTGCCGGGCGATGGCCGTCCCCTCCTGCAAGCGCGCCAGCTCCTGGGGCTGGGTGCTCCAGTCGGCATCGGCATAGCGCCCGGTGTGCAATTCCACCCAGCAGGCCCCCGTGGCTTTGCAGGCCTGGAGTTGGGTGGCCTCCGGATCCACAAACAGGCTCACAGGTATCCCGGCGGCCTGAAGGGTTTGCACCATGGCCCCCAGGGAGGCCTCTTGTCCGGCCACATCCAGGCCCCCCTCCGTGGTGACCTCATCCCGCCGTTCCGGCACCAGGGTGACCATGTCGGGCTTGATCCGCAGCGCAATCGCCACCATCTCCTCGGTGGCGGCCATTTCCAGGTTGAGGCGGGAGCGCACGGTCTGGCGCAGCAACTCCACATCCCGATCCTGGATGTGACGCCGGTCTTCCCTCAGATGCACGGTGATCCCATCGGCCCCACCGAGTTCGGCCAGCAGTGCCATCGACACCGGGTCTGGCTCGACGGTCCGCCGCGCTTCACGGATGTTGGCGATGTGGTCGATATTGACGCCGAGGCTGGCCATGACGGGGCAGTCGTTGGCCGGATCCTATGCAGCTTTGCCTGGGGGATTTAGGTTCTCAGGCATCGAATCCGATCAGCCCGTTGCAAGCGGCCCTGGCGACCCGAGAAAACAGCCTGCATGTCGGCATCGACAGCTTCTGGGCCCCCCTGGCGATGTTCACCACCCAGGATCTGGCGCTGCGCCTTCAATTCCGTGAGCGTCTGGTGCTCAACCCAGAGCATCTCCCCCATCAGGGCCCGGTGCTGCTGGCACCGACGCACCGCGCCCGCTGGGATGCCCTGATGCTGCCGCTGGCCGCTGGCCGTCGGGTCAGTGGCCGCGACTGCCGCTTCATGGTGACCACCACCGAAATGCGGGGGCTGCAGGGCTGGTTTCTGCAACGGCTCGGCTGCTTCCCGGTGGACCAGGGACGGCCTTCGATGACCACCCTGCGTCTGGCCATCGACCTGTTGGCCGACGGACAGCAAGTGGTGATGTTCCCCGAAGGCAGGATTCACCGGCAGGACGCGGCGATTGAGCTGCGGCCCGGCCTGGTGCGTTTGGCCCAACTGGCCCAGAGCCGCGGCGTTTCCGTTCCTGTGGTTCCCGTTGGCTTGGGCTACAGCCAGGCCCCACCACGGCCCTTCAGCCGGGCAGCGCTCTGTTTCGGGGC
This sequence comes from Synechococcus sp. A15-44, assembly GCF_014280115.1. Lineage (NCBI taxonomy): Bacteria > Bacillati > Cyanobacteriota > Cyanophyceae > Synechococcales > Synechococcaceae > Synechococcus > Synechococcus sp. A15-44. The sequence continues at coordinate 1,599,651 of NZ_CP047938.1, forward strand.
ACCGCTCAGCGTTCCAGCCAAGGGAGATCGCGACGCGACGCGGCAGTTCAACAGCGAACTCGCTGCAGCGATGCATACGGCTGAACAAGCGGCCCGTGCTGCCGTTGGCCGACCGCTTCGGAGCTTCTAAAGTCCGCGCACGTTTTCTTGCTGGTCTCATGGGTTGTCGCGCATTGCTGACGACTGCTGCTCTGGTGGCAACCCTGGGAGTCACCGGCGCTGCTGGGATCGCCCAAACGTCATCCGAGAACCGCGTTCTGGCTCAGAGCCAAGGCGGATTTAACCCGGCGGCCGTGCGTTCGATGCTGGCTGAGGGCGATGCAGCAGCCAGCCGGGGGGACCTGGCCGAGGCGCGGGCTGATTACGACAAAGCCCGCAAAGCCTCCAAGCAACTCCTGGCCTTCTATCGCGACCTGAGTGGTGCCTTCCGGGGGCTTGATGCTCGAATCCCCCGTGAGATGGACACCAAGGGCCGTGAGGCCCTGGAACTGCTGGCGGAAACCAACCTTCGCCTGGCAGCCCTGTTCCGCCGTCAGAACCAGCCCGAAGTGGCTGTTCCAGTGCTGGTCGAGGTGGTCAAGCTGATGACGCCGGCCAAGCCTCAGGGTCAAAAGGCCTATCAGAGCCTGCTGGAACTGGGCTTCGTTGAAACCGAATTCCGGGGTGCATCGGCTGCCGGCCAATGAGCCGGTCTGTCAGCATCTGAGCCAGTCCCCTTTTGCACAACCGCCGCCATGGTGCAGCCGGATGCCGTTGAAGCCGCAATCCAACAGGTCATTCCCGACGCCAACGTCACCGTTGAAGACCTCACCGGTGGCGGTGATCACCTCCAGGTGACGGTGGTGTCGTCTGCTTTTGCTGGCCTTTCACGCATCAGGCAGCATCAAATGGTGTACGGCGCGCTACAGCAGGAATTGGCCAGCGAAGCGATTCACGCCCTCGCCCTCAACACCTCAACCCCTTCGGACGCTGCGTCCGCTTAAAGCCAACTCACGTTCAACGATGGACACCTCCACCAAAGCTCGCATCGAAACTCTGGTCGCATCCAGCCCGATCTTCGTGTTCATGAAGGGCTCCAAGCTGATGCCCCAGTGCGGATTCTCAAACAATGTGGTGCAGATCCTGCACTCCCTTGGTGTGGCATTCGAGACATTCGACGTTCTCTCTGATCCAGAGATTCGTCAGGGAATCAAAGAGTTTTCCAGCTGGCCCACCATCCCCCAGGTGTATGTGAAAGGGGAATTCATCGGAGGCTCCGACATCCTGATCGAGATGTACAACTCCGGCGAACTTCGCGAAAAGCTGGAAATCGCTCTCGCCAGTTAACTCAATAACCCTGGGGTTGGCGCATATACAAGTTGCTCACATCCCCGTCAGGGCCAATAAAGCTGGACGGATCCATGATCCAGCGATCGATCAATTGTTCGAGGCGATGCTGAGAGCGGGGATCAAGCGATCCTGACTTCCGCAATGCATGCAGGTAGCCGTCGGAATACAGCCGTAGCTCCGACGGGGTGTGATATCTCGTCGTCAGCTCCTGACAGGCATCGCAGAGCGATTGGAAATGGCGGATGGCTTCAGGGTCGTCGAGTGATGTCATGAGATACAACAGCAGCCCCTGCTACCAGCCTGCCAGGAATTTCGGCTTAGCGTAGGTGTGCCCGGGCCGATCCAGTGACCTCCACTCCCCACGACCTCACGGCGGAAGCGTCTGCAGCTAGCAGCGATCCGGTGGTGATGCCAAGCGCAAGCACCGGTCAGGAACCTTCGCGAGTGTTGGTGGTCGAACCGCACCCCACCCTGCGCACGGTGCTGGTGCAGCGACTGCGTCAGGACGGTCATCTCACCGCAGCAGTGGCCAGTGCCGCTGAAGCTTTGGAAGTCTGTCAGGAACAGTCACCCGATCTCCTGGTGAGTGCAGAACTGCTGGAGCGCAGCTCCGCCCTGCGCTTGGCGGAGCAGCTGCGTTGCCCGGTGATTGTGCTGACTGCACGGGCCGGAGCCGAACCGGTGGTGGGCCTGCTGGATGACGGTGCCGACGATGTGCTGCGCAAACCCTTTGGCCTCGAGGAACTCGCCGCCCGCTGCCGCACCCTGCTCAAGCGGGGGCACAGCGGCCTGCAGGAGCGGGTCACCGTTGGTCCGCTGGAGGTTCATCTGCTCCTCCGCCAGGTGACGCTGCGGGAGCAGCCGGTGGAGCTCAGCCCCCGCGAATTTGCCCTGCTTTGTGCACTCTTGATGCCGCCTGGGCTGGTGCGCAGCCGGCAGGAACTGCTGCGGATGGCCTGGCCTCCCTTCAGCGGTGGCCCTCGTTCGGTGGACACTCAGGTGTTGACCCTGCGCCGCAAGCTGGAGCAGGCCGGTCTTGGCGAGGGCGGTGGAATCACCACAGTGCGTCAGCGGGGCTATCGCTTCAGCCTCGACAATCTGCCAGCCAGCTGAATCAAGTGAATTCATTCCAGTCAGCGACTGGAATTCTGGGGTCAGGGCCCATCAATGCCACCCCAAAGCAGCCTTGGAGCTCAAGCCCTTTGAAGAGCCCTTAATTCGTCTTGTGATGGCGCAGGGCCTGCTTCAACTGAGCCTCTTTGGTCGGAACCAGATGGTGCGAGGTCACCCAACCCAATTCACAGAGGTGATTCACGCAGACTTTGAGCTGAACCGTTCCGCAGGGGAGGTTGGTGAGTTCAGTTGTCATCCGATCGGAACAACTGCATCGATTTCAGCGTCTGAGCGCCCCATGGCAACGCCAGACATCTGGACAAAATCAAGAGTTGTTTGCAGGAGCGTCTTCATTGCTTGATCAGCGCAGCCGGGTCAACATGGCGCTGTCGACACCCGGGAGCCCCCGCCGTGATCGGATTAACCAGGCTGTATTGCAACCAGGGAGAGAGATTTCTCCTCATCGACGTTGCCTCAGAAGAGGCTCCAACACGAGCCGAAGAGCTGCTCAACGAGGGCTGGGAGATCGAAGCGGCAATACCGGTCTGAAGCGAGACAGCGTTTTACGTCCGGATTGGGAGTGGCTGGTGGGATGACGTCCCTGGAATGGGGGAGCTGCGCTGGTGAACAAATCCCTCAAACGGGGGAGTTGCTCTCAGACAGGAACGGAGATGGTGTGCTCTAAGAGGAGAACAGGATGCTTCCATTGCTCACCATCGCCCACATGCAAGTGGATTGCTGATGCCTGAACGATGGCGTCGGGGAGCCTGATGCCTGCCAAGGGCGTCTCTGAAACAGGCTGAGAGCCATACAAGACCCGTCAAGGGAAAGCAGGAGGCGCGGATTGTCCCCATCCATCTCCCGACCAAACCTCACACACTCCACCCCGTCAGCACTGGCGGGGTTTTCTATTGAAAGAAACAGCTCTGATCAGCCTGGATAACCCGCCGGCAAACTGATCCAGCCCTGGGCCAGCGCCAGAGACGTGACCAGTTCGCCGGCGATCATGAGCACGGCCAATCCAGCCAAGAGCTGATACGTCCAGGGCGGGGTCAGACGCCCGATGCCCTTTGTCGACACAGGGGTGTTGGCGGCCAGCAGCTCCAGGAATCGATCGAAGCGCTCAATGCGTTGCGGCAGGAGCTGGTGGCGCAGATCAACTGCCTTCACGTAATACACCGTTCCCCCCTGACTGGTGCCAACGGGAACCAGGGCCCGAATATCCTGCCAACGCATGGACCAGCCGCGCCGCAGCAACCAGCGGATCCAGGCGGGGTAACGCACCTGAATGCCTTCGGCATCGGTCTCCACCCGTTCACTCAACAGACCGATCAACAACACCAAGCCCAGCAGCAGCCCTGCCACCATCAGCCAGCGCGACTCCGCAGGGGCCAGCAATGGCAAGGGCAGCACCAAGGCCCCATACAGGCTGAGCAGGGTGAAGCGGATCAGGGGCGATAACCCGAAACGTTCGATGCCGTTCATCGGTCGTCTGGAGAACCGGGCAGCGGTTCAATCAGTTCAGACGGTTGGTAGGTGCCACCAAACACCTCCTGTTCACGCCCCTTCCAGAACTGACCGAGCCGCATCAGATCGGCATGGGCCTCCTGCACCTTCTCGAGGTAGAGCTGAGGATCCATCGAGTCCTTGGCTTCCTTGAGCTTCTTGAGCCGCAGCATCTGCAGATTCCAGGGCTTGGTCAGCTCGCCCCTCTGCTCGAGGTAGCGGGCCAGATCGTCCGACGACGGCTGAAACTCAGGCGGCATCCCAACTCCTATGGACGATCACGCTAGGAAGAAGATCAGGCCGGCAGCGCCCAGGGATTGAGGCCCAGGTCGGCCCCAACCCGATGGGCACAGGCAAACCCACTGAAGGCCACAGCGTTGAGGCCCTGGCCGGGGAAACAGGAATCCCCCACGCAATAGAGGTTTTTCAGGCCCGTACGGTTGAACGGCATCGGCAGCAGTCCCGGCAGTTGCATCGCCGGAATCGGGCCATAGCTGCCCTGAAAGCGACCCAGAAAACGCCGGTGACTGCGGGGCGTGCCGATTTCCTTGTGGGTGATGGCATCGGCGAGGCCGGGAAGGATCGCCTCCAGCCGCTGGATCAACCGTGCAGCATCCGCCTCCTTTTTCTCGCGGTACTGGCTGGGGGTCAGTCCCTGCCAGGCCTCCATCGATGAGGGCGTGAAGGTGTGAACAATGTGATGCCCAGCCGGGGCTAGATCCGGATCCAGCAGCGAGGGCATCGACACGAAGATCACCCCCTGCTCGTCCTCCATCCGGTTCCAGTCTTCGAGCAGGAGGTGATGGCAGTGGGTGCCGGCCGGAATCAGGTCAGCCCGAACCCCCAGATGCAGCGACAGAAACGAAGGGGAAGGCACATAACGCTTGCGCCAGAACTGCTCCTTGCCCGGCGTGTGGGCGGCATCCACCAGGGCCTGGCCAGAGCGGCGCTGCTCATCACCCGCATCCGAGAAGGTGTCCCAGCGGGTTGCATTGGAGATCACACGCTTGGCGCAGATGACCTCTCCATCGGCCAGCTTCACGCCAACCGCCTGATCGTTTTCGATCAACACCTCGGTGACTCGGGCTTTATAGCGAATGGCGCCGCCGTGACGTTCCAATCCCTTCACAAGCTTTTCGGCGATCACGCCGACGCCTCCTTTGGGGTAGTTGATCCCGCCCGCATGGCGATCGGAAAACACCATGCCGGCATTGATCATCGGCGTGCGATCCGCCGGCATCACCGACCAGCAGAAGCACTCGATATCGATGAACTTGAGCAGCTGCTCATCCTTGATGTGTTCGCGGGCCACCGCACCGACGTTGAACGGCAGCCAGCGGGCCAGCCCCAGACAGGCCAGTGGTGCCTTGAAGAACACCTTGGTGAGGTAGGCCGGATCCTCCAGCGAGAGAAGCGGCATGGCATCGAGGCAATTGAACACCTGCCAGCAGGTGTCGTAGAAGCGGCGGATCCCCTTCGCCTCATGGGGAAACCGCGCCGTGAGATCGGTGATGAACTGCTCGTAGTCGCGATCCACGGCGATGCGCAGCCCACCGGGCATGTGGTATTTGAGCTGGGCGGGGTCGGGGATGGTGTCGCAGTGCTCCCCCACATCGGCGAGGGCCCGGGTGAGCAGGTTGGTGAAACCCTTCTTGCCAAAGCCGAAGATCATCGAGGCCCCCACATCGAAGGTGTAGCCCTCGCGTTTGAAGGCACCACCACTGCCGCCGGGGATCAGATACCGCTCCAAAACGAGGGTCTTGGCTCCCTTGGCCGCCAACTGACTGGCGGTGACCAAACCACCGATGCCGGAACCGATCACAACGGCATCCCACTGCTGGTTCTCGCTCATGGCATCGCTTCTTTGGGGGTGACGCTAAGGGGCCGTCTGCGGCCTTGGATTCTGGCGATGAATCGGCGGCATCACCGTGAGGATTACCTCAGAGCGCACCGGACGTCCGAGTTCGGCACTGCAGCGGGCATCGATGTGATGGCGCAACCCATCAATCACCCGACTTTCCTGGGGCTGCAGCGGATTGATGTAAACCACGACAAAGGCCGTGCGGCCCAGCTGCTGCACCGTGAAATCCATCATCTGCAGCTGAAGCCCCACCAGCTCCTGCATCAACACCAGTCGCGTGCGCTGAAGCACATCCGGGTCGGCGGCACAGCCCGCGGCCTGAGCCATGGCATCCCGCAGCGCCGCCAGCGGTTCACGCAGCAAGGCCAGGCTCACCGCCAGCACCAGCAGGGCATCGGTGATCGGCGCTAGGGCAGACAAGGGCGTTACCAAGAGCAGCGGCGACGCCAGCAAGGCCAGACCCGTGGCCAGGGTGATCACCGCATCGATCCGAGCATTGCGGGCCTCTGTGAGCAGCAGCAGCGACACCCGATCCGTGCGGCGCCAATCCCGGCGGTGCCGCCAGGCCAGCAGTCCACACAGCGCTGTCATCAAAGCGGTGTAGAGCGCCACCGGCCCCAGATGCAGCGGCGCAATGCTGTTTCCACGCCACCAATCGATCAAGGTGGAGCAGGAGCTGCCGACGCCAAAGCCGATCACCCCGAGCAGCACCAGGGAGCGAAACAGCACATACAGGGCTTCCTGGCCTTCGTAGCCGTAGGGCCAGGCTCGGTCCGGTGGCCGCACCACGTTGCGGCTGATGCGACTGGCAATCAAGGACGAGCCCACCAACACGGCGGAATAAAGGCCGTCCAACAACAGGGCCGAGGATCCGGTGAGCACATGGGCGGAAAAGCCAGCCAGGGCCATCACTGCGTTGGCTCCAACCCCGAAGCGCAGGGAGCGCTGTTCGATCCGGCGAGCCTCCGCAGGGGTTGTCATGCCGTCACGGTCTGGGGTTGGAGGTCCCGCATCGGCTCCAGGTCCTGCAGGGCACGATCGCGGTAGGCGCCATAGCGCGCTCGCTTGTCGCGAATGCGTTCCGGCAGCTCCGGCAACAAACCGAAATTGGGGGGCATCGGCTGGAACTTGGCCGTTGGTGCCTCGCTGACGAAATGGGTGAGGGCTCCACTCATGCAGGTGGCCGGCAGATCAATGGGCTCCAGGCCCAGGGCCAGCCGGGCCGCATTGGTGCCGGCCAACCAGCCACCGGCCACGGCGGCGGCATAGCCCTCGGTGCCGGTGATCTGGCCTGCCGCCAGGAGGTTGGGGCGCTGGCGGAACTGCAGGGTGGGCTGCAGCAGCTGCGGCGACTCCAGGAAGGTGTTGCGGTGCATCACCCCGAAGCGCACGAATTCCGCCTGGCCCAGCCCGGAGATCATCTGCAGAACTCGCTTCTGCTCACCCCATTTGAGATTCGTCTGGAAACCCACCAGATTCCAGAGGCGCCCGTCCTTGTCTTCCTGCCGTAGCTGCACCACCGCGTAGGCGCGCTTGGCCCGGCGCACATCGCGATCGTTGACATCTCCCCAACGGGGATCCCAGAGCCCGATCGGCTTCAGGGGGCCATAACGCATGGTGTCTTCACCACGACGCGCCAACTCCTCAATCGGCAGGCAGCCTTCAAAGAAGGTGGCGTCGTTCTTGTCGAAGTCTTTGAGTTCCGCCTGTTCCGCCTCCAGCAGGGCCTGGCGGAACGCCAGGTACTGCTCCTTGTCCATTGGACAGTTGATGTAGTCGGCATCCCCCTTGTCGTAGCGGCTGGCGCGGAAGGCCACCGACAGATCGATGCTGTCCCCATGCACGATCGGACTGGCCGCATCAAAGAAGTGGCAGTCGGCACGGCCGGTCAACTGGCGCAGATCCTCCGCCAACGGTTCACTCGTGAGCGGCCCCGTCGCCAAAACGGTGATCGCATCCTCCGGCGGTAGAGCCTGCTGCTCACGCCGTTCAATCGTGACCAGGGGATGCTGGTCGAGAGCTTCCGTGAGGGCAGCGCTGTAGCGACCGCGATCAACCGCCAAGGCTCCGCCGGCCGGCACGGCATGGGTGTCGGCCGTGCCGATCACCAAAGAGCCGAGCCTGCGAAGTTCTTCCTGCAGCAAGCCTGCGGCACGGTCGCTGCTCAGAGCGCCAAAGCTATTGCTGCACACCAATTCAGCGAAATCACTGCTGTGGTGCGCAGGCGAGCGTCGAATCGGACGCATCTCCACCAGAGTGACCGCAACACCTGCTCGGGCGATTTGCCAGGCCGCCTCGGTACCGGCCAGGCCGGCACCAAGAACGGTGACATGGGGAGATTGAGACAACCGGCTGCATCAAGCAGCCTTCAGCCTACGAAGCTCGCTTGCCTGGATCAGGCGCGGCTGCGCTTGAGCATCAGCTGCAGTTGACCCACAGCCGCACGGCCGATGTTGAAAGCAGCCCAGCTGACGGCGGCCAGGATCGGTGCAACCACCAGGAACAGGCGGGCATCGATACCCAGAACCTGGCCCGTGGTGATCACGCTGAAGGCCGAGTAACCGACGATCACCAGGATGAGGACCAGACCGATGGCAACTCGGACCATTCTTGAAAACGGAAATCTGTGTCGCCGATCTTACGGACTTCTCCGTTGATCCCACGACCTTCCTTGAAAGCTGATCGAATTCGCAGCAATCAGAGGAGTGCGTTCAAGGCCTGATCTTGGCGTGGGATGCCGCCAATTGCGCGTAACGCCGGGCATGGCAGCGCTGTTCATCAATCGCCTCAGGCGACAACTCCCGCTTCACCGCCGCTGGCGCACCCATCACTAAAGTGCCGGGAGGTACATCCTTGGTGACAACAGAACCAGCCGCCACCAGGGCGCCTGCACCGACGGTGACGCCATTGAGAACGATGGCCCCAATGCCCACCAGGCATCCATCCTCGAGCGTGGCGCCGTGGATGACGGCCCTGTGCCCCACAGTGACGTCAGCACCGAGGCGAACCGGCTGTCCGGGATCGCCATGGAGCACGGCACCGTCTTGAACATTGCTGCCCGCTCCGATGCTGATCTGCTCGAGATCTCCGCGCGCAACGGCCGTGGGCCAGAGGCTGCTGCCCGCTGCCATCTGCACATTGCCAATCACGACGGCGGATTCAGCAACCCAGGCGTTGGCATCGATCTGGGGATCGGGCCAGGACTTGGAGCCAGTCATGACAATGGTTCATCAGCAACCAGTCTCCCCGGCGACCTGAGTGATAACCTCAATTGGTGCCGAAATGGCATGCCCAAGCGGGCACGGGTCGCTAGCTCAGCGGTAGAGCATCCGGCTTTTAACCGGCTGGTCCTGAGTTCGAATCTCAGGCGACCCATATCCACGATTTGATGTCGTCTCGTGACTCAACCGAGCCGACGACCGAGCGGCTGTTATAAAGCCGTGAATCTCTGATCAGGCCAACAGTTCAGATGGCGTATTTCGCATTCTTTGGCGTCACGATTCTTCTGGCATTGCTGGGTGGTTTGTTTTCTCGAGTGGCCGCAGAGCGCTACTGGATGTGATCGGCGGCAGAGGCTTCAGCGAACGTGGCTGAGGTTGATCTCGCCGTTATCGGTGCAGGACTGGCTGGCTGCAGCCTGATTGGCCGGCTCCAGCAGCTGGGATCCGATCTCAACATCGCTTTGATCGAGGCCGGCCGGGGTCCAGGTGGACGCACGGCCACCCGCAGGAGACGCGACCAAAGTGGCTGGCTGCTCAACCATGGAGCACCGGGGTTCAACCTCAGTGAATCCATGCCGGAGGGCATGGATTCACTGCTGAAGCCATTGCGAGCTAAGGGTGTGCTTCAGCAGGACAAGCGAGCTGTGCTTTCGCTCGATGTCGAAGCCGGTTTGTCGCCTGCCACCAGCCCAAACGCCTGGCCAAATGGTGGCTGGTGGCATGGTGTACCCAGCATGGCCAGCATCTGCGAGGCGCTTCTCGATACGGCTGGCACCGCGCAGCTGAGCCGTCAGTTCGAAACCCGTGTGCGCTGGTTGGAGCACCGCAAGGACCATTGGCTGCTGGAGAACGAGGATCGAACCTGGAGCCTCAGGGCCAAGCGCCTTGTCCTCAGTGGAACCCTGCTGGCCCATCCCCGCTCACTGAAGATGCTGGCTTGGGATGACGTCCCCCTGCGCACAGCCATTGCAGAAGGCGTGGATGACGACCTCGACAAGGCATTGAGCCTGCTGCAACACAGCCAAGCCGAAGTGCGCTGGAACCTGATGGTGGATCTGGGCGTGCTCGCGCTCAAGGCGGAGGAGCTGCCCGCTCAGATCTGGTTGGACGACGCCGCCAAGGCGCGCTGGAAGGTGGAACGCCTCGTGCTGCAGCCGCAAAGCGATGGACGCTGGGGGCTTGTGGTGCATGGATTGGATTCCGGGGAAGCAATCACGCCCGAAAGCCAGGGGCACCTGCTGGCTCAGGAGCAACAGCGCCTGGTGGAGCTGTTGCCCGAACTGCTGCAAGCCCTGCCGGTTGTTTCAGCTGCGTTGAACCAGGCGACACCATTGGGTGTGATGCGCTGGGGCGCCTCACGGCCCCTCAACAACCCCTTGCCACAAGAACTGCAGTGGTGCCCCACCAGCGCCGTTGGGTTCTGTGGCGACTGGATCGCAGGGCCTGGCTTCGGCAGAGCGGAGGGAGCGATCAGCAGCGGCGTCAACCTGGCTGAACAGCTGCACGCTGACCGCTAATCTCTATATGCGCCGGGGAGTGGCGCAGTTTGGTAGCGCGCTTGCTTTGGGAGCAAGATGCCGCAGGTTCGAATCCTGTCTCCCCGATGCGACAACAAGTCAGTCCCCAGCTGACATCTCAACCGCTCCGCAAGGGGCGGTTTTTTTATTGCTCTCCTGCTCAAGCAAGCTGCTTGAACGGGCTTCTCACTGCGCGGTGGCTCCAGAGATCCCAAGGTCCCACCCTCGTCCAGGTCGCAGAGGTGGACAACGGCCAGATCAGCTGACTCAACGCTGACTTGGCCACCCACATCGCGCCAAGGGCCTGAATTGAAATTGCGCCTGTTAAGCCATCCAAGGATTTGTAACAAGCTGAACCCTTTGTCTCAATTCGCCTAGTCGGGACTCATCTTGTTGTCTATTTGTTGGATCAGCGGAGATCAAGAACATGAAAGGAACCAAGACCAGACTCACCACCGCTCCAGAGGGCTTCGAGTACTACAGGGTTTGCGACCAGGAAGGTGTCTGCCAAGTCGTCAGAGGCATGTGGGCAGCACAGCACCTCACAGAAGACATCCGTGAACTGAGCGCCACCAAGACAAAGTATTCAGATGATTGGGTTTAGGACTCTGAACGACAACCCGCTTCCCCCCATACAAGGGCGATGGCATACGCCAAAAAGATGAGATTGAACAAATCGAAAGAGCACTGGCAGCTCTGACGACCACCGAGGAAAGGCCCTGAACGAATCGACAGGACTTTGATCTTGGTGGTGAAGAGATTCCTGGTGCCGTAACGCGCCGGAGTTTTTTCTTGCCCCTACCAGCAATGAAACCGGCTTCGTTGGTGGCTCAGATGATCTCTTTACGGCCGGCCTTGATCTTGGCTTTGGCAGATACAAGACCAAAAATCAGCAGGATCAGAAGCCCCGCATTCACGCCAACAAAAAACATTGTGTCCATGACTTCAAGATGGCTTTGCTCGTCATAAGGAAAGCGAACAAAACAGCCCATCGGTCAAAAGACTCATTCAGCTCCGAAGAAAGAAGAAATCTTCGGCTGATCTTGGGAGATCTGGCGAGACCAACTACAACTGCCAATCGCCATCGCCATCAGTGCAGTCCTTCCCTTGCAACTCTTGCAAACGCGCCAAGAGCTCTGGATCACCAACAATCTGTCGGCGGCATCCGTCTTCACCCATGCAGGTCAGATGCCCATCGGCATCGATGACCAGCGCGGTCATGGGGATAACTGGAGACGTCTCGTCGATAGCGATGCGCTCCTTCTTCAGATCCACCCAGTCTGCGTCCTCTCAGCGCACAAGCCCAAAGCCATGAACAAACCAGACAGTGGTGGCAGCCGCCTGGGCAGCGTTCCTCTATGAAGGGTGCGATGGACTGACACCTTTCCAAACGCGTGACTGAACAACAAGGCAAAGACAGGGCCTATTGGATTGATGAGATCGCCTTCCTGGAGGCACGCTTGAACGGCAGTCAGGGTGACATCGACAGCGAAGACCGAGCTGCCTGCGAGGAAGCCCTAAAAGCAGCGAAAGCGAACTTGGCTACCTCTCGGTGAACCCGGGGCTGACGGAGGCCAGAGCCACAACTAGGATTTGAAGGTGAGAGGGAGACCTCTTCGGGCGTGGTTGCTTGATTTGGTGGGTGGTGTCACGACCTACTGCCTCTCTCACACCTCTTGATCAAGGCTGAACCAGGCCCCTCTCCTTGGCATAACTCTTGTAGTGATTGGGAAATTCATCGGCAAGCCGAGCGAGTACATCACTTGAAGAGCCCATTTGCTCGTTCACTTCATCAAAAACCGATGCAAAACAGCTCTCACACCTGATTTCAAGACAAAGCTCATCCCAGCTCGTGCCTTGTTTGTTGAAACTGGCCACAAGCTCTTTAAAGGTCACGAGAAACAGACTGTTCTGCTGTGGACAAGCTTAGAGGCAATGACAACAACCAATTTGATGCCGAATGAAATCAGGATTGGCATAGCCTGATAGCACATGGCTTTGATGAACCAACATTCAAGCGATGAAACGATTGCTGCAGCTGCTTCGGCGATGGACTGGCCAACGGGAGAAACCCCCATTGCATACACCCGAAGAGTTGGAGTGCTTTAAAACAGATGCGATCGACAATCGCGGCAAGCACTACTGATGCAGGGGGCAACTGAACTGGCACTACTGGCCCTGGCATTTGTCGGGATTCAGCTCTGGTGGCTCAGCAAGGTCTTTTTGAATCGACCCCGGCAGCCAAGGCCACTGGGCAACCCCATGAGGGCGAATTCGCTTCAAAACGAGCGAACTGCCCTGCAAAAGATCTTTGATCAATCCTGAGAACCGCCAAACCTTGGGATCGAACTAGGGACAAACACCGATGCCTGATGCGATCTGAACAATCAGAGTGGTGCATCAGCAACAACAGCCATGGCACTGATTTGTTGTGCGCACTGTGGTCACATGCACTCGAGCCTGAGAGGGGACTGCCCCCAGTGCCATCAACAGAGGCGCCTATGGTCTCCCCAGGCGTTGTCAGAACGGATCAAACCAACGCCGATCGACACCAAGGAGTGACCACCATGGCCTTTGAAGCCCCCCCAGCAGAGGGACGTCAGTGCATCAGCTGCGGTGACATCAAACCTCTGAATTTCTTTGGCTTGGATCAACAGGAGTGCCGGAACTGTGAATCAAGTCGACGCCAACAGGGCATCAAACAAAACGCCGATGATTCCGTCGAGGAGGCTTAAATCAAACCGAGCCTCAATGAGCATATGCACCAATGTTCAATTGATATCCATGGGCTATCACATGGGTAGCGTTGCAAAGAGGTGTCATGGGCAAGGTTCTTTCAGCAGCAAAGTGGTCATTCGAACTACTTGGCCAACGCATCACTGCACTTCGTCTTAAAAAGAGCTTTTCAGAATCAAGGATTTACAGCGACTGGGCTTATGACGAATCACAGATGAAAGAGGCCGATTTTGGCAAGCGTGAGCAGAAATCTCATCTCGAATACGATTGCTGAAGCCACAAGCTGATTCATCAGAACCAAAAACAGCGACGTAACAGGCATCCAACCAAAGCCTTGAATGGCGAACTGACCAGCCTGAGAGAAAGGTTGGCAATTTGCGTCCAAGTCTCCTAGAACGCTGTTCAGCATGGTTGTTGCAATGGCCTTGATTCCCCGCTGGCAGTTCATGACTGACAGCAGCAAAGCCATGGTGAAGCGATCTGCGATCACACTTGTGGTCGTCCTGATTGGATTAACACTGCTGCGCGCGATCTTTCCCTGGATCCTGCTTGGCCTTGCCCTTTATGGTGCCTGGTGCCTGTTGAACCGGAAATAACCGATGAGCGATGACTCAACCCAAGCCAGACGCACGCTTTATCTCTGGGCCCTTGGCCTCAACGTTGTCGCTTGGGGCGGATACCTCGTTCTAACCAAAGTGATGGGTATCGATTTTGAATCGATTCGGCAAGCCAGATTGGCTGGTTGAGGTCCCATCCCCCAAGATCGATCTCACTGGTTCGACCACTGCGTTATTCCGAGATACCCGCGTGACCGGATAAGAATCCTGATTCCCCTGGCACAAATCCACGCGATCGCGTCATAACCTCCTCTTAATGAGAAGGTTGCTTCGTGAATCGCCACCTAACGCACGACTTCGAGGCTGATTCGTCCCCGAGGAAGAGGCGATCCGAGAGCTTGACCAGACAGAAAACGGTGCAGCGGATCTGCGGCCAGGCCCTTGTGTGGTTTGGAATCGCTGTTCTCGGAGTCTCTCTTTATAAATTCATCAGCGCTTTTTGGCTTGATGCTTCGCCTTGGCCTGAGTTGCAACTTGGTACAGCTGGCTTGATCTTGGTCGCGGCAGGATGAATTTTTCTCAACTCAGCATTCATAACAACACTGCTGTCAGAAAATAGTCCTTCAGCACACGCAAGACGAGCCTTTTTCATGCTCGCCCTTGCATCATTCATCATCGGCTGCGTTGTTTTACTGAAACTTTCTGTTCAGGACATTTATCGCTACAAACGCCTGCTTGGCGAAGGAGGAATTCTCGAGTATTCACAAGCCCTGATTCTTTTTACATCCGCTTGGATCGGGTGGCTCATCTCCAAAGATTTCCGCCAGCGCTTGTCCATGCGCCTGCATTCAGTGGTTTACGCGATCATTGCTTTCGTGATGCTGTTGGTTGGCCTGGAAGAGATTGCCTGGGGGCAAATCCTGTTCGGCTGGAAAACACCTGAGAACATCGCTGCAGTCAACGCCCAAAACCAGACAACGCTCCACAACCTTGAATTCTTCCAGAATCACCTCGACCTCAATCTTTTCCTGGTTTCGGTCGTGCTTGTGGTGTTGGTGCTGTGGCGGCCTTCAATTCGAAGGATGCACACAACAATCCTTGATGAAGCTCGGATTCCCAACAGCAACTTTTTCATTACGCGATACTTCTAGCCCCTCTTCTTCTGCGCGGCATTTCTGTCTTACTTCGTGGCGACAGAGTCGGGAACGTAACTTGTAATCAATATCGATCAGGAGTGGGCCGAATTTCTCCTCTATCTCGCTGCTGGCCTGAACTTATTGAGAACCTACATCCTTCTTGGCAACGCTCAACCGCAACCAAGCCACTGAACAACTGCTCAATGCGCCCGGCCTCCGCCTTGCCACTCTCCAAGCAAGGGGTTCAGGTGCAGATGCACAGCTGACCTGATCCAGACTCAGCGGACTTGATCCACAGGGCACCAAGGGTATAAATCGTCTGGTGCTGACAAAAAACCGCTCCATCCCTGGAGCGGCTCAATAGCCAAGGCAATCCCCATCACCCGGCGATCTGCACCAATCTTTGATGCAATGAAAAAATAATACCCACCAAACACCAGATGTAGTGGACGTCAACACTCACTTAAGACTCTGGTGAACATGCGTGAAGTAGCCAGATAACGCAACAGCAGCACTGCATCCAGTGCAAGGGAGCCCGCCTTGAGGAGACACTAAATCTGGAGCAGGGGGTCCAAACCCCTCGGAATTGTGATGCTTCATGATGAAGACATCCTTAAAGGAGAAGCCATGATTTCTGGCCCATCCTGCCCATTGCGGTTGGGAGTTCTCGATAGTCCCGACTATTGGACTGATGACGCACTGATGTCTGCAGTGCGTCCATTGAATCCAGAGGAACTTCACCACCTGGCCGTTGGATCCCAACAACGAAGGAATCAACAACGCGGTGTTCGCACCACCCGTTCATTCAATTCCGACGGCTGAACGCAGCCAGGAGTTGATGAATCGGCTCGACAAGCTTGTCGAGCCAGGTGCCTGAGCGCCGACCAGCAGGCCGCTGCAACGCCGAGGCATGCAACAACGGACCGTTGGCGCCATACCCCTCAAAGGCAATCAAGGCGTCTTGGGCTCCCTGCAGCTCCTGATTGATTCGACGGGAAGAGAAGCGGCTGTGGGCTCGGTTTCGCGACGTTGACATGACTGGAGGGAATGCACCTACTTCCGGTCTGGCTACGGACCGAGCTGCTTGGCAGCAGTTGGTGATGCTTCTTAGGGAGCCGAAGCGCCATCCATTTACAAACCGTTACAGAGGTCTTAACATTTCAAGATCCGCACGCGAACAATGGCTTCCTCAACTCCCAACGACGATTGGTTCCAAAGCGCTGCAGCAGCTCAAATCCGCAGTGAGCGTTTCGAGCGGGCAGAACTCCTCAATGGCCGTGTTGCCATGATCGGCTTTGTGGTGGGCGTGCTGACGGAAGCCCTGACGGGGCACGGGATCATCAGCCAGATCACCTTTGGCGTGTTCGGCTGCAACTGATCCCTTAGGCCAATGGGGCAGGCAATGCGATTGAGACCCTGCACTCCTCACCCCATTGGCCGTCGCCAAGCCCTGACAAATCCCCTTACTTGGTTGAAACGCTTGATGTTGCAGGCATTTTGCGATAAAAGGTTATGAATTGGTTATGAAGAGATGAAGACAAGCACCGCCCATTCACGTCTCGAGTCCCTCCAGCTCGCCGCTGAGGAGTGCCTGACCCGCGATGAAGCTCAGAAGATTCTGAGGAAGGCAGACAAGGCTCATACCAAGCTCGAATCGTCCGCAGCCCCCTTCCATCGCCCCAAGAACTGACAGGCACCTCAAAGCAAGCAGCAGACGAAGACATAAATCTGTTTAATCATTTGTCGGAGTGAGTCCACTCACTCCAAAGTCATCAGATCAACTCGGGATGATCGGGATCTCCCTTGAAAGGTCCTTGGATCCATGGACTGATCCAGCCGCCATAAAACTTTCCTGGCTGAGCCAGAACGTCCTCTCCTTCCAACCTGCAGCGATCCACGCGACGGGGATAAACACTGATCCATCCGGCCAGGAGAGAGAAAGACTCTGTTGGCTTGGGGTAACTCCAGCCGGCCCGAACACGGCGGTCGGTTCCATCAGCAGCACTCACATCCCAGTAAGCCGCCACTCCTTTCCATTCACAGAACGAAGGCCGTCCCGTGGAGGGGTGGAGCGTGCCGGGGCTAAACGCTGAAGGGTGCAGATAAATCGTGGGCGGGTGGAAGGTTTCACACACGCGCAAATAACGCTGATCGAGGGCGATCTGGTGCCCTGCAATCCAGATCTCCACAGAACCGGACACCAGCTCAATCAGGGGAGGACGGGGATAGCTCGAAACCGTTTCAACGGGTCGCATGGCCTACCCCATATCGAGCAGATAGTGCATGACGGCAACCCGATGGGACACAGCAATGCCTTCTGGGGAGTCGGGGCCGATCAACGCCTCGGGAACACGATGAATGCGCGTGAGAGGTTTGATCTCGTAGGCCGTACCTTCGGGAGCACCGGAACCGCGACTGCGGTCCCAGATGCCACTGGCGTCACCCTTGTAATGCCCCGCGACCTGCGAGAGGTGCGCATAGAAATTGGGCCCGATGCGGCAGACCACGATGGCCAAACAGGCATCGAAATCGTCGGAGGAAAGCACATTGCCCCCATCACGGACAGCACGTTCGTCAACCCCGAGAACCATGTCCTCAAGAGCTGTTTCACCCGTCAATTGCCAGCAACGGATGGTGACGGCGTCGTGTTGGCTCACTTTCTGCGGGTGAGATCACCGAAATCATCGTCGTTGGGCTGCAGAAATTGCCAAACGACAGGAACGGTGAGGGCGACCGTCAGGCCAATGGTGACCCATATCGCTGTCGTGTAGTCACCCATGCCATGTCTGCCAATCTTGCGGACCTTAACCAGTCCGGGCCGAAGCAGCAGCGCAAACGCCAGTCACACCTGGGCACGCCTCGCCACAACCTGGTCATCCTTCACAAGACCACTGCCATCACACTTCATTCGGGGAACGAGACACCCCTCACACACGAACCAAGACCCCTTCATGAGTCCAGCGCGCCTCATCATGGGATGATTAAGCAATCCTTAAGGGCTGCCCTATGGGTCACTTCGCTAAGCAGCTCAGCGCGCAGGAGATCAAGCAGGGCTACGCCCTGCTCAACCTGATGGAACATCTCGACCGCGAGATGGACCTGCTCAATCAGCAGCGCATCCGCGTTGGGCCAACAACCCAGGAAGGACAGCGACTCACCCAGATCAAGCAGAGCCATCTGCGCAAACTGCAGAGCTGCATCAGCGAACTGAACACCAGTGGCTTCAACGACTGGTTGCTGCACCAACAGCCTGCCTGACCCTTGAATGGGGGTGAGCCATCCCGGGTGAGACAACCCCTTGCCGCTTCCGGTCGTTTACCACCCGCATTACTCCGCGCCGCTGCCGAGCACCCATCGCTTTCCGATGGCGAAATTCCGGCTGCTGCATCAACTCCTGTTGGAGCAGGGGGTCGTTCAGGCCGACGAGGTGCATCGGCCCCTGAGCATCGCCCGCAAAGATCTGGAGAGCGTCCATCCCCGCCAATATCACGAAGCCTTCAGCCGTGATCACCTGACCCGACCGGAGCAACGTCGCATCGGGCTTCCGGCCACGCGGCCTTTGGTGCAGCGCACCTGGCTTGCCGTGGGCGGCACCCTGTTGACGGCACGACTAGCTCTCCAGCGGGGCTTGGCCTCTCATCTGGCGGGCGGCACCCACCACGCCCACCCCGGCTTCGGGAGTGGCTTCTGCATCTTCAACGACTGTGCTGTCGCCGCTCGGGTGTTGCTGGGAACAGGGGAGGTGCGGCGAATTCTGATCGTGGATCTCGATGTGCATCAAGGGGATGGTTCAGCGGCATGCTTTCAAGACGACCCCAGGGTGACCACCCTTTCGGTGCACGCCGCCAGCAATTTCCCCTTGCGCAAAGTGGACGGGGATATCGACATCCCCCTCGCCGACGGCACCAACGACGACGACTATCTCGCTGCCATTGCCGACCGGTTGCCCGATGCCTTGGACAGCATCGCCCCGGACTTGGTGCTCTACAACGCGGGCGTCGACCCCCATCGCGATGATCGGCTCGGCCGCCTCGCTCTCAGCGATGCGGGATTAAACATGCGCGATCGCCTCGTGCTCGATGCCTGTCTGCGCCGCAGGATTCCAACCGCAACGGTGATCGGCGGCGGCTACGACGCCCTCGCTCCCCTGGTGCAGCGCCACGCCATCGTGGTGCGTGCTGCTGCCGAGCAGGCTCGCTTGTTCAACCTTCCATGACTGAGGGAATCTCTGGGGCCATCACTGAGCCCATCACTGGGGCCATCCCCCCTTGGAGACCCCTGCTGCGCGCGGCCGTGCAGCGGGAGGGACGCTCCGTTGCCGCCCGCTGGGTGCAACTGGCCACAACAGGACGCGACGGCGCACCCCGGGTGCGAACCCTGGTGTTCCGCGGCTGGGCCAGTGCAGACCAGCTCGAATTGTTCAGCGATCAGCGCAGCGAGAAGGTGACGGAACTCGCCAACGACGGAGCCGCTGAACTGTGCTGGTTGTTCCCCAAAGCTCGCCAGCAGTACCGCCTGCGGGGACAGGTGACGTTGATCACAGCCACCGAACAACCTGAGCTCTGCCAGCAGCGCTGGCAAAAGCTCTCCAACACAGGACGAGCCGTCTGGGGCTGGCCCACCCCGGCGGATCCGCTGGACTCCACCGCGGCCTTCCCCGATCAACTGGCTGAAACTGCACCGCTGCCAGAGCATTTCGTGGTGCTGAGGCTGCAGGTGATCAGCGTTGAGCGGCTCAACCTCGGCCCCCATCCCCATCAACGCGCGCGTTGGAGCGCGGACACGCTCTGGCAGGAGCAACCGCTGAACCCCTGATCACCACCAGCGCTCAACGCGACCAACCGACGGCCGGCCCGGTTCACTGGGCACCGTCACCACCGACAGCCGCTGCAGATCTCGGCGGTAATCAAAGCGGCAGAAGCCGACGCCCGTGCCGGAACAGGCCGAAAGGCTCTCGAGAGCTACAGAGGCCCAGCGCCGCTCCTCAGGCGTTGGCTTTTTTTCCGGCGCGGGACGCCAGCCATCGGCAATCAGGTGGCGATTCGCCTCAAGGATGGTTTGCCTGGCGCTGAGCTGCGGCTCAGGTCTGGCCAAGGCAGACCCGCCCACCAACCAGGGCAGTACCAGCGACAGGACAACACATCGGGCCATGGAGAGGCTCATCCCTCTCTGACCTAGCCATGGATCTGAGCGCTGACCACTGGGGTCAGCCTGCGGTGAGCTGAGCGAGGGGCTGAATGCTGAGGGCGATCACCACACTCACCACAACGCCTACGGCGGCTTTCCAGAGATCCGTGCCGATGACCTTGGCCAGACTTCCCCCCTCCCGGTTAGTGAACGGCAGATCTGATGTTTGTTGCTTGATCCGCAAGGCCAACTCACGGCCGCCGATCAGCCCCAGAAACACCCAAGTGGTGCTGAGGGGGAAGTTGGAGAGGAAGGCCTTGTAGAGCAGGCAGAGACCGAACAACAGATCAATCAGCGTGGCCGAACGCAAATCGGAGCTGTTGGTCTTGGTGCGAAGCACAGCCTGGATCGGCCCTCCCCCAGTGGCCACCAGAACACAGAGGCCCACGCAGAGCACCAGCGTGCAGAGGAGCATCGGGACGAGGTCCAACTGGCGCGGCAGGAACACAAAAATGTTGGCCAGGTCCTGCACCAGCCACATGCACCAGAGAAAGCCGGTGGAGAACCACTGCAGGCCGTACCAAACCTTGCTGGGGTCTTTGCCGTCCTGGGAACGACAGAACACCCAACGCTCCAGCGACCACAACCCCAGGCCATAGGCCGCCAGACCCACGCCGAAGGCGAGGCCATACCCCGTCAGTGAGCTGCTGAGCAGCGTGCCGATGTTGGCCGGCATGAACGATGACAACACCAGGAACGAGGTGCTCACCGGTGCTCCCCACTGGGTCAAGGCCACAACAGCGAGCGGTGGAATCACGTAGACCCAGGTGAACGGCTCGGGCCAAGGAAACTCCTTACCAGGAACACTGAGGCGGCCCCAGGTGGGATCACCGTTGTTGAGGAACCAGCCCAACAGCAGCACTGCACAGGTGACCGTGCAGATGAACAACATCTGCACGGGCTTCGGCGTGCGCTTCCGGTTGGAGGAGAGATAAGTGCCGAGGGTCTGGAGCGAATCGTTCGCCACCACGGAATAGGCCGCCAGCAGGAATCCGACGAGCATCCAGATGCTGACGTCCATGAATCCGATCAAGCCGATGGTTTGCCTTCCTTGTAGGGAGCTCTAGGAGGAACGTCGGTGCTCCAAGCCACCCAGACGTGTCGTGATCAAGGAATGTTGTGTGGTCGACGGTGATGCACCACCGGAGCGATTCGACCACGAAGGTACGTTGACGGACGGATCGGTGTTTTGGGATACACAACCAAATGTCTTAAGAACGAACGGATTTGACCTCAGCCAAAGCCGAAGCCAAATCGCAGTTCCCGTCGGGCATCGCTCTGCCCGACTTCCAAGGCCCTTAGCGGCTTCACCCACACATCATGAGCCGAAAAGAACGAGATTGCAGGACGATCGGCAACGATTTTTCGACATTCACAAATTCCGTTCGAGACCGAATTTGGGACAGTTGCACGTCAAGGCTGTCGCATCAGTTCACCACCTTCAGGCTGCGAATCCCAGTTGCCTTGACCCAACTGGCGAGCGCATCGATATCAGACCGCTCGGGAATGCAGATGCAACCCGTGCCGGGGTAACAGCGGTGGATGCCCAGTGCACTTCGGGTGGTGTCGAAGCGAGGGGTCAGATCAAACCAGAGATCATTCCCCCATGGTTCCGGACGCCCCAGGCTGTACTCACCAGCGGGCAAAGGGGCTGCATTGCCGGGGCTCCAGCGGCGATCAGCACTCTGGCGCCGGGCCACACCACTGGCTGCTGGCCAGCTGGCCAGCAGACGCGGGCCGCGATGCAGTTCAACCTTCCAGATGCGGTTGCCGTCCGGGAACAGCTCGGCCGTACGACGGGTGCTGAGCTGCAGTGGGCCGCCCTGCAGCAGCGCTGTTGTAGGCCCCTGTTGCCCAGGGAGATCAGCGGCCGTTGCAGCGACGCAGCTCCCCAGCAGCACAGGCACCAGAAGGGCGTGGCGCAGCATCAGGATCGTCATGAACAATGACCACACTTTGATGCTGCAACGATGTTTTGCAGCTGATCAGCCATCGGTGGACATCCTCGATTTGTTCCCGCGCTCCATCCTTCGCGGACAACTGCCCGGCTCTCTGTTGCAAGAGCTGCTGACGCTCGGTGAAACCGTCCTTGCAGATCCAGGCGCTAGTCCGGATGCCTCAGCCAAGTTGGCTGGCCAGCTGCGACAACAGCGCGAACTGCGACCCAACCAACCCGGGGTACAGGAACTGAGCAACACGCACTTGCTCCCCGCATGCGATCGCTGGATTCGCCACGTGATGGACAAGCAACCTCCGCAGGGGCGGGGGCCCTGGGTGCCAGGGCGCTACCGGCTTCAGATGATTGATCTCTGGCTCAACTGCCAGGCCGCCGGGGATTACAACCCCACCCACACCCATGGGGGCAGCTTCTCCGGGGTGATCTTTCTCAAGGTCCCGCCGCAGATCCATGCCGGCAGCTTCGATGGACAGCTCTGCTTCCACGGCCCAGAGGACTGGCACCTGCAATCCTTCCGAACCGGCATGGCGCACTACGTGCTGCCGGTACCGGGTGAGTTCTACGTCTTCCCCGCCTGGCAACCCCATTCGGTGATGCCGTTTCGAGGCGAAGGCGAACGCTGGTCGCTGGCATTCAATGTCGTGGCAGCACCAGGTCCGCCAAATTCTGTGAGCTTCCAAAGCCCAGTGGCAGAGCGGCCTTTGGGAAATGTCTCACTTTCTAGCCAGCGTCCCGAGGCTCGTGGTTTTTAGACGTTAGGTCACGGGATAGGTCACAGGTTAGGTCACACGCACGGCACTGAGCGATGGGGCAATCGACCGCTCTTTAGGCTTGATACGTTCAAGCCACCAGTTCAATAACCTCTCCCGACATCATCTGGATAGAGTGAGAATCATTCTTAGTTCTGTCTATTGCGGTAGTGCTGCTTACCTTTTTCTTCTGTTCATTCCTGTGTGCAGAGCGATTAATGAACAGTTGAGTCGGCGAATGTTTACTTATGTAAACCGCCGACACTTATGACCCATCAAGTTTTGTTGATGTGTGTCATACCAATCGCTTTGCCCGGATGTATCGAAGGTTGGAAACCTTTGATTGACTTGTGCCTTATACCCTAATTATCGCAACGCCAGACTTTAATAGCTTTTGGCGATAGGTAGTAACGCCTTCGCTACACTACATGCGCTACAAAAGCACTCAACATATGTGAAATATCTATCAGAATAATTCGCAGATGTATATCTCTAATAGTTGCTCTAGAGATTCAAACCCAAAAGTACTTTACGTTAGGTCGCTTCGGTGGGTTGAGGTGGTCTTTCCTTAGCCGTTTACCTACGTGTTGCTGTGGTTCTGAGTTGCGTTGGGCGATGTAGTCCTCCATCATCTTCTCCTCAAACTCCTGATCCATCTGCTCAAAGTCAATAGGTTCCCCTGGCTTCTCCGCTGTACCACATTCACCAGGCGCAAGATCCCAAACGGTTTTCTTTTTCTTAGGAGCAGGGCCTCGCCGCTTGCTTCCGTCTGGTCTTCGACCATGGGCAAGGTGCCACTGTTCTGGGCTCATTGTTGGCGACGATGCAATCAGCTTCTCTTGTTCAAGCATTCTTTCATGTAGCTTGGCGTTGATTTCTTTGTTCTCCTTCTCCTCTGTCTCCCATTTATCCAGAACGTATTCGTTGTATAAAAGATCTACCTTCCTGCGTAGCTCATCCATTTCTGCTCGGGTGAACTTATGCTTACCAGTAACAGCCTCAACTTCTTCAACGAAAGTAGGCACGTCTATTTCATTTCTTTTCAGCTGACGTTCAGTACTACGACGTATACCAGCACGTGCTTTCTCTCTCAATTCTGGGCCTGACATCGGCTCAAGCTTTGGCCTACCTACTCCACGCTTCTTCCTCTTCGCACTCATATATTCATAGCCTTTGGTGTTATCTACAATATAGTTGATACACCAATAAGACTATGAAATCGATTAGACAAGGATTTAGGAAAGCAGGAGAAGGGTTAAGTCAAGTGACTGACTACCTTTACGAGCATCCAGGTAAAGCTGCTTTGGTTAGTGGTGGTTCAATACTTGGAACTGTTGGCATCCTCCAAGCACTAGATAAACCTCAGCAAGAAGCAGTTGTTGATGCTGCGATTGCTGCCGAGCAGGATGGAGG
This sequence comes from Synechococcus sp. A15-44, assembly GCF_014280115.1. Taxonomy (NCBI): domain Bacteria; kingdom Bacillati; phylum Cyanobacteriota; class Cyanophyceae; order Synechococcales; family Synechococcaceae; genus Synechococcus; species Synechococcus sp. A15-44. The sequence continues at coordinate 1,623,933 of NZ_CP047938.1, forward strand.
TGGTGAAGTGGCAGGTATCTCTGGCAGTACATTGCTTGGTGCTGCAGTAGTCCTCAACATGATGGATGAGGATGATGATCTGGCTAAACGCATTGTGACTACAACACCGGGTAAGGAGGGGCAGTATTCAGAAACATTAGGTACGGCAGAGTACGTAGACCCTATGGGTCAGCGTCGATACGATGCGACTGAACGTGGCATCCAACGAATCAAAGGACCAGTACCTCAGCACATAGTTAGATGTTCAGTCTCAGCAGGTTGTTCAGTAGCCAATGAGGTGTGAGGCCGTTACGGGTTGAGGTGCGACCCACCAACCCAGACCTCACGCCCCATGCATAGCCATCCCAATGCCCGGCTGACACAGAAGAGCCGGCTCAGGCTCGTCAATCAACACCTCCAAGACCGTCGTCCCCTGGCTGAACTGGCTGCAGAAGCAGGGATCAGCCTCCGCTGTGCCTACAAGTGGCTGGCCCGCTACCGCTCAGGCGGTGCACCTTCTCTGGCGGATCGACGCAGTGTTCGCCGCACCCAGCGGCGGACGTTCGATCCGCAGCAACTGCAGCACGCCGTGGAGCTCCGTCATCAACGGCTGCACCTGCGCCACATCGCGAGGCTTCTAGCAGCACCTTTCTCCACCGTGGCCAGGGTGCTCAACCGCCTGGGACTGGGGCGGCTGCGGAATCTCGAGCCCAAACCATCAGTCCAGCGCTACGAGCGGGAGCATCCCGGAGACCTGATCCATATCGACGTCAAAAAGCTCGCCCGCTTTCGAAAGGTCGGCCACCGCATCACCGGCAACCGCCAGCAGTGCCGCTCTACTGGCGTCGGCTACGACCGTGTCCACGTCGCCATTGATGACGCCACACGGCTTGCTTACGTCGAGGTGCTCGCCGACGAGCAGCAGGCAACGGCCATTGGCTTTATGAGCCGAGTTTTGGCTTGGTTCAACAGTCAGGGCGTCGAGTGCAGGCAGGTCATGTCTGACAACGGCCCCGCCTATGTCTCACGCAGCTTTGCCAAGGCCTGCAAAGCCCTTGGCCTCAAGCACATCCGCACCAGGCCCTACACCCCGAGGACCAACGGCAAAGCCGAACGGTTCATCCAGACCTTGTGCCGGGAATGGGCCTACGGGATGCCGTTCCAGAACTCAGAGGAACGCAATCAGTGGCTGCCTCGCTACCTGTCGATCTATAACCGTCTCAGGAAGCACACAGCACTCGGCGACCGATCACCTCAGCAGCGGCTCAACGAGCTGCTCCGCTGATCAACGTGGTGAGACACAACAGCTAGCTGTGTTTTCTCACCATGTCATTCAGTAGCCCGTAACCAGCCGAGCTGCTGAATGGGAGTGCGGCCCGCCAAGGCCATGTGGCACCTGCGGCCGTTCTAGATCGCCAGATAGCGCGGCAACCACTGGTTCCTTTCCCCCTGAGGTCTGGAATGGCATGGAGTAAGCCCATTCAGCCAGCAGGGTCTTGATGAACCGCTCCGCCTTGCCGTTGGTTCTGGGTGTGTAGGGCCGAGTGCGTTTGGGCGTCAGGCTCAGGGCTATGCACGCCTCTCTCCAGGGCTTGGAGCGGTAGGCGCTGCCGTTATCGGAGAGCACACGCTTGCACGTAATCCCTTGGGTATCGAACCAGGCCACAGCCCGCAGGAGGAATCCGACGGTCGTGGCCTGCTTCTCATCCGGCAGCACTTCGGCGTCGGCAAGGCGAGTGGCATCGTCGATGGCCACATGGGCTTTCTCATAGCCCGCGCCACGGCTGGATCCCAGACGCCGATCACCCGTGATCCGGTGCCCGATGCGTTCAAAACGGGCTAGCTGTTTGGTGTCGACATGAATCATGTCGCCGGGCTTGGCCCACTGGTAGCGGCGAACGGGCTCGGCGGGCTGCGGTGACTGCCAGGAAAGATGATGCTCCTGCTGCTGTTCAAGCAGCCATCGTCACCGTAGCTGGACTGGGGTTATGTTCGGTTGGTGGTGGATTGATCCAAACCACTTCCGGTTGACGCCAGCAGCGTGTTGATCGTGTCCACCGGCGTGGGTTTCTCTGGCGAGCCTGCTCGTAGACGACAGAACGGTGACGACAGATCTCGACGGCCTGACCGCTGTGGCGTTGATGGGGCGTCACGAATTTGATGCCGCTATGGCGGTGCCGGTGGTTGTACCAGTCAACAAACGACGCCACCCACTGGCAGGCCTCTTCCTTGCTGGCAAATGGCCTTCTCGGGTAGTCAGGCCGATATTTCGCCGTGCGGAACAACGACTCGGAATAGGGTTTGTCGTTCGACACCCGTGGCCGTGAGAAGGATCTGAGTACGCCCAGTTCCTCCAGCCGGCTTTCGAGCGTTGCGGCACGCAATTCTTCGAGAAGCCTGCGGCTAGGCGTTGCCGTTATCGGCGTGGAGAACCAATGGCTGCCTACGGCCCTTGCTGATCCGCTCTCGCAGACAAGCCCTGCTGACCAGATCCGCTGCGATGGATGGATCCTCTCGCTCAGCAACATCCCAGGCCACCACCTTGCGGCTCCAGACGTCGATCACCAGGTAGAGGTACAGCCAGATTCCCCGCACGGTGGTGGGCAGATAGGTGATGTCCCAACTCCAGAGCTGGTTCGGAGCGACAGCCCTAAGCCGCGGCACGGGTCTTGGTTCCTGTGGTGGCCGTGCACGACCCCGCCGGTGAATCTGGCCGTGAGCATGGAGAACTCGGTAAAAGCTGCGCTCTGAGCCGATATACAACCCGCGATCCGCCAGCACCGGCACGATCTGCCCAGGCGGAAGCGCCGCGAATTCAGGCTCATTGCAGGTCAGCAGGATCCGTTGGCGTTCCTCCTCACTGAGGCGGTGTGCCACGTGGCGGTGGCTGCCCTTGCGCCGGTCGACGCCATCACCGTCACCGACAAACTGACGGCGCCAGCGCTGCAGCGTGGTGAGCCCCACGCCGAGCAGCAAGGCCAGCTCACGGGCTCGGGCACCATTGGCCATGCCCTCATCAAGGATGTCCAGGGCCTTCCGGCGGTCGTCAGGCGACGTCAATCGACCCCGTCCTCTCCCCAGAAGGCCTGAATCTTTTTTGAGGCAATCAGCAGTGCAGCCGCCTCCGCCAGGGCTTTCTCCTTGCGGCGGAGCTCCTGCTTGAGCCGCTTGATCTCCTTCTGATCCTGTGCGCGGAGGCGTTCAAGCTCCTTCTGCTCTTTCAAGGTGAGCACTGGTTTCTCGTTGGCATCCTGGGATGCCTGCCGCCACCGCTCCACCTGCTCCGGGTACAGGCCTCGCTCACGGCAGTAAGCGCTGAGTTCGGTGGCGTTCAAGCCAGCGGTCTCCAGCACCACCGTGAACTTGTCGGTAGCTCCCCAGCCCTCAGGATCCTTCTCGGATGCCGGCACCACCTCTCCTTGCAGCCGCCAGGACTTCCTCCAGTTGTAGAGGGTGACCACGTGAATGCCCAGCTCTGCTGGGATCTGGGCCACGCTCTGCCGCTGCGGCGGACTCATTCGCCTTCTCACATCAGCCTTGACGGCTTCGCTGTAGCGACGCATAGCTCTGCTCCATCAAGCCCCCTTGGTGATCGAAATGGAGAGGCGTCAACTTTGCTGGCAGAGGGGGCGTCAGCAATGGCGGGGTTTTTTATAGCCAGACTCACTTGGGCTTCACTGCCCTTGCGTCCTTGCACTTCTGGTGTTTCTGGAACTTACCTGAGCTGGTCGAGCGGCACAGGTTTCAGCCTACGGTCAGGCTTTCTCTGAGCAAACTGGAATTAAAATAGATGCAGGTATTGTTATAAATACCACTCCAAATGATTCGCAGCTTTTTATAGTAGATGCAGATGAGATGAAGTCTCGCTTTAAGAAGTTCGTAACTCTCACTAATAAATACAACAAGCACCACCACTATGGCTAACCGATACGATCCATCTTCACTTTCATTTGGCGCACGGCTCACTAAAGCTGAGCGTGATGCTGCTCAAGCCAAGTCAGAACTATCAGAGCTCAAGCAGGCACTACCCAATAGTAAGGATCTTCAAGCCGCTGCACTAACTGCTGATGCCATCAAGCAGCAAAGAAAACAAGCAAGACAAACCATTGCCCGTAATGACGTGACCTTGGACGAACTCAACGGTATTGATGCGTCTGTCCTTACACCCACTTACAAGGAACAGCTCCGGCTGGCTAAACAAGACACTGCCTGGCGAGAGCTTGCTCCTCAGCCACAGTCGTTCCAGTTCGACACACCCGAAGCTCAAGCACGTTTCCAGAACTGGGCCACTGCTCTACCTCAACAGGACTTCACCAATAACAACGTCCTTCCTGGTGAGCAGAAGCCACAACGCCCCTTTGACGTTTGGTCCTCCAGGCAGGACAGTCCCGAAGGCAAGTATCAGCGCAACCTCAAGCAGCAGCAAGCACTCAACCGCGACGTCATGCTCCAGCGAGCTGATGTTGAACGCAGGAAACCAAAGGCAAAAGGCATCGAACTTGGAAAGATGCGTCCGCTTGAATAGCCCACGTTGCTGCTTACGCAGAATCAGGGCTATGCAGTCACTGCTTCTGTCAATCTCAAGGATTGAGCTATAAGTGATTCAACGCCGCATTGAATGCTGATGACAAAGCAGGTTTATAAAATTACCTATCCAACTGGGAAGATTTATATTGGTTAAGATAAGGTTGGCAGTTACCGTTACTTCGGTTCGCCAGATATTGATACGGTCAATTCTGAGTTTTTGAATTTGCCGAAAGAGAGAAGGATGGACTACACAGTCCGTAAGCAAATTCTCTGGGAAAGTGACGATGCTACAGAGCAGAAGCTTTCTGAAATCGAGATTATATTCATAAGAGAGTACCGTTCTAATGACCCAGAAATAGGTTATAACCGTTTTCCTCCGTTCAAAGAGGCCTGAATTCGTCTCGCGTGAATAGTAATTAATTAATAAAATAAGGCAAGAGCAATCACTCAACCGTGACCTGATGCTCCGTCGTGCTGAAGCTGGCCGTAATCATCCCAAGGCAAAAGCAAAAGGCATTGACCTCGGCAAGATGCGCCCGCTTGATTAATAGCCCACGTCTCTTATAGCAAGTTTATACAATTGAAGAGACAAGTATATAATCAAATGCCAGCACGTAAAGTAATTACAGCAGAAGATATCAAGCCATTTATTCCTCAACTGCAAAGTCGTGAGCTAACTCGCGCTCAACTTGCAGCGCAACTTGGAGTTTGTCTACCTACCCTGAGACGAGAGATCAAAGCGCTGGGAATTGAAGTGCCAACCAAGAGAAACGAGCGGCCACTTCACGAACGTTTGCTGGAGCTATTTACTCAAGAAGAGCTGCAGACATTAACCCAATATGAAATCTCGCAGCGTCTCAACCTGAAGCAGCCAAATGTCGCAAGGGCGATGACCAAGCTTGGTATTAAACGCAACGATGTTTACGGCAATACTCAACGCGACGAACTGTGCGAACAAGTGGCTAGTTACATTATGGAGCACGGTGGCTATGTTCAGTCAACAATAAAAAAACTGGGGCTTAAGGTTTATAGGAATGCTGTTTATGATTACTGTAAGGCCCGCAACATTGACTTACGTCCTTACCGATTTGCACACCGTCGCTATGGGAGTTGGTTAACATTGCCCTGTATTGCAGAGACTGCTTACAACTGCGACTATAAAGTTAAAGCGGTATGTACTAAATGCGGCACCGTCCATTACCCCCAGCTTGTGAATTTGAAAAGGGGCGTATCAACTCAGTGTCTGGACTGTGCATCGAAGGAACGTAGAAGTGGTAATAGCAGTCGGTCTGTAAGGTGCGTTACCACTGACGAGACTTTCAAGAGTGTGCGCTCCCTTGCTAATTCAATCGGCGTTAGTTATCAGACAATGCTTGCGGTACTCAAACGTGACGGATTGTTTGAGCACGATGGACTTAGATATAGGCTGGATTAATCATCGTCATCACCACCGCCGAACTCAGCGCCTGCCTTTGTAGAGCCGACAGCAGCCACTGCGGTTCATCGCCAGTTGCTTCAAACGGAGTGTCTTCTGCAAAGTTACTGGCGAGGTCATCAATATTATCTAGGATCAACTGCTTATACTTTTCTGCTTCATTGAAGATATTGTCAAAGTCACAGTCATCCATTGCCATAAAAAAGCTATCTTCCAGCCCTCGTTGATCTTTTGGCGTTACTGTGTTTCTTTCTTGATATTCTTTTTTGCCGCTTTCTTTTTAGCGAGCTCCTCAGCACCACGTACTTTTGCAGAGGCAATCTCTTCTACTGTTAATTTATTTGTCATAGTTTCTTGCTCTGGTAACTCAAACCTATTCCAGCGTCCATTACTGAAGATCCGTATTACCAAGAATTCCACATCTTCACCTGCTTTTGCTTCATTCAATTGCCTGCCAACAGGTGATGTGGGGCTTTCAATTCTTTCAAGAATGTATCCAATCAGCTTTTTCTCTGATTGCTCTGGGATTTCAAGTGACTTGATTACATTGAATGCTCCTGTTATATCCTTTTCCCCAGCAGCTGCTGCTTTAAATGCCTCTGCATATTCTTCACGGCTCATCCCCACTTTCGTTGGTGTGTACTGCGCGAGATACTCCTGCCTACGCACTTCTTCTTTGGCTGCAATAAGCTCACCATTTTCAATGATATTCTTTAGTTTGCCGGATAATTCAATATTGTCGTCGCAGCATATAATTTCAGTGTTGGTGTAATCCCAGCAGGGGTACTGAGGACATTCGTCAAGGTCGTACCCTAGTTCCTAGTCTGCTTCTTCGTGATTAACCGACTTTAAATACCCCATTACAGTTGCCATTTCAGGCTTTTTATTAAATGGCGTATTTAAATTTTCAAGTGACCTAATGTGTTCAATTAGTTTCGCAAAGGCATTATCAAATTTTTTTTCTCAATGCTTCTTCATATTCTTCTATCACAGCGTCTGAATCAAAGATCTCTTCGTCTTGCTCGTCATCCCAAGCTGCCCCTTCAATAAACCTCGATCCTCTGTCCCTTTTCTCAGTGAAGTTATACCAAGCGGGTTTATTCACTTCAGATGTATCGCTAAAGTCGTGTAACCTTACATTCTCAGCTAAGACTGCATAGATCGGATCTTGAGGTTCACCTTGACAGCTATCCGACGAATAAACCACGGCCTGTAAAGACGCAGGTAAATCCATTCTTGCTGGATTGATTAAGCCGTAGTAGTCGCTCTCCATTGCAATTGTTTTGCCATTATCGTGTGCTTCGCAGATATATACCGGAACAGATATGTCGTGGTCAGATCTATCCCAGACGCCAGCGCCGTTGACTGAGATGCGGGAGAAGCTACCCGCCTTCCATTTTGATGGAATTTTTAGCTCATCGATAAATGGTTGTGCCCATGCGGTTTCATCGTTTGCGCAGATGAAGGCGACTTTACTGTTGGTTGAAATGCCCATTGCTTTATTGCTCGTAGTGTTGTTTTAGTTGTTGCGGTTGGGTTTGTCAGCAGCGTGGTTTACGTGCTGGATTTTTAAGGCCGATCTGGATCAGCCTTGAACGTACGCAAATGTCGCTTGCCACCTGAACCGACCGTTGTAATCGCGGCTGTATTTCATATCCGCGACAGCACAGGCGGCGGCTGGTGACACGCAGGCACGCACTGTTCTGTGCATTGCCCTTTTGTACCGGTCGTGCAATGTGACTGTGTAGTCCTGCAGTACTTTCATCAGCCTTCCTCCACATCCACCAGTGCTTCCTTCAGCACTTTGCTGAAGAGCTTGTTCGACTGGAGCACAGTTTGGTCATCTCCAGTCAGGTTCTCTTGATTCGTTAAATAACCCGTCCTTACAAGCGCTTCACCACAGAGCTTTCGGTCATCACCAAGGACATCTACTTCAAGCAGTTCTCCTGCGTCCTGAACTGAGGTGTGGTCGTAGAGCAGGTCGAGCATTTTCTCTCCTGTGAGTGGCTGAACGTTCCAGTCGAATTCGTAACGGGGAATCTCAAGCCAACCTTCAGGCAGGTATGGCACGTGTTCTTCGCAGTACTGGCTTAAGTAGTCGTGTACGAATCCATCTGCCACCTGGTCATTGACGACCCATTGGTCAGCTTGGGAAGGAATGCCGTTTGCTTGCTCCTCACGAGTGAAGCAGCAGCAGCAGCAGCCTTCGCTTAGGTAGTTGGCGAGCGTTGTCTCATTCCTGCCGATGACTTCAGCAAACGTGTAGCGGTACTTCGCTGTCGCTTCGATTTGCTCTTCATCCCAAAGCTCAGCTTGAAGCAGCTGCTCTGCCTTCGCTTCGAGGCGAACCAGCATTTCATCCAGCTGATGGCGGGCGGTCTTTGTAGGAGTAGCGGTCATTTGCTTTGTGAGTTGTGGGGTTGTCCTCCGATGTATTCAGCATCTCTTCGCCAAACCAAAAGCACATCACCCAAAAGTGGTGTCTCACTTCTGTATCGCAGCAAACTTTATCCGCTGAGACCCACTGCCGCTAGCTGCTTTTGGTTCTTCTTCTAGCTTTCCCCCATTTTGGGGTACACCTAGTCATTGACGTACGCCTTAGGTCAGCTGTCCCCGTCCAGCTCATCCAGCAGAGGCTCCTGCATTTTCTCGGTAACGGATGGGATGACCGTGCGCCGGTACCGCTGCCCCCCGACCAGTATCCACTCTGCGTCTGGCGTTACGTGCATCTGGTTTGTATCTAGCGGTTTGCCGTAGTTTTTAGTTTCTTTCTTAGGCATTAGTAGTTCTATTAATCAATCTTCCAATGCTAACTAATGTTGTACCAATAGTTTTGGTCCTGTACCCCAATCTCTTTCAGTAGTAAATGCTTCTAGAAATTTATGGGCTTGGCGTTTTGGGGTACATTGAAAACCGCTATGGATGCTGAAATGGTCTAAAAAATATTTCATAACTATATACGTTCTGGGATTTTAGCGACACTGCGTATATATGCCGAGTTCTTTAAGGGCTGATAGTTTGGGGTACATTAAATCGTCCTATAGGGGGTGAAAATTGGTACAGAATTTTTGACACCTCTATTACCCTCTGTACCCGAACTGCTGGTGGATTAAAAAAAATATATGTGGCTTTTGCGTTGTCATATCAATCGCAATAACACAAGCAACAAGCAACAGCAACTTGAGTTTGAATCACAAGACAACAAGCAGCGCGAATTAATCTGAGAGAATAATTTTCTTTGAACTCAATTCATTTGCTTCGTTGCTTCGTTGCTTTGCTTTCAGCTGCTTGCTTCGTTGAAAAGCAGCTTCTCTTCCGCAGCGACAGCACAAAGCTTTCGTCTTTAGCAATTGTCTGTGCTCGTGTCGCTGCTGTGATGACTGAACCAACCAGACCTAACCACAGCCTGCCGCTTACCAGCGGCTCCCTTTCGTCGTGACTATTGCTTTTTAACAGCTATGTCTCGCAACACGGTCGTCCTAGACAACGAGCTCTGGGTCTTTGATCACATCAATGACGACAACGTCCTCAGCTACAAGACCACGTACTTCGGCAAGTTCATTGGCGAGCAGGAGATACTCTCTTCTGCTCAAGCCATTGCTCAACTTGTTTGGTGTCACAAGTCTGGCTACCAAGTGACAACTGAATAACCCCAAGGCCCTGGCATCCGATTGGATGCTGGGTCTTTTTATTTGCCGCCTAACCCGGCATCCATACCGTAGGAGAGCCGCCACTACAGAACTCACGTAGTGCATCCGTAAACCAGGTGCTTGCGAACTCTGGCTCTAGTTCTAATGTATGACGTTCATATGCCAGCCTCGCTTGCAGTGCGGTCGAATAGCTAACGATGTGAGCACTTCTACCATCTCCTTTGTGGTGGTACGCCCGCCATCTGTTTCCAGATCTCCTGAATCCTCTCCTCTTCTGATTAATAGCCTGCTGCCGACGAGTGGCTAAGCGAAGATTACTAAGCGTATTATTACTTCCATTCCTATCTGCATGATCGACTTCTAAATCATCAGGGATGTCACCATAATTCCAGATCCATACGAGGTTATGAGCACAGTAGTTTCTCCGATTAATCATGACTCGACGATAACCTTCTGCGTTTACGTACCCAGCAACTGCACCGAACTCAACGTTTCGTCTTGGTCGAACCTTCCAATACAGCAGCCCTGTCCCTGGATCGTAGAAATAGGTTTTTTGTAATTCTTTCTGTGTAGGGTGTGGCTTACGCCTTGACATTATCTATATCTCTATTGTTATAACTCTAGCTATACCAATTGATTTGCGTGAGCTAAACACTGATATTCACTTCGTTCTCTTTATTGTGCTTGCCCTTGCAAGTCAAGCGTTTGTCTCCCCGCTGCACGGTGCGACGCCCACCCCACCCGCTGTCTCTGTGTACTGCGTACTACGAGCAGAGTCTTTCTGACTCTGTACTTAGTCCATACACAGAAAAGACCAAGAGCCGTGTAGTCACGGCTTAGGTTTTTTTCGACATATCAATACCTTATCTGCACCCGCAAAAGCTTTGCCGTCACTGACTTTTCTTGCCCATTCACATCTGGTAACACCTGCCACCACTGCAACCTTGTTGACAAACCGCCGCTGCTGTGGTCCTGATGTGTGGAATGCGATTAAGCTAGGGAGCTAACACTCACTGGGGGCGCGTAAAACCTAGACAGCCGCTTGCTAGAGCAAAAGCAGTCAGAGCCCTGAAATCATGGGTCGGTAGATAGAGAATGAAACTTAAACATTGACCTAACGATGATGCGGTCGTTAGCGAGTTGTCGAGAACGCTGTCCATACCAACAATTACTTCACTAGACAAATGCGTGTTCAACCACGACGCACCACTCGTCGCATCTCATTTGAAAGTGGTACACCAGTACTACCTCGGTATACGTTCGGTCCACTGTGTATTGCTGGTACTCCAACTGACGTTGTTCATTGCATCAAGCGCCGCCGTTCATCTGCTGTAGGTGTTGCCGACTGACAATCATTTTCATTTCAATTGAGCAACAGCCGTGTACACAATCTGTCTAAAGGCCCTTTTTCAATTAGCCGCTTACCAGCGGCTATCAAGGCGGGTGCTTAATCAAAACAGCCACAATTATTATGCAATTAATTATTGACGACATTGCCGATATCAGTGATTTGACTGACTATGCAAAGGAAGCTTTTACGAGCGGCAGTACTGACCGAGTAGGCCGTGCTATTCACGAATCACTATTGAACCAGTTGCGCGAGGGCTATCAGCCCGAGGGTGAAATGTTCGGTGTGACCAATCAGCGTGTGATGATTTGTAGTGTCAACGCTGAAACACACGAAGAACGTGCTGTCCTTGCACGCAATGCAGGTCGTGCTTTTGCTGCAAGTTCATTCGAAGAAGACGAAGCGTTGCTGTTTATTGGATGCAGCAGTGTCGGTGTCGTTCACAGTGATAGTGCTGAATATGCATTCACGTATGTTCAGGATTTGTCTGCACTGCGTGCTGCCGATTCACGTGAGAGCCTTGCTGATGCATTCAAGAATGCTGAAGTCAGGATGTTCCTTGATGAGCTGCGTAATAATGCAGTTGTAGCAACGCATAACGACGGTGACCTTTGTGTAACCAAGGATGAATACGACCGACTTTCTAAAGAAGCCAAGGTCGGTAAGACCACCGGTCAGAACAACCTATTAGGTGAAACGTTAATCGGTTCTATCACCAGTATTCCGTTTGTTCAAAACGGAGGACTGAATTCCGATAACAACTAAAGATGAGCCGCTTACCAGCGGCTATTACCGTGGGCGTTACTTCAAATCAAACTATGAACAATGAACTACGACAATTAGTACGACTACGATTTAGACAACTATGAGTATCAACAACAGATGTTGATCGCAATGAATGACCGTGCTGATAGTCCATTCCTAGTGACTGAAGCTGAACGAGATGTGAGGTGGATGGCTTTTATTGGACAGTTCTGGCCCCTGACATCGTTAACTCCGGGCGGGAGGAACAGGGTTCAGTTTCAGTGTAGACCTCTTGGGGAGTTTTGCCTCCCAGAGAGCTGTGTGGCCTTACATGGCAGTACCTCCAAAGGAAGCGGGCCAGGTTGACTTCAGCCTCCCAGCCATCGTTGTAGGCATGCAGATACACCTCCTCATATTTGAGGGTTCGCCACAATCTCTCCACCAGGATGTTGTCGTAGCAGCGCTTTCTACCTGACCAGCTGATCTTGATTGTCTCTTCCCGCAGCCTGGCCACGAAGTCAGAAGAGGTGAACTGGCATCCCTGATCAGCGTGGAAGATCTCCGGCTTACGGCCACCACTGAGGGCCATCTCCAATGCTTGCAGACAGAATTCCGTGTCAAGGCTGTTTGACAGCTTCCAGCTGAGAACATTTCTGGAGAACAGATCCACGATTGCCACCAGGTAGAGGAATCCCTTCTGCAGCGGGATGAAGGTAATATCGGTCGCCCAGATCTGGTCCGCTGCCCTGACTTGCTTGAGGTCCACCAGGCAGGGAAATCGCTCGGATGGCTCGCCTGGCACGGTGGTGCGGGGTTGTTGGTCAATCGCCTGTCAAACCTTGGCGGCGCATGAGCTTTCGCACCCGATCGCGGCTGATCGGGATGCCTTCTCTGGCCAGGTACTCGACCATCCGACGGCTACCGCTGCACGGATCGTCCAGATCAAGAGCATCGATCCTGGCCATGATCCGCAGCGTCGATTCCCGCACCGGTGTCGGCCGGTAGTCATGCGTCGATCGGGGTAGGCCCAGCAGTGCACATTGGCGGCTGATGCTGAGCTCAGGGTGGCCTGGATCGACCAGCTTTCGCAGTTCACGGGCATCAGAGCAGCTGAGATTTTTTTTGGAGCCACTCCAGTTCCATCTGGAGCTTGCCGATCTGCTGGAACAGCTCAGCTTCTTTGGCCTGGCCCTCCTCCTTGTCCTTGCTCTTCTTGCCTCGCGTCAACAGCTCACTGGCGCCATCCAGCAGCTGCTTCTTCCACTGGCTTACCTGGATGGAGTGGATCGCGTGATCAGCAGCGATCTCCTGGATTGTCTTGCGGCCACTGATCGCCTCCATGGCGACTCTGGCCTTGAATTCGGGACTGTGGGTGCGTCGCTTGCTCATGAGTGGGAGCCCCATTTCAGGGGCGATACCCCACCTCAGAGGTTAACGATGGGACCTGTCCAGAAAAACCAGACCAGCTCACTTTCTGTAGTAATTGCAAGCGATTTGAGTGATGCACTGGCGTCTTAAAGCTGGTCGCTGGCATTCAATGTGGTGGCGGCCCCCGGTGTTCCGCCCACAGCAATGCAGCAGCCCGCCCCCCAGCAACACCCCCTGGGCAACGTCTCGCTCTCGAGTCAGCGACCCACGGCGAAAGGATTCTGAGGAGAACTGTCAGAGTCGTCCGATTGCATCTGTTCAAGATTCATGGGTGACTCCGCGCCGCTCCAGCAGGCCAAAGCGATCGCAGCGGCGCTGGAGCAGCTGGCCGACCAGCTGCGCCCTGAGGTGATTCGTGCAGCACGACTGGATGACGATGGGCGCCGCGATCTCGACCGGATCGAATACGCCCTCGGGACCATCGGCAAGGCCTTGATCCTGACGGACTACTCCATCGACGAAGAGAAGGACATCGACAAACTCAAGGCCTTCCGCGAGTCGCAGAAGGGAATGGGCTGAATTCAGATGCTGCTCCAGCGCAGCACCCGGTGCTGAACGGCTCCATCTGGCGTCAGATCGAGCAGCCTTCCCCCCGGATCATCGGCGCGATCCAGGGGGCAGGGCTGCACCGCTTTGAAACTGCAGAGCGTGGATGGGCATCCGAGCAGAAGCACGTCTGGCCGCGTGGCCCAGGCCCCCTGCCAATGCTGATGGATGTGTCCAAACAGCACCGCCCGCAGGGCCCGATGGGGACGCAACAGCTCCTCAAAATCTGCCTGATCGACGAGCCTGATCGCATCCATGCAGGCATCACCGATGGCGACCGGTGGATGGTGCAGGGCGACCACCAGAGGCAGATCACGGCGCTCCGAGCACCGCAGGCGCTGCGCCAGCCACTGGAGCTGAAGCGAGCCAAGGGCACCGGCGGCTGAACCCACCCGATGGCTGCTCAGCAGCAGCACTCTCACGCCTTGCACCAACAGATCAGCTGGTGCCGTCGTCCAGCGTCTCCCCAGCACCGCATCGAGCAGCAGCGGGTGATCGTGGTTGCCGGGCAGCAGAGCCACCGAGCAGCGCACGTGTTGGCTCAGGGCTCGCCGCAGCCGGGCATAACCACCCCAGCTTTCGTCCTGGCAAAGGTCCCCCGTCACCAGCACCAGATCGGGGTTCAAGGCCCCACCAAGCTGGAGAGCTCGCTCGAAGTGAGCCATGGCCGGCCGACCGCGCACCAGCCCCTGATCAGCGGCCACCAGGTGTGGATCACTGAGTTGAAGAATCCTCATCGCTCTCCGGAATGGACTGCCAGCCGCTGCTCCAGCGGGATGGATCCTTCAGCTCACTCCAGAGCACCCGCTCGCGCTGTGAAGGAGCCAGCACAGCCGCCAACTCAACCCATCGCAGCGGACCACGCCCGCCTTGCGTGATCAGCTCGAAATGGCGGTAACCGGCCACCGGGCGCTGGCTGGTCCAGGCCCGGGCAGGACGCCAGGCCATCAGCTGGCGACGAACACCTGACTCACGGTGCTCTCAATCACGTGCCCCGAAGCCGCGATCATGTCGGTGTTGTCGGCGATGAATTGCTCCATTACCCCGGGAGCGGCTTGCATCACCGCGCAGACCTTGCTGGGGTCGTCCTTGCTGACACCTCGGTAGAGCGAGGTGATGCAAGCGATGTTCTGCAGCGGCAGGGATGCGTCATAGGTGGCGACCCATTCGGCAAATGACTTGGTGATGGTGAAGGTGAGGACGTGGGTTTCCATCGACCAGAACAACAGCGTCGGCGGACGCTATCACCAACGTTCATCGTCCTCATCGGCAACCGTTGGGATCCGACGAAGGACCTGATCCTGAGGGCAAGACAGCACTCTCATTAAGGCCTACTCTTGAGAATGAGCGAGGAGAAGCTGTGACATCGTCCTCCGCGCCAGCCGCAACGGACATCACCCTGCAGCAGGGGCTGCATCAGGACGGTCGCCGTCTGACCCCGCAGCGCAAACGGGTTCTTGAGCTGTTCGAGCGCTGTGGGTCCGGCTGCCACCTCAGTGCCGAAGAGGTGCACCAGCAGCTGGCGGCCCTTGAGATGAAGGTGTCTCTGGCAACGGTGTATCGCACCCTGCGCCTGCTGGCCGATATGGGGCTACTCCAGGAACTGGAGCTCAGTGAAGGGGGGCGACGCTTTGAGCTCGCCGTTGACGATCACCGCCAACATCACCACGTGGTGTGCATCCGCTGCGGCCGTACCGAGGAATTCGAAAGTGAACCCGTGCTGGCAGCAGGAGCTGCAGCAGCAGCCAATGTTGGTTTTCAGTTGATTGAGTCGAGCCTGAACGTGCGTGCGATCTGCCCCAAATGTCAGGGATAGATCGCAACACCTGAATCATTCGGCACGAAATTCCTTGTCGTAGAGATCAGCCACCAGAAGCTCGATCAGCTGAACGGACACCAGTTCCTTTTCCCGTCTCAAAGTGTTCAGCAAGATCTGAACCTGGCGGTGATGCATCAATGACACTTCACCCATCTCCAACCATCGGGCACTGAGCAGGGTTTGAAGACGTTGGCGTGGCGACGATGGTGACATCAGATGCGCCCTGTTTCGCACACTGAAGCCAGCAGCACAGCCTCTGAAAAGGCGCGAGCAACAGAAGTCTTCCGAAGCTTTTGTGAAGCAGACGCACGGGCTGCTTACTGAGGATGCTCGTTGCAGGGCATCCAGTAGCGATCGCCCATGCGATGCACACCCTCACAACCCAATTGGCGCGCCTGTTCTTCCGCCTCTTCGCGACTGGGATAGGCCAGATAGCGGGGGTTGGTGGTGGAGCGGATCTGAATCAAGCCCATGCTCATCGGGCCGGCCGTGATCACCCCCATGGTGTTCACACCAACCGCCACCAATCCCATCCCGACGATGGCGGCATTGATCACGCCCATCGCCACCACACCAATCGAAACCACACCCATCGGCACAACACCGATGCAGATCACTCCCATCGGCACGATGCCGATGGAGATGGTGCCGAGGGGAGCCACGCCGATCGCGATCCGCTTCGGCTTGCTGCCGCAATGCCCGCCTTCACTCATGAATCAGTGAGCCCCGTGGTGGTCGGCATCACCGTGCTTATCGCAGACCATCCACATTTTGCCCATCTGGTGGGCACCGGTGCAGCCAAAACCTGGGGCCGCCGCCTCAGCTTCAGCCTGCGTTTTGAACATCGCCTGCTTGGGCTTGCCGTGGGATCCGGCCATGGCCGTTGTTGCCGTGAGCATCAACGCGGCGATGGCAAAACAGATGCGTTGCAACGGGATGGCCTGTCAACAGATCCACCCACTATGCCCATAACGCGCTGATCAGCCCTGAAGCGCCCCGCCACAACTTGAGCCGGCGCCAGCGGTGCAGCCAAAACAATGCGGGGCCGTGTGGATGGGCTGATCCAGTGGAACAGCCTCAAGCTGGATCAGATCACGAAGGTGACGCACCTCACCGGGGCAGGGCAGGCCGAGCTGCTGATTGAAATCACAGTCGTAGAGATGGCCCTGCCAATCCACACTGATCAGCTGACGGCACATCACCGCCCCCAGATTGTCCGGGTTGTGCGCGTCCTCCAGAAGGGTCTGATAACGCGGCAAATCGCCACTGCGTTCCAGTTGCTTGGCGAAACGTTGGATGGGCATGTTCGCCAACGTGAGCAGACGATCGAAGCGAATCCCCAACCCGCCCAAGACCTTCTTGTAATCCGCCTCCAAGGCTTGCTGGGGAGGAGGCAGAACCGGACCCAGCGGGTTGTAGACGAGATCCAGCTGCCGGTTTGGATCACCCGTTCCATAGCCCAGGGCATTGAGCTGTCGCAGTCCGCTGATGCTGCGCTCAAACACGCCATCGCCCCTCTGTTGGTCAACGTTCTCGGCGCTGTAACAGGGCAGGGAGGCGGTGATGCAAACGCCCTGCTCCGCCAGGAATTCAGCCAGATCGTCCTGACCGGGTTCGCTGAGGATCGTGAGATTGCAGCGGTCAATCACGGTGGTGCCGCGTGAACGTGCCTGGCGCACCAACGCGCGAAAACCCGGGTGCAACTCCGGTGCTCCCCCCGTGAGATCGAGGCAGGAAATGGAATGCCGTTCAAGGATCTGCGGAATCAACGCCAGCAGATCCGCACTCATCATCTCGGTGCGGGTGGGCCCTGCATTGACATGGCAGTGGGCACAACTCTGGTTGCAGCGGTAGCCGAGATTGACCTGCAACGTTGTGAGCTGTCCGCGCTTCAGGGGCGGGAAAACGGTCACAACAACAGCCACCGGCTCCACGCGGATGAGGCTGATTCTTCCAGACAGACCATGTCCTGGCGAAAGAAACGGATGCTCCCGCTGCTCCGCAGCTGATCAACCCACCCGGCGACGCTCAGAAAGCTGACGGAACCAGGCGATGTACTGCTCCGGGCCATCGGGCATGAGCGCGTCAATCCGCAGGGGATCCTCCGGATCGGTGATGCCTCGCAAAGTCCCATCGGCATGGCTGGGGCGATCCACCTCTCCATGGCTGCTGTCAACAAGGACAACGCGATTGGATCGACCGCACCAGGCACCGAGGTCCTGCAGCAGGTTGAGGAAACCGCGATCACTCCCACCCCGTAACCAGCCCGTGCCATCAGCCGATGCCGTGGATGTGACCGTGTCTCCCACACCCACCAGCAACGGCATCCGTTCCGCGGGGATGCACTGCTGCACCAACGCCAACAGCGCTTCGGGATCGTGGGGAGCCGTTCGCACATTGAACGTCTCACCCAAGGGAGATTCACCCCAACGGCGCTGGATGTGCTGATTGAGCAGCACCAGAAGGCCGGCCTCCTTGATGGAGCCGGTGAGCATGAATTGAATGTCGGTGGTTCCCACATCACCTGCAGCAGCGGGCTTGATCCGTTCCTGACCTTGCGCATCACGGCCCAGGTTGGGAGCCACATGCAGGAAAAACGATTCCTCCAGGCCCTGGCCTGCCGCCTCAGCAAGCAACTGATGCATCAGCTCCGAGAGCATCATCTGCAGGGCCTGCTGAGTGCTGACATCAGCGAGGACAAGTTCAAAAATCCCGTTGAGATTGATGGTGGGTGACACCTGGGTGTCCAACACCGCGGCTTTGGCCACCTCGGCCAGATCATCCACCCCCAGCTGCGGCAGCAGGCCGGGCAATCGCTCCATCAATAGAGCTTCCATTCGGGTGGGGGCTGCAGCGAGGAACGCCATTTCCGCCGGCGAGACCCCGGGGTGGCTCAAGTCGCCAAAGCGATCCTGCAGCTGCACCCCTCCAGCCGCCAGGCCTGGCAGATAACGGCCCTCATGTCTAGGGAGATCGGAATTTCCCAGGGCCTGCTCCACGAGGCGGTTCACCCCGCGCCGCCCTTCATGCTCACCGTTGGTCAACACAGCGAATTGACCATCCAGATCGGCGACCGCATCCACATAGGACGGGTCCATGCGCCGCGTCAGTGGATCCTTCACCAGTTGCATGCAGACGCCGTCCAGGTCCTGCACGATCAGCAGATCCTCAGCACCGGTGAGTTCCTGCAGCAACTGGTCGGGCGTCAAACGGGGCATGGAGGTTCAGGGGAGGTCGCTGCAGCCGACGGAACAGCGGTGCACTTTCATCGCGCAACTGATTAGTGCCAAACCCGTAAGAAGTCCAGTGGGGGAAGGCAGTCAGAAGCACGGATGACAAGCGAAACACCACAGCCAAGCCATCCGGCCAGCGAACATGACGGCCTTGATGCTCCTGCCATGCACCCCACCTGGACCGAACATTGGTGGCCGATCAGTTATGTGCAGGACCTCGACCCCAATCAGCCGAGCCGGTTCACACTGCTGGAACGGGATCTGGTGATCTGGTGGGATCGCGCCGCATCGAGCTGGCGGGTCTTCCCGGATGTCTGCCCCCATCGTTTGGTGCCCCTCAGCGAAGGGCGGATCAACGAGGAAGGGCTACTTGAATGCCCCTATCACGGCTGGAGTTTCGACGGCGGCGGCCAGTGCCAGCGCGTGCCGCAGGCTCTCGAGAACACCCAGCCCAACAACCGTCGATCCCGCTGCGCCAGCCTTCCCACAGCCACGGGGCAGGGGCTGCTGTTCGTGTGGATGGGAGCCCCCGATGCCGCAGACCCCAGTCAGCTCCCCCTGGTGCCAGCCCTGGAGGAGAACCCCGACAGCTGGACGGTGCAGGACACCTTCAGGGATCTGCCGATGGATGCCGTGACCCTGCTGGAGAACGTGCTGGATGTGAGCCACGTTCCCTTCACCCACCACAAGACCGTCGGCAAACGGGAGAACGCCGCGCCGGTGGAAGCTTCCATCACGGGGGAAGACGCCAGCGGCTTCACGGCCCACTGGGAGGAGGGGCCGCGTCGGGGCAAACTCGGCGCCCAATCCACCACCTTTCATGCCCCGCAGCTGATGTGGCATGACCTCACCGCCAAGGGCTTCGGTCGAATTCTCACGGTGGTCTACGCCGTTCCGATTCGCCGCGGCGAGTGCCGCCTCTTCGCCCGCTTCCCCTTCCAGTTCCAATCCGCCGTCCCCCGGCTGCTGATCGGATTAAGGCCCCGCTGGTTGCAACACATCGGCAATCACAAGGTGCTGGAAGACGATCAGGTGTTCCTGCACTGGCAGGAGCGGGTGCTGGAGCGAGCCGGCGGCAGCCCCGCCGTGGAACGCAGTTTTTTCATGCCCACAACGGCAGATGTCTACGTGGCGGCTCTGCATCGCTGGTTGAACGCCAACGGCGGTGAGCCCTTTGCAGGACAACCCCTACCTCCAAGGCAAAGCACCACGGCGCTGATGGATCGATACAACAGCCACACCATCCATTGCAGCAGCTGCTCGTCGGCGCTGAAGCGGATTCGTGCGGCACGCCCCTGGGCCTGGGCCCTGCTCTGGGGATCCGCCGTGCTTGTGGGCATCCAGCAGGGCAGCGGCTGGAGCAGCACCGGCTTGGTCACCGCCGCCATTTCGGCCCTGGCACTGCGGCAACTCAACCGCTGGGAGCAGGGGCTGACCATTGGCAGCGGCGCGGCCCCCCGCAACCGCTGATCAGAGTCCCGGAACAGGAAGCAAGGTCGGCTTCACCTTGCCCTGGATGTCGACCTTGCCGCCGATGGTGACTTTGTTGTCGACAGACACATCGGCTCGCACATCCAGCGGGTCGTCAGCCGTGACAGACACCTGCCCTTCCACCCCGGTGACCCGTGCATCGGCATTGACCGTCACAGCCCCCGCAATCGATTTCACCGACACAGGACCTTCAATCGCCAGCGGCACATCGCCGCCGATGGTCACCTGCTCCTGCACCACGACCGGCAAAGGGCTGTCGGATCGGATGGTGACATTGGGCGGAAGCACCAACTTGTCGACCTGCAACCCACCCTTGATCGCGATGGGGATGGGCCGACTCAACAACTTGGCGGCAGTGACCGCCAGAACCAAGCTGGACAACACAACCGCAGCGGGCCAGCGGTACGCCATCAGCAGTTCACGGCTGGTCACAGGCCTATAGGCAATGGTTTGATCGCATTACAGCGTGTTTGAACCGGGCCTGCCCGTGATGACGCCCGCCCTGCCACATCAGGCCGCTATCGACCAGATGTTTTTGCGTGCACGCCGAAGCAAAGGATTGACATGTCACATGTCCAACACAACGGGATCCCCATCAATGCGTCCAACAATGCATCCAAATTGCGGGCAACATTGACATCAAACCCCACCAGAGCTTGCACAACGCAACGACACTGGTTCATTCCAATGGATAGCATAGAGAAAGTTAATAGTCAGCGATGACGCTTTATCTCTACGGCGGCCCCAAGACCCGTGTTTCAATTCCGAAATGGTATTTAGCAGAAAAAGGAATTTCTTACGAATACGTCAATATTGACCTGGCAGCTCGTCAAAACCTTGCAGCGAGCTACCTGGAGGTCAATCCTTTCGGCAAACTGCCTGCCCTCAAAGACGACAGCAATGGTATAGTGCTGTTTGAATCGGGCGCCATTCTTCAGTATTTGTCTGAGAATTACGCCAACGAAGTCCATGACGCCGCAACACGAGCCTCGATCAGCCAGTGGATTCTTTTCGCCAACTCCACACTGGCAATTGCTTTGTTCGTTCCCTCCAATAAGGAGCGGGAGTTCCCCAGGCTGATGGCAACGCTGAATGACATCTACGCCAAGAAACAGTTTCTGGTGGGGGATTGCTGGACCGCAGCAGACTGCGCAGTCAATGCATACCTCGGCTATCTCCCCATTTTCTATCCCAACGAAGACCTCTCCGCTTATCCCAACATCCAGGCTCTCAATGAGCGAACACGATCCAACCCGAATTACAGAACAATCATGGGCCTTTGAATCATTCAATTGCCGTTGAATTTCACGCCTTTCTTTCATTTAATTTCCCGCCCTGCTCGATGCTTCCAACTCCGCATCACCAAGGGAATGGCGTTTGTCTGTTGTGAGCAGCCTCATCGGGAACGCTGCTTAGGCTTGCCGGCATGCGCAATTCCTTTTTCGATCAGAGCCTGGACGCCGGCGCAATCCGCCGGCGCGTGCAGGAGCTGGCGATCGGCAAGGTGGGGTTCTACAGCGTCGGCCTGTATCCGGCCTCCCTGGCTTACAACTGCGCCATGCAGAACGCCGAAGGACGTCTGCTGCTGGCCCCTCGCCCGGGACGGGACCTGCTGGGAGCCTTCCCCAAAGAGACAATCGCGTCCATGGACGACGAGCACGTCGAGAGCGTGCTCGAGATGGGCGGACACCGCAGCGGCGGTGAGCTGGTTGCCAACAGCCTGAGCGATCTGATCCAGCGCTGTGAACTCGTAGTGCTGAGCGCCAACAGCAATCACATCGAAGAGGACCTCCAGGAAGCCTGTCGGTTGCGCCAGGAGCTCCATCGAGAGCAGGTGGTGCTGGCTTGCCTGGCGGGATCCTTCAGCCATGACCCGATCAGCAACAGCGCCTATGTGCTGTGCGAACAACAGCCCGAGCTCGCCTTCTTCTCCGGCTTTCACCGCCATGGAGCGCTGCGCAACCCCTTCGACAGCTTCACGGCCAACTTCTGCCATCCCAATGCCCTGACGGCCATGTTGGGGGCCCAGCTGATGGATCAGCTTTCCCCCAACATCCAGGTCTCCGCCGGTGTTCACAACGTGGAGGGGCAGTTCATCAAAGCCGCCAAAAACATGGCCTCGGTGTTCGCCGGCTTCGGCTACGGCTTCCATCAGGACAACCCAGGCGTGTTGCCGACGCTGCTGACCCTGCTGCTCAACCAGTGCCTGGATCAGGCGGCCACCGTGTCCATGGCACGCCCGGACCGACAACGGCTTTACCACCGTCAACCCTTTCCCCTCACGGAACTGGGCTACGCCGTCCCCAGGATTGAATCCACCCTGGTGCGCGATGGCGACTTCGAACGGGTGCGGGACCACACCTTCAGCCAGCTCACGGCGATGGTGGCTGATGTGCGCGGCAGCATGATGCTGCCGGTCTCCGGCAGTCCCACTCGCAATTTCCAGGCCGGACAAGTGATGGCCGAGGCGATGCGAGAGCAGGGCCGCTGCCCCCACTCCATGGAGGAGTTGGAACAGTGGTGTGAAGCCGCAGGCCTGCGCAAAGGCGGACTGGAGGGTCTGAAATCACTGCGGTATTGGCCTCAGATCGCCCGCAAATACGGGATTCCTGCCCATGACGCCTCCATGGTGAATCTGCTTTACATGGCGATTTACGGTCGGGCGGGCGTGAAGGACACCGCCTACCAAGTGATGACGGAAAGCCGGGAACTCTCCAGCTACTGCCAGGAATCCGTGCGCCCCAGCCACAGCCGTCGCTACGCCGAAGCGCTGCAAAACCTCGATGTGCCCAAAGCCCTCGACCTCGTGGTGAACGCCGTGATTGCTGACAACGCCAATCAGGCCATGGGCAGAAAGATGGCTCTCAACGAGAACAGTGAGACCGGAACGCCGGCCTACCTGGAGCTCATGGATGTGATCGAAAGCCAGCTTGAGGCCTGAGTCGGCTGTGGTTCTGCACACCTGAACGGGGCAGAGCACCGGAAGAGCGGCAAGGTGCCGTGTTAGACCCATGCGACCGTTCATGACCGAGGCGCTGGAAGCCATCGCCGATCGCTTCCATCCTCGCGAGGGGATCAAAGCCATTCGCTCCCTTGGCTCGGGCAACGTCAACGAAACCTTCCTTGTGACCCATGAGGGGCAGGACGGTGCCTTCGTGATGCAACGCCTGAACACAAACGTGTTCGATCGGCCTGACCTGGTGATGCAGAACCTGCAGGCCCTGGGTGAGCACATGGAACGCCGTCTCGCCTCTCCACCCCCACAACTGAAGGGGCGGCGCTGGGAAGTGCCCAGGGTGGTTCCCTGTCGGCGAGAGGCCTCCCCCTGGATCGAACAGAATGGAGAGTTCTGGCGCTCAATCACGTACATCGGTGCGGCGACCACCAGCGACGTCATCCGGGACAGTGCCCACGCCCAGGAAGTGGGATACGGGCTGGGAATGTTCCACCACCTGATCAGCGATCTGCCTACCGATCAACTGGCGGACACCCTCGAGAATTTCCATGTCACGCCGGCCTACCTCCAACGCTTCGATGCGATCGCCCCGGCCCCAGACCGCCTGGAACCTGCCGAGCGTGACGCCTGCGCGTTCATCCAGGCACGTCGCCAGGGCATCGATGTGCTGGAAGCAGCACTCAAACGCGGTGAACTCCATCACCGCCCCATCCATGGGGACCCCAAGATCAACAACGTGATGATCGACGAGGCCAGCGGCCAGGCGATCGGTCTGATCGATCTGGACACCGTCAAACCGGGGCTCATTCATTACGACATCGGGGACTGTGTGCGCTCCTGCTGCAATCCAGCCGGTGAGGAAACCCTCTGCCTCGACGATGTGAGCTTTGACATGGAGCTCTGTGAGGCGATCCTGACGGGCTACCTGACCGTTGCGGGTGGGTTTCTGAGTGACTGGGACCTGCACTATCTGCCCCACTGCATCCGCCTGATCCCCCTGGAGCTTGGCCTGCGCTTTCTCACGGATCACTTGGAGGGCGATGTGTATTTCCGCTGCGATCGACCCGGGCACAACTTGCAACGGGCCCTGGTGCAGTTCCGACTCACAGAAGCAATTGAGCAGCAGTTCAACGCGCTGGAGCACCTGGTAGCGCGGCTGAAGCAGCAGCCAAGTCCAAGCCTCTGAGATGGCGCGTTCTGCCGTGATGCTGCGCCAGGGCTGCCGCCTGATTCCCTTTGAACAGTCCATTCCAGCGGGGGTCCAGATCAGCGCTGAGCTGGTGTGGAGGCGCGAGGGTTGGCTGGAACTCAGCTACGGGGTTCTGGCTCGCGCGGCCAAGGGCATTGGTGTCCTGAAGCTGCCGGAGGAACTGAACGACGGGCCCCAACAGGGGCAGCGCAAAGATGAGCTCTGGACCACCACCTGCTTCGAAGCATTCATCGCTGCCCCCGGAGAGCAGCGTTATTGGGAAGTGAATCTGGCGGCCAATGGCGATTGGGCGCTCTATCGCTTCGATGGCTACCGCAGTGGACAAACGCAACAGGAGCTGAGCACACCCCCAACGGTGCGGCTGCAACGCGGGTTGCACCAACTGCGGCTCGACGCCCGGATTTCTCTGGAGCCCTGGTGGACACCAGATGTCTGCCCAGACCTGGCGCTGACGGCTGTGATCGATCGCGGGCAAGAGGGTCAGAGCCATTGGGCCCTCTGCCACGGCCAGAAGCCGGACTTTCACGACCGCAGCACGTTCCTGGCGGCCTGAACCGCACCGTTAGGGTCAGCAGAGCGCCTCGGCCTCAAATGCGCAGCCGCAACTTGCTGATTGTCTCGGCCGTCACGGCAAGCCTGCTGACAGGGCTGTGGCTGAGACCAAAACAGCCGCAGGCATCAGCCGAAGCGGTTGTGTCCCAGCAAGCTGTTGCCAAGCCAGTGATGTCTGAGCCAGTGGTGACTGAGCCAATGGCGAAGGCGCCTGTGCTGCTTCCTGCCCAGGCCAGCCAACCGACAACCAAAGACGGCCGGCAGTACCCCCTTGTGCCAGCTGAGCCAGCCGAGCTGGCAACACTGCTGGCGGCCGTTGAACAGGCGCTGAGGGATCCCGCCACAGCGGCCGAGGCCCTGCCCGATCTCGGCCATCAACAACAGGTGATCTACCGGGTCTTGTCGACGGACCAACCCAGATCTCAGCAGGTCGTTAACGCGTTACCCCCGCGCTGGCGCAGCGTGGCCGAACGCCACCTGGCAGCACGGCGTGAATTCGTTCGCATGAGCCGCGGCCGTGAACCGACGATGCTCCCCGCCTGGCGGATCATCCAGCCCGAACCAGCGGCGAATCTGCTCAGCTATTACCGCAAGGCGGAGGCAGCGACAGGGATCGAATGGGAGGTTCTGGCGGCCGTGAACCTCGTGGAAACCGGCATGGGACGCATCGATGGCATCTCCGTGGCCAATGCCCAGGGCCCGATGCAGTTCCTGCCCACCACCTGGGCCGAACCCGGCATTGGCGCCGGGAACATCCGCGATCCCCACGACGCCATCCAGGCAGCAGCGCGTTACCTGGTGAGGCGGGGCGGACTGCAGGACATTCGCCGCGGCCTCTGGGGCTACAACAACAGCGATTACTACGGCCGCGCCGTGCTGCTCTACGCCTCACTGATGAAGGAGGACCCCGCGGCCTACACCGGCCTGTATCACTGGGAGATCCACTTCAATGCAGCGGCCGGTGATCTCTGGCTGCCCGTGGGTTACAACCAACCGCAGCGCATCACGGTTGAGCAGCATCTGCAGGCCAACCCCGTCAGCAGATCACCAAACGGGTGAGCATCGACACCTACGCTGAGACCTGGCGTGATCCAGGAAGCGGGTGTCCAAGGAAACCTCCCATCGCGGTGATGAACTGAAGGGTCTCGGCTGGTCCGAGGCAGATGTGGCTCGCTACATCGAGCTGTGGGAATACCGGCAGCGCTGGGGGGCCATGAACTTGGAGCGGGAGGATCGCCTGTTCCTGCGCAAGGCCGAAAGAGCTCTGCCGGCGATTGTGACCGGACGGGCCGCCGCCAAGAAATCAATCAAAGACAAGACCTACTACCGCTGGCTGCGCTTCCATCTCGATGCGATGACCGAAGCCGAGGCGGGGATGGGCCTCGGCGAGGGTGAACGCGGAGCTTGGCCTGTGCTGCTGGAGGCTGAACTCCGTTTGCTCGACCATTACGAGCCCGTGCTCGGCTTGCCCGACACGTTGAAAGCCAAAGCCCTCAGCCCTGTGCGTGAAAAGCTCACGGCCCAAGTGGCTGCTCTCGGCAACACCAAGGCCTACGACTTCCAGGCGCCCCTGATTGCGCTGAAAGCAGAAGACAGCAGCAACCGCTGGAAGCATCTGCGCGAGGTGGATGCGAGTGATCGCACTTATCCCTTGCTCAGCGCCGATGGCGTGGCTGGATTCCGCAGCGAAGCGCACCGCGACATCCAGGCGGTGATCCGCAGCACCTTCCCTTCTTTGGCGGAAACCGACAAACCCGAGCTCTCTGACGACTAGAACTGGGGCAGTGGCCCCGCCGAAGACCATGTCTCACCGCTTCGAGACCCTGCAGCTGCACGCCGGGCAGTCTCCGGACAGTGCTACCAACGCGCGGGCGGTTCCGATCTATCAGACCAGCTCCTACGTCTTCAATGACGCCGAACACGGAGCCAACCTCTTCGGTCTGAAGGAGTTCGGGAACATCTACACCCGCCTGATGAATCCCACCACCGACGTGTTCGAGAAACGCGTCGCCGCCCTCGAAGGCGGGGTGGCCGCATTGGCGACAGCATCAGGCCAGTCGGCTCAGTTCCTGGCGATCACCAACTGCATGCAGGCGGGAGACAACTTCGTTTCAACGTCTTATCTGTACGGCGGCACCTACAACCAGTTCAAGGTGCAGTTCCCTCGCTTGGGAATCGACGTGCGCTTTGCCGAAGGCGACGACGTTGCGAGCTTTGCAGCACAAATCGACGACAACACCAAGGCGCTCTACGTGGAAGCGATGGGAAATCCCCGCTTCAACATCCCCGACTTTGAGGGTCTTTCAGCGCTTGCCAAAGAGAAAGGCATCCCCTTGATCGTCGACAACACCCTGGGAGCCTGTGGAGCTCTGCTGCGACCAATTGACCACGGCGCTGATGTGGTTGTTGAAAGTGCGACCAAGTGGATCGGGGGCCACGGCACCAGCCTGGGGGGCGTGATCGTGGACGCCGGCACCTTCAACTGGGGCAACGGCAAGTTCCCGTTAATGAGCCAGCCCAGCGCGGCTTATCACGGCCTGGTGCACTGGGATGCCTTTGGCTTCGGCAGTGACGTCTGCAAAATGCTGGGCTTGCCCGATGACCGCAACATCGCCTTCGCCCTGCGGGCCCGGGTGGAGGGCCTGCGGGATTGGGGGCCGGCCGTCAGTCCGTTCAACAGCTTCCTGCTGCTGCAGGGCCTGGAAACCCTGAGCCTGCGCGTTGAGCGCCACACCGAAAACGCCATGGCCCTGGCCACCTGGCTGCAGGACCACCCCGCCATCGCCCATGTGAGCTATCCCGGTCTGGCCAGTGATCCTTACAACGCTGCCGCGAAGAAATACCTGACAGGCCGTGGCATGGGATGCATGCTGATGTTCTCCCTCAACGGTGGCTACGACGATGCGGTTCGCTTCATCGACAGCCTCAAGCTGGCCAGCCACCTCGCGAATGTGGGGGATGCCAAAACGCTGGTGATTCACCCCGCGTCCACGACCCACCAGCAACTCAGTGAGGCGGAACAAGCTTCGGCTGGCGTGACCCCCACGATGGTGCGGGTCTCCGTCGGACTCGAACACATCGACGACATCAAGGCCGACTTCGAACAGGCCCTCGCCGTTCTCAGCTGAATGACGTCCCAGCTTCCATGGCGCTGATCCTTCCTGGCACTTACCACAAAATCGCGGAGGTTGAACGCAACCGGATTTCCTGGATTGAGCCTGAACAGGCTGAACGCCAGGACATCCGGCCTCTGCGGATCGGCATCTTGAACATCATGCCGCTGGGCAAGCAGTACGAGTTCAACCTGCTGCATCCGCTGGGCCTATCGGTTCTGCAGATCGAACCGATATGGATTCGCCTCAACTCCCACGCCTACAAGAGCTGGGATCAGAACCATCTCGACCAGCTCTATGTGAGCTGGGATGAAGCCTTGTCCCAGGGTCCTCTGGATGGCTTGATCATCACCGGTGCCCCCGTGGAACACCTGCCCTTTGAACAGGTCAGTTACTGGAACGAACTGGTCCAGTTGATTGAGGAAGCGAGAAGCACCTGTGCCAGCACTCTCGGACTGTGCTGGGCCGGTTTCGCCCTCGCCTACCTTGCGGGCGTCGACAAGGTGGCCTTCCAGCAGAAGCTGTTCGGGATCTACCCGATGCGCAGCCTTGTCCCGGGGCATCCATTGATGGGAACCCAGGACGACCATTTCGTCTGCCCCCAAAGCCGACATGCCGGGCTGCCGGATGCCGCGATGGAAGCAGCCGAACGGGACGGACGTCTTCGCTTGCTCGCCCATGGCGAACAGGTGGGCTACACCATTTTCGAGACACCGGATCAGCGGCAGCTGATGCACCTCGGCCACCCCGAATACAACGTGGGGCGGATCCTCGGAGAAATGGAACGCGACCGAGCCCGCGGAGATGTTCCGCCGCCCGAAAATTTCGATGCGGCCCAACCCCAGACCCTCTGGCGCTCCCACCGGAACCTTCTGTTCCAGCAGTGGCTCTGGTTCTGCTATCAGCGGGTGAGTCTGAAGGCTTGATCAGGCCTGGCTGCAGCAGCCCCCCTCAACCGTGTCGTTTCGGAGTGGGTTCCAGATTGGCCGAAGGCTCCTGAGCCACGCCATCCGGACGCTCAGCGGATTTGCGATTGAGTTCCCGCTCCAGCGAGGCGATGCGTCTCTCGCGAAGGCAATGACGGCAGCCACCCAGGGTTTGAAGATGCTTTTCCGGTGTGATCGTGATCGGTTGAACCGGATGGGCGTTGCAACGGATTTGAACGGGGCTCTTGTAACTCCGCCAGCGGATCAAGCTGTAATCGAACTGATCACCAAAGCGTTGTACAGCACGCTTGAGGAATTCGTCTTGGGTGATTCGGGCTCCCATGCTACCGAATGTATGGGACAGTCTCGAGATCGAACCGACCTCGTCATCCGACGTCACGAATGACGACCCATCCAGCTGCAGCGGAAACGGACTGGTCCCTGCATGGGGGTTGGCTGAAGCCAGAACTTGCCAGGCACTGGCAAACACAGCTTGAACACCAGCTCCAGTGGGAGCAGCCTGTGGTTCAGGTCTATGGCAAGCGCCACCCGGTCCCCCGACTGACGGTGTTTCTTGCCAATGAAGGAATTCACTACCGCTACAGCGGTGCCATTCACACCGGTGATGGCTGGCCTGCATGGTTCAAGCCATTGCTGCACCAGGTGAATGAAGCCTGTGAGACCAACTTCAACGGATGCCTGCTCAATTGGTATCGCCATGGCGATGACCGCATGGGTTGGCACGCCGATGACGAACCGGAAATTGATCAGCGGGCTCCGATTGCCTCCCTTTCACTCGGGGCAACGCGGGATTTTCAGCTCCGCCACCGCACAACTGCTCACCTGAAAATGTCTCTGCCGTTGGCCGATGGTGACCTTCTGGTGATGCACCCGGGCTGTCAGAGCCGATGGATGCACAGTGTTCCTCAGCGGCGAAAAGTGCAGAGCACCCGCATCAACCTCACCTTTCGCCGTTTTCAGAACTGAGAGCGCAGCAGCACGCCCCATGCAGGCGCAGTGATCAAGGCCAGCAACGTGCTCCAAAACACCAACCCTGCGGCCCGCTCCTGATCAGCACCCACAGATTCTGCAATCAGCAAAAGAGAGATTGCCGTCGGCGCGGCTCCTTGCAGAGCAACCGCCTGAACCATCAAAGGCTTGAACTGCAGCAGAGACGCCAAGAGCCCAAGCAACAACGGATAGAGGAGGAGTTTGGCCACCAGTGGCTTCATCAGCTGCAGAGGACGTGCCTCCGGCGCAATGCCCTGGCGATGAATGCTGCCCAGGCGCATGCCCACCACCATCAGAGCCAGCACGATCACGCAGCGGGAAGGCCACCACAGCGCATCGGCCACCGAAGCAGACCATGGGGTCGCCTGAACCAGCAGCGCACCGATGAGCCCGCGGGTTGCCGGACTCCCAGCAACACTGCTGAGCAACCCTCGCAACCGCTGGGATCCATCGACCTGCCCCCCGATCAGCAGCGGTCCCAGGCTCCAGACCAGCAGTGTCGCCCCGAGGTCGTAGCCAATGCTGATGGGCAGAGCCTCCTCGGGCAGGAAAGCCAGGGCGAGAGGAACCCCGAAATAGGCCGTGTTTCCGGTGCAGCTGCCAAGCCGCAGCGTGGGAGACGCCAACTCAGCCAATCCCGGCAGGCGCGCGGCCCCCACCAGAACAAAGCCCATGGCGAGCACCGCAAGACCTGCTGCCTGCAACATGTCGCCGCTGAGGCCACCCTTCAACAGCAGGCCCATCACACTGACCGGCACACCGAACCGCACCAGCGGTGCAGCCAAGCGAGTGGACAGGGTTTCATGGCGTCGACCAGCCCAGAACCCAATCAGAAGAGAGGGCACAAGCTCCAGCAAAAACCGAAGAATGGACACCTCCATCAGATCAATCGACCCTAGAAAGCTGTGGTGACTGATGCCTCAGCCCCAGGCTTAATCTGACTTTTGATTGGCCGCGTGGATTCAGCTGATGCAACCAGCTTCACGCCATCGCATCGTGCGCAGTGATCAATCAGAAGATCGACTGACAAGGCTGCGCTTTGACAGCTACAACGCTGCCTACGATGAACTCGAGCGTTACTACGGGGATTTTTGCTGCTCTGATGATGATCGTGTCGAGTACACGATCGTTTGTGAAGCCTCAGAGAGTCCTTAGGTTGTAACCACTGAGGCAGCCTCCATATCAGTCCGTCAGGCTTCATCGCAGGAGAGCAGTCTCAAAAACCAGACCACAGAGACGCATCCCTAGATACCAACCTTTCAAAGCACTGAGCCTTGGCAATATCGGCTCGATTGATTGACATCCAGCCAGCCAACCAGTTATGAACTATGTATCCATTGAGACGCATTTAAAATGCTGACCGGTTCCGAGCTGCTTGCCAAGGTCAAAGAACTTGGAGATGTTTCCAAATCCGATCTGGTGAGAGCTTGCGGATACGTCTCCGATAGGAAAGATGGTGGTGATCGCCTGAATTTCACAGCGTTCTACGAGGCCCTGCTCGAGGCCAAGGGCGTGAATCTGAGCAGCGGTGGTGCTGCGATTGGCAAAGGTGGTCGCAAACTCAGCTACATCGCCAAAGTTCAGGGCAATGGCAATCTGCTGATCGGCAAGGCTTACACCGCCATGCTGAACCTCGAACCCGGTGACGAGTTCGAAATCAAGCTCGGCAAGAAAGCCATCCGTCTGATCCCCACCGGTGCAGCTGCGGAGCACAGCGAAGCTGCCGACCAGGTTGACGAGTGATCAAAGGATCCATCACCTCCAGCTGAATCCCTTTGAGCCCTCCCCTACAAGGGGGGGGCTTTTTTGTAATGGAGCAACGGAGGTCCGTCCGCAACCACGATGGGGCTGGCATCACAATTGCTGCTCGGTAATGTGAGCTGGAGTGGCGCGACAGAGTTGAAATCCTTCAGGGAAACCGTCGCATCGTTTCTGAGCAATACGTTTCTGTTGGGGGGCTCAGTCGCCCTGTCCATCCATATCGTGCTGACCTTTTTTCGGATGCACGGACTGGCATTGACCCTCGCTTTTGTGGCGTTTTGGCTGATCTGCGTGACGGCCTACTTCCGTTGGCAGGGCAAGCACAGCCGGAAGCCCACTGAGGCTTGGAGAGAACGACAATCGGCCTGAAGCACGTCACACGGTTGGGCAAACCGTTCAGTGCTGCATCTGATTGAGGAACCTGCGGCTGCGTTCCTCCCTGGCATTGCTGAAAAAGGTCTCTGGATCGGAGGTCTCCACCACCTGGCCCCGATCCATGAACATCACCCGATCCGCCACCTCACGGGCAAAGCCCAGTTCGTGGGTGACCACCACCATCGTCATGCCGCCTTTCGCCAACTGGCGCATCGCATCCAACACCTCCTTCACCCGCTCCGGATCCAAGGCACTGGTGGGCTCATCGAAGAGCATCACCTCAGGATCCAGGGCCAGAGCCCGGGCGATCGCCACCCGCTGCTGCTGACCACCGCTGAGCTGCGCCGGGTACTTGTGGGCCTGCTCGCGAATGCCCATCTGGTCAAGGAGATCCATCGCCCGCTGCTCGGCAGCCGCCTTGGCACGCTGCTGCACCTTGATCGGGGCAAGGGTGATGTTGTCGAGGATGGAAAGGTGAGGGAAAAGGTTGAACTGCTGAAACACCATCCCCACGCGCTTGCGGATCTCCCGCACCTGACGTTCTGCATGGGTGGCGTCCAAGCGAACCCCAAGCACATCCAAGGCGCCGCCATCCAACGACTCCAGACCGTTGAACGTACGGATCAGCGTGCTCTTGCCAGAGCCGGAAGGCCCCATCACCACCAGCACTTCACCGCTGTTCACCTCAAGGGTGACGCCATCGAGAGCTCGAACCCCTTGGGAATAGCTCTTGACCAGATCAGTGGCACGAATGGCGACAGTCATGAAGCGGAGCGGGCAGGGTCAAGCTGAACTTCCAGGTGGCGGGCCAGCAGCGCCATGGCGGTACACGCCAGCCAGTAAACCGCAGCAAGCCAGAGGTAGACCTCCAGATAGCGGCCGATGAAAGCAGGATTCGCCAACAGGCTGCGGCTGATGCCCAGCAATTCCACCAAACCGAGAATGGCCATCAGGCTTGTGTTTTGCAGCAGACCCACCGCCTGATTGGTGAGCGATGGAAGTGCAACCCGCAGCGCCTGAGGCAGCACCACCAATTGCAGCACTTGGCGTGGCGACAGCCCCAGCACGGCTGCAGCTTCCCGCTGGGTGGGCGGAATCGCCTGCAGGCCTCCGCGAACATCCTCTGCGATGTAGGCCGCTGCAAACAAGGCGAAGGCCACAACCGCCCGCAGAACCCGATTGATCTCAAGGCCTGGCGGCAGGAACAACGGGATCAGCAGTTGTCCAAAGAACAGAGCCGCAATCAACGGCACAGCCCGCATCAACTCGATGTAGGCGGCGCTGCTCCAACGCAGCACCGGCAGCTCACTGCGCCGGCCGAGGGCCAGGAGGATCCCCAACGGAAGTGCCACAGCACCACTGCCTCCCGTCAGCAGCAGCGTGAGTGTCAGCCCACCCCAACTGCGTGTCCCCACCGGCAGTAGACCCAAACCTCCGGCCAACAGCCAGAGCCCCAGCGGTGCCATCGCGATCCAGACCAACGGCAACCAACGGCGAACCCAGCCACGCTTCGGACCAGTGAGGGTCAGCAGCGTCAGCGTGATCAGTGCTGCCATCCACAGCAACGGACGCCAGCGTTGATCCGCAGGGAAACTGCCCACCGCATACAGCGGGAGATTGGTGGTCACCACAGACCAATCGGCCCCAACCAGCAGCCAATGCAGCATGGACCAGCCAGCCCATCCGAGCAGAGCCAGCAGCAGCAGGGTAATCCCACGATCCAACCAACGGTTCATCAGCGGCTCCTGTTCAGACGACCCAGCACGGCACGGTTGAAGGCAGCCATGCCCCCGCTGATCAACAAATTCAGCAGCAGAAAGCTGAGCAACAACAGCAGGAAGCCCTCAATGGCGCGGCCGGTTTGGGTGATGGTGGTGTCACTGACGGCGTAAAGATCGGCGTAGCCCACGGCAATGGCCAGGGTGCTGTTCTTGGCGAGATTGAGGTACTGGCTCGTGAGTGCAGGAAGAATCGCCGGCAGGGCCTGAGGCAACACAATCCGCCGCAGCCCAAGCCCTTCCCCAAGCCCAAGGCTGCGGAAGGCCTCCCACTGGCCCCGCGGCACCGCGTTGATGCCACCGCGCACGATCTCTGCAATCGACGCACCCGTGAATACCGTGAGCCCGACGAGAACCGCACAAAATTCAACGCTGAGGTTCAGGCCCAACAGCTGAATGCCCTGATTCGAAAGCCGGATCAACCCACCGATCGGCACCGACGGAAGGCCAAGGAAGGCAACGAAATACCAGAACAGCAACTGCAGGAGCAGAGGAACCTGACGAATCAAGGCCACGTAGCCCCCGGCCAGGCTGCGCAGCAGACGGTTGTTGCTGCTGCGGGCTGCACCGGCAGCCACCCCCAGGCCGGTGGCCAAGACCAGGCCAGCCGCGATCACCTTGAGGCTGTTCAGCCAACCGATGGTCAGAGCCCAGAGGTAACTATCGGATGGGGCATAGGGGAGAGCTGTTTCCGCCAGAGCAAAACCAGCGGGTCGGCCCAGCCAGCCAAAACCCAGTCCCAAGCCCGTCCGAATCAGGTTGACCGCCAGATTGTTGACCAGCAGAGCCAGAAGGCCGATCAGAAGGGCGGCGACACCAACCTGAACCAGGAGACGACGCTGCCGCATCAGGTGAACGGTGGAGAAATCATCAAACCACCTTCCCCGGCCAGCCGGTTCGCCCCCCGGGGTATCGCCACGGCACTGTCCGGTCCGAGATGGCGGTTGTAGATCTCGCCGTAATTGCCGGTGGAACGGATCACCTGAACGACAAAGTCATCGGCGAGTCCGAGTTTGCGACCCAGACCTGGATCCACCCCCAGGAAACGCCGCAGAGCAGTCTGGGAGGGGTCAGCTGCGGCTTGCTTCACCACCGCATCAACATTGGCTTGGGTGATGCCCCGTTCCTCGGCTTCGATCAGAGCATTGATCACCCAGGTCATGGCATCACCCATGGGCTGATCCCCCCCCACGACTGCTGGAGCCAGGGGCTCCTTGCTGATCCGGTCGTCGAGGATCTGATGCGCCTGGGGATCACTGAACCCTGAGCGTGCCGCCGCCAGTTGCGAGCGATCAGACGTCATGGCTGCGCAGCGCCCCTGGAGGTAGCCGCCCACCACCTGATTGAGATCTTGATATTTGATCGGTGTGTAGGGATGCCCCTTGGAGGCGAAGGCGTCGTTGAGGTTTTGCTCGGTTGTGGTGCCCGATCCCACGCAAATGGCCTTGCCGCTCAAGTCAGCCAGCGAACGCACTCCGCTGGCGGCATTCACCATCAAGCCCTGTCCGTCGTGGAACACCACAGGCCCAAAGCGCAGCCCATTGCCCCCCACCGCATCGCGGCTGAGGGTGTGGGTGGTGTTGCGAGACAACAGATCGATCTCACCCGATCGCAAGGCCGTGAACCGCTCGGGCGCAGTTAAGGGCCGGTATTGAACCTTCTCAGCATCACCAACAAAAGCAGCAGCCATGGCACGGCAGATGTCGACATCCAGGCCGGTGTAACGCCCATCAGGACTGAGAAAACTGAAGCCTGGAATCTTGCCGCTCACCCCGCAAAGCAACTCGCCTCGCGCTTTGACAAGATCCAGACGCGAGCCAGCTGCACTGTCCAGTGACGCGCAGGACGCCAGGAACGAGGACAACCCGGCCAACGCAACGATCAGAACACGCGAACTGGATCGGAACATCAGCGTTGGTACAGATCGGGTGGGATTGTCCCAGATCCCGAGCACATCCCCCACATCCGACCTACGTTCACGGCAATCAGCCTGGCCGCAATAAAGGTCTGGGCCTGCCTTTTGGCCGGACTGATCGCTGGAATCACAGCCCCCGGTGCTCTCGCATGGGACAAGCTTGACCGTGGGACTTACAACAACAAAATGGCGCTGTTGGGCTTTCTCCTAGAGAGTGCTCAGCAACGGGCCGGACGTGATGTTCAGACCCTTTGCCTGTTGATGAGCATCAGCAACGACGTCACCGAGCGGTACGTGGAGACCAACCCTGAGGACGTGCAGATCCAACAGCGGCTCATGGCGATGCGCCAAGACCTCAGGGCCTGTCTTGCCAACCAAGCCGATGCTCATGCATGGGCTGATTCCTGACCACCGATCCGCTCGAACAGATCAAGGCTTTCCTCGTTCAGGCCAATCACGCTGACCACAGATCCACCGCTGCGGTATTTGCGGATGACCTGATCCAGCGCAGCCACGCCGCTCTGGTCCCAGATGTGGGCTTGGGAGAGGTCAATCGTGATGCGCTCGGGATGGTCGTGAAGATCAAATCCCTGGAGGAAGTACACCTTGCTCACAAAAAACAGCTGCCCCTGCACCCGGTACAACCGCTCCTGATCGCTGATCTCGACGGCCTCCACCTGAATCACCTTGGCCACCTTGCGGCTGAACAGAATTCCTGCCAGCGCCACGCCTGCCAACACGCCAAGGGCGAGGTTGTGCGGGGTGGTGAGCATGGTGACGGCAAAGGTCATCAGCATCACCGAGGTGTCGCTCTTGGGGATGCGACGCAGGTTGCGCAGACCATTGATGTCAGCAGTGCTGACAGCGATGCTGATCATCACGGCCACCAGAGCCGCCATCGGAATTTGCTTGAGCCAGGGCCCAGCCAGCAGGATCATCGCCAGCAGGCTCACCCCCGAGAACAGGGTGGACAGTCGCGTGCGGCCGCCGTTGTCCACATTCATCACGGACTGACCCACCAGGGCACAACCGGCCATGCCACCGAACAGGGAGGAAACGATGTTGGCGATGCCCTGGCCCCGGGCCTCAACGTTTTTGTTGGTGGTGGTGTCGGTCTTGTCGTCGAGGATGTCCTGGGTCAGGAAGGTTTCCATCAGACCCACAAGGGAGATGGCCAAGGCGGTGGGAAGCACCAAGCCAAGGGTGTCCAGATTGAAGGGAACACCACCTGCACCAAAGGGAAGGCTGAAGGAGGGCAGACCTGCAGGAAGGGTGCCGAGGCTGCTGACCGTGGGGATGTCGAAGCTGAATCCCACGCTGATCGCGGTCAACACGATGATGGCCACCAGCTGTGAAGGCACCACCCTGGTAATCCGGGGAAGGCCATAGATGATCACCAGGCCCAGCAGGACCAAGCCCCAGACGACGGGGATCTGGCCGCCGTGGGGGAGCAACGACGAGGCCCCATGGTCACCATCTCCAGCGTGAAGGTTGAGACCGAGCTGGGGCAACTGGGCCTGAAAAATCAGCAAAGCCAGCGCATTGACGAAGCCGCTCAGCACCCCTTGGGGAACAAAACGCATCTGATAGGCAAGACGCAGATACCCCCAGAGGATCTGCAGCAGACCCGTCACCAGCCCCGCCACCATCAGGTACTGGACCCCCAGGCCTGGCCCCCGGGCTTCACCGGTGGCCACAAGGCCTGTCATCAACAGGGCGGTGGAGCCCGTGGCTGAGGTAATCATGGCCATACGACCACCCACGACGGCGATGGTCAGCGACAGGCAGAAGGCTCCGAACAGGCCCACTTTGGGGTCCACCCCAGCGATCCCCGAGAAGGCGATGGCCTCGGGAATCATCGCGAAAGCCACCACCAGACCCGAGAGCAGATCTTTGCTGGGGTTGGCCAACCACTGATTCACCAGGGTTGGGCTGGATCGTTTGGCCATCAAAGGATGCCGATTAGGGGCGACCGTAAATCAGAGCGACGGCAGGGTGCCTGCTGGATCCAAGCGCTGTTTCAGCTTTCGCAACTCGGGCAACCAGGGGCCGAACGCCGCCTCCAACTCCTTGTGATGGAAGGGCAGATGGTCATGAAACTGCGCCAGATGCACACCAGGGCAGACCGACTGAAGGACCTGCCAGACCTCCTCCAACCAAGCAAGACTGCGTCTCTGGCCCAGGGCATCTCCAGGAGTCCAGGCGGCGGTGATCCAGGGCTTCCACTCGGCAGTGCGATGCACGAACGAGCTGGCCTCCGCGACAACCTGTTGCGTTGCCGCCCCCAGCTGCTGACAGGCCAGGCTGCAGAACGGATGCGGACGATGCTGCAGCAAACGGCATAAATCCGGCATCACGGCCCCCCAGAGCTCAGCAGCTGCTGGCCCCAGCAAGCCAACCACCTCCGTGTGAGATCGCGAAGGCATCGGAGCCGATCCCCGCAAGGGTGGGAGCTGGTGCAACCCTTCGATCTTCTGCGCACCGGTCCAGGGGGCATCGGCAATCCGGAGCAACTGCACCGCGTCAACCCTCTCCCAATGCCACTGCAAGCTGGTGCTGGCATTTGACGCTTCGGCCCTGAGCATGAGCTCAGGCAGTTGATCCGGAGACACCACGCACTGCTTCACCCACAGCGGCAGGAGCGGCTGGGTGGCCATGCGCAGCGCACTCACCACCCCCAGAAACGGGGCTGCACCGCAGAGGCCTCTCCACTCCAGCGAACCGGCATCGGCAGCCCGAGACAAGGCAAAGGGGCTGCCATCACCCCAGACCCCATGGATCTCGAGCACTTGATCCACAGCAAGCCCCACCCGCCGGCTCAGCGGCCCCATGCCACCCGTGAGCACATAGCCAAGCCCAGGCAGACCCGACAAACCAGCCGCCACGGTTCGGTCGTGGGGGAGCAAGGCCTCCAGCACGTCTCCCATGCGGCAGCCCGCTCCAATCCAGACCGACTGATCCGCGGGTTGCCACTCCACACGTTGGAAATGGGTTTGCAGATCCAGGGTCCAATGGTCAGCCACGGCGGCCCGAGATGTGGTGCCCCCGCCACAGAGACGCAGCGGCCGGGGACCGGACCAGTTCTGGACCAAGGCCGCCAACTCCGCTGGTCGAGGGGAGACCAGACCGGATCGC
Organism: Synechococcus sp. A15-44; assembly: GCF_014280115.1. Classification (NCBI taxonomy): domain Bacteria; kingdom Bacillati; phylum Cyanobacteriota; class Cyanophyceae; order Synechococcales; family Synechococcaceae; genus Synechococcus; species Synechococcus sp. A15-44. The sequence continues at coordinate 1,662,865 of NZ_CP047938.1, forward strand.
CTCGCATCAGCCGCCTGCGCGTTGAAGAAAACGGGACGGTCTGAATCCATTGCGATGCGACCGATATCGTCAAACCATTGGAACAGCAGAGCGACCTTTTGGCCGAACAGCACGCGGAAACCGGCAACGAGCGTCTTGGCGTTCTGATCTGCGGCCACGGGAGTCGCAACCGACTGGCCGTTGAAGAGTTCGCCCAGATGGTGGACGCCCTGCGGCCTCGGCTGGCACCGATGCCGGTGGAACACGGCTACCTGGAATTTGCCCGCCCCATCCTTCGGGATGGTCTTGAAGCGCTCCGCGAGAAAGGCGTCACCAAGGTGCTGGCCATTCCCGCCATGCTTTTCGCAGCCGGGCATGCCAAGAACGACATCCCTTCTGTTCTGAACACGTACACGGCCGAAACGGGGTTACCGATCGATTACGGCCGGGAGCTGGGGGTGGACCGGTTGATGGTGTCGGCCGCCGGGGCTCGCGTTCAGGAGTGCCTGGATGCGGCGAAGCACGACGTTCCCCTGGCCGAAACTCTGTTGGTGGTGGTGGGCCGAGGCTCCTCGGATCCAGACGCCAACTCCAACGTGGCCAAGGTGACGCGGCTGCTGGTGGAAGGATTTGGTTTCGGCTGGGGAGAAACGGTGTATTCCGGCGTGACCTTCCCCCTGGTGGAACCGGGGCTGCGTCACGCCGTGAAACTGGGCTTCCGCCGGGTGGTGGTGGTGCCCTATTTCCTCTTTTCAGGGGTTCTGGTGAGCCGAATCCGCCAACACACCGAGCTGGTGGCTGCCGATCACCCCGAGGTGGAGTTTCTCTCTGCGGGCTATCTGGGCGACCACACCCTCGTGGTGGACACCTTCAAGGAACGGGTCGAGGAGGTGTTGCGGGGGGACACCGCCATGAACTGCTCGCTCTGCAAGTACCGCGCCCAGGTGCTGGGCTTCGAACAGGACGTGGGACGTGCCCAGGAAAGCCACCACCACCATGTGGAAGGCCTTGCGGAAAGCTGCACGCTCTGCGAACTGGAGTGCACGGGTGCCTGCCAACCCGACGGCATCCCGATTAGCCATGACCACAGCCACCCTTCAGATCACAGCCATGGCTCAGACAACAGCCATGGCCACCATCACCCCCCTTATCCCCACGCCGACCATCCCCTGGGCCCTACCACGTTGAAGCGCAACAACAGCGCGCCTAAAGATTGATTCCATGGATCCAAAGAGAACCTGCTGACGGCTTGCCGCCAATGACACGGTTCTCGAAAGCGACAGCAGCGACGGAGCAAAGATCAGGTTTTCTTATCGAAATTGCTTCGCCAAGGTTCGCCCACTTTTTCCACACAAAAAACCGCCGCTTTCCACAGGCCGAAGTTGCCTTGCCGGCTGTGACGGTCAGCCTGTGAATTTCCGAGGGAACCGTGCCACCGGGTTGACAGACCGCCTATCCGGCCTAGCTCAACCCAGCTTCGGCATTTTCCTTGCGCTCAAACCCAGTTATAGACTGCTGTCTCATCTCGTCTCAGCCGCAATTCAACAAATGGCGACGGCTTTGACGCAAGCGCCGGTGATGTGGCTTTCTTGGTGAGCGTTGGACAGGGACAAGCTGGAGCGAATGGATCGAAATCACCTCGAGCGATGCCATGAAATGGGGACCACAGAACGCGGAACTGCGTCAAAAGCCAGCTACGTGAGCCTTGAGACGGAAATTCCCGAGGTGCTCTATCGAGGCATGAAGGATTTCATCGGGGAGCACCCCGGCTGGGACCAATACCGCGTGATGAGCTCTGCTCTTGCCCACTTCCTGTTTCAGAACGGCTGTGACGACCGCGCCGTGACCGAGCGCTATCTCGACGATCTGTTCATCCACCCCGACCACTGAGGGCCAGCAGGCAGGCACGACGGCTCAAGGCCATCATCGTGAGCGTTGGGCTCTGCCAGGCCGACGTGGGCCAACAGGCACCATCCACCACAAGAACGTTGGGAGCACGCCAAAGACGGTTGGAGGAATCAACCACGCTGCTGGTTTCGCTCGACCCCATCGCAGCGCCTCCCACCTCATGGATGTAGTACCCCGGGGGGGGTGCACCTTCAGACAGTGCAACAGCACCCCCCAGGAAAGGTTCAACCAAGGGGAGGTGAAAGAGGTCTTTGATCGGTTTGGCCTCCCCACCGGCGGCGGCGATGCAGGCCTGGATCGAGGCGCGCATGTGCCTCACCATGGCCAGTTCATTGCTGCTCCAGCGGCATGCAATCGAGGGGACACGCACGCCCCAGCGATCCATGCGCCCACTCAGGGTCACCCTGTTGTCAGCCCTGGGAAGAACTTCGCCGTGACCTATCAGGAACCCGGTGATGCTGGAAGGGCGACGCCGTAACCATCGCGGAGGATCAAACCGTCCAATGCCACCCCAGAGGCCATAGCCGCCCTGAAAATCAGCCGATGGCAGGTGTCGGCCAAACGGAACGAAAAAACTTCCAGCGCCCGTGAGCATGGGTTGTTCCCCCTGAACAGGCTCGGGGAAGGCAAAAAACTGCGATGTGGACACATGGTCCATCAAGCGTGTGCCCAGTCGTCCTGAAGGGTCGTCCAAACCATTGCTCTGTTCGCCACGACGGGAGCGCAACAGGATGGAGACGGTCTGAATCGTGGAAGCAGCCAGGACGACGAGATCCGCCTTCAACTCCCTGCGGTTGCCATTGGATTGGTCAACGGCAACCACACCAATGGCTTTGTCTCCGCCGGCATCCATCAAGAGATGCTCCACCAGATGCGCAGAGAGCAGCTGGGTGCGTCCTGTGGCCATGGCGCGAGGAAGGCTGCTGCCGCGACTGCTGGAGCGGGGCCAGGCGGGATCTTCTCCCTGCGGCGCCGGACCAAACCCCCTCGAGGGGATCACGGGATAGCCCAACCGTTGCCGCACAGCTTCGGCAAAACGCTGTTCCGCCGGCGTCGCCGCCAGAGCCGGTTGCGTTTCACCGTCCGGCAGATGCTGCAAACCATCGCGCCCACCATGAACGCCCAGCCAGCGCTCCAGTTCGGCGTAGTGCGGTGTCAGCTCACCGCTGCGCAAGGGCCAACGAACCTGTTCACCCTCCACATCCACACCGCCAAGATCCTCATCCGAGAGACGCAGGGTGATGCCACCCCAGGTGAGGCTGCGGCCGCCAACCTGCAGGCCTCGCGTCCACAGAAACGGCTGATCCGCCGGGTGCTCATAGGGATGCAGACGCTCGTCGGCATACAGACGAGGGTTGGCTTTCCAGTAGCCGGGATGCTGGGACTGCTGGCGATGGCTGCCGCTGGTCAGGCCCACGATCCGACGCAGCAGATTTCCCGGTTCAGCCCCGAAGGCTTGTGTGCTGTTGAGGTCAGGTCCTGCCTCCACCACAAGCACCCGAGCTCCTGCTTCAGCCAGGGTCATGGCGGCCACGCCGCCACTCGCTCCCGAGCCAACAACAATGGCGTCCCAGGGGCCATTGCAGTTCAAGGAGCGACTGCTCATGGAGGCAAGACAGGCAAAAAAAAATCTCCCGGTGGGGAGATCTTTCATTCAATCAGAGTTGGTGGCGGGGGGGAGATTTGAACTCCCGACCTTCGGGTTATGAGCCCGACGAGCTACCAGACTGCTCTACCCCGCGACGACCCAAAAATCATACATGTCGGTGTCGCAGGTGACAGCAAAGTCACGACTGCAAGGAACCGGACACGCTGAGCTTGACGCTCGGGTTCACGACCAGCACCTGCTCATCGAGCTCATCGAGCCCCATGGGTGTGAGCCACTCGAGTTGACGCAACAGATGCAGTGCAACCGCTTGCTTGGCACGACGGGAGCCGTCTTCCACCTTGATGGCTACTCCAAGACCTTCACCCACGCGGCTGAGGCATTGAATGCCCTCTGCACCGCCCTTGCTCAAGACCTGACCGTGGCTGCGCCGCATCAGCTCGGTGTCGAAACGACCCTCGCCGGCCACCAGGTCGGGGTGACTCAGCATCGCCCGACTGATCTGCTCGAGTTCGGCATGCTGTGAGGCACCGAGGTGGGCATAGAGCAAAGCCATCTGAGCCAACTGCAACACCAGGGTGGGAGCGCCACAGTCATCCCGCTCGGCAACCAATTCCTCAGCAGGCAAGCCGATCAGTTCAGCGACCCTGCGGTTCACTTCGACCTGCAGCGGGTGGTCCTGCTGGAGATAGGTCTCGATCGGCCAGCCCATCTTTCGGCTGGTGGCCAGGAAGGCAGCGTGCTTGCCGGAACAGTTGTGCTGAAGAGGACTATCAGCCCCATTCGGCACAGGGCATTGAAGTGAAGCGCTGTCCAACTCTGCTTTCCAGAGCAACCGGAAGGCTTCCCGGGCGTGGGCATTGGTGCCCGCATGGGAGGCGCAGCTGATGGCGATGCCCCGTTCATCAACATCCAGTTGGTCGGCGGTTCCACTGCTGAGAAACGGCAGGGCCTGAAAGGGCTTCAGAGCCGAACGAATGAAACTTTCCAAGCCGGGGTTTCCTGCCGACATCAACACCCGTCCTCGGCCGTCACAGACCACGGCATGAACGCGATGCACCGATTCCGTGATCGATCCGCGCCGCAAACAGACCTCAAGGGGGGCTGACCCGGTCCGGGCTGCAGGGCTGAAGCCCGAGGGCAAAGTCATCGGAACCCCGATTGGTTCAGAGAGCCTGACAGAGACTGGCACCGGCCAGCATCAAACCCGCTGAGGTGGCCATGGCCCGTCCCAGACGACCGAGGATCGGACGAACCTCATGCCGGGCCACCAGCAGGTCGCGTTCCCGCCAAGACAGAGGCTTTTCCCAGGTCTGCCCGTCGTACCAGCCGGATTCCTCGTAGTCGACGGACTCACGCAGAAGCCGCTGCATGACGTAGGTCCAGCCCAGCCATTGCCGCACCAGCAACAGCAGGGGAAGCACAAGAGCGGCCACAGCGGCTGCGACCAGGAGCCGGGGCGGATCCTGCTTCAAGGTCCAACTCCCACTGGCGATCAGGCTGCACACCGGCAACATCAGCAGCCAGAAGCCTGCAAGGCGTTGGCTCAGGCGAGGTTCCTGACCCGCTGGCCAGGAGAAGAACCATGACTCGCAGAGTTGTTGAAACTCCTCAAGAGGCCGCTGCTCCGGTGGAACGGGGCAGGACACCGCTTCTGGCATGGATCAAGCGGCTACTTCACCGACGGTAAGAAGGTTCGGCTTTCGCCGTGACTCCAGAACGCCTCAAGGTCGTAGTAGCCGCGCTCATCGGGCATCAGCACGTGAACGATCACATCGCCGTAATCAAGAAGCGCCCAGCGCCCCTCATTCAGCCCTTCCTTGCGCAAGGGGAGCAGGTCTGCCTCAGTTTCCAGGCGGTCTTCAACCGACCGGGCAATGGCACGCACCTGAACGTCGGACTGACCGCCTGCGATCACCATCCAATCCGCCAGGCTGGACACCTCATCCACACGAATCAGACGGATGTCGGTGGCCTTGCGGTCATCGCAGGCATCGGCCACCAGTTCAGCAAGCTTTTCGCTATCCATAAACATTCTCGCTGGTAACGGAGCTGCGTGAGCCCTCCTGTTGGGCCATTTCAGCTCTGGCCTTGCTGGCACTCTTGCGCAGCGCCTCAAGCCGGTCTTCGTAGTAGCTGCGGCGGCGCTTCTTGCGGGTCTTTTCGACCAGCTCCTTCAACGCGCCCCCAAGACTGCGATAGGCATTCGGCACGCTGTAACCAAATCGGCAGGCCAGATCGATGGCGCGCTCGTCTGCACTGATGGCGTCCTGCAGGCGTTTTTCGGAATTGTTCTTCAGGTAAAGCCGATACCCCGCAAAACCGGAGAGGCCCAGGGCCATCAACAGCAGCAGGCCGTCCTGAACCCACAATTCACCGATGGCACCGCCGAGACCGATGGCCAGAGCAGCCATCTCCCAACCGTCCCGGGGAATTGTGTCGTTCTGGATCCGACCAACTTCATGCCAAAACAGCAAATTGCGGTGATCCAACGCCAGGGCATCCCATTCGTCGAGATCCACCTGGATCTCCACTTCATCCCGGCCGATTTCCTCAAGGGTGATCAATGGAGGATCGACTGCAGCAGCTGATTCCACAAACACCCAGCTCTGCATTTCCGGTGGCAGCAGCCCCTTCAGGCGCTGGAGCTCACTCATTGCAACTCTGGTGCTGATCTCCCTTCACCGTAGCGAGGCCAAGTCCCCCAGTTGGGGCGAGGCCGCGTGAGAGGCTTGATCTGTTTGGCCAAGGACGATTTCCCATGCCGAGGCGGTCTGATCTGCGTCGCATTCTCCTGCTGGGATCTGGTCCGATCGTGATCGGCCAGGCCTGTGAGTTCGATTACTCCGGAACCCAGGCCTGCAAAGCCCTCAGATCCGAGGGATATGAAGTCATCCTGATCAACTCCAATCCGGCGTCGATCATGACCGACCCGGAAATGGCCGATCGCACCTACATCGAGCCGCTCACGCCGGACGTGGTGACACGGGTGATCGAGCAGGAGCGCCCGGATGCTCTGCTGCCGACCATGGGAGGGCAGACCGCCCTCAACCTGGCGGTCACCCTGGCGGAAAACGGCACCCTCGATCGCTTTGGCGTTGAGTTGATCGGTGCCGATCTCAAAGCGATCCAGAAAGCGGAAGACCGTCTGCTGTTCAAGCAGGCCATGGAGCGCATCGGGGTGAAGGTCTGCCCTTCGGGCATCGCCTCATCTCAAGAAGAAGCTGAAGCCGTCGGGGCCGCGATCGGAAGCTTCCCCCGGATCATCCGGCCCGCCTTCACGCTGGGGGGAAGTGGCGGGGGCATTGCCTACAACCCCGAGGAATACGCAGCAATCTGCAAGAGCGGGCTTGAAGCGAGTCCGGTGTCTCAGATTCTGATCGAGCAATCGCTTCTGGGCTGGAAGGAATTCGAGCTTGAGGTGATGCGTGATCTGGCGGACAACGTCGTGATCGTCTGCAGCATCGAAAACCTCGACCCCATGGGGGTGCACACCGGGGATTCGATCACGGTGGCTCCGGCCCAGACCCTCACGGATCGGGAATACCAACGGTTGCGCGACCAATCGATCGCCATCATTCGGGAGATCGGTGTCGCGACGGGCGGCAGCAACATCCAGTTCGCGATCAATCCCGACAACGGCGACGTCGTGGTGATCGAGATGAATCCCAGGGTGAGCCGATCGTCGGCCTTGGCCAGCAAGGCCACCGGCTTCCCGATCGCCAAGATCGCCGCTCGCCTCGCCGTCGGTTACACCCTCGACGAAATCCTCAACGACATCACCGGCAAGACGCCTGCCTGCTTCGAACCGACGATCGATTACGTCGTCACCAAAATTCCACGCTTCGCCTTCGAAAAATTCCGAGGCAGTCCGGCGGTGCTCACCACCTCAATGAAATCGGTGGGGGAAGCGATGGCCATCGGCCGTTGTTTCGAAGAGTCGTTCCAGAAAGCCATGCGTTCCCTGGAAACCGGATTCTCGGGCTGGGGAGGCGACCGGGAGGAACCGGAACTCACGGATGCTGAGCTGGATCGTCAGCTGAGGACCTCCTCTCCGGAGCGCATCCTCAGCGTGCGAACGGCGATGGTGCGCGGACGCAGCGATGAGGAGATTCATCGGATCAGCAGGATTGACCCCTGGTTCCTGGCCAAACTGCGGCGGATCATTGAGGCGGAGGCCAGGCTGATCAAGGGCAAAAGCCTGGATCAGCTGGATGCCGACAGCTTGTTTGAGGCCAAGCAGCTGGGTTTTTCAGACCGACAGATCGCCTGGCACACCAAAAGCGACGAATTGTCGGTGCGTCAGCGGCGCCATCAGCTCGATGTTCGCGCCGTCTTCAAAACCGTCGACACCTGCGCAGCGGAGTTCGCTTCCTCCACTCCTTATCACTATTCGACCTACGAGCGTCCCTTGCAGACCCTGCAGGCCGACGGATCCCTCAAGCCCCTTCACGCTTCATCCGAGGTGAGTCGTCGTGAGGACGGCCGCAAGATGATGATCCTCGGCGGTGGACCCAACCGAATCGGGCAGGGCATCGAATTCGACTACTGCTGCTGCCATGCCTCCTTTGCCGGGCAGGATCAAGGGATCACCACGGTGATGGTGAACAGCAATCCGGAAACGGTGTCCACCGATTACGACACCAGCGACAGCCTCTACTTCGAACCGCTCACCCTGGAGGACGTTCTCAATGTGATCGAAGCGGAGCGTCCCGATGGCGTGGTGGTCCAATTCGGTGGACAAACGCCTCTGAAACTCGCCATTCCTCTGCTGCGCTGGCTGGACAGCGATGAGGGGCGCGCCACGGGCACCAGCATCTGGGGCACCTCCCCTGAATCGATCGACCGGGCCGAAGACCGCGAGCAGTTCGAAGCCATCCTCCGCGATCTGAACATCCGCCAACCCCGCAACGGCTTGGCACGCAGCGAAGAGGAAGCACGGGCCGTGGCCACACGAGTGGGCTACCCGGTCGTCGTGCGTCCCTCTTACGTCCTGGGCGGACGGGCCATGGAAGTGGTGTTCGACGAAGAGGAACTCAACCGCTACATGCGCGAAGCCGTCCAGGTGGAGCCCGACCATCCGGTGCTGATTGACCAGTACCTCGAAAACGCTGTTGAGGTGGACGTGGACGCCCTCTGCGATCACACCGGTGCTGTAATCGTGGGTGGGCTGATGGAGCACATCGAACCGGCTGGAATCCATTCCGGCGACTCAGCCTGCTGCTTGCCTTCGGTTTCCCTGGGCGAGGCGGCACTGAACACGATTCGCGACTGGAGTCGCTCCCTGGCGCAAACGCTCGAGGTGCGGGGTCTGATCAACCTCCAGTTCGCCGTGCAGCGCAACACCGATAGCTCGGAAGTGGTTTACATCATCGAAGCCAACCCCCGCGCCTCCAGGACGGTCCCCTTCGTTGCCAAGGCCACAGGTCAACCTCTCGCTCGCCTGGCAACCCGACTGATGGCGGGCGAAACCCTGGCCGACATCGGCATGACCAGCGAGCCGAAGCCGCCGCTTCAGTCGATCAAGGAGGCGGTGCTGCCGTTCCGGCGCTTCCCGGGGGCCGACACGGTGCTGGGGCCGGAAATGCGCTCCACGGGAGAAGTGATGGGATCCGCCGACAGTTTCGGCATGGCCTATGCCAAGGCTGAACTTGGCGCAGGGGAAGCGCTGCCCACCCAGGGGACGGTGTTCCTCTCCACCCACGACCGAGACAAACAGGCGCTGGTGCCCATCGCCGCTCGACTGATCGAACTCGGGTTCGATGTGACGGCCACCTCAGGCACGGCTCAGGCGCTCGCCAACGCGGGATTGAAGGTGCAATCGGTGCTCAAGGTGCACGAGGGGCGCCCCAACATCGAGGATCAGATCCGCTCCAATCAGGTGCAGTTGGTGATCAACACACCGATTGGCCGCCAAGCCGCCCATGACGACAAATACCTGCGTCGGGCAGCGCTCGATTACGCCGTTCCAACGGTGACGACCCTCGCGGGAGCACGGGCAGCGGTGGAGGCGATCTCGGCGCTCCAGCAACAGCCGAGGCTCAGCATCCATGCCCTGCAGGACGTCCACGCCATGCAGCGTTAGGCCACCGGTAGGGTTGCGGAAGCCTCCTCACCGCTGTGAAAGCCTCCGTTCCCGTTAAGCCTGGAAGCGATCTGCGTGATGACTTCCGTCGCGCCTATGAGAACCGCTACACCTGGGCGCCTGAATTCTCCGGCTATCGCGGCCGCTGCATCTGGCAACAGGGCGATCAACGGGTCGAGGGCACCTTTGAGATCGGTGCCGATCTCAAAGCCAAAGTGGACGGCATTGAAAACGAAGAGATCCTCAAGGCGGTGAATTCCCAGCTCTGGGAAGTCGCGATCCATCGCGTGCGTCGCAGCTTCGAGCAGACCCACGGTGAGAACACCTTCACCGCCGGTGACACCAACGAAGTAGGAACCGAAGTGCTCGTCGGCGGCAAGGGTGAAGGGGACAAGTACCGCATCAAAGATGACGTGGTGACCATGGTTCACCGCCACATCCACGGCACCGTCGTGACCATCTACACTACCGATGTCACCGACACGGGTGCGGGCTACCTCAGCCACACCTACACCAGTCAGTACGCCGACCCGGCAACGGGAGAAGCCCGGGGCGGCCGCAGCAGCTTCAAAGACAGCTTTGCTGCTCTTCCTGGAGATGGCCCCTGGGTGCTGACCGAGCGGGTCGTGACCACCGAAGCCCATGGCGATACCCCCGCCGGCAGCCAGACCTTCCGTTTTGAAGATCTCGAATCGCTCTGAGTTGATTGCCGGTGCAAGCCGGCTATGAGACCATCCGCCCAAACCTGTTGAAAGGCATGGGCGGAGTCGAGTCGACCATTCAGGCCATCAATGGCCCGATCAACAGCATCGTCTGGGGATGGCCCACCGTTCTTTTGATTGCCGCGACGGGCATTCTTCTAATGGTGGGCCTGCGGTTCATTCCGCTACAACGGCTGGGCTATGGCATCTCGATGATGCTGCGGCCGGCTCCATCACAAACGGAAGGGGAGATCACCCCCTTCCAAGCGCTGATGACGTCGTTGTCGGCCACGATCGGCACGGGAAACATTGCCGGTGTGGCGGGGGCCATCGCCGTTGGTGGACCTGGTGCCGTCTTTTGGATGTGGATCATCGCGATCTTCGGCATCGCAACCAAGTACGCCGAAGCGGTACTCGCGGTTCAGTTCCGCGAAACCGATGGAGACGGCAACCACGTGGGTGGGCCGATGTACTACATCCGCAACGGACTCGGCAGCGGCTGGAGCTGGATGGCCGGCCTGTTTGCCCTCTTCGGCATGTTGGCGGGCTTCGGCATCGGCAATGGGGTGCAGGCTTTTGAGGTGTCGTCTGCCTTGAGCCTGATCGGCATCCCGAAGCTGGCGACCGGAGTCGTATTGGCAGCCCTGGTTTTCGCTGTCGTGATCGGGGGCATCAAGCGCATCGCCCAGGCGGCCTCCGCCATTGTTCCGTTGATGTCGATCCTCTACATCGCTGCCTGCCTGCTGGTGTTGCTGGCCAATCTGGGCAGCGTGCCTGAAGCCTTCGCCACGATTTTCTCCAACGCCTTCACTGGCCAAGCCGCAGCCGGTGGGGCCCTCGGTCAGGTGGTGCTGATGGGCTTCAAGCGGGGTATCTTCTCCAATGAAGCGGGCCTGGGCAGTGCTCCGATCGCCCACGCGGCTGCCAAAACCGATGATCCCGTTCGCCAGGGCACGGTGGCCATGCTGGGCACCTTCATCGACACCCTGATCATCTGCACGATGACTGCCCTGGTGATCATCACCACCAAAGCCAACCTGATCCTCGATGCAGCCGGCGACAAACTCAGCGGCGCAGACCTCTCCATCGCTGCCTTCAACACCGGCATCGCCGGTAGCGGCGTGGTGGTCACCCTGGGATTGGTGGTCTTCGCCTTCACCACCATTCTCGGCTGGAGCTTCTACGGCGAGCGCTGCACCACTTATTTATTCGGTGAGTCGGCCGTGATGCCCTTCCGCCTGGTTTGGGTTGCTGTTGTCGTGATTGGCGCAGTGGCTGGCGATCGTGGCGTGATCTGGTCGATTGCCGACACGCTGAACGGCCTGATGGCTCTACCCAACCTTGTGGCATTGATCCTGCTTTCAGGAACGGTGTTCAAACTCACCAAGGCCTACAGCTTCAGCGACTGAGCACAACGAAGAGCACTAAAAAAGGGGGGCTGTTGAGCCCCCCTTTTTTGTTGGCAGTCAATCAACCCTGATCGGGCAAAGGAGTCACAAACTTGAGCTTTTCATTGAGCTGTGTGGCCAAGCTCTGACGACCCACCGCCAGAACCTTGAGGGTGTCTTCGTGCATCCGCAGTTGAGCGTCGGCAACTTGCATACCACGCACAAGCTCCTTGAGCTCATCAGGAAGCGTATTGAGGTCGTAGCGCTTGCCCTCAAAGGTCAAGATAGGGTTCTGGGCTGCGGAATCAGTCATCGTTCATCGCCGGGATAGCGGTGTACCGGCGGCCAGATCGTAAAGGGATTCAGGACTTCTGCCGATCTCGAATGAACTGCCGTTCGCACAATTCGCGGTAACGCCCACCACGCTGCATCAATTCGTCGTGGGTTCCTCGATCGACAACAGCGCCTTTCTCCAGGACAACAATCCGATCAGCCTCCTGCACCGTCGCCAGACGATGGGCGATCACCAACACGGTTCGTCCCTTCATCGCCTGCTTCAGTCCGAGTTGCACCGCCGCCTCGGCTTCAGCATCAAGGGCACTGGTGGCTTCATCCAGCAGCAACAGCGCTGGATTGCCAAGCACCGCCCGGGCTATGGCGATCCGCTGCAGCTGGCCACCGGAAACATTGGTTCCCCGTTCTTCGAGCTGGGTGTCATACCCCTGGGGTAAGGCACGGATGAAATCATCCGCATTGGCCAACCGTGCCGCATCGCGCACCTCGTCGTCCGTCGCACGACGGCCGAACCGAATCGCTTCGGCAATGGATCCGGAAAACACAGTTGTGCGCTGCGGGACCAGGGCCACCTGCTGACGCAGCTCACGGGCGCGCATCAAGCTGATGTCGGTGCCGTCAAGACGGATCTCGCCCTGTTGCACCGTGTTGAACCGCAGCAGGAGCGACAGCAGGGTGCTTTTACCCGCACCGGAGGGGCCAACGATGGCCAACACCTGGCCCGCATCCACCCGCAGATTCAGGTGACGCAACACCGGCTGGGCTGGGTCATAGCCAAAGATCACCTGGTCAAAGACCAGATCACCCTGAAGTGCACCGATGGCTTGCGCATCAGCTGGATCCGCAGCCTCCTGAGGCTCTCGCTCGATCTCCCGCAGACGTCGCAGCGACGCCTGACCCTGCTGAAATTCGTTGAAGTTGTTGGTGACGTGGGCAATGGGATCGATCAGCACGATCAGCCCTGTCAGGTAGCTGCTGAGCCCGGCAATACTCAGATCACCACTCTGGATTCTCCAGGCTCCAAGGGCCAGAACGGCAAACAGACCCACCACCTCGATGATGCCAACCACCGGATGCTGGAGCGCCACAAGGCTGTAGGTGCGGTGGCGGGCCTGCCGGTGTTGATCGATTTCCGTCTCGAAACGGTCCTGCAGCCAGGGTTCGGCTGCAAAAGCACGCACCAGGGGCAAACCTTCGATGGCCTCACCCAGCAGACCGGCCAGTTCGCTCACCTTTTTCTGACTGCGTTCCGTGGCCGCCATCACGCGCGCACCAAACAGGCTGATCAGCCAGACGATCACCGGCGCCAGCAAAAGGATGGCCAGCGTCAGTTTCCAGTCGAGCCAGAGCATCATCACCAGCACCGCAACGAGCTGAAGAACGCTGGGGACCGTGTCGTGAATGGTCTTGTACAGCACCTCGCTGACGCGATCGGCGTCTTCGGTGAAGCGGTAGGTGAGATCACCGGCCGAGAGCTTCTCGAGCGCCCCCAGCTCCACGGTCTGCAGGCGGCGGAACAGATCACGCCGTAAGTCCTGGCTCACCAGCAGTGCAGGCCCGGCAAGAAGCGCGTCCTGACCGAACTGGGCGATCTTCTGAACAGCAAAGATCAGCAACGCCAACCCAATCAGCTGAAGCACGCGGGCGAGATCACCCGACCCCAGCGCAGGAAACAAATCTCCGGCAAGCTGCACGAGCAACGGGAAGCTGCCCACGTAAATCACCATGCAGCAGCCCCCCCAGAGCAGTTCCCGCAGATGAGGGCGAAGCAACGGCAGCAGCCGGCGGAATCCGGCCTGGGATGGGGTCAGCATCGCGGCACAGTATCAATGGTGAGCTCAAAACTCTGCCCAATGAAGCTGGATCAGTTCCTGAAATGGAAGGGTTGGGTCTCCACCGGCGGTGAAGCGAAGCAACGCATCCAGATGGGTGAAGTGGAGGTGAATGGGAGCGTTGAAACCCGGCGGGGCCGTCAGCTTTCCCCGGGAGATCGAGTTGTGCTTGCTGGTGAGGAGTCCGTTGTCAGGGATGAAAACGCGACCGGGCCGTAAGTTGGCTGCGACATTCCATGGGGAAGCAAGGCGTGCGCAGACCGGTGATCGCTGGCAACTGGAAGATGCACATGACCTGTGCCCAGTCGCGGGAGTTCATGGAAGCCTTCCTGCCATTGATTGCTGACACCCCTGACGACCGTGACCTGGTGCTGGCACCACCCTTCACGGCGCTGTCGACCATGGCGGAGCTCAGCCAGAACTCCCGGGTCTGCCTGTCGAGCCAGAACGTGCACTGGGAAGGCCAGGGAGCCTTCACCGGGGAGATCTCCCCAGCCATGCTCAAGGAGCACGGAGTGACCCACACGATCGTGGGTCACAGCGAACCGCGTAAATATTTCAGTGAGAGCGATGAGCAGATCAACCACCGGGCCAGGTCATCCCAGGCCAACGGTCTGATCCCGATCGTTTGTGTGGGGGAAAGCGATGAACAGCGCGAGCGGGGCGAAGCTGAACGGGTGATCCGCCGACAGATCGAGCAGGGTCTGGAGGGTCTCGATGCCGAGAAATTGGTGGTGGCCTACGAACCGATCTGGGCGATCGGCACAGGCAAAACCTGCGAAGCCGAGGAAGCGAACCGCATCTGCGGTCTGATTCGGAGCTGGGTGGGCTCCCCCGATCTGGTGATTCAGTACGGCGGCTCCGTCAAACCCAGCAACATTGATGAGTTGATGGGCATGAGCGATATCGACGGGGTGCTGGTGGGGGGTGCTTCCTTGGAGCCCGAAAGCTTTGGACGGATTGCCAACTACCAAGCTGCCTGATTCAGGCGGCTGGCCTCAGGGTTGGGGGCAACGCACAGCCGTGATGGGGGTGATCAACGTCACCCCCGATTCCTTCAGCGATGGGGGACGATTCCTGGCCAGGGAACGAGCCCTGGCTGAGGCCCAGCGGCAACTCAACAAGGGTGCAGACGTCTTGGATCTGGGTGCGCAAAGCACCCGACCGGGAGCAGAGGAGGTGGGCGCCGAAGAGGAGCTGAGACGGCTGCTACCAGCGCTGAACGCCATCCGGCAGCACTGCCCTGATGCCCTGATCTCTATCGACACGTTTCTGGCGCCGGTGGCCGCCAAAGCACTAGAAGCAGGGGCCAACTGGATCAATGATGTGAGCGGTGGCCGGCGGGATCCCGATCTGCTGCGGGTGGTCGCCGATGCGGGCTGTCCGGTGGTGCTGATGCACAGCCGCGGTGACAGCCAAACCATGGATCAGCTCACGACCTATGCCGATGTCGTGGCAGATGTGAAAGCGGCGTTGCTGGAGCGCAGTGAAGCTGCGATTCAAGCCGGCGTTGATGAAAGCCAAATCATCTGGGATCCGGGTCTCGGCTTTGCCAAGACCCACGAGCAGAACCTGCAGATGCTGCGGGATCTGGAACAACTCACAGCAGGACCGCGACCGGTACTGATCGGCCCTTCGCGCAAACGCTTCATCGGTGCGGTTCTGGATGAACCCAGACCCAAAGCGCGTCTCTGGGGAACTGCTGCCGTGGCCTGCCGCTGCGCCCAGGCGGGTGCTGCCGTGCTGCGGGTGCACGATGTGGGGCCCATCAGCCAGACGCTGCGCATGGCGGCCGCCCTCTGGTGATCTCCATGATCTTTGTTCAGATCGCGGCCTACAGGGATCCGGATCTCCCGGCCACACTGCACAACCTGATCGAGCGGGCGGCCAAGCCAGAGCGCCTGCGCTTCGGCATCTGCCTGCAACTGGCGGCTGATGACCCGCCCCACTGGGGAACAAGCGCATTTCCGGATCATCCACAGCTGGAGGTCATCCGGTTCGATGCCGCGGAAAGCCGCGGAGCCTGCTGGGCCCGTCGACAAGCTCAGGGTGTTTACGGCGGGGAAGACTTTCTGCTGCAGATCGACAGCCACATGCGGGCCGTGGAGCACTGGGATGAGCTGCTTCTGAAAACCTGGAAGGAATGCAGCGATGCGCGTGCCGTTCTCAGTATTTACCCGAACGGCTTTCAACAGCCGTGCCGTTTGCAGACATCAACCCTGCCTGTGATGGCAGCCGCCGGTTTCAACTTCCAGAAGAACAACCTGATCGCCCCATCCCCGGGGCCTTTATCGCCGGAGGCTTCCTGTTCGGCCCTGGCTCAATCGTGAGCGAAGTGCCCTACGACCCCGAGCTTTACTTCTATGGGGAAGAGATTGCCATGTCGGCAGGACTCTGGACGTCGGGTTTCAACATCTACGCCCCGAATCGCCTGCTGCTGTTTCATCTCTACAAGACAGAACAAACAGATCAAGAGCATGCAGCCACCCATTGGGGCGATCACAGCAATTGGCACCATTACAACCTTTGCGCACTCAAACGTGTACACACACTGCTTGCAAGTCTCAACAATGCGCCGGCATCAATCCGCTGCTTCAATGATCAGCCTGGAGAACTTAAACCCTTCGGATTAGGGAGAAAACGCAGCCTATCGATGTATCAACAATGGGCTGGAATTGATTTCAAAACGGCAGAGATCAGCCGAGCCGCAAGAGATGCAGAATTCAAGGCCCTGAAAGCCTGAGTTGCCCATCATTCATCGCCAACAAAAAAGCCAGAGCCCGGCAGGAACTCTGGCTTTGATGTTCAACACTTGGTCGACGATCAGTCGGTGACAACACCCTCAATCCGATCCTCAACCTCCTGGTACAGCTCCTGAAGCTGCTCGATGTTCTCATCCGAGGTCTCCCAGTATCCGCGGCCATGCACCTCAAGCAGGGTGCCCACGATCTGACGGAAGCTGTTGGGGTTGAGTTCCAGCAGACGCTTGCGCATCTCAGGATCGTTGATGAAGGTTTCGTTGGCTTCTTCGTAGACGAAGTTGTCAACGGCACCGCTGGTGGCACTCCAACCCAGGGTGAAGTTGAGCCGCTTGGCTACCTCACGCACACCCTCGTAGCCGGAGTCGAGCATGCCTTCGTACCACTTGGGATTCAGCAGCTTGGTGCGTGAATCCAGGCGGATGGTTTCACTCAGCGAACGCACCTGCGCGTTGGCCGTTGTGGTGTCGGCGATGTAGCTGGTGGGAGCTTTGCCGTCATCACGCAGGCCAGCGATCAACTTGGTGGGATCGGAGTCGAAGTAGTGGCTCACATCGGTAAGGGAGATCTCAGCCGAATCGAGGTTCTGGAAGGTGACATCCGCGGTCTTCATCACGTTCTCGAACACCTCCCGCTTCTGATTCATCTCACCGGGGTTATCGGCATTGAAGGCGAAGGTCTTGCGGGAGAGGTACATCTCCTGCAGCTCACCTTCCTCCTCCCAGGTGCTGTTCTCCACTGCGAGGTTCACGTTGGAGCTGTAGCTGCCGCTGGCATTGGAGAACACCCGGCAGGCCGCATCACGCAGGCTCGTGCCTTCTTTCTCCGCCTGCTCGAGGGCGTGCTTGCGAACGAAGTTTTGCTCCAGAGGCTCGTCGGCCTCGGCAGCCATCTTCACGGCCTGATCGATCAGAGCCATCTGGTTGATGAACAGATCGCGGAACACACCGGAGCAGTTCACCACCACATCAACGCGGGGGCGGCCGAGTTCTTCCAGGGGAATCAACTCAAGCTTGTTGACCCGACCCACGGAGTCCGGCATCGGCTTGACGCCAACGAACCAGAGGATCTGAGCCAGGGATTCACCGTAGGTCTTAATGTTGTCGGTTCCCCAGAGCACGCAGGCGATGGTTTCGGGCCAGGTGCCCTGCTCCTCGCGCTGACGCTCAATCAACTTGTCGACAACACTCTTGGCTGCAGCCACCGCGGCACGGGTGGGGATCGCCTGCGGGTCGAGGGCGTGGATGTTCTTGCCGCTGGGCAGCACACCAGGATTCCGGATCGGATCACCACCGGGGCCCGGAAGGATGTATTCACCATCAAGAGCCTTCAGCAGACTCTCCATCTCCATGTCGGCGCACACCTGCTCAAGGCAGAAGCGCAGGTAGGCAAAGAGCTTGTCGAGCTCGGTGGCATCGATCTGCACGAAGCCAGCACTGCAACAGGCCCGCAGCCAAGGAGAGGGGAGCTTGAAACCGAACTTGGCCAGCAGGTCGTAGAACCAACCGAAGCTGTTGCGCAGGCTGACCCGACCATCACGGCCGGTGAGGGTGCGAACCATGGCGCCAATAGCAGCGCGGGATGTCTCCGTGATCGTGCGGTTGAGTTCCACATCGGCGAGGACGCCCTCGTCGTTGCCTTTGTAGATGTCTTCGATCGAGCGGCCCATCGCCTCAGCCAGCAGGCCGGGGAGTGAGCGCAGCCCATCCTCCTCACGCTCGAGAGCAGCGATGTTCACCAAGGTGGCAACGGCTTCCTCTGCGGTGGGGGGTTTGCCAATGGTGTGAAGACCACAGGGAAGGAGACGGCTTTCGATCTCCATCAACTGGCGGTAAACGGCGCCCACCAGGGCATCACGTCCCTCCAGGTCGAGGGTCGAGGCATCCTCCTCAGGAAGGTCAACGTCCTTATCGAGGTTGCACTGACGTGCCGTCTCGATGATCGTGTTGACAATCTGAATGCCGCGGCCACCCTCACGCAGCTGCTGGTAGGAGCCCACCAGCTCACCCAGTTCCTTCAGGCCCTTGTAAAGACCGGCATTTTCAGCCGGAGGGGTGAGGTAGCTGATGGTGGAGGCATAACCCCGCCGCTTGGCGATCGTGGCCTCGGAGGGGTTATTGGCGGCGTAGTAATAGAGGTTGGGCAGCGCACCGATCAGTGAATCGGGATAGCAGGTTTCGCTCATGCCCATCTGCTTGCCTGGCATGAACTCAAGGGAGCCGTGGGTGCCGAAGTGCAGCACCGCATCAGCCTTCCAGATCTTCTGGAGATAGGTGTAGTAAGCCGCGAAGCCGTGGTGGGGGCTGGCGCTGCGGGAATAGAGCAGGCGCATCGGATCACCCTCGTAGCCGAAGGTGGGCTGAACGCCAACGAAAACGTTGCCAAAGTGGCGACCGAAAACCAGCAGGTTCTGACCATCGCTGTTGAGGTTGCCCGGGGGCTTGCCCCAGTTCTCTTCGAGCCGTTCGGAGTAGGGCGTCAGACGCTCGTACTCCTCAACGCTCATGCGGTGGGCGATTGAAAGCTCCGGAGAGCCCTGCATGGCATCGGCGTCGTTGATGACGGCCTCCAACAGCTCACGAGGCGTGGAAGGCAGGTCCTGCACGTCGTAGCCCTTCGCCTTCATCTCCTGCATCACCCGATGGATGGAGCCGAAGACGTCGAGATAAGCCGCCGTGCCGACGTTGCCCTTGTCGGGAGGGAAGCTGAACACGGTGATCGCCAGCTTCTTCTCGTTGCGGGGCTTGATCCGCAGCGATGCCCAGCGGATGGCCCGCTCAGCGATGGCATCAACCCGGTCTTGAAGGGTGTGCGCCTTGCCGGTGGCATCGTCGCGACCCGAGAGAACGATGGGCTCGATGGCGCCATCCAGTTCCGGAATGGCGATCTGCAGGGCCACCTGCACCGGGTGCAGGCCAAGGTCGCTCTGTTCCCATTCCTGGGTGGTCTGGAAGACGAGAGGAAGCGCCACCATGTAAGGACGGTTGAGCTTCTTCAGCGACTCAATCGCCTTGGGGTGGTCCTGACGGGCCGGACCTCCGACCAGCGCAAAACCGGTGAGGGAGACGATGCCATCCACCAGGGGCTGCTCGGGATTCAGCGGGTCGTAGAAGAAAGCGTTGACCGGCTTGGAGAAGTCGAGACCGCCGCAGAAGATCGGAATCACGCGAGCGCCACGGAACTCCAGCTCCTGGATGGTGGCCACGTAATGGGCATCGTCACCGGTGACGATGTGGCTGCGCTGCAGCACCAAACCGATCACCGGCCCTTTGCGGGCTTCCTCAGAAAGGTCGGTGCGGCTGGAGGTCCAGTTCAGATATTCCTTGAGGTCCTCGAACATCGACGGAGCCAGGGGGTGCCAGATGCCGAGGTCGGGGAACACTTCGGGCTCCGCCACCTCCATTGCCGGGCGCTCCTCACCTTCTGCAGCTGGGAAGACGTACTTGTCCGCCAGCATCAACAGGAAGTTACGCAGGTTGTCGGGGGTTCCGCCCAGCCAGTACTGGAAGCTGAGCATGAAGCTGCGGGCATCCTGCGCCTTCTCAACGGGCAGGTACTTGAGAACGGTGGGCAGCGTGTTCAGCAGCTTGAGCATCGCGTCCTGGAAACCAGCACCTCCGGCTTCCTTCCGCTTCTTCATGAAGCCTGCGATGGCGCTCTTGCTCTGACCGAGCTGGGCCATCGAGAAGCTGCCCAGCTTGTTGAGCCGCATCACCTCCGGCATGGACGGGAAGACCACAGCCGCCTTGAGTCGGTCGCGGTGTGGGGCGACGGCGTCCACAACCTTCTGAGCCAGATCTTCAATGAAGATCAAGGAGGCCACAAAGACATCAGCCTCAGCCACATCGGCACAGAAGCCGGCGTAGTTGTCGTCGTCTCGGAGTTCTTCGATCAGATAGCCGCTGAGCTCGATCCCGAGATCGCCACCCGATGCATTGAGAGCCGTCGCTGCCTGGGTGAGAGCGTTTTGGTACTGAGGCTCCAGCACCACATAAACCGCCTTCATGACGGACTTGTGGTTCTGGCCCTCCACAGGAGCAACGCGGCGGTCGGCGGAGCGGACCTGTGTGAACATCAGCGCGCTTTGAGCAATGTGAAGAACCTTACGGCGACTGGCCCTTAGGGCGCGAGGATTTCTGATCGGCCGTTACACGAGCCGACCCATAGGCTTTGAAGCGTCTGCTGCGCTTTCATGACCGCTCCGATTCCCGTCGTTGTTGCCGGTGCCCTAGGGCGCATGGGCGCCGAGGTGATCAAGGCTGTGGTGGGAGCCGAAGACTGCAGCCTGGAAGGCGCCATCGACAACACCCCCGGCAAAGAAGGGGCAGACGTGGGTCTGGAGCTGGGCCTTGGCGAGCTGGAGGTGGCCGTGACGGCTGATTTCGAAGGCTGTCTCTGCGCTGTGAGCCAATCGGTGCGGGACAGCGGCAGCGGCGCCGTGTTGGTGGATTTCACCCACCCCTCCGTTGTTTATGAGCACACCCGCGCGGCGATCGCCTACGGCGTTCACCCCGTGATCGGAACCACTGGGCTCTCGCCTGAACAACTCAACGACCTCACTGAGTTCTCGGCCAAAGCGTCCGTGGGTGGGGCCGTGATCCCCAATTTCTCCGTGGGGATGGTGCTGTTGCAGCAAGCCGCAGCCGCAGCGGCACGCTTCTACGACCACGCGGAACTGACGGAACTGCACCACAACCGCAAGGCGGATGCCCCCAGCGGCACCTGCATCAAAACCGCTGAGCTGATGGAGGAGCTGGGCAAGAGCTTCAATCCCGAGGGAGTGGACGAGCACGAATCCCTGGCGGGGTGCCGCGGCGGACAGCGGGACAGTGGCCTGCGGCTTCACTCCGTGCGGCTGCCAGGCCTTGTGGCTCACCAGGAAGTGATGTTCGGTGCCCCAGGGGAGACCTACACCCTGCGTCACGACACGATCGATCGTTCCGCCTACATGCCCGGCGTGCTGCTCACGGTGCGCAAGGTGGGAAGCCTCGGCAGCCTTGTGTATGGCCTTGAGCGCCTGATCTGAAGGCGACACCATGCTCATCCCCCTCCGCCCCGGTGAACTTCAACGGTTGATCCCCGCTGTTGCCACTGGCACCCAGTTCCGCGTCTCCCTCGGCACCCCCCAGGAGGTGCTGCAGCGCCTGATGATCGCCGCCATCGGTGGTGTGATCACCTTCCTGATCTACAACCAGGCGCAGCTCGGCAGCCGCTGGGGCCCCGTCTGGCTGGTGATCAGCGTTGTGTTCTTTCTGTATGTGCTTTGGGGCCCGATCGTTCAAGCCGGCCAGCGCAACGCCACGCTGCGGCGCTACCCCGCGGCTGCCCTGTTTGAGGGCGAGGTGGCGGACGTGATCACGCGTGAGCGGGTGGAAAACCGGCACGAACAGGCCGACAGCCGCGGCCGACTGGAACTCGTGGAGAACCGACGCACCTGGATGCTGCTCGAACTCGAAGACGAGGAGGGTTACCTCGGCCGGGTGGCCTTTCCGATGGAGAAAAAGCACCAGTCAATCCGCCGCGGCAGCCTGATCCGCTGCCTGGTGCTGAGCGAGCGCAAGGATTTCTCAAAGATCGGAGCCCTCAGCGATGCCTGGCTGCCAGGCATGCGGATGTGGGTTGGCGAATACCCCTTCCTGCTCCGTCCCGCCTTTGAGGAGCTCTGCCAACTCCGCCTGAGCAGCCGCCGCTGAACAGCCGACGTCGAGCAGCCACCGCTGAACACTTCTTAAACTTGGTTTACACTTCTTAGCAATCAAACGGCGGCATCCATGTCCCAGTCCTCTCCCACCACCCCTGTCGTGCGCGGTGCACAGGTCACCACGGAAGACGGCGGCCGCCTCAACGCCTTTGCCACGGAACCCCGCATGGAAGTGGTTGAAGCAACCCAGGGTTGGGGTTTCCACGACCGCGCCGAAAAGCTGAACGGCCGCATGGCCATGCTCGGTTTCATTGCTCTGCTGGCCACTGAGTTGGCCCTGGGCGGCGAATCCTTCGTTCACGGGCTGCTCGGCCTGGGCTGATCGCCTCGCGCTGGATCGGGATGGGTGGCCAGACTCCCTGAATGGTTCCATCCCCTCCAGAGATTCATGTTTTGGGCGCTGGCCCCACCGGCGCCCTCACTGCTCTTGCCCTCGGCCTCCGTGGTCAGCGCGTGGTCCTGTTTGACCCGCTGAAGGCATCGGAACTTCAAGCCAGAAGTCGGGCGTACGCCATCACACACTCCAGCCGCCGACTGCTGACCAACCTGGGGCTTTGGCACGACCTGCGCGATGCCTTGGTGCCGTTCCGTGACCTGGATTTGCGGGACGGGGCCACCAACGAACGCGTTCTCTTCGGCCAGGAGGACCTGGCAGCAGCCAATCGACACCACGACGGCATTGGCTGGATCCTCGATCACCTACCCTTGATGAAGCTGTTGCTGGCTCGGCTGGAGGCCAATGGCAACGTGGCGATGCACTTGGCCGAACCATGCCCTGATCCAAGCGCTGATGCTCTGATCGTGGCGGCTGATGGACCGCGCTCCCCCACACGAGAGGCCTGGGGCATCCGTCACTGGGGCATCCGCTATCGCCAGGGGTGTCTCACCGCCAAGGTTGCCCTGCGGGGACTCCCCCACGACAGAGCCTGCGAGTTGTTTCGCCCGGAAGGCCCTCTCGCCGTTTTGCCCTTGGGGCAGGGCAGGTTCCAGGTGGTGTGGAGTGCACCCTGGCAGCGTTGCCAGCAGCGCAGCACGTTGCAGCGCAGTGCCTTTCTCGATCAGCTGGCCGCTGTTCTGCCGGAGGGGATTGAACCGGATTGCCTTCTGGATCAACCCCGAGCCTTCCCCCAACAATGGCTGCTGGCTCGCCGCTTTCATCGCGGACGGGGCGTGCTGATCGGCGAAGCGGGCCACCGCTGCCATCCCGTGGGAGGCCAGGGGCTCAATCTCTGCTGGCGTGATGTGGAAGGGTTGCTGCGCGCCGTGGAGCGGGGCGGCAGCGCCACAACAATCGCTCGGCGCTACGGGATGAGCCGCTGGCTCGATGTGCTCCAGGTGGGTGTGGCGACGGATCTTCTGGTGCGGGTGTTCTCCAACCGCCAACCACTGTTGCTTCCCCTGCGGCGCTTTGCATTGCTGCTGCTGAAACAGTTTTCTGGGCTGCGCCAGCTCAGCTTGCGGGCCATGAGTGACGGCCCCATGCAGCTCTGGCGGGCCTTGCCAAACTGAGCCAAGCGCGGGTCGCGACCATGGTGATGTCCAGCCAGCGGCAACCCTCAGCGACGGACGCCTTGCTGCAATTTCTTCAGCGGCGTTTGGGGTTGAGTCCAAGCGCCCTGGAGCTGGGGCAACGCCAGGCGGAACTGGAACAAGCCCCCCTCCCGATCGTGCTGTGGAGCTTCGGGTTGTTGAGTTTGCAGCAGTTGGAAGACGTCTTCGACTGGCAGAACACTCAGCCGTAACGCAACAACGCTTCTACGGGTTGGCCTGCGGGCAAGGCCTGACGGCCTCCGAGCCCCTCAAGCTCGATCACAAAGGCAAAGCCCACAAGGCAACCGCCAGCCTGCTCCACCAGTTGTCCCGTCGCCGCAGCCGTGCCACCGGTGGCCAGCAGATCGTCCACCACCAGCACCCGGGGTGAATCCTCAAATGCATCGGCTTGAATCTCAAGCCGATCAGTGCCGTACTCCAGGGCGTAGTCCAGGCCCACCACCTCACTAGGGAGCTTTCCGGGCTTGCGCACAGGCACGAAGCCAAGCCGTCGGTCGCTGGCCAAAGGTGCCCCAAAAATGAATCCCCGGGATTCGATCCCCACGATCAGATCAGGCTTCACCTGGTCGCAGAACGCACCCAGCTGGCGGATCACCTCGGCCATGGCCTCAGGCGACCGCAGCAGGGGGTTGATGTCTCGAAACAGAATTCCAGGCTTGGGAAAATCTGGAATTGAGCGAATGTGCGACTGAAGATCCAAATCCAGGTGACGCAATGGCGGTGCCCCTGGCATCATCGCAGCCATGACTGAAGCTCCAGCCCCCAGCGCACCCACCGACGGCGCGCGTCTCAGCCGGCGGGGCGTCGAGCGTCTCGACCTGTTGCTGCTGACCATTGAGGCTCTTGATCTCAATGGTGGCGAGGCGATGGTCTGGACCAGCCAGCAGATGGGCCTCCAGGCGCAATTCCCCAACCGGGTTGAACTCTGGAAGCGGCGCTGTCATAACCCGCTTCGGCGCACCACCCGGCGGGACCAGCTCGACCCGGTGGATGCCGAATCCCTGATCTGTCTGGTGTGTGCCATGGCAGATCGGCTCTACCCCATGCTCCACCAACTCCTCTCGAGCCGCGAACCGGAGCAGCTCACCCAACAGCGTTGGCAGTTGTTCCACGAGCGCCTGCGAGACCTCATCGAAGAGCGAATGAATCCGCGCCGGGAAGCCGTTGTTCGCCTGCTCACCATGGAGCCGGCTGGCCCTTTGCACCGCCAGCTGATCAGCACCCTGGCGTTCTGCGCAGGCCCAGGTGGAATCGATCGACTCCGCGCAACCCTGCTCGACCCCACGCCCTAGGCCGACCATGTTGAAAACGACATACCAATACGAACAGACCGCAGCACGGCTGGTGGTGGAAGGCTTTCCCGACCTCTCCGCCGGACAGTCCAATGAGGCTATCGGCATCCTGTCGTCCTGGCGGCTGCAGTTGATCGGAGCACCGGAACTGGAAGGAACCCGGGATCATCTCGAGGCTCTGATGGCAGCGGTGATGCCCTACGCCAGGCATCGCTTGTCCGGCGTGCAGCGCCGCTTTGGCCTGGAAGACGGTTTTGTGAGCATCGCGCCGGATCAAGCCAACCATCGGCTGGAACTGCGCAGCAGCCGAGAGGGCGTCGAGCCGTTGCAGCTCAAGCTCGATGACGCCGAACTGGCTGATCTGGTGCGTTGCCTCGATCGCTTGCGGCTCGACAACCGGGTGAAGCTGACCTGGACGTTCCCCGAGGACCGCCCGTTGAAGCGTCAGGAGATCGTCGATCGCATTCCTCTGCAGAAACGCCTCGGATCACCCCTCCTGGCTGGGGTTGCTCTGGCATGCACCATCGCCACCGCCTGGCTTGTTCCTCTGCCCCAGGGAACCAAGGAGACATCGCCAGCACCGGCACCGGTGGACAAGCCTGAAACGCAGTCCGACCGTTGACGTGCAGGAAACACGCTTCAGAATCGCCGCAGTGACGGCACCCTGATCACACCGATGCCATGAGGAAGGCGCGCCGAAGCAGTACACGCGATCAACGACGTGTCTTCCGCCCCCGTCGTCGCTTCCCCTATGGCCCCGTCCTGCGTCAGTTGACGGTTGTTGTGCTGATGCTGGCTGCTGCCGCAGGGATTGCAGTGCTGCTGAATCAGCTGCCCCAGCAGGTGGACATCATGCTGCTGCTGAGCAAGGCCATTGATGACCTGATCGGCGGCGTTCAGCAACTGCTGGAAGCCATGCTCGGGCTCGCCGCCATCGTGCTGATCGCTGCCATCGCGCTTCTGGCGGGCATCCTCTTGCTTGGTGCACTCTGGAGGTTGATTCGCATCATCCGCCTGGTGGTCTCTCCCCCCACTCAAGGCAGGCGCTGAGGCGGCGCCAGCGAGCGCTGATGGTTCCACAACTCCTCAAGGGTCACGCTTCCATCCCGATCACCATCCAAAGCATTGAAATTGCGACTGATCCAGGGAATGCGCTTGGCTTCCTGACGATTCAAGCGATGGTTCTGGTCGAGGTCGGCCTTTCGGAAATGGCGCTTCAGGCGTGGGCCACTGGGCGATGAATCCTGAAGACGCAGGTCCTTCAAGAGGAGATAGGAACGATTGTTCTGCCGCTTGAGCACACGGCTCAGGGCACGTCGACCCTGCACTTCCGAGGCATCCAATCGACCGTCTCCGTTGACATCCAAGCGGATGAACAGGGTTTCCATCCTGGTGCTGTAGACACGCATGGTCTTGTCGCCCGGTGCGGCCTGCAACGCCATCGAACTCAGCGCCAATGCCAAAGGGCCGAGCACACGGATGACGATTGGCGCAGTCATGCCACCAGCCTATGGAGCCTGAGCCGCTCTGACGATGACTGATGCATGACCGGAGGCTGCTGAGCTGTGACCGGGTCCTACCGGAGAAGGACAGACGCCGAAGCGCTGCATACCATCAGCCCATCCGCTGTTGGCCATGGCAAGGGACACCATGATCTGGGTGGTGGACGACGACCCGGAACTGAGAAAGATGGTCGGCACTTACCTGATCGACCAGGGCTATGACGTGCGCAGCCTCTGCGATGTGAAGCAATTCGAGGCACGTCTGGAATGCCAACGGCCAGATCTAGTGGTCCTTGACCTGATGCTGCCCGGCGATGATGGGCTGACGGCTCTGCGCAGGCTGCGAGATGCCGGTGATGATCTGCCCGTGGTGATGCTCACCGCACGCGCCGACGGGGTTGATCGGATCATCGGCCTCGAACAGGGAGCCGATGACTACCTGGCCAAACCGTTCCTGCCCCGAGAACTCACGGCCCGAATTGAAGCCGTGCTCCGGCGGCGCAACGCCATGCCGGCGGGAACACCGGTGGAAGGTGGGGAATGCATCCGCTTTGGCGACAACCAACTGGATCTCGCCGCCCGCACCTTGCTGCAGAACAACGCGCCGGTGGTGATCACCAGCGGAGAGTTCAGCCTTCTGGCCGCCTTTGTGCGCCATCCCCATCGCCCGCTCTCGCGGGAACGTCTGATCGAACTCGCCCGAGGTCCCGGCAGCGACACCGACAGCCGCAGCATGGACGTTCAGGTGTCGCGGGTGCGCAAGCTGGTGGAACCGGATCCCACCCGCCCCCGTTACGTGCAGACGGTTTGGGGATATGGCTACGTGTTTGTTCCGGACGGCACGCCGAGATCCCGCTGACATGCCTCGCCAACGGGGACTGACACGAAGACTGGCTCGCTTCGGCGCCTGGGGGACGACCCTGCTGGCCTGTTGGATGCTGGCCCTGATGCTGCTGCAGGGGCTGTTCGGCCGGCAACTGGAACGGATTCAGACGCTGCAGTTGGGACGGGACCTGGCCTTGAACATCCGCCTCAGCGAACTAACTCTCGAGCGCTACCCCCCATCACTGATCAGCGAGCTCACAGGCCTGGAGCTCCAGGTGAGCTCACAACCAGCGGCGCCAGATCGCGAGACCCAGGCTTCGGCCCAGCGGCGCCAGGAGCTGCGTCAGGTGCTCTGCTCCCGCCTCTCGCACTGCCGTGAGCTCCGGCCTTCCCCGAGCAGGGCGGGCACGCCGGAGGTGTGGATTGAACTGTTCTCTCCACTGGAGCCGGTCTGGCTGCGCAGCCCCTTGCCCATGGCACGCACCTGGCCGCCCCCACCCACACTGCTGCTGCTAGCCCTGGTGGGCGCGACGGTGATGACCGGGGTGCTCTATCTGCTCCTCGATGTTGCCCGTCCTCTTCGCAAGCTTGAGGACGCCGTCTCTCGGGTCGGAGAAGACATCAACCGTGAGCCTGTCCCCGAGCAAGGATCCGCTGAAGTGCGGCGGATCTCCCGTCGCTTCAACGCAATGGTGCGCCGCCTGGCAGAAGGGGAAAAAGAGCGCGCCACGATGCTGGCCGGCATTGCCCACGATCTGCGAGCACCCCTCACACGGCTGCAGTTTCGTTTGTCGATGCCGGAGCTCAACACCGAGGAACGAAGGCGCTGCCAAAGCGATCTGGAGGCTTTGGAGCGGATTACAGGCCAGTTTCTGCTCTACGCCGGAGGCGGTGAACGGGAAGCGTGTGTTGCCTGTCCGTTGGATCAGTGGCTGGCTGAGACCGTGGCAGGCCAACCGAAGGACCAACTTCTGCTCGAGCTCAGTTCGATCCATTTACCAATCCGGCCGGTGGCCCTGGGCCGCGCCGTGAGCAACCTGATCGACAACGCCTTCAGCCATGGCACCGCACCGGTTGTCGTACGGCTGCGCAGGCGGGCAGCGGAGGTTGCCATTGAAGTGTGGGACCAGGGGGAGGGAATGCCCAGCAACGCCTGGGAACGGGCCCTGCAACCCTTTCAGCGCCTGGATTCCGCACGGGGGCGTCAAGGCCATTGCGGCTTGGGGTTGGCAATCGTGAACCATGTGGTTCGCACCCATGCTGGACGTCTCAGTTTCCAGCAGGGCAACGGCGACCCGGGCCGCTTTGCCGTGATCATCACCCTCCCGATGCAGGAGACGAAAACACCAGACATTCCGTAAAAAACCGGACAAGATCGACCCCGCAGATTGCAGCGCTGGCAGAACTGAACTGGCGATCCACCGAAAGCATGAGCCAGCCCGTCGACCACGACATGACAGCCGTCCTCGAGGCCATCAATCACTACAGCGATGGTGATGTCGACCAACCGCAGGAAATCATGGTGGAACTGCAGGAGGGTTGTTCCAACAAGCACAAACGGCTGAACAAAAAGGTCTACGAAAAAGAGCTGGCCAAACTCCAGACGGAACTGGTCAAAATGCAGTACTGGGTGAAAGCCACCGGCTTTCGCATGATCATCCTGTTCGAAGGGCGAGACGCCGCAGGCAAGGGAGGATCGATCAAACGGCTGACGGAGCCCCTGAACCCCAGGGGATGCCGGGTGGTGGCCCTGGGCACACCTTCAGAGCATCAGAAAAGCCAGTGGTATTTCCAGCGCTACGTGGAGCATTTCCCAAGTGCCGGAGAAATCGTTGTCTTTGACCGGAGCTGGTACAACCGGGCCGGCGTGGAAAAGGTGATGGGCTTCGCGACACGCGAACAAGTGGAGCAGTTTTATGTGTCGTGCCCACAGTTTGAGCAAATGCTGGTGCAGGACGGAATCCTGCTACTCAAATACTGGTTCTCCATCAATGATGACGAACAGGAGAAACGTTTCCAGGAACGCATTGATAACGAAGAGCGTCGCTGGAAGATGAGTCCGATGGACATCGAGTCGCGCAACCGCTGGGTGGAGTTCTCAAAAGCGAAGGACACCATGTTTGCCAAGACGCATATCCCGGAAGCCCCATGGTTCACCGTGGAGGCCAATGACAAGCGCCGCGCCCGCTTGAATTGCCTGCGCCACATTCTCAGCAAGGTGCCCTATGAAGACATGACACCGCCACCCATCAAGATGCCGAAGCGCCCGAAGCAAGGAAGCTACAAACGGCCTCCCTTCAACGAGCAATTCTTTGTACCCAACAACTATCCCTACAAGGACTGATCAAGCGAATCCACCACAAACGATTGGCTTGTGAACCCAATCAACCCATCGATCTGCCGCCCTCAGGCAGACCGATGGGTTTTGATTAGGCCAAAGCCATTGCAATCCATGCAATCCAAATCAATACGCAAACCAGCAGAACAAATAGATCAACAGTGACACGCCAAACACCAACATCACAATCGAGGTTTTGATCCGCATCCACTTTTTGCCCCACTTGTAGGGAGCCATCACCACGATCGTAAAAAATGTGAGAGCGGCATACACAACCAAGGTGTGCTTGGGATGTTCCTTGGCAACCAGCATGCTGACGCCATGCCAGAAGAAGGTCAGCATTGAGGCATAGGACGAAATCGCTCCGAGGTTGTAAAGCAACTCTTTGCGCTTTTTGAGTTGACCAGCAATCGATTGTTGAAAGCGCATCAGAGACAACGAAGGGGCGAAAACTTCAACGTAGCGATCGATCTTGCACCTCACATTCCGAGAAATACGGGGAGTGTCATCTGCAGCGGGCTTGAGTCCAGACAGCAGCACGCTTTAAGGTGATCTACCATCCAGTTCTGCAGGTTTTGCTCGGCTCCTGGCAAGTCCTAATGCGGTGTATCGCCAGCGCACTGTTCCTGGTGGCCCATGGTCTGCTGGTGCTGGAGCACATCACCATTGGAACGGCACTGCATGGGATTGCGGAGTTATTCCTTGCCCCCTGGGCCATCCGCCACAAAGCCTGGGACATCATCGTGATCGGAATTATTTTCTGCGTCTTCGACCTGTGGGGAACGCTGCGTCTGACCGGCGTGTTGGTCTAAGGCCCTTCAACCACTCAGCCGCTGGGACCAAAAACCAAACAGCTGCCATGACGACCAGAGGAACATCCCAAGAAAGACCCAGTTGAGCCAAGCCGGACGTCGGTCGTTTTCAAACATCTCTCAGGACAGCGAAAGGCGACACCTGACCTTATCGCCGAAACATCCATCACCTTGGCAATCCACGTGCTGGAGATTCACGGGTTGCTCCGTAGCAAGAGGGCTGACCACCAGGCCCTATGGCGATCAACAGAGTTGCAGCATCAGAGCGCCCACACGTTCACGATTCGCATCAGAACACCGACATCCACAACCAACATCTCTAACTTCAAAAAATCCCAGCCGTCCACTGCCCGCCATGGTCATGCGATCCACCATGAAGGCAGCACTGCTCATGGTGGTGCTGAGCCTCAGCGGATGCGGCACCAAACCAACCAAGACGTTTCTCTCGATCCAGACCAGCCGAATCGAGACCACAACGTTTTCCCCTGAGATTGAAGCAATCAGTCCACTGGAATCCACCAGCAATGTGGCCGTGAAGCCCCAGATCGACGGCACCGTCGTTCAGATCCTGGCCACCGCTGGACAAGAGGTGAAAGCGGGTCAAGTGATCCTGGTGCTGGACAACATTCAACAGAGTGCTGCCCTCGACGCTGCCCGGAGCGAAGCCCGTAAAGATATCCTCAATGCTGAACGCTACGAGTACCTCTACGAGCAGGGTGCCGTCTCCGCGAAAGAGCGGGATCGCTACGCAACAGAAGCCGAGCAGGCCAAAGACGACGCCCGCTCCGATGCCGCCGAGCTGGGCTACAAATTTGTACGGGCGCCGATCGATGGGGTGATCGGTGATCTGGATTCGGTGAAGATCGGCGACTACGTCAAAACCGGGCAGACGATCACCGGAATTGTCGACAACTCCATCCTGTGGACGCTGATGGAGATTCCCGCATCCGAGGCCTCGGCGGTGAAGGTAGGCCAAACGGTGAAGCTGGTGTCTCAGACCGCACCACCGGTGAGCGGTGAGGGCAAGGTGAGCTTCGTGTCGCCGTATTACGCGGTCAGCGGCAGCACCAACGCCCCCAACACGCTGATGGTGAAAGCGGAGTTTCCCAACCTCACCGGCAAGCTCAAAACCGGCCAGTTCGTTGCCTCCAAAATCATCACCGGCAGCCAATCCAGCCTGGCGGTGCCGGTGCAGGCCGTGATGATGCAGGCGCAACAACCTTTTGTTTACCGGGTTGTTCCCCTGAACAAGGCCCTTCCCAAGATCAAGGCCTCCCCCAATGCCTCAGAGCAAGCGATCAAAAAGCTCGAGCGCCTGCCGGGAGACACCCCGATCGTGGTGCAGACCAAGGTGCAGCTCGGCGATCTTCAGAACAATGCCTACCCCGTGAAATCTGGGCTGAAAGCTGGTGATCAAGTGGCGATCAGCAACACCAGCCGCCTGCGCAGCGGGATGCCAGTGCATGTGAAGACCGGAGCGAACTGAAGCGATGTCTTTCTCCGACAACTTCATCAAGAAGCCTGTTCTCACAACGGTTTGCAGCATCCTGATCGTGCTGATTGGGGTCATTGCGATCCCGACCCTGCCGATCGCCAACCTGCCCAACATCGCCAATCCTCTGATCCAGGTGAGCGCGACGTACGGCGGTGCCAATGCAGAGGTCACCGAGCAGGCGGTGACCAACCCGATCGAGGCACAGATCAACGGAGTGCCCGGGGTGGCCTACAT
This sequence comes from Synechococcus sp. A15-44, assembly GCF_014280115.1. Taxonomy (NCBI): domain Bacteria; kingdom Bacillati; phylum Cyanobacteriota; class Cyanophyceae; order Synechococcales; family Synechococcaceae; genus Synechococcus; species Synechococcus sp. A15-44. The sequence continues at coordinate 1,695,167 of NZ_CP047938.1, forward strand.
CGCCTCCACGAGCGACATGACTGGCAGTAGCACGATCAATGTCTACTTCGATCAAACGACCGACATCGACATCGACCAGGTGAACGTGCAAAACCGGGTCACCCTGGCGTCGCCGCAGCTGCCGGAGCAGGTGTCAAAAAGCGGTGTTTCGGTGAAACAGAGCAACCCATCGATCCTGCTGGCCTACGAGATCAGCTCCTCGGAGGGCCAGTACGACGCGGCTTACCTGAACGGCCTGATCTACGAACAGCTCTATTACCCCCTGTCGCGTGTTGAAGGCGTGGCCACAGTGGGGGTGCTTGGCGGAGCCAACCCAGCCTTCTGGCTGTTTGTCGATCCCGACAAACTCGCCGCCAACAAGATCACCGCTGAAGACGTGATCAGCGCCGTGCAGGCTCAGAACAGCGTGGCGGTGGGGGGCCTGGTGGGAGGGCCTCCGGCCTCTGGGGATCAGGCCTACACCTACCCGATCGTTGTGGAGAACAACGGCAACCTCATCTCCCTGGAAGACTTCAACAACCTGATCCTCAACCGCTCACCCTCGGGCAACCTGCTCAAACTCGAGGATGTGGGCGAAGTTCGCTACGGAACGCAAAGCTTCTCCGTTCAGGGCATCGATAAAAACGGCCATGAGGCCCTGACTCTTGTGGTGTACCAGACACCCGCCAGCAATGCCCTGGATGTGTCCAAGGCTGTGGTGGAGCAACTCGACCAGTTCCGCAGCCTCGTCCCGCCCGGGGTGACGGTGAATCAGATCTATGACGTCGGCCAGTTCATCAAGGCATCGGTGGATGGGGTGATTGATGCCCTGGGCCTGGCGATCGTGCTGGTGCTCGTGATCCTGTTTCTGTTCCTGCAGAACTGGCGGGCCACCGTTGTGCCCAGTCTGGCCATTCCGATCTCCCTGATCGGCACCTTTGCTTTCCTCAAGCTGTTCGGCTTCTCGATCAATCAACTCACGCTGCTGGGGTTGGTGCTGGCCACGGGTCTGGTGGTGGACGACGCCATTGTGGTGATCGAGGCGGTGTCGACCAACATCGAACAGGGGATGAAACCCCGCGAGGCCGCCCTGGCCTGCATGGGCGAGCTGTTTGGTGCGCTGATCGCGACAGCACTCGTGTTGATGGCGGTGTTTGTTCCCGTGGCCTTTTATCCCGGCGGCGTCGGGATCATCTACAGGCAGTTCGCCCTGACGATCGCCTTTTCGATCGCCATCTCGGCCTTCAACGCCCTCACCTTTTCACCGATGTTGTCGGGTTTGATCCTGCCTCGGGAGAAACCGCCCGAGCCGCGTGGACGCTCCTGGATCGTTGTGGGCGTGATCGTGGGCCTGGCCTTTGGACGCTTCAGTTCTGCCTCCTTTGGCAGCTGGACTTACCTGGCCGGTGTGGGCATCGGCGCCGTGGCCGGAGCCAACCTGCCCAAAATCTTTGCGGCATTCAATGCCGGTTTTGATCGCCTGCAGCGGGCCTACGCCGCCCTGCTCACCCGGGTGATCGCCCTGCGCCAGCTGATTCTCGGCGGCTTGGCCCTTGGCATCGTGATGACCGTTTTCGCCTTCACCGCCCTGCCCAGCGCCTTCATCCCTGATGAAGACCAGGGCTACGGCCTGGGCTTCTTCCAACTCCAAAACGGCGCCTCCCTGGTGGAAACGAAGCAGCTCGGCATGAAGATCGCCGAGGTGCTGAGCGAGGAAGACGACGTGGTCAACGCCGGGATCATCAACGGCTATGGCTTCAATGGTTCCAGCCCTGACCAGGGCATCTTCTTCTTCGGATTCAAGCCCCTGGAGGAACGCAAAGGCGCCGGCCAAAGCTCCGACGCGATCATCAAGCGGCTCAACACCAAGCTGATCGAGCTGAGCGAGGGCCTTGCAAGAGCATCAGGCCCACCAGCGGTGCCTGGTTTCTCCCCTCAGGGGGGTTTCTACTTCCAGTTCAACGACCTCAGCAACGGGCAATACAGCCTCAATGAACTGTCAGATCTGGCAAATCAACTCATCCAAGAGGGGAATGCCAGCGGCGACTTTTCCACGCTTTACACCCAATTCAATCCCAGCTCCCCCGCCGTTGGTCTGTCGATCAACCGCGACGTGATGGGGGCGCTGAACGTCGACTATCAGGAGGCCATGAACAGCATCGCTGCCCTCACCGGCAGCAACTACACCGGGCTCACCTATGAGAACGGTCAGGTGCGCCAGATCTACGTGCAGGGCACACCGGATCAACGCCAGAGCATCGACGACGTACTCAGTTACTACGTGCGAGATCGCGAGGGCGGGCTGGTGCAGGTGTCGCAGTTCGCCGACGCCGAGCTGAGCAGCGCTCCGCCGGTGATCAGTCATTACAACCTCAACCGCACCGTGCAGATCCAGGGCGCGGAAGCGATCGGCAAGAGCAGCGGTCAGGCCCTGGCCAAGATTCAGGCGCTGTTCACAGCTGCCGACTTCACCAACATCGGTTCCGCCTTCACCGGGCTCGCCGCTTTGCAGTTGTCTGCCGGCAACGCCAGCGTGCTGGTGTTCGGCCTTGGCGTGTTGATTGTGTACCTGGTGCTCTCCGCCCAGTACGAGAGCTATGTCACGCCCGTGATCATCCTGGCCACGGTACCGCTGGCCATGCTGGGTGCCCTGGCCTTCCTGGCCCTGCGCTCCATCGATCTGAACATCTATGCCCAGGTGGGCCTGGTGACCCTGATCGGCCTGGCGGCCAAGAACGGCATCTTGATCGTGGAGGTGGCGGAACAGAAACTCGAGCAAGGTCTGAGCATCACAGAAGCGGTGGTGAAATCCGCCGAATCCCGGCTGCGGCCGATCCTGATGACCGCGATCGCTGCCCTGGCGGGCTTCCTGCCGCTGGTGGTGGCCAATGGCGCCGGCGCTCACAGCCAGCAGTCGCTTGGCACCGTGATCTTTGGAGGCTTGGTGGTGGCGACAGTGTTGTCGCTGGGCGTCGTGCCCCCTGTGTATGTGTTGGTGAAAAACCTCGAACAGCATCTGTTCAAACCGATCAGCTGATCTCGTTGGTCATCAATGCCGCAGACGAAGCATCACTTCGCCGAAGAGCTCCAATCGGCGGAACGAAACGACACATTGGCGCCACCACTGCGTTTCAGGTCGTGCATGCCCTCCAGCTGGTTGTAGACCGACAAAAGCTGCCGGCGCATGTGGTCGGTATGGGGCAGATCAGCGATCAAACGCAGCACATCCTCCAGGGAACGCTTGGCATCGATCACCAAACGACAATCGGGGCTGCCAGGCTCGTCACGCATGGGATCAGAAGCGAATACATCCATTCAGCAGAAAATCTCTGCTTGCGGGTGTCTGAATCCCTACCAACGCGGCGATATTCAGCAGAAATTCAGGGTTTGGCCCAGTCCTGCTTCACCCATAGTGCCCCGATCAAGTGGCGTTTCGCATAGCAGGAAGCCTGAGGCTGCTGAACCACGAAAACAACACCAGCAGGGATGAAGCCCAGAGGCAGGCCTGCATGCCCGCGGCTTCGGTTCGGCCGAGCATGAACACTGCCCCCGAGAGCAACGTGCCTACTAAGCGTCCGGCAGCGTTGGCCATGTAGTAGAAACCCACATTGAGGCTGACGCTCTCCGCATCGGTGTAAGCCAGCACCATGTAGGAGTGGATCGACGAATTCATCGCGAACACCACCCCAAAGGCGGCAAGTCCTGCGGTGATGGCGACCGCCACATCCACCTGGCGCCACAGCGCCACCGCGATCAGGGCGGGAATGGCGGTGAGCAGAGCACTCCAGAACTGCACAGCAGATGCTCCCGGAGATGTGGTCTGCCCCCAGAGCCGTCTCAGACCAGGCGCTGATCCCTGAACGATCCCGTAGCCAATCACCCAGAGACCGAGGAAGCCACCGATCTCCCAGAAACTCCAGCCCAGGGAGGCCTCAAGGAACACGGGCAAGGCCACCACGAACCAAACATCCCGGGCACCAAACAGAAAGAAGCGCGCCAGGGACAGCACGTTGATGCCCTGGGATTTGGAGAACAGCGACGAAAAGGCCGGCTTGGACTTCATCTTTCCGATCTCCCCGGGCAGCACCAGCGTGAGCAGGAAGGCCAGGGCCAGACCTGCCGCCATCCAGCCCACGGCAGCATTGAAGCCAAAGGCAGTCAGCAGCACCCCACCGAGGAAGAAGCCCACACCCTTGAGGGCGTTCTTGGATCCCGTGAGGATCGCCACCCACTTGAACAGCTGCTGCTGCTGCTGCCCCTGCTGCTGATCCTCCGGCGTTTCCGAAACCACCGTCTTGATGGCACTCTTGGCGCTCATCTTGTTGAGATCTTTGGCGATGCCGCTGATGGCCTGAGCGGTCATCACATAGATCACGCTCAACAGTTTCGGCCAACTGGCGGCGACGGGCATCAGCATCAACAACGCAAGAATCTGCAGCAGCGTTCCCACCCAGAGGGTGAGCCGAAGCCCATAGCGGGCACCGATCCAACCGCCGTACAGGTTGGTGAGCACCCCAAACAGCTCATAAAACAGAAACAGGAAGGCGATCTCGAGGGTGGTGTAGCCGAGTTGATGGAAGTGGAACACCACCAACATCCGCAGGGCCCCATCGGTGAGCGTGAAGGCCCAGTAGTTGGCGGTGACAATGCCGTATTGCTGCAGAGGGGAGAGCTTCATCCGTCCAGACCAACCACGTGGCAGGTGAGATCGGCCATGCGGCAGCTGTAGCCCCATTCGTTGTCGTACCAGGCAAACACCTTCAACTGGTTGCCATCAACAACCATCGTCGAGAGGGCATCGACAATCGAGCTGCGGTTGTCGTTGGTGTAGTCGCAGGACACCAACGGGCGTTCCTCGTAACCCAGGATTCCCTTCAGAGGTCCTTCCGCAGCTGCTTGGAACGCAGCATTCACCTGCTCCACCGTGACGCTCTGCTTGAGCTCGAACACCGCATCGGTGAGCGATCCATTCAGCAGGGGAACACGAACGGCATGACCGTTGAGTTTGCCCTTCAGCTCAGGAAAGATCATCGCGATCGCCTTGGCCGAACCGGTGGTGGTGGGAATGAGTGAGCTGAGCCCGGAGCGTGCCCGGCGCAGGTCGCTTTTGAAGGAATCGATCGGCACCTGGGTGTTGGTGATGTCGTGAATGGTGGTGATCAGGCCGTGCTCGATGCCGAAGCTCTCGTGCACCACCTTCACCACAGGTGCCAGGCAGTTGGTGGTGCAGGAGGCGGCCGTCACCAACTTGTGGCGCGCCGGTTCATAGAGGTGGTGATTGATCCCGTAAACGATGTTGAGCGCGTCTTCACCGGCAACCACACCCTTCACGGGACAGGCCACCACCACCCGTTTGAGGCCCAGCTGATCGAAATAGGGATTGAGCGTCTCCGGCGTTTTGATCTTGCCGCTGGCTTCAAGCACCATCTCCACCTCCCGATCGCTCCAGGGCACGGCGGTGGGGTCCTTCTCGCTGGACCAGGTGAGTGCGGATCCCTCCACGCTGAATCCATCAGCACTGCTGGTGATGCCTCGATCCCAGCGACCATGCACAGAATCGAACTCCAGCAGGTGGGCCGCCGTTGCTGCATCGCCAGCGGGATCATTGACATGCACCAGTTCGATGCCGGGCCGTCCCCAGAGGGCCCGGAACACCAGGCGACCAATCCGTCCAAAGCCATTGATGCCAATCCGCATACCAGCTCCATTGATCAATCAAATTATGTTGATCCAAACAGAGCGGGGGACACTGCTCTTGTGATCCAGGACACCCTCAACAGGGAGCAGTCGAGGCAGCTGCTCAAAGCACTGGCCGACCCGATCCGTCTCGACGTGATCCATGCGCTGGCACAGGGGGAACGATGCGTCTGTGACCTCACCGGTGAGCTCAACCTCTCCCAGTCGAAGCTCTCGTTCCATCTCAGGGTGCTGCGAGAGGCGGGGCTGCTGACGGATCGGCAGAGCGGCCGCTGGATCTACTACCGCCTGCAACCGGACGCCCTGGCAGCCCTGGAAGCCTGGCTGGCCGAACTGCGCCGCCACTGCAGCCAGAGCGCTGCCCCCTGCCCGAGCTGACAATGGACCAACGGCTTTTCTTCCCGGCCACGGAACGCAACCGCGGCCCCATCGGAGATCTGGTGAAGCAGCTCTTACCTGGCTCAGGAGCAGTGCTGGAACTGGCCAGCGGCAGTGGTGAGCACGCCGTCTGCTTTCAGCAGCGCTTTCCCCATCTGCGCTGGCAAGCCAGCGATCCGGATCCAGACCATCGCGCCAGCATCAACGCCTGGATCCAGCACCAGGGTCTGAGCCAGGTGATGCCAGCAGCCCTCAACCTCGATGTTGAACACCGCCCCTGGCCCCTGCCCCAGAACCTCCAAGGGGCCGTGAAGGCTGTTGTGTGCATCAACCTGCTGCACATCAGTCCAGCCAGCTGCACGGATGCTGTGCTCGAGGAATCAGCCCTGTTGCTGCCCAGCGGCGCCCCCTTGATCATTTATGGCCCATTCAGGCGCAATGGTGCTCACACGAGCGCAAGCAATGCCGCCTTCGACCAATCCCTCAGGGAACGCAACCACCAATGGGGATTGCGGGAGCTGAATCAAGTAACAGCCATCGCCGCCAAGGCTGGCTTCAACACCGAAAACGTGGTCTCCATGCCCGCCAACAATCTGACTTTGGTGTTTCAGCGCGCTTGAGCCCCATCTCGCTTGCCAGCGCCTGGAAGGCCGTCGACAATCACGCGGTATCTCCGGTGTGAGCGATGGATCTGACTGATTTCTTAGCGAAGCTGCTGATCGGTTCAGCCATCACCCTGAGCCTGGCGTTTCTTTGCAAGACAGTTTTTCCTCGGTTCACGAAGCGAAGCAAAACCGACTTCGACGACTTCGTGCTCAACGCCTTCGCCGCTTCGGTGGTGCCTTTCGGCTTGGTGGTCGCTCTGATCCTTGCCCAGGATGATTTGGGCTTGCCCAACAACATTGCAAGGGCTTACGACACATCGCTACGCATTGTTGGCACGATCATTCTGATTCGGTTGGTCAACCGAATCGGAGCGCGATTCCTTTTCGGATTGGTGCGCCGTGCAGGCGCGGATGATCTTCAACAACTCCTCCAAAGCCTGCTCCCGCTGCTGAAAACCGTGGTGTGGGCGATCGGCACCTTGGTGTTGCTGCAGAGCCTGGGAGTGAAGATGACGGTGATCTGGGGTTTGCTCAGTGCCGGCGGCATCGGCATTGGCTTGGCCCTGAAAGAACCGGCCCAGGAATTGTTCGCCTACCTGATGATTCTTCTGGACAAGCCTTTCACCGTTGGGCAATTCATCAGTGTGGGGTCCACCTCAGCAACGGTGGAACGCATCGGTGTTCGCTCCACCCATCTGCGCAGCCTGCGCGGCGAACAGGTGGTGATGAGCAACTCAACCCTTACAGGCTCCACCATCCTCAATTTCGCTGAAATGGCGCAACGCCGGATGATCTATTCGATTGGCGTGACCTACAGCACATCGGTCGAGCAGATGAAGGCGATCCCAACGATGGTTCAGGCCGTGATCGACGCTCAGGCCCACAGCACCTTCAACCGCTGCCACTTCACCGAATTTGCTGATTCAAGCTTGAATTTTGAACTGGTTTATTACATCGATACCCGTGATTTCACGGTCGCTCTGAACGAACAGCAAGCCATCAACCTCGGAATCATGGAGGCCTTCGCCCAAGCAGGCATCGACTTTGCCTTCCCAAGCAGGACGCTCTACTTGGAGGGAGATTCACTCGCCGGCAAAGCCTCCTGAGCCGTCGGCACAACAGAGCGCCAAGCAACACCACCGATCAACAGGGCCAAGGCCGCCACAGCAGCGGTGAAAGGAACCAGGCGACGACGATGAGAGCTCGGCTCAACAGCGATCTGGCCGGAGAGGTTGTCGCGTCGTGACGCCAAAAATGCCCCCTGCCGGCAGCGGGTGCACACCGTGTTGGTGACGCCGGCATTTTTCAACTTGAAGCCGTAACGACCCGGAATCTCAACGGGTGTTCCGCAGCTGGAACAAGGGAGAGAAAAAACTGCCATGGGGAATCTGCCCTCAATTCAGATCTATCACCCCGGTTTCACTCCAACGGAACATCACCCGTGGCACAGACAGAACCCCAGCAGAGGCTGTGGTCCGCCGTCCAGAAGGGTTGCACCTCCCGCCAGTCCTCGCCCTCAGCAACCCGCATCATCATCTGGCCGCTGCCGTCATGGACAAATTCGACGCGCTGCTGATTCCAGGTCAACACCCAGCGCTCTCCAGGACTGGAGGCCACCATCCGACAGGGACTCCAGGCCTGCTGTGCGATCCGGCAACGCATCGAAGCCGCTGCTGCTGAGCTTCCAACTGCAGAGCTGCCCATCAGCAGCAGAGCCGCGGTCCAGAGCTGAATGCGAAACACAGACACTGACTCGGCAGCACGCTGGCGAAAGGCCTCCTTTTCACCATGGGGCCAGGCGATGGTCACGCCGTTGAGGCGCACCGGATCTCTTCAGGGTTTGGTGTCTGTCAGGATTTGATCAGACCAGTTGCTGATCGTGCCGCGTTTTCAAGCCCGCGTCCTCGTGCGTCTGCGCCCCTCCGTACTCGATCCAGCCGGAGAAGCCGCGCGTGGTGCCGCTGAACGACTTGGGGTGGAAGGCCTCAGCAAGCTGCGGATCGGTAAAGCCGTTGAAATGGAGATTGAGGCTCCTGATGAGGCCGAGGCCCGCCGTAGGTTGGAACTGCTCAGTGATCGCTTGCTGGCCAACCCGGTGATCGAAGACTGGAGCCTGGAGCTGGAGCAGTCATGAGCATCGGGGTCATCGTTTTTCCCGGCTCCAACTGCGACCGGGATGTGCAATGGGCGACCGAGGGTTGCCTTGGAATGAGCACGCGTCGGGTCTGGCATGAGGAAACCGACCTCAACGGCTTTGATGCCATCGTTCTGCCGGGCGGTTTCAGCTATGGCGACTACCTGCGTTGCGGCGCCATTGCCCGCTTCGCACCAGCCCTGCAGTCCTTGATCGACTTTGCCGCCAAGGGCGGTCGCGTGCTCGGCATCTGCAACGGGTTTCAGGTGCTCACGGAACTGGGCCTGCTCCCCGGTGCCCTCACCCGGAACCAGGATCTGCACTTCATCTGTGAAGACGCACCCCTCAAGGTGGTGAGCCAGCGCACGGCCTGGATGCAGGGGTACAACAACGGGGCCCTGACCCTGCCGATCGCCCACGGTGAAGGCCGCTACCAGTGCAGCGATGACACGCTCAAACAGCTGCAGGACGACGACGCCATTGCCCTGAGCTACGGCAACAACCCCAACGGGTCGGTGTCCGACATCGCAGGCATCACCAATGCCAGCGGCAGCGTTCTGGGCCTGATGCCCCACCCCGAGCGGGCCTGTGATCCGGCCACGGGAGGAACCGACGGCCGGCGCATGCTGGAGGCCCTGCTGGGCTGATGCCAACCCGCCGGACGCTGCTGATCTCAGGGGCATCCACGATCATCACGGCTCTGCTCTCCCCCAGGGCCATGGCGGCCCAGCGCAGGCTGAAACCCTTGAAACCTGGATCACGCATCCGCGCCGTGAACCCCGGCACCTGGATGGATCCGGACACGGATCTCCAAGCTTTGCGCGAACGCTGTGATCAACAGCAGTGGCATCTGGAGATTCCCGCAGCCGTCACCCGTCAATGGCGCTATTTCTCAGGAACCGACCAGGAACGGGTTGAAGATCTGAGGTCAGCCTGGAACGATCCAACGGTGGATGCCGTGTTGACCCTTGGCGGGGGCTGGGGGGCCGCCCGCGTGCTCGAAGCCGGTTTTCGTTTTCCGCGCCATCCCAAATGGAGCCTGGGGTTCTCCGACACCAGCTCCCTGCTGCTGGCCCAGTGGGCCGCTGGCCTGCCGGGGGCCATCCATGGATCCAGCGGCGGCACAGAGGCGCAATGGCAACGCACGGTGGACTTGCTCTGTGGCCGTCCGGTGGCGCCCCTGCTGGGCGAGCCACGACGGCGGGGGATCGCGCGCGGACCCTTGGTGGTCACCAACCTGACCGTGGCGACCCACCTGATCGGCACGCCCTGGCTTCCCTCCCTGAAGGGGGCCATCCTGGTGCTGGAAGATGTGGGCGAAGCGCCCTACCGGGTTGATCGGATGCTGACCCAATGGCGCAGCGCAGGCCTGTTGCAGCAGTTGGCGGGGGTGGCCTGCGGCCGCTTCAGCTGGGCTGAAGACGACATCCTTCCCGGCGATTTCACGATGGACGAGATCCTGGAGGAACGCCTGGGCGATCTGGGCATTCCGCTGGTGCTGAATCTGCCGCTGGGCCATGGACGGCCCAACCAGGCCTTGCCCCTGGGAGCGCAGGCACAGCTGGACGGCAAGCACGGCCTGCTCAGCCTGATGGCCTGATCGCAGGCTGAAACCGTGGTGCGTCTGGGCCTTTGCGGCTAGCGATGGAGTAGTGCAGCCTCACCCCCATGGCCGACCTCACCATCGCGAACACAGTGTCCGATCTGATCCAGGGGGACATCCGCGAGCATCTGCCGCTGGAACGGATTCCTCTGAAAGGCGACGTGCTGGGGCTTGGCACCACCTCAAGTTTGGAGAACGGGGAACTCAGTTTTCTTCGCAACGCTTCCGGTAACTCGGACATCTGGCGATGCATCGCCCACAACGGCAGCATCGTCCGGCTGCAACCGGGCGATGGCAGCGGTCATTTTCCTTACGTCTGCTTCACCGGGAATGTCACGGCCCTTCGTCACCCTGTGGAGCTGGGCCCGCTTCAACAGATGAAGCATCGGCCGATCCAAGAGGTGATCAGCAAAGCGATCGAACAGGAACGCCAGCGCGGGGCCCTGGAAGATGCACCCATTTACGGCATCCGCCTGCTGGCCCAATGGGACGAGCTGGTGATCACCGTCGCTTCGAAACTCTGCATGGGGCAACAACGCCGCAACCAAGAGTTTTCGAGTGATTCAAACGACGGGAGCCAAGCTGAGATGAGCATCTACGACATGCTCCAGCACTACCGTCTGGCGCCGCTCTCGCCTGAGCAACCCGAGGGGCCCATCCATTATCTCGGCAGATCGATGCAATGGGATTGCTGTGGTTTCTTCGACCGTGAGCCGGAACGGGGGCGCGTCACCGTGCCCAAAGCCGGCGATCATCTGCATCTGCACGGCTGCAGCACCGACCTGGCCTATGGGGGGCATGTTCTCCACGATCACCCCAACACCCGCCTTGGAAGCATCGAACAGCTGGCGCTCTACCCACTGCAGACAATCGAGTCGCTCTGCAGTGATCTCGCCATCCAAACGCTCACCTATAGGGATGCGAAAATCCACTTCAGCGTCAGCAATGCCGGTGCCCTTGATGTGAGTGATGTGGGGGTGGCTGTGGTCGTCGACGATCGCTTCAGCGATCACCGCTACCTGCAGATCCCCTGGATGAGTGCGGGAGCAAGCGAGAGCTACAACCTTGCCTGGCCGCTCCCTCCAGGGCAGCACACCATCGCCGTGATCGCCGATCCCCAGGAGCTGGTCATCGAACCGCAGAACCGACGCCAAAACAATCGGATGGAACTGAAGGTCAACATCCCCTGAACAAGCCAGGTTCAGCGGCCGGATTCAGAGCCACAAAAAAGGGGGGCCTTTCGGCCCCCCGTGGATGGATCAATTGATCGTGATGATCAGGCAGCGACGGCAGCCTTGGGATCAAGAGCACCCTTGGCGTAGAGGCCGGCGTAGTAGGTGATGCTCTGCTGCTGGATCTTGCTGGCGTTGCCGGCAGCCCAGAACTGCTGGTAACGGTCCAGGCAGACCTGCTTCATGTACTTGCGAGCAGGCTTGTTGAAGTGGCGGGGGTCGAAGTTGGAAGGATCGGCCATGGCCGCTTCACGAACAGCAGCGGTGAAGGCGAGACGGTTGTCGGTGTCGATGTTCACCTTGCGCACACCGTTGCGGATGCCTTCCTGGATTTCCTCGACGGGAACGCCGTAGGTCTCGGGGATGGCACCACCGTGCTTGTTGATCATCTCCAGCCATTCCTGGGGAACGGAGGAGGAGCCATGCATCACCAGGTGGGTGTTGGGGATGGCTTTGTGGATCTCAGCGATGCGGCTGATGGCCAGCACTTCACCCGTGGGCTTGCGGGTGAACTTGTAAGCGCCGTGGCTGGTGCCGATGGCGATGGCCAGGGCGTCGCACTTGGTCTTGGCGACGAAGTCGGCAGCCTCAGCGGGATCGGTGAGCAGCATGTCCTTGGACAGCTCGCCCTCGAAACCGTGGCCGTCTTCGGCTTCACCCTTGCCGGTTTCCAGGGAGCCCAGGCAACCCAGCTCACCCTCAACGCTCACACCCACGGAGTGGGCGAAGTCCACCACCTGCTTGGTGACGTTGACGTTGTAGTCGTAGCTGGCGGGAGTCTTGGCGTCGGCTTCCAGGGAACCGTCCATCATCACGGAGGTGAAGCCGTTGATGGCAGCGGAGTAGCAGGTGTCAGGGGCGTTGCCGTGGTCCTGGTGCATCACCACGGGGATGTGGGGATAGGTCTCGGTTGCGGCCAGGATCAGGTGACGCAGGAAGATCTCACCGGCGTAGCTGCGGGCGCCGCGGGAGGCCTGGAGGATCACAGGGCTGTCGGTCTCGTCAGCCGCTTCCATGATGGCCTGGACCTGCTCCAGATTGTTCACGTTGAACGCAGGAATGCCGTAGCCGTTCTCAGCGGCGTGGTCGAGCAGGAGCCGAAGCGGAACAAGCGCCATGGATAAATCCTCGGAGGGTTGGGGTCGTCAAAGACGAATCGCCGGCAATTTTACCGCGTGTTACGCAAGATCCAATGTGCCTCCTGCTGCTTGATCGCAGGCCACACGACTGGCCACGCCCTCGGCCAGTCCAGGCAGCATCGGTTGCCCACAGCGAATGCTCTCGGCCCACCAGCCCAGCACCCTGGCCACAGGGGCGATGCGGCCATCCGCCCAGGTTTCCGGAAAGGCGAAGTCGGCATCGGCTTCCACGGCGCGGAAGGGCTCACCGAGCGGGGCGTGCTGCAGCTCAAAGCCATGGACGTAGTCCTTCTGGTTGGTGCTGCTGAGCAGCAGCGACCCCAACGACCCCACCACATCCAGGCAGAACCCGCGACCGTTGCGCGACACGGAACTGAGGCTGACCTGCGCCGGCACCGGCAGGTCCTGCCTTCCCTGCCAATGGGCCACGGTCTGCAGCAGCGACACATCAGAAGCATCCACGGCGGCCAGACCACCATCGGGATGAGGGCGTTGCTTGATCGAAACGCTGTTCAGGGCCTGGACGGTCCCCAGGGGACCGATCAGCCAGGCCAGCATGTCCATGGCATGGGTTCCGAGCGCTCCGATCACACCGCCACCCTGATCCGCCTGGGCATACCAGTTCCAGCCACGCTGGGGATCGGCACGGCTGCCCATCAACCAGTCGAGCTTCACCAGCCAGGGCGTGCCGACGGCACCGGCCTGCAGAAGGCGTGCGGCCTGCATGAACAGGGGAACAGCGCGGTATTCGTAGTCCACAGCCACCGACAGCCCCCGTGCCAGGGCCAGCCGCTGCAGCTGCCGGGCTTGATCGGCATGCAACGCGATGGGCTTCTCCAGCAGCAGGTGCTTGCCCGCCTCCAGGGCCCGACGGGCCAGGTCGAAGCGGGGTGCCGGTGGGGTGGCGATGATCACGGCTTCCACCGCGGGATCGGCCAGCAGAGCATCCCAGTCGCTGAATCCCTTCAAGCGATGGGCGGCCGTGGCGGCATCCAAGCGCTCCTGGCGCGGGTGCCAAAGCGCCACTGCCTCGAGATCAGTGACTGCCGCAAGGGCCGGCAGGTGCACCTTCTCCCCGAAGCCGAGACCGGCGACGGCAACACCAAGGGGTTGTGGGGACATCTCAGCTGGAGAGGGGTTCGGTGCAGACAGCCTCAATCACTGAGGTGATCAGCCCGTCATCGCCGGCAGGCTGCCATTGGGCACGAAAACGCGGCAAACCATTCACCTGTTTGTCGCGATACAGCTCCTGGGAGCAGTCCAACTGCATCACGTAGAGCTCGCCGGAGGGCTGATCTCCATCTTCAGTGGCCGCTGGGGTGAAGCGGCTGAGCACGGTTCGGTATCCATCCCGATCGATGCGCACACTGCCGCGATCCCACCACTGCTGGCCCGCCTCGGTGGCAGGCACCTCAATCCATTCCACGGGGCCCGCCAGCACGGGAGCGACCCAGCAGACCAAGGCCAGGATCAGCACGCAACCAGCTCGGATCATGCGCTGGTGAGCTCCATCGGTTTGCAGCCATGCAGGCGCAGAAGATTGGCCAGGGTGGAGCGCAGCTGGGTGCGTGGAACGATCGTGTCCACGAAGCCGTGCTCCTGCAGATATTCAGCCGTCTGGAAATTGTCGGGCAGCTTCTCCCGCAGGGTCTGTTCGATCACCCGGCGCCCAGCGAAACCAATCAACGCCTTCGGTTCCGCCAGGATCAGATCGCCAAGCATGGCGAAACTGGCGGTCACACCCCCCGTGGTGGGGTGGGTGAGCAAGGGCATGTAGAGCAGCTCGGCTTCGCGGTGGCGTTCCAGCGCTCCGGAGATCTTCGCCATCTGCATCAGGCTAAGCATCCCCTCCTGCATCCGGGCACCGCCGGAGGCACAAACGATCAGCAGCGGCAGCTTGCGGGCGGTGGACTCCTCGATCAGACGGGTGATTTTCTCCCCGACCACCGAGCCCATCGATCCCCCCATGAAGCGGAAGTCCATGGCTGCCAGGCCCATGGGGATGCCCTCCACCCGGCATAGCCCGGTGACAACACCATCCCGCAGCCCCGTCGAGGCCTGACTTTCCCGCAGCCGGTCGGCGTAGGCGCGCCGGTCTTTGAATCCGAGGGGGTCCACCGGTGACAGATCCGCATTCAGCACCTGGAAGCTGTCGGGGTCCGCAATCAGTGCGATGCGCTCAGCACTGTCGATCCGGTGGTGATGGCCGCAGTTGGCGCAAACACTGGCGTTGAGTTTCAGGTCTTTGAGATAAACAACCTGACCACACTCCGGGCATTTGCTCCACAGCCCATCGCCTTCATCGGGTTCCTGCTTGACGTTGGCGACGTACTGACCCTTGCGGCGATCAGCAAACCAATCGAACAGAGACACTCAGGGCTGTCAGCTCACACCATTAAAAGCCGGACTGGGAATACACGCTGGGGAATCAAGCGCCCAAGAGCATCAACCAGGTGCTCCACCACCACTGCGGACCGGTCAACCAGACCAGCCAAATCCCCAGGGCAATGAAGGGACCGAAGGGGAATGGTTCCCTGGGGCCCAACCGGCCACTGAGGCGAGCGGCGCTTCCGACCAAGGCTCCCGAGACAACCGCAAGGGCCATCGCCGCTGCGATGCCCCCGGGGCCCAGCCATGCCCCACCCAGCGCCGCCAACTTGGCATCGCCAAGGCCCAGCGCAGGCTGTCCCAACAACCGTTCGGCCAGGGCACTGAGACCTTCCAACAGCAGCAGAGCCAGTACCGCGGCGATCAAATGGCTGGCCAGAACAGGAATGCCAGCAGCGGTGCTGACGAGCAGGCCCAGCAACACTCCCCAGCGGCACAGGGGCTCCGGCAACCAAAGGTGATCCAGATCGATCAACACCAGCGGCAACAGCAGCGCGATCAGGGGGAGACCAGCCCAGGGGAGCCAGAGATCAGGCAGCCCCCCACCAGCACCAGGCCACACCAACAGCGCTGAGATCCAGAGGCCGGCACTCAGGGCCTCCACGGCGGGGTAACGCCAGCTGATCGCTGCATCACAGTCGCGGCAGCGCCCCCTCAGCAGCAGCCAACCCAACACCGGGAGATTGTCATGCCAGCGGATGGCATGGCCGCATCTGGGGCAGTGGCTGCCGGGAAAGACCACCGATTCCTGGCGGGGCAAGCGCCAGGCCACCACGTTGGTGAAGCTGCCGACGCAGGCGCCCAGCAGGCCGGTCCAAGCCAGGATCAACCCTTCCATCGGGTCCGACCACGGCTCGTGCGCCCCCGGATCAGATCGATGGCAATGAACTCTTCGTCCGGCAGAAGAACAGGGGTCTCGAAGACCACGCGACCATCGGGTTCCCGCGGATCCACCACCACACCGAGAGGCTCCTGCCCCGCAGGGGTGCTGGAGAGATAGGCGAAATAAATGCGACGGGCCTGGGCGATCAGCAAGCGGCTGTCAATGCGGTCCCAGCGGGGCGTCGAGGGCGCCCCCGAGGCTCCGCGAATTTCAAAGGAGGGCGTTGACAAAGAAATAGAGCCCACCTGATCACTCAGATGGGCCCATTGTAGAGACGATTTTTGGTAGGAGAAGCGATCAGCTGAGCTTGTTCTTCTCTTCGATCATGCGGTGAATGATCGGAGTGAGGATCAGTTCCATGGCGAAGCCCATCTTGCCGCCGTTCACCACGATGCTGGTGGGGCTGGACATGAAGGAATCGTGGATCATGTTCAGCAGGTAGCCGAAGTCGATCCCCCACTTCTCACGAGCACCCTTGCGGAAGTGGATGATCACGAAGCTTTCATCCGGGGTCGGGATGTTCCGGCAGATGAAGGGGTTGGAGGTGTCCACGGTGGGAACACGCTGGAAGTTGATGTCGGTCTGGCTGAACTGGGGGCAGATGTGATTGATGTAATCAGGCATCCGGCGCAGGATCGTGTCAACGATCGCTTCAGCGGAATAACCACGCTCAGCGTTGTCGCGGTGGATCTTCTGAATCCACTCAAGGTTGGTGATCGGCACCACACCCACCAGGAGGTCGGCCAGGGCGGCCACGTCGTAGCCCTCGCCCTTCACACCGCCGTGGAGGCCTTCGTAGAACAGCACATCAGTGCCTGAAGGAATGTCTTCCCAAGGCGTGAACTGACCCGGCTCGAGGTTGACGCCAAGACGAGCGTTGTGTTCTGCCGCTTCTTCAACGCTGTGGAGGTAGTAGCGCTTCTGACCAGCACCGGTTTCGCCATAGGCGCGGAACAGTTCCTCGAGCTTGTCGAAGAGGTTGGCCTCAGGGCCGAAGTGGGAGAAGTTCTCACCCTTGGCCAGGGCATCCGCCATGGCCTGTTTCATGGGCATCCGCTCGTAGCGGTGGTAGCTGTCGCCTTCCACCACTGCAGGGGTAATGCCTTCCCTCGCAAAGATGTGCTCGAACGCGCGCTTGACGGTGCTGGTTCCAGCTCCGGAAGAACCGGTAACAGCGACAACCGGATGACGCTTCGACATCGACGCAGGGACTACGGGCCCGGCGATCTTGCCAGATCAGGGCCCGATTGCACCAATCTCTGGCTTAAAGAGCTTTGAGCAATTGCTCACCCATGGCGCGACAACCCAGCTGGGTGCAGCCTTCTGCCATCAGATCACCCGTGCGGAACCCACCGGCCAGAACGGCATCCACAGCGGCCTCAAGATCATCGGCAGCCGCGGCCTGTTTGAGGCCGATGCGCAGCATCATTGCGGCCGACAGCACCATGGCCATGGGATTGGCCTTGTCCTGACCGGCGATATCGGGAGCTGAACCGTGCACAGGCTCAAACAAACCAGGGCCCTCACTGCCGAGGGAGGCGGAGGGCAGCATGCCGATGGAGCCCGTGAGCATCGCCGCCTCATCGCTGAGGATGTCGCCGAAGAGGTTGCCGGTGAGCAGCACATCGAACTGGCGGGGATCACGCACCAGCTGCATCGCCGCGTTGTCCACATACATGTGGCTCACCTCCACAGCGCCATAGCTGGGCGCCATGGCATCCACGCGGTCCCGCCAGAGCTGGCTCACATCGAGCACATTCGCCTTGTCCACCGAGCAGAGCCGGCCCCGCCTCTCCTGGGCGATCTCAAAGGCCACCTTCGCGATCCGATCCACCTCCGAGGCGGAGTAGGTCATGGTGTTGAAGCCGCGCTCGTCCCCCTCGGTCTCAATGCGTCCCTTGGGCTGACCGAAGTAGATCCCCCCGGTGAGTTCCCGCACCACCATCAGGTCCACCCCCTCGATCACCTCACGCTTGAGGCTGCTGGCATCGATAAGGGCCGGAACAATCTTCACCGGCCGCAGATTGGCGAACAGCTCCATGCCGGCACGCAGGCCGAGCAGGCCGGTTTCCGGGCGTTTCTCGCGGGGGAGGCTATCGAAACGGGGGCTGCCGATGGCAGCGAGCAACACCGCATCGGCTGCCTTGCAGGCTTCGAGGGTGCTGGCGGGCAACGGCTCACCGGTGGCATCGATGGCGCTGCCACCGATCGGCTGCTCCTCAAAGCTCAACGAAAAGCCATGGCGCTGGCTCACCACCTCCAGCAGCTGACGGGCGACAGCGGTGATCTCGGGGCCGATGCCATCACCGGGCAGGAGAACAACGCGGTGCTGAGCCATGACGGTGCGGTGCGGCAGGTCGACCGCTGAGGTTACTGAGGGGTGTCCCGCTTGAGCTCCCGCAGGGTCTTGGCCATCTCCGGCAGCTTGCTGAAGGTGGTGGCGCATCGCAGCCAGAGGCGATTCGGAATCGCGGGAAAACCACTCACCACCGCTCCGGGGTCCACATCAGCGTGAATGCCGCTCTTGGAGCTGGCGATGGCGCGATCGCCGACGACAACACGATTAGCGACCCCCACCTGGCCCGCCAGGATCACCCCCTGGCCGATGTGGGCGCCGCCGGCGATGCCCACCTGGGAGGCGAAGGCACAGCCACGGCCGATGGTGACGCCATGGCCGATCTGCACCAGGTTGTCGATCTTGGTACCGGCACCAATGCGGGTCTCCCCGACGGAAGGGCGATCAATGGTGGTGCCGCTACCCACCTCAACGCCGTCTTCAAGAACCACCTGGCCGGTCTGCGGCATTTTTCGCCAACCTTTGGCCGTCGGCACGAAGCCAAAGCCCTCAGAGCCGACAACGGCATTGGAGTTCACCACACAGCCACGCCCGAGACGGCTGCCGGGGTGGAGCACGGCATTGGCGTGCAGCTCGCAGCCATCACCCACCACCACGTTGTCGTAGATCACCACCCCGGGGTGAACGATGCAGTCGGCACCAAGACGGCTTCCCTCCCCGATGCAGACCCGCGGGCCCACCGCTGTACCGGGGCCCACCACAGCCCGTTCATCGATCACCGCCGAAGGGTGAATCTCCGCCAAGGGCCGGCGGCGGGGATGCAACTGATCGAGGGCTTCAGCAAAGGCCAGACGCGGATCCGCGAAGACCGCAAAGGCGATGCCACGCTGCAAAGCCAGATCAATCAGATCCTGTTGATCGGGCAGCAACAGGGCACCCACGCCGCTGGCGCCCAAGGCCGCGGTGAGGGCGTTGCCCTTCTCCAGAAAGCTGAGCTGGGCGGCTGAGGCCTGATCGAGTGAAGCGGCACCCTCAAGCCATGGGTCCAAGCCCGGTTGGCTCCAACGCAGGCCTGCATCACCGGTCTGCAGAACCTTGATCAGGGTGCTGAAACGCATGGAGGCCAGGGCAGTCCGGCGGATCGTAGACGTGGTTAACGGCTGCGAAGCACCAGACCATCGCGATGCACCACCACCGGGGAGGACTCCCCAGGCGATGGGTCATTCATCGCGGCCCGCAGCTGGTCGCTGTCCATCGAACAGAGGCCACGGCCCAGGTCCTCTCCATCAGGGTCCAGCAACTGAACGGGTTGATTGGCGGCGAACTCACCCCGCACCGCCGTCACACCCACCAGCAGCAGAGACGCACCACGGTGCTGCAGCGCAGCACAGGCCCCCGCATCCAGCTGCAGTTCACCCTCAGGCCGAAGCACGTGGGCCAGCCAACTGCGTCGGTTGCCCAGGGGTTCGGGGTGGGGATGGAACACCGTTCCTCCCCGTTCGCCCAACAGCAAAGCCTCGAGACGCGCGGGGTCGCGGCCATCGGCGAGCTGCACGGTGATGCCACTGGCGGTGGCGATGCGGGCTGCTGCCAGCTTCGTGGTCATGCCCCCGGTGCCCCAGCGCCCCCCGTCGCCAGCCCCCTGTTCCAACGAGTCCAGCTCCCGGGGGTGGCGAACATCCGAGATCGGTTCGGCGTTGGCATCAACCCGCGGATCCGAGGAGTAGAGGCGATCAACATCCGTGAGCAGAATCAGTTGCTGGGCTTCAACGGCGGCGGCCACCAACGCCGAGAGGGTGTCGTTGTCGCCGAAGCGCAACTCCGCCGGCGAAAGGGCATCGTTCTCGTTGATCACCGGCAGCACCCCCCAGCTCAGCAGCTGCCGCAAAGTGCCCGAAGCGTTCTGATACCGACGCCGATCGGCCAAGTCGGAGCGGGTCAACAGCACCTGCGCCACGGAACGACCATGGCGTTCCATGGCCCGTTCGTACAGCGCCATCAGTGCGCCCTGGCCGATGGCCGCAGCCGCCTGCAGGGCCACCACCGTGTCGGGTCGGTTGGTGAGGGCCAACTTCTGGCAGCCCAGGCCAACGGCACCACTGGTGACCAGCACCACCTGGTCACCGCGGGCCATGGCCCCTGCAAAGCAGCGGGCGTAGCCATCAATCGTGCTGGCGGTCTCCCCCCGAAGCAGGCTGGTGCCGATTTTCACGACCCACAGGGTCATGCTGAAGGCGCCCCCATCACGCGGGCCATGGCGCGTTCAAACCGCTGCACCCGGTCATGGCGGCAGGGCTTGCCGTCGTCTCGAACCGGTCGAACCAACACCGTGTAAAGCCCCATCCGGTTGCCGCAGAGCACATCCGTGAACAGGCGGTCGCCGATCATCGCGATCGCCTCCGGAGGCAGCGCGAGATCGCGAACCACGCTGCGCAGGGCGCCACGGCGGGGCTTGCCGGCACCAAAGGTGAAGCTGACCTGCAGCTGATCAGCCACGGCAGCAATCCGGTCGCGGGAGGGGTTGTTGCTGAACAGATGCAACTGCAGGCGGCGGCCGGCATCCACCAGCCAGTCGCGCACCGGCCCTGGCAGGGTCACGTCACGACCGGGCAGAAGGGTGCGGTCAACGTCGATCACGGCGGCCTTCAGGCCGTGGGCCGTGAGGTGAGGCAGCGAAAGCTGGGCAATGGTGAGGTGGGGATCCCAATCGGGGGTCAACCAGTGCTGTGCCGTCAATCCGGCCATTCACGCTCCTCCAGTTCCGCCTCAATCAGGGGTTGAACGCGGTCGAGCTCATCGTCGCTCAGCAGCACCGCCTGGCCATCCACCATCCGCACCAACACCAGGAAGGGATCGAGGGGGATGTAGAGGCCGTATTCCTCCGCGTCGACCATGAAGCTCACCAGCAGCTCAAAGGTCTCGGCGTCCTCTTCAACGTCGTCGTCCTCTTCCAGCTCGTCGAGCTCGTCCTGATCAGGCTCCTCCAGTTCGCCACTGACGGTGAGGGTGATCGCCGATCGCACCAGCACCAGGTCGTGCTCCTGGAGCACCACATCAGCCACCGAGAGAATCGGCTCGCTGCTGGCAACTTCCGTGATCGGCACCGGCTCTGCATCGTCATTGAGCCGAAACAGCGACACCGGTGTGTCGACCGGCGAGAGCAGGGCGTAGTCCTGCCCCTCAATGGGGATCAGATGCTCGAGGAAGCACAGCAGGTCATGGCCCTCGCGGTCGCGGACCAGCAGGGTGGGGTGATCGCTGCTCTTACCGGGGCCCGACTCAGACATCGACGAGGCTCTGACTGGGCTCAGGATCCACCATCGCCCGCCCCGGCGCCCGACCTTGACGCACTCTGTTGGGCCGGTTTGAGCTCCGGACCCTCCGCCAGCCATTGCTCCAGCAGCAAGGCAGCCGCTGCACTGTCCAGACGTCCGCTGCGATCGCCCGTCAGCCCGAACTGTTCACCGGCCGCCCAAGTGCTGCTGTGTTCATTCACCCAGGCCAGGGGCAGATCGAGGGCGGCAGCCAGCCGTAGGCCGTAACGCTGGCAATGCTCCGCCTGGGCCGTGGGCTGGCCCGCGGCATCCAGAGGCAAACCCACCACAAGCCCCTGCACCGACCGTTCACGGCAGTGGGCCCGCAGAACGACAAGATCCGCATCAAAGCGACCACGACGCAGGGCAGCGAGGGGCGTGACGCTGATGCCCAGGGCATCGCAGCCGGCCAGGCCGATGCGCCGCCGGCCCACATCGAGGCTGAGGATCGAACAGGGACGCGGCCGCATCAGTGCCGATCACCCAGGCTTGGTGTGGGCAAGGGTGTGCCCTGAGGCCGCAATCGGCCCAGCACCTGATCGAGCGATCGGGTCAGCTGCAGGTTGCGCTGGGGTGACTGACGCCGCCACATGCTGCGTCCGAGCAGCAGCTGCTCGTCGCCGCGGGTCCAGCCCTCCGCCTCCAGGATCCGGCCGAGGGGGGCATCGTCAAAGGCCGTGAGCAGCCCGCGGGGGCGGCCGCGCTGAACGATCCCGTTCAAAACCTGGGGAAGGGCCTGATCCAGCCGGGGATCCCAGGCGACGTCGCGCATCAGTTCAAGGAACCCTGCCTCTCCCGCATCGGGAAGGCGGATGCAGCCCGCCAACACAGCATCTCCAGCCATCAGCACCCCGCAGCCGGGGCCGTTGCGGTCCAGCAGATCCAGCCAATGGCGGTCGGTGATCTGACGCAGGTGGCTGTGGCTGCCGCCCTGCTCGATCGGCCAGAGCAACTGCGCGGTGCGGCGGTTCAAGGCCGCCCAGCGCAGACCCCCTGGCAACTGATCGGTTCCATTTGGATCAACCCCAGCCCCTGGTGGACACCAGCACTGATACGGACGAAGCGGTTGAAAGCCCAGCTCCCGCAACAGGGCAATGGCATCGGCATCGGTGGCCGGGCAGCGGATCACCCAGCTGCAGATCTGAGCAGTCCAGGACTGCAGAGCCTGCTGGAGCAGGGACTGCTGAATGGTGCGATGGCTGTAATCGTCCAGCGGGCCCAGCAGCTCCGGCAAATGAAGGATCCAGCAGCTGCCGCGGCGGTTGAACGGCCGGGCCACCACACTGGCCACCGGGCGATCCCCCGCGAGGGCCATCAGGCAACGGGGCGAGCGGCTGGGGAGCAGATCGGGAAAGCGTTGCTCGACTCTGGAGAGCCATTCACCGATCAGAAAACCCTGAAACCGTGAGAGCTGATCGATCGGCGCATCCTGAACCCACTGGGCCAGGTGGGCCGGATTGAGGGGCTCAATGCGGATGGAGCTGGTCTTGGGTTCTGTCACCGGACACCCTCCAACCCCAACTGCTCACAATGTATCGCTCATTCCAGGCCTGGCCGCACCAACACCAGGGGGGTGCGCTCATTGGCATTGCCGGCGGGATTGGGACGCAGGGCCCGGCCCAGCAAGCCCTCATCACAGCCGGGGCTGGAGGCCAGCACCTTCACTCGGCCGAGGTCGTTGACGTCAACGATGGCAACGTCGACCCCGAGTTCGGCAGAAGCATCACGACAAAACTGCTCAGCCCGGGATGGCCCCAGAACAATGGTCTGGTCATAGGGCGGTGTGGTGCCGGTGATGTCGTCGATCAAGCGAGCCTGGTCACCGGCGAGGCGATAGAAGCCACCGGGGATGCCCACCAGCTTCATCAGCAGACCCCCCAGCCAGGCGGCCAGCACCCGGGTGGGCCCCACCAGATCGATCAAGGTCTGCATCCCGCAGGCCGTGGCCAGGCTGCTGGTGGGGTGAAACACACGGCAGGCCAGGCGCGCCACCATGCCGGGTTCCACCTCACTGGGATGGCGGTAGCGACCCTGGATCACAGCCACGGGGGTCTCGCCGATGGTGAGGATGTCGCCGGGCTGCACCAGATCAGCGGCGTAGGTGCTCAGGACGTCGATGGCGTCATCCAGGGGACCGAGCAGGTGGGTGCGCAGCGGCAAGACGCGGCAGCCTTCCCCCTGGCGGAAGTGGGCTTGATCGGGCTGCAGGGGTTCAGGACGGCTCAAGGGCACCAGCACGCCCTGACGGCGCTGCAAGCGACCGAAGGGTCCGTAATTCACCCAATGGGCATCCACCCAGAGGCTGTCGACCCGGGCCGATGGGGTCGGGCCGGTGATCTCGATCGAGACCTGGGCACGCGTGGTTTTGAGTCCTTTGACGATGTAGGCCGCCCAGTAGCCGTCTGCGCGGGTCTCCTCGTCGGGATGGTCGGCAATGATCCGCGTTGTCACCTCCAGGCCGGCGGGATCAGAGGACCCCAACAGCACGGGCTCGACCCGCAGCTCCGGCACAAAAATCTCCATGCGGGGGTGAGGGTTGCTGATCTCCAGCACACCCTCGATACGGAGCCGCCCGCCCAGATCATCAACCCGCCAGTCGCGAGGGGTCATCCGCAACGGTGAGGCGGGCCTGAGGCGATGGCGGAGCTCCAGCCAGGCCACAGCAAGTCCTAGGCCGAGCGGAGCAAGCAGCAGCGACACAGCGGATCCGGCTCAGCGACCGGGACAACTGGCCGGCAGCGTAGGCGCCATGGCGGTGGGCGTCTCAGTTGGCGGTGACTTCGATGTTCACTTCGTTGAAGCTGCCTTCCTGGTCAATGCGTCCCAGATCCGGAGCGGGAAGACCGGTGGAGGCGCTGATGGCGTCGTTGATCGCCGCCAAGGGAACCTGACCGTTCTGGTCGAACACGACCCGGCCATCGGTGCCGATCACCACCACCTGCGGAATGGTTCCAGACCAATAGGTGGCTGGATCACCCGCGCCCAAGGATTCCCGGCCCTGCAGCGGATCGGTGGAGAGCGGCAGCAGATCGATGCTGCGGCCCCAAAGCCGTTGCAGTTCCGACACCACCGGAGCGAAGCGTTTGCTCACGGCGCTGTCGTCCAGGTAGTAGACGATCACGGCTGTGCGTCCCTCAGCGAGGGACTCCTCCAAGGTGCTGGCGGGAGGGACCAACGAGCCATTGCCGGCGTATAGGGCGTAGATGTTGCCGTCGTAGCTGTCGCTGTTCAACACAGCGGCGGCTGGTGCGACATGGAGCAGCAGCGCGATCGAAACGGTGATCAGACAGCGCACCAAAGCAAGCATCAAGCCGAAGCAGCGGATCGCCATTGTGGACCCAGGGGCCTAACCGCGGCCGAAGCTGCGTCCCATGCCCTGGGCAATGCCCCGCCCCACCAGACCGATGGCGCGCCCCAGCACCTGGGTGAGCAGGATCACGGCAAGGTCGCCGATGCGGCGCACCAGGGCCTGCACCTGGGGTGCGAGGGCATCCCGAGCTTCCAGGAGCAAGGCCACCTGCCGCTGCCACCAACCCAGCTGATTGAGCTCCTTGTCGCGGGGCTCCGTCAGCAGCAGCGGTTCGATGCGACCAGAGCGCAACTGAAACAGGGTGCGCTGGCTTTCGTAGAGCTGAATGGGGCGCTCCACCCAATCCGCCCAGCGCAGCTGGGTGTTCAAACGGTTCCTGAGCCGGTCGAGTTCCCGGGTCGCCAGGAGGGGGTCCCGCAGCAGGTAACGGCGCAGCTCCGGCCAGTCACCACAGGCATCAAGCAATTCGGCACCAATCAGTTCCGCCGTCCTCACCAGCCAATTGCTCACCAAGGTTTCCAGTTGCAGGAAAGCCCGCGGGTCATCGGCCGGCAGCAGCAGGCCGTTCACCAGCATCGGTTGATCGGCCACCAGCGGCGCCAGCATTCCGGTTGGATCGGGCAGCTCACCGTCGGCGCCGGTGAGATCAGCACGGCTGAGCAGCGAAGCCACCACCGGCTGCAGCTCGCCATCGCAGGGGATCTGGACGTAACTGCCGGCCAGGGCGGTGAGGGCCTGCTGGCGCAACTCGGGCTGCAACGAATCCCAGGCCTGGGCGATCGCCGTGCCGTCCTGGCGGGTGCGCAGGCGCTGCAAGACCTGATCAAGCTGTTGCAACAGGGCCAGCAGCAACTCCCGGCGGCGATCCGGGTGCAGACCCTCAATCGCCAGCAGACGGCCGGTGGAATTGGTCAATCCAGCCTGAACCGATGCATCGATGCGGTCGCGGATGGCATCCCATACGGCAACGGCATTGCGTTCGCGCAGGCTGATCGCCGTGGTGGTGGCTGATCCATCGCTGGACACGGAGGGGCCCAGGGGTTCTGCATGCTCAAGGCCCATCTGCAGTGGACCCCAGAGCCAGAGCAGCAAGCCCTTGGCGAAGCGCAATTCACGGCGGCGGCCCTGCAGCAGCAGGAACAGCAACGGATGGTCCGGGGGCGGATTGAGCAGGGCCTCCACCCGTTGCAGGTCGCGGCTCACCTGCTGCAGGCCACTCACCAGAAGCCACTGGCCCAGACCCATGGTCTGCTGCTGGCTTGGCGTCGCCGATGCAGCCTCTAGGCGAATGTCCCTGCCGCCCTGCAGCAGGGTTTCGATGGCGTTCTGCAGGCCCTGGGCATCGACGTTTTGAAGCAGGCCGGCCGCCGGCAGCTCCAGCAGCTGTTCCCGCGACAGCCTTAGTTCGCTGGGCAGCAGCAGCAGCACCGGGGCGGGCTGCCAGCGCTCCTGCAGGGCGAACAGCTCCTGCTGAAGCGACGCCAATGAGGCCACGCTGTCGATCGACCAGATCACCAACGCCGGGGCACCCGTCAGGCGCTCAGGGCGAAGCACCACCTCCCAATCGTCCCGGGCGGAGGTGAGTTTCAGCGCCAGCGACTCCCCGAGCAGATCCGGAGCGAGCAGCAACATCCGCACCGGCGAAGGTGAGACCAAGGGTTGAACCCGAAACAGTTGGGCTCAAGGTAACGAGCTTCTGATCAGTTCTCCAGGGTGCGCCGGCCGTTCAATTGCAGGGTGTACGACTCGATGCGAAAGCCGGTGCGCTGTTCGATCTGACGCAAGAGGTCCTCGGGCAGAACAACGTCGATGTCTTCGATTGAACCGCTGTCCAGGCAGGTGAGATGGCTGTGGGGATCACTTCGGTAGCCGTACAGGCGACCACTGGCACGGTCGAGACACTCGATCACACCCGCCGACTGCAGGGCTTCGAGGTTCTGGTACACCGAGGTGTGGCCGATGCTGCGGCCCCTCAGATTCAGCTGTTCAAAGATGTCGCGCGCGCTGAGGTGGCTCTTTTCGCTCCAGAGCAGATCGAGCACCATGCGACGTTGACGGCTGAGGCGCATCCCCAACCGCCGGCATTGCTCGAACACCTCCTGCAAGCTGCCCGCGGGGGATGGCGTGCTGCTCTTGCCAGCGGCTGCGCTTACCACAGAAGGTGCCTGCTTCCTCAACCATAAGGCCCGAGGCCAGTTCAGGCGATGTCTGCGGCCACGGCGGTGACGTCTTGAAGCCTGGCCTCACCGATCGCGGCGATGGCCTCCGCCAGAGCAACGCGGCCGTCGTAGAGCGCTCGACCAACGATTACGCCAGTCACACCGAGGGGCTCCAGGGGAAGGAGCGAGAGGAGGTCAGCCATGCAACCGATGCCACCGGACGCAATCACCGGCACAGCGCTGCATTGCGCCATGGTTCTCAAGGCCTCCAGGTTGGGGCCGGCGAGGGTGCCATCGGTGGCGATGTCTGTGGTGATGATCGCCGCGATGCCGGCGGCACTGAACTGCTGGGCCAGATCCGTGGCCAGAACATCGCTCTGCTCAATCCAGCCCCGGGTGGCCACCCGGCCATCGTTGGCATCAATGCCCACCACGATGCGGCCAGGATGGCGTTGGGCCAACTCCTGAACCAACTCCGGCTGTTCGATCGCCACCGTGCCGAGGATGACCCGATCCAGGCCACAGGCGATCAACTCTTCGGCACGCTCGAGCGAGCGCACACCACCGCCGAGCTGAACAGGAATGTCGAGGGCGGCAGTGATGGCACGCACGGCCGCGTCATTGATCGGCTCACCCCGTTTGGCGCCATCGAGATCCACCAGGTGCAGACGGCTCGCCCCCTGGCTTTGCCAGCTGTGGGCCTGCGCCACAGGATCCTCACTGAAGCGCGTCACCTGGTCGTAATCCCCCTGGTGGAGCCGGACGCAAGCTCCATCGAGCAAATCAATGGCAGGGATGATCTCCATCGGGGTCGGACCAGAGGCCCTCCATCCTGCAGCGCCACGCTTCAATGGCTGCGCTTTTCGGGCCCAAGTGCATGAAGATCCTGGTGATGGGGGGAACCCGCTTCGTGGGCCGGCCCCTGGTGGCCCGCCTGCAGGCCCAGGGCCATGCACTCACCCTGTTCACCCGCGGCAAGAACCCTGTTCCCGCCGGCGTGGAACACCTCTGTGGTGATCGCAGCAGCGATGAAGGTCTGCGTGCGCTCCAGGGCCGCAGCTTCGATGTGATCGTCGACAGTTCCGGCCGCAAGCAAGAGGACAGCAGCCGCGTGGTGGCCATCACCGGGGCCCCCAGCCATCGCTTTGTCTACGTGAGTTCGGCTGGTGTCTATGCCGACTCGGAACTGTGGCCCCTGGATGAATCCAGCCCCACGGATCCGCAGAGCCGTCACGCCGGCAAGGCCGACACCGAGGCCTGGTTGCGCAAGGAAGGCATCCCCTTCACCAGCTTCCGGCCGACTTACATCTATGGCCCGGGCAACTACAACCCGGTGGAACGCTGGTTCTTCGATCGCATCGTTCACAACCGCCCGATTCCGCTGCCCGGCGACGGCAGCACGATCACCCAACTGGGCCATGTGGAGGATCTGGCGGAAGCGATGGCCCGTTGCATCGAGGTGGATGCTGCGGCCAATCGCATCTACAACTGCTCCGGCAAGCAGGGCATCAGCTTCCGGGGCCTGATCCGCGCCGCCGCCGTGGCCTGCGGCCGCGATCCCGATGGCCTCGAACTGCGCAGCTTCAACCCCAGCGACCTGGACCCCAAGGTCCGCAAGGCCTTCCCGCTGCGGCTCAATCACTTCCTCACCGACATCACCCGGGTGGAACGCGAACTGGCCTGGCAACCCAGCTTCGACCTGGCCAAGGGCCTGGCCGACAGCTACAGCAACGACTACGCCCTGAACCCAACCGCAGCGCCAGACTTCAGTTCTGACGAGGCGCTGATCGGGGCGTGATGTAGCCCAGAGCTGAGCTCAGAGCCAGGGCGAGGGAGGGCCAGAACAGCCACCAGCCCAGGCTCTTAAGCCCGGCAGCAGCGATCCAGCCGGAGGGCCAGAGCATCAGCAACAGGCTGAGGAACTGAAGGATCGTCTTGGCTTTGCCCGACAGCGAAGCCGGCCCGCCATCACTGGCCTGGGAGCGCCAGCCCGAGATCAGCAATTCACGGGCCAGCAACAACCAAACCGCCCAGAGCGGCAGCACAGCGGCCGACGCCAGCCAGAGCAACGGTGCCGCGATCAGCACCTTGTCGGTGAGGGGGTCGAGGCGGGCGCCCCAGCTGCTGCCACCCCCGGCGCGCCGGGCCAGCCAACCATCGGCCGCATCACTGAGCCCGGCCAGCAGCAGCAACCACCAGGCCCAGCCCTGCCAGCCGAACTGCAGGGCAAGAATCAGCGGGAAACCGGCAACGGCTCGTGCCACGGTGAGTCCGTTGGCAATCGAACGCAAAGACAGAAACAACGCTCAGAATGTGAGGAGCTGAACCTTGATCATGGTCCTGCAGCTGACGGTGGCTGATGTGATGACCCAGCCGGTGCTGACGGTCACGCCCGACACCCCGTTGCAGCAGGCCGTTCAGATGATCAGCGACCACCACGTGAGTGGTTTGCCGGTGGTGGATGCCGAGGGGCGTCTGATCGGCGAGCTGACGGAGCAGGATCTGATGGTGCGGGAGAGCGGTGTGGATGCCGGCCCCTACGTGATGCTGTTGGACAGCGTGATTTACCTGCGCAATCCCTTGAACTGGGACAAACAGGTGCACCAGGTGCTCGGCACCAAGGTGAGCGATCTGATGCGCAAGGACTCCCACAGTTGCGATACGGCGTTAGCGCTGCCCAAGGCGGCATCCCAGCTGCATGAACGGGGCACGCAACGCCTGTTTGTGCTGGACGGCAACCAATGCCCCGTCGGCGTGATCACCCGGGGGGACGTGGTGCGTGCCCTCGCCTCCCATCAAGACGGCTGATTCAACTCATCCTTCGCTCCCCCTTTCCAGGCCGATGCTGCGCTCCTTACTCATGGCCTGTGTGCTGGTGGTTGTTCCCCTGCAAGGCCACGCCAACCCCACGGCCGAGACCGAGGAAATGGATTTCCTGGACTTGGTGGATGGCGAGGGCAACGTGCTGATCCAGGCCCGAGGCGTTGATGCCGTTAACGCCGAAGCCCGGGCCCAAGACCTGGCCTTTCCTGCCCTGGGGTACTGGTCTGTTGAGGGGCACTGCTTTGTGAAACCTGCTCCAGGCGACTGCAACGGTGTGTTCAAGCGCTAGGGGCGTTCCGCGGTTTGAGATGCCGGAGCAGGCAGCACGCGATTGTCCACGCGCAACGGCGAAAACAACACGAGGTTGCCCGCCACCAGGCCGGCGGTGACAACAACAGCCGCGAGAACCTCTAAGCCTTCCGATGTTTTGGCTTGCATGCTTCGAGCATGCACCGCTGGGTTACCCATGGCGAGGCCTTGTTTGGCTTTCAACGTGTGCGAACAAACGGAGTCAGTTGATACGTCAACCGTCGAACCCGGAGAGTTACGACAGAGCAGTTGATGCGCCCAGCCCTGTGTCGCTCATCTCACGATTTCACGACGACACAGGTGATGTACCACCGATCAAGTTCGAGACCGGGCATCAGGAAAAGGAGGCAGAACGCCTGACTCGATTCCTCTGGAATCAAGTGATTCAACTGCTGCTGGCTGGCAAGGAGTTAGAAGCCAACTCGCTGTTGGAAGAATTTGATGAGCCACCCCTTTGGGACGACCCTCTCGCCTGACAAGCCATGGGAACGCCACTGACGCAATGGCTTCAGCTGGTGGGCTGGGTGCTGCTTGCCACAACCCTGATTTGCCTGAGTGCAACAGGGGTCTTTTGAGTGGAACGGTTGAAGCAGAACTCCTCAACAGCAAGTGATTTGACCTGCAAAATCAGAGATCAATAACATCACAAAT
Source organism: Synechococcus sp. A15-44 (assembly GCF_014280115.1). Lineage (NCBI taxonomy): Bacteria > Bacillati > Cyanobacteriota > Cyanophyceae > Synechococcales > Synechococcaceae > Synechococcus > Synechococcus sp. A15-44. Next base: position 1,726,067 of record NZ_CP047938.1, read on the forward strand.
CATCTTGTATGACTTGCTACATCGATCCCGAAGTCTTCCTTGAATGCATCAGCAGCGGCATCCAATTGGATTTTTGATTGATGCATGCATTGATTGAACCAATGGCTTCGTATCAAATCACGATCACCACATCGGAAGGCTCCTCGAGCTTTGCCTGTGCGGACGATCAGTACATCCTTGATGCTGCAGAGGAAGCGGGCGCGGATCTGCCCTATTCGTGTAGAGCTGGCGCCTGCTCCACCTGCGCAGGCAAGCTTTCGAGTGGCTCTCTGGATCAATCGGATCAGAGCTTTTTGGACGACGAACAAATCGCCAAAGGCTTTGCCCTGCTTTGCGTGGCCTACCCAACAAGTGATTGCCAGATCAAAGGAGAAGCCGAAGAAGACCTCTGAGCTGACCAACCCCATCTTCGAGCTTCAAGTCCGAAAACTCCCACCGGGGAACAATCAACGCCTGTTCCCCTTTTTTGGGCCAGCACCATTCATTCCATTCAGTAAGCACCTGATTCGCCCAGGCTGAAGTCACCAGGGAATGGCGCCCAATGCCGCCATGGTTCTCCTGTTGATTTACTCCTTCAGGGAGCGGCGAAGCCAGCTTCCAAGGGTGTGGCTTGCCTTGCCAAAGCAAGGCTCGTCGCCAGGCTTAGACACCAAAGAAAGCAAGGACTGCTTCTAGGGCTCCGAGACCCAGCAGGAAAACACCAGCGAGCAAGGCAAAGTCTTTTTTGGAGTTAGCCACAGATGCAACGGTTGCCCCGACGAACGCCAACAGGACAAACCTAAAGAGAATCGGAAGGGCAAACATTGCGGAGGATGTACATCTCCGATGAGTTATGTAAACCCGCTGCGGTGCAGGGAGTTAACGGCTCGATACCAACGTTGAGTTACTTAATTCCTCTCCAAGGAGGCAATCAGGAAGACGAAAGGCAACCCGCCTAAAAACTGCTCTGGCTCTGCCCTGCGAAGCGGCCCGCGTAGTGCTCTTCACCATCCATGCGCTGAAAGATGAACTGACAGATCAGCGTGCCAGGCACCACCGCCAGCGGAGCCGGACCGAAGTTGCTCATTTCCAGCACCTGCTGACTGTCGATCCCCGGCCCCATGAACGGTGCACTGATGTGCACCATCAGCCCCAGGCGAGCAAAGCGGCTGCGGCCCTCAAGCCAACCGCAGAGGCCTGGCCCCAGCTTGACCCGCTCGCGGGTGATTCCCAGCACGGTTTCTCCCGGCATGATCAGGATGTGACCGCCGTCGGGGATCTCCAGCTTGTCGGTGCATTCGCGGTAGTCGGTGTGATCGCGAACCTCGATCACTTCATGCACCTTGCGGAACACCCGAAAGGTGGAGCCGAGGGTGAGATCCACCGATGCAGGCCCAACATGGTCGGCACTGAAGGGCGTGATCCCGATCAGGCCGTCGTCAACCGCCTGAAGAATGGCTTGACGTCCAAGCACCGCCATGGGTCAATCCCTTGCTGGGCCATGAGTATGGACGCCTCAGACACCTGGGTGCTCAAACAGAACCGTCGACCGTTCTGACTCGCTCAGCTCGGCAACGTCTTGTTTCTGAGTCTGCTCAAGCTGTGGAGCATCGGGTAGCCGGAAAGCTTTTTCGAGGTCTGTCTTGATGGCACCAAAGGGGTAGGTCATAAAAAAAGAGGACCGCCCACAGCCCCCTTGGAACGACTTGACGACGCATCCCTGCGCCTCCGTTACATTAGTCAACAAAGTTTTGTAACGAGAGCCGTGGCCTTCACCACCCAAGACCTGCTCATCGCATTCGGAAGTTTCGGCATGGCCCTCTTTGCCTTGAACCTCTACAAGCTGACCAAGCCGGCTAACGGCTGATCAAACCGTACACTTGAAAACCTTGAGCCGGCGCCCCTCATCCGTTTGAACGTGCCCTGACTGGACGCAACCCAGCTCTGCTGGCGGTAGCCGCGAACCGATGTGGATCGTGAAACGCTCGGTGCTCTTCACTCCAGTCGCCAACACCAGCGCACAAGCCGCAAGTGAGAGCAGAGCCGTAAGCAGCACTCGCATCCGCAGGCAGAACAAGGAGTTCCAGTCTGCTCGGGTGAACCCGTCGGTGGTGGGCCGCGGAGAAGAAATGCCTTCTTAGGCTTGGCTGGGGGGAGCGAGCCGATGGACAACAGCAAGGAGCCGGCTGGTCATCTCAGCGTGATCATCGCGATCAGCCTCTTGCTGGTAGGCCTCGTTGTCTTTGGAGGGGTCCAACAAAAGGCCTGGAGCCATCAAGCGGAACTCACAAAGCGCTTTGAAGCATGCATGGAGAGCGCTCCCTTCAAACAGGCTCTAAAGGTGCCGCGGCCAGAAGCTGTGCTCACAGAGGAGCAATTCCAGGCCCACTTTGACGCCTTTGATCAACTGCTCAAAGAAACAGGTTTACCGCCGATCTGGAATGGCAAAACCTTGGTGCCCTGGAAGGACTACCACAAAAACTCGATTGAGTTTGCAAGCCAATGCCATGGCCAGCTGGGCATCGATCAGCCTCAACAACAACTGAAGGGCACCTATGCCAAACCCGTCTGGGATCCCAACTCTCCCATCTGGCGGCAGGCTGATTGATGAGCACACGTCGGTTCAAAGGGCTCTACCTGCAAGCCACCGGTGATCCCTGCTGCTTTTCCTTTGTGACCTACACACCACAAACCAGAGAACAAATGCTGGCTTGTGGGGATTTGGATGAAAGCGAAGAATATTTCAATCCAGTGATTATCGATTTTCTGTTGTTCGCCTCAGAGGCTGCCCTTGGAGCACCAGCCGGCAACCCATTCCCCATCACCTACGACGACGTTTCGATCGTCACATCAAGGCAAAGAGGCTCAGGCATTCAGCACGAATACCTGATCAGACTCTCAGACCACGACTGGAATGATGCAAAACAGTCTGCAGTGGATCAACTCCAAGAGGTGTTATCGAGTGCGCAATGGAATGGAGCTCGGCTCACGGATCAGCGCGATTGAAACAGCATCAAACCGCCGAGGGAAAGCCGAGTCCTCTAGCTTGCCTACTTCAACACCCCTTCCCATGATCCCAGAGCCCCACGAGCCCTTTGACATCAACCGAAAGGAGGACTCGATCTTCCTGCTGGGTTCCATGTTCACTGTGATCTTCCTCTTCCTTCTTTAAAAGAGAAAAGACTAATCCTCAGCAACAATCAAAAAGCACTTGCTCGAATCGAACAGGTGCTTTTTTATTTGATATAAAAGAACCACTAGTTACGAGTTCAATCTCAGCGGCGCGGCAGGCTGACTTGATACATCGTGTCGTCAGCTGGTTTCCACTGAACAAGGTGGAGACGATCGATCTTATTGTTGTCCAAACAATCCCAGATTGTGGCTCCAGACAGTGTTGCCATCGACCACACATCGCCCTGACTCTTCATCTGCTTGCGGTTGCGATCTTTCCATTCCGTCCAGTTGATTTTTGGATATGAGCCAACCTGCTCACTCAGAATCACCACCGTGAATTCCACCGAACGCGAACCAAAACCGGCCGGAACTCTAAGTTGTTGAACCGCAATTCCCTGGATCAGCCCACGGGTTTGCGCCAGATCCGCCACACCAGCCAGCCCGTCACCCCGAGCCAGAGGAACGCCACAGCCGAAAGGATCGGCACGACGATCAGATAGCTCCATACCCCCAGAGCCACCCAGGCGAGCAGAGACGTGATCAACGCCTTCTGAAAGTTGTTGGCCTTGGCGAGACTTTGCTGAAAAAGAGATCTCACGCTGTTGCTCGATGCTCCATCCCTTCCTCTAGCCACGGATGCCCTCAGCGACCGCAACGCTGAAGCCCTGCTGGGTCCAGAGGCGGAGGGAATAACGCGAGCCATGCAGCCATGCCGCGGCCCCGTCCGGAGCAATGGCCACGTTCGCCAGTCCGCCGCCCAGTCCCAGACCCGCTGCCTTCAACACTGCCTCCTTCGCCGTCCAGGCCTGAATCAGCGTCCAATGCTCCAGGCAGTCCGTCGCTTCTGCGGCCGAGGCAAACATGCGCCGCTTCAGCAGGTCAGACGCCACCTGCAACGGCCGGTCCAGCGCTTCCACATCAATACCAATCGGATCTGGCCCCACCACTCCGATGCTGAGGGGACCGGTGTTGGAAATGCTGTGGTGCAGCGGAGAATTGCGCAGCTGCGGCTTGCCGTAGATCGTGCGGCCGATGTCATCACCAGAAACCATCTGGCCTGCATCGGCGAACAGCCGGCAGGTGAGGCTGTCGCTCAAGGCCCGCTGCTCAGCGCGCGTCGGGGGCTGAGCGAGATGGGCCACCAACACCCGACGTTGCGTGCTGGGGATCGACCACCAGGACCAAACTGTGTCCAAGCTCAATCCTGAACAGGCGGCGCGGGCACCGGCGGCAGAGGCGGCAGAGCTGGTGGCGGCATCACCGATGGGGCTGACTCATCCAGCAGAACCTCGGCGGGATTCATCATCGGCTCATCGAGCACAATCGGCGGCGGCAGATCGGGGGGCAACGGCACAAACGGCTGCGGTTCTGTCCAGCTGTCATCGGAGCTGGCAGCTGAGCTGTCATCTGAACCGAGTTCAGCCGGCTCCAGCTCCCGGATCACAGCCATTGGCTCGCGCAACACCAAAGGATCCGCCGTGATCGGGGGTTCCCTCAGGGGTGCACGGTCCAGATCGACGCTGCGGTCGTCGGCATCCGCGGGCAAACCCGGCTTGGTGAGGGTGTTGGAGGGCCCCCAGATCATCCGGGCCAGGGGTTCCACGCCCTGTTCCATCACCCGGTTCAAGCCCGCCAAGGCGCGATCGGCGAGGTGATTACCGAAGGACGACACACAGTCGAGCGGGCCATCGCAACCTTCATCCAACACCAGCTTGGGCGTCAGCGCCGCGATCAGATTGCCCTGCAGGGGGATTTGGCGGGGGCTCAACCGCAGCAGGTAGGGCACATGCACAAAACTGGTGGCACCGCCGCTGATCCAGTTGGCGTCTTCTTCAGTAAAGCCCTTCACCCCAGGGATGATCAAACGACTCTTCGAGGCATGGTCGGGCATGTAAGCCGCCAGATAGCCCCGGCGACGGGCGAGGTCTTTGGTCTGCTCGAGGGTCAGGCCATCACGGCTCATCAGCACCTCCATGTGGCCGTCCTGACGCAGGCCCATCACCATGCGGATCCGCGGCAGGTAGTAGCGGATGCGCTGGCCCATGCTGATGCTGTAGGCCCCCTTGTAGCTCTCCGGCGGGGCCTCGATGTCGTTGTAAAGGCTGTGCAGGCCGCCGATGAAGGTGTCGTAGGTCCGGCTGCGCTCATCGGTCAGCTCCCCGTAGCCGAAATCAATGCTGCCGTCGTGGCGGATGCCGACGAAGGCCCGTTGGCGTGAAGCCGAGCGGTTCCGCCCGCGCCAGACCTGCTTGCCGAATTTCAGATCCCCCAGAGGGACCGTGATCTCGCGTCCATCGTCGTCCACATGGCGTTCGTACATCGGGCCGGACACATAGGCCATGGCAGCGCTGTCCTGGTAGGCGTCCTGTTCGCGATCCCAACCCTCCAGCAGCCCGAAGCGCACCCGCCGTGGATCGAGATCCAACGCGTAGACCTCATCGTCGGGGATGTAGCGGAACGGCTTGGCATCCCGGCCGCGCTGCTGGGCCGAACGAACAGCTTGCTCCTGCAGCTCGGAGCGCTCAGGAGCCACAGGTGCCAAGGCGACCAAGCCGCCGAACACCACAAACGGCATGGCCAGCAAAAGCCAGCGCTTGCGCAAACGGATCCTGCGCTTGGGTCGAGGTCGGGGTCGCCGCTGAGCAGGCTGCATCACGCGAACCTTCGCTCTCGGTTGTGGGGGAGTGGATCGAACCAAGGAACGATGGAGCCTTCGGCCACCAGCCATTGCTGGTAACGCTCGCCGCAGTCATGGCCTCCCGTCAACTGCCCGAAGGCAGGAATCACCAGACGCGGGCCATCCGGATCAAAGGCGAAGCAGGGCAAACGCAACTGATCGGAACGGCTGCGAATCCGGGTGGTGGGATGCAGGTGACCACACACGTTCAACAAACCAAGCTCCGGCACCCGTTCGGGCATGTGGCTCAACCAGAGATTGCCCAAGCGCTGAGAAGGCTGCTGGGGCAAGCCTTCAATCCAGCTGTCCTGGTCGTGGTTCCCACCGATCAGCACCACCGGGCAACCACAGAGATCGGGCAGCGCCAGCAGGGTTTCGCGCAGAGGAGCGGTGATGCCGATCCGGGCATGCACGAGATCACCCAACACAAACAAGCGCTGAGGTGACCAGGCATGGCAGAGCTCCAGCAGCGGATTGAGGGTTCCCTGATCCCCGTCGCTGGGCATGGGAATGCCATGGGCCTGAAACACCTCAGCCTTGCCGAGATGCAGATCGGCCACGAACAGCTCACAGCCCTCAGCTCGCCAAAGGGCCCGCTGGGGCAGGAACGTCAATGGGCTGCTGCCCCAGGACCACTCCAAGGCGCTCATGAACGGTGCAGATCGCAGATCTGTAGCGCTGGCTGCATTGGATGACTGACGTCGTGCCGCAAGCTTCTTGAGCTTCCAGAACTCTCATTGTGGCGCGGAGCAAGGGTCCACACCAGCTCGCGAGCTCAACCCTGCAAACCCTCGAACAACGGTTGCGGTTCCTGGAAGACGAGGGCCGTTACGAATGTGCCTATGCCCTGAGGATGGAAGTGGCCGACTGGCTGCTCGGGGCCAGGGATGCCAATCTGACCGCACCATCCATGTCCTGACATTTTCATGACCATTGCCCTGCTGATCGCCCTGGCGGGTTCCCTGGCGGCCATGGCCGTGATCGTGCGTCGTCTGGAACAGCGCTGATGCGAACTGCTCGACGCTTGTCCGTCGTTCTGGTCCTGGCCTGTTTCGGCAGCGCCCTTCCCCTGCAGGCCAACCCGCTGAAAGTGGGCATCAGTGGCTCCGCCCCCTTCGTGATCAAGGAGGGCAACACCACCAGCGGCATCAGCCTCGAGATCTGGCGGCACGTCGCCGAAGACAACAACCTCAGCTACGAGCTGATTCAGCAGCCATCACCCAAAGCCGGGATTGAGGCGGTGGATGACGGTGAGATCGACGTTCTGGTGGGCCCGATCAGCATTACGCCACGCCGCTTGGCCATGCCGGGCGTTGACTTCACCCAGCCCTACTACCTGGGCAAGGCTGGGGTGGTGCTGCCGATCCGTCCGCCATCGATCCTGAGCCGCGTTCAGGTGTTCTTCGGCTGGGCGGTGATCTCCTCTGTGCTGGTGCTGATCACCGTGCTGTTGGTGGTCGGCAGCCTGATCTGGCTGGCCGAACGCAACCGAAACAGTGATCAGTTTCCGCGGGACTGGCTGCCGGGCATCAGCAGCGGCATGTGGTTCGCCCTGGTGACCTTGACGACCGTGGGCTACGGCGACAAGGCGCCGATCACACGAACCGGCCGGGGCATCACCGGCGCCTGGATGGTGATCTCCCTGATCGCAGTGTCGTCCCTCACCGCCAGCCTCGCCTCGGCGTTCACCCTGTTCCTCTCCGGTGCCACCGAAACGGCCATCAGCGCTCCTGAGCAACTGAACGGAAGGCGGGTTTCTGTGGTGGAAGGCACCAGTGGCATGGAGCTGGCCCAACGCGGCGACATGCGAATTGTTGGCGCAGCCACCCTCAAGAGCGCCATTCAGCTGTTGGTTGATCAGCAGGCCGATGCCTTGATCTTTGATCGTCCGGCCATTCGCTACCACCTCAAAAACAATCCCGATCTCCCCCTGCGCCTCGCCCCCTTCACCCTGTCGGAGGAGACGTATGGCTTCGTGATCAAACCGGACAGCCCACTGCGCACGCCCATGGACGTCTCCATCCTCAAATTGCAACGGCAGGGGAAGGTTGAAGCCATTGCCAACCGGCTGCTGGATTGAGGCCAAGCCTCAGCCCACTCAGCCCAGAGGGCGATGGCGACGCAGGGCCTCCTCCAAGAGATAGGCGGCCAAATTGCCGCAACTGCGCCCCTCGGCGAGGGCATGGCGTTTGAGGTCATCCATCACACCGCGGGGCAGGGTGACATTGATGCGCTCAGAACCGGCCGCATCCGCCACCGCAGCCGTGCTGGGAGCCGCGGCTTGCCCCTCGATCCGCTGCTGCAACTCCTGAACCAGATCCTGAAGGAGAGACACGATTTCGTGAAAATATAATCACAATACATAAACGATATCGTGCTGGACAAGATTGCGTATTATTGGTCACACTTTTTGAGGCGCCATGCAACCCCTGCCGCTGAAGCTTGCTCCCGGCAGTGATCTGCGCCTCAGCCTCGAAGAACTGGCCCAACGGGGCGGCATCAGCGGCTTTGTTCTCGGTGTGGTCGGCAACCTCACCAAGGCGTCATTTCAGTGCCCCGGCCAGGCCGAGCCCACCGTGCTGGAGGGCGACCTCGAAGTCATCACCCTCAATGGAACCTTTTCCCCTGAGGGCGTGCACCTGCACCTGAGCCTCTCGGATGGAGCCTGCCAGGTGTGGGGCGGCCACCTGGAGCCCGGCACCATCGTGCAGAAGGGCGTCGACCTGCTGATTGGTGTGCTGGAGCAACGCGAAGGCCGCCCCGCGCGCCAAACCGCAGCAGCAGCACCAAGGATCGAGATCGCCGTGCTGCCGGGTTGCCCCTGGTGCAGCCGCGCCCTGCGCATCCTGAGAACCCTGGATCTGCCCCACACCGTCACCACAGTCAACGACGACGCAGCCTTCCACGCCGTGCAGCAGCGCAGTGGAATGACCACCTTCCCCCAGGTGTTCCTCGACGGATCCGCGATTGGTGGCTACGACAACCTCGCCGCCATGCAAGCCGCCGGTGAACTCGACGCCCTCCGCTGATCAGCCGGAGCTGAAGCCTCAGGAACAGCCAAAGTTCTGGTCGCTGAAACCCTGGTGGTGCCAGCCCTGGTCCATCGTGTCCACGGGAGTGCTGTTGGTCGGCGGGTCCTGGACAGTGCTGCATCACCTCTGGATCAGCCTTCCGCTGGCCCTGGGTGTGTTGGCCTGGTGGCTGCTGTTTCTGGTGCTCGTCCCCGCCGCCTACCGGTCGGCAGCGGAGGCGAACCAATGACGTCCTCGCCCTTTCGCCGCATCGACCAGCAGCTGTTCGCCCAGGTTTCCGCCGAGGCCCGGCAGCACCCCCGCCTGCGCCTGAACCACAATTTCCACCGGGAGCAGGATTCGGTTCAGCGCTTCCTCAACGTGCTGCAGCCCGGCACCTATGTGCGGCCCCACCGCCACCGGCGCAACGGTTCCGGCACAGGCTTCGAATGTTTCCTGGTGCTGCAGGGCGCCATCGGACTACTGCTGTTCAACAGCGAGGGCGAGATCCAGGAGCAGCTCCATCTCAGCGCCAAGGGGCCCACCCACGGCATCGAGATTGCAGAAGATCAGTTCCACACCCTGGTGGCCCTGGAGGCCGACAGCGTGATTTTCGAGCTGAAACAGGGGCCCTACCAGCCCGCTCAAGACAAGGACTTCCTCAACGGCTTCCCTCAGGAGGGAAAACCAGAAGCCACCAGGCAGGAGGCGCAGTGGCGTGAGCTGCTCTCAGAATCAGGCCTGGCGTGAGGCTTCACGGGAGCGCTGCTTCTCATCCAGCAATTCCCCTTCCAGCTGCTCGATCAAACGACTCACCAACGCCTGAAATTCCGGCTGGCAACCACGAAACGCCGCTTTGTGACGGATCGGCTCGTTGCGCATGCGCAGATCCGTGAGCATCAGCTGCAGCGAATCGATCCGGGCGTTGGAAGTCATGAACTGCGTCGGCGTTCCAAAAGGAGGTTATGACGCAGCTGCTTCAAAGCTCCAGCTCCCGCAGCAGACTGTTTTGCGTCTCCCGGCCGAGGACGGCATGGGCCGCCATGGCACCACTCGCAGCGACGGGGGGGATGCCGATCCCGGGGAAGGTGCTGGCACCACACAGCCAGAAATTGGCCAGGGGCGTCGTCACGCCAGGGAAGAGACCTTCCGCCGCTGACAGGGCAGGGCCATAACTGCCCTGATGAACATTGAGGAAATGGCTGTGGGTCAGCGGCGTTCCCTCCATGATCAGCTCACAGCGGTCGCGGATGTCGGGAATACGGCGTTCCAGCACCCGCCAGAACACAGCACATCGCTCCTGTTTTCTCTGCTGATACGCCGCGCTGTCGCGCTCCAGATCAGCCCAGAGCTCCCAGGGTTCGCTGGCCGGTGTGTAGGCATGCAGCACATGGCGACCGGCCGGCGCCATCGAGGAATCCAACACCGACGGAATCGACAACACCACCGCATTGCGCTCGGCGTCGATCCCACGCTCCCAGTCATCCACCCAGACGGTGTGGATCGGCAGATCCTCCAGCCCCGTGGCATCAAAGCCCAGATGCAGATGCAGGAAGCCGTTGCAGGCCGGCGTGGCCTGGCGCTGACGCTGCCACTTCGGCGCCACAGACTCCGGCAGCAGAGCAAGGGTGGACCAGATGTCGGCATTGCAGATCACCTGCCGCGCCGCAATCTGCGTTCCATCGGCCAACGTCACACCCACCACACGATCCCCCTCCACCCGCAGCTGCTGCACCGCCTTGCCGGTGTGCAGGCTGCCGCCGTGAGCTTTCAAGCCACGCACCAAGGCCTCAACCACCGCTGCACTGCCGCCAACGGGATAGTCGAGATGGGCATCCGGCTCAAACCACTCGCCGAACAGCGTGGCCATGGCCGCCGCGTTGGTGTCACCCATCGGCATGCCGCTGATCAGGAAGGAGAGCAGATCCACCCAATGGCGCAGGAAAGGATCGCTGAGGTGACGATCCACCAGCGGCCCAAAAGAACCGGAGAGGTGACGCATCGCCGCAAGGTGCGGCAACAGACGTCCGCCGCGCTTCAGCAGTTGCGCCATGCCATCCACCCCAGGCCGCAGGGCCAGCAAGGGCAGAGCATCGGCAGCGGCGGCAATCGGCTGCAGCGCCTCCACAAAACGCCGCCATTCGGCAGCCACCTCGGGGCCGCGCAGGCTGCGCACCACAGCCTCAAAGTCGTCGTGCCCAACGGCAATGCGCAGATCCCCTTCCGGCAACAGCACATCCCAGCTGCGATAGGGAATCACCTCCAAGGTCTGCCCCAGCGCGCGCAGCACCTGGGCCAGGGGATTGCTGCTGGGCCAACGCCCCAGGCCACTCCAGAGGGATGGACCGGATTCGAAGTGATACCCCTGGCGTTGAAAGCCATGGGCGGCTCCACCGGGTTGGTGATGGGCTTCCAGCACCAGCACCTCCCGGCCGGCGCGGGCACACAACCCTGCGGCACACAGTCCACCGATGCCGCTGCCGATCACCAGAACGTCGACGTCGCTTCTGATCATCCGTTGAGCGTCCGCGCCATCATTGTGGTCATTGGCGCAAGACGATGCGCACTCGACTGCTGCTTCCCCTGCTGATCCTGGCCTTGGCCTGGGGGCAGGAGCTGATCGACCAACTGCTGTTTGCGGGGCAGTGGAACCTGCCGATGGGGCCGGATCAACCGTGGTGGGGGGTGATCACAGCGCCATTCAGCCATGCCGGCTTCGGGCATCTGATCTCCAACAGCCTGGCGTTTCTGCCCCTGAGCTGGCTGGTGCTCAGCCGGGGGATGCGCGATTACCTGAGCGTCTGGCTGTCGGTGCTGCTGATCAATATTCCGGTGGCCCTGTTCTGGCCTTCCCGCAGCCATGGACTCTCGGGCGTGGTGTACGGACTGCTGGGCTACTTGCTGCTGATCGGCTGGCTGGAACGCCGCATCCTCTCCATCGCTCTGGGCTTGGTGGCGTTCTGGCTTTACGGCTCAGCCCTGATCGCTCTGATTCCAGGTGTTTCGCCCGCTGGCGTCAGCTGGATCGGCCACAGCGCAGGGTTCATTGGCGGCTTGGTGGCGGCTCTTGCGGTGTATCGCGAGCCCACTGTCAGGTGAAGACAGCCAATTGAAGACGGCCAGTTGAAGACAGCCGGTTGAGCTCAGCCCTGGGCCAGAACCTCATCGAGAAACGCCAAGGGACGTTCCATGGTGGCGGAGTAGCCGAGCAGGCTTTGATCGCGGTGGCAATAGATCACGCTGTCATCGGCGTCGAGCAGCACGGTGGCGCCGCGCTGGGTGATGTAGTCGTCACAGGGCACGTAGGTGCGCCAGTTGCGGAGCACTTCATTCATGTTGCGCAAACGCTTGGTGGCGAGCTCAAACGGTCGCTGGAACCCGGCACCACCGGCCCGGCGGAACAGAGCCCCCCGAAAGCGCGGCAAAGGAAAGGCTTCAACCCACTCCTCGTCATCGAAGATCTGGGCCGCCGAGCGATCTCCGGTGTAACCGCGCAGAACCTCGCGCAGGGTGCCCGGCGAGCCCACGCCGGCGCACATCAGCAGAAAACCAGGCCAGGGCCCACCGGGGAGCTTCAAGCCGGCCTCCAACCCCAGGGCCTGATGCAACTGGGGTGATGGATCGGCGATCAGCTGCTGCAGGGGAAAACCGGTGAAGGCCGCAAAGCGCTCAGCACTGGCGGCGTTGCCGATGCCGAACAGCTGAACCTTGACCCCAAGCGCCGCCAACTGGGGAAGCCTCGGCAGCAGCACTTGGGCGTATTCGATCGAGTCGAAATCCCCCAGCTGGCCCTGCACAACAACAAGGCGCTTACAGCCGCTCTCCATGCCGGCAACTCCGGCAAGCCGTTGCAGCAGTGGGTCGAGTGGGATCATCCCGACAGGCTGACATTTCGCCTCCGAAAACGTGGATGGCGCTTGCGCACCGCCTGAGAGACTCAAATCAAAGGCAAGAAGCAGGTGGGCAAAAAATCTGGCTTCACAAGTGCTGAGATCGAGGAGATCAAGCGTCTGTATCTGCAGGAAGGGCGATCGATCCTGCAGATCCCCAAGATCCTGGGCAAAGGCAGTGAAAACTCCGTGCGCAACGCCCTGCACAAGGCCCGGGTGAAGCATGCGCCGGAGGAACGCACCAAGCTGGAGCGATTCAAGCCCGATCAAGTTTTTGGCAACATCACCCTGTTAAAGCGACTCAAAAAAGCGAAAAAACTGAAATTCCATGCTCGCTGCTCCTGCGGCTACGAATTTGATGTGGACCCATTCCGGCTGACGCTGCCGCAACACCACAAAGACAGGATTGCTGCATGCCAACGCTGCAGCAATCCGCAAACCTGACTGCAGCCGACGTGACGGCATAACGCTGCAGAATCGGCACAATGGCGCGATGAGACTTCTGATCACAGTCCTGATCGCGTCCAGTGCTTTGGCCTGGCCGGCAAAGAGTGCGGAACCGATCCCCCTCGTGGTGGTTCCCTTCAATGCCGCATGGGGGTCGCAACGTCTTCCCGTTCAGCCCGCAGCGTTGTTGCCGCCACCTCCAATCCCTGGTCCGACTCCAGCCAGCAAACCCGACGCTGAACCAAGGCCGCAACGCCAACGCTGGTGCCGGGGTGGCTGCTGAACGGGACCAGCTGCTGAACACTGTCGCTGTCACATGGAAGCGTTCTGTGTAAACCGAAAGGAGAAGCACCCCCTTCGGGCCCTAACGATGCGAAACGCGGCGCTGTTGATGGCCAGCCTCCTTCTGGGATCCGTGGCTCTTGCCGGTGGCAAGCGGGCCACAGCCCAAGGGCCGTCCGAGCAGTTCGCCACCGCTGAGGCGATGCGGGTGATCCCGAAAGGGGCAACGATCACCAACACCACCTGCAAAAGCATTGATGTGGGAGCCAGCAGCCGCTATCAGTGCAGCATCATTTACAGCCCCTGAGCTGATCGATGAAAGCCTGGTGTGCTGCGTGTTGGAGCCTGATCCTGTTGGGGATCTCGGCTGCGGGGCGCGCCGAATTTGATCAGTGTCGCCTGATCGATCAGGTTCTGAATCGCCTGGGCAACGCCATGGCCATCAACCGTTTGATCATTGCGGAAGGAAAGGACAGCACGGCTGTCGCTGCGGCAAGTGATTCTCTGGCCGAACAGAACGAGAGCTACCGGCGCACCAAGCGCCAACGCGCCAAAGCCGGCTGCGATGGCTGGCAACGGGACTGACTGGCTGGCTGTATGTCTCACTGGCTCACGCCAGGCAAGCTGGTGAAGCGCTGATCGAGAGACCTTGGCCGTCACCGTCTGCCAGAACTGCGGAAGCCGCCGGTTTCGTGCCGACCGATCCATGGCCGGTCGGCTGGTCTGTCAAAACTGCGGGCTTGCGGCCGGAAGCCGAGCCGCGGGCTCAACGTCCCGGAGCACAGGTCGCAGTAACCGAAAACTCTGGCTGGTGATCCTGCTGGTGGCGGTGATCGTGTTGGTGGTGATCACGTCGTAAGCAGCTGCACCACCTCGGCCGTGTTCGCCGACAGCGGCTTGGACGCCAGCTGATCGATGGCCTCGCGCATGACCTTTTGGCGCTCAGGTCCGTAACTGGCGCAGCGACTGAACACCTTGGCCATCCGTGATGCGGTGATCGGATTGCGGGAATCAACGGCTGCGATTTGCTCCGCCATGAACCGGTAACCACTGCCGTCGATGGCATGGAACGCCTGCACATTGGCGGTGAATCCACCAAGTACGGCGCGGAGGGAATTGGGCGCAAGGGGGTCGAAACGCGGATGCTCCAAAAGCTGCTGCACCCGCTCCAGAGCGTTGGACCTGGGTGCCGATGCTTCCATGGCAAACCATGCGTCAAGGATCACGGGCTTGTCTTTCCAACGCTCGTAAAACAGCGCCATCGCCTGCTCACGCTCAGCACGCTCAAGCGGCAGCAACGCCCGCAGCGCTCCCCGCGCCAGGGTCATCGAAGGGCCAGAAACCGCTGCCAACGCTTCCGCCTGAACCGTGGTGTGGCCCGCTGCAGCAAGCCAGCGCCAGGCCAATGCCGTGAGGGCACGGCCGCCCTGACCAGCCGGCCAAGCCAGGGTCCAGTCAGCCCGGGTCAACTCCAGCAGGCTACGCAGGGACGTCTGCAATTGAACGCCCATCTCCTGGGTCCATGCCCGGAAGGCTTGATCCAGCGCCAGCGGATCCACCGGGGATTGCAACGCCTCCAGTTCCGCCATGCCGGGCAGCGCCAGCAGCGCCGCCAGATCCATGCCATCACCACCGTCGTAGGCGCAGATCCGCTGATCGAGGGCCTGGATCAGCGCCGCTTCCACGGCAGGCTTCGGCTGGTTTTCTGCCCGCGCCAACAGCACCTGGCGTGCCAGGCGCTGGGCCGCATCCCAGCGGCAGAACGGGTCATCATCAGACGCCAACAGCTGCAGGCACTCCTCCAGCGGCTGCTCGAGACGCACGTGCACCGGCGCCGAGAAGCGGCGCAGCACCGAAAGGGCAGGGGGGGTGTCGCCGGGCTGGCCCTGCAGGGTGATGCTGGCGCGCTCAGCCTCCATCACCAGCAGCTGCTCCTCACCAACACGGCCTTGCTTCCCCACCAGGGCCATAGCAACCGGCAGCACCAGGGGCTGTTTGTCCGCCTGCCCCGGCGTCGGAGGCGTCGCCTGGTGCAAGTCCACCGTGAGCTCACCCGATTCGGGGTTCCACTGCCGATCAATGCTGAGTTCCGGGGTTCCTGCCTGGTGATACCAGCGCTTGAAGCGGTCCAGATCAAAGCCCAGTGGCTCGCCCTGGCTGGTGGCGCCATCAGCGATCGCCTGAACAAAGTCTTCCGTCGTGGCGGCCGTGCCATCGAAACGTTGCACGTAAACCTCCATTCCCTTCATGAACCGCTCGGGTCCCAGCAGGGTGCGCAGCATGCGGATCAATTCCGCACCTTTTTCATAGATGGTTGTTGTGTAGAAGTTATCGATCGCCTGGTATTCCGCTGGCTTTACCGGGTGCGCCGTGGGGCCAGCGTCCTCACGAAATTGGGTGTTGCGCAACATCGCCACATCCTCAATGCGCTTCACCGCCTCCGAATGCAGAGCTGCGGTGAAGCATTGATCACGGAAAACCGTCAGGCCTTCTTTGAGCGACAGCTGGAACCAATCCCGGCAGGTGATGCGATTTCCACTCCAGTTGTGAAAGTATTCATGGGCAATCACACTTTCGATGCGTTCAAGCTCAGCATCAGTGGCTGTTTCCGCATCAGCCAGAACAAGCTTTGAGTTGAAAATATTCAGACTCTTGTTCTCCATCGCGCCCATGTTGAAGTGACGGACGGCAACGATGTTGTATTCATCAAGGTCGTATTCAAGGTTGTAAACCGATTCATCCCACTGCATGGATCGCTTTAATGAAGCCATGGCGTGGGCCGTGAAGGGTTCATCCCCCTCCTCCACATGCAATCGCAGGGTGACTTGCCGGCCCGAAGCCGTTGTGTAGTGATCACGAATCTCTCTGAGGTCCCCGGCCACCAGGGCGAACAAATAGGAGGGCTTGGGGAAGGGGTCATCCCAGGTAACCGCATGACGATCAGCGCCAACGGATTCCTCCCGAACAGCATTGCCATTGCTCAGCAGCACGGGGCAGCTGCTGCGGTTGGCCTCAATCCGCACCTGCCATCGGCTCAGCACATCCGGACGATCGGGGTGCAGGCTGATGCGCCGGAATCCCTCAGCCTCGCACTGGGTGCTCAGCAGACCACCACTGGCATACAAGCCTTCGAGTGAACTGTTGGAGTAGGGGTCTAGACGACAACAGGTCTCCAGCACAAACGGCTGGCCCGGCACGTCGGGGATGGTGAGACGTCCGTCGTTGAAGCTGTAATCCTCGGACTGCAAAGGCGTCTGATCGATCGCCAGGGATTCGATGGCCAGATCGATTCCGCACAGCACCAGGGGCTCTCCAGGTCGCCGCGGCTCAAGGCTGAGCCTGGAGGTCACGACGACATGGTCGCTGTGAATGTTGACGTTCAGGGCGATGGCGGGGAGCTCAAACGCCCATGGCGTGTAGTCCGCCAGACGAATCGAAGCAGCAGCAGTCATGGCCTAACAACGCGAGCACGGAGTGATCCTGACGGACGGACCTCAAAACCGAGACGTTTCAGCCAAGGCGCCGGCCATGAGGCAAGCAACGGCATCAGAGCAGAGGAACAGACACAAAAAAAACGCCTGACCTCAACAGGCCAGACGTTTTCGATCGATAGAGCCTGGGAAGATCTTATTTTTTCGAGGACTTCAACGAAGCAGCAGCTTTTTCAAAGCGTGCTTTTTCTGCAGCGGGGACTGATTTAGGACAGAACTTCAGCGCTCCGCCAACGATCATGAATCCCGCATTGTTGAGAAATTGCTTCTCAGGCAAGGGGTCTTTGGTGCCGGGAAGCAAACCACCGTGCTTGCCGTAAATCACATGCAACTGACCAGCGAGAGCCACGGCCAGAGACTTGCTGAAATCGATCTTCTGCGCCCTTGCCTCACAGAAAGTGGCAATCGACATCACGCCATAGGTGTTGATCTCCATGGCTGTGGCCGGGGTGGGCTTGTCCTTGGCGGCCTGAGCCAGAGCCGTCGCCGGTGACAGCAAGGGGGCAGCCAACACGAGAGCTGCGGCAGCGAATGAACGACGAATCACCTTGGGTTCCGGCAGCGTCAAATTTTTCGAAACTTACCGCCCATGCCAAAGCCGGCCGGAGCTCAGGCGCGGTTGTTGAACTGGGCCATCAGCGCAACGGCGCCGTTCAGTCGTCCTCGATCAATCGTCTTCGATCGGTGGCAGGGGGTCGGACATTCGAATCTCATGGTGATGCTCAACGATCGAGAGATCACCGTTCTCCCAGCTGTAGATGGCGCGGTAGCGGTAGCGGTCCTGATCGACAAGGCGAATGTGCTCAAGGATGTCCCACTGCTGGTAGTGGGATTCGAGGATGGTTTCGTGCTCATCAACCTGACGCAGCCGGGTGCGCACCGGGTCTCCCGTCAAATAACCACGACTTCTTTGGAGTTGATGGCCCCACAGCGTGGCTTCCATCACGCCAGTGCGCTCAAACCAGGGCTTTCGCGCAAAAAATTCGTCGGAATGCTGGTCGTTCTGGTCGGACCACCAAGTGAAGCGGTAGCGGCTCTCTCCCGCCTCGGGGTGCGCAAAGGCCTCCATCTTCAGGTTCATGTCCAAGTGGAGAACCTGGTCGTCACTGAAGGTGTATTGGCGCCGGGAACGCCACAAACCCAGATTGCGACTGAACCAGCGGCGCAGGTTGCTGTCGACCTCAATCGTTGGACGAGCAGCCACTCCGCCGGGAACGGTCAGAGGAACACGGTTTTGCGCGGAAAAGAGCGACATGGACCGCGTCGATGACGCAACGGAGTATTCCTCTTCGTCTTAGCGCTGATGGCGGTTCAGTCAAAAACCCATAAGGTGAGCATCGGTTTTTGCTGTCTTGCAGTCCGCGTGGTCAAGGACGGTCCCAAGACACGGCAACCGCTGAAGTTGTTGCTGGTGGCAGCGCGACATCACCTGTCGGGTCAAGACCTCCGCGGCTTGGTGCAGTTCCTTGAACGGGAGGACCTGGGATTCGAAGTGACCCTGCAGGTTGCCGATCCCTCACAGCAACCCGAACTTCTGGAATTGCACCGCCTGGTGGTGACACCAGCGCTGATCAAACTGGCGCCAAACCCCAAACAGGTGTTCGCTGGAAGCAACATCCTTCAGCAACTCAAAGGATGGGTGCCGCGCTGGAAACAGGATGGGGTGGTGAGCGGTCTTGGCCTCAGCCTCAGGCCAACCGAACTCGATGGCAGTCGAACCCAGAAGGAACTCCAGCTGGAGGATCAGCTGCTGGTGCTGCGCCAGGAGAACGAGACGCTGATCGATCGCGTCAGCGCCCAGGAACGCCTGCTACGCATGGTGGCCCACGAATTGCGTACACCGCTCACGGCAGCTGCGTTGGCCCTGCAAAGCCAGAAGCTGGGCCAGATCGATATGGATCGCTTTCAGGATGTGATCACCCGACGCCTGGAGGAGATGGAGGCGTTGTCGCGGGATTTGCTCGAAGTGGGAACGACCCGCTGGGAAACATTGTTCAACCCACAACGGCTAGACCTTGCCAGCGTTTCAGCCGAAGTGATCCTGGAGCTTGAAAAGCTGTGGTTGGGCCGCAACGTTGAGATCCAAACCGACATTCCCGCTGACCTGCCCAAGGTGTTTGCCGATCAGCGCCGCATGCGCCAGGTGCTGCTGAATCTGCTCGAAAACGCCCTGAAGTACACCAACGACGGCGGGCACATCTCGCTCACGATGCTGCACCGCACCAGCCAGCGTGTGGAGGTGAGCGTTTGTGACAGCGGCCCGGGCATTCCGGAAACAGAACAGCAGCGGATTTTTCTGGATCGGGTGCGGCTGCCGCAAACCTCCGACCAAACCACCGGCTACGGCGTGGGGCTGGCGGTCTGCCGCCGCATCGTGGAAGTGCACGGCGGCAAGATCTGGGTGGTGTCGGACCCTGGCGAAGGTGCCTGCTTCACCTTTACGGTGCCGATCTGGCAAGGACAAGGTGTCGAATGGGGTCAAGCTGTCTTGACGGAGGGTCCGACCAAGCCCTAGTGTTCACAAGTGATCAGGAGCAAAGACTGCTCGCTGATTACGGCCTCGCCCCCATCGTCTAGAGGCCTAGGACACCTCCCTTTCACGGAGGCGACAGGGGTTCGAATCCCCTTGGGGGTATGACGTCATTACCAGACTTGTTCTGGTGATGATTTGAGTACAAATTGACCTCTTCTGGCACCTTCAGCTGCCAGAAGACTGGGTCATCGAAGATTCCTTCGGATTGTTTGCCCTTGCTGCTAGCTCAACCGTTTCTGCGGTGGGCTTCCTGCACAACGGCGTTGAGGTTGCTGGAGAGATCGTCCCGCAGCCGCTCCTCGATCAGACCAATCGGCATGCCAAGACAGCCTTGAACCGTCAGCTCATAGAGCAGTGAGCTGCCATCGGGACGCTGACGGATCTGCCAGGACCCTTCAAAACGTCGAAAATCCCCTTTCACCATGCGGAACTGCAGCAGTCCGTCCTGGCGGTATTCCGTCAGCTCCAGCTGAACCTGGGCAGAGAAGCGAAGCCCCAGCAGCTGCTGACTGCCCACCTGTTGGAGCCGCACCGTCTGACCCTGACGCTGAATCAGCTCACTGGTGCTGAGGTTGGGAATGAAACGGGACAGGTTCTCGTAATCCGTCAGCACATCCCAGAGCAGCTGAACAGGAAGTGGAGATTTGAGTTCAGCGGCCAGACGCCGAGTCCCTTGGGGCAGCCGCTCCATGGTCTGCTCGATCGCAGTCCCCGGATCTGTGGAGGTTTGAAGCCCTCGTCCAAACATTGTCTGGGGGAAAACCAAAAGAGACGCCGAGATGAGGGGCCGAACTCGAGGATCTTAATGAGGTCGCCTGGATCACATCAGATTCTGTTCCGAACAGCAACCTTTTTGTGTGAAATCAAAGGCCACGCCTATAGTCGCGCCACCAAAGGCAGGAGATTTCTATGCGGGTGTCCAATGCAGCGACAGAGCACTGCAATGAAGTTCTGTTCACTGTTGTGGCTCGTGGTCCGCAGGTCGGCGCCAAACCGTCCGTGGTTCAGACCTACACCGTTGCAATGAACCAGTTTTCCGCACTTTTCAAACGATTGGGGACTACGGGCGCCAAGATCGTTTCTGTGAATGGTGCGGGCGAAGAGCGTTTCGCCGCTCCCGCTGCCGCCACCCCGGCACCTGCCAAACAACCCGCCACAAAAACCGCCAAGAAAGCCGTGACGTCAAGCGCCCCGAAGAAAAAGCCCCACGCCGACGTTCCGGTCAACACTTACAAGCCCAAAACACCATTCATGGGCACGGTGACGGAGAACTACTCCCTGCTGAAGGACGGTGCGATCGGCCGTGTGCAGCACATCACCTTCGATCTGGCCGGCGGCGACCCGCAACTGAAGTACATCGAAGGTCAGAGCATCGGCATCATTCCCGAAGGGGAAGACTCCAACGGCAAACCCCACAAGCTGCGCCTGTACTCCATCGCCAGCACCCGCCACGGCGACAACCTGGAGGGCAACACCGTCTCCCTCTGCGTTCGCCAGCTCGAGTACAAGAACGACGCCGGTGAGCAGATCTATGGCGTCTGCTCCACCTACCTGTGCGACATCGAACCCGGCACCAAGGTGAAGATCACCGGTCCGGTCGGCAAGGAGATGCTCCTGCCTGACGACGAGGACGCCAACATCATCATGCTGGCGACGGGTACCGGCATCGCTCCGATGCGCACCTACCTGCGTCGCATGTTCGAGCCCCGTGAACAGGAGGCCAACGGCTGGAAATTCCGCGGCAAAGCCTGGCTGTTCATGGGCGCACCCAAAACCGCCAACCTGCTCTACGACGAGGACTTCCTCCACTATGAGAAGGAGTACCCCGACAACTTCCGCTACACCAAGGCGATCAGCCGGGAACAGCAGAACGCCAAGGGCGGCCGGATGTATATCCAGGACCGCGTTCTGGAGCACGCTGAAGAGATCTTCGCGATGATCGAAGACCCCAAGACCCATGTGTACATGTGCGGTCTGCGTGGCATGGAGCCGGGCATTGACGAAGCCATGACCGCCGCCGCGGCCGCCAAGGGGCTCGACTGGGCCGAACTGCGTCCCCAGCTCAAGAAGGCCGACCGCTGGCACGTGGAAACCTATTGATCGATCAAGCGCTGATCCATCAGCCAACGATCGTTTCCAGTCCACCCCGAGGGGTGGACTTTTTTATTGGGTTGGCAACAAAGGCTGACGCCAACACGGAAACAAAGCGGCGAGTCCATGTCTGTTGCCGGTTCCGTGCCTAAACCAGCGTCAGAAGCCTGGACACTCCATGGTTGCCACGATGACGAACCCCCTCAGGGTTGGACTGCGTCAGGAGCGCGTGATCGCGCCGCAGTGTCTGGTGATCTTCGGCGCCAGCGGTGATCTGACCCACCGCAAGCTGGTGCCAGCCCTGTTTGAACTGTTCAAGCAACGGCGGCTGCCCAGTGAGTTCGCCCTGCTGGGCTGTGCGCGACGGCCGTGGAGTGATGAGGAGTTCCGCGGAAAGATGGCGGAGGCACTGGCCAGCACGATCGAGGAGGATCCTCAGGCCTGGGAGCAGTTCGTGGGCAAGTTGTTCTACGAACCGGTCGACCTTCAACTACCAGACGATGTGGTGCGGCTGGGCGGTCGGCTGGAGCAGATCGATCAACAGTGCGCCACCCGCGGCAACCGCACCTTCTATCTCTCCGTCTCCCCCAAGTTCTATGGCAGTGGCTGCCGTTCATTGGCCGACGCTGGCCTGCTGAAGGACCCCAAACGCAGCCGGGTGGTGATCGAGAAACCCTTCGGACGCGACTACGGCAGTGCCCAGGCCCTCAATCGCGTGGTGCAGGCCTGCGGTCAGGAGAACCAGATCTTTCGCATCGACCATTACCTGGGCAAGGAAACCGTCCAGAACATCATGGTTCTGCGGTTTGCTAACACGATCTTCGAGCCGATCTGGAACCGCAATTACATCTCCAGTGTTCAGATCACCGCCGCAGAAACGGTTGGCGTGGAGGAAAGGGCCGGGTACTACGAATCGGCCGGTGCCCTGCGGGACATGGTGCAGAACCACCTGACCCAGATGCTGGCGATCACCGCCATGGAACCACCCGGGCGCTTTGACCCGGAGGCCATCCGCAACGAAAAGGCCAAGGTGCTCCAGGCTGCCCGTCTGGCCGATGAGCTCGAACCCTGGAACTGCTGCATCCGAGGCCAGTACGGACCCGGTGGTTCGGCGGAATCGCCCCTGGCCGGATACCGCCATGAACCCGGCGTGGATCCCAACAGCACCACCGAGACCTACGTGGCGATGAAGCTGTTCATCGACAACTGGCGCTGGCAGGGGGTGCCGTTCTATGTGCGCACCGGCAAACGGCTGGCCAAGCGCACCAGTGAGGTGGTGCTCACCTTCCGTGAAGCACCGGTGCATCTGTTTGATGCAGCCACCGGAGGCCCCACGGCCAATCAGCTGATCCTGCGCATCCAACCGGATGAGGGGGCCGAATTCCGCTTCGAGGTGAAGTCACCCGGATCTGGCATGCGCAGCCGCCCGATCGATATGGAGTTCTCCTACGACGAATCCTTCGGGGAACCCTCCGATGAGGGCTATGTGCGGCTCCTGGCTGACGCCATGCTCAGCGACCCCACCCTGTTCACCCGCAGTGATGAGGTGGAAGCGGCATGGCGGCTCTACACCCCGTTGCTGGAACTGATTGAAGACAGTCCCTGGCAGCTGCCGGTTCATCCCTATGAATCCCGCACCTGGGGACCGGCCGCCGCGGATGCCCTGCTGGCGAAGGACGGACTGCTCTGGCGACGCCCCTGACCGCGCACGTTCACAGCCCTGTTGTTCAGCTCTCCACGTCTCGTTCATCCGACACCATGTCCCCTCAGCTCACCCTGCAAACCCCGCTGGAACTGGCACCGGCGGAGGTGCCCCACTACCTCGAACAGCTCTGGTCCCCCGAGCAGCAGGGCAGCACGGGCACCGGGGCCAACACCTTCTGCCTGCTGATCTGGCAACCCGCCTGGGCCGAGCAGCAATTGATCCGCAGTGGTCGTCTGTCGGGCCCCATCACGGGACAGCAGTCCGCCCCCTTGATCGCTGCGGGACGCCAGGCGGTGCTGGATGCAGACCTTCCCCTGAGCACAACGCCCCTGGATGGGGCCGTGGTGAAGGCGGTGGCTGATTTGGAAGGGCAAGCCAACGCCGAAGACCTGCGTGGGCAGTACATCGATCCAGCCCTGAGTGCACTGATGCCTCGGCGCCTGATCACCCTGGCGCCCACCATCGATGCGGCGCAGCCCCTGGAAACACTCGTGGCCGCCTACTGCCCGCTGCCTGAAGAAGGGGGTGGTACTGCCGCTTGCGGCGATGTGGTGGTGCTGCGGGGCGGCCATGGCGCCCTGCATCAGGGCCTTTCAATTCTCGACCCCCTGCTGCCGGAATCGATGCCGGCCTGGGTCTGGTGGAACGGCTGCATCGACGAAGCACCGGAGCTGATGCAACGGCTCACCAGCGCACCACGGCGCCTGATCATCGACACCGCGTTGGGGGATCCGCGTCAGTGCCTTGAGCTTCTGCGTCACCGCGTGGAGAGCGGCCAGGCGGTGAACGATCTCAACTGGCTGCGCCTGCGCAGTTGGCGCGAGACCCTGGCCATGGTGTTCGACCCGCCGCAACGGCGTGATGCCCTGAGCCACATCACCCGTCTCGACATCGACGTTGAGGGCCATCACCCTGCCCAGGGGCTGCTGCTGGCCGCCTGGATCGCCGATCGACTGGGCTGGACGCTGCTCTCGACCGCTGCGGTCGAAAACGGCACCACCGCCCAGTTCAAGCGCTCCGATGGCACCGGGGTGCGCTTCCAACTGATGGCCGTGCCAGTCGCTCAGCCCAACGTGCACGCCGGCCAGATGGTGGGGCTGCGGCTGATCGCTGAACCGGAGAACGGCCAGGGGGTGTGCGTGATTCTCTGCGCTGAATCCGGGGGCTGCATGCGTTTGGAAGGGGGAGGCATGGCCAACCTCGAGCTGCATGAGGAAGTTGTTCCCGTGCAGCACGACACCCCTGAAATGGATGTGGCCCGCCTGCTGGGCGGCGGTCACGACAGCACCAATCCCCTGCTGGCCGCTGCGGCTCCGCTGGCTGCCAGGCTGCTGGGCTGATCCGCATCTGAGCCATGGCCGCTGTCATCGCTGCACCAGCCAGTGGCAGCGGCAAAACCCTGTTGAGCCTGGCGCTGTTGAGCTGGGCCCAGCAGAACGGACGCCGGATCCAGGCCTTCAAGGTGGGACCGGACTATCTCGATGCCCAGCTGCTCAGCCAGGCCTCGGGTCAGCCCTGCCGCAACCTCGATCTCAATCTCTGCGGAGAACCCTGGGTTCGCCAGGCCTTTCACGGTTACGGCGGTGCCTCTGAGCTGACCCTCGTGGAAGGGGTGATGGGGCTCTTCGATGGCATCGGCAGCAGTACAACCGGAAGCACGGCCGACGTGGCCCGCCTGCTGGACCTGCCGGTGGTGCTGGTGCTGGATGCCGGTGGTCAGGCCGCCTCCCTCGGCGCCATCGTGCGCGGATTCCGCGATCACGATCCCCAGCTGCGCATCGCCGGCGTGGTGCTCAACAAGGTCAGCAGCCCCAGGCACCGGGAGCTGCTGGCCGACGTGCTGGAGCGCATGGAGGTGCCATTGCTGGGCTGCCTGCCGCGTAGCGAAGCCCTGGCCCTGCCGGGCCGGCATCTCGGCTTGGCCCCAGCCCATGAATTGGAGGCCCCCGAGCAGCGACGCCAGGCCTGGGCCGCTCTGGCCAGCCAGCACCTGAACCTGGAACGCCTGGTGCCCCTGCTGCAGGCGCCCCGCCCCGGGCCGCATCCCCTGGCCAACATCCCCGTGGAGCAGGGCCAGCCCCTGCCGGTGGCTCTGGCCAGTGATGCCGCCTTTCACTTCCGCTACCAGGAAACCAGCGAACTGCTGGAGCACATGGGCATGCCCGTGCTCCGCTGGAGCCCCCTGGCCGATGAGGCCATCCCGGCAGACGCCAAGGGGCTGATCCTGCCGGGCGGTTTCCCCGAACAGCACGCTGCCCAGCTCAGCGGCTGCACGCGAAGCCTGGGCTCGCTGCGGGCGTTCGTGCAGCAGCGACCGCTCTACGCCGAATGCGGCGGGATGCTTGTGCTCGGAGAGCAGCTGACCGACCTCGATGGCACCAGCCACCCCATGGCGGGCCTGCTTCCCTTCACAGCCCAGCGCGGCCCGCTGCAGGTGGGCTATCGGCGCCTGCAGGCGCGGCAGGACAGCCCTGTGGTGGAGAGCGGTCAGCAGCTGGTGGGCCATGAATTTCACCGCTGGGAACTGCACAGCAACCGGGCGTCCTCCGACAGGTCAGTGCTGTGGGACATTGAGGGATGGAAAGTCCATCGACATTCGGAAGGATGGGTCGATCAGACGGTTCACGCGAGCTGGGTTCACCTGCACTGGGCAAGCTCTACGACGATCTGCTCCCGATGGCGCGCCGCGCTCGAAGCCGGGGAGAGAAGATCGCCAAACGCTTCGTCAGCCGCCAGCAACCGCCGCGAATCCAACCCTTTTCCGAACGCTGGCGCTGGGTGATCGAAGGCCGCGTTCAGCGGGTGGGGTTCCGCGCCAGCTGCAATCGGCGCGCCCTGGATCTCGGCATCAGCGGCTGGGTGCGCAACCTGAGTGATGGCCGTGTGGAAGTGCAGGCCGAGGGGCCACCGCTGGCCTTGTCTGAACTGAGGGCCTGGTGTGAGGTCGGGCCGCCGGGCGCCCGGGTGGTTCGGGTGACCCCCAGCCAGCTCCCGGTCACGGGCGACGACTGGTTCGAAGTGCGCTACTGAGACGAAGTGCGCTGAGACGAAATGCGCTGAGACATAGACGCGAAAACATTGGGAAGGAGGTCTCCACGCTCCGCCCATCTCGCTACGGATGAAGCAGGACCTTCGCGCCTGCCGCATGCTCCGCTTCGGATTTGTCCTGTTGATCACTGCGCTGCCCCTGCTCGGCATGGAGGCCATGAGCACACGACGGGAAACCACCAAGCAGGTGTTCGATTCCGCAGCAGAAGCCCTCGACGCCTGTCAGAGCTGGCGGCTCAGGGAAGGACAGTTTTCGGCCCTGATTCCCGCCGCTGCACCGGTGTCAACGCAGGCGCGGCCTGTGCAGACCGACATCCGCAGCTGCGAGGCCGATCTGGACCATGCGCTGGTGCTGGGGCGCCGCTACAGCGTGGTGGCCGATGTGCACTACAACAAAACGCTGCGGTCGCTGCACCGCCCGATCCATCGCACCTTCCCTTACGTGCTGCCAGATGGCACAACTGGCGAATAACGCCCCCCTTGCATGTCTTGAGCAACTTCCTCGACACCAAAGACAAAGCCTTCTGGAGAGCCCTGCTCGGCGTTGTGAGTTTGGGGGTGAGCATCGGCCTGGCGGCCCTGATCCTGCAACTGTGAGCTGCGAGCTCTGAGCACGGCCCATGGCGGAACCCCGGATCTGGACGGAACTGCTGACCTACGGGCTTGGCGTGGCGCTGTCGCCCATCCACATCGTTCTGCTGCTGTTGCTGCTGCTGGGGGGCTCGCCGCTGC
This sequence comes from Synechococcus sp. A15-44, assembly GCF_014280115.1. Classification (NCBI taxonomy): domain Bacteria; kingdom Bacillati; phylum Cyanobacteriota; class Cyanophyceae; order Synechococcales; family Synechococcaceae; genus Synechococcus; species Synechococcus sp. A15-44. The sequence continues at coordinate 1,753,127 of NZ_CP047938.1, forward strand.
GGCGCGGGGGCTTGTTTGTGGGCGGCTGGCTGCTGACCAGCGCCCTGGCGGTGATCGGGCTGCTGACGCTGGGCCATGGGCTGCTGCTGGACATGACCCATGGGTCCGACCACCGCACCGGTCTGGACCTGATCGGCGGCGGAGCCTTGATCGCCCTGGGCGGACGTGAACTGATCCGAGGGCTGCTGGATGACGGAGCAGCCCCCGCCTGGAGCGGCGCCGTGGATCGTTTCGCCGCGATGCCGCTTCCCCTGCTGTTGCTGATCAGCAGCGTCACTGAAGTAATCAGTCCCGACGACCTGTTGCTGTTCGCCAAAAGCGCCGCCGTGATCCTGGCGGCGCAACTGCCCCTGCAGGAGGAGATTGCCTGCAGCATCGGCTTCAGCACCGCCGCCAGTGCGCTGCTGCTGATCCCCTTCCTGGCCGTGTTGATCGGACGCGAGCGGGTTCTTCCGCTGCTGCAACGCGGCAAAACCGCCCTGCTGAGTCGGGGGGAGCTGGTGGTGGGCAGCCTCAGCTTCGGACTGGGCTCCTATCTGGGCTGGCAGGGCATCAGCGGTTTGATGATCAACTGATTCACTCGGAATCCCGCATGGTGTCGAATTGGCGCTGCCAGGTGGCGCGCAGATCAAGCGAAGTCTCGCCGCCGAGCAACCAAACCCCCGTGCGGGCACGGGACACGGCCACGTAACAGAGCTGCTGGCGGATGGCTGGATCGGCCCGGAACACATCCGGCGCCACGAAGACATCCCCGAAACTGCTGCCCTGACTGCGATGCACCGTGAGCACTGCCGCAGGCCCCAGGGAAGCGAAGGCATCGCGAATCAGAAAGTACTGCCGCCATATCGCGCGACCGTTTTTCTTGCCGGCATCACGGGCCTGCTTGCGCAGCCGCTGCATCACCGCATCAAGCTCCTGACGACCTGTGCTGCCAATCGGCGGCTGCAGGCGCAGGGTGAGCTCCAGATCCCCCGCATTCACCGATGCGGAGAGGGTCTCGATCACCGGCACGGGCCCATCGGCTGAGGAGAGGCCGAAATCCGCCAGGTCACAGGCCTCAGGCTTCACGTCCCGCACCGTGACTTCGCGGTTGGAGCCGAGCACCATGTCGGGTTCTTCACCCGCCTCTTCTCCGTCCCTTGAGGCCGGGGCCATCACGGCGGTGCGACTGATCAACACCTCACCGGGCAGCACCGGCATCTGATCGGCCATTTCCCCATGGATGGCCCGGCGGGCATGGGGCACCAAACGATCCAGGGTGCGGTTCGTGTAGCAGAGGATGCGTGCTGCATCGGGGTTGTCTTGCACCGAGGCGTCCCGCAAAGCACGCCGGGCCTGATCCAGCCACTCCCGTTGCACCAGACTGCACACCTGCCCCTGCGGGGAACGAATCGGCGGCAGCAGCGGCGGCATCTGGCAGGGCAGGCGCCCCTCCCGCAGCCCCGCAGCCAGCTGCAGCACCGGGCCTTGATGCCGCACCACCTGGGTCAAGCTGGCGGAACAGGACCGTTGCATCGCAAACACGGGGCTGTTCGGCTCACCCACCGGGGGCAACTGGGCGGGGTCGCCGACGAACACCAGACGGGTCATGAACGGATGGGCGCACTGGAGGGCAATGCCCAACAGGGTGCTGTCGACCATGGAGGCTTCGTCGATCAGCACCAGGCCCAGGTTTTCCAGGGCCATGGCCGTCTGCTCGGTGGGTTCGCAGAGTTCAGCGTCGGCGGAGCGCTTGAGCTTCAGCCGCAGCAAGCGATGGATGGTGGAGGGATACCAGGTGGGTTGGAGACCTTCCAACTCCAACGCCTGGCGCAGAACGCCCACCGCTTTATGGGTTGGTGCCACGACGGTCCAGCACAAACCACTGGCCTCCACCTGGCGCAGCAGGCGCATGGAGAGGAAGGTTTTGCCGCTGCCGGCAAAACCACTGAGCACGAAGGGCGTGCCATCCACGGGCTGCTTGAGCCAGGCCGCAAAGGCGTCCGCCGCTTCCTGCTGATCAGCGGTGAGGTCCGCGGCAGCGGTCACCCCAGCCCAGCTCCAAGACCCGACAGCAGATGCAGCGGTGATCCCACAAATTCCAAACCAGGCAGAGCAACGGCGGGACCCATCAGGCTGCCCACCAGCACCTGCAGCCGGCTGTGACCCAGGCTTTCCTTGAGGGGTTTTTCCGGCGCGTCCGGCCAGAGCGAATCAGGCAGACCATTGACCCGTTCCGCCGTCAGCCCGGCGGCGCGACGAATGCCACTGGCGTCGTACATGACGACGAACGCCACCATCGCCGCAAGGGCGAAGAGGGGGTGATCAAAGCCAAGGGTCCAGCCCACACAGGCCGCCGTACCGGTGACCAGGGCGGAGTGGCTCGACGGCATGCCGCCGGTTTCGATCAGCACCGCCGGACGCCAACGGCGATGCAGAAGCAACTCAAGGAACAACTTTGAGAGCTGAGCGACCCCACAGGCCATCAGGCCCCAGGTGAGCGAACTGTTGTCGAAGAACTCCCGCAGCACCGCATGGGAGGGCGTGGCGTCGATCATCGGTCGCGGCTGGTGATGAAGTCAGCCAAGGCCAGCAGGGGAATCGCCTTCTCGGCCCAGGGTTGAAGCGCCTCTTTCGCTTCATTGACCAACGCATCGGCCCGACGGCGGGACTCGTCGAGCCCGAGAAGCTTGGGATAGGTGGTCTTGTCGGCGATGAGGTCCTTGCCGGCGGTTTTGCCGAGCACCTCGCTGCTGGCGGTGATGTCGAGGATGTCGTCGATGATCTGGAAGGCGAGGCCGATCCCCCTGGCATAGGTGCGCAGGGCCTTGATCAGCGCCTCATCGGCGCCGCCGATCATCGCCCCGGTGATCACACAGGCACTCAACAGGGCTCCGGTTTTGTGGAGGTGGATGTATTCGAGGGTTTCAAGATCCACCTCCTTGCCTTCGCTTTCCAGATCCACCACCTGGCCGCCCACCAGGCCAGGGGCGCCGGCCACCAACGACAGTTCTCCCACCACCTTGAGCAGACGCTCAGCCGGCACATCCGGACTGCGCAGCGCCACCATTTCAAAGGCGCGGGTCAGCAGGGCATCACCGGCAAGAATGGCCACGGCTTCGCCGTACACCTTGTGGTTGGTGGGACGACCACGCCGCAGGTCGTCGTCATCCATGGCCGGCAGGTCGTCATGGATCAACGACATGGTGTGGATCATTTCCAACGCCACCGCCGTGGGCAGGGCCTGCGTCGCTTCCCCGCCCGCCAGCTCGCAGGCGGCAAGGCAGAGAATCGGGCGCAGGCGCTTGCCACCGGCAAGCAGCGAATAGCGCATCGCTTCCCGGAGGGACTCCGGCCGCTCCGGACCGAGCGATCCATCGAGGGCCGCTTCCACCCGCTCTTTGGCCTTGCCGAGATAGGCCTTGAAATCGAACTCGGCGCTCATGGGTGGACCCTGGCTGGCGGGATTCTCTCAGGCCGAGCCCTTAGCTGCCGAGGGGAACCCAATCCATCGGATGGGGTGTTCGCATCTCGCGTCCCTTGCCCGGCGCCGTGGTGATGGCCAGGTCGTAGGACACCGAATAGCGGGGGCTGCTTCCCTCATAGGGGAGCACCCGATGGCGCAGGTCCGAAGGGAACAGCAGAAGACGGTGGGGTAAGGGCGCAAACACCCCACCGGAAACCGCCGCATCGCGGTAGGGAATCGCCATCACATGGCTGAAGTAATCGTCGGGTGCCTCAAATTCCAGCTCCCCGCTCTCGTTCGCAGGATCCGTCAACACGTAAAACACCGCGCTCAACTGGGCGTTGCGGTGGCTGTGCAGATCCACCGTTCCGCCATTCTTCGCACACACCACAGGCCAGGCCTTCTGGATGTGGGCCACAAGACCGTGCTCCGGGCCCAACAGCGAACGGAGATAGGCCGAAACGTGCTCAGCCAACTGCCCGTTCAGCCACTGGAACGCATCCATGCGATGCAACTGATCCAGGCCGGCATGGCCCAGCAGATCTCCGGTGAGGTTGTTGCGATCGCTGAACTCAGGGTGCTGATACAATTGGACATCGAACTGCTCCAGCTGCTGCTGCATGGCTGCGGCTGTGAGGGTATCCGGCTCAAGGTCCACCTGCAGAACGGGGGTGGGGAACAGCCAGTGCAGCGCCATGGAACCGATCAGGGCACGAGATCGTCCAAATCATGGTCAAGGTTGTGGCGTCTGCACCAAGCCACAACGGTGTTCACCAGAAGCATCGTCACCGTCATCGGTCCCACACCGCCGGGCACGGGCGAGAGCGCAGCGGCGATCGACTCGACTTCAGCCGCACGAACATCCCCACACAGTCCGCCTTCCGGCTTGCGGTGGATGCCCACATCCACCACCGCAGCTCCCGGCCGCACGTGCTCGGCCCCGATGAACTCAGGACGGCCTGCTGCCACCACGAGGATGTCGGCTTCGCGGGTGTGGGCCGCCAGATCGGCCGTGCGGGAGTGGGCGATGGTGACGGTGGCGTTGGCGGCCTGCAGCATCAAGGCCATCGGCTGCCCCACGAGAATGCTGCGGCCGATCACCACGGCGCGCTTGCCCGCAGGATCGATGCCATTGCTGCGCAGCATCGCCATCACCCCGGCGGGGGTGCAGCTGCGCGGGCCCGGCTCCCCCTTGAGCAGCCGTCCGAGATTGAGGGTGTGCAGACCATCGGCATCCTTTTCAGGATCAATGGCCATCAGCAGCGGCCCCTCATCGAGGCCAGAAGGAAGAGGCAGCTGCAGGAGGATCCCGTCCACTGCAGGGTTGGCATTCAGCCGTTCAATCGTCTGAAGCACCTGCGCTGGAGGCGTGTCGCCGGGGAGGTGATCACCAAAGCTGGCCACCCCGATCCGAGCACAGGCTTTTTCCTTGTTGGCGACGTAGACGGCGCTGGCGGGATCATCACCAACCCGCAGCACCGCCAGGCCCGGCGGTCGCCCCGCCTCGGCCAGACGCCGTTCGATCAGGGTTTGAAGACGATGCTCCACATCCCTTGCCAGCACCTTGCCGTCCAAACGCAGGGCCATGGCATTCCCATGCACTCCGTCCAGCATGCCCTCTGAGGAGAGCTAGCGTTAAGCCGCTACAGGGTCCCTTTTGGTTCGCGTTCCTCGGCTGAGCAGCCTTTGGCGGAACTGGGTGCGGCTCGAAGGCCCAGGGGGACGTCTGCTGCGCTGGACGCGACTGCAGACCCTCGTTGTGCTCCTGCTTTGCCTTTGCGTGGCCGCAGCCTCAAGCCTGCCCTGGCTGATCAAACCGAAACTTCAACCCGGATCGCTGGCCCCGTTTGAAGCCATCGCTCCAAAGGATGCCCTGGTGCAGGACAGCACCGCCCTCGAGCAGCAACGGGCCTCGCTGGTGGCGCGGTCGGTGGTGCAGGTCATCGATCAGGAGCAGACCCAGGCGCTCAAACAACGGCTCGAGCAACAACTGCTGCAGCTGCAGGAGGTCACCAACACCGGATCGGGAGACCGGATCGGGCCGGTGAACCTCTCTGATCAAGAGAAAAGGTGGCTGGAACGACGCAGCGAAGGGGAGCATCTGGCCTGGGATGAGGCGGTGCGCAGCACCGCTGATCGCATGCTCAGCCAGGGGCTGGTGAGCAACCTTGCCATTGAGCAATTGCGCAAGGCCGCCGACCAGCAGCTGAAGGCGGTTGCCCTTGAGCCGGCGGCGGCGCGCTCCCTGGCCGGCAAGGTGCTCACCAGCGCCCTGCGCGGCAGCACCAACCTGCGCACGGACCCGAACCTGAGCAAGCAGCTGATCGAGGAACAGCTGACCAAACAGGCCATTCCCACGATCGAGGTGCGCAAGGGGGATCTGATCACCCGCAAGGGCGAGCTGATCAGTCCCCAGGCCTACGACGTGCTGGATTATTTCGGCCGCGTGCGCCGCGAACCCCAACCGTTGATCTGGTTCCAACGGTTCGTTGAAGCCGCTGCAGCCTGCGCCGTGATGCTGCTGGTGATGCGGCGTGAGCGGCCTGGCCTGGAGGTGCGCCATGCGCTGCTAGCGGTGGGCCTGCTGCTTTTGGTGCAGGGAGCCAAGCTCTGGTTCAAAAGCTCCGTGAGCCCTCTGGCCGTGCTGGTGGCACCCACCCTGGTGCTGGCGGAAGGCCTCGGCACCGGCTGCGGCTTGGTCTGGATGGGGGTGGCTGCTCTGCTCTGGCCAGAACCCGTCCAGGGTTTGGGGGACGGTCGCCTGATCGTGGCGGCAACGGTGGCCGCCGCTGGAGCCTTGATCGCAGGTCGTCAGCGCAGCCGCGGCCAGTTGCTGCAACTCACGGTGCTGCTGCCGATTGGCGCCTTTGTGGGGCAGTGGCTGCTGCTGCAGATGCAACCGATCACCGGCCTGCGGCTCTGGGGAAATCTGAACCCAAGCCTGGATGAACTGGCCACCGATTCCTTTGTGCTCGGTGTTCTGCTGATGTTCAGCCTGCTGCTGATCCCGATGCTCGAGGGCTCCTTTGGCCTGCTCACCCGGGCGCGGCTGCTGGAACTGGCCGACCAGGAGCGCCCCCTGCTGCGCCGGCTCTCCTGCGAAGCCCCGGGAACCTTTGAACACACCCTAATGATTTGCGGCCTGGCGGAGGAAGGGGCGCGGGCCATTGGTGCGGATGTGGATCTGATCCGGACCGGCTCGCTGTATCACGACGTTGGCAAGCTGCATGCACCGGACTGGTTCATCGAGAACCAGAAGGACGGACCCAATCCCCATGACGCGCTGGATGACCCCCAGGCGAGTGCGGCGGTGCTTCAAGCCCATGTGGATGAGGGACTGAAGCTGGCGCGGCGCCACCGCCTGCCCCGGCCCATCGCCGATTTCATTCCCGAGCACCAGGGCACCTTGAAAATGGGCTACTTCTTCCACAAGGCCCAGGAGCGCGACGGAGCCGTAGAGGAGCGCCGCTTCCGCTACAGGGGCCCGGCACCCCGCTCCAAAGAAACGGCGATCCTGATGCTGGCCGACGGATGTGAGGCGGCGCTTCGATCCCTCCCCCCCAACACCTCCGATGCCCAGGCGGTGGACACGGTGCGGCGGATTGTTGAAGCGCGGCAGCGGGATGGACAACTGCGCAAAAGCAGCCTCAACCGCAGCGAAGTGGAACTGGTGATTCGTGCCTTCGTGCAGGTCTGGCGGCGGATGCGCCACCGCCGCATCCCCTATCCAATCCCCGCCCGACGCTGATCGCAGCGTCTAGTTCAGCACTCAGTGACAAAGGGAACCTCCTGCGCGATCAAACGGACGCGCACCTGGGTGAAGGGATGGCGAAAGCTCAGGGCCTGGGCATGCAGATGCAAGCGGCAGGACCGGCCGGCATCCCCATAGATGGGATCGCCCACGATGGGGTGACCCCGTTCGGCCAGATGGGCCCGCAGCTGATGGGAGCGCCCCGTGAGCGGACGCAGCCAGAGCCGCGTGCAGCGGGCACCAGCGGCGCGGGCTCTCCAGATCGTCAGCGCCAGACGTCCCTCGGGGTGGCTGCCGTAGCGCGGCGGTTGGCGCGACAGGCGTGCCAGGGGGCTGGCGATGCAACCGCGGCCGTGGAGCGCCCCCTCCACATCCGCCTGGTACAGCTTGTTGATCCGCCGTTCAGCAAACAAGGCACTGAGGCGGCGCAGGGCATCAGCACTTCGGGCCAAGAGCAGCACCCCCGAGGTGTCGCGGTCCAGACGGTGAACCAGGCGCAGGCTTTGGTCCTGCTGCTGCAAGCGGGTGATCACGGAATCGCTTTGCTCGGGCCCCAGGCCCGGTTGGCTCAGCAGGCCGGCGGGCTTGTCGACCGCCATCAGCCACGGGTCCCGGATCAGCAGCTTCAAGGGGAGAGCCGCTGGGCGCAGTGTTTTTCAAACAAGGCCACCACCTGCTCCGCGGGCAGGGCCTGAATCAGCCGGGCTTCCGCCTCAACGTGATGCTGGCTGGAGTGATAGAGCTGCAACTCGTGAAAAGGGTTGGGGTCCTGCTGGCGGGCCAGCTCCACCTCACGGCTGAGCAAGGCCGCCGGCATCAGGTTGCCGCCATGGCACGACTGCATCACATGGGCTGATTCATGGGCCAGCACCACCCAAACCACGGCGGGATCGTCGGGCAGGTTGTTGCCACACATCAACAGGGCCTGCTTGCCCTCATGGAAGGCCCCCAGCAAGCCCAAGGGGCAGTCGGGTGCCACCAGGGCCTTCACGCCTGCCCGCTGCAGCAGCCGCAGGTAACTGGCAATGCGATCCCACGTTGAGGCTTGAATAGCACTGCCCGTCAGCTGCAACACCAGCAGAGCCAACAGCGCAGCCCTGAAACGGCGACCCATCAAGCCAGGGACCACAGAACAATCTCATTGGTCTCAAGATCGGCTCAAGCCGGCTCGATTCCCACCGAAGTTCTACAGATTTTCAGTCGCCAAGAAGCTTTTCCACAGACGAGACCTTCTCAGCGAACGACTGCTGCCGGTCGGTGCGGGTGTTGAGCTTGAGCGTTGTGTAGAGACGCGGAGCCCCCATGCGGTGCAACTCGGCATGACACGCCCGCACACAGTCCATGACCTCATCCCACGGGCCTTCGATCGCTGTGCCATTGGGACCCAGCTGGTGGGTCAGGCCCGTGGCGGCGATCACCCGCTCACAGGCGGCGATGTAGGGCGAAAGGCTGACGCCCACACCGATCGGCACCACGCAGAGGTCAACACTGACCCACATCAGCCCGCCATCGCACTGGATCGGCTCAAGCAACTGACGGGGTAATCAATGGTGCGCCAACTGCCGCTGTCGGTTCGTACTTCAACCGCAATGCCCTGCTGACCCATGGAACAGCGGGACCCTTGTCCCGTGCACCAATCGCTGGCATCAGCGAGGGCCAATTCCAACGTGTCGTAAGGGGCGTCGAGCACCGGATGCGGCTGACCGTCGAGGCCAACCAACCGGTAGCGGGAGCGATGCTTGGCCATCGCAGTCCAATCCCGGAAGTGTCACCATCTTCCCATGGCCCCGACCCAGCGGCATTCCCACACTGGAGCCAGCAACGGGACGCCAAGGGCATGAGTGAACAGCTGCAGCAGGCCTACAACGCCTTGATGGTGAAGGCTCCGGGGGCAGCGTTTCAAAAAGCACGGGCCCTGTATCTCAACAAATATCCACTTCCCCAGGCCGATGGCAGTGCTCCGCTGCGGCTCTACGTCTGTGATGAGCAGCTGGAGGAATCGATTCAGCCCGCCAACGATGGTGATCCGAATCACCGCCTGGCGATTCTCCGCTCACGGCCGGGGCAGTTGGCCGTGGTGCACTGGCAACAACCCCATCCGCCGGAGCCGGAGCAGCTGCACCGCTACCTGCAGGACACCTGGTCGCTCAACCCGGACGAGCTGGAGATCGAGGCCCTCAGAACCCCCTGGTTCCGGGAGGGCGGGCATCAAAGCCGCTTTGCCGCACCGACGGGGTTGGGCTGGCAACAACAAACCCTCTTAACCCTCAAGGAAGAAAAGTGAAAGCAATTCCGCAGAACGACAACAGCCGCTCAACGGCATCGCTAGCCAGAAGAGATAGCCCTCCCAGCCAATGTTCACCAAACACGTCGAACGCTATGTGCTGAGGTCCTGCTCGGAGGGCGGCTATCTCTGCATCAATGCGGTGAACCAACGCATCGAGAGCCAACCCTCCCTCGACAAAGCCTGGATCTTTCACAGCCACGATGGAGCTGTTAACCACGCTCTTTCGATCGGCGAAGTGCTCGGAGAAACACCGGACGTGGTGAAGCTGGATCTGTGAACTGAGCTGTGAACTGAAACGTGGTGGTGATCAGCCGTGGATGAAATTGCGCAGGCGGCGTGATTCGGCAGCTTGATCCTGCTGAAGCTCAGCTGCCGTTCGCGCGTGGTGTTCACGCTGCTGGGCCGCGAAGACATCCGCCTCACTCAGGGCAAAGCCGTGCTCGGCAGCGAGCCCGAGAAACCGCTCGAGATCCATGGGCTGCGCGAGGGCCTTGGCCAGATCAGGGTCGCTGTCGCGACGCGTGAGAAACCGATCCAGATCCTCGAGAGACATCCCTGCACCACTTGTTGCGTGCTCCCATTCAAGTCAGCATCGACCCAAGTGGGGAGGTTGCATGCTGTTGAAACTGATCAGCTGCGGCAGCCTGGCGCTGGTGAGTGTTCTGGTGGTGACCCTGCTGCAGGGTTTGCGGCAGCACAACCAATGCATCCATGCGCTGCAGGAGCGGATCGATCAACTGGAGGAGCGCACACCGAACCGCGCCCACAGTGAGCTGCTCAGCCAACAGATGGGTGTGATGCAGGAACGCATGGACGCCTTCTCCACCATGCGCACCTCGGCCGCTTCACCCCTTCACCGCATCCCCGCTGGCATTGGGCAGGATGAAGCGCTGCAACAGCACGAACACGACCAACACCGGCAGGATTGAGACCACCGAGCCGGCGGCAACGATCCGCCAATCCAGCGAAAAGCTGCTGGAGAGCTGCTGCAACCCCAGAGGCAAGGTGTAGAGGGACGGGTCGTCGAGGATCACCAGCGGCCAGAGGAAATCACTCCAGGTGCCGATGAACACGAACATCGCCAGGGTGATGAGATCGGCTTTGGCGGCGGGAATCATCACGTTCCACCATTCCCCCAGGCGGCTGCAGCCATCGATGCGTGCAGCCTCCTCCAGCTCCTTGGGGACACCCAGGAAGCTCTGGCGCAGCAGATAAAGGCCAAAGGCTGTGGCCGCCTGGGGAATCACCAGGGCCAGCAGGGTGTTGCGCAGCCCCAGCTGCACCATCAGCAGATACAGCGGAATCATCACCACCTGAAACGGGATCAGGATCGTGGCCACCACCAACCCCAGCACCAGGCCCCGGCCGGCGAAGCGCAGCCGGGCCAGGGGGTAGGCGGCCAGGGAGCAGAACAGCAGGTTGGCCAGCACCGCCAGGCCACTCACCACGGTGCTGTTGAACAGATAGGTGGTGAGGGGATTGTCCTGAAACAGCCGCACGTAGGCATCTAGGCTCGGCTGGGCGGGCAGCAACGCCGGTGGACTGCTGAAGATGTCTTCCGCCGGGCCCTTGAGCGAGGTGCTCACCAACCAGAGCAACGGCGTGAGCACCAGCATCGCCAGAAGAATCAGCAGCACCAGCTGAACGGCCTTGGCGGTGGAGGTGCGCATGGCGTCGGCTCTAGAGCGTCGGTCGGGTCTCCAGGACAACAGGATCCTTCTGCGGATGCAATGACTGGCGCTCCTCTCCGGCCACCAGGCGATTGAGGGCGTTCACGAAGGCCATGGCCGCCGCCACCACCACATCGGTGTCTGCAGCGTGACCGGAATAGAGCGCACCGTTGCGGCGCAGGCGAATGGTCACATCGCCCATGGCATCGATGCCCTCGGTGACCGACTTCACCGAAAACTCGATCAATTCATTGGGCACACCCGCCAGATCATTCAGGGCACGGCAGACGGCATCCACCGGACCGGTGCCCACTGCCGAGCCCGTGGTTTCACTGCCCTCTTCATCCGAAAGGGTGACGGTGGCGGTGGGGCGCAGGCTGCTGCCGCAGCTGACCTGCACCAGCTTGAGCTGGAAACGGGCTTCCGGCTGCTGCACCTGTTCGCTGACGATCGCCTCCAGATCACGGTCGGTGATCTCGCGCTTGCGATCAGCGAGTTCCTTGAAGCGGGCAAAAGCCTCATCGAGGTCCTCACGGGTGAGGTCGTAGCCCAGCTCCTCCAGGCGAGCGCGAACGGCACTGCGGCCGCTCAGCTTGCCGAGGGAGATGCGGTTGTCGGACAAGCCCACCGTCTGGGCGTCAATGATTTCGTAGGTGAGCCGATTCTTGAGAACGCCGTCCTGGTGGATGCCGGATTCATGGGCGAAGGCATTGGCACCAACGATGGCCTTGTTGGGCTGCACCACCATGCCGGTGAGATTGGAGACCAGCCGTGAGGTCTTGGTGATCTCTTCGGTGCGCACAGCCGTGAGTGGCGTGGGGCTGTCCTCCTCCCGGCCAAAGAAGGGGTTGTAGTAACGACGCCTCACGTGCAGCGCCATCACCAACTCCTCGAGGGAGGCATTGCCGGCCCGTTCGCCGATGCCGTTGATCGTGCATTCGAGCTGACGGGCGCCGTTCTTGACGGCCTCGAGGAAATTGGCCACGGCCAGGCCGAGATCGTTGTGGCCGTGCACCGAGATCACGGCATCGCCGATGTTGGGCACGTGCTGATTGATGCCAGCGATCAGCGCACCGAACTCCGAGGGGGTGGTGTAGCCGACGGTGTCGGGAATGTTGATCGTGGTGGCACCCGCGGCAATCGCCGCCTCAATCACCTCGTAAAGGAACTCCGGATCGCTGCGGCCGGCGTCTTCACAGGAGAACTCAACATCCTCCACAAGAGAGCGGGCGTAGCTCACCATCTCGGGGACGATGCCGAGCACATCGGCACGGCTCTTGCGCAGCTTGTGCTCGAGGTGGATGTCGCTGGTGGCGATGAAGGTGTGAATGCGGCGACGCGGGGCTGGCGCCACGGCATCGGCGCAGGCCTTGATGTCGGCCCGTGAGGCACGGGCCAGACCACAGATGATCGGGCCGTTGTCGCCACCCACCTGCTGGGCGATCCGCTGCACGGCAGCGAAATCCCCGGGACTGGCGAAGGGGAACCCCGCCTCGATCACATCCACACCGAGCCGCGCCAGCTGCTGGGCAATGGCCAGCTTTTCCTCCAGGTTGAGGCTCGCCCCGGGCGACTGCTCACCATCCCGCAGGGTGGTGTCAAAAATCAGGACGCGACCGGGGTCCTTGGCCATGGAAGGGGCTCCAGCGGAGGTCTTAGTCGGAATGACTATGAGTTAACCCATCCTAGTTCAGCCCCCGAGGGGGGAATCGGATTAAATTCAGCCACCGTTTGGGCTTGTTCGTGACCAAAGGCGCTGTCGCCCTGGTGTTGCATGCCCATCTGCCCTACGTGCGGTCGGCACAACCTGGCTCCCTGGAGGAGGACTGGTTTTTCCAGGCCCTGATCGAGTGTTATCTGCCGCTGCTTGAAACGCTGGAGCGGGCCAGCGCCGACCCCCACCAGCAACCCAAGCTCACCATCGGCCTATCGCCGACGCTGCTTTCGCTGCTGAGCGATCAAGACCTCAAGCAGCGCTTCCCCGACTGGCTGAACGAACGGCTTGATCTGCTGCCGAAGGCCGACCCATCCCTGCGCGTAGGCGCCGAGCACCTGGCGGCCACGATCGAGCGGCATCAGCAGGCCTGGCAGAGCTGCGACGGCGATCTGATCCAACGCTTCGCCGCCCTGCAGCGCCAGGGGGTGGTGGACCTGCTCACCTGCGGCGCCACCCACGGCTATTTGCCCCTGCTGCGCCATCACCCGGAAGCGGTGCGCGGGCAACTGCGCACGGCGGTGCGGGAACACCAACGCCTCGTGGGCGAACGCCCCTTGGGGATCTGGTTGCCGGAATGCGCCTATTACGAGGGCCTGGATCGCTGGATGCGCGATGCGGGGCTGCGCTACGCCGTGCTGGACGGCCATGGGTTGCTGCACGGCCGGCCCAGACCCCGCTATGGGGTGTACGCCCCGATCTGCAGCCGCAATGGGGTGGCCTTCTTCGGGCGCGACAGTGACGCCACGCTGCCGGTTTGGTCGGCCAAGGACGGCTACCCCGGCGATCCCCACTACCGCGAGTTCCACCGGGATCTGGGCTGGGACCTGCCGATCGAAGAGCTCAAACCCCTGGGGCTCGACCAGCCGCGACCGCTCGGCCTGAAGCTGCATCGGGTCACCGACCACAGCGCGCCGTTAGACCGCAAACACCCCTACGAACCGGGGGTGGCAGCGGAACGGGTGAAAGAGCATGCCGCCGATTACCTGCAGGGCCGCCGGCGGCAGTTGGATCAGCTCGGCGCTGCCATGGACGTGTCCCCCCTGCTGGTGGCCCCCTTCGATGCCGAACTGTTTGGCCACTGGTGGTTTGAAGGCCCGGCTTTTCTCAGCCAGCTGTTTCAGCAGGCACCTCAGGAAGGGGTGGCCTTCACCCGGCTGCGCGATGTGCTGAACAACGTTGGCCAGCTTCAGCTCTGCGATCCCTGCCCCTCCAGCTGGGGGCAAGGGGGCTATCACGACTACTGGCTGAACGACAGCAATGCCTGGATCATTCCTGAGTGGGAAAAGGCCAGCGCCGCAATGGTGCAGCGCTGCAGCCGCGGCGTGGGCAGCGAGCAGGCGATGCAGTGGCTGCAGCAGGCGGCGCGGGAATTGTTGCTGGCGCAGTCATCGGATTGGAGCTTCATCCTCCGAGCCGGCACCACCACCGAACTGGCCAAAGAACGGGTCCAGCGACATCTGGGCCGCTTCTGGCAGTTGATGCAGGCGATCGACGGCAGCACCGAATTGCCGGAGGGCTGGCTTGAGGAAGTGCAGACGGACGACCGCCTCTTCCCGCTGATTCAGCCGTTGGACTGGGCTCCGGTGAATCCCTCTACACCCAGCACTTAAACGAATTCCTCCCCCATTTGGGGGAGACGCGCATGTTCATCGCTCTCTTAACTGAGGGATCTGAACTCGGCTGAAACGATCTCAAAACCGCGGGGCTTGATCCTGAGCCGCCCCCAGCACCAATCCCCGCCGCAATTCCCAAGGCGAAAGGGCGAACAAACGCAGCATCACCCCCATCAAGCGCGGCAGCGGCAGGGTGTTGGTGAGAAAGCCAAACCAATCCTCCCGCGGCAGCGAAAAGAAGGTGGCGAAGTGGGTGCGCAAGAGCGCTTCGTTGAAGCCCATCAAACGGCCCAAACCGAACTGATAAAGCTGATGGCGCATTACCAATTCGATCGGCCAAAGCGCTTGCCAGCCCCGTTGCGCCAACGCCGCTGAGTCAAGGCTTGGATTAGCGATGGCTTCGGCTAAAGCCTGGGCCAGATCAGGCCCCCGCCGCAGCAGCGATCCCACCATGTAACCCGAGGCCGGATGCACCATGCTCGCCGCACCACCGAAAGCCAGCACCGGCTGATTGCGATCTGGCAGCGGCAGGTTCATCGGGAAGAGGCAGAACTCCTCATGAATCACCTCGGTGATCTCCACGCCGCGCAGATCGAGGCGCTGCTGCAGCCGTTGCTTGAGCACGTCGTAAGGAACCCCTGGCGCCAAAGCGAGTGAGGTTTCCTCCACGAAGAACACCCCATCGCCCAGATCCATCGCATACAAAAACGTTGGTGGTTCATGGCGCTGCTCCTCGCTGAGGTGATCACAGCGGTAGTCCATCAACACAAACCGGCCCGGCTCAATCGGCAGTTTGGAGAAACGCCCCACCACGCCATAGGCCGCCTGGCCCGCCACCGGCCCCTGATCCGGCCGGCGAATGTGGGGCGTGCGCGAACCAGAGGCATCAATCACCAAGCGCGCCTGCAGGGTGGATCCTGATGCGCAACACACGTTGGTGGTTGCACCATTCACCTCCACCCGCTGAACGGTGTCTTGATGAAAGACCACCCCATCGGCACGCTTCAGCCAATGGTGCTGCAGAGCCGCCCGATCGAACAGGCCGTAGTCGATCCCGTGGGCATGGCTCTGATCCTGAGCCGTTGAGCCGCCTTCTCCGAAATAACTAACGGTGTCGCTCCAGCGGTGCTCCAGCAGCTGCTCAAGCCCCACCGCTTTGAGTTCATCGGCCCAGATGCCGTAGGTGTTCGGCCAGGGATCGTCAACCGGATCCGGGGCAATGGCCGCAACAGCCACACCCCGTTGGTTCAGTTCCGAAGCGATGCAGAGGGCAGCAGGACCGCCCCCCAGCACCAACACATCCACCGGCTCAGCCAAGGTCAGCTGTCCTGCGCCTCAGATTCAGTGTCGTTGGACTCGTTGTCGTCAGCTGAGTCGTCCTCCGCTTCCGGCGGCACCAGCACCACCTTCAGCAGCCGGTCGCCCTTGTCCAGCTTCTGCAGACGCACACCCGTCGCGGCACGGGATTGCTGAGGGATGGCATCGGCGCTGGTGCGCACGATCACCCCCTTCTCGCTCACCAGCAACAGCTCTTCACCGGCACCCAACACACTCAGCCCCACCAGTTGATCGGCTTCGGTGCGGAACTTCATCGCCCGCAAGCCCATACCGGCCCGCTTCTGCAAACGGAATTGCGTCACCGGCACCCGTTTGCCCAGACCCGAAGCCGATGCCACGAGCACCCAAGGGCCCTCGCTGGCGGCATCCTCTTCATCGTCAGCACTGGCGGCCACCTGATCGGCGAGTTCCACCGGCAGCACATCCATGCTCACCAGGGCATCGCCATCCCGCAGGTTCATCGACCGCACGCCGCGGGCGGTGCGGCCCAGGGGCCGCAACTCTTCGTCGCTGAGGCGGAAGTGGATGGTCATCCCGGCTTTGGAGCCGATCAAGACGCTGTCGCCGGGCACCGCCAACCGCACCCAGGTGAGGGCATCGCCTTCCTCCAGGTTGATGGCGATCAGACCGTTGGAGCGGATGTTGCTGAAGGCCGAAAGGCGGGTGCGCTTGATGAAGCCACCTCGGGTGAGCATCACCAGGTCGGTGTCGTCGCTGAATTCCGACACCGGAATCAACGTGGTGATCGCTTCTTCCCGGGGGATCGGCAGCAGCTGCACCACCGGCGTTCCCTTGGCCGCACGGCTGCACTGGGGCACGCGGTAGGCGGGCAGGGCGTACGACACACCGCGGTCGCTGAACAGCACCAAGGTGTCGTGGTCGTTGCAACTGATGAACAGCTTCACCGCATCTTCACCCTGGCTGCGGGTGCCGGCCTTGCCGCGGGTGCCGCGGCTGGTGGCCTCAAATTCGCTCACCGGCATCCGCTTGAGATAGCCGGTCTCCGTGAGCAGCACCACCGAACGCTCGTTGGCGATCAGGTCGATGTCGGAGAGGCCACCGCCGAGGTCGAGGATTTCGGTGCGGCGCGGCGTCGGGTAGCGCTCCTGGAGCTGAGTGAGCTCGTCCTGAATGATCCCGAACACCCGCTCTCGCCGGCCAAGGATGTCCTTGTAGTCGGCGATCTTGGTGACCAGATCTTCGTGCTCAAGCCGAATCTTGTCGGCTTCAAGCGCAGTGAGGCGACGCAGCTGCATCTGCAGGATGGCGTCTGCCTGGATGTCGGACAGGCCATGGCGATCCTGCAGCTGTTGCCGTGCCGTGGCCGTATCGGGGGCAGCCCGGATCAGGGCAATGATCGGATCGAGCTGATCGAGGGCCAGCAGCAGGCCCAGCAGGATGTGGTCGCGCTCCTCGGCCTTGCGCAGCAGGTAGCGGGTGCGGCGCTCGATCGTCTCGACCCGGAAGTCGAGGAACACCTCGAGCATCTTGCGCAGGGTGAGCAGGATCGGCTCACCGTTTACCAGCGCCAGCATGTAGGCACTGAAGTTGCTCTGCAGCGGAGTGAGCTTGAACAGGTTGTTCAGCACCACCTGCGGGTAGGCGTCGCGGCGCAGCTCCACGACGATCCGCATGCCATCGCGATCGCTTTCGTCGCGGATGTCGGAGATCCCCTCGAGCTTCTTGTCGTTGACCAGCTCTGCGATGCGCTCGATCAGCGCCGCTTTGTTGGTCTGATACGGCAGTTCCGTGATGATCACCGCATCGCGATCAGGGCGCCCCGGCGCCTCGATCGTTTCGATGTTGGCCACGCCTCGCATGGTCACCGAGCCGCGGCCGCCCAGGTAGGTCTCGCGGATGCCTTCACGCCCCAGGATCTGACCACCGGTGGGGAAGTCCGGTCCGGGGATCAGCTGGATCAACTCCTGATCCGTGATCTCGGGGTTCGCGATCAGCGCCTGCAAGCCATCAATCAGTTCATTGAGGTTGTGGGGCGGAATGTTCGTCGCCATCCCCACGGCGATGCCTGCAGAACCATTCAGCAGCAGCTGCGGGATCCGGGCCGGCAGCACCGTGGGCTCCTGCTGGGAGCCATCAAAGTTGTCGGCGAAATCAACGGTCTCGGCCTCGATGTCCTCCAGGAGGCTGTCGGTGGTCAGCGCCCGCAACCGTGATTCGGTGTATCGCATGGCCGCCGGTGGGTCGTTGTCCACCGAGCCGAAGTTGCCGTGCCCATCAATCAGGGGCATCGACATCGAGAAGTCCTGGGCCATGCGCACCAGGGCGTCGTACACGGCGGTGTCGCCGTGGGGGTGATATTTGCCGAGCACTTCGCCCACCACACGGGCGCACTTGCGGTAAGGCCTGTCGCTGGTGAGGCCCAGCTCGTACATCGCGTACAGAATCCGGCGATGCACCGGCTTGAGGCCATCGCGGGCATCGGGCAGGGCCCGACCCACGATCACGCTCATCGCATACTCCAGATAGGAGCGCGACATCTCGTTGCGTAGATCCGTCTGAATGATCCGATCGTCGGAATCGCCGGGACCGCCGCTGCCAGGCCCCACAGAATCCGTCATACGTGCATCAGACGTCCTTTAACAGTCTATCTCGGACAGTGGATCCAACCTGAAAACTCCGGATAAAGTCCCAACTGCTTTCCACTGACGTGATGGGTCCTGTCGACGAGCCTCGCCCTGAAGCCGAATCCGCAGGCAGCGACCCAACACCGGCACCGGAGCCCACTCCAGCCCCAACGCTAGAGCCTGCGCCAACGCCGGCACCGCTACCCCCAACACCCGCGCCCACTCCAGCGCCGACTCCTGACCCGGTGATCGCCTCCACCGTGTCGATCCCCGCCCAGGAGGATGCCGATCAGGACGGTTCTGATCTGGAGGGTGGCGAATGGGATCTGCTGGTGGGCAAGGTCAAGGCCTGGCTCGAGCAGAACGACCTGAACGAACTGTGGAGCAAGGCCCAGCTTCCCCTGCGGGTGATTGGCGGCCTGATCGTCTTCAGCCTGGTGGCGAAGGTCTACTCCGGAGTCCTCAACACCATTGACAGCCTCCCTCTTGTGCCAGGCCTGCTGGAGCTCGCCGGACTGATCTGGTTGGTGAACTTCGCTCTGCGCAACCTGATCCGCAACAGCGATCGGGACCAATTCCTCGCGAGTGCCCGTTCCACCTGGAGCCGTGTCACAGGCCGATCAAGCTGAGGCGATCATCCCGATTGGTAGCTTGATCTGACTTTATTGAAGTCGCGCGGTGGACATTCAGCTCGGACGCTCCAAGACCGTTCGCCGGGCCTACGGAATCGATGAAATCGCTCTGGTGCCTGGGGGTCGCACGGTGGACCCCGAGGTCACCGATACCTGTTGGACCCTGGGGGGCATCGAGCGAGAGATTCCCATCATCGCCAGCGCCATGGACGGCGTGGTGGATGTGGGCATGGCCGTTCGGCTGTCCCAACTGGGCGCCCTCGGCGTGCTCAACCTGGAGGGTGTGCAGACCCGCTACGACGACCCCAACCAGGTGCTGGATCGCATCGCCGCTGTCGGGAAGGACGAATTCGTCCCGCTGATGCAGGAGATCTACAGCCAACCGGTACAGGAAGCGCTGATCCGCAAACGCATCCAGGACATCAAGGCCCAGGGAGGCATTGCAGCCGTCAGTGGCACTCCGGTGGCCGCCATGCGTTTCGGCAAGGCCATCGCCGAAGCCGGAGCCGACCTCTTCTTCGTGCAGGCCACCGTGGTCTCGACGGATCACACCGGTCCTGCAGGCCAGGAGACCCTGGATCTGGAAGCCCTGTGCCGCGACATGGGCGTTCCCGTGGTGATCGGCAACTGCGTCACCTACGACGTGGCCCTGCAGCTGATGCGTGCCGGTGCAGCCGGCGTGATGGTGGGCATCGGACCCGGTGCCGCCTGCACCTCCCGCGGCGTTCTCGGCGTGGGCATTCCCCAGGCCACAGCTGTTGCAGACTGCGCCTCCGCCAGGGCTGACTACGA
This sequence comes from Synechococcus sp. A15-44, assembly GCF_014280115.1. Classification (NCBI taxonomy): domain Bacteria; kingdom Bacillati; phylum Cyanobacteriota; class Cyanophyceae; order Synechococcales; family Synechococcaceae; genus Synechococcus; species Synechococcus sp. A15-44. The sequence continues at coordinate 1,772,957 of NZ_CP047938.1, forward strand.
AAAGGAAAGCGGGCGCTACGTGCCGATCGTGGCTGACGGTGGCATCGTCACCGGCGGTGACATCTGCAAGTGCATCGCCTGCGGCGCCGACGCCGTGATGATCGGCTCACCCATCGCCCGCTCTGAAGAAGCTCCCGGCCGCGGCTTCCACTGGGGCATGGCCACCCCAAGCCCGGTGCTGCCCCGCGGCACCCGCATCAATGTGGGCAACACCGGCAGCATCGAACGCATCCTCCGCGGCCCGGCCAAATTGGACGACGGCACCCACAACCTGCTGGGCTGCCTGAAGACATCCATGGGCACCCTGGGGGCACGAACCATCAAGGAAATGCAACAGGTGGAAGTGGTTGTGGCCCCTTCCCTGCTGACGGAAGGCAAGGTCTACCAAAAGGCCCAGCACCTTGGGATGGGCAAGTAGGGCAGGGCTAAGTTGGATGTGTGCGGGCTTCGGCCCACACACTCCTCACACCCCCCGGCCCGGCGAGATCGGGCTTTCACTCTTTGTGGAGAGCGACTGTCACAGTTCCCTTCTCGCCAGGGAAGAGCTGTGTTTTCGCTCGAAACCATTGCTAAATTCTCCCCAAACCTCCCTGCTCATATGTCCAGCGCTGCTGCTGTCACCGATGCATCCTTCGAGCAGGACGTGCTCCAGAGCGACGTGCCGGTTCTGGTGGACTTCTGGGCACCCTGGTGTGGCCCCTGCCGCATGGTGGCTCCGATCGTGGAAGAGATCGCCAAGGAATTCGACGGCCAGATCAAGGTGTTCAAGCTCAACACCGATGAGAACCCCAACGTTGCAAGCCAGTACGGCATACGCAGCATCCCCACGCTGATGGTTTTCAAGGGCGGCCAGAAGGTCGACACCGTGGTGGGTGCTGTTCCCAAGGCAACCCTTTCAGGCACCATCTCCAAGTACCTCTGAATCCGTCTCCAGAACGGAACAACCGGTTGAGCCTGAACCTTGGGTTAATTGATTACGGCATGGGCAACCTCCACTCCGTGGAGAAATGCCTGGAGCGGTTGGGGCAAGGCTGCTCCACGATCAAATCTGCCGATGATCTTGAAGGCATTGATGCGCTGATCCTGCCCGGGGTCGGCGCCTTCGATCCAGCCATGGCCAACCTCAGGGCCACCGGACTGGTGCCCCACCTGCTGAGCTGGGGCCAAGAAGATCGTCCGTTGCTCGGCATCTGCCTTGGCCTGCAGCTGCTGTTTGAACAGAGCGATGAAGGCAGCGATCCAGGCCTGGGACTCCTGCCCGGACGTGTGGAACGTCTTCCCGAAGACAGCGGCGAACGCATCCCCCACATGGGCTGGGCACCGTTGAAGCATCACGGCAGCTGCCCACTGCTCAGCAGCGATGCCCCATCGGAATGGGTGTATTTCGTGCACAGCTACGCCGCTGTTCCCAGCGATCGAAATGACCTCAAAGCCTCGGCCCCCTTCGGCGATCAGGAGGTGACCGCTGTGGTCTGGCGGGGCCGCGTCGGCGCTTGCCAGTTCCATCCAGAGAAGTCGTCCGATGCCGGAGAACAGATGCTCAAGCGCTGGTTGACCTGGCTGCGCAACGGGGCTGAACCCTGCCCATGAGCGGTGGCGGGCAACTGCGCCTCAGCGGGGGGCGACGGCTGCTGAGCCCTGGGGGTCGCACGGCTCGGCCCACCACCTCCAGGGTGCGCGAAGCGGTGATGAACATCCTTGCCCCGCACCTGCAGGACTGCCGCTGGCTCGACCTCTGCAGCGGCAGCGGCGTGATGGGGTGTGAGGCCCTGCAGCGAGGGGCGCGCTGTGTGGTGGCCGTTGATCAAGACCCGCAGTGCATCCGCATCAGCCGCAGCAACCTCACTGTCGTGGCGGAAAGCCGTTCACCGGCTCCGGAGATCCGCACCGAACGGCGGGAACTGATCTCGTGGCTGCGCAAGGGCTGGAGCCAGGAGCCATTCGACATCGTCTATTTCGACCCTCCCTACGACCAGGGCCTCTACGAACCCTGCCTGATCTCCCTCGCCGAGGGGAATTGGCTTCACCAGGATTCTCTGGTGGTGTGTGAACACCGCTCCAATCTGAACCCAGAACCGGGGTCAGATTGGACAGTGGTGGATCAACGCCGCTACGGCATCAGCTGCGTGATGCTGCTCAGCCCCCCAGAGCGCTGCCACCACGGCGGTACTGGTTCCATGCCGCCACGAACAGACCCATCAGCGTGACGGGGATCAGACCCAGAACGATGCCGCAGAGCAGAGGTTCGATCATTGCGTCGCGTCAGCAATCAGAATTAGGGAGAATTCTCTCATTGGAACTCCAGGTCTGTGGTCCAGCCGTCACGAATTGCGGCCGAATCGGAATCAGCTGATGCAAATGATTCGAGCGATCGGGGTCGCGGCCTGATCGCCGCGCTCGTGGTGTCGGCTGCCACGGCCTGCGTGGTGCTGGTGCTCTGGGTTCTGGGCAGCGCCCAGCAGGACCCCTACATCAAGGCCAGCCTTGAGCTGCAGGGGGCGGTTGACCACGGCGGCCAGCTGTTCCGAATCAATTGCGCCGGCTGCCATGGCCTTGCCGGCCAGGGGTTGGTGGGCCCTCAACTTCAGGGCGTCAGCAACCAACTCAAAGACCCCGTTCTGGTGCACCAGATCATCAGTGGCGAAACTCCCCCCATGCCGAGCTTTGAGATAGAACCGCAATCGATGGCCGACCTGCTGGCCTACCTGCACACCCTCAGCTGAGCCGCTGCCTTGAATGCCGTTGTCGTGCTGGTGGAGCCGGCCGGCCCCCTGAACATCGGAAGCGTGGCCAGGCTCTGCGCCAATTTCGGGGTGAGCGAGCTGCGGCTGGTGGCACCCCGCTGTGACCACCTCAGCGAGGAGGCCATGCTGATGGCCGTGCACGGCCAGGCGCTGCTTCAGGGCGCCGTGGTGGTTCCCGACCTGCTGACGGCCATCCATGACTGCCGCCGCACCGTGGGCAGTTGCGGACGCCTGGACCATGGCGAGATTCCCCTGCAAACACCCGAACAGGCCCTGGGTTGGTTGCTGGCCGGCGATGGCAGCAGCTCCAACTCAGACGCCCCCGTGGCCCTGGTGTTTGGACGGGAAGACCGCGGCCTCAGCAACAGTGAGCTGCGGCTCTGCCAGAGGGTTCTCTGCCTGCAGAGCGGGGAGGCCTATCCCTCGCTGAATCTCTCCCACGCCGTGGCGGTGGTGCTGCATGAGTTGGCCCGCCTCAACAGCGGGACCACGGAAACCCGCAGAATCGAGCCCCCATCGCCGGACCCGGCAGCCGCCAAGGCGCTTTCAGCCTGTCTTGACGACGCCACTGACCTGCTGCTGGAGGCCGGTTTCCTGCTGGAGCACACCGCCGCCGCCCGCATGGCCAAGGTGCGGGATCTGCTGCAACGCGCCACGGTGCGCGCCGAGGAGGTGGCTCTGCTGCGGGGAATGGTGCGCCAACTGCGCTGGGCCATCCGCGCCAAGCGCCCCTAATCTCTGCCGAACAGTCACGGCTGAAAGGTTGAGCAGCAGTCGTTCGTCACGTCGCTCCGCCGGCTGGAAAGGTCCGGCCCAGCTCATTCTGCGGCTGGTGTTGATGGGGGTGGGTCTTGGACTGCTCACCGGCAGCGGCCTGCGGCTGCTGGCGCCCCCCGTTCAGCAACAGGAGATCGCCCTACCCAGCTGGCTGGCCGATCAAGCGCTGATCACGACGCTGCTCGGTGAGGCCGTGGAGCCGCCCAGCACTGAAAATGCCTCAGGGAAGAAAACTGCTCCTGTCGTGGCGAAGGGCCTGAAGCAGGCACGCTTCGCCCCCAGGCAGGAAATCAGGGCGCTGAGTGAGCGCTGGCTGGAGCTGGCCGCGCAACAGAGCGATCTGCAGGCCAGCGCCTACATGCTGATCCTCGACGACGGACGCTTTGCAGCCATGCAGGCCGAACGGCCGATGGCTGCCGCCAGCTCGATCAAGACGCCGATCCTGCTCGCAGTACTGGAACTGCTGGATCAGGGAACACTGCAGTGGAACGAACCGCTCACGCTCACCGAAGAGCTGGTGGGGGGAGGCGCCGGATGGATGGCCTCCCGGCCCCTGGGCAGTCGCTTCCCCACCCATGAGGTAGCCACGGAAATGATCCGGGTGAGCGACAACTCCGCCACCAACCTGATGATTGCCCGGGCGGGGGGAATGGATGCGATCAACGCCCGCTTTCAGGAGCTGGACCTGCCCTCCACCGTGGTGAACAACTGGCTGCCGGATCTCGACGGAACCAACACCACCAGTGCCAGAGATCTCAGCCGGGCCATCGCCTTGGTTGACAGCGGTGAGCTGCTGGCTCCCCGCAGCCGGGATCTGTTTCGCGAGGTGATGGGCACGTCGATCACCAATACGCTGCTGCCCAGGGGCTTGATGCGCGGCCTCGGTGGCGCCCAGGGCAAACCGGACGCAAGCCTGGCCCGCAAGGGATACCGCGTCTACAACAAAACAGGTGACATCGGCATCGCCTACGCCGATGCCGGGCTGATCGAACTCCCCGACGGACGACGCGCTGTGGCGGGATTTCTGGTGGAGGGCCCCTTCAATGACCCCCGATCCACCGAACTGATCCGTCAGCTCGCCGCTGCCATGGCACCGCACCTCAAACCCATCCCTGTTCCGCCCAAGCCATGAAGCTCGCTCCGCTGTTGTCTGCTGCCTGGCTGGCTGTTGCAGCCATGCCCGGCGCTGCGGAGGTGATTGAGCGTCAGCAGAGCGTTCGCCCCCTGCCGGGAGGCCTCGACAGCGTGTTGATGGTGAACGACAACAACCCCGAACTGATCGAGGACGACGGCATCCTGATCTCAACCTTCCCCGATGGGAAGGCGGCGTCGGTTCCGGTGGTGCTCAACGGTCGCTTCGACCTGTTCAGCCACCACGTGTATGCCGGTGATACGGAGGGCAGCCCCAGCTCAACCCTGTGGCTGGCGGTGCTTGCAGCTCCGCTGGGGAATGCTCCTGTGTCCCTGCAGCTGCTCTCGGGCAGCACTTCGCTTTCGCAGGCCACAGGGCCCGGCCAGACCCAGGCCCCCTTTCTTCCCTTGCCGAGCCTGATGCCGGAAACCACCGACGTGGTGGCGTCTGGCCCCGGCAGCCGTGTGGCCGGAGATCTGTTGGCCGGCCGGCGCGCAGCGGAACTCACCAACCGCCGCTGGACCCTGGCTCCCGGCGCACCCACACAGCTGTTGCTGCTGCCCATTCCCGTGGCCGGTCTCGATCCCCTGCTCAACGGCCGCAACCTGCAACTGCGCTTCCACAGCTCTGGCCCTGTGGCGCTGGCCACCCTGGCCGCCCACGGTGAAGACGGCAAGGCTCCAAGCGAGCAGCACTGGCTGCAGCTGCTCAAGGACCAACGCATGAGCAGCAAGGAGCACCAACCCACCCCACGGGGGAGCCAAGGCAAGATCATTTATTCCCGGGTGAGCGGTGTTCAGATCGGCAGCAGCTGGCGGGCCCGCATCACCGACCCGGGAAGCCCGGTGCTGGCCGCACCCACGGCCCCCATCTCCTGGCCAATCAGCAGCCTGGAGCGCGGCACCCTCGCCACCAACCAGGTGCAAACCGCGGAACTCAAACGCTTTTACCCCGGCACCGCCTGGGCGGCCCATGGCAACTACGGGGTGGAGTACGACCTCACCCTGCCGCTGCAAAACACCGGTTCAGCCGCGGTGACGCTTCAGCTGTCGCTGGATTCGCCCCTCAAAGGCAACAGCACCACCTCTCTGCTGCGCTTCCGCGATGACCTCAACGGTCCGGTGATGTTCCGCGGACCAGTGCAGACCACGGGTCTGGAGGATCCCGAGGGTGTTCCCCTGGGACGCCAGACCCAGCATCTGGTGCTGCGCCAGGGGCAGCGGGGGCCGTCCTTGGGACAGCTGATGCTCCAGCCAGGGGAGGCCAAGCAGGTGCGCGTTCGCCTGGTCTATCCCGCTGATGCCACGCCACCGCAGGTCATCACCGTGCAGCCTGTGAAACAATCCTGAGCACGCCTAGAGAATTGCTCGTGACTGCACCCCGGAAGCGCAGGGTCTTCCCCTTCACTGCGGTGATCGGTCAGGAGGAGATGAAGCTGGCCCTGCTTCTCAACGTGATTGATCCGCGCATCGGCGGCGTGATGATCATGGGAGACCGTGGCACCGGCAAATCCACCACGATCCGTGCTCTGGCCGATCTGCTGCCGGACATCGACGTTGTCGCTGGCGATCCCTACAACAGCTCGGCCAGCGATCCCGACCTGCAGAGCAGTGAGGTGCGCGAGCGGATGCAGCAGGGGGAAACCCTGAGCACCGAACCGCGGCAGGTGCCGATGGTGGACCTGCCCCTCGGTGCAACGGAAGACCGCCTCTGCGGCACCATCGACATCGAGAAAGCCCTGAGCGAAGGCGTGCGCGCCTTTGAGCCCGGCCTGCTGGCCAAGGCCAACCGCGGCCTGCTCTACGTGGATGAGGTGAACCTGCTCGACGACCACCTCGTCGACGTGCTTCTCGACTCCGCCGCCTCCGGCTGGAACACCGTGGAACGGGAAGGCGTCTCCGTGCGTCACCCCGCGCGTTTCGTGTTGATCGGCTCCGGCAACCCCGAGGAAGGTGAACTCCGCCCCCAGCTGCTCGACCGTTTCGGCATGAGCGTGGAAGTGCGCACCGTGCGTGATCCGGAACTGCGGGTGCAGGTGGTGGACCAGCGCACCGCTTTCGACAGCGATCCCGATGGCTTCAGCACCGCCGTGGAGGGCAACCAAAACGCCCTGCAACAGCGGGTGGTGGAGGCCCAGCAACGCCTCGGCCAGGTGAGCATCGACGAGGATCTGCGCCTGCGCATCTCCGCCGTCTGCGGCGAGCTGGATGTGGATGGTCTGCGGGGTGACATCGTCACCAACCGTGCCGCCCGGGCCCTGGCCGCCTTCGAGGGACGCACAGAAGTGAGCGAGGAAGACGTGGCCCGCGTGGCCTCCTGCTGCCTGCGCCACCGGCTGCGAAAGGACCCCCTGGAGCAGGTGGATTCCGGCGACCGTGTGGTGAAAGTGTTCTGCAAGGTGTTTGAGCGGAGCGAGAGCAGCGACCGCGCTGATTTCGAACTGGCCCTCGCCGCTTGATCCCCCCACAATCAGCCCATGCGGATCCTCGGCATCGACCCGGGCCTCGCCCGGGTGGGCTACGGGGTGATCGACATTCAGGACGGATGCCAGCGCATGCTCGATTGCGGCATCATCCAGACCGATTCCGGTCGCTCTGACGGTGATCGCATGGTGGAGATCGCTGGCGACCTGCGCCAGCTGATCCGGATCTGGCGCCCGGAACTGGCGGCCGTGGAGAAGTTTTTCTTCTACCGATCCAGCAACACCATCAACGTGGTGCAGGCGCGGGGCGTGGTGGTGATGACCCTGGCCCGCTACAAGATCCCGATGGTGGAGTTCCCACCCATGCAGATCAAATTCGCCGTGGCGGGGTTCGGCCATGCCGAAAAGGATGAGGTGCTGGAGGCGGTGATGCGGGAGTTGAACCTGGAGGAACCGCCCCGCCCGGACGATGCGGCCGATGCCCTTGCGGTGGCGCTGACGGCCTGGTTGCAGCGATGAGCAGCAAGCCAACCCTGCGCCGTCACTTCAAAGCCCAGCGTCATCTGGAGGAAGCCGCCACGCGATCCATCCAGAACGCCGTGGCGGCGCTGATCGACCAGTCCAACTGCGGCAGCCGCCATGTGGGCATCTACTGGCCCCTCCCGGGGGAAGTTGATGTACGGCAGCTGCGGGATGGTCCCCATCCGCCCTTGGCCTTGCCGGTGGCCGATGGCAACGGCAGGCTCATCTACCGAAGCTGGTGTGAGGAACCGCTTCAGCCCGATGGCTGCGGCATTCCCGCTCCTGCCACAGGAGATGCTCTGAAACCCGATCAACTGGCGCTGCTGCTGGTGCCGGCGCTTGCGGTGGACGGCGCGGGAATCCGCCTGGGCTATGGCGGTGGGTATTACGACCGGCTCAGGGCTGATCCCGCCTGGGCTGCCGTGCCGGCCTGGGTGGTGCTGCCCTCAACCTGCCTTGCGGCCGAGGCGTTGCCTCGGGAGTCCTGGGATGTTCCGTTCACCGGCTGGATCACGGAACAGGGTGCTGGTCGACCCGCCTGAGAGGCCGCATCATGGGCAGCATCGATCGCCCTTCCATGCTGCGTCTGCTGGCTCCACTGCTTCTGCTCGGCTCAGTGCTGCAGGGCGCGCTGCTGGCCCCTGCCAAAGCCCATCAGATCGAAAGTGCTCTGCAGTATCTCGATGGCGATCTGCAATTGAGCAGCAGCTTTTCAAACGGTGAGCCCACCCAGGGGGCCGTTGTTCGCCTGCTCAATGCCGATGGCACGCCAGGGCAGGAACTGGGCCGCACCGATGCCGAGGGACGCCTGAGCCTCGATCTCAGCAGCGTGAGCAACGGCACCGTTGATCTCCAGGTGGACGGTGGTCCAGGCCACCGCGACTACCTCGAACTTCCCGTTCAAGACGGCGAAGTGGATCTGAACGAGGTGGTCATGTTCCCCTTCAGCCTGGTGATGGTGGGGCTGCTGGTTAGCGTGCGATGTCGAAACGACTGAGCCCCGCATGGCCACCAGCACCGGCAGCGATGCCCTCGACCGGATGGTGGAGCGCCTGGGCGGCACCGCCGATCCAAAACGCCGCTACGAATACGTGCTCTGGTTGGCCAAGAAGCTCGCACCCATGCCGGCCGAGGAGCAGACCGACGACATCAAGGTGAAGGGATGTGTGTCGCAGGTGTTTGTGCGGGGTGCCCTCGATGAGGGAGTGATGCGCTGGCAGGGCGACTCCGATGCGCTGATCACCAAGGGACTGCTCGCATTGTTGATCCAGGGGCTGGATGGATTGACGCCGGCCCAGGTGCAGGCGGTGGACCCGGCCTTCATTGCAGCAACAGGCCTGCAGGCCAGCCTGACGCCCTCACGCGCCAATGGCTTCCTCAACATCCTCCTGGCCATGCAGGAGCAGGCCCGTCAACTGGACAGCTGACCCAAGCGCTGATCAGGACAGGGACAGAAGCCGAATCACGTCAATACATAGAGTCGCTCGCAAACGTTCCAACACGGATCACAGGGGATGGCAGCAAAGGTCGGCGTGGGTCTGCTGGGACTGGGCACGGTTGGCGGTGGAGTGGCATCGATCCTCCAGAACCCCAGCGAACGTCACCCGCTGGTGGGTGAACTGGAGCTGATCCGTGTTGCCGTCCGCGATCTGAACCGCCCCCGGCCCGTTGCTCTGGACGAAAGCCTGCTGACCACCGACCCATCGGCGGTGATTCAGGACCCAGCCGTGGACGTGGTGGTGGAGGTGATCGGTGGTCTAGAGCCGGCCCGCAGCCTGATTCTCCAGGCGATTGCAGCCGGCAAATCGGTGGTGACCGCCAACAAGGCCGTGATCGCGCGCCACGGTCAGGAAATCGCTGAAGCCGCGGCCGCCGCAGGGGTGTACGTGCTGATCGAGGCCGCTGTTGGTGGCGGCATTCCCATCATTGAGCCGCTGAAGCAGTCCCTGGGGGGCAACCGCATCAACCGCGTCAGCGGCATCATCAACGGCACCACCAACTACATCCTCACTCGCATGGCTGAGGAGGGGGCTGCCTACGACGCGGTGCTTAAGGATGCCCAGGAGCTGGGCTACGCCGAAGCCGATCCGGCAGCGGATGTGGACGGTCTTGATGCGGCCGACAAGATCGCGATCCTTGCGACCCTGGCCTTCGGCGGCAGCGTGGATCGCGCTGCCGTTCCCACCGACGGCATCAGTGGCCTGCAGGGCGTGGATGTGGATTACGCCAATCAACTGGGCTACGGCGTGAAGCTGCTGGCGGTGGCCGAGCGCATGGCGGAAAGCGGCGATCCCCTGCCCCTCTCCCTGCGGGTGCAGCCCACGCTGGTTCCCATGGACCACCCCCTGGCGGGCGTGAACGGCGTCAACAACGCCATCCTTGTGGAAGGTGACCCCATCGGCCGGGTGATGTTCTACGGCCCCGGCGCGGGCGCCGGCCCGACCGCCTCTGCGGTTGTGGCCGACATCCTCAACATCGCCGGCATCCGCCAGGCCAGTGAAGGGCCGGGGAACGTGGATCCCCTGCTGGCCGCCAGCAGCTGGCGCCCCTGCGCGCTCGTCGACTCAGGCGACATTCGCCAACGCCACTATGTGCGTTTCAAGACAAAAGACGCCCCTGGCGTGATCGGCAACGTGGGCGGCTGCTTCGGCCAACGCAACGTGTCGATCCAGTCGATCGTGCAGTTCAATGCCAGCGACGCCGGCGCCGAGATCGTTGTGATCACCCATGAAGTGAGCCAACGCCAGATGAATGAAGCCCTGGACGCCATCCAGGCTTTGCCGGAGGTGTCTGGCCTCGCTGCTCACCTCGGCTGCCTCTAAGGAGAGCTTCCGCCCTAGCGAATGCCCCCTGGCGTGCGTCAGAGTGTCAAGAACTTTCACGGCACAGACCTGAATCCTCAGATCTGTGCTCGAAACGGTTCATGCAGAACCTCACCTGTTCGAGTCCCGGTCAAGGCTGCCCCCTAGAGGAGGGGGTGAATCTGATGACGGTGCACCAGGGAGATTGCGTCAATCTCGACAGTGACGACGACACCTATCAAGTGATCGGCGTGGATGGTGACCACGACCGCTGTTGGGTGCGCCGCTGGCCCCTGCAGAGCAACGAGGGCTCACCGGTGTTCGAAATCTCGTTGGAAAGGATTCGCCAGGTCGGGTAAGTCCCTGTTGAATGGGCCGACCCGTGTTGGTTGAGGCCCGTTGAAGCGCACCGATCGCCCCACGAGATGGACGTGCGGTGGCGCGCTGATGGCCCTAGCCCTGACCATCACCCAGATGGGGTGTCAGGCCCCGCCCCCCACCAACCGCATCACGGTGGCCTCAGCGGGCCGAATCAGCTCCCTGGATCCAGCCCAGGCCAGCACCCTCGGCGCCACGCAGCTGATCAGCGCCCTGGGGGATCCGCTCTATCGCCTGAAGCGGGATGGCTCCCTGGAACCCCGTCTGGCGGCCTCGGCCCCGGTTCTGAGTGATGGCGGTCGCACCGTCACGGTTCCCCTGCGCACCGATGTGCGTTTTCACGATGGAACGCCGTTCGATGCCGCAGCCATGGCCTTCAGCCTGCGGCGCTTCCTCGAGATCGGAACCCTCAGCTATGTGGTGGGCGACCGGATTGCGGCGGTGGAGGAAGCCGACAGCCACACTCTGCGGCTGCGCCTCAGTCGCCCCTCCACATCCCTGCAGGGTCTGCTGACGTCGATCAACCTCACCCCGATTTCACCAACGGCCTACAGCAACCATCAGGACCGTTTTCTGCACGACCGCTTTGTGGGGACAGGCCCCTACAAACTGACCCGCTTCAGCGAACATCAGCAACGGTTGGAGCCCTTTGCCCAGTACTGGGGTGAGGCGCCGCGCAACAACGGCCTCGATCTGATCACGCTGAGCAACTCCACGGCGCTCTACGGGGCATTGCGCAGTGGCGAGGTGGATCTGCTGCTCTCCGCCTCGATCGACGAGGACCAGCGCCACACCCTGCATGAACAGGCCAGCGCGGGGGAGCTGCACGAGTCGGTGGGTCCGGCGATGGAGATCGGCTACATCACCCTGCTGAGCAACCGGGAGCCATTCCAAGACCCCAAGCTCAGACGGGCCCTGGCCGTCAGCCTGAACCGAAGCGAGATCAGTGAACGGGTGAGCTACGGGCTGCGCCGTCCGCTGCGGGCGCTGGTGCCCCCCAGCCTGGCCGGTGGCGCCATGGCCCCATGGCCCGAACACAACCCCGAGCAGGCCCGAAAGCTGCTCCAGGCGGCGGGCTACTGCAACGGCAGCACCCTGCGCTTTCCGCTCACCTTCCGCTCCAATGTGCCCGCCGACAAATTGCTGGCCCTCACCTGGCAGGCCCAGGTGCAACGGGACCTCTCGGATTGCCTGGTGTTGGATCTCGATGGCGTCGAATCCACCACCATCTACCGCCAGCTGGGGGAAGGTGCCTTCAAAGCCGTGATGCTGGATTGGCGCGGCAGCTACCCCGATCCGGAGGCCTATCTGACGCCGCTGTTGAGCTGCACCTCGGTGGAGGGCAACATTTGCATGGAAGGAGAAGCAGCCATCAGCGGCAGCTTCTGGAGTGCCCCCGGATTGCAGACCGCCCTGCTGAAATCCGACACGCTGACGGGCGATGCCCGCCGCACCGCCCTGGATCGTGTGGACCATCTCTCCGCCGACGGTGCCGCCTACATCCCCGTCTGGCTGGATTCACCTCGGGCCTGGGCCCAGCTGAACCTCAACCCTCCACGATTTGATGGCAGTGGTCAGCTGATGCTCGCTGAGCTGGAGCGCCGGCAGGACGGAGCATCAAAGAAAGGAGCGACGAACAACTGATGGGACGCGCCCGAGACCTCGCCCGCTACAGCGCCACCCGCCTCGCCCTGGCGCCATTGATGTTGTGGCTGATCGCCAGCCTGGTGTTCCTGTTGCTGCGCGTCGCCCCAGGGGATCCCGTGGATGCGGTTCTCGGCAGCCGTGCCCCCGCCGCTGCCAAAGCCGCCATGCGAGCTCGGCTTGGCCTGGATCAATCGTTGCTGGATCAGTACCTCAGCTATCTCAATGGATTGATCCACGGCGATCTGGGGCAGGCCCTGATCAACCAGGAGCCGGTGCGAGCCATCATCGGCAAAACCCTGCCCGCCAGCCTGGAGCTGAGCGTGATCGCCCTGGTGTTGGCTGCTGTGGTGGGGCTGAGCATTGGCTTCAGCGGCATTGCCCGGCCCGAGGGAAAGATTGACCTGGGCGGACGCCTCTATGGATTGGGCACCTATGCCCTGCCGCCCTTCTGGGTGGCCATGCTGGTGCAGCTGGTGTTCGCCGTCAGCCTGGGCTGGTTGCCGGTGGGCGGGCGCTTCCCCCCCAGCCTTCTCCCCCCCGAGGGCAGCGGATTTTTCTTGCTGGACAGCGCTCTGCAGAACAACTGGACCGCGTTCCGAGGCACCGTGCGTCACCTGATCCTGCCCGCGGGGACCCTGGCCCTGCTGCTCAGCGGCACCTTCACGACCGCCCTGCGACTGAACCTGCGACGCACCCTGCGCGGCGACTACGTGGAAGCGGCGCGCAGCCGCGGCCTCAGTGAGCGCCAGGTGATCCTGCGCCACGGACTGCCCAATGCCTTGCTGCCGGTGCTCACCATTGCTGGCATCACCGTGGCCTCATTGATCGGTGGGGCCCTGCTGATTGAAGTGACCTTCTCCTGGCCAGGCATTGCCTTGCGGCTGCAGGAAGCCATCAACCAGAGGGACTACCCCGTCGTCCAGGGGATCGTGGTGGTGATTGCCGCCCTGGTGGTGCTAGTGAGTGTTGCAATTGATCTACTGGTGGCCAGCCTCGATCCACGGGTGCGCTACTGATCCAGCAGCTGCTGGGCCCTGCGACGGCCCAAGCGATGCCAGCGCGTCTTGGAACTGGCGTCCATCAGATGAACGGCATCGTTGCTGGGTGGCGGGGAGTTCAGGGAATCAAGAAAACGGATGACTTCATGGGCAATCACCCGTTGAACGCTGAGGGGATTGACGCCCACCAACTCTTCGCCGAGCCGGAAGATGTCGTCCCCCTCTGACGCCTTGCCCTGGCCATCCACACGAATCGGTGAAAAGTGACTGGCCCCCTCCACCACCACCACACGGCTGGCGGGATGCTCCGCCAATCCAGCCACAAGAGCCAGCTGCTCATCCAAAGGAGGGGTGATCAGATCGAGGGTGCCCCCCACCATCAACAGCGGAATCGGCAACGCCCGACTGGCGCGGTGCGGCCAGATCAACCCACCAAAGCTGTTGAGCCCCACCACCGCCCGGGGCAGCGCGTCCAATGCATTGCCGTCGAGCACACGGCCTGCCGCCAGTTCGCACTGGAGCAATTCCGACAGGTTGGTGAGGGGCAAGCCCGCCAGGGCCGCTTCACAGCGCTGGGCCATCCCGGGCACCAGCTCCGCCCCACTGGCCAGGAGGGCCGTTAAGGCACCCAGGGAATGGCCCATCAGCACCACCTCGGTCCCGGGGATGTTCAAATCGCCCCGTTGCTGCGCCTCCAGCACCGCCGCCAGGTCAGCCAAGCGATCACGAAGTGCTGCGGCGCCATCAAACGACTGACGCCCCTCCAGCAAACCCTGAACAGCGGCGGCATCGCTGCCGGGATGCTCCAGCACCAGCACGGGCCAGCCCGCCTGCATCAGCGAACGCGCCAGCCAGTGGAAGTGGTTGGGGTCCCCGCCCAGCCCCGGCATCATCAAGACCCAGAACCCGTCCTTGGATGACGACTGGGGGATCCAGCGTTCCACCCGCAAGGGACGCGAACGATGGTCCACCGCAAGCGTTGACTGACGGGGCCCATCAGCCAAGGCAGAACCCTCGGTTGCCTTGAGGAGCTGCAGGCGGGCCTCTTTCTGAGCCAAAGTCCGCATCAAGGTCTGATGTCGCTTCAATTCCAGCCGCCAGCGGTTGGCGGCAGCCACCAATGCATCCAGATCCAGACGCAACTGCGGGGTGGGCAACGCCTCCAACACATCCAGTGTTGAAACGGTTTCCTGCCGTTCGAGCAGCTGCTCCAGCGTGGAGAGCACCAGGGAACGGTTGATGCGCTGTCCGTCCTCCACGCGGATCAATTCCCCCAGCGCATCCAGCAGCGGACCCGCCCCCCAGCTGCTGAGCAGCTGACGACCGAGGCTGCGGCGGGAAAGCACTGGAGCCTGGAGCAGACGGATCAGTCCTTCGCGGCTCTCGGGAGCGAGAAGCCCCATCCAGGTGGACAACTCCGATCGCGAAAGCTGCGCCAGATCAGCCGTCGGCGAGCGCACAAAGGCGCCGAGTTCCTCCACTGAAACCGGAAGAACCACGCCGTCGATCTTGACCTCAACACGTTCTGAGGAGCCAACAGGCCACGATCCGCATGTGCTGAGCAACAGACTGCCCATCAAGCCCATCGCGATGCATCGTCCTGTTAAGCGTCCGCGCAGCAACGCCTGATCCCCTGCGGTGGTGGATCCAGTTTCCATCACCCCTGAGAAATGTCACCCGACTGAGGTTTCTGGCCTCCATCGGTGCCGGCGGAGTGATGTTCATGACGCCGCTGATCTTTCATGCGATCGACTTCTCAGCCCGTGAAGTGGGCAGCGGCCTGGCCGTCTCTGCCCTGATCGGCACGGTGGTGCGCCTGCTGAGCGGTGCACTGCTTGATCGCGGCATCCGCTGCTCCTGGCCGGTGAGGGGCACAACCCTGTTGGCCATTGCAGCTGATCTGATCCTGCTGCAGGCCAACAGCTACAACAGCTACCTGCTCGGACAACTGCTGCTGGGCTGTGCGGCGGGTCTGTACTGGCCTGCCATCGAATTGGCCGTTCCCCTCAGTTGCAGCAACCTTCCTTCCGGGCGTGGCTACGCCCTGGTTCGCAGTGCCGATGCCCTCGGCATCGGCATCGGCACGCTGATCGGAACCGCTGCCGCCACCCTAGGAATCCTGCGGACGGTGTACATCGTTGAAGCGGTGTGCATGGGCGCTGTGTTGGTGCTGATCAGCCTTGTTCCGCTCCAGGACGGTCCGCCCTACCGCAACCTCAGCAGCAACAGCCCAGCGCCGGTTGGTCAACGGCCACGGCCAACAATCCGACTGCCTTGGATACTCCCCCTGCTGCCGGTGCTGCTGATCAGTGTGGTGGCCACCGGGATCCTGGCCCTTCAACAAAGTGCGCTTCCCCTCGATCTGGTGCGCGGCGGGCTGGTGCGACCG
Organism: Synechococcus sp. A15-44; assembly: GCF_014280115.1. NCBI lineage: Bacteria > Bacillati > Cyanobacteriota > Cyanophyceae > Synechococcales > Synechococcaceae > Synechococcus > Synechococcus sp. A15-44. Next base: position 1,788,767 of record NZ_CP047938.1, read on the forward strand.
GCCCTGAGCGAAAGTCACAGCAGTGCCCTGATCGCCCTTCAGTTGACCTTGCTGGTGAGCCTGCAGTGGCCGGTGGGCCGTTGGCTGGCGGAGCGGAGCGTTGGCTTCGGCCTCGGCTTGAGCCTGGGGGGATTCAGTCTGGGCTGCAGCCTGATTGCTCTCTCCTCTCTGTTCGAGAACGGAACAATCCTGGTGCTGGCAGCTCTTCTGCCGATGGCCTTCGCCCAGGCCGCTTTCCTGCCCACGGCCACAGAAGCCGTCATTGAAGAGACACCACCGGAACACCGGGGGTTGGCGATGGCAATGTTTTCCCAGTGCTTCGCCATCAGCGCCATCTTGGCCCCCCTAGCTGGAGGAGCCTTGCTCGACCTTCAAAACAACGGCCTGCTGCTCTGGCTGCTGATGGGTGGAGCCTGCCTGGTTGTGCTCCCCAGCCTGCGCAGTCTCAAGCCGCGCTACGGGGCGACGACAACCGCTGACGCTGGGGTTCTCCAGAACGAGCCAGCGGCGGTCGCCAGGGCTGACGGCTCTGTTGGTTCAGCGGAAACAAGGAGAATGACTCCGCATTGAAGGACCATGACGCAGACCCGATCAGGCCAGGCAGATCAGTCCCTTCAGAGCCAACGACCTCAACTGATCGTGCACGCCGGTACGCATAAAACAGCCTCCACCTACATCCAGGAACGGCTGCACCGCAATCGCAAGCTTCTGAGCAGACAAGGCATCAGCCTGCAGGACCCTCTCGAATGCAAACCCAAACCGAAAAAACTGGCCGCTGAGCTGTGCAAACGAAGGATCAAACGCTGGAAAGCGTTCTTCATGCAACAGCAAGAGGGCCAGCATTGTCTGCTCAGTGCCGAGCAATTCGCCGTGCCGCTCACCGATCCCCAATGCATCCGGGAACTTGAGGCTCTGGCGGATGCAGGGGGCTATGAGCTTCACATCGTGATTTTCATTCGCAGCCAGCTCGATTACATCAACTCGCGCTACATCTACTCACTGCGGCGTTTTTATCACCACCAAACCTTTGAGCAGTTTGTTAACGATGCCTTGCAGGGAAAACTTCAGAACGAGAAACCCAAGCGAGGCAAAATCAAACGCCGGCAGGATGTGTTTGATTTCTGGAACTACTTCCAGCCTTTGCTGAAAGCAAAAGCCAAGGGTTTGAACGTGAGTTTTCTGCCATTCCGCCAGGGAGGCGTTGATCCTTTTGAGCAGTTCATTCGCACCATCAACCTCTCAACAACACTGCCCTGGAAATCTTGCCCCCAGAAGCACTACAACCGCAGCCCAGGAACCCGAGGCGTGTGGCTGGCCCGGGTGCTCAGCCAACTCCTCAGGGAGAACGGCATTTCCCCCAAGAGCATTGGCAATTCCTCTCAGATCATCCTCAACGAGGAGCGTCAACGACGCTGGAACGATCCATCCTTCTGGGGCTACTCACGCAAGCTCACCAAGAAGGTGACACGTCATTTCGAAGCCAACAACGCCCGGTTTGCCCAGGCTGCTTGGAGCTGCAACTGGGACGATGCCTTCTCCACATCCAACCCAGCCACACAACGCAGGCGTACGGCCTACGCCCCTCCATCCATCGAAGCCGAAATTCGAATGCATGCTGCTGCGCAACGCTTGCTGGATCGCATCAAGCGACAACAAACCACTAGACATCCCTCACCACTGAAACGACTGATCCGGCTGATGTTGCGCAGATAAAACGTGGACAGGATCGTGATCAGACGTTGAACAGGAACTCCATCACATCGCCTTCGTCCACCACGTACTCCTTTCCTTCACTGCGCAGCCAGCCTTTGTTGCGAGCTTCCGCAAGTGAGCCGGCCTCCAGCAGCTTCTCCCAACCGATGGTCTGAGCGCGGATGAAGCCCCGCTCGAAATCGGTGTGGATCACACCGGCAGCCTGGGGAGCTGTCATACCGGCTTTGAACGTCCAAGCCCTTGTTTCCTTTTCACCGGTGGTGAAGTAGGTGCGCAGCCCCAGCAATCGATAGGTGGCCCGAATCAGGCTTTGCAGACCGCCTTCCGTCACCCCAAGACCTTCCAGATAGTCCGCGGTTTCCTCATCTCCCAGTTCCACCAGCTCCGCTTCCACCTGGGCAGAGATCCGCACCGTTTCGGCACCTTCCTTGGCGGCCAGTTCAACCACCTCGGTGCAGAAGGCATTGCCCTCGGCCAGGTCGTCCTCACTCACATTGGTGGCGTAGATGATCGGCTTGGCAGTTAACAGCCCCAAGGGCTTGATCATCGCCGCTTCTTCATCGTTCAGATCGACGCTGCGGGCCGCACCACCGTTTTCGAGAACCGCCTGAATCCGCTCAAGACCAGCGTCTTCCACCTGCGCTTCTTTACTGGTGCGCATCTGCTTCTTGAGACGCTCCCGGCGCTTCTCAATCTGAGCCAGATCCGCCAGACCCAGCTCAAGATTGATCACCTCCGCATCCCGGGAGGGCCCCACTGACCCTGAAACGTGGATGACGTCATCGTCCTCGAAGCAGCGGATCACGTGAACGATCGCGTCCACCTCACGGATGTTGGCGAGAAACTTGTTTCCCAGACCTTCGCCCTGGCTGGCGCCTTTCACCAAACCAGCAATGTCAACAAACTCCATCCGAGTCGGAATGGTGTCCTGGCTTTTGCTCAGCTCTGTTAAGCGGTCCAGTCGTTCATCGGGCACCGCCACGGTGCCGACGTTGGGCTCGATGGTGCAGAAGGGAAAGTTGGCAGCCTGCGCCTGAGCGTTGGCGACCAGCGCATTGAACAAGGTGGACTTACCCACGTTGGGCAATCCGACAATTCCGGCTTTGAGCATCGGCGGAATCTACCGGCCAGCGGCGAGACTGTTGTGAAGTTTTGTGGGCCCATGCTGCAGTCCTTGCGCTCCCCTGCGTCCCCATCGCCTGAAGCAGAGCTGGCCTCAGTGGCAAAAGCACGATCCAGACGGCCCAAGGCCGCGATGGCGGGATTGCTGCTGCTGGCCCTGGGCGGGGGGGGGTTGCTGCTGCTTTTCGGTCCCTGGAGCAACCGTCAACGGGATCTGAAGCCTTACACCACCACAGCTGAACGCGGCGTGCTGTCTGGGGTAATCAGCGCCAGCGGCGAACTGCAGGCCCAGCAGAAGGTGAACGTGAGTCCGCGCAAGCAGGGTCTGCTGGCGGAGCTGATGGTGGATGAAGGCGATGTGGTGGAGAAAGAGCAGGTGCTGGCGGTGATGGATCGCGGCGATCTCGATGATCGGCTGCAGGAGAAACAAGCTTTGCTGCGCCAGGCTGACGCCAACTTCAAGAGCACAAAGGAGGACTTCGAACGTCGCAGCCAGCTGTATGCCAGCGGCGTGATCAGCGCTGACGAATTCAGCGGTGCCCGCTTCGACCTCCTGGCCAGGCAGGCGGGTCTGGTGGCAGCCCGAGAACGGGTGGAGCAACTGGAACAGGAGAGCCGCGAAAAAACGATCCGCGCCCCCTTCTCAGGAACGATCACAGCGCGCTACGCCGAACCGGGGTCGTTTGTGACCCCCACCACAGCCGCCTCAGCCACAGCCGGTGCCACCAGCGCCTCGATCGTTGAGCTCTCGCAAGGCCTGGAGGTGAGGGCCCGCGTTCCGGAAAGCGACATCGGCCGCATCGAGCCCGGCCAAACCGCCGAGATCCGAGTGGATGCCTATCCCGATGAGCGCTTCCAGGCAAAGGTGAGTGAGGTTGCCCCCAGGGCCGCGAAAGAGAACAGCGTCACCTCCTTCGAAGTGAGGCTGAACTTCATCAACCCGCAGAAGAAACTGAAAATCGGCATGACCGCCGACATCAATTTCCAAACCGGACTCAGTGCGCCCAAAATCCTGGTGCCTACCGTGGCGATCACCCTTGAAGACGGCCAACAGGGTGTGTTGCTGGTGGATGAGAACCAGCAACCACGTTTTCAGCCGGTGGAACTGGGCAACAGCAGCGGCGACAAGACTGCGATCCTGAACGGTCTCGAATCAGGAACTCGCGTGTTCATCGATCTGCCCCCCTGGGCTGATCGCCGCGATTGATCCACCCACGTTTTCAACACCGTCATGCCCGAGGCCACCGCCAAGCCCCTTCTGCTGCTTGTGGATGGCCATTCCCTGGCCTTTCGCAGCTTCTACGCCTTCAGCAAGGGTGGCGAAGGGGGTCTGTCCACCAAAGACGGCCGGCCCACCAGCGTGACCTACGGCTTTCTCAAAGCCCTGCTGGACAACAGCAAAACCCTGAAGCCTGAAGGCGTTGCCATTGCCTTCGACACAGCCGAGCCCACCTTTCGCCACAAGGCTGACGCCAACTACAAGGCCCACCGGGATGTGGCCCCTGAGGTGTTCTTTCAGGACCTCGAGCAGCTGCAGCAGATCCTCGAAACGCACCTGCAGCTTCCTCTCTGCATGGCGCCAGGCTACGAAGCCGACGATGTGCTGGGAACCCTGGCGAACCGAGCGGCCGACTCGGGATGGGGCGTGCGGATCCTTTCGGGAGACCGCGACCTGTTCCAACTGGTGGATGACTGCCGCGACATCGCGGTGCTCTACATGGGTGGCGGCCCCTACGCCAAAAGCAGTGGCCCAACGCTGATCCGCGAAGAAGGGGTGCTCGGCAAGCTCGGCGTGATGCCCAACAAGGTGGTGGACCTCAAGGCCCTCACCGGTGACAGCTCCGACAACATCCCCGGCGTGCGCGGGGTTGGCCCCAAAACAGCCATCAACCTGCTGAAAGACAACAGCGACCTCGACGCGGTGTACGCCACCCTCGAAGAAGTGGAAGCCGAAGGCCCTAAAGCCAGCCGGGGCGCGATCAAAGGAGCTCTGAAAGGGAAGCTGCGCGACGACCGCGACAACGCCTACCTGTCGCGCAAGCTGGCCGAGATTCTCGTGGATGTTCCCCTGCCCAAGGAACCCAGCCTGCCGCTGTCGTCGGTGGATGCTGATGGCCTGAGCAGTTGCCTGGAAGATCTCGAACTCAACAGCCTGCTGCGCCAGGTGGGGGGCTTTGTGGCGGCCTTTTCCAAAGGGGGCTACGGGGCCAATGCGGAAGCCGCTGCAGCCAAGACCCCCCGCCGCTCAGCCAGCGCGGAACAGCCAGCGGCCGAAGCCGCCACCGAACCGGTCACCAACGACGACGTGGGGCTGCCGGCCCTGAAACCGCAGCTGATCCAGACCGAAACGGCCCTGGACGCCCTGATGCAAAGGCTGATGGCCTGCACCGACAGCAGCCTGCCTGTGGCCTTCGACACCGAGACCACCGACCTCAACCCGTTCCGCGCCGAACTGGTGGGCATCGGCATCTGCTGGGGAGAGGCCCTGGACGCACTCGCCTACATCCCGCTGGGCCACAAAGGCAGCGAAGACAGCAGCCCGGAGCAGCTGCCATTGGAAACCGTGCTCACCGCCCTCGCGCCGTGGCTGGCCAGCAGCAACCACCCCAAGACCCTGCAGAACGCCAAATACGACCGCTTGATTCTGTTGCGGCATGGCGTTGCCCTCGAGGGCGTCGTGATCGACACGCTTCTGGCCGATTACCTGCGCGATGCCGCCGCAAAGCATGGCCTGGAGCTGATGGCCGAACGTGAATTCGGCTTCCAGCCCACCGCCTTCACCGATCTGGTGGGCAAGAAGCAAACCTTCGCCGATGTGCCGCTGGAGCCCGCCAGCCTGTACTGCGGCATGGACGTGCACGTCACCCGCCGCCTCGCCCTTCTGCTGCGCCATCAGCTGGAGACCATGGGCCCCCAACTGCTGCCGCTGCTGGAGCAGGTGGAGCAACCCCTGGAACCGGTGCTGGCCCGGATGGAATCCACCGGCATCCGCATCGATGTGCCCTATCTCAAAGGCCTATCGGAGGAGATGGGCAGCACCCTGCAGCGGCTGGAATCCGACGCGAAAGCGGCCGCCGGAGTGGAGTTCAACCTGGCCTCACCCAAGCAGCTGGGAGAGCTGCTCTTCGACACCCTTGGCCTGGATCGCAAAAAGTCGCGCCGCACCAAAACCGGCTTCAGCACCGACGCCACCGTGTTGGAAAAACTCGGCAACGACCACCCGGTGGTGCCCCTGGTGCTGGAGCACCGGGTGCTCAGCAAGCTCAAGAGCACCTACATCGACGCCTTGCCGCAGTTGGTAGAAGCGGAAACCGGCCGGGTGCACACCGATTTCAACCAGGCGGTGACGGCAACGGGGCGGCTGAGCAGCAGCAATCCCAATCTGCAGAACATCCCGGTACGCACCGAATACAGCCGGCGCATCCGCAAGGCCTTCCTGCCGCAGGAGGGCTGGACCCTGCTCAGTGCCGACTACTCCCAGATCGAGCTGCGCATCCTCACTCACCTCTCGGGAGAAGAGGTGCTGCAGGAGGCCTACCGCAGTGGCGATGACGTGCACGCGTTGACGGCTCGGCTGCTGCTCGACAAAGACGAGGTCAGTCCGGACGAGCGCCGCCTGGGCAAGACGATCAACTTCGGCGTGATCTACGGCATGGGCGCCCAGCGCTTTGCACGGGAAACCGGCGTAAGCCAGGTCGAAGCCAAGGAGTTTCTGGCCAAATACAAGCAGCGTTACCCGAAGGTGTTCTCCTTTCTGGAGCTGCAGGAACGGCTCGCCCTCAGCCGCGGCTACGTGGAAACGATTCTCGGCCGCCGGCGGCCGTTCCACTTCGATCGCAACGGCCTGGGGCGGCTGCTGGGCAAGGACCCGCTGGAGATCGACCTCGATGTGGCCCGCCGCGGTGGCATGGAGGCGCAGCAACTGCGCGCGGCGGCCAATGCCCCGATTCAGGGGTCGAGTGCCGACATCATCAAGGTGGCGATGGTGCAGCTGCAAGACGCCCTGCAGCGTCAGGGCCTGCCGGCCCAGCTGCTGCTGCAGGTGCACGACGAACTGGTGCTCGAGGTGGCACCGGACGCCCTGGACGCCATCCGAGAGCTGGTGGTGCAGACCATGGAACAGGCCGTTGCGCTGAGTGTTCCGTTGGTGGTGGAGACCGGCGTCGGCGCGAACTGGATGGAGGCGAAATAAACGCAGCCGAACAGGCCGTAGCCTCAGCCACAGCTTCTGAACGGCTGTGTCCCTGCGGCTCACCAACACCCTCACCCGCCGCACCGAGCCGTTCATACCCCTAACCCCAGGGAAGGCGAGCATCTATTGCTGCGGTGTGACGGTCTATGACCTCTGCCACCTGGGCCATGCCCGCAGCTACATCAACTGGGATGTGCTGCGGCGGTATCTGATCTGGCGCGGCCTCGAGGTGACCTTCGTTCAGAACTTCACCGACATCGACGACAAGATCCTCAAACGGGCCGGCGAGGAAAACTCCTCGATGACTGAGGTGAGCGAGCGAAACATTGCCTCCTTCCATCAGGACATGGATGCCCTGGGGATCCTGCGGCCCGACCGGATGCCCCGCGCCACCCAGTGCCTGGACGGCATCCGCGCACTGATCAGCGAACTGGAAGCCAAGGGTGCGGCCTACAGCGCTGAAGGGGATGTGTATTTCGCGGTGATGAAGCATTCCGGTTACGGAAAGCTCAGCGGCCGCGACCTGAGCGAACAGCAGGACAACGCCGCCGGGCGGGTGGCCGATGCCGAAGAGGCCCGCAAGCAGCACCCCTTCGATTTCGCGCTCTGGAAAGGGGCCAAACCCGGAGAACCCAGCTTCCCCTCCCCCTGGGGTGAGGGACGGCCCGGCTGGCACATCGAATGTTCAGCCATGGTGCGGGCGGAACTCGGCGACACAATCGACATCCACCTGGGTGGTGCCGACCTGGTGTTCCCGCACCACGAAAATGAGATCGCCCAATCCGAAGCCGCCACCGGTCAAGACCTGGCCCGGGTCTGGATGCACAACGGCATGGTCAATGTGGGCGGGCAGAAGATGAGCAAGTCGCTCGGCAACTTCACGACCATCCGTGCGCTGCTGGAAAGCGGTGTCTCGGCGATGACCCTGCGCCTGTTTGTGCTGCAGGCCCACTACCGCAAACCGCTTGATTTCACCGCCGAGGCCCTTGAGGCCGCAGCCACCGGCTGGAAGGGACTGAATGCAGCCCTGAGCCTTGGCGATCGCCACGGCGACAGCCTCGGCTGGAGCACGGCCGCACCGCTCAAGGAGGGTGCGATGACGGCCGATAGAGGACCCGCCATCACCGCTCTGGTGGAACTCGAACAACGCTTCATCAGCGCCATGGACGATGACCTGAACAGCTCGGGCGGACTGGCCGTGCTGTTCGATCTAGCCAAGCCCCTGCGGGCCCTCGCCAACCGGCTGGAACGTGGAGAAGACGCCGCACTGCCTGAGCCGGAGTTGAAGGGTCTGGAGGGGCGTTGGCAGCTGCTGCGACACCTGGCGTCGGTGTTGGGACTGCGCTGGGAAGCGGAAGCCGCCACCAGCCTGGACGATGGCGCCATTGATGCAGCCATCGCGGCGCGCAAGGCAGCGAAAGCAACGAAGGATTACGCCGAGGCCGACCGGATCCGGGATGAGCTCGCCGCCCAAGGTGTAGAGCTGATCGACAAACCCGGCGGACTGACGGAGTGGATCCGCAACTGATACCAGCAGGAGATATTCCTGAGTCGGTTGACGACTCAAACAAGATCTGGAAGGCACATGCCTGTGGGAAGTAGCCCCAAGAAAATCAAAAGCCAGATAGATAAGATTCAGAAAAATCAACAAGCCGAGATCCCAGTCACAAACAACTCGACATACGCACAATCACATTGCAGAAGAATCAAAAGCAACACTAAATGCGATCGCTACAGTCAATACTGAGAACGAAATAGAAAGCAGACCTCCACGAAAAGCAAGACAATATGCTTATCGAAGCAAGCAACACCATCATGAACACGTATTCATCACAGCAAACACAATTGATTCAAAATGCAATTGCAGGATGCCGCCACATGGATTGACCGACCAGCACGCCAAACACGAGGGTGTGCAATAATCTAAACAGCAATGGCAATGCCAAAAAACCATGAATGACAACATTCTATATCTGTCTAAAAGACTCGACGGCTATTGCATCTTTATTAACGACAAATACCAGTTACTCCTCATTGCTCCTCAAAAATGCGGATCCACATCGATCCTCAAATCATTGTACGACCGATTAGTCGAACCAAGCAGGGAATACGAAAACACATTTTCGCACGAATACACAAAAGAGCTATGCATACACACACATCTAAAATCCACGCAAGACTGCTCTCCGGCCAACCTCAAGCGGATTTTTGCAGATCAAAATTACCAAAAGATACTTGTTGCCCGAGACCCCATCGATAGGCTTTGCTCATCGATATGCTCAAAGTATCTTCTCGAAAGCACACTTTTCTACCAACGAGAAATAAAGAAGAAACGAACAAACGACAACCCACTATCACAACCCTACACAAACACATATCACTTCCTTAACGACTTCAATGAAATTGCAAACATTCTCCTGACCAAGGGGACTATTTTTGAAGACGAGAAAGCTTCTCATGCATCGCCGATCAGCGATATAGTACCCAAAGAATTACTACCTTTCTTCGATAAAATTGTTGATACAACCAAAAAAGAAGGGTGGGGAAATCTTAAAGAAAGCATCAATCAACATTTAAGTAAGCATCCCGATCATCCCGAGATAGAAGATTTTCCTCACGTGAATGAAAACCCTTTAAGTCAAAGTAGACGCTTCTTAACCGAGCAAAATTTAGGAATTGCACACCGCAGATACAGTGAAGATTATCAAAATTTACCACTTCAGTACTCACATCCAGACAAGCACACACAAACTTCGCCAAGCTCTCAGGAACTAAAATCACTAAACACTTTCATCTCACTGGGCAATCGCTCAGCGGACTTATTCAACATCGGGAAGAACCTAATCAGCGAAAAAACTGAAACCATCAGAAGAGAGTACGTTGCCAAACTAGAATCAGAAAAAAATTCGCACCAAGCAAAATTAGAATCACTAAAAGATACTCATAAGGCAGAGCTAAATGCCGCCATCAAAAATAATACAAACAAATTGAGTGAACTAATAATTAAAAACAAACAACTCATTGCTCTAGAAGAGCTTTCTAGAAGAACAGCGGAGGAATTGCTAGTGGAATCTCACGGACTCAAAGAATTGAATAGGAAATTAAAAGAAGAAATCCAAAATCATTCTTACCATATGGTCCCCGAGAGAACATCAGACCTTGATTTGACAACACTCACACGTAGAGCAGAAAAAAGGATTAGAAATAAAAACTATAGATCTGCACAGAAATTGCTCAATGAAGCCTACTCAATGGACAAAAACAATCGCAGCATTCTACTAAGATTATGGGCCGTTTCAACTAAAAATCGAGTTATACGATCATTAATGCTGTGGATGACACCATCAGCGAAGAGCCCAGGCACCAGACCAAATGAGGTGTGATCAAATGAATGTTCCTAAATTCTCGCTTATTTTAAGCATTAATCACAATCATCAAAACTATAGAACGCTCATTGAGCAGGCTCAAGCTCAAGATTACTCAAACCTAGAGATTTTAATTATATCAAATCGATTAAATAGCAAAGATCAGAATATTGTAGACTTCCTTGCATACGGTGATAATCTTAAGCGCTCTAAACATATATCATTCCTCAATCGTGAATGCTTATCATCGCTTTATAATGAAGGGATTGCATGTGCAACCGGAGACTATATCTGGTGCATCGACGAAAACGTTAGCTTAAATAACGTAACATCAATTACCAATATTATAGAGGCACTTATCCGATCAAAAGCACAAGCAGTTTACCTACAAGATGAAGAGTTACTAAACAAAAGTATCTTGCAAAGCTCAAATCAAAGGCAAGACAATTACTCTTTGAAAGTTCCGTTATCTTTGATTGGCGAAGATGACTGGAAAAATTGCAGCCGGATAGTCATTAATCTCGCGAGCATGAGATTATTTAATCTTCACTTCTCAGAAAGCTGGCCATATTTCAATGGAGCACTTATTGCTCTACAGATAATGCGATTTTTACCAAACATATATTATTATTCTCAAGGATTCGCAACATTTAAAGAGCGAGATTTGCTTCTCAATGCTCGTGAATTTATTGAGCATAAACTCGCACAGAATTATATTTTAAGATATGCCGAAATACTATTTGGAGCTTATTCCAATTCATTTAAGGCAATATTAAAACGCGAGGTTGTGGAAACTCGTTCTATTTTTGAAAAAATAAATGCATCAAATCTCGACCTCAAAATAAAAGACTTTATCAAATACTCTAGAAGTACATGCCTCATTGATTATATACAAAAGGTAGATCGCCATCGGCAAGGGCTAGAGAACTTACTATTCGAAATCAAGAAGCTAACTGATGATATCAAGACCAAACCTAGCGAGATGCTTAATGAGTTTTTTAAGTACTCAAGAATAAAAGTACATTGTGGTGCTCACAAGACAGCAACAACTTTTATTCAGAATATTTTGTTCGCAGCACGTTACGACTTAGCTTTACAAAATACTATTTACATTCATCATGACCAGTTAAGAGAAGACTTCATTCAAGCTAAGAGAGAAAAAGGTATTGTGGATACGGGTGAAAGGTTAGCGTTCGCAATATGTAAGCAAGCTGCTGCTTTATCTTTTGGAATTCCGAGCGTATTAATAATTTCAGAGGAAAACTTAATACGTCCAAGTACTGAAATTTCAAGTAAATGGCACTCTCAAGATACATATCAAAATGCATCAAACTACTCCTGCGCATGCATGAGAAATGGGTATAATATAAGCCATCTTGAAGAAATTAACAATATTTTCAAAGGCGGTATACAAATTATTTTCACAGTAAGAAATTACTTTGACTACCTTTTATCAAGACACTCTGAATTTCTAAAATGGCGACCGTTCAAAGAATTTGATGGTGACTTTGTAGACATAAATGATCTTCAAAAGTGTGACTGGGGATATTTAACTTCTGACCTAAAGAATATAAGCAATTTTACATCCATATTTACATTTGAAAGTTACAAGAAAGACCCTGTACAATTTGCGAATTATTTGTCAGAATTTGATTTGAAGGGCTACGAACACCAAGTCAAATGCAACCAAGAAGTCAGCAGGAGTAGGTCAAGTCAAGCCTTGCTTGACGAGCTAATCGACAAAAGTAAAATAGGTTTCAATAAAATTAAATTGAAGGAAATTTTTTCAACAAAAATTGATAACGAAAATCCTAATGAGTTAAAATTTAAAAGCAAGCTCTTACCGGAAAAATTCTTAAAAAAATTAGACCATCATTGCAATAGCTTTTATTTAACAAAAGACTTCCATTTTTCAGTCAACAACTACACATCGCTTACTGACAAATTCTCTTCCGAACAAGACTTATTAGAAGTTTTACCACTTCCTGAAAGGGCACAATTCTCCCTAATGCCAAATTCAAAGGAATTAAAATTGCACCTAAAAGCTATTAGTAAAAGGTCATTATATCTTGACAATCGAAACAAATACTTTTCAAAACAGACTGGCGTAAGTGCAATGATTAGAATAAAAAATGAAGAAGCCAATATTTACAATGTATTAAGCTCCATAAAAAATTGCTTCAATGAAATTATCGTCATTGACAACGACAGCACCGACAATACTATCTCCGAAATCGATAGAGCAATCAATGACCATCCATCATTAAAGAAAAAAATAAAACTGCATCACTATAAATTTAAAATCGCAAAATGCGGCCTTGATAACTTTCAAGAGCCACAAAATAGTCCACATTCACTAGCATCTTTTTACAATTACAGTCTAAAAAAATGTAATTTCAGCAAAGTATGCAAATGGGATGGTGACATGTTTCTACCTAGGTCAATGGAGAAGTCATTTCAAGATTTTCTGCAAAAAGTTACAACAATGCAACCATCTCGAAAGGACTCTACTATTTTTGGTGTTATGAAAGGACTTACAGTTTTCAAAGGTGGTAATAATAAATTTTATTGTCGTCAATCAGCAAATGAGATTGAAGCTAGAATATTTGATAATGCTCCTGGAGTATTTTTCGTAAAAGAAATTCTGTGGGAACAAATATTCTCACTACACAACATTGAGCGCTTAGTCTCTGACGATCTAACATTTGTAGAATTTAAAGACACAAGCGTCAATGAATTTTCCCACTGGTCCATCGAAGCTTCATTAGGAATGAGCCCTAGAAAAGATAAAGAGCTCCGTGATTTTAATTTGATTAAAAAAATTACTGAAAATAAAAACAGAGAAGACATTGATAAAATGATTTCATCGCATGGCTACAAAGAAATTGATTTCGATATCTTTGATTTTAATGACAAATCAGACATGTTATAATCTGACATTAATGCCCAAGAAATTAGATGAAGATCGGATTTTGCTTCTTAGTTAAAAATAATATTTCACATCAAAATATCTGGCAAAAATTCTTTGCATCAGCGAATAAATCCAACTATTCAATATACATACATGCAAAATCCAATATTGTATCTACCTATCTTGATAATGTTTTTGTTGATCCTCGTCCACTTAAAACTGGATGGGCATCAATCAGCTTAGTCCATGCGACGAATAGGCTCTTAGAGACTGCATTCAGCGATGGATGTACAGCTGCTGTCTTCTTATCTGGAGACACACTCCCGCTATGGAATTTTAAGACAATTTACAGATTATGCGCTGAAACCCTCTTCTCGCTCCAACCTGTAGATGAGCTTTACCAATATCAGGTCAAAAAAAATCAACGCGAACATAAGCGAATCAAAGATTTCTACCATCTTGATGAATCAATTAATTTAGTAAAGCAGAATATGTTTTTTTCTATTAAAAGAGCCGACTTCGAGGCAATTAGAAACGTCAATATTCACGATTTTCCCTGCAAAGAAGTTCCTGATGAATATTTTTGGGCAAATCAGTTAATCATCAAAGGGCATGAAGTCAACGATTGCAATTTTATTTTTGTTAACGATGATCCCACGAAAACGCAATCTTTATCATGGATAGTTGATAGCAATTTACTGCATCATACACGCTCCATGGGGTATCTATTTATCAGGAAGGTTAAAAGATTTTCAGACGTTCAGTCTGAACAATATTACAGCAATTTAATAAAATGACAAATTATTTAATTAAAATTATAGCTAGTAATTTGGTAGCGACTAAAATTCAATATTCACCATTAATGGCATCGTATCGCTTGTGAAGCACATCTTAATTCTACGAGTTCATTCCGACTTAACCATCTTCAACTACGGGCATTTTCTACATAATATTCTCCTGTCGCAATGGCCCTGAACATTGCAATAAAAGAATTTGAAAAGAGGGTTTGAGGAGGCTTTGAAAGATTGGAGCCAATCCATAAACACGACATGGCTACAGACTAGAGCCTTCTGAATCCGGCAAAATGAACACCAATTCTGTAGCTCCCCATGCTTTGGCTCAAGAAACTGAACTTTATGGAAACAGCCAAGCTCGAAATGGAGCTGATGAAGGCCCTCGATGCCGGTGAAGATCTCGAGGCGAAGCTCGCGGCTCAGCAGCAATTGGCCGCGTCCACGGGAGACGCGGAGCAAGCCTGGAAAGCAGAGGTGTGGGACAAGATGCTGCAGAGGATTCGCAAGATGGAATCCATGCTCAATTCTTCGGATCAGCCGTAGGCACTCCCCAGGCGAATCCTTCAGCTGGGGATCAGATCAACCACGCTGATCACCAGACCAACGGCAATCACCGGCGGCGAAATCCAGCGCAGCATCACCAGCAGAAAGCGCTGCAGCCAGATCGGACTCCCCGAATGGCTGAGCTCCTCCTGAAAACGGGCGGGGAGCACCCAACCCAGCAACAGGGCCAGGAGCAAGCCCCCCAGAATCAGCAGCAGGCCCCCAAACACGGAATCCATCCAGCCGAGAACCTCCATTGATGTGGCCGCTGGAAGACCGGCCACAAAGATCAATGCCGCGGACACCCAGACGGCCCGGGAGCGGCTCCACCCCAGGCGATCGATCAAACAGGCCACCGGCACCTCCAACAGCGACACAGCTGAGGTGATCGCTGCAATCAGGGCCAGAGCAAAAAAGAGCACCGCCACCAGCTGACCTGTGGCGCCCAGCGAGCCCAGGCCCGTGGGCAGCGCGATGAAGATCGTGCCCAGGGTGGAGCCACTGATCACATCCTGGAGGCCAAAGCTCATCACCACGGGGAAGGTGACCATGCCGGCCAGCAAGCCCACAGCGGTGTCCATCCCCACCACCGCCACGGCTTCCCGCGGCAGGTGGGCGCGCCGGCTCAGGTAGGCCGAATAGGCCAGGATGCAGCCGATGCCCGTGCCAATCGAGAAGAAGGCCTGGGTGAAGGCATTGCGAATCGTGGTGGGGTCCTGCAGCTGGCTGTTGTCCCAGCGGAGCAGGAAGGTGCGATAGCCCTCCGAGGCCCCATCAAGACCAGCGGCCCAAAGCGCAAGGCCAATCAGCAGCACAAACAACAGCGGCAGCCCCCAGCGGGACAACCGCTCAATGCCTCCGCGCACGCCGGCCGCCACCACAGCAGCAGTCGCCAACAGGCTGAGCAGCTGGCCGATCAAGGCAGAGCGGCCGCCACTGAGGCCGGCGAAAAAAGCTTCCGCTGATGCGATATCCGCGGGGAGCCCCTGGGTGAGGGTCTGCACCAGGGTGGCCCCGGTCCACCCCATCAACACGGCATAGAAGGCCAGGATTCCACTGGCCGCCAGCACGAAGAGCCAACCCATCGGCTGCCAACGGCGACCGGCTGCCGCCACTGGCGCGAGCAGGGGGCTTTGGCCGGTGCTGCGCCCCAGCACCATTTCGGCCACCAGCACCGGCAAGCAGACCAACAGCACAATCACCACGTAGAGCAGCAGGAAGGCGCCGCCACCTCCCTGGGAGGCGCGGTAGGCAAAGCCCCAGAGATTGCCCAGACCCACGGCACTGCCTGCAGCCGCCAAGACAAACCCCAGGCCCGATCGCCACTGTTCCTTCGCCATGCGCTATCCACAAGCTGTCCGCCAGCTTGCCAGCGTTCAACGGTCCTGGTGGGAGACTTGTCGCAACTGCCGGAACAGCATGAAAGCCATCAGTGTGCTGGGATCCACCGGTTCGATCGGCACCCAGACCCTCCAGATCGCTGAGGAGTTTCCGGAACAGTTCCGCGTTGTGGCCCTGACGGCCGGCCGCAACCTGAAGCTTTTGGTTGACCAAGTTCAGAGGCATCGCCCTGAGGTGGTGGCCCTGGCCGATGCCGATCTCCTGCCCGAACTGCAGGAGCGTCTGAAGAACGCCGGCGTCACAGGCGCGGATGCACCCCAGCTGGTGGGAGGTGCTGACGGTCTCAACGTTGCTGCCGCCTGGGACAGCGCCGACCTAGTGGTGACGGGCATTGTTGGTTGCGCCGGACTGTTGCCGACCCTGGCGGCGATCCGCGCCGGCAAAGACCTGGCTTTGGCGAACAAGGAAACCCTGATTGCAGCCGGCCCCGTGGTGCTGCCGGAGCTGAAAAAGAGCGGCAGCCGTCTGCTGCCGGCGGATTCGGAGCACTCGGCAATTTTCCAGTGCCTGCAGGGAACCCCCTGGGCTGAAAACGCACGCCTCTCCACCGGCGTGCCCACACCGGGGCTGCGCCGGATTCAGCTCACAGCCTCCGGCGGCGCCTTCCGCGACTGGACGGCCGCCGACCTCGAAAAGGCCACCGTTGCTGATGCCACCAGTCATCCCAACTGGAGCATGGGCCGCAAGATCACCGTTGACTCCGCCTCCTTGATGAACAAGGGGCTGGAGGTGATCGAAGCCCATTACCTGTTCGGCCTGGATTACGACCACATCGAGATCGTCATCCATCCCCAGAGCATCATCCATTCGATGATCGAACTGGCAGATTCCTCCGTGCTGGCCCAACTGGGCTGGCCCGACATGAAGCTGCCCATCCTCTACTGCCTGAGCTGGCCCTCACGCCTGGAGACGCCATGGCGGCGACTGGATCTCACGGAAGTGGGTCAGCTCAGCTTCCGGGCCCCCGATCCCGCCAAGTACCCCTGCATGGAGCTGGCCTACGCCGCCGGACGCGCCGGCGGAACCATGCCGGCGGTGATGAATGCTGCCAACGAGGAAGCCGTGGCACAGTTCCTCGAGGAGAAGATTCACTTCCTCGACATCCCCGCAGTGATCGAGGCCGCCTGCGAGCGTCATAAACCCGATCTGATGACCCAACCCCAGTTAGACGACGTGCTGCGGGTGGATCAGTGGGCGCGAACCGCCGTTCGGGAACAGGTGAACCGCGGTGTGACCCGTTTGCCCATGGGAGCGCTCGCCGCTTAGGCATGCAACGGGTCAGCCATCACCTCCTGCTCTGCGCAACCGCGACAAAAGCCAAATGCTGCGATTCGGCGCTTGGGGCACAAACATGGAATGAACTGAAAAGCGTTGTTCGCGAACTGAATCTCGAAAACACGGAACGCCCAGAGGGAATTGTTCTGCGCAGCAAAGCCGATTGCCTCAGGGTGTGCGAACGAGGGCCGATTCTTCTGGTCTGGCCAGACGGAATTTGGTACGCCGATGTTTCACCCGATCGCGTCAAAAGAATCATCGAACAACACATCATCGGCCAACAACCCGTTGAAGAATGGATTCTCAAAAGAACACCATTCGAGAGAACCAGTGGCGCCCCTTCAGGCGAAATTTGATCCCAAATAAACCCAGAAAAGGATTAGCGAAAGGCTCAATTCGCATCCAAGAGAAGGAACTCCGAGCAAAAGGAGCTTGAAATTCAGCCGGAATTCCAAACAACGAAACCCGAACAATTGCCATTGAGCTCTGGAGCACCATGCGCCCACAGGTCGCAGCCCAGGCAATTATGATGAAAACCTTAAGCGCCAACAGACGGGCGCTTGTCTTGAGGCTTCCATTTGGCATTTGCAACAGCGACCCGACCCGCAAATCCAGCACCTGAAGACAGCGCTGAATCAATTTCCTACCCGAGCAAGGCTGAGCTGCTCAGCGTCTTGCCAGCAGAGCTCTCCAAGCTGAGCCCAGCGAAGTCCTGGGCGAGTCTGGCCATGTCTGCTGGGCTTTCGCTTCTGGCAGTCGGCCTGGGAACCCTTCTTCCGCTCTCGGCAGCCGCCATCCCCCTCTGGTTCCTCTACGGCGTGATCACCGGCACCATCGCGATGGGCTGCTGGGTGATCGCTCATGAATGTGGCCATCACGCCTTCCACCCCAACCGCCGGATTGAAGGCGTTGTGGGCTTTGTGCTGCACAGCATTTTGCTTGTGCCGTATCACAGCTGGGCCCACAGCCATGCGGTGCACCACGCCCACTGCAATCACCTGGAACAGGGAGAAACCCATGTTCCGCCGCGGGCAACGTCACCGATGGGACGAACCACCGAACAGCTCAAGCAGAGGTTGAATCCCACCGTCTTCGGGATCATTTCTCTGTTCAATCACCTCGTGATTGGCTGGCAGCTTTATCTCTTCCTGGGCGCCACCGGCGGCGAGGACTACGACTCCCCCACTTCTCATTTCTGGAATCGCAAGCGCAATTTCAACGGCAAACGCCGTCTTTTTCCGCATTCATTCGGCAAGTGGATGCTGCGATCCAACCTGGGATTGCTCGCCATGGTTGCCCTGTTGCTCATCGCCTCAGTGCAGTTTTCCCTGCTCCGCGTGCTGTGCGTCTATGGCCTGCCCTACCTGGTGATCAACATGTGGCTGACCACCTACACCTGGCTGCAGCACACCAACACCGATATCCCTCACTTCTCCAACGAAACCTGGACATGGTCGAAGGGAGCTCTGCAAACAGTTGATCGTCCCTACGGGCCCATCCTGAATCTGCTGCACCATGGAATCGGCTCAACCCACGTGTGCCATCACGTGAATTCATCGATTCCGCACTACAACGCCTGGCGTGGAACTCAACTGCTGAGGCAGAGGTTCCCTGAGCTGGTGCGCTACGACTCAACACCGATCCACAAAGCGCTGTGGAGGATTGCCACACGCTGCGGTGGCGCTGTGTACCAGAACCCAAGCGATCGAGCTTTCTATTACTGAGGAGCGATAGGCCTGCAACCTGAAGGAATCACGGCTTAACCAGCAACAACGTCCCTGAGCCAGGCCGCCGCCAACTGGTCGCCCCAGCAGCCGTCGCGACCATGGAAGCCGTTGTGCCCTCCCCGTGGCGTGAACAAGGTGCGAATCGCAGCCTCCGGAGGCAGCGCCTCTGCGAGATCTCTTGCAGAGGAAGCAGGAACCCAAGGATCATCCAGGGCCTGCAGCAGCAAGGTGGGCGGCATCGCTTTGCAGGTGGGCACAAGATGCTGCAGGGGTGAAGCCTCGCGGTAATAGGCCTCCACACCCGCAAACCCCCAGCGGGGAGCCGTCACGGCACTGTCGAACTCACGAATCGAACGGGGGGGCGTCGCCTGCAGCTGGGCTTCCTCCTCGGCGCTCACCCCAAAGGGATCTGCCAGAGTCTGACGCACCAACCGCTTGAGCAGCCAGCGTTGGTAGACCCGATTGCGCGGTCGCTCGATCGAGGCGCTGCAGGCCGCCAGATCCAGGGGACTGCTGGCACAGAAAAGGCCATCAAGCACACCGGGGGAAGCCAGAGCGGCATTGAGCAGCATCGTGCCGCCCAGGGAGATGCCTGCCCCCAGCAGTGGGCGACCCGCCGCCAAGCTTCGGGCCCGAGCAATCACCGGCAGCAGATCGCTGTTGCAGCGTGCTGCATAGGTGCCACCCGCAAGGTGGCGGCCTGGATCAGCACCGCGCAGGTTCAGGCGCAGCACTGCAAAACCGGCGGCCTGGAGCGCCACACCCATCCGCCTCAGGCCTTCCCGGGAACTGGATCCACCCAGCCCATGGAGCAGCAAAACCAAGCCCTTGGGGTCCCCTTCCGGCTGATCGAGCAGGGCCAGCAACGACCCGGCAGCCGCCGCTCCACTGGGCAGGGCTGGCACGGGAATTTCAATCGGAACCCCTTGATCGTGAGGGAGATCCACCTCGCGCAGGGTGTCGCGCAGGGTTTGCAGGTCACCGCCGATCCAGGGCCAGCGCTGCTCAAACGACGGAACCCCCAGCCGCTCCCGCAGCTGGGGGTTATCCACGCCGCGGGCCATCACTTCTTGCCCAGTCCCAGATCCTTGAGTTCCACCAGGAGATCGCCGAGCACCTTCTTGGCATCGCCGAACAGCATCGAGGTGTTGGCCAGCTCGAACAGATCGTTCTTGATGCCGGAGTAGCCAGCGCTCATGCCCCGTTTCACCACGAACACCGTGCGGGCGTCCTGCACATCCAGAACGGGCATGCCGTAGAGAGGCGAATTGGGGTCGTTCTTGGCCTGGGGATTGACCACATCATTGGCACCCAGCACCAACACCACGTCGGTGGCAGGGAACTCGGGATTGATCTGATCCATCTCCTGCAGCTGCTCGTAGGGCACATCGGCCTCAGCCAGGAGCACGTTCATGTGACCCGGCATACGACCTGCCACCGGGTGAATGGCATAGGCCACATCGATACCAGCGCTCTCCAGCACCCGAGTCACTTCCCTGAGCGTGTGTTGCGCCTGAGCCACGGCCAAGCCATAGCCCGGAACAATCACCACCCGTTCAGCGGCCTCAAGGGTGAGAGCGCACTCCTCAACACTGCAGCTGGTGATGTTGGTGTATTCACCGCCGCCACCGCCTGCAGCGGTCGTGGCACCCAGGGCGCCACCGAACAGCACAGACACCAGGGAACGGTTCATGCCGTTGCACATCACCTGGGTGAGGATCAGGCCAGCAGCACCAACCATGGCGCCGGCCACGATCAGCAACTGGCTGCCCACCACGAAACCGGCAGCAGCGGCAGCCACACCGGAATAGCTGTTCAGCAGGGAGATCACCACGGGCATGTCGGCGCCGCCGATCGGCAGCGTCACCCCGATTCCCAGCAGGCCGGAGGCCACCACCAGCAGCCAGAGGCCCGTGCTCGAATCAGCGTTGCGCAGCATCTCAACGGCACCCACCAGGGATGCCACCGCCAGCGCGATGTTCACGGCATGGCGCGCCTTGCTCTGCATCCAGGCCGGCGTGGACAGCCAACCCTGCAGCTTGGCCATGGCCACGATCGAGCCGGTGAAGGTGATCGCACCCACGAACACGGAGACAACGATCGACACCACGGCCACAGGGCCTGCCGCATCCAGGGCCGCCGGGTAAAGCGCAGCAGCCAGAGCCACCAGCAGTGACGACATGCCACCGCAGCCGTTGAAGAGGGCGACCGTCTCCGGCATCGAGGTCATCGGCACCCGCTGGGCGGTGATGGCGCCGAGCACACCACCCATCAACGTTCCGGCGATGATCCAAGTCCAGGCGGCGATGCTGATGCCGCTGGTGCCGAGGTAGTTGATCAGCAGACCCAGCACCGCAAGGCCCATGGCCACAGCGGCCAGCTGGTTGGCGCCCCTGGCGGAACGCACCTTGGAGAGACCTTTGATGCCGAGAGCCAGCAGCAGAACCGCAACCAGCTCGATCGCGTATTTGAGAAGGTCAGACATCAGCGGTTCTCCTTGCGAGCAGGCTTGCGGCTGAACATGGCCAGCATGCGATCGGTCACGAGGAAGCCCCCGATCACGTTGAACAGGGCAAAGCCCAGCGAGACGGAACCGAGCAGCAACAGCACGGTGTTGTCGCCGGCTTTGATGATGGCGGTGAGTGCTGCCAACACGGTGATGCCCGAAATGGCATTGGCACCACTCATCAAGGGAGTGTGCAGGGTGGGGGGAACCTTGCCGATCAGCTCCAGCCCAAGCAGGCTGCCAAGCAGGAGAACCCAGAGGAATTCAACAAACATCAGTTGGCACCTGGGGTGAGGACATCGCCACGACGGATGGTGCCGTCCTGGGCGATCAGACAGCCGGCGATCAGTTCATCCTGGGGATCAAGGCTGAGGACGCCGTCCTTCAAGGTGGGCTCCAGCAGAGCCACGATGTTGCGGGCGTAAAGCGCACTGGCGTGATTGGGAACGCTGCATGGCAGGTCGTTACCACCGATCAGCTTCACACCCTTGCGATCAACGGTCTGGCCAGGAACGGTGTCAGCACAGTTGCCGCCCTGGGCTACGGCCAGATCCACCACCACCGCGCCGGGGCGCATCCGATCAAGCATGTCCTCGCTGATTAGACGCGGAGCGCGGCGGCCCGGCACCTGGGCGGTGCAGATGGCCACGTCGGCCTCCGCCAGCTGATCCGACAGCTGCTGACGCTGGGCCGCCAGGAAGGCGTCGGAGGCCTGTTTGGCATAGCCACCGGATTCCGAAGGCTTGTCCTCCATCTCGGGGGGCTCAATGAAACGGGCGCCGAGGGATTCCACCTGCTCCTTAACCGCAGGTCTGATGTCACTCACGTACACCACAGCACCCAAACGGCGCGCTGTGGCAACGGCCTGAAGGCCGGCCACACCGGCTCCAAGAATCACCACCTTGGCCGGCTGAACGGTGCCCGCCGCCGTCATCAGCATCGGGAAGTAACGGTCCAGCGCGGCGGAGGCCAGCAGCACCGACTTGTAGCCCGCGATGTTGGCCTGGGAGGAGAGCGCATCGGCGGACTGAGCCCGGCTGATCCGGGGCAACAGCTCGAGCGCCATGGCTGAAAGGCCGCTGCGCTTGAGGGCGGCCGTTAGCTCTTCGTTGGCGTAGGGGGACAGCAGACCCACCACCAGCGCTCCCTGGCGCAAGCGGGCCAGACTGGCTGCGCTCGGCGATTGAACGCAGAGAAGAACGTCAGCCTGACCCCAGGCCGACGTGTCTCCCGTCTCAATGAGATCTGCGCCTTGGTCGGCGTAGGCCTCATCGAGGTATCCGGAGGGGGTTCCGGCTCCGCATTCGACTGCGACGCTGCAGCCCAACGAAACGAATTTTTTGACCGTGTCCGGCGTTGCCGCGACCCGGGTTTCTCCCGGTGTCGACTCCACCGGTATCAGAAGTCTGGGCAAGGCGAACACAACCACCGACCCAAGCAAGGTTACGAGGTCGCCTTCTCGCCATCAGGAACCTTCCTGAAGAAAGGCCCTCAGTTCTGTCGCTCTTGCTACGTGAAGTGCACCCTCTGTCCTCCCCATGGGTCTCAGCGCAATCGAGTGTCCGGACGGCCTCTGCCACAGCCACCACGGTGGCCATGCCGTCGAACGAGAAACCATGCAGTCCACCCTCCAGTTGCACGGCAAAGACTGGTGTGAACGGCTGGCGGAGCGGATTTATGAAATCTCCGTCGACACCTTTTCGCAAAGCGTGATGCCGAGCCTGCACACGGCCGGCTGGCAGCGACGCCATCTCGACTGGGAGTTCAAGCTCAACGACGGCGAGAGCGAACCCGATCGCACCCTGGTGGACGGGATGATCAACGCCACGGAAAGCTTCCTGCGCAGCAGCGAGGTGCACCGCCTGTTCATCCAGGAACTCGTGCAGGGCACCTTCGCGGAGGCCGAAAACGACGACCTACGCATTCAGGCGGTGCGCACCTTGGTGGAGACCGAGATCGTGGCGATGCTTGAGGAGCACAAAGAGGAGCTGCTGGATCGGCTCGCTCAGCAGCTGCTGGACACCGCCAAGGGGGATTTCACGGCAGCTCGCTCCGCCTCGGAGGAGGCCTTGAAGGAAGTGGAGCACCTGGTGGTCAACCACGCCGAAGCGCTCTGAAGCAGGCGCTGATGATCCAAGACGTGCTGCCGGATCAGACGATCGGCAGCACTTCCTGTTCGAGGCCGGCGGCCCCGTTCACCTCTCCGCGGCGGTGCAGGACGCGGGCCCGAAGAATCAACGGATCGATGTCGCATTCGAGTTGCCAGCAGCCATCGAGCCGGTCGCGCTGCTGATCGAGGGGGCTGCTGAAGAAACGACGTTGGGCCATGGCGATGGGCGGGACCCGATCCCGATGGAGCTGATGGCCGGACGGTAGAGATGCCACGGCGCAAAGGAATGGTTAAAAAGACTCATCTTCCCGGGAGGTGATATCTCAGCCGTCAGCTTCAACCTCCCGGCCAGGCAGACCACGAACGAGGCCCAAGCCCGCCAGGTTCAACCAAGGCAGTGGCAGCAACAGCTGATCCAGCTGCTGCGGCGCAGGCTCGAGCTCGAGGGCAGCAGCCGCGACCTGCTGGTGTTTGCAGGCCCAGGGGCAGGCAAAACCCTCGGGGCGTTGCTGGGATTCCGCGCCATGCGCGATCAAGGCCGGCTGGACCATTTCCTGGTCTTCTGCCACCGGACCTCAATCCTCAATCAGTGGAAATCCGCCGCGGCGCGTCTTGGCTTGCGGCTGGAGGAGTGGCCCTGCCCGCCGGAGCGAAGCCAAGACGCTGATGGCTTGCTGGTGACCTATCAGGGGGCCGGTCGCCAGCGCGAGGCTCTGGGGGCACGGCTCGAGCAATGGGGCCTGAGCGCCTGCATGGCGATCGCTGATGAGGCTCACCATCTCGGCGTTGATCCCGACGAGCCGGATGCCACCGCCTGGGGGCAGACCTTTCTGGAGCTGACCGGCTGCGTGCGGCTGCGCCTGGGGCTCACGGGCACCCCCTTTCGTGCCGACAACCTGGCGTTCTGCGCCGCCCGGCGCATGCGTGTGCGGCTCGATGACGGCGGTTGGGTTGAGCAGATCCGACCGGATCTCTGCGTTGAACCCAGGGACTTGATCGCCGCAGGGGATGTGCGCCCCCTGGAGTTCCGTTTCCAGGACGGCTGGGTGGAACACAGCCGCGAAGGACACCCGGACCGCGACGTTTCCCCCCTCTCGGCGGAGCAACGGGAAAGCTGGCGCGCGCGCAACCTGCGACGCGCCATCCGCCTGGCCGACAGCAGCAGCATTGGCCAGCAGGTGCTGCTGCGCGCCCAGCAGAAGCTGAACCAGTTGCGTGAGCGACAGCCGCAGGCTGCTGGTCTTGTGATCGCCCGGGACATCAGCCACGCCGAAGCCATCAGCCGGGTGTTGATTGACGACGGCAACCGGGTGGAGCTGATCCATTCCCAGAGCCCCCAAGCAACGGAGCGCTTGAACGCCTTCCAAAGCGGCAACGCCGATTGGCTGGTGAGCATCGACATGTGCGCGGAGGGCTTTGATGCGCCACGTCTGCGGGTGGTGGCCTACCTGACCACCGTGGTGACCCGGAGCCGTTTTGTGCAGGGCATCACCCGGGCTGTGCGGATGACGCCGGAACTGGCCGCCCGTGAAGCCATTCCCAGGGAAGCCTCCTACGTGTTTGCTCCAGCAGACCCACTGCTGATGGACTACGCCCGCTCATGGTCTGTGGCTGAGCCCTACGTGCTGCGGCCTCAGGAGCAGGTGGCCGAAGACGAGCAGCCGGGGGTTGGCGCCTGGCGCGGACCGAGCCTTCCCCTGGAAGCGGTGGAGGACGGAGCCGGCGCTGTGATCCGGCTGAAAACGCCCGAATTGCCCGCTTTTTTGCAGCGCTGAGCACAGCATTGGCCAGAGGAAAATGCGAATTTGTGCAAATGGACGGCCGAAAGGGACCCCCGATCCGCCAACCTGATCAACATCAAGGAGACATTCATGGACGCCGCAATGGAACGCCGGATCGTCGTTTCAACGGGCTGGGCATCCACTCGCATCGCAGTCCTGGACAAGGAAGAGCGCTATGAAGACAGTTATGCGATAACGCAAGAATTCTGCGAATGGATCACATGCATCGGCGAAAACGTGGAGATGCTTGAGGCCAATGTTTTGGCGGTCCCGCGCAACCCGAGCAAAAGGCGTCCGATTCACGACCCCAGCTCCAACGACTCACAAGTTGAAATCTGAAGGCTTCCTTAAGTTCTTCTAAACCTCATTCATTCATTTCCAAGCCCATACTCACGTCGGCTTCCAGGAGGGCTTTAGATTTAATCCATAGTCAGTTCGCTTAAGCGGTGGGTCAAGCCGGTACGGATCACATCGAAAACCTGGTCATTGTTGGGTCAGGGCCAGCCGGGTACACAGCCGCCATCTACGCAGCACGGGCCAACCTCCAACCGCTGCTGATCACTGGGTTCCAACGCGGTGGCATCCCCGGTGGCCAGCTGATGACCACCACCCATGTGGAGAATTTTCCGGGCTTCCCTGATGGTGTGCTCGGGCCCGACCTGATGGACCTGATGAAGTCCCAGGCGGTGCGTTGGGGCACCCACCTGCTGGAAGCAGATGCCGACAGCATTGATCTGAGCTCCAAGCCCTACCGCATTGAGGTCGAGGGACAGACCATCCGCACCCACGCCCTGGTGATCGCCACCGGCGCCAGTGCCAACCGCCTCCAACTTCCCTCGGAGCAAACCTTCTGGAGCAAAGGCATCAGCGCCTGCGCGATCTGTGACGGCGCCACACCGCAGTTCCGCAATGAGGAACTCGCCGTGGTGGGCGGTGGCGACTCCGCCTGCGAGGAGGCGGTGTACCTCACCAAGTACGGAAGCCATGTGCATCTGGTGGTGCGCTCCGACAAACTCCGCGCCAGTGCCGCCATGGCTGATCGGGTGTTGGCCAACGACGCGATCACGGTGCACTGGAACAGTGAGATCGACGACGTGAGCGGGGACGACTGGATGCAGTCGATGACCCTGCGCAATCGCGTCGAGGCCAGTTCATCCACCATCGCCGTTAAGGGGCTCTTCTATGCCATCGGTCACACCCCCAACACCGATCTGCTTCAGGGGCAAATCGATCTGGACGACAAGGGCTACCTGACAACGGAACCCGGACGACCGGAAACGTCCATGGAAGGCGTCTTCGCGGCCGGCGATGTGGCCGATGCCGAATGGCGACAAGGCATCACCGCAGCTGGCAGCGGCTGCAAGGCGGCCTTGGCAGCGGAGCGCTGGCTGAGTCACCACAACCTGGCCACCCGGGTGCAGCGTGAGCAGGTGGAGCCAGCGGTGGCGGAACGGCCGGTGAATGTGGATGTGACCACGGAAGCCACCTACGACCCCCAGGGGCTGTGGCAGAAAGGGAGCTTTGCCCTGCGCAAGCTGTATCACGACAGCGCCAAGCCGCTGCTGGTGATTTACACCTCACCGAGCTGTGGCCCTTGCCACGTGCTGAAACCCCAGTTGCAGCGGGTGATTCAAGAACTGGATGGATCCGCTCAGGCCGTTGTGATCGACATCGAAGCCGATCAAGAGATCGCCGAACAGGCCGGAGTGAACGGCACACCCACAGTGCAGCTGTTCCACAACAAGGCCATGGTGAAGCAGTGGCGCGGCGTGAAGCAGCGCAGAGAATTCAAAGCTGCGATTGAAGCTTGTCTTCAGGCGGCAGCCTGAAGCGAAGGCTCTCAACGACGACGCGGTCCGCCGGGGCGGTTACCGCCGGGACGACCGCCGGGAGCACCAGCATTGCGCTCGCGGTAGGTGATGCGGCCGCGGGTGAGGTCGTAGGGGCTGATCTCCACCAGCACCTTGTCACCAGCGAGCAATTTGATCCGGAACTTGGTGAGCTTTCCAGCGGCTCTGCAGAGGCATTGGTGGCCAGCAGGCTGCTCGAGGGTGACCAGATAGAACCCGTTGCCCTGTTCCTTCTCGATCACGCCCGAGGTTTCGATCATGCGCTGGTGGCCAGTTCTGTCTTGCTGCAGTCAGTTTAGAAGGCCACTTGCACCCCGCAGAGGCAACACAGCCCTTAGGCTCCAACGCCGACACACATCCCCCTGCCGTGATTCTCCCCCCGTTGAGCCTGGATCTCGGCCTGCTGTTGATCTCCATTGGCGTGGTCAACCTATGGAGGATGCGCGAAAACGCAAGCTGACTTGACGACGCTGCTGCTGAACAAGCCCTACGGGGTTTTGAGTCAATTCACGCCGGAGGAAGGAAGCCGCTGGCGTTGCCTGAGCGACTTTGTTGATATGCCCCAGGTGTATGCCGCGGGCCGGCTCGATGCCGACAGCGAGGGGCTGCTGATCCTCACCAGCAACGGCCGTCTCCAACAACGCCTCACTGACCCTCGCTTTGGCCATTGGCGCAGCTACTGGGCGCAGGTGGAAGGAACTCCCAACACCACTCAACTGCAGCAGCTCTGCGATGGGGTTGTTGTTCAGGGGCGCCGCACCTTGCCGGCGAAGGCGCGCTGGCTTCAGGGCCAAGACCAACCGCAGTTGGCCGAACGAACACCTCCGATTCGTTATCGCGCTGCGATTCCCACCAGTTGGTTGCAGCTGTCCCTCACCGAGGGGCGCAACCGGCAGGTGCGCCGGATGACGGCGGCTGTTGGCCTGCCGACGTTGCGTCTGGTGCGCTGCTGCATCGATCTGATGGACAAC
Organism: Synechococcus sp. A15-44; assembly: GCF_014280115.1. NCBI lineage: Bacteria > Bacillati > Cyanobacteriota > Cyanophyceae > Synechococcales > Synechococcaceae > Synechococcus > Synechococcus sp. A15-44. Next base: position 1,817,028 of record NZ_CP047938.1, read on the forward strand.
GGTCCACCACTGGACCTCACGGGCCTTCAACCCGGTAGTTGGCGAGTGGTGACTGCAGCTGAACAGGAACAGCTCAACCGCCTGATCAGCAGCAGCTCGAGCGCTGGTGCTAAGCGGGGAGGACGTCGGCGGGAAGGGCACCGACGAGGGTGATCGCCCGGAATTCAATGCCTTCCACCACACGCCAGGGCTGCTCACTGCGATCGGCGCAGCGAACCTGCTCAAAGCCAAGAGCTTCGAAGGCCTCCAGGAAGGCCTGCTCCTGCCAAGCGCCGCTGATGCAGCCACTCCAGAGATCAGGATCCTGTTGCAAATGCAGGGGCACCACCTGATCGCAAACAATGTCGCTGATGGCAACGCGACCACCGGGGGCCAGGACCCGGCGAATGTTGGCCAGGAGCCTGTCGCGTGCTGATGGGTTCACCAAGTTGAGCACACAGTTGCTCAGCACCACATCGATCGAAGCGTCAGCGATCAGGGGTTCACCCGTGGCCGTGGTCGCATCCAGGGCTTCGATGGCCCCATCAACAAAACGGACGTTGTCGAAGCCCACAGCTGAAGCGACAACCGGGATGGCTTGACGCGACAAGGCCAGCATGTCGGCGTTGCGATCCACACCGGTCACGCGGCCAGATGCCCCGACAATTTGGCTGCAGATGAAGGCGTTTTTGCCGCTGCCGCTGCCCAGGTCCAGCACGCGGTCCCCCTGCTTCACCCAGCGGGTGGGGTCACCACAGCCGTAATCCCGCTCAACGACAGCATCAGGAATCACCTTGAGCAGGGCAGGGTCGAAGCCGACCGGGGTGCAAAGGCAGGCTTCCTGCTCTTGGGCAGCAGCCCCATAGCGCGCTTCCACCGCCTGGGTTTGATCCAGCGACTGGGGCACTGGGGACGAACAACACGATTCCGCCATCAGCCGATCGCCTCCTGCAGCTCACGCACCACATTCCACTGGCCGTACCAGTAGTTGGCCTCAGCCCGTCGATCGGGGTCCTCTACACCATCCACCGCATCGGGGCCCACAGACTTCCACAACTCATGGCCACAGACGCGGTTGAGGCCTTGTTCCGCCTCATCCGACAACAACTGCAGACGCCGCTGCAGATTTTTGAGCTGAGCGACAGCCATCAGAACAGGATCAATTGAGGCGATAGTACAAAAGAACCAAGAGGCATCAAGGTTCAGAAGGGCAGCTTTTTCTTCGCGTCCTTGTCGAGATCGGCTTCCATCTCGCGCAGGCGCTTCAGGATCGTGTCGTAGTACTCACCGATGTAGCCCTCCATGTCCGTGGTCTCCGAGGCCTCAAGACCGAAGGCGGCATAGCTGTTCTGCATGGGGGCATCCAAGGTCTGACCGCTGCCGGTGACCTCAGCAAAAGCCAAGCGCTCCGCCACGTTGACGGCGGGTTCAAAGAAGGACGCCACCCCCTGCATCAGGTTCATCAGGACGGGCTGCACACGAAACACGCGAGCTGTCTTGCCACTGCAGCGTTCACAGAGCTGCACCAGTTCGCCAGTGTTCCAGGCCTTGGGGCCAACAACGGGGTAGGTGCCACGCACGGTTTCCTCCCGCTCGAGCGCCGCAACGGCGAAGCGGGCCATGTCCTGCGTGTTCATGTAGGCGATGGCCGTGGGGCTGCCACTGACCCACACCGTCTGGCTCTCCAGAACGGGAATGGCGAACTGACTGATCACCCCCTGCATGAAGGCGGCACCCTGCAGGATCGTGTAGTCGAAATCAGACGACTCCAGCAGCTTCTCCGTGCAGGCCTTGATGTCCATCAAGGGAACCTCGCGGTGCTGATGCGCGCCCAGAAGCGAGAGAAAGACAAAACGCTTCACCTCTGCGCGCTCACAGGCACGAAGCAGATTGAGCTTTCCGTCCCAATCGGTTTCGTAGATGCTGCGGGGGTCGTTGGGGCGACTGGTGGATGCATCAATTACGGCATCCATGCCCTCGAGGGCGTAATCGAGGCTGTCGAGCTCCAGCAGGTCACCCCGGGTCAGCTCACAACCCCATTCCTGCAAAAAAGCAGCCTTGCGGGGGGTCCGCACCATGCAGCGCACCTGGTGACCGGCATCAAGGGCACGACGGGCGATCTGTCGTCCCAGGGTGCCGGTGCCACCCACCACAAGCACTTGCATCGGCGCCTTCCTCACGAAGGGTGGAGCCTAATGGCCCCAGGACCAAAGCGACTGCTTCAGTCGTCGCCCTGGAGTTTCAGCAGCAGAGCACCACCAGCGAGGCCGACGGGAATCAAGACCCAGAAGATCGCAGCAGTTCCAAAAATCTCAGCAGCCATGGTCTGGGCAAAGCGATCACCCGCCCATTTAAATCCCTTCCCCCCGCAGGCTGGCGCAGATCTGTAACAGCTGCGGTAATTCCGCATCTGTTCGCACCTGGCCAGGCATGACGCCACTGGCACTGGCGCGATAACCCGCCGCCTGGAGCGCCTGCACCAATGGCCCCAGAGCTGGTGGTCCGCCGATGCCCAGCCGTCGAACCAGCTCATCAGTGGGCCAGACCGTGGGGCGATCGCCGGGATCCGCCTGCAGGCGCTGCATCAATCGAAGGGTGGCGGAGCTGATCTGCTGACGCCCCAGCTGTTGAACCTCGGCAATCAGCTGCTGCAACAACTGCGGCTCCTGCAAGGGACCGATCCACAGTGGGCCGCTGATGCTCCAGCGCCCCTGCCCAGCCACGCAATCACAGGCAGGCCAGCCGCTGAGCTTGAGCAGGGGCTGCACCCGCTGGGCTCCGCAGCGTTCACAACGGGCCACCAGCCCCAGCTTCTGTTCATCGCCCGCGGGGATCTGACGCCGCAGGCGCAGGGCGAGGCGAAAGGTGCGGCCTTCACTGAAGCTGAAGAGCGGCTGCAGTCCGCGGCCCAGCATCCAGGCCTGCCGCGCCACCAGCCCGATCTGCTGCCGCAAGGCCATTTCCCAGCTGGAGGGATGGGCGCGAGCGGCAGCCCCGAGGCTGCGGATGGCGCCTGGCCGGTCGTGGCCCGTGGGGGAGCGACCATCCGTGGAGGCCAGAAACAACAGGCCGTCAAAGCGCAGAGCATGAAGAGCCGGCTGAATTAGAGGCCCAGGAGCACCAAAGGCATCAAGGTCGATGAAATCGAACCAGTGGCGCTCAACAATCGAGCGGTGCAGCAGCAGGTCTGCAGCCTCAGCCGTGAGCCGGGTTGAACACCCCAGCCCCGCCGCATTGGCCTGGATCAGCGGCAGCCGCTCTGGATCCCCATCGTTGATCCAGACCTCCGTTTCAACGGCCGGGTTGGCCAGCGCCTCCAACCCCCAGCGCAGGGCCCTGATCCCGCAACCAGCCATCAGATCAAGCCAGCGCAGGGGGCGCGTGGCGTGGAGGCTCTGGTGACGGGCCAACAACACCGAAAGGTCCCGGGCTGGACGCGACTCAGGCCTGAAAAAGCCTGGGCCAAGGCTGAGCTCAGCCAAACCTTCGCGATAGTGATGATCGGTTGAGGTCAGAAGGGTGCCGCCTGCTGCTGTCCAGACTGCCGAGTGGGGTGTCCAGAGCACCTGGCAGTGGAGGGGCTGGCCCTGCCACTGGCGGGTCAGCGGCCCTGAAGGGGGCCCTGCCCTGCTGCTGTTGCACGGGTTCGGCGCCGCCAGCGGACACTGGCGCCACTGCGCGCCGCGCCTGGCTGACCAGGGCTGGCGGGTCTACAGCCTGGATCTGCTGGGTTTCGGCCAATCCGCCCAGCCGGCGCGGCCGATGGACAACCGGCTCTGGGCCCTGCAGGTGTGCGCATTCCTCGATCAGGTGGTGCTAGAGCCAGCAGTGGTGATCGGCAATTCCCTGGGGGCCCTGACCGCACTCACCGCGGCGGTGCTGGCGCCGAACCGGGTGCGGGCGGTGGTCGCCGCGCCCCTGCCGGACCCTGCCCTGATTCAACCGTTGCCGAAACGGCGGGCGCCCTGGCGGCGGCGTTGGCAGCGGCGCCTGCTCGCCCTGGTGCTGCACGTGCTCCCGCTTGAACTTGTGGTGCCCTTGATCGCGCGCACGGGCCTGCTCAAAGCCGGGCTTCAGGGGGCCTACTGGCAGTCGATCCAATCCGACCCGGAGCTGCTGCAGCTGATCGCCCGTCCGGCCCGGCGCCCTACAGCAGCCCGGGCCCTGCGGGGCATGAGCCTGGGCATGGCCAACCGTCCCCGAGGCGCCACCGCCCCAGCCCTGCTCGAGCAACTGCGGGTGCCCATGCTGCTGATCTGGGGCCGTCAGGATCGGTTTGTGCCCCTGGCCATCGGGGAATCCGTGGCCGCCAGCCACCCAGAACTCGAGCTGAGGGTGCTGGATCGCTGCGGACACTGCCCCCATGACGAAGCGCCTGATCGCTTCCTGGCTGTGTTGTTGCCCTGGCTGGACCGTAACTTGGGAGGACCAGACCGGCAGGGGACGACCAGCGGCGATGAAACACACCCTTTCGGTGGTGGTTGAAGACGAATCCGGCGCACTCAGCCGGATCGCAGGACTCTTCGCCCGACGCGGCTTCAACATCGACAGCCTGGCTGTCGGCCCAGCGGAGGCCGAAGGGCAATCGCGCCTGACCATGGTGGTGGAGGGCGATGACCAGACGCTCCAGCAGATGACCAAACAGCTGGACAAGCTGGTGAATGTGCTTCAGGTGCTCGACCTGACCCAGCGCCCGGCGGTGGAGCGGGAGCTGATGCTGCTCAAAGTTTCAGCACCGGCGGCATCCCGGGGCGCCGTGATCGAACTCGTTCAGGTGTTCAGGGCCAAGGTTGTGGACGTGGCCGATGAAGCCTTGACCCTGGAAGTGGTGGGGGATCCCGGAAAACTGGTGGCCCTTGAACGGTTGATGGCCCCCTTCGGCATTCTCGAAATCGCCCGCACCGGCAAGGTGGCCCTGGAGCGGGCCTCAGGCGTGAACACCGAAATGCTCAAGGTGTCACCTAGTCACAGCCGGGTGCCCGCATGAGTTACTGCGTTATCGCAGCCTTGGTGATGCGATCTCCTTGCTGGATCGCATCCACCACCTCCATGCCGTCCACCACACGGCCGAAGACGGCGTAACGACCGTCGAGTTCCGGTAAGGGACGCAAGGCCACATAGAACTGGGCGCTGGCGGAGTCAGGAGCCTGGGAGCGGGCCATGGCCACCGCGCCACGCTCATGGGTCAACTCCAGGCCATCAAGTTCCGCCGGATTGGTGCTTACCCTGCTGTAGCGGGGCTGCGGCTCGGATCGGAACTTGATCTCAAGCGGGATCATCCGCGCCTGGCCGTTGTCGGGATCCACAAAACTGCCGGTACCGAGCTGCCCCAGGGGAACCGATCGATCACTGGATTGCGGATCGCCCCCCTGCACAACAAAGGGAACGGGCTCGCGAACAACGCGGTGGAACATGGTTCCGTCGTAGGTGCCACGCCGCACCAGATCGATGAAATTGCCGGAGGTGAGGGGAGCGGCATCGCCGTTCACTTCAATCGTGAACTCGCCCTGGCTCGTCTGCATGGTGACGGTGGCCAAGCCCTGCAGGCAGGCCGCCTGAGCATCGGCACAACCGGTCACCACCGATGCGAGCGGGGAAGAGCTGCAGCTCACCAACAACGGGATGAGCAGCAGCAGCGCCCAGGAACGAAGACGACGCATCGGATCAAAGGCCCTCAAGGTTGACGCCCAGGAAGCGGGCCAATTCAGCACCGTCCTTCTCCAACTGAGCCAGAGGAAGCGGTTCACCAACGCGGGTGAGCGGCATGTCACGGCGTCCCTGAATTCTCAGGGCGACGCGGCGGCGCGCATTGAAGCCATCGCGCACCTCCACCTTCACCGCCTTGACATCTCTAAGCGGAATTTCCACCAGAACGGGTTTACGGAAACCACGACGGCTGATGGTCACCACGCCGGCATCTTTATCGAAGCGATTGCTGCCGCCGCCAACGTTCACGGCGATCACGTACCAGAGGTAAGTGGCCAGCAACGCCGCAGCCAGGCTATACAAGCCCATCACCAGTCCCTGGGGCACGAACACCAGCGCAGCGGGGTGCCCCAAGGGGAGCAGGTCGCGACCGAGGTAGCTCGAGAGCGAAGCCAGAAGGAAGCCCACGCCCCCAATCGTGACGGCCGAGGCCACCAGAAAATTCGAGAGACGACGGGAGCCGAGCACGGGTTGCTCGAGCACTGCTGCGGACATGACCCAGCCAGAACGAAGCGCCATTGTGACCGCAGAAAGCCCCCGACGACGAAATAGGAAAAAATCCCTAAGAAACAGAGCGATACAGGGCGTTTCAGCTCACGCAAATCATCCCCGCAGGTCGCGTGAAGATTGTTAAGGTCGCGGCGTATCCCACAGCCTGCGGCTTTCCGCACCGTTCACCTCTCATGACGATCGCTGTAGGACGCGCGCCACAGCGGGGATGGTTTGACGTCCTCGATGACTGGCTCAAGCGCGACCGCTTCGTTTTTGTCGGCTGGTCCGGCATCCTTCTCCTCCCAACGGCCTACCTGGCCATCGGTGGCTGGCTGACAGGCACCACCTTTGTCACCTCCTGGTACACCCACGGCATTGCCTCCTCATACCTGGAAGGTTGCAACTTCCTGACCGCTGCTGTGTCCACCCCCGCTGATGCGATGGGTCACAGCCTGCTGCTGCTCTGGGGCCCTGAAGCCCAGGGCGACTTCGTTCGCTGGTGTCAGCTCGGCGGCCTCTGGGCCTTCGTGGCCCTGCACGGCGCCTTCGCACTGATCGGCTTCATGCTCCGTCAGTTCGAGATCGCTCGTCTGGTCGGCATCCGCCCCTACAACGCCATCGCCTTCTCCGGTCCGATCGCGGTGTTCGTCAGCGTCTTCCTGATGTACCCCCTCGGCCAGAGCAGCTGGTTCTTCGCGCCCTCCTTCGGTGTGGCTGCGATCTTCCGCTTCCTTCTCTTCCTCCAGGGCTTCCACAACTGGACCCTGAACCCCTTCCATATGATGGGCGTCGCCGGCATCCTCGGCGGTGCACTCCTCTGCGCCATTCACGGCGCCACCGTGGAAAACACCCTGTTTGAGGACGGTGAGCAGGCCAACACCTTCAAGGCGTTCGAGCCCACTCAGGAAGAAGAGACCTATTCCATGGTCACCGCCAACCGCTTCTGGAGTCAGATCTTCGGTATCGCCTTCTCCAACAAGCGCTGGCTGCACTTCTTCATGCTGTTCGTGCCTGTGATGGGCCTGTGGACCAGCTCCATCGGCATCATCGGCCTGGCCCTCAACCTGCGCGCCTACGACTTCGTGTCTCAGGAAATCCGCGCTGCAGAAGATCCCGAATTCGAGACCTTCTACACCAAGAACATCCTTCTGAATGAAGGTCTGCGTGCCTGGATGGCACCGGCTGACCAGCCGCACGAAAACTTCGTCTTCCCTGAAGAGGTTCTGCCCCGTGGTAACGCTCTCTAATCCCGGTCTTGGCGCCACTGGCGGCAAAGACCTTCCCTCCACCGGGTATGCCTGGTGGTCCGGCAACGCCCGCCTGATCAACCTGTCCGGCCGTCTGCTTGGTGCCCACGTGGCCCACGCTGGTCTGATGGTCTTCTGGGCCGGCGCAATGATGCTGTTCGAGGTGAGTCACTTCACCTTCGACAAGCCCATGTACGAGCAGGGCTTCATCTGCATGCCCCACGTCGCCACCCTTGGCTACGGCGTGGGCCCCGGCGGTGAAGTCACTGATCTCTTCCCCTTCTTCGTGGTCGGTGTCCTGCACCTGATCAGCTCCGCCGTGCTCGGCCTCGGCGGCCTCTATCACGCCCTGCGTGGTCCGGAGATCTTGGAGAACTATTCCTCCTTCTTCTCCCAGGACTGGCGTGACAAGAACCAGATGACCAACATCATTGGTTATCACCTCATCCTTCTGGGCGTCGGCTGCCTGCTGCTGGTCTTCAAGGCCATGTTCTTTGGCGGCGTCTACGACACTTGGGCCCCCGGCGGCGGTGACGTCCGCATGATCACCAACCCGACCCTCGATCCGGGCGTGATCTTCGGTTACCTGTTCCGCGCTCCCTTCGGTGGAGAGGGCTGGATCATCGGTGTGAACTCCATGGAGGACATCATCGGCGGCCACATCTGGCTGGGTCTGACCCTGATCTTCGGTGGCATCTGGCACGCCATCACCAAGCCCTTCGGCTGGGTGCGTCGCGCCTTCATCTGGAACGGTGAGGCCTACCTGAGCTACAGCCTTGGCGCTCTGAGCTTCATGAGCTTCATCGCTTCGGCCTACATCTGGTTCAACAACACCGCTTATCCCTCCGAGTTCTGGGGCCCTACCAACGCTGAGGCATCCCAGGCTCAGAGCTTCACCTTCCTGGTGCGTGACCAGCGCCTCGGCGCCAACATCGGTTCCGCCATGGGCCCCACCGGCCTGGGCAAGTACCTGATGCGCTCACCCACCGGTGAAATCATCTTCGGCGGTGAAACCATGCGCTTCTGGGACTTCCGTGGTCCCTGGCTGGAGCCCCTGCGTGGCCCCAACGGTCTCAGCCTTGACAAGCTGCAGAACGACATTCAGCCCTGGCAAGTGCGCCGTGCGGCTGAGTACATGACCCACGCTCCCAACGCCTCGATCAACTCCGTGGGCGGCATCATCACCGAGCCCAACTCGGTGAACTACGTGAACCTCCGCCAGTGGCTGGGTGCAACGCAGTTCGTGCTTGCCTTCTTCTTCCTGGTTGGTCACCTCTGGCACGCCGGCCGCGCTCGCGCTGCTGCTGCTGGATTCGAGAAAGGCATCGACCGCAAGGCTGAGCCTGTGCTCGGCATGCCCGACCTCGACTGATCCACCGGTTCAACCCAAACGATCGTTATCAACCCTCGCCACACGGCGGGGGTTTTTTTATTGGGATGGGAGAGGCGATTTCTTAGCCTGTCCGAATCGATGGATCATCCGTGAACACAGGCCTGAACACCCGGGTGATCCACCACGGCGACAGCTTTGCGGGAGACACCGGCACGGTGATGCCGCCGATCTTCCCCACCAGCACCTTTGCCCATGGCAACGCTGGCGGATTTGATTACACCCGTTCCGGCAACCCCAACTTCCGCATCCTTGATGGGGTGCTCGCTTCGGTTGAAGGTTGCGCCCACGCCACCGTCTTCGCCTCCGGCGTCAGCGCCATCACCGCCGTGGTCTCCCAGCTGAAGCAGGGCGATCTGGTGCTCTGCGAAGAGAACCTCTACGGCTGCACCGTGAGGCTTTTCGAGCAGGTGTTTGCCAAGTTCGGCCTGAAAACCGCGTGGGTGGACTTCACCCAGCCGGCCGCGCTGGAGCCGATCCAAGCCCAGAAGCCGGCGATGGTGTGGCTGGAGAGCCCGACCAACCCTCTGCTCAAGGTGATCGACCTGGAAGCGGTCTGCGCCATCACCCAACCCCTCGGCATCCCCGTGGTGGTGGACAACACCTTCGCCACCGCCCTGGTGCAGCGCCCCCTGGAGCTGGGCGCCACCCTCTCGCTCACCAGCACGACCAAATACATCAACGGCCACTCCGATGCCCTCGGTGGAGCCGTGTGCACCAACGATCCCGAGTGGCACCAGAAAATGGTGTTCTCCCAGAAGGCCCTGGGCCTGCAGCCCTCCCCCTTTGATTGCTGGCTGATCACGCGGGGCATCAAGACCCTGCCGCTGCGGCTCAAGCAGCAGATGGCCAATGCCGCGGCCCTGGCCGATCAGCTGGCGGGGCACGCCAAGGTGAACTGGGTGCGTTACCCCCACCGCAGTGATCACCCCCAGCATCAGGTGGCAACCCGTCAGATGCGCGCCGGTGGCGCCATCGTGACGGTGAGCTTCAACGCCAGCCAGGAGCAGACCTATGCCCTCTGCAAACAACTGCGCTGGTTCACCATGGCCGAAAGCCTGGGCGGCATCGAAAGCCTGATCTGTCACCCCGCCACCATGACCCACGCGGCGGTATCCGCCGAAGTGAAGGCCAAGCTGGGCATCGACGACGGCCTGGTGCGCTTCTCGGTGGGCTGCGAAGACCTCGCCGATCTGCAGGCCGATCTGGACCAGGCCCTGGAGCTGCTGGCGTGAGTCCCCGCAATCTGCTCATCGATCCGGCCTGGCAGGGCTCTGATCTCGGCCATCCCCTGCCCGACTCCCCCCATGCGGTGTCTGTGGCGCTGCCGCGCTGGCGCGATGTGATCGCCTACGAGGAAAAGGATCCGGCCTGCCGCGATGCCCTGCAGACGATCTATCCCCGCTTCGGCCTGCATCCGCTGATCCGACAACTGGTTCAGCCTTCGGAACTTGCAGGCACCACGGTCTGGCCCTACCCCACCGAAGCGGCAGCCCAGGCAGCCCAGACCCACTGCCAACGCAAGGCACCGGAGAGCCGCTCGGAGCTGATTGCCATTGCTGGGCTGACCTGCCTGCGCAGTGATGCAGCGGCGAGCGCCCATGCCAAAGCGTTCTGGCAGCACACCGGCCTGGGCCTCTCCTCCCGCCAGGCCGCCATCGCCCTGGGGAAAGAGACATCCCCCAGCAGCACATCCGGCGACGCGGCCCGCGAGCTGATTCGAAAGCGCCTGGCATCCATCCATGGCGTCGACGCCCAGCAGATCAGCCTGCATCCAGCGGGAATGGCCGGCCTGTATGCGGCCCTCAGCGCCATCCAGACGCTGCGGCCGGGGAAGCCCACACTGCAGCTGGGCTTCCCCTATGTGGATGTGCTGAAGCAGCCGCAGGTGGTGTTTCACGGTGGCGAGCTGTTGCAACCGCAGAGCCTCGCCGAGGTGGAAGCGGCCCTGGATCAGCTCCAGCCGGCGGCCGTGATTGTGGAGCTGCCAAGCAATCCGCTGCTGCGCTGCATGGATCTGCCGGGCGTGTCAGCCCTGGCCCGCAGCCGCGGCATTCCAGTGATTGCCGATGACACGATCGGCACCGGCATCAACCTCAACGCCCTGCCCTACGCCGATCTGATCTTCACCTCACTCACCAAGAGCTTCGCCGGCCGCGGTGATGTGATGGCTGGCAGTGTGCTGGTGAGCCCGCAGTCGCCCTGGGCGGCCTCCCTGCTGGCGGCGGTTCCAGCCATCGCCCCCCTCAGCGATGCCGATGCCATCGCCCTGGAGATCGCCAGCCGGGATGTGCTCCAGCGGGTGCCGCAACTCGATGCGAACGCCCTGCTTCTGGCGGAACGGCTCGAAGCCCATCCAGCCGTGAAGCGGGTGCTGCATCCAAAGAGCTGCCCCAACTTCCGCGCCTTGATGCGCAGCGGAGCTGGCCACGGCTGCCTGCTCTCCTTTGAACTGAAGGGAGGCCATGAGCACTCCAAACGGGTTTACGACGCGCTTCGGATCAGCAAAGGCCCCAGCCTTGGCACCGATTTCAGTCTGGTGTGCCCCTACACCCAGCTGGCCCACTACGACGAACTGAGCTGGGCGGAGCAATGCGGTGTGCCGGCTGATCTGCTCCGGGTGTCGGTCGGTCTGGAAGACCCCGAGGCGCTGTGGATGCGATTTGAGCAAGCGTTTGCTGACGAAGAGTCCGGTGAGACTCTGAAAAAGCCCTTAACAACAGGGTGAGGAGAGGCTTTCGATCATTAGTTTGTTTTCTTCGGGCCCCTCTACAGCAGCTCCATGTCCCGCATTTACGACGACAACAGCCAGGCCATCGGCAACACTCCGCTGGTCAAGCTGAACAACGTCACCAAAAACTGCAAGGCCACTGTGCTGGCCAAGGTTGAGGGGCGCAACCCCGCTTACAGCGTCAAGTGCCGGATCGGAGCCAACATGATCTGGGACGCAGAAAAGAGCGGAAAGCTCACCAAGGGCAAGGTGATTGTGGAGCCCACCTCCGGCAACACCGGCATCGCTCTGGCCTTCACCGCCGCGGCCCGCGGTTACAAGCTGATCCTGACGATGCCCGAGTCGATGTCGATCGAGCGGCGTCGGGTCATGGCCGTGCTCGGGGCTGAACTGATCCTCACCGAGGCCGCCAAAGGCATGCCCGGTGCGATCGCCAAGGCCAAGGAAATCGCTGAAAGCGATCCGGCCAAGTACTTCATGCCTGGCCAGTTCGACAATCCTGCCAACCCCGAAATCCACTTCAAGACCACCGGTCCTGAAATCTGGAACGACTGCGATGGCGCCATTGACGTGCTCGTGGCCGGAGTCGGCACCGGTGGCACCATCACCGGCGTCTCCCGTTACATCAAGAATGAAGCGGGCAAGGCGATCGAATCCGTGGCCGTTGAACCGACCAACAGCCCGGTGATCACCCAGACCATGAACGGTGAAGCCGTCAAACCCGGTCCCCACAAAATCCAGGGCATCGGCGCCGGCTTCATCCCCCAGAACCTCGACCTCTCCGTGGTCGACAAGGTGGAGCAGGTGACCAACGAGGAGTCCGTTGCCATGGCCCTGCGCCTGGCCCAGGAGGAAGGCCTGCTGGTGGGCATCTCCTGCGGTGCCGCCGCTGCAGCCGCCATTCGTCTGGCCGAGAAAGATGAGTACGCCGGCAAAACCATCGTGGTGGTGCTGCCCGACCTGGCCGAGCGTTACCTCTCCTCGGTGATGTTCGCTGAAGTGCCGACCGGAATCATCGAGCAACCGGTGGCTGTCTGAGCTGGCTCCACCAGAAGCCTTGGCCCCGTCATTGACGGGGCTTTTTTATGGCCTCACCGTGAACCCCGTGAACCGTTCAGGTCTCAGCGTGCTGGTGGGCGGGCCTGGGGCTGCACCGCCGCTGCATCAATCCACATGGCATCGCCATAGGAGAAGAAGCGATAGCTCCTTTCAATCGCTTCGGCGTAGAGCTTCAACAGGGTTTCCCGGCCGATCAGGGCACTCACCAACAGCAGCAGAGAGCTTTTGGGCAGATGGAAGTTGGTGAGCAGGGCTTGAATCACCTTGAACTGATAGCCCGGCTGAATCACCAGATCCACCGGCCCCGTGTAGGGCTTGAGAACACCGCCATGGGCTTGAGCGGCCCCCTCCAGGGCACGAACACTCGTGGTGCCTACCGCAATCACCCGGCCTCGACAAGCCTGCACCGCCTCCACCACAGCAGGGCTGACATCCACCCATTCACTGTGCAACTCCAAGGCGGTGAGGTCTTCCGTTTCAACGGGGCGAAAGGTGCCGAGGCCCACATGCAGGGTGATCCGGGCCAGATCCACCCCTTTCTGCTGCAAGCCCGCCAGCAGTTCATCACTGAAGTGCAACCCCGCCGTCGGGGCGGCCACCGCACCGGGGCGATCGGCGTAACGGGTCTGATAGCGCTGGCTGTCGCTGGGGTCGTGCCGTTCGATGTAGGGCGGTAGAGGCACCTCGCCCACATCATTGAGCAAACCCTCAATGGTTTCGGCATCCCTGCAATCACTTGGGAACTGCACCACCCGTCCACCACTGGCGGGGTCTTCCGCAAGCACCGTCAGGCTGATCGAGGTGCCATCAATCGTGAGGCTGTCGCCGGGCCGCATGCGCTTGGCAGGACGGGCCAGGCAAAGCCAGCGGCCCTCCCCCCGCGGCTCCAGCACGAGCAATTCGGACAGTCCGCCCCCGGAACGCCGCACCGCAAGGCGGGCCTTCAGCACCCGGGTGTCGTTCACCACCAGCAGATCACCAGGCTGCAGCTGCTCGAGCAGATCCCACACCTGGCCGTGAGAGGCATCCGTTGATGGCTCCCCCTGGGGGGGAACCATCAACAAGCGAGCGCTGTGGCGGGGCGCAACCGGTGCCTGAGCGATGCGCTCAGGCGGCAGCGGGTAGTCGTAGCTGCTGAGTTGCAGGTCCCTGGGGTCAGGCACGCGGGCGACCGATCAGAGCACCAGGCTTTCGGGACGGTTCTCGATCAGATCGGCGAGATCCTTCAGGAATGCGGCACCGTCGGCGCCGTAAATCACCCGGTGATCCGCCGTCAGGTTCACCTGCATCTGACGCTTGACGGCGATGGAGCCGTCCTTGTTCGCCACCACCGTGGGGCGAGATGCGGCGACGGCGAGAATGGCCCCGGTGCCAGGGGGAAGGATCGCGTCGAAGCGATCAACACCGAACATGCCAAGGTTGGAGAGGGTGAAGGTGCCCGTGGAATACTCCTCCGGCTGCAGCTGCTTGCTGCGGGAGCGCTTGACCAGATCACCCCACTGACGCGACATCTCGTAGAGATCGGTGCGATCGGCATTGCGCAGCACCGGCGTGATCAAGCCGCCGTCTTCCATCGCCACGGCGACAGCCACGTTCACGTCGGCTGGATAGGCCATGCCGGCAGCGGTGGTGGCGGCGTTCACCTGGGGGTGACGCGCCAGGGTGACGGCCACAGCCTTGGCCAACAGCGCCGTCATCGTGACGCCCTTGGGCTTCACCTGTTTGTAGAAGGCATCCAGCTTGTCGGTGGTGATGGTGTAACCAACGCGGAAGCAGGGAACCGCAAGGCTCGCCTCCATGTTTTTGTTCACCGCACCCTGGAGGGTGTTGAAGGCCACGGTCTCGCCGGGCCGACCAAAGCTATTGCCCGCCGGAGCCGACGGGGCCGCTGCTACTGCTGCGCCAGCCGAGGTAGCAGCGGGGGCCGTTCCTTCCGCCACCCGGGGCACGGAGATGGGCTGACCGGAGGCTTGCTCCACGTCTTCGGCCTGAATCCGGCCGTGGGGGCCGCTGCCGCGCACGGTGGCCAGGTCCACACCCATCTGGGAGGCCAGCTTCTTGGCCCGGGGGCTGGCCACGATGCGACCGTCGTTCACCACCGGTGCCGACGGTGCAGGGGCAGCAACAGGTGCCGGGGCAGGAGTCGGAGCTGGGGTCTGAACCGCAGCTGGCGTGGGCGCCGGAGCCGGTGCAGGGGCTGGCGCCGCAGCAGGAGCGCTGGGGGCCTTGGCCTGCGCGTCGGCGATCTCAGCCTCTGTTTCGACAATCAGACCGATGGTTTCGCCCACCGGTGCCGTGCTGCCAGCAGGCATCAGGACCGCTGCGAGATAGCCGTCCTGGAACGACTCAACGTCCATGTCCGCTTTGTCGGACTCAACGACAAGAACCGACTCGCCCCGAGCCACCTTGTCTCCGGGCTGTTTCAGCCACTCCACGATCTTCCCCTCCGTCATGGTGGAGCTGAGGGCAGGCATGAAGATGTCTGTGGTCGCCAAAACCGTCTCCGGGAGGGCAGATCAGGGGAGTTTACGAGCCAGCAGAGGCAAGCCGATCAGGCTTCCTCAATCGACTGCACAACGCCATCCTTCACAACGATGGCCACCTGCATCTTCTGCACCAGGTTGTCGCCAACCTTCAGCTCACAACTGCTCTCCAGCTGACCCTGCTCAACGATCTGGTCCATCTCCAGCTCACGCACCTGGGCCTGCTGCTGAAGCAGGTTGCGCTTCTGCTCCTCCAGTTCGGCGCGCTTGGCCGCCACCTGCTGTTGAATCTGCGCCACCTGATCTTGCACGCGGGGATCAAGGGGGTTGGCGCTCTGACGACGCACCTGGTCCACCACGTCCTGACCTTCCTGTTCCAGCTGAGCCAGCTGTTGGTCAGCGGTGGCGATGCCATTGCTGAGCTCGCGCTCTGCTTCTTCTTTCCAGGTGGGCGTCACGACGGCGCGGACGGTGATCGGACGCTTGATCGTCAGGGAGGTGCCGTCGGACATGGGATCTTGGGAGACGGCCAAAGCGTGTCAGCCCTTTCACGTGGGGTCAATCACCGGACAACCGACCACCCCCCAGGCCTTGTCAGACGCGGTCAACGTCCGTAAAGGCCATCGATCAACTGCTGATCGCGGCTGGTGATGCGATCACGGCGCTGCTTCAGGGTCTGGGTCAACAGACCGTTCTCAATGCTGAAGGGATCCACAAGCACCACCCCCGCCAGCCGTTCATCACCCCGGGAGCCCGACCGCTGCTTGAGCAAACGGTTGCATTCGCGCATCAACAAGCGGAGCAGGGCCGGATCACCGGGTTGACCGCCCAGGTCCTGGGCCACGTTCACGCCGGCTTCAGCCGCCCAGGCCACGATCGCCTCAGCACGGGGAACGATCAGGCCACCAAGCTGGCGTTCGTCCTGACCCACCAGCATCACCTGCTCGATCAGGGGGCTGGCCACCAGGGCCTCTTCCAGGGGGCCGGGCTCGATGTTCTCTCCACTGCTCAACACAATCGTGTCCTTGGCCCGGCCGGTGAGGGCCACCGAACCATCCGGCAGCAGCATGCCGAGATCGCCGGTGTCGAACCATCCCGCGGCATCAAGAACCTTGGCGCTGGCATCGGGTTTGCCGAGGTAGCCCGCCATCACCTGGGGGCCCCGCACCATCACCCGCCCCCGTTGCCGGAACCCCAGGGGCTGGCCGTTGTCGGGATCGACGATCCGGAATTCGGTCTGGGGCATCGGCAGCCCGGAGCTGCCGCGGATGTTGCGCCAGGGTCTGCGGCAGCTCACCACAGGGCTGGTTTCGGTAAGGCCATAGCCCACCAGAAGCTCAATCCCCACGGCTTCAAAAAAGGCATCGATGTGGGGCGCGATGGCACCGCCACCGCTGATCGGATAGGCGAGCTGACCGCCACTGAGCTGACGACGCAGCTTCGGCCAGATCAAGGTCGACGCCAGGGCATGCAGGGGCCAGCGCAGGGCCGCGGAGCCGCAGGCACGCAGCCGACCGGAGGCTGATACCGGTTCCAGCAGAAGGTTGCGCGCCGTTCGCACCGCTTTGCGCTGGGCAGCGCTGTTGGCCAATGCCGCCCGCAGCAGGCGCTGCCGGGAGGGGGGGAAGGTCTTGAGCACGTCCTCAAAGCCAGCCTGAACCGCCTCCCAGAGCCGCGGCACGGTGGCCATCGCGATCGGCCGGACCCGCGGCAGATCCTTCTTCAGTTGCTTGATCGTTGTGTAGGTCTGCGTGCAGCCGCAGGAGAGGAAGAAGTAGCTGGCACTGCGCTCGTAGGCATGCCAGATGGGCAACACACTCAGCACCGGAGCACCGGGCTCGGGATAGGCCACACAGGCCAGTGAGCTCATCTGATGCAGCAGGTTGGCGTGGGTCAACGGGACCCCTTTGGGTTGGCCGGTCGTACCCGAGGTGTACAAAACAGTGGCCACGGCGTCTCGCCCCCCCGCCGGGCCAACGGGATCAAGGCCTGCCCCTGACGCCAGAAACGCCTCCCAGCCCATGGCGCCCTCGGCAGGCTCCCCTTCCAGCTGAAGCACAAAACGCAACTGAGCCCTTTGATCTGGGGGAAGGGACAGACGACGCAATACATCAGCGTTCTGCACCACCAGAGCCGTTGCCTGGCAATCCGAAAGGATGTAGCGCAGCTCCTCCACTGGGGCCGAGGCACCGCGCACGGCATCAGCGGCACCGGCACGCATCAGGCCCTGATCCGCCACCAGCCAGCGGGGGCTGTTCTCAGCAAACAGAGCCACCACATCGCCATCGTTCACGCCATGGCGCCGAAAGGCAGCGGCAGCAGTGGCGATGCGTTCCGCCAGTTCGCCGAAATTGAAGCGTTCGGGATGCGCAGCATGGGGCGCATCGACGGCGGCAATCAGCCCGTGGCGGTCGGCGAGCCAGGGCCACACCGCATCGACTCTCGGCAACTTCTGAACATGAGCATGACGCTGCAAAGCGTTCGTTTCACGGGTTGTCGGGCTCCAGCTGGCCGTCATCCGAGGCAGGGGTTCAAACAGCTCAGGTCTATCTCGCTTCCTCCTCCCAGACCAGACCGAAACGATGGGCCAGGGCTTGCCGCAGCAACGGCTGCACCTCAGCCGACGTCAGCCCTGGCAACCAGTCCGCAAGCCTCCCGACCGCACGGCCGGTGAGCCCACAGGGGGTGACTCGCTCAAACCCCTGCATCGAGCAATCAATGTTGAGGGCCAGGCCGTGCTGGGTGATCCAGCGGCGACAGCCCACACCGATGGCGGCGACCTTGCGGTTGTCCAACCAGAGGCCTGTCAACCCCGGCAGACGCTGACCCTCCAGGCCCAACTCCGCCAGAACATCCAGAACGACTTGTTCCAACTGGCGCAGATACCAGTGCAAATCGGGCGTGCGGCGCTGAAGGTCCAACACCGGGTAGGCCACCAATTGGCCGGGCAGGTGATGGGTCACCTCCCCGCCCCGATCGATCCGATACAGGGGTGCCGGTGGGTCAGCGGGATCGAAATGCAGGTGCTCCTCGCTGGCACCACGGCCGAGGGTGTAACAGGTCTGGTGCTGCAGGATCCAGACCGCCTCCGGAGCCGATGGATCAGCAAGAAGAGTGCTCTGCCAGCGCTGTTGCGCCGACCAGGCGGCATCGAATCGAACCGGATCACCGGGCTCGAAAAGAAATGCACGCTGGGGGTGGGCCGAATCGTGCGCCGGTTCTAGTTTGCCGATAACAACCGGCACAGGAGTGAGGCATGAAGTTGCTGATCCATGGTCGCAACCTCGAGATCACGCCGGCGTTGCGGGATTACACCCAAACCAAGTTGGAGCGGGCCACATCGCACTTCGGTGATGCTGTGCGCGAGGCCGACGTCCATCTCTCGGTGGC
The DNA here is from genome assembly GCF_014280115.1 of Synechococcus sp. A15-44. Lineage (NCBI taxonomy): Bacteria > Bacillati > Cyanobacteriota > Cyanophyceae > Synechococcales > Synechococcaceae > Synechococcus > Synechococcus sp. A15-44. Next base: position 1,835,505 of record NZ_CP047938.1, read on the forward strand.
CCGCAATCCCCGGGTGCCGCAGCAGACCGCCGAGGTGACGGTCTTTGCCAACGGCACGGTGATCCGCGCCCAGGAACGCAGTGAAAACCTGTACGCCAGCATCGATCTGGCCGCCGGAAAACTGGCCCGCCAACTGCGCCGCTGGAAGGAACGCCACAGCGATCACCACCACAGCCACGGCCACAGCGCCAGCCACACCCCCAGCACGGATGTGGTCAACGATGCATCCCCCGTTGAAGCCTCCCTTCTGCAAGGGCGTGAGGCGGAACTGCCGGATCCGGGAGTGCGGCGCAAATATTTCGCCATGCCTCCCATGAGCCTGGAGGAAGCACGCCGCCAACTGGATCTGATCGACCACGACTTTTACCTGTTCCGGGAGAAGGAGAGCGATCAGCTGCAGGTGATCTACCGACGCAACCACGGTGGGTATGGGGTAATTCAGGCTCGTGAGTGACCTCCCGGCCCGCCATGGCTGATCCAGCCCAAGAGCTCCCCGACCTACCTCCCCGGCTTGATCAGGCGATCCTCGACCCCCTGCTGACCCGGGACCAGCTTCAAGCCCTCTGTGATTCCGGAATGCAGGAGGGCGTGCGGGCCATCTGCACCACACCGCGTCAGCTGCCGCTGCTGCGGGAACGCATCGGGACGACCGACGCAGGTCCTCGCCTGGTGGCGGCCATCGGCTTTCCCTTCGGAACCATTCCCGCTGAGCTCAAGCTGGCGGAAGCGGAGTGGTGTGCCGCCCATGGCGCCCAGGAGCTCGATGTCGTGCCCGATTTCAGCGCCTTGGCCAATGGTGATTCAGGCGCGTTTGCCGAGGAACTTGCCGCCCTCTGCGAGCTGGGGCTTCCCGTGCGGGCCGTCCTGGACATGGCCCGTCTGGAGAGCGAACAGCTGGAACTGGCCGTGGAGGCCGCCATTGATGCTGGCGCTGTGGGACTGCAGACCAGCAACGGCTTTGGCCCGGCCTGCCATGCCGATCAGATCCTTGCGTTGAAACAGCTGATCCGCAAACGCTGCGCCATCAAGGCAGCCGGAGGGATCCATAGCCTCAGCCAGGCAGGAGACCTGCTGTTGGCGGGGGCCGATCTGCTGGGCACCAGCAGCGCGCCGGCTCTTCTGCAGGCCCAGCGCCGCCCCGCGGCCTGAATGGCAGAACGACGCCTCACCGGACTTGCCCTCAAGGTGGGCCCCCTCGGCGAACACGACCGCCTGCTGAGCCTGCTCAGTGATGCGGAGGGCGTCAGTCGCTTCGCCGTTCCCGGAGCACGCCGTCCCAAGAGCAGTCTGGCCGCCGCGGCCCCCCTCACCCTGCTGGAACTGCAGGTGGGAGGACGCAGCGGCCTGGCCCGGGTGCGACAACTGCGGGTGCTGCGCAGTTTTTCAGGTCTCGGACAACAGCTGGAAACCCTGGCTGCGGCGCAGGCGCTGTGTGATCTGTGCCTTCAACTGGCGGCCCAGGACCCTGTGGACGGGCTGCTGGACACGATGCAGCTGCACCTGGAACGCCTGGAGGAGCACCGAGCCGACCCGGAGCTGGTGCTAGCCGGCACGGTCCAGGCCTGCATCCATCTGCTCACCCTGGGCGGTTATGGACTGCCGTTGCAGACCTGCTGCATCACAGGCGATCCCCTGGAGCCACCGCTGGGGCAGTGGGACTGGCGCTGCAGCCTGCTGCCGCAGGACGGCTTTGCGATCGATGAGCAGCCTGGGGCGACGATTCAACTGAATCCCTCCGAACTGGCCCTGCTCCAGCGACTGACGCGGGCCGAACTGCCCCATCGCCGGGACGGTGCGCTGATGGGCCCCCCAGCCGTGTGGCGCCGGCTGCTGCGGGTGGTTGAGATCTGGAGCCGGACGCATCTGAACCGACCCAGCAAAGCCCTGGCCATGCTGCGAGAGACGCTCCTGGCAGGCGCGTGAGCCATCATGGCCGCGATGCAATTGCCCCTTGAGCGGACCGAGCCTCACCACCCCTGAACCCGCTCTGCCCACCGGCAGCAACCCGGAGGGAAAGCGTGGCTTGGAAGCCGTGCTGCGTCTTGAGGACTTCCGCAAACTCTGGCTGGGCCAGATCTTTTCCCAGCTGGCGGACAAGTTCTACATCGTGCTGATGGTCTTCCTGATCGATCAGCACCTGCTGCTGAAGGGGCAGGGAAGCGGCGTGCTGGCGGAGATGGCCTCGGATTACGGCCTCGACATCAGCACACGCACCCAGGTGATCACCCTGCTGGCCACAGGCATCTTTGTGGCCAACACCATCCCGGCCATGCTGCTGGGAACGGTGGCTGGCGTCTGGGCGGACCGCTGGCCCAAGCGTCGGGTGATGGTGGCCAGCAACGCCATCCGAGCCCTGTTGGTGGTGTTCGCACCGCTCTGTCTGCTGCCAGGGCCCATCTGGCTTGGTCTGCCCTGGGGCTACTGGGGGCTGGTGGGCATGACTTTCCTGGAGTCAATTCTGACCCAGTTTTTCGCCCCCTCGGAACAGGCCACGATTCCTGTGGTGGTGCCGGGAGATCACCTGTTGGCGGCCAACTCCCTCTATCAAGCCACCAGCATGGGGGCGACGATCCTGGGCTTCGCGCTGGGTGAACCGATTCTTCGCGCCCTGCACAGTAGCCTGGCGATCATCGGCATCGATGGCGGCGAGTTTCTACTGCTCCCGCTCTGTTATGGCCTTGCGGCCCTCAGCCTGTCGCGCCTGAAGCTGCAGGAAGCCCCCAAGCCCCCCTCCAATACATCGGTGTGGACGGAGATCGGCGAAGGATTACAGGTGCTGCGCCGGGTGCCTTCAGTGCGTGGCGCCATGATTCATCTGGTGCTGCTCTACAGCCTGTTGGCAGCGCTTTACGTGTTGGCGCTCCAGCTGGCTGCCCTGATCGAGAACCTGGGGCCCTCAGGCTTTGGTGCCCTGCTGGCCATGAGTGGACTGGGCATGGCGATCGGAGCTGTGGTGATCGCCCAGCTGGGCCATCGGTTCAGCCGCCGCCGGCTCACAGCAGCAGGCCTGGGAACCATCACCTGGACCCTGGTGCTGCTCAGTCAGCTGCGGGGATCCCTGGCCTTCACCCTCAGCCTCTGCGGAATCCTGGGCATCGGCGCAGCTCTGGTGGCGATCCCAGCGCAAACCACGATTCAGGAAGAAACCCCCGAAACCGAGCGCGGCAGGGTGTTCGGACTGCAGAACAACCTGATCAACATCGCCCTGAGCCTGCCGCTGGTGCTGGCGGGCACCCTGGTGAGCAGCATTGGTCTTCAACCGGTGCTGTGGCTGCTGGCGGGGTTGGCCCTGGTGGCAGCGTTGATCGAACGACCGTGGCAACGCTGCTAACTTGCCGTTTCGCCTGAGGAGGCCCAACCCGCTTGGCGCAGATTGCGTGGCTCGGCAAGAAGTCTCCCTTCTGCGGGAATGTGTCCTACGGGATCAGCACCACGGAGTCCCTGCGCAAACGCGGGCACCAGGTGCACTTCATCCATTTCGATAACCCGCGCAGCCCGGAGCGCGACAACACATCGCTGCTGGCCAACGACCCGGACGTCAGCCTGCCTTATCTGGTCAAATCGCAGGTTTACACGATCCCTTCCCCTGGAGCGCAGCGGGAGCTGAGGGAATCCCTGGAGCGGCTGCAGCCCGATCTCGTGCACGCCAGCCTCACCCTCTCCCCCCTGGATTTCCGCCTGCCGGAGCTCTGTCAGCAGCTGGGCGTGCCCCTGGTGGCCACCTTTCACCCCCCGTTTGATGCAGGCCTGCGCAACCTGACGGCGGGCACCCAACAGCTCACGTACCAGCTGTATGCACCGGCCCTGGCCCGCTACGACCGGGTGATCGTGTTTTCACAGCTTCAGGCGGACTTTCTCGAGCGCCTGGGCGTTCCCGCCGATCGACTGACGGTGATTCCCAATGGTGTGGACACTGACCGCTGGTGCCCCACCAGCCCTGGCACCCTTTCGCTGGTGCATCAGCAGGTGCGGCAACGGCTGGGGCGGGAACGGATTTTTCTCTACATGGGACGCCTGGCAACGGAGAAGAACGTTGAAGCCCTGCTGCGGGCCTGGCGGCTGGTTTCACCGGAGGGCTGCCGGTTGGTGATCGTCGGCGACGGGCCATTGCGCAACAGCCTGATGAACCAGTTCAACGACGATCGGATCCTCTGGTGGGGCCACGAGCCAGACCTGGACACCCGGGTTGCACTGCTCCAGTGCGCTGAGGTCTTCATCCTGCCGAGCCTTGTGGAGGGCCTGTCGCTGGCCCTGCTGGAGGCGATGGCCAGCGGAACAGCCTGCGTGGCCACCGATGCCGGTGCCGATGGCGAGGTGCTGGAGCAAGGGGCGGGAATCGTGCTGAGCACCCAGGGCGTCACCACCCAGTTGCGCACGCTGCTGCCAGTGCTCAGGGATCAGCCGGTGCTCACGGCGGAACTGGGCCGCAAAGCCCGCCTCCGCGCCTTGGAGCGCTACACGATTTCCAGCAACATCGACGCCCTCGAACAGCTCTACGCCGACCTGATGCAAACCAGCACGGTCGCCGCCTGAGCCAAGCCATCAGCGCCAGTCCAAGCCAGGAACCCAGCCCACAATCGCTGGGGTGACTGCGGCGTATTGGCTGTAATCCGGATGCAGCGCCCGCAACCCCTGCTCCTCGAAGCGGGCTTTGCCCCGCAACACAGCCGCCAGGCTGACCAACAGCAACAGATGCAGCGGGCTGCCTGTGGCCAGCACCACTCCTGCGGAACACAGCAAGACCGCCCGGTACAAGGGATGCCGGCAGATGGCGTAGGAGCCTGTGGCGATCAACTGATTCGCCGGCTTGGGCGCCGGCAACGGCGAAAGGCTGGCCCCGAGACAGCGAAGCGCCTCAAGGGCCCGAAACAGGCCCAAAGCCAACAGCAGCAGACCCAGCCCGAACAGGGGTTTAGGCCAAATCGCCACACCGAAGCTGGCGGGAGCTGGCCAGACCGGCAAAAGATGGGCCGTGATCAGCAGCAGCTGGGCCAGCAGCCACCACTCACCCCGGCGGTTGTCCAACCAGCCGCCCCAACTGAAGCCCCAATCGGAGAACATTCACTCGCTGACCAACAATGTTCGGACGTTACGGCGCTGCACCAGACCCGCCAGGGTCTGCATGTCGTCCCAGCGAATCAAGCCCACACAGCCGAGCGTGCCGCTGTTGGCATTGCGGTTGGCACTGGGGTCGAGATGAATGCCCAGATAACCCCGTCCTGTGGGGAACTGCGGTTCAATCCCAATCCAGATCGGCCCGAGCTCCCGCGGATCCGCGGGACCCAGGGGCTCCACCGGCCCAAGGACGTAGCGACCGGCGGGGAGCGGCGCGCGGGTTCCGGAGCGATGGCGATCGGCGTTCTGACGGTGGGCCCGACCGCTGACGGCATCGAAGTGCTGCATGGGCTGACCAGGGGTTTCCAGACGCAGACTCCAGATGGGATCGCCCGTGCGCGGGAGCGATCGCGTGGTGCGGTTCAGCACCAAGACCGACTCGTTGGCGGAGGTGGAGATGGATGGCGACGTGGTGGGGAGCCTGGAGGCAGAGGCCAGATCCATCTCAGCGGCTGAACAGGGCACGACCAACAGCGCCAGCAGCTTCAACGCGAGACACGACCGAACGACCACAGCAGCCAGGCAAACAGGGCGGAACCCTATGGGCGGTTTTTATTCGCTGAGGAAATAAAAGCCAGCACTCTCACTGTCCCCTTCTGAGACCCAGCTCGAGAAAAGGTTCAGAGCTCGTTTTCGGCTAGCCGCAGCGCTTCAGCCTCCTTGGTTGGATCCAGGGCGCAGCTGTCATCCAGCAGGCGCTGCAGGCGTGGGCTGACGGCGACCACCAGGGGATTGGTCAGCACGCGCCGGCTGATGCCCAACTCCTCGAGCGAAATCGCCAGGGCTTGGCTGGCCTGGCGGCGCGGCAGACGCCCCTTCTCCACCTGACAGTCGCTGCTGGCCTTGGCCATGGCGGCATAGCCGCGAATGCGGCGGGCCAGCACCACCACGGCAACCCGGCGCTGAACCTCGGGTGCCAAAGGAGCATCCTCAGCAGCAACAGGGATGGGTGTTGCCATGGGCAGACCCAGCAACAGCGCAGCAAGGAAGCGGTGGAGACGCATCAAGGTGTCTGGAACGCCCCCTCAGTCAAGCCTGGGAAATCGCTGGGCGATGCTGCTGCCGGTGTACTGCGCCACCCATCCCTCGGGGTTGTTGAACCAACGCACAGCACAGAACTGAGGCTGAGAGCCCATGTCAAACCAATGACGGGTCCCAGCAGGGACCCGCATCAGGTCGCCCCGTTCGCACAGCACGCTGAGCACCTCGGAACCGATGTGCAGCACAAACAAGCCGCACCCTTCCACAAAAAAGCGCACTTCGTCTTCGGCATGGGTGTGCTCCTCAAGGAACTTGCGGCGCAGGGGCTCGCGATCGGGGTGATCCGGCGTCATCCGAATCGCGTCGACCGTGGCGTAACCGCCATCGCGTTGAACCCGAGCGATGGCATCGGCATAGGCCTGGAGGATGGTGGCCTGGTCGGCCCCCTCCGGCAGACCCTGCTCCGCCGGCCATTGCTCAAAGCCGATGCCCCGGCGGCTGAGCTCCGACTGAATGACGGCCGGATCGTTGCTCTCCAGCGAAGGCATGAGCCCATTCACAGCATGGGCTGAGCTTTCGTCTGGAAAGATGCTGAGACGACTCATCGTCTGGACCCCGGGCGCATCGACTGCTGACCATCATCGATCCCGCCACGACTGGGGGTCTCACACTGGTGGGGGTCGGCCCCGGCGATCCTTCCCTGCTCACCCTGGCCGCCGTTGAAGCCATCCGCCAAGCGGAGGTGGTGGCCTACCCGGTCGGACGACCAGGGGCCGACAGCATGGCCGCCAAAATCGCCGCGGCCTGGATCCGCAGCGACCATCAGCGTCTGCCCTTGTTGTTCCCGATGGTGGAAGCCGCCGAACCGCGACGCACCGCCTGGGGAGCGGCGGCACAGGAGCTGCAGCAAGCCATCCGTTCCGGCCAGCAGGTGGCACTGCTGTGTGAGGGAGATGCGTCGCTGTTTGCGAGTTGCAGCTACGTGCTGCTGGCCTTGCGTCAGGCGTGGCCCGACTGTCCCATCAGCGTGATTCCCGGCATCACCTCCTGCTCGGCAGCCGCGGCTGCGAGCCTCTGGCCCCTCGCTCTGCAGCAGGACCAACTGCTGTTGCGCCCTTGCCCCGACACACCCGAGGAGCTGGAGCGGGTGCTGGACACCGCCGCGGCAACGGGGCAAGTTGTGGCCCTGCTGAAGCTGGGTCGGCGCTGGAGTTGGGTGCAACCCCTGCTGAAGCAGCGAGGCCTGCTGCAACAAGCACTGTTTGCCGAGCGGGTCGGCTGGCCCGACCAGCAGATCTGTTGCGCGGATGCCGTTGCGGCCGAACCTCGCCCCTACTTCTCGCTGCTGCTGATCCGGCAGGGTTGGCCGGAGGTGCTGCCCTAGGCCAGCTCCCGGCTGCGTTCCGCAGCAGCGACGACTGCTTCGATCAAGGCGGAGCGCAGGCCGATGCGTTCGAGCGCGCGAACGCCGGCGATGGTGGTGCCCCCCGGGGAGGTAACCATGTCCTTGAGCTGGGCAGGGTGCAGATCGCGACGGTCCAGCAGCTCAGCCGTTCCAGCCAGGGTGCGGTGGCTCAGCCGCAGGGCCAGGTCCCTGGGAAGACCGGCAGCAACAGCCCCATCAGCCATGGCTTCCGCCACCAGGGCCACAAAGGCAGGGCCCGACGAGGTGAGGGCAAGGAACGCATCGAGCTTGGCTTCCGCCAACTCCAGAACTTCGCCCACATCGGCGAACAGCTGCCGCACCTGATCCCGTTGCCCTTGGTCGATCCCCTCCCCCCAGGCCAGAGCTGTCAAACCAGCTCCCACCAGCGCAGGCGTGTTGGGCACCGCCCGCACACAGCGATGACCGGGAAACAAATGCTGCAACCGAGCCAGAGACACCCCCGCCAACACAGAGATCAGCAGCGGTTGACCCACAACAGGTCGTGCAGCTGCTGCAACGGCATCGAGTTGCTGCGGCTTCACCGCAAGCAGCTGGATCGGAGCCGTCCAGACCTGCTGAGCGGAAGGATCATCAGCCGCAACCAAACCGATGCCAGCCGGAAGGCCCCCACGTCGTTGCTCAAGCGAGCCAGATCCTCCGACCACTGCCAACAGCTGTTCAGCCGGAATCCGTCCACGCTCCAGGAGAGGAACCACAAGGGCCTGAGCCATGCGACCCAGGCCGATCACACCGATAGCGGGCTGCACTGCGGGCTTCAGAGAGCGGCTGCCCCCCAGGCGGGCGAGGGTGCGCTGGCGGATTCGTCGACATCCGCCACATCGGCCTCACGGCTCACCACCGTTGGAGCCGAGGCTTCGTCGTGACCGGTGTTGGTCACGGTGACGCAGCTGGGGGCGAACAGGAAGATGCTCTCCCCGACGCGCTCTTGGTGTCCATCGATCGCGAAGGTGCCACCAGCAACGAAATCCACAGCACGCTGGGCCTGGTCGGGCTCCATCATCGTGAGATTGAGGATCACCGTCTTGCGCTCCCGCAGCGCCTGAATGGCCCGAGGCATTTCATCGAAGCTGCGGGGTTCCATCACATTCACCTCAGCAGCAGCATTGCTGATGCCGGGCATGTCGATCACGTTGGATCCAGGCAGATCACCACCCAGGTCAAACGGGTTGGAGTCTCCAATGGTGGCCAGTGCACCACCGTCAGCCTGCAGGGCGCGCTGGTCCTGGTCATCTTGCTCGTCGTCGTAGGCGAAATCATCCAATTCGCCATCGAGATAGTCATCGCCAGCGACGACGGCACGGAGACGGGAGATCAGCGACACCTTGGGATTCCTCTCGGTCTGAATGTGGTTCGAAAACCATGTCCCTGGATACCGTTTTCGCTGCGGCGGGGCAAGTCAATTCGCAGCGTCTGTTGACACCAATCTCGGACCGAACAGGGCCGAACCAATCATGAGCCAGGTGCTGCCCGTTTCAGCAGCCTCTTTCCAGTCCGTGCTCATCCCCATCGAGCACTCCGCCAAGGCCAGCCGATCCGCCAGGGCACGGCAGTCGGAAAACAACGCCTTGCGCTGATCTGCAGCCATCTCGAGAGGCGCCATGGTCATCAGACCCGAGATCCGCAACCCCGGCAGAGCCTGCAGATCAGACCAAATGGCACCGAGTTCATCGGCCGACAAGCCCCCTTTGCTGGGATCGGGCCGCAGTTTCACCTGCAGCAGCACTTCAGGCTGACGGCCCTCCTCAACGGCGATGCGCGACACCCGTTCGGCCAGTGCCAGGGAATCCACCGAGTGAATGACGTCGAAGGCCTTCACCACCGGCCGCACCTTGTTGCTTTGCAGGCGACCAATGAAATGCCAGCGCAAGTTCAGATCGATCAGCTCCTCCTGCTTCGGCAGAGCCTCCTGAACACGGCTTTCCCCGAAGTCACACTGACCAAGCTCCGCCACGCAACGCACGGACGCGGCTGGATGCCCTTTGCTGACGGCCAGAAGCCTGGATGAAGTGGGGCGGGCTGCCTGGAGCACCTGCCAACGCGCCGCGAAGGAATCGGTCAAGGGTTCAGATGAACGTTTGATCGAACAGCTGACTCCAGGACTCGAGGTCGTCCGATCCATCACGACGGCAACGGCCCAAATGCACCTCAGCGTGGTGACGCGCATCCCCGTAGGGAATCACTTCGAACTGGGCGCCACGGGGCTGCAGGGTGACCAGGAAGAACATGCGCTGGGCATACAACGTGGCGTAGACGTCACGGCCCTCACCCGCCGGAGCCACCCGATAGAGCATCCCGAAGGTGGGGTGATTCAGATATCGCTCGGACGCCATGCCGTGATCGGAGCTCATAGAGCACCGTACTGACCACGGAGCCCAATCACCAACACAAGAACGACCGTCGCCAGGCCATTCAGCAGGGGAGCAGCCCGATCAGGCGGCATGCGGAAGTACGACGGACCAAGAATTCGCCCCCCACGGGCGACCAGGGCATCGGCCCCCTGCTCAGCCCTGAGAAGGATGTTGGCCAGCAGCCGCTCACCGACGGCCAGCACCAGGCCGAAACCGGCCTTGAAGCCCAGCTGGCGCAGGTTGACGGCACGGCTGGCGAGAGAGCGCAGCAGATTTTGGAGCTCCTCCTGCACCAGAGGCAGAAAGCGAAGTGCCAGCAGCAATTGAAACCCCAGCCGCTCCACAGGACATCCCAGCCACTTCAAGGGAGCCAGGCACCAGCTGAGGGCCCAGACCAGATCCTCAGGCGGGGTCGTGATCAGCATCAGGTTGACGCTGTGAATCACGGTGAAGATCAAGGTGGACGTTCGCAGCCCCAGCAGCGCCGAAGCCCGATCCACCACCAGCGGCCCCAGCTGGAGACCGCCCAACTGCAGGGGGCCGAGGCGCAAAAGATCCCAGGAGGGGCCTTCCGTCTCGAGCCCCGGAAGCTCAGCCGGATTGCGCAGCGGGAAGGCCGCAGGGGGATCCACAGCCGGCAAGAACATCGACAGGAGGCCCACCACAACGGCCAAGGCCGTCAGCAGCAGAACAGACCTCCACCACAGCGAGCGAGCCAGTCCACTGCCGAAGGTGATCAGCACCAGAGCCACCACCAGGCCAACGCGCCAGAGGGGCCCCGCCAGAACAGGCGTGAGCAGAAAGACAAGAGACCAGGCCAGCTTCAGCCGAGGGTCCAAGCGCCGGAGCCAACCCGTGGACCCATCGACGTATTGACCCATGGGGACCTGGCGCAACCAGTCCATGGCTCAGCCTTTACGACTCTGCTGACGGGCCAGGTCGCGTTCGGCATCACGCTGTTGCTTGCCGCGCCAGAACAGACGCAGCGGGCTGCCATCGAAACCGAGGCCCTCACGGATCTGACGCTCCACATAGCGCCGGTAGGTCTCTCCGAACAACTTGGGGTCGTTGACGAACAGGGTGAAGCTGGGCGGCCGGCTGGCCACCTGGGTGCCGTAATACAGCTTTCCTTGGCGTCCACCGCGGGTGGTGGGGGGACTGCGCCAGCTCAGTGCCTCCTTGAGCACCTCGTTCACAACGGAGGTACTGACGCGGCGACGGTGCTGCTCAACCGCCAGGGCGGCCAAGGCAAAGATGCTCTCCACACGCTGGCCGGTGAGCGCCGAGGTGAACAGCATCGGAGCCCAATCGAGGAAATAGAGCTTGGAGCGCAGCTCCTTTTCCATCGCCGTCATGGTGTGGCTGTCTTTTTCCACCGCGTCCCACTTGTTGACGACCACCACGCAGGCACGGCCGTCCTCTTCAATGCGACCCGCCAGGCGCTGATCCTGCTCGGTCACCCCATCGAGGGCATCGATCACCAGAACACACACATCACTGCGTTCAATGGCCTTGAAACTCCTGTTGATGCCGAAGAATTCCGGGCCGTAGTTGACACTGCGCCGCCGGCGGATGCCCGCCGTGTCCACCAGAAGCCAGGGACGATTCTCACGAATGATGCTGGTGTCAATCGTGTCGCGGGTGGTGCCGCGGATCGGGCTGACAATCGCCCGCTGCTCTCCGCAGATGGCATTCAGCAGACTGGATTTCCCGACATTCGGCCGTCCGATGATGGCCATCTGAATCGGCTCCTCCTCGTCACCCTCCTGATCCTTCGGGGGGAAAAAGGTGAGCACCTGATCCAGCAGTTCTCCGGTGCCGGCGCCGTGGATGGCCGAGATCGGATGGGGTTCACCCAGGCCAAGGCCCCAGAATTCTCCGGCCATCGCCAGGCCCTGTTCCGGCGACTCGCACTTGTTCACCGCCAACAGCGTGGGACAGCGGTGACTGCGTAGAAATTCCGCGATGGACTCGTCAGCGGCCGTAAGCCCCTGCTGACCGTCCACGATCACCAGAGCCACACTGGCTTCCTCAAGCGCCAGAGCCGCCTGCTCCCGGATCTCCGGCAGGAACTCGCTGTCATCGTCGAACACCAGTCCACCGGTGTCGACGACCTTGAACTCGCGATCGCCCCAGTAGCCATCCTGGTAGGTGCGATCACGCGTCACGCCAGGCTGATCGTGAACGATGGCTTCCCGGCTGCGGCACAGCCGATTCACCAAGGTCGACTTACCGACATTGGGGCGTCCGATGATTGCGACGACAGGACGCGCCAAGGGTCTGCTCAGGCCAATCTTTCACCCTACAGAGACGCCATAAAGCCCATGGAGAAACGAAATTCTTTCGGAGCGCGACTAATGAGTCTCAATCGAGACAGCTAGGGCGAGTTCAGTTGTTCCCTCGCCATGCTCGAGCTCGTCGCCAGCCTTGTGGTCGACCTCTCCGACCAACGCCTGACCGTCTACAACAGCGATCAGGAGGTGGTTCGCGTGATTCCGGTCAGCACCGGCAAAGCCTCAACGCCAACACCGATCTTCGACAGCAAGGTTTATACGAAATACCGCTCCACCACGATGTATGGACGCACCTACACCGTTCCCGGGGTACCGTTCACGATGTGTGTGAGCGCGAACGAGGCCATCTGCCTCCACGCCGCCCCCTGGCAGGAGAACGCCGGGAAACCCTTCGGCGTGCCCCGCAGCCATGGCTGTGTGCGCATGCCGCTGAACCACGCCCGTTGGCTGTTCCACAACACCCCGAAAGGCACACCCATCACGATTCAGGCCTGAGTTAGACCGCCGGATCACTTCACCGGCAGATCGCCGGGGTGCCCCTGCACCGGATCGGCAGGAGGGGGAAGCTCAGGACCCAGGGGCCCCTGCTCAGGCAGGGGCTCGCCCCGCTGGGCCAGCCAGGCCAACAGCCAGTTCACGGCTGTGGCCCGTCGGGTTCGGCGGGGATACAACTCACCGATGCGATATCCCGCGAAGTTGAGCTGTTGCTTCAGCAGCTGCTTGTGTTGCTTGGGAACAGAGCGGGTTAAACGAACAGACGCCGGACGCTCGGCGATCAACTCGGGAGCCTGGGGGAAGGCATCGGCCCATTCGGAGGGTGTGTCGAGGCCAGCGCACCACTGCGGTTTAGCAGGCTGATAGCCCAGACGTTCCCAGATCCTTTCGCAGACAAAGCGATCGCTGCAGCGGTCCTCCAAAATCTGATTCAACAGATTTCGACTGACAGGCCAAAGCTCCATCGCCAGAGACATGCAGAATGTCAAGCGAGGATACGAAATCCCAAACCCATAAATTTTCTAAACAGACTGAACTAACAACGAAATGATTAAGAGCCCTATGAGCAAGCCATTCCAAATTTCCATCAAGACACGACTCAAGAGAAACAAGGCCCGATCAAACCGCCTTTGCCAATGAAGGATCCCTACCCGCATAGAATTTGATCACCAGTGATAACAAAAACAGAACAAATCCATCGACACTATGAACCTCAAAAGAGAACAAAATGCTCTAGAGATTGATCAAAAAACTTCTTTTCAAATTGTATTCATCACAGGGATGCACAGAAGCGGATCGAGCGCGCTGTCTCGAGCAATGACAACCCTTGGTATTCATCACAGCGACAATTTAATGAGAGCGAGCGAAGACAACGTAAAGGGCTATTGGGAAGATGAGGATTTTGTCTCTTTTAACGACGACCTCTTAAGGCAGACAGGACAACTTTGGGAGGAACCAAAGCTTACAAATCCCGAAGAATTAATAATTTTAGCAGAGAATCAAGAGGCCAGGGCATGTTCATTTTTAAAAAGCAAAGCCAAAAATAAAGAAATGATCTGCCTCAAGGACCCAAGGCTATGCAATCTCATACCTTTCTGGCAAAAAATTTGCAAAGACAACGGAATAAAATGCTATTTTATTGCCTCACATCGAGACCCATTACCAACAGCCTACTCAATACACAATCGCGACTCGATTAGCACCGAAAAAGCGCTTTCCATATGGTGCACTTACTATATTAACCTACTCGACAATCTGATCCCTAGCGAACTATTAATAATTAACTACGACAACCTAATCAACAACACACACAACGAAATTAAAATACTCTCCGCTTTCCTAAATAGACAGATCAACGAAGACAAATTCAAGACCTATTCTGAACATTTTCTTGATAAAAACTTACGCCACTACCAACAATCGCCCCCAGAACCAAGCCCAATTGAGACCGTCAGCCGAAAAGTCAATATGTTGCTGAAAAGTTTTAACCAAAATACCTTCATCCACGAAATTGACCTCAAAAGCGCAGTAGCGATTGCCCGCCGATCCTTAATCGAAGCCAATCAAGACTTATCAGACAAAAGCACTGCATATAAATTCAAAAACCTTTTCGCCATTCATTACAAAAAATCAGAAGAGCACCAAAATGAAATACGCAAGCTAAAACAAGACATTCAAACCTTGCATTCTTGGATCGATCAAAACAAAGAAAAAATACTGGCCACCAAAAACGAGCTCGAACGAGTCAAGCACCTCCGACAATCATCGAGAAAGCGCTACCAAGATGCCATGAACCAATTCGATAATCTGACCAGAACAATCTGGTGGAAGCTTTCTACTCCAATAAGGTTCATTTTTTCATCACGACGAGACAGAGACAATCTTCGCGCACTCAAATCCCGCAGCGAGCATAAATCCATCAGTGACTGAATCATGGCAAGTCCATTTTTTGAGAATCCTTTATCACTGGAGGGCAATGGGAAGTCGCGCCAATTGCATTCGCGAGTGCTCCAATCGCCACTGGCCGGTGTAAGTGACAGGATCTTCAGATCGCTTGTTCGACGCTGGGCACCCGATGCCCTGCTGTTCACCGAAATGGTGAATGCCACCAGCCTCGAAATGGGGCATGGGCTCTGCAAGGTGGAGTCGCTCGACGAGGAATCCGGCCCCATCGGCGTGCAACTGTTCGACCATCGCCCCCAAGCCATGGCTGATGCGGCACAACGGGCTGAAGCCAATGGTGCCTTCCTGATCGACATCAACATGGGCTGCCCTGTGCGCAAGATCGCCCGCAAGGGGGGTGGTTCCGGCTTGATCCGTGATCCCGAGCTGGCCATCAAGATCGTGGAAGCGGTGGCAGACGCTGTGGCCGTGCCCGTGACTGTGAAGACGCGCCTGGGTTGGTGTGGCAGTGATGCCGATCCCGTGCACTGGTGCCAACAGCTGGAACAAGCGGGTGCACAACTGCTCACACTGCATGGACGCACCCGCGAACAGGGCTTCAAGGGCGCTGCGGACTGGAGCGCGATTACCAACGTCCGTGAAGCCCTCACGATCCCGCTGATCGCGAACGGTGACATCAACAGCCCCGACGATGCCCTGCGCTGCCTGAATCAAACCGGCGCAGCGGGAGTGATGGTGGGCCGAGGCACGATGGGGGCCCCATGGCTAGTGGGACAGATCGACGCGGCCCTGGCCGGTCGTGCGATCCCCGCCACACCCAACCCGTCAGCACGGCTTGCTCTGGCCCGCGATCAACTGGACGGTCTCGTGCAGGATCGCGGCGACCATGGGCTGCTGATCGCCCGCAAACACATGGGCTGGACCTGCACGGGCTTCCCCGGTGCCTCGCAACTGCGCCATGACCTGATGCGAGCCCCCATGCCCGCCCAGGCCAGGGAGCTGCTGACGCGGCAGATCGACGCCCTTGCCGCGTCAGCTTGACTGGACGCCCCGACGATCTGGGCGTGGAGCCTGCAAGCGGCCAAGACAACAGCAGGCTTGATGCCCAGGCCTGGCGGCGCTGGAGGGCCGGTCTCGCAAGCGCCGAAGAGATCGAGCATTGGCAGCAACAGCTCCACCAGCAGCTTCCCTGGCTCCCGCAAGACCTGCTGGATCCGTCGTTACTGCCCATCGCCCTGTTGCACAACCCAAGCCAGTGGTCCCCTGAAGACAGCGGGCTGGATCCCATCGATCTTCTGGCCTGCCACCGGGACCTCACAAACCCCAAACAACTTCTGAGCAGCGGCCGCCTGGGCGAAATCGCCCTGGGACAGCGCAGCCTGTTCACGGATTTACCGCCGGTGCACCTCCAGGCCTACCGGGATGGGTTGAGACCAGCAGCACGTGACGACTCCCTCAGCGCCCTGGAGCACCTGGGCGGCATCGGCCGCCAACGCTTCCGGCTGGGACAGCCCCTGGGCATGGATCTCGACCGCTACCAGCCCCCCCTACCGGACCCAGCACCAAGTGGGCCCACCCCCTCAGGGGCCTCGATCCTGGTGGTTCTCCACCCAACCCAAAGAGAAGCAGAGGTCGAGTCGGCGCGCAGCTCACAAGCAGAAGGGTGGGGCCAGATCCGGCATGCCTCCCTCGAGGATCCCTCTGGATGGATCGGAGCTCCATTCACAGACGACGAAACCCTCGTCAGCTTCTGCCATGCCAGTGATCAACTGGATCCCCAGGCAGCCCTGCGCATGGCCCACTGCGCAGCGCAACACCCTGAAGCGGTGTTACTCACCAGCGATGAAACCCTGCGCTGGAGTGACGGCGCAGGCATTCCTGCGGGGAACCGCCAGAACAGAACAGCCATCTCACCATTTCGACTGCTCTGCCGTGGATGCATCGGGGGCCTGGTGACCCTCCGCTGGTCAACGCTGCAACAACTGACGCTGCCGGCGTCCACCGGTTCGTTGCATGCCCTGCTGCTGGATCTGGCGCTGCAGGTTTGCCGCCGCGGCGACACCGTGGCCCACTGCTCGGAGGTGTTGCTGCAGCGATCCATCCGGGCGAACCCGACCGTGCCGGACGTTGCCTCCCCGGCCGACCGCCACTGTTGGACCCCTGAGCTCAGCGCTGAGATCCTGGCGATCAGCCAGCGACACAGCCCAGGCTTTCTGGAGCCGGGCGGGGAGCTCACACCCACTCAATCGCTGAGCGCCTGCCATCAGCTGAAGCTCCGCGCGGATCCCAGGGTTCTGGTGTCGGTTCTGATCCCGTTTCGCGACCGGGTGGATCTCACCCAAAGCTGCGTCGCCTCCCTGCGCCGCTGCGCCGGAGCTGTGGCCTACGAACTGATCCTGATCGACAACGGCAGTGAGGAGGCCGCCACCAAGACCTGGCTGGAGGAACAGGCCCAGCTCGATGAAGTGTGCGTGGTGCGGGTGGACGAACCGTTCAACTATTCCCGGCTCAACAACATCGGTCGCCGCCATGCCCATGGCAGCCATTTGTTGCTGCTGAACAACGACATCGAATTCCGATCCGGCGAGGTGCTTCAGGCACTTCTGGACCCCTTCGCCTACCGCAGCACCACCACCGTGGGCGCCCGGCTGCATTACCCAGACGGGAGCATCCAGCATCAAGGAGTCGCCCTGGTGAAGGGAGAGCGCCGCTGTGTGGTGGAGCCGGGCAAACACCTGCTCAGCCCCCCCGTGCTGGCCACCCTCACCCCCCTGCTGGTGCAGGAGGAGTTCACCGCAGCAACCGGAGCCTGCCTGATGCTTCGCAGCAGCGATTTCGATCGCATCCAAGGCTTCGATGAAGATCTCGCCGTGGTGTTCAACGACGTGGATCTCTGCCTGCGCCTGAGGCAGAGCGGTGGTTCGGTGGTGGTGACCCCCTTTGTGGAAATTGTTCACCACGAATCAATCAGTCGCGGCAAAGACCGCGAAGGCGCTGCACTGGCCCGGCATCAACGGGAGTCGGGTCACCTGCGGGCCAAGCACGCCGAGCTGTTCGCCACCGGTGATCCCCTCACCAGTCCATGCATTCACCCCCACAGCAATCGCTACCAACCCCGGGAGCCCGCGCCGCGCTCGAAAGGCCCGGTAGCCGATGCCGTGCTGATGCACTGGAAACATCCAAACTTCCAGCCCAGCCGTCAACGACCGATCGTTGTGCTGGCGCATTTTTCAGTCGACAACCGGTTCAGGGACGACATCTTCCCCCTGATTGATGAATATCGGCGCTTCGCTGATGTGATCGTTGTGTCATCAGCCAGCGGCCTGCGCTGGCATCCACGAACCCTGCATCGGCTGCGCCAACGCTGTGCCGCGATCGTGATCCGGCGCAACCAGGGGTACGACTTCGGCAGCTGGAAAGCAGCCCTGAAGCTGCATCGGCAAGACATTGAACAGTCGGCGTTCGTGGTGCTCACAAACGACAGCTTCTGGGGACCGATCACGCCCCTCGACGATCTGTTCCAACGCCTGCACGCCAGCACAGCAGATGTGATTGGGCTGACGGACGATCTGATGTATGAACCGCATCTGTCCTCCGCCTTCACGGCTTACAAACCCAAGGCATTGCAATGCCCCAGCTTTGATCGCTTCTGGGGGTCCCTGCAGGTCTGGCCCCGCAAGCGGGACCTGGTCAAACAATGCGAAGTGGGCCTGCCGGTGCAGCTACGAGCAGCGGGACTGAAGCTCGAGAGCCTCTACACCCACAACGCCAACGGCAATGTTCTGCACTACGACTGGAAGGAGTTGATTGAGCAACGTGGCTTCCCCTTCCTCAAGGTGAGCCTGCTGCGCGACAACCCCACCAAGCAACCCGTCGACAGCTGGCCCGAGGTGATCGGCCGACGCAACCCTCAGCTGGCGGCCAGCATCGAACGCCAACTGCGGCCGAAACCAGGGTTACAGCGACTGCTTGAACGGCTGCGCCGTCGACTGAATGGAAGTGATCGCAAGGGATCTCGTGCTGTAATGCATTCGACTTCACGTCGGTGACCCAGTCGATGAGCACCGCATCCAAGCGACGGGGAATCATCCTGGCTGGGGGGAGCGGCACGCGGCTGCATCCGATCACCCAAGCCGTCAGCAAACAGCTGCTGCCGGTTTACGACAAGCCGATGATTTATTACCCGTTCAGCACGCTGATGCTGGCGGGGATCCGCGAGGTGCTGATCATCACCACCCCCCACGACAGGGAAGCCTTTCAGCGCTTGCTCGGCGACGGCCGCCGTTGGGGCATGACGATCGAGTACGCCGTGCAACCGAGCCCGGACGGTTTGGCCCAGGCGTTTCTGATTGGTGCCGACTTCCTGGCAGGCCACCCCGCCGCCCTGGTGCTGGGAGACAACCTCTTCCACGGGCACGATCTGGTGCCCCAGCTGGTGAACAGCAACGCTCAAGCCCAAGGGGCGACGGTGTTTGCCTACCCCGTCAGTGATCCCGAGCGTTATGGCGTGGCCGAATTCGATGCCGATGGCCGCGTGCTGAGCCTGGAGGAAAAACCTCAGAAGCCCAAGAGCCGCTATGCCGTCACTGGGTTGTATTTCTACGACGACAGCGTCGTGGAACGGGCCCGCCAGGTGAAGCCTTCAGCACGTGGCGAGCTGGAGATCACCGATCTCAATCAGATGTATCTGAATGAAGGCTTGCTGCGGGTGGAATTGATGGGTCGTGGCATGGCCTGGCTCGACACCGGCACCTGCGATTCCCTCAACGATGCTGGCAGCTACATCCGCACGCTGGAACATCGTCAGGGACTAAAGGTGGGCTGTCCGGAGGAGGTGGCCTGGCGCCAGGGCTGGATCACGGCCGAACAACTCGACCAACTGGCGCAACCTTTAAAGAAAAGTGGCTACGGCTCTTATCTCCTGCAAATGCTCGAAGAGAGCGTGAGCGATCACGCGGCTCTGCAATCCAGCCTGGAGGTGAGCCATGCAGCTTGAACAACTCAAAACACCGTCGGGCGCAGTGATGCAGGGCCCCCTGCTGATCACGCCCCAAGCCTTCGGCGATGACCGTGGCTGGTTCTACGAAAGCTGGAACCAGCGCAAGTTCGATGACGGCGTCGGAGAATCAGTGCTGTTCTCGCAAGACAACCACTCGCGCTCGGTCCAAGGCGTGCTGCGGGGACTGCACTACCAGCTCGCACCGGAACCCCAGGCCAAGCTGGTGCGTGCCACAGTTGGAGCGATCTACGACGTCGCCGTCGACATCCGGCACGGATCCCGCACTTATGGAGCCTGGGTCGGCGCTGAACTGAGTGCGGAGAACAAATCCCAGCTGTGGATCCCCGAGGGCTTCGCCCACGGCTTTCTCACCCTCAGCAGTGTTGCGGAGGTGCAATACAAGGCGAGGGGCTTCTGGAACAAATCCTGCGAACGGGCCATCGTCTGGAATGACCCGGATCTGGCCATTGACTGGCCGATCGCTCAGCTGGAGGGTGCCGAAGTGAGCCTCTCGGGCAAGGATGCCGAAGCGCCGGGGTTCAAGGCTGCTGAAACCGCCGGAGACGTTTTCCCATGAAGGTTCTGCTCACTGGTGCTGGGGGCCAGCTGGGTCAGGCCCTGATCGCTTCCGCCCCTGAGGGGCTCGAGTTGGTGGCGACTAGCCGTCAGGAGCTTGACCTGGCTGACCCTGAAGCCTGCCGCGGCGCCGTGGAACAGCACCAACCCAACTGGGTGCTCAACGCCGGTGCTTACACAGCGGTGGACAAGGCCGAGTCGGAGCCAGAGCTCGCGCATGCCGTGAATGCCGGGGCACCGGAGGCCTTCGCCCGCGCTCTTGAGCAACAAGGGGGACGCCTGCTCCAGATCAGCACCGACTTCGTCTTCAACGGAACCCAGGGCACGCCCTATCAACCTGATCAGACCCGCGACCCTCTCGGTGTTTACGGCGCCAGCAAAGCTGCTGGAGAGGCGGCGGTCCAAGCAATTTTTGGTACGGGAGGACGAGGCCTGATCCTGCGCACCAGCTGGGTGATCGGGCCGGTGGGCAAGAACTTCGCCCTCACCATGCTCCGCTTCCACCGCGACCGGGATCAACTGGGTGTTGTGGCCGATCAGGTGGGCTGTCCCACCAGCACCCTGAACCTTGCCCAAGCCTGCTGGAAAACCCTTCAGATCGCTGGTGACCGCGACTTGCCAGCGGTCATGCACTGGAGTGATGCCGGCGCCGCCAGCTGGTACGACGTGGCGGTGGCCGTGGGCCAGATCGGTGCTGACTTGGGGCTCATCAACACGCCCGCAGCCGTTCAAGCGATTACCACAGCGGACCACCCGACCCCTGCTGAACGGCCGGCCTATTCACTCCTGGACTGCACCGCCACCCGAGCAGCCTTGGACCTCAATGGCGAGCACTGGCAGCAAGCCCTCAAAGCTGTGTTGAAGCAAGCCAAAACGCCATGAAGAACCACTGAGTTCAACACGCCAACCCCAACAACGCCCCACCCCACGCTCAAACCAATGGTTTCGTCCATGCCCTTCGCCTCCGACCTGCTGAGAGATCGCCGCAGAGTTCTGGTGACCGGAGGTGCCGGCTTCATTGGCGGGGCCGTGGTGCGCAGACTGCTGCGGGAGAGCACGGTCACCGTGTTCAATCTCGACAAAATGGGCTATGCCAGCGACCTCTCCTCGATTGAGGAGGTGCTGAGCGAGCTCGGGGGCACCGCAGGCGATCGGCACAAGCTTCAGCAGGTGGATCTGGCCGATGCCGCTGCCGTTGAGGCGGCCGTGCAGGAGGCCGACCCCGATCTGGTGATGCACCTCGCGGCAGAGAGCCACGTGGATCGATCCATCTCCGGCCCTGGCGTGTTCATCGAGAGCAACGTCAACGGCACTTACAACTTGCTTCAGGCGGTGCGGGGCCACTACGAAGGCTTGAGTGGTGAACGCCGAGAGGCCTTCCGGATGCACCACATCAGCACCGACGAAGTCTTCGGCTCCCTGGGCACCGAGGGGCGCTTCTCAGAAACGACGCCCTACGACCCCCGCAGCCCCTACTCCGCCAGCAAGGCAGCGAGCGATCACCTGGTTCAAGCCTGGCACCACACCTTTGGGCTACCTGTGGTGCTCACCAACTGCTCCAACAACTACGGCCCATGGCAGTTCCCTGAAAAACTCATCCCCGTGGTCACCCTGAAGGCCGCTGGAGGTGAGTCGATTCCTCTCTACGGCGACGGGCTGAATGTGCGGGATTGGTTGTACGTGGAGGACCACGTCGATGCCCTGCTTCTGGCCGCCTGCAAGGGTGAATCCGGCCGCAGCTACTGCGTTGGTGGCCACGGTGAGCGCGCCAACAAAGAGGTTGTTCACGCCATTTGCGAGCAGTTGGACCAGAGCCGCCCTGGATCAGCTCCCCACGCCAACTTGATCACACCTGTGACCGACCGGCCTGGCCACGACCGCCGCTACGCGATTGACCCGGGCCGCATTAGTTCCGAGCTGGGCTGGCGCCCTCGCCACAATGTGGAGCAGGGCTTGGCGGAGACTGTGAACTGGTACCTATCCCATCAGGAGTGGTGCAGCAAAGTACGCGAGCGGGCGGGATATGACGGCAGCAGATTGGGCATAAAAACAACGAGAAACGACGCCAACGAGTGATAGGTTTCGACCCACTTTTCAAAGACCTGCTTGTTGAGCGGCATGCCTAAGCGACGTCATCCGCTCTCCACTCTCTCCAATACGACGAGGCAGGCCCTGAAACGCTCTGCTTCTGCAATGGGGAAGCAGAAGATCCTGCCCAAAGCACTAAGAAGGCAGCTCAACCGACTAGGCCAAACCAGACGCCCAAGCCCTCCCAACAACAGGCGCAAAAAGATAACGCCTGAACTTCAGGATTACCTCAAAGAGCTACAAAATAGAGAGACAAGCAAAAGGATAATTCGCGACTTCCGTGAATTAGCTCATTACGCTTACGTGTTCGATATTGAGCACTACAAAGTTCAACTCGAACCCGAAGAAGCCGGGAAAATCACAAGCATCGGGGATGCAATCTTCCATTACTGCCGATCGGGCCATCAGGAGGGCATCGACCCGAGCGACCTATTCGACACAGAAAACTATCTGAGCAAATATCCCGACGTTAAAGAAAGTGGGCTCAACCCGATGGTCCACTGCTTCAAGTTCGGCATGAATGAAAACCGCTATTCGATGGATAACATCCATTTCATGCGAAAGATGGCAGACATCAAAAAGCCAGAAACAAATGCAATCAACACAATCAAAGAAGACCTGAGGACAAAAAAAGTTGGCGTCTTCCTGCACATTTTCTACCCCGAGCTTGGCGAAACAATAGCCACGTACCTAAAAAACATACCCTGCAACATTGATATCTTTATCTCCACAAAAAAAGAAGCAACCAAGAACCTAGAAAGTGTATTCTTGCGAGTGAATAATGCACAAAAAGTAGAAGTCAGGCATTTCAGCAATATCGGACGCGATGTCGCTCCTTTCATCGTTGGATTCAGAGATCAAATCCTTGATTACGACGTTATTCTCAAGCTTCATTCAAAAAAGAGCCCACACAGCAATGCACTCAGTGGATGGTTTCTTCACTGCCTGGACAACCTGATTGGTAGCGAGTCCATTACGGCAACCAATCTCAAGGCTCTTCAAAATCCACAGACCGGCATTATCTATCCAATTGAGAACTATGCCCTTAGCCTTGGGATCAAACACGATTCTTGCTGGGGGCATGAAGATGGCAACTACATAAAAGCCAATCCCTTCCTGACACGCTTTAATCTCGGCCACATCACAAGGGAGAGCCAATTTCGATTCCCAACTGGAACGATGTTCTGGTGCAAGTCAGAGCTTTTAAAACCACTTCTTGACTGGAACCTAAGCTGGGAGGATTTCGACGAAGAAGGAGGACAGATTGATGGGACTGTTGCCCACAGCATTGAACGACTGATTGGCCTGTCAACAACAGAAATATTCCACCAAAACCTAAAAACAACTTACTGCGGCTACTCCCTTTCCAAGCAACATCTCACTGACAAAGCAATCATCGAAGGCAGGAACAAAATAAATATCCAGGGATTTGAAAAAGTTATCCAATTCAAACCCCAGAACCTTGAGCCAAGCTGGTCGTTGCAAAATAATACCGACGCCAAATCTCTCCATATCCATTGGGTTATTCCCAACTTCACACCTGGCCTAGGTGGCCACATGACCATTTTCAGAACGATTGACTTTCTGGAACGTTGTGGGCACAAATGCACAATCTGGGTTCATTCTGAGCTTAAGGGTGACGACAAGCCGAGTCGACTGAGCTCGCTGCACAAACGTGTTATCGATCAACATTTCATCTCACTACAAACCGATCAGGTCTACATGCTTGGGAACAGCCAGGAAGATCTTGATCGCATTAGCGGCGATATCGTCATCGCAACAGACCGGATGAGCACCTACCCGGTGCTTGGAATGAGGAAGTTTCAAAAAAGATTTTATTTTGTTCAGGATTATGAGCCTTTCTTTTTTGCACAAGGGACCTCGAGCATTCTCACTGAACAATCATATGCATCCAAAAACAACTTTGCTTGTATCTGTGCCAGCCCTTGGTTAAAGCAAAAAATGGAAAGCTTTGGCAACTCAGCCGTCTCGTTTCCCCTAGCTGTTGACCACAGCGTCTACCACCCAAAAAATAACCAGCAGCGCAGCAATCATGCGATTGCTTTCTACGTGAGACGCAGCACTCCAAGAAGACTCTATGAACTAGGGCTGCTTGCTTTAAGGGAGTTGTTTGATCTGGGCGACCACTTTGAAATCATCACCTTCGGCGAAAAAGATTTACCCGATCTGGGAATTCCTGTGAAAGTGCGACATGCAGGTATTCTTGATGCTAACGATTTGGCGCACCTATATCGCCAATGCACTGTTGGATTGGTCCTTTCAGGGACCAATTACTCTTTGGTTCCCAACGAAATGATGGCCTGCGGGCTGCCGGTTGTTGACATTGATGCTGAACACACGCGGGTGTCCTATCAACCCGACACAGCTGTCTTGGCCGAAGCGACACCAGCAGGCCTGGCCTCAGGATTAAGTCGCCTGTTGAATAATGTGTCGTTTCGGCAAAAATGTGCCAGAGCCGGACTCGCCGCTACAGCACACCTCAACTGGGATAGCTCCAACAAATTGATTGAAGGTTTCATTCAGGAGTCACTGCCAGCGAGGTCAATACCGTGTCAGCTTGTTGAGCCATCAACCCCCTTGGTAACGATCGTCATTCCCGTCTACAACGGCGGGGCGATGCTCAAAACCATCGTTGAATCATGTCTTTCACAGGATCTCGATCAACCGTTTGAGGTGTTGTTGATCGACAGTGCCTCCATCGACGGATGCTTGGAATCATTACCTCAAGATGAGCGACTGCGGATCCACAGAATTCGCAAAGAGGATTTCGGCCATGGGCGTACTCGCAATTTGGGCGTGGAGCTGGCCCGAGGGGAATACGTCGCTTTCATCACCCAGGACGCGATCCCCGCAAATCGCATGTGGCTGATGAATCTGATCGCCCCATTGCAGAAGGATCCACATGTGGCTGGTGTATTCGGCTGCCACATTGCCCACACCGATCATGGACAACTCACTGCCCTTGACCTTGATCAGCATTTCAACCGTTGGATTTTCAGGAGCCATCGACAACCGATTGAACTGGATACTGAGCGACAGAAGGCCAACGGCGTTGTCTCAACCCATGAACGCTTCTACTCCGACAACAATTCCTGCCTGAGAAAGTCCATCTGGAAGACTCTGCCCCTGCCCGATGTGGTCTACGGCGAAGATCAGTTATGGGCGCAGGAAATCCTCAGAAAGGGCTACAAAAAAGCCTATGCATCGACAGCTGTTGTACGCCATTCCCATGAATATGGTTTTCGCGAAACAGTCGTTCGCGCCAACACAGAGTGGCACTTTTACAACCAAATGCTTGGCGAAAAACTGCCTACAACAAAACAGCAGGTTCTGCAAATGGTTGAACGTTCTTGTGCAAGTGATCTTCAAGCACAAAAATCGTATCCAGACATCAGCGATGACGATCTCATGAAGCGCCGGAGGCTTCATTTCGCACGAGCCTGTGGCTACTACCTGGCCGGCAGAGGGCGTGGTGAGATGCGCCCTTAATAGTAGATCGAAAAATTAAAACCAATTTAGCTTTTACGCATTGCGTTAAGCAGGAAGCCGCCCACACCCCAAGCCACAACAACAATTCCAATAGACGCGAGGAAAGCTTGCCAACGCCAGTTGTGATCAGGCGCAACAGGCAGCTGTGACTGACTTAGTACAACCACAAATTTGAGCTGGCGCTGGCTCTCGCGACGACTATTATCTGCCGCCAGACGAGCAGATTGTAGATTTGTGGTCGCATACTCAATATCCGAGATCAACTCGGCTTCTTCAAGCACAAGGGCGTTCAAATCTCGACCATCTTTGCTGAGAGCACGGTCTCTCTCCTGACGAATCTGAAGCTCAAGCTCCTTCACCTGGTCTGCAACAAAGGCCACCTCAGGGGCGTTGGGATCCCGGTATTGACGACGCAATGCCGCTTCTTCAACTTTCAATTCAACCAGTTGAGATTCAAGACCAGAAATGAATGAACTTGTCGTGGCTTGTTCAGTCTCAACACTCAGATTCCCATGCTTTTCCCTGAAAAGCTCAAGCTTGCTAGTTGCTGCTTTAAGGTTAATTTCAGCGAGCTGAACCTCTTTCTTGGCAAATAGATTTTGATCAGCATTGATGGATTGGTTGACCTCATTCACAAAACGCCGAGACTGCTTGAGCAAGGCATTGTTTAGATTGAAAGCTTGCTCTGGCGTAAATCCTGACGTGGTCAAAATAACTGAACCGCTCAAGGGCTGAGGCGCAGCAGACAGTTGTCTGCGATAAAAATCAAGCTGCTTGGGTGCAGAAGTGTTGGCACGCAAACCAGTCCATAAATCCGGGAACTTGATGCGATAGACCTGCTCAAACTGTTTCCCATCAGGAAACAAACGAGCCTTAACATCAGAAGATTCAAGATAGACTTGGAGGTACTGACCATCCACGAGGGATGTCAGTACCTGAGGAGCCGCAGCTGCTCCAGCCAAAACTGAAGCCGATGATCCCTGCAGGGGCATCGCCTGCTGGATGACAAATTCAGAAACAGCTGTATAACGATCCCTACCAATAACAAAACAGTACAACGCTGAAGTAGCCAGAAAAGCTGAAATCAGAAACCTTGGCTTAGTAAACCTCTCAAGCCGCTCACGCCAGACCGGAGCCAGCTGGGGGGAACCCAGTGAACTAGTGATCCGATTGGGTGATATCAACTCGTTTTGCTGAGAGGTTGAAGAACTGGAAGTCGGAATGAATTCAGGCATAACCAAAAGTTAAATCAAGTAAAGCAAAAGACAAGAATCAAGAATCATTCACTATTAGCCTCAAGCAACAACGACTCATTTGTTCGGTAAAGAATAAGCGAGAAACCAAGAAGAACCAAAGAACACCAGATCAGATACGCAAGAGAAATATCGGGTATTGGATATTGATTATTTAAAGAATATCTAAATAGTTCAACAGCATGAAGTACTGGATTCCAAGTAACCAAAGGCCTCACATACTCGGGAAGCTCAAAAGTCGCAAAAAATATTCCAGAGGTAAAGATTATCAATCGATTCAAAACACGCTTGACAATCCTGGTAATCCATTTGCTGAGCCTGCCCAGAAATACAAGGCAAATCCCAAAACCCAACGCCATCAAGACAGTTAACAAATAAACACTAATCGCCAACCCTGGACTATCAAGCTGGAAGCTCCAAGTGAAATACCAAACCAGTCCTAGAATCCCAAGAGAAATCGTAGCTAAAGCCCTGAAGTCGTTGAGGGCCATGGCCAAAAGAATATCCAAAGGCTTAATCCTTGGGTAATACAGAGGCGCCCTTAACTTCAATCCGCTAAGAGCCTTAATCGCGACCATTCGGAAGAGGAAGGCAATACAAAATCCAGATGCAATAAACACAACAATATTGAAATACATATCCGTCGATCCACCAGCTGCGTACCTACTTGAGCCCCTTAAAAGACTGAATCCAACTCGCATGCCGATGAAGAACAGCATGATTTGCAATGGATTAACAATACTTTCCCATGCTCCAATGGAAGATCCTGTTAACCTCCTATCGATATCATAGGAAGAAATTGCGAAAACGATCGCGATCTGACGTCGTATTCCTAAAAACAACCTGCCAATAAAATTCATAATACTAATACCCACTAAATAAAGTCATCCGTTCCATCATCCGAAGAATCCGAATTGAGTAGATTTAAGCCAGTCCCGAATCGCTCATCGTCTGAGTCCGCAGAATTAGATGCTTCAAGGTTATGATCAGCCCATCGAATAGCCTCATCAAGACCGCCAGAAAAGAGAATCTCTCCAAACGCCCCCAAGACAAGACCATCTGTGCAAAATTCACGCTGAAAGGATTTATTGACTGAGGTAGACACAAGAGTCTTAGCCTCTAACTGATTTAGCAAAAATGGCCGCAGAGGCTTGGCAGACTTAGACATTAAAAATTTCGTCCTAGGAATCAAATACAAGTCAAACGAAAAGAGGACTGATAACGCTAAAAAGAAGTAATCTTTTTGCAAAAGAGAAAGATCTCTGATAATCAATCCGGAATGTATTTC
Source organism: Synechococcus sp. A15-44 (assembly GCF_014280115.1). Taxonomy (NCBI): domain Bacteria; kingdom Bacillati; phylum Cyanobacteriota; class Cyanophyceae; order Synechococcales; family Synechococcaceae; genus Synechococcus; species Synechococcus sp. A15-44. The sequence goes on from NZ_CP047938.1 coordinate 1,863,801, forward strand.
CATTCGCGACAGCAGATCCCAGAAAAGATCCATGCTCACGAAAGACTTTTCAAGGCAATCTCCATAGACTGCAATAAGAAAATCTAGGGCATGGGAAATCCGCAACTTACTGTCTAATCCTCCTTCTCCACCAACAGGCCAACCAATCACACCATCAAATAAGATTTGACCTGAAATTGGCGCAACATGTCCAGCTAATGCCCCAACTAGCTGGTACTTTAAGAATAAATTATTTGAAATAACAGCAGTCTTCTTTCCCTCCAAAAAACTCCAGTTCCAAACATTTTTAAAACCAATTGAAGAGTCTGACGGGTCGCAACGAAGAGAGAAGTTCCGGAAGGTCAACACCGGCCTGGCTGAAGCAGTCGCACTCACCACAACACCAGACGTAGAGGGGCCCAATTCGCTGACCATACCACCAGGAAATCAAAGAGCTTCAGGGGTGTCGCGCAACCCAATTCCGAGCACCTTTGATCAATCCGGTGCGACAACGCTTTTCCAAGCGATCCGTCACCAAACCCAGTGCGAGATCTCCGGTGCGGTGCAGCAGCGGCTTCGGCAAAAGAGCACCTGCTCCATTCGGGGAGAATTCAAGACTGAGATCTGCCTTGGCCATCAAGCGTTCCTGCTCGGGTCGGATCCAGGCCTGGCACTGAAACTCCACCAGATCCTGCAACCGCCCAAGGCCATGAATCGTGCAGTGCTCAAAAACAATGGTGAGTTGATCGCCATCCCAGCTTGATCGGAACACCACCTCAGGCTGAAGCTGAAAATTCAGCAACTGATACGGCCGGGATGCATAAAGAAAGCGGCCATCCGCGAGCCGCTCCACCTTGTTGCGGTTCAACAGAGCCTTCAACGGGCGCCCAGGCTGCGCCAGGTAGCCCTGCAACTGAGGCAAAGAGGCATCAGGCACGTGCAAAGCGATGCCATGGGAGCGGTGAACCTGCACCGGAGACCACCGAAACAGTTGAAGCGGAACGATGGCACGACCAACGGACAGTGATCACGGATGATCGATGCAACGCTCGATCGCGCCGTGGACCCGATGACGCAGCCGTTCAGGATTGAAACCGACAGCCTGGGGGGCATTGAGGTGGCATCCGAAGCGCTCTGGGGAGCCCAGACCCAGCGGTCGGTTCAGAACTTCGCCATCAGCGACGAACGGATCCCGCTCGAGATCATCCAGGCCCTGGCCTGGATCAAGCGTTCCTGCGCCACGGTGAACGGCGAGCATGCGCTTCTGAACCCTCAACAGGTGGAGCTGATCTGCACGGCGGCCGATGCCATTGCCGCTGGCCAGCACAACGATCAGTTCCCGCTGCGGGTCTGGCAGACCGGAAGCGGGACCCAGACCAACATGAACATCAACGAGGTGATCAGCAATCTGGCGTCTCAGGCTTCAGGCACCGCCCTCGGCAGCCACACCCCAGTGCACCCAAATGACCACGTCAATCGGTCGCAATCCACCAATGATGTGTTTCCCGCAGCGATCCACGTCGCCGCGGCCAAGCACCTGAAGGACGGGCTGCTGCCGGCGCTCGATGCCCTGGTGCGGGCCTTGGATGCCAAAGCTCAGGCCTGGATGCCCATCGTCAAGATTGGCCGCACCCATCTGCAGGATGCGGTGCCCCTGCGGTTGGGCGATGAAGTGGGCGCCTGGCGGGATCAACTCAAACAAGCCCAGGCATGGCTGGAGGACTGTCTGGTCAGCCTTGGCGATCTTCCCCTGGGAGGCACCGCCGTGGGCACGGGATTGAACACGCCGCCGGGCTTCCGCCATGCCGTTGCAGAAGAGCTGAGCCGGGTCGCCGGCGTCAAGGTTCGTCCCGCTGACAACCTCTTCGCGGTGATGGCCGGCCATGACGCCCTCGTTCAAGCGATGGGCCAACTTCGCCTGCTGGCGGTGGCCCTGCTCCGGATCGCCAACGACGTGCGGCTGCTTGGGTGTGGCCCCCGGGCAGGTCTGGGCGAGTTGCGGCTGCCCGCCAACGAACCCGGCAGCTCGATCATGCCGGGAAAAATCAATCCCACCCAGTGCGAAGCCATGGCCATGGTCTGCACCCAGGTGATCGGTCTCGATGGCGCCGTGGCAGCCGCTGGCGCAGGCGGCCATCTGCAGATGAATGTCTACAAGCCCTTGATCGGCTTCAACCTGCTGCAGTCGATCCGCATGCTCAAGGACGCCATGACCAGCTTCCAACAGAACCTGGTGGAGGGTTTGGAGCCGGATCGGGAGCAGATTCAGCGGTTCGTGGATCGCTCCTTGATGCTGGTCACCGCCTTGACCCCCAGCATTGGTTACGAGAAGGCCAGTGCCATCGCTCAGCATGCTCACCATCAGGGGTTGACGCTGAAGCAGGCGGCCCTGGAGCTCGGCCACATCAGCGAAGCCGACTTTGATCAGCAGGTGAATCCCGGCGCCATGGCCGCTCCGGACGCCTGAACTCAGGCGGCCCGCTCCGTTGCCGGGTTGAGCGCAGCGGAGGCCGGCACCAGATCCTCGGCCTCGGCCACGGGGAAGCGGTTGATCGCTTTAAGAGCCTGACGGGCATGGCTGCGCAGTTGCTCGCTGATCGCTTCGCAGTAAGGCACCTGGGCCAGAAGGTCCACGGTGCGGCGCATGATGCGCACCACATCGCCCTCATCCAGCGAGGTATTGGCGATCAGATCGCTCCAGGAGGTTCCCCGCGCCCAGGCATCCACAAGACCCATGAGCTCGGGTTCCCACCAGGCCGGCACCACCACACCGGCGCGTTCCTGGGCCCGCAGCAGTTCGCGACGCAGACCCGAAAGGTCCTGCAGGGCTTCTTCGGCCGCCGCAGGAGGAGGGAAACCACTCCACAGGTCGGGGCGGTTGACCTCGGTGCTGATTGCCTCGAACACCGCTGCAAGATCTGGGGGAGAGAGGTCATCGAGATGGCCACTCATCAGCGCCAGCCCCAGCCAGAGTTCGTTGTCGCCCCGCAAGGCAGCAACGGTGCGACCGATCTCCGTGGGATCCAGCTCATCGAGGCATCCGAAGTGCTGCAGGATCTCCATCAAGGCCAGGAAGGTCTCCCAGTGGCGGTTGGCCCGCTGATGCAGCAGATGCTGTCGTTCAGCGATCTCCAGCTCCAGATCTTCCATGCGCCGGCGGTGCTTCTTCAGCTGTTTGCGATCTCCCCAGCGATGGGCCGGATGCTGCTCCTGCTCCTGCTCGAGATCCCGCACCAGCCGAGCCTGGGTCAACACCTCTCCGGCCAGGTCGTATTGCGGGGTGGTCATGTCGTGGCGCCGGGCCATGTGGGCCACGGCTAACGCCAAACCACCACTGGCCTGATCGCCATGGCGCAACTCACCCGAGCGGAACAGCTCCGGGACCTCCAGCCCATCCACCTGCAGGCAACTGAGCTCCGCATGGATGCTCACCACCGCCTGACAGGGCAACAGGATCCAGACGTTTTCATCGGTCAAGCAGAGCAGCAGCGGGAACTGACCGGGCCCCTTCACCTTCTCGACGAGCACCGCAGGCGCAACGCGCCCCCGCAGCTGCGGCGATTTGAGGCTGACCAGGGTGCCGGTGCTGGCGAACTGCAGGGCCATCGTCAGCTCATTGGCCAGCGTCTCCTCGGCCTGCTGCTGAAGGATGCGGAGCAAGCGCCGCTCTTCGCGGAGCCGGCCACGCATTTTTTCGTAGTCCTCAAAGTCTTCCCAGGGGATGTCGCCGGCGACACCCTCCAGCTGGCTGAGTTGCAACCGCAACTGGGACAGGTTCTCCTCGTCCTCCACGAGGTCCAGCCCCGCCAGGTAGCGGCCAAAACTGCGCTCCACCAGCTCCCTGGCCTTGGCCAGATCGTGGCGCTGCAGCAGGTTGAGAACCATGCCGTAGCTGGGGGTGAACTGGCTCACCAGGGGGTCGGCGGGACTTGTCGCCAGCTGACCTGCCTCACGCACACCTTCGAACCGGCTTTGCACCGTCACGACGTAGCCCTGAGAGTCGAGGCCCCGCCGGCCGGCCCGGCCGGCCATCTGGAGGAACTCACTGCCCATCAGCGGGCGATGCCCCCGCTCGGTGCGCTTGGAGAGGGCCGCAATCACCGTGCTGCGAGCCGGCATGTTGATGCCCGCTGCCAAAGTCTCCGTAGCGAAAACCACCTTCACCAACCCCTGCTGGAAAAGCTCTTCGATCAACTCCTTCCAGGCGGGCAAAACACCGGCGTGGTGGGCAGCGATGCCCCGCAGCAGCGCATCAGCGTGAATTCCATCCCGAACGGCCTCGGGGTTGTCGTGGCTGTAGGCGGTTAGGCGCTCCTTGATCCGCGCCTGCTCCTCCTGGGTCACCAGGCACTGCACCCCCAGGTCCCGCACCGCCTTGTCACAACCGCGCCGGCTGAAGATGAAATAGATGGCCGGGAGCATCTGCCGCTCCGCCATCTGAGCCACAACAAAGCTGATCGGTGGTGGCTCGGGTTGCGGCGGCCTCTGGGAACGCCCTTTGCGCTTGTGCCCCTTGGGCGCGCGCCAAACCTTGCAGTTGGGATGAAGACCCGTACCGGCTTCGTTCAGCAGTGGATGCAACCCCTTGGCACTGCAGAAGCTGAACTGCAGCGGCACCGGCCGGTGGTCACTCATCACCAACGTGGTCGGACCATGAACCTTCTCGATCCAGTCAGTCAGCTGCCCGGCATTGGCCACGGTCGCGGAGAGCGCCACCAGCTGCACCGTGGGTGGGCAGTGAATGATCGACTCCTCCCAGACCGTGCCGCGCTGGGAATCGTTCATGTAGTGGCACTCATCGAGCACCACCGCTTCCACATCAGCCAGAGGATCGTCATGCTCATCCGCCTCGGCGTAGAGCATGTTGCGGAAGATCTCCGTGGTCATCACCACGATGGAGGCCTCGCGATTCACGCTGAGGTCACCGGTCATCAAACCCACGTTCTCCGCACCGAACTGATCGCGGAAATCGCGCAGTTTCTGATTGGAGAGAGCCTTCAGAGGTGTGGTGTAGAAGACCTTCTGGCCGTGGGCCAGGGCGCGATGAATGGCGTATTCACCGATCAGGGTTTTGCCGGATCCTGTGGGGGCACTGACCACGACCGAATGTCCCTGGTTGAGGGCATCCATGGCCTCCAGCTGAAAATCATCCAGCGAGAAGGGGAGGATTTCTAAGGGATTCAGTGGAGCACTGCGATCGACATCGGGCTCGGATCGGGGCGTGGCCGGTGTCGATTGGTTCATCGAACAATCTTAAGGAGCCTGGCTGAGCTCTCTTTTCAAACAAGCGATAAGCCGCGCCAATGCCATCAATCAGATGTGCCGACCTCCTTTGACGGAACCAAGCCAGATCATGAAAAATAATGAAGAGAATGCTTCGAGCTCTGGTGAAACCACTGGAGCTTTTTTTGTGCCTGCCTCCGCTGCAGCGAAGGGTGACAGGGGCACTCCGCCAGTGCCATGACGGAGGGGTATAGCGCCACCGCCTGTGACCAGCACTCAGCTCACCAAGCCGCGACCGGCTGAAGACACCCTGATCGATGCCTTGAGGGGCTGCCGCGACGTCAAGGAGCTGAAGGCCCTCGAACAGCGCCTGGCAGCCAGCACCGATGCCCCGCCGCTGTTCACCTGGATCTGCGATCTGCTCGTGGCACGACGGATCTCCCGTGGCCTCGCCGCCCGCCTGCTGCTCGAACTCCACGAAGGGAGCTCGACCTAGGGCGACCGACTAAGGCGAGCGACGTCTCCAGAGAGCGGCAAGGGCGCTGCCGATCAGGCAGTGAATCACCGCAGAGATGGCACCAGGCAGCGCCGTGAGGGGACTGGCGAAGCCTCCACTGCGGGCGAGCACCACGGCCAGTCCCGAGTTCTGCATGCCCACCTCGATACTGATGGTCCGCTGAGCCTGCACGCTCTGCCCCGCCAAGCGTGGAATCAACCAGCCGAGCAGGAAGCCGCCGCCATGCAGCAGCAGGCAAGCCAGGATCAGCACGGGCCCCTGCTGACGCAGCACAGCCGTCTGGCTGCCCACGATGCTGGAGACGATCAGCACGATGGCCATCACCGCCAGGGGAGGCATCACCGGCTCAATCCACTGGGCCACTCTGGGGAGACCACGCTTGAGCACCACCCCGACGGTGACGGGCAGCAACACCACCTGAAGCACGGCTAGGAACAAGGCCCAACCGTCCACTGGTACGTACTGACTGGCGAGCACCTGCGTGAGACGGGGGGTCAACACCACCGCCGCCAGGGTGCTGATCGTGGTCATGACCACCGACAGCGCCACATCGCCACGGCCGATCAGAGCCACCACATTGCTGGCGGTCCCCCCCGGGCAGCAGCCGACCAGAATCAAGCCCACCGCAAGCGGGGCAGGCAGATGAAGAGCCGCCGCGATCCCAGCGGCAAGGGCCGGCATCACAAGGAACTGCACCAGCACCCCCAGCAGCATGGCGCGAGGGCGTCGACCCACCCTCACGAAATCAGCGGGTGTCAACCCGACGCCCATGCCGAGCATGATCACGCCGAGTCCAAGGGCGATCAGTGGCCCCTTGAACCAGATGAACAGCGGGGGATGCAGCAAGGCCAGCAGAGCTCCCAGCAACGTCCAAAGCGGAAAGAGCAGAGTGAAACGCTCCCAGGTCATGACGATCAGAGGACTGCGGCCATCCTTGTTCAGGGCGGATTCCAGACTGTTGTGATGCGGGACCACGCTTCTCCCATCCCCCCAGCCCGCCGCCGACGCCTGCGGAGCTTGAACTCCGGCCAGGAGCCCTGGCAGCTGCAGGATCCCGCCGGAGCCGGTCAGCTGGTTGATCTGGCGAGCAACGACTACCTCGGGCTCAGCCGTCATCCCGATGTGCTCGCAGCGGCATCGGAGGCCATGGCCTCCGATGGCGTTGGTGCCGGTGGATCTCGCCTGATCACCGGAACCCGACCACGCCATCTGGAGTTGGAAGCAGCTCTGGCCACCTGGCTGAACCGTGACCGGGTGCTGCTGTTCCCCAGCGGATTTCAAGCCAACATCGCCGCCCTAACGGCCCTGAGTGACAGGCACACCATCGTGTTGGTGGACCGGCTGATCCACCACTCGCTGCTGGCCGGCGTCCGCACCAGTGGGGCGAGGCTGCAACGCTTTGCCCACAACGATCTTGAAGATCTCGACCAGCGGCTGCAGCGGCTCAAGCCGACAACACGGCCACCACTGGTGGTGACGGAAAGCCTGTTCAGCATGGAAGGCACCAGCCCTGATCTGCAGGGCATCGCCGACCTTTGTGCCCACCACGGTGCACAGCTGCTGGTGGACGAAGCCCATGGCCTGGGGGTGCTGGGGCCCGGCGGCCGTGGGCTTTGCCATGGACTCCAACGGCCTGTGGCCTTGGTGTGCGGCACCTTCGGCAAGGCCTTCGGCAGCGGAGGTGCATTTTTGGCTGGGGACCACACCACGATGGAGCTACTGCTGCAAACCAGTGGGGCCTTCCGCTACACCACGGCCCTGGCCCCACCCCTGGTGGCGGGAGCCCAGGCTGCCCTGCGCCTGATCCAAGCCCATCCCAACTGGGGAAGGGAGCTGAGCCAGCGCTCGGAACGCTGGAGGAGAGCACTGGCGCACCAGGGCTGGGCGAAACCGGCAGGACACGGCCCCGTTCTCCCGCTGTTGGTCGGGGACGACCAGGACGCGCTCGACCTCCAGCAACAGCTTGAGCAGGCGGGGCTGCTGTCGGTGGCGATCCGGCCGCCCACCGTGCCGGAGGGGACCGCCCGTTTGCGCCTGGTGCTGCGGCGGGACCTGCCGGGGGGCACATTGGAGCAACTGCTCGCAGCCCTCGGCTCTCGATGATGCAGGTCCTGGCGATGCATGGTTGGGCTGGCCACACCGGCGCCTGGTCCCACTGGCGCAAACGCTTCGAAGAGGGGGGATCGAAATGGTCCAGCGCGGACCGGGGCTACGGGGGCGGTAAGACCGTTGCCCCGGCATGGCCCCCCGGCCCAGGACGCAACCTGTTGATCGCCCACTCCCTGGGGCTGCACCTGCTGCCGGCAGCTTTGCTGGCGCAGGCCGATGCGGTGGTGCTGCTGGGGAGCTTCAGCGCCTTCGTGCCCCACGGGCGCGCAGGGCGCGCGGTGGCGGTGGCTCTGAAGGGGATGCAGGCGGCCCTGGGCACCGACGAGGAACTGATGATGCTGGAGCGCTTCCTCGACAAAGCCGCTTCACCCCATGCCCGCAGCGCCCTGCCCCCAGCCCCCCTGCTGCAGGGTTTGACGAGCCTGGGGCGCCAGCGGCTGCAGCAGGATCTGGAGCTTCTGGCGCGCTGCCAGAGCCTGCCAACGGGCTGGCCTGAAGCGGTGCCAGTGCTGGTGGTGCAGGGCGAACAGGACGCTGTGGTTCACGCCGCATCAGCACAGCAGCTGATCGATGACCTCGGAGCGCAGCCGCTGACCCTGCATCGGGATCCGAATTGGGGCCACGCACTGATCACACCAACGGTGCTCTCGGTGGTGCAGCAATGGCTGGGGCCCCTGTGATTTGCCCCGACCAGGTGCTGGAGCGCTTCAGTCGCGCAGCACCGACCTATGCAGGCGAGGCGTTGCTGCAACGGGCCATGGCCTGGCGTCTGGCCCAACTGAGCCGTCGCTGCTCCATCCGGCGCGGCCTGTGGGCTGACCTCGGCAGCGGCACCGGTCATCTGGCCGCAGCCCTGGAAGTCGCTCATCCAGGCCAGCAGGTGATCCGTCTTGACGGAAGTGCCGCCATGTTGAACAGCCACCCCCATGGAACACACACCCTGCGGCATGACCTGAGCCGCGGGTTACCGGACTGGAGTGAGCCTCCGCAACTGCTGGCCTCCAGCTTTGTTTTGCATTGGTTGCCGGATCCAGCCCAGCAGCTTCGGCGTTGGGTGGATGCCCTGCCAAAGGGGGGCTGGCTGGCCCTGGCGGTGCCGGTGGCTGGAAGTTTTCCGCAATGGCAGCACGCCGCCCGGGCAGCGAATCAAACCTGCACGGCCTTGTCCATGCCGGTGCGGGAGCAACTGATGGCAGCCCTACCGGCTGGGGTGGTGCAACGGGACGAGTGCCTGAGCTTCACCCAACGCGCCGCCAATCCACTGCGGCTGCTGCGACCGATGAGCAACATCGGCGCCTCCGTCACCAACGGGGGCCAGCTCTCCCCAGGCCAATGGAAGGCCGTCTTCCGGGCTTGGCCCCAAGCCGATGCCTCAGCCGGGTTCGCCCTGACCTGGAGGATGTGGGTCCTGATGGTGAAGCGATGAACGGCAGCGTCAGTCGCCTGGTGGTGTGCGGAACCGACACGGACGTCGGCAAAACCGTGGTGAGCGCATGGCTCGTGCAGGGGCTTCAGGCCAGCTACTGGAAACCGGTGCAGAGCGGACTGGAGGGTGGAGGTGACCGCGAACGGCTGCGACAGCTGTTGAACCTCCCGCCGGAACGCATGCTGCCCGAAGCCTATGCCTTCCGAGAGCCGGTCTCCCCCCACTGGGCCGCCGAACTGGACGACACGCCACTCGACCCTGCCCAACTCGCCATTCCCCCGCATCAGGGATCCCTGGTGGTGGAGACGGCTGGAGGGTTGATGGTGCCCCTCACCCGCAACTGGCTCCAGATCGATCAACTGGTGGAGTGGCAGTTGCCCATCGTTCTGGTGGCCCGCAGTGGACTGGGCACCCTCAACCACACCCTGCTCAGCCTGGAAGCGTTGAGACGGCGAAATCTCACGGTGTTGGGACTGATCCTCAACGGCCCCCTCCATGCCGACAACCCGGGGACCCTCAAGCAGTTCGGTGACGTCCCCGTTCTGGCGCAGCTCCCGCCCCAGGCCTCGCTCTCAGCAACGGTTCTGGAGCGGCTTTGGCACGAGCAGAATCTCACCACTACATTCCAAGAAGTGTTGAAGCGCTCGTCCCCGTGACTTCACGTCAAACCCTCGCGACCCTGGCTGTTTCAGCACTCTGCGTTGGGATTCTGGTGCTGTTCACCGACATCGAGGTGCAGCTGGTGCGATGGGTGAACTGCAGCGCCATTGCCACAGAGGCGGAAAAGAACAGTGACGTCTGCCGCTGAACCCTCAGCCCAGGGCCTTTGAACCGGTAGGGCAGGTGCCCAAACGCATCGCGGCGTGGCGGACGGCGACCCGCAGCGGCCATCCGTGACTGAGTTCAGTCTGGATCACCTCCAGCTGGGACGACGACCAACCGCGCAGCTCGAGATCACTGCGAATCGCTTGCCAGTCGCCCTCAGGGACAACGAGACGTCGCTTGGCCGACGGCTCAGGCCGCGTGGTGGGAACAAAACGCTTGGATTGACGACGGGTGCGTGGGGCAGCCATCCGGGGCATCTCCAACAGCTCCAGATTCAATATGGCAAAAGCTGCCGCTGCTGCCATGGGGTCGATCCGCCATCCGAATCTGTGGCCCCCCTTCACCCAGATGGCCAGCGCAGCCAACTCCCAACGGGTGGTGTCTGGAGACGGTGCCCTGCTGATCCGTGAGCAAGGCGAGCCCCTGATCGATGCCATCAGCAGCTGGTGGGTCACCCTGCACGGCCATGCCCATCCGGTGTTGGCCAAGGCCATCGCCGATCAGGCCGCCCGCCTCGAGCAGGTGATTTTTGCCGACTTCACCCATGAGCCTGCGGAACAGCTGGCCGTACGCCTAAGCGGCCTCTGCGGCCTGCAACGTCTGTTCTTCTCCGACAACGGCTCCACTGCGGTGGAAGTGGCGCTCAAGATCGCCTGCCAGTGGTGGGCCAACCGGGGCCAACCGCGCTATCAGATCGTCGCCTTCGACGGGGCGTACCACGGTGACACCTTCGGAGCGATGGCCGTTGGCGAACGCAACCTGTTCAGCGCCCCCTTCGAAGACAAGCTCTTTCCCGTCGCCCGGGTTCCCTGGCCGGCCACCTGGTGGGATGACGATGCCGTGGAGGCCAAGGAAGCGTCGGCACTCGAGGTGCTCGAGCGCGTGCTGGAGACACCGACAGCGGCAGTGATCCTCGAGCCGCTGCTGCAGGGGGCCGGCGGCATGGCCATGGTGCGGCCCGAATTTCTGCGACAGGTGGAGGCACGCACCCGCCAGGCGGGAGCCCTGCTGATCGCCGATGAAGTGCTCACGGGCTTCGGACGCTGCGGCGACTGGTTCGCCAGCCGGCGGGCGGGCATCCGGCCAGATCTGATGGCCCTGTCCAAAGGCTTGACGGGTGGATGTCTGCCGATGGGCGTGACCATGGCCAGCGAAGCGGTGTTCGAAGCCTTCGTCGGTGAAGACCCCAGCCTGACCCTCTGGCACGGCCACAGCTTCACGGCCAATCCGCTGGGCTGCGCCGCGGCCAACGCCAGCCTCGACCTACTGGAGTGCAACCCCGCTGCCTTTCAACAGTTCGAACAACGGCATCGTCCTCATCTGGAACGGTTGGCGCGCCATCGGAAGGTGCAACATCCCCGGCTGACGGGGACGGTGGCCGGCTTCGACCTCGTTGTGGAGGGGAGCTCGGGCTACCTCAACCCGGCGGGGCCGAAGCTGAAACGGCTGGCGATGGAGAACGGCGTCTTCCTCCGCCCCTTGGGCCAGGTGGTCTATCTGCTGCCACCGCTCTGCATCAGCGATGCCCAGCTGGAACGCTGCTATTCGGTGCTGGAACAGGCCCTCGATCAGCTCTGAAGCTGCTGGCCTCAGGGCCCCGCATGAATCGCCGCCTCAACATCGGCCCTGGAGAGGCCATAGGGAAGCGAACACTGCACCATCGCCTCCAGGGAACCCGGGTGCCAGATCACTTTGAGGTCCTCCCGTTCCAGAAGCAACAACGCTCGCCATTCAGAACGCTCGAGCATCCACTGGCAGGGGTTGTCGTCCATGCGGACGGCACCCAGCCGCTGGAGCCAAGCCTCAAGCGCCGGGAGAGAGTGCTGATTCAGCGGGGTGCTCTCCAGGGGCAGGGCGGCCATCAGGTTGCGAACGCACGGATGTGTTCTGAGTCTGCTCATCCGCCAGCCAACTCGGCGACACCTGCCAATCGCGGCCCTGGGCAAGCGCCACCCCCAACCCCAGCACCAAGCTGAGCAACAGCGCGATGCTCAACAGCACCAGCGAGAACCATTCCCCACCGGAGAGGGGCCTGCGTTGACCAATGCCCTGCCAGGCATCCGGGCGGGAGTCACGCTGCAGTGGCGGGGGCGATGACAGCGCCTGGGCGCCAGGACTGAGGGTTGCCTGGCTCTGGCGCAGCAGAACGTCGTAGGACTCCTTGAGCTGCTGAAACGCAATGCTGGCCTGCTCGGGCGGCAGTTGCGTGGTGTCGGGATGCAAGGCCTTGGACTGGCGCCGAAAGGCCTGGCGCAAGGTTTCAGCGTCAACCCCGGGACGCACACCAAGCCGTTCGTGATGGCTGGGGCGGGCTTCGGACACAGGGGACGACCGGTCCTTCATCCTAAGAAGAGTTGTTGCTGCAGCCATGGCCGCCACCACGCCCGAACCGGCGTTCTGGGACGCCCTGGGATGGCAGCCATCGCACACACAGCTCGACCAGCTCGTGGAGCTTCAGGGCCTGCTGCAGAGCTGGAATCAACGGGTCAACCTCACGCGCCTGGTGGACGGCGACGATTTCTGGGTGGGTCAGGTCTTTGACAGCCTCTGGCCCCTAGCAGGAGAACTTCAGACACCGGAGGTGCCACAGCACTGGATGGATGTGGGCACAGGAGGAGGATTCCCCGGGCTGGCCATCGCCATTGCCCTCCCCCAGGCACAGGTGACCCTGCTGGATTCCGTCGGGCGCAAGACCGCCGCCGTGGAGGCCATGGCCAGCAGACTGGGCCTTGCCGATCGGGTGCGGGTCCGCACCGAGCGGATCGAAACCACCGGGCGTGATCGCCACTTCCGCGGCAGCTTCGATCGCGCCGTGGCCCGGGCTGTGGCAGCAGCTCCCGTGGTGGCCGAATACCTGGTGCCCTTGCTGAAGAGCGACGGCCAGGCCCTGCTGTATCGGGGCCAGTGGACGGACACCGATGCCATGCCGTTCAACAGGGCCCTGGGCCTGCTGAAGGCTCGTCTGATGGAGGTTCAGCACCGGCAGCTCCCCGGCGATCGCGGCACGCGCCATCTGCTGCGGGTGCAACCGAGCGGCCCCTGCCCCCGCAGCTACCCCAGAGCTGTGGGCACACCGAGCCGTGATCCCCTGGGGGGCTAAGACAGGTCCTCAGACGCTCGACAGGCGCATCTGCGATTCCCCTGCAAGACGGCCCTTGAGGCTGCGCAGGATGTCAGGGATGCGCTCACGCCATGGGCTGTCCTTCAGGACGATCTGCAGCTCTTCGGCACTGACCTCACCATCAAAGCCATCGGCATTGGCACCGGCGAACCAGTGGCCGCCGGAGCCCAGCAACCCATAACGTGCCTTGGCATAACTCTCGAGATCCCAGGCCTCCAGCAGGTTGTAAAGCCAGAGCAACACCGGCAGGTTGATCTCCCCAGGTGTTGCATGCCAAGGCGGCAGCCCCACAGACCAGGTGGCCATCCAGTCGCGACCCAGCGCTTCATCAGCCGCTTGCCGGAGACGCTGGTCCACCGGTGCAATCAAGGCTGCTGCATCGGGCAGCAGCTTCAACGCCTCCAGGTGAAGCTCGAGATCCTCCGGCCGAGCGGCGCCAACGCTGATGGTGTGCACCCGCGAATCCTGGAGACAGAAGAGGTCGTTGAACACGATGGGATGCAGCGGTGCACACAGCTCCAACAAGCGTTGAGACGGTGTGTGCAGATGGCCGCCTTTATCGGTGGGACTGATGATGAACACGCCCATGTCCTGACGGCGGGCTGCATCCAGGGCGGGGCTGTTGTCCTGGCGGATGTAATACCAGTGCAGATTCACGTAGTCGAAGGCGCCGGAGGCGCAGGCCTCTGCGATCAAGGCTGTGGGGCCGTGGGTGGAGAAGCCCACGTGCCCAATACGGCCATCCGCCTGCCAGCGGCGCACGACCTCCATGCAGCCCCCGGGTTGAAGGGTCTGCTCAAGATGCTCCGGCAGGTTGATGCCATGGACGGCCAGCAGATCCAGGCGATCGCAGCCCAACCGCTCAAAACTGAGCTCCAGTTCCGCTTCGAAGGCGTCGCAATCGGGCCGGGGAGGAACCTTGCTCTGCAGCAGACGGGAGGGGTCAGGTGTGCGGGGCAGGGCCCAACCCAGCTGGCGCTCTGAGCTGCCGTAGTGCCGCGCCGTTTCCACATGGTGAAAGCCCAGATCCACCGCGCGCTTCAGCGTCGCCTCGAGCTGGGTCTGCGATGCAGACGTGATCTCATCAGCTGGAAGGTCGGTCCAGCTCTGCTGAAAGCGCATTCCCCCAAGAGACAACAGGGGGATCTCAAGCTCCGTGCGGCCGAATCGGCGGGTGGGAAGCGCCATCAACCCTGGGGACGCGGTTGCAGATTCTGGCGAATCAGGTTTTGCCGCAACGTTTCCAACGATTCAAAGGGAACCCAGTGAATGCAATCCACAGGACAGGTGTCGATGGCCTCCTGAATGCATTCGGTGGAGTCACCGTCCTGCCGGATGGCCCTGGAACGTCCCAAATGCGGCTCAACAACAAAGGTGTTCGCAGCCACGTGAGCGCAGTAGCGACAGCCGATGCAGACGGCTTCATCCACCCAGACAGCCTGATCGCGCATGTCTCCCCCGAGCAGGGGTTCCCTCCCGGTGGCCTGCTCCTGCGGGCGAGCGGGGGCGGAAAACGCGTAAGACGAAGGGTCAGCCAGGATTCAGGCGTCCCAGCGGGTCACCACGAGTTCGATCGAACCATCCTCGGTTTGGGTCTGCTCGGCAACCTGAAATCCTTCCTTGGTGGTGGCAGCCAGAACCGTATTCAGGGCGTAGCGCTGGGTGAGCTTGGAGAGAAAACGTTCCACAGGAATCTGCTGCTTCCACAGATCAAGGTCGGTGACCAGCTCATAGGACTGCGATGCGCTGTTCCAGCGGAAGCCGATGTCACCACCGTCCTGCACGGCGATGGCCAGATCAGCGGTGACGGTCTGGCCGCGGTAGCCGCGCACGGGACGCTCACCCTGATCAGGGGCATAGCCCATGTCTTCCAGGGCTTTCACCAGAGGCTCCAGCTGACGCAGTTCGGTTTTGACGGTGCTGAAATGCGACATCAGTTCAAATGAGCGGGAAGAGACTGGGACTGGACCTCAGGCTGCAGAAACGCTTCGGATGTGGACTCCTGACGTTCAACCGTTCCAAGAGCAGCTTCCACTTCTTCAGTGAGCTGCTGGCACGCTTCTCCAGCAACACCCTCGACCCGTTCTTCAACACGGCCGTCAGGCCGAATGGTGAAACGAATGGTCTTTTGGGGCATCGAAGAAGCGTGATTTGCGCAGCAATCTAGTGGGGGTCACCCCTGAATGTTGCGTTTGCCGTTACAAGAGCGGCGCTACAGGATGAAACCGTCGTTGATCAGGGCCTGCAGGCGTTCCAGCACCAGCGGATCCTCCAGCTGCTCGAGGGCCGTTCTGGCCTCATCGCGCACGGAGATCTCCCCGTCATGGAGCAGGGCACTCACCAAGGCTTCAACGATCTCGGCTTGCCGCGGCTGCACCAGCTGATCCATCAAACGGCCCAAAGCCCAGATGCAGTTGCTGCGCACCACCGCTTCACTGTCGATGCGCAGACTCACCAGCAATTGCCCCGCTGCGGGGTCGGCCTTGACCGGGGAACGGCTGCCGGCTTCCGCCAGGGATCCCGGACACCAGAGGCGCACCGCTGCGACATCCGTCTGCAGCGCCCGGATCAACGGATTGAGCACCGGAGCATCGGGAAAATTGCCCAGGCTCCAGGCCGCAGCCTTGCGGACGTAGGCATTGGCATCGAGCTGAAGCAGCTGCAACAGCGGCTCAACAGCCGGCGGTGATGGATTGCGGCCCAAGGCGTAGACGGCACTCATCCGCTCCACCGGACAGGAGTTCTGGAGCAAGGGCAGCAGCAGGGCAATCGAACGGGGATCACGGTGTTCACAAAACACCTGCAGGCCCTGCAGCCGTTCTCCGTGGTTGCCACGCAACAAGACCAGGCCCTGGTCACAGGCCCGGGCAATCTCCAGGGAGGAATCCTGCTCGGCATCATCGAGCTGGATTGCATCAAGCGGATCAACGTCGTCTTCCGCCGCCAGCTCACGCGCCAGCAGATCAGGATCCACAGAGAGGCTGGACAGCCCCTGGTCCTTCTGTTGGCTGCGGTCGTCAGTCATGCGGGGATGCTACGGGAGCCATTCCAGGACTCAACCCATCGGGGCTGGAGCCAGCATGTCACCGGGAAGCCAGATGCGGGCACTCACAGCGAACAACGCCAGGGCAAACAGAAGAACAATCAGAGCCGGCAGAAGCGTGGAACGAAAAAACGACACCGGAACAGGCCAATCAAGGCGTCATTCTGCTCAAGAGGGCACGGCATCGACTCGCCGCCGCAGCTGCCAGATCGAGAGGATCAGCACCGACAGACCGATCCAGCCACTCCACTGTTGATGCAACAGGAAGCCTCCGGTGCCGAGCAGGCCGCCAAACAACACGCCACAGGCCAGCACGAAGCGCCGCAGCATGGCCGGCAACGACTCCATCGGCATGACGCCGAAGCGCTGGCGCAGGCGGGACCACCCGGGGCCCGGAGGACGCACCGTCCGCACAAACCGCTCCAAAACAGCATCCGATTCCGGCGGTGTGCTCAGCATCACCGTCAACCAGACGACAGCGGAGAGGCCGGTGATCACCGCAATGCGAACCCCGTAATCCTCGATCCGAACCAGGGGCACCACCGAAGTGAACACCCCAACGAAAAAGCCGCAGAGCATCGCCGACAGCTCCGCGGCTGCATTCACGCGCCACCAGAACCAGCGCAGCACCAGGACCACACCGGGGCCGGACCCGATCGCGATCACCAGCCGAAACACCGTGCCGATGCTGTCGCTGATCAAAGCGGTGATCACCCCAAGAACGAGCAGCAGAACCGTGGTGAGTTGTCCCACCAGCAACAGCTCCCGCGAACCGGCAGAGGGGCGAACAAAGCGCTGATAGAGGTCGTGGGTGAGGTAGCTGGCTCCCCAGTTCACCGAGGTGCTCACGGTGCTCATGAACGCCGCCACCAGAGAGATCACCACCAGGCCAAGCGCCACGGGGGGCAGCAGTTGCACGGCCAGGGCGGGATAGCCGAGCTCAAGATCAGCGCCGGCCGGCAACAGCACCAGGGCCGCCAACGCGACCACGATCCAGAGCCAGCTGCGCACGAGGTAATTGACCACCAGAAACACCCAACCCGCCAGCCGCGCCTGCTGCTCATCGCGGGTGGCCAGCATGCGCTGGATGAACTCCCCACCCCCATCACTACGGCGGAAACTCCACCACTGCACGGCGATGTAGGCCGTGAACATCGGGATGCTGATGCCACTGCCCTGCAACCAGCGGAAGCCCGAATCGTCCCAGGTCCAGGGCACCAGCGACAGCAGCTCCGGCCGCTGCAGCGCCTGCAGTTGCTCCAACAGCGCTGTCATCCCTCCTGCGGCATGGAGGGCAGCCGCGGCCACGGCAAGGGCACCCGCCAACGCCAGCACGAGCTGGACCAGATCGGTGACCACGACGGCCCAGAGCCCACCGGCCACGGTGTAACTCATCACAAGCAGAGCCACGACCATCAACAGCCAGACCGTGTCCGTTAGTCCCAGTGCTGCGGGTTGACCCGACACCAGCCCCAGCGCTTCCACCACCTTGCGGAGGGCGAGAAAGGCATAGCCGATGCCGATGCAGTTCACCGGCACGGCCAGCAGGAAAGCCTTGATGCCGCGCAACCAAGCCGCCGCCGCTCCGCCATAGCGCAGCTCGGTGAAGGCGGCGTCGGTGAGCACACCGCTGCGGCGCCAGAGGGGTGCGAAGACAACAGCCATGGCCACGTGGGCCAAACCAAAGCTCCACCACTCCCAGTTGCCCGCCAGGCCGCGGGCACCCACCAAGCCGGCAACGTAAAGCGGCGTATCGATGGAGAAGGTGGTGGCCGCCATCGAGGCGCCGGCCAACCAGCCGTTCAGACGACGGCCAGCCACGAAATAATCCGCCTCGCCGCTGTTGCGGCGGGCCAGCCACAACCCCAACACCAGGGTGAGAACGAGGTAAGCAGCGAGAAGCAGCCAATCGATCGCTGTCATGCGCAGACCCTGTTCCTCAGCAGTCTGCTGAGGAACAGAGCATCAGCCCACCCGTCAGCTGCCGGATGAATTGGGGGCCATCTGCTGACGCCGGAGCTGACCGCAAGCTGCATTTTGATCGAGCCCCCGGCTGGCCCTGAGGCTCACGGCAACACCGCGCCGCTCCAACAAACGACGAAACGCCTCGATCCGCTGCGGCGTTGGTCGTTTGAACTCCTCCTCCTCAATCGGGTTGTAGGCGATCAGGTTCACGTGGCTCTGGAAACCACCAACGTGATCCGCCAGCTCTGCGGCGTGCTCGGGCTGATCGTTGAGGTCACCGAGCAGGATGTACTCAAAACTCACCCGCCGACCGGTCACATCCAGATAGTGACGGCAATCCTCGAGCAAAGCCTCATAGGGGTAGGCATGAGCTGTGGGAATGAGCTCCTCGCGCAGCCGCTGGTTGGGGGCATGGAGGCTCACCGCCAGGGTGAACTGGGCGCGGCCCAGCCGCTGCATGGCCAGTTCCGCGAGTTGCGGCAAGGTTTTCGGAACACCCACCGTGCTGACGGTGATGCGCCGTTGGCCGATGCCGAGATCATCATTCAGGCAGCGGATCGCCTCCAGCACAGCGCTGCTGTTGAGCAGGGGCTCGCCCATGCCCATGAACACGATGTGGGAGGGACGTCGGTCCATCGCCTCACGCACACTCAGCACCTGATCCACGATTTCGTGGGTCTGAAGTGAACGCTGCAGCCCCCCTTTGCCGGTGGCACAGAAGCGGCAAGCCATGGGACAACCCACCTGGCTGGACACACAGACGGTGAGCCGTTGATCGGTGGGGATTCCGACGGTTTCAATGGTTTCGCCGTCATCTGTGGAGAGCAGCAGTTTGGTGGTGGCATCCGTGGCCACCGAACGATGCACTTCCTTCAACCGACCCACATCGATGCCGCCCTCCAGCAGGGCGGCACGCCAGGTCTTGGGGAAGACCGTGATGTCGGCCAGGGATCGAGCCCCCTTGGCATAGATCCAGTCATGCAGCTGACGGCCGCGGAACGGCTTCTGTCCCTGGGCGACGGCCCAGTCCTGCAACTCGGCCGCGCTGCGACCCAGCAGAGCCTGGGTCACCAGATCAGCAGACCATGGCCAAGCTTGATCTCCACCGCCATCAGAGCGATGAAGCCAAGCATGGCCAGACGTCCATTCAGCCGCTCGGTATGGGTGTGGAACCCATATTTGGGCAGGCGTCTCTTAGGGATCTCAGTGGGCTCAAGCATGGAAGGGGCTGCAATGGTGAACGATTGAGCGGAGCTCATTCGTCAGAGAGCAGGCCCTCTTCCTGAAGACCTTCAACGGCTTCAGCATCGACAACCTGCTCTTCCTTCAGCTCATTGTCGGCGTCCGGACGGGTGAACGCGGCGAAATTGCTCGCCGAAGGGTCGATGTTGTGGCGGGTGCGAGTGGCCTCGAGATCGGCGTCACTGGGGTCATCCAGCACCGCACTGGCGCTGGCCGCAGGGGGCATGTCGACGGTGTAGTCGGGACGCAGGTTCTGCATGCGGCGGTAGCCGGCCGGGTCCTCCGAAAGGATGTCGGGGTGGGGGCCAGCCTCCTTCTGCAGCTCTTCTTCGAAGCCGCTGAAGCCGGTACCTGCAGGAATCAGGCGACCGATGATCACGTTCTCCTTGAGACCACGCAGCCAGTCGCTCTTGCCCTCGATGGCGGCTTCTGTGAGCACCCGGGTCGTCTCCTGGAAGGAGGCGGCGGAGATGAAGCTGTCGGTGTTGAGCGACGCCTTGGTGATACCCAGCAGCACCGGTGTGAACTCGGCGGGAGCGCCACCGGTGATCGCCATGGCCTGGTTGGTGTCTTCCACCTGACGCAGTTCGATCAGCTCACCGGGCAACAGGGTGGTGTCGCCGGCATCTTCGACCCGCACCTTGCTGGTCATCTGACGGACGATCACCTCGATGTGCTTGTCGTCAATCGAGACGCCCTGGGACTTGTAGACGTTCTGAACCTCAGTCACCAGACGGTGCTGCAGGTTGGCGATCGCCTCCTGGGCGGCCTCCATCAGCGGCTTGCGGCTGCGCAGATCTTCGAAGTAGCACTCGAGCAACTCGTGGGGGTTGATCGGGCCATCGGTCAGCAGTTCACCAGCGGTGACCTGTTGCCCATCGCTCACCATGATGTTGCGGCCGAGCAGGATCGGATATTCACCGATGGCGTCATCGGATTCGATCACGTTGACGGCGAGGGACTCGTCGTCTTCACCCTGCTTGATCTCAACAGTGCCAGGCTTCTTGCAGAGAATCGCGGATTCACGGGGGCGACGGGCCTCCAGCAATTCCTCGATTCGGGGCAGACCCTGAACAATGTCACCGGTCTTCTGGCGTTCGAACACCAGCAGGGCCAGGCCATCACCGCGCTGCACCAGATCTCCATCACGCACGTGCAGGACGGAGTCGGGCGACACCATGTAGGGACGTCCCAGACGCAGGGTGACGCTGTTGCCGCTGACGGCCTCGATCTCACCACAGCAGGTGGCGGTTTCGCCGTCGGCAAGGGCATCGCCATCGACAATCCGCTGACCGACGCTCACCACCGGCTTGCCGGAGGTGCTCAGGGTGGTGGTGTCTTCGGGGCGTTCCACGATCATCCGACGCACCGGGTCGGCTTCCGTGGCTTCAGGCAACTGCGCCAGACCGGCCTGCTTGCAGAGGATCTGGGTGGTGGCGACAACATCGCCAGCCTTCACAGACACGCCATCTTCGACCTGCAGCTCGGTGTGGGTTGAGCCGTGGCTGGAGTCGGACATGGTGTCGCGACGCACCAGGATCGACTCGAGGATCACAAGGCGCAGACGGGAAATGGTCTTGGCCCGCTTGTCGGGAGCCTTCTCCACATCCACCGTCATCTGCGGGGTGGTGTCGAAGGTCTCGAGCAGCAGCTGGGTCTTGAGCAGCTCCACACCTTCAACGGACTTGATCAGTTCGTTGTCCTTGAACGCAAGACGCTGGGTGGCCTTGATGCCGAGGTGAGGGCCATTGGCCTGCTTCACATGGGACAGCTCAGGCAGCTGGGCCTCGTTGGGAATGGTGTACTCCTCAACCGGACGCAGCAGCAGACCCTTGCCTTCGGGGGTCTCCACCGTCTGCACGTACTTCATCGTGTCAACGGAGAGCCCCTTGGCGATGTCCTCGCCGGGGTTGACCATCTGGCCATCACCCTCGAAACGCTCCAGTGCCTTGGCATCGGTGCAGAGGTGGAACTCACCACTGCGAACGATGATTTCGCGCAGGATGTCGTTCTTCTGGGTGACGGTGACGATGCCCGCGGTCTGGCTAAAGATGTCTTTGACAACCTCGGTGCCGGCCTCGATCCACTGACCGTCGGTGATCATCAACAGGGAGATGTCCTTGTTGATTTCGTGGGTCTCCTGGGGGATCCACAGCAGGGTGCCGCCCTTGTTGACCTCGTAACCGTTCTTGGCGGAACGGGCCTTCTTGATCGCCAGACCAGGGGCGAACTTCACCAGACCACCGGTGCCGGTGCGGAAGCGGTCATCCGCCAGTTCAGCGATGACCTCACCGGAACCGATCTTGCTGCCGGGGATGGTGTTGAGGCGGTAACGGGTGCCGTCTTTGGCCTCGAGGTTCCAGATCTCACCGGAGTGGGTGGACTCCTCCAGAAGTTTGAAGTCCTTGAGGGTCATCGCCGTGGTGACGATCTGCACCTCTCGGGAATCACCGATGGAGTCGCGCAGGCGCACTTCACCGCCGTACTCACTCCGCTGGCTGGCTTCCGCCAGCACCTGACCCTCAGTGACCTGGGTCTCGCTGCCGACCACGGGCTGAGCGTTGGGCGGCAGGTTGTAGACGTCGCCGGAAAGCACCCACATCCGGCCAAGACGCTGGGCCTTCAGGGTGATGTTGCCCTGGCGGTCGGTGACCTCACGGGGCTGGATCGCCTCCTCGTAACGCACCTGGCCAGCCAGGTCGCAGATCACGTCCTTGGTGGCCTTCTCCACACTCTTCTTGACCGCACCAGCGGCGATCTGCGCCACCGTGACGTCGGCATCGATGTCAGCACCGTTGTCGACGAACAGCAGGGAGCCGTTGGTGATCTCGATCTTCTGGGCCTTGCCCTTGCCGGACGGCTTGATCGTGAGGTTGAAATCAACCTCAGCCTGTTGGGCGTTCACACCGTGGGGGGTGCGGTAGGGACGCACCCGCGCCTTGCTGCCGAACTCGACGGTGCCCGCCACCTTGGAGCGAACCACACCGGTCTCAGCGGTGGACACACCACCGGTGTGGAAGGTCCGCATGGTGAGCTGGGTTCCGGGCTCACCGATCGACTGGGCCGCGATGATGCCGACGGCTTCACCCAGGTCGACCAGTTCGTTGTGGGCCAGTGCCCAGCCGTAGCACTTGCGGCAGACGGAACGGTTGGCTTCACAGGTGAGCGGCGAACGCACACTCACGGCCTTGACGCCAGCAGCCTCGAAGGCCTTTGACAGCGGCGGATCAATTTCGGTGTCGCGCTCAGCCAGCACTTCGCCATCGGCATTCACCACCTGGGCGGCGGTCAGGCGACCCACAAGCCGGCTGCCGAATTTGCCGTCCTCAGCGTCCACCACGATGTGGCGGGTCGTGCCGCAGTCGTCCTCACGGACGATCACATCCTGGGCAACGTCCACCAGACGACGAGTGAGGTAACCGGAGTCGGCGGTGCGCAGCGCCGTATCCACCAGACCCTTCCGGGCGCCGTAGGAGGAGATGACGTACTCGGTGACCGTCAGACCCTCACGGAAGTTGGTGCGGATCGGAAGGTCGATGATTTCACCCTGCGGGTTGGCCATCAGGCCGCGCATGCCCACCAGCTGACGCACCTGGGACATGTTTCCCCGGGCGCCGGAATTGGCCATCATCCACACCGAGTTCAGCGGTGCGTTCTCGTCAAAGTTCTTTTTGACAGCATCCACCAGACGCTCGTTGGTCTCGGTCCAGGTGTCGATCACCTTGGTGTGACGCTCCACCTCGGTGATTTCACCGAGGCGATAGCGCTCTTCGGTGGCCGTGATCTGTTCCTCGGCCTGGCCCAGCAGATCCTTCTTCGCCTCGGGCACCTTGAGGTCGTCGACGGAGATCGACACAGCCGCCTGGGTGGCGTACTTGAAGCCGAGATCCTTGAGGTTGTCGGCCATGGACGACGTCACTGCCGTGCCGTGGTTTTTGTAGGACCAGGCGACGAGCTGCTTGAGGGCCCGCTTGTCGATGACCTGGTTGCGGAACGGCGGTGGGGTCTTCGAGAGCGGACGCGATGCGCTCACTGGAGCCTCTTTGGCGGCCTTGGAGGCTTTGCTGGATTTGGACTTGCGGGATTTCGAGGACGAGGTCATGGCTGCGCGCGGATCAGGAGTTAGTGAGGAAAGACGTCTGGCTTGATTCAGGCGGCGGCCACCGCGTCAATGATCGTGTGATTCATCACCACGCGGCCCACAGTGGTGAGGATGTAGCGGCTGATCAGGGCACCGTCTTCATCGAAACGGTCGCGGCGGTAGCTCCACTCTTCGATGCGCGTGCCATCGCTGAGGGATTCGCTCTTGCTGGGCGCATCCAGCTCTTCATCGTCCTGAACTTCACCGTTGAAGCGGACCCACACCCAGTCGTGCAGACCGATCCGGTTGTCTTCGAAGGCGTGGATAACATCCTCCAGACCCGCAAACGTGCAGCTGCGATCGCCGAAGTCGGGCTTGGAGGCACCGGGCTGAAGCGCCGTCAGGTAGTAGGAACCAAGCACCATGTCCTGGGACGGGGTGATGATCGGCTCACCGGTCGCAGGGGACAGGATGTTGTTGCTGGCCAGCATCAACATGCGGGCCTCGGTCTGCGCCTCGATGGCCAGGGGCACGTGAACGGCCATCTGGTCACCGTCAAAGTCAGCGTTGAAGGCTGGGCAGACGAGGGGGTGCAGCTGAATGGCGCGGCCATCCACCAGCTTGGGTTCGAAGGCCTGAATGCCGAGACGGTGCAGGGTTGGAGCACGGTTCAGCAGGATCGGGTGACCGTCGATCACCTCCTGAAGCACCTGCATCACTTCATCGTCAGCCCGCTGAATCAGCTTCTTGGCTGCCTTGATGTTGTTGACGATGTTCTGGCGGATCAGACGGTGGATCACGAAGGGCTGGAACAGCTCGATCGCCATCTCCTTGGGCAGACCGCACTGGTGCATCTTCAGCTTCGGACCCACCACGATCACGGAACGACCGGAGTAGTCGACCCGCTTACCCAGGAGGTTCTGACGGAAGCGACCCTGCTTGCCTTCAATGATGTCGCTCAGTGACTTGAGCGGACGGTTGTTGGCACCCACCACGGTGCGACCGCGACGGCCGTTGTCGATCAGGGCATCGACGGCCTCCTGCAGCATCCGCTTCTCGTTGCGGACGATGATTTCAGGAGCCAGGATTTCCTGGAGCCTCGCCAGACGGTTGTTGCGGTTGATCACCCGCCGATAGAGATCGTTGAGATCGCTGGTGGCGAAACGACCACCATCGAGCTGCACCATCGGGCGCAGGTCGGGCGGAATCACCGGGATCACATCCAGCACCATCCACTCGGGACGGGCGTTGGTGGCGATGAAGTTGTCGATCACGCGCAGACGCTTGATCAACTTGGCGCGCTTCTGACCCTTGCTGCCGTTGATCTCCTCCCGCAGCTGCTCAGCCACTTCATCGAGGGTGAGATCTTCCAGCAGTTGCTTCAAGGCCTCGGCACCGATGCCCACCACGGGCTCGTTCTCGATCTCGGAATCTTCGGCGTAGATCTCGTCTTCAATTTCCAGCCACTCGTCTTCGGTGAGCAACTGCTTGTACTTCAGGTCTTTGTGGTCGCCGGGATCCAGCACCACATAGCAGTTGAAGTAGACGATCTGCTCCACATCCCGCAGGGGCATGTCCAGCAGGATGGCCACGTAGCTGGGGATCCCCTTCAGGTACCAGACGTGGGAGACGGGTGCCGCCAGCTTGATGAAGCCCATGCGGTGACGACGCACGCGGCTCTCGGTGACCTCCACACCGCAGCGTTCGCAAACGATGCCCCGGTGACGCACCCGCTTGTACTTGCCGCAGTGGCATTCCCAGTCTTTTGACGGGCCAAAGATCTTTTCGCAGAACAGCCCGTCCATCTCGGGCTTGAGGGTGCGGTAGTTGATGGTCTCCGGCTTGGTGACCTCACCGACCACCTGGCCGTTGGGCAGGGTGCGCTGTCCCCACTCCATCACCCGATCGGGTGAGGCGAGGGTGATCTTGACGTAATCGAAGTGGTTCTCGGTGCGGAGGTTGCTGTTGGTCATTGACGGTTAAGGAAGAAGGAGCGGGGAATCGGTTCGTTCGTTGATCCGTCAGTCCTCGTCGTAATCCGCGACGCCGAGGGATTCGTAGGTGGGCCTGCTGGGGGTGCTGCGACGAGGGTTCACGTCCTGCATCAGATCCACTTCCTTGCCTTCGTCGGTATAGACAGCGATGTCCAGACCCAGAGACTGAAGCTCGCGCATCAGCACCTTGAAGGATTCCGGAGTACCCGGGCGGGGGATCGGCTTGCCCTTGACGATGGCATTGAGAGCCTCGTTGCGGCCTTGCATGTCGTCGGACTTGACCGTGAGCAGTTCCTGCAGGGTGTAAGCGGCGCCATAGGCCTCGAGGGCCCACACCTCCATCTCACCCAGACGCTGTCCGCCTTGCTGTGCCTTACCGCCCAGGGGCTGCTGGGTGACCAGGGAGTAGGGGCCGGTGGAACGGGCGTGAATCTTGTCGTCCACCAGGTGAACCAGCTTGAGGAAGTGGGAGTACCCCACGGCCACGGGCTGGTCGAAGGGCAGACCGGTGCGGCCATCCCGCAGTTGCAGCTTGCCGGGATCCTCAGGGTCGTACACCCAACCCTTGCCGGGCTGCTTGGCGGCTTCTTTAAGGAAGGTCTCGACGGTCTGCTGGGACTTCTCAGCACCGTGCATCTCATCGAAGGGAACGATGCGCACGCGGCAATCCAGGTTGGACGCTGCCCAACCCATCAACAGCTCGAACACCTGACCCACATTCATCCGGCTCGGCACACCCAGGGGGTTGAGCACGATGTCGACCGGAGTGCCGTCGGGCAGATAGGGCATGTCCTCCCGGGGAAGGATGCGGCTGATGATGCCCTTGTTGCCGTGGCGGCCGGCCATCTTGTCGCCGACCTGGATCTTGCGGCGCTGGGCCACATACACCCGCACAACCATGTTGGCGCCGGGGGGCAGCTCATCACCCTGTTCACGGGTATAGATGCGCACATCCACAACACGGCCACGCTCGGTGCCGGGCACCCGCAGGGAGTTGTCGCGCACATCGCGCGCCTTCTCACCGAAGATCGCGCGCAGCAGCTTCTCTTCCGGCGGCTGATCGGATTCACCCTTGGGCGTCACCTTGCCGACGAGGATGTCGCCGCTTTCAACGAAAGCTCCCACGCGGATGATGCCCATCTCGTCGAGGTTGCCCAGGCTTTCCTCAGCGACGTTGGGGATCTCACGGGTGATCTCCTCAGGTCCGAGCTTGGTCTGACGCGCTTCGATCTCGTACTTCTCGATGTGAACCGAGGTGTAGAGGTCGTCGGTGACCAGACGCTCGCTAACCAGCAGTGCGTCCTCGTAGTTGTAACCCTCCCAGGGCATGTAAGCGATCAGAACGTTCTGACCCAGGGCGATCTCACCGCCTTCACAGGCCGAGCCATCAGCCATCACCTGACCGACGATCACCGGATCGCCACAGCGGACGATCGGGCGCTGGTTCAGACAGGTGTCCTGGTTGGAGCGCTGATACTTCTGCAGGAAGTGGGTGTGGTCGTTGCCGTCCTCGTCCTGAACAACGATGGCGTTGGCATCCACATAGGTGACGGTGCCATTCACCCGGGAGATCGGCACCATGCCGGAGTCGCGGGCCACCTGGGTTTCCAGGCCGGTGCCCACCAGGGCACGCTCGGGACGCAGCAAGGGCACAGCCTGACGCTGCATGTTGGAGCCCATCAGGGCACGGTTGGCGTCGTCGTGCTCCAGGAAGGGGATCAGGGACGTTGCCACGGAGATCACCTGCACCGGTGAAAGGGCGACGTAGTCGACCTGCTCAGGGGGGACCTTCTCGAAGTCCTGGCGGTAACGCACAGGAATCAAATCCGCCGAGATCCGGCCGTCGTCTTCGGTGGCCACGTCACCAGGGGCGACGCGCACTTCGTCTTCCCGGTCGGCAGACAGGTAGATCGGATCGCCATCCTTCAGAACGACACCGTTCTCCACCTTCCAGAACGGCGTTTCGATGAAGCCGTACTCGTTGACCCGGGCGTGGGTGGCCAGGGAGTTGATCAGACCGGCATTGGGACCTTCCGGTGTCTCAATCGGGCAGAGACGGCCGTAGTGCGAGGGGTGAATGTCGCGGACGGCAAAGCCGGCACGCTCACGGGTGAGACCGCCGGGTCCAAGGGCCGAGATGCGGCGCTTGTGGGTGAGCTCAGCCAGAGGGTTGGTCTGGTCCATGAACTGGCTCAGCTGGCTGGAGCCGAAGAACTCCTTGATCGCCGCCACCAGGGGCTTGGGGTTCACCAGCTGGGCTGGGGTCAGCGAGTCGGTTTCGCCGACGGTCATCCGTTCCTTGATGATCCGCTCAAGGCGGTTCAGACCCACACGAACCTGGTTCTGCAGGAGTTCGCCCACGGAACGAACGCGGCGGTTGCCGAGGTGGTCGATGTCGTCAAGGCTGGCGCCACCGACATCCAGTTCCAGGTTGATCAGGTAATCGAGGGTGGAGAGCACGTCCTCATGGGTGAGGGTGCGCACCGTGTCGGGGATGGTGAGGCGCAGCTTCTTGTTGATCTTGTAGCGGCCGACCCGACCGAGGTCGTAGCGCTTGGGATCAAAGAAACGGGTCTGCAGCAGCTGCTGACCACCGCTCACTGAGGGGGGTTCACCCGGACGCAGCTTCTTGTAGAGCTCAAGCAAAGCCTGGTCTTCCGAGCTGATGCCTTCGTCGTTGGCGGCATCAATCGACTTCTTGTAGAACTCGGGGTGACGCAGCTTGTCGAGCACGTCGTTGTCAGACAGACCCATGGCACGCATGAGCACGTGCGCGTTGATCTTGCGGGTCTTGTCCACACGAACGTGGAGCAAGTCGTTCTTATCCGTCTCAAACTTCAGCCAGGCACCCCGGTTGGGGATGACGCTGGCGTTGTAGGTGCGCCGGCCGTTCTTGTCCATTTCATCCTTGAAATAGACACCGGGGCTGCGCACGATCTGGTTCACGATCACGCGCTCAGCGCCGTTGATGATGAACGTGCCGCGCTCGGTCATCAGCGGCAGTTCGCCAATGAAGACCTCTTGCTCCTTGATCTCACCGGTCTCCTTGTTGACCAGGCGGCAGGTCACATACATCTGTGACGCGAAGGTCGCATCACGGCGCTTGGCCTCTTCCACATCGTGGCGGGGGCGCTTCAGGCGGTACTCGCTACCAATGAAGTGCAGCTCCAGCTTGCCGGTGTAATCCGTGATCGGAGAGAAGCTTTCAAGCTCCTCGATCAGACCTTGATCCAAAAACCACTTAAAGCTGGCCCGCTGCACCTCCACCAGATCAGGGAGGTAGGTGGCGGTCTTGGCGACCTGAATCGCGCTGCTGCTCATGCGGGGACCGGCAGAGAGGACGAAGGGACTGGGGAGGACTGGATTGGCGGCAAAAGCTCATCTGACAGGACGATTCGACAGCAGCAGCGACACCGACGGTTTCCAGGACGGAACCGACAGCGCCGCTGCTGCTGTTCAGAAATCGCGGGTCAGATCAGCTGACGACGACAAGTGCACCGGAAGGAAATGGACGCTTCAGGCACCACACACAGGATGGAATCCTGCACATGGCCAGGCCAATACAACATCTTACATATGGACTCGACACCCTCGGAACTCCGGTTAAGGGAGTCCGAACAAACGCCGGGCGTTGGCGGTGCTGCTGCAGGCCACGCTTTCGAGATCCACGCCGCGCAGCTCAGCCACCCGCGTGGCAACGGAAGCCACGAAGGCGGGCTCGTTGCGCTTGCCGCGGCGAGGCACAGGGGCCAGGAAGGGGCAATCGGTTTCCACCAGAAAACGATCCTCCGGCACCTGACGGGCGCAGTCGTGGGTGGGCTCCGCCTTGGGGAAGGTGACGGTGCCACTGAAGCTTATGTAGAAGCCGAGCTTCAGGAACTGGTGCATTTCATCGGGGGTGCCGCCCCAGCAATGCATCACCCCTCCAGGGCAACGGCCCTGCGCCTTGCGGGCCCGCAGTTCCTCCAGCATCGGCTCAGCGGCATCCCGGCAGTGAATGATCACCGGCAGGTTCAGCTCCACCGCCAGATCCAATTGAGGACGCAGAACAGCAAGCTGCTCCTCGAGATTCTTGTCTCGGAAGAGATCGAGGCCGAGCTCGCCGATGGCGACCACCCGATCGTCCTCGAGGGCCGCCCGGCGCAGCACCGCCACCGTGTCATCCAGCCAATGCTCAGTGTCCAGTGGATGGACACCGACGGAATAGCGCATCTCCGGGAATCGATCAGCTAAAGCGCGGATCGCCGGGATTTCGGAGGGTTCGACGCAGGCGTGCAGCAGTGCACCAACCCCAGCCTCACGCCAGCGTGAAGCCACCTCATCGAGGTCGTCGTCAAAGTTGCGGAAGACGATGTGACAGTGGCTATCAATCAACGTCGGGGTGGGGGACACAGCTGGGCCGAAACGCGCTTTCGGCCCATTCTGCCGGTTGAAACCGACTCAGCTGGCAGGCTCGAGCACCTTGCGCACAGCCGCGCTGAGGCGAGACTTCTGGTTGGCGCCGTTGTTGCGGTGCAGCACACCAACTTTCACGGCCTTGTCGATCTTGCTGAAGGCGGCACGCATGGAGGTCTGCACGCTGGTCTTGGCTTCATCACCAGGGGTGGCGCTGTAGGCGTCACAGGCGGCGAAGCAGCGCTTCATCAGGGTGCGCATCGACGACTTGTAGGTGCGGTTGCGCAGACGGTTGCGCTCAGCAATCTCAATCCGCTTCTTGGCTGACTTGTTATTGGCCACTGAGGCTTCAACGTTGCGAACAATCCATCACCTTACTCCTTGACAGGACCCCCTTCCCTGGGTTGTGGAGTCCTAACTTGACCGAACTTTCCCACTGTTCCTTTGTCTGTGAGCCAGCCGGCCGTTGCTCCCCTTCGCATCGTGCGGGATCTGGACCGGGCCCAGACGGAGCTGAAACGGTTGTCGAGCCGCACCACACAAACCCAGCAAGGTGAAGCCCGTGAGCGGGTTGAAGCCATTCTCACAGCGGTGCGCGACCGCGGTGATGCCGCCATTGCCGACTTCACCGAACGGTTCGATGGCTTCCGGCCCGAACCGATGGCGGTGTCCCCCGAGGCCCTCGAACAGGCCTGGACGTCGCTACCGACCAACCTGCGGGATGCCCTGGAGCTGGCCCATCGCCGCATCACCGACTTCCACCAACGCCAACGTCCCGCCGATCTGGCGGTGACGGGCCCCCACGGCGAACAGCTTGGGCGGCGCTGGCGGCCGGTGGAGCGGGCGGGTCTCTACGTGCCCGGAGGACGGGCGGCTTACCCCAGCACCGTGCTGATGAATGCGGTGCCAGCCCGGGTCGCCGGCGTCAAAGACGTGGTGATCTGTTCCCCCGCCGGACGTGATAGTGCGGTGAACCCCGTGGTGCTGGCAGCGGCCCACCTGGCCGGCGTGAAAACGGTGTTCCGCCTCGGAGGTGCCCAGGCTGTTGCCGCCATGGCCTACGGCAGCGAGAGCGTGCCCAAGGTGGACGTGATCAGTGGCCCCGGAAACGTCTACGTCACCCTGGCGAAACAGGCGGTGTACGGCCAGGTGGCCATCGATTCCCTTGCGGGACCAAGCGAAGTGCTGGTGATCGCAGACCACTCCGCCAAGCCCGATCAGGTGGCAGCGGATCTGTTGGCGCAGGCGGAGCACGACCCCCTGGCGGCGGCGGTGCTGATCACCACCGACCCTGCACTGGCCGACGGGATCAACGCCGCAGTGGCCGAACAGCTGGCCGATCACCCCCGCCAGGAGATCTGCGAAGCCGCTCTGCGGGAGTGGGGGCTGGTGGTGGTCTGCGACGACCTCGAGAGCTGTGCCCGCCTCAGCGACAGCTTCGCCCCCGAACACCTGGAGCTGCTGGTGGAGCGGCCCGAACCCCTGGCGGATCGCATTCAGAACGCAGGAGCCATTTTCCTGGGCCCCTGGTCCCCAGAAGCGGTGGGGGATTACCTGGCAGGCCCAAACCACACGCTGCCCACCTGTGGAGCAGCGCGTTTCAGCGGGGCCCTCAGTGTTGAGACCTTCATGCGCCACACCTCGCTGATCGGTTTCAACCGGGCTGCCCTGGAAGCAACGGGTTCAGCTGTGCAGGAGCTGGCCACCAGTGAAGGCCTGCACAGCCACGCTGAATCGGTGCGCCGGCGCCTCAGCTGAGGCGCTTCTCCAGGCTGCGGACACCCGCCACGCCATCAGCGATCTCACCCACCAAGACCTCATCGGTGATGTTGACGAACAGTCCGTTCTCGAGCACGCCAGGGATGTTGTTGATGGTCTTTTCGAGGGTCGCCGGGTCGGTGATGCCGCCGTCGAGCTTGGCGTCCAGCACCAGGTTGCCCTGATCGGTCACCACCGGACCAGCCTTGCGCTGGGCCATGCGCAGTTCAGCGCTGCCACCGAGGGCCTCCAGCTGCTGCTTCACCTGGCGCCAGGCACCGGGGAGCACCTCAACCGGCAGCAGAAAACCGAGGTTGAGACGATCCACAAGCTTCGTGGAATCCACCACCACCACAAACCGATCGGCCCGTGCTGCCACGAGTTTCTCCTGCACGTGGCAGGCGCCACCGCCCTTGATCAACTGAAAGCCGGGATCGACTTCATCGGCACCATCGATGGCCAAATCAATCCGGCTGACGGCATTGAGGCTGAGCAGGGGGATGTTCAGCTCCGCGGCCAGCACCTCTCCCTGGAAGGAGGTGGTGACACCAACAATGTCTTTGAGTTCGCCGCTGGCGAGCTTGGCCCCAAGGCCCTGAATCATCAAGGCAGCGGTGGAGCCTGATCCCAGGCCCAGCACCATGCCGTCTTTGATCTGTTCCACGGCGGCATCAGCCACCGCCTGCTTCATCTGGGTCTGAAGATCAGCCATCAGGTCACGTCCTTTGGGCGCGACGGTAGCAAGGGGTTTCAGACCATCCCAGGCAGGGGCTCCGGTTTGACGGAAAGGGTCAGCTCACGCCCAGCCCGCAGCACCTTCAAGGGAAGCGGAACATTGATGGCAGCAGCATCCACCACCTCCAAGAGCGCCTGAGGGTCAGCAATGTCGCGCTCATCCACCGTGATCAGCAGATCGCCGCGGCGCAGTCCTGCTCTTTCGGCCGGGCCATCGGGCAGGACGGCTTGCACCAGGGCACCGCTGCGTTCCGGCAGCTGCACAAGGGCATTGGGGTCCTTGTTGTGCTCGCGCGCGATGCGCGGTGTGAGCGCCACCAGTTGCAGACCGATGTAGGGGTGCACCACTTCACCCTGCTGCTGGAGCTGATCAGCCACCCGGCGGGCCAGGTTGATCGGGATGGCAAAACCAAGGCCGGCCCCAGGGCCCGACCGCACAAGGGTGTTGATGCCAATCACCTGGCCATCGCCGTTCACCAACGGCCCACCGGAATTACCAGGGTTGATGGCGGCGTCGGTCTGGATCAGTTCCAGCCGTTTGTCGGCGAAGCCAAGGCTATTGATGTTGCGGTGCAAACTGCTGACGATGCCCAGGGTCACCGTGCGTTCCAATCCGAACGGGGTGCCGAGGGCGATCGCCCAATCGCCCACCTGCATGGCTTCCGAATCACCAAGGGGAGCCCGTGGCGGCAGTTGATCGCCCTCGAGACGCACCAGGGCCAGGTCTGTCACCGCATCGGTGCCCACCACCCGTCCATCCCGCTGTTCCCCGTCGGCCAGGGTGACGCTGACGGACTCCACCCGATCCACCACATGGGCATTGGTGAGCACAAGGCCCTTGGCATCGATCACCACACCAGAGCCTTGCCCCCGTTCCCGCTCCGGACCTGCCGGAGGGTCCCCCAGCAGGTCCCGCAGCAGGGGATCAAGCAGCGTGGGGTCAAACGGCTGACGTTCCACAGTGCGCTCGGTGTCGATCCGAACCACCGCCGGCGCCACCCGCTGAACGGCATCGGCCACAAAGCTGTGCTCCAGGGCCTGGGCTGAGTCAGCTTCACCGACCAGAACCACTACGGCCATCAGAACGGCCAGGAGTTGACGCAGGGCGTACCGCAACACAAGACCTCTAATTGCCTTCTTTTTATCGGATCCAGCCGGAGAAACGGGCCCTGGTCCAAATCGATCGCAATCTCAGAACCTCCATTGCGATGCGCGGTCGAGCTTGGAGATTCCAGCTAACAAATCAGCAAACGCAGTTTTCGCATGCGTGCACTTCTGGCTCCAGCGGCAGCTCTGTTTGCCCTGGCTGGCCCGGTTGCCCTCACCCCTCAAGCCTCCGCGGAGAGCACAACGCTCAAAGCGGTGATCTTTGAGGAGGTCAAGCCGCTGTATCAGAAAACAGATGCCGGCTATGAGGGCCTCGGGGTTGATGTTCTCGAACAGATCCGGATCCAGGCCAAGCGCCGCAAGGTGGACTACCGGGTGGCCAAATCGGTGAACGACGGCATCGGCGCCGTGATCACCGGCAAGGCCGACATCGCCTGCGGCGTGGCCTTCACCTGGGGCCGCTCCACGCAGGTCACCTACAGCCTTCCCTTCGGCGTTGGTGGCACCCGTCTGCTGATGGCCAGCGACACCACCATCGATGGAACCCCCGCCTCACTGGAAGGCCAAACCATTGGTGTGGTGAAGGACACCGCTTCCGCCCAGGTGCTGAAGAACGTGGTGCCCGGCGCCACGCTGAAGAGTTTCACCACCCCGAAGGAAGCGTTGGATGCCTTCTACGCGGGTGACGTGCCGATCCTTGGGGGCGGAACCCTTTGGCTGGCCGCCAACAGCCGCATCGACAAGACGGCACTGCTGCCCTTCCGTCCCTACGGCCGCTCCGGCATCAGCTGCATCGTCAACCAAAACAACGGCAAGCTGCTCTCCTCCACCAACATCGCGTTGGGCCAGATGATGCAGGCCTACATGGATGGTGATGCGGGAACGCGCCGCATGATCAACCGTTGGATCGGCCCCGGCAGCGATGTGGGTCTGAGCCAGGACGTGATCCGCTCCCTTTACGGCCTGATCCTCAGCATCACAGCAGAAATCAACACTCCAGCCACACCGGGAATCTGACGACTCCTCGATTGCTTTTGTTCTCTATCCACCAACAGCCATGAAGCGTTCACTGATTGCTTTTCAAGCACTGCTGGCCTCCAGCGCCGTGCTTTGCCAAACCGCTGAAGCCAGCTCCACCTACACCGCTCCAGAGCAGCTGACCGGCCCGGCCAAAGCCAACAGCATCGAAGCCCGGATCGAAGCGGTGCGGAACACCGACTGGGGCAGCCTGCTTCAGGATCCTGAGATCGAAGGTGAGCTGGTTGCCAAGAGCAAGTGGGGCAACGGCAAGGGCAAGAAATTCGGCAACAGCTACGGCAAAGGCAAATGGGGCAACGGCAAGAGCGGCAACAAGTGGAGCAATAGCCGCAACACCTGGGGCAACGGTCGCTACTACGGCGGCTGGCGCAACGGTGGCGGTGCCTGGGGCAACGGTGGCGGCGGCTTCGTCAACTGGTGATCGTTTCCTCTCCCAACGTCGGGCCCGACCTCAACCGGTTCGGGCCCATCGGCCTCGTGGTTGTGCAGTCCACCTCGCTGTGCAACCTCGATTGCTCGTATTGCTATCTGCCGGACCGGCAGAAGAAGCGGGTCTTTGACCTTGATCTGCTGCCCTTGCTGATGCAGCGGATTCTGGAAAGCCCCTATGCCGGGCCGGAAATTGCCTTGGTGTGGCACGCCGGGGAGCCACTCACCCTGCCCACCAGTTGGTATGACGAAGCGACGGTGATTCTTCACCGCAGTCTGGAGCAATTCAACGCCCAGGGGCTGGATTTCACCCAGCACGTGCAGACCAACGCCACGTTGATCAATGACGCGTGGTGCGACTGCTTCCGGCGCAACAAGATTGTGGTGGGCATCAGTGTGGATGGCCCGGAGGACATCCACGACGCCCACCGGCGCTTCCGCAACGGGCGCGGCTCCCACGCCATGGCGATGAAGGGGATTGAAGCCCTGCATCGCAACGATGTGCCCTTCCACTGCATCTCGGTGGTGACCGCCGATGCCATGGAGCAACCGGAGCGGATGTACCGCTTCTTCCGCGACAACGGCATCAACGACGTGGGTTTCAACGTTGAGGAGCAGGAGGGGCTCAACACCAGCTCCTCAATGCAGGGCTCTGCAATGGAGGAGAAGTACCGCGACTTCCTTCGGGCCTTCTGGCGGCTCAGCGAGCAGGACGGCTATCGCGTGGTGCTGCGCGAATTCGAGCAGGTGATCAGCCTGATCCAAGGCAATGCGCGGATGACCCAGAACGAGCTGAATCGCCCGTTCTCGATCCTCAGCGTTGATTGGGAGGGCAATTTCTCCACCTTCGACCCTGAGCTGCTTTCAGTGGTCAGCGACCGCTACGGCAGCTTCAACCTCGGCAATCTGAAAGATCTGTCGCTGGTGGAGTCCACCCACACCGATCAGTTCCGTCGCCTTCTTGCCGACATGAGCAGCGGCGTGGACACCTGCCAAAAGAGCTGCGAATACTTCGGCCTCTGCGGCGGAGGCAACGGCAGCAACAAATTCTGGGAACACGGCACCCTCGCCTCCAGCGAAACCAACGCCTGCCGCTTCGGCACCCAGATCCCCACGCAAGTGTTGCTGGAGCGATTCGAAGAAGGGCCTCCCCTGACTCCCCTCACACCCCATTAATTTCGTTGCCCATGCGCTCCCTTGCTGTTCTGCCGGCCTTAGGCCTGCTGCTCATCCCAGTCCAGGCCCAGGCCGCCTGCAGTTTTCTGCCCCCAGTGGGTGGCGGCGACCCGATTGTGAAAAAAGGTTGAGCGTCCCAAGGGACTAATTGGCAAAGCCATCGGCCGCACCAACTGGAACACCGATTTCGTGGTGGATCAGCCCTACCGCAGTTTCAAGCTGTTTTTCACCGCCGATTCCAGCGACCCCAGCAGCTATCCCATTCAGGCCTTCCTCAAATTCAGCGACGGCAGCAACAGCAAGGTGGCCGATGAACAACTGCAGCCGCCCGTGGGCACCGGCCGGATGTTCGGCCCCTTCCCGCAGGTGCCGGGCAAGAGCATCAGCCAGGTGAATTTCAGAATCGGCGCCAACAACGACCCGGCAGCCACCGGATTCAGCTACAGGATCTCCGTTCAGGGCTTCCACTGATCACACAGCGGCTCTTGCGTCCACTGCTTAAGGTCGGGCGGTTTTGTGAGCTTCACCCTTGAGCGAAACCGCCGCTTCACAACGCTGTGAGCTCTGCCAGGTCGTGATCGAAGATCGCCCTGGCCTTCCCGATGTGGTGACGTTCAGCAATGGCCCCCAGGGCAGCCGCAGCAAACTCTGGAGCCGCGTCTGCCAGTACGTGACCGATCCGGAGCGTCGACGCCTCTGCATCAATCAGGATTCCGACGGGCGCGGCGCTGAACAGCCGGGCGACGCCTTTCCCGATGCACCAGCCATCGATCTGGGCAAAAGCTGACGGCGGGCGGACGGTCCCGTACATTGAAGGAGTGTCCGACGGGCATCTCCCTGCGGGAGATCGGTCACAACTGAAATGCACGTCGGGCCGACGTCCGCCCTCAGTTCGCGTTGCCTCATCCTCTGCTTCCGAATCTCGAAACGCTGGTCACCGATGTGGCCGCCAGCAAAGGCTTTGCCCTTTGCGGCATCCAGCTGCTCACCCACATGAGCCCGATGACCCTGGAAGTGCAGATCCGCCACAGCAGTGGAGCGGATGTGAGCCTTGATGACTGCGCCGGTTTCAGTGGCGTGCTGGGGGATGCCCTTGAGGCCTCCACCATGCTCACTGACGCGTATGTTCTGGAGATCAGCAGTCCCGGCATCGGCGACCAGCTGTCCAGTGATCGCGACTTTGAAACCTTCCGTGGGTTCCCCGTGGAGGTTCATCACCGCGACAAGGACGACAGCGAGCAACGCCTGGATGGCCTCTTGCTCGAACGCGACGCCGACACGCTGCAGATCAACATTCGCGGGCGTATCAAACGGATTCCCCGGGATTGCGTGATCGGTGTCCGCCTCACGAGTCCAGGCAGCTGAACCCAGCGTTCACTCCCCTGCAACCGCCCCCTTCTTTTCTCCTAACCCGACGCGATGGCTCTCGTCCTGCTTCCCGGCCTCAGCAACCTGATCGACGACATCAGTGAAGAGAAGAAGCTGCCTCCCCAGGTGGTGGAAGCGGCCCTGCGGGAGGCCCTGCTGAAGGGCTATGAGCGCTACCGGCGCACCCTGTACATCGGCATCAGCGAAGACCCCTTTGATGAGGAGTACTTCAGCAACTTTGACGTTGGCCTCGACCTTGAGGAGGAGGGCTACCGGGTTCTCGCCAGCAAGATCATTGTTGATGAGGTGGAGAGCGAAGACCACCAGATCGCGATCGCCGAGGTGAGGCAGGTGGCCGATGACGCCCAGGTGGGCGACACGGTGGTGCTGGATGTCACCCCAGAGAAAGAGGACTTCGGCCGGATGGCCGCCGCCACCACCAAGCAGGTGCTGGCCCAGAAGCTGCGTGATCAGCAGCGCCGCATGATCCAGGAGGAATTCGCTGATCTGGAGGATCCGGTGCTGACGGCCCGGGTGATCCGCTTCGAGCGCCAATCGGTGATCATGGCTGTCAGCTCAGGCCTCGGCCGTCCGGAAGTGGAGGCTGAACTCCCCCGGCGCGATCAACTGCCCAACGACAACTACCGCGCCAACGCCACCTTCAAGGTGTTTCTGAAAGAGGTGAGCGAAGTGCCCCGCCGGGGACCGCAGCTGTTCGTCAGCCGCTCCAATGCCGGTTTGGTGGTCTACCTGTTCGAGAACGAAGTCCCCGAAATTCAGGAAGGGTCCGTTCGGATCGTGGCCGTGGCCCGTGAGGCCAATCCCCCCTCCCGTTCCGTGGGCCCCCGCACCAAGGTGGCCGTCGACAGCATCGAACGCGAGGTGGATCCCGTCGGCGCCTGCATCGGCGCCCGCGGCTCCCGCATTCAGCAGGTGGTGAACGAACTGCGTGGTGAAAAAATCGACGTGATCCGCTGGTCGCAGGATCCGGGCCAGTACATCGCCAACTCCCTCAGCCCCGCTCGGGTGGAAATGGTGCGCCTGGTGGATCCCGTGGGCCAGCACGCCCACGTGCTGGTGCCCCCCGATCAGCTGAGCCTGGCCATCGGCCGCGAAGGCCAGAACGTGCGTTTGGCCGCCCGACTCACCGGCTGGAAGATCGACATCAAGAACTCCACCGAATACGACCAAGAGGCTGAGGATGCCGTGGTGGCAGAGCTGATCTCCCAGCGGGAGGAGGAGGAAGCCCTCCAGCAGCAAGCCGAAGAACGGCTGGCCGCTGAACAGGCCGCTCGGGCGGAAGAGGATGCACGCCTGCGGGAGCTGTATCCGCTGCCCGAAGACGAAGAGGAGTACAGCGAGGAGCAGGCCGAGCAGGAGTTCTCTGAGGAGGAACCCGCTGAGGTGGAAGCCGGCAGCGAAACCGAGTTCGATGCCGAGGCTGAAAGCACGGACGCAGCGGCTGAGGCTGATGCCGAGCCCGATCAGGAGCAGGTCCGGTGAGTGACCGCCCCGTCCTGCGTCGCTGCGTGGCCTGCCGCCAGCTCTTGGATCGCCGCCAACTCTGGAGGGTGATCCGCGACCATCAGGACGGAGTTCTCCTCGATAAGGGGATGGGCCGTTCGGCCTATCTCTGCCGCGAGGAGAACTGCCTTGAGGAGGCGACCCGTCGCAAGCGTCTGCAGAAAGCCCTGCGTTGTCAGGTGCCCGAAACAGTGCTTGCGGTGTTGAAACAGCGGCTTAACCAAAGCGTTGGTGAATCCGCTGAGGCAGACTGAACATTGGCCCCACCTTGTGCGAGGCCACCGCGGCATTCCATGCCCGGACCGATCGGAGACCCGAACTGAATGACCAGCAGCGGCAAAGTCAGAATTTACGAGCTGTCCAAGGACCTCGGCCTTGAGAACAAGGACGTGCTGGATGCGGCTGAAAAGCTGTCGATCGCTGCGAAGAGCCACAGCAGCTCGATCAGTGACGCTGAAGCCGGAAAGATCCGTTCGCTCCTCGGCAAAGGCGGGAATGGTGCAAAACCCGCTGCCGCGGCGCCTGCCAAGCCCGCAGTTGGCAAGGCCATCCTCTCGGTGAAGAAAGCAGCCCCCGCCGCGCCAAGCAAGCCCGCCCCAGCGGCGAGCAAACCGGTCGCCAAGCCTGTGGCTGCCAAGCCTGTGGCTGCCAAGCCCGTGGTCGCCAAACCCGTGGCGGCTGCCAAACCGCAGGCGGCCCCGAAGCCTCCCGCAGCGGCCACGCCCAAACCGGTGATCAGCAATCCAGCGGCTGCACCGGTGAAAGCCTCAGCAGCACCGGCGCGGCCCGCCGCTCCTCAGAAACCCCCCGCAGCCCCAGCGCGACCGACGGCGGCAAAACCCGTGCCGCGGCCTGCCGCGGCCAAGCCGCAGGTTGTCAGCAAGCCGACTGCAGGCAAACCGGAACTGGTGAGCAAGCCCACGGCTGCTGCCAAACCCACCGCACCCACGCCGCGGCCCACAACCGCTCGCCCGACGCCACGCCCCGCAGGTGCTGGAAGCCCAGCGCGGCCCACCCCTGGCCAGGGTCAGCCCAAGCCACAGATCATCCGCGCAGGCGCTCCATCTCGGCCAGGTGCACCCACCCGTGCCGGTGCCCCCACAAAGCCTGGAGCACCCTCACGGCCCACTCCTAGGCCTGAACTGGTCGGCAAACCTGTGCCCCGTCGTCCTGCTGGCACCGGCGTGCCTCAACGCCAGGGTAGTCCCAGCCGTCCGGGAGCCCCAACCCGCCAGGGTCGCCCCGGGATGCCTCCCCGCAGCGGCAACACCCTGGAACTGGTCGGCAAGCCAATTCGTCGCGATGGAAGCACCACCGGTAGCGGTCGTCCGGGCGCACCCACCCGGCCGGGAGCCCCTGGACGCCCCGGCATGCCCGCTGGAATGCGCAAACCAGCAGCTCCCGGTGAGCTGATGCAGCTGCAGAAGCCTGTCGGCAGGCCAACAGCAGCGGCACCCCGTCGTCCCGATGCACCCACCAAAGCCGGTGCAGCTGCAGGAACGGCCACCCCGCCCGTGGCGCGTCCAAACGCCCCCTCGGCACCCCGCCGCCCCAACTTCCGCCCAGGCGGTCCTGGTGGTCAACGGCGGCCCGGCCGGCCCGACTGGGATGACAGCGCACGGCTCGATGCTCTGCGCAGCCGCTCGCCGCAGAAGCAGCGCCAGAAGGTCCACATCATCGGCGAGAACGACGACTCCCTGGCGGCACAGACCGGCGGCTTCGCCGGTGAACAGGAGAACATGGTTCTCTCGGCGAGCCTGGCGCGTCCCGCCAAGCCGAAGTCGCAGCAGCGCACCGCACCCAAGCCGGTGGCGGCGATGCGCAAGCGCAAGAAGGAAACCGCCCGTCAGCGTCAGCGCCGGCGTGCCATGGAGCTGCGGGCAGCCCGGGAAGCCAAGCAGGTGCGTCCCGAAATGATCGTGGTGCCGGAGGACAACCTCACGGTGCAGGAACTGGCGGACATGCTGAGCGTCGAAAGCTCAGAGATCATCAAATCCCTGTTCTTCAAAGGGATCATCGCCACGGTCACCCAGACCCTGGACATGCCCACGATCGAGGCCGTCGCCGACGAATTCGGTGTGCCGGTGCTGCAGGACGACGTGGAGGAGGCGGCCAAGAAGACCGTCGAGATGATCGAAGAGGCCGACAAGGCTCACCTGATCCGACGTCCGCCCGTGGTCACTGTCATGGGCCACGTCGACCATGGCAAAACCAGCCTGCTGGATGCCATCCGTCAGGCCCGCGTCGCTGCGGGTGAGGCTGGCGGCATCACCCAGCACATCGGTGCGTATCAGGTTGAGATCGAGCACAACAACGAGCAGCGCAAGCTCACTTTCCTGGACACACCGGGCCACGAAGCCTTCACGGCCATGCGAGCCCGCGGCACCAAGGTGACCGACGTGGCTGTGCTGGTGGTGGCTGCTGATGACGGCGTCCGCCCCCAGACCCTGGAAGCCATCAGCCACGCCCGGGCCGCTGAAGTGCCGATCGTGGTGGCGATCAACAAGATCGACAAGGAAGGTTCATCGCCCGAGCGGGTGAAGCAGGAGCTGTCTGAGCAAAACCTGCTGGCAGAAGACTGGGGCGGCGATGTGGTGATGGTGCCGGTGAGCGCCATCAAGGGCGAAAACATCGACAAGCTGCTGGAGATGCTGCTGCTGGTCACCGAAGTGGAAGACCTGCAGGCCAACCCGGATCGTCTGGCCCGCGGCACCGTGATCGAGGCCCACCTCGATAAGGCCAAAGGCCCCGTGGCCACGCTGCTGGTGCAGAACGGCACCCTCAAGACGGGCGACGTCGTCGCCGCTGGTCCGGTGCTGGGCAAGGTGCGCGCCATGGTGGACGACAACCGTCAACGCCTCAAGGAAGCGGGCCCCTCCTTTGCTGTGGAGGCCCTGGGCTTCAGCGAAGTACCCACCGCCGGTGACGAGTTCGAGGTGTACCCCGACGAGAAATCGGCCCGGGCCGTGGTGGGCGATCGCGCCTCCGATGCCCGTGCCACCCGTCTTGCTCAGCAGATGGCGTCACGACGTGTCTCGCTCACGGCCATGTCCGGCCAGGCCAATGACGGTGAGCTGAAGGAACTCAACCTGATTCTCAAGGCCGACGTTCAAGGCTCCGTGGAAGCCATCCTCGGATCGCTCGAGCAGCTGCCCAAGGATGAGGTGCAGGTGCGGGTGCTGCTGTCGGCACCTGGCGAGATCACCGAAACCGACGTCGACCTGGCCGCCGCCTCCGGCGCGGTGATCGTGGGCTTCAACACCTCCATGGCCTCCGGCGCCAAGAAAGCGGCGGATGCCACCGGGGTGGATGTGCGCGACTATGACGTGATCTACAAGCTGCTGGAAGACATCCAGTTGGCGATGGAAGGTCTGCTGGAGCCGGAACTGGTGGAGGAAGCCCTGGGCGAAGCCGAGGTGCGCGCCGTCTTCACCATCGGCAAGAGCGCCGTGGCCGGCTGTTATGTCACCACCGGCAAGCTGCATCGCAACTGCCGGGTGCGGGTGCGCCGCGGAAAACAGGTGGTCTACGAGGGCGACCTCGACTCCCTGCGTCGCAACAAGGACGACGTCAAGGAAGTGGCCACGGGCTTCGAATGCGGTGTCGGCACCGATCGGTTCGCCAACTGGGAAGAAGGCGATCGCATTGAAGCCTTCAAAATGGTCACCCAACGCCGCAAACTCACCACCTGACCCCGCAAGCGATCGTGCAGCCCCGCAGCGAGCCCCTGCTCTGGCTTCAATGCCTGGCCCTTGGAGCCATTCCCCTGGAGCTGCTGCTGATCCGCCTTGTTCTGGCCGGCGCGGATCCGGGTCCTGTTCCCGGAGTAGAGCGAGTTCTGATCTGGGGGGTGGGGGTCCTGGCCCCAGCCGTCGCGTTGTGGCGACGGCCCGCCGACTGGGGCTCACTGCTGTTCGTGCGTCAGCCGCTGGCCAGCCGCAACAGCGATCAACTTCGCATCAGTGCATCCCAAGCCGGCTTGATCAGCCGCGCCGCTGTGGTGATCACCGCAGTGGTCCTGCTGCCCGTGCTCTGGTGGATGGACGATTCAGCGGTGCTGGCGAGTGAATTTTCCCCGGTGTCGGGACAATCCCGTCTGGTCACCCTGTTGCTGGTCAGCCCATTGCTGGCCTT
The DNA here is from genome assembly GCF_014280115.1 of Synechococcus sp. A15-44. Taxonomy (NCBI): domain Bacteria; kingdom Bacillati; phylum Cyanobacteriota; class Cyanophyceae; order Synechococcales; family Synechococcaceae; genus Synechococcus; species Synechococcus sp. A15-44. The sequence continues at coordinate 1,906,990 of NZ_CP047938.1, forward strand.
GATGGTGTGGCAGGTGCAGCAGCTGATTCAAGCCGCAGCGCTGTTGCTTGGATCACCAGCAACCGTCGCCCCTGCCGATTCGGCTTTTCGTGCTGATGCTCTGGCAACGCAACGCACCAGCCTGGGCCTGCAGTTGCTCAACCTCCCTGGCCTGGAGTGGCCGGAGCCTGTAGTGGAGCCGATCAAGCAAGAGCCCAACCAGGCCATCGGGGTGGAAGACAGCACGGATCAAGCCACTACTGATCAAGCCAGCACTGACAACGAAGCACCTGACAACGAAGCACCCGACGGGGAAAGTTCAGCCGACAATCCGGTGACGGCTGCAGTGTCTGACGAAGCTGATTCCGAAACAGCTCCTGAGCCCGTCGTTGCCGAAGCTCGAGCTAACGACGAGTCGTCTAGTGACGCTGAAGAGGCTGCTCCAACACCCGATCAGGACGCCGATGAGGCCATGGACGTGGAAGACGAGGAAGACACCACGCCGGAACCGGACGACAGAACTGAAGACGTCAACACCGCCGACATCAGCCCTGACAGCGAAGAGCCAGACGGCAAACGTACAGCCATCAACACCGCGACGGCTGAAGAGTCTGATGACGTCGAGTCCGAAGCGCTGGAACCCGTCGAGGCAGAGGATCAAGACGACATGTCGGAAGACGACGACGCTGAAGACATCCGTGCGGTTGATGCCGACGAATCAAGCGTCGCTGCTGCTGTCCCTGTTGCGGTCGAACCAGAGCAGACCTGTGAAGAGCAGGAGAGCACCCCCTTGGATGCCGAAGTCAGCCAGATCGACGGTGTCGCCGGCGGAAGCACGGAAAGCCATCGTGAACAGGCCGAGTCCAGCGGAGGCAAAGAGAGCGAACCAGACGAGCCGTCTGAGCCCACGCCAAGGGGTCTGTGATTCCTTGAGCAACCGTTCCCGTAGGGCGGGATCCAGGCCAGATTTGGGGCGGGGAGTATCGGGCAAACGTCCAAGTTGGATTCAGAGCAAATGTTAAATTGCTTGTGACGCCGATGTAGCTCAGCCGGTAGAGCAACGCTTTCGTAAAGCGTGGGTCGCCTGTTCAAGTCAGGTCATCGGCTTTTTAAGCAGCGGCGTGTTGAATCAGCAGGATTCAGTGCGCGTCTAATTAACACATAGCCGCTTCAATCCCGAAGACGAGCAGAGATCATTCCCGCTGGTGATCCTTCCACTGAGAAGATCATTCCAGGGAACAATCCAGTGGTCTGGATTCACATCAGCCAACACGTCACCCGCCTCAGGATTCTGAAGTACCAGGATCCTTCGCGACCGCAGTTTGAGCTGGCGCCTTAACCAGGGCGTCATGATCGCTTCTTCAACAAGGCGCTGGTACGAGCCATCGGCGATCACCCGTTCAAAACCGGTCTGAATCGCGGCTGCCAGCTCCGTGTTCTCTGGAGCCACATAGAAGAAACCCGCAAAGGGATAAACAATCAACAGATGGGGATCCAGCAGCATCTGCGGGTACAACGACCTCACCACGGAAGCCTCCGCTTCAAGTTCCGCCACACCGCGGGGGAACAACTGCACCCGGTTGTCATTCACCAAGCGCAGCAATTTTTCCGACCGGGCGGTGTAGGTGCGCAACCCAGCACGATCGAAAATTTCAACATCGCTCCAGCCCAGTCCTTGCACCAAAACGATGCCTTGGAGGTCCTGAAGGCTGCGGATCGTTTGCAGTTCGGCCAGGGATGCCTGATTGGTCCATCCTGCCCGCAGCCCGAGGATTCCACCCGTCACCGGAATGGGCACCGCCCGCAGACGACGGTTCAACTCAGGGCCGGCACCGTAAACACCAACCGAGAGCCGCAGAGGGTTCCGCCGACCCGGCTTCTGCCCTTCCGCGAGCGCTGCAATCGCCTCATCCTGCGGCTGAACGGCAGAGCTGAAACCCAGGGCAAATGGTGTACTGCTGCGCTCCAGCACCAGCTTCAGCAGGCGAAAGCGAAAGTCGTTCTGATCCTGACCGAGGCGTCGATCCAACACCACGGGAAGCGTGCCTTGCGGCAGCGCTGCAACTTCATCGGCAGTGAGAACATATCGATCGGGCAGCAGCTCGCGGCGTTCCGACAGCCGGGGCTGAATCGACAGGGCTCCCAGAGCCAGGAGGACCAGCGTCAAGAACGACGTCAAAAGAGCCCCCAGCCCCTTGGTCTGCGACTCCGTCATCTCGGTGCGGGATGGTTCAGTCACGGAATGATCATGAAAATGGCGAGCAGCGTGATGCCCACATAGCTGGGCAACAGCAGCACGCGCAACACCTGGGAAACGCGCTCGTTGAGAACAATCAGATGGCTGTCAATCAACTCATCAGCCGCCACCACATACAAAATCCCCAGGAAAATAATCAGCTGCAGATTGCCGATGAAGCCCGCCATGGCTGTGACCGGCAGCTTCCCAGCGATGTAGACAAAATTGCCCCCCGCTGACACCACAGCAGCCAGGATCAGATCATCCCGGCTGTGGGTAATCAGCAAACTCATGCAGCACAACCCGATCGCGAGCATGTAGCCGAGAAAATCAGGTGCCACGAACAGGAGACTGCGGCGCTGGATCAGCAGATCAAGCGACACGGCCGGTTGACGACGAAGCACCTCTCCATCCATCAACGGGCGCCCAAGATCACTCATCAGGCTGATGCTGGAGGCATAGGCACCGGGCTGCTTCAAGATCCAGCCCGGCAACACCAGACCGGGAGACACAGCAAAGGGATCCGGTTCAGCAACATCCAGATTCACGGACGCCAGCGGATCAGCCAGACCGATCTGGATGTGCAGAATTTGGTCGTCGAAGGGATAGCGCTGCAGCCGCCAGCGTTTGACCACGGCCGAGCGCACCCGATAAAGCGTCCAAGACCCGGCTTCAGTTTGCTCATGGCTGACCCGCTCAAACCGCTGAATGTCGCCGTCATAAATCCCATTCAGGATCATCAGCTGATCACTGGGATCGGCCTGCGGATCACCAGCCCAGGTGGTCCAGAGCAACATCTCCACAGAGAACTGGTCCTGCAGGAGATCGATATCGCTGATGTTGGTGACGTAGGCGCCGATCCGAAGCGGCGGCCCTGCTGGTTCCACCCGCTCCACCGGAGCCGACCCCCAGTCGATCGGAGTGGGCCTCGGGTCGACATCGGCCTTGGCGCTCCATCCCAACTGCGCCATCGACAGGCTGAGCGCGCAGGCCAGAGCAACCCAGACAAGCCGCCATGTCCAACGACGGGACCTCAGCCTCACGCCAGCCAGCGTTCACAACCTCCCCACGATGACAAGGTTGAACGACGGCGACCAGCACGGAACCAGCCTTTTCCACGATCTGAATACGATTGGACTGGGAATCAATGACGACCCTGATGTCGAAACAACGCGTCGATCGCAGGTATCGTCCCAGCCGAAATCCTGTGGCCTGGGGTTCATGCAGGATCCAACCTTGATGCGCATTGGCTCGGCCATCAGCGGGTTGCTGCTGGTGCTGTTTCTGGTGGTTCATCTGGCCGGTTTGTTGCCCGCGCTGATGGCACCGGTGCAGTTCGAGCACTACGCCACGGCCCTGCATCACCAGCCATGGCTGCCGGTGTTGGAGGTCGGCCTGGCCGCCACCGCAGCCGTGCATCTGAGCTGCACCATCGCCAAAACGCTGCAGAATCGGCGCGCTGGAAACACGTCTGCGCTGCGTAGCCGTCGCGGTCAACCGCTCGAGGCACTTGCCAGCCGAAGCAAGCTGGTTGCTGGCCTCATCACATTGGGGTTTCTCACCCTGCACCTGCAGCAACTGCGTTGGCCACGGCCGGCTGACGGTCTGGAGCGAGAGGTGCTGCTGCAGGTGCTGCTGCAGCCGATCAACCTGGTGGTTTATGCCGCCGGCAGCCTGGCCATTGGCCTGCATCTGCTCCACGGCGCGGAAGCAGCCCACCGCAACCTGGGTCTGCTCAACCCGACCAACGGCCCCAGCATCCGCTGGGGAGGTCGCCTTTTGGCGTCGGGAATCGGGGGAGGCTTCCTGCTGATCAGCCTGGGACTGGCCCTTGGAGGGTTGGCATGACAAAGGGCTTGCCTGATCCAAGGATTCCCACCGGGCCGCTCGCCGATGCCTGGCGACGGACCCGCGAAGGACTGCCGCTGATCAGCCCTCTGCGCAAAGGGCAGATGGACGTGCTCGTGGTGGGCACCGGCCTGGCGGGAGCTTCCGCCGCGGCGACTCTGGCCCAACAGGGCTACCGGGTCACGGTGCTCAGCTTTCACGACAGCCCGCGGCGTGCCCATTCGGTGGCGGCCCAGGGAGGCATCAATGCCGCACGTTCTGTGGCGGTGGATGGCGACAGCGTCAGCCGCCTGTTCGCCGACACCATCAAAGGAGGCGACTTCCGCGCCCGGGAAGCGGGCTGCCAGCGGCTGGCGGAAATCAGCAGCGGCATCATCGATCAATGCGTGGCCCAGGGGGTGCCGTTCGCGCGCGAATACGGCGGCAGCCTGGCCACCCGCAGTTTTGGCGGGGCCCTGGTGAGCCGCACCTTCTATGCCCGGGGGCAGACCGGCCAGCAATTGCTCTATGGCGCTTACCAGGCCTTGATGCGCCAGGTGGAGCTGGGCCGCGTTCAACTGCTCACCCGCCGGGACGTGCTCGAACTGATCACCGTGGATGGGGTGGCCCGTGGCGTGGTGGCGCGCCATCTGCTGAGTGGTGAGCTGGAGGTGCACACCGCCCGCACCGTTCTGCTCTGCACCGGCGGTTACAGCAACGTCTACTTCCTCTCCACCAACGCACTGAAGTCGAACACCAGTGCGATCTGGAGGGCCCACCGCAAAGGGGCGCTGTTCGCCAATCCCTGCTTCACCCAGATCCATCCCACCTGCATTCCCAGTGGCGATGTCTTCCAGAGCAAGCTGACACTGATGAGCGAAAGCCTGCGCAACGACGGGCGGGTCTGGCTGCCCAAGAACCCCGGCGAGACGCGCCAACCCGATGCGATACCGGAAGAGGAACGCGACTATTTCCTCGAGAGGCTTTATCCCACCTACGGCAACATGACGCCGCGGGACGTCGCCTCCAGGCGGGCCAGAGAACTCTGCAACGCGGGGCGGGGTGTAGGCCCAGGAGGGCGGTCGGTGTACCTCGACCTCACCGATGCCATCAGAGCCGAAGGCAAAGACGCCATTGCCGCCCGCTACGGCAACTTGATGACGATGTACGAGCGCATCAGCGGCGATGACCCCTACACCAAGCCGATGCGGATCTATCCGGCCCCCCACTACACAATGGGTGGCCTCTGGGTGGACTACCACCTGATGAGTTCGATCCCTGGCCTGTTTGTTCTGGGGGAAGCGAACTACTCCGAACATGGCGCCAACCGCCTGGGCGCCAGCGCCCTGATGCAAGGGCTCGCCGATGGCTACTTCATTGCGCCGTCCACGGTCACGGCCTGGCTGGCGGGCAACCCGGCGCAGGATGTAGCCGCCGATCACCCGGCCTGCCGCGAGGCCTTGGAGAGCACCCGCCGCCGCATCAGCCAATTGATCAACAGCGCAGGCAGCACCCCAGTGGACAGCTTCCATCGCGAGCTGGGCAGCGTGATGATCGATCGCTGCGGCATCAGCCGCCATGCCGATGGTCTGCGGCAGGGGCTGGCCCAGGTGAAGGCGCTCGAACAGCGGTTTGAGGCCGAGGTGCGGGTGCCCGGCGAAGCCAGCGGCCCCAATGCCGAGCTGGAGAAAGCCCTGCGGGTGAAGGACTTCTTCGGGCTGGCTCAGCTGATGCTGCGGGATGCCCTGACCCGGGAGGAGTCGTGCGGCGCCCACTTCCGCGAGGAACACCAAAGTGACGAGGGCGAAGCCCAGCGGGACGACGTCAACTTCGCTCACATCGCCGCCTGGGAACACAAGGACGACGGTGAGCCGATCCGCCACAGCGAACCGCTGCAGTTCACCGCGCTGCAACCCAGCACCCGGAGCTACAAATGAAACTCACCCTGCGCATCTGGCGGCAACGCAGCGCCGACCAACCCGGTGAATACCAGAGCCATCGGCTGGAGAATGTCTCCCCCGACCTCTCGCTGCTGGAGGCCCTTGATCAGATCAACGAGCAACTGATCAGCACCGGAGAACGGCCGGTGAGCTTCGATCACGACTGCCGCGAAGGCATCTGCGGCAGCTGCGGCTTCCTGGTGAACGGCCAGGCCCATGGCCCTCGGGCCGCCACCTCCGCATGCCAGCTCTACCTGCGGGAATTCGACGATGGCGCGGTGCTGACCCTGGAGCCCTGGCGAGCCACGGCCTTCCCTCCGATCCAGGATCTGATGGTGGACCGCTCGGCCTTTGACCGACTGATCGCGGCGGGCGGCTACTGCTCAACCGGCACAGGCCAGGCCCCGGATGGCAACGCCTTGCCCGTTGGGCGTGAGCAGGCCACCAGCGCCTTCAGCACAGCAACCTGCATTGGTTGTGGCGCCTGCGTCGCCAGCTGCCGCAATGCTTCGGCAAGCCTGTTCGTGGCCGCCAAGCTGGCTCATCTTGGTCAGCTGCCGCAGGGGCAGCCGGAACGGACCAGCCGTGCCGACGCGATGCAACGCCAGATGGAGGCCGAGGGCTTCGGCAGCTGCAGCAGCAATCTCGAATGTGAGGCGGTCTGTCCCCAGGAGATTTCTGCTGACTGGATCAGCTGGATGCACCGTGAGCGCAGACGCTGAAGCCGCATGAACAGCTTGAGCCGTGCTGGCCTGATCATCCTTCTGATCCTGGCGGTTGCCACCGGGATTGGCTCAACAACACGGCCTGGCGCAATCGACGCCTGATCTGGCAACTGCAGGCCGCCGTCATCGCTGGAGGCGTTGGCTTCATCGCTGGCCGCATCACCGCTGGCAACGAATGACGTGAACACCCTCAACGCCGGAAGGTGAAGTGATGTTGATCAACGATTCCATTTTTTAACGACTCGGAGCCACGAAAACTCTCGATCAGCGACCCGAGGAAAATCGCAGCATCTCCAGCCCAGACATCATCAGAATTTTTTTTCGCATCACTAACGCGCCATCACTACTGTTTGAAGCATCGATTCAGGCCAGGAGCATGCAATCCAAGTCCCAACCGGAGCAGATCACCAAAACAGTGGTGGGCGTGACCACGGTTTTCATTGGAGGCATTGCTCTGCTTTCCAGCGTGTTTGTTGTTCCCGCTGGTGAAGTTGGCGTGGTCACCACCCTTGGCAAAGTCTCCAACACCCCAAGAGAGCCGGGGTTGAACCTCAAACTTCCGTTCATTCAGTCGACTCATAATTTCAGCGTCAGAACGCAGGTCATCCCCGAAAAATTCTCAACGCTCACCAAAGACCTGCAGGTGATTGAAGCGACAGCCACGGTGAAATATGCAGTGAAGCCCGGTGAAGCACCCAGGATCTACAGCACGATTGCCACCGACGATTCCGCAATCTATGCAAGGGTTATTCAGCCATCGCTGCTGAAATCCCTGAAGTCGGTGTTCTCAAAATATGAACTCGATACGATTGCCACCGACTGGAACAATATCTCCACGCTTGTTCAAGAAAGCGTTTCCAATGAACTGAGCAAATTCGACTATGTGGCCGTTAAAGGCCTGGACATCACGGGCCTGAAGATCGCCGAGGAATACCGGGCAGCGATCGAGCAAAAGCAGATCGCTCAACAGCAGCTTCTGCGCGCCAAAACAGAAGTTCAGATCGCCGAGCAAGAAGCCCTGAAGTTTCAGACCTTGACCCGGTCTTTGAATGACAGCGTCCTCTACAAGCTGTTCCTCGACAAGTGGGACGGGCAAACCAAAGTGGTTCCTCCCATTCGCGGGGGCAGCACACCGCCGGTGATTGTGGGCCAATAACGGGGCGCTTCAGAGCCCAGCGCAGCCGCGGATGGCCGCCTGCAGGTCAGCCATGGCCTGAACGCCGCGGCCGGCCTCCAACTGCTGCATCACCAGATCCGCCTGGACACCCAGCAGCAGGGTCTGGCATGGGTAGGCACTGCGGGCGGAGGCTTGTCGCTGCAGCGCCTCCGCCTCGATCAAGGCTTGTTCACAGAGCTGAAGATGGCTGTGCTCAAGGCAGCGCTGAGCACGGACCTGGAAAGCGGCCAGAGGCGATGCCCTCACCCCAGGGGCCATCACACCAAGAATGAGCAGGACTGTGACGGAGCGCGCGAGCAGGGCACAGGGGGGCGATTTGCTGAGATGATGCCTCAACTTCGACCCATCGCCCCGCCGTGTACACCGACTGGACTGCCATTGCCCTGCTGCTGTTCACTGCGGTGCCGCTGTTGATCGTGGTGGCAACGGCCACCTACTTCGTGATCCAGAACGACCAGAAGACTCCCCTCGGCTGAGGGTCAAGCCAGGGGCCGGGTTGGACAGCTGAGTTTGGCCAGGCCAGGGGTGTTCAGGGGCTGGTGGTTCAGCGGTGCCGATTGCACCGCTGAACTGATTTGACCCGTTCCAAGACAGACGATGCAGGTTCGGAAGCGATCTCCCGACACCCGCTGCATCCCACTACCACCACAAATGGTGCACGTGCACATGATCCAAGGGATCTGACGATGAATTCAGTGTGGGTCGAAAACCCACGCCTGATCCCGAAGTGTTCCTTAAGAAATCACTGCATTGATTGCCTGCTGCGTCAAGTGTTCGAGCAACTCTGTTGCACTGAGACGCGCCTCAGGGGCCACCAGCTGAAGACCTGAGGCCAAACGACCAATCACCGCAGCCGCATCCAGCCCCTCGTCACGCAAGGGTTTTAAGCCTGCACTGGCCTCACGCTTGGAGAGTTTCTGGCCGCTGGCATCACAGAGCAGCGGGCCATGGCGGAAGCGGGGCGCAGCTTCACCCAGGGCCGCAAAGATGCTGCGCTGGGCGGGCAGGGCCTCGCGCAGGTCCGCACCACGCACCACATCGTTGATGCCGAAACTGAGTTCGTCGATCACGGTGGCAAGCTGATAGGCGATGAAGCCATCGGCTCGCCGCAGCACCACATCGCCGCTGCCATGGGGATCGTCGTCGGCAACCCGAAGTCGCCAACTGGGGAGCCGCTGCTGCTGCCAGCCCCAGTGGTGCCCAGCCGTCCGGCAGACGCCGGGGTAGATCGGCTGATCGGCAAGCTGCCTTCGGGAGCAGCGACAGGCGAACAACCATCCGGATCGGCGCAACCACGACAACCAGGAGTGGTAGACGCCACGCCGCTCGCTTTGCAGCAGCACCGGCCCATCCCATTCCAGACCCAGCCAGCGCAAATCGCTTTGGATCGCCTCGATCGCACCGGCGCGGTTGCGCGGCGTATCAAGGTCATCGATGCGCAGCAACCAGGCCCCACCGGCTTGACGCGCTGCCAGCCACGAGAGCAGGGCCGTCTGCAGGTTGCCCAGATGGAGCAGCCCCGTGGGCGACGGCGCGAAACGGCCGCGGTAGCCACCGCTGGCAGCGAGTGCGCGACCCGCCTCAAGCTGGTGCTGCAGATGCTCTGGAAGAGCCATCACCAGAAACAGCCATCATCTGAAACAGCCATCAAAAAAGGCGACCGACTGGGCCGCCCGGAGAACGAGGTTGAGGCGCTGATCAGCCCTGAACGCGATCCTTGAACATCTTGCCGGCGGTGAAGGCGGGAACACGCTTGGCGGGAATCGCGATCTTCTCGCCGGTCTTGGGGTTCAGACCCTGACGGGCGGAACGTTCACGGGGTTCAAAGGAACCGAAACCGAGGATGGACACCTTCTTGCCTTCCACCACAGAGTCGATGATCGTGTCGATAGCGGCGTCGACAACCATGGAAACGTCGGTCTTGGTGAGCTCGGTGCGAGCAGCCACCAGATTCACCAGATCAGCTTTGTTCATTGGTTCGAGAGAGTCGGGGGGCGGGAGACGGCTCAGATACGGCGTCGTGGGCTCGCCGCTGCCTTCCCCAAGCGGCTCAATCGTATGGAGAGCAACCGGTTGCTGCAAGCGAAACGTGTTGTGCCGCAACGCTTTAGCAGTTGTCTGCGGCATCGCTCCAACCGCTGAAGGGCACGAGCCGCTCCCCACGCAAGGCACCAAGCGCAGCCCCAGACAGCAGTTGAGGACTGGCATCTAAAGGAATCCAGTCCCTGAGTTTGGCCAGACTGTTCAGCTGCCTGGGCCAGTGAAAGGTGCGGGCATGGCGCATCGGTGCGAGCCGACCGGGCGCCCATGGCGTCAGCAAACGCCCGCAGAACAACAGGTCTTTTGGTGGCGGAGCGAACACCACACAGCTTCCCGGCGTCGGACCCGGCGTCCACAACAGCCGCAAACCACTGGCGGTGGTGTGGTCCTCAGAGAAGGTTTCCAACGGCTCCACATTGGGCAAGAGATAGGCCTCCTGCTCCTGCACAAGCACGGGCCAGCCCAGGCGCTCCTGCACCCGACGCAGGCGCCCATGGCTTTCACGGCTGGTGAGCAGGATCCTCGGGCTGCGGGTTCCCGCCAGCTGACGCAGAGCAGTGAGGCTGGCCTCCGTCAACGGCGGACAGTCGACCAGCACGGGCTCGGGGTCCAGATCCAGCCACCAGGAACTGCCGCCCTGGCTGTCGCGGTTGGGCGGAAACAGCCAGAGGTCGTCTCGCAGCTGCTGCGGCGGCCGACCGGCCTCAAGTGTGGTGGTCATCGCCATTGGTTCAAAACAATGGACCAAACCACTAGTTTGAAGTCGAGATGCCCCAACGGGCTTTGAATGGCATTCACCCCGGTTCTCCCTGGCCCCTGGGCAGCAGCCTCACCAGGCGGGGGGTGAATTTCGTGCTGGCGGCCCCCGGGGCCGACCGAATTGAGTTGCTGCTCTACAGCAACAGCAACGACCGCAGCCCGGAACGGGTGATCGAACTGGATGTTCGACGTCACCGCTCGGGCCACTACTGGCACGTGGAGGTGGAAGGAGTCGGCGAAGGCTGCTGTTATGGCTACCGCGTCTTCGGGCCACTGGCACCAGGGGGCCATGGCTTCCGCCCCTCCAAGGTGTTGCTCGACCCCGCCGCCCGCGCCATCAGCGGCTGGGACGTCTACGACCGGGTGCTGGCCACCGGCCCCTCACCCAATGCCCATGCCTGCCTCAAGGCGGTGGTGTGCGAGAGGGATCTGTTTGATTTCCAGGCCCATCCGCGCCCACGCCATAGCTGGCAACGCACGGTGATCTACGAGCTGCACGTGGGGGGCTTCACCCGCCGCGAGGATGCCGGAGTTGCTGCAGCGCACCGCGGCACCTACCTCGGGTTGATTGAGAAGCTGCCCTACCTCAAGGAACTGGGTATCACGGCGGTGGAGCTGTTGCCGGTGTTCTGCTTCGACCCGGCCGATGCGCCCCCGGGCCGCGACAACGTGTGGGGGTACAGCCCCCTGAGCTGGTTCACACCCCACCACGGCTACTGCAGCAGTAGCGATCCGTTGCAGGCCCGCCATGAGGTGCGCCAACTGGTGGCCGCCTGCCATGACGCCGGCATCGAAGTGCTGCTGGATGTGGTCTACAACCACACCACCGAGGGCAACCGCCATGGCCCCACCCTGAGCTGGCGGGGTTGTGCCGACAACGTCTATTACCACCAAAACGAGGACGGCGATTATCAGGATGTGAGCGGCTGCGGCAACTCGATCGCCGCCAATGCGCCGATCAGCACCCAGCTGATCCTCGAGTCGATGCGCTGCTGGGCCCTGGAACTGGGGGTGGATGGCTTCCGCTTCGATCTGGGCATTGCCCTGAGCCGCGGCGACCAGCTCAAACCCCTGAATGAGCCGCCCCTGTTCGCGGCGATGGAGGCCGATCCACAGCTGAGTGACCTCAAATTGGTGAGCGAACCGTGGGACTGCGGGGGTCTTTATCGGCTGGACGACTTCCCCGCCAAGCGGATCGGCACCTGGAACGGCCATTTCCGCGACGGGGTGCGGCGCTTCTGGAAAGGGGACGACCACAGCACCTGGAGCCTGGCCCAGCGGTTCAAGGGCAGTCCCGATCTCTATGACGGCAAGCCCGTGGCCCTGGGGCGTTCGGTGAACTTCATCACCGCCCACGACGGCTTCACCCTGGCGGATCTGGTGAGCTACAACCGCAAGCACAACCTGGCCAACGGCGAAGACAACCGCGACGGCGAGAACCACAACAACAGCTGGAACCACGGCATCGAAGGCCCCAGCAGCAACCCCCTGGTGCAAAGCCTGCGGCGGCGGCAGCAACGCAACCTGCTCAGCTCGCTGTTGCTGGCCCGTGGCGTGCCGATGCTGCTGATGGGCGATGAAGTGGGCCGCAGCCAAGGGGGTAACAACAACAGTTGGTGCCAGAACAGCCCCCTGGGCTGGATGGTCTGGAATGAAGACCAGTGCGACCTGGAGCTGAAGCAATTTCTGCAGCGGCTGCTGCGGCTGCGCCAGGCCCTGCCGCAACTGTTCAATCCGCTGGTGCCGCCACGGGAAAGCAACCGCAAATCAGCGGAACAACCATCGGAGCAGCGCAGCGATCTCTGGCGTCAATGGCACGGGGTGAGCCTGGCCAAACCGGATTGGGCGGCCTGGAGCCGCACCACGGCCACCAGCCTCCACAGCGGCAGCCGCGGGGCCCTGCTGTGGATGGGCTTCAACGCCTACAAGGAAAGTCTCAGTTTTGAGCTACCGGTTCCCGCCTCCCCCTGGACGCGGGTGATCGACACCTCGTTGCCCAGTCCCAAGGATTTCCCAGCCGAGCCAGCCAGCTTCAGCGGTGTGGAGATTCCGCTGCAGAGCCGGAGCTTCGTGCTGTTGCTCGCCGAAGAGGAAACCTCGAACCTGCGGCTGTGATCGGAGCGGGTGACGGGAATCGAACCCGTGTCATCAGCTTGGAGGGCTGAGTCATAAATCGCCCAGTCTCATTGCTAGAACTGACTTCTCAACAAGGAAAATGCCGCATGTGAGATGTTTGGTGAGATGTTTTGCCTCCGGCAGCCGGTCAAGGCTGGGGGCGCCCGGGGGGCATGCCCGTCATGCCGCAGGCACGCGAGACGAAAGCGGGACATGCGAGAGGCAAGTGCAAAGTCGCCCCTTATTCAGGGAAACGGCCGCTTCGCTGAATAAGGATCCGGCGAATTCAAGGTTCACTCAAAATGGTCGGCAGATACGGCTTGAACGACCCACGCAGCTTTCACCTCGCTGCGCTCCATGACGCAAGGCTGAGCAGACACCGCAGGACTCCGTATCGATCTGCAGAGCGCACCTATCGGTGCGACAGCGGCCGTCCTTCAGCGTGCCACGGCTGCGCCGTGGCTTGCAGCGGCCAGCCGGGCATTCAGGCGTGAATCTGGTGGTCTTGCTTATCAATTTTCAATGCTGCCGGCTGATCAGCTTGCCAGGCGTCAATCCATTGCGCCGCAGCCACTCTGATCGGTTCTTAGTGCATTTGAACTGCTAGAATAAGGTCAGCGCCAAAGGCCCCGAGCCCATCGCCTGCGGCAATGAATTTCTCGGACAACTTGCCCCGTTTGTTTGCTCTGTAGCCCATGAGCTTGTCCTCTGCTGCAGTGGCCCAGGCCGCTGCATTGCCTCTTCCTGGCCTCCTGCCGCCGCCGGCGTTGGCCCATCGCTCGGTCGTCATCGTCGCTGGCGGTGGTCGTGATCTCATCTGGCCTCAGGCGCGCATCGACTCTGCTCTGCTTCAGCGCAGCGGGGGCCGGCCTGTCCATCTGCTGCTCCATGGCAGCGCGGCTGGCGCGTCCAGTCGCTCGCCGCTGATTGGCGCCGTTATGGCCGCCGTGCTGGGCCCATCCGCAATCGGCGCCTGCTCGAGCAGGCCCTGGTCGAGGCCCAGGCCCACACCTCCCCAGCGTTCAGCGCCTCGGTGCTGGTGATCGCCTTCCCCGGTGGGGCAGGCACGGCCTCGCTGGTGCAACAGGCCCGCCACTGCTCCTCCCGCTCGCCGGTGCCGGTGGTGGTGATGGAAGTGCCGCCGCCGTTCTCGCCGAAGCCCCTCGCCGCCTGAGCGGCATACGCCACCCCGTTCCTTTTGTTCCTCGTTTCCATTCGCATCCCCATGGCTGTCCTCACTGCTCCCGCCGCGCCTCTCTCCCCATCTCTCCCCCAGGCCGCCGGGCCGTCCTGCTCCCTGCAGCGTTCCGGCTCCCTCTGGCAGCTGGGCATCGAGGCCCAGGAGCTCACCACCGCCATCGGCCTGCTGGCCCAGCGCCTCGAAAGCGATGAACCAGATGATCGCCAGCAGGCCCTGGCCGAGCTGGAGGCCACCCTCCTTGCAGAAGAGGGCAACAAGGCCGCCAAGGCCGATGCCACCTGCTGGGTGATCGAACACCTGCGCGGTCAGGCCGGTGACTTTCAGGAAAGGTGTCACTTCTGGGCTGCCGTTCAGGCGGCCTGCATCAAGGCTAGCTGCCCTGGTTCATTGAGTTCATCCGTCGGCTGATTGATCCAGACGACCTCCGGTTGACGCCAGCACCTGGTTGACCTTGACCATCGCCTTGGATGGCGGTGGCGGGCTCGTTCGTAGACCACACCGCGGTGCCGGCTGATCTCCACGGCCTGGCCATCGTGACGCGGTGTTGGTGGTTGTACCAGTCGACGAACTCGGCGACCCACTGACACGCCTGTTCTTTGGTGGCAAATGGTTTGCGGGGGTAATCAGGTCGATACTGTCCGCTCCGCGGGACTTCGTCTACACCGTCCTGAACAGGGATTCCGAGTACGGGGTGTCGTTGGAGACCCGGGGCCGAGAGAAGGATCTGAGGACGCCCAGTTCTTCCAAGCGGCTTTCCAGCGTGGCTGCCCGCAATTCTTCGAGAAGCCTGCGGCTAGGCGTTGCCGTTATCGGCATGGAGGATCAGCGGCTGCTGCCGGCCCTTGCTGATCCGCTCGCGGAGGCAGGCCCGGCTGACCAGATCGGCTGCAATGGCTGGATCTTCTCGCTCAGCAACATCCCAGGCCACCACCTTGCGGCTCCAGATGTCGATCACCAGGTAGAGATAGAGCCAGATCCCACGCACGGTGGTGGGCAAATCGGAGATGTCCCAGCTCCACACCTGGTTCGGGCCTGTGGCCCGCAACCGTGGAACCCGTCTGGGCTCCTGCGGTGGCCTTGCACGACCGCGACGGTGCACCTGGTCATGCTCGTGGAGCACCCGGTAGAAGCTACTCTCTGAACCGATAAAAATCCCCTGGTCAGCCAGATCAGGCACGATCTGACTCGGTGGCAGAGCGGCGTACTGGGGTTGATTGCAGGTGAGCAGGATCCTCTGGCGCTCCTCGGCCGTGAGGCGATGGGGACTATGGCGGGGGCTGCCTTGCGGCGGTCCCCACCGTCCCCATCACCAAGAAGGCGTTGGCGCCATCGCTTGAGGGTGCGCAGGCAGATGCCGATCTCGCTGCAAGCGCTGACCAGGCCTGCACCAGCGGTATGGGCCTCGCTGATCAGCTCGATCGCCTTGCGGCGGTGAGCGGCGCTGGTCAGCCTTCCGCGTCCTCCGAGCAGAAGGCCTCCCACTTTTTTCGCAGCACCAGCAAGGCCGCCATCTCCGCCATGGCCTTCTCCTTGCGCTGCAGCTCCTTCTACTCCTACGGAGAAGCCTTCGGCTAGAGAGCCTTGATCTCCTTCTGGTCCTGGGCACGGAGCTTCTCCAGCTCTTTCTGCTCTTACGGCTCGGCAAGCTCGCCGGACTGCGTCTACAAGGTGAGCACTGGCTTTTCATTGGCATCAAGTGCCTCCGGCACGCTGGCCGTAGGCCAGGTAGGGGCGGCCTGGCGCCAACGGTCGACCTGCTCTGGGTACAGCCCCCGCTCACGGCAGTAGGCGCTGAGCTCAGTGGCGTTCAGGCCAGCGGTCTCGAGCACCACCGTGAATTTGTCGGATGCACTCCAACCATCAGGGTCTTTCTCGGATGCCGGCACCACCTCTCCCTGCAGCCGCCAAGTCTTCCTCCAGTTGTAGAGGGTCATCACGTGGATGCCCAGCTCATCAGAAATCTGAGCCACGCTCTGCATGTGAGGCGGGCTCATTCGCCTCCTCACATCAGCTTTAACGGCCTCGCTGTAACGACGCATTGGTCATGTCCTCAAGCACACTTGGTGATCGAAATGGAGAGGCGTCAACTTTGCTGGCAGAGGGGGATCTGGAACAGGGCGCGCAGGGCCTCAACAGCCCTGCGGCGTCGTTCCGGGCTCAGAAGTTTCCCTCGGCTAACTCCTACTGCTGCGCCGGGCCTGCGGCTAGAGCATTGCCTTCTCCAGCTCAGCCTCGGCCAGAAGCTTCTACTCCTTCGGAGAAGCCTTCGGCTAGAGACGGGCGTTTTCCTTCTCCAGCCGGGTCAGCCGTTTGGCCTCCTCGGCCTGCATACCCCCGTACTGCTGTTTCCAGCAGTGGTAGGTCGGCTGGGTGACCTCAATGGCGCGGCAGACGTCGGCGACGGTCTTGCCCTGGGCGATCAACTGCTCAGCGGTCTTGAGCTTGCGGATGATCTGCTCGGCTGTGTGGCGGATGCGTTTCATGGTGAAGTCCCCGACCCAGTCTGGCCGGATGAGGACTTTCATTCACCCTGGACCGATCTCCGGGGTCCACGTCAGTCACTTTCGTTCTGAAGCTCTCCAACGTTCAGAATGTTCTCGAGATTTGGTTTATTCTTTTTAAATGGATGCCTTTACTTATCTCTTGGTCTGCGTGGTTTGTCTTGCGCCTCACTTAAATTTTAAAGCTCCTTTTGTATCAATTTTTGTCTCCTTTTTGACTTTCTGCCGCTTGGGTGGAGCTTCCTTTGAATTTCAATTCACTGACTTTGAGTGGCTTGTCGCGCCCCTTGACTTGAACGGGTCCCCAGTCTTCAAAGCTCAGTGATGCACGGAATTCTGTTGGCAAGAGTTCCAAGGTAGTGCTGGACAGCAGCACCCTGAGAACCCCTTCATGTCGATGTTTGTCATAACTTTCCAGGCGTGACGCGCAGTTCACGGCATCGCCGATCACGGCGTATTCGATCCGTTCCGCACTTCCCATGGATCCCACCAATGCCTCACCAGAGTGGATGCCCATGCGCACACGCATGGTGGGTGCCCCCTCGGCAATCAGTTCAGCGTTCAGCCGTTCCAGCCCGTTGTTGATCTCGATCGCCGCTTCGACGGCTGCCTGCGCTTCTGCTGAGGGATCGCCTGGTAGAGGAACTCCGAACACTGCGAGCATGCCATCGCCGGTGAACTTGTTCACCATTCCGTTCCGTTGGGTGACGGCGGGCACGCAAACCTCCATGCCCCGGTTGAGCCAGTCCATCAGCTCCCGTGGGCTCATGCCCTCGGAGACGCTGGTGAAGGACGCCGTATCGGTGAACAGAGAGGTGATCGGAAGCTGTTGACCCATAAAGCGACCGTTGCTCAGCAGGGCATCGCGCTGCGCCCAGAGTTGTTCGGCCACGGCGGGCGATGTGGTTTGGCCGAGCAGTTGCCGGATCTGCTGCGAATGCTGCTGGCTTTCCACACCTCGACGCAGCCAGGCTGCGCCACCGAAGCTCAGTAAGGCGGCGATGGGCATGGCGATGCCGGCCCAAATGTGATTCCACAGCAGCAATCCAAACCCTCCAGCTGCCGATCCAGCCAGGAGCACGACCACCAGGATGCTGACCCGTTGTTTGGGGATTCGCTCGCCGAGCAGCAGGCCGCTTGCGGCGAAGCCCAGCACCAGCAGCAGATTGCCCCATCCGGGCATAATCCAGCCCTGGATCAGTGTTCCGTTGCGTTCATCGATGAGCGTGGCAAGCCGGTTCGCATGCATCTCCACACCGGAAATCTGGAACAAGGTTTCACCTTGTCTGTACCGCGTATGGGGGACCTCAAAGAGGTCACGTAATGACGCTGCAGTGCTACCGATCAGCACAATGCGGTTGCGCAGTTTCTCCTCGGGGACGCTGCCGTCGACCAGGTCGGTCAGGGAGTAACTCGGATAGCTACCGGGTTCCCGGAACCGCATCAGGCGTTGGTACCCCCAAGCTGCCTCGATTTCGTTGTGGTATCCACCGCCATTGACGCTGAGCCAGGCTCCTTCGTGCGTTTCTGTTTCAAGGGAGGAACGGATGACGGTGTCCCCTGTTGCCACCTCCAGGACGCGCATGGGGAAGGAGACGGTGGCCTCGTCCTGACCAGTGACATGCACCAGATCGCGGCGCAAGACACCATCCGCATCCACGCTGATGTCGTTGTACGACTGGCGTTCGGGAGGCGTTCCTGGTACCGGAGGGATATCGGACGCGACGTTGAAGATGGACACCAGGGTGGGTTCGTCTCGAAAGCGATCACGCAGGCACTTTTGGTTGGGCCCGACGCCTTTGTCCCGATAGATATCAAAGCCGATGGCCACGACGCCTGCGGCATTGAGCGCATCGAAGGCTTCGCAGAACACACCGTCATCAATCGGCCACCCGAAGCGTTTGATGTCATCTTCTTCAATGCCCACCAAAGTGATGGGTGTGTCCTGCCCGGAACCCTCAGCCCTCTGGCTGGTGATCAGGTCGTAAAGCACCAGATCAAGGGTCTGGGCCAGGCCTGTGCTGCGAAGCAACAAAAGCACCACCACGGCAGCCAGGTAAGGGCCCGCGGATTGAACCAGCTGGCGGATGCTCTTCATCCCTCAAGGGAGGTGGTCTGATCCAGGCTGGCATTGAAATGGCTCATCAGCAGCCTGGCGTCTTCGATCTGCAATGTTCCCTGCTAGATCGCCGTCTCCGAGGCCTGACGCAGCCGCTCCAGGATGAGATCGGGGTTGTGCTGCATCTTCTTGAGCACATCTTATCCAGCGACAATGAAGTTGGCCGGTTGGGTGAGTGCTGGAGACCCTGGCGCCGATGCGCAGGGCCCAGGGGATGCCGGCACCACTGACAAGCCACCAACGCAACCTGTTCGTGGCGAAACGACGAGGTGGCGCCCCTTTGAGTGTCACTCAGGCCAGGGCTGATTCAAAGTCTGTCCCAGGCACTCTTCCCGGGGTTGTCAGCATGGGTTGAGGTCGGCGGAATCGCCTCTTCTTTGTGTTTGAAAGCGCCTACGCCGCAACCGATCTCGACCTAATCTGCTATTTGAGGTCGATCCCCGATGCGCGCATGCGGCGCGGGGTCGGTTCCCGGCCTGGTATTTGCTGCTGGTGGCCGTGCTCGGAATCCTGAGTGGCTGCCAGAGCTTGCGGGATCTGGAGCGCTTTGCCATTCGCCACCACGCCGTGCTCACCGAGGCGCTGGGCGTGGAGCTGCGGCGGCCGCCATCGAATTCCTCGTTTCGTTACTTCTTCCACCAGGAGGACGTAGCGGCGATCTGCGCGGCGATCAGTGACTGGACGATCGCCCAGATCCCAGGCGGCGCAACGGATCTCGATCAGCTGGTCTGTGACTGTAAGACCTTGAGAGGCTCGATTGAGCCCACAGCCGGTGATAAATCGGCGTTCATTGCCCAGGTCACGCTGTACTCCGCCGCTCTGGGCGTGGCGATCAGCCAGGCTTGCTACGCCACCGGCGAAAACCACGAGCGGGCGGTGCTGCGCCAACTGCTCGTCGAGCTCGATCTTGAGGGTCTGCTGATCCAGGCGGATGCGCTTCATACCCAGCGACCGTTTTTCGGCAGCTCGAGGAGCAGGGGGCCGACTTCCTCCTGACCGTGTAGCCGAAGGCTTCTCCGAAGGAGTGCGCCAACCAGAAGACGCTGCACCGCCAGATCCGCTGCCAGTTCCAGGGCAAGCGCAGAATCCCTTTCGTGGCAACGGATCACGAGGTTGGCCATGGCCGCGATATCACCTGGACGCTGCGCGCCAAGCAGGCTCCAGAGCACATCAGCGAGGCCTGGATCGGCACCAGCTGGATCGTGGGAGTCACAGCCAGCGGCACCCGTAACGGCAAGGCGTTTCACGCCACCCACTTGTTCCTGACGAGCCTGCGCACAACGCCAGAAGCGCTGCTGCAACTGGTGAGAGACCGGTGGAGCATTGAGGCCTGGCACTGGATCCGTGACACCCAGCTCCATGAAGATGCCCACCGCTACCGGGGCAATGGCGCTGGAGTGATGGCCACCCTGCGCACGGCAGCGATGAACCTGCTGAGGCTGGCTGGCTTCCGCTCGATCCGGAATGGCTTACAGGCGGTGATGCACGACATCACGACATTGCTGGCAATGGCGCGGCGGCAGCCGGAATCCGCTCCTGGCTGAACTTTGAATCAGCCCTGTCACTCAGGCGGTCCTGTGATCCTTTCCGGAGGGTTAACAGGAGAAGTCGGAGATTGACTGCTGGGAGCTGATCGCTCAGCTCCATTTTCCACCATGAACCCTGATCGCCGAATGTGCAACTCAACGATCGTGGAGTTCTGTATGGATTCAGCAAGATGTTAATTTGATTTCAGTTGATGGTTGCAATCGTCTGATCTGCAGCATCACCATCGGTGAGCTCCAGCGGCTCTTCTGGCTTCGGGATCTTGGCGATGGTGACCTCCGAGAAAAAGCGGAGGCGCTCCAGCTGCCATTCCTCCTGCTGCTCCAGTAGCTGAGCACCAACCAGCCGCACGATCGATGCGACTTTGGGGGAGATGCCGACGACGTTGGTGCGGCCTTTGATCACTGCGCTGCCAAGCGCACCTCGCGTTGCGACATTGAGACGCTCGAGCGGGTTGGTGCTCCAGACCTTACGCCAGCACTGGTGCCCTCCATGAGCTGAGCCAGCTCGGAAGCGGCATTATGGGTGAGGGTCATGGTCTGTGTTCGCTTTGGTGGTAGTGCTCCGAACAGGGTCACAGACCGGCCCACCCTTTGCCACAGCTGAACGGTCAAGGAGGCGAGCCGTCAGCCCCGGCTACGCCGGGGCTGATCCCCGAGTTGCACCACTAGCTGGAACGCTGCTAGAGTAGGTAAAATGGATACCAAAACTCCATTTGAAGAACATAAAACTTATGGAAAAACAACAGAAAGGAATGAAGACCCTTCACCCTAAGACTTCATCTGTAGAGATAGATATACAAGTGAACAAATAAAATGCCCTTGATGAACAATATTTTTATAGTTGGTGGTGGTTTTTCTGGGTGGATTACTGCTTTATTTTTACAGAGAAGTTTTCCACATCTCGATATAAAAGTTATTCAATCAGCGAAAATAGAAACCTTAGGTGTTGGAGAAAGCACTACACCTATGATTATAGAACTTTTTGATTATCTTGATATTTCTATTCAAGATTTGATTACAAATTGTGGGGCAACAATTAAAAACGCTACAAAATTTACAAATTGGAACAATGACGGAAAATCATATTTTCATGGATTTAGAATATATGATAGTCGATTAGATTTTTATTTTAAAACTAAATTTTCCCCATATTCAAAATATTTTTTTAATAATGGGACAGAGTCTTGTCGTTCTTTTGTTGCTATAAATGAAATCTACAATAAAAGAAACTTAGATGAAATTTATTTGCCTTCTATTTTAAGTTATAGAAATAAAATACCTCTTTCAATTAATGCAGGGAAAAAATTTGTACATACAAATCCAGTAGCACATTTCGATCATCATTGCTCTTTTGCTTTGCATTTAGACGCATCAAAAGTTGCTGTATATTTAAGACAAATTGGCATAGAAAGGGGAATAGAAAGCATAGATGGCTTGGTTTCTAGCGTAAAGCAAGACAAAGATGACTATGTTGAAGAATTAATTTTAGATGATAAAAGGAAATATAAATGCGATTTTGTGTTTGATTGTACTGGTTTTAGTAGATTATTTGTAGATAAGATATTTAAATCAAAATTTAAATCTTATCGTGATTATCTACCAATGAAAAAAGCAATACCATTCCAAATTGAAAACAAAGGAAAAACACCACCATATACGGAAGCAATATCAATGAAATATGGGTGGATGTGGAAAACTTCTGCTTCAGGTAGATATGGATGCGGATACACCTTCGATAGTGATTATATTAGTGAAGATCAAGCTTATGATGAAGTATCTAAAGTAATCAAACAAAAGCCTAATATTAAAAAGGTAATTTCTTTTTCTCCAGGATATTTCAAGACTCCTTGGAATAAAAATGTTTTAT
Organism: Synechococcus sp. A15-44; assembly: GCF_014280115.1. Lineage (NCBI taxonomy): Bacteria > Bacillati > Cyanobacteriota > Cyanophyceae > Synechococcales > Synechococcaceae > Synechococcus > Synechococcus sp. A15-44. The sequence continues at coordinate 1,929,023 of NZ_CP047938.1, forward strand.
CTATAGGATTGTCTTCAGGATTCATAGAACCATTAGAGGCATCTTCTATTTGGCTTACTACTATGTGTCTTCGTATTTTCTTGCAAAATATAGGAGGATTTTTGAATAGAGAACAAAAAATAATTGACGAATATAATAAAGAGTTTCAAAAAAGAACCGATAGTATATTAAATTTAGTTTATTTTCACTATTTGTGCAAGAGAAATGATACTTTATTTTGGAAAGAATTTAGAAAGAAAAACAAAATCCCAGAACAACTCGAACAAATATTAGAAATATATTCATATAGAATACCAATAGGTACTGATCTTTGTTTTAATAGAACATTTAATGAAACAAGTTGGATTCTTGTGGGTGCTGGCAATAATTTCTTTGATATGGATGTAATCAATAAAGAGTACGATCTGTTTAATATTAAGCAGAATTTAGGCAATAGTATTGAAAAATTTAAAAATTCTTTAAGTTTAGTCGAACAGAACTGTGTTGATCATGACGATTTTATTAACTATATAAAGCATAAATAAAAAATAAAGACTGTATTTTATTGAATTCGACTATGTCATAATTTGCTAAATTAAGTGACAACAGTATGGTACAAAGAGTTCTTGTTGTAGATAAATAAGATATTCTAGACGAGAACGGACAAGAACAAGAAATTGTTGGAATATCATTTCTCCAGAGATTATTTGGAGAAATACTATATGGAAGCAAACTTGACATAACAATAACTTTAGGAATAAATATACAATGAATGTGATGCATGTAGAGAAAATTTAGATGCTTTCATTTCACCAAACCCTTATCCTTCGCGGTCTTTGAACGAAACCACATTTCAGTGGGAACCACCAACACCTAGGAGGCTGATGAAAAAGCAAGCGAAAGCTGGCCTATTGGCCGCATCGTGACCGTTGTTGGCTCCGCGCCAATCAGGTTGACCGCCAGCAATGGGCTGACCCGTTGCTTGGAGAGCCATCAAGACTGAGCTGGTCTGGTTTTTCTGGACAGGTCCCATCGTTAACCTCTGAGGTGGGGTATCGCCCCTGAAATGGGGCTCCCACTCATGAGCAAGCGACGCACCCACAGTCCCGAATTCAAGGCCAGAGTCGCCATGGAGGCGATCAGTGGCCGCAAGACAATCCAGGAGATCGCTGCTGATCACGCGATCCACTCCATCCAGGTAAGCCAGTGGAAGAAGCAGCTGCTGGATGGCGCCAGTGAGCTGTTGACGCGAGGCAAGAAGAGCAAGGACAAGGAGGAGGGCCAGGCCAAAGAAGCTGAGCTGTTCCAGCAGATCGGCAAGCTCCAGATGGAACTGGAGTGGCTCCAAAAAAAATCTCAGCTGCTCTGATGCCCGTGAACTGCGAAAGCTGGTCGATCCAGGCCACCCTGAGCTCAGCATCAGCCGCCAATGTGCACTGCTGGGCCTACCCCGATCGACGCATGACTACCGGCCGACACCGGTGCGGGAATCGACGCTGCGGATCATGGCCAGGATCGATGCTCTTGATCTGGACGATCCGTGCAGCGGTAGCCGTCGGATGGTCGAGTACCTGGCCAGAGAAGGCATCCCGATCAGCCGCGATCGGGTGCGAAAGCTCATGCGCCGCCAAGGTTTGACAGGCGATTGACCAACAACCCCGCACCACCGTGCCAGGCGAGCCATCCGAGCGATTTCCCTGCCTGGTGGACCTCAAGCAAGTCAGGGCAGCGGACCAGATCTGGGCGACCGATATTACCTTCATCCCGCTGCAGAAGGGATTCCTCTACCTGGTGGCAATCGTGGATCTGTTCTCCAGAAATGTTCTCAGCTGGAAGCTGTCAAACAGCCTTGACACGGAATTCTGTCTGCAAGCATTGGAGATGGCCCTCAGTGGTGGCCGTAAGCCGGAGATCTTCCACGCTGATCAGGGATGCCAGTTCACCTCTTCTGACTTCGTGGCCAGGCTGCGGGAAGAGACAATCAAGATCAGCTGGTCAGGTAGAAAGCGCTGCTACGACAACATCCTGGTGGAGAGATTGTGGCGAACCCTCAAATATGAGGAGGTGTATCTGCATGCCTACAACGATGGCTGGGAGGCTGAAGTCAACCTGGCCCGCTTCCTTTGGAGGTACTGCCATGTAAGGCCACACAGCTCTCTGGGAGGCAAAACTCCCCAAGAGGTCTACACTGAAACTGAACCCTGTTCCTCCCGCCCGGAGTTAACGATGTCAGGGGCCAGAACTGTCCAATAAAAGCCATCCACCTCAGACAGGGTTCGGAGACTGGTGGACGGTGCCTTTTGTCTCCTGTTGCCACCCTCATGCCATCACCGCCTGGGTTCTGAGCAGATTGCTGATGCGGATCAGGTTGTAGGCCACGACATGCAACCGGAACACCGCTCCCACCTTTGATCGGCCGCGAGCTTTGAGTTGCCTCAACCCTGCTGACTGTTTGATCCAGCCAAACACCTGCTCGATTCGCTTGCGGGAGTTGATCGATTGGGCGTACCCCTGGTGGCGGGACGTGCGGCCATCGATCGCCGATCCACCGCTGCGAGTGATGTTCTGGGCAACGTGCGGAGTGATGCCGTTGATGCGCAGATCGGCCACGAACTCCCTGGTGTCGTAACCCTTGTCGGCACCCAAGGTTTTCTGGTGCGCACCACGGAGCGAACGGGCCATGCGCAGCGCTGCCTCACGCTCCGCTCTGCCTGTGGCCTGGCTGACTTCACTGGCGACCACCAGGCCGTTGCGGTTCTCCATGACGCAATGGCCCATGAAGCTCAGGAAAGCGCCGACGCCCGGGGCTTTCTTGAACAACCGGGCCTCGTCGTCGCTTGCGGAGCGGTGGGTTTGGTTGGAGAGCAGCAGGCCGCGGAAGTCGCCTTTGGCGCGCTTCTTGATCACAACAGCAGGTGCTGATGGCAGCGACGGGAAGATGGACTGAGGCTCCGGACTCACCCTCCCGCCGCATCACACCACCTCGACGTCGCTCAAGAAGCAAGCCACCGGCACTCCAGCTGAGCTGCCCGAGTGGCGCTGACACTGCTGGGTGCTGCGGACGACAAACTCCTTGCTCATCCAGCAAATCCAGCAGGAAATACACCTGATGGTCCTCAGAGAGCCACTCACGAGGCGACGGCGGCAGCAGGGTGATCTGTTCCGGCTGCAAGGGTCGAAAGGCCCTGCGCTTCTGCATGCCCCAGTCTATTACCCAGATCCATTGCGGTTACTGGGATCTGGGCAGATTTATGGGCGTCTATGGAGAGCGCCTGCTGGGTCTATGCGCGACAGGCTCCTCGGTGGCTTTGGCCTTCAGCGGTGTTTCGGTTTCCAGGGCAACGGTGTTGACAACTGCTGCTGATTGGCTAGGATATAATTGATCATTTCTTGTCTGAAAAAATGCAAGAACAGTTTGATGCAGTCAAAATCCAGCTTCTGACTGATGACAATGCTGGCCTGAGGCATGAGATTCTCAGTGCCTACCTGGAAGAACCTGAGCGCGGTGCCAACGTGATTGTCGCTTTTGCAAAAGAAAAGGGGCTTAAACTAGATGCAAGTATCGAGGACGTCGTAGAAGCTATGAAAACAATAGATCCTGTTTTCTCGATGGATCCTGAGGAAATTGATATTGAAATGACGCCAGCTGAGATGGCAAATGTCAGTGGGGCCGGATTCTCCTGCTGGTGAGTGTAAATTGATCTTAGCCCATCATTCAAAGCCCCTGCGATTGCAAGGGGCTTTTTATTTCTTCAGTCGCACCCATAATCCAGCAGAGCAGCATCCGATGCCTAGCATCATCGTACGCCTTCGCCAACAACTCATACTGGATGTTGGTCCAGCAAGGCATTGAGCGCTTCACCGTAAAAACCAGGGCGTACCAAAACCACTATCAATATTCCTTGCTTCCACTTTACTTCAAACCTTAATCCCTCAACACATTAACAAGTCAATTCGCTCTATATCGCGATCAAGGATGCCGTTGGCTCGCCAGACTGTCACCGCAATTTGATGCCACTCCGCTGGGATTTGATTGAGCCGCACATCAATGGCAAAAGGCGATTGCTGTTGCCCAGGCGAGACACGCTGTCTCTTACTTCTGTTGCTCCTACTGCGCTGAACCAATCGCTTCAGCATCCTTGGGCCCCAGTGTCACTTGGCTGCTCCCTTGGCGTGATGGCGATACCGCTGGCAAACTGCTCATAACGCCTGGAACACCCTGTCAGGGTTGATGCCAGTTGTAGAAAGCTGGGGTGCCATTCGCTGATGCCATCACACGCCAACCTTTCGTAACCCGTAGTTGGAATAAGGGTCGTAAAACCCCTTTCCTTTTCCAGCTGCTTTAGGGTTGTCGTGGATATAACGCAAGGTGTTGAGCAGTCGTGATCAATCGGTGCAATCGCAGTGGCGTCTGTTCGGCGACGATTAGATAGGCGGCCGCCTACGTAGTTGACACCGGGCAGGCGTCGTACCTGGCTTCCCAGAAGTGCCCGCAACGTCCAGACAATCGAGTCAAAGCCATGGCTGAGTACCAGCCAAACCAGTGCATCAGTTTTGGTAGCCTTGATGCATCGTCAGGTCTGATTAACAAGTGCAGCTGATTGGCTTGCGCCTTGGCGAGCACGGCTAACAGCACATCCCGCCGCAATCCCTTGGCAATCAAAAACTGACGACTGTTGCACCGCAAGGTGATGTGAAAGGAATGGCCCTGTGGCAGATGGCGTGGTGAGCGTGACAAGGGCGACAATGGCTGTGATATTGAAACGACACCAGAAAACTTGGCAAGCGTGAATGGTGGCGGCAAAGGCAGTGATGGTTCGTAGGGGCTTGTGATGTCTTTCAAGACACTCACAAGTCAACAAACACGCTTCGATAATGGGCGCCATCGCCATTAACTCGGCCTGAATGGTACCTGAATGAAAGCCTTATTCTGGGTGATCCAGGTTGGGAGACGTCAGAAGCTCCTCGGGCCTTGCACGCCGATGTGATATCTCCAGGCGGTTTGATGTCTTCCTCGACTCACCCTGCGATCCCGCTGTTGCAATTCTGGCTTGAGATCGAGAACCGTGATCTCTGTCTCAAAAGAACCTAAGCGACCTCTTGAAGCAGTTGAGCGTAAGGACTATCCGGATCAGCAATCATGCTGTCGTGACGTCCTTGTTGAACAACCTTCCCCTGATCCATCACCAGAATCAGGTCGGCATCGCGGATGGTGCTGAGTCGGTGCGCCACGATCACCTGGGTGCACCCGCGATGACTCAGGTTCTCAATCACCTTGCGTTCCGTTTCGGCATCGAGTGCTGAGGTGGCCTCATCCATCACCAGGATGCTCGGATCTCGTGCAAGAGCGCGGGCCAGTTCAAGCCGCTGACGTTGTCCGCCGGAGAGATTGTTGCCACCTTCACTCAAGACGAATTCCATGCCTTCCGGCAGACCTTGAATCACATCGTGAATCTCGGCATCTCTGCAGGCGCGTTGAAGATCGGAGGTGCTGATGGATGGGTTCCAAAGGGCGAGGTTGTCGCGGACAGAACAGCCGTAGATCTGAATGTCCTCCTGAACCATCGCCAGTGAAGTGGTGCTGACCGCCCGGGGTATGTCCAACAGGGTGGATCCATCGAACAAAATGGCCCCGTCAGTGGGTTGGTGAAGACCGGCAATGAGCTTGGCCAAGGTGCTTCTGCCGCTGCCACTTCGGCCGACCAAGGCGATACGTTGACCTGGGTGGATGGTGAGGTTGAACTTCTTGATGAGTGGATCCTTGATGGCGACAAAGCCAAAGCTGACGTTCTTCAGGACAATCTTCCCGCTGAGACGACGGTTGGAAGTGATTGGAGCTCTTGACTCCTCATTGAGTAGCAGAGGGTCGCGCTCTTGTTCCAGCACATCTTCGAGGCGCAGCACCTCTGCTTCAAACGTCGGTTGTTGCTGAACAAAGCTGATCACGCTGTCGACCTGGGTTTTCAGTGACAGGGCGATGGTCTGCGCGGCAAGCAACATGCCAAGGGTGAGTTCACCCTGGATCACCAGGAAGAAGCCCACAATGAAGATGGCGACTTCATTGAACGTGTTAAGGGCATTGGGGATAACGCGGAGTCGAGCATTCCGTAGTTGCAGGCTTTGGAATGTGTTCAGAAGCCTGGTTTGATACCCCGCAACGCGTCGAAAGACGTCCTGTTCCAGTGCGGCTGCCTTCACTGTTTCAATGTGGCTGATTGCCGCAAATGTCACCGCACCTGCTTTCCCTCTGTCTTTCTGAAGAGTGAGATTGGCATCTTTTTGAATCCTCAGACTCGTGATGACGACGGCGGCATTGAATCCCATTGTGAGGATCACCAGCAGGCCCAGCCAGTGGCTGTAGAGCATCATGAGAATGAGGTAAAACAACAGCAGCACAATGGATGTCGCCATCGGAATCAGGCGACTGCCGATGAATTCAGCGATGCTCGCGTTAGCCGTCATCCGACTGGCGATGTCTGAGGCATAGCGCTGGCTGTAAAACCGCTCGGGTAAAGCGAGCATCTGATGTTCAAAGCTCACGGCAAACCGACGGGTGAGCCGGCGTTCCAACGTGCGTGTGCCGAGCAGTTGCAGAGATTGCAGCAGAGCTTGCAGGCTGATGGTGAGAGCCATCGCCCAGAGCATCGGTTTCAACCAGTTCTCCATGCCATTGCCGATCACCTCATCGATGTAGATCTGAGCAAAGATCGGCATCACCAGCTGCGGCAAGATCAGCATCAAGCCGCTCAGCAGAATGAACAGCGCACCTCCGGGCTCTGTGAACAGCCGTCGCCAGACGATTGGCCAGACCGACGGCGCCTGTCCTTCCCGGACAAACTCCTCGCTTGGCGTCAGCGTCAGAACAATCCCGGTGTAGCTGGTTTCAAATTCGCTGTGGCTGACTTTGCGAGGCCCCAGTGCTGGGTCGTTCAAGGCGATTTTGTCGCCAATGAATCCTTCAAAAACGAGAAAATGATTGAATTCCCAAAATAAAATAGCCGGAGGAGTGATCTTCTTCAGGGCCTTGATTCCCTTTTTAAAGCCTCGGCCATTCAGTCCATAACTTTTGGCGGCAAGGATGAGATTGGCAGCATCACTTCCATCCCTTGAGACACCACAGCGTTCACGCAATTGAGTGAGTGGAACATATCGCCCATAGTGTTGAAGAATGATTCCCAGTGCTGCAGCGCCACACTCGGTGCTTTCCATCTGCAGCCGAGTTGGTGTCTGCACCCAGCGCCTCTGGATTTTCGCCTGCAATTCGTCGATCAGCTGTCGCAGCGATTGGATCAGCATGGTGACGATGGTGCTCAGTAAATTCCGGTCAGGTCACGCAGGATTGGGATCACATAGCTGATGGGCCTACGCTCCTCCACCAACACCCGCACCGTCGTCGTGGTTCCTGCTGACAGAGTGATTTTTGGGCCTGCACCGCCGCCCCAGTCATAGCCGCTGTGCGTGGCGGGATCCCGTTGCAGGGTCGTACTCACTTCGATCAGTGGGTCGGACTTAGCACCACGCACGGACTCCAGCAACGACGGCACACCAAGGCGTTTGACGATGGCTTCATCCCGTACAGGCAGCAATCGAACCGTGACGATTTCACCTTCGATGCCGCCATGGCGCTGCTGTTTTGTGGTGGTTGGACTGACCCGAACCCGCTGTCCTTGCTCAAGGCGTTTCCCGTCTTGAGCGGCGAAAAAGACGAGGCTTTCGAAATCTTCACCCGTCCCTTCAAGTTGCAGGGTGAACAATGTGGAACCGGGCTGCACCACCTCTCCTTGATGCACGCCTCGATCCACGATGCAACCTGTGATCGGTGCACGGATCAGGCTTGTCCGTTCGATTTCTTCCTGCCGGGACAGGATGCGGTTTTGGTGTTCCTTGATCTGCTGTTCACGCCGACTGTTTTCGGACTCCATGGCATAGCGCAATTGGCTGAGTTCACGCTGCCTGCGGTTAAGTTCGTCCGTTGACAGCGCTCCGGTCTGTGCAAGATGGCTGACCCGTTCGATATCGGCTTGTAACTGGCTGAGCCGTTGTTGAGCCAGCAGGTCCTGTGCCTCGTCCTGGCTGCGCATCTGAGCCAACTGTGTTGTGACCGCGTTCATTTCGATTTCCTGACTGACAGGATCTATTCGTGCCATCAGGCTGTTGGCATCAATGCAATCGCCAACGTTCACCAATAACTCAGTGATCTGTCCGCTGGTTTCGCTTTGGACCACCGTCAGACTGTTGGGTTTGATCAACACCCCATTTCCGCTGATCCTCACCGGAATCCGACCGAAGATCGACCAGGCGAGAATGGTCAGACTGAACAAAGTGAGCGATGTCAGCAGCACCCATTGGGTGGGACGCAGAAGCTGAAGCGGCTGATCGAGTTGTTCCGGCGTGGACAGGGAATCCAGTGCGGCCTTCCGGAAAAGGCTCATTAGATTTGGCGTTGCATGAGACGACGAAACAGACCGTCATTGGCCATGAGGGTGTCGTAATTTCCCTGCTCCTTCACTTGCCCTTGGTCCATCACGATGATGCGATCGGCATGACGAATGGTACTGAGTCGGTGGGCAATCACCACACGGGTGATGGAAAGTTGATCAAGACTTCGCGTCACCACGGCTTGGCTGTGGTTGTCGAGGGCGCTGGTGGCCTCATCGAAGATCAGCAGGCGGGGTTGTCTCACCAGGGCTCTGGCAATCGCAACCCTCTGGCGTTGTCCACCGGAGAGTGTTCCTCCTCCATCGGGAATCACCGTTTGCATGCCCATCGGCATGGCACGGATGTCATCCGCCAGTCCTGCCAGCTCTGCTGCATGCCAAGCCTGGTCTTCCTGGATCACAGCACCACCGGCAATCGCTTCCATCATCGACGCGCTTAACAGAGAGTTGTTCTGCAGAACCGTGCCAATTTGGTACCGAACACTGTTCAGGTCCATGCCAGCAAGGGGTCGTCCGTCGTAGAAAATGCTTCCGTCTTCCGGTGAAGCGAATCCCAATAGAAGACGAACGAGAGTGGATTTGCCCGATCCAGATGGTCCAACAATCGCGACGTACTCTCCCGCTTTGGCCTCGAAACTGACGCTGTCGAGGACGAGTGGACGGTCGTTGTCGTAGCGGTAACTGACGCGGTCCAGCTGAAGATTGCCCTGCAATGTGCCGATGTCTTCGTTGTTGTCCTGTGCTTCCGTTTCGGTATCAAGCAGGGGCCGCGCGCGTTCATAGATCACAGGCAGGTCAAATGCCCCTGCAAACACCCCTGCCAGTCCGGCGATGCCGCCGATAAACGTGTTGAAGGCAGCAAAGAAGCCGAGTTGTTGGCCGATGTTGGGTGCATTCACCATGGTTGATGATGCAGCCTCGGCCAACAGTCTGGTGATCATGATGTAAATCATCAAAGTCCCCAGATTGGGCATGATATTTTGCAGTAATGCTGCTGAGGCTTCTTTAACGTCCAGGGAGTTTTCAAGGTTGACAACTTGCTGATAGCGTTCTGCCCACCATCGAGCTGCGGGTGCTTCGGCACCCGCGAGTCTTAATTTGCCGACTGAATTGATCAGCTCAAGATTGCGACTCTGGGCTTCAGCCTCTGCCACTTCCTGATGGCGTTGCAATGGGCGAGATTGCAACGCAAGGAATGTGGTTGGCACAACGATCAGAACGGCAACCGCAATCGCCAGAACAGTGAGTTTCACGCTGATCCGCAGCATGAACAGCACATAGGTGCTGGTGAGGACCAAGCGCACCAACCCGCCCTCCATCAAGGCTTGGATTTCGAGTCTGAGTTCATCAAAAGCGCCAAATCGCAATTGCAGGTCGCCAATGCTTCGCAGACGAAAGAACTCCGTGGGCAACTTGAGCAACCGGTGCATGGCTGCAAGTTGCGTTTTTGCTGCACCGGAGTGCTGGGTGAGCAGCACGTCGCGGCTTTGAAGCCACTCCAGCGCCACACGTGTGATTCCGGCTGCGATCAACACGAGGCTGATCTGGAGAAGAAGGCCGAAATCCCTGTCTGGCAGGGCGCTGTTGGTAATGACCGTATTGAATGCCGGCGTCAGCATCGCCAGCCCGGTGGCAACAGCCATCAAGGCAATTCCACTACGAAACCCCCCGCTGACCACCCCGAGGCAGGCCCCTAGAAGAGTTCCGGTGGCCCCGAGTGTGAAGATCCATCGTGATGCCCCCACGTCTCGTCCGATCGACAGCAGGAAGCCGACGGCCAGTCCGAACAGCAGACCAGAGATGATGGAACGGCTCAGATTGTTGGGCTTGCCAAAGGCGAATTGCAGCAACCCAACGGTGCTGAGGTCACCCTTGGTCAAGGCTGGACTGACGGCCACCATTCTTGGGCTGAGCTCACTCAACAGGTCCAGGCAGTCCCAGATCGACCGCGGTTGTCTCATGCTCAACGGTTCCCAGATCTGATACCCGGATGGGGTTGACTTCAGATAAGCCGGAGCTTTGCTGTCGTCTTCAGCGAAAGCGATCAGATCGCCGCAATCGTGGTGAAGATTCTCTTCGGTGATGAGAACGTCTCGACCAATCAGACTGTTGTGCTCGAGCAACAGTTGCAGTCGTCGGCGTGGATCGCTCGGTGCATGCTTGAGATCCACGACTGAGCGCACGTTGATCCCTTGGATGGCGGCGAGGCAACGCAGCAGCCCTTGATTGGTGTCGCTTTTGTCTTCCCTGTGTTCGTTGGGGTGATGGATTTGTTCGAGTGACAGAAACAGATCTGTTGCTGAGGCGGCACTCAAAGGCGTGTGGCTGTCGACCCTGGTTTTGGAGGTCAGGATTCGTCGTTGGTACACAGCCTCAAACAACTCGATCAGGCTGTTGGGTGTGTTGATGTTGTCAGTGCTGAGGGTGTCGGTCTCCTGGCGCTCAAGCTCCTGTTGCAACCAGAGCATCCCTTGGCTCGTGTCTGCGGTCGGCTGTTGATCAATCCTGTTGTCTTTTGTGGCGAGCAGGGCCAGTCCAAGCCGCTGCACGGTTTCGGTTGGTATCCCAGGCAGAGCAAGATCCGCTGGAATCCGAAACAGGGCCACACCATCCATGCTCGCCAGAAGATCCGACCGTTTGGCGCAGAAGGCCTCAGCTGGCCATGCCACACGCTCCCCTGCTGAAAGGTTCATGGCTGGATGCCTTCGCCGCTTTGGAATTTCTGGCAGAGGCTGTTGAACCGCTGCCCAGCACGGTTGATGCCTCCCAGTTGCATCAGGTCAAGCTCATCGCCCTCATCGCTCTCGCGTTCAGCCCCTTGGCTGCGTGAGGCCAGTTGGCGAGCGAGCAATTGGTCGCGGCTGCGTTGCGACAACATGCAGCTCAGGCTGCGGAAGAAATGTTCGGCGAGAGACGGATTGTCCTGCAGAGCCCGATTCAAAACCGTTTTGTTCAATTCCAGAAGTTCCATTCCGCCGGCGCTCTGAACCGTCGCGGTGGCGCCCTGGGCCTCGCTGTTGAGCAGTGTCAGCTCCCCAAGGAGCTCGCCTCGCCTGGAGCTGCCAACCCGTTTATTGAGGCCATCGATGTCGACAAAGATCTCGGCTTCTCCAGCCAGAATTAAAAAGATTGAGGGAACGTCCTGCCCTTGCTGAAGAAGAATGTCGCCCGGTTGGATGCGTCGTAGCGAGCCGATTCGGGCCAACGTAGCCACATCCTGCTCATTGAGTTCTGCAAAGAGAACGAGAACTTTCCGAAGTGGTTCAATCTCCTCTCCAGGACCTTCGTAGCGGTGGATCCAGGCGTTCTGACTTTGAATCTGAGCGGCGAGTTTCTTGGCGACGAGCCGTTGCCACTCGGCAGCGATGACCGGCTCGCTCTGGCTGAGTTCATCGAGCACAGCCACATCAAGTTCGAGAACCTTGCATGGTGTGGAGCTGACAACATCGGCAACAGCCGGCCGCTTTTCAAGCCAGCTCATTTCTCCAACCATGGCTCCGTCATGGAGAACGGCAAGGCGTTGTTGGTTGCCTTGATGATCAGTGGTCGTGATGGTGACTTCACCTTCGAGAAGAACGATCACACGATCACTCACGCGTCCTTCCTCGATCAAGAAGGTGCCTGGATCACAGTGCATGACTGACCCCTTTTCGAGCAGGCATGATTGCAATTCGGCGGAGGCAGAGGTTTGAAAGCTGAAGGCTTTGGAGCCCTTCATTCAGGCCGCGTCCCTTTGCATGTAAATCCTGAAGCCAGACTAGCCTGATCAGAGAGTGAACAGGGTGAAATGACGGCCTGTCATTCCCGAGGTGAGGAGTCGCCTCGTTTATTCACTATGCATGGTGAGGAATGACCTGCCAAGGGATTCGTCCTAGAGCGATCTGGTGGAGACGCAGGATTCAGCGCCGGCCCATGGCTGGGGCCCGAGTGGTTGCTGTGGGCTATGGCATGGCAGCCCTCTCCCGATCTGGTTCCGGCAAGGTCTCTGCGCTGGGTGGGATGGCGGCCATCGAGTCGAGCGAAAACATGGGGCGGCCCTCCAGCGGCCAGTGCCTGTCTTGCTCCAGCAACACCGCACCCACCAGGCGGGTGGGTTCCTCGTTCACCCGCTCCAGCAGGTTGGTACTCCAGAGCTTGCGCCAGTGGCTGTTTGGGAAGTGGCGGAAGGCCAGCACGTCCTCGCGGGCTGAGGCCAAGAGCTCAGCGGCTCTGGGTAACTTGGCGGCGAGCATGGCGCTCACCTGCTCCCATTGCTCAAGCACCGCCTCCTTGCTCTGCTGGCTGAACACCGAGCACAGGGCAACGGCCACCATCTCCTGCTGCGCCTTGGGGACGGTCTGCAGGAGGTTGCGGGCAAAGTGCACCCGGCAGCGCTGCCAGCAGCAGCCTTGGACCATGCGGCCCACGGCCTTGGTCAGGCCCACATGGGCGTCACTGACCACCAGCTGCACGCCAGTGAGGCCGCGCTGTTTGAGGCTGGCCAGGAACTCCCGCCAGAAGGGCTCGCTTTCGCTGTCACCCACCTTGAGGCCCAACAGCTCGCGGCGGCCGTCGGCATTGACGCCCATGGCGACGACGACAGCGCAGCAGCAGACCTGCAACGTCTTTCCGAGCCGATCGCTGCCACCAGGGCATCGACCTTGCGGATGGAGACGCCCTTGACCCAGGCCTCGATGATCACGGCATACAGGGCCTGATCGATGCGCCGCCGGGACTCGAGGATCATCGGGAAGAAGCTCCCCGAACGGAGTTCGGGGAGCGACAGCGGAATGTCGCCCACCTGGGTGGTGAGCAGGCGTGGCCGGCTGCCGTTGCGGTAGCCGCTGCGCTCCTCGCTGCGCTCGTGGCGGTCGACACTGAGCACGGCGGCGACCTCCAGCTCAATCAACTGCTGCAGGCCATGGCGTGCCAGCTCAGGGATCAACTCCCCGGCCGTGCTGCCATTGGGTAGTGACGCTAGGGCGGAGGCGCCAGAATCTGCCTAGGGCATGGTTCGTCTGGTTGAGATAGGACTCAAACCAGGGAAGTGGGCCTGCCCACCACTCGGAGGAACTCAGGCAATCTTGAAAACACTAACAAAAATTGTATAATGAAAAAAAATTTACCGAACATAGAGTTAGCCGAACATGGTGATCGACACTCTGTTATTGGCTCAAGCACAATTGGAGCCGAAGTTTCAACCAGGTCCTGCACGCATCCCTCAGCAGATCCCCATAGTGGCCCCAGAGCGACCCAACTCCGAGGATGAATCCTTGGAAGGGATACCAGCAGATTCAATCGATAGTGAGACCGACCAAGAACGGAAAACAAATCAAAGCAGAATTCAACGCTATCGAAAACAGACATTCCAACTTCAAGGGAATACCATCTACGGCGACAGAACCATTCGAAAATTTGTTCAAACTTGCACACAGGCTCCAAGCACGCTTTCACCTGAAGACTGGGCAGCGCTCTGTATCACCCTGCAATACCAAAAGAATGGATACATCAATACGAGAGTTTTTACCTCCGAGAGTGAATCAGGCGTTTCGCTCGATGTTTCGGAGGGTCGACTCACTGAATTACGCGTCAATGGGCCTAATGAAATATTAAATAGGAGAGTCAAAGAGAAGCTATCAAGACTGAAGACTCAGGTACTCAATGCCAATGAGGTGCTGTGGGCACTACAACTGCTACGCCGACAACCGGGGACCAAAGACATTCGTGGGCGACTAGGAAGAATCGGAAGTGACGCAACACAAAGCAGCCTGATTGTTAATACTGAGCCACAAGGGGCACAATTCAATGCGCTGTTGACCTACGACAACGAAGGAAAGATAAGTGCTGGAGAGCACAGAAATCAAGCCATCGCAACTGGAGAATCATTGCTGGAATTTACTGACCGATGGCTGGTTTATGCGGATCAGACATGGAGCGGAGGCCCTGAGATTGGATCCATCAATTACTCACTCAGCTACACCAAACCGCTGGGTATCAAAACAGAGGCTACAGCTTCACTTGGATTTGGCAGGTTTAAACCGATTGAACTGGAGGGTGTCGCAAAAAACTTCAGAACAAACCAATTTCAGGCTACCGGAATTGTCAAAAGAAAACTAATCGATTCTTATGATCATGATGTATCAATATTCGGTCAATTCTCATTCTTGAGATCCAACCTTTATCTCAATGACAAGGAACTTCCATCCGTTGTTCCCAATTTGATCCGTAAACCACAGTCTGGATACATCAGGCTTGGACTAGAAGCCAACAAGATCAATCGAGGTGCTGTGAGCAGCGCAATGTTATACGCCGTACAAGCTGTTGCAGGAAGCACTCCGGAAGATCAACTGAGAACACTCAAGGACATTGGCATCACCACCGAGCAATCCAACGCGGTTGGCGCCGCTATCAACAATGTTTTTCTGTTCAAAAATGGGATGCAGCTGAAGCTCAGCCTGGCTGGACAGAAAGCCTTCGGTCCACTTGTAAGCTCCATGCTGTTTCAGCTTGGCGCTAATAGTGGATTAATCGGACTTCCAAGCACAGTCCTCAGCGGAGAGAATGGACTCCAGGCAACAACTGAACTGCTGGTGCCCCTTGGCTCAATCAACCAATGGCCCATTGCATTGAAACCCTTTTACGGATATGGAGTCGTCAGCAGCCAAGAAGGTGAAAGCAGGTCCATCAGCAGCTTTGGCACAATGCTCAGCTTGACGAATCCGTCAAGAAAGCTCTCATTCGATGTGGGATGGACAGGCAATGTGAGCTCACAACCTCTGATCGAACGTTCCTGGCAGAGCTGGAGTTTGGCTAAGGGACTGATCACAAGGGCCACACTGAGCTTCTGAAGCCTCAACACATATCCAACGCTCACTGAAACAACACACCACACCTACAAGCCAATGACAGCAAGGCTCAGCACCACAACAACCCTGAAAGGATTGCGTTGGTTCCTGCCACTGATCATTGCAGTGCTCCCTGGCATTGCCGCAAAGGCCCAAATGAATAGCGACTCAGGGATCCAGGCAGCTTCAGGCGACCATAGCCTTGGCACAAAAGTCGGAAACAGACAAATCCAATCCCTTGGAGGTTCTTGCAACAGTGGTGAATGCCACATCAGCGGAGGAACAGCAAGGGGCAACAATCTATTCCATCGCTTGTCAAGGCTAAGAACGACCAGCGACATTAACAAAATCAGCCTTGACAACCTGATCCCCGGAAGCACATCAAACGTCTTCAAGAGCGTCATCCTGAGCAACATTAATCCGAGTGGAACCTACATCAATACCCCTTTTGAACTTTATGCGGGCAGCTCAGACCTGATCATTCTCTCTCCTGGAGGAATTGAAATCGGAGGCCTTGCACAGTTCTCCAACGTGGGAACACTTGGTCTCTCGACAGCAGAGAATCTTTCGATTGGCGGAGAGATCTTTCATTATCAGAAGTCCACACCAACAGACTTGATCAACATGACGGCAGTCATTAATCTGGCACAGTCTGCCTTTAGCCACAATCAAGCAGAGGGAGGAAATATCAGTATCAAAGTGGATGACTTGCTAAACATCGATGCTGACCTGATACTGCACAGCGTGGGAGGCATCAATATCGAATCAGCTAGCTATGAATTACAAGGCAGATTAAAGGTTGGCGGCTCAGTCGACCTAGCAGCACAAGGGAAATTGAAAACTTTCACCGAGCCAGTTACCACAGCAAACATATCTGGAATCAGAATCGAAAGCGAATCCATCAATATTCACGCAAAGGGCTCGACCAACGCAGACAATACCATCTCTATTACCGACAGCTCCGCCACAACACAAAGCGGCATTATCCTTGAAGGAAAAGCAAAAAGTACTGATGCTTCATCATCATACATCGCAAATACGGTTGGAATAAATATCTCCAATACTGACCTCAGCGTAAGCAAGGGCCAGATCGACATTGACGGCGTTGGTGGTTTAGGGAACACCCTATGGGAGAGCTCAGATAGCTCAGGTGTCATCATTGCTGGATCAAATCTGAGAGCATCAAGTATCAACGTGAAAGGAGAGGGCGGAACGTCGCCTTTATTCGACTCATCATTAAGCAATTATGGCGTCCGTCTTTATGATGGCACAAGACTCGATACAAATTCGAGCAATGACGATCAAAGCAACATCTTCATTTCCAATGAAGAGAAGTATCTTAGCGGCAACATATCGATTGACGGCAAAGGCGGAGAAGGAACACTGGGTAACGGCATTCACTCAACAGCGAATGTAGATAGCGCGGGCTCCATCAACATCTCCGGGACTGGCGGATTCAGCGACAATTCTAATTCTGGCGTGGTAACTTTTGGAGCGGACCTCAAGGCTGAAAAACAAATAACGATAAAAGGAGCCGGTGGCCAGGGTGTAGATATCTATGACGGCATAGGTACGTGGCTCGGGGCGATGAACTTAGAGGCAGAAGAAGGGATCATAATCGAAGGCACTGGGGGCGGCAGCACAGATCCAGAAGGGCAGGATGATACTTTCCTGAGCGGTGTCTGGAGCGATATGAGAGGTGTCTGGATCGATAGCAGCACTCTAAAAGTTAACCAGACCTCTGCTTTAAGCGATGTCAACAATCCAAACAACGCTAATATTTTAATTTCAGGACAACCTGGCAGACCTAGTTATCAAGCAAAAGAATTGATTGGAGCAGCGCTTATCAATAGCAAAATTCTTACCGAAGGTGGTGTTTCCATAACAGGTGATGGAAGTAAAGTTGAGACAGCCATCATTGAACGAGGCAATGGGATTTTGCTGGTAGGAACTGATTTAGAAGCAAGCTCAGTCTTCCTCAAAGGATTCGGAGCTTCCGCAACATGGACGGACGCCGCTGATGACACTGGAGAGTTAATTGATCAGCATACGCCAGGCATTGTACTTATAGAGTCATATATTGATTCAAAGAGATATGATAATGAACTTGACGGTTCCATCGAGATGATTGGCCATGGTGGCAGCGGAAATTTGTTACTTAATGGGGTTGGCATCCTTGGTTCAGAGCTGGTTAGCGATTCCACTATCCGAGTCGAGGGTGTTGCAGGATCAGCGTCAACACCGATTGAAGATGGGATGGGAATCGGTTTACGTGGAACATTATTAAATGCAAAAAATATTGATTTGTTGGGAGTGGGAGGATCAGGGTCAGGGTCACTTGGTGCCAATGGTCTGATCATAGAAGAATCCACCTTAAATGGCAGTCATAGCTTGACCCTAGAAGGCCAAGGAGGGAAAACAACAAACATCAAAGAACAAGCGATAAATGCTGATGGCATTTCACTTCTTGAGCAAACAAGTCTGCTATCGACAGGATTAATCAAAGTGAACGCGACGGGTGGAACAACGGCAGGTAAATCGCTTGCTAGCAACGGCCTTTATCTCGAAGGAGCCACCATCGAGACAGATGGGGATATTGAAATCACAGGATCTGGAGGGATCGGATCTTCTGAAATGGAAGCAACGAATGGCGTCGTGATCGCCTCGAAGTTCATTGACGACGATCCCCTTGGAGAGATCCAATATCCAACAAAAATTACAGCTGGTCAAAACCTATCCATTAACGGGATTGGCGGCACCGCAACGATTAAAGCAACAGAAACCAAAGGTGTTATTCTCGGGTCTGCAGAGTTGAGAGCAGGGAAAAACATCCAAATCAAGGGGACTGGAGGGACAAGTGATAATAATTCTGATGCGGCCGGCAATAACCAAGGAATTTATATTGATGAGGCGATCATTGGAAACAAAGTTGGCCTTATCGATTTGACCGGCAGAGGGGGTAATGGAGGATATTTGATTACAGGAGTTGAACTCAACAACGCATTGTTCACATCATCAAAGGACATCAACGTGGATGGAAGTGGAGGAAGTGGAGACAATGTCAACTTCGCTTCAGGAATCTTAAGTAAAGATACCAAACTAAAAAGCATAGGAGGAGATATAAAATTACTAGGCAAAGGGGGAGAGGGAACCGTGGTTGAAGATGGCCATGGTATTTATCTGTCTAACAATGACATCGCACTGAGTGATAGCAACAAATTATCGATGCAAGGCACAGGAAGCGAAGCAAGCAATCAGATTGATTCCAATACCAATACAGGAATCACCCTGAAAGAAACATTCATTAATGGAGGATCCAGCCTGGCCTTGACAGGAACAGGCGGAACAGGCGGAAAGTTCAATACAGGTCTTGAGATTCTAGAGACAGACATTGAAACAGAAGGAACAATCAAGCTCGATGGAACAGGAGGCAAAGGAACCAATATCAAAGCGGCTATCGGGATACAAATTGGAGACGAAACCACTAGAAACTCCATCATTGCAAAGTCGATTGAGATCACTGGATCCGGTGGAACGAGTACCTTAAAAGAAGGAGCCATCAACAAAGACGGGGAGGACACATTTCAAGAAACGGCTAACAATGTAGGAGTCGGTATTAATAACAGCTCTTTGATCTCTACATACAAACCCCTTTCTAGTTTAGACAACGAAGGCAACTCTTTGGCATCATCAAGTGGAAACATCTCTATCATGGGGACGGGCGGAAATCTATCAATAGGCGAAATTATAAACCCAGATTCAAATGAAGATATTGAAAAAATTAGCAAAGCCTCCTTCCTTCAAGGGATCAACATCTCCACTTCCACCATCAATTCAAACGATGCACTCTTCATCAGCGGAGAAGCTGGAAAACCGATTGCAGGGAACGACAACAGTGGAACATCAATCAATCAATCCCGTTTGACATCCGCAGCAACAGTTGCAACAGACAATTCATTTGATAATCGCATCGAAGGCAAAGCTTACAGTGGCACAAATAACAACTATGGCTTATCCATCAAAGCCACAGATATTGTGTCAACCAATCAAGACCTCAATCTGTCTGGGCGAGGTGGCTTCAAGGCATCAGGCGAAAATAATTTCGGTATATATATTGGTGAATCGTCATCTATAGCAGTTGGAAGCATAAGCAACCCATCTGTTCTCAATATCTTCGGAGCAGGCGGCAACGGTACTAATTTAACGGGTGGAATATTAACTGAAAATACCTCCTACGAGATTGAAGGCTCGATCAAGATGTTCGGTGAATCGCAAGGTGCCGGGGGGTTTGGAAATGCCTCAGTCGAATTTATTCAAAATATAGACATTACCGTCAGTGATGATGCATTAATCAAAGGAAGCAACGATGTCAACATTAACGAAACCAACATCAATGCCGGTCGCACAACAACAATCGATGCGTTGGGCAATGTCAATATCTCGAAGACCAACATTACTTCTGGCATGGATACAAACATCCTAGCTCAAGGTAACATTGTAATCTCTTCATCTCAATTGAATGCAATGAACAGTATTCTACTTCAAGCGGATAGCATTAGCACTATGGATGTTGAGTTTAATGCTCAAGAGGTTGCAACCATCAGCAACAGCATACCTGAAGACAATGGAGACAACGAAAAAGATGAAGTTAACGATTCAACCGCCAAGCAGCAACAAAGGGATAAGGCAAACACAAACGTAGGATCGTCAACCATGTTAAGTGCTAAAGAGATTCAAGAATCTCACGACAAGAGTGAAAAAAGAAACACTAATTTTGTTGCTTCAGAACTTGGCCTTAAACGACAAGCACCTTTATCAGTTCAAGAATTACAGCAAATGCTTACTTCAGGTCAGAAAATCATGAATACTTCAAGATAATGAAAAAGCTTTTGATCCAGCAATTCCAGTACCTAGGGATCCAATTAATTGGGATCAGCATGGTCCTTCTGTCTGTAATCAATCCTGCGCGAAGTCAAACTCAGGATAGCAAATCCATCGAGAGCTACAAGCCCGCGGTTCTCAAACTTATCTATACGCTTAATCCCTCTGCTTCAGAAAAAAGTTTACTGGACATTATTCTAATACCTCCTAGTGGTGACTCCGTTGCTCAGCGCACCCAAATCAATCCCAAAGAATTCAGTCGTCTTTTAAGACAGTTTTATTCCGACGTTTCTTCGCTACGCCGATTTAAGACATCGAATGCGACTTCAGCTTCCAGACAGCTCTATGACATTCTTATTGGTCCCCTGCACGATGAGATCCGAAACCGTAAGATCACAACGTTATTGATCAGCGCAAATACGGGCTTGCAAGCTGTACCTTTCGCTGCTTTACATGATGGAAAAGAGTGGTTTGGCACACAATATTCCTATTCCTTAACGCCATCACTGAGCCTCATGAAACAGGGTCAAAGCGCGTCGACAGCTATGAAACGGGGCCTTTTGGCTGGAGCCTCACAATTTGACGGATTAGCACCACTCCCAATGGTCCCACACGAGATTAGCCAAATCGGCAGAATCAAAGCAGGAACTATCTATCTCAACGAAAATTTCACTCAGGACGTGTTGCGGTCGCTTTCAAAAAAACAAGATATTGACTTTGTGCACCTTGCAACCCATGCCGAATTCTTACCAGGGGGACCGAAAAAGTCAAAAATCTACCTGGGCGATGGCGCAATCAGCTTGAGTGAGTTCAGCCAGTTGCGATTAGCTCGTGAAGAGAATCCAATAGAACTTTTTACACTTAGCGCTTGCCGTACTGCTCTGGGTGATCATGATAGTGAGCTTGGACTAGCAGGACTTGCCCTCCAATCAGGTGCCAAATCAGCAATCGGTTCACTCTGGTATGTTGATGATATAGCAACCTCCATTTACTTCATTCGTTTCTATCGTTTGCTTGAACGTGGCTTCCCCAAAGGCGAAGCAATGCGGCAAGTCAGAGCTGAATTTGCTAACAATCAAATCGAACTCCGTGGGCAATCTGCATACGACCGAGAAGGTGAAATTCTGATTGAAAATCTCACCACGAATCAACAGCGCAAACTCAAAGATCGCTTCGATCATCCATTCTTTTGGGCTGCACACATCATGCTCGGACAGCCCTGGTAGCACGCGAAAAGAAACGCGCCCTTTGCGCACAAACCACAGAGCGATGATCAAACTCACGCTTCACATGCTGAGATGAAACTTTATTCCACAGATGCAGCTCCATGTCTGGTTGACAGCCAGGCATTCGTTTTAGATTGGATAAAAAATCGCAAACAACATTCCACCTTCGACGTTAAAACCGCATCCATGCTAAGGGATTGAGAATGATCAAAGCGTCTCTTACCGAATGGCCACCACACAGGCCACCCAGATCAACTTGCAACCCCAGTGCAACGATTGATCAATAATCAGTTTGTAACCGAGACGACACTTCCCAAAATCAATAAGGCCGTGGGAGATCATCTCCGCAACGCCAAGCAAAGGGATCCCAGTCAACACACTAACAACGAGTCCATGGGTCCCGGCATGGGCAGACAGCCACCATCGCCAGTCGAGGGTGACGTCCTTGCCAGGACATTTCTCGACCGCCATCTTGTCTCCCTGCAGGGGGAAGTCAGCCAGAAAGTGACCCAAGATGAGGAGAATCAAAAGGTCGAAAGGCTGCTCTACTGGAATGAACGTCGGCTGCATGCAACTAGAAAACAATGAGACCCCATCTTGACTTTCACAGCTCCAAATCAAACCCTGCCCAATACTTTGAATGAAAACGGAAGGCTTCCACCTCGGTGGGATGCGAAGCGAGCAACTCCTCAACGAGGGCGGTGATCGCCGCAGAGTCACTGATCATGCCCACTCCTCCCTCCACCATCGCCTTGGGTGAACCACTCTGCTCCAGCCCACATCGACCCGGTGGTGTGCGGCTTGCCCGGCACCGTGCCGGTGCTGAATCAGAAGGTGCTCGAGTGGAGGCACCGGTGAAGATCTTGCTCTCGGTGCCCAGCTGCACGTGGGTCTCCAGGCCGATCACGGCTTCCCAGGCCTGGTCCGTTGCTGCAGATGCCGCCATCCGCTGTGAAGGTCGTCAGAGCGGAGCAATCCTATGGAAGAGAGATAGCCCGGGACTTTCCATGACCCTCGCCAGTCAACCTCCGTCTCCAACGGTCCTGATCCTGGGCGGAGGACTCATGGGTCTGTCGATCGCCCACCAGTTGGCTCGACGCGGAAGGGACGTGACCGTGCTCAGCCGGCGCCGCAGTGAAGCGGCAGGCTTTGTGGCCGCCGGCATGCTGGCTCCCCACGCTGAAGGACTCGGCGGCGCCCTGCTCGCCCTGGGTCAGGCCGGTGACTTTCAGGAAAGGTGTCACT
Organism: Synechococcus sp. A15-44; assembly: GCF_014280115.1. Taxonomy (NCBI): domain Bacteria; kingdom Bacillati; phylum Cyanobacteriota; class Cyanophyceae; order Synechococcales; family Synechococcaceae; genus Synechococcus; species Synechococcus sp. A15-44. Next base: position 1,951,616 of record NZ_CP047938.1, read on the forward strand.
TCTGGGCTGCCGTTCAGGCGGCCTGCATCAAGGCTAGCTGCCCTGGTTCATTGAGTTCATCCGTCGGCTGATTGATCCAGACGACCTCCGGTTGACGCCAGCACCTGGTTGACCTTGACCATCGCCTTGGATGGCGGTGGCGGGCTCGTTCGTAGACCACACCGCGGTGCCGGCTGATCTCCACGGCCTGGCCATCGTGACGCGGTGTTGGTGGTTGTACCAGTCGACGAACTCGGCGACCCACTGACACGCCTGTTCTTTGGTGGCAAATGGTTTGCGGGGGTAATCAGGTCGATACTGTCCGCTCCGCGGGACTTCGTCTACACCGTCCTGAACAGGGATTCCGAGTACGGGGTGTCGTTGGAGACCCGGGGCCGAGAGAAGGATCTGAGGACGCCCAGTTCTTCCAAGCGGCTTTCCAGCGTGGCTGCCCGCAATTCTTCGAGAAGCCTGCGGCTAGGCGTTGCCGTTATCGGCATGGAGGATCAGCGGCTGCTGCCGGCCCTTGCTGATCCGCTCGCGGAGGCAGGCCCGGCTGACCAGATCGGCTGCAATGGCTGGATCTTCTCGCTCAGCAACATCCCAGGCCACCACCTTGCGGCTCCAGATGTCGATCACCAGGTAGAGATAGAGCCAGATCCCACGCACGGTGGTGGGCAAATCGGAGATGTCCCAGCTCCACACCTGGTTCGGGCCTGTGGCCCGCAACCGTGGAACCCGTCTGGGCTCCTGCGGTGGCCTTGCACGACCGCGACGGTGCACCTGGTCATGCTCGTGGAGCACCCGGTAGAAGCTACTCTCTGAACCGATAAAAATCCCCTGGTCAGCCAGATCAGGCACGATCTGACTCGGTGGCAGAGCGGCGTACTGGGGTTGATTGCAGGTGAGCAGGATCCTCTGGCGCTCCTCGGCCGTGAGGCGATGGGGACTATGGCGGGGGCTGCCTTGCGGCGGTCCCCACCGTCCCCATCACCAAGAAGGCGTTGGCGCCATCGCTTGAGGGTGCGCAGGCAGATGCCGATCTCGCTGCAAGCGCTGACCAGGCCTGCACCAGCGGTATGGGCCTCGCTGATCAGCTCGATCGCCTTGCGGCGGTGAGCGGCGCTGGTCAGCCTTCCGCGTCCTCCGAGCAGAAGGCCTCCCACTTTTTTCGCAGCACCAGCAAGGCCGCCATCTCCGCCATGGCCTTCTCCTTGCGCTGCAGCTCCTTCTACTCCTACGGAGAAGCCTTCGGCTAGAGAGCCTTGATCTCCTTCTGGTCCTGGGCACGGAGCTTCTCCAGCTCTTTCTGCTCTTACGGCTCGGCAAGCTCGCCGGACTGCGTCTACAAGGTGAGCACTGGCTTTTCATTGGCATCAAGTGCCTCCGGCACGCTGGCCGTAGGCCAGGTAGGGGCGGCCTGGCGCCAACGGTCGACCTGCTCTGGGTACAGCCCCCGCTCACGGCAGTAGGCGCTGAGCTCAGTGGCGTTCAGGCCAGCGGTCTCGAGCACCACCGTGAATTTGTCGGATGCACTCCAACCATCAGGGTCTTTCTCGGATGCCGGCACCACCTCTCCCTGCAGCCGCCAAGTCTTCCTACAGTTGTAGAGGGTCATCACGTGGATGCCCAGCTCATCAGAAATCTGAGCCACGCTCTGCATGTGAGGCGGGCTCATTCGCCTCCTCACATCAGCTTTAACGGCCTCGCTGTAACGACGCATTGGTCATGTCCTCAAGCCCCCGGGTGTTCAGATCAGAGGGGTGACAACTTTCCTGAAACCGGGGGATACCCGGAACATGGCTCAAACAAGTTGGGCCAACAATCAAGACTCGCAGCGAATAGGCAATTGCTTAGGCCAATCGGCTGTGGCCAATTCAGACAGACCCAATTTCGCCATCGTGTCGGCAGTGGACACGCTGGCACCACACTTGGCACGCAGTGCACTGAGAAGCGCCTGAAGCGACTGATCGCTGGACTCAGCACCCGACACCAACAAACTCAGTGCTGGAGGTGATGTGGATTGCACGAATGCCATGGGGTCGGCACTGTCTCCACCATCTCCAGACCCACAGTTGAAGCTCGTCTCCCAGACAGCAGGACGCTTGGCTTTCACATCAAACAACACAACGCTTGCCGGTGCAGCAGCGAGTGTGCGTGTGCTTTCAGCAGAGCCATCCTCAGGCTTCAAGGTGACCTGCAAACTCACAGGACTGTCGGAAGGGCCCTGGACAAGGCCCACAAGACCAGAAGCATCGGGGGCGTAAACACTGGTCTCAGGAACCAGATGAACGAGGGTTCGAGCACTGCACTCACCACGGGTTCCTCCTCCCACACGACGACCAGGGAAGGTACTGCGTGGATCGGCCTGAGCTTCGACCATCAACGCGAAGCCACAGCACGTGACCAGGCCAAAGGCAGCGGAAAGCAACGTTGATCGAACTGGAAAGCGACCCATATACCGAGGAGTGTCCACCAGATACTCTTTATTTAGCCGTGGCTCTCGAAGAACGTCAACGCGAAGCGGGTGTCAGCATCGAAGGCGCCTTCGTCTTCTGAGAGGTGCTCATCGAGGGCGTCATTGATCTCGATCAGCGCATCTCGCAGGCTCTTCGTGGAGTCATCGGTGTTGAGCACCGCCTTGGCCTGGCTGAAGATCGCCATGCCGGGGCCGATGGCAGCCTTGGCTACGTCCACCGGCGCGATGTTGGCGTGTTCCAGCTCCTTGATCACCTGGGGCAAGCGCTGCCGCAGCTCGCGACGGAACTCGTTGCGGGAGAGCATGGCTGCACTGGGATCGCGGCGCTCGCATACCAGCACCATGCTTGTTGCAAGCGCATTGGACTCCATCCCGCGCATGCGGTTGGCAAGTTCGGTGCGCATCGGCCAAGTGCCCGTGATTGCTAAACCTGCCTCCATCACAGCCGCCAGAAACGTTTCCCAGCCGGTACTGGCGGTGCCCGTTGCCCCCTTACCTTTTGTTTCGGATTGCTTAAAGGCGTAATAGATGGTGACAGGGAAAGCGGTATGGGACTGACCTGCAATTCACTGCATCGCATTGGTCATGCCATTCAGGAAAAAGTCTTCTGCTCCTGACTTGCCGTCATGCCTATAAGCAAATGCAACTAGCTCCTCGGCCTTGGGAACAGCAAGCGTTGCGAATAGCTCGGGATAGACAGACTTGAGTGAACGGCGCAGCCATACGTAGAAGAAATCCGAGAGATCCGCATAAGGAATATTGTCGTAGTAGGGCGGATCTGTTGACACAATCTTGCCCATCGAGATCTTCTGTCGAGAGGCGTCATCTTGGCAGCTAAATCCTTTTTTTCTTGCCGGAAGCATCCGTATGGATTTAGCACCCCACTCTATATTATTCATCCAGTTTCCACTTGACTCAGAAAAAGGATTTCCTTCTGCGAAGTCCCAGGTCATCGGTATTGCTTGGCGGCCAAAAATATTGCGTAGGGCTTCCATTTTTGGACAGCTATCCCACGAGCAGCTTGTGGAGCCACGATCTACAGATCGGCTTATTGCGAATGCTAATCCGGTCGCAACTGCATCTGCGTAAGAGCCAATCCAGGTGCTGTCGCAGAGGGCGCTTTCGTTTTTCGCGCGTCCAGCTTTGGCAGAATCAGCTTTAACATGCTCACGAACTTCTTGAACCAGATCGGCAAAGGTGTTCAGCGCTTCAAGCTGGCGATCCGTGAACAGATCTCCAAAGCTTTCCATTCCATAAGGCTTCACTCCTAGATACTGTGTTGTTCCAGAGATAATGACATCTGGCTTCCAAGCTGGATTTGCCTTGCGGGCTATATCTTCGTCGTCAGGCGAGGGGGCCATATAGACGCGTCCCCGCTTGCCTGCCGCGGCTACTGCCATCATCCAAGCTCCCATCCTTCCCGAATTGCCTTCTTCTTTCAGGTAGTCTCCTGTAATCGGTGCACCCGACAACAGACAGCAAAAGTTGGCTCTCGAGGACTTTGTTCCTTTCCTTGCATTCTCTACACCCCCTGGCGCACCGGACCTAACCTCGAAGCCATAAGTATCCCCCGCAACGATTGGTACTACGTATATCTCCTTGCCTGCTTTAGTTGATAACATGAAGGTCGATGCCAGCGGAACATCCACATGTAAAAAGCGGGATTTGGGCTTTTTACTGTTCGCGCCCAAAGCCAGGCAATCACCGTGAGTTCCCGGTCTGCATAAGGACTGAGATCAGGCCTTGCCGCCACCATTTCGGGAGTGATCTTGATCTTGGGATAGAGGTGGCCAATGCGCTTTTCTGCTTCATCACGCATCCACTGGCCGTAGTAGCGCACGTCTTCCGCCAAACCTTCGGCGCCTTTCTATTCGCGGGCGATCAGCTGCTTCTTGCTGCGGGCCTCCGGGTTCACCGGCGGCATACCCGCAAACTGTGGCGGGATTTCAATCATCGCCTTGTTGATCAGCACCGCCACCGGGTTCAGATCACTGGCGTAGGCCTCAAGGCCCAATCGCTGGGCTTCCAAGGGCAAGACTCCGCCGCCCGCGAAGGGATCGTGGAAGCCCGGCAGCTTCTCCGGGTTGAACAGTTCCGCTGCTTCAGGGTGATCGGCATTGTCTGAACAGCAGCGCCGCCAACTGCGGCGGATCTCCCCCCGCGCCCGGTTCAACACCTCTTCATTGGTGGTGTTCTCCCAGGTGACCAGCTCACTGATCAGAGCAAACAGCCGCAGCCGTTCGTTCTCCTGCGCTTCTTCTGTCGGGAACTCCACCGGCACTGCCGATGGGTCATCCACCATCTGGCAGAAGATCACTGCCCGAGCGGCTGCCAGTGGCCGCCGTGCCCACCACAGGTGCAGGGTGCTCGGGTGCCCATGGCGGATGCTCTTCTCCCGCGCCGACGCCGCATTGATCGCCTCAAGGGGTATGGCGACCTCAATCAGCTTCTTGCGGCGTTTGACGGGGTGGTCGCTCATGGGATGGTCCAGGGATTGATCAGCTGCAGGCCGAGATCGGCGAAATCAGAGGTGTTACGGGTAACCAGCGGTGCTTCGTGGGCCAGGGCGATGGCGGCATCGGCGGTGGCGATCGGCCGGGCCAGGCGTTCGCTGTGGCTCACCAGCTCGCCATACCAACGGGCGGCCTCGCTGGTGAAGGCCCACACCCGGCCGGCGAACAGTTCGGCTGCCAGTGCATCCCAGCTCTCGCGCAGCGCCTGCTTGCGGCGACCGTCCGGCAGGCGCGCCAGGCCATGCAGGATCTCCGCTTCGTTCATGGCGGTGATCGCTGCGCTCTCTGGATCGAGGCTGTTGGCCCAGGCCAGAACCCGTTGATCCGGATGCGGGCGCATCAGCTCGGAGATCACGTTGGTGTCGAGAACGATCACCGGCATCGCCCTGGCTCTCAGCGTGGCTCGAACTCAGCTGCTGCAGGGGCGGATGCGTTCCGGCAGATCGAGCTCCACACCGCCCAGTTCAGCGAAATGGGCCCGGATGCGGCTGCCGAGGCCCTGCTGGCTGTTGCCTTCCTGGGGGTTGGGCTCGCTCATTGGGAAAGCCTTCTGGCTCATTGGCCTCCTGCGGACAGGGCGCTGCCTGCCACACCAGCTAGTCTTACCAGGTAATACCACTGAAGGTTGGTCCGTGGATTCCTCCAGCACCTGTTCGATGACCAGCAAGGGGCAGGTCACCATCCCCAAGGCATTGCGGCAGCAGCTGGGCCTGGCCCGGGGCAGTCGCGTCAGCTTCCAGCTGGTGGGCGACCACATCGAGGTGCGGCCCTGCAAGCCCCAGCAACCGGTGAACGGCAGCGGCTTTGGCCTGCTCAAGAGCCAGTGCCCACCGGTCCCGGTCGACTTCGACCCGGCCAGCCTGCTGCGACCATGATCGGGCTCGATACCAACGTGTTGGCCCGCTACTTCGTGGAGGAAGCGGAGGCCGATGCGGCAACGCAGCGCCAGCGTGAGGCCGCGCGCGACCTGATCGAATCCGGTCAGGAACTGTTTCTGCCCAAGACCGTGGCGCTGGAACTGGAGTGGGTGCTGCGGGGGTACTACGGCTTCGGGGTGGAGCAGGTGCTGCAGGTGTTGGATCAGCTGCTGCATCACACCTGTCTGGAGGTGGAGGATCGCCCCGCCCTGGAGCAGGCGGTGGCGGGAGTGCGTGCCGGTCTTGATTTCGCCGACGCTCTGCATCACGCCACCTGCCGCAATTGCGACACGATTGCCTCCTTCGACGATCGGGGTTTTGCCAGGCGCATCCGCCAGCTCAACCTGCCGCCGCGTGTGGTGGTGCCATAGCCGGGGCTTTGTCCAACGCATGGTCAATGCGGTGACCTCCCTGCGGCGAGCAGCTGCTGCAGGTTCTTGGTGATCTGCGTGTCGCCAAAGCCGGGTAGGCCCCAGTCCACCCCGCTCACATACACCGCTGCTGCGGCTTGATCACCGGCCACACTCACCAGGGCGAGCCGGAAGCGTTGCGGCCGGTGTTCACCTCGTTGATCGTGAGCGTCACCGTGTCGGCGCCATCGGCGCGGCCCTTCACCTCAATGAAGAAGAGGTTGCCGTCTGCATCGATCGATTCGATGTCGTAGCCCCGGCCTCGCTCGGCGCTCACGTCTTTGGGCATACGGCCGAGCGCTTTCTCGGCCTCGAACACGGCGTTCATCGCCAGCAGTTCCACCCGTTTGCGCGCCGCTGCATCCACTCCCTGGGGATCGCTCTGTCCCTGTTGCGCCAACAACCAGCCCGCCGGGATCACCAGGGAGCCGCCCTTGAGGTTGGGCACCTTGGCAGTGATCTGCGCTTCTGCCTGGAGTTGGGCCAGCCGTTTTTCGAGCCGGCTGGTGAGCACCTCGGCGCGGTCTTTGGCCACCTTGGCGGGGAGGCGCACCTGTTTTCCGGCCTGCTCCTGCAGCTTCAGTTCTTCGTAGCGGCGGCTCCAGTGGTTGATCTCCCGCTGCATGCGCGCCTTGATCTCCCGCTCAGCCTTGGCGATGCGCTCCAGCCGTTCCGCCGACACTTCTTCCAGATGCCTGGGCACGAGGGTGGTCATCGCGTGTTGGAGCACCAGCGCATCCCAGTCCTGCGACAGCCAGCTCTCCTGCAGCAAGGGCGCCACCAGCTCCTGCTCGTCATCGCGCAGAGGGCGGTAGTCGAGATAGGGCGCAGAGCCGGCTGGGCTCACCACACCGGAGCGGCTGATCTCCAGGAACTGCAGACGGTTCGAGATCAGTTGCTGTTGGCCGGCGCGGGTCTTGCGGCCGTCTTGCAGGCCATGCTCCAGGCAGAACAGCAGGCGCGGTTCGCTGCCCAGGTCGCGCTCATCGATGAGCACTGCTCCCTGGCCGAGCACGGAGCCATCGCGCTCAACCACCAGCGAGATGCAGGCCTCCAGCAGGGGATGGCCCGGGCTCACCAATTCAGCCCGTGGGCTGTCGGCCACATGCTCCTTTTCAAAGCAGATCCGCTCGTAGCGGCCCTGCACGGGCACACCCACGCCGATCTGTTGGTTCCGATCGAGGAGCAACGGCGGCACATAGGTGATCTCGTAGCGCCCCTTCTCCCGGGGATTCAGCTTGCCGCCCAAGCGCCGGAACGCTTCGATGAAGAAGTCGTGCACGTAGTGCGGGTGGATGCGGCGCGCCATCGCCCGCTCCATCTGCTGCCGCAACTGCTCCACCGTGGCGGCATCCATGCCCTGGCGTACCAGGGCCCCCTGCGCCAGCAATTCTTCCAGGTGGTGCTGATCCACAGCCCCCTCGATCTCCAGCTCCAGCTGGGCCTTCACATCGGGGCGAGCGTTGTAGCGCACCGCATCCATCAACAACTCCCGCAGCGAACGGCCGGAGAACAGTTGGCCGAGCACGTCGAACAGCTTGTCGCCCAAGGCTTCGCGGGCGGCCTCAAGCTTGCGCAGCAGCTGGATGTAGACGTCGCCCTCGCGGGTGTCTTTGGCCAGGAGGTTCCACAGATGACACACCTCCTTCTGGCCGATTCGGTGGATGCGGCCAAAGCGCTGCTCCAGCCGGTTGGGATTCCAGGGCAGGTCGTAATTGACCATCAGGTGCGCCCGCTGCAGGTTCACGCCCTCCCCGGCGGCGGCGTTCGCCAGGAGCACCACCACCTCGGGGTTGTTCATGAAGCGGCCAGATCCATCAGCGTGTCTTTGAACTCGGTGCACAGCACCAACTTGCGCCGCGCCCCATTGGCCTGATTCATCAGCGGGTCATCGAGGATGCGATCGAGCTTCTGCCATTTGGCATCGGTGCGCTGATCCACCACCTTCTGGCTCAGCTGCTCCAGCTCCTTGAGGGTTTGGATCTCGAACTCCAGCTCGGCGAGGGTCTGGGCTGAGGTGGCGTTATCGGTGAAGACTTCTTCTGTGTTTTCGATCTTGCCGGCGGTGTCTTCTTCGTAGAGGTCGTCGATGTCGTCGTCGCTGAGCCCGCCGGGTTGAAACTTGGCGTCAAGCCCCAGGCGCGCTTCGGCCCCGCGCCCCTCCACCAGCAACCGCTCTTCTTTGAGGCGGCTCTCCAGGCGTTCGCGCCGGCGCTCTAGTTGTGTAGTCCCACCAGGTTGTTCAGCTGACACAGGGGCCTTCTCCAGGCTGCGGACCCAGATTCAGCACATTGCCAAGTCGATTGCCGGCCTGGAGGACAGGACGGTGCGCTGGCCTACGCATCTTGATCCGCACCTCTCCGGCCTGGCCTACGGCAGCCTCGTTGTTGGCATGCGGGTGCCGCGTCCTGGGGAGGTCGACTCCCAGGGGCAGCTTGTGCTTGAAGGCGTCACCGACGGGCTGTACGCGGCTGTGCGTGATGCAGTACGCAGCCTGCCGATCATTCCCAGGTTGATCCAGGTAGAGGGCGTCAGCGACGAGGTCTATTCGCTCTTCCCTGACCCGGCGGTGCGGGACACCGTGATGCTGGCTGCGCACAAGCTGGCGCCGACCAAAAGCAGCAAGGGCATCACCGATCTGTTTCTGAGCTGCCCCGGAGAAGAAAAGATTGCTCCGTTGCCACTCACCAAGAAAAGCCGGGAGATTCTGAGTCAGACCCTCGTGCAACCATCCAGCAAACGCTCCTGTGGCACAGATTCCTTTGAAGGTGTTGTGCGGGAAATCGACCTGGATGCTCTGCGCTTTGAGATCCGAGGAGCCCGGTATCAGCGTGGTATTCGCTGCATCTACGACGATCGGCACAAGGGTCATGCGGGCGAGATTCTGAACTGCACCGTCCGCGTCAGTGGCAGCTACGAAGCCTCTGCTGATGAGCAGCCAAGGCTCGTGGCAGTAGAAACCATTGAGATTCTCAAACGGCCTGATCAGCAGATGGATCTTCTATAGCCATTGAGTCTGCGCTGGATGCGTCCATCGGCTCCGGGGCTGATATCGCCCGGAGCTGACGCTTGCAATCATCCAACGTGATCACACACACCACTGTTCGATTGCTGTTGATAACGCGATAGGTTTTGCCCGTTGCCATGCACTTGGTGCGGGCATTGATAAAGGCCTTGAATTCCGTTTTGAAGCTGATTTCCCTGGCCCATCCCTGATCGACGAGGCGCTCGATCGTGTACATCCTGATCACTCCCCCGCTCTGTTTCCAGGATGCAGAGCGAGGGAGATTTGACCCGCAAGATTCAGGTTGATCTCGGGATCATGCTGATCAATTGAGCAAAACAGCACCCGTGGCAAGCAGTTCGCGGCGATAGCGCTGCAAACCCAGAGGGTGAACCTGGGCCACCTGGGCGCAACCATTCATCCAGAACTGAACGGTCACCAGGTCGCTTGCACTTGAAAAGCCATGGCGGTGCTGGGGAGCACCTGGGCGGACTGGATCGGATTCAAAGGCCATGCTGATGGCGCAATTCGGTGCAGCAAATCGGAGATATTGCGATCTGGATGTTTCCTGCGTAACGCATTCAGTGATTGCTGGATTCGTGATCAGAGATGGCGAACGCGCTGCTGACGTGCATCAACGGAACAGTGGTGAATCAGCTTGTCTTGATGCAGGAATATCGACCTCAGAGGCCATACAGGATTTGATATGGGTGACGATGAAGAGTGCGCAGCTTGACCCACGGATGGGTCCGGCCCCTCTGACGGAATTGTCCCCAGGGATGATTCCGTTCGTCTTTTAGCCCGAGTCGAGGATGGACCCACGACTGGCGACGTGGTGATCAAGGGCGGCCCCAACAACATCGGCCAACACCAAAATCAGGATGTGTATCCACCTGAACGACACTGGAGTTGACGCTCCCCCTACAAAGGATCTGTAGCAACCGCTACGTACAACGTTCACCTCGCTCCTGCGAGGCGCAGATCACCAGGCCAAGGAACGGGGACCTGGATTTCTGAGGAACCACAAATGACCCTGACCTATCGCGGCCAGAAGTACGACCAGCAAAAAGTGGCTGGCGCCTCCAACAAGCCTGCTCTGACCTACCGCGGCGTTTCCTACGCCAAGTGATCCAGGCTTGATCAAGCCATCACCACAAGCCCCTGCCGCCGGCAGGGGCTTTTTACTGAGCACTGATTTCATCAACAGAACGTGCAGCCAGACGTTCCAGCACCATCCAGGTCGCAGATGCGTTGCTTCTGCCGCCTGATCAACGACTGCAAAGTATTCATCGCAAACAATCAGTGATCAATCACATCCGTTGAGACTGACAGCCGCACAGTTAAGTCAATCAAAGCGCGAAGACATCATCCCGGTCCATAGAGTCTTACCACCAAACGACTCATGATCATGACAAAAGTTTCAATAGGCCGTCAAAAAACACTGAAAACTCAGCTTGAACATGTTGCCCACGAAGCGGAGCTGATGGCGGGCAAACGCCGCCGAGAAAACACAACTGATCGCAGCGGTTCTCAATTCAGACCGATCGATGAATACGATTCGATCAGGCCCCTCTGGCGCAAGCGGTCCGACTGAACAGCACTTCCTTGCCATCAGCGATAGCGCTTCTTCTCAAGCCGCCTGCGCAGCGATCGTTCCGTCTGCCAAGCCGACCAACGCCGCCATTCAATTTCAGCAGCGGTCAAGCAGAGATCATCCAGTGACTCGGGAAGATCCACAGGAGAGCTGAACCTAATTGGGCAGCAAGGACCAGCAATCATGACCTGCTTAAGGATGCCAATTGCTATATCACTGAATCAATCAATATCCATCCGTCATCGCTGCAACCAAATCAAGACCCGCGGCATTTCTACCTAAGCCTGTCCGTCAACATCCAGACAGACAGCACCGTTGTTGCAGCAAATCGGGCGGATCGGGTTCTGTAAATGAACACGCGGCTGATTGGTCTGCGCTCATCTGATGCAGGGGCGCAAAGTTCACTCGCAAGGTCCGCGGACTGGGCCAACCACCTCAGCTTTGCTGCTCAGCGACAGACAGCAAAGCCATTTCGCTGGAGATATCGGCGCCCCCGATACCGCTCGATTGCAATGACATTCGCCGCGGCTACAGCGTTCTGCTCGGCCAAGGCCACAGCAGCCTGATCGCTGACTCTCTTATTCAGCGGTGCAAAGGCAACGCCGTTCCAATACAACCTTGTCATCACAGCTCCTTCAATGCCCAAGCCCCCGTTCCCTGGCTTGGATCGAGCTGCGCCCCGGAAAGCGGGGTGAACGCTTCACAACAGTTGCTGCAATCCGGTGATAACTCAACCAGCGATTGCGATGCAAGCTCGACCGGAGCATTCACTCACATTGCACCAGCGGCGGATGTCCAACGGCTCAAGGCTCAACCAAGACCATCAGTCAAGCCATCCCGTGTGATGACACACGCCACTTCGCGGAAACTGCTGATCACGCGATAGGTGTCCCCCGTCGCCATGCACTGGGAGCGGGCGTTGATCAAGGCCTTGAATTCCGTTTTGAAACGAAATTCCCGGGTCCATCCGTGATCGACGAGGCGTTCAACCGTGAACATCTCGAGCACTCCATCACTCTGTGGAGAGACTGCAGCGCGCGCGAAATTTGACCCGCAAACTGCAATTTATTTCAGGAATCATGCAGATCAAATAAGCAAATCAGCACCGTTCACCACCAGTTCGGGACCACAACCCGGGCTGACTGCTTCCTGCATCACGCATTCAGCGATTGCTGCGTTCGACACAAGAGGTGGCAACGGCAGCCGTCGTGGTGGGGTTCTGCAACGTGCGCCAGCCGCCGCTGGCGGTGCTGACCTCCACGCCAATCGAGGCCTGGATCGGATCAAAGGCCAGCAGTCGACTCCAATGGATCGCCGTTTCGAGGGCGTCCGGCAGGGAGCTGTATTCCTCGTCGAGATGGGGATGGGGCTGCAGGGCAGCGTCAATCAGGCGGTAGCGGCGCGGTGCTGCCATGACGTTCAACAGGCCAACGCATGTCCAGCATCCACAGAACAGGGCAGAAAAGCTGTGCCCGAAACAACCATTAAATGTGACGCTTGCTCAAGCGTCATTCCTCCCCCGCGATGGGGCGGGGCTCAAACAGCTGCTGCTGCAGCTCCAGTTCACGCACCAGCTCCCGTGCTTGCCACAGGCCCTGCACTTCACGGCAGTGGTGATCGCAATCGCAGATCCGATAAACCCCTGTCTCAAGCCGCTCGATCAACGATCCACGGGGCGTGCGCGCAACAGCGAAGCCCATTGATCTGATGCATCTCAATTCGGTCTAATTCGGGGACAGCTTGAGTGGGGTGTCGCCGGCGACAGGCCCAGGCAGCAAAAACGGCAGGGATCTCACGCCTGCCGCCGTCCGTGTTCTCAGGGCTTGGCTCGCCCTTGCAACCTTTATGGCGCAGCACCCCCATGCCGGCAGTGTTTGAAATCACCGATTCAGCCACCGAGCCGCTAGCTCGGCGGCCTCAATGCAGCGCTGGCTGCGGCGTTTGACGTCGTCCTGGCTGCGGCCCCGCTCGAGATAGGCCTGCATCGCTTCCGGGGTTTCGATCACCGCCAGCAAGCCAGCATTGCGTCCACCCATGCGGGGATCCAGCAGCAACTGGCTCACCAGCCCCTCGCTCCAGAGCCGATGGGCATCGTTGCCAGGCGCAAACAGCTCCTGATGCAGGATCTGCAGGCACTCCTGTTTGAGCAGCTGCAGCTGGCCAGGCTTCAAACGGCGGCTGTTGGGCAGGCCCCTGGCAGCGTCTGCCTCATGCTCCACACTCCAGCTCAGACCGGTGCCCGGCAGGCCCACAGTGCTGCGATTGCCGCCACTGCGGTTCACCGGGATGTTGAAGGAAGCACCCCGGCCACCCACGGAGATCGAACTCAGGCCGTTCTTGGAGAAGTGAAACCGCAGGGGGCCCAATCGGGCGGATTTGCGGAAACGAAAGGCCATACCGCTTCAGCTGAAGCCTCCGATGGTCAGCACCACCAACTGGCGCAGCTGCTGCAATTCCGCTGGGGTGATCTCTGACTGGGTAACGGCGGTGATGCGTGTCTTGGCCACACAGGTCAGGTGCTGCGGAAGCAAGTAGCTCAGCTTTTTGCAGCCATTGGTTCTGCATGGCTGCAGCACCACCGTCAAATCGGGAATGGCCAAGGCTGAGTCGCCTGTCATCGGAACAACCAGCACCGTGGGGTACGCCGGATCGAACAGATCGGTGTCCTGAACCACAACAGCCGGCCGGAGCTTGTTCGGCTCTGGAGGCTGGGGATCCTGGGCTGGGTCGGCTGGTTCCTTGCGCCAGTCAACGGCAACAATCTGCCCGGCCTTGAGCTCCACCCCGGTTTTCAGCGCGTGATGGGCTCAGGCGTAGCCCAGTCGTCGATGAAGGCTTTGGCCTCAACATCAGTGGCGATGTGATCAGCGACCGTTTTGCTTTGGGCCCGGATGCGGGAGCGCAGGGCATCCACGGCGCTCACAGAACTGCTCACCGCCACAACCCGTCTGCCGCCACGTTGCCGGCGCCGGACAGAGAAAGGAGCATCAGGCTCCTGAATCGCTCGATCGGCTGGGGTTATGAGGGCAGCGGCATTCACCGACCGCATGGGCGGTGCACCAACGGTAGTCCCGATGTCTCCGGCACGCTCTCTGGATGGCAGCACCCCGGCCACCCACGGAGATCGAACTCAGCCCGTTTTTGGAGACGTGAAACCGCAGGGGGCCCAGCCGCGCGGATTTGCGAAAACGAAAGGCCATGGCATCAACAACAGATCAGCAGTTCTGCGGGCAATAGCGTCTGGTGCGAGCGGCGAGAGACGAGCCCTAACCAGGCGGCTATTCAAGGAAACGCCTAGTTCTTTAAATAAGCTGACCATCTATTCAAAGTTCGTTCAGGGGGTTCTGCCGTGCGGCGTGAGGCCACCGGCCACTACGTAGCCACCAGCACCGCTCCCCCCTGATCCGCCGGTAGTGCTGGCTGGATCCCTTCAAGCTCTGCACGAACAGGCGCTGCTGGCCTGTGGCCGTCTGGATGGTGTTTCCTCCCTCCTGCCCGATCCCGACCTTTTCCTCTACTCCTACGTGCGGCGCGAGGCTCTGCTCTCCTCCCAGATTGAGGGCACCCAGTCGTCGCTATCCGATCTGCTGCTGTTCGAGCTGGAGGAAGCGCCCGGCGTTCCTTTTGACGACGTCGTCGAGGTCTCAAGCTATGTGGCAAGCCTGGAGCATGGTCTGGCAAGACTGAGCGCAAGTTCCCCCGCAAGAGCACCGCAGGCACACTTATCCCCCAACCCTTCACGGTGGCCAGGCCATGCCCGTCAACCTGCTCACCAACGCCTGCATCAGCAAGGTGCGCGGTTCCCTGGTGTTCTGGTCACCGGCCAGTGCACATCTGGACGCTGGGGTGCCGCACAGCCGGCCCACCCGCGCCTGCATGGACGGGTGCAGATCGTCGATGTCTTTTCGCTGGAGGTGGTCAGCGGCTACAGCCGTGATCCCCAGGGGCGTTTGCTGCTGCATTCCGCCCCTTCCGTCGCCGAAGGCCGCAGCTGGAGCCTGGCCAAGGCTGCGCAACTGATCCGCAATGACGCTCGGCCCAACCGTTGGGTGGCCTTGCAGATGGACAACCGCGCCTGGGGGCTGTTCTGGGCCGGCGGCGGCCTGCAGCGCTGCCGTGAACAACTGGCTGCTGAAGGAGGCCATGCAGATGCCAGTTCAGCATTGGTGCCGGTGAGTGCTGAGAAGGTGCTGGATCTGGTGCTCAGCAACGACCGTTCAACCTCCTCCAACGGTCCACTTCAAGCTGGCCTGCCTCAGCAATCGATCCTGCAGTGGGTGGGGCTCACCTCAGCGGTCTGGCTGGTGATCCTGGCGCTGATCAGTGCTGGCTTCCTGCACCAGCTGGAGCGCCAGGACCGCAAACTCGACCTGCTGCTGGAACGGCTCGAGGCCACCGACATCAACCCCTGAGGGCGACTGGCCACATCCAAGCCGGCGGGAGCAAAATGGAATTCAGCTCCATTCGCGTTCGTCAGCATGAGCCGCGAGATTGATCCCTACAGGATTCCCAAGGCCCGTTGGGAAGTAGCGCCGGCAGCTGGCCTGGCTGCCATCGATATCAACGGCAATGGTGGTGCCTGGAGCGGCCGCGAATTCATCGGTGAATCCACCCTCGGCGGTATCGCGGTCTACGCGATCTACCAGGCTCTGCTCACAGCACTGCGCACAGAAGCCCTGCGCAAACGTGGCGAGATCGATCGTCCAACCCAGGTGCAGGCCATCGCCGCCAGCGTCTGGGAGTCGGCCAAGCATGGTGCTGTGGTCAGCCTGGTGCTCAGCGTCGTTCTGCTGGTTGTCCCCTGGCTCGGTTTCCCGCTCGCCTTGGTCGGGTTCGTCGGTCTGGGCAAGGCCTCGGTGGATCTGCTCCATGCCTTCTGGGATGGCCTCGATGCAGAGCAACGCCAGGAGCTGCATCGCGCTGCCTTTGATGCAGGCGTGAACCTGAATCGACTGCTGGCAAATCCTGCTGTGGGTTGAGCGTCGCAACCACGTTGAGAACGCTGAACAGCGCTGATTCCCTCAGTTGAGGGATGCACAACACCCTGGGGCAGATGCATTGTGAGGAGGAACATGCACGTTCATGCCCTCCCGCATGATCACACCAAGCCAGCTGTCGCTGTTCAGCATCAACCCAGTGATCGGGGCCTGGTGGGAAGAGCTGCAGGCGCAGAAGCTGTTTGACGGCAGCAAGCCAGCGGTGAGTGAGCTGGATCAGCAGCTGTTTGCCGATGGCCTGCGTCACGAGCAGGTGCTGCTCACCAAGCTGGAGAAGGCAGGCCACAGCATTGCCCGGCTGCCCGGCAAACAAACCGAAGCCGACTATGCCGCAACCCGTGAAGCGATGGCCCGAGGGGTGGAGTTCATCCACCAGGCCTCGCTACGTAACGAGGAAATGCGCGGCAGTGCCGACCTCCTAAGGCGCATTGATCGCCCCTCGCTGATGGGGGAATGGAGCTACATCCCGATCGAGTGCAAGCTCGCCAGCAAACCGAAAACCACCTTCCTGGTGCAGGCTTCGGCCTACTGCGAACTGCTCACTCCATTGCTGGGGCATCGCCCGGATCAGTTCGAGCTCTACCTGGGCGGCGGCAAGTACCAGCCCTATGGCACCGATCAGTTCTGGGCTTGGTACCAACTGCTGAGGCAGCGCTACCGCCAATTCCGCGAGAGCTTCGATCCAGCGGTGATTCCCGAAGATGCACCGGGCGATCACGGCGGCTGGTCGACGTTCATCGAACAACGGCTCGAAGAAGCGCGCGATCTGATGCTGGTGGCGGGCATGCGCCAGAGCCAGCGCCAGAAGCTCCGCGCTGCCGGCATCACCTCAATTGAGGAACTCGCAGCTGTTCCTGGTGGCACCGCTATCACCGGTCTGAATGGAGAGGCCCTACATGAGCTGCGCCAGCAGGCCGAACTGCAACTCACCCCTGTGGATGCCGATGGCCGGCTGGTCCCGCGTTGTGGATCGCGCCCGGCGTGTCCGTGATCAGTTTCTGGCCTTGGCGCCACGGCTCAGCGGGCAGGCGCTGGGGTGGAGTACATCAGCCGACGCCAGAGCCCAGCTGCTGCAGGGTGTTTCGGAGGCGCTGGAGTCATGGTGAACCATGAATGCCGCCTTGACGTTGGCCAAATCCTGAGCGCTCACGGACCCTCATGCTTGTCCCTTGGGAAGGACCCAAAGTGCATCCTCGCCTCCTTCATTTATCAATGAACGGCGACGGCTTTCCGCTGAAACACACCACCACACGCTTCTTGGCTCGCGTTGCCGACACGTGAAGCAGGGATCGTTCCCGCTGCTCAAATAGCTCTCTGGAGAGCTCATCCGGGCAGCCATCCAGCACCGAGCGAAGCGGCAGCTGATCAGCGGTAAGCCCCGGCAAGAACACCTGGTCAAACTCCAAGCCTTTGACCCGATGCATCGTGGCCAGCCTGAGCGACGGATCGCTCGGGTCGTCGGATTCGTCGGCGTTGATCACACGGGTGTCGAATCCCTCCCCCTGGAGCAGCGTGTTGAGCTTTTCAACAGCTCTATTGGTGCGTGCTGCTACGCAGGTGGAAGCCAAAGACTGCTGCTCGTTGCGTAACTGGCGCAGGGTCTCAACGAGGAAGCTCTGCTCGTCGGCGGGGTCTTGGAAGCCGCGTACCAAGGGCTTGTCGCCGTGCAGCATTGAGCGATAGTCGCTGGCCGGATCGGTTCCACCATCGAGGTCGTCAAAGTCCAGGCCGTGCAGCACGGCCGTCGCCCAGGCGCGTGTTTCCTCGGTGGTGTTGCTGGATGAGCCCTTCAACGGGGTGGATGTGCGCACCGAGAAGCTGATGGCTGAGTTGTTTCTTCAGTTCCGCCGCGAGGGGCACACGATCCTGATCTCCACCCATGACCTCAGCCATGTGCGCGATTTCTGTGACCTGGTGGTGTTGATCAACAAGACCGTGCTGGCCTACGGCGAGACCTCGGAGGTGTTCACGCCGGAGAACCTGTCACTTGCCTTCGGCGGGCTCCCCCCGGATCTGCTCACCGGTCACAGTTCCGATGAGCCCCCCGCCTGAGTGAGGCTCTGGGCGGGAAGGTTCCAGATGCGTTCGGCATACTCGCGAATCGCCCGGTCGCTGCTGAAGAAGCCGCAGCGCATCGTGTTGATCACTGAGGACCGGGTCCATTGGTCGGGGTGTTGCCAGACGCGATCCACCTCCTGCTGGCCACGGCTGTAGTCCGCCGCATCGGCGATCACCTGGAAGGGATCGTGATGGCGCAGGTTGTCGAGCAGAGGATGGAACAACTGGCGGTCGCCTTCGCTGAAATGGCCGCTGCCGATCAGGTCCAGGGCCTCATGGAGCGCCGGGTTGCGGCCCAGCCAGTCGCTGGGGTGATAGCCGTTCTGGCGCAGATGTCGCACCTGCTCCGCCGTGTGCCCGAACAGGACAAAGTGTTCAGCACCCACGCGCTCGCGGATCTCCACATTGGCCCCATCGAGGGTGCCGATCGTGAGGGCTCCGTTCAGGGCCATCTTCATGTTGCCCGTGCCTGAGGCCTCCTTGCCCGCGGTGGAGATCTGCTCGGAGAGATCCACGGCTGGATAAACCAGCTGGCCGAGGCTGACGCAGAAGTTGGGCAGAAACACCACCCGCAGTCGGCCGCGCACATCCGGATCCATCGCCACCGTGTCGGCGATGCCAACGATCAGGCGGATGATCAGTTTGGCCATGGCGTAGCCCGGCGCCGCCTTCCCCCCGAAGATCACGGTGCGGGGCGGCAGATCCTCGCCGTTCTTCAGGCGTAGGTAGCGCTGGATCACCTCCAGTGCCGCGAGATGTTGGCGCTTGTATTCGTGAATGCGCTTCACCTGCACATCAAACAACGACCCGGGATCCACCATCACCCCCAGCTGGTCGCGGATGTGGCTGGCGAGCCGCTGCCGGTTGCCCGCACGGATCTGCTGCCAACGTTGCCGAAACGCGGCATCGTCCAGCAGGGGCTCGAGTCTGTGCAGAGCCTCCAGATCCCGTCGCCATTCGGAGCCGATCGCCTCATCTAGCAGCCGGGCCAGGCCTGGATTGGCCAGTGCCATCCAACGGCGGGGCGTCACGCCGTTGGTGACGTTGGTGAAGCGTTCCGGCCATAGGTCTGCGAAGTCGCTGAGCACCTGCTCCCGCAGCAGTCGGCTGTGCAGATCGGCGACACCATTGGTGTGGTGGCTTCCCACCACGGCGAGGTGCGCCATACGCACGCGCCGTTGCGGAGTTTCCTGGATCAGGGAGAGGCGTTCCAGGCGCTCCGGGTCCCCGGGGTAGCGCAGGCGCACCAGGCGCAGGAAGCGCGCATTGATCTCGTAGATGATCTCGAGCTGTCGGGGCAGAAGCCGCTGAAACAGGCTCACGTCCCAGCTTTCCAGGGCTTCCGGCAGCAGGGTGTGGTTGGTGTAGCTAAGGCTGGCGCTGGTGATCGACCATGCCACCTCCCAGTCGAGTTTCTCCTGATCGATCAGGAGACGCATCAATTCGGCCACGGCGATGGCCGGGTGCGTGTCATTCAGCTGAATCGCAAATTTGTCGGCGAAGGCAGTCACCGGCAACCCCTGACCGCGCAGGATGCGCAGCATGTCCTGCAGTGAACAGGACACGAAGAAGATCTGCTGGCTCAGGCGCAGGCGCTTGCCCTGATCCAGCTCATCGTTGGGGTAGAGCACCTTGCTCAGGGTTTCGCTGCGCGTTTTGGCGACCACCGCCCGGGCGTAATCCCCGGCATTGAAGGAGGCGAAGTCGAAATCCTCGGCCGCCATCGCCGACCAGAGGCGCAGGGTGTTCGCCGTGCGCACGCCGTAACCGGTGATCGGCGTGTCGTAGGCCACCCCGATCACGGTGTGCTCGCCGATCTGCACGGGGTAACGCCATTCCGGGCGGATCACCTCCCAGGGATTGCCCTGACGCAACCAGGCATCAGTGCTTTCCTGCTGCCCTTCAGGACCGATCGTTTGGTGGAAGATGCCGAATTCGTAGCGGATGCCGTAGCCGATCGCCGGCAACTCCAGGGTGGCGAGCGACTCCTGGAAACAGGCAGCCAGGCGACCGAGTCCACCGTTGCCGAGCCCTGGCTCCGGTTCGCAGCGCACCAGATCCTGCAGCTCGAGGCCAAACGTGCGGCAAGCCTCCTCCGCCTCGGCGCGCAGCCCAAGGTTGAGCAGGTTGTTCTCCAGGTGGGGGCCGAGCAGATATTCCGCCGACAGATAGGCGGCGGTGCGGACGCCCCGTTGGGTGTAGAGCTCCGCCGTGTGCACCCAGTGGCTCAGCAGCCGGTCACGCACCGCAAGAGAGAGGGCCATGAAATGGTCATGGCGCGTGGCCAGGGAGGGGGATTTCGCCTGACTGAAGAAGAGGTGCCGGCGCATTCCCTCGGCCAGGGAGGTGTCCTCCAGCGTGTCGCCAGGGCGCGGGGCGCCGGCGTTGGCTTCCGATGTCGGCATGGACTGGCTCCAGAAGGGTGCGGGGTTCGACTCAGCGCATGAAGAGCATCTCTTCGTAGGTGGGAAGGGGCCAGAGGTTGTCATCCACTAGCTCTTCCAGGCCATCCACCGCACCGCGCAGTACCTGCATCAGGGGCAGCAGGGTTTCGGCGCAGTAGCGCATCTGGGCGACGGGATCGCTTTCGGGCAGGCTCTTGATCGCCCGCTCGAGGTCGGTGGATCGGCTGCTCACGATGCCGATCCCCTCGGCGATCGTTGCCGGGATCTCCGGTGTGACCGGTTGGCGCAGGTGCTTCTGCTCCAGCATCACTTCCGTGAGCGTGCGTTGATAGGCCATCACCGCCGGCAAAACCTGGGTGCGGGCGAGACGCAACGCCAGCCGGGCCTCCACTTCGATCGCCAGCACGTATTGCTCGGCATAGACCTCAAAGCGGCTTTCGAGCTCCACCGGGCTCAGCACCCCCTGCCGCTCGAACAGCTCGCGGATCTCGGGGCGATGCAGCACAGGCAGGGCATCGGCGGTGGTGCGCAGGTTCTCCAGCCCGCGTTCCTCCACGGCTTTGTGATGCCATTCGCTTGAGTAGCCATCGCCGCCGAACACCACGGCACCGTGATCATCCATGGTGCGTTTGATCACCTGGAAGCCCGCTTCCTCCAGGGAGGAGCCGGCCTTGAGCCCATCCTCCAGCTGGTCGGCCACCCAGACGATCGAATCGGCCAGGATCGTGTTCAGCACCACCAAGGGGCCGGCCACGGACTGGCCGGAGCCAACGGCGCGGAATTCGAAGCGGTTGCCGGTGAAGGCAAAAGGGGAGGTGCGGTTGCGATCGCCCGGATCGCGATTGAGTTCGGGCAGGGTGTCGATCCCCAGCGACATCAGCGCCTTGCTCGCCGAGCCGCTGAGAGAGCCGCTCTGGATCTGGGAGAACACATCCTCGAGCTGGCTGCCGAGATACACCGAAATGATCGCCGGCGGGGCCTCGTTGGCACCGAGGCGGTGATCGTTGCTGGCGGTGGCGATCGCCGTACGCATCAGGGGGCCGAAGCGGTGGACACCCCGGATCACCGCGGCGCAGAAGAGCAGAAACTGCAGGTTCTGATGCGGGGTGTCGCCGGGGTCGAGCAGGTTGCCCTGGGTGGTGTTCCCCACCGACCAGTTCACGTGTTTGCCACTGCCGTTCACGCCCGCAAACGGTTTTTCGTGCAGCAGGCAGGTGAAGCCATGGCGTTTGGCCGTGCTGCGCAGCACGGTCATGATCAGCTGCTGGTGATCGGTCGCCACATTCGCCGCTTCGTGGAACGGCGCGATTTCAAATTGCCCCGGCGCTACCTCGTTGTGACGGGTTTTGGCCGGGATGCCGAGGCGATAGAGCTGTTGCTCCACGTCTTGCATGAACACCTGCACCCGCTCCGGGATCGCCCCGAAATAGTGGTCGTCAAACTGCTGCCCTTTCGCTGGCGGAGCGCCGTAGAGGGTGCGTCCGGCGAGGCGCAGGTCGGGGCGCAGGGCGGCAAAGGCTTCGTCAACCAGGAAATACTCCTGCTCCGCACCGCAGCTGGAATTCACCGGTGCGATCTCGGTTTCGCCCAGCAGCTGCAGAAGCCGGCGCGCCTGCTGATCCATCGCCGCATTGGAGCGCAGCAGGGGTGTTTTTTTGTCGAGAGCTTCCCCGGTCCAGCTCACGAACACGGTGGGAATGCAGAGCGTCACCCCATTCGGTGTGCGCATCAGATAGGCGGGGCTGGTGACATCCCAGGCGGTGTAACCGCGGGCTTCAAAGGTGGAGCGAATGCCGCCATTGGGAAACGACGACCCATCCGGTTCGCCCTGCACCAGAAACTTGCCGGAGAATTCGCTGATCGCCGAACCATCCGATTGCGGTGAAATGAATCCGTCGTGTTTCTCCGCGGTGAGATTGGTGAGCGGGTAAAATACGTGGGCGTAATACAGCGCCCCGTGGGCGGTGGCCCATTCCTTCATCGACTGGGCGACGGCATCGGCCACGGAGAGATCGAGTTTGCTGCCCTGACGGATCGAACGCTGGATCGACTTGAACACGGCCTTGGGCAGGGCACCCTTCATCCGCTCCAGGGTGAACACATCGTCGGCCCAGGTGGTAGCGAGGGGCTGGGAGGCCTCCACGGCAACCGGTTGGCGTTGCTGAATCTGCTGATAAGCCTGAAGGCGCGCAGCTGAGGGCATGGTGTGAGACCCACTCTTGTGATCACACAGAACAAGAGCGCGGTGACGGCTGAATGTGGGTGTTGTTACGGATTCAGAAAGTTTTCCTCTCCGTTGAAAACCTGATTTAGGAGTTCTCAGAAGATCCCAAATCTGGCCAAATCAAAGACCACCACTGGGAAGTGCATCCCTAGGTGTTGTGTCTCACCACGTTGATCAGCGGAGCAGCTCGTTGAGCCGCTGCTGAGGTGATCGGTCGCCGAGTGCTGTGTGCTTCCTGAGACGGTTATAGATCGACAGGTAGCGAGGCAGCCACTGATTGCGTTCCTCTGAGTTCTGGAACGGCATCCCGTAGGCCCATTCCCGGCACAAGGTCTGGATGAACCGTTCGGCTTTGCCGTTGGTCCTCGGGGTGTAGGGCCTGGTGCGGATGTGCTTGAGGCCAAGGGCTTTGCAGGCCTTGGCAAAGCTGCGTGAGACATAGGCGGGGCCGTTGTCAGACATGACCTGCCTGCACTCGACGCCCTGACTGTTGAACCAAGCCAAAACTCGGCTCATAAAGCCAATGGCCGTTGCCTGCTGCTCGTCGGCGAGCACCTCGACGTAAGCAAGCCGTGTGGCGTCATCAATGGCGACGTGGACACGGTCGTAGCCGACGCCAGTAGAGCGGCACTGCTGGCGGTTGCCGGTGATGCGGTGGCCGACCTTTCGAAAGCGGGCGAGCTTTTTGACGTCGATATGGATCAGGTCTCCGGGATGCTCCCGCTCGTAGCGCTGGACTGATGGTTTGGGCTCGAGATTCCGCAGCCGCCCCAGTCCCAGGCGGTTGAGCACCCTGGCCACGGTGGAGAAAGGTGCTGCTAGAAGCCTCGCGATGTGGCGCAGGTGCAGCCGTTGATGACGGAGCTCCACGGCGTGCTGCAGTTGCTGCGGATCGAACGTCCGCCGCTGGGTGCGGCGAACACTGCGTCGATCCGCCAGAGAAGGTGCACCGCCTGAGCGGTAGCGGGCCAGCCACTTGTAGGCACAGCGGAGGCTGATCCCTGCTTCTGCAGCCAGTTCAGCCAGGGGACGACGGTCTTGGAGGTGTTGATTGACGAGCCTGAGCCGGCTCTTCTGTGTCAGCCGGGCATTGGGATGGCTATGCATGGGGCGTGAGGTCTGGGTTGGTGGGTCGCACCTCAACCCGTAACGGCCTCACACCTCATTGGCTACTGAACAACCTGCTGAGACTGAACACCTAGGGAGCTTCCATTGTGCCTCGAAGTCCCTTCCTTGTCATGGGTGAATTTGTGGGGGAACCGGTCGCATAGCAAGGCAGTCAGACTGACTGCGCGGCAATGGATCCCAAGCGAACATGTGGGGGATAAGCATTCCCCAAGCCGACATCGACCATCTCAGGTCCAAGCCATCCATGTCACTCCGCAAGAACTTCGACTCATTCACCTCAGAGCACAAGCTCCGTGATGCTCAGGAGGAATTCACGCACGCCGTTTATCGGTTCCGGGCAGCAGAGGAGGTCAAGGCCCCGAATCTGATCGCCTTGAAGCGAGAAATGGAGTTCTTAGAACGGAAGGTCGAGTACTGCCGGCAATGCGTCTATGCGGGACAACCGGTTGAGGAATACGCCGAATGGTCTGAGCTTCCAGAGCGGTGCCCTAAGCCAGCTTGGGCTTGAAGCTCTGGGCGCTGACGCGGCGAAAGCAGATGGGCTGGATAACTGCACTGTTTATTCAAAAAAATGCCCCTCAACGGGGCGCTTGCTTGCCGACTGCCAATGCGATTGCCCTTGAGCAAGACGGCAAGACCTTTCAGGACAGGGTGAAGGATGCAGTGGTGGAGAAAGTTATGGAGGGCGACTGAGGGATGGCAGGAGAGCAGTTCCGAATCCAAGAACTGAACCCCTTCATGGAATGGCACCTCCCAACC
This sequence comes from Synechococcus sp. A15-44, assembly GCF_014280115.1. Taxonomy (NCBI): domain Bacteria; kingdom Bacillati; phylum Cyanobacteriota; class Cyanophyceae; order Synechococcales; family Synechococcaceae; genus Synechococcus; species Synechococcus sp. A15-44. The sequence goes on from NZ_CP047938.1 coordinate 1,976,083, forward strand.
AACCTCTTCCAAGTGTTCCGCTGTCAGGAACAGGAGAACCGTCGGGAGAGGTAGTGGGCACCTATCAAGGTTCGGTTGCCCGTAAGCAATAAAAAAGGCGGCAGGGAATGCCGCCACTGAAGGGGACTAATGCGTCAAAAATGCTGGCGGCACTGGCGATCTCAGCAGTTCAGGGTCATGCCCCAGCGCCACCCGCCAGCAGACCCAACGGACCAAAGGCAAGCAACCCACCGATGGCAAGAAAGGCAACTGCTGCCGCCTTGCTGACCGATGTGGGCAGTTTCTTGAGAAGCAGATAGGAACCGCCGCACACCAGCACTGAACTCAGCAGAGCACCGCTCCACCAGATCAGGGTGCTGCTGTCCTTGGGTGCCTCCAGTCCATGGAGCATGGCGTGAATAGCGATCCCTCCTGCGACCACCACCCCGCTGATGGCGGTGAGGTTGGAGGTCTTGGCGACTTTGCCCGCTACCAGGATCAACGCACCTACCGCTGAGATCGCCAGTGCCGCAAGCACTTCCGCAGAGGTGACGGTGAATCCTGTGAATCCCAAAACAGCACCGATTACTGCCCCGCCCAGTGCCCACAGCAGCAGTTGGGAGGAGATGAAGGACGCAGCAGTGCCAACTGCCATCAGCATTAGCAGGTGATCTAACCCCAGCAGTGGGTGGGTCAGACCGCTAAGAGCACCACCACCAGCAGTGCCATGAGCAAGAGCGGGATGGGTGCCAAGTACCACAGCGGATCCAGCGGTCAGGGCAACCAGGGGGAAAAGGGAACGTTTCATGGAATGCTTCGGTCCTCGCCGAGAACGAATGGGATTGGAGACGGCGAGTGCTCTGACTGAGGGGCGAACCCCATCACAGTTGCGGGACAGCGGCGGACTTGGGGACTCCCTCACCGCACTTTCCTCGTTTTGCCAACCTCTTAGGAGGTGGATCCGTCATCCCCACTTATAACTTTTCTACCGCCCCTAGCCGACTGCCAATGCGATTGCCCCTGAGCAAGACGGCAAGACCTTTCAGGACAGGGTGAAGGATGCAGTGGTGGAGAAAGTTATGGAGGGCGACTGAGGGATGGCAGGAGAGCAGTTCCGAATCCAAGAACTGAACCCCTTCATGGAATGGCACCTCCACACGACAGCAGGATCTTTGGAGGTCGCTTATGCGGAAGCAAAGAGGGTCGGCAGGAAAACCCGAGTGCTGAACAACCTGGATCATCCGGAAAAGAAAAACCCCAGAGGTGATCCCTGGTGTCAGCAGCTGTGAAACGGCGTGCTCGTAATCAATCGATCAGGGCCACCCAGGCAAAGGCCATGCCGATGCCCATCCAGATGCCGGCACCAAGGCGTTGCCCCTAGGCACCGATGCGCTGCAGCAAGGACTGGGACCAGCTGGTCACCACCAGCAGCAGCGCGCCTTGGCCAATCAGCAGGCCCAGGAAATAGGTGAACAGCGGGGTGGGTTCCGCACCAACGATGGTGCTGCCCAGCAGAAAACCATGCAGGGCCACCAGCGGCAGCAACCAACGGGTGGAGGCCACGGTGAGGGCCATCAAACCCTCCACCACCAGGCTGAGGGAGACCATGGCCTCCGCCCAGGGAGCCACGGCATCCGGCAGGGGGATGAACTGGGACAGAACACTGCCGCCCAGGCCTGCAGCCAGCAGAGGAATCACCCAGGCGCGGGGACGTTGCAGGCCAATGAAGGCGATGGCCAGCAGAAACAGGAGATGGTCGGGACCCAGCAGCGGGTGACCAATGCCACTGAGCATCCCTGCAGGGGGGTGAGGGCAGCGCTGTCGCCCATGCCAAAGGGGTGATGGGCATGGGCAGGAGTGAACAGGGAAAGGGTGAGCAATCCCGCAATGGAGATCACACCAGCCCGCAGCATGGGGCTGGCTTTCGTCAATGCATTCATACGATCCGCGTCGTTTGGAATCCTGGCGGGCGTTCTGACTGACGTGGGCGGAGAGCCGACGTTTCACAGCTGCGGGACAGCGGCAGATTTTTACTGCTCTTTCCCCGTTTCCTTCAGCGGCTGATCCCCGCTGAAACCAGAGCACTCACACTACAGATCGCTTCAGCAAGTGATACCAACCAAAAGAAAAGCTCCTGAATGCTGAACAATCAGGAGCACATTTCGAAGATCTTTTCTACAAAAAAACCGAATAGTTGGCAATCAGGCCCAGCCGTTGATCGATTGGGATTCCACGTAGGCGGCTACATCCGCAATGTCATCTGCGCTGAGCTTGGCTCCGAATGCAGGCATGCCGTTTTTGCCGTTGGTCACCTGGTAAGTGATGGCCTCTTCATGGCCTTCGTTGTAGTTGGCGAGGTAAGCCTTGAGATCGTCTTGTTGGAGCGTGCGTTGACCGTTAACAACGTTGCCTCCACCCATATGACATGCAGCGCAGTTGGCAGAGAAGATCTGCTCGCCATGCGCTGCATCAGCAGCGGATGCCATGGATGGGGCAACAAGAGCGATCAAAGCGGCCAGCGCGAGAGAAAAAAGGTGACGCATACATACATAGGTCTCTTGACTCATGATTTTGCGACTGAAGCTCCGCGACGTACAGCAGAGGACAAGATTCTTCAAGGACCGTCGATTCAGGCCATAGAAGCGGCCGGAGCTGAAGGGTGGCCCTGGATTGAACGAGACACGGCATCCCTTTTGCTCCGTTGCTGGAGGCACAACAACCTCTGCGGCGCACTGCTGTCTTCAATTACATAATGAGCGTTGAATTCGACCAACCGATGAAGCGCGCAGCTCTTTGGTTCAGCTCGATCTTGGTGATGTCCGCAGGTTCAGCCTTCGCCAACCCCCACGGTGGTCAGCCGAAACAGGCGATGTTCAAGACCCAGCAGGAGGCAGAGGCAGCAGCTTCAGGCTTCGGATGCAAGGGAGCACATCAAATGGGGTCCATGTGGATGGTCTGCGCCAAACACGAGGAAGCGGAGCAGCACGGACATCACTGATCAACAAGACCTGCGTGGTGGGGAACATTCGCCTCGAAACAGGCTGAAACAACCCCATCCATCACAGAGACGTGTGCATCGAGCCAGCGCTTGAGCGCTGCTCCTGCCCCCTAAGTCACGCGTCGAAGCCGTCCAGGGAGAAAAGCGGGACTGGCTGCTGGAGTTGGGCTGCGCCTTGCAAAAGCGACAGAAACGTGGGTAAGTATCAAGACTTACCTCCTCTGGATGGTCCGATCGGCGCAGGACGAGAAGAACCGGCAGCTCACTATGGGGATCGCCTTTTTGGCAGCAGCCTCTGCGGTCTTGATCGGTTTGGTCTTGAGGCTGGGCTACTGCTGCGAGTGGCTCGGGATGCACCCGAAGCTGGGCTGATCGGCTTCGGTCTTGCCCTCACAACAAGTGGTGGGCAAAAGACCCACGAACCTACAAAATCTCAACAGATATTGATCACCGCATGAAGGTGCTGCAACAGTTCCAGAACCTTCTGATCACGGCGTGTATCGGGCTGCTGTTGGTCTGCGGCGCTAGCCGCGTTGACGCCTGCGTCGAAGGTCTGGCTTGGGGCATGCCGTTCGAACAAGTTGCGATCCATCTGGGTGAAGGCCACGACATGCACGAAAAGCAGGCCGGTCGCTACGTCAAGCGAGATGTTTTTCTGGATCGACTCCCCGTTTCACAGGCCACGTTTGAAGTCGACCCAGAACAAGGGCTGACGAACCTGGCATACGAGTTCGCCATCGATGACATGACGGAGGTGCTTGCGGGCCTGCGCGCTCAACATGGGCCGCCGCTAAGCACGAGCCTTGACCACGACAGCCATAACGACCAGGTCTGGGTCTGGAACACCGGCGAAGACCTGATTACGGCTGTGAAGTCAGACAATGCCGACCAACAGGCCTTTCTGATCTCTTATCGGCCCAGCCGGTTGCGCCCTGAAGTGCTTTGACGCAGCTTCCTTAAAAAACTGAATAAGACCTAAAAGGCAATCTGTACCTTCCCAAGATTCATAAGTTCGAACCCGAAGCATCACCCCCCAAGCTGAAGATTGCAGTTCATCGATGAGATCGAATATTCATCGGGCAGCCCACATCTCCTTAGGATTCACCACCTCGACGCCATGGGCTGCCCTCAGCTCCACAGGTGTTACAGCGAAGAGTTTGCGGCACCTACCAAGGCCATTTTGGTGGACTGAGAGGCTTTTGCGCCAACGCGCCCAGAGGCACAGGGAGAACGGGACAGGGCAGCGACGGCGGCTCATAATGAGAATGATTCTCGGATTTCGAGGAGGTTGCAATGGGCCAGGTGTGCCTGATTTCAGGCCCTCCGGGGTGCGGGAAAACAACTTGGGCGCTCCAAAGGCTTCAGCAGCATCAAGGCCCCTGCGCCTACCTGCGGCTGGAGGGAGAAAAGGCAGCGGGGCTTGAACAGGGAGAAGACAGAGGAATCGACCTGACCTGGCTCAAGGACCAGGTGCCCAGGCTTGAGGAACCGGCAACAGCCAACGCAACGGATCTGAAGCAGGACAACGATGGGCTGACCCTGATCGAAGTGCAGCAGTTCCATCCCCCCAGCAAGGAAGGAGTTGAAGGGCTCGGAGACGACGTTCGCTCCAAGCTGGAGGCCTTGCAGCTGCACCCCGACCAACTCCTGCACTTCGGGCGAGACCCTGAATTGCCTGCAAAGGACACCCTGGAGTTCAGCAAGCTCGAGGCCTGGCACACCTCTCTTTCGGGTTGTGTTTGGGATCCCAACAGCCTGAGCAGCTTTTGGTTTGAACTCGTCAACGGTGCCTACGGCGATGTGTACCGCGCCAAAGGCCTGATGAATCTTCCGGACGGGCGGGCATTTTTCTGCAATTGGATGGTGAGCCAGGAGTCATCCCAGTTCCTTCCCCTGGACGCCACAGCACCGCCGCAGGGTCGCCCTAGTCGAACCTCAGAGCTCGTTGTTCAGGGCAAGGCACTCAACCCTGAAGGCATTCAAGCCACCATCAACGACTGCTTGCTCGCGGATGACGTGCTCGCCATGCAGCAACAACAGCTCCAGCAACAACAACCCACCTCGCAAGGCTGATTGACATGAACCACGCCGTCATCTCCTGCTTGCACGCCAACCTTGCCGCCGTGGAGGCCGTGCTCGACGACATCGACTCCCAGGGCATCCAAACCATCACCTGCCTTGGCGATCTTGTGGGCTACGGACCCCAGCCCAATGAGGTGGTGGAACTTGTGCGTCAGCGCAAGATTCCCACCTGCCAGGGCTGCTGGGACGAGGACATCATTGACGGTCTGAATGCCTGTGAATGCAGCTATCCCTCCCAGCTGGCGGAACGACGAGGTCATCGCGCCCATCACTGGACAGCCGATCTGCTGACGGAGGAGAACAAGGCCTTTCTGGCTGAACTTCCGATGACACTGCGGCGCGACAAGCTGCTGTTTGTGCATGGCAGCCCGAACAGTCAGCACGAATATCTGTTGCCCGACATGAATGCCTTTGCGGCCCTTGAGCGGGTGGAAACAGCAGGGGCGGAAACCTTGTTCTGCGGCCACACCCACCAGCCCTATGTGCGCGAACTACGCCAGGGATCCATTCGGGTGAAGGTGCAACAACGTGATCAAGGTGCACCAACAGAACAGGAGATGGAACTGCCGATGCGGCGGATCGTTAACGCTGGTTCTGTTGGGGAACCGCGTCATGGCAGCACCAAGGCCACCTATGTGATCCATAACGACAACACCGGAGAGGTGACGATTCGTGAGGTCGACTACGACGTCGCCAAAACCTGTCGAGCGATCGTTGATGTGGGCTTACCGGAGGTGTTTGCCTGGAGACTCAGCCACGGCTTCGAATACGCCGAGCGGGCTGAAGACGCCAGCCACGTGTGTGAGCGCTGATGGAACGCTGGGCCCTGGTGAGTGGTCTCGAAGGAGACCTGGATCTGTACGAACAGATTCAGAAGGATCTAAAGCAACAACGGGGTGTTGCCAATCTCTTCGTTCTCGGTGATCTGATCGGATCACAACGCAAGTGCAATGCTCTGCTCGAGCGGCTGAGGCAGCCGAAGCGTGCTGATCTTCAGCCCGACTGCATCTATGGCTGGTGGGAAGAACAGCTTCTGGCGGAGTGTGGCTACCGCGGCGAACGCAAGGCTGAAGGGCTCAGAGCCGAGCAGGGCGAGGCGGCGGTCGGAGAACTTCTCGCTGCGGTGGACGCTGACCATCTCAACTGGCTGGCATCGCTGCAGTTCGGCTTCATCGAACTCGACTGCGCTCTGATTCATGGCAGCTCCGCTGACGTCGGCGACCGGCTAACGGAAGACACTTCAGCCTTGGTACTTCTGGATCGGCTGACGCGGCTGGATGTGAACCGGCTGTTTACGGCGCGCTGTCAGCGTCAGTTCCGACTGGAGCTTTCCGGTGGATCCATCCAATCCCACGTCAAAGACCATGCCGGTGAACAGCAGAGCGAACAGGCTGTGCCCAAACGAAGCGTGATCGGCATTGGCGGAGGGAGGAATTACACCCTCTACGACCCCGCCACAGATCACATCGAATTTCGAATTGCGGGGGAACCTTCCAACGCTTCGGGGAGGGGCTTTGGCTGACTGCCACGTCTCGAGATGTTCTGTCGCAACAACTGCTGAGTGAGTTGCTCGCCTGATCACAGGAACGTCGTTTCACAACCTTTGATCCCAAAGATCACCTCTGTTTTTCTGACCCAATGACCACTGCACCAACCAGTCCCGGCGTCCCGGTCACCATTCTCAGCGGCTTCCTCGGAGCAGGGAAAACCACGCTGCTGAATCACATCCTGAGCAATCAGCAGGGGGTGAAGACCGCGGTGCTGGTGAACGAGTTCGGTGAAATCGGGATCGACAACGATCTGGTCGTCACCACCGATGAAGACATGGTCGAGCTGAGCAACGGTTGCATCTGCTGCTCGATCAACGACGAGCTAATGGAGGCGGTGGAACGGGTGATTGAACGCCCAGAACCGCTCGATTACATCGTCGTCGAAACCACCGGTCTGGCCGATCCCCTGCCGGTGGCCATGACCTTCCTTGGCAGTGAGCTGCGGGACCAAACCCGCCTCGATTCGATCATCACCTTGATCGATGCAGAAAACTTCGACAACGTCGTGCTCGACACGGAAGTTGGCAGGGCCCAAGTGATTTACGGCGACATCCTTTTGCTGAACAAATGCGACCTCGTCTCCAAGGAGCGGCTTGAGGCTGTCGAGCAGCAACTCAGGGACGTCAAGAACGACGCTCGGATCCTGCGGTCGGTGAAAGGAGACGTGCCCTTGCCCCTGCTGCTCAGCGTTGGACTGTTTGAATCCGACAAGGTGAGTTCCCCTGCCGACGATCCGAGCCTGGATCACAGCGACTGCGACCACGACCATGGCCACTGCAGCCATGACCATGAGCATGACCACAGCCATGGGAACGGTCACGGCCATGGGGACGGTCATGACCACGGACATCATCACCACAGCCATGAGCACGGTGACCACCAGGACATCGAGGGCTTCACCTCCCTGTCGTTCCAGAGTGATGGGCCCTTTGCATTGCGCAAGTTCCAGAACTTCCTCGACAACCAGATGCCCCAGGAGGTGTTCCGGGCCAAGGGAATCCTCTGGTTCAACGAAAGCGAACGCCGCCATGTGTTCCATCTGGCAGGCAAACGCTTTTCCATCGACGACACCGACTGGACCGGTGATCGCAAAAATCAATTGGTGCTGATCGGCCGCGACATCGACCACAACAAACTGCGGAAGCAACTCAAGGCCTGTGTGGCACCGGATGCAAGAAAAGGTTTCAGCTGATTCGGCACAACAGTCGACTCTCCTACGCGGCGTTCTTAGGTGCCCTGTAAGAGTCCCGCTTCACACCTGGACCGAATGGCCCCAGGGTTGCCACAGCCAGACGCTTCGACCTTTTCCTTTCAGCTTACTGTCGTTCGATAGAGCATCACGCTTCACGGAGACGGGCGCGTGATGTCTTCACTGCGGTCCACAAGGACTGGTTGGACGCTTGCTACGGCTCTGAGGAGATCGACCAGCGGAAACAAGACGTCAGACGCTGCTTCAAGTGACCAGGCCCTGTTGCTGCAGGCCGATGGCAAACGCAAGGCTGCTGGCCCTGAAACCCTCCGGGCCGATGCAGTTGCTGCCGGCGGGAGGGGGCGTGGTGATGCCGAACACTCCGCCGATCCGCAAGTGCCGCTGGACCGCCTGCGCGGAAGCGTGCCAGCCACTTGTAAGCGCAGCGGAGGCTGATCCCAGCGTCAGCAGCGAGTTCAGGCAGTGAACGGCCTTGGTCGAGGTGCTGGCAGATCAGCCGCAGACGGCCCCGCTGGGTCAAGCGGGCATTCGGATGGCTATGCATGGAGGCGTGAGGTCTGGGTTGGTGGGTCGCACCTCAACCCGTAGCGGCCTCACACCTCATTGGCCACTGAACAACGTGGTGAGACAGAACAGCTAGTTGGGTAGAGATGGTGAATCCGTGAGGAGAAGCGCCTCACGGGGTGGAAACAAGGTCACACTCCCGAGAGACGTTTTGGAGCCCCTGCCGTCGGCGGGGGCTTTTTTCTTGAGCACTGATTCATCAACAGAAGGCGCAACGAGGTGTTTCAGCACCATGAAGGTCGCAGTTACGTTGCTTCCGCAATTGATTCAGGGGAATCAAAGCAAAAACGCAGCCTCTGCAGCTTAATCAACGCGCGAGAAGTGTTCATAACAAACGATCAGCGATCAATCGCACTATTTCAGACTGACAGCTGCGAAGTTAAGTAAATTTAAGCACAAACTCACCATCTCGGTCCATAGAGTCTTGCCACCACAACGACTCATGACCATGAAAAAGGATTCGACAGGTCGTCAAAAAATATTGAAAGCTCAGCTTGAACATTTGGCCCACGAAGTGGAACTGATTGCAGGCAAACGCCGCGGAGCAACCACAGCTGATCGCAGCACTAGCAGCGGCTCACGATCCAAACCGATCGATGAATACGATTCAATCAGGCCCTTCTGGCGCAGTCGACCTGACTGAACAGTGCTTCCTTGCCATCAGAGATAGCGCTTCTTCTCAAGCCGCCTGCGCAGCGATCGTTCCGTCTGCCAAGCCGACCAACGCCGCCATTCAATTTCAGCAGCGGTCAAGCACATATCATCCAATGATTGGGGAAGATCAACAGGAGAGTTGAACCTGATCGGGCAGCAAAGACCAGCAATCATAAACAGTCTCTGAATGCCACCACCCACACCACCAAATCAACAAATTTCCATCTGTCATAACCGCAACCAAACCAAGATCTCCAGCATTTCTACTCAAGACTGGCGGAAAACCATCAGCCATGCCAGTTGTTTTGGTTCATGCGCTTTAACAACGCTTGGAGAAGCGTCGTTATTGCAGCAAATCTGTCGGATCAGGTTCTGTCAATGAACACACGGGTGATTGGCCTGCGCTCATCTGGTCAGCGGCGCACGTATCACTCGCAAGTTCCGCTGGCTTGGCCACCCACCTCAAGTTTGCTGCTCGGCGACAGGCAGCAAAGCCGTTTCGCTGCAGATATCGGCGGCTCTGATAACGCTCGATTGCAATGACATTCGCCGCTGCAGCAGCTTTCTGCTCAACCAAGACCATCAGTCAAGCCATCCCGTGTGATGACACACGCCACTTCGCGGAAACTGCTGATCACGCGATAGGTGTCCCCCGTCGCCATGCACTGGGAGCGGGCGTTGATCAAGGCCTTGAATTCCGTTTTGAAACGAAATTCCCGGGTCCATCCGTGATCGACGAGGCGTTCAACCGTGAACATCTCGAGCACTCCATCACTCTGTGGAGAGACTGCAGCGCGCGCGAAATTTGACCCGCAAACTGCAATTTATTTCAGGAATCATGCAGATCAAATAAGCAAATCAGCACCGTTCACCACCAGTTCGGGACCACAACCCGGGCTGACTGCTTCCTGCATCACGCATTCAGCGATTGCTGCGTTCGACACAAGAGGTGGCAACGGCAGCCGTCGTGGTGGGGTTCTGCAACGTGCGCCAGCCGCCGCTGGCGGTGCTGACCTCCACGCCAATCGAGGCCTGGATCGGATCAAAGGCCAGCAGTCGACTCCAATGGATCGCCGTTTCGAGGGCGTCCGGCAGGGAGCTGTATTCCTCGTCGAGATGGGGATGGGGCTGCAGGGCAGCGTCAATCAGGCGGTAGCGGCGCGGTGCTGCCATGACGTTCAACAGGCCAACGCATGTCCAGCATCCACAGAACAGGGCAGAAAAGCTGTGCCCGAAACAACCATTAAATGTGACGCTTGCTCAAGCGTCATTCCTCCCCCGCGATGGGGCGGGGCTCAAACAGCTGCTGCTGCAGCTCCAGTTCACGCACCAGCTCCCGTGCTTGCCACAGGCCCTGCACTTCACGGCAGTGGTGATCGCAATCGCAGATCCGATAAACCCCTGTCTCAAGCCGCTCGATCAACGATCCACGGGGCGTGCGCGCAACAGCGAAGCCCATTGATCTGATGCATCTCAATTCGGTCTAATTCGGGGACAGCTTGAGTGGGGTGTCGCCGGCGACAGGCCCAGGCAGCAAAAACGGCAGGGATCTCACGCCTGCCGCCGTCCGTGTTCTCAGGGCTTGGCTCGCCCTTGCAACCTTTATGGCGCAGCACCCCCATGCCGGCAGTGTTTGAAATCACCGATTCAGCCACCGAGCCGCTAGCTCGGCGGCCTCAATGCAGCGCTGGCTGCGGCGTTTGACGTCGTCCTGGCTGCGGCCCCGCTCGAGATAGGCCTGCATCGCTTCCGGGGTTTCGATCACCGCCAGCAAGCCAGCATTGCGTCCACCCATGCGGGGATCCAGCAGCAACTGGCTCACCAGCCCCTCGCTCCAGAGCCGATGGGCATCGTTGCCAGGCGCAAACAGCTCCTGATGCAGGATCTGCAGGCACTCCTGTTTGAGCAGCTGCAGCTGGCCAGGCTTCAAACGGCGGCTGTTGGGCAGGCCCCTGGCAGCGTCTGCCTCATGCTCCACACTCCAGCTCAGACCGGTGCCCGGCAGGCCCACAGTGCTGCGATTGCCGCCACTGCGGTTCACCGGGATGTTGAAGGAAGCACCCCGGCCACCCACGGAGATCGAACTCAGGCCGTTCTTGGAGAAGTGAAACCGCAGGGGGCCCAATCGGGCGGATTTGCGGAAACGAAAGGCCATACCGCTTCAGCTGAAGCCTCCGATGGTCAGCACCACCAACTGGCGCAGCTGCTGCAATTCCGCTGGGGTGATCTCTGACTGGGTAACGGCGGTGATGCGTGTCTTGGCCACACAGGTCAGGTGCTGCGGAAGCAAGTAGCTCAGCTTTTTGCAGCCATTGGTTCTGCATGGCTGCAGCACCACCGTCAAATCGGGAATGGCCAAGGCTGAGTCGCCTGTCATCGGAACAACCAGCACCGTGGGGTACGCCGGATCGAACAGATCGGTGTCCTGAACCACAACAGCCGGCCGGAGCTTGTTCGGCTCTGGAGGCTGGGGATCCTGGGCTGGGTCGGCTGGTTCCTTGCGCCAGTCAACGGCAACAATCTGCCCGGCCTTGAGCTCCACCCCGGTTTTCAGCGCGTGATGGGCTCAGGCGTAGCCCAGTCGTCGATGAAGGCTTTGGCCTCAACATCAGTGGCGATGTGATCAGCGACCGTTTTGCTTTGGGCCCGGATGCGGGAGCGCAGGGCATCCACGGCGCTCACAGAACTGCTCACCGCCACAACCCGTCTGCCACCCCGTTGCCGGCGACGGACAGAGAAAGGAGCATCAGGCTCCTGAATCGCTCGATCGGCTGGGGTCATGAGGGCAGCGGCATTCACCGACCGCATGGGCGGTGCACCAACGGTAGTCCCGATGTCTCCGGCACGCTCTCTGGATGGCAGGCCCTGGGCCCTGGCCTCCACTCTTCTCAGCCACACCTGCCCGATCCTCATCATTCCGGCGCACTTGCTCGATGCCGCTGGCCGGCTTCTGCGGGTGCTTGGGCCCCAGGCCAGGGTGCAAATGCTCTGAGATGTTGGCCCGGCGGCATGCCCGCCGGTTTTTCACCTTCTCAGGTGTCGGTCGCGTCCAGGTCGATGTGCTCAGCTCAGCCCCACGTACACCGGCTGGAACCACTGCATCCACCGGCTCTGACGCTTCTCGCCATGCAGCACGGTGTACCAATGGTCACGGCGCCAATGGGGCCGCCGCGGGGTGCAGCTGTTGCTTCCACCCGCGGACCCCTCTGATGGGGGCCTGGGCGTGCGATCGAGCCGGAAGTCCTTGCCTGACCTGCCCTCTTTGCATGCGGTGGCTTTGCCGCGACCTGTCGGTCTGTGCGGTGGGGCAACCAGCCAGGGAGTCAGCGGCGGTCGACCGTCGTAGAGAAGTAAAGCTTGGCGAAGCCTTCCACTCAGAGAGGTAACGGCTGGTACGGAACTGCCCCCCGTAGCTTGTGGAAACGTGAATATTCCCGAAACGGTGGCTTGAGAGACATCCCGGGGGACGACGGCTGTCTGCAGTGGAGACATCCCCCCGGCATCTGCCGATGCATCCCGACTTTGCGCTCGTGTCCCTCGGCCATAGCCAAGCCCCCTGCAAGGGCTTGGGGCGGCTGGTGGAGAGCCATCCCGCCACCGTGGAAGCCATCCACTCCACCGATCACCCGGAACACCCGATCGGCTTGCCGGCGTTGGCGATCACCCGCCACCGAATCAGCCATGGCTGGGGCATCCAGGCCTTGCACGAAGCCGGCGTGCACTTCTGGTTTCGCCTGACGGAGCAACTTGTATGACCACCACTAACCCGCTGGAGGCCCTGGGCACTCGCCCTCTGGCGAAGCAGATCCAGCGCCATCTGTTTTTCAGCCAGGCCAAGTCCCCCTCCCTGGCCACCCAGCACGACCACTACATGGCGCTGTCGCTGGCGGTGCGCGATCGCCTGCTTCAGAACTGGGTGGATACGGCGGAGGCCTACACCCGCCAGGGGGTGCGCACGGCCGCCTACCTCTCGGCGGAATACCTGCTGGGCCCTCACCTGGACAACAACCTGGTGAACCTGGGCATGCGCCAGGAGGCGGAGCAGGCCTGCGCCGAGCTGGGGCTGGATCTGGAGGCCCTGATCGCCTGTGAGCCTGAGCCTGGCCTGGGCAACGGCGGCCTGGGGCGTTTGGCGGCCTGCTTCCAAGAATCCCTGGCCAGCCTGGAGTTGCCGGCCATCGGCTATGGCATCCGCTACGAATTCGGGATCTTCAAGCAAACGATCACCCCCCACGGGCAGCAGGAAAGCACCGACGCCTGGCTCTCCCACGGCAACCCCTGGGAGGTGATCCGCCCCGAATGGTGCTATCCGGTGCAGATCGGCGACACCACTGTGCTGGGGGTGGCCTACGACACCCCGATCACGGGCTATGGGGTGCGCACCGCCAACACCCTGCGACTGTGGTCGGCGATGGCACCGGAGGCCTTTGACTTCGCCTCCTTCAACGCCGGTGATTACACCCGTGCCGTCCTGGGGAAGGTGCAGAGCGAAACCCTCAGCAAGGTGCTCTACCCCAACGATGAACTCGAGCAGGGCAAGCGGCTGCGGCTGAGCCAGCAGATCTTCTTCGTGAGCTGCTCGCTGCAGGACATGCTCCGCATCCTCAAAAAGCAGGGGCTGCCGGTGAGTGAGTTCCACCGCAAGTTTGCGGTGCAGCTCAACGACACCCACCCGGCCATTGCCGTGGCGGAGCTGATGCGCCTGCTGATCGACCAGGAGGGCCTCGATTGGGACACCGCCTGGAGCATCACCACCGCCAGCCTCAGCTACACCAACCACACCCTGCTGCCCGAGGCCCTGGAAACCTGGGGGGTTCCGCTGTTTGAGCAGTTGCTGCCGCGGCAGCTGCAGATCATCTACGAGATCAATGCGCGCTTCCTGCGCATGGTGCGCATCCGCAACCCTGCGCAACCGGAGCTGTTGGAACGGGTATCGCTGATCGAGGAGGGGGGCCTGCGCCGTGTGCGCATGGCCAACCTGGCGGTGGTGGGCAGCCACCACACCAACGGCGTGGCGGAGCTGCACAGCCAGCTTCTGAAGCACCACCTGCTGGCCGATTTCGCCCAGCTGTGGCCGGAGCGGTTCACCAACGTGACCAACGGCATCACGCCCCGCCGCTGGCTGGCGGTGGCTAACCCCCATCTGGCCAGCCTGCTGGATGAGGCGATCGGCCGCGGCTGGCGGCGCAACCTGGAGGAGCTCAGCGCCCTGGAGCCGCTGCTGGCGGAGGGCCGCTTGATTGCCGATTGGCAGGAGGTGCGCAGCCGCACCAAGCTGCGGCTGGCGCAGCACATCCACGAGGAGCTGGGGGTGCTGGTGGATCACACCTCCCTGTTCGATGTGCAGGTGAAGCGCATCCACGAATACAAGCGTCAGCACCTTGCTGCCCTGGAGGTGGTGCAGCGCTACCTGCGCCTGCGCCAGGGGGAGGATCTGCCGCCCCGCACGGTGATCTTCGGGGGCAAGGCGGCGCCGGGCTACGCCATGGCCAAGCTGATCATCCGGTTGATCACAGGCATCGCCGAGATCGTCAACCTCGACCCCGCCATGGAGGGCCGCCTGCGGGTGGTGTTCCTGCCCAACTTCAACGTGGGCCTGGCCCAGAAGGTGTACCCGGCGGTGGATCTCTCCGAGCAGATCTCCACCGCCGGCAAGGAGGCCTCCGGCACCGGCAACATGAAGATGGCCCTCAACGGCGCCCTCACGATCGGCACCCTGGATGGGGCCAACATCGAGATCCGCGAGCGGGTGGGCGCCGAGCACTTCTTCCTGTTTGGCCACAACGCCGAAGAGGTGAGCCAGCTGCGACGCGACGGCTACCACCCGATGCCCTGGCTGGAGCAGAACCCTGGCCTGCGGGCCGCCCTGGAGCTGATCGCTTCGGGCCACTTCAGCGAGGGCGACCGGCAGCTGTTCCAGCCGCTGGTCGACAACCTCACCCACCACGACCCCTTCCAGGTGGTGGCCGATGCGGCCGACTACGGCCGGACCCAGAACGCCGTGGATCAGGCCTGGCTGGATCCGGCCAGCTGGAACCGCAGCTCCATCCACAACACCATGCGCTGCGGCTTCTTCAGCAGCGACCGCGCCATTGCCGACTACGCCGAGCGCATCTGGAAACTCAACCCACAGCCCATCGCCCCCTAGCCATGCACACCTCCCATACCCCCATCAACGATGCCGCCACCGCCTTCGCTGCCATCGCCCTGGCAGCGGTGTCGTGGGATGGGGTGCTCACCCAGGCGGGCACCCGCGCCCTGCGCCACACCCTCGACTACCGCCATCCGTTTTCGGACTACAGCGACGAGCGCATGGTGCGACTGATGGATCAGCTGCTGCTTCAGCTGCGCCGGCTGGGACCTCAGCACCTGATGGTGGAGGCGGCCGAAGCGCTCAACGCCGATCAGCGCTCCACGGCCTTCGCCGTGGCGGCAGAGATCATGCGCTCCGACGGCCGCTTGCTGGAGGATGAGCGCAACATCCTCAGCAACCTGGGGGGTGTGCTGGAGCTGGAGGAGGAGTTCCAGGAAGGGCTCACTGCCGCCATGGGGGTACTGCACGCGGATCTGGTGTAGGGGGCTCGCCCCCCTCAGATCAGCTCAGGGGTTGTGGGTAACGCACGGTGCGCCAACCACCGCTTGCTGGCGGATCACATGGGGGCGGTGTTGCTGAGCGCCGACCAACGCGGCCTGATCCGGCAGATGCTGCGCCATGCCCTCAGCGGTCCAGTCGATCTGGTGCTGGTAACCGATTGCGAAGGGATCTGGCGAGAACGAAAGGCGCAAAGGGTGTGGATCGTTACCTGCACCACCCCCTGGGTTCAGAAAGCTGGAGGAGGTTGGAACACCGCACGGCCGGGAGACCAGGGATGGCTGACAACACTGCAACCGCCGCCGTTGTTGAGCAACGACTTCGGGATGCCGGCATTCAGCTCACGATGGGCGGAGAACCAACCCTCGTTCCTCTGCAGCCCGATGGCGCCGAATGGAATGTGAGCGCCGATGGCCCCACGAAGCTGACCTATGCCCGTGCGCTCGCTGGCGAACTACGACGACGGGCCTGGCCTGGATCCTGTCTGATTCATTGCCCTGGAAAGCGCTACGACGGCGAAGTCAACCCTCGCTGGGCCTTGCGTCTGATCACAGGGCTGGATGGTCAGCCCCTGGTGCACTGGCCGCAGCACGGCAACACCAGCAACACCAGCAACACCGTCCCATCGCAACCGCAGCTGCTCGATCTGATCCACGCCGTTGGCGCTGATCTGCGTTGCCCCCTTCACCCGCTTCCTCTGAGGGATCCGCTCCAATCGGATCGTCAGATCTGGGCGGTACCGCTCAGCTGTGATCAGGGCCTCTGGAGAGGCGTGCCATGGCCGCTGCCAGAACCGCTGCGCCAACTCACTCAGGCCCCAGGACCAGCTGGCCTGCGCCTGCCACTGGAGCATTTCCCGGACGATGCCTTACGCCAGGTCCTGACGCTTGAGAGCGATCCGGAGGGCTGGACGATCTTTCTGCCGCCCTTGGAGCGGGAACCACTGCTGCTGTTGTTGCGCTCCATCGCCAGCCACAGCCAACCCTGGTCTGAGCCTGAGCTCAGTGGGGTTCTGCCCTGGGATGCAATGACGCAGTGGCAGGTGCTGGGCATCACCGCCGATCCCGGTGTTCTCGAAGTCAACCTTCCCGTGTGTCACACCTGGCAGGACTACGCCGACTGGATGCACTGCCTTGAACAAGCCGCGACCCATGTGGGGTTGCGCAGTTGGCGGTTCCGGAACAACAGGCAGGAGAGCACCGGTGGTGGCAACCACCTGCTGCTTGGCGGACCAAACCTGGACGACAATCCGTTCTTCTCACGCCCGGCCTGGCTCGTCGGCCTTCTGCGCTACTGGCAACACCACCCCTCGCTCGCCTATCTCTTCAATGGGCGCAGTGTTGGTCCCGCGTCCCAAGCACCGAGGCCTGATGAAGGAAGTGCAAGTCGGCTCGATCTCCAGCTCGCACTCCACACCCTGGAGCGCCTGCCGGACGGTGATCAGCGCGTGGCGATCGGTGAGACATTGCGCCATCTGCATGCGGACCGCAGCGGCAACACCCATCGCAGTGAAATCAGTCTCGATAAATTCTGGAATCCAGCCTGGTCTGCTGGTTGCCAGGGCCTGTTGGAATTCAGGGCCATTGAAACGCTGCCCGATCACCGCTGGAGTTCGGCGGTGGCACTGTTGTTCCGGGCCCTCGCTGTTCGCTTGCTCGAACCCAATCAGAGGCCCGTGGACCTTCACCCCTGGGGTGAATCGCTCCATGACCGCGCCATGCTCCCCAGCGAACTCTGGCGTGATCTGGAGACGGTGCTGGCCGATCTGACGCGCAGCGGATTAGCGCTGGATCACCACCCCTTCCGAGCCATCTGGGACTGGCGATTTCCCGTGTTGCTGCACTGGTGCTCCGATCAGGGACAGCTCTGGGTGCGTCAGGCCCTCGAACCCTGGCCACTGCTTTGCGATACACCGGTGGAGGGAGGCAGCACAAGCCGCTTTGTCGACAGTTCCCTGCGGCGCTTCGAAGTGACTGCCGATCAGACACTGCAAAGAAACTGTCACCTGGTGTTGCAGGGACGAGCCTTGCCCTGGCCCCATTCGGTACAACCACTGGCTGTGGGCTATCGCCAGGAAGCGCTGTTTCCTTGCCTGCATCCCTGTCTGCCAGCCGATCTCCCCCTCTGCCTCGAATTGCGCTCCCAGATCGACGACGCTCCAATTGCTGTGTGGCACTTGGCGACGGAGTCCGAAGGGTTTCTTGCCGTTGACTCCAGTCAGATCAAGACGATGGCGGCAGCACGGATTGACCGCGCCTCACCACTGCCAAGTGTGCGGGGCGGATGCACTCTCGATCTGAGGCTGTAGCAAGCGTCAAGCCCTCCTGCTCATGGAGAACAGCGGAGAAGCACCTGATCGGTCAGATCTAGACACGTTGCATGAGCTACTGCTGGAGGGAAGCCCAACCTGTACGCGCAGAGCTGAGGCAGAAGCGAGCCAATGGGTGTGGTGATTCTGCGGTAGCGGGTCAGGAGAATGGCTGTATTAAGGAGTGGAAGGATTGTCAGGAACAAGCAGGGGCAGGATCCTTGCTGTAACCATCGCCAGCACATCAGGCGAGGCACACTCAATCAGCTTCGCCTTCCTGGCACGCCAGTCAAGGCTCTTCAACTGATCTGCAAGGACGACACCGACCACACCACTGCCTTCGGGCAATGCCACTTCAAACGGATAACCCTTGACGCGTGATGTCACAGGACAAAACAAGGCCAAGCCAACCTTCGCGTTGTAGGCCTTGGGCGAGATCACCAAAGCAGGACGCCGTCCAGCCTGCTCACTACCCGTTTGCGGTGTGAACTCCAGCCAGACCAAGTCTCCCCGACCAGGGACATACGCAGCAGTCAACAGACAATCTCCGCACCGACAGCAACGCCCGTATCGATCGAGGAATGGAGATTCTCCTCTGAGACCTCTGCCAAAAGATCGTCGAGGCTGATGCGAGCAGGAATCGACGGCGTCACGACAAGCTCGCCATTCTTGGTGCTCAAGCTAACTTCAGAGCCAGCACCGAGACCAACCTCTTCAGCCAGGCCGCGCGGGATCCGCACCCCAAGACTGTTTCCCCATTTCTGAACCCGCGTCTGCATGGCAAACCAGCGGCTATACGGAGAATATACCGGCTCTAAGCTGCAAACGCTTCGCCACCATCTCTTTAACGCTGCCCCTGAGTGGCAGTCCAATCGCTCTTGCATCTGAAAGGAATGCATGGAGGCCTGTCCACTCGAGGGGCGCGTTCGAAGGGCCCGCTCAACAGATATCCATCGCGAACTTGTGCCGTGCGACTGAGGTTCAGGCCACCTCAGCTTCATCACGCACACCAGCATTCAGCTTCAGCCCAAGTGCGGAGACCACTTTCAGCACTTATCAAAACTAGGGCTGCGTTCACCTGAAAGCGCTTGATAGAGGCTCTCGCGAGACAGACCTGTTTGACGTGCAACCTCTGTCATGCCTTGTGCGCCTGCAAGATCTCCGAGGGCCTTGGCGATGAAGACGGCATCACCATTGGCTTCTTCACTACACGCTTCTAGTAAGCCGCCATTTCATCAGGAGTTCTGAGCGTCTCGGCAACGTCATAGTCATAGGGCCTGGTTTTGATCTCCATCAGCCATCCTCCTTGATCTGTCGGGACAGCATCAGTGCCTCCTCGATATCCCTGGCTTGGGATGACTTATCGCCACCCGACAGCAGGATGATCAATTTGGAACCTTTCTGCTGGTCATAGACCCTGTAGCCAGGGCCGACGTCGATCCTTGATTCAAAAACGCCAGACCCCAAAAAAAGGCCTGACATCGCCAGGATTGCCACCAATTAAGACGCTCAATCCTGACCTGAACCTTCGCCCTGGCCCTCAGATCACGAAGACCCTTAAGCCACTGAGCAAACCGCTCTGTCTGAAGGACTTCACCGACCACAATGCTGCAGTCGCCTGGCTACACCAGAACAAACCGCAGATCTGAATCAGCTCGCTTCTACCAGCTCATTGGCTACTGAACAACCTGCTGAGACAGAACAGCTAGTTCCTTAAGCAAACGGCTCACCACGGCGCCGCGATGGCGGAGTCCCATCTCCTCACGCAAACCATCAATCCACTGCAGCGTGGATTGGCGTAGCTCCAGGGTCACCTGCACCCGCGGGTCGTCATCGGCTGGATGGAAAGCCATGCATCCAAGGTCTGGCGACCCACGATCCGTCTAATCGGGTTCCCCCGCAAGAGCACCGCAGGCACACTTATCCCCCAACCCTTCACGGTGGCCAGGCCATGCCCGTCAACCTGCTCACCAACGCCTGCATCAGCAAGGTGCGCGGTTCCCTGGTGTTCTGGTCACCGGCCAGTGCACATCTGGACGCTGGGGTGCCGCACAGCAGACCACGACTGCATGGACGGGTGCAGATCGTCGATGTCTTTTCCCTGGAAGTGGTCAGCGGCTACAGCCGTGATCCCCAGGGGCGTTTGCTGCTGCATTCCGCCCCTTCCGTCGCCAAAGGCCGCAGCTGGAGCCTGGCCAAGGCTGCGCAACTGATCCGCAATGACGCTCGGCCCAACCGTTGGGTGGCCTTGCAGATGGACAACCGCGCCTGGGGGCTGTTCTGGGCCGGCGGCGGCCTGCAGCGCTGCCGTGAACAACTGGCTGCTGAAGGAGGCCATGCAGATGCCAGTTCAGCATTGGTGCCGGTGAGTGCTGAGAAGGTGCTGGATCTGGTGCTCAGCAACGACCGTTCAACCTCCTCCAACGGTCCACTTCAAGCTGGCCTGCCTCAGCAATCGATCCTGCAGTGGGTGGGGCTCACCTCAGCGGTCTGGCTGGTGATCCTGGCGCTGATCAGTGCTGGCTTCCTGCACCAGCTGGAGCGCCAGGACCGCAAACTCGACCTGCTGCTGGAACGGCTCGAGGCCACCGACATCAACCCCTGAGGGCGACTGGCCACATCCAAGCCGGCGGGAGCAAAATGGAATTCAGCTCCATTCGCGTTCGTCAGCATGAGCCGCGAGATTGATCCCTACAGGATTCCCAAGGCCCGTTGGGAAGTAGCGCCGGCAGCTGGCCTGGCTGCCATCGATATCAACGGCAATGGTGGTGCCTGGAGCGGCCGCGAATTCATCGGTGAATCCACCCTCGGCGGTATCGCGGTCTACGCGATCTACCAGGCTCTGCTCACAGCACTGCGCACAGAAGCCCTGCGCAAACGTGGCGAGATCGATCGTCCAACCCAGGTGCAGGCCATCGCCGCCAGCGTCTGGGAGTCGGCCAAGCATGGTGCTGTGGTCAGCCTGGTGCTCAGCGTTGTTCTGCTGGTTGTCCCCTGGCTCGGTTTCCCGCTCGCCTTGGTCGGGTTCGTCGGTCTGGGCAAGGCCTCGGTGGATCTGCTCCATGCCTTTTGGGATGGCCTGGATGATGCACAACGCCAGGAGCTCCACCGCGCCGCCTTTGACGCCGGTGTCAGCCTCAATCGGTTGCTGGGAAATCCTGCTGTGGGTTGAGCGTCGAAACCACGCTAAGAAAGGGTAATAAGGCTGAAACTTGTCAACCAGTGACTTCAGTCTCTGCGAAGCCGAGTGGAAGAAAACGGCTTCATCAACCCTGTAGTTCGCTGCGGTTGCTGTTCTTCGTTCACAGCAATTGCTTCTTCGCAGCGTTGTAGAAGCTCTTTCCTCAGACTGTCGGGTTGCTCAATGCGGATACCACCCCCAAAGGCAAACAACCAGCTACGCAGATCAATATCGGAAGCCACAGTCCAGTGGGGCAAGTCCAGCTCTACCGGATATGGATGCGTGGAGTCAGCAGAGCCGGGTTCCAGCACGTGTGGCGCTTTGGGGTGATACCACCAACTGTCTTCAGGGAGCGGCTTGGAAAAACGTGTGTGCTCGATCGGGTAGCGATTCAGCCCCTCGCGAATGAATGCAAACGACCACTCGTTGCAATAAAACCTGAGGGTGACCAATGCCTCGATACGTTTTTGTTTTGAGTGACTGGCTAAAGCCAGCTGCCGATCCAAATCACTTCCGAAGAAAATACCACCGCTGTAATGCAGCAATCGCTCCAGTCTTTGGATAACAGCGGCATGCTGTTCACGACTGCGGCGAAGGTCTCGATCAGCACGGATCACGGAAAGGCGGTCAAGTCTTTCACTACGAATCAATCCATGTTCACGGCCAATGTTGTCTTCTTCATAAAGCAGATACCAACCCACGTTGTGAAAAATCAGCTGCAATGGCCAGACGCACAGCTCTCCAGCAGGGCTTTCGTCAAAGCGTCCCACACCGGGATAACGCTGCAACAGCACGCGGCGGTGAGCCACGATCGCTGCCTCGATTAACTCCGCACGATGGGGAGCAGCGAGCGAATCACGGCGCACCAACTGGGTATCGACCACCGTATGGCGGGCAAAACTGCGCACCGGCGGGAGGTCAGTGGTGCTGATTCCAGCCCAGGAGAGGCGTTCGTCTAATTCGGCCAGCAGGTCCTGGGCTGATGGATCCGCCAAGCGGGACGCCGCCTGATGCACCACGTTGTGGACCTCCTGCAACCGCGCTGGTGAAAGCACGGCACTCCCCAGGCAGTACCCATGACGCACATTGTCGTTGCGTTTTCGGAAGCCATACGGGGTGAGAATTTTCTCGAGGTCCTTGCGAAGGGTCGCTGTCTCGCCCGGCAGGTAGGCACCGGGAATCGTTTCAACAGCGCTGACCAGGTGTTGATGGAGGCCGCTACCGCGCTCGGCTGGCCGGTCAAAGGGCACCTGCAAAATATGGCGCAACAGTGTCATCACCCGCACGAAAACCGGGCCATCACCCATCGGCGGCAGCCCGCCATGGATGGGACCGTGATCCAACGAGGCGGGCGCCAACTGAATGGCTTCCGTGCTGGGAATCGCACGGCAAAAACCATTGGCTTCCATCCAAAGCAAGTCATTGCGGATGGCAGTGGCATCGGCAAAACAGGCTCCGTGCATGGCACCCAGGAAAGCGGCAGCCCGATCAGCCAGATCCCCCTGGGGAAGTGGCGAAAGGATGGCCTCCAGCTGCTCAGCACTGGTGGGATCGGTTGCCGTCAGATCCGGCCAAATGCTCAACAGCCGGATCAGGTACAGCAGCCGTTCGAGATCGAGCAGCTGGGAGTAGCCATGCCGTTGCACTTTTCGCTCGCGGTTCATGGCGGAGCGAATGCGGTGATCAAGACCGCTCAATTCAGCCTGCAGCACAGGCACCAGGTCGTCATGGTGGTTGGGCACCACAGCACAGATCGCAGCGAACCCCTCAGAACGTGAGGGCCCGAAATGCGGGTCAGCCAGTGCAGCAGCCATTTCCTGCACCACTGGCACAGGCACCACACGCTCACGCCGGGCATTCCAGGCCAATGACGTGGGGAGATCGGTGTAAAGCCACCAACCAATCCATTCCACTGGGGTGGGCAAAGACAACGCCTGGGTCATCGCCAGACGCCAAGCGCGGCGGGCATGGGTGGCATCGACGATCACCGGAACACCAGCGGTCACGCACTCCTGGATGCGCTGATGCAGTCGCTGCTGAATGTCGACCCACGGGCCCTGCACTGCAGCATCACCAAACACCTCAGCACGGATGGCATCGGTGGAGAGCACCTGCGCCGGTGGTTCACCCGGAGAGGTGAGCAGGGGCGCCAGGGCCTTGGCAAGGGTGGTCTTGCCGCTAGCAGGCTGTCCGATCAGCAGGTGGCAGCGCAGCGGCGACATCGGGAGGCTCAGATCGCTTTCCACTCTTTCGCACGAACAATGGCCCGTTTCGGGGCTTCGCGGGAAAACCTGATCGCATCCAGGTGTGCTGTTCATTCATGGGCCGATCTCAGGCCACTTATCGCGTTCCCGACGTGTTGCGCCCGATTCAAATTCTCGACTTTGTGGAATTGGCCGGCAGCACCTTGGCTGCTGCCGAGGCGCTGCACCTCTCACAGCCAACCGTGAGCCGCCATAGCAGGCGGCTGATTCATGATCTGGGCTTGGTGTCATCCACAGGCAACCGCGATCCCGGGGCCCTGCGCCATGGATCCAGTGCCTGTCTGCAGTTACTCCGCCAAGCCGCGCAACATCACCGCTTGATGGCGGGAGCCTGGCGACTGGGCAGTTGCCCCTGGGTTGAGGCAGTCCTGCCGGCCTTCAACACTGTTGTCAGAAATCCTGTTCAGTTACGCCATGACATGAGCTGGCGGATCCTGCTGCAGGCCCATGTTCTCGACCTGGTGCTGATCAGTGGTTTCGATCTCGAGCTGATCTGCCCAGAACCCTTGCCATCAGATCCACCGATCACGGTATGGGGCGCTTTTGCCTTGCTGCCAGTGGGGTCATCGGCAATGGGGTTGCTCTGTCCGCCAACCCAGCCAGACGTCCTTCATCGTTGGAGCCCCATTGCTGTTCCAACAGACAGCCTCGCGCCAGGTCTTGGTGCCATGGTGCGGCAGACGCAATGGCGATGCCGTTACGCCCCAAAAAGCTGCCACGCTGCCGGCAGCTGGGCGAAGTGGCTAGAGGACGTGCAGGTTCCCGTTGCAGCCACCGCTGCGTGGGCTGCTCAGCTTGAGCGTGCCCTAAACAGTTGGTACTGGCGGCCATGGCCCAAACCCGTTCAAGACCAGGTCTGGCTTGTCGCACTCGAAACGGTTTGGCGAAGCCATCCCCAACTGGAGGAGCTGCGCAATCAACTCAGCGGCCAACAACAAGAATTTGATGCAGATTCTGAATCAGCATCCAGAAAATCCAGGGGCAATTAAGCGATCGATCCATGCACTGTGGTACGTGGCCCTGGTTTTTGATGAGCTGGTTGTGATTGAACAATTCCGGCCATGACTTCTGTTGTCCAGCTTCTGCAGAGATCATCTCTCGCCGGAGCAATGCTCTTTTGCGCTGCAATGCCGATGGCCCATGCGCAAGAAGCAGAAGAGCAACCTGCTCAAGCGGAGCAGGACAAAGGCTTTTATGTCACGGCCGGAGTCGGGGCTGCATGGCCTCAGGATGTCACCGGCAAAAGCACAGTATTGGATATTGATGTGAAGGGTCAATACAGCCTGGGTGTCGGCTTCGCCGGAGAAGTTGGTGCCGGATATGACTTCGGTAATGTAAGGACAGAGCTCACTTATCTTTACAACAATGCATCACTCGATCGTCTGAAGGTTAAAGCTCTAGGCCAGGAAATCACATCATCCGTCAGTAGCGGCGATGTGAATACCAATTCCGTGATGGTATCCACCTATGTCGACATTCCCACCAAAGGCCGCGTCTCCCCCTATCTAGGAGGCGGTATTGGTTATACAAATGTTTCCTGGGGAAGCTACAGCGTCTCCGCTTTGGGAACCAATGTGAAGCAGAGTGCTGGGAATCAGGGTGTTTTTGGTTATCAAGGGAAGCTGGGAATCAGCTATCTGGCCAGCAAAAAGACAGATGTTTTTGTTGAGGCGACTTATCAAGGCACTGCTGGTTTCGCAGTTGATGGTGTGTCGTATGACCCGCTCAGCAGCTGGGGGGCACGTCTGGGGGCTCGCTATCGCTTCTGATCTGTAACGAGGGGAGCACATGGTTGAAGCTGAGCCTGTGCTCGCCTGGTGTCAAATCATCAAGAACTCGAGGACGAGTGAGCACGTTCGCTCGACCTCCGAGAAGGTCATCTCTTCCATTCAAAAGATGCAGAACGGGGCACCGCTTCATCCAAAACTGTGAAAAGCGACTGCATCACTGGAACCAAGTGTGGTTCACCTCCATCCACCACTGCCAAGCTGGGCACCGTTGGGGGTGAGGAGGGCAATGGCGAAGGCGGTGCGTGAGGCAGGGAGGTATTGCCTGAGCTTCACCGCCGCTGGTCTGAAGCCTGAGTTGGCAGCAGTGATCGCCCGCACCCATGGCGAAACCGGCAATTGGAAAGAAACGCGTGCCCTGGTGCTGGAACGCAATGCACTGCAAACCCGCTCGCTCGCCAGCGCCAGAAGGCTTGAGACCGAATTGCGCCAGAGGCTGCAACTGCTCAACTCCGACCAACTCACGCTCTTGGCCGAAGGATCCAGCGATGACCGCCTGGCCATGGCGTGGCTGGCCGTGCTGAAGCGCATTCAGCTCACCGTGGAGCTGACGCGGGATCTGTTGTTGAACAAACTGCAAGGAAGTGATCAGCAGCTCAGACGGTCTGACATGACTGGCTTTTATGAGGCTGCCGAGCAGCTGCATCCAGAGCTTCAGGCCCTGTCGGTGAGCTCCCAGAAGAAGGTGCGCTCCACTGTTCTATCGATGCTGCGCGAAGCAGGTTTGCTGGAGGGCAAAGCCAACCACTCCGGCCAACTCGGCACAGTGCAACGCCCAAGCCTCAGCCCACAAAGTCTCGCTTTGATTGGTGAAGACCCCGATCTGCGGGCCGGGTTTCTGTTGAAGCCAAAGCAGCGGAGGGCAACGCCATGAGCAGCAGCGTCAAAGGCCTCGATCAACGCCTGCAAGACATCTTGCTGCGGCCCGAATTCCTGGAGATGCGCGGCGTCGCTAAGGAAGTGCCGATCTTCATTCAGACCTACAACCCCGCCGACGACGACGAGCTTCGGCGGGTGGTGGATGGCACGGAGCAGGTGCTGCGCCAACAGGGCATCCGGGTGAAGCACGTGGATCTGTTTGAGCTGGTGATGGAGTTGCTCGACGCCAAGGGCTATCTCGATGTGGTGTTGGAGGAAGAGCGCGACTGGAGCAAAAGTGATCTGTTCGACACCCTGCAAAACGTCGCTGAGCCCACCAGCGCCCTGGTGCCGAAGTTGATGGAGGCCCTGGGAGACGACAGCCAAGTGAGCCTGATCACGGGATCAGGCCGGGTCTATCCCTTCCTGCGCACCCACACCATCCTTGAGGCGCTGCAACCGGCGATGGTGCGCCACCCGGTGGTGATCTTCTTCCCCGGCGAATACAAACAAGACGCCGATGGCGGTTCTTACCTGCGGCTGTTTGGCACCAGTACCGCCAGCAAGATCGAAAACCCCCACTACCGCGCCACCAACCTCGACTACTTCGGCAGCCAAAACCCATGACCGCAACAACCATCCAAGAGCTGTTCGACAAACCGGTTGATCGTCCGATTGATGGCGTGATCAAGGCCGATGACATTCGCAATCTGAAGATTGAGCTGGATGAATACGTCATCACCCGTGAGGTAGCGAAGGGGCTGAATGTGTTCAGCGAGGCCTACCTGCACAACCCCACCGCCAATGGTGTGTGGATTTCAGGCTTCTTTGGCTCCGGCAAATCACACCTGCTGAAGATGCTCTCGCTGATGCTCGACAGCGAGAAGCAGGTGGAAGACCAACGGCCTGCAGAGATCCTGCTGCCCAAGGTTGACGACGAAATCCTGCGCGCGGATCTGAAGAAAGCCACCGCGATTCCATCGCGCAGCCTGCTGTTCAACATCGATCAGAAGTACGACGGCATCGGTGGCACCCACGAAGCCCCCGTGCTGGAGGTGTTCATGAAGGTGCTGAATGAGCTGCAGGGCTATTACGGCAACCAGGGCTATGTGGCGCAGCTCGAGCACGACATGGCCACCCGGGGCGAGTTCGAGCCGTTCCAGCAAACCTACGCACAAGTCAATAACCGCCAGTGGAGTGAAGACCGTGATGCCGTCGCCACGGTGACCAAGCGCAAGTTCGCCAAGGCCTATGCCGAGCACTTCGGCGGCAGCGACGACGACGCGATCACGGTGATCAACGACGCCAAAAAGAACTACCGCCTTTCAATTGAAGGCTTTGCCAAGCGAGTGCGGGAGTACCTCGATCAGCAGGAACCAGGCTTCCGGCTCAACTTCTTTGTGGATGAGGCCGGCCAGTTCATCGGTCAGGAACGCAGCCGCCTGCTCAACCTGCAAACCGTTGTGGAAAGCCTGGCCACCGCCACCAACGGCAGGGCCACGGTGTTCATCACCTCCCAGGCCGATCTGGAAGGGGTGCTCGGACAGGTGAAGTTTGAGCAGGCTGACGACCTCAGCAAGATCCAGGGCCGCTTCAAAACCAAGCTTTCGCTGGCCAGCGCTGATGTACAAGAGGTGATCCAACGGCGGCTGCTCGCGAAAACACCCGACGAGCCTGAGCAACTGATTGAGATCTACGAGCGCGAGCAGGAGAACTTCAAAACCCTGTTCCGCTTCAGCGACGACTCACGCCAACTGAAGGGCTGGAGTGATTGCCAAAGCTTCTGCGGGCTCTACCCCTTCCATCCCTACCAACTGGCTCTCTTCCAGGAATCGATCCAGAGCCTGGCGTCCCACAGCATTTTTGAAGGCCGAAGCCAATCCGTCGGCGAACGCTCGATGCTCGCGGTGTTCCAAGACGTGGCCAAGGCGATCAAGGAACTGCCGGTGGGGCAGTTGGCCAGCTTCGATCAGCTCTACGACGGCATCAGCGGGGTGATGCGCGCCGACAAAAAGCAAACGATGGCGACCGCCCAGAACCAGGTCTCCGATCTGGAGCTGCGCATCCTCAAAGCCCTGTTCCTGCTCAAGTGGGTTCCACAGTTCAAAAGCACGGCACGCAACATCGCCATCCTGCTGATCAATCAGCCCAACTTCGACATCCGCAGCCATGAGCAAGGGATCAAGGATGCGCTGATCAACCTGGAACGCCAGAGCTATCTGCAACGCAACGGCGAGGTCTACGAGTTCCTCACCGATAAGGAAAAAGATGTGGAGCAAGAGATCAAACGCGTTGAGGTGGGCGACTCCCAGGTGCTGAAGCAATTGCACGGGATCGTCTTTGACGACGTGCTTGGCTCGACGGGCAAGGTGCGCTTTCAAGACAACAACAACGACTACGCCATCGCCCACAAAATTGATGACGGTTTGGTGTCACGCAAAGATGCCGCTATTGCCATCAATCTGATTACTCCTGAGCACAGCAATTACGGCAACGACGCGGTGCTTGTCGGCAACAACATGGGCGGGGTGGAACTGATGGCGATCCTGCCCGATCAAGACAGCTTGCTCAATCAACTGCGCAGCTATCTCAAAACTGATCTCTACATCAAAAAGAACAGCGGAAGCGACGATGAATTGCTGGAATCAATCCTGGCTGCCCGTGGCCGGCAGAACACTGAGCGGCGCAGTGCACTTGAAGGCATCGTCAAAGAGCAATTACGCACTGCCCAATTGATTGTGAACGGGCAAACCCTCTCCGTTGGCGAGGGAGAACCCAAAACACGCTTTGGCAAGGCCTACCAAGAGCTGATTCGCTCGGCCTATCCGAACCTGAAGATGATCCGCGGGGTCTTCAACGAAAGCACCATCAGCAAGGTGATTGAAGACCAAGACGATCTGCTCGAAGGGTCAGCGATTCAACTCTCAGAAGCAGAGGACGCAGTTCTCACCGAGGTGTTCCGCAACCAAAACAGTGGTGAACGGCTCAGCGCCGAATCGTTGGTGCGCAGGTTTGAACAGCGTCCCTACGGCTGGAGCCAGTGGGCCACGCTCACCTTCATCTCTCGGCTTTACCGGCTGAACAAGTTGGAACTGCGGGAGAAAGAGCTGCTTAGCGATCGGGAAGTGATCGAATCCCTGTGCAACAGCCGCAGGCTGGGTGACGTGTCCATCCGCAAGCAGGAGGCCTACGACCCGAGCCAGATCAATGCTCTCAGGAAATTCCACCGTGAGCTTTTCGGAAGTGAAAGCAGCGGCACTGAGGCTCGCAGCATCTGTGAGGCCTTCCGCTGCGCAATGAAGGATGAACTACAAGATCTCAACACCATGGCGGCACAGGCAGAGATCTATCCCTTCCTTGATGCCGTGAAGCCTTGGGCGGAGAAGGCCAAAGCGATGGCCGAAAAGGAGAACAGTTATCTGCTCACCCACCTCGACGACTTCAAAGACGACTGGCTGGATGCAGAAGAAGATCTGCTCACGCCGCTCAAAGAGTTTCTCAAGGGCAACCAGAAAAAGGTCTATGACGCGGTGAAAGCCTTTGAGACGCGCTACAGCGATGAATTCAGCAGCTTGCCGGCCGAGCAACTGCAACCGATCACCGAGTTACTGGAAAGTTCAACGCCCTATGCCGGCGGCTTGATCCCTAAAGCCAACAGCGCCCAAACCGCCCTGGAGCAACAGCTCCAAGAGCAACTGAAGGAAGCGCGCGAAGCAGCTGAAGCCTCACTGGAGCAGCAGGAAACCCAAATCAAATCGGGGAGTGACTTCCAATCGCTCACTTCTGAGCAACAAGGCCAGGTGTTGCAAGCCTGCGCAGCCGCCAAGGCCGACCTGCAAACCGCTACCAAACCCAGTGCGGTGACGTTGCGCTTGAACCGCTATCGGGACAGCGACAAGCCACAGCAGTTGGCAACCATTGCCCGACTGACAGTGCCAAGCGGTGGTGCCGGAGGCGATAACAAAGCCGCGATCAAGGTGGTGCCGGCCTCCAGCCTGACTCCCACCTGCAACCTCAGCCAGATCACCAATAGCCAGGAGCTGCAGCAGTGGCTGGAGGCACTGCGCACAGCAGCTGAGACAGAGCTCAATCAGGGGCACCGGATCAGCCTTTAATGAGCTCAAAACAAAGGCCAGCACTGGACAAGGCAGCTAACTTAAAAAGAATTAAGTAATGAGCGATATGGCGGAATGGGGCTTCTACGGAAGGAGGCGGGAACGTTCGGAGCTGGCGCAGGTCCTCAACCGAGGACGCTGGTTCTTCCTGCAGATCTCAGGGCGCCGTCGCATCGGCAAAACAAGGCTGGTGCAGGAACTGCTGCAGCCAGAGCACCGGGAGCGAGTGCTCTACATCCAGATCCCCGACTCAGACCCTGCTGGTGTCGTCAGTACGGCACGCGATTTCATGGAGAACTTCGGGGTTGGCGAACGCTTACCGCATGATCTGCGCTCGTTGGCCGTACGAATTGGTGAACTCTGCGCAGAAGGTTGGATCGTTGCGCTCGATGAATTTCAGTACTTCAGCCGCAAAGCTCTCTATCCGTTCACATCGGAACTGCAATCAGAAGTTGATCGCCTGGCGGCGTCACGAGACGTCTCGGGTGGATTGATCGTTTTGGGTTCACTCCACACCGAGATGCAGGCATTGCTGGAAGATCGCAGCGCACCTCTGTATCAACGCCTCACTGACACCATCAGCCTCGGTCACCTTGACATTGCCTCAGTGCTTGAGCTTCTGCAGGCCCATGCAGATACCACCCCGGAGCGCCTGCTTTTTCTCTGGAATCTGTTTGAAGGCGTGCCGAAGTTTTACCGCGACTGCTTCGAGCAGGGGGTGATGAACGCAGATCGACAACGTTTACTGGAGAGGATGTTCTTCAGCAGCAGCTCACCGCTGCGCACGGAAGCAGACAACTGGTTCTTGCGTGAGCTACGGGGCCGGTACGACCTGGTTCTCAAGTATGTCGCCCGCCACCCGGGTTGTACCCATGCCGAGCTGCAGGCCCATGCCGATTCAGTCACCCCAAAGAGCAGCACCCAGGTGGGCGGCTACCTCAAGACACTTGAGGAACGCTACGAAATGATCGATAAACGGTTGCCGGTGTTCGCCAAGCCCAACAAAGCTCGAAAAGGGCACTACTCCATTCGCGATAACTTCCTGCGGAGCTGGTTGGATGCATTAGCGGTGCCCACAGCCGCTATCAACTTTCGCCCACTGAAGGGGTTAGTAGAGCAGGCTGATCAACGTCTGATGACAGCGGAAGGCCATGGCCTGGAGCGGCTGGTGGGCCAGCTCTATGAGGAACGCAGCCGACTCGGCATTGGCGACTTTGAGCTGAGCTCCCGCATCGAGGGTTGGTGGGACAGCAAAGACACCGAGATCGACCTCGTGGCCCTCGATGAATCGACGCAGAGGGTCCGGTTGGGCAGCTGCAAGCGATCAGAAGATGCACTTGTCAAAGATCTCAGCCGTTTTGATGGGCACATTGCCCGCTTTCTCAAGGCCTTTCCCAGATTTAAAAACTGGGAAGTGGAAAAAGTCGCTATCGCACCATCCTTATCAAGTGAACACCGACGGCTAATCGAAGCAGCTGGATATCTCCCGCAATCGTTAGGGGATCTCACAGATGGCCTACTCCGGGCAGCAAACCAATACAGCCCATGAAGCCGACCCCAGCCCCTTAATCCTTCGCCCCCCTCAGCTTTCACTACTCCCATGGCCGTTAACACCGCTGCTCTAAAAACCTTCGCTCCAGCCATGCGCCGGCAGCTGATGGAAGCGGTGGGCCGCAAGTTGGATCTGCTGCTCAACAGCCAAACCCCAGACACGCTCAGCACCTACGCCAAGCAGATTGCTGAACTGCGAGAGGAGCAGGAGAAAAGCCGCGAACAACTGCTGGAGCGGGTGGCCTACACCTGGTTCAACCGCCTTTGCGCGCTGCGTTATTTGGATGCCAAGGGATGGCACCCCTTCGGGTGCAAGGTGTTGATGCCAGCGGATGGCAGCGAAACCCAGCCGGAACTGCTGAAGCTGATGCGCTCAGGCAGCTTGCCGGCAGATCTGCAGGCCTTCACCAATGAGCAACGGCTCAATCAACTGCTCGATGGCCAAATACCAACAGCCATCCCCGGCGGGGATGCGCAAGGAGAGGTGTACCGGGAACTGGTGCTGGCGGCCTGCCGCAGCTATCACCAGCTGCTGCCGGATCTGTTTGAAGGATTGGATGACGCCAGCGAACTCCTGCTCCCCGATGATCTGCTGACGGAAGGATCCATCGCTGGCAGCTTCCGCAGCTCCATCTCCGATACCGATTGCGACAACGTTGAAATCATCGGCTGGCTCTATCAGTTTTATATCTCGGAAAAGAAAGACGAAGTCATCGGCAAGGTCGTCAAGTCAGAAGACATCCCTGCCGCCACCCAACTGTTCACGCCCAATTGGATCGTGAAGTACATGGTGCAAAACACCATTGGTGCGCAATGGCTGGCCACCTATCCCGATAGCCCACTGCGCGAACAGATGGAGTTCTACATCGAGCCTGCGGAGCAGACCGATGAGGTGAAGGCAAAACTGGCTGAGATCACACCAAAAAGCCTGAATCCAGAAGAACTCACCTTGATGGATCCGGCCTGTGGCTCGGGTCACATCTTAGTGGAAGCCTATGAGATTTTTAAGGCAATCTATTTAGAGCAAGGATATCAACTGCGGGAGATACCAAAGCTGATTTTTGAAAATAACCTTTTTGGGCTTGACATTGATCAACGTGCGGCACAGCTGACGACCTTCGGTCTAATGATGAAGGGGCGCGCTGATGACCGAAGGCTTTTTGAACGGGAGACCAGGCTCAATGTGATGGCATTACAAGAAAGCACCAATTTCGATACAATCGGTCTTGCTGAGCAGATCGATCTTTCAGCCAACGGATTAGAGCTTAAGGATCTCAATGAGCTTAAGCAACTGTTTGAGCATGCAACAACATTCGGTTCGTTAATCCAGGTTCCGACGATATTGAGAGAGAAACTAGAGACTTTAAAAAAGCTAAGTGAGTTACCATGCGACAACTTATTTGCATCGAACAAACTTGCGTTGCTGGGGGCTTTAGTACAGCAGTCCAGACTCTTGTCCAAGAAGTACGGAGCAGTAGCAGCAAATCCGCCCTACATGGGGAGCAGCGGAATGAATTCTTATTTAAAAGAATTCGCAAAGAGTCACTACCGAAGAAGCAAAGGCGACCTTTATTCATGCTTTATAGAGCGTTGCTGCTCGTTAACGAAACTTACTGGCAGCTGCTCAATGATAACCATGCAAAGCTGGATGTTTTTGTCATCATTCGAGGAAATAAGAAAGAGCATACTTAGAGAGAAGTCAATTGCATCAATGCTGCATATTGGATACAATAGCTTCCCATCAATGAATTCAAAAATTGCTCAGGCCAGTGCATTCACGCTTCTGAATACTCATGTGGAAAGCTTGCCTGGAGCCTTCATAGATCTCAACAGCGCACCTCAGACAGCAGACAAAAAAAGTACATTCTTGGCCCGAACTCCCGCATCACGTTTCGATGTAACATCTGAAGAGTTCGAGGAAATACCCGGAAGCCCTTTAGCTTACTGGGCGAGTGAAAAATTACGATTAACATTCAAAAATAGAACAATTGAAGAGATAACAATCTCTGACGGTCAAAATAAAACTGGCGATAACGAGCGATTCCTAAGGTACTCCTGGGAATTATCAAGAAGAGTAATAGGCAAAGACAAAAAATGGATATTTTATGCGAAAGGCGGAGGGTTTAGAAGATGGAGTGGCAACCTGCTAGATGTTGTCAACTGGACCCCAGGCGCGCGTGAACACTACAAGAGAGATCGCATATGCCGCATTATTCCTGAATACCTTTGGTTCAGGCGAGGAATTACTTGGGGTCTAATAACATCTAGCCTTCCTAGTTTCAGGATCCTACCGATTGACGCAACATTCGACGTCGGGGGGTCAAGCATATTTTTCATCGATGAAAAAGACCTGCTTTATACGCTTGGCCTTCTTAACTCAAAGGCATCTTTCTACATACTACAGATAAGCAACCCAACCCTAAACTTTCAAGTAAGAAACATCAGAGAAATCCCTTTTATATCTTGCAAGGATCGCAACTTGATTCACAAAAACGTAGAGCTACTCGTTGAAATCCACGAACACGACTGGAACCTGCAGGAGCGATCAATAAATTACTCGTTCAATCCGTTGATAGGGCTCTCTGCAGACTGTCACAACATACAAGCCTCTTTCGAGGCATACGTGTCAAAAAGTCGCGCATCAATATCTGAAGTCAACAATCTAGAAGAGATTAATAATGAGATTTTCAATGCTGCCTACGGGTTGTCCGAAGAATTGGATCCTGACATACCAATCGAAGAGATCTCGCTATTTGTTAATCCTGCCCATCGCTATGGTGGCGATGGCACCGAAGAAGAGAAATGGGAACGCTTCCAGTGCGATTCAATTGCAGAACTTATCTCGTATGCCACTGGCTGCATGATGGGGCGCTACAGCCTTGATCATCCAGGTTTAATCCTGGCCGATTCACGCAGAAATCAAGAGGAACAACTTGCTGCTTATGAAGCCAAGATCGGGAAGCCAATTAGTGAGATTAAGTTCCAACCCGATTCCGATGCCATCATCCCCGTGCTTGAAGGCGAATGGTTTGAAGACGACATCGTTGCCCGCACCCGTGAGTTCCTAAAGGTCACCTTCCCTGAGAGCAGCGTTGCGGAAAATCTTCGTTTTATTGAAGACTCGATCGGCAAAGACATCCGAAAATACTTCTGCAAAGACTTCTACAAGGATCACTTACAGACTTATAAGAAACGGCCGATCTATTGGATGGTGCAAAGCCCTAAAGCTGGCTTCGCCTGCCTGATTTATCTACACCGCTACACCCCAGATACCCTGCTGCAGGTGCTGAACAACTACTTCCGGCCTTACCTGCAAAAGCTAGAAGCCCGGCAAGAGCAGCTTGAGCGCGATCAAAGCAACGATGCACTGCCCAAGCGCGAGCAAACCGCTGCCCGCAAAGAAGCCGAGAAGATCACCAAAGTGCTCAAGGAATGCCAGGCCTGGGAGCAAGACGCGCTCTTGCCTCTTGCTCAGCAACGCATCGAATTGGTCCTCGACGATGGTGTGAAGGTGAACTACCTCAAGCTTCAAGAGGTGCTCGCCAAGATTCCGGGCCTCGCAGCCAAGGGAGATTAAGGAAATGGCTGAGCAAACCGTTTCAGGTTTAGGGCAGAGACAGGCTCACGGGGCAGAGTCAAGGGCAGGGTCAGGGGCAGAGTCGCTTCTGTCGCTCCGCCACCCCACCCAGACCGTCGCCCAGATCGAAGTATTGGCCGAAGGCTGCAGGGAGCCAATACCTGACCTCGGCAGCTTCGCCCTTCTCAACCGGATTCCCGATAAAAGCCGCTCATCGGGAATCCTGATAACATGCGTTTATCGAGAATCCGCGTAAGCCATGGCCTTGGGCGAGCAGGTGATCCAGGCCCCTTCCCAGTTGGGTGTGCTGCTGCGGGGAGCCCGGCGGAAGCGGGGGATGAGCCAGCAGGAGCTGGCCCTCAAGGCAGGCGGCACCAGTCAGAACCGGCTCTCCGAGCTCGAATTGCAACCGGGGCGCTTCACCGTGGAGCGTCTGCTGCTGATCCTGGCCGCGCTCGACCTCGAATTGGTGGTGCGGCCCCGGGTCACCAGCACCAAGGCCGCCGAGTGGTGATGGGCAGACCAACGCGGACGCGCTCCCTGGCGGTATGGATGAACGGTGAACAGGTGGGCACCTGGATGCTGCCGGCGCGGGGGGCACAGACCTTCACTTACGACGAAACCTGGCTGCACTCCAGCCAGTTCCGGCCGTTGTCGCTGTCGTTGCCGGCAGGCTACGGGGCCACAACGCTCAGAGGCAACGCCGTGGAGAGCTGGTTTGACAACCTCCTCCCCGACAGCGACGCCATCCGCCGCAGAGCCCAGACCCGTTTTCAAGCCGCCAGCACCAGTGCCTTCGATCTGTTGGCGGCGGTTGGCCGCGATTGTGCCGGCGCCGTGCAACTGCTGCCGCCAGACCAGGAGCCCAGCGGCTTCGATCGCATCGAGGCCAAGCCTCTGAGCGACAAGGAGATCGGCCTGCGCCTGCGCGCCGTCACGGTGGCGCCAGCTCCAGGATCCCTGGGCCCTGAGTCCGAAGAACTCCGGCTCTCGGTGGCTGGTGCCCAGGAGAAAACCGCCTTCCTCTGGCACAACAACCAATGGTGTATTCCGCTGGGCAGCACGCCCACAACCCATCTCTTCAAGTTGCCGATGGGCGTGATCGGCGAGGGGCAGATTGATTTCAGCTCCTCGGTGGAGAACGAGTGGCTCTGCAGCAAGTTGCTGATGGCCTACGGACTACCCGTGGCTTCCACGGAGATGGCCCGGTTCAACGGCGAGCGCTGCCTGATCGTGCAGCGCTTTGACCGCCGCCTGCACTCCAGTGGCGCCTACTGGCTGCGCCTGCCCACAGAGGACTACTGCCAGGCCACAGCCACACCAGCCGCCAACAAATACGAAAACAGCGGCGGGCCAGGCATGGTGGCCATTGCCGAGCTGCTTGCTCAATCTTCAGAGCGCAGCGACCTCACTACCTTTTTCAAGACGCAGGTGTTGTTCTGGATGTTGCGTGCCATTGATGGTCACGCCAAGAACTTCAGCCTCTTCCTGAATCCAGGCGGCCGTTTTCAGCTCACACCGCTCTACGACGCGCTCTCGGCCTGGCCCGTGATCGGACGTCGCAGTGGCCAGTGGCCACAACAAAAACTCAAGATGGCCATGGCCTGGTTTGGTGAGAAAAACAGGTATTACAAGCCTCTGGAGATCACCAGCCGCCGCATGCTGCTCACCGCAAAACGGCTTGGCCTGGGCGATGCCCAACCCATCCTCCACGAGCTGATCGCCCAGACTCCAGTTGTGATTCGTTCCGTGCAGTCCCAGTTACCTGCTGGATTCCCGCAGACCGTCTCCGAACCGGTGTTCACCGGGCTGCAATCCTCCGCCAGCCAGCTTCAGCGCCAACTGATCTGATGCCTGCATCCCCGGCCGCCACCAGCCGTATCCACGAGAGCCTCGACGCCGCTCTCGCCCGCAAGCGGGTCGTGCTCTGGTACGACCCCAACGGCGAGTGGGCTTCGGAGTTTGATGACTACCAGTCCGCAGCGGCCGAAAAGCTGCGTGTGGAGGGCAATGAGTTCTCCGTGAAGGTGGCGATCAGCCGCGCCCCGCTTGAGCAGCGCTTCCTGCTCTATCTCCCCTGTGCCAAGCCACCGGAGCCGGACAACTGGCTGCTCGATCTTCTGCTCGCAGGCCATGAGTTCACCGCCGATCGTGCCTCCCTCGATTTAGAAGACGTTGGCCTCACCCTCGAGTTCAAAGACCTCGCCCAGCAGCACAAGGAATTTTTCAAGGCCAAGGCTCGCAAAGACAAGCTCAAAAAGCTCCTGCGGCCGAACGACGATGAGCGTGCACTTCGCCTCAAGATGCTGGCGATCTTGGCCAAGCAAGACGCCTCCATTGATCTACTTCTGCTGCACGCCTTCACTCAGATCGATCCCACCGATCCCGATGCCGAGGATCCAATCGAAGCGCTCTACGGCAAGCATCAACTCACCGATCACTTCTGGGCAGCGGTCGCCAGCAAGTTCGGTTACATCAACCCCAACCCCAACCTGCGTGATTTCGCCGTTGCCCTGTTCAGCAGCGCCAGCTGTGTCCCACCCAAAGGCGATCTCGAAAGCCACGCCCGCGTCTTCCTCAGCTGGTGGAAAGACAGCGTCAAAAGCCGCTCCGCCTTTGAGCAGTGGAGCAACCACCTGGCCGATCAACTGAAGGTGGAAGCGTTCTTATTGGATCCCCCTCAGGGCTTTGATCCAGGCGATGACGACAGCTACCAACTGATCGAGCAGTTCTGCATTCGCCGCCTGCTGGAGCGCTTCCACGCCACAGCCACCGATGGCGAACTGCAAGAGACGATCCGCCAACGCAGCAGCTCCTGTTGGTTCGAACAGCACGCACACGGCTATCGCGCCATCGAGCAGGCCTTGCAGTTCCGCAGCCTGCTGGCCAGTGCCGATCTGCAGGTGCCCAGCATTGATGAAGGGCTTAAGCGCTACTGCAACAGCTGGTGGAAGCTTGATCAGGCCTACCGACGTTTCAGCTTTCACGAGCGCAGCTACAGCCAGCCCGGACTGATGCAATCCCTGCGCAGCTGGATGGAGAACCAGTACGTCAACAATGTGCTGCTGCCCCTCACCAACCACTGGAGTGATCGGGTCACTGAGATGAGCAGCTGGAGTTGCGAAGCCCTGCCGCCTCAGCAGCAATTCCACATGCGCTATGTGCATGCCCCCCTTTCTTCAAGAGAGGTCAAACGCCTGTTTGTGGTGATCTCCGATGCCCTGCGCTACGAGGCCGCTCGCGATTTTGCCGGTCGCCTCCAGGCCCAATCCGGCAAGGGTTGGCAAGCCGAGGTTGATGCCGTTCTGGGCGTGTTGCCCTCGTACACCCAACTGGGCATGGCGGCGCTGCTGCCCGGCAACAAGCGCGCCATCAACACCTCCGATAGCAATGCTCCAGTAACGGTGGATGGCAGCAGTGCCAGCGGCACCGACAACCGCGACAAGATCCTCAAGGCCTACGCCAAGGAGCGTGGCATCGCGATCCAAGCCGAAGACTTCCTCAACCTCGCCACGAGCACAGACGGCGCTGAGCTCACCAGGAACCACGACTTGATCGTGATCTATCACAACCGCATTGATCGCATTGGCGACAAGCGCGAAAGCGAAGCCGACACCTGCAAGGCCGTGGAAGACGGCTTCGCGGAGCTCGAACAGATCTTGCGCAAGATCAGCAGTCTTAAAGGCAATAGAGCCGTGATCACCGCAGACCACGGTTTTCTGTTTCAACAAGAGCCGGTGGATGCCAACGACCGTTCCGCCTTTCCCCAAGCCGAGGAGCTCACGATCAAGAAAAAGCGTTTTGCCATTGGCTCGGGCATCGAACCTGCGGCTGGCCAGAAGATTTTCACCGCAGAGCAGCTGAAGCTGGAGGGCGATTGGCAGGCGGTGTTCCCCCTGGGCCTGGATCGTTTCCCCCGCTCCGGCGCCGGCAACCGCTTTGTGCACGGCGGCACCTCACTGCAAGAAGTGGTGGTGCCGGTGATCACGCTCAAAAAAGAACGCAAAGACGAAAGCCGCGAGGTGAAGGCGGAGCTATTGCGGGTGCCCGAGAAGATCACCACAGCGCGGCTCAAATTCAGCCTCTTCCAAGACGAGCCCTGCGAAGCCAAGCGCTTCCTCCCCATCACCCTGCGCATCAGCGTTGTTCCCAAGACCAACGACAAGGAGCTGCTTTGTGAACCAGCCACGCTGAGGCTGGATTCAACCGCCGTGGAGCCTCGGGAACGGGAGCAACTGATCGACCTCAAACTCTCCAATGCCGCCGGCAACTACAACAACCAGCTGCTCGAGCTCAGAATCGACCAAATGCTGGAGGGTGTGCAAACACCTGTTCGCCTTGAAACGAAGGAGGTGAAGCTGCTCCAGCCCTTCGGCAACGACTTCGACGACTTCGGATAAGCCATGAGCATCAGCACCCCAGCCGCCCACAGCCCCCTGGATCAAAAGATCCTGGAGCACTTCCCTGGCTTGGTGGTGCGCAAAGACCTCACCACTGAGCTGAAGCAAAACGCAGTGGTCCCCACTTACGTGCTCGAGTACTTGCTCGGCCAGCACTGCGCCACCGACGACCCTGAGCAGATCCAAGACGGGCTCGAGTCCGTGCGCCGCATCCTGGCCAAGCACTACGTGCACCGGAACCAGGCGGAACTGGTGAAATCCACGATCAAAGATCGGGGCAGCCACAAGGTGATCGACAAACTCACCGTCTCCTTCAACGAGAAGGCAGGCTTCCACGAGGTGGAGTTCACCAACCTCGGCATCAAGAAGGTTCCGATCGACGACTCCTACGTCAAACGTTTTCCCAAGCTGCTGGTCGGTGGCATCTGGGCCATCACCGATGTGGAGTACGAACTCCCGGTGGATCCCAAAGCCAGCCCCTGGCAGATCGCTGGTCTCAAGCCGATTCAAGTGGCTGGGGTCAGCTTCGAGGATTTCCTTGAAGCACGATCCCAATTCACCACCGATGAGTGGATGGACGTGCTGATGCAGAGCGTTGGCTTCAATCCCGAGCCGTTTACGAGACGCGGAAAGTTGCTCACCTTGATCCGCCTGATTCCCTTCTGCGAACGCAACTACAACCTGATGGAGCTCGGCCCCAAAGGCACCGGTAAGTCACACGTCTACGCCGAGTTCTCACCCCACGGGATGTTGATCTCAGGCTCTGAGGTCACGGCACCCAAGCTGTTTGTCAGCAACGCCAACGGCAAGATCGGCCTGGTGGGTTATTGGGACTGCATCTGCTTTGACGAGTTTGCCGGTAAAGACAAGAAGGTCGACAAGACGTTGGTCGACATCATGAAGAACTACATGGCCAACCGCACCTTCTCGCGGGGCATTGAGCAGCTCTCAGCAGAAGCCTCCATGGTGTTCATGGGCAACACCCAGAAGTCGGTGGCCTACATGCTCAAACACTCCCACTTCTACGAGCCACTCCCCGATAAGTACATCGATTCGGCCTTTCTTGATCGCATCCATGCCTTCAACCCGGGCTGGGAAGTGCAACCAGTGCGCCATGAGCTGTTCTGCACCGGCTATGGCTTCGTGGTCGACTACATCGCTGAAGTGCTGAAGCACCTGCGCACCGAAGACTTCACAGGCCTCTACAAACAGCACTTCGAGATCAGCTCGGAAGTGTCCACGCGTGATCAAACCGGCTTTGAGAAGACCTTCTCAGGTCTGATGAAGATCATTCACCCCGATGGCAAAGCCACACCCGATGAGATCGGCGAACTATTGGAGTTCGCCATGGAATGCCGGCGGCGTGTGCGCGAGCAAATCCTGCGCATCGATGCCACCTTCAAAGCCAACGACTTTGACTACAAGCCTCTGACTGGTGGTGCAGCTGTTCGCGTGCAAACGCCAGAAGAGAAGCAGTATCCACAGTTCGCCAACCTCCGGCCTGGGCTTGTGGATTCGTCCGGTGGCTCTGATCCCGCAGTTGACGAACAAGCGGCGACAACCACTGAACCAACTACAGGCACGCAAGTGGCATCCCAGCCATCAGCAACTTCCGTTTCAGCAGGGTCGGAGCTGAAAGAACATCACCTCGTGGTGCCAGAAAACAGCAAGGGCTGGAGCTATCGCCGCATTTTTGGCGACTACGTGCAGGGTTGCAGCGGCATCATCATCAAAGACCCCTACATCCGTGCCTTCCATCAAATCCGCAACCTGGTGGAGTTCCTACGCATGGTGAACGAACTCACGCCCCAGGGCGATGAAGTGAGCGTGCACTTGGTGACTGGAGCTGACAGCGATGCACCCGAGAAGTTTGAGAGGCAGATGGAGAACCTCAACCAGGTCAAAGACTCCTTCGCCGAGACGGCCACACCGTTCAGCTTCGAGTTCGATGCCAGCCCTAACTTCCATGCCCGGAGCATCACCACCAATCACGGCTGGAAGATCAGCCTTGATCGTGGCCTCGACATCTTCCAATGGTTTGAAAGCTCAGCCTTGAATGCTGCTACCAACTTGCAAGAAGCAAGGCTCACAAAGGGTTGCGAGGTGAGTTTTATTCGGGTCGAGAAGGAGGACTAAATGGCTGATCTTCCCAAGTGGCATGAGTTCATGCTTCCTCTCCTGGAGGTGCTCAAGGAAAAGGGTGAGCTCTCGAGGAATGACGCCATCGATGAAGTCGTACAGAGAGTCGGTTTATCGGATGAGCAATTGGCCATCAGCCAAGAGAGCAATGGTAAGAGTGTCGCCCGGGGCCGGATTGGCTGGGCATCGTCCTATCTACGAACAGCAGGAGCGCTGATTGGCCCAAAACGCGGTTATTTCGCGTTAGGCCCAAACGCGAATGCATTGTTCGAACTTGGCAGACCGATCAAACGGGCTGATCTCACTGGATTTCAGCAGTGGCAAGAGCATCACGCCGCCAAGCAAGCGAAAAGCCAATCGACACCGGACAGCACGAGCGACCTCAACACCGAAGACAGCACTCCGGAAGATCTGATCGAGGCGGGCGTTAAGCA
Source organism: Synechococcus sp. A15-44 (assembly GCF_014280115.1). NCBI lineage: Bacteria > Bacillati > Cyanobacteriota > Cyanophyceae > Synechococcales > Synechococcaceae > Synechococcus > Synechococcus sp. A15-44. Next base: position 2,018,326 of record NZ_CP047938.1, read on the forward strand.
GATCAAAGAACAGTTGGTCTCTGACCTGTTGGATCAGATGAAAGAGATGGATCCTCACGATTTTGAGGGTCTGGTGTTGGACGTGCTGGCAGCGATGGGCTACGGCGGCGGATCGAGGCAAGCCATGCAAGGGGTGCCGCGCGGACCTGATGGGGGCATCGACGGCAAGATCAACGAAGACAAGCTTGGCCTGGATCAGATCTATATGCAGGCGAAGCGCTATTCGGAGAACTCCGTCTCCAGCGAGAAAGTTCAGGCCTTCGTTGGAGCCATGACCTCAGGCGGTTGCCGAAAGGGAGTTTTTGTCACCACCAGCAAGTTCACGGCTGATGCCATCCGCTTTGCTGAGAGCATTCGCGATCCACGCCTTGTGCTCGTCGATGGGGACAAGCTCGCCAACTTGATGATTCAGCACGGCGTGGGCATCCAAACCAAAGAGGTGATCAAGATCTCCAAGATTGATCTCGACTTCTTTGGTGGTGAGGATTGAAGGGGTTCGCTTCCCCTACCTGCGACATTCACCACCATCTCATCAATCTGAACTCTGCCTGCACAGGGTCTGACTTCAGCTGAGATCCAGCACGGTCCAGGTGGTGGTGCTCACTGGACCGCAGGCAAAGCCGCAGGTGGTGATTTCAAAAGCCACCCAACCTGGATGGTCAACGCTGTTGAGAAAGGCCACCACATCAACGGCCTCATCAGCTGCATCTTGAATCGCCAGATGGGCAGCCCACTGGGCCTGCAGCTCGGTGCAGAGCAGCTCCGGCTCATCGGGCACCTCATGGCACCAGAACCCACGCACGGTTGAAGCGTTCGGCTCACCGGTGTCGTTGAACACCGGCTGGCCTGTGGATGGGCAGAAGAAATTCCAGTCCTCCCTCTCCAACTGGATCAGCTGCATCGACTGCTGATGACGTGCTTGCCCCTTCTTTAGCTCCGGTGTACCGACTTGCCGCAGCGCTGGTCGGCAATAGCGGCAGGGGAAGGGGGACATGCCGCAGGTCCTTCCATGCTCCGCGCCTGGGCAAGGGTTGCACCAGCCAGCCGGGCTGGTCGTTGGGCTCCGCTGCGCTGCGCCATCGGTCGGTGGCTGGCCCTTGCCGGACGGCGCGGCTGCAGGGCGGGTCCTGCGTCACCTCACCTGTGGCTGCTCATCCGTCCCATCGCGCTTCTCTCTCCTTTCCATCAGGCAATGCCAAAACCGGGCCGATTGCGGTCTCCAGCACCAGCCGCCGCACCTGCCCCTCCAGCTGCTCGCTGGCCGGTGATCAGGGTTGCTACGCAGAAGCGGGCTTTCACACCCGGCTGCACTGGGATCGGCTCAGTTCCGGTGCCACCGGCAGCAGCGCTGCTGCCTTGATCAAGCAGGTGCTGGCGCTGCCGGCCGGGGTGCTGTTTCGCCATTGCGTTGCCGGTGATCAATGGCCGGATCCAGCCGATCCGCTGCGCATCGATCAAGCCCTGTTGCTTCAGCTGGCCCGGGCCACACGCCATCTGCGGGCAGCCTGGTCGTTCACCCACTACCCGATGAGCCCCGAAAATCAGGCCGCATTGCGGCAAGCAGCGGCCAAAGGGTTGGTGGTCAATGCCTCCACCGAATCCCGCCGTGCGGCAGCGGCTTTAGTGCGCCAGGGCATCCCGGCGGTCTGTGTGGTGCCGTCCGATGCACCAGCGGTGTTCCACCACGAGGGCGTGCGCTTTGTCGCTTGTCCGGCCTGCCGCTCCGGTGCCGGCCCCAGGATTCAGTGCAGCAGCTGTGGCGGCCGTTTTGGTCTGCCCCTCTGCGCCCAGGCCGATCGGCCCTTTGTGATCAGCTTTCCCGCCCATGGCGCCCGCGCTGCAGCAGCAGCCGCTCACTGCAGCTGAGGGGATTGCCCCTGATGAATGGGCTTGCTCCGGGCCGCTCCAGTCTGAGGCCCTCCTGATGTCGGGCCTCCCCTGGGCTCGGTCCCATCGCTGCGCCGCACCGGCGCCGATCACCATGGCCCTCATCACCTCAATGGCTGCAGGTTTTGGCTCCCCCCAGGAGGATCCATTCCTGTTGCTGGAATCCACGCTCAAGGCGGTGGAGCGCATCCTGAGGCATGCCTCTCAGCAACCCCTGCAGCGCTGCTGGATTGATCACCCCTATGGAGAAGAGGAGCTCACCCGCCTTGAGGAGGAGGTGATCCCGGCGATCAGCCGCTGCCTGCAGCGCATTGATGAAATTGATCGTGCCCTGGAGCAGCAGCTGGAGGGGCCACGAGAACAGTCCCTGCAACGCCAAGCCAATGGAGGTTCGGATGGCGGCTGAGGGCTCCAGCAACCTCCAGATCCACTGTTTAGCGGTGCTGCTGCATCGAGCCGTTCACAACCGTTCCTTCTGCTCGCTCACCCTGCTCGGCCACCGCCCAGGCCCTGCCGTCGGCGGGGTTGATCGTTTCGCACTGTTGATCCAGCCAGCACAAGCGATGTTCCTCCCGCTCCGCCTCCATTGCCCGCTGCAGGTCCACGCGGGTGATCCGATAGCCGAGCTTGCGGCCCGCCAGGATCAGGGCATCGTTCGTGCGGCAGTGGCGCAGCAGCCAGCGGATCGAGGAATCCTGCTCGGCATCATCGACGAACCGCTCGAGTTCCTGCCTGCTCACAGATGCTGCACCTCCACCTCCCGGGTGATCTGCAGCATGCCGTCAATCGAGGCAATGACCAGGTTCACGGCGCTACCAATCCATGCGATTGGCTGGCTCCAGCTCCCATGCCGCAGCCAGCAGAGTGGTGGCGACGGTCTTGACACCTCATCCCCCGAACGGCGGGGTTGGATCCCGACACATTTGTATCCCAACGAACTGTCATGGCTAGACCGGTGGAAGCCAGACGAGGGCCCTGTGTACACCCGCTACATCTTTCGCTCTGGGGAAGCCATCTACTCATCGGAACATCACCATATCCCTGGCGTTCGCTGCTATTCGACAGGCGAAAACCATCAAACATGTCTTCTCCTAACGGAACGGGCAGAAACAGAATTCATCACATGGAGCAAGGGGACGGGCCTGAAATCCGTTAAGCCCTTAGCGTCTGAATAACACCCGTCGGTTGAAATCTCCACCACCTCACTGACTGCCAGAAACATGCTGGCGAAACTCGAAACATTTTGAAAATAGATCAGCTCCAATCAACAAAAAACGCCCCTCGAGGGGGCGCTTTCTTGCCGATCAGTGACACCAGTTCAGCTGGTGGTAGGCACGCCCCGATCGGTACAGGCGGCAGAGCTGCGAGCAATGGTCGGAGAAAGGTGGGCTGAGGTGTCGACACCGCGATAGGCGGTGACACGCAAATGGGCCAGTTGAGCCTCAGTGAGGCGTTGCTTGCGCTGGGTTGCGCGCTTGACGAGGTCGAGAGGTGACATCAACGTCTCCACAGTGTCCGGGTCCCCGTTGCATGACCCCGGATCGAACTGCACCTGCAAATGACAGGCCAACGATGTTTGTAATTTATCGAGGTCGATCAACGATCAGCGTGCTCAGCAGCACTGAGGCGGGTCCATCAGCAACACATTTTCAAGCGCAATTCGGCTTTCCCTACCGGCTCTGAGGCAAAAACCAGGCGTACGCAGGCGCTGGAGGTCGCTGATCCTTCACCATCCCGTCGCTGGCTGCATGCCATCAATCGAGGCAAGACCAGGTTCACCGCGCTACCGATCCATGCTCGGCTTGTTCCAACTCCCGTGCCGCAGCCAGCAGGGCGCTTTTGCTCAGGCCGCGATCCAGCAACACGCCATGCCGCTGCTGCATGGCCGTGATGATCGCTGCCTTGGTCATCGCCTGCAGATCCATGCCATCGGCGCTGCCGGCGGTTGGTTCCTCAACGGCTGCCGCCATCGCTTCTGTTGCTGGCATCAGCATTGATGGCTCGGCTTCCGCGTCCTGCATGGCCTCGCTCACGCTCACCGCGCCACCATCACCCTCCGCTGCTGTTGCTGTTGCTGTTGCTGTTGCTGTTGCTGCGGTTGCGGTCATCCCCTCACCACCAGCCCCATCGATCACCACCGGATCCGCATCAATGGCTGGTGTTGTCTGCGCCTCTGCTCTCGCGTCTGCTGGGGGCATCGGCGCATCCAGGCCATTCAGCCGTTGCCAGCCCAACGCCAGCCAGCCCGCGCCATGCACCGCCGGGGTGTGGATGATCCGCTCCCCCAGGCGGTAGCTCTGCCAGTCCTCGCTGCTCTGTCCCATCGCGTTTCGTTTGGTGGTGGGCTGTCCTGTTGAGGGCGCTGTCATGGCAGCAGCGAGCGGCCGTTGATCTCCAGCCGCTCCACCCATTTGCTCTGCGCCTCCTGATAGCCGCTGTCGCCACTGCAAAGCAGCAGTGCCGGGGTGCGCTCCGCCGCTGGCAGGCCGCCATCACCGCTGACCGCATCCACCAGGCGGGCCTGCGGGCAGGCAGCCAGCAGATCCGTCAGGGAAAACACGTTCTCCAGCCAGCTGCTGCCATTGCTCAGCACCGGGCTGATGCCACCGGGGGCATTGCTGCCGTCGTATCCCACGATCAGCACACCGTGGGTGTCGGCCTGCCAACGGACCGTGAGCCGATTGCTGCCGTCATTGCGCGTTGCACCAATCGCCTCGCTGATCGCCGGGCTGAGTTGATCGCTGCAGCACACCAGCACGCGGATGTCTTCCCCGGCGGGATCACCAGCAGCGTTCAGGTCCACCAGCAGATTGAGGTAGGGCGTGGCCACCGTCACAGCTTGTGCTGGTTCCACATGGGGCCCAGCTGGACCGGGCTGGTTCTGCCAGACGATCAGCAGCTGCTGGAGTTCAGCAAGCGGCAGCAGGTGCAGGCCGCAGGCGCCGTAGATCGCCTTGTTGCCGCTACCGCCGCCCTGGAAGGCACCGGCCTCATTCACTCGAGCCGTCGTGGTCAGGGTGATGCCAACACCGCTGCTGTGCGGTTGCACCCGGGCGCTGTTCACCGAGCAATCCAGACCCGCCAGAGGCGGTCTGCGGCGCGGCATCTGCTGCCGCCAGCGGTTGGCATGCACCACCGGCACCAATTGCTGCAGGTTGTCCTTCTCCAGCGAGCGCCAGCTGCGGCTGCCATGCACGGCCACTGCACCTGGTCTGCATCGGCGGCATCGATCTGCAGGTCATGGCCGCTGATGAACGCCTCCACCCGACCGCCTTCTGCCGGCAGTGACACCGTGGCAGCGCTCTGGTAGCTGCCGAGGCTGCCATCCATCCGCTGCGGCGCCAACTGCAGCTCCACCGTCACCGCCTGGTCGTGGCCGGAATAGCAACAGATCAAGGAGAAGCGCACGGCGGCATCGAGCTTGGTGCTCAGCAGCACTTCGGTGCCGGAAGCCCGCTGCTCGGCCACTGGATGATCGGCGCCAGCCGCCACAGGACCGATCAACACGGTGACGGCATCAAGCAGGGGATTGCTCCGCGCTCGGATGTGAGGAATGGGCAGGCCGGCCATGGTTCAGAGATGGGGTGGATGGATGGAAGAAGGGAAGGGAAGGGAAGGGAAGGAAGCGTGACCAACAAGGGCGACAGCAGCGTTTCAAGGAGCCGCTGCGGCCGTCATCGCTGCCGGTGGCGTGATCCCATGCAGCCGGCCGGCGGACCTGGGGTGCAGCACGGCAAAACCGACGTACCAATCCACCCGCGTGCGGAACACCGGCGCATCAGGCACCTCCCCCAGATCCCGCACCGAGATCCCATAACGCCCCTGGAACGGTCCCTGCAGGCCGGTCACACCCTGATCACCGAGGGCGAGGCAGTAGATCGAGCTGGTGCCACCCGCCTCGTCGTAACCCATCACCTCACGGCCCTGGGCATCACGGTCCACCGTCAGGATCTCGCAGTCCTGGTAGCGGTGCACCGTCATTCCCAGCGCATTGGTTTCAGCGCTATAGGAACAGCACTGCTCGCTGCGGGCGAGGGCATTGAGCTGCCGCCGCATCGCTCGGCTCATCAGCAGCACCTTGGGACGGCCCATGCCGTCCACCGAATCGATCAGGGCATCAAGTGGATCAAAACTCAGCGGTGCATCGCCGTTGTCGATCGCCATCGCATCCGCTGGCGGCAGCCGTTTGGCCAGGCCATCAAAGGCGCGGGCATCAGCGCTGGCATCACCGTTCACGATCGTGGCCTCCAGGGTGAGGCGCATCGAGCGGATCTTCATTTCGATCTGGCTGGCGCGGGCCTCGGGGCCCATCAGATCCACGATCGAGCGGTCCACATCCACATCACCACCAAAGAGATGCACCGCCTCAGCGCGTTGATCGATCACGCCATAGCTCTGGCTGTAGCCCTCGTTCACGGCACGAAAGCCAACGGCGGGCAGTTCTGCTTCTGCGGCATAGAACAAGCCGCTGCCGTTGATGTTCAGAAAGGGCAGGCGGCCGAGCAGTTCACCTTCTGAGAAGGTGCGCAGCACCGCCAGGTGTTCCAGGCGGGTTTCGTACTTGGCTGCCTCGATCAGGGTGAGGCCCATGGCAAGGGAACGGGGCCAGGCCCCAGCGACGTCACCGTCTATTGCCGAGCTGTCACGAACTTTCCAGCAGAGGAAGGCTCAGCATTGGCCGCAGGCCCATCCGTGAACGGGAAGGCAACCAGCACGATGTCGTAGCGGCTGAGCATCAGCCGGCAACGATCGCTTCTCCGTCCGAGAAGCTGTCGAGGTCAGGCTCTGCGGCCAGATCGTCAAAGGCTCCCCCCGCCATCGCCATCTCAGCCAGGGCTGCGTTGCTCAGGTCGCTGTTGTCCTGCTCCAGCGGCTTGAGCAGCCACCAAGCCAAAGGTTGGCTCATGGATCAAAAAAAAGCTCGCCGCCACACGTGGCCTTTCTCGGACCACGGCCAGTAGGGCGCGGTGAGTTCGCGAGAGCAGGAGCGCAAAGCCTTGAGGCTGATCCCATACCCATCTCCTGCCGCCAGGTCGATGATCTCTTGCGGTGATGTGCAGCGACGAATCGCCTGCTGCAGATCGGAACGGCTGTTACAGGCGGCAACCCAAGAGCGGAGAGCGCTCAAGTCCGCTTCAGAGAGAGAAGAAGGGGAGAAAGCTGCTGCCAATCGGATTTACACTTTTACTCTACAGCGCGACCAAGAACATCTCGTCCATCATCGGCGGAAAAGTGTTGTTAACAGGCGCATCCGCTACTGGCTAGGGAACATGAACACCGCTTCATTGGTAGGTAGCGGCCGGTTCTTTCGGCAACACTCAGCCGGCCTGTCCGCTGCGACCGATCACCTCGCTGGCTGGAGCAACCGCAGCACCATTGAGTTCGTGGAAAATAACCTCCTGAGGAGGAACCATGGCGCGACTGGAGGCCTGGATGGACGGGGTGGTCGATGGCCCTGATCGGCGCCAGGAGCTCAGCGAGCTCGCCTGCCAGCTTGGTGGCCAGCTGGAATGGCTGGACCCGCGCAATGGCGAAGTCAAGCTTGCCTGCGGGGACGAGGCTCTGCTGGTCACCGCATAGATTGAGCTGTTGCCCGGCAACAGGCTGCGCCTTCTGCTCAGCAGTCGGGAAGGGATGAGCACCGGCGCCCAGGTGACGGCGGCAGCCCTCGAGGCGATCCTCCAGGGCCTGTTGGACATTGCGAAAGGAAGCACCGTGCGCTTCCGCTCAGACCGTGATGGACCACTGCTCAAACCGCAGGGAATTGCCATTCCTGCTGCTCCTCCCATGGACTGATCAGCAGCCGTGAACAGAGCACGTCTTCACCAAGCAACGCCGTCTTTCCACAGTTTTTCCACAACTCCGTCAGAGCCCAATCCAGGTCTGCCAATCGGTTCCGGGTATTCCGGGGAAAACAAGCCTGCCCCTTGACAGGCGGATCTCACGCCTTTCAACTTTGTGCCCCACGACACATGCCAAAGAACCAAGCCCAGTGCTGGCCTTGATTCTTGATGGGGTGCATCGCTTAAGCGGAGCGAATCCGCTTTTTTGACATCACTGCAGGCGCCATGGCCTGATGGCTGGGTTGACAGCCATGGGACGAGTTGAACGAGACACCCGATGCGATGCCAGTCCACGTGAGTGTGGAAAACCAGCTACCGGAAGACCTGCATCGCGCCATGGGAGTTTTTATCGCCGAACATCCGCAGTGGGACCAGTACCGACTTGTTCAGGCCGCCATTGCGGGCTTCCTCTTTCAGCAAGGCTGCAAGGAGCGTGCTGTTGCTCAGCATTACCTCGCAGGCCTGTTTCACCAACAGACCTGCACCCCGGACGCTCTGCATTCCTAGGGCCCTGCAGCCCTGTTGAGACCCATAGCAAGTGCAAAGCAGCAGCTCCCTGAGCTGCCACAACCACGCCAGCGCAGTGCCGGCCCCTGGGGCTTGATGAGGCCATTCACTGCCCACCGCCATCACTCAGATGTCATCCTGTTTCCTGCTGCGTGACGGCCGCAAACAGGCCTGCACCGTTGTTCCTTCTGACCTGCAGGTGTTTGTCTACAGCGACCAGGCTGGAGAAGAGGTGCGGGCCTTGTTGGATCCCGCCAGTCAGCAGCGTCTGCTGCGCGCCCAAGCGCCGGCACCGGTGCAGAGCCTGCGGCGGTCCCGCAGGAACCGCATCTCACCGCCACAACAGCGCAACCCTGCCGCTGCCTGAAACCAGCAGCGGCAACAGCAGGGGACTGCGCTCCTGCCATGACTGCCACCCCATCGGGGCACTGGCCTGCTCGCTCGACAAGGATCAAGCCATGCACCCCTGCGGGGTGTCCTTGCCTGCGCTGCGCGTTTCCCCCATCCAGCAGGTGTCATCCAGTCCGTTGGCTCGCCAGTACTCCTCCAGGCCCTGCTGCAGCGTCAACTCGCAGTCCTGGAGCTGGCATCTAATCAGAAGCAGGTATCCGCAACCTCACCTGGAGTCACCAGCAGCCCGCAACGTCGATGGTCATTACCAAGCTGGCTGCACACCTCATCGGTAGTGGTAACGACAGGCCAGGATCACCAGTGTGTCGCCCTCCAGTCGGTAGACGAGGCGATGTTCGTCATCGATGCGGCGCGACCAGCAGCCCGAAAGGTTTTCACGCAGCGGTTCCGGCTTGCCGATCCCTACGAAGCAATCACGCAGGCAAGCCTGGATCAGTTGGTTGATCCGTCGCAGCTGCTTGCGGTCCTGACCCTGCCAGCAGAGGTAGTCCTCCCAGGCAGCGGCAGTCCAAGCCAGCCGATCAGCTGCCGGCATCGAGCGAATCGACTTCGTGCTGATTGGAATCGATCAGGGGATGCCTCAGCAGCTCACCGCGCTCGGCCTGTTCCAGGGAGCGCTGCAGATGGGCAGCATTGGCGGAAGAGCGAAGCAGATGGACTGTTTCCATCAGGCTGTTGTAGGTGTCAAGCGACATCACCACGGCGCTCTGGGAGTTGCGCCGCGTGATCAGAGTCACATCGGCATCCGATTCGACGCGATCCAGAACCGCCTTAAAGCTCTCGCGGGCCTCGGAAAAGGTGACGACCTGCATTGCACTCGTCCAAGTTCTTGTACAACACCCTAGAGCCGGCTGGCGCGTCACGCTGCAGCACTGTTCAGATCGTGACCAATACCCCTTTGCGGGGGAGCCATACGGCTTTGGAGGGCACCGGAAATGGCTGGCCTGCGTGACTTGAACCCTGTCGCTTGACCAGGAGCACGCGAGGTCTGACCCCATCCAGGCACTGGCCTGCTTGCTCGGCAAGGATCGAGCCGTGCCTCAGCGGTGGGGTCCCTCGCGATTGCGCTCCATGGCCTCCGCAGTTCCAGCACTCTCCTACCCGATCCGTTTCCTCTGCATTCATCGCTACGCGCCAGGTGTGCGCAAAGGCGGCACCAGCCCCTATGAGCTGCAGTGGCTCGGCAAGCGCGGCAAACCCGTCAAGAAAATGCGCCTGAGCGCCGCTCACTTGCGGTAGGTCGTGCCGTTACTACCGCAGCAACCTGGAGCCGTTGAGAGTGCAGTGCTTGATCTCTGGATGAACGACGAAGTGCAGGTAAGACAACCAAAGAAACGATCACTGCATACCCGAGGGAATCGTCAAGGTGGTGGCAAGTCCTGCCACGCCGGCGATGGTCAAGACGGTGTCCTGCAGCGCTGCTTGAGAAGGGTCTGCAGGCGGGGCACTGCATCCGGCTGGGCCTGCATCAGAAACGCCTCGCGTTCGAGCAAGCGGTTGGTGTGGTGATAGTTCCGCAGCAGGATCGCGCTGATCTCACGTTCCACCACCGGATTCAAAGGGCCGCTGACTCCCAGGGGCGTCAACTGACCCGACGGGCAGCTCTGGATGGCATGCACCGCCTCGTGCAGAAAGGTCTGCCGGGCAATCCCCAGAGGGATCGTCACAGGTGCAATCCACAGCGTTCGGCTCTTGCTGTCAAACAATCCATAGGCACCGCGCTTGGGTGGCGGCGCCAGTCGGATCTGGAAGCCATAGGCCTAGAGCTCACGGGCCAGCGGCTGAACCTGAACTGGCAATTGCCCCTGCCTGTCCTGGGAACCGGCCGAGGACGGTGACGCTGCCATGACGACAGTCACCAGCCCTGCCCAGGCCACACCCTCCACGATCCGCATCGCTCTGTCGTTCTTGCCACTGCTCTCACGCGCACGCGGTGGATGATGGCCTCATAGCGATGGATGCGATGGCACGCCTGGAAGCCGTTCTCGGCGGCATGGAGCACGTGGAGCACGGTCCGGCATTTCAGACCGATCTCGAGCGACTCAACACCGCACTCACTGGTCACCTCGAGTGGTTGGATCCCCGCAATGCGGAACTGAGGCTCGCTGCGGACCCGATGCTCTCCTGGTCACTGTGCTACTTGAACGCCTCAGCCCCGATGGCCTCCGCATCCTCGCCACCCGCCGTGAGGGCATGGGCACCGGTGCACCCCACACCACCGCATCCCTCGAGCGGGTTCTGAACTGGCTGCAGCAGCGCCAGCCAAATGCTCAGCTCCGCTTCCGCTCCGATCGCAATGGCCCCCTGCAGCAACAAGCGTCGATCGCGACTCCAGATGCCCCTGCTCCGCACTGATCAGCAGCGGTGAACAGCGCTGTTTTCACCATCTCGCGCGCGGCATTCCACACCTTTTCCACAGCCTTGAACCGCTCAATCAGCCGCGACAACGGCCTTCCGAGCCAGAACCGTGGAAAAGCCTCTTTCCACTTGACGCGGGGCGTTGAGCGCTCCAAGCACTGTGTCCCAGAGCACATACGACCACTTAAAACCCGGTAGCAGCGTGGATTCTCAATAGCGCCTCTCGCCTCTGTCGCTCTTTTGACAGCACTCCGCGCCCTGTGGCCAGATGGGGACGTTGACAGCGAGAGAGCGTGTTGCAGGAGACACCCGATGCCATGCCCGTTCACGTGAGTGTGGAAAACCAACTCCCAGAAGATCTCTACCGGGCGATGGGCCTGTTCATCTCCGAGCATCCCCAATGGGACCAGTACCGCCTGGTGCAGGCCGCCATCGCCGGATTTCTGTTCCAGCAGGGTTGCAAAGATCGTTCGGTCGTTCGCCACTATCTCGGCGGTCTCTTTCGCCGCAATGACTGCCCAGCTTCCCAGCCTCTTGTGTAACCCCGGCGAACTGCCACATCGGGCCGTTGCCGACTCAGCGTTCCAGCGTCTCCATGGGTGCAGCTCCGCTGCTTCTGTGCACTGACGTCATGGCCCCCTGCTTTCTGCTCCGAGACGGCCGTAAACAGCTCTTTGATCAGGTCCCCGATGGCCTGGCGCTGTACCGCTACCAGGACCAAGCAGGTCAGGACATCCAGGCCCTGCTCGATCCCGCCAGCCAGCAACGGCTTCTCGGTGCCCAGCCCCAGCCCCAGCCCCAGCCCAGTCATAACGGGAACAGTTCTGCCCCCAAAGCGGGCACGATCGAGGGCAGCAAGATCCGTCCCCTCCGGCGACCCCACCCACAGAGCGCACGCCGGAGCGCCTGATCAGCATCAGGTCCTCCACGTCTTGCAGGTTCTGCATCACAGCGTGCACAAGCCGTTGGCACTCCTGGAGATCAGCTGACGGGCGCCATGGCCGTTTCTACGGTTGAACCCAGGAGGTTCGCTGGGACACCGACAGGCGCGGTTCAGCTACGGGCGCATGGGAGTGGTGAATCGTTGCGCCATCGGCGTCCGCGCCCGTTCACCCATGCGGGCCTGGGCCCATGCAATGGAACCAGAGGCGCCCCTGATCGATGATCTCGAACCCTCGCTCCATCTGATCCCCCTCCAGGATCAGGACCGCCCCCCAGAGGAGCGCCTGGGGGGCGGTCCTGCCGATCTTTCAAGAGGAGCTGCGCTGCTGGTGCGAGGAGCCCAGCCTCTGGCCCCAACCACTCACTCTCGAGTTGTTCCTGCTCTGGTTCGATGTGCGCTTCTACGGCCTCATCGACGATCTCCACATGGCTGAACCCCTACGCAATCAACCCACACCAGACGAACGCCAGCTGCTTGAGGAGCTGCTGAGGGAGATCGAGGCCAACTGAACCTCCAAAGGCCTGCAGCGCAACGACTCAGCTCCGGTGGCCATCCGCTGACACGGCACTCGTCCCCTCGCCGAACAGAGGACGATTGCCTCGCTTGTGGTGAGAAGCGGATTGATGCTCAGACCTGATCAAGGCCAGGGCCCCCTGGGATCGATTCCCCAGCGTTACGGCAGCCGCGCCCTCAACAGCCTGCGTCGTTTAGCCCGCATGAGCGGTCTTGGCCCGGTGGCGGCACGCCTCAAGCCGGCGGCACTGAAAACCGTGCTCCACCTCCGTGGTGTGCTCAGCGCTGACCCCGACGCCATCACAGACGCCAGCCCAAAAGCGATCCCAGACGCCGAGCCCGCTGCTCCTGCGGTCTCCCAACCAGCAGCCGATTCCTCGTCACACCAGCCGCCAACCGTGATCCAGCTGGTGGCCCAGGACGCCCATTGGCTCCAGGTGACCTGGCAGCTCTCGGCCAACGCGGCAGACCTGCTCCACAGCGCGACTGGGAATTCACTCGCCCTGCGCCTGATGCCCGTCGCGGACGACTCCGGCTCAGGAGGTCTCACACCGATGGTGCGCCTGGAGGTCATGGTCGATGCAGGCAGCACGAGCTGGTGGTTGCCCGTTCCCGTCAGTGGTGCCGCCTATCGCATCGCGCTCGGCCTCAGGCAAGCCGGTGGGCTCTGGCAGTCGCTGGCCATCTCAGAGGCGGTGATGGTGCCCGTCGCGGCAGACGATCCGCTGCCCCCAACGTCCGGGCCCCTCAGTGACCTGGAGACCATGGCCACACCGATCGCCTCAGCGGTCAGCACGGCCGGGGTGGACCACGAACGGCTCTACCAACTGGCCACCAGCGCCAGCCCCAGGCGGCGCCGCGTCGGTTCCGAATTGCTGCATGAGCAGAGCCGCAGCCAGGCCCTGCAGCAACAGCAGGGCGCCGAAACAGCTCTGCATGCCTCCGGCGCCGGCTTCTGGGCCAGTGGCCGCAGCGCTTCCGGCATGGGGCTCTCCGGCGCAGGCGTCCAGCCGCGCCAGCGGTCCTTCTGGCTTGTGGCCGATGCCCAGTTGATCGTCCATGGCGCCACAGACGCGACAGCCCAGCTCCAGATCGGAGCGGAACGCATCGACCTCGAGGCCGATGGCACCTTTCACATTCAGGTTCCCTTTCCTGATGGTGAACAGCGGTATCCCATTGAGGCCACTGCAGCCGATGGCGTGCAGAAACGATGGAAACATCTCGTCTTCTGGCGTTCCACACCCCAAGCGCAGCTCAACCGGCGAGAGGACGCGCTCGCGGAGTGGTTCTGATGGGTGTCCTCAACCGGTGTGCCTTTGGCATCAGGCCTAGGCAGCCGATGCTTGCCTGGATCCGCAACCTGGATCCCACCTCGGCCTTTCTCGATCTGGACGATGGCGCCTGCGAACCGACTCTCTATCTGATCCCCGAGGGCGACAGCGAGGCCGGCACCGACAAGCTGCTTGACAGCTGCTTCGCTGCCATCTTTGAGCAGGAACTGGAGAGCTGGTGTCTCGATCGCACCGCCTGGCCTGAACCACGGACCCTGAGGCTCTTCCGGGACTGGTTTGAACTGACCTTCTATGACCTGGTCGAGGATCTCGCCGATGAGGAGCTCTGCGATGAAAGCGCAAGCCTCATCGATCAGCAGCAGACTCTTGACGTCAGACAACCGTCTGAACGGCAACCTCTGAGGCTGGTCCAGGGATTCGGCGGCAGCTGAACCAGGAGCCAGACCACAGCGCGCAGGTGACTGGGTTGTCTCGCATCACTCCAACGCCATCGGCTCACAGCCAGGAGCGATACCGGCTGCGCTGGCGCCGGGCCCGTTGCCGCTCAGCCGCTGTACCGAACTGCGGGCTGGTCCATGGCGCTCCGGCATCACAAAGCCAGCGCGGTACAGCTCCGCAGCACTCATCGCCTGGGGGTTGATCACCTCCCCAAAGCCACCGGCCACTGCAGCACCAGCTGGCGCCGCCAGTCCCGGGCCGCTGGTCAGGGGGGTAGCGCCTATCGCTCCCCGTTGCTGAAACAGGAAGCCGTACACCGGGTGAATGCGCAGCGCATCCATGAAATCCGCCGTGCTCATCGGCCGGCCGTCATCCCCCAGCAACGGCTGGCCCTGGCTGTCGAGTGGTTCGAGCTGGTCCTGGCCCTCCTTGCTGCTGCTGAGACGGAACGCATCCCACAGCTGCCCTTTGAACACCTGAAAGAAGGTGCCGCGTCCATCGCCGCCGGTGCGGCCTTCCGCCTCTGAAAAGGCGCGTTCCAGCAGCCGTTCCTTGCGCAGTTCCAGCTGCTGCTCGAGGTGCTGCTTCTGCCGTTCCGCCTCCTGCAGGCGGGCGTATTCCTCGGGGTTGATCTCAGAGAAACGGGTCAGCTGCTGGCGCAGGCCGCGCAGTTCCTTCTCCAACTGGTTGCTGCGGCGGCGTTCGGCCTTGAGCGCTTCTGTCAGGCCATCGCTGCCCTGAGTGATTCCGGCGTCCATCTCCGCTGGGGCACTGCGATCGGCAGCAGCCATGGTTGTGGCAGCTCCGTCGTTGTTGAGGGGCTGCTCTGCGTCCATGGCGACCTGGGTGTCGAGGCGGTCGCTGCTGCTGGTGGTGCTGTTGCCCGTGGCGCTGGCGGCAGGCTTGCTGCTGCTGGCAGAAGTGGTTGTGGTGGTGGAAGCCATGACCCGTCTCGGCTGTCAGTGGATGCGGCAACCCATCGCGGCGCTGCCATCCCCTGTTGCCGAGGCGATGCTCAGCTGTTCAGATAACGCTCCACATTTGCACTGGTCCAGGTCGCAACGCCGGTGCCAAAGAAGTCCTGGTCTTCCGTCCAGATGGCGCACTCCAGCTGCAATCCCAGAGCCAAGGCCGGCCAGTCATCAGCGTCACGGATCCTGGCCAGCGCCTCTTCTCGAGCCGACTCCAGCACGGTGTCCTCAATTATTTGAACCACGCGCATCAAGCTGAGCAGTGCCTCGGTGCAAACAGCTTCATCGAGGTTCTTGTCCCTGGCGAGATCGGCGATGTAGTGGGCTGACGAATCAGGATGTTGGCGTCAAGGACCAGGCGTTTGCGCTCCACCGTCAGGGCTGATGCTGTCGCTGCCGCCAAGCTTGGAAGTCCGCGCTGAGTTCCTCTTCTGTGAGCCCAAGACGCTCGAGCTCAGCCTGCATAAGCCGGCCGGCCTCCAGGAGACGTTGTCGCTCGTCCTGTTCACCCTCCTGGGGGAAGGGCACGTAAAGGCCAATGGTGCGGCCGTGGCGCGTCACCTCGATGGGTGTCACTGATTCGAGGTGAGAGGCCAGCTTCGCCCTGAGTTCACGGATGCCAACACGGACAGCCACGACAGCAACCCCGCAAATGTGTACACATTCTAGATCTGAGGTGGGCGATTGCCTGCATAGACGCAGCAACCACCAAAGCCATGGGCAGGTATCGAACTCCAGCACCTTGAGCCGGGTGCGCGGGTCCACAGGGGCCAAGCGATCGGCAGCCCATCGCGGCGCTGCCATCCCCTGTTGCCGAACCGCAGATCTTTTCCGACGAGGCGCTCTAACCTGTTCATATGACCAACGTGCAAGCTATCGAAGCTGCCGTCGAGCAGCTGGCCCCTGAACAGCGAGCGGAGTTTCGGGCCTGGTTTGAAGCGTTTGATGCCCGCGAATGGGATTTGCAGTTGGAGCAAGACCTGCAAGCTGGGCATTTGGACTGGTTAGCGAACGAGGCTCTTGATGACCTCACTGCCGGTCGCTGCACCGATCGGTGAAGCATCAGGCCAGTCCCCGCTTCTGGTCCTGCTATCAGGCCTTGCCTACTGATGTGCAGGACCTGGCCGATCGTGCTTATGAGCAGCTCAAGGCGGACCCGCGCCATCCCTCGCTACATCTCAAGCGTATTGGACGATTCTGGTCCGTTCGCGTCGGTCTCCGGCACCGTGCACTGGCCGTCGAGGCGTCAACGGATGCGTTGCTGTGGGTGTGGATCGGCACCCATGCCCAATACGACAAGCTCCTGAAAAAGGCTTGATCACAAGTCGGAGACGTTCATCCCCGATTGGGCTTGAGCGTGCCAAAGATCCGCTCACCGATCAGCGGCTGCACCAGCGCACCGATGCCGCCAGAGCCGTAGTTGGCGCCGAATTCCAGGCCATGGAAGGCGGTGAATTGCGCGTAGGGGTCCACATCCGCATCACCAGCAGCATTGAGCAGCGCCAGATCCCCCAGCCAGATCAGCCCCTCGCAGGGCGCCACCACGGTGTAGCCATCTGCGGCCACCCGGCGGCCGTGCTGTTGCCACACCAGATCGCTGCTCAGCCAGATCGCACCCGGGTTGGGCGGCAGGCGGGCGCTGCGGCAGATGAAGCCGTTGCAGGTGAAGTCACCGGTGTCCACCCCCGAGCCGTTCTCTTTGCTTGAGATGTCATTGGCCCGCTCAATGAAACACTCGAGCACATGACTGGCCACCACCGCGGAGGTGGTGTCACCAGGGGTGGCGTTCTGATGCAGCAGCAGCCGGACATTGGCAAACCGCTGCAGGGGCGTGGGGCCCCAGAGTGCAGCATTGCGTCTGTGCTGCCCGCTCGAGAAACGGCGCGGGCTCACCATCGCCGGCGGCGGCCACCGAACCAGCAATCGGTCCCGAGCTGCTCTGCTGCTCGATTGCTTGCTCCTGTTCAGGGCCGCCTGCCAGCAGTTGCTGATCGATCAGGGCCACCGCATCGAGCAACGCCCGTGCGCTGAGCACCCCGGCCGGATGCCGGCGCTCCAGATCCGTCATCGCCCGGCTGATCGCGTCGAGGCAGGGCACGGTGGCGGGCAGGGCCAGGGCCTGACGAATCGCTTCTGGGTCGTTCGGTTGCCAGCTGGTCATGCAGAAGCCGGTGTGATGCCGGCCAGATCCCCCAGCCATTGCCGACCGCGCGATCATCTGTATTACAATTGGTCCATTAGTAATACAGGGTTCGTCCCTGGCGGGGCATGCCGCTCACGGTGAGACTGGATGCCGACACAGAACACTGCCTGCAGGACCTCCTGGCCGAAACGGGCCAGGACAAGAGCTCATTGATCCGCCAGCTGATTCGCGAGCGTTGGCAGCAGCGCCAGCCATCGGCCTCGATCACCCAGCAACTCGGCGGCCACCCCGACGGCTTCCTTAGCACCCTGCCGGCTGGCAGTGCGGAGCGTCAGCCGAGGCGTCGGCTGCTGGATCAGCGGCTTGCAGCGCGACGGGCGGAACGAGCCTGATGCGGCGGATCCTGGTTGATTCGGGCATTCTGCTCAGCTATTACCAGCAGCAGGAACTCCTTCATCAGGCGGTTGTCGCGTTCTTTGATCGGGTTGCCGCGCAGCTGATCACGTCCTCGATCTGCATCGCTGAAGTGCTCTGGCTGCTGGGGGATCCCCGCGATCCACGCGTTCTGGCGGCTCAGAATCACCTGCTGGGAGCTGTCAGCCGCGGCGGCATCGAGGTGATCGATCTGCGGCCTGAGGACTACGCCCGCATCGCGGAACTGAATGAGCGCTACGCCGACCTGCCCGGTGATTTTGCCGACCTCACCCTGGTGACGCTTTCAGAGCGATTGAACGTCGCCGAGATCCTCAGCCTCGACAGCGATTTCGACGTCTATCGCCGCTACCGGCGTCAACCCTTCCACCGGGTCCCGCTCAGCTGAGGGAGACCATCAGGCTGTGGCCGGTGCGATGCCGGCCAGATCCCCCAGCCATTGCCGCAGGGCCACCTCGCTGATGATCCCGCGTTCCTGCAGCTGCAACATCTCGCTCACCGTCGGTTGCGGTTTGGGTGACGGTGCCAGCGGGCTGATCTCCACCAGCAGTGCCGGCCCCTCCTGCACAGGAAGCAGCTCACCGGTGATCGCGCACCAGTGCTGCAGCAGCGAGGAGAACATCGAGGCCTTCTGAATCGCCTGGCTCTGCAGCAATGCATAGGCCTGGGATGCCGCCATCGAGATCTCCGTTGCTGTGCGTGGCGCCCTCCGGCAGATCCAGCACCGTGTTGGGCCCGAGCACCACCGGCTCCTGCTGCGAGGCTGCGGTGCTGCTGCCCATCGGCCCGGCCACCCCGGTGCGCACACCCACCGGCAGGGCGGTGCGATACAGCAGCTCCTGGTAATCGCTCTGGCAGCGGAAGTGGTTGAGGTACTGGTGCGCCAGCCCCAGGTGCGGCAGTTCCCCTTCCCCAAAGGCGGCGCCATGGCTGGCGTACCAGATCGCCGGTAGTTGCTGAATGCCGCTGTAGCGGCATTGATCAAGCCGCTGCCGGCGCTAGCCAGTGGGGGATTGCGGATCTGCCACCAGGGCCTCGGTGGTGAGGTGCATACCCGGTCCGCCGGGACCAGCCGCCGACAGTGAGGCCGTTCGGTAGATCCAGGGGTGGAGCGGCGGCCCCTGCCTGGGAGCGTCCTCCCCATCGGTGGGCAGGCCATCGACCCGCCGCTCACGCCAGCTGATCGCCACCGGCAGGGAGCGCACATCGGGCTTGCGCCAATCGAGCACATCCCGGCGCTCCAGCAGCAGCAGCCGCGGCAACGAGAGCCGATCGCCGCTGCGCAACGCCTGCTGGCGGTCCCCCTCACTGGGCCATTGATGCTGCGGCGGGATCACCCCCACCAGGGCGGCGCCATCGCGCAGCACCAGCAGATCAGCGGCTTCCAGAAACACCCCCAGGTCGGTGCCGCGACCATCCACATCGCTGATCGCCGCCTGCAGGGAGGCCGGCAGCTCCCGCCAGTGACTGGAGGCCAGCATCCCCGCGAAGGTGCGCAGCGCATCGCGGAAGAACCCCGATGGCAACGTCGCCTCCACCCGCCGCCGGTAGACCGCCTCCGGCTCCCGCTCACCCCGGCTCAGGTACTGCTCCCGCCGCCCCGCCAGCAGCTCCAGCAGTCCTGCACCAGCTCCAGCCGCGGCAGCAGCGCCGCCAGGCTGGGGTGCAGCGGCCAGGGGGATGCATCCGAGGGGAGCTGGGTCAAAGCCAATCAGCAGCTGCTGGCTATTGCCGGTGCTCCCCTTGCGCTGTACCGCAGTCCGCTTCCGAACCGGAAGGGATGGAAGAGCTGCGTCAGGATGTTGGTGCAGGATGGTTCTCAGACCCGCGAACCACACGTACGGTTGACGAAGGTCGACACAACGCCACTGCTATCACAGCCCGCGAAGATCCCTTGATTGTCACCCTGCGGTTGGTTATCGGAAAACAATCGGCATGCCGATGGGGTTATTGGAACCATCGAATATCTAGTTAGGTTGAAGAGAGAACATGCCTACTATCTCATCTGTGCAAATTCCAGCACCCAAGAGTTGGGATGAGTTCGAAGACGTAACTAAATCAGCCCTAGAGGCAACATGGAAAGGCACTTTAAGCCGCCATGGTCGGCAAGGACAGCGGCAAGATGGTGTCGACATTTATGGCGAGAATGCCAAAGGAGAATTTGTCGGAGTGCAGTGCAAAAACACCTCTAAAGGTGTCTCCGAATCGGTAATTGACTCGGAGATTAGCTTGGCTGAATCGTTCCAGCCTGGGATAAGCACTTTGTATATTGCAACGACCGCGCCGCGTGACGTTAAAATACAAGAGTATGTGCGGAAAGTTTCTAAGGATAGAAGGATAAAAGGTCAGTTCAGTGTCGAGCTGTTGTTCTGGGAAGACGTCGCTCAGTTTCTGGCGGAAGACGAATCCAAGTTCTTCGCACATTACCCACAATTTGCACCGAAGGCATTTACAACAGCGGACAAGAATCTGTTTTCTCAGTTTGTAGCATTACTCCCATCATCAAATGGCGTAATTCAATTCCTTAATGAGAACAATATGGCGGGCTTTTCATTTAAAAGAGAAACATTTGATCCATTGAAGGATTTCTGCGCTCTTTGGGACAACGCAGAGCACGAATTCCACGAGCAGACATTGGAGGAATTACGCAAACATTTACTTACGAAAGCGAATGAATACTGCGTGCTATTAGCTCTTGAAACTTGGCCAGTAAATTCAGACCCCCAACGTTCTACAGTTCCACCTGAGTGGGAGTACGAAGACCCGGAAAGATTCAGGAAGGTAGTGGGTGACTTCCATAGGCTTGCTCAGGAAATTGTCAAAACACACCAACAAGTCGTCCGTGAAGGGAAGAAGTATCTTGGAGTTTGAACCTAACATGCGCATTGAGAAGGACCTTCGCGGACGCTGCGCGCCCGCTTAGGCCTCTCATGCTTAGCGTTAGATAAACGTTAATCCCCGTGTTCTTAGAAATAAAAAAAGAAAGCAAGCTTTACCAAGAAGCCCTTAATCTAAGATACGAACTCTTCTTCGAGAGTACACGGTATGACCAGTCTGTTCTTCACGATGAACTAGAGCCGAAGAGTAGGCATTTTGCGATCGTGGAAAGCGAAAGGTTGATTGCATACGGTAGGTTGAGTTTCATTGAAGGCGGTATTTTCCAGATATCACAAATCGTTGTGAATCCTTCAGAGCAACGAAAGGGCTACGGGTCGAAACTGTTGTCCTACTTACTTGAAGAGTGCGAACGTGCCGGCTCTAAAGAAGTTTTCCTCAATGCGCGAGTGAGCGCCGTTTCTCTGTACAGCAGGTTAGGGTTTAAGGTTAGTGGTGTTGAATATCTATCTCCAAAAACCAAAATTCCTCATATAAAAATGGTAAAGAGGCGTGGCATCTAACAAGGTGCTCAAGTCGAACCTTCACCTACGCTCCACTCAGCGCATGGCTTCGCCATTGTATGCGCTGTGTTTCACTCTCGGTTCGGCCGACTTAGCAGGGCGTTAGGCGCATTTTTTAAGACCAATGACCGATTGAAGCAACGATCAGAAGCGATGAAGCATTGCTCACATCTTTGTGCACTGCCGAATAGTTGGTTATCGGATCCGTGAACCATGGCTACGATCGAGGAAGAATTCTTCAAAAGCCATGCCATCAAAGCGATCTGAGCAGCGCCAGGCCGTGAAGGTTTCGTGGTTCACGGAAAGGGAGGCCTGCTCAGAGGTGGTTATCGGAACCGCCCAATAACTAGTTAGGTGTGTTTTCTCACCAGGTCATTCAGTAGCCCGTAACCAGCCGAGCTGCTGAATGGGAGTGCGGCCCGCCAAGGCCATGTGGCACCTGCGGCCGTTCTAGATCGCCAGATAGCGCGGCAACCACTGGTTCCGTTCCCCTGAGGTCTGGAATGGCATGGAGTAAGCCCATTCAGCCAGCAGGGTCTTGATGAACCGCTCCGCCTTGCCGTTGGTTCTGGGTGTGTAGGGCCGAGTGCGTTTGGGCGTCAGACAACGCACAACGACCAAAAGCAGTACGCTTTGACGTACGGGCAGCAGGAACGCCATGACCACCGTTTCAGCCACAGAAGCCCGCAAGCGGCTTTACGCCCTGATCGATGAGGTGGGTCAGTCCCACGAGCCCGTGCAGATCACCGGCAAGCGGGGCAATGCTGTCCTGCTCTCGGAAGACGACTGGCGCGCCATCCAGGAGACGCTGCATTTGGTCTCGATTCCCGGTATGCGCGAATCGATCCTGGAAGGCATGGCCACGGACCCCTCTGAGCTGAGCAGCAAACCGGGCTGGTGAGCTGGACGGTTCTGTTCACCAAGCAGGCCCAGAAGGACGCCCGCAAGCTCGCCTCGGCCTCTCCAGCGCTCAAGCAGAAAGCCCAGGCCCTGCTGGAAGTCTTGGCCGTCGATCCCTATCAGCAGCCACCGCCCCATGAAGCCCTCGTCGGGGAGCTGCGCGGAGCCTGCTCACGGCGCATCAACATCCAGCACCGGCTCGTTTACCAGGTGCTGGAGGAGGAGCGGATCGTGAAGGTATTGCGCCTCTGGACCCACTACGAGTAGGCGCGCCGTTCGCGATCAGGACGTATTGGCGGCCGAGCCAGATCTGTCAATACAAGGCAGCTATTCGCTGATCTGCGAATACTTGCCCATCGCTGACGGCCAGTCCGGCAACAGGAGGCATGGTCTCCTACCCCAGCGAACACGAAATCCAGCAGCGCATCCGCCTGGCCTGCGGCCGCGGGCCCATCGCCGGAAGAGTCGCTTCCCTTGGCTGACGCCAATGGTGACGGGGCACCTGCGGGCGGTGAACTACACCAGGCCAGTCGCCAGCCGCTGACCAAAGCCTTCCGCGAGCACTTCCAGGTGCCGCGCAATGCCCGCTCCATCGGGGATCGCATCACCCAACGGCAGCACAGCGACTTCATCGAGCTCTTCCTCGCAGAAGCGCAGGGACAGGTGCAAGCGGAAGCTCCTGCGGAGCCAGGCCGCTACGGCGAGCAGCCCCGCTCCCAGGCCGGTCGCCACTTCATCCAGACCCAGGTGCGCACCGATGTGTACCTGCGGGTTCGCGAGGTGATGGAGCGCCACAACCTCTCGGCCAGCGGCGCGGTGCATCACCTGCTGCGTGAGCGCTTTGGCCTGCCGCCCCTGCCTCCCTTCGATCAACAGCCCATTTCCACCGATTCACCCCATGGCTAAGGACATCTTCCGCACGCCCCTCGCCGAAGTGCGCTGGGCTCACCTGATCACCCCCAGGAACCAGCTCGACAAGAGCAAACCCAAGGCCTGGACAGCTGACTTGCTGCTCCCCAACGGAGACGAGAAGGCCCAGGCCTTCCTGCTGGCGATGGAGGACCAGTTCATCGCCCTGCACGGCAGCCGCAAGCGCCGCGCCGAGAAAGGCTTCCCCTGGAAGGCCGATAAGGAGAAGCCGAGCGAGATCACCGTGGTGCGCTTCAAGGTGCCGCAGTTCCTGCGGCGCGATGGCTCGCTGTCCGAAGGCCCCCGCATCGTCGATGCCAAGAAGCAGCCCTGGGATGGGGCCGCCATCGGCAACGGCTCCAGGGTTGTGGTGGCCTTCGACATCGACGACTGGGACGGGGAGAACGGCTGCGGCATGACCTTCCAGCCCCGCGCCGTCCAGGTCGTCGAGTTCGTGCCCTACGAGCAGGTCGACCCCACCGACGGGTTTGAGGAGGTCGACGGCTACACCACCACGGCCGCTGCGGCAGCCAGCGGTTGGGCGGCGGCTGGCGACGACGACGAGGAGGCGCCCTTCTGATGCCACTCGATCGTCAGGACCACAACGCCGGGGCCTGGAGGGGCAGGCCCCCTCACCGGCCCAGTCCCCAGCTGCCTGCCTTCTGCCGCAGCCGCCGGCAGCCAGCACAAGCACCATCACTCCGCTTTCAGACCGATGAACAAGACAACGACGTCATCCCAATCCACTGCAGCTCTCGCCTCGATGGATCACCCCGCTCTGGTCTCCCGTTCCTGGAACGGCACGCCGATTTCTCGGCGCACCATCGATGGCTACGTCAATGCCACCGCCATGTGCAAAGCCAATGGCAAGCAATGGTCGAAGTACCGGGAAAGCGACCGCTGCCAGACCGATCTCGATGCCCTGGCTGAAACCTCCGAAATTCGGATGTTTGACCTGATCGAGACCCGCCAGGGCCAGGGCGGCGGCACTTGGGTTCATCCCCAGGTCGCGGTCGACCTGGCCCGCTGGATCAGTGCACCGTTTGCGGTGTGGATGGACGGCGGGTTCCTGGAGAGCATCCAGCATCCCCAACCGACACCGGTGCAGGAAAGCACGCTGCAGCTCAAGGAAGCCGAGGTAATCACCCTGGTGAAGCGCAGCATTGGCTTGTTCGAGCAACTCGGCGGCCTGGATGAACGCGACCAGCTCCTGTTCAAAGACATCGTGCGCAGCAACGTGCTCACCGCCAGTGCAGGGTTGCTCCCCGGTGCGCCGACTGACGAGGAGCTCACCCTCAGCGATGCCTGGCTGGAGGTGTTCCAGCAAGCGCTGCCGGCAAGCTCGTGGCCAGGGCCTACCGCGAGGACTTTGGCCAGGAGCCGCCGCTTCGCCAGCAGTTCGTTGATGGGGCCCCACGTCAGGTCAAGAGCGACAGGCGTTCCTGGCTGATCGACACCCTCAAGCGCTTCCGCGCCCAGCTGGCAGGGGGCTGATGGACACCACCACAACGCCAACCCGCCAGCGGGTCTGGGTCACAACAGCAGAAGCGTGCGCAGCTCTGGGGATGAGCCGCGAAACCCTCCGCCAGCTCCGGCTGCGGGGGGTGCTCACCCCGGGCAAGCACGACCGGCGCTGGGGCTGCACCCAGGGCCGAGGCCCCCTGCAGTGGCATCTCGAGAACGTGGAGGCCACGATTACGGGTTGGAGCCGCAGGCATCTGCGCCTCTGATGCCTTATCCGCCCGATTGCAGGGGTGGAAGGGCACTCAGAGAGAGGAACAACCGCTCCGGTCGTCCTGGCAAAGGCCGGAACCCCATCAACGCGTAGAAGCTGTGCAGGCGTGCGCGTTCCGCGTCTCCAGCGGCGCCCGCCACATCGAGCAACATCAGCCGCACCCCCAGGATCTGCCCCGCCCGCTGGCACTGCTGCATGGCATCCACCAGCAGGATGCGCCCCAACCCCTGGCCTTGGTGTCTCCCGTCGACAGCGAGGTGACTGAGAAAAACGCCTGGAATCAGATTCGAGCGTGGTGCCCGCGGGACAGCATCGGCAGGCACATCAGCCACGCCGATGGCATGGGCATTGATGGCGTAGAAGCCGAGACAGGCCCGAGGTTCGCCTGCCTGGGCGGTGTCAGTGGCGACGTAGAGCCGGGTGTAGCCATCACGCTGCTGCCGCTTGGCGGTGCGGCGCAGAAAGTTGTCCTGGCTGTCGCTGCCGCAGCGGAAGTCTTTGGTGTCGTGCAGGCCAGGGTCAAAGGCTTCGATCCGGTAAGCCACCGGTTCAGGAGCGCACGACCTGGTCCTGGTGCAGCTGCCAGGCCTCCAGCAGGGCGGGCGTTGGCGTGGTCGCTTCGTCGAGGGCGGCGAGCAGAGCCTGGTGATCGCCCTGGCTGAGCAGGGTCTGCTGCCTGCCACTGAGCAGCTCCTGGGCACGCGCATATGCCGACATCACCACGAAGGCGGAGGCCTCGATTCCCATCAGGTCAGCCGCGGCCTCAATGCTGGCCTTCACCGAGGGCTTGGTGCGCTGGTCCATCCGAGCCGAGCGGGGCTCGTCGATCGCTTCGATCGCCGCATGGAGCGCGGTCTCGACCGGTGACATGGCACACCAGGAATAGCTTCCTGATTGTACGGGCGATGGCCGTACGTGGCAGATGTGTGCATGACGGTGCTGCCCCCTGAGGGAGTCATCCCTGGCCCAGCCGTTGTTCCGCCTTGGCGAAGGCGTCATCCACCACGTCATCCCCGCACCAGCGGCTGTAAGCCGCCAGGTGAGTCTGAACGCTGTGACCCATCGCAGCGGCCACCACCTTGGGCGGCAGGTCGCAGATCACGTGGGCCCGGTGGGCGTAGCCGTGCCGGCAGGAGCAGGGCACCAGTTTCTCGCCCTTGGCCTCGTACTCACGCCGTAGCTCCTTCCAGAGCGGTCGATTCATCAGGTAATGGCCCACGTAGCCACCGCCCAAACCAGGCTGCATCGGCGGCAGCTCCTGGGTTGGGAAGCGTTCCTCCAGGCGCCAGCCGTCTGCCCAGTCATCACAGGGCAGCGGGCGCAACACCCTTGGCCGGGACTTGCCGCGGGAGGCGACCTTCTCATACATGCACCAGAGCCGACCCTGGCGGATCTGCAGATGTTGGAGCTCCTCCGGGCGCAGTCCGTAGGCCGCCATCAGCTGAAAGGCAAAGCGCCAGCGGGCATCCGGAATGGCCCGCACCAACGCAAGGATGTGCTCCACCTCCAGGGGCGTCGTGATCGCTTTCGCCGCACGCGATCGGCCCACGAACACCGCCAGATCCTGAGGCGGCTCCCAGTCCTCGCCCAGCCGCCGGTCCGCAACGGCCCAACGCAGCAGGGCGGCAGTCGACTGAATCTGAATCTGGCGGGTGCGTCCGCCCGGCTTGTCCGCCCAGATCCGGGCCAGGGTCTCCAGCAGCTGCTTTGCATTCTGCGGCGGGGTAACCGCAGCCACCGCACCGAGCACGTGGTTCATGTGGTGCCGGTAGACCCGATGCCAGGTCGACGGCTTGATCTCGCCGCTGATCAGCTTGTGCTCCCGGAAAGCAGCGATCAGCTCTTCCCAGTCCGCCGGGGCCAGCACTGCCGCCATTCCCCTGTGCCTGGGCCTGCCGGGGTGCCCTGTCTGAGTACCGCGGCCTGAACCGAACTCCCCCTCTGCGGCCCTCGATCCATCGGCACGGGGCATGCGTGCCACGCAGGCATCGGGCTCGATGCCCTGCTGGAACTCCTCGTAGACCTGAACCACCGCATCGCGGATGTGGTCGACCTGGTCGCACTCCCACGGAATGGGAAGAAGCACCTGCCGGCGCCTGCCCCGTCCAGCCCCAGCAGCGATGTTCAGGCGCGCATGACCACGGTGATTGAGCACCGTCCAGCCACGACGGCAGCCCTTCTGAGACAGGGCGTGAGACACCACCGCCCTGATCGTGTCCTCCCAGTCACGCGCCGCCGGCATGTGAGACGTTTGGTGAAATGTTTCGTCTCACGGCCTGGCACGGGCAATCAGGCGCTGGCAGAGGCTGGAAGCCCTAACGCCAGTCGCAGCAAGGGCTTTGAGCCGAAAACCCTTATTGAGAAAAAGAAGCGGGTGACGGGAATCGAACCCGTGTCATCAGCTTGGAAGGCTGAGGTCTTACCATTACACAACACCCGCGTAGTACAAACGAACCACTGCCCCAGGGGCTGGTGGCGTCGTGAGCACGCATTCATTATGGCAATCCGCCTGCCCGAAGCCTCCGCGTGACACCGACCGACGCATCCCCGCAGGGATCCCGCCGCAGGCTGATGCTGGCCTACGGCCTGGGCGACGCCGGCACCGGACTTGCCGCCACTCAGCTGGGCTTCTACCTCTTTCCATTTTTCATCTGCGCCGCTGGCCTGCCGGCCTTCATCGCCGGCTCTCTGCTCACGGTGAGCAAGGTGTGGGACGCGCTGAATGATCCGTTGATCGGCTGGCTCAGCGATCACACCCACAGCCGCTGGGGCCCGCGCCTGCCCTGGATGCTGACCGCAGCCCTGCCGCTGGGCATCAGCCTGACGGCGATGTGGTGGGTGCCCCCGGGCGACACACTGCAGCGCACCACGTATTACGCGGTGATGGCGGTGTTGCTGATGACCGCCTACACCAGCGTCAACTTGCCTTACGCGGCCCTTAGCACCGAACTCACGCCGGACACCGCCATTCGCACCCGCCTGAATGCGGCGCGGTTCACCGGATCAATCCTGGCGGGCCTGAGCGGACTGATCGTGGCTTCGGTGGTGCTCACCGATGGAGGTGGGGGCTACCTGGCCATGGGCCGAATCACCGGCAGCATCGCCGCCACCACCACGCTGCTCTGCAGCTGGGGCCTGGCCCCCTACGCCAAGGGGGCCCAACGGCCGGTGCCCAACAACGAACCGCCGATGCAGCAGCTGAAGCGGGTGATGGCCAACCCCCGCTTCCGCCAGGTGCTGGGGCTGTATCTGCTGCTCTGGTTCGGCCTGCAACTGATGCAGGTGGTGGCCCTGATCTGGCTGGTGCAGGTGGTGCATGTGCCCGCCAACCTCTCCACCTGGATCCTGCTGCCTTTCCAGATCGCCGCCCTGCTGGGGCTTCAGCTCTGGAGCAACCTCAGCAACCGCATCGGCCGCGTCGCCACCCTGCGCTGGGGCGCGGGGCTGTGGATCAGCGCCTGCTTGCTTTCAATGCTGTTCCCGCCTCTAGCTGCAGATCCCGGCCTGCTGCAGCTGCTGCCACTGGTGGGGCTGATCGCCCTGGTGGGGGTGGGAGCGGCGACGGCCTACCTGATCCCCTGGTCGCTGCTGCCCGATGCGATCGACGCTGATCCGAGCAAACCCGCCGGGCTTTACACCGCCTGGATGGTGTTCGGGCAGAAGCTGATCATCGGCCTGACCATGTCGGTGTTTGGCAGCCTGCTCTCGCTCACCGGCTACATCTCTGCCAAGGGGGGCAACTGCAGCGGGGCACTGAGTTTCATCGAACAGCCGGATTCAGCCCTGCTGGCGATCCGCCTCTGCATGGGTCTGATTCCCGCCATCCTTGTGCTGCTTGGCCTTGTGGTGATGCGAGGCTGGCCCGACCGTGGAGCCCACCTACAGAAGGCCACCGGATGAACACGCCCCGTTCGATCAAACGCCTGGGCACCAGCCTGCTGATCGGAGGCCAGGCCGTGGCCGCCACCCTGCGCGGCCGCATCAATCGGGGTGAGCTGTTTGAGCAACTGCTGGAGGCCGGCCCCGGCAGCCTGCTGATCGTGCTGATCATCTCGGTGGCCGCCGGCTCGGTGTTCAACATTCAGGTGGCCGCAGAACTCACCCGCCAGGGGGCGGGATCAACGGTGGGCGGCATCCTGGCGATCGGCCTGGCAAGGGAGATCGCGCCCCTGCTCACCTCCTGCCTGCTGGCCGGCAAGGTGGCCACCGCCTACGCCGCCCAGCTGGGCACGATGAAGGTGACCGAACAGATCGATGCGATCACCATGCTGCGCACCGACCCGGTGGAGTACCTGGTGGTGCCCCGGATGATCGCCATGGTGGTGATGGCACCGGTGCAGTGCTTCTTCTTCTTCTTCGTGGCGGTGTGGTCGGGCCAGCTCACCAGCACGGCCCTCTACAACATCCCGCCGGCGGTGTTCTGGACCTCGGTGCGCACCTGGATGAACCCGCTGGACCTGCCGTTCATGCTGGCAAAAGCCCTGGTGTTCGGACTGATCATTGCCACGGTGGCCTGCGGCTGGGGCCTGACCACCCGCGGCGGCCCCAAGGAGGTGGGCACCAGCACCACCGGCGCTGTGGTGATGATCCTGATCCTGGTGGCCCTGATGGATGTCGTTCTCACCCAGGTGCTGTTCGGAGCATGAGTTCAACCCCCGCCCCCGTCACCCTCAAGCCAGACGTGCGACTGCCGTTGCTGGTGGTGGCCCTTGGCCTGGCACTGCTGCCGCTGCCGCTTTCGCCCTGGCCCACCTTGGTGGTGGTGCTGTTCGGCCTGTTTCTGCTGATCCAGAGCGCCAGCCTGCGACTGGAATTCAAGGAAGAGGCTCTGATCGTGTGGCAGAACAGCCGCGAGCTGCGGCGTTTCCCCTACGACCAATGGCTGAGCTGGCGACTGTTCGCGCCCTGGCTGCCGGGCCTGTTTTATTTCCGCGAAACCCAAAGCATTCACTTCCTGCCGATCCTGTTCAGCCCCAAGCAGCTGCGGGAACAGCTGGAACTGCGGGTGGGAGCGCTGGAAGTGCCGAACGGCGACCCGGAAGGCAGCACGAGCAAAAGCGAGCCATAGCACGATTTCGAGTCGATACCGTGCAGATATCCATGCAATTTCGTGCTCCTCTGTCGCAGTTGTGATGCCACCTGTTTTTCTTCGGTCTGGTCGGCTGGAATGGAGGGATGGAGAGCACGGCAGCTGACGCAATGCCCGACGACACCGACCTGACCGCCCAGGCGCCTGAACCGGAGCAGGCCCCGGCAGAAGCCAATCCCGTGATGGAGCTGGCCCTCAAGGATCTGCAGGACCGCCGCGATGCCCTGGAAGCGGAGATCAACGCCCTCAGCTCCCGCAAGCAGCAACTCGAGACCGAACTGAAGGCCAACTTCGCCGGCCAGTCCGATGCCATTGCCCGCCGCGTGAAGGGCTTTCAGGAGTACCTGGGCGGCGCCCTGCAGGACCTGGTGCAGAGCGTGGAAAACCTGGAGCTGGTGGTGCAGCCGATGGTGGTGCAGCCCTCTCCCCTCGATCAGGCGGCAGACAACGCAGCGGCGCCGGAGAAGCCCGGTGAGAGCACGCCACCGCCCGCGGTGGCGGACACCTTCCGCCCCGATGAAGAGCTGATCCGCCAGACCCTGGAGCGCTTCCTCAAACAGCCGGATGTCTACGCCGACCCCTGGAACCTGCGGCGCAGCATCGATGCCCGCGACACGGCACTGCTGGAGGACTGGTTCTTCAACCAAGGCGGACGCGGAGCCCAGCCCAGCCGCGGCACCCGGCCGCGCAACATCCTGGTGAGCGCGGCCCTGATCGCGGTGATCGGCGAGCTGTACGGCGATCAGTTCCAGTGCCTGGTGCTGGCCGGCGGCCCCGAACGGCTCGGCGAATGGCGGCGCGGCCTCCAGGATGCCCTGGCCCTGGGCCGGGAAGACTTCGGCCCCAGCAGCGGCATCGTGCTGTTCGAACGCCCGGAAGCGCTGGTGGAGCGAGCCGACCGGCTGGAGGAGCGTGGGGAAGTGCCCTTGATCCTGATCGATGCGGCCGAGCGCAGCGTCGACATCCCTGTGCTTCAGTTCCCCCTCTGGCTGGCCTTCGCGGCCGGACCAGGTGAACGCCTCGACGACGACGACCTGCTGTGATCCAAACAGCCTTCACCGCCCTGCTGCTTCTGGCCATCGGCTACCTGCTTGGAGCCATTCCCAGCGGATACCTCGCCGGACGCTGGCTCAAGGGCATCGATCTGCGCGAGTGCGGCTCCGGCAGCACCGGCGCCACCAACGTGCTGCGCAACGTGGGCAAGGGCCCGGCCCTGGTGGTGTTCCTGATTGATGTGGGCAAAGGTGCCTTGGCGGTGCTGCTGGCCCGCAGTTTTGGGCTCAATGACTGGCTACAGGTGCTGGCGGGCCTGGCGGCCTTGGCGGGTCACATCTGGCCGGTGTGGCTGGGCTGGAAGGGCGGCAAGGCAGTGGCCACCGGCCTGGGCATGTTCCTGGGGCTGGCCTGGCCGGTGGGGCTGGCCTGCTTTGGCCTGTTCATGGCCGTAATCTCGATCTTCCGGATCGTGTCGCTTTCCAGCGTGGTGGCCGCCATCGGCCTGCCGCTGTTGATGCTGGCCTCCGGCGGCAGCAGCGCCGACGTGGTGGTGTCGTTGGTGGCCAGCCTGATGGTGCTCTGGCGCCATCGCAGCAACATCGAGCGGCTGCTGGCGGGCACCGAACCCAAGATCGGGCAGAAGTCTTGAGCACTGCCGCCGGCAGCGATCAGCCGATGAGCTCTGCGCAGCAGGCTGCAAATGCCGCACTGGGATCGTCAGCCTTAGTGATCGGCCGGCCGATCACCAGCTGGCTGGCACCGGCGGCAATCGCCTCAGCCGGCCCCATCACCCGGGCCTGATCACCTACCGCTGCCCCTTTGGGGCGAATGCCTGGGGTGACCAAGGCAAACGGTTCGGGGTGCTGCGCCCGCAATGCCGCGGCCTCCAGGGGTGAGCAGACGCAACCTCCGATGCCGGAAGTCGCCGATAGCTGCGCCAACGCCGGCACCCGTTCGGCAATGCCCTGGGCAATGGCGAGTTCCCGTTGCAATCGCTGCTCCTCCCAACTGGTGAGCACCGTCACCGCCAACAACGTTGGTGCGGGTTGGCCAACCCCTTGGGCCCCTTCCACTGCCGCGGCCTGAGCTGCCTTGAGTGCTTCGCTGCCAGCGCAGGCATGCACCGTGATCAGTTCGGCCCCCAGCGCTGCTGCCCGCCGGCAAGCACCCGCCATCGTGGCCGGGATGTCGTGAAATTTAAGATCGAGAAACACCCGCAACCCCTGTTCACGCAGCTGAGCCACCACCTCCGGGCCGGCCTGCACAAACAGCTCCAGACCCACCTTCACCCAGCGCAGCCCCTCCACCTGGGCGGCAAAGCGCAGCGCCTGTTCGGGCGCCATGCCATCGAGGGCCACGATGATCCGATCGGCGGGGTCAGCGGGATGCAAGGTCATCAGCCCACCAAACGACGGAAGGTCTTCTTGCCCAATTGCAGCACCTTTCCCTCCAGCTCCGCCGCTGAGGCGAACTCCTGGTTGGGGTCGGTGATCTTCTCGCCTTCCAGGCGCGCCGCACCGCCCTTGATCTGACGGCGGGCCTCGCTGCTGCTGGCGCAGATCCCCACGGCACTGAACAGATAAAAGGCCTTGGCGGGGAAGTTCACCTCCGCCAGTGACGCCTCGGGCACATCGGCCCCGGCATCACCGCTGCCCCCCACCAGCGTGGCGGCATCGCTCTGGGCCTTCTGGGCTGCTTCGATGCCGTGGCGACTGGCGGTCACCGCCAGAGCCATCGCCTTCTGCTTCTCGCGTGGGTTCTCCGGCAACGAGGCCAGATCCAGTTCGGTCAGCAAGGTGACGTAGTCGTCGATCGCCGCATCGCCGACCTTCTCCAGCTTGGAGTACATCGACAGGGGATCCTCCTCCAGCCCCACCACGTTGCCGAGGCTTTTGCTCATCTTCTGCACCCCATCCAGACCCACCAGGATCGGCAGCAGCAGGCCGAACTGGGTGCCCTTATTGAAGTGGCGCTGCAGGTCGCGGCCCATGGCCACGTTGAACTTCTGATCGGTGCCGCCCAGCTCCACATCCGCATTCACCGCCACCGAGTCGTAGCCCTGCAGCAACGGGTAGAGGAATTCATGCAGGGCGATCGGGGTGCCGCTGCCGTAGCGCTTGGAGAAGTCGTCTTTAGCCAACATCTGGCCCACGGTGCCGGTGCCCAGCAGACCGATCACCGCCGGCAGGTCCATGCCCTCCAGCCACTCGGAGTTGTATCGCACCTCCAGGCGGCCGGGGGTTTCGAAATCCAGCAGCGCCGTTTCCTTGGGCTGGTCTTGCCCCAACTGGCGCAGATAAGTGGAGGCATTGGCGGCCACCTGCTCCTTGGTGAGCTGCACCCGCGTGGCGCTCTTGCCAGTGGGGTCGCCGATCCGCGCCGTGAAATCGCCGATGATCAGCACCGCCGTGTGGCCGGCGTCCTGGAAGGCCCGCAACTTGCGGAACAGGATGCTGTGGCCCAGATGGATGTTGCTGCCCGTGGGATCGATGCCCAGCTTCACCCGCAGCGGCCGGCCTTCTTTTTCGGCCTGGGCCAACCGGGCCGCCAGGGCCTGATCCGCATCACTGGGATCCCCGGCCGGGAACAGGTCGGCCATGCCCCGCGACAGCCAATCCGGCAACGACGGGATGGAGTCCGGCATGGGGGAGGCGCAACGAGCGAGCGCTGGCGATCGTACGAGTCTTGGCTCAGCTGGGGCTGTTTCAGCTAGTGGGCGGCTGCTCGATCTGGGCCTTCATCCGCTCAAGGGTGGAGTTCATCTGCTCGAACATCTGCTCGGGGGTGATGCCGAACTGGCTGAGCTGGGTGCGCAGCTGCTCCACCGTGAGCTTGGCCTGGAAATCCTCGGAGAGTTCAAAGCGCTTCATGAACACCCGGTAGCGGTCCATCAGCTCCTCCATCGTCTCGATGAATTTCTTCTTGCCCTCGCGGTCGAACTTGCCGTACTCACTGCCCAGCTGCATCAGCTGCTGGTAATCGCTGAACAGGCGCTTGGCTTCGTCCTGAACGATGTCGGAATCGAAGAAGGCCATCGTCGGCGTTGCGCACTGCTTCGGCAAAGTCTGCCAAGGATTCGCCAGGGACAACGGGGGTGATCGCCGCACCTTTGATGGCCGTTCACGCAAAGGTTTTGTACGGTCTTGCTGACCCGCACCACTCTCCGCTGGCATCCGAATTCATGGTGAGTTTCGGGCCGCCTCCAGGATGTGGACTTCACCGCTCAGCTCGGCGCGATGCGTGAGCTTCCCCAGCGCCATCGGCCCCTGTTGGAGGGGCGCCGCATCGTGGTGGCCTCCGCCGATCGCATCTTGATCAGTGGTCTGGTGCACAGCCTCAACGGCATCGGCTCCCTGGTGGGGGCCGCCAGCACCGAAACAGAAGCCCTCGCCTGCCTTCGCAACACAGCCGCTGATCTGCTGATCTGCAGCGACCAGCTCGAGCGCGGCACCGGCCCCTCCCTGGTGGCAGCCGCCAAGGCCCAGCAGCCCTCCCTGCGCTGCCTGATGTTGATTCAGCGCCCGTTGCTCAGCACGATTCACGCCGCGGCCAAGGCGCAATGCGAAGGGCTCTGCAGCCATGAGCGCATCGGCAACGGCGGCCTGCTCAGCGTGCTGCGCGCCATGGAAAGCGATGGCAGCCACATGGATCCGGTGATTGCCGGCGTGGCCAACCACGACCGTGGCCCCAAAGGCGCCGCCCATCCCCTCAGCGACGTGCTGAGCCTGCGGGAAGAGGACGTGCTGCGCGGCCTCTGCAAGGGCCTCAGCAATCAGGAGATTGCCGATCAGCTGCACCTCTCGATTGAAACCACCAAGCACTGCGTCACCGGACTGCTGCGCAAACTCGATGCCAAAAGCCGCACCCAGGCGGTGCTGATCGCCTTTCAGCGCAACCTGGTGGATCCACCGCTGCCGATTCCCCGCTGGACCCCCTCGACCTGAAAGAACCCGCTCGGTGCCAGAACAACCAGATGCGCCAGTTGCGCTGACGAAGCCCCTGCACCCTCGTTAAGGTCAGCCCATCTCTGCTGAGCAGCATGCCCCGCAGCCACTGGTTGGATCCCCTGGCCAGGCGGGTGCTGCAGGCCACCGGACAGCTGCCAGCATCACCCCGGCAGGCTCCAGCGCAACCTTTACCAACCGTGCCCGAGCCGCCGGCTTGGGTGATGGATGTGAACCGGGCCAGCCGCGATCAGTGGCTGCAACTGCCCGGCTGCAGCCAGGACACAGCCGATCTGCTGGTGCGGCTGCAGCGGGGTGGGGTGCAATTCGCCAGTGCCGATGATCTGTTCCGGCTGCTGGAGCTGCCGAATGATCTGGCCAGGCTCTGGACCCCCCACCTCCTCTTCCAGTGGCACGGCGATGCCCCACCGCAGCCGCAGGCCGCTCCCCTCGACCTCAACAACGCCAGTGCCGATCAGCTGGCGCTGCTGGGCTGGCCGGAACAACGGCTGGCCAACCTGATGCGCGAACGCCACCGCACCGGTTTCAAGGATCTGGCCGATCTGCAGGAGCGGCTCTGCCTGCCGGCCAGCAGCGTGGAAGCCCTGATCGGCCGGGTGAGTTTCGGCCGCCGCCGCGCCGGGCCGAGCCTGCCGCTGCCCTGATGCAGGGGGATCTGTTCTCCACCGGTGCACTGGCCTTCAACAACGGGCCCGACCTGCCCCTGCAACGGGAGCAGCTGCTCGCCTGGCAAGCGCGGCTGCATGCCCATCAAGCGCCACTGTTCCGCGGCGAAAGCGCCAGCACGGCCCAGGGGGATCTGTTCGGTGCCAGCCCCGACGACGCTGCTGCGGCCATTGATCCACTGGCCCTGACCCCCCTAGCGATGAGTTTCTGGCGCTGGCCGGAACCGTCCCACCGCGGAGCAGCGATTTATCTTGTGATGGACAGGCCAGCCCAGCTGGAGCAGCCGCTTCTGCTGTATGTGGGCGAAACCCTGGCCGCCGAGCGCCGCTGGAAAGGTGATCACGACTGCAAGGCCTACCTCGCCGCCTACGGCGAAGCCCTGCAGCGCTGTGAGCTGAGCGCGCAGCTGAGCATCCGCTTCAGCTGCGATGTGCCCCGGGCCACCCGCGCCAGGCGGGCCCTGGAACAACAGCTGATCCAACGCTGGTGGCCGCCGTTCAACAAGGAAACCCGCCAGCGCTGGGCCACCCCCTTCACCGCAGAGCTCTGAGGGCCGAGGGCGTCGCACAGGATCGCTACGCTCATCCTTTGTTGACGCGTCCACCCATGCGCTTCTCCCTGTCCTCCGCCGGTTTGCAGGAGTGGAACGGCGATGTGCTGGCGGTGGGGCTGCCCCAGGGCGATGTCGATGCCACGGCAACGGCCCTGGAACAACGCTTTGCCGGCATCACCGAGGCCCTCAAGCAGCAGGAGTTCAAAGGCAAGCCCGGGGATCAACTGGTGATCACGCCCCTGGGCGGGGGCCCGCAGCGCCTGGTGGTGCTGGGCCTGGGCGAGAGAGATGGAATCGATGCCGAGCGCCTGCGCGGCGCCGCCGCCCGGGCCGCCAAGGCCGCCATCGGCTGTGAGGGCAGCCTCGGCCTGCAACTGCCCTGGGCGGGAACCGAGGCCACAGAAGCCGCCCGCATCTGTGCAGAAGCGGTGCGGCTCTGCCTCTACAAAGACCAACGCTTCCGCAAGGAGCCAGACCCGCGCCGGATCCCCGAGACGCTGGAGCTGATTGACCTCAGCCCCACCGCCGAAAGCGGCTTTGCGGCAGTGAATGCCACCTGCGCCGGTGTGGAACTGGCCCGGGAGCTGGTGGCGGCCCCTCCGAACGTGGTCACCCCGGCGGCCCTCGCCGACACGGCCGCTGGCATCGCCAAGGACCATGGCCTTGAACTCAAGGTGCTCGAGCGCAGCGACTGCGAAGCCAAGGGCATGGGGGCCTTCCTGGCGGTGAGCCAGGGCTCCGATCTACCCCCCAAGTTCATCCACCTGATCTATCGCCCCGAGGGCGAGGTGAAACGCCGCGTTGCCCTGGTGGGCAAAGGCCTCACCTTCGATTCCGGCGGATACAACCTCAAGGTGGGGGCCGCCCAGATCGACATGATGAAGTTCGACATGGGCGGTAGTGCCGCTGTGATCGGTGCCATGCGCAGCATCGCCGAACTCAAGCCGGCCGGCGTTGAGGTGCACATGGTGGTGGCCTCCTGCGAAAACATGGTGAACGGCTCCGCCGTCCACCCCGGTGACATCGTCACCGCCGCCAACGGCATGACGATTGAGATCAACAACACCGACGCCGAAGGCCGGCTCACCCTGGCCGATGCCTTGCTCTATGCCTGTGAGCAGAAGCCCGATGCCGTAGTGGATCTGGCCACCCTCACCGGAGCGTGCGTGATTGCTCTGGGGGATGAGATGGCCGGGCTATGGTCCAACAATGACGAGCTGGCGGAGGCCCTCGACGCCGCTGCTCAGACGGGCGGTGAAGGGCTCTGGCGCATGCCACTGCGGCAGTCCTACAGGGATGGATTGAAGTCGTTGCTGGCCGACATGAAGAACACCGGCCCGCGGCCCGGTGGTTCGATCACAGCGGCCCTGTTCCTCAAGGAATTCGTGTCCAAAGACACCGCCTGGGCCCACATCGACATCGCGGGGCCGGTCTGGAGTGACAAGGGCAAAGGGGTCAATCCCGCTGGTGCCACCGGCTACGGCGTGCGCACCCTGGTGAACTGGGTGCTGGCCCAGTCATGAGCCGCTCCCCGGTGCGCTGGTACATCAAGGCCCAGCTGGGGGTGCTGCTGCTCCCGGTGGGCCTCTGCCTGTTCGGCGAGGCGGTGAGCCGCAAGGTGGTTCAGATGCTGGGCAAGGACGCAGGCCCCTGGTTCTGGTACGGAACCCTCAGCCTGATCTGCATCAATGCCGGCATTGGCCTGATGATCGACAGCGGACTGACCCGAGGCTTTCCGGGGCGACGTCAGAGCTGATCAGGGCGCGGGGTCAGATCAAAACAGCCAATCAGTACGAAACAGCCCTTCAGGAGGCCACCGCCTGTAATTCGAGTGAGCGGTCTGGGGTTTCAAGTGCATGAATCTGCCACCGTGCTCGCTCGGAGCAGGTTTCCAACACCCGATCGAGGTCATCCGATGCGTGCTTCGGCGACGCGTAGGGACCGATATGACGGGTGCCAAGACCATCCTTAATGGTCAGCAGATACATACAAACCTCCTCTCACCGCCTGATCGTAAACATGGGGTGAAGCATCGTCGATGGCCGGAAACCCGTCTGTTCACTGAGAACTTGCTGAATCAATCAGGTTGCCGCGCTTAATCTTTTCAACAGGTTGGATGCTGGTTTCTTAAGGAATTCGACCAGATTTGATCAAGTAACGGGCGGCAAATCCCCTGGAGCGATACCCCGTATCGCTCCATTTCATTGGGCTCAGTTGGCTTCAGTGACAGCCGCTGGAGCAGCAGACCTGCCAGACATCTCACGCAGAGAGCCAGCAGCGCAAAGGGTTGAAAGCGCGATCGCAATCAGGGCGGCGCTGTTGATCAGCTTGAGCGCGACGGGCAGATGGGTGTTGACCATCTCGCGAACGTTTGCCATGAAAAAAGTTCATAGTGAACATGTTCATGGTGCGGCCCCTGTCATCGCAGCAAGGGCTTCTTTCGGTGAAGGGGCAATGCGTCGAGCGGGGTACTTAGGGAACACCCCCTCTTTTTTTGGGCATCAGGCCACAAGAACAAGGGCGACGTTGAGAATCGCCAACCCAACCAGGAACACCGCCGCCAGCAACGCGGCTTCGGGGAAGAACTTGGCAATCACAAAACCCACCCCAAGAAACACCGAGGAGATCACGATGGCGGTGAGATCCGATCCCATCGGCGAATGCTGACTGGCTCGCCCACAGGATGCCGGGATCTCCCGTGGACCGTGGCTTGCCCCCATCCGGCTGCCCAACAAAAAACCCCTGCCCCCTTCCAAGGGCAGGGAACGGGTGCTTCGGACTACTTGGTGTAAGTGACGCCCCGGTAGGTGAGGGTGCGGCGGCTCTCGCCAATAAGTTCCTGGCGGCAGGTGTTGTAGTGCTCGCGGCGGTAGGTCAGTTCAACGCAGGCCTTGGGAGTGGCTGGAGCTGCTGCGTAGGTGTGGCCTCGATAGAGAAGTGCAGTCATTGGATGTTCCTCGAAGAAATCCAAGTCCCCGTTCCATGGCTTGGAGCATCTGCGCCCCCTCAAGAGGGGGTGAACGTTTTGTAGCGATTGCTACAAACTACTTATAGGACAGCCGTCAAGCCGGCGCCGTTCGCGCGAACACACGCCGCCCCTTGATCAAGACCCCTACTCGATCAATAACCCTGCTCGATCAACACCCCGAAGAAGCAGGCGCACTGGCGGGCCACCCATCCATCGACCAGATCACATCCGAAACCGCGTCGGCATTGATCCATTTGATGACGCCCGTATCCACATCAGCCACCTGGAACAAAGACGGAAGCCTGGGATGACGAGCGCTTCCCTCACAGAAGATCACCTGCCCCATCCACCAATCCCCTTGATCGAGCTGGTCTCCAGCAACGATCACAAAGTGCCCTGGGCGGACGTGGAGAAAGGGAGCCTCCGCCTTCACCGCGAGATCACCGTGATCAACCGACATGAGCCACCCGCAAATCAGTACACCTGTACTCATAGCCATGGCGATGCGGGTTTGGCAAGCCATCAATCGCGCTGGCGTTGAAGCGCAGACGTGTTGCCAGACACTGACGTAAGCACTTTTGCTCCCTGGACGTTGACCCGTGGGCGTCTAGGTTTCGGCAGTTTTCAGACCCGTAGGCCCCCTTTCGATCGCACAAGGCCCTGAGCCTGCCGCCGTCGAGAACGCCAATCGATGACTGACCGCACTCTCAGCATTTCCGATGCCCTGCGCGAAGCGCAGCTGCAGCGCCTGGAAGCCTCCTTGGCCTGCAAGGCAGCATCCAAGCCTCAGGCCACAACACAGCCAGCAAAAGAGAAGGACAAGGACGCCAAAGCAAGCGACTGATCGCAACAGTCCCCACGCATTCCTTGATCAGATCGGCATATTGAAGAGCATCCGGCAACTGCCGGTGTCCTCAAGTGCTGTGCTGTGGAGTCGCTGCTCTCGATCCTGTTGGGCGTCGCACTCGCGTGGGCGATCACGCGGGTGATCATCTGGCTTAGCGACCGTGCGCGCATCCGGGGGCGCTCAGCAGAGGAATGAAGCTGCGGCAGCTTCACTTCCCCCAGGCGTTACCGGAGCGAGCGTTGTCGCCCCAGACGCTGTCGAGCCTGCGGTCACGACCGCAGCTGAACCGATAGAAGTTGTATTTGACGGCGTTGTTCTCCGCGTAGTTCTGGTGGTATCCCTCGGCCGGCCAGAAACGAGCCGCCTGCCGGAGCTCCACCTTCAAGGCAGACCGGGGTTGTCCAAGCTCACGGGCCGCCGCCGCCGCACTGGCCTCAGCCGCCTGAGCCTGGGCGTCATCAGCCGTGAAGATCACTGGCCGGTAGGAATCACCGCGGTCGCAGAACTGTCCGCCGCCATCGAGGGGATCCACATTGCGCCAGTAGCTGCGCAGCAGCTCCGCATAACTGATCTGATCCGGATCAAAACGCACCTGCACAGCTTCCTGATGCCCAGTGGTCTCACTGCTCACCTGCCGGTAGGTGGGGCGCTCCAGCTGCCCGCCGCTGTAACCGCTCACGGCATCACGCACCCCCGGCAGATGTTCCAGGTCGTGCTCCAGGCACCAGAAACAGCCACCGGCAAAGACGGCCGTCTGCAGCTCTGCCATGGCGCGCTGGGGCCAGCTGAGCAGCATCAAGCAGGTGACCAGCAGCAGCAGCGTTCGTTTCATCCGATCACCTGATCAAAGATGGCCTTGGCCGCCCGCTCGGTCACACCAGGAGCTCCCAGGGTGGCCCGCAGTTGCTCGTAGCCATCCAGCATGGCCTGCCGCTCCGGTGTCGCCGTCAGCAGGGGGAGCGACCTCTCCACCAGGGCTTCAGCCGTGAGTTCGTCCTGCAGCAGTTCCGGCACCAAGCGCTGCTTGAGCAACAGATTCACCGGCGAAATGTGGTCTACTTGGAACCGCAGCACATGCCGGGCAACCCAGGCCGTGAGTCGGCTGACGCGGTAACCCACCACCTGGGGAACCCCTTGCAGGGCCAGTTCCAGATTCACCGTGCCGGATTTGCCCAAGGCAAGATCCGCCGCCGCACAGAAGGTGGTCTTCAGCCCATCCGCTTCAGCGGCGGGAATCACCCGTCCGTTACGGACCCCGGCCTCCTGCAGCGCCGCAGCCAGGGGCGCTTCGAACGCCGCAAGCCCAGCGGGCAGAAGCACCTGAAGATCGGGGTGGCGTTGCTGCAAAAGAGCAGCCGCCTGGGCCAAAGGTGGCATCAGATAGCGCAGCTCCTGGGGCCGCGAGGCCGGCAGCAGCAACAGCACCGGGGCCTCAGGATCCAGACCCAGTTGGCGACGGGAGCTGGCGCGATCGGGCAGGTTCTGGAAGCTGTCCAGCAACGGATGACCCACCCAGCTCACATCCGCACCGCGGGAGGCATAAAACTCGGCCTCCGCCGGGAAAATCGCCAGGATCCTGTCGGTGAAGTCCAGCAGACGGGTGGTGCTGCCATCGCCAAAGCGCCAGGCCCACTCCTGGGGGGCGATGTAATACGTGATCGGCAGCTCAGGCTGCTGGCGCCGCAGGCGTGTGCCCAAGCGCACATTGGCCCCGACGTAGTCGATCAGCACCACCCCATCAAGGGGCTGTTCCTCCAAAAGCGCATCCACCCGGGCCTGCAGCCGCAGCGTGGGAAGAATCAACGGAACGGCCTCCCACAGGCCGATGGCTCCCATCGGCGCGGTGTCGGCGATCAACACCGCACCCGCCGCTTCCATACGCGGGCCACCCAGGGCCAGCAGCTCCAGCTCAAGCCCCCGTCGTTCCGCCTCCAACCGCAAGGCGCGAATCAACAGGCTGCCCTGCAGATCACCGGAAACCTCCCCGGTGCTGATCAGCAGCCGAACCATCAGCGGCCCTGCACCGGCATCGGCCCCCGTCGGCCCTGGCCGGTGGAGGCTTCCAGGAACCGGCAGAAGTGCTCAGCCGCCGGCAGCAAGGGCTGGCTGCGGGCCTGCTGAAGCGCGTCAGCAATCACAAGGTCAGAGCGATACATCAGGGTCCAGATGTCCTGCAGCTGCTTGAGTTCAGCGCCGTCATGATTGGCAGCCAGGCCACTGCGCCGCAGGCCGACGCGGTTCAACCCCCGCACCCGGCCCGGATGCCCTTCCACCAAGCAATAGGGGGGCACATCCCGGTCGACACGGGTCATGCCGCCCACCATCGCCATCCCGCCGATGTGAACGAACTGGTGAATGCCCAGACAGCCACCCACCACCGCACGGTCTTCGATCACCACGTGACCCGCCACCTGAATGGCGTTGGACATCACGATGTTGTTGCCCAGATGGCAGTTGTGGCCCAGATGGCAGTAGGCCATCAGCAGGTTGCCATTGCCGATGCGGGTCACCTCGCCTTCTTCGGTGGCGCGATTGATCGTCACGCATTCCCGCAGCGTGTTTCCATCACCGATCAACACCTCGGTGTTGGCACCGCGGTACTTGAGATCCTGTGGCGGAAGACCAAGGCAGGCGCCG
Organism: Synechococcus sp. A15-44; assembly: GCF_014280115.1. Classification (NCBI taxonomy): domain Bacteria; kingdom Bacillati; phylum Cyanobacteriota; class Cyanophyceae; order Synechococcales; family Synechococcaceae; genus Synechococcus; species Synechococcus sp. A15-44. Next base: position 2,060,727 of record NZ_CP047938.1, read on the forward strand.
GGGTACACCTTGTTGTCACGGCCCAGGGTCAGCCGACCGTCCAGGACGGCATGGGGACCGATCCAGGTGTTCTCCCCGATCACCACCTCGGGGCCGACCACCGCACCGGGGCCGATCACCACGCCGGCGGCCAGCTCGGCCTTCGGGTCCACCACCGCCGTGGGGTGGATCTGCTGTGACGTCGATTGCTGCGACATCCCGCTCAGTCCACCAGGGAGAACATCAATTCGCCGGAGCAGGCCAGATCGCCATCCACCGTGGCCTCAGCCTTGACCTTGCCGAAGCGTTTGCGCTTGAGGCTGAGCAGTTCACAACGGATCACCAGCTGATCTCCGGGAACCACAGGGCGCCGGAAGCGTACCCCGTCAATCCCGGCGAAAACGAACAGACCCTTGGGCAGATCGGGCATCTGGGTGACGATCAGACCACCCACCTGCGCCATCGCCTCGACAATCAGCACCCCCGGCATCAGCGGACGCTCGGGGAAATGCCCCTGGAACTGGGGCTCGTTCATGGTCACGTTCTTGATCGCCGTGGCCGAAACCCCGGGCTCATGGGCGATGACCCGATCCACCAGCGCGAAGGGGTAACGGTGCGGAAGCAGACCGGCGATCTGCTCGCTGGTCAGCACGACATCTGGTGTGGTGGATTCAGTCACAAAGCGGCTGCGAGATCGGTGTGTAGACCATGGGACCCCTTGTACACAAGAACCTGTGCCTGGGGAAAACCGACGAGGGCCAGGTCGCCGATTAGGTCCAAGAGCTTATGGCGCACTGGTTCATCCTCGAACCGCAGCGGTGGATTCATCCACTGATCACCGTCACAGACCAGGGCATTGTCCAGGGCTCCGCCCTGGATCAATCCTGCAGCGCGCAGCTGCTCCACCTGCTCCCGGAAACCGAAGGTGCGTGCCGGAGCAATCTCATCAACAAAGCGTTGGGGGGTGAGCTTCAGGGCAAATTGCTGTCGCCCGATGGCCGCCTGCGGGAAATCGATGATCCCCACAACGCCAAAACGATCGGACGGAGTGGCGGTGATCACACTGTTGCCGCGGGTGCGCAGCAGCGGTTGCTCCAGCCGCGGTGCAGCCGGCCGCGGGGTAGCCGCCGGGACCAAACCAGCCGCAGCGATCGCTTCCACCCAGCCCAGGGCCGAGCCATCCAGCAGAGGGACTTCGTGGCCATCGAGCACGATCTCCACATGGCTGAGACCGCAACCGGCCAGGGCTGCCAGAAGATGTTCGACGGTGGCCACCTTGCTGGAACCCAGATCCAAGGTGGTGCATAGCTGGCTGTCGCGCACCTGATCCGGCCGCAGCTGGATCGGCTGCTCCATCCCCGGCAAACGCATGTGGAACCCCGGCTGATCCGTCGGCCGAAGCTCCACCGTGGCTTCAGCTCCACTGTGGAGGCCAACGCCAGATCGTGATGTCTCCGCCGCCAGTGTCCAGGCAGCGGAGTAGTCCTGAGGCCAGCTGGTCACTAGAACTTCCAGCCCACGCCCAGGTTGAAGCGGTAATCGGAGGTGAAGTCTTTGGTGGCCACCTCAACGCGGATCGGGCCGACCGGCGTGGTCACGATCACACCGGTTCCCAGGGAGACACCGGAACCGTCCTTACCCAGCAGCAAACCTGGCTTGCCGGGCACATCCTTTTGGGTGCCGAAATCGGTGCCGGCATCCATGAACACCTCGCCGGAGAAGATGCTGATCAACGGGAAGCGGTACTCGATTGTGAGTTCGCTGAAGGCCTTGGACACCGCCATATCGCAGTCGTACCAGCCGCGAATCGAGTTGGATCCACCCATGCAGAACGCTTCGTAGGGAGGCGCTTCGCCCATGATCGCGCCACCTTTGATCTGCACACCGATGGCCTGGGGGCAATCAGCCTGCTCACCGGCTTTAGGACGGCAACCCTTGTGGATCTTCAGCCAGTCCACGGGGAAGAACTGGGTGTAACTCGCCCTCAGCCGGTTGAAGGTGGGGGAGTCGTTGTTGACGCCGATGAACTGCTCGGTGCCAGCGGTGAAGAAGTTGCCGCTGGTGGGATTGCGTGGGTTGTTGAAATTGTTGTAGGTGGTGGCGAAACGAACCCCCATCAAGCTGTTGGTGTCGGCGCAGTTGTACGACACACAGATGACGTCGTCGTTGTTGACCTTGCCCTTGCGCAAGTTTTTATTGGAGATGCCATAGGGCCTCGTATCACCAGCAAAGTTGATCGGCCGCACTTCCGCGAAGGACATCCCAGCCAGAACATTCCACTTGCTGTCCTTGTACGGATCACCACCGTTCAGGGGGCGGGAGAAGGAGAAGTTGCCGCCAACCTTGCGCAGCACCACGGTGTCGCCCTCGTAGTCGAACCAGCTGCGGTTGGGGTACTCACTGTCGGCCTTGTTGACCTCTCCTGGAGCCTTGTCTCCATCGGTGAACCCGTATTTACGACCTGTCTCATAGGCCTTGTTGGAGCCGTTGTCGGCGTAGTCCTTCGCCGTGCGGATGTTGCCGTTGTCTTCGCTTTGGAAGACCTGGGGCACCTGCTGGCTCAAGAACACAGAGGTGCGGAAGCTGGTGCGGTGCTTGTCGCCGTAGATCCAGGGATCCGTGAAGTTGAGGTTGGCCAGACCGCCGTATTGGCCGTAGGTGATGTTGGTGCCCAGATTCCAGGCTCGGCCGAAAAGATTGCTTTCCTGCAGCTGAACCTGACCGAAAACACCCTGGCTCTGGCTGTAGCCGAGACCACCGGAGAGCTGGCCGGTGGACTGCTCGACGATGCCAAGCACGATGACAACATCGCCAGGCTCCTGGGGCACAGGCCGCAGGGTCACCTTGACATCACTGAACAGCTGGGTGGCGTAGAGCCGTTTGATGTCCCGCTCGAGCTGGTTGCGGTTGAACGGATCGCCGGGCTGAATCGAGACCTCCCGGGTGATCACCCATTCCTTGGTCTTGCCGCGGATGGGATTGCCGTTCTCATCGGTGTCATCCCCCTCTTTGGTGAGGAATTTGACTTCAACGCCAGACACACTGCCCTGAAGCAGTTTCAGCGTGACCACACCCTCAGGGCTGACCCGTTCCGGACCGGACACCCGCGCCAGGGAATAGCCCTGACCGGCCACGGAGGTCTGCAGGGCCTTCATCCGCTGCTGCAGATCGTTGAGGTTCAGCGTGCGGCCGTAATCGGAGGCAAACGTCTCCTCAATCAGCTCATCCGAGAGGAGATTCTCCTCATCACCGTTGATCTCCACGGAACTCAGCGGAGGGAAGGGCTGCACCTGAACAACCACCTGAACGCCCAGCGGTCCGTTCTGAGGAACGATCCGCACATCCGAGAACCAACCTGTGGCCTGAATGCCATTCAGATCGTTCTGCAGCTCCTCGCGGGTCACACGCATCCCCGGACGCACCTGCATGGCGTCGTAGATGGAGATCTGAAGACGTTCCTCTTCCGGGTGGCCCTCGATGCCCTCAATCAGCACCTCGGAGATCAGCACCCGGGGCCGTTCCACCAGGGTGTTTTCGATAGCGGTGTTTCCACCAACAACCTCTTCAGCCTCAGCAGCTGGATTCGCTGGCATGGCCTCCTGAGCCATCACCGGTGGAGCCACCAGGGGGATCCCCAGCATCAGACCCAGAACCGTGCCACGAACAGCAACCGAGGAGCGGCGGGACGAACGGCGGGTCATCGAGACGCAGGCTGGGCCGAAGCCACAAATAGGTGCGCCGACCCTACAGGCAGTTGCGGGGGTTGGTGCAGCTGCCTTGGACCCGTTTAAGGACCTCCCCGTAGGCCTCCATCACCCCACCGAGATCCTTGCGGAAACGGTCCTTGTCCAAAATCCGGTCCTCGGCATTGCTGCTGCGGCGATCCCAGAGCCTGCAGGTGTCAGGGCTGATCTCATCGGCGAGCAGGAGTGTTCCGTCCGCAGCCAGCCCCAACTCCAGCTTGAAATCCACCAGTTGCAGATCAAGCCCCTCAAAGAACGGCAGGAGCACGGCATTCACCCGGCGGGCCAATTGTTCAATCGCTGACAGTCGTGCTGGGTCTGCCACACCAAGCAGCTGCACGCGCGCCTCAGTGAGCAGCGGATCGCCCAGGGAATCGTCCTTGTAATAGAGATCCAGCAGGGCGGGTTCGATGGCTGTGCCCTCCGCGATCGGCGTCTGACGGCACAGCGACCCGGTGGCGATGTTGCGCAGCACCACCTCAAGGGGAATGATCTCCACCCGACGCACCAGCATCCAGGTCTCCCCGGCCAGACCGCAGTAATGGGTCGGCACCCCCTCACGCTCGAGCAGCTCGAACAGGCGTGCTGAGATCTGGCAGTTCAGCCGACCTTTGTCGTCCAACTGGGCTTTCTTCTGGGCATTGAAGGCGGTGGCGTCGTTCTTGAACTCCACCAGCACCCGGTCGAGATCCGTGCTGGCGAACACCCGTTTGGCCTTGCCTTCGTAAAGCAGCTCTCCGTGATCGGGCGTCATGGCGACGGTGCAACGGCTGATGGTCTTACATCAGCATGGCCTCCGGGATCCCGCGGTGAACGCAGCAGGGGATCGGGTTCGGCCTCCGGCTGCAGTTGCTGGAGCGCATAACGGTCATCAAGAACAGTGGCCAACCGTTGGATCCGCTGCCGCGGCCGCGCGCCATCGCCCCCAGCCGCCAACTGCAGGTGCAGCTGTTGGTGCAGCAGGTCCATGGCCAGTCCCCAGGCCTCCGCTGCCGCGGCTTGGTCCAAGGCGGTTTCCAGCAGCTGATCGGCCTGCTCGAACTGATCGGCATCGAACCATTGCGCCGCCCGCGCCAGTCGTTTCGCCCCCTGAACGCCCGTCAGATCGCCCAACAGCTGCAGCTCTACAGCCACAGCGTTGTGGCCCAGAGCCGCTTCATGCAAAGCCAACTGATCGAGCCCATTGCCCTGATCCGACAACGGCTTTCCAGGGAACAGAGGCGCATCCAGGGCCTTCAGATTGCCATCCACCAAACGGCGCAGCGCCAAAGCCGCCTGGCGGTGATCCAGGGCCGCTGCAGCAGCACGCCAGCGCAACAACAACCACTGACGCCGTTCATCGCCAACGCGGGGGGTGTAGCGGTTGAGCACCACGGCTGCAGCTTCGGGGGCACCGCAGCTCATCAGGGCTTCGGCGTTCGCCAGCACCAGCTCCAACGAATCGATCACCGGATGCAGCTCAAGCAGCCGATCACGCAAGGCCTGGCGACGGCCGTCGGAGTTGGCGATGCGGGGGTTGAGACAAGCCTGCTCCGCCGCGGCCAGATCCATCTCAGCGAGAACGCTCTGAAAGCGTTCCTCGCGCATCACCTGCGGATCCGGGGCTGCCGTGACAGCAGCCAGAAGGGTGAGGGTGAAGGGGAAAAGGGGAGTCCCCATGGCGGGCTGCGGTCTACAAAGGAAAACCTACGAGGCCCAAACCGTTCCTCCCGCAACCATGGCCATGTCGTCCACCCGTCCCACCACGCTGCCCGCCCTCCAACGAACCCTCGTCGTCGGTGGCGGCGGCAGGGAACAGGCCCTGGCCTGGGCCCTGGGCCGTTGTCCGGGCCTGGACACGGTCTGGATCACCCCTGGCAACGGCGGCACGGAAGGCAGCGCCATGGCGGTGGGCGAAACCGACAGCGCTGGGTTGATCGCGCTGTGCCAGCAGAACGGCGTCGACCTGGTGGTGGTGGGTCCGGAAGCGCCGCTGGCCGCTGGTGTTGCCGATGCCCTGCGCGATGCGGGCTTTGCCGTGTTCGGCCCGGGAGCGGAGGGGGCCCAACTGGAGGCGAGCAAAGCCTGGGCCAAGCAGCTGATGCAGGAGGCGGGGGTCCCCACCGCTGGCCACTGGGCGGTGACCAGTGAAGCCGAGGCCCTGGCGGTGTTGCAGGAGGTGCAACGGCCTCTGGTGGTCAAAGCCGATGGCTTGGCCGCCGGCAAGGGCGTCACGGTGGCGGACAGCGTGGAGGAATCGGAAACCGCCATCCGCGAAGCCTTTGAAGGGCGTTTCGGTGCCGCCGGCTCCCAGCTGGTGCTGGAGGAGCGGATGGAGGGCCCTGAAGTGTCGGTGTTCGCCCTCTGCGATGGGGAGCGGATGGTGCTGTTGCCCCCGGCGCAGGACCACAAACGGCTCAAGGACGGTGATCGCGGACCCAACACCGGCGGCATGGGCGCCTATGCCCCCGCCCCGCTTCTAAATGCCGAGGGCCTCGAGGAGGTGCGCCGCATCGTGCTCGAGCCCACCTTGAAGGCCCTGCGCCAACGGGGCATCGATTACCGCGGTGTGATCTACGCCGGCCTGATGATCACGGCCGATGGCCCCCAGGTGATTGAGTTCAACTGTCGCTTCGGCGATCCCGAATGCCAGACCTTGATGCCCCTGCTCGGCCCTGAGCTCGGCGCCGTGCTGCAGGCCTGTGCCCTGGGACGCCTCGATCTGGCCCCGCAGCTGAGCATCGCCGAACGCTGCAGTGCCTGCGTTGTGGCGGCCGCCGAGGGCTACCCGGAGGCTCCCCGCAAAGGCGATGCGATTCGCATCGACCTCGCCCCCAGCCCCAACCATCAGCTGTTCCATGCCGGCACCCGCCGCGACAGCTCAGGCGAACTGCTCACCGCAGGGGGCCGGGTGCTGGCCGTCGTCGCCCAGGGCGATGACTTCGATGCCGCCTTTGCCGGGGCCTACAACGGCCTCAATCAGCTGGATTACGCCGGAATCACCTACCGTCGAGACATCGGCCATCAGGTGCGCTCGGGCGGATGAGCAGCGGCAGCGGAGCAGCAATCGCTGATTGGGCGCTTCCCCCCAATGGCAAGCCGCCGGGGGACGACCAGAACCTCTTGGACCGCATCACCGCCTGGTGGGCGGAATTCACCCTCCAGACCAAGCTGCTGGCGATTGCCACCCTGGTGGTGAGCCTGATGATGACGGGCATCACCTTCTTCGCGCTGAACGGAATTCAGCGCGATGCCGTGATGAACGACACGCGCTACGCCCGGGATCTGGGCCTGCTGCTGGCCGGCAATGTCACTGAGCTGGTGGCGCAGGGCCAGGACCGTGAGCTGGCCAACGTGGCCGAAAAGTTCTGGCGTTCCAGCCGCAGCGTCCGCTACATCTTCTTCGCCGACCCCGAAGGCGTCGTCTACCTGGGAATCCCGATCAGCGGAACCCCCAGCAGTGGCGATGGAGAGCTTCGTCTCAACCGACGACTGGAGCTGCCCGAGGAGCTGCGTCGACGCCCCCAGAACCCCCTGGTGCGGCAACACCTCACGCCCCAGGGTGCCGTCACCGATGTGTTCGTCCCCCTGATCCGCGGGGGTCAGTACTACGGCGTTCTCGGCCTTGGGGTGAACCCGAATGAGACCGCCCTTGCCAGCGCAGCCCTCACCCGGGAGGTGACCGTGGCCGTGTTCATCTCGATCTGGGTGCTGGTGATCCTGGGCGCGGTGTTCAACGCCCTCACCATCACCCGCCCGGTGAAGGAGCTGCTACGCGGGGTCCGCTCCGTCGCCTCCGGCAACTTCGGTGCGCGGGTTGACCTGCCAGTTGGTGGGGAACTGGGGGAACTGCTCACCGGCTTCAACGCCATGGCCTCCCAGCTCGAGGCCTATGACGAGGCCAACATCGAGGAGCTCACCGCCGCCCAGGTGAAGCAGCAGTCGTTGATCGCCACCATGGCCGACGGCGCCATGCTGCTGGATGCCGACGGCCGCATCGTGCTGGCCAATCCCACAGCGCGGCGTCTGTTCCGCTGGGAAGGGCGCAGCCTGGAAGGCCAGGAGCTGGTGGGGGAACTGCCGGAACTGCTGGCCATCGAACTGCACAGTCCCCTCGATTCCCTGCTCGGTGGCGCGGCAGACAGTGAAGACCTGCGCTGCAGCGTGGGGGAACCGGCCCGCACCCTGCGCATCGTTCTGCAAGCGGTGCGTGATGCCAGCGGTGAAACCCTCAAGGGCATCGCCGTCACCATCCAAGACCTCACCCGCGAGGTGGAACTGAATGCAGCCCAGAGCCGCTTCATCAGCAACGTCTCCCATGAACTGCGCACGCCGCTGTTCAACATCAAGAGCTACGTCGAAACCCTGCACGACCTCGGCGATCAGCTCAGCCCCGATGAACAGAAGGAGTTTCTCGGGGTCGCCAACGACGAAACCGATCGACTCACCCGGCTGGTGAACGATGTGCTGGACCTCTCCCGGCTGGAGTCGGGCCGGACGCTGCAGTTCGAACCGATCAGCATGCGCCCGGCCATGGAGCAGACCCTGCGCACCTACCGGCTGAATGCCGAGGATCGCCAGGTGGAACTGGTGCTGGATGTTCCCGAAGAACTGCCCGAAGTGCTGGGCAACTGGGACCTGCTGCTTCAGGTGCTCGACAACCTTGTGGGCAATGCCCTCAAGTTCAGCCGCCCCGGTGGCCCCCTGGCGCTGCGGGCCTATCCCTGGCCCGACACCTGTTCGGTGGAGGGGACAGCAATCACCGGAAGTGACGGACCCACCTGCGCCCTCACCTCACCACTGCCCAAGCTGAGGGTGGAGATCGCCGACACGGGCTGCGGGATCAGCAGCTCCGATCAGGAACGCATCTTCGATCGCTTCTTCCGGGTCGAAAATGCGGTGCACACGGAGGTGGGGACCGGCTTGGGCCTCTCTATCGTGCGGGGCATCCTCGAGAAACACGGGACTCAGGTGCAGATGGTGAGTGAGCCCGAAGTCGGCACCACCTTCTGGTTTGACCTGCCCTTGGCGGAAGCCGACAAGGATGAGCTGCAACTGCAGGCGGAACGGCGCAGCAGCAACGCCCTTGCCGAGGCCGTCGAGCTTTAGGTCAGTCCTCGCTGGAGACGCCGCGGGCGATGCGCGACAACTCGCTGCGCTCATCGGTGGTCACCCGATGGGGCACACCGGAAATGATCCGCTCAAAGTTGGAGAAGGAGTCCTTGATCTGAGGCCCATTGCCCGTGATCACAAATTCACGGATGCCCTTGTCGTGCCAGGAGCCACGCATCTTGAACACGTTCAAGGCGCGGGCCATCTCACCGCGGATCTCCACGTACTGGAGCAGCAGGATCGTGTCGGTGATCGTGGAGATGTGGGAATCGGTGATCGAGTGGCTGCCCATGAACTCCTCGGAGGTGTTCGTGAAGAAGCCCGCAATCTCCTCCTGCTTGGCGTAGCCGGTCACCCCAATCACGAACTGACGGAAGGCGTTGTGGCTCACACCGCGCGCAAGAGCAGAGAGGGAGTCGATCGCCATCCGCGACGGCTTGAACTGGCTGATCTCCGTCTTGATGATCTGCAGGTGATCTTCCAGACCCGTGGATTCGGGGTAGGCGCAAATGATCTTGAGCAGCCCGTCCTGCTCCATCTGCTCGAAGTCGATGCCCCAGCTGGTGCCGTTGCGCAGCAGCTGAGCCCGCGACTCCTCATAGGCAAACAGGATGGCGCGTTCCTTGTTGCGGCAGGCGTCTTCGATGAATTTGGAGACGAGCATCGTCTTGCCCGTTCCCGTGGCACCGGTGGCGAGGATGATCGAATCTTTGAAGAAACCACCGCCGCACATCTCGTCCAGGCGGGGCACACCGGAGCTGACCCGAACGTTGGACGAGCGCTGGGTGAGGCGCATCGCCCCCAGTGGAAAAATGCTGATGCCATGGGTTCCCATGGTGAAGGGGAACTCGCCCTTCATATGGGTGGTGCCCCGCAGCTTGAGAATCTCCAGGGTGCGCCGACGCCGCTCCCCCTCGAGCACGTTGCGAAGAATCACCACATTGTCGGAGACGAATTCCTCAACGCCATAGCGGGCAATCGGGCCGTACTCGTCAATTCGTTCGGTGGTCATCACCGTGGTGACGCCGATTTCCTTGAGCCTTGCAATCAGCCGAAAGATCTCACGGCGCACCACGAACACAGCGTCGTACTGCTGGAACACCGCCGTGATCGAATCAATCGCGACGCGCTTCGCCTTGTATTTGCGAATGGCGTAGTTGATCCGCTCGATCAAACCGGAAAGATCAAAACTGCCGGCCACGTCCTGGCCGTCCGGATCCGGTGAGGCATCGAGGATGAAGAGCTTGTCCTGCTCAACCATCTCCTGGAGGTTCCAGCCGAAACTGGCGGCGTTGCGCAGGATGTCGAGGGGTGATTCCTCGAAGGTGACGAAGATGCCGGGTTCGTCGAACTGCTTGATGCCGTTGTGGAGGAAGTGCAGCGAAAACACCGTCTTGCCGGTGCCGGACGTGCCGCTGATCAGCGTGCTGCGGCCGATCGGCAGACCGCCCTGGCACACATCATCAAAGCCCTCGATCCCTGTCGGGAGTTTTTGAACCTTCATCTGAGGCTGACCGCTGGTCGGAGGGAACTGCATGGCAACCACCTATGACTTGACCGTAGTGAGCAGGAGATGAACCGTGCTGGAGCGCACCATGTCGCTTAAGGATCCGACGTGATCGACGTGTCGGTCTCCTCATCAACCGCATCGATCAAGCTCGAACTGAGCGACGTATCAGACAGCTCGTCGTAAAGCAGATCCAGACCGATCAGCACCCGCTCGCGATCGGAGAGGTCACCGATGATGCGGCGCACCGGCGGGGGAAGAATCTTGGACAACGTCGGCGTTGCCAGGATCTTGTCTTCCTCCGCCAGTTGCGGATTTTTGAGCACATCAATCACCTTGAGGGCATACACCCCCCGGAATTCGGTCTCGAGGATGTTGCGCAGCGTTTTCAACGCCCGCATCGAATTGGGCGTGTTGCCCGCCACGTAGAGCTTGAGGATGTAGGTCTTGCGGGGACTCATGACGACTCCTCCGAGGCATCGAGCTGATCCGTCGGGCGACGTACACGGCTGGAAGCCGTGCCCGACAGAGGAAGATCCGGCGGAATGGAGCGCCGGTACATCTCACACAGATGCGCCATCACATCAAGAAGCGCAAGTCGGTAATCCTGAAGAAAGTCATGTTTGTGGCCCTCCAGACTCAGTTGTTTCCAGAATTCATCGATGAGATCCACGTGGATCTCAACGGTGCGGGTGATCGGCAGATCACTGAAAAAAGCGGTGTTGACAAAACTTTCCAAGGCCTGATTGGCCGCGGCCGGATCGCTGAAGTAGCTCGCCAGAAGATCTCTGTAGGTGCGTTGGAGCGACAGCAGCAGATCCCGGCGCTCCTCGGGGGGCAGGCTGCCCAGGAAGCGCGATGGATCTCGCTTGTAGAAGACCCCGAGGTAGCCGAGTCGCTCCTGCAGGCGATCGGAGAGGTTGCTGACGGCGCGGGAGGAGGAGCTGCTGTCGTCCTGGCGTCCATCGGCGCGCCCCTGGCGCAGAAAACGCGAAATGGCCGCATCAACGTTGTATCCCAGCTGCGCCAGCTGGTCGTCGGGCAGATGCAGCTCCTCGGGGTGGTAGTCCACCTGACCCTTCACCTCCCCAACGATCACGGCAGGGAAGAGCAGACCCGCCGCCAGCAGTTGCTCCTTGACCTCAGCGTCGAGCAGGCTCTGCTCGAGCACCACAGCGTCAACATCGTCCTGGCGGGGTCCGAGGACAGCTGCCAGGGTCTCCCCAGGATCAACCGTCAGAACAACAGACTCGTAACGGTTGGCCGGCAGCCAGGGGCGGCAGGCTTCCACCAGGGCTGGGCTGGCCAGCACGAGAGCAACAGTGAGGGCCGGCCTGGCCATCCGGGCATCCGTAGCGTCGAGGTATCTGAATCTTGACGATGGGGCGCGTCAGAGACGAAGATCTTTGTTTGTCTTTCGATTGCGGCTCAGGCCTGAATCGGTTCGCCGAGCCTGAACGCGTCTTTTCACCTTATGGCCGACACCAAACCATCCGCGGAACAGAGCGGGACCTACGCCATCGTTGAGGCGTCGGGCACCCAGATCTGGCTGCAGCCCAACCGCTACTACGACATCGATCGGCTCCAAGCTGAGGTGGATGACACCATCAAGCTTGAGAACGTTCTGCTGGTGAAGGACGGCAAGGGCACCACCCTCGGCCAGCCCTACGTCAAGGACGCAACCGTGTCCCTGAAGGTGATGGCCCATCGCCGCGGACCCAAGGTGATCGTTTATAAGATGCGCCCCAAAAAGAAAACCCGCCGCAAGAATGGTCACCGGCAGGAACTCACCCGGGTGATGGTTGAGTCCATCTCCGTGGGCGGCAAGGCCATCAGCTGACCTCTCCCCCTCGCCCCATCAACCGCCCCACCAGCATCTCTTCTCATGGCACATAAAAAAGGCACAGGCTCAACCCGTAACGGCCGGGACTCAAACGCCAAACGCCTTGGCGTGAAGGCCTACGGCGGCGAAACCGTCACCGCCGGTTCCATCCTGATCCGCCAGCGCGGCACCTCCGTTCTGCCCGGCGTCAATGTCGGCAAAGGCAAGGACGACACCCTGTTTGCCCTCACCGACGGCATCGTGAAGTTCGAATCGATCCGCCGCGGCCTGCGCAACCGCAAGCGCATCAACATCACTGCAGCGGTCTGAGTTTCAAGGCCAACGTCAATCCAAAGCCCCAATGCCAGCTGGCACCGGGGCTTTTTTGTTGGCAGCTTGTGTTGCCGCAGCCTCAGGAACGCCGGTAGAGCCGAGCCGTGATCAACAGGGGGTGAAACACCTCCAAGAACTGAGCCTGCAGGGTGCGGAAAAACCCATCCACCAGGGCCGGATCATCGAAATGGAAGGGGTACTCGCCCTGATGGCCTTTGAAGAAGTACCAGTTCAGAAGCGCGATGGCCCCGGGGGCCATCCGCTGGTGAAACTCCAGCAACTGCGCCGAGGGATCCGGCAGGTGTTCCAGCACATCGAGGCAGACCACCGCATCGAAACGAACATCGCCTGTGCTGCTGAGGTCGCGATGCACCGAGAGCTTGTCCGCCAGCCCCAGGCTTTGCGCCCGTTGCTGAACAAAAGCCTGGTTGTGGGGATTGAGGTCGACAAACCAGACGTGATCGACCTCCGGCAGCGCCGCCGCTGATAGGGCGTGGGTGCCGATGCCACCACCGAAATCCAGCACCTGGCCCTGCACCGCCATGCCCTGCAGCCGCAGCGTGTCGGCGATGTAGTCCGCACTGGAGAGGTGCCAGGCCGCCAGCTCCAGCAGGTGTCCCGTGCCCACCGTGTCCTCATAGAAGGCAGTGGCGTCCTCCGGCCGGAACGCACCGGGATGCAGATCCGCCAGGTCGTCGGTGCTGCTGGGCAGACGCTGCTCCAGTTGCTCCGGCGTCAGGTCGAGGTAGCGGCTGAGGTGTTGCTTGATGCCCAAACCGTCCGCCAGGAAAGCGGAGACGTCCACATCCGTGCTGCTGCGGAGCTGGGGCATGGATGGGCATCAGAGAGCGGCCAACCTACGCAGCCGGCGGAATGCAACAGTTTGGGCATCCCGCTCCAGCCCCGGTGAACGGCCCCTTCGGCTTCGTGGTGATCGACAAGCCCGCAGGCCTCACCTCCCACGCCTGCGTCAGCCGCCTGCGCCGCAGCTATGGCCTCAAGCGCGTGGGCCATGGCGGCACCCTTGATCCTGCCGTCACCGGGGTTCTCCCCATTGCCCTAGGGCCGGCGACCCGATTGCTGCCCTACCTCCCCGGGGAGAAGACCTACACCGGGGTGATTCAGCTGGGCCGGCGCACCAGCAGCGACGATCTGGACGGAGAGCTCCTGGAACAGCAGGCCTGGCCATCCCTCAGTGAAGCCGAGCTCAACAGCAGCCTGGAGGCGTTCCGGGGCGCGATTGAGCAGCGTCCGCCGCAGGTCTCCGCCGTCCATGTGGATGGCGAACGGGCCCACGCCAGGGCACGGCGCGGTGAAGCCATGGATCTGCCGCCACGGGCCGTCACCGTGCACCGGCTGGAGCTGTTGGATTGGAATGCGGCCCTGGGGCAGCTGAGCATCGAGGTGCACTGTTCCGCCGGCACCTACATCCGCTCGATCGCCAGGGATCTGGGGGACCGCATCGGCTGCGGAGGTTGTCTGGCCTCCCTGCGCCGCACCCAGGCCCTGGGGTTCCATGCGCACCAGGCGCACCTCCTGCCGGAGCGAGACGCTGTGCCGCCCGATCCCCTCTCGCCTCTGTTGGCCCTGGGGGCCCTGCCCCGACGTGATCTCAGCGAAGCCGAGCAGATCGACTGGCGCTGCGGCCGACGCATCGCGATGGATCCAGGGCCTGGAGAGGCGGTGGTGGTGTGCAATGCGGATGGAAGCATGGCCGGCATCGGCCACCGCGAGAGCGAAGGTCTGCTGCGACCCAAGGTGGTCTTCGATGCAGCAGGCTGAAACCAACAGGTCGCTCAGTACTCTCCGAGCGCATCCCGCCCTGCCCTGACGCGATGGCTGGCCACAGCAAATGGTCCCAGATCAAACGCACCAAGGCCGTCGTCGACGCCAAACGTGGTGCGGTGTTCACCCGGCTGGGGCGGGAAATCATGGTGGCGGCCCGTGCCGGAGCCGATCCCGCCGGGAATTTTCAGTTGCGCACGGCCATCAGCAAAGCCCGTGCCGCTGGGGTGCCCGCCTCCAACATCGAGCGGGCCATCGCCAAGGGGTCAGGTCAGGCCGGTGATGGGGCCCAACTGGAGGAGGTGCGCTACGAGGGCTATGGCCCCGGCGGCATGGCGGTGCTGGTGGAAGCGCTCACGGACAACCGCAACCGCACCGCGGCGGATCTGCGGCTGGCCTTCAGCAAGAACGGCGGAAACCTGGGGGAAAACGGCTGCGTGGCCTACCTGTTTGAACACCGCAGCGAAGTGATCCTCAACGCCGGCCCCGACGACGAGGAACGGTTGCTGGAAAGCCTCCTGGAACTGGACGCCGACGGCTATGAGCTGTTGGACGAATCAGTGATGGTGCATGGCCCATTCGAGGCCCTGGAGAACCTTCAGGACGGCTTGCGCCACGCAGACTGGGATGTGCGGGAGTGGGGCCATCAATGGTCCGCCCAGACCAGCGTTTCGGTGAGTGATCCCGACACCGCCCGCAGCTGCCTCAAGCTGCTGGATGCCCTCGACGGGCTCGACGATGTGCGCAGCGTCAGCGCCAACCTTGATCTGGCCGAGGGGCTGGAGATCGACTGACGCACCGGCTTTCAGAACCACGTCGGAAACAAAGCCAAGCTGAGACAGGGGACCCAATGGCTCTGCTTGAAGCTGGCACGTCCATTGAATGAAGTGGCCAACTGTTTTACGTTCCGGATGACAAGGTTTCTCAGCTTTGGCGGCCCCTCTCTCCAATTGCAAAGCTTTACCCCAGGACAAGCGACGCAGCTGCAGGCGCCAGCAGTCCAAGGATCTGCAGTTGGGCTGGTTAGATGAATTGGGTGCCTCCGGACAGAAAGGCAAAGAGGCCTGGCAAGTGCAGCTATGGCTTGGGATTTTTCCAATCCACCGAAGGCAGCTTGGCAATCCGGCCTTGTTGCACAACACCGTTGGCACCATTCGGTCGCATCTGGGCAGCACTTACGGCCAAATGCTCCAGTCAATGCTGCTCGATCCCGCCCTTCAGATTTCTCTGAATGGACCTTCCAATCACCGAAAGAAACCCAACGAAAACCTGGCGAGAGAGCTGCTCGAGCTCTTCTCTCTGGGAGAAGGCAACTACAGCGAAGCCGATGTAAAGGAGGCTTCACGAGCTCTCACTGGCTATCGCCTGGGTCCTAACGGTCAGATGGCGCTCAAGCACCGTCGCCATGATCCAGGCCCTCACACAATCCTTGGACGCACGGACTCCTTCGATGCGACCAAACTTGCTGACTGGTTGACCAAGCAGCCGGCCACCGCTCGTCACGTGACACGCCGGGTGTGGCGACGTTGCATTGGGACTGACCCTTCACCAACACACCTTGAGGCAATCGCCTCCGCCTGGCGGGATGTCGATCTCTCCCTGCCCTGGCTGATGCAAGCCTTGGCCGAATCCCCTGAGGCTGAGCAGAGCAAACGCCAGGGTCTGCGTCTTGTGGACCCCCTTGAGCTGGTCATTCGCAGCCTGCAATTGCTGGACAGCCCACACCCCGATGCACTTGCCATCAGCTTGCGGGGGTTGCGGGCCATGGGGCAGGCCCCCTTTGAACCACCCTCGGTCAAGGGTTGGCCCGTCAATGAAGAGTGGCTGAACCTGCGTTGGTTACAGGCCCGTCGACGCACCCTTCAACAGCTACTGGCAGATGAAGAGGTTTGGGACACACGCCAGTTACCGAAAACCCTGGCCACCAGCCTCACCGATCTGCCTCCTCTGGCTCTGGCATTACCGACGGCGGCCGATCGCGACAGCGTCGCTGCCCTGTTCGCTGATCCGATCTGGCAGCTGGGTCTCTCCCCTGCCTTGCCCTGATGTCTGAGTTGCATCTGTCCCGCCGAAGCCTGCTGTCTGGTGTTGCTGCCGCTGCAGCGACCGGTGGTTTGGGTGCATTGGCGCAAACATTCGCATCCGGTCGAGGGACATCGGCTTCAAACCATGTGCTGGTGCTGTTGGAATTGCGCGGCGGCAACGACGGCCTAAACACCCTCGCGCCGATCCATGATCCCGCTTATCGCCAGGCCAGACCAACCCTGGCGTTGGGTGATGACGCCATTGCTCTTACCGATGGCCTCGCCTTACACCCAGCCCTGGCTTCGTTGGAACCTCTCTGGCGTCGTGGCCGCCTGGGTTTTGCACTCGGCGTGGGTTGGTCGCATCCAAATCGCAGTCATTTCAAGGCGGCCGATCAATGGGCCGTCGGTGATCCATCCGGCGAAGGAGCTGGCTGGCTGGCAAGGGCCTACAACGTTCGCACACAGGCAGGGCCGCTCGTCGCTCTGCATGCCACCGGGTGTGCGGCGATGGAAGGAGGTTCTCCTCTGGCTTTGCAGCTTGGGACTGCTCAATTGCAGGGCCGTCTCTCGCTCATGCCGAACCGTCTGGCGATGGATGCCAGTCCAGTGCTTCGCCAGATGATTGCCCTGGAATCAGCCGGTGCCAGGGAGATTGAGCGATTGCGCGGTGCCCTGGCACCGCCGCCTGTGGGTCTGAACTTACCGCCGGGTGATCTGAGCCGGCAAGTGAAGCTGGCACTACGCCTGCTTGGTAGCGGTCAATGCCCACCAGTGTTGGCATTAGCCCAGGGCGGCTATGACACCCACAGCAATCAGAAGCGCCGGCATCAGCGAGTCCTAAAAAATTTGGCCCACGCTTTAACGGGCTTGGATGCCGGTCTGCGAGCCATGAAACAACGGCCTCAGATGACCCTCTTAGCGGTGAGTGAATTCGGGCGCAGGCTGCGGGAAAACGGTTCCGGCGGAACGGATCACGGCAGTGCGTCGGTGGCCTTTTTGATGGGTGACCGAATCCCAAGTCGGTTGTTGGGCACCTATCCCAGCCTCCAAAACCTGGATGAACGAGGTGATCTGAGGCCCACACAGTCGCCCGAACAGCTCTACCGCCATGTCTTAGCCATGGGCTAAGGCATCTCATCAGCGCCAAACGCCTCCTTGAAGTCTGCTGTCAGCAAATCCGAACCAAAGCTTGCGCCACTGAGCCCTGGGCAACCCCATCGCTAGGCCGTGGACATCCCTTCTGGAGGATCACCATGTCCATGAAACAGCTGGAGACGTTCATGTCGCGGGTGCAGAGCAACGACTCCCTACGCGATGAGGTGCAGCGCTGCGGCAAGGACAACTCCTGCGTGGTCAAGGTCGGTGCCAAACACGGTCACAAGTTCTCCCCGTCCCACCTGAGCCGCTGGCAAAAGGAACACTGAAACCCAACCAGGCCGGCGGCCGGGCCCCCTCAGGGGGTCCCGCTCGCCTGCTCCTCTGTGCCATCGGGTTGCTGACGAATCATCCGCGCCAGCATCTGCAACTTGGCATTTTCTGATTCCGAGGCCCGTGTGGCCATCCAGGCACTGGCCGCCTTCTGCTGAGCCAGCTGCTGCACAAGCGCCAGAGCCGTCTCGCGCAGCTGCTCGAGGTCCTCACACTCCTGGATGAAGCGCGTCCAGCGTTCCGCCTCAAAGCTCTGCTCAAGACGCCGTTCCACCGGGTCGATGCTCATCGCCTCTGATTTGGGCTGTTCAGGCTAGAGCCGCTGCATCGCACCAGAGCCAGACATTGGGATGAGTCAGCAGCCAACTGGCGGGCAGCGCAGGATCCGGCTCTTTCAAGGCCAACAACCGCTTGAGGATTCCGGCCTTGGCGGTGCCGGTCACCACCAGATGAATCTCGGCAGCCTCGAGAATTTCCCGCAGGCCCAAGGTGATGGCCCGCTGGGGCACAGCCTCAACGCAACCATCGAAGAGCGCCGCGTTCTGATGCCGGGTTGCGGGCGTCAGCACCACCTCATGGCAGTGCTGATTAGGGGGACAGGGCGGCTCGTTGAAGCCGACATGACCATTGCTGCCAAGCCCCAGGAGCTGTAATCCGATGCCCCCGCAGCGCGTGAGCTGCTCGCCATAGCGCCTCGCAGCGGCCGATCCGTCAGTGGCGGTGCTGTCGGGAAGATGCACCGCTGAGACGGGCAGACCCAACGGTGCAGCGAGGTGATGGGTCATGTAGGCCCTGTAACCGCGGGGATCTTCCGCCGAAAGTCCGAGATATTCGTCCAGGTTGAAACTGCACCATCGGGCGCGCAGGGCCTCCAGCTCATCGGCAGACCACGACAGCAGCCGTTCCACCAGGGTGCGATAGAGCGGCTCCATGGTGCGGCCCGTGGCGAGGCCCAAGGGCTTCAGGGGATCAGGCCCCTGCCAACTGCGCAGATGACGCTCCAGATGGGCCGCCAGCACAGCGCAGAGATCCGTGTGACTGGAATGGCGTTGCAGACGACAGGGAAACCGTGCCAAAGGGCGAAACCGGCATGTCTCTCCAGAGTGGCTTCGTTGGGGGCTTCAGCGCCAGCGATGGGTCGTGGTGCGGCTGGTAGGGAACAACCTCAGCCCCGCGGTAGTAGTGCCGAAGAATCGAGCGGAAGTGAGCCCCCTGCTCCGCCAGACCATGGGCTCCCCACTGACTCATGCCAACGCCATGGCCATAGCCCTGGCCCTTCACCAGCAGCTGGAGTCCGCCAGCGGACCAACGACGCACCGATGTCTTGCTGACCAGCACCGGCGGAGGGGCCACCAACAGGGGCGGCCGTGCTCCCCGCTGGCGGGCCGCCGATGCGGTGATCCGATCAATGCGGGAGCCCAGGCGGGCGGTTGCAGTCACCCGCCGCACCGGAAGCTCCACGGGAGAACGCTGCCCCCCCGCCACCATCTCAAAGTTCACCAGTGTGCTTTTGAGTCCCAACCGCTTGCGCAGCTCGCCGCCGCTGAGCACCAGCGATCCGCGGGGCCCGCGCAAGCGGGCCTCACGCACCCGTCCGCTGGCGGAACGACTCAGCACCTCAACGTCCTGGAGCCCACCGGTTTCGGGCAGCCGCTGACGCAGCCCAGACGAATCAAACCATTGTTCCCAGCGGTGCACCGGGCTGTGCTGATCGTGATCGGGGACGCTGACCAGATAGGGATGCTGGCGGCGCCAGACCATCCCACTCGCCTCGGTCACCCCGCCAGAACTGCTGTGGAAGACGGCATCGATCAGGCGACCCCCATGCACGAGCACCAGCGAACGGGTGCTCGCCACCGCCGTGCGTGTGCTCGGCGTTTCCGACTCCACGCCGCGGTACACCTGACTCGCCACCGTGGCCTTCACATCCCAGGCACCACCGCGACTGCGCTGTTTCAACGCATAGGTGCGCGCGGCCACGGCCTGGGCCTGCAGGGCAGCCAGGGGCCAGCGGTGGGGCATTTCGCTGCCGACAACACTGGCGAGATAGGTCTCAACGCCCAGGCTGTTGACCACCCGCAAGGTGCCGCCGCGGCCGCTGACGCGGAGCACACCCCGGTAGCGACGCCCTCCCAACCAGATGCCCCGTGGATCGTCGTTCTGCACCGTCACCAGGGTGCTGGGGGCCAGCCGCATCGATCGGCCATCCACAGTGGCGCTCAGGCGGGCCCCTTGAAGGCTGAGCTGCAGCCGCTGTGGCCGTCGCTCGCCGCCGGGGAGTCCCTGCACCCGCAGCGGCAGTGCACCATCGGAGCGCAGGCTGACCCGGTTGCTCTCCTGCAGCAGCACGCGCATCTGCGGCTCGCGGCCGCGGGCCAGCGCCACCGGTGATGGACCGATCACAGCGACGAGCACCAGACCGACGGCAATGGAGGCGCGGCGCACGCTGGAGATCAACAGGCGCCCCAGTGTGCCGCCTGTGCCGGGGTTCAGCCAGATGGCAGCATGAGCCTTGAGGAGCACCGGCCTTGCAGGTCACATTTCTCGGTACGAGTTCTGGGGTACCCACCCGGGCCCGCAACGTTTCAGCCGTGGCTCTGCGCTTGCCGCAGCGCTCGGAGATGTGGCTGTTCGACTGCGGCGAGGGAACCCAACATCAGTTTTTACGCAGTGACCTGCGACTGTCGCAGCTGCGTCGGGTGTTCATTACCCACATGCATGGCGATCACCTGTTCGGCCTGCCTGGTCTGCTCGCCAGCCTCGGGCTCGCCGGCAGCAGCGCCGCAGGGGTGGATCTCTACGGACCGGACCCGCTGGAGAGTTACCTCAATGGTGTGTTGCGCACCAGCTCCACGCGGATCGGCTATCCCCTTGCTGTCCACAGGGTCCGGGATGCAGCCGAGCAGGGCACGCTGCTGTTCGAGGACGACGACTTCACGGTGCGCTGCACCCCGCTCACCCACCGTGTGCCGGCCTACGCCTACCGGATCGAACAGAAGCCCCTGGCCGGTCGCTTCGACATTGAGAAAGCACGGGAACTCAACATCCCGCCCGGCCCCGTGTACGCCCAGTTGAAGCGGGGTGAAACGGTGACCCTGGAGGACGGTCGCAGCATCGACGGCACCAGCCTCTGCGGTGAGGAACGGCCCGGCGTGAGCGTCGTCTATTGCACCGACACCGTGTTCTGCGAGGCGGCCGTCGAGCTTGCGCGCGGCGCGGATCTGCTGATCCATGAATCCACCTTTGCCCATGGCGAGGCGGAGATGGCGTTCCAGAAACAGCACTCCACCAGCACCATGGCTGCCCAGACGGCCGCCGAAGCGGGTGTGGGGCAGCTGGTGCTCACCCACCTCAGCCCGCGCTACGTGCCTGGCAACCCGGTCACGCCCCAAGACCTGTTGGACGAGGCCAAGGCAATCTTCCCCAACACGCTGTTGGCCAAGGACTTCCTCAGCATTGACGTCAAACCACGCTGCAACAGTTCGTGATCCGGCCACAGAGGGTCACTTCCCCGTGATACAAGAGCTTGGTGCGGTGAATGCGTCACACCCCCTTACCTTCATGGCCTCTGTGTTCTCTTCCTTGCGACGGTCCCTGAAGGGCCTTCTGGTCCTCATCCCGGTGCTGATCGGTTTAGCCGTTATCTCTCCGGCCCAGGCGGCCCAGTGGGACGCTGAGACCCTGACGGTTCCGGCAGATCCCTCCGGCACAGAGGTGACCTTCAGCGATCGCGAAATCGATGCTGGCCGCAAGGTGTTCAACACCAGCTGCGGCACCTGCCACGCCGGTGGCATCACCAAGACCAACCACAACGTGGGCTTGGATCCTGAGACCCTGGCCCTGGCCACCCCGGCCCGCGACAATGTTGAGGCCCTGGTCGATTACATGAAGGACCCCACCTCCTATGACGGTGAGTACAGCATTGCTGACCTTCACCCCAGCATGCGCGACGCTGAGCTCTATCCCGCCATGCGCGACCTCGATGACGAGGATCTGCGCCTGATGGCCGGTTACATCCTGGTGTCACCCAAAGTTCAGGGCAGTGCCTGGGGTGGCGGCAAGATCTACTTCTGAGCAGCTTCCGCCGATCAACTCCGATCAAAATTGTCTGTCCCCGGCGGCCTCAGGTCGTCGGGGCTTTTTGCTGGGGACTCACCTGCTCAGGGGCCATGGAGTTGGGATGGCGGCTGTACCACCACTCCTGCAGATCCCGGCTGAAACGAACGGAGAACAGGGTCAGCACCGTGGGCGTGGGTCGCCCGCCCGGCTGCAGCAGTTCCACGGCGTAGGAGGGGCAGCGCCTGGCCGCCAGGTCGGGAACAAACCGCCGTCCGATCCGTCGCCAGCTCGGCTCTTTGCTGCGCCAGGCCAGGCGACAGCAGGGCCAGGGCAGTTCCTCACGGTCAAACAACCGGCAACAGGGCCCGATGACGCGGAAGCTGTACTGACCGCCGGGGCTGGTGTGCACACTGCCGGGCTCCAGAAGATCGTCGACTTCGGGGCGGCTCACGGCAGGAGAAGACAAGTGACACGCATGGAAGACGACCAGACCAAAAAAAACCACCCCCGAAGGGGTGGCTGAAAAAACGTCCCGTTGAAGGGCAGAGGCTCAATAGAGCTCTTCCTCGGCGTGGGTCTTGATGGTGCAGTCGCTGGTGGGGTAGGCGACGCAGGTCAGCACGAAACCAGCTTCGATCTGGTCGTCGTCCAGGAAGCTCTGGTCGGACTGGTCGACGGTGCCAGCGGTGATCTTGCCGGCGCAGGTGGAGCAAGCGCCAGCGCGGCAGGAGTAGGGGAGGTCGATGCCCTGCTCTTCAGCAGCGTCGAGGATGTACTGGTCGTCGGGCACTTCGATGGTCTTGTTCAGACCTTCGCTCTCGGAGACCAGGGTGACCTTGTAGGAAGCCATGATTGATGAATGCGTACAGGGTTCCGGAAAACCCGGTCCTGCAGAACGCCACATTTTTACTTCAAATAGGTGCTCAACCTGACGATTCCTGGGCCACTGGGGAGGAGGACCAATCGGAGACCCCACTCTGATAAGCCTGGCTTATGGAGCCAAGGTCAGCGGCGGCGGATCTCCAGCAGCCCCCAGCGGCCCTGTTCCGCTTCGGCAGTGACCATCCAGCCCAAGCCCCCCAGGACCTCCTTCAGGCGCGGTGCCTGATCCACCAGGAGCCCACTGAGCAGAGCGCGTCCATCGGGCTGAAGCAGCCCCTCGAACCCCGGGGAGAGGGCTTCAATCACCGGAGCCAGGATGTTGCAGAGCAGCAGATCAGCACGGCGGGGGGCGAGCAGCCCGTTCAGGGTCTCCACTGAACCGAGGGCCACCTGAAGCTCTAGCTCCGATCGGCCGTTGAGGCCGCGGTTGTCTGTCGTGGCACGCACCGCCAGGGAATCGGTGTCAGCAGCCACCACCGCCTCCGCGCCCAGGCCCAGCGCAGCAAGGCCCAGCACCCCGCTGCCGCAGCCCAAATCCGCCACAAGCGCCCCCACCGGAGGCGACTGCTCCAAGGCTTCCAGGCAGAGCCGGGTGGTGGGATGGCTTCCGGTGCCAAAGGCACTGCCGGGGTCCATCTTGATCACCAGACGATCGGCATGCTCCGGCGGGACCTCCAGCCAGGCCGGCAGGATCAACAGCCCTGCACCGACAGGATCGGCCTGCCAGTGCTGTTTCCAGCTGAGGCTCCAATCCTCGTCGGCCACATCGTCCCAGTGCCCATCGGGCAGGCTGAGACCAAAGGGCTCCGCCAGCGGCTGCAGGCTGGCGATCAGCTCACGCCGTTGCGGCTCCGGCCACTCCGGCTTCGGGAGCCAGACCAACAGCGTCTTACGGTCAGGCGTTTCGGGCGCATGCTGCACCGCATGGCGGTGCAGGCCGAGATCCGTCAGCTTCCACACCAGCGATTCCTCCAGCTCTGGAGGACACGGGAGTGTGAGACGCCACCACATCAGAGCGTGACCGGGTGTGCTTCCTGGATGCCATCGATGGCCGTGATCGTCTGCAGAAGATCTGCTGGGATCGGATCATCGATGCTGAGCACCATCACCGCATCGCCGCGCACGATTTTGCGGCCCACCTGCATGGAAGCGATGTTGACGTTGTGTTCGCCCAGCAGAGAGCCCAGGTGACCAATGATTCCGGGCATGTCCCGGTGCCGGGTGAACAGCATGTGGCTGCTGGGGGTCACATTCACCGGGAAGGCATCGATGCTGGTGATGCGCAGATCGCCGTCGGCAAAGACGGCACCGGTGACGCTGCGGCTGCCCTGATCACCACGGGTGGTGATTTGCAATGAGCCTCCGGCGAAGTCGCGGCTGCTCTCATCCTTCACTTCCAGCACCTGAATGCCGCGGGCCTTGGCTTCGAGCGAGGCATTCACGAAGTTGATACTGTCACCCAGGCCAGCGCTGAGCAAACCCTTCAGGGCAGCAATCACCAGAGGCTGGGAGGGATGGCTGGCGAATTCACCTTGCAGGCGCAGTTCCATCTCCTTCACATGACCGCCAGCCAGCTGACTGACGAGCAGACCGACCGTCTCGGCGAGCTGGAGATGGGGCTTGAGCCGCTCCATGATCTCGGCACTGAGGCCGGGAATGTTGACCGCACTGCGGGCCGGCAGACCCAGCAGCACATCACGGATCTGCTCCGCCACATCGATCGCCACATTCTCCTGGGCCTCTTCCGTCGATGCACCGAGGTGGGGCGTCAGCACCAGACCACGCTCCACCGCCCGCAGGGGGGAGTCTTCCGCCAGGGGCTCACTGGCGTACACATCCAGGCCCGCACCGGCGATCACACCGTTGTCGATAGCTTCAGCGATCGCCGCCTCATCCACCACGCCGCCGCGGGCGCAGTTCACGATCCGCGCCGTGGGCTTCATCGTGCGCAGCAGCTCCGCATTCACCAAGTTCTCGGTGTCCTTGGTGCGCGGGATGTGCAGGGTGACGTAATCGGCGGAGCGGAACAGCTCATCCAGCTCCAGCAGCTTCACCTGCATCCGTTGAGCCCGGTCAGCAGCAATGAAGGGGTCGTAGGCGATCACCCCCATGCCCATGGCCTGGGCAACCCGGGCGACGTGGGATCCGATCTTGCCGAGACCGACCACCCCCAGAGTCTTCTTGTAGAGCTCGTTGCCGACGTATTTCTTGCGGTCCCACTTGCCGGCCCGCATGCCGCCATGGGCCTGAGGAATGTGCCGCGAGAGGGTCAGCATCATCGCCAGAGCGTGCTCCGCTGCAGCGATGGTGTTGCCCTCAGGCGAGTTCACCACCAGCACACCCCGCTGGGTGGCGGCAGGCACATCAACGTTGTCAACGCCGACGCCGGCACGGCCGATGATCTTGAGCCGGCTCGCCGCCGCGATCACCGCTGCGGTCACCTGGGTGCCAGACCGGATCATCAATCCGTCGTACTCACCGATGATCCCGATCAGCTCCTCCTCTGAAAGGCCGGTGCGCTGATCCACCTGCGCCACTTGGCCAAGGATGTCGATCCCGGCCTGGTCGATCGGATCGGAGACAAGAACTTTCGTCATCGAAAGGCGCAGAACTGCCGCGGTGAACTGTAGAGATCGACATCCACCACCCCCTCCAGTTCGATGCACAGGGTTCAGAATTCAGCGCATTGGATCTGAATGCCCCATGCCCGTCTGTGTGATGGTGATGGCCGATGCCCCTGCGGCGGAAGGCCTGACCCAGCGGCTCCGGGACACCGATCTGCCGCTGCTGAAGTGTCTGACAATCCCCCCAGAGGGGGATGCCATCGACAAGGTTGCCCTGCTGAACCCAAACCTCACGCGCCAACAGCGCCAGCGGGGCATGGCCCGCTGGCTGATGCCCTTCGGTTTCCTGGCAGGGGTCACCTTCACCAAGATCACCACCCTCACCACCTTCGCCAGCTTTGGCCCCTGGGGTGAAACCCTGATCGGCGGCTTGCTGGGCATGGGCTCCGGCCTGATCGGGAGCTATGCCGCAGCCGCCAGCGTGGATTCAGACAACGATGCAGGCGTGCGGATCCTTCGCAACCGCCGCGACGAAGGACGCTGGCTGGTGCTGCTGGAAACACCCAATGGCATCGAGGCCCCCTGGCAGGTGATTCAAAAGTCGCGGCCGCAGCAGGTGGTTCGCCTCGACGACCTGTGATGCTGCCCCGGGAGGAGCTGCTGGCGGGGGCCCAGAACCAGGAAGGGCTGACGGTGCTGGTCGATCTCGCGGAGCAGGTGTTGCGCACCTGGCAACCGGCCTGGAGTCCCTTTCTCAGCGCACCGCTGCGGGAGGAAGCCTTGGCACGCCTGGGCAGCCTCAGTGAATTGACCTGGATCAGTGATGGCGGCTATCCAGGCGCCGAACGCCAACGGCTGCTCTGCCACCGTCGCGACGACAGCCCTGATCCAGCAGCCCCGGTTCAAGGCCTGCTGATTGAAGGCAATTTCCTCTTCGACCCCCTTTCCCCCGAGGACCTGCGCGAAGCGTTGCAGACCATGGGGGTCGATGCAGACAACATCGGCGATCTCTGGGTGCGCGGCGATCGCGGCGGGCAAGGGATCTGCACCCCCAGTGCTGCCGAAGCCCTGCATGGCCGCCTGGGGGCCGTGCGCGAGGTCGAGATTCGCTGCGAGTCCCGTCCTCTGGAGCAGTTGCAGCAGCCTGTACAAAGAAGCGTCCGCACCCTGCAAACGGTGGAGGCCTCCTGTCGCCTGGATGCGATTGCATCAGCAGGATTCGGGCTGTCACGAGCCAAGATCGTGACCCACGTCAAAGCCGGGCGCCTACGGCTCAACTGGGGCAACGTGCGTCAAGCCAGCCGTGAACTGGTGGTGGGCGACCGGCTGCAGCTGCAGGATCGCGGCTCGGTGGAGGTGCTCTCGCTCACGCGCACCAAACGGGAGCGCTGGCGCGTTGAACTGCGCCGCAGCTGAGTTGAGCTGCCCACCAGCTGCTACTGTTCAGCCTCGGTCGATGAAATCACAAGATTTCAACTTGATCGATGTCGGGCGATTAGCTCAGGGGTAGAGCACTACATTGACATTGTAGGAGTCACTGGTTCAAATCCAGTATCGCCCACTTTCCCTGTAGGGACTGCGTTTTCGAACTTCAGACCTCGCGATGACACGCACGATTGTCGTTGGCTTGGGTCGCTCAGGTTTGGGAGCTGCGCGTCTGCTCAAGCAGCAGAATCGCGACGTTGTTGTGTTCGAACGGGGCGATAACGAAGCCCTCCAACACACCTCGAAAAGCCTCGCCGAAGAGGGCATTCAGGTGGTTCTGGGGCAGCCCCTGACCCTGCAGAGCTTTGACGCCTGGCGCGACAACCTGGACGCTGTAGTGATCGGTCCTGGCATTCCCTGGGATCACCCAACCCTGGTCCAGCTGCGATCCGAGGGCATCCAGGTGCGGGGCGAGATGGATCTGGCCTGGCATGCCCTTCAGCAGATCCCCTGGATCGGCATCACAGGAACCAACGGCAAAACCACGGTCACCCATCTGCTCAGCCACGTGCTGGAGGCCTCAGGCCTTACGGCACCGATGGGGGGAAACATGGGCCTCTCCGCGGCAGAGCTGGCCTGCCAGATCGGCTCAGGGGCCACACCGCGGCCGGATTGGCTCGTGATGGAACTGAGCAGCTACCAAATTGAGGCAGCACCCGCCGTGGCCCCAAAGATCGGCATCTGGACCACGCTGACCCCAGACCATCTCGAACGCCACGGCAGCCTGGAGGCCTACCGGGCCATCAAACGCGGGCTGCTTGAACGCTCGGCGTGCGCCCTCTTCAATGCCGATGATCCAGACCTGCGCCAGCAGCGCAGCAGCTGGAACCGTGGCACCTGGGTGAGCAGTGAGGGCCCGCGTCCGGACAACCAGCCCGCCGACCTCTGGATTGATGACGAGGGCATGGTGCGCAACACCACCACCCGCTTGTTTGCGGCTGATGCCCTGGTGATGCCGGGCCGCCACAACCGCCAAAACCTGTTGCTGGCGACCGCTGCTGCCCTCGAGGTCGGCCTCTCCCCCCAGCAAATCGCCGACGCCTTGCGCACCTTTCCGGGCGTACCGCACCGGCTTGAGCAGCTGGGCACGTTGGCAGGAGCCAGCGTGTTCAACGACAGCAAAGCCACCAATTACGACGCAGCCGAGGTTGGCTTGCGGGCCGTGCAGGGGCCCGTCGTGGTGCTGGCCGGGGGGCAGACCAAACAGGGCGATGCCAGTGGCTGGCTTGAGCAGCTGCAAACCAAGGCCTGCAGCCTGATCCTGTTCGGTGCGGGGGCCGATGAGC
Source organism: Synechococcus sp. A15-44 (assembly GCF_014280115.1). Classification (NCBI taxonomy): domain Bacteria; kingdom Bacillati; phylum Cyanobacteriota; class Cyanophyceae; order Synechococcales; family Synechococcaceae; genus Synechococcus; species Synechococcus sp. A15-44. The sequence goes on from NZ_CP047938.1 coordinate 2,088,718, forward strand.
TGGCCAGCCTGGCCAAAACGGCTGGATACCCCGGCGAACTGCTGCAGTGCCCGGAGCTCGAGAGCGCTGTGAACCTGGCTGAAACGGCCGTACAGCGCCATCAAGCCTCATCGCTGCTGCTGTCACCGGCCTGCGCCAGCTTTGATCAATACAGGGATTTCGAGGCCAGAGGAGACCACTTCCGCACCCTGATCACCCCCCTGCTGGACGTCGACTGAGACCAAACGAACGCCATGGGATGCATCTGGGCCTAACGGTCCGATGATGGTGTGAAACAAGCCTTGCGACGTGGCCTTCTGGTTGATGAAAAGCGAACCCGACGCCTACGGGATCGATGATCTGCGGCGCGAGGGCACGACGTTGTGGGATGGCATTCGCAATTACCAAGCCCGAAATTTCATGCGCAGCATGGAGCTGGGCGACCGGGCTTTTTTCTACCACTCCAATTGCAAACCACCCGGGATCATCGGGCTGATGGAAGTGATGGAAACCGGTCTGGTGGACCCGACGCAATTTGATCCCACGGCCAAGTACTACGACCCCAAATCCAGCCCTGAGAAACCACGCTGGGACTGCGCACGGCTGCGATTCCTCGGCGAATTCGACGTTCTGCTCAGCCTCGACCAGCTGCGGGAGCTCTACAACGAAGAGCAGCTGCCCGTGATCAAACGCGGCAACAGGCTCTCAATCCTTCCGGTCCCCACCGATACCGCCAACGACCTCCTTTCACGGCTTGGCCAGCTCCACTGAAATCCCACTGGTCACGCTGCTGCCACGGGCCTGGATCGGCTTCAGCCGGGGGCCCTGGCGCTGTGTTGGCTTGGCGGCGTTGGTGTTGATCAGTGCCAGCGGCCCTGCGGTGATCGGCCACGACCTGCGCCTGGCGGGATCCCCATGGCTGAATCGACTGGGGGACCTCTCAGTGTTGATCAGCCTGGTGCTTCCGCTGCTGCCCCTCCTGGGCTTGCTGCAACTGACGGATGGCCTGCTCCCTGACCGACGCGACGACCGCCCCCAACAGAGCTGGAGACAGCTGCTGCGCCAGGCCTTCACCCTGGTGCTGCTTGAGCTGGTGCTGGTGCTGGGAGGCGTCGGATTGATTCAGTCGTTGAGCTGGGCGCTCGGACGCTGGAGCACGGCCTTGGCAGGCCTGAGCGTGCTGCTGGGGGGAGTGGTGCTGCTGAGCTGGCTGTTCAGCCAAACCCTGGCCCTGCCCCTGCTCGTGCACGAGCGCTGCCGTGCGCTTCAGGCGATGGACCACAGCCGACAACTGGTGCACCGCAATGGGCTCAAGGTGCTGGCGCTGCTGGGGATGCTGCTCGGCCTCAATCTTCTTGGGCTGATCGGGGCCACCCTGGGGCTGCTGCTCAGCCTCCCCTTCAGCGCCCTGGTGCTGATGGCCTGCTGCCGGCCTCAGACCCCATTGATCAGCGATTCCCGGCGGAACATGTTTCCGACGTAAACCCGGGTGATCTCCCGCGATGCCTGGCCGTTCTGCACCAGGAAGCCGGCAAGCGCGACCTGAACCAAACGGTATTGATCCCAGTTCGGATGTCCTTCGATGAACTGGGTCATGGCCTGCTGGAGGGGCTGCGGCACTTCCGATTGGAAACTCACAACACTCGTCTCAGCCGCGGCTTGCTCAAGGCCTTCCGGCATCTTTTCTCTTCGAAACGAACACTAGTTCTCCACACCACGGCGCCGCCGTCAAGAACCCCCAACACGGGACCATTCTCACGAATCTCCAAGCGAGATCCCTGCCAGAAAGCCACTGCTGCACTGATCGAAGCACCGGCCTAGACGGAACTGCGCAGCCCGCCGCCATCGTCAAGCAAAAACAACGACAAACGGGGGATTTCCACAGAAACCCGCCAGGGCGGCGCTAACGCCCCATGGCCTGTGGAAAAACTGTGCAGAGCAGCGAGGAAAGGGCGGGGGAAATCAATGACTCAAAAACGATTAGCTGGATTAATCAATGCTGCGAGTCCCACAACGTTCTCAAGGCCGCAACGACCGCCGCCGCCGCTGGGGCCGGCCACTCCCCCTCCGCAGCACGTCCCTGCTGCGGGGTGAGCAGGATGCGCAACTCCCATTGGCTGCGATCACCGCTCAAGCATCCCCACCACACGCCCCGATCCAGCTCCAGCTCGATCGATTCCTCGGGCATCAGTTGGTCAACCAGACCCCTGTGCTGCTTTTCCAGGGTTGCCGCGAGATCCACCAGATCTCGCCACTCCGGCTCGGTCAACTCAAACGCCCAGCGTTCTCCTCCAATAAGAACGCAATATTCGCCGCGGGAGGGGTCGTGCGACACCCGCCAACCGTCCCCCTCCTGCTGGATCACAACCGATGGATCAACCAGGCAGCAGATCGGGCTGGTCTTGCTCGTCACTCAATTCCACGATGGCCCGCTGCACCGGCTTAACGCTGGACTCCTCCAGCAGACCGTCAAAGTCGTCGAAGCGGCGCTGCTTGGCCCGGAAGGCAATCCGCACCGTCGTCAGATAACGGTTGCTTGATTGACGAATCAAGCTTTCGCCACGTTTGGCGAGATCCTTGGAATCGACTCCGGCCGAAAGCACAGGCTTCTAGATCAAACACCTTCAGATTAGTTGGTGGCCGTTTCAGGCCAACTGATCAGAGTGAAAAGGCACGTGCATCGGATAAGCACGCTGACGGGCCCCAGGGACCCGCAGCACGATCTGACGCCCCAACGCCAGGGCCGCAAGAGGCACCCGCAGATCAGCGACCAAACCACTCAGCTCCTCGAGGTGCGCATCGTCAACGCACTCGATGCGGATGCTGCCCCAGCTGCGACGCATGCGACAGCTCCGCAGAGGCTCCAGCCTGTCCTGCAACTCGGGATCTTCCCGGTAAAAGGAGAAGATCAGCTGTTGCAATCGATCCATCGCCTCCAGCCCCCTTAGTCTCAACCTGACTTCACCGTGCCCCGAGCACGGTCTGAGATCGCGTGGTCGAAGAAAAGCTTCAGCATTCAGGCCAACGGGGCGGAACACTCGCCATCGACTTGGGCAGCACCACAACCGTGGTGGCGTATCAGGGGGCGACATCCACAACAGCCGATCTGTTGAACCTGCCCGCCATCTGCAGCCGGGCTGGTGAAATTCCCAGCCTGGTGTGGAACGCGACGCAACTTCCCCTGATTGGTCGGCAGGTGCTCGAGTCGGGGCTCAACGATTCCGGTGACATCCGCCTGCATCGGGACTTCAAAAGCCGCATCGGTCAGGCTGAGGCCCCGGATCAGCAGGCAGCCCGTTGGGCCGGAGAGCAGCTGCTTCAACAGATCTGGAGCCGGCTCCCCCCCGATCTCCCGATCGAGCGGCTGGTGCTCACTGCGCCTGTGGAGTGCTATCGGGCCTACCGCAGCTGGTTGCTTGAGGCCTGCACTCCGCTGCCGGTAACTGAAATCGCCCTGGTGGATGAACCCACCGCAGCCGCCATGGGTGCAGGGCTTCCTCCTGGTTCCACGCTGCTGGTGGTGGACCTGGGCGGAAGCACCCTGGATCTCGCCCTGGTGGCCCTGGAAGGAGGGGAAGGCCGTGCCGCACCGATCGCGCAACTGCTGCGGCTGGGGGGACGCAGCCTGGGGGACAACAGCCGCCAGATGCTGCGCACAGCAAAGGTTCTGGGCAAGGCAGGGCTGCGCCTTGGTGGTCGCGACATCGATCGCTGGATTGTGGACGGCTGTTGCCCAGGGCAACCCGCCAGCGCCCCCCTGCTCAATGCCGCCGAACGGCTGAAATGCCGGCTGAGCGACACCGCCCTGGGCGAACGCGAGCAGCTGATGGAAGTGGCGGTGGATGGCCAGGAGCATGTTCTCCGCCTGTCGCGCAGCGAACTCAACAACCTGCTGCTGGAGCGCGGCTTCGCGAACGCACTCGAACAACTGCTGGAAACCTGCCTAGCGGGCGGGCGCCGCAACAACTGCAGCCTGGAGGATCTGAACGGCGTCGTGGCCGTTGGAGGCGGGGCCCAGCTGCCCTTCCTGCGCCAGTGGCTCTCCGAAAACACGACGCCAGCCCCCTTGCTCACCCCACCACCGGTGGAAGCCGTCGCCCTCGGCGCCCTGAAACTCACGCCAGGGGTGGCCATCCGGGATGTGCTTCAACACGGGGTCTCCCTGCGCTTCTGGGATCAGCGCAGCAACAGCCACCGCTGGCACCCCCTCTTCGTGGCCGGTCAACCCTGGCCGAGCCCCGCCCCCCTGGAGCTAGTGCTGGCCGCCAGCCGGACCGGTCAACGCAGCTTGGAGCTGGTGCTGGGGGAGCCCATCCCCCAGGGGAGCCACAGCGTGGTCTTCATTGATGGTTTGCCGACCCTGCAGGAGCAGACCGCCGGGGAGGTCTCCCATCAGCCTTGGCCCGGCATCGAGCTGGTGCTGCCTCTGGATCCCGCCGGAGAGCAGGGCGAAGACTGCCTGCGGCTGCGCTGGAGCATTGATCAAGAAGCGCAGCTTCAGCTGGAGATCAACGATCTGCGTTCAGGTCGGACGTGGTCCCAGCCAACGCTGGGAGCTGTCCGATAAGACTGACCCATAAAGACTGTCCGATAAGACGTCCGTCCACAGGCCCTTGGAAGGGGAGCCGTCACTCCATAAAACAGAACCAACGTTCAGCTCCACCCTTCGTGGCGGCACCGCGTCAACTGCTGCTTCGGCTCTGGGGTGTTGGAACCCTGGGATTGGTGCTGGCGATTGCGACAGGTGCTTACTGGTGGGAACAACAACTGCCGAAGCGGCTGCAGAGCGCCCTCGCTGCCAACGACTACGAGGCCTGCATCCGCACCAGTGAGCAACTCGCCTCCCTACGGTGGTTGGGGGAGGGCGCACCGCAGGAGCAGGCCCTCTGCCGCCAGAAGCACGCCGAACATCTCTGGGACCAAGGCGATTCGATCGCTGCCCTCACGCTGCAGCAGCAACTGGTCGCCTCGGGCCATGGCGACCTTGCCCTGCATCGCAAGACCCTCGAACGCTGGCGCCAGGCTCTGATGGATCAGGCGATTGCTCTGTTTCGTGAGGGAGACCTGCAGCAGGCACTCGAGTTGCTGGATCCCCTCAAAGGCAGCGCGCGCAGCTCCATCAGCCAACTCAGTGCAACGCTGATGGAGATCTGGAACCGCAACCAATTGGAACAGCGTCGGCTGGTTCAACTGGTGGAGCAAGAACGCTGGTGGGAGGCCTTAGACAGCCTCAACAAACTCGATCATCCCTGGTGGCAGCAGCAGGCAAGTGCCACCCGTCAAGAGGTGGAGAGTGCCATTCAGACCCTCGATGAGGCCCAGCAACACCAACAGCACCCAGCGGTGCGTGCCGACGTCATCAGCGGTGACCGGCTGGATGCCGCCGTCGAGGATCAGTTGCTCCAAGGTCTGGACCCCTGGACGGCCTTTTCAATGGGCTGCAGCGACCTTGGCGGTCGCGTCGAAGAGGACGGACCGGAAAGTTTCTGTCGACGCTCGTCCCCAAGCCCGTGACAAGATGAGCCCGTGGACGACTCAGGTGCAATGCAGGCGGGCGACAGGGTGACGGTGGAGGCATCCGTCGTTGTGTTCAACCATCCCGAACACCGGGGCAAAGCCTTTGACATGAAAGGGCAGACCGGAGAGGTGGCGAACGTTCTCAATGATTGGAAGGGTCGGGTGATCAGCCCAACGCTTCCTGTGATCGTTGCCTTCGGCCGCTACAAAGCCCATTTCCGCGCCGACGAACTCAAGCCTGCCGGCTGAGTCGGCTGAGGAACACCCCCTCCTCACCATCAACATCCCTGAGGCGGAGCTCGATGGTTTCACTGCGTCGGGTCGGCACAACGCGACCACAGAAATCAGGCTGAATCGGAAGCTCCCGATGGCCTCGATCCACCATGGCCAGCAACATCACCCGCTGCGGCCGCCCCCAGTTCTGCATGGCCTCTAGGGCGGCACGCACCGTCCGCCCCGTGAAGATCACATCGTCCACCAGAATCACCTGGCGGTCCTCAATGCTGGTGGGGAGAGTCGTGAGCTGGGGCAGACGGGTGCCGATGCGCTCCAGATCATCGCGATGGAACGTGGGATCAATGGCCCCCTGGGAGATGGCATGACCTGTCAAGCGCTCCAATTCCCGCGCCAAAACTCTGGACAACTGAACGCCGCGGGTGGGGATCCCCAACAGCATCAACCGACGGCTGTCTTCGGCGCTCTCCAACACCTGCGATGCCAAACGCGACAGCGTTAGACCAAGCTCACGCTCCGAGAGAATTTCGATCCGTTCAGGGTCGGCCATGGAGGATTGAGCGCTGCAGGGTGTGGGAATTGGCTGAAACTGAAGCTTGAGGGCTGGCGTGGCGTTAAGTTGATTCTGCAAGAGTCCTTAAGAACCGTCGGTCGCGGGTGAACGTGGGGAAAAGCACTACCAACGGTTCAGGACGCTCCGGGACAGTGGCACCGGTCGTTCTCGCCATTCTTGATGGCTGGGGTTACAGGAACGCAAGCGAGCACAACGCGATTCAGCAAGGCGGCACTCCTGTGATGGATGCCCTGTGGCATGCCTATCCACACACCTTGATTGAGGCCAGTGGCTCCCATGTGGGCCTCCCCGATCAACAGATGGGTAACTCTGAGGTGGGCCACCTCACCATCGGAGCCGGCCGCATCATTCGCCAGGAGTTGGTGCGAATCAGCGACACGGTGCGCAGCAACCAACTGGGCGACACGCAGGCACTCAAGGAATTGGCAGAGCGCACCCAAGGGCGAGGCGGCACCTTGCACCTGCTCGGCCTCTGCTCCGATGGGGGCGTCCACAGCCACGTGGACCATCTCTGTGGACTGATCCAGTGGGCAGCCGACAGCGGCATCTCTGATGTCGCCGTGCATGCCATCACCGATGGTCGCGACACACCGACCCAGAGCGCACCGGGATACATCAGCCAGGTGGAAGCGGCCCTGAGCCGAGGCGGCGTCGGTCACATTGCCAGCCTCTGTGGCCGCTACTGGGCCATGGACCGTGACCAGCGCTGGGAGCGGATCGAAAAGGCTTACAACCTCTACACCGATCCCAACATCGCCGTTGACAGCCGGACGGCAGAGCAGGTGTTAGCGGACAGTTATGCCGAGAACATCACCGATGAATTCCTCGAACCGGTGCGGCTTCAGAACAGCGTCATCAAGGACGGCGACAGCGTTCTGGTGTTCAACTTCCGACCGGATCGCGCCCGCCAGATCGTGCAAGCGCTCTGCCTTTCCGATTTCGAGGGGTTCGAGCGCAGCCACACGCCGGAATTGGATGTGGTCACGTTCACCCAGGTGGAACAAGACCTCCCCGTTCAAGTGGCTTTCCCCCCCGAGCCGCTCGACCAACTGTTGGGGCAGGTGGTGGCAGACGCCGGGCTGAAGCAGTACCGCACCGCCGAAACAGAGAAGTACCCCCACGTCACGTACTTCATGAACGGTGGCATCGAACAGCCACTGGCAGGAGAAGACCGTCACCTGGTTCCCTCGCCGAGAGTCGCCACCTATGACCTCTCACCAGCGATGTCGGCCGAGCAACTCACCGACAGCTGCATTTCAGCCATTGAAAAGGCGGACTATTCGCTGATTGTGATCAACTACGCCAATCCCGACATGGTGGGGCACACCGGTGTGATGGAGGCCGCCAAGGAAGCCATCCAAACCGTGGATGCCTGCATTGGCCGGTTGTTGGATGCGGTGGGACGCCAGGGCGGAACCATGCTGATCACGGCTGATCACGGCAATGCCGAATTGATGCAAAGCCCAGATGGCCAAGCCTGGACAGCCCACACCACCAATCCTGTTCCTGCGATCCTGGTCGAAGGAGAACGGCGCAAACTGCCTGGCCATGGCAACGCCATCACATTGCGCGATAACGGGGGTCTGGCCGATATCGCTCCGACGTTGCTGCAAATTCTTGAGCTTCCACAACCGGCGGCCATGACTGGCCAAAGCCTGATTGCACCCATGTCCAATATGGACCCCACCCCCAAGACCGCCCGCCTTCCTCTTTCCGTTTGATGCTCACCTCAATTTTGTCCTGGAGCTGGATCGGCACCGGCCTTCTGTTGATCGTCTTGGTTCTGCTGCATAGCCCCAAAGGTGATGGGATGGGTGGCCTGGCGGCAAGCGGCAGCTCCATGTTCAGCAGCGCCAGCAGTGCAGAAGCAACGTTGAACCGGCTGACATGGACCTGCCTGGCCCTGTTCCTGTCCTTGGCAGTGATCCTCAGTGCTGGCTGGCTGAATTAAGTACTCACGATTTCCTTACGGGCAGCATTAAAGAAAGCATCTTCAATTGAACGGTTGAACGTTTGAATCGCCTTTAAGCGGCGCGTCTTGGCCATCTGAGAGGCCAGATCTTTGAGTTCAGCGCCCGTCATCATCACCGCGTCGGACGACGGCTGGAAATAACGCTGATCGACAGACATCAACTCGCAATAAGCATGGTTGTCCGCGGCTGTCCTGCTGTCCAGATGATTAAGCAAGCGGCGTTCAAAGGCCGGTGAAAACAAATCCTCAAACTCATTCATCACATCTGCCTGATCAGAAACACGATCACAAACACGGAACAACCAACGGTTGCCTTCGTGTGGACCAGGAAAAAAAGATTGCCGGTTGGCGGGAAGGTCACTGGAGAAACTCGAAACACCATGAATCACGACGGGATGAAACGATTGATTTTTTCGAACATCCATAGACGAAAGATCCTCAAGCCCCAGATCCAAACCAGTCGATTCCACAAAATGCTGCAAAAGCGAGTAAGGCAACTGGCGCGTTGGCATATGACAACTCACGACACGAACGCGGCCAGACAGATGACTGACGCCCGCTAAAAAACGCCGATAATTAGCACACCAGTTTCGATCTTTTCCGGTCAGAGAAAGAACAAACAAACTTCGCTCCTGAGCGGTAAACTTGCGCCACGGCAGACCCAAGTCACGGAAAATCTTGACGTCAGAAAGCAACTTTTTGCGATCACGGAAATACCACTGCGCGAAAGAAGAGACATGATAATTCGACTGCAATCTCGTATATCCACTGATCACAACACGATCAAACGAGAACACACCAAGTGCACGCTCGGCGATCGAACTCACCAGAGCAGGTCGGTTACCCAGCATTTCGTGGCTGATCACAACCTGATCGCACACCTGACGGGACAGCACTTGGTCGACGTAGTCGAAGGCGCCGTCGCTCTGCTTCGCAAGCGCTACATCAGCTGCACGCAATTGTGCAGGATTCAGAAAACAAAAGCCCAAACGCCCTTTCAGGGCCTGATGCACAAGCCGCAACGATGCTTGGAGAGACGAGGAAGCACACTTTTGTGCACCCACATGGATGACCAAGGTCCGCGACATCCAGCAACCTCATTGCATCACAGATCGGTCAAGACTATGACAACAGGCCACAACTGGGCAATGCGAAAGATGAAGCGGCAATCCTGGACGCACCAGACAGACAGAGAGCAACAGAAATCGAAATGCTAATATTGAATCAATAGTGAGATAGCGGTGGCGAAAACAAGAATCGTTTTACATGCAGGCCACGGCAAAACAGGGACGTCTGCCATTCAATCAGCACTGGCAATTTCCACAGATGCACTCCTGAAGAATGGAATTCGGTATCCAATTGATCCCAACGAAAGGCAACGCGCTGCACGCTTCGAAATCACATCCGGAAATTGGAAGCACAATCCAACAACCAGCCTGAGCCAGCAATGCCTTCAACTTGCAGCTTCCAACAGTGCTGGACACACCATCGTGTTGAGCTCAGAGTCGCTCTTCTGGCATCTCACGGATTTCGCCAACCAAAAAGATCAATGGAACGATGCTGTTGAGGTTCAGGTCATTCTTGCCGTACGCGAGCTGGAAGAAATGCTCTCATCCGAATACCAACAGCGCGTGAAAAGACACGGAGAAAGCAAACCTTTTGAACAATTTCTCAGACGTCGCAATTTCATTTCTTCTCACCATAAAAAGGCCGCCGAGGTACTAGAGCGGCTGTCACAACAGCAGATCCCAGTCACACTCATCAACTATTCACGCCATAAGAAAACAATATCCGAACGCGTCTTTGATGCTATTGAATGTGGAGAACTATATCCACACGATCAAATGGGAAACCTCGTAATCAACCGAAGCCTGAGCCAGAAAGAACTGCAGATGCTGATGATGATCAATGCCCTCTACTACGACCAGTTCCCATGGATCAGCGCACGGCTTTCAGATGCTCTTGCGAAGAACCTACCCAATACAGAGACACAACGCAGCCGCATTTCACCACAGAGCCTTGAAAAGCTCTATCAAAAGAATGATGAATATCTTCAAATCATCAACAGTCACCTCAACCCTGAAGAGCCTTTAACGGTTGCCCGAACACTCGAGCAAGATCGCAAAACAAAAACACCGGCCAAGCGATTGCAGAACATCAGGCAGGAAGAAGAACAGTCCATCAGGATGATCAGCCAAACACTTCTAGAGGCGCTTCGCAACGATCCAACACAACGGCTCAGCAACGAAACAATCGATACGCTGATCAAAACGAGTCAGGTGGAAGACACCCCAGCCCATGTTGAGGTTGAGCTCCTTGAAATTGCAAAAATCAATCGTCCCCAGGGTCAGCGTCTGGGGCAACTGCTTGAACGCGCTCAGATGAAGAAGCGGCAGTGTTAGGCAAGGTCAACCGGCAAAGATCAGTGATGATTTGAGAAAGATCACCCACCGCAAGCTCTTCCGATACTGAATCGGAAGCCAAAACAAACTCCTCTGATAACAAATCAGCAATGGCTTGGTTGGATCGATCCAATTGATCCTTCAGGAGACCAATTTCATTCCTTGTGAGTCTAAATTTACCAGTGGCCTCCAAATCGTCTTGAAGGCGAAAGTGATCGGCATTGAACTGTTTACGTTGATCAAACACAGGCCAGCGCCTGTTGATCAGATTCTGGACACGAACCCATCCGTTGCTCTTTGACTCCTGGCTGCTCTGAAACCTGATCAATTCCAGATTCGAAACACCACAGAACTCCTCCAGCAGGTATCCGACAGGCCCATGGGGATGGGCACAAGCCCGTCGGAACGGAACCAACTCAAGCTGCTGACCAAAAACCTTCATCAGCGTCGCCAGCTCACGCTGACCATCAGGAATGGTTATGCGCTTCATCGGCCGTGGGGCAAGCAATGGGCCACAGCCCACCAACTCCAAGTGCTGCCCACCACGAATCAGTTGCTGGGCAATGGAATGGGCGTAGTCCAGCGGTGATCGAACCAACGCCAAGGGACGAATCTCAAAACCGCTGAACCGTATCCGTTCCGCAAGTTGGGATAGGGCTTTGGCAGTCAGGAGTGACAAGCCCTCACCACTGAGAATGATGGATACGTCGCTGGCGAGTGCTTCCGTGAGCTGAGCATCGTAATCACGGATAGCATCATCCAGGCGAGCAATCTTCCAACGCTTATTGATATGATAGTTCTTCGGATTTTGATCATAAAGACACCGTAGAGGAACCGAATGATTATTAATTTTTAAACGCCTAGGCCGCGAGTACTCACACGAAAACAATGGATAAAGAAGCCCCTGCTTGCCAAGCATCTTGCGATTCGAGGCGCAAGTCTGCTGAAAAGAAGAGGATGCAGTTTTATGCAGGCCCAGATGAAGAAAGCACGTTTTCATGCCTGCGGAAGCATCGCAAGATCACTTTAAACGATCAAGCCAACAGCAGCTGGACAACATCAGCAGGCCTGAGCAAGACTATTCCGACTACAAAAGAGTGGAAAAACAATTTTAACCGCAAATTAACAAGTTAATAATACAGCGATTTTCAAAAATCAAAGACCAAAGCTTATGGTTAAAAGGTCGGAGAAGCAACATTGAACTTCTACTTTCTATCCTCGAAAAGCTGCGTCGTCACTTGGTCCCAAAAATGCGCCTGCACTTCATTGTCGCGCTGGATCAAACATTCGTTCAAGGAGGGACAACTGTGTCCGGAAGCTACATCCATGCGAACGTATCTCGCGAAAGAAGGTCACAACCATAAAGACATCAACAAATTAAAGTTATTTACCTGCAAGAAATCGCCAAAAGCCAATACGGTCATTGTCTCCTACCGCGATCCAGCCAGTCGGATCACCAGCAGCTTCGTCAACAAGTTCCACATCTACGAAAACCGAACAATTTTTGACGGAAAGAAAAAATTCAAACCTTCTCAAAAGAATCCTCAGACAAGATCACACCAAGCCTCTACCGAAACCATGGAACGAGCAGAGAGCACGGCGACTTTTCACTTCGAGACATGATTCTTTTTCTATGGGAGTGCAAACAAAGCGGAGGCCTAAGCGAAGTTAATCCTCACTTCACACCTCAACTCCTCAGCAAGAAACAGCTGCACACCATATCGTCATGCATCAGCGGAGCCATCCGCCTCTTTCCACTCAAGGTTGAATCGTTTCGGAACGACTTGAACGCCATCAACAAGGCATTAGAGATTGATTACATTCCCTGTCATACTAATTCGACGTCCTTACGTCATCAAGACTGGACTTTTAGTGATTCAGCAGACCTGGTTGACTTACCACTCTCCAGACTTTATGCGGAGAAGATCATACCAAAATCAGGCAGTCTTCGCAAAGCACTCCATCAAGACAAAGATTTCAATGCAAAATACATGGATGTGCTTGAGCATGACTATGACCTCTTGAGGTGGATGGACGGAGTCCGTCAAACAGGGAAAAACCGACGACTCCTCTTCATGCGTCCCTCCATGCAGAGAGCCAACGCATGAAGACATTGCTTTGCTCAAGGCTGAGCAGGCAGCCAGCGAATGTCGTCAGCCGAGAGCTGAAGCATTGTGCCATCAGTCAGATGACTCGCTCCATCGGCCCTCAAAACGCTTGATTGGCGATCCGACATTCCCTAAGCAAGAGAGTTAGAAAGCTGCCTAATGTGACCAGTCTCTAATGAATTAGTTCTAACAATTGCGCGATTCCGATAAATTATCAATGATGAAACGCTGCTTTCTGCATGTTGGCTTCCACAAGACAGCCACGACATCTTTCCAGCTCACTCTGCAACATAACCGCAAACCGCTCGAGCAAGACGGTATCTTTTATCTTTCTTCCCAAATTTCGCGGGAAAAAACAAAAGTTTTCTGCCAACCACTCAGGACAGATTCGAGATATCTTCGATGAAAAAGCACAGGATCTGTGGCCCTGCAGCGATCGCAGCAACCGACCCACAGACAAAAAACAACAGACCGTTCAAAACCACTGCCAGAGCCTGACGCGGTTGCTGGATCAGGATCACGACATCTTGATCAGTGGCGAAGGAATATCGACCATGCCTGACAATCATTGATCAGGCTGAAGTCAAAACTCGAGGTGTATGGCTTCCAGATTGAACCCTTTGCCTTGGTGCGTTCACCCTATGCATTCATCACATCTGCACTACAGCAAACAACTAAAAACGGAAAATACCATCCCCTGATCGGCCTGATCCCGGGCCAAAGCAGTGCACCCCAAAAAGCCTTCAAAATACCTAATTCCTCCAAGTCGATCAGCACACTCAATCGCATTTTCGGAGAGAGGATGAACTACGTCCCCTTCAAAACAGCCACGAGTCATCCGGGGGGGGGCCGGTTCTCTTCCTTCTGCAAGAGGTGCTTCAGCTCTAGCAGGCTGATCAATACCAACTCATCAATGCCAACGAATCAAAGAGCAACGTAAGCACAAGACTGAAAAACTTCCTCAACCAGCAACACCCCCATGCCGATCAAGGCAAGCTAAGAAGTCTTTTCAAAACAATTTCGCTCCAGGCAGAAGAGCCCAAGTTTTTGCTCACCCAACAGGAGTTTGATCGGATTGAAAGCGACTTCAAACAGGTGAAGCGGGAGATGAAACGCAAGCTTCGAAAAGCATTCGTCGAAGAAAAATTGCCTTTTCATCAGAATTCTCTACGGAAGAAACCAATCAACTCCTCTCTCAACTCAGCCAAAAACTGTATGAGTTGGCGATCAAAGACTAGCTCTTGAATCATCCAGGGCTTTGCAAGCCTGATTTCAAAAAAGCTAACTCTTTGTAGACCCGATCAAGCTCGTACAACATTTTCACATCCTTCTTTTCCAGAATTTCGACCCGCTTCAACAGATCTTCCAACAGCTTGTTCTGCAGGGTCTCGACCTGGACCTGACGCTTCTGAACGCCTGGAGCTGCCGCACCAGGAGCAACTCGCTCGGCCAAGACCGCACCGTTGGTTTCGATATAGAGCAGCGCAAGGCGCTCCAACACCTTGGAGTAGGCCTTGTCCTGCTGGCGACAGAGATCCCTGAAACGCTGAAGCGTCTCCGGAGCAAATTGAGCCGCGAAGGCACCGGGGCGCTGGGGCATGTGTCCCGACACAACCATACGAAGCAAGACGCTAACCCAGCAGATTCAGCACCCCACATCTGCCAAGCTCGGCAGCTGAGACCGCGAACCATGAGCCAGATGTCTTGAAAGACCTATGCCGATCAAGACGATCGCGGGGCATAAAAAAGAGGCCCCGCAGGACCTCTTGGCATGACTTGAGTTAGGCAGATCGGGTGGTCTCCCGACCACCCGAACGTCAATCAGTAGTCGAAGTCGCCGCCGCCCATGCCGCCGCCGGCAGGAGCTGCTTCCTTCTTCTCAGGCAGATCAGCCACGATGCACTCGGTGGTGAGCACCATGCCAGCGATGGATGCGGCATTTTGCAGACCGGAGCGGGTCACCTTGGCGGGATCGACGATGCCGGCAGCCAGCATGTCGACGTACTCGCCGGAGGCAGCGTTGAAGCCTTCGGCACCAGCGCGAGCCTTGACGTTCTCAGCCACAACAGCGCCGTTGGCACCTGCGTTTTCAGCGATGCGCATCAGCGGAGCGGTAAGAGCAGCAGCCACGATGTTGGCGCCGATCAGTTCCTCGCCGGACAGGCTGGAGGCTGCCCACTGCTCCAGGGCCGGAGCCAGGTGAGCCAGGGTGGTGCCACCACCAGGAACGATGCCTTCCTCAACAGCCGCCTTGGTGGCGTTGATGGCGTCCTCGAGACGGAGTTTCTTGTCCTTCATCTCGGTTTCGGTGGCCGCACCCACCTTCACCACAGCCACGCCACCGGCCAGCTTGGCCAGGCGTTCCTGCAGCTTCTCCTTGTCGTAGGTGGAGTCGGTCTCGTCCATCTGCTTCTTGATCTGTTCGCAGCGGGCGCCGACAGCCGCCTCGTTGCCCTCGGCAACGATGGTGGTGGTGTCCTTGTTGATGGTGATGCGACGGGCGGTGCCCAGCATCTCGAGCTTGGCGTTCTCCAGCTTGAGACCGGCATCTTCGGTGATCAGCTGACCGTTGGTCAGCACAGCCATGTCTTCCAACATGGCCTTGCGGCGATCACCAAAACCAGGAGCCTTCACAGCGGCCACGTTCAGCACACCGCGCAGACGGTTCACCACCAGAGTGGCTAGGGCTTCCTTCTCGATGTCCTCAGCAATGATCAGCAGAGGCTTGCCGGTGCGGGCGATTTGCTCCAGCACGGGCACCAGATCCTGCACCAGACCGATCTTCTTGTCGGTGAGAAGGATGTAAGGCTCGTCGAGGACGGCTTCCATCCGCTCGGTGTCGGTGGCGAAATAAGGGGAGATGTAGCCCTTATCGAAGCGCATGCCCTCGGTGACCTCGAGTTCGGTCTCCATGGACTTGCCCTCTTCGAGGGAAATCACACCTTCCTTGCCAACCTTGTCCATGGCATCGGCAATCATCTTGCCGACTTCTTCATCGTTGCCAGCGGAGATGGTGCCGACCTGAGCGATGGCATTGCTGTCAGCGATGGGCTTGGCCATTTCCTTGATCTTGCTGACCAGGAAATCAGAAGCCTTGTCGATGCCCTTCTTCAGGGTGATGGCGTTGGCACCGGCAGCCACGTTGCGCAAACCCGCCTTGACCATGGCGTGGGCCAGAACGGTGGCGGTGGTGGTGCCGTCGCCGGCGGCGTCATTGGTTTTGGAGGCGGCCTGACGGATCAGAGCAACACCGGTGTTCTCGATGTGGTCTTCGAGCTCGATCTCCTTGGCGATGGTGACGCCGTCATTGATGATCTGGGGTGCACCGAACTTCTTCTCGAGCACCACGTTGCGGCCCTTGGGACCCAGGGTCACGGCAACGGCTTCGCAGAGGATGTCGATGCCTTTTTCGAGAGCGCGACGGGCGTTCTCGTTGTAGATGATGCGCTTTGCCATGGAAGGCGGTTCCTAATGAAGAGGATGGTTAAAGGAGGCTGAGTTGAGACTCAAGCCGCAATGCAGCAGGGCTGATCTCAGTTGACGACAGCCAGGATGTCCTTCTCGGACAGCAGCACGTATTCATCGCTGCCGAGCTTGATGTCGGTGCCGGCGTACTTGCTGTAGAGGACCTTGTCGCCCACACCAACTTCGGGAGCCTGACGGCTGCCGTCGTCGTTGCGCTTGCCGGGGCCCACCTGAACCACTTCACCCACCTGGGGCTTTTCTTTGGCGGTGTCAGGCAGAAGGATGCCGCCGGCAGTCTTCTCCTCGGATTCAGAGACCTTGACGAACACGCGGTCGCCGAGGGGTTTAACGGTCGAGACGCTGAGAGAAACAGCAGCCATGGGTACTTGCAGGAGCAGGGACAGGGCGCAATGCGCCACGCATCGACGCGAGTTGGCACTCGATGCCGATGAGTGCCAACGTATGCAAGCGACCACCCCCCGGGCCATACCCCAAGCTGTGCGGGTGACCGAACCGTGGGGGGTGCAACCACAGCGGTGGTATGGTGGCGCCGCTCTGAATGGGTCCGAGCGCGCAGCGCCTGTTCCCGCAACTCTCCTTCCTATGGTCGCTTCTGCTCCTGCATCTGCTGGCACCAAGGGTGTGATCCGTCAGGTGATCGGCCCGGTTCTGGACGTTGAATTTCCCGCCGGGAAACTGCCCAAGATCTATAACGCCCTGCGCATCGAGGGGAAAAACCCCGCAGGTGACGACGTCGCTCTGACCGCTGAGGTTCAACAGCTTCTGGGTGATCACCGGGTTCGTGCCGTTGCCATGAGTGGCACCGACGGTCTTGTGCGCGGCATGGAAGCCGTTGACACCGGTGCACCGATCTCCGTGCCCGTTGGTGAAGCCACCCTCGGCCGCATCTTCAACGTGCTGGGCGAGCCCGTCGACGAGCAGGGCCCCGTCAACACCACGGCCACCGCTCCCATCCACCGGGATGCCCCCAACATCACTGAGCTTGAGACCAAGCCCAAGGTGTTCGAGACCGGCATCAAGGTGATCGATCTCCTGGCTCCCTATCGCCAGGGCGGCAAGGTCGGCCTGTTCGGCGGCGCCGGCGTGGGCAAGACCGTGCTGATTCAGGAACTGATCAACAACATCGCCAAGGAGCACGGCGGTGTGTCTGTGTTCGGTGGTGTGGGTGAGCGCACCCGTGAGGGCAACGACCTCTACGAGGAATTCAAGGAATCTGGCGTGATCAACGCCGACGACCTGTCCAAGTCGAAGGTCGCCCTCTGCTACGGCCAGATGAACGAGCCCCCCGGCGCCCGGATGCGCGTGGGCCTCTCCGCTCTGACCATGGCTGAGCACTTCCGCGACGTGAACAAGCAGGACGTGCTGCTGTTCGTGGACAACATCTTCCGCTTCGTGCAGGCCGGCTCCGAGGTGTCCGCACTGCTGGGTCGCATGCCTTCCGCTGTGGGTTACCAGCCCACCCTGGGCACCGACGTGGGTGCCCTGCAGGAGCGTGTTGCATCCACCGTTGAAGGTTCGATCACCTCGATCCAGGCCGTTTACGTGCCTGCTGACGACCTGACCGACCCCGCACCGGCCACCACCTTTGCCCACCTCGACGCCACCACGGTGCTGAACCGTGCCCTGGCTTCCAAGGGCATCTACCCCGCTGTGGATCCTCTGGATTCCACCAGCACCATGCTCCAGCCAGCTGTGGTGGGTGACGAGCACTACCGCACCGCCCGCGCCGTGCAGTCCACCCTGCAGCGCTACAAGGAACTGCAGGACATCATCGCGATTCTTGGTCTCGACGAACTGTCGGAAGACGACCGTCGCACCGTGGACCGTGCCCGCAAGGTGGAGAAGTTCCTCTCCCAGCCTTTCTTCGTGGCTGAAATCTTCACCGGCATGCCCGGCAAGTACGTGAAGCTGGAGGAGACCATCGCTGGTTTCAACCAGATCCTTTCCGGTGAGCTGGACAGCCTCCCCGAAGCCGCCTTCTACCTGGTGGGCAACATCGAGGAAGTGAAAGCCAAGGCCGAGAAGATCGCCGCCGAAACCAAGTGATCCCTGCGGGGGTGTGATTCACACCCCCGATCACGTGTTTCTCGACAGTCCGTTCTCTTTTCGAACCAAGGTTCATGTCCCTCACCCTCCGCGTGCTGGCAACAGACCAGAACGTCTTTGATGGCAGCGCCGACGAGGTGATCCTGCCCAGTACCACCGGTCAACTCGGCATCCTGCCCGGCCACATCTCCCTGCTCACCGCCATCGACATCGGTGTGCTGCGGGTGCGTGCCAACGGTGCATGGAACTCCATCGCTCTGATGGGTGGTTTCGCCGAAGTGGATGCTGATGAAGTCACCGTTCTGGTGAACAAGGCCGAACTTGGCAGCTCCATCGATGCCGCTACCGCCGAAGCCGCTTTCCAGAAGGCCTCCACCGTGGTGGCTGGCATGGAAGGCCAACCCGCTTCGCCGGAAAAACTCAAGGCGCAGCAACAGCTGAATGAAGCCCGCGCTCGCCTTCAGGCCAGCAAAACCGCCGACTGATTCATCCCCCTGTTTCAAGGTTGACGTCGTCAAAGGCCAGGGGTTACCGCCCCTGGCCTTTTTCATGATGTGGTTTGTCCGTTCGTCATCCCAACACCAGCCAAGCCACGGGAAGGCATAAAAAAACCTGCCCGAAGGCAGGTTTGCATCATCAAATTGAAAAGCGGAATCAGGCGGTACCGCAGAAGGTGACGTCGGGGAACTTGGCCTTGGCCTCGTCGAGGCTCTTGCCTTTGCCCTCTTCCTGCCAATAGTTGATCACCTCAGTGGCCTGGTTGAGCACTTCAACCCGCTCGTTGTCGGTGATCCAGCTCTTGCCTTCCAGTTCGGTCTTCAGGCTTTCCCAGGCATCCTCACGGGGCCAGAAGAAGTAGGAGGTGAGGGGGCTGGGGCCACCGCCAACGATTTGATCAACCGCAAGGGCCACGTTGTCGGGAAGCCAGAGGATCTTCAGCAGGAAGCGGCCCTCATCGGCCTTGGGGGTGTAACCGGAAGGAACACCATCAGCATCGATGGTGGCCGTGGCCAGAGCCGCGGCGGCGCCCTTCAGCACAGGACGGCCTTCAGCCTCGCTGGCTGCCGGCTTTTCAGTGGTTTCAGCTGCCTGGGTGGCGCCTTCAGCCGCGTCGGCGGACGGAGTCGCGACCTCCTGGTCGGTAGGGGCAGCGCCTTCGGTGACCGTCATGGTGTCAGCGCTCAAGACAGAAATACAAACAACTAACCTACCAGCCGCTCCCCATGAGACGTTCTGGGATCCCCAACCATCCTGCTGTTCGACATCGATGGTGTGATCCGCGATGTCGCGGGCAGCTATCGACGGGCCCTTCAATGCACTGTGCAGCACTACTGCGGTTGGCAGCCCAGCGCTGATGTGATCGATGCGTTGAAGGCTGAGGGAGCCTGGAACAACGACTGGGACGCCAGCCTTGAACTGCTGCGGCGTCATGGTGCTGAGCTGCCGGATCGCGCCGCGCTGATCGATGTGTTCAGCGGCTTCTACTTCGGCGGAGATCCGGATGGAGACCCCAGCCAATGGACGGGCTTCATCGGTGATGAGCCTCTTCTGGTGGACGCCAGCTTTTTCGCCACGCTGTCGAAGCGCAAGTTGCGCTGGGGATTTGTGAGTGGAGCTGAACCACCCTCAGCCCGCTTCGTGCTTCAGCAGCGCCTGGGGCTCCAGGACCCGCCCCTGATCGCGATGGGGGATGCCCCCGACAAACCGGACCCCACAGGCTTAATCCGCCTGGCCAAAGCACTGGGGGCCAGTGCCGAGGGAGTTCAGGTGGCCTATCTCGGCGACACCGTGGCCGATGTGAACACCGTGATCCAGGCCCGGGAACGCTGGCCGGAACAACCATTCGTAAGCCTGGCGGTGGCACCGCCTCACCTGCAAACCGCAGAGCAGGCTGCGGCGCGCGACATCTATGAGCAACGGCTGCGGGAAGCGGGCGCCGATCAAGTGCTGACGACCACTGAAGCGGTCTTGCACTGGGAAGGAGCTGCGGGATAAGGGCAACTGCGGTCCGCGAAACTCCCCGCTGATCGAGGCGATCAGCGCTCCATCGCAGCAACGCTCTTGAGGGCGCCGGCAGTGAGCACCTCATGGCCGGTCTCGGTGACGGCAACGTCGTCTTCGATGCGGATGCCGATGCCTTTCCAGCGATCGTCAATCTCTGGCTGTCCTTCCGGCACGCTGAGGCGATCGCTGACGTAAAGACCGGGCTCAACGGTGAGCACCATGCCTGGCTCCAGCGGCGCAGGTTGCTCACCGAGCCTGTAGGCCCCCACGTCATGCACATCCAGACCAAGCCAATGGCCGGTGCGGTGCATGTACAGGTGGCGGTAGTCGCCTCGCTCGATGATGCCGTCCACATCCCCGATCAGCAGGCCCAGGTCCACCAGGCCCTCCACCAGAATTCGCAGAGCGGTGTCGTGCACCGCCTCCGCCGTGCCGCCGGGAGCCACAACGGCAACTGCAGCTTCCTGAGCCTCCAGCACCAAGCTGTAGAGCTCCCGCTGTTCCGCCGTGAAGCGGCCATTCACCGGGAAGGTACGGGTGATGTCGCCGTTGTAGTAATCCTCCAACGAACAACCGGCATCGATCAGCAGCAGGTCACCGTCCTGCAGCGGGGCCGTGTTGGCGGTGTAATGCAGCACGCAGGCGTTATCACCACCAGCGACGATGGATCCGTAGGCCGGACCGCGGGCCCCGTTGCTGCGGAAGTGGGCCTCCATCGCCGCCTGCACCTCGGCTTCGTTCATGCCCGGACGGGTCATCGATCGGGCCAGCTCGTGGGCTTCTGAGGAGATGCGGCAGGCCTCCCGCAAACGCTCCAACTCATGGGGCTCCTTGCGCAGCCGCAGGCGATGCAGGATCGGCGTTGGTGCCACCAGGCCCAGGGCCGCCGTCCCCGTGCGGGCATAGGTGTCCAGTTGCCGCCCCCAGGCCGAAAGCACCATCGATTCCACCGATGCATGGCGGCCCACCCGGAAGGCAATAGCTTCGGCACCGGCGAGGTACTCGGGCAGTTTTTCGCTCAACTGATCCAGCGGATGGGCCAGGTCCGCCCCATAGCGCTCCACCGCGCCTTCGGTGCCCCAGCGGAAGCCGGTCCACACCTCAGCCGCCGGGTCCTTGGGCTGCACAAACAGCACGTAGCGCTCCCCTTCCGGTCGATGCGGCAGCAGCAGAGCCACCGCATCCGGTTCATCAAAACCGGTGAGATAAAAGAAATCGCTGTCCTGCCGGAAGGGCCATTCGCAGTCGGCGTGATGGGTCGCCAATGCCGCGGCCGGAATCACCGCGGCGGCAGCGCCGAGTTGCTCCATGAACAGGGCGCGACGACGCGCGTGGATGCCGGAGTCGAAACCGTTCACAGCAGCAGAGCGTTCAGG
The DNA here is from genome assembly GCF_014280115.1 of Synechococcus sp. A15-44. NCBI lineage: Bacteria > Bacillati > Cyanobacteriota > Cyanophyceae > Synechococcales > Synechococcaceae > Synechococcus > Synechococcus sp. A15-44. The sequence continues at coordinate 2,110,416 of NZ_CP047938.1, forward strand.
GAAACAGGATGGCAGTTGGCAAGGCCGAACTGGCCAGGGCCTCTACGATGCAAGGAGTTTCAGACGGCAATGAGCTCCGATCTCCTGGTGCTGTTGCTGCTGGTTTTGGTGGTGCTGCTGGGTTCGGCCCTCTGTTCCGGAGTGGAAGCCGCCCTGTTGACCGTGAGTCCAATCCGGGTGCACGAGCTGGCGGCCCGGGAACGTCCCGTGGCCGGGGCCCGGCGGCTGGCGCAGTTGCGCAAGCGGCTGGGACGCACCCTGTCAGCTCTGGTGATCGCCAACAACGGCTTCAACATTTTCGGCAGCCTGATGCTGGGCGGTTATGCCGCCTGGGTGTTCGAGCAGCGCAATATCAGCGGTGTGGCCCTGCCGGTGTTCTCGGTGGGTCTGACTGTCCTGGTGATCCTGCTGGGGGAAATCCTGCCCAAAGCCCTCGGCAGCCGTCTTGCCCTGCCGGTGGCCCTGGCCAGCGCACCCCTGTTGCATTGGCTCGGCCTGGCGCTGCGGCCGCTGGTGCTGCTGCTGGAACGGATGCTGCCGGCCATCACCGCCGAAGCGGAACTCAGCACCAATGAAGAGGAGATCCGTCTGCTGGCTCGCCTGGGCTCCCAGAAGGGAGAGATCGAGGCCGATGAAGCCGCGATGATCGGCAAGGTGTTTCAGCTCAACGACCTCACCGCCCGCGACCTGATGACGCCGCGGGTGGCGGCACCCACCCTGGATGGGAGCCTCAGCATCGAAGCCCAGCGGGCCAAGCTGATGAGCACGAACGACCCCTGGTGGGTGGTGCTGGGCGATCAAGTGGACAAGGTGCTTGGCGTGGCCAGCCGCGAGCGGGTGCTCACCGCCCTGTTGGAGAACCGCGGCCTGCTCACACCCGTTGACCTCTGCGAACCGGTGGAATACGTGCCCGAGATGATCCGGGCTGATCGGCTGCTGACGGGCTTCCGGCGCGACAGCGGTGGTGTGCGCGTGGTGGTGGATGAATTCGGTGGCTTTGTCGGCGTGATCGGTGCCGAATCGGTGCTGGCCGTGCTGGCCGGCTGGTGGCGCAAGCCGGCAGCATGAGCGGGATGCAACCCACCCCGCCCCATACCGTTGAGCGATGCCAGCTGCTGCTGGAGCACTGGCGCAGTCAGCTTCAGCTGAGCCCACGGGACCAGGGACTGCTGGGGGGTGAATTGCGGCTGCTGGATCGTCAGCTGCAACGGCTGCAGCAACGGCGCCTGCGCATTGCTCTGTTTGGTCGGGTGGGGGTCGGCAAATCCAGCCTGATCAATGCCTTGATCCGCCGGCCACTGCTGGCAACGGATGTCGCCCACGGCAGCACCCGCCATCAGCAGGCGGTGGACTGGCCCGTGAAGATTGCCGGGCTGACCAGGGTGGAACTGGTGGACACCCCCGGCATTGACGAAATCGATGCCGCCGGGCGGGCTCGCTTGGCCTCCCGCTTGGCCATGGGGGCGGACCTGGTGCTGCTGGTGGTGGACAGCGACCTGACCCGGGCCGACCTGGAGGCCTTACAAACGCTGCTGGAGAGCGGCAAGCCCCTGCAGCTGGTGCTGAACCGGAGCGACCGCTGGCCGGAGCAGGAACGCGCCGCGCTGCTGCACAGCATTCGCACCCGGCTGCCGGTGGATCTGCCGATCACCGCGGCGGCGGCAGCGCCCCGCAGGCCCCAGATCCAGGCCAATGGGCGGGTGCGCAGCAGGATCACGACGCCGCAGGTGCAGGATCTGCAGAAGCAGCTCTGCCGGCAGCTGGAGAACGAAGGCACCCTGCTGTTGGCAATTCAGTCGCTGCGCCAGGCCGACCGCTTCCAGAGGGCCTGCCAAGCACTGCGGCTGCAACAGCACCGCCGCACGGCCCAGAGCCTGATCGGTCGTTATGCAGCCGCCAAAGCCACCGGCGTGGCCGTCAACCCTGTCATGGCATTGGACATGGCCGGAGGCATGGCCTGCGACACCGCCCTGGTGCTGCAGCTCAGCCGTCTCTACAACCTGCCGATGACGCCAGCGGCGGCACGGCTGCTGCTCACCCGACTCTCCAGCCACAACGCCTTGTTGGGCGGGGTGCAGCTGGGGCTGGCGGCCCTCAAGCAGGCCCTGCTGCTGCTGGTGCCGGTGAGCGGCGGCGCCAGCATGGCCCCTGCAGCCCCGGTGGCCGTGGCCCAGGCCGCCCTGGCGGTGCATGCCAGCCGCCGAACGGGGCGTCTGGTGGCGCAGCAGTTGCTGCGACGGCGCGGTGCACAACCCGGTGCGCTGTTACGCCGCCTGGCCGAACGAGATCCCGTGGTGCACCACTGGCTGTTGCGCTGGCCCAAAGCCCTGGAGCAGGATCTGCAACCACTGCTGCCCTGAGATGACCGCTGCTGCCATCGCTTTGCTGGGCACCAGCGCCGATCCACCCACCCGCGGCCATCAGGTGCTGCTGGAGGGGCTGTTGAACCGCTACGGCCAGGTGGCGACATGGGCCAGCGACAATCCCCTGAAACAGCACGATGCCCCCCTGGAGTTGCGAGCGATGCTGCTCGGCCAGCTGGTGCAGCAACTGCAGGATGAACGTCTCGAGCTGGCCCAGCATCTGAGCAGCCCTTACACCTTGATCACCTTGCAACGGGCTGCCCAGCATTGGCCTGATCGCAACCTTGTGTTTGTGGTGGGCAGCGATCTCGCTGGCCAGATTCCCCGCTGGAAACAGAGCGATTGCTGGCTGCCGCAGTGCCGCCTGGCCATCGCCCCCCGCAAGGGTTGGCCCCTCGAGGAGGCGACGCTACAGGCCCTGCGCGATCTGGGCGGACAGGTGGAGCTGCTGGATCTGGAGGTTCCCGCCACCGCCAGTTCGCAACTGCGCCAGCAACCGAATCAAGCGCAGATCCCTGAAGCGGTGTGGCCGCTGTTGCTCCAGCACAATCTGTACGGCCTTTCGGGGAGCCTCTGCTGATGCGCATCGCCCTGGCGCAACTCAACCCCGTGGTCGGCGACTTCGAGGGCAACGCGAAGCGGATTCTGGAGGCCGTGCGCAGGGCAGAAGAGCAGGCTGTTGAGCTGGTGCTCACCCCTGAACTCTCCCTCTGGGGGTATCCCCCCCGAGACCAGTTGCTCGAGCCCAGCCGCATCCAGCAGCAGAACACGGTGCTGCAGTGGCTGGTGAACCAACTGAACAGCAGCGTCACCCTGTTGGTGGGAGCTGCGCTGCCAGCATCAGATGCCCGCAGTCCACGGCTGCACAACGGTGTGGTGCTGGTGAATCGCCTGGGCTGGCGGCCGATTGCCCAGAAACAACTGCTGCCCAGTTACGACGTCTTTGATGAGCGGCGCTACTTCCGCCCGGGCCATGGGCCCTGCCTGCTCAGCCTGCCCAACGGGAAACGACTTGGCCTCACCATCTGCGAAGACCTCTGGGTGGATGACGGCCTGCAGCGCGAGCGCCTGGACGGACCGGATCCCATCGATCAACTGATCCCCGAACAGCCGGATCTGGTGATCAATCTGGCGGCTTCCCCCTTCGATGCCTCCAAGCCAGCCTTGCGCCAACAGCTGGCGGCGGCGGCGGCGCAACGCCTCAATTGCCCACTGATCTACCTCAATCAAGTGGGGGGCAACGACGAGCTGGTGTTCGACGGGGCCAGTTTTGTGGTGGGAGCCGATGGCGCCGTGCAGCTGGAGCTCCCCGTCTGTGAGGAGCACCTGGCGGTCTGGGACAGCGGTCATCCCACCCCTGTGCAGTCCCACGGCCAGATTCAACCCATGGATCCCGTGGAGCGGCTGTTCCGCGCCCTGGTGCTTGGGGTGCGTGACTACGCCCGGAAATGCGGGTTCAACAAGGCATTGCTGGGGCTGAGCGGCGGCATCGATTCGGCGCTGGTGGCCGTGATCGCCAGCGCAGCCCTTGGGAACGAGGCGATCTCAGCGCTGTTGATGCCCTCCCCCTGGAGCTCGGCTGGATCCATCAACGATGCCTTGGCCTTGGCCGAACGGTTGGGACTGCAGACGAACACAGTGCCGATCGCCGGCCTGATGGAGGGCTACGACCAGGCCCTCACCGCACCGCTGGGGGCAACGCCCCAGGGCGTGACGGCGGAAAATCTGCAATCACGCATTCGCGGCACCCTGCTGATGGCCGTGGCCAACCAGCAGGGCCAACTGCTGCTCACCACCGGCAACAAATCCGAGCTGGCCGTGGGGTACTGCACCCTCTATGGCGACATGAACGGCGGGCTTGCGGTGATTGGCGATCTCTACAAAACCAGCGTGTTTGCCCTGTGCGACTGGCTCGACAGCGACGCAGCCCGGGGCTGCCGCCAGGCGCTGGGACTCCCGACCCACGGGGAGCTGGTGGGGGAGGCGATTCGACGCAAACCTCCGAGCGCCGAGCTCAGGCCCAACCAGAAAGACAGCGACTCCCTGCCCGACTACGACGCCCTGGATGCCCTGCTCAAAGCCCTAATCCAGGAGCGCCAGTCTGGACCAACCCTGGTGGCGGCCGGCCATGATCCCGCCTTGGTGGAGCGGGTGGAACGGCTGCTGAAACGGGCCGAGTTCAAGCGACGCCAGGCGGCACCATTGCTCAAGGTGAGCCCCCAGGCCTTCGGCAGCGGCTGGCGGTTGCCCATTGCAGCGGCCTAAGAGGCTGCTGAAAAAGCCAGCCGGCTGCGAGAGAATGGAGCAACGGCATTGATTTGATGCGCGGCCAGCAGGAACGCACCGGTCCCCTGTTCTCGTACATCTCCACAGAAGACCGGATCCCGGCCTCTCATCCGTTGCGCCAAGTGCGGCGGTTGGCGGATCAGGCCCTCGATCGGCTCAACCCCACCTTCTGCCAGCTCTACCCAGAGGGTGGTCGCCCGTCGATTCCCCCGGAGCAGCAGCTTCTCGCCCTGTTGCTACAGGCGATCTACGGCATTCGCTCTGAGCGGATGCTGATGGAGCAGCTCGACTACAACCTGCTGTTCCGCTGGTTTGTGGGGCTCAACCCGGACGATCCGGTCTGGCACCCGACCACATTCACCCTTACATCGGCCGCAGGCCGATCGTGCCGGAGGCACTAGAACCGTGATCGGCTTTTGAACGAGGAGCTCATGGCCAAGTTCCTCGAACTCCTGCTGGCAGCACCTGAGGTCAAGCCATTACTGAGTTCGGAGCACTTCTCAGTGGATGGCACCTTGCTGAGAGCCTGGGCGTCCCACAGCTCGTTAGAGCGGATCGATGGTCTTGACGACGGGCCGCCGCCACCCAGTGGTGGCAATGGTTTTGGTGGTGCTCCAACCACTGGCAAGAAGCGCGCCAAAGGCGACTTCCGCGGCCTGCTGCTCTCCAACCAAACCCACCGCTCCGCAAGCGACGACGAGGCCCGGTTGTTCAAGAAAGCCCCGGGCGTCGGCGCTTTCCTGAGCTTCATGGGCCATTGCGTCATGGAGAACCGCAACGGCCTGGTGGTCGCCAGTGAAGTCAGCCAGGCCACAGGCAGAGCGGAGCGTGAGGCAGCGCTGCGCATGGCCCGTTCGCTCCGTGGTGCGCACCAGAAAACCTTGGGTGCCGACAAGGGTTACGACACCAGGGAGTTCGTGGCCGATCTGCGCATCAACGGCATCACACCGCACGTTGCCCAGAACATCACTCGCAGCGGTGGATCGGCGATCGATGGCCGCACGTCCCGCCACCAGGGGTACGCCCAATCGATCAACTCCCGCAAGCGAATCGAGCAGGTGTTTGGCTGGATCAAACAGTCAGCAGGGTTGAGGCAACTCAAAGCTCGCGGCCGATCAAAGGTGGGAGCGGTGTTCCGGTTGCATGTCGTGGCCTACAACCTGATCCGCATCAGCAATCTGCTCAGAACCCAGACGGTGATGGCATGAGGGTGGAAACAGGAGACAAAAGGCACCGCCCACCAGTCTCCGAAACCTGACTTGATGGCTCTCCAAGCAACGGGTCAGCCCATTGCTGGCGGTCAACCTGATTGATGCCGTGGAAAAGGATCACGAATCGACCAAGACCAAGAGGACTGCTTCTCCTCGCTTTTTCAGCAGCCTCCTAAAGCCATCCCACCCTGGTGATGTGGCGGGTTGCGCGCAGCGGAGCCAGATTGAAGGGATCTTCTTGAAGCCGCCATGGCAGCCTCCGTTCTCTCGGCCCCGATGGCCAGCATCGGTGTGCCGAAGGAGATCAAGCTCGATGAGCAGCGAGTGGCGCTGACTCCCGATGCGGTGCGGGAACTGGTGAGCCAAGGCTTGGAGGTGCGCATCGAAACCGGAGCCGGGGCTGGAGCGGGAATCGGTGACGACGCCTTCGCCGCCGCCGGTGCCCAAATGGTGAGCCGCGACGAGGCCTGGGGCGCCCATTTGGTGGTGAAGGTGAAGGAACCGCAGGCGGAGGAATTTGTCTATCTGCGGGAGGACATGGTGCTGTTCACCTACCTGCACCTGGCCGCCTATCCCAGCGTTGGCGAGGCTCTGCTGGAGGCAGGCACCGCTGCCATCGCCTACGAAACCGTGCAGCTGGAGAACGGCAGCCTGCCGTTGCTGGCACCGATGAGCGAAATCGCGGGGCGCTTGGCGGCCCAGGTTGGAGCTCACCTGCTGGAGAAACCCCACGGCGGCCGCGGCGTTTTGATGGGGGGCTGCACCGGCGTGCAACCGGCCCGGGTGGTGGTGCTTGGCGCCGGCACCGTGGGCTGGAATGCCGCACGAACGGCCGCCGCCATGGATGCCGAGGTGTTGCTGCTCGACCGCTCACCCCAGCGGTTGCGCAGCCTGGAGGCCGACCGGCGCGGTCGCCTGATGAGTGTGGTGAGCAGCCGCGGGCTTCTGGAACGGTTGGTGCCAACGGCGGATCTGGTGATCGGAGCCGTGCTTACCCCCGGCGGACGGGCCCCCACCCTTGTGGATGAGGAGATGGTGCAGCAGATGCGGCCCGGTTCGGTGATCGTGGATGTGGCGATCGACCAAGGCGGCTGCATCGCCACCAGCCAGGAGACGACCCACCGCGATCCCACTGCGACCATCCACGGCGTGCAGCACTACGCCGTGGGCAACATGCCAGGAGCGGTGCCGTTCACCTCAACCGAGGCCCTGGTGAGCGTGACACTCCCCTACATCCTGGGTATCGCCGGGCGAGGGCTGGAGGAAGCGGTGACGGAACGGCCTGAACTGCTCTCCGGCCTGAACACAGTGCAGGGATCGGTCTGCCACCCCGGCGTGGCCAAAGCACTGGGGGTGCCGCCACGGCATCCGATGGCCTGCCTGCGTTAGCCCTCCAAGTGGAGTGCACCCACATAGAGCCAAGGACCATCCTCCGCGCCGTCGCGCCGCTGAAACAGGGAGGTTTCCTTCAGCACCCCACCGCGGTAACGGGCTTCAAACTGCACCGTTCCCTCAAGATCCCGCGGGCCGCCGGCGCTGACAGCCAGCACCGTCAAGCCGAGCCAACGGGTCTGCCGGCAACTCCGCTCCAGGGAACGACGCCGCTGCTGTGCTGGAACATCCGGCTCGGGATGGGTGGCCAGCAGATAGTCGATCTCGCCACGCGCAAACGCTGAATATCTGGAGCGCATCAGCTGTTCAGCCGTTTCGGCACGCTGATCGGCGCGATGCAGGGGCCCGCAGCAGCTGCGATAAACACCACCCCCACAGGGGCAAGGGCTCTGATCGAAGGCTCCACCAAAACCGCCAGGCATCAATCCAACCGTTGCAGTGCTGGGAGTGGCCGGCCCAGGGACGCCGGACTCAATCCCTCCCGCAGCGCCAGCACCAACCCTGCTGCCTCGCTGTAACTGCTGGCCTGAAGAACGCCCTGGCTCAAGCCAAGGGCATCGGCCGTGACCGACAGCACCGAGGGGTTCTCCACTGTGATCAGCGGAACATTCCGTTCCAGACAAGCCAGCACCGCTTCACCCCCCAGGGCGCCTGCGGGCACTACAACCGCCCCCAATTGCGTCGCATCAAGATCGCCAGGCTGCTGGGTGGCACTCACCAGATCCGGTGCCCGGCTCAGCCCCACCAGCACGCAGGCCAGGAAGGTGTAACCGAGCTCCTCTCCCGCCGCCCTTGGATCCAGTTGCGGATCCAGGGGTAAGGCGTCCAAGGCCGGAGCGTGGGCGCAGGGAATCTGCAGGTGCTGCACCAGCAGGTGGCTGATCACCGCTTCAGCACCAGCCAGAGCATCCACACCACTGCCCTGGCGATACGCCGCCAACGCCTCACTCTCCGGACCCTCCGGGAAGCGGGCCACCACCGCAATCGCCGTTGCCCCGGCCCGCTTCAAGCGTTCACCGGCCCGCAACAAGGCATCAGGACACCCCAATCGCCCCCAGCTGGCGCCACTGGCACCGCACTCAAGCGTCACCTCAAGCGGCGCATCCGTTGAAATCACCGGGCCGATCTCCAAACCCAGGCTGGCGCGGCAGCCCTCAGCCACCTGAATCTGGCGCTGGGCCAGCTCGGGCTCGATGCCGGCATCCAGCAGCAAGCCGATCCGTTGCCTTCGCACCGGCCGCAAGGCCCAGTCACCCACGGCAAACCGATCGAGGCCATAGCCCTCTACGTAGAGCACGCGGGAATCGCTCCAATACAGCGAAGCCCCGTTCATCACATTGGGATGGGTGATCAGGCAGCCGCTCGCTGCAGCCAGCAAGCGTGCAGACGGCAGGGCGTCACCGGCGTAACCACCGATGTCACAACCGATGCCCGTGGGCACCAGCATCAGCGTTGGCATCGGTGCCGAGCTCACGCGCTGATCACTGCCTCCACTTGAAGGGTTCGGGCACCATCGGCACTGGAGTGCACTGCGGTAAGAGCCCAACGCAGCAGATCACCCTCCTGAGCCAACTGCTGACGGATCCAGCTGCGCAGCTCAACCAATGGCACATCAGCAGGCCAAGGAAACTGCCGTTGCAGGCTGATGAGCCTCACTTCTGGTATTGACCGAACTGGGCTTCGTAGAGCGCATCCTCCTGACCCGCCTTGAGGGTGAGATCGGCCCTCGGGAAAGCCACACACAGCAGGCTGTAGCCCTGCTGCTGAAGCTCACCCTTCACGCCCATGGCATCGGGCTGTTCAACAGTGCCCTCGCTGATCACCGCAGCACACGTGGTGCATACCCCGGAGCAGCAGGAGCTGGGGAGGGTGATGCCAGCGGCCTCAGCAGCATTCAGCACCGTCTGGTCAGCGCGGCAAGGAAAGCTGTGAGTTTCGCCTTCGAACTCGGCGCGGACGGTGTAAGTGGCCACGTCGGACATGCCGGGCTCAACAAGGAAGATGCAGCATTGTCTCAGGCAATGGGCTCGTCCAGCGAGTCCCAATGGCGGGGGTGAGGCGCCAGATATTCCGGCGAACCACCCTGCACGGGTGCTGTCAGCACGAAATCAAAACTGATAGAACAGCGCAGCTCGTCTGGGGCGTCGTTGGGTAGAACGCTGTGGTGCAGGTTCGACGGAAACAGCACCAGCAAACCAGGGCGGGGGGCCAAATCCCAGTAGGACTGATTGAACGGGTGGCCTTCAGCAATCGGGCCGCCATAACCCACGGCCAAGCCGGCCACCAACTCATTGGGTTGATGGGGGGCATGCAGCCGCAACACACCCTCCTCTCCCGTGCCCGTACCCGTGAGGTAGAGAACGGCGCTGAGATGGGCATTGGGGTGATGGTGGCGGCCAACCGCTTGATCCCAATCACTGATCACCGGCCAGCAACGCTGAAGATGCAGGGCCACTTGGCTTCGCTCAAACCCAAGCGAATCGAGATAGCACCAGGCCTGCTCAACCACCAGCTGAGCCAAGGCCTGAAAGGGCTGCTGTTGATGCAGCTGCCACACCCCATGCAGGTCCCCCGTCCAGGCGCAGCCTTCATTGGGGTTGCCCTCGGCCTGGCCGCGAAGCTCCAACAGAGCCTGCATGCAGGACGCCTGCTGCAGAGGGTCGAGAGGGAGTTGCGTCGTTGCCACGACGGTGGGGAAGAGCTGATGCAGCTGAAGCACGCCCACGCCCTCAAACCGCTCCGCTTCACCGTAAACACAACACAAAAAAGCCGGCCCCGAAGGACCGGCTGTCTATAAATCGATCGACCGAAAAGATCAGCCGAAATAGTTAGCCAACAGCGGCCGCACCACCTGCAACTTCCAGGATCTCCTGGGTAATCGCAGCCTGACGGGCCTTGTTGTAGTCAAGGGTGAGGCTCTTGGCCAATTCCTTGGCGTTGTCGCTGGCGTTGTTCATGGCCGTCATCCGGCTGGCCAGCTCGGAGGCCGCCGATTCCTGCAGGGAACGCAGCATCTGGTTCTGCAGATAGAGCGGAAGCAGTGCATTCAGCAACTGTTCAGGGGTCTGCTCAAACACAATGTCCGAAGGGATCTTGGGCTCGGTGTTGGCAGGGCCTGCACCGGGCTCAACGGTGAGAAGGCCGTCCTTGGTGGTGAGGCGGAAGATCTCATCCTCGGGATCAGCGATGTCCTGAGGATCCAAGGGCAGAAGGGTCTGAACCACGGGCTTGCAGCTCACCAGGTTGATGAACTTGGTGAAGATCAGCTCGACGCGGTCGGTGCTTTCGGCAAGGAACTCAGCCAGCAGATCCGTGGAGATCGTGTTGGCCTCATCGGCGGTGGGCACCTGTTCCAGACCAGAAAAGGTGGCCTGGATCGGGTAGTCCCGACGGGTGAAGTAGCCGATGGCTTTGGTGCCGATCAGCAGCAGCTTCACGTCGAAGCCCTTTCCCTTCAGCTCAGCAAAACGCTGTTCCGTGCGCTTGATGATGTTGGCGTTGTAGCCACCACACAGGCCGCGATCGCCGGTGACCGCCACCAGGGTGATGGTCTCCACATTGCGCTGCTGCATCAGGGGAGATGCCGCATCTTCGAAACCCATGCGGGACTGGAGGTTTTCCAGGATCCGGGCCAGCCGATCCGCGAAGGGACGGCTGCGGAGCACTTGCTCCTGGGCGCGGCGCACCTTGGCCGCAGCCACCAGGCGCATGGCCTCGGTGATCTTGCGGGTGTTTTTGACCGACTTAATTCGGTCTCGGATTTCTTTGAGATTCGCCATGTCGGCAGCTCCTTCAGGCCGCGGAGGCGACCATGGTGGACACGACTTCGGTGATGGCGTCCTTGAGGATCGCCTCAGCCTCAGGGCTCATCACTTTCTTCTCCTGGATTTCGGTGATGAACTCAGCCTTGTTGGACTTGAGGTACTCACGCAGTTCGCGGGAGAAATCAACAACCTTGTCGACGGGGACGTCGTCGATCAGGCCCTTCACACCGGCGTAAACGATGGCGACCTGCTCAGCCAGGATCAAGGGGCTGAACTGAGGCTGCTTGAGCAGTTCACGCAGACGCTTGCCGCGCTCCAGCTGCTGCTGGGTGGAAGCATCCAGGTCAGAAGCGAACTGGGAGAAGGCGGCCAGCTCGTCGAACTGAGCCAGCTCCAGCTTGAGGGTGCCGGCAATCTTCTTGATGGCCTTGGTCTGGGCAGCACCGCCCACCCGGCTCACGGAGATACCCACGTTGATCGCAGGACGCAGACCGGAGTTGAACAGGTCGGAGCTGAGGAAGATCTGACCATCCGTGATCGAAATCACGTTGGTGGGGATGTAGGCCGAAACGTCACCGGCCTGGGTCTCGATGATCGGCAGGGCGGTCATGGAACCCTTGCCCATGGCGTCAGACAACTTGGCTGCACGCTCGAGCAGACGGCTGTGGCAGTAGAAAACGTCGCCGGGGTAGGCCTCACGACCGGGCGGACGACGCAGCAGGAGCGACATCTGGCGGTAGGCAGCAGCCTGCTTGGAGAGATCGTCGTAGATCACCAGGGTGGCCTTGCCCTTGTACATGAAGTACTCGGCAATGGAGGCGCCGGTGTAAGGAGCCAGGTACTGCAGCGCAGCAGGCTCGGACGCGTTGGCGGCGACGATCACGGTGTAGTCGAGGGCGCCGCGCTCACGCAGCACTTCAACGACGTTGGCCACGGAAGCAGCCTTCTGACCAACAGCGACGTAGACGCAGATCATGTCCTGATCCGCCTGGTTCAGGATCGTGTCGATCGCGATGGCGGTCTTGCCGGTCTGGCGGTCACCAATGATCAGCTCGCGCTGGCCACGGCCGACGGGGATCATCGCGTCGATGGCGGTGATGCCGGTCTGCATCGGCTCATGCACCGACTTGCGCTGAATGATGCCGGGCGCCATAGATTCGATCAGGCGCGTCTCGCTGGTGGCGATTTCGCCCTTGCCGTCGATGGCGCGGCCTAGGGAGTTCACCACCCGGCCCAGCATGGCTTCACCCACGGGCACAGCGGCGATCTTGCCGGTGGCCTTCACCGTGCTGCCTTCCTGGATGCCATATCCCTCACCCATGAGCACCGCGCCGACGTTGTCGTCTTCGAGGTTGAGGGCGATGCCTTCGGTGCCGTCCTCGAATTCGAGGAGCTCACCGGCCATGGCTTGCTGCAGGCCGTAAACGCGGGCGATGCCGTCGCCCACGGTGAGAACGGTGCCGACATTGCTGACGGAAACCGACTTGTCGTAGTCCTCAATTTGCTGCTTGAGGATGGCGCTGATCTCGTCGGGACGGATGGAAACCATGGCGTGTGATCCCAGCTGGGAGTGGGGTGAAGAAGCGGTGGAGGAAGAAGTGAGGTCAGCTCGCTTTGGCGAGTGCCAGACCAAGGCGACGAACCTGGCCAGACAGGCTGGCGTCGATCACCTGAGATCCGAGACTCACGACGAAACCGCCGATTAGGGACGGATCCACACTGAGGTCGATGTCGACCTTGTTGGTGCCGGCCATGGCCTGCACCTTCTTGGAAAGGGCCGCTTGCTGCTCTTCGCTGAGAGCCTGGGCTGAGCGGACCTGAGCCAGGGTGATGCCCTGCTGCTCGCGATAGAGCTCGAGGTAACGAAGCATCACCGCATCGAAGGCAAGGAGTCGCTGCCGATCCGCCAAGACCTTGAGAAGGTTGAGGACAGACGGCGTGACCTGCTCGCCTACCAGAGCCTTGAGGGCCTGCTTTTTGGCATCCGGCTCAAGCACTGGGGACACCATGGCGTCGCGGAAGTCTTCGGAATCGTTCCAGATCGCAAGCAATTGCTTGCATTGATCCGCAACGGTTTCAGACTCACCGCGGGCTTCGGTGACCTGAAGCAGTGCTTCGGCGTAGGGGGTGGCCAGAGAGTTGAGGAGAGGCATCAGGCGTTCTCCAGATTTTTGATGGTGGAATCGATCAACTTGGCCTGAGCGCTGGCATCGAGACGAGCCGGAAGTTCGGAGAGAGCCTTGTCGATTGCGGCCAGAGCGGCCTCACGACGCAGGCTGTCCTTGATCCGGGCAGCATCGGCTTCGGCATCAGCATCGGCACCGGCCTTGATCGCAGCCATCACGGAGATGGTGCGCTTCTCGCCTTCGGCACGAATGCCTGCGGCACGGGCCTGACCATCAGCACGGATCTTCTCGGCTTTCTGCTGGGCAGCAGCCAATTCGGACTGGGCCTGGCTCAGATTTTCGGTGGCGGTCTTCAGGCGGGACTCCGCGTCCTGCAACTCCTGAAGGATCGCGGTGCGGCGGCGTTCCAGGATTCCTCCCAGGAAACCGCGCAGGAACCAAACCAGGAGCCCGATCACGATGACCAGGTTGACCAGATTGGTTTCGAGCGGATTGAAATTGAGAGACATCACGCGGCCAGCAAACGGTTGATGATCGTGGTGCTCAGCTGATCCACCTGACCCTTGAGCTGGGTGCGGGCAGCCTCACGCTCGGCCTCGATGGCACGACGGCTTTCCTCTTTGGTGCGGTTGGCTTCAGCTTCCGCCTGGGCCAGCGCTTCGCGGTAAAGCCGATCAACTTCTTGTTCCGCCTCAACGATCACGGCCTGAGCGGCCTGGCGGGCACCTTTGAGCTGTTCAGCCAGATCAGCCTCCAGGCGTTCAACCTGGGCAAGCTTCTGCTTGGCATCAGCACGACTGGTGGAGATATAGCCCTCACGATCTTCCACGACCTTGCCGACCGGACGGAAGAAGAGGACATTGAGCAGGAAGGTGAGGAGAACCACCTGAACCGCCATCAGCGGAAGGGTGGCATCGAGGTCAAAAAGACCTCCCTCCGGAACACCTGCTTCAGCAAGCAGAAGCCAGGTCATGGAAAGGTGCGCTGGGAAGGAATCGAAACAAGAAGCTCAGGAGGGGGATCAACGATCCCCCTGCACTGATCAGCCGGCGAAGGGGTTGGCGAACAGGAGCACCAGAGCCACCACCAGGCCGTAGATGGTCAGCGATTCCATGAACGCCAGGGACAGCAGCAGGGTGCCGCGGATCTTGCCTTCGGCTTCGGGCTGACGGGCGATGCCCTCAACAGCGCCGCCGGACGCGGTGCCCTGACCGATACCAGGGCCGATGGCGGCGAGGCCGACTGCCAGGCCAGCAGCCACAACGGAAGCGGCGGAGGTGATGGAATCCATGTTGGGTGGTGTAAGGGGAAGCGCTGGGGAGCGCTGTACGGAATGGACTTGGGGATCGGTTCCCCCCGCGCAGGGACATTCCCGAAGGAACGGGCCCGGGTGGAATGCCGGACCTGCGCGCGGAAGTGTTTAGCAGATCGCCGTTCTCAGGCGATAGAGGAGCTCGGTTTTAGTGGGCCTCGTGGAGGCCTTCACCGATGTAGAAGGACGCCAGGGTCGCGAAGATCAGAGCCTGAATGGCACTGGTGAACAGACCCAGAAGCATCACAGGCAGGGGCACGATCAGCGGAACCAGGTACACCAGCACGCCCACAGCCAATTCGTCGGCAAGGATGTTTCCGAACAGACGGAAGGAGAGCGAGAGAGGCTTGGTGAATTCCTCGATGATCTTGAACGGGAGCATGATCGGGGTCGGCTCCACGTACAGCTCGAAGAAGCGCAGACCCTTACGGCTCAGACCGGCATAGAAGTACGCCAGTGACACCAGCAGAGCCATCGCCACGGTGGTGTTGATGTCCGCAGTGGGAGCGCCGAGCTCACCCTCGGGGAGTTCGAAGATCTTCCAGGGGATCAGGGCTCCGCCCCAGTTGCTCACGAAGATGAACAGGAACAGGGTGCCGATGAACGGAAGCCAGTCGCGGTAGTACTTCTCGCCGATGTTGTCGCGGGCGATGTCGCGAATGAAATTCCAGAGGAATTCGAGCAGGTTCTGCAGACCGATCGGATCACGCTTCATCCCGCGGGTGCCGACAAGCACCACAGCCAGGAGGATGCCGATCAGGATCCAGGAGCTCAGGAACACCTGACCGTGCAGATACAGATCGCCGATCTGCCAGTACAGGTGGTGACCCACTTCCAGTTCAGCGAACGGGAGTGGTAAGGGCAACAAAGCCATGGGTGCAGAGGAAAGTGCTCAGACTCAGCGGTCGTCGAAAACGTGCTGAAGAATCAGGGCGGGCTTGTAGAGAAGGAATCCCAGGAAGGCCGGCAGCAGATCGAGCTGAGGCAGCTTGGCCGAACCAACCACAAGCAGTGTTGGAACGATGAGCTGAAAACGCCCCAGTCCACGGGACTGGTCACTGAGCCGGGCCACACTGCGAGCCAACAAGCGCACGTACAGAAGTCCGGCGCAGGAGCCCACAAGAACACTGCCGGCCACCGAGAGATTCATGGTGAGAGCCACGATCGGAACCGTGACGAGTGACACCAGAACAGTGGCCAACAGCAGGCGACGTTGAAGACGGTAAAAATCTTCCAAGCGCTGCCTGTAATGGCGCGCGGAATCTATCACGCGTTCGCTGCTGCTATTCCTTCAGCAGCAGCAGCTGTCGATCCACAAGATCGCGGATCTGATTGGGGGACGCAAGGGCCCCCAGCGTTTGTTCCGGCTGCTCCGCGACAGTCCGCAGCAGGGCGCGGTCGGCATCACTGAGCTGGATCGGCTCCATGTTGCGACCAAGGATGGGATCGGGTTCCCCCCAGAGGCAGGGCTGGCGCAAACCCCGGGCCTGCAAGAGCTCGTCATCGGAGAAGGCCTCTGACTCCACCGGTGCCGCGGAGAGAAAGAACTCGAAGTGGCTGATGTCGGGATCCAGCTGCTCCACGAGCTCCCACTGCTGACGCGGGGGCAAGGTTTGGGCTCGCTCCAATAGCTCACCCATCAACAGGCGCGCCGGATCCCAAACCTCAGGATTGGAGAAGCCGGCGAAATGCAGACCCGCCGTTTCGATGAAGGCGAAGAGGCGCTCGAGGTTGTAACTGGTTTCCTGCGGGTGCAGGTACATGTCCGCGAAATTCGCGTCAGGTGCGCAGTCCACGGCCCAGCGTTCCCGGTGATGACGGGCCAGCCGGTTGCCCTCGGGCAGGGTCTCGAACAGTTCCCGCCCCAGACGCAGGCCCTCCGAGCCTGTGCCGGCATTCAGAAGACTCAGCGCTTTCTGGGTGCGGTGGATCTCCCAGCGACCGGCATCGGCGTAAAGAAAGAGATGCAGCAGACCCGACGGAGCTAGGCGATCCGCCAGGGAGCGCAGCCCCGCTTCCGGCTGATCCAGGTGATGCAACACCCCCACCGAATTGATGTAGTCGAAAGACCCTTCGTCGCTGAGATCAAGAAGACTCCGCCGCTCCTGACGCAGAGAGGTCACTCGCTCAGCCGCCCCGGAGCGCTGGCAGCGTTCCCGCGCCACGGCCAGCGCCCCATCACTGATGTCCACCCCGAGCACATCTGCACCCGGATTGAGATGGCAGAGGTAATCGGTGCTGACCCCGGTGCCGCATCCTGCATCGAGAATCCGCGGCTGCTCCATCCCCGCCGGGATCCGCCCGTGCACCGCAGCCAAAACGCTGCGGTGACACCACCGCCAGTTGTATCCAGGTGGCGGCCCGTCCTGAAGCGGATCCCCCGGAAAGGGGAAGCGGTCATAAAACGCACTCACCACAGGAGTCGCGGCATCACTGGGCTTGAGGTCTGTCATGCAGCGAAGATTCAGCGCCTGCGAGCTTTTCACGTCAGCCCCGTCGATCCCCTGCAGCACAACAACGCCTGCAAACATTTGTTCATGGGGCCGCGGAGCGCCATCCCGGCAGCCGTAACGTGTCGCGATCCGGCTTGCTTTCGTCGATGACAGTGACCGCCAGCAGCGGCAGCCCGCGCGTGTCTCCCCAGCTGTTCGACACGCTGCCGCTCTCCAGCGTCCGTCAGGCGGAGCAGCAGGACCGCTTCCCTGACAACGGGGAACTCGACAGTCTTGTGACCTTCTTTCGCACCGGGCAGGACCGGATCGAAGCGTCCCGGATCATTGCGGCCAACGCCGAGGCCATCGTGGCCCGCGCCGCCAACAGAATTTTTGTGGGAGGAACTCCTCTCTCCTTCCTGGAAGCGCCCTTGACCACAGGCGAAAGCGGACGGTCCAGCGGCCGAGAGGGAACTCCCTTGGCTGCCGACCAAGCCGCGTTTGAGCAGTCGGTGCGCACCTTCACCGGCGACAGCAACAGCACCAAGCGGGGCAACTTCCTCACCCGCCTGCTGGAAGGAGCCGGCGGCGATGCCGACGTGCGGGTTGTGCTCCCCACCGGTTTCAACGCCATCAGCGTGGCCAAGTACGGCCCGGCCTTCATGCGCAAGTCGGTGCGCGACATGGGTTGGTTCCTGCGCTACGTGGGCTACGCCCTGGTGGCCGGAGACCCCAGCATCCTTGCGGTGAACACCCGCGGCCTGCGGGACATCCTTCTCGAGAACTGCTCCCTTGCTGCCACCAACGTGGCCCTTCAGGAGATGCGGGCCGCTTCAGCGGAACTGCTGCGGGATCGTCCTGAAGCCCGTCAAATGACCATCGACTGCTTCAATGTGCTGTTGGGGGAGTTGGCCATCCCCACCCCCAGCACCAAACAGCGCCAGGGGAGTGCGGTGCAACAGGGCCTGCAGCTGCCGGCGATCTATGCCCTGGCTTCAGAGGGACGCCAGCTGTTTGACATGCGTCCCGGTCTATCGGGAGCCGAAAAAGCCGAAATCATCCGCGCCGCCTACCGCCAGGTGTTTGAGCGCGACATCGCCAAGGGCTACTCCCAGACCCCCTGTGCAGACAAAGCCAGCCAGGTGGCACAAGGCCAGATCTCAATGCGCGAATTCGTTCGCGCCCTCGGCCGCAGCAAGGAATACCGCCAGCAGTTCCACGACGGTTTCGTCAACAGCCGTGTGGTGGAACTGGCTTACCGCCACTTCCTCGGCCGGGGCATCAGCTCCCTCGAGGAATTCCGCAAGTCCTTCGCCATCCTCAGCGACCAAGGCCTCAACGGCCTGGTGGATGTGCTGGTGAATTCCTCGGAATACGCCCAGGCCTTCGGCGAGGAAACCGTTCCCTACCTGAGGGATCTCGGCACCGAAGCCCAGGAAAGCGCCGGTTGGGGCTCCAACCGCAAGCTGTTCAAGTTCAGCGCCCCCTTCGATGGCGCGCCGCAGTACGTCACCCTCTACGCCTCCTACCGCCAGCCCTTTGCTGATCAGCACGTCTACGGCGGCGGCAATGATCCGGTGGCCAACCAGTACGGCGCCATCTTCCCGAGCGGAACCGCCTCGGTGGCCACACGGCCGGCGCCCTACGGCTACGACAGCCGTCGGCTGCTGGTGAGCAACGGTCTCAACAGCCCCGGACAGCTGGACAGCGCCAGCTTCCGTGGCAGCCGCCCCCGCAAGGTGGGGCCTCGGGTGGTCCGGCTTCAGCAGATCGCAACCGGGGGAACCGTCAATCCCCGTCGCGGCGGAAACCCCAGCGTTCGCACCACTGAAGCCAGCACCCAAGCCGTGATCAAGGCGGTGTATGTGCAGGTGCTGGGCAACGGTGGCTATGCCGGAGAGCGCATGGGCTCCGCCGAGGCCCGTCTCGAGAACGGCGACATCTCCCTGAGGGATTTCGTGCGAGCGGTGGCCCGCTCCGATGCCTTCCGTCGTCGCTACTGGAGTGGCCTCTACATCGTGAAGGCGATCGAAGTGATGCACCGCCGTCTGCTGGGACGCCCCACCTTCGGCCGCTGGGAAATCGATGCCCTGTTCGACACCGCTGCCCGCCAAGGCTTCTATGGAGTGGTGGACGCCCTGATCGACAGCGGGGAATACAGCGAAGCCTTCGGATCCGACACGGTCCCCTTTGAGCGATTCATCACCCCAGGCGATGTGAACGCCCGTCGCGCCCCAGGCTGGGCCCGTCCGATCAACGCGGAAGCTATTGCCGATCTTGCGCCACAGCAGCGGCCTGATGCCCGCACCGCTGAGACGCTGAGAACAGCAGGCGACATCACCCCCCGCAACCTGAGCGGCAGCCGCACCACGGTGAAAGGTAACTGGACGGCGGAGATCAGCGACAACGCTCCGGATCCCCGTTGGGCCAACCTCGTGCGTCAGCAGGGCTTCGGCGCTGGAGTCGGCAGCACGCCGGTTCAGCGGCCCGCCAAAGCGATCCCCGCTCCCAGCAAATTCGATGGTCCGAACTGGACCAGCACTGAAGGGAGCACGGGCAGCAGACCCGCCTTCCGCACCCTTACGACCCCAACGACGCAGCAGAAGTCTTTGTCCAACATGGGCAAAGCGCTGATCACTGCTGATGCCTCTGGGTTCAGCAGACGCGCCGGTCTCCCTCAGCCCCTTGAGCTGAAGCAACCCTGCAGCGAAGAAGAACTCCGCACCGTGCTTGATGCGGTCTATCGCCAGCTGATCAACAGAGTGCCCACGGAAGAGGAGCGTCTGGTCTCTGCCGAGTCCCGACTGCGCAACCAGGACATCGACCTGACGGAATTCGTTGGAGAAGTGGCCATGAGCGAAGCGTTCCAGAACCGCATCGCCTCGATGGCTCCGCTCCGTGCCGCTTCCGCGGCAGGTTTGGCCCTGCTGGGACGTGCCACCACCCCAGCAGAGACCAGCCGCTTCCTGATCACCCGCGCTGAAGCGGGTCAGGGTGCAGCGGTCACCGAACTCCTGGCCGAACGAATCAGCACGACGGTGCCTCGCATCGACGGCATGTCGACAGCGCCAGGGGTCAGCCAAGCCACCATCCAGCGCACGGCTTCGCTCTATCGCGGCAACGCTGGCCTGAATCCCCCCACGGGCGACGCGATCTGAGCCAAACGGCCATTTTTCTGATAAACAACCGCCCCAATTCCCAGCGGTTTTCTCATTCGATCCCGGTGAAGTGCCGCTTCATCGGGTTCATTTTTGTGTCTTGGCAGCCTCTAAAACCATGACGTACATCGCAGTCATGGCAACGGTTTTGCGGGCACGGCTCCTGCCGTGAAGAACTGTTACCCGGCCAAAATTCCCTGGCCATCGCCAGCGCAGAATGCATGTGCCGAATCCAAGGGAGCGGGCTCACACAGGTCAGTGTTGACCGATGTGAACAAGTCTCACTCCCAACGCTTCGACCCCCTGTCTCAGCCTTTAGTCTGAGACGCGATCCTTCGGGATCACCCCTTATTCACCGGATACCGGTCTCCTACGGGCGGCCGCTTGTTTCGAGGCAGAACTGCATGAGCATCGTCTCCAACTCGATCATCAACGCGGACGCCGAAGCCCGCTACCTCAGCCCTGGCGAACTCGACCAGATCAAAGCCTTCGTCACCGGCGGTCAACGCCGTCTGCGTGTGGCCCAGGTCCTGTGCGAAAGCCGCGAGCGCATCGTCAAGCAGGCTGGTGGTCAGCTGTTCCAGAAGCGTCCCGACGTCATCTCACCCGGCGGCAATGCCTACGGCGAAGAGATGACCGCCACATGTCTCCGCGACATGGACTACTACCTCCGCCTCGTCACCTACGGCATCGTTGCCGGTGACGTCACCCCGATCGAAGAGATCGGTGTGATCGGCGCGAAAGAGCTCTACCGCTCCCTGGGCACTCCCCTGGAAGCCATGGCAGAAGCCGTGCGCGAGATGAAGATCGTCGCCATGGGTCTTCTCACCGGAGCCGACGCAGAGGAAGCCGGCACCTACTTCGATTACGTGGTTGGCGCCCTCGCCTGAACCGCTCGCTGAATTTCCCTCTCGTCTCCTCACGGATCCATGCAAGACGCCATCACCAACGTCATCAACAAGTCAGACGTCCAGGGCCTCTACCTGGACACGGCTTCGATGAGCAGCCTCGAGTCGTATTTCGCCAGTGGTGAACTGCGCGTGCGCGCTGCCGCCACCATCAGCGCCAATGCTTCGGCCATCATCCGCGATGCCGTGGCCAAGGCCCTGCTGTACTCGGACATCACCCGTCCCGGCGGCAACATGTACACCACCCGCCGCTACGCCGCCTGCATCCGCGATCTGGATTACTACTTGCGGTATTCCACCTACGCCATGCTTGCTGGCGACACCTCAATCCTCGACGAGCGTGTTCTGAACGGCCTCAAGGAGACCTACAACTCCCTGGGCGTTCCCATCGGAGCCACCGTTCAGGCCATCCAAGCCATGAAGGAAGTCACCGCAGGCCTGGTCGGCCCTGATGCCGGCAAGGAAATGGGTGTCTACTTCGACTACATCTGCTCCGGCCTCGGCAACTGAGCCCCATGCGGTTGTTCAAAGTCACCGCTTGCATCCCCAGTCCTGAAAAGGTGCGGACGCAGCGCGAATTGCAGAACACCTTCTTCACCAAGTGGGTGCCTTACGACAGCTGGTTCGCTGAACAACAGCGCATCCAGAAGCAGGGAGGCCGCATCATCAAGGTGGAACTCTGCACCGGGGGTCAGCAAGTCAACGTCGGCAACTGAACTCCGCTCCCAGTCGCATTTCAAGCCCGGTCCAAGACCGGGCTTTTTTATTGGCCCTCAACTGTTGAGGGTCCGGGCCACCAAAGCATCGAGATCCGGCAGGTCAGCGGAATCCCCCTCCCCCAACCAGAGCACGTACTCGTGGTTGCCAGCAGGCCCGGTGATCGGCGAGGCCACCAAGCCTTGGGGCTGCCAAGCCGACTCTGCTGCTGCGGCAATCACGGATTCAATGGCATCACGATGGGCCGCCGGATCACGCACCACGCCTCCCTTGCCGACCCGGCTCTTGCCCACTTCAAACTGCGGCTTCACCAGCACAAGCGCTTCGGTGTCGGGCCCTTGCAACAGCCGGCGCAAGGCAGGAAGAATCAGGCGCAGGGAAATGAACGACACATCGGTCACCGCCAGGCTCGGCCAGGCGTCGCTGGCGCCATAGAGCTGATCGGGCTGCAGATGGCGGAGGTTCGTACGCTCCCGCAGCACCACTCGGTCATCGGTGCGCAAACTCCAGGCCGTCTGGCCGTAGCCCACATCCACCCCATAAACACGGCTTGCACCGTGCTGAAGCAGGCAGTCGGTGAAACCACCGGTGGAGATGCCGCCATCCAGGCAGACGCGACCCTCCACCGGCACAGGGAAAGCCTTCAAACCCGCCAGCAGTTTTTCGCCCCCACGAGAGACAAAGCGGGGGGGCTGCTCCACCCGCAGCTCCCGCTCGGGCGTCACCTCCGTTCCGGGCTTGTCCAACAGGGTGCCGGCGCCATCCCGCACCTTGCCAGCACGAATCAATTGCTGCGCCTGTTGGCGTGAACTGACCAGGCCACGGGTCAGGAGTTCCAGATCAAGACGCTGTTTGGACGCCATTGCGACATAAAAGCAGACCGATCCCGAAGAAAACCGGCGATCCAACGGCTTGAGCCTGTTCTGCCTGGAGGATTTTGCCTAATCGCGACGAGGGACGTGTCCAGCCACCGACCCCAACCCGCAAAAGTGGTGCCGCTGTTGCAACCGGGCAGCTTCGTGCGACTCGATAACCAGCCCTCCGATCTGCCACCGTTCCAGGTGCTGCACTGCCGCGGGGGACGCTGCTGGGTGCGCCAGCAAGCATGGGGATCCCACGTGCAATGGGAAGTGGAGCATGAGCGCTTGAACGTTGCATAACGAAAACGCAGCTCAGGTAGTCCTGCAAAGACTCCTAGCCAACACTTCTGTTCAATCAGTGCCTTGGCAAGGCAACCATTTCACGGCTCAATGGTGCATTGACGCTGTTTGAGCAAACGTTTGGGTCAAGCGCTAGCCCAAAAACGAGCGTCGAAACGACGTGGACGACAAGAGACTCAGACGTTGGCTCTGGTCCAGCGGCTGTTGCCCTTGCCATGGAAGCTCTGGCCAGCGGAAGCTCGCCTGCTGATGGGGCTGGCGGGCTTTTGGAGTGTGGCAGGGCTGGTGGTGCTGGCCTCCGCCAGTTGGTGGGTGGCCTTAAGGGAAATGGGTGATGGCGGCTTTTATCTGAAACGACAGGCGATCTGGCTGGTGGCCAGCTGGGGGCTGCTGAGCATCACGATCTCCACCAACCTGCGGCGCTGGCTGCGCTGGTCAGGCCCAGGGCTGTGGATGGGCTGTTTGCTGATCGCCGCCACCCTGGTAATGGGCACCACGGTGAACGGTGCCAGCCGCTGGCTGGTGCTGGGCCCGCTGCAGATGCAGCCCTCGGAGCTGGTGAAACCCTTTGTGGTGCTGCAGGCCGCCAATCTGTTCGCCCCCTGGAGCCGGATGAGCCTGGACCAAAAACTGCTGTGGCTCGGCAGCTTCGGCGGACTGCTGCTGCTGATCCTCAAGCAGCCCAACCTCTCCACAGCAGCCCTGATGGGCCTGACCCTCTGGATGGTGGCCCTCGCGGCCGGTCTGCGCTGGCGAAGTCTGCTGGGGACTGCCCTGGCCGGATCGCTGCTGGGCACCGCCAGCATCCTGATCAATGAATACCAGCGGATCCGGGTGGTGTCGTTTCTGGATCCCTGGAACGACCCGATGGGGGACGGTTACCAGCTGGTGCAGAGCCTGCTGGCGATCGGATCGGGCGGTTGGATGGGGCAGGGCTATGGCCTCTCCACCCAGAAGCTCCAATACCTGCCGATCCAGAGCACTGACTTCATCTACGCGGTGTTCGCCGAGGAATTTGGATTCGTGGGTTCAGTGCTGCTGCTGCTGTTCCTGATGCTGGTGGCCTGGGTGGGGCTGCGGGTGGCCCTGCGCTGCCGAAGCAACCAGGCCCGGCTCGTGGCCATCGGCTGCACGACGATCTTGGTGGGCCAGTCGATCCTGAACATCGCGGTGGCCTCTGGGGCGATGCCCACCACCGGTCTGCCACTGCCCTTGATCAGCTATGGCGGCAACTCGCTGATGTCGAGCCTGGTGATCCTGGGTCTGCTGATCCGCTGTTCACTGGAATCCACCGGCTTGATCGGGGGACGATCCAACAGGCAGCCGCGCCCCGTGCGCCAACGCTGATGGAGGTGCAGATTCCCGTTTCGGTTGGGGAGTTGGTCGACAAGATCACCATCCTGCAGATCAAGGCCAACCGATTCAGCGGAGAAGCCCTGGTCAATGTGCAACGGGAGCTCACGCTGCTGGAGAGTGTCTTGGAAAGCTGTGGGATGGAACTGCCAACGAAGCTCGTCGAAGCTCTCTCTGAGATCAACCAGCGGCTCTGGACCATCGAAGATGCCATTCGTGAACAGGAAGCGAGCAGCTGCTTTGACGCCCGCTTTATTGAGCTGGCCCGCTCGGTGTACCGCTGCAATGACCAGCGGGCTGCGCTGAAACGGCAGATCAACACCGCCACCGGCTCCCACCTGATGGAAGAAAAGGGCTACACCGCCTATTGAGCCGGGCCAGGCCAACGGCTTGGCTGGATAGGCTTTGGGCACTTAAGGGCACCTGTGGACCTGCTGCTGCTCTCCGATCTGGCCCAGAGCAGCGAACAGCTGCTGCAGCGCGCCCTGGCGGATCCGGGTCCACTGACCCTGGCGCTGGTGTTTGGTGGCGGCGCCCTCACCAGCCTGGGGCCCTGTTCGCTGTCGTTGCTGCCGGTGACGCTGGCCTACCTGGCGGGCTTTGACGATGGTCAACCGGCCTGGCAGCGCAGCCTGGCCTTCTGCGGCGGCATCGTCAGCGCCCTGGTGGTGCTGGGCAGCGTCAGCGGGCTGCTGGGTCGGATCTATGGGCAGGTGCCGGCGCTGATCCCCACCTTGGTGGCGATCCTGGCGGTGGCGATGGGGTTGAACCTGCTGGGGGTGCTGCGGATCCCCCTGCCCAGCGGTCCGGATCCGGAGCAATGGCGCACAAGGGTGCCGGCACCGCTGGCCCCCGTGGCGGCGGGCCTGGCCTTCGGGCTGGCCGCCTCCCCCTGCACCACGCCCGTGCTGGCGGTTCTGCTGGGCTGGATTGCCCAGAGCGGACGCCCCCTGGCGGGCGTGGCCCTGCTGGGAAGTTTCGGCTTCGGCCAGGTGCTGCCCCTGCTGCTGGCGGGCACCTTTGCAGCAGCCATCCCCAAACTGCTCGCCCTGCGGGGCATCAGCCGCTGGGTGCCGCCCATCAGTGGCGTGGTTTTGCTCACCACAGGTCTGCTGACCCTGCTGGCCCGCTGGAGCTGATGGGGATGGCGAGCGGAATGGGCCCACTGAAGCGCCTGGCGGCCTGGCTCAGCGATCTGCGGCTGGCGATCATGCTGCTGCTGCTGATTGCCCTGGCCAGTGCCGTGGGCACCGGCATCCCCCAGGGGGATCCGCCCAGCAGCTACATCGATGCCTACGCCGATACCCCCTGGCTGGGGCTGCTCCACGGCGAACAGGTGCTGCAGTTGCAGCTCGATCATGTGTATTCCAGCGGCTGGTTTCTGGCCCTGTTGGCCTGGCTGGGCCTCGCCCTGATCCTCTGCAGTTGGCGCCGTCAGTGGCCAGCGCTGATGGCGGCCCGGCGCTGGATCGACTACCGCACCACACGCCAGCTGAGCAAATTGGCCATCGCCGAAACCCAGCCCTGCGCTGACCCCAGCCGGGCTCTGACGCAGCTGGAGACGGTGCTGCGGGCCGGCGGATGGGACGTGCAACGCAAGCCACAACGGCTGGCGGCCCGACGCGGCGCCATCGGCCGGGTGGGGCCCTTGCTCGTGCACACCGGCCTGGTGCTGCTGATGCTTGGCGCAGCCTGGGGGGCACTGGCGGGGAACCGCCTGGAGCGCTTCCTGGCCCCCGGCCGCAGCCTCGACCTACTGGATCGCGATGGCACCAGCCAACTGACGATCACCCTGGACCGCTTCGCGATCGATCGGGACCCGGCGGGCCGCACGGAACAGTTCCGCTCCGCTCTGCAGTTGCAGGGACCCAACCAACGCTTGGATGCCGAAATCAGCGTCAATCACCCGCTGCGGCACCGCGGCATCACGATTTATCAGGCGGATTGGTCACTGGCGACGATCAGCCTGCAGATCGGGCGTAGCCCCGTGCTGGAGCTGCCGCTACAGACCTATCCGGAGCTGGGTGATCAGATCTGGGGCCTGGTGCTACCGACACGCCCCGATGGAACCGAACCGGTGTTTCTGAGCCTGGAGAGCGAACAGGGACCTGCCACAGTGTTTGATGCCGACGGCCAGCAACTGGCCCGACTGCGACCGGGTGGTCCCGCCGCGGAGGTAAAGGGCTTGCCGATGCGGGTGGATGCGGTGCTGCCGGCCAGCGGACTTTTGCTCAAACGGGATCCAGGAGTACCGCTGGTGTATCTGGGCTTCGCAGTGCTGCTGGTGGGCGGTGGGTTGAGCCTGGTGGCCACCCGGCAGCTGTGGGCCATCGCAGCCGATGGAACCCTCAGCGTGGGTGGCCTCTGCAACCGCAACCTCGCCGCTTTCGCCACCGAATTGCCGGAACTACTGGAGCGGGTGGTGGTCACTCGCAATTCAACGCAGAATGGCTCTGCATCGACCGTGGGATGACGAGCTTCCGCCAGCTGCGCCAACACCGCCACGGGGCCTGGCTGGCCGAGCTAAAACGGCAGCTCCAAGAATTACTGAGCCAAGAAAGCAGGCCCCACCCGGAGCAGATCTACCTGTTTGGTTCACGGGCCCGGGGCGACTGGGATGGGCTGTCGGATACCGATCTACTGGTGGTGGGAGCTTGCAAATCCGATGCGGAGCTTTGGGTGAACCTGCTGTTGGACCGCGGCCTGGCCCAGGACGTGATCGGCATGGATCACGAGGCCTGGATGGAACTGCCAGCCCATCCTTCGGCCATCTGGCGGGGCGTGGCCCGTGATGCACAACCACTACTGGAGGAGCCGCAATGAATTCCCGTCCGGATGCCTGGTTGCGTCAAGCCCACAACGATCTCGCGCTGGCTCATTTGGCCAAAGACAACGGTTTCCTGGCCCAGAGTTGCTACTTCGCCTTACAAGCCGCTGAAAAGGGGCTGAAAGGAGCCTTGCTGGAGCTCGGGATCGAACCACCCCACACCCACGTGCTCAACGATCTGGTGCAACGCTTGGGTGATAACGGGCTCAACACCGCTCAACTCAAAACGCTTCCTTTAAGGGGGCTCAGTCGGATGGCGATCCAGTCGCGCTACCCCCTGGACGCAACGCCACCATCCGACCTGTTTGACCCGGCGGATGCCGAACAGGCGCTGGCAACAGCGGCTGACGTGCTCGACATCCTTGAGGCCCTCGATCAGCAGGGCTGACGGGTGCCGTGACTCAACCGCACCACGGTGTGCACATTGCCGCGGGGGTTGAAATCGGCTTCCAGCTGCATCCACACGGGATCCGTGGCCGCCACCAGGTCATCGAGGATGCGGTTGGTCACCTCCTCATGGGAGATCGACTGCTCGCGGTAGCTGTTCACATACAGCTTGATCGCCTTGAGCTCCACCACCCGCGGCCCGGGTTGGTAAATCAGGCGCAGCACCGCGAAATCGGGATAGCCGGAGAAGGGGCATTTGCAGGTGAATTCCGGCAGCTCGATCGACACCTCATAGGGGCGGCCAGGCCGGGGGTTGTCAAAGCAGATCAGCTCGGCTTCAGCGATGGCGCGCTCGCCGTAAAGAGGAGTCTGGGTCAAGGGCTGGAGGGGCCAGTTCTGAGGGGTGACCTTAAGAAGTCAAGCTTCGGCAGCGTTCTGTAACAGCGGCCACGCACGGCTCAGAGAACCGCGGCATCCTTAAGTGCAGATCAGGTCACCCCCATGAAAAAGGTCGAAGCGATCATTCGTCCTTTCAAGCTGGAAGACGTGAAAGTGGCGCTGGTGGAAGCCGGCATCATCGGCATGACCGTAAGCGAAGTGCGGGGCTTCGGCCGCCAGAAAGGTCAGGTGGAGCGCTACCGCGGCTCTGAATTCACGGTGGAATTCCTGCAGAAGCTCAAGATCGAAGTGGTGGTCGAGGACGACCGCGTTGAAGAGGTGGTCAAGTCGATCGCTGATGCTGCCCGCACCGGTGAAATCGGTGACGGCAAGATCTTCATCAGCCCCGTGGAATCTGTGGTGCGCATCCGCACCGGCGACCGTGATAGCACTGCCCTCTGAGGTCCTAGCTCACCAGGCCCGATCGACCAGTCGCCCCAACAGTTCCCGCAGGGCGCGGGAACTGTGGTCGAGGGCCCTGGCACTGGGCAGCCACTGGGTGGGGTCGCGCCAAAGCGGACCGGCCCAGCGGCCACGGGCCTGAAAGTCCACGGGGAACGGCAGCACCTGCAATCCCTGGCGCTCAAACAGTCGCTGGGAGCGGCGCATGTGAAAGGCGCTGGTGACCAGCAGCACACGGGATTGGCTGGCCGGCAGCAGCCGACGAATAGCCCTGGCTTCCTCTGCCGTATTCACCACCGGCGGCGTGCTGGCCATGGCAGCTTCAGGCACGCCGAGCAATGCGGCTTCCTGGAGGTAGTGCTGCCCCTCTGGGTGCTGGCCGGGACTGAACGGGCTGGCACCGCCGGTGAACAGCAAGCGTGGTGCCTTGCCGGCGCGGAACAAGTCGACGCCAGCGAGGAAGCGATCAGGATCGTGCCACTCGCTGAAGCGCGCAGGACCGGGAGCGGGATGGCGGCCGCCGCTGAGCACGACGATGGCATCGGCCTGAGGAGCATCCATCGCCATGCGGCGTTGCCAGGGAACCTCCAGCCACCGCCAGAGGCTCTGGCTCACCAGACCCAGTGAAAAAAACCAGAGCATCAGGCCCGCAGTGATCACGGGCCAGCGCCAACGGCCGATCAAGCCCACCAACAGCAGGATCAAGCTGAGACCGAGCGGCAACAGAGCCAGGGGGAGGAGTTTGCTGAGCCAGTAGGCCATGGAAGCTTCAGAGCAGCCAGCGCAAGTCGCTCTTGAGCTCCATCGCCATGCGAGAACCGTCGTTCAAGCGTTGCTCCAGCTCAGCAGGCGTGAGCACCAGGGCATCACAACTGAGAGGGAGCTCAGCCAACGGCCATGGCTGCAGGCGCTCGACTTAGCCTCCACTTGCCTCAGCATCCACCAAGATCAAATCGAGGTCGCTGCCGAAGGCAGCGGTGCCGCGCCCATAACTGCCGAACACACCCAGCCGCTGCAAGCTTGGAACGCGCTGTTGCTGCTGCTGCGCCCAAGCCTGAACGTCCGTGAGCACCTGCTCAGGGGCTGGCCAGCGCCAGACGGATTGCTTCAACGAGCGCACGGGCATGGCTGATGGCGTCTGAACTTTGCAGGCGTCCGAAGTGGTCGGTGGGGGCACCTTCCGGCAGGCTATCTGGATAGCGCGTGGGGATGTACAGGGCATCGAGCACCCGCAAGCGGTCTTCCAGGTCCGTCACTGCTGCGGCCAACTGCTCAATCACTGCTGGCGGCAGCTCTCGATAGGAGCTCCCCAAGCCGTGCCCCCAGCTTTGCTGCCCCTGCTGAAGATGCAGGGCCTTCAACGCCTTGTCATCAGCTTGATGGGAGGCCAAGCAGGCCCATTCATGGTGGCCGGCCTCAGCGCTGAGGCTGGCCTGGGCCAAGTCTGCCTGGGCTTGATGCAACCAATCCAACGAACGATTCATCGAATCATTCTGAACTGGCTGCGCGACGCCACACCAATCACCAAGCCGGAGCAACACAAGAGATCGGCCTCAACCGCCCCGGCGCTCAGCCAGCACCAACGGATCAAAGGCCACCGAAATCCCAAACTCCTCGGCGAATTCCAGCACCCGGCACCAGGCCCGATCCCCGTCGCCCCCCGGGCGGAGAATGCCGCTGAGTATCACCGGCGCACTGCCCGTCTGCAGGGAGAGTTCCACCAAGGGCCAGCCGACTGAAGCCTGCACGGCGTCATCGCGATAGGTGGGCGTCACATCCAGGGCACCGATCAGGATGCGACGGCGGCTGGCATCCCATACGTGGGGAATCTCGTAGCGCTCGAGCAGTTCAGCCACCAGAGCCCAGGAGCGGCCCTGCCCATCGATCTGGACGCGCAGATCAGCGCCGCGGGCCTGAATCGTGGTCTCCCCCTTGAAGACCAACCGCTGTTCAAGAGGCTGTGCAAGAGAAGGTGGCGGATCCCCGCGCAGCAGCGCACGAATGCGCTCGCGCAACTGGTCTCCCCCATCGTTGGGGCCACCCTTCTCCAGCTGAAGAAGATCCCAGCGTTCCCCCGTGCCGCCCCAGATCACGGGGCCGTAGTTGTCGTGCATCCAGCGGCCATCGCGGTTGGAGGCAGCCTCGGCATGGGTCATCACCGATTGGATGGTGATGTCGGCCTCACGCCACCCCCAATCTCGAGCGATGGATGCGGTTTCTGCGCAGAGGCTGTTGAGCTGAGCCGTGGTGGGCGGCTGGGTCCAGGGATCGGGGATGCCACCCATGCAGGCGCAGGAGAGGGCGACGCTGCTGCGGTTGCGGCCGTAGGTGTGGGCCGGCAGATCCACGCTGTAGGCATGCAGCCGGTGGACGCGGCCGTCACCGCCAATGATCGAGTGGTAGTGGCCGGGCCGAATCCAGTTGTAGCCGGTCGCCGTCCAGTGGAGGTAAATCACAGCGGCCATGGGCAGGCTCGGCAGCTGCCTCCAGGATGGCGATCCAGATCGGCAGTGGGACAATGGAATGTTTGCGTACCCCGTCTAGCTGATGAGGGCATCAACAGGTGCACGCCGCAACCGGCGCCCCAAGAAGCGGGAGTTGTTCTGTCCGGCCCATCCGGATCAACAGATCCAGGGCGACGGCAAGAAGTACTACCTGCATCTGCTGCAGCCGGAACAGCTGCAGCAGCGGGGCATGGCTGCCAAAAAAGCGCAAATGATCATCAACGCCTACCCGGTGCTGGTGTTGAGCAACGAATGGCTCGAAGAGCTGTACTGCCCCAAATGCGGCAACAGCCACTGGTGCCACGTGATCAAGCACGACCGGGTCGCCCATACGGTGCGCTGGGCACCCCGGGATCTCTGGGAACAGGTGGCCCATGTGGATCCCACGGCGGCCAATCCAACCGTGAGCGAGTACAGCCGCCGCAACGCACGGCGCAATGCGATCAAACGGGTGGACGGCAAGCGTTTCTACGACTGAACCTCAGCCTCCGCGCCGTTCCCCCAGCACCAACGGTTCAAAGCTGACGCTGATGCCGAATTCCTCGGCGAACTCCAGCACCCGGCACCAGGCTCGATCCCCGTCGGGCGATGGTCGCAGGATGCCGGTGAGGATCACCGGCGCCTGGCCGCCCTGCAAGGCCATCTCCACCAGGGGCCAGCCCACCGCCGCCTGCACGGCATCGTCCCGGTAGGTGGGGGCCACATCGCTTGCCGCAATCAGCACCCGGCGTTGATCGCCATCCCAGTCGGCCGTCAGGTCGTAGCGCTGCAGCAGATCCACCATCAGGGCCCAGGAGCGCCCATCGGCATCGATCTGCACCGACAGCTCCTGACCGCGGGCTTCGATGCTGGTGAGCTGCTTCGGGGTTGGTCAGGTGCTGCCGCTGCTGCTGGCGGGGACCTTCGCCGCCAGCGTTCCCAAACTCCTCGCGCTGCGCTCGGTTGGCCGTTGGGTGCCGCCAAGCAGTGGCGTGGTGCTGCTCACCAGCGGTGTGCTGACCCTGCTGGCGCGTTGGGCCTGAACCGATGAAGCGCCTGCTGGTGTGGCTGTCTGACCTGCGGGTCGCGATCGTGCTGCTGCTGCTGATTGCCCTGGCCAGTGCCGTGGGCACGGCGATTCCCCAGGGCGATCCCCCTGCCAGCTACCTGGAGGCTTATGCGGATACCCCCTGGTTGGGGCTGCTCCACGGCGAGCAGGTGCTGCAGCTGCAGCTGGACCATGTGTATTCCAGCGGCTGGTTTCTAGGCCTGCTGGCCTGGCTGGGGCTGGCTCTGATCCTCTGCAGCTGGCGGCGGCAATGGCCTGCACTGCAGGCGGCACGGCGCCGGATCGATTACCGCACCCCACGGCAACTCAGCAAATTGGCGATCGCCGAAACCATTGCCTGCCCTGATGCGGATGCGGGCCTCACTCAACTCTCGGCGGTGCTGCAGCGGCAGGGCTGGGAATTGAAACCAGGCCCCAACCGTCTGGCAGCCCGCAGGGGAGTGATGGGCCAGGTTGGACCGCTGCTGGTGCACACCGGGATGGTGCTGCTGATGCTGGGGGCGGTCTGGGGTGCCCTGGCCGGCAATCGACTCGAGCGGTTTCTGGCACCTAATCGCACCCTGGATCTGCTCAGCCCCAGCGGCGACAGCCAGCTGTCGATCACCCTGCAGGACTTCCAGATCGAGCGCGACCCCGCCGGCCGGCCCGAACAGTTCCGCTCACTGCTGGCCCTCAGCGACAGCGAGACACCTGAAGAGATCAGCGTCAACCATCCGCTGCGGCACCGCGGCATCACGATCTATCAGGCGGACTGGGCCCTGGCGGCGATCGGCGTGCAGATCGGCCGCAGCCCGGAATTGCAACTGCCGCTGCAGACCTACCCGAAGCTGGGGGATCAGTTGTGGGGACTGGTGCTGCCCACCCGCCCAGACGGCAGCGAGCCGGTGTTCCTCAGCCTGGAGAGTGAACAGGGCCCGGTGTCGGTGTACGACACCGATGGCTCAGCACTCACGCTGTTGCGACCCGGTGGCCCGGCCGAAGAGGTGAAGGGGCTGCCGCTGCGGGTGGCCTCGGTGCTGCCGGCCAGCGGACTGCTGCTCAAGCGGGACCCCGGTGTGCCGCTGGTGTACCTGGGTTTTGGCGTGCTGCTGCTGGGGGGCGGCCTCAGCCTGGTGGCGACCCGTCAGCTGTGGGCAGTGGCCGGTGATGGCCAGCTGCATGTGGGTGGCCTGTGCAACCGCAACCTGGCGGCTTTTGCGCAGGAGTTGCCGCTTCTGCTGCAGCGGGTGGTGGTCAGCGAAGACCATGAAAGCCCTCAGTCGATCAAACCGAGCTAAAGTGTTGAACGAATTGTTGAACACTTGAAGCCATGGCCATTGGTGTTCGTGTCGAGCCTGAACTTGAAGAGCAACTGGATCAATTGGCAGAACGCATGGGAAAAAGTCGCAGTGCCTGCGTGCGCGACGCCATCGCCCAGTACGTGCAGCGGTTCGGCAAAAACGATGAAGCCCTGCGGCAGTCGACTCTGATTGCTGAGCATGCCCATCAGACGGACTGGTGCGACCAAGTGCCGGACTGGAGTGACTGGACAGCATGAGCGCCGTCGTACTGCAGCGCGGGCTGATCGTGACCGTGGCCGCGACAGGGGTGTATTCCGGCAAACCAAGACCAGCCGTGGTGGTGCAAGCCAACCGTTGGCTGCAAGGACATCCCAGCGTCACGCTCTGCCCTCTGACCAGCACTCTGCTGGATGCCCCGCTGGTGCGTATCCCGGTCAGTCCAAATCCGAGGAACGGATTGAAGAAAGCGTCCCAACTGATGGCCGACAAACTGTTCACCGTGCCGACCACCAGCATTGGTGCGGTGGTTGGCGTTCTGGACCCCGAACGTCTCAGCTCCCTGGATCTTGCCCTGCGCGCCTGGCTGGACCTGGCTTGAAACGAAACCAATTCCAGCAACAGCTGCTGCCCTGCCTCACAATCAGGATGTGGCTCACTCCTTCTCCACCGTTGCTCTGCCCTGGACCAAGTCAAGGTCTTTGGCGTTGCCCAAACAGCTCGGAGACGGCATGGACATCGAGCTGCTGAAGCAAGGTCTTCAACGCCTTATCGTCTGTGACGGAGTGGGGGCCGTGGTCCTGTTCGGGTCACGGGCCCAGGGCACTGCACGGGCTGATTCCGATCTCGATCTGGCTGTGATCTGCCAAGAGGCGGAGCTCACCAGCCAGCAGCGCACGGAGCGCTGGCGCACCTACCGAAACGCCATCGGCCCCCTGGGCTGTGGCGTTGATCTGGTGTTGTAGGGACAAGCCGATGCCGCACGGTTGGCCGGCTCCCGCTGGCACGTGATGAAGGACGTGGCCCGCCACGGGGTGGTGCTGTATGCCTCCCTCTGAGGACGCCCAGCTGCTGCTGCGGATTGTGGAGCGTCACCTGCGCAGCCTGAACTTCGGCCCGGACGAGCAGTTCCCAGCCGAAGACTGGGGCTTCACGGCACAGCAGGCCGTCGAAAAGCTGTTGAAGTGTTGGATCGTCCTTGCTGACGGCGAGCCTCCCCGCAGCCACGAACTCGACCTGCTCGCCAGTGAGGCCAATCTCGAGCTCAACGAGCTGCTGCTGGTCCTGCAACCGTTTGCGGTGGACGCGCGCGACCAGGACGGCGACTTCAAGCTGCCCGTCAGTCGGGCCAGAATTGTGGAGGAGATCCAGCTGTTGGCGGACCAGCTCCGCCAAGCCATCGAAGCAGGAGCCAACACAAGCCCATGACAAGCTTTCAGGACCTGCGTCAGCGCCGTCATGCCCAGTGGCTCACGGAACTGAAGCAACACATCTACCTGTTCGGCTCACGGGCCCGTGGGGATGGGGACGGCCTCTCGGACACCGATCTGCTGGTGGTTGCCGACTCCAAAGGGGAAGCCGAGCGCTGGGCGGATCAACTGCTCGATGGTGGACTCGCCCAGGACGTGATCGGCCTCGACCAGGAGGCCTGGCACAACTTGCCGAACCATCCCTCGGTGAACTGGCGGCATGTCGCTCGGGATGCCCAGCCTCTGCTGGAGGCCAGGTCATGAATGCCCGCCCCAACGCCTGGCTACGCCAGGCCGAGAACGACCTGGCGTTGGCGCAACTGGCGCGAGACAACGGATTCCTGGCCCAGGCTTGTTATTACGCCTCGCAAGCTGCAGAAAAGGGGTTGAAAAGCGTCCTGCTGGAACTGGGCGAGGAGCCGCCCCACACCCATGTGCTGAACGATCTGGTGAGTCGGCTGCAGCAGAACGGTCTAGACACGCGAGCACTTGAGGCCCTCCCCTTACGCAGCCTCAGCCGCATGGCGATTCAATCCCACTACCCGATGGATGCCACTCCACCGTCGGAGCTGTTTGATCCAGAAGAAGCTGATCAGGCCCTGGCCACGGCCCGTGAGGTGTTGACCATGCTCAAGGCTCTGGATCAGGGCCCGGATGCCTGATCACGGAGCGAACCCATGACCCTTCACGCCCAGGAGTATTGGAGGCAACGCTTCGCGGCGGATCGCGAGCAACTGGAGAAGAGACGCCAAGAAGGCTTTGCTCAGGGCGCCAAGGCGGCTGCAGCGATGCGCAAGAGATGGTCGCAGATTCGCGCCGTGCATCTGTTCGGTTCCGTTCTCGATGATCGCTTCCGCAGCCATTCCGATCTCGACCTGCTGGTGGACGGACTGCCGCCGGCGGCGTTGCTGGATGCCATCGCCCTCGCAGAAGGCGCCGGACCCTTGCCAGTGGACCTGAAACGACGGGAAGATCTCAGCGATGATCTGGTCCAACGGCTGCTGCGCAAAAGCCAAACCTTGTAGAACCACACCCCACCAATGCCCTCATGCAAGCCGCCGATCTATTGGAACTGCGCGATGACCTGAGCCGCGAATGCTCTCGCCTGCACAAGTTGGTCTCTGGCTTGAGCAATCTCGGCCAGCGATTGGAGCATTCAGCCGATGCTGTTGAAGCCTCTGCCCTGCGTCTGCACAGCTTCTACACCGGCGTGGAGCGCATGCTGCTGCTGATCAGCCGTGTCGTGAACGGAGGCACACCAGCTCAAGGTGAAGGCTGGCACCGGAGGCTGTTGGAACGCATGGCGATGGCCAGGGACACCCGGCCGGCGGTGCTGAACGACGCCACACAAGTGGAGCTACAGGAGTACCTGCGATTCCGGCACCTCGTGCGCAATCTCTATGCCGATGAGCTGCGGCTGGAACCCATCCAACGCCTGATTGAGCAGCTTCAGCACACCTGGCCGAAGCTGGACGCAGACATTACAGGCTTTCAACGCTGGCCGACATCGATCGCCAGGGAGACCAGGGCCAACACCCCCCAAAGGAGTGACGACACGATCAGTCAGGTGGACGAAGCGCTGCCACAGCGTCCAAGCGGCTCAAGACACCGCGCTGATCTCGTGTCGACAACTGCCCAAGAGAACCAAGCAACAAGCTCTGATCGAGGCTGAAAAGCTTGAAGCGCACAACACAAGCCTGAGGCAATCCTGCGGCCTGAAGATCCTCGATGGGCCAATCAGAGGGCCATTGACTGTGTTTTGCACTGGTCACCATCGCCAGCAACAAATGCCCACTGTGTTGCTGAAACATTGGCCGCGAGATCACCAAAGCTGGTCTGCGCTTGGTGGCTTGCCGGTCGGTGAACGGAAAAGGAACACGGACGAGCTCAAACGACTGGGCGATCCTCACAAGCCAGCAAAGGCTTCTTCATCGGCCTCACTGCCCCATTCCGTCAGCCCAGCTTGCACACCCTTCAGATAAACGTGGTCGATAGCCGGTACAACTCTCAGCCTTACTGACTCCTTGTCAAGCTCCCAACTCACGAGGTCACCACGCTTCATTCCTAAAGCCTCCCGCACAGCCTTGGGGATGGTGACCTGCCCTTTGGCAGTCAACGTCGCCAACTCCACCAGCCAACCTCCTTTCGCCTTACCTCCTTGACAGTGTAAGAGGACCTCTTCATTCCTTCAGCAGGGCTGACGGGTGCCGTGACTGACCCGCACCACGGTGTGGACATTGCCGCGGGGGTTGAAGTCAGCTTCCAGCTGCATCCACACCGGATCGGTGGCCGCCACCAGATCATCAAGGATGCGATTGGTCACCTCTTCATGGGAGATCGACTGGTCGCGGTAGCTGTTCACATACAGCTTGATCGCCTTGAGCTCCACCACCCGGGGCCCGGGTTGGTAATTCAGGCGCAGCACCGCGAAATCGGGGTAGCCGGAGAAGGGGCACTTGCAGGTGAATTCCGGCAGCTCGATCGACACCTCATAGGGGCGGCCAGGCCGGGGGTTGTCGAAACAGATCAGTTCCGCCTCAGCGATGGCACGCTCGCCGTAGAGCGGTGTCTGGGTCTGCGGGTGGGTCAAGCGGGTCGATCAAGCCAGAAACGACCTTAGGCAACAGGCGCCTTCTGTAACGGCAAACACGCCTCAGGCCCCAGTCCGCGGCATTCTGTTCACAGGACACACCACACCCCATGAAAAAGGTTGAGGCCGTCATCCGTCCGTTCAAGCTGGAAGACGTCAAGGTCGCCCTCGTTGAAGCCGGCATCATCGGCATGACCGTCAGCGAGGTTCGCGGCTTCGGGCGGCAGAAAGGACAGGTCGAGCGTTATCGCGGCTCAGAATTCACTGTGGAGTTCCTGCAGAAATTGAAGATCGACGTCGTCGTCGATGACGAACGGGTGGACGATGTTGTCAAAGCCATCGCCGATGCCGCACGGACCGGCGAAATCGGAGACGGCAAGATCTTCATCAGCTCCGTTGAATCTGTGGTACGAATTCGTACCGGTGATCGCAACAGCACAGCGCTTTGATCGTCACTCAAAAACATAACCCGTCCTGCAGAGCGTTAATTCTGGGCTTTTTTCCACTCAGGAACGAGCTCAGAAGGAATGTCAAGAGCCTTCCCTGGATTTTGAATCTTGAGTGCCTCCTCCAGTTGATCCAATCGAGGCCAAAGGTCTTGTGGATGCAGTGAGCGCTCAGTCGCTCTAAAAATCAAAGAGTGTTTCGTGGGCTGCGATTCAGCTTGGATCAACAACTCCTCATACAACTTTTCACCCGGCCGAAGACCAGTACAAACAATTTCAGTATCTCCGTTTGGGTTCTGAGCATCGCGAAGTGACAGTCCGCTCAGGCGCAGCATCTGTTCGGCCAGGCTTTTGATCCTCACCGGCTCACCCATATCCAACAAAAACACATCACCCCCCTAAGCAAGGGTGGCGGCCTGGAGCACAAGTTGAGCCGCCTCAGGGATCGTCATGAAGCAGCGGATGATCTCCGGGTGGATGAGGGTGATTGGGCCACCTGCGGCAATCTGTTTACGGAACAGCGGCACCACCGAGCCCGACGATCCCAACACATTGCCAAAACGCACCATCGCCACACGGGTGCGGGGCTGGGCAGCACCCTCGGCGCCATGAGAAAGCTCCAGCTCTAAGGCCTGCACCACCAGCTCAGCCAGGCGTTTGCTGGCACCCATCACATTGGTGGGACGCACCGCTTTGTCGGTGGAGATCAGCACCAGTTCGCTGACTCCGGCTGCGACGGCGGCTTGGCAAACCACCCGCGTGGAATTCACGTTGTTGGCGAGGCCCGCCAGCGGGTTCGATTCCACCAAGGGAACGTGCTTGTAGGCGGCGGCATGAAACACGGTCTGCACGCCATGGTCTGCAAACAGCCGTTGCACCAGCGCCGGATCAGCGGCGCTGCCGAGCACTGGCACCAACTCCACCGAGGCAGGCAGTTGCTGGCGCAGTTCCTGCTCAACTGCACAGAGCGAAGGTTCACTGCTTTCGAGCAGTATCAAGATGCTGGGGCTCAGTTGCAGGATCTGGAGGCAGAGCTCAGAGCCGATCGAGCCACCGGCACCGGTGACGCACACCACTGCATCCCGCAGACCAGGACCAAGAAGCTCCGGCACGGGCGGCACGGGATCACGGCCAAGCAGGTCTTCAATGGCGACGGGGCGGAGTGCATCAATGCGAGCCCGACCGGAGGTGAGGTCATCGACCGAGGGAATTTGCAACACCGGGATCGCCTGGCGCTGCAACTCAGCGACGATGCGGCGCCGTTCGCTGCGAGGCATTGACGGGATTGCCAGCAGCACCTGATCAAGCTGATCCTGGATCTCACGCAGCTCCTGGGATCGAGACAGTCGGCGATCTGGTGGTTGTCAGCCAGGCGCAGTGCCGCGGCGAGCTGGGCTCCGGCGTTACCGAACGCAGCAACAGGAGCAGATCACGCACCCACGTAGCGCGTGAGGGCTTTGTCTTGCCCGGTGAGGGCAAGCAGCGGCAGGCCAACCAGCAACACCGCTGGCAGCAACCACAGGCTGGCAGCCTGAAAGCTGGGATGGAGTGGATGGGCCAGTCGCAGCCAGAAGCTGAACTGATTCTTGTCGCTCGGCTGCGTCGAACGTGTCACCGAAGCCAGTCGAGAGAAGTCGACGGAGCTTGCACTCGCGGCCGCCAGCTCGTTCCGCCGGAACCACACCTGGGCCGCCTTCAGCGGACCACTCAAGGCGCCACGGCGACCTCACGGGCTACAGCCGGAACAACTCGCGAGCGGTGGCGCGGAACAGAAGCGGAGCCTTGGGCCCGCGTGAATTCTGAACAGACTGCACAGAATGGCAAGTCGGGCAACCAGGAAGTCAATGCACATATCCATGGAGCAGGGGCAAACGCCGACAACA
This sequence comes from Synechococcus sp. A15-44, assembly GCF_014280115.1. NCBI lineage: Bacteria > Bacillati > Cyanobacteriota > Cyanophyceae > Synechococcales > Synechococcaceae > Synechococcus > Synechococcus sp. A15-44. Next base: position 2,149,869 of record NZ_CP047938.1, read on the forward strand.
ACCCCCAAACCGAAGCCATGGCCAGCATCACGCGGTAGCGGCATATGGGTATAGACGCATACTTCGAACACAGGAAAGAGCATTTGGCTGTCTCTCCAGCTGCAAATTCCTTCTCATAACCCCCACAACCCCTCCAGCTCCCGCCGCACCAGACGCTCGGCTGGGCAGCGACCAGGGCATCCACAAACGCTTCGGCCAGGCCTTCGCGCTGCCAGGCTGCGTTGAGCTCGGGGGCCAACACTTGCTCGGCATCGAAGGCAGCCGGGAGCCGCCACACCTGCACGCAGGCAGCGGGATGGCTCGCACTCCAGGCCTCAACCAGGGCTTCGGCGGCGGCGAGAGTGGAGCCGGCGATGCCGGATCGGTGCGCCGCCTGGTGGCTGCTGAGCAACACAAGGTGGACACCGCAATCGGGCAGCGTCTCCAGGCGCTGGGCGGTGGCGCGGATGTTGCGGCGCACGGCGGTGCACACGTTGCGCTGCAGCAGGGCTTCGGCGCGGCAGGTGTTGCCGTGAATCAGCCAGCCGGGGGGCAACATCGGCGCCACGAAGCTGCTCTCGGGCTCTTCGGCAAGCCACCGAAGCACGGTTGGCAAGCCCTGGGCTGTGCACCAGGCCGAGAGATGGGTCTGGAGATCGGCGAGCTCCGGCAGCTCGGCGCACAGCTGCACGGCAGCAAAGCGGCGACGCAGGAGGGCGTTCAGCAACGGCCGTGTGGCGATCGAGGCGGCGCCAGTGAGGATGAGGGAATCCGAGCGGAGTGGAGCCATCGCGATGTGTAGCAGCTCGCTCAAACGCTGGGTGCGGCGCCTGGGGCTGATGCGTGTGGCTGCCTGGGCTTATGAGCTCTACCGTCTGGTGCGACGCCCGCACACGCATGGGGCGCTGGTGGCGATCTGGTGGCATGAGCAACTGCTGCTCGTGCAGACCAGCTACCGGCACGGCTATGGCCTACCGGGCGGCGGGTTGCGGCTTGGCGAAACGGCAGCCCAAGCAGCCGTTCGAGAACTGCAGGAGGAACTGGGGCTGACCGTGCCAAGCAGCTGGCTGCAGAAGCCCTGGACGCTCACCGAGCACCAAGCGGGAGGACGCAACACGGTGACGATCTTTTCCCTGCCATGGCCGGCTGCTGGCGAGCCAACTGATCAACCGCCACCGCTCAATCCTGATCAGCTGGAAATCGTGGCGACGGCCTGGATGGCTCGCGGGCAGGCGCTGGAGCACGTGCTTCCAGCGCACCTGCGGCGCTACCTGGAGGAACAGCGCTGATCCCACCCAGCACCCCAAGGGCTTCGGTGGAGAGCTCGCCCAATCAATACGCATTGGGCGAGCTCAGATGCAGCAGGGGGCTGAGCACAGCAGGACGAGAGCGCTGAGCAGCAGATCGTGCATGCGTTTGCCTGACGATCAATCAAGGAGCGCTCGCTGCCCCAGAGCTCGATGCAGGGCTGATTGCCGATCGGCTCGGTGATGAAGCGCATCTGCGCACGGGCTGGAGCACAGCGGTAATGAGGGTGGACCTGATTTGCAGGCCTGCTTCTCACTGTTGCGCTGAGCAACCAGGCCCAGCGCTCCGGACGTGATCCGTCTTTTGGATGCCGTGATCTTCAATGCATTGATTGGTCATCACGACGCCCACGCCAAGAATTTCTCGATTCTTTATCAACAGCAGCGAGGAATCCTGGCTCCGCTTTACGTCCTGCTTTGCACAGCGGTGTATCCCACGCTCACCGACAAAATGGCCATGCAGGTGGGCAGCAAAGTCCGCTTCTCCGAGGAGCAGGCGCGCCACTGGGAGCAATTGGCCAAAGCAGCAGGGTTGTCTGGAGCACAGACGAAAAAGCGCCTCGCGGGGATCGCCAAACAACTGCCAAGCTGTGCTCGCGGTTTACAAACGCAAGCGCTGTATTCGGGTCAACCGCTGGTGCAGTGCATCATCGCACTGATCGAACAGCGTTGAGCACTCGCTCTGAAGCGTTTGAACACCTGAGAGCACAATCGGCGGGCGAGGCGGCCAACTGCGCGAGGATCTGTTTGATCCAGCAGTGATCAACGGGTTCTCAGCTGACGCCTGAGATGTTCATCAAGCAGCTGCTGCTCAAAGCGCTTCAACACGGCGTCTTGGCCGAAGTGCTCCTCCGCCAGCTGACGAGCCAAACGGCCGCATTGGGCGCGCAGCTCGGCGTTTTCGATCAACTCCCGCAAGGCATCCGCAAAGGCTGCGGCATCACCTGGTGGTACACAGCGCCCGGCCTGGCCAGCCAGCAACGCCAATTCACTGCCCTCCGGTGAACTGGCTACAAGAGGGCGGCCGCTGGCGAGAATACCCAGAAGTTTGGAGGGGAGCACAAGATCAGCGGCGCCGGCTTTCTGAGGAAGCAGATGGATGTCTGCGGCATTCAGCCAGTCGTCCATCCGTGCTGCTGGCTGCAGCGGCAGGTGGCGCACCTGGGGCAGACCGGCAGTGGCTTGGATGAGCTCCGCCTTTGTGGGGCCTTCACCGGCGAGGAGCCACACCAGGTTGGGCTGAGCGCTGAGGCGGTGGATCACCTCAGCGAGCATCTCCAGGCCCTGCTTCTTGTTCATCGAGCCCGAGTAGAGGAGCACGATCTGATCAGGACTGATACCGAGCTCCTGGCGGTAGCTGTTGGCGCTACGGGCGGCACCGCGTTGGGGCTGAATGGCCTTGAGATCCACCCAGTTGGGGAGGAGCTGGCTGCGGCTGGCGGGCACACCTTTGGTACCCAGTTTTTGCACCATGGCGGTGCTGATGCTGCTCACCACCGAGAAGGCCTGCAGGGTGCGCCGCTCCCAGCCCTCGGCGAGTGCACGCAACCAACTCCCCTTGAGCAAGCCAAGCTCGAAGGCAGCATCCAGTTCAAAATCCTGGATATGCAACCAGCTGATGCATGGCCGGCCCACCACGCGGCGCAACAACAGGGCTCCGGGTGCGCAAAAAAACGCCGGGGCCACGGTGATCACCACATCCGGCCGCCAAGCCCGCTGCGCGAGCAGGGGCACAAGGCTGGAGAGGGCAAAGCTGGCGAGATGCAGGAGTCTGGTGAGGCCACTGGGCCGGCGCGGCACCCAGAGGGGGCAGCGCTGCACGAACAGGCCATCGTGCTGTTCAGTGGCATAGGCATTGCGATGGCTGGGCTGCACCCGCCATTGCGGGAAGTAGGGAGGTGCCGTGATCACACGAACTTGATGACCGCGCGAAGTGAGCCAACGCGCCCATTCACCTGTGTATTTGCCAATTCCCACGGGCTCTGGCTTGAAGTTGAGCCCGTAGATGAGGATCTTCACAGAACAGTTCCTTTAAAACAATGAAGGGGTTCGCCAGGCAAATATCAGTTAAAATACACTCAAATAGTGAATTAGTTTGGTCGTGACCGGATCCGGCCTAAGTACCGGCTTTTAGGAATAAGTCGTCTCCGGCATGCCGAGCGCAGTAGGTGCGGTTGCTGCTGTGAGAGCTGAACGACACCTCATGTCACAGGCAGGCTGGCTGGAGATCGGTGTTGCAGAAATCATCACCTTTGAACAGCAGGGGTTGCTCGAGCCACTGGGCCAGGGCATAGGAGAAGCAATCGCCGAGATTGAGGCTGGCGCGATGACGACCCTTGCCGTACCGCGCGAAGGCTGCGCGTGCGATTTTGGCCTGTTGGCGATCCAGGTTCACAATGTTGATCTGTGCCGTGCTGAGCAACAGATCCAGATCTCCTTGGCCATCAGAGCCATACCGAGCCTCGATCACGATCGAGAGTTCCACAAGGGATGCGGCCGACAAGGCGCGGTGATCGGCACTGGCGATAGCTGCATCGAAGGCAGGGCGCTCCGGTTCGTTCTGGAGGATGGCCAGAACGGCTGAGTGATCGATCCCCATCAGGAGGGAAGGCCGCTGGCGTCGTAGCCGCAGATCTCATCAGCGCTGCGGCGATCCATGCTCGGTCGAGCCGCACAGCGCAGGGCAATTTGATCAAGACGATAGATCAGCGAACGCTGGAGGCGTTCCTTGAGGGCCAGGATCACAACATCCATTTTGATTTCTCTAGCGAGGCAGGCCACCTGTGCGGCCAGGCGATCTGCCTCCGGATTGGGATGTTGAGAGCCACGGCGGCGATGTGTGTAGACAGGCTTGATTTAATGCAGCTGCGGAAGGCGAGCACGCAGATGAGTAGGAGGTATTCAGGGCCGTCCCTGCCTACATCCGACCTTGCAAGCGATAAAGCAAGGTACCTGCGGTTTCGCGCAACACCAGCCGGTTGCGTTCACGGGCACTGAGACGAGGCTCCACTGCGAGGGGCCACACGGTGAGACCCTGATGGGCAAAGGCTCACGCTGCCCTCGGCTGCTGCCAGGGGTCGGTGATCAACAGCACTGCTGCTCCTGGATGGTGGCGCTGTAACCACAGCGAGGTGTTGGTGTCGTTCTCCCAGGTGGTGCGGGAGCAGGAATCACCGGCGACCCGCTCTGGCGGCACCCCGAGCCTCAGCAAGCGCTGGGCCGTGCTGGGCTGATCACCCGACACATACACAGCCGCCACGGCATTGCTGTGCAGTTGACGCGCAGCTTCAGCGGTGGTGGCCTGGGGGATCTGGGGACCACGCCCCAGCAACACAGCCAAGGGTATAGAACGGTGAGAAGCCGTAACGACGGCATCTGGCTGCTGAGCAGTCAGCCAGCGGCTCATCAGATCGGTGGCAACTGGGGAATAGATCCCACTGCTGAGCAAGACAACAGTCGCAAACAGCAGCGCACGCCATGGCCACGGCAGTGACCATGGCAACAAGCACAGCACAAGGCCAAAACCGATCGCCAGCAAGGGCAGCAACAGCCAGGGGGTTAACAGCAGCTGGAGCAGAGGCTCACGCCATTGGATCCACAGCAAAGGATCCGGCGGACAGGTCTGCCACTCAATAGGCATTTCCGGAGCGAAGCCGCAGGAAGGTTTTGATCAGGATCTTGATGTCAAGCTTCAGACTCCATTCACGTTGATAGGTGAGATCGGCATAAATGCGATTTTCCATGTCTGACAACACACGCGTTTCACCGCGCCAACCAGACACCTGGGCAAGACCCGTGATCCCATGCTTGCAGGCATGGCGCTGCATGTAACCGGGGATCACCCTGCGGTAGAGCTCGTTGTGCTGCACCGCATGGGGGCGAGGCCCCACCAGGCTCATGTCACCACGGAGCACATTGAACAGCTGCGGCAGCTCGTCCAGGCTCCAACGGCGCAGGAAACCTCCTACAGGCGTGATGCGCGGATCATCAGCCGTGGCCTGCTTCACCACTGCTTGATCAGCAGAATCGAGCACACGCATGCTGCGAAACTTGAAACATTTGAACCGCTTTCCATCCAGGCCATAACGATCCTGCATGTAAAAGACAGGGCCTGGACTTGAAAGCTTCACGGCAATCGCAATCACCAGCAGCAACGGTGCAATCAACACCACGCCGATGCCAGTGAGAACGAGATCAAAACTACGTTTCAGTTGGCGATCAAGCAGGCTTCGCTCATTTCCCCAGAGATCAATACAGGGCTGTGTGCCGATGCTGTCGACCGTGAAGCGCATCGTGGGATGCGCCCAGTGCGGTGCATAGACAATCGGGATGGAGCAATCTCCAAATAATTGGACCATCTGATCCATCCCCAGGCCATCACGGGTGACGTGACTGAACACCAAGCGGTCGACATCATGACTATTCAACCAATCACGCAGCTCTCGCAAGCCACCGGAACAGCTGGGCAAATTCTGCGAATGTTGATCCGGCCGTGTTGGTACCGGCGAAAACCAGGCAATGATCCGATACCCCATCCATGTGTTGCTGGCGATCTGCTCAGCAAAAGCCTCAGCCGCATCAGGAAGACCCCAATAGACAATGGTGCGGCTGTTGCCTCCCTGACTTCGGTGCCATCGCAACCACTTGCGCAGCAACACATGCGTGGACAACAACCACAACCAACCACTGAAGGCCCAAAGGCTGCTTTCGAGACGCGAAAACGATTCTGAACTTTTGCTGAGAAAAGCTGCCGCTAGCAGAAGACTCAGCACAAACAACCAGGAGGTTGTGATCCGGCGGATCAGCACTCGCAGACTGCGGTGCCGATAGCTGGAATAGAGCCCGGCAAGGGGAAGAATCAGGATCGCCGTCAGCGGCACGAGGATCCAGAAAGGCATCCAGGCTTCACTGCCCAGCCCACGACTACCAGAGTCGAAACCCAGGAACAGCAGGGTGAGAACGAGGGGATCGAGCAGACGTTGCAGGCGTGCAATGTCCTGGCCATGCAGGCGAAACAAACCGCCCCAAGTTGAACGCATCAAGGTTGAGAGCTTCGTTGGGGCAAGGCTATTCAATCGTGCAAAGCCAGTAGCTGCTTTTCAAAGCTCTTCAACACGGCGTCTTGGCTGAAGTGCTCCTCCGCCAGCTGACGGGCCAAACGTCCGCATTGGGCCCGCAACTCGGCAGGCGCGCCGTCGGCATCCCAGACGATGGTCACAGTCGATTCGCCAAGGGGAGCGTTCATCATTGATGTGGATGCGCTGGGTGGCGACGGCATAAAAGCTGAGCGGATCGTAGAAGGCGCTATTGCCATCCCAGCGGATCAGGTTGTCGATTCGGGTGCGAATCGAGGTATCGAGGCCATGGCTTTAGCCAGATGAACACCGGTTTGGTTGCCGGTGAACACATTGGTGGAATCCAGAGTGCCTGAGCGCACACTGCCAACCAGCCCTTCTGAGCTGTTGTTGAGCACCACCGAAAAGGCTTTGATCGGATCCCCAAAACCAATCACCTGCTGCAGCTGGCCACTACCCAATTGATTGATGGAGCTTTGCCAAGCCGAATAGGTGGTGAAGCCCGGGAACTCACCCTTACCGGTCTGGCAATCCAGCGCTCGGCAGTAGAGGGCCGCGTCCCTTTCCGTGGCATGAAACCCGAGGCCCGATTACCCTGATCTGAGGGTGAACAGGGATGAACGACGGGCTGTCATTCGTGAGGCGCATGTGTGCCAATTGTTTCACGATGAATCCAAACGATTGACTTGTCAAGCCATTCGCCTGGATTGGTGCTCGGTTGTTGGCTATGCCTGAAATTCTGCCTCGCTGGTTGGTGCCGGCCTCCGGACGCTGAGCAACGTCACTGCGCCCTGCGGGGGCGCTGCTCCGCCGCTCAGCTGGGGCCTGGGCTGGTTGTTGGTTCAGGCCGTGACGTCCAGGAGCGAGGGCTGGGCCGGGAGCTGATCCAGCGGCGGAATCTCGGCCATGCTCTCGGCGGAGAACATCCGCCGGCCCTCGAGCTGCCAGTGTTCATCCTGCTCCAGCAGCACTGCGCCCACCAGTCGCTCGATCGCAGCGTCGTTGGGTAGGATCCCCACCACGCGGGTGCGGCGCTTGATTTCCTCGTTGACGCGCTCGAGCAGGTTGGTGCTCCAGACCTTCTTCCAGTGCTGGGGAGGGAAGTGGCGAAACGCCAGCACGTCCTCACGGGCCTCGATCATCAGTTCTGCCGCCCTGGGGAAGCGCTCGGCCAGGGAGCTGGCTAGGTCATCCCAGCGGACCTTGATCTCACACTGTGCTCATTAAAAAAACAAATATATCGACATATCACTGTCAAAGCAAGCGAAAAGTCAAGCAGCAAAATTCCACACGTGAAACTAATCAGTAAAATAAAATCTACATAGAGAAGGCATTCTTATTATTTTTACGAATTGATACATACAAGAGCAGGCAAACAGAGCCAAATGTGAGCATTTCAGATGCCAACACTACAAAAGGCAATAAAGAAGCATGCTGCAGACTCACAACAAAAAATGATGCAATCGAAAGCACAGAAGAGACTAAAAATACAATGTTACTTTGCTTGCCTAGCCCTAAAGCTATTGCAGATTGAACACCAAGAAGTTGATTAAGCGAATAAATAATTGGCGTGAACGCTAGAACTTTCAAAATAGTTGAACTGGGGATAAAAGACAAACCACCCAAAACCCTGATGATATAATCAGAAAAAACAAATACTGCGGCACATAATACCATTTGCAACAACAGCAAAAACCTGGTGCCAGAAAGAAATCTAAACAGCAATAATGGAGCACTAATAGATGGATTAAATTCTGAAATCTTAACTCGATGTGGAAACGATTTATAAAAAATAGGTGTAAATAATGCCTTTACAGTTTGTTGAACTCTAAAAGCTAGTGCAAAGTAACCAGCATATGATGGCAAGGCATAAGCAGCAAGAAAAATTTGTGGGAACATAGAAACTGAAGATCCCAAGGAAGAACTCAAAAAGAAGGGAAAACCTCTTGATAGATTTGAAAAAATGTTGGCGACAGAAAATTTTAAATTAAGTACGGGAATAGTATGTAATGTCCTCACAAAAAAAAAGCCATACACAGCAAAGTAGATAGATGCATAGGCTAAGCATACAATCTCAAAATAAAGTGAGGTGCTAAAACCCTGATTGTTCAACAACAATACAAATAACAAAAATGCATACCTTACAATAAGTTCAGATATCATTTGAGTTCGAAAAAAAGCATTTGCTTTAAACCACCAATTTAAATTAAATACAGAAGACGAGCAAAATAAAACGAAAAAAATGACTACCCACCAACTACTTAACGCTTCATGAATAAAAATTGCTTTAGCAATCAATACCGAAAGCGGAAGAATTAATACAAAGAGAGCCATCTTAATATAAATAGTGACCAACAGATGCTTGTACTTATCATTTATATTGGTAGATGAGGCGACTAGGTTTGCTTGAAGCGAATTAAAAGAGTATTCAAAAAATAGATTACCAATTTCACCAATTATAGTTAGAGTAACGAAAGAACCATAAAACGAAGATCCTAATCCCCTGGATAACAGTGGGATTAAAAATAAGGCGGGGGCAAACCTTAGGCTGCTTGAACAAATTGATTTAAACATCAACTTAATAACAATGAATCATCAAAGGTGAGTATTTGTTTTGGATGGTCAATAGATAGATGATTTATTAGTCTGCGGAGCAAGAAAATAGGGAATAATCAAAAACAAGATCACTGAAAACCATGCAAGTCTCATAGACAAACGAACCTGATATAGAGACATAATCATGAGAGAAACTCCAAGTGCAATATTGATTATATTTCTAACTACAAAGAAAATTTTATTATTCAAATGATGCGTATATTTTTCCGGAGTAGAGGCTAAAAATATGGGTATTGCAAAAAAAACAGCAAATAAAGGTATGAAAACCAGATAATCCTGGGATGTAATGATGTCAACATATCCAGGGGAGGGTGAATACACACCAACCCTGCTAGCCGAATCATTAAAGTAATTACTATCTAAGCCATGCAAAAAAGATGGTAGTGGTGAAAATGAAAACATTAAATAGTTTGTACTTTGAGTTATTTGCTGAAGGAGCGCAGAATAGATACTGAAAGTTGACGTAAGCATAGAAACTAAAATTACAACAAGTGATTCTTCAAGCTGGAATGTATTTAGATCGAAAACATTTGACAGTCCTTGTGAAATACTGCGAAATTTTAAAGCATTTAATAAAAAATAACCCGCAAAAAATAATGCAAACAAAAATGTTGTTATTCTGTATAAATGCGAATTCATATCTTTAAATTTAAATTTATTGGCCGCAGTAATTATGAATATAAAAGCCACTAAACCCGTAAATCTAGAGTTGAGTGAACTTAAAAATAAGATAGAGCAAGATATAGAAACTAAATACAATAACGTCAATTTTTTCGAGAATTGCTGAAGTGCAATGGTGGCCATTGCTAATATAGGTATGATTTTTGCAATTGCTGCGCTCACTCTTGCAAATGCATAGTAAAAGTTTGGCTTATATGCTCCTAGATATTCATAGCTTGACCAATATCCATCAGACATCAAAAAGAGTAAGAAATGGCCCAAAATAACAAAGCATAGAAAATATTTAACAATGATTACTAGCTTTGAATATCCTCTGCCCGCCACTATGCTAGATGAATTTTTTGACTTCTTAATCGCAGCATTAAATATATTATCATAGAAAGAATAAATGCGTAAAGATGCATTCTTCATATATGTAATTTTTGCAAAAAAGAATACTGCTAATAAATAAATGAGAAAATATACAATTGCTAACTTTAAGTAAAAGCTGCCAAGCAGTAAAAAATCAAGGTTCAACAAATCTCTTTGTCTAAGATTAAATACAATCATATATATATCAAAAATATCTGAATCAAAAACATTCGTGTATATAGACAGAATGAAAAAGATCTGGGATGCAATAGTGAAAGTTGAGGCTATTACAAGAGCATAAAATTTCCTTTTAGCAGATAAGGATGCAATGACTAAGAAGAGTGCTATTGAAAATATGTAAGTAAGCATGATATTAATTAACTATTTGGCTACAACTATGCCGCAACGAATCATAAACTTTCGACGTTTGTCGAATAATATATTGATCTATACTCTGAGACCAATCAACAGGAAGTCTTGAATCACCCATAAAATTAAATGAATTGACTGATTTAAGCGATTTATGCAACATTTCTCGCCGAGGATCTAAGCGTAAATATGATTTTTCTAATTCTATATAATTTTTTAGGCAGGCAAGCTGGATAAATTTAGTCACATCAGTTTGAGTAATTTTATTTGGTAAAAAAATGTTGCTAATTTGACTAACAATAGCAGCTGTATTGCGTTTGAGGTCATCATAATCAACAAATTGAATTTTTGAATTTTCAGAAGAGTTTAAATAACTGACATAAAATCTGTTATATGCACTTACGCCAAATTTTCTGTGTTTAACGAAAGCGAGTGGACTCATATCTTTTATTATGTTCTGCGACAGACACATTCTATAGTAGGATTGAAATACGTTTATAGGATTTCGGTATAAACAAACAATCCTTTGAAAGTTAATTGAGAAAGGTGCATGAGTTTTTATTAAATAGGAATCAGGGCTTAGGCCATGAAGCATAATTGACTTACCTCTAGAGGTTTTAGCTAAGTCAATATCTACGACTCTTGAATACATATTGAATGGATGAATATATTTTCCAGAACTATTACCATGAAAGTTTAAAAGATTCGCTAAAATGCATGAAAGCCACGAACCACCACATTTGGGAAATTCAGATACAACCAAAAACTTAGAAGCCTCTAAAGGTATCCTTTTGGGAAAGATGAATTGATGCTTGAGGTTTCTAAAATACATCAGTTTTGGTCTAATTGTCATAAAAAATAGAAAGTAACTTTGTTGCGTACTCGTCTATATTATGACGTTCTATAATACAATTTCTACTGCCCTTTGAGAATTCTTCCAATATAATCCTATCATTCAACAATCTATCAATAAAGGATGTGATTTGACAAATGTTTTTAGGGTCTACTAAAAAGCCGTTTTTATTGTGACTTACTACTTCTTCTATTCCACCAATCTTAGAAGAAATAATTGCCATTCCATAAGACATGCATTCTAAAATTGATATTGGCAAGGCTTCCTGAGCATACATTGTTGGCAGAACCATGATGGAGCAATTATTTAATAGTTTATTTTTTGCTTGGCCTTCTAATAATCCATGAAATTCTAAATTGCCATATTTATTTTCAATCTCTCTAATCTTTCGAATAATATAAATATCATTACCGCCGCCCGCAATGTGGAATCTAACGTTATTATTAGTGTTCATATTTTCTACGACGCGAAGATAGTTATATATGCCTTTTGTTTTCATTAAATTGCTAAAGTATATCACATTTAAGACCTTTTCATTGAACTTGGTTTGATTTATGATTAGCGGTATGTTAACCGGATTAGGAAGGCTCATTACAACATTTGGTCTTAACATTCTTGCTGACAACTCTTTAGCTAGAATGCTCGAGCAAACAAATAATTTTGAGGGAAGCGACAAAAAAAAGTGTAATAGAATTTTTAACGCAAAATTTTTACGTGAATCATTTAACAGAAGAAATATTTTACTTCCGTGAAAATGGTAAACAATTTTTTTTCTTAAAATTTTGGCTAATATAGAAAAGTGGAGGGTTTTGATAATCCCAAATACACTAAGACCTGGCACCAGGTAAACTATATCGGTATTGAAAATAAAAAACAGACGAGGTGCTAGTCTTGAAATTTTAATAATTTTTTTCAAGGACAATTGGCCGTTCGTTGATGCTTGATCTATAGAATCCAGAAAATTAATGTCAATGGCATTAAGGTGTAGAAAATTTGATTTTAAAATTTCTTTGGTTAGTAGATTAGCTGAGAGCTCGCCACATTTTGGTCCCGTCAAAACTCCGATGAGCAATATTTTTTTATTGATCATAATTAAAAAAACAAATTCAGCATTGGCGTGCAATTCAAGAGTTTTATAAAACCTTAAACTTCAAGTCATTGCAAAGAGCTGAAGAGTCAACTAAATGCATTGTATAACTTGTTGCAAACCATTTAAACATAAAGAAAGGACACAGCTGTTAAAGTAACATTATTTAGAAATATTTACCAAACAAACACCAAGCTGACGCAGAGAGCCTGGCTGGCATACTAAAAACATTGAGCTCATTATTAACATTTCAAACACATAAATGCTTTGCTAAATTAGCGCAGTAAAAATGGCAGAAATAGAACATTTGCATAAAAAATATCACGCCCTAGCAATATGTTTAGCCAGGCATTGATGAAAGTTTGATACTGTACTAACCAAACCTTCCTCTAAAGGGCACCTCGAATAATCGGGATTCACTGGCAATCGAACGACATTAAAAATGCCGCCCCAGAAGCGGCTCATGATGCACAGGCTTACCCCTATCTCATTTAGCTTGCAGGCAAATTGCTGGCTCTGTTGTCAGAGCGATGCAACTGCAGCCAGACTGGAAGTACGCTGGAGATACCGGAGGAAGTTGAAGGTGAGATTTTTGAGTCCCCACCAAGCTTCGGTTCTCGCCAATCCAATTCTTCTGGTCATCTTTCCGCCCATCGACATTGCCATGCATCCAAAGACGTGTTACACGCATGCTCTGATTGCGGATGTAACACGATTTAGCTCTTTGGATGCTTCGCTAAGCGGATTGTTGCGAGCCCCCTTTTCGTGAATAAGGCTTTCGAATCCGCCGAGGCTCAACAGATCCTCAAAGCATTCGCCTGAATAGGCGGAATCAGACATAATCATGCTCATTCTCAGGATCTAGGAGTTGCGGGAGCATCTGACTGTCATGAATATTGGCAGGCGTCACTGCATATCGACGGATGAAGCCATGGTCGACATCGATGCAGATACTGTTCTTGTAGCCGTAATGGTTGACTCCATTCTTTTTGACCCAGCGGGCATCTAAGTCCCTCTGCCGCAATCGATCTGGATTTTCATCCCAGCCCTCTGGAAGCCTTCCTGCTTTGATTTCCTTGTTCTCGTCGCGGCTATTGCGCTGCTTTGGAACGGGGACAAGAGTTGCATCGATGATCTGACCGCCGCGAGCCTGCAAGCCCTGTTATCGCAGGTAGGTCTCAAATAGCTCAAAGAGCTCCTCGATAACCTTAGCTTTTCGAAGTCTCTCTCGGAAGAAGGCGATAGTGGTGGCATCTGGAATTTGATTCATCACGCCGAGTCCGACAAATTCCTCGAATGAGCGCCTGTCATTGACCTGAAATTCAAGCTCTTAATCGCTGAGGTTGAACAGCTGCTGCAGAATCAGCATCTTGAATAAAATCAGTGGATCAATCCGCTTTCGCCCTGCATGGCTCTTCCGCTCCTGCGTGTAGCCTTGCTCAAGCAGTGGGCGAAATGTATCCCGCGGTATAGATTCAGATAGCCGCCTGAGTACTGGCTTTTTCTGCTGAAGCTTGGCGACCCTGTTCTGCTCATCCCAGAAGCCTCTTTGCCCCCTCAGCAGTTCAGCGCAGGGAAAGGCGCGATCGGCCAGCAGCGTGATCTCGCTGAACCCAGCCAGGAGCCGATCCGCCTTCTCCAGCAGAGCAATCGAGACCGATGCACTGATGCTGGCTCTGGAGTGCTCCAGCGTGTGCCAGAGCAGCGGAATGGCACGGCCGTGGCTGGACGATCTGGTCGAGACGGCCAAGGCGCACATCCGCTCGAAAGGTGAGCACCCCTTCCGTGTGATCAAGCAGCAGTTCGGCTTTCAAAAGACCCGGCTGCGCGGCCTGGCCTTACCGAGGCCGCAGGCCGAGCGTGGCGGAGCTACTAGAACCGCTGCAAGATCAACGTGCTGGCAGCGCTGTCGAATCTGTTCCAGGCCCGACGGCAATTACTCGCAGCAGCCTGACCAGGGGCTTGGTGTGTCTGCACACCTCGATTTGGCCTCAAAAACCAGCCCAAAACGGTTGAACAGGAGGCCAAAAGGTCACAGCCAATGGTCTCAGAGGTCATTGACGGTCAAAGGCTCCCTTTTCTGGTCGCTGCCGCCGCCCAAGCCCCGTTTGTCCAGAGATTCCCTAGGTCGCGAAGGATTGTCCTGGTTGGGTCCGGCCAGTTCGCTTCAAGCGCCCACAAGCTCAGCCGTTCTGCGAATTGCCAGGAAGATCATCTTTGGCAAATTCGCGATAGAGATCGAGGAGCCGCTCCTTCAGGTCTTCCAGATCATCACCCTGAGTCCAGTGGTCGGGGTAAGTATTCAGATATCCCAAAAAACGACCATCTGATTCTCGCCAGTAGGTGAAGGTCACAACAACGGGCTGATGCGTGCCGTGACTCTCGTCCGAGTTCAACGTTTTTCTTGCGTCGATCAACGCGTTCGATCATGGAGTCACCGTAGCCAGCCCGATCAAAGCCGCACCAGCTGCTGCGCCAGCTCCTCGCGAAACAGCGCCACCGTGTTTGCCAGGCCTTCCGCCAGCGGGATCCGGGCACGCCAGCCCAGGGCGGCCAGGCGGCTCACGTCCAGCTGTTTCTTCGGGGTGCCATCGGGTTTACTGCTATCCCAGTGGATCGCGCCTTGGTAGCCCGTGGCGGCGGCCACCGCTTCTGCCAGTTCACGAATGCTCAGGTCCACCCCCGTACCCACATTCAGATAGGTGAGCTCACCTGGGGCTGGGCTCCAGTGCTCCAGGGCAAACACACAGGCCTCGCCGAGGTCGTCCACATGCAGGAATTCGCGCAGCGGTGAGCCGCTGCCCCAGCAGGTCACGGTCGGGGCATTGGCTTCCCCGGCCTCATGGAAACGGCGGATCAGCGCTGGCAGCACGTGGCTGTTGGTGGGGTGATAGTTGTCGCCCGGCCCATAGAGATTGGTGGGCATGAGGCTGATTGCATCAAAGCCGTGCTGGAGGCGCAGCGCCTCGCACAGCTTGATGCCGGCGATCTTGGCGATCGCATACCACTCGTTCGTGGGCTCCAGCGCACCGGTGAGCAGCGACTCCTCACGGATCGGCTGCTCGGCGAACTTCGGGTAGATGCAGCTGCTGCCCAGAAACAACAGCCGCCGCACCCCAGAGCGCCAGGCCGTTTCGATCACATGGGTCTGGATCTTGAGGTTCTCCAGCAAAAAGTCTGCCGGGTAGCTGCTGTTGGCAGCGATGCCGCCCACCTTGGCGGCGGCAAGCACCACCACCGTGGGTTGGTGCTTGGCGAACCAGGCTTCCACGGTGGGGCCATCGAGCAGATCGAGCTCAGAGCGGCTGGCGGTGAGCAGCTGGTGGTAGCCGGCGCGCTCGAGGGCTCGGCAGATAGCGCTGCCGGCCATGCCGCGGTGGCCTGCCACGAAAATGCGATCGGCGGGGGTGATCAGGGGGCTCACGCCGCGCCTCCAGCAGCCTTGATCGCTTCAGGATTCGTCGGTGGGTTCTCCATTGAGCCCACCACCTGGAAGCCCTTGCGCTTCAGGTAGGCCTCTTTCTTTGCCTCCTCTCGATCTGCTGCCACCATCTCGGCCACCAGTTCTTCCAGGGTGGTGGTGGGCGTCCAGCCCAGCTTGTCGCGGGCTTTGGTGGGATCACCCAGCAGAGTTTCCACCTCCGCTGGGCGGAAGTAGCGCGGGTCGATGCGCACCACCACGGAGCCGGTGTCGGCGCGGAGGCCGATTTCCTGCAGGCCCTCGCCTTGCCAATCGATGCCGCCCCAGCCCAGTTCAGAGGCAGACAACTCAATGAAGCGCCGCACCGATTCCTGCCGCCCCGTGGCAATTACAAAATCCTCCGGTGGTCCCTCCTGCTGCAGCATGCGCCACTGCATCTCCACGTAGTCGCGGGCGTGGCCCCAATCCCGCAGCGAATCGAGGTTGCCCATGAACAGGCACTGCTCCAGCCCTGCATCGATCCGCGCCAGGCCACGGGTGATCTTGCGGGTCACAAACGTTTCGCCGCGCCTGGGGCTCTCATGGTTGAACAGCACCCCGTTGCAGGCATACATCCCGTAGGCCTCGCGGTAATTCACCGTGATCCAGTACGCGTACAGCTTGGCGACGCCGTAGGGGCTACGCGGATAAAAGGGGGTGGACTCCTTCTGGGGCACCTCCTGCACCAAGCCGTAGAGCTCACTGGTGCTGGCCTGGTAGATACGGGTTTTTGCTGTGAGCCCCAGCATTCGCACTGCCTCGAGAATGCGGAGGGTGCCGAGCGCGTCGGAATTCGCGGTGTATTCCGGCGCCTCGAAGCTCACGGCAACATGGCTCTGGGCGCCAAGGTTGTAGATCTCATCGGGCTGCACCTGCTGGATGATCCGGATCAGGTTGGTGCTGTCGGTGAGGTCGCCGTAGTGCAGCACCAGGCGCGGATCGCTCTCGTGGGGATCTTGGTAGAGGTGATCGATCCGAGTGGTATTAAAACTGCTGGCGCGGCGCTTGATGCCGTGCACCACGTAACCCTTCTCCAGCAGAAGTTCCGCAAGGTAGCTGCCGTCCTGGCCGGTGATGCCGGTGATCAGGGCGGTTTTTGTGGGGATGGGAGAGGAAGCGGACATCGAAATCTCCAAGGCGACTTGCAGGCACAAGACATCTGCCTGCGGTCACAGCGGACGGGAGCGGAGCTCAACCGTCTCGGCAGTGACATGTTGAATTAGATCTTCGCATGGCTCTGGCGAAGTCTCCAGCAGCTTCAGCCGAAATGGATCAGGCGCTTTCAGGCCGAAGCTAGAAGAGAGAGAGGGGGGGGCAAGGGAGCCCATAGGAACGATATTGCATCAATAATGCATGCATATTGCAACGATATCGTTCCTCAGCCGTCTCTCCATGGTCTTGCTTGCAGCTCTGCCAATTTTTAACAGCAACCTGCGGATGGAACTGCACTGATCGCCAACCTCCGATTCGATAACCCAGCCCCTAACGACAAAAGAAAGGTGGCTTGATCGGCAGCAACACATGCCTGGAGTAACCACCAGACGAACGCCTAACGGGGAATTGGTGATTCGCTCCACAAGAGCACCCCCTGCGCTACTGGGATGTGAATCTCCATGGGAGCCGCTGCCTTCTGGAGGCCATGCAGACCCATGGCTGCCACACCCTCGTGTTCAGCAGCAGCGCCACGCTCTACGGCTACCCAGAGGCCGTACCGATCTCAGAGACAGCTCCCATCGCTCCGATCAACCCCTACGGCCACACCAAAGCCGCTGTGGAGCGGATGCTGGCCGACTTACACGCCAGTGCCCCGGACTCCTGGCGGATCGCCTGCCTGCGCTATTTCAACCCAGTTGGTGCCCATCCCTCTGGCCACATTGGCGAAAACCCGCTGGGCATCCCCAACAACCTCTTTCCCTTTGTGAGTCAGGTGGCCGTGGGCCGCAGAGCACAGCTTCAGGTGTTCGGCGGCGACTGGCCCACCCCCGATGGCACGGGCGTGCGTGATTTCATCCACGTGATGGATCTCGCCGAAGGGCACCGTGCCGCCCTGGACTGCCTGCTGGCGGAAGCACCGCAGCTGCTCACCCTCAACCTGGGCAGCGGCCAGGGACAGTCCGTCCTCGAGGTGGCGCAGGCCATGGAAGCCGCCAGCGGCCGTTCCATCCCCTGTGCAATCACCGATCGTCGGCCTGGCGATGCCGCCATCAGCGTCGCCGATCCCAGACAAGCCGCTGAGCGACTGGGTTGGCGCACCCAGCGAAGCCTTGAAGACATCTGCCGGGACGGTTGGGCCTGGCAGCAGCAAAACCCTGAGGGGTATGCCTGACGGGATCAGTTGTTGTTGATCAAGCGGAACAAGGTCCAGATCTGCACCAGCCCGCCAAGGGGCTGACTCACCGCGTTGATGGCATCACTGGCACGGGCCAGGGTGCTGCGGTTCACCTTCACCGAATCCCCATCGCGCAGCGGCGGGTTCTTTTCATTCGAAGCGCCCTCATCCAAGTCAATCTTGAATTTTTTGAGGGTGGCACTGCCGTTGCGGTTGATCCGCACCAGCTCCACATTGCCGGTACTGGCCCGCCAGTTCTTCGGGCCACCAGCGGCTAAAACAGCCTGAACCAAAGGCGTGTTGGCCTGCAGTTCCACCCGCCCTGGCTTCTCCACCTCGCCGATCACATTCACCGTGATCACCTGAGGCGAGAGGTTCACCGCGGCCAACTCAACAGCTTCCTTCGGGGTCTCATCCGCCTGCGTAATCCGGATCGTGTCGCCATCAAACAGAAAGGGGTTCTGGCTCTGGTTGCCCTCCAGCACCAGATCCAGCAGATCCAGCTCCGCCTGCTTGTAGCCCAGCGGCTTGTCCATGCCAGGCAGGCGCCGCTGCAGCACCACACCACGCAGGTTGGCCTGCTGCGTGATGCCACCCGCCTTCTGGATCGCATCCACCACCGTTGGCAAGCCGCTCAGCCGAATCGCAGGGCCACCCTCGGTTTGACCTGTTTCGCTGGGGGTGAGCGAGTAGATCCCCGGGCGCTCCACCTGACCAACCAAGGCCACCCGAATCGGGCGAGGCTTCACCACCCGGAGTTGCAGGTCCGGACGCAGCAATTCCTTGCTCATCAGCTGCTGCACCCACACGGTGGCCTGCTGCAACGTCAGCCCACTGAGCCGAACACTCCCCAACAGTGGCAACGGCACGCTGCCGTCATTCAGCACCTCCAGAGGGCCTGACAACTCAGCGGCATCAAACAGCTTCAGATCCAGCACATCGCCGGGACCAATGATGTAGACGTCCTCCTGAAGCGGTTCGGGTGAGAGCATCGTCTCGGCCGACAGCGCTGGAACCGCTGCCGCCCACCCAAATGCCAGTGACAACGCAAGAGAACGCAACAAGGGCATCGGAGCGACGCAGGGGTTGAAACAACGACGCAAGTGTCCCACGCGTCTCTGGTCGGTCCGGCGCTGGCATTTAAGTTGTTGTTCTGTCACGGGGGTTGAATGTCGAATCTGGTGGCCGCGCCGGGGCAATCACCGGATTTCGATCCCCGCAACGTCCAAACGGTGCATGTGCGCGAAGTCGGCACAAACGAAGCGATGGGTGCCGATGACGAAATTGATCTGCGCGAACTGTGGCGAGCCCTGCAACGCCGCAAAAAGCTCGTCGCGGTGACAGCCGGCAGCGTCATCGTGCTGGCGGTACTGTTCACGACCTATCAACGCCTGTTCCGTCCCGTCTATCAGGGATCATTCTCGCTGCTGATCACCGACCCGATCAGCAATGAAAACGGCCGATCGAGCATGGCCAACGTGGAGGGCACCATGTTCGAACAGCTGGCCCTCAATACCACCAGCAACGACATCCCCACCCTGATCGAGGTGCTGCAAAGCTCGGTGCTCCTGAAACCAGTTGCCGATCAGTTCGATCTCGAGATTGACGATCTGAGGGAGCGAATCAACATTCAAACAGGAGGTGAGAAGCGTAAGGAAGCAGAAGGTATTTTAAACGTGAGCCTTAAAGGCAGCGACCCTGTTGAGGATGAGCGACTGCTTAAGGCCTTGAGCAGCACCTATCTGCAGGCAGCCCTGCAGCAGCGCCAGCAACGCCTCGCCGATGGCCTGGCGTTTCTCAACAAACAAGCCCCATCACTGCAGACCAGGCTCGATCAGCTGCAAGGGGAACTTGCCGACTTCCGCACCCGATATTCGCTGCTGGAGCCCACCGCTGAAGGCGGAGCGCTCAAGCAACGAGAAACCGCCATGGCTGCCCAGGTGCTGGGACTGGAAGCTGATCGCAACCGGCTTCTCAAAGTGCGCGATGGGATCGCCAGCGGCACCCTTAGCGCCCGAGGATTTCAGGAGGCCATCGGCAACAACACCGACCCCGGCGGCGGGCAGGCCAACAGCGGACTGACCGTGAGCGATGTGGACCAGAGCCTGCTGCAACAGCTGCTCAAGGTGGAAACAGAGTTAGCGGAAGCCCGCTCCCGCTACACCCCCGGATCCTCGATGGTGCGAGGGCTCGAGGAACGGCTGAATCAGCTCAGGCCGCTGTTGCGTCAAAACCAGCTGGAAGCGGTCGATGCGGCCCTCAGCTTGAACGCCGGTCGCGTAGAGACAGCTCGCACCCAGCAGGCCACGCTCAACCGGCAATTCCTGCAACAACCAGGCCTGATCAAGCAATACGAGGCCCTTCAACAGCGTTTGGAGATCGCCAAGCAGAACCTCGCTGGTTTGGTTTCGGCCCGCGAGAAGTTCCAACTGGAAATCGCCCAGCGCAGCGTTCCCTGGCGCGTGATCGCACCCCCAACAATTGATCCCAAGCCCATCAAGCCCTCCATCCCCAGGAACCTGTCTCTGGGCACCGTCCTCGGCCTGGTGGCCGGAGCTGCTGCCGGGCTGCTGCGGGACCGCATGGACCATGTGTTCCACCACGCCGGCGAAGTCAAGGACGACCTCAACCTGCCCCTGCTCGGTCACATCCCCCACGTGGAGTTCTTCAAAGGAGTCAGAGAAGACAAGCGCTTTCTGTTGCAGGAACTGGACAAGTCAGTCACCACCGGCGATGACCCCGAAGCCGCTAAACAGCGCCGCTACCAACGCTTCTTCTATCAGGAAGCCTTCCGTAACCTGTTTACCTCGATCCGCTTCCTCAACAGCGACCAACCGCTGCGGTCCATCGCCCTGACCAGTTCGCTGCCAGCAGAAGGCAAGACCCTCGTAAACGTGCTGTTGGCCAAGACCCTCTCGGAAATGGGCCAGCGGGTGCTGCTGATCGACGCTGACCTGCGCAAGCCGCAGATGCACGTGCGCCTTGGCCTCAACAACCTCAGCGGCCTCAGCAACGTGCTCACAGAAGACGACCAGACCTGGCGCGATGCTGTTCAGGCCGTGCCCGGTTACGACAACTGGAGTGTGCTCACCGCCGGACGCCGACCGCCTGACCCCACCCGTCTGCTCAGCTCCAACCGGATGCGCTCACTGGTGAACGAACTGGAGCAGTCCGGGCAGTTCGATTTCGTCTTGTTCGACACGCCACCAGTGCTGGGTCTGGCTGATGCCGCCCTGGTGGCCGAGCACTGCGATGGCTTGATGCTGCTCGTCAGCCTGGATCGCGTGGATCGCTCCTTGCCCAAGGAAGCTGTTGCCCGCATTCGCAGCAGTGGTGCGCCGTTATTGGGCGTCGTCACCAATGCCCTCAAACCGGAGAAGCAAAGTGCTGCCTATGGCTACGGGAAGTATGGCTATGGCAAATACGGCTACGGCTACGGCTACGGCTACGGCTACGGCTACGGCGCTTACGACACCTCTGCTGCTTACGCTTACTACGCCAACGATGAAGACGACATCCAGTCCAGTGACAACGGCAATTCGCCCGCAGCAGTGACAACGCGCAAGCGTCGACGCTTGCAGCCCTCAAGCAACGGCAGCGGGAAAGATGGAGACAAAGCCCCGAATCTGCGCGATCGTTGGCGCGCTCAGCGACGACGGTTGATGCAGTGGCTGGACAACTGATGCAACGCTCCCGTGATTTCCGCATCGACTGGGTGCTGGTCGATCAACTTGCCATTGGTCCAGCGCCTCGAGCTGATCGCCACCTTGATCGACTGCGTGACGCCGGAATCAAATGCGTGCTCAGCCTCTGCTCCCCCGACGAAGCCACACCAGCCGCAGGCCTGGGCGAAGGGTTCCGCACAAGTCGTTACGTGCTGCCAGACCACCGTGCTGGCCGCCTACCGACCCTGGCTGAACTGGAAACTGCGCTTGCTCACCTGGCCGAGCTGCAGCAGCACGGTCCAGTCTTCGTGCACTGCGTCGCAGCAATGGAGCGCTCACCGTTGGTGTGCCTGGCCTGGCTGGTGCGCCAGCACCGCATGAGCCCAGAGCGGGCCCTCGATTACCTGATGCAACAGCACCCCGGTACGAATCCATTGCCTGGGCAGTTGAAACTGCTTCAGGGCTTTCATCAAGAACTCCACACACAGTTCAGGCGCTGATTCGAAATGCAAAAGCCCATTCATAGTTTTCTTTGGCACAAAGTGGCACTAACTGCAGCCCTTGCCTTGGTTCATCCCAGCGCTGATGCACAAACCTGGCAGCAAACCATCGAGCCAAAGAATCCATCTCCACTGAAATGGAGTTTGATGAACCAAACCACAGATTTCAAAAACCAAGGAACACCAAAATCAGCTCCCATTCCACAGTGGAAAGCAGTGGAACCAGCAGAAGTTATTCACGCCGAGACAGAATCCGAGACATCAGATTCAGAAGTCGTTGTTGTTCATCTGCCAAGCGGCGCCACCTTCGCCAACGACAAGGCCATTTGGCGCGATGAACAGTGGCATCCACAGATCAGCAGCATGGTCCCTGTGGGGTTTGGCCCCAAGGGCGTGATGGCCACAGCTGGTGTGTTTGGTATTGATTGCACCGCCAGCGGGATTTGTGAACAGCCCAACAGCTGGGACGACTATCAAGATCAACTTGAGCGGTTCGGTGAGGCTCAATACGATTTGTCCCTTGGCCTGGGTGATAGCGAGAAATTCGTGGGCTTAACCCTGACAGCCTCACTGGAAGAAACACAACTTCCTCTGGGGGATCGCAACACCCAAGGCCTTCAGACCGATAAAAATTTATTTGCCGAGTACTACATCGGCGCCCACCTCAGTCGCAACATCGGCCCCGACACCGCCATTCGTGTTGGCGTCAAGAATTGGCTGGACGTCAAAGAGTGTGGCCTCTCCTGCGGCTTTCCCAAAAGTGCCTATGGCGTGATCAGCCAACGCTTCCGGCTCAAAGAGGATCAGAACACCTGGTTCCCGAACGCTTACCTCACGCTTGGGGTTGGTAATGGTGAATTTCGGCCCCTGGATGAACAAGTGCGTTCCTCCATCGCCGCCCAACGGGCCGAGGGGTGCCAAACCTACGGTTATATCCCTGACAAGCCCTGCAACAACAACACATTGCGCCGCGCCGTCCTTGATGCAGCGAATTACGGACAACTAACCCCCATTGGAGCCGCTGCGTTAGAGGTTTACCCCGGCTTCAATGCCATTGGTGAATGGAGTGGCCGCAATCTTAACCTCGGCTTCAGCGTAAGACCGTTCGAAGACTTAGGACTGGTCTTCACATCCATGTGGAACAGCTTGCTTCACAATTGTGATTACGGCTGCGACATCTCTGTTCCTGATCAAAAGGGAAGAATTCCCTTACCAGAGAACATGATCACCTACAGACCGGTCTGGTCATTTACAGCCTCCATCAACCTTAAGTTCTAAAACCGTCCAGAATGACGCCATGAAAAAGCTCATTATCCACATTGGAACTGGGAAAACTGGGATTTGATCGATTCGCCGCTCTGCAGTGGATAGCGCTTTAAATCTATCCAAGCACAATATTTTTTATCTGGGAAAGTTTTTTGAATACAGTCCAGACCCAACAGCAAAAATAAGCGATTGCTTCCGCGAAGGCGCGCACCACTTGAGAGATCAATGGAGGATCTCGATCGAGTGAGCTTTCCATCAGTCTCTGGATGACGTGTTCAGCGGCCTACCGGACGACAGCGTGGGCTTTGTCCTGAACGAATCACTTCATCACCTGCACAGCCCTTTCGCATCAAGCCTCAAACAATTCGAAGAGCGATCACAGATACAAATCAAAATCAAGGCCTATGCGCGAAACCATGGCGATTACTCAGTGAGCGCCTACAAACAATGGGGCCTGAAACACAAAACCAACACCGGACCAACGCTGTCCTACACAGCATGGTGCCAAAAGTTTGAAAAGCTTTTCATTTGCTATGGCCAGCAACTCAAAGAATGGAAAGAGGTTTTTCAAGACAACATGATGACCTACAACTACGACCTCATTGAGAATATTGTCATTCATTTTCAGAATATCCTCCGTTCTGAAAGCGACAACCAGCTGGTTGCCCTTGAAAAAACCACTGTGCGATCCAACAAAACGCCAGGCATGGATCGCCTCGTTCTTCATGCATTGGCCAACCATGGAGTTCATCAGCAATCCTTCCTGTAAATCTCGACAATCTCCTCAATAAGCATCCTCTACCGTCACCAAACCTGGACAATTTAGAACTGACATCACTAATTCCAACCACACACGACATTCAGGCACTGTCATCATCTGCCGCGATACAAGAAGACCGATTTATCGTTAATACTCTCCTGAAAGCAAGCAACCAACTACCTCTCTCCGATTCTTCCCAAACACTGACTGATGCCCAGATTCCACAAACTGAGGACACCCTATCAAACAAAGTCCTTTCCAACCTCCTGAACATCCTGATCAGCCAGGATCAAACAATCCAAGGGCTACAAGATACCCTTCATCAGCTTCAACATCGACTTGACCATCTTGAGGCAACAGATAAGCCGCCCTCCCCAAACGACATCGACAAATCAACTGGCTCCATCACCTAATCAAGACAGGCGTGCTTCAGAAATGTCTCCAGTCCAGCCAAACAGGTTGAGATGTTTCTGCAAGGCATCTTCAGCAGACAAAGGCGGCGCCATCGTTGTTCGAAGGTTGCTCCAGACATCGGGGTCCCGGCAGGCCAACCTCATCACGGAGGCGAGAGACGCTGCCGACTCGGGGGCGAACTGCAAACCATCCAGCCCGTTGCGAACATGCTCAGCCATCCCGCCGATCGCCGGCACCAACAATGGACGTCGACAAGCCAGCGCTTCTTGAATCACCACCGGTGCATTCTCCAGCCAACGCGAGGCCATCAGCACCCAGCCCACACGCCCCATCAACCGGGGAATTTCCTCCTGGCGATAGGGCCCGGGACAAGACACATGATCCCCCAGCTGCGCCAACAGGTGCTGCAGCTTGATGGCATAGGGATCTCGCCGCGGGATCCCCTCCTCCAGGAGCCTCTGAACCGGTCCATGCACCACCAACCGGGCCTCGCTCTGGCGTCGCACCAGCCCAAGCATCGCCTCCAGCACCAGATCCAGGCCCTTCGCTTCCGAGCAGTTGCCGAAGAACCCGAACACGCTGTGCAATGCACTTTCATCCAGTAACAAAGAGGGCGGCTCTGGCTGGAGATCCGTAAGACAGTTGGCAATCACCTCAATCCGTTCCGCCGCAATCCCCCAAGCAACAAAGCAGTCCTTCACCACCCGGCTGGGTGAAATGAAGCAGTCCACCTGATCGATCATCAGCTGGATCCGGGCTGAACGCAGCAGCAGCAATTCACTCGAAATCTCCGGCAGGCACTGCCGACAGCCCAACGGCGTCGGCCCCTGGCAGTACAAGCCCTCACGGGTCTTGAGCTGACCGTTGAACGGGCACAGCAACAGAAACTCATGCAGGGTGTAGACGATCCGGGCTTGCGGGCACCAATCCCTCAACCGCAAGATCAGATCAAGGCCCAGATGCATGATCTGATGAACACTGATCACCTGAGGCTGCAGATCACACACCAGCTGATGCAACGGACTTCCGTTGAGCAGCGAACAGGCCGATTGATACGTCAACCAATCGCTGCTGGCCTTGACCAACCACTCGCTGCCAGCGGTGTCCGCGGCCGAGCAAGGCCGAAGATCCTCTCCCTCCTGGAAATGCTCGGCTGGTGCTGCCGCCAAGAACACACTGCGCCAATCTCCCTGCCGCAGCAGCTCGCCGTGCAGGGCATAGGCCGCATTCTCACCACCTCCGGGCCGGATGGCCGGGTGGCCATGGCTGAGCACCAGCACTGTTGATTGCATTCCCATCACCCCCCCAGGAACGCTTCAACCGCCTGCTGCCAATACGGCCTGCTTTGGCTTGGCACACTTGGCGTTTCATAACCAGATGCCAACGTCACCAGGGCTGCGCTGCTGATTTCACAAACATTGGTCGATGCCACATCGGAGGCCTCCGAACCCAGCAACAAATAAGCATCCATCCGATCCACCGGCTGTCCCAGAGCGGTCTGCAGTGGAGGGCGGCCGCCATCAAACAGACCCGGCGGCAGCTCGCTCAACCCCGCTGCCATCGCTGCCAACCAATCGCTGCTGGAGGTGAGCACTCCAGGGCCCAAAAAAGCAAAGCGCTCCGCCGTACTCCACCGCCGCACCTTCCGCACCATCTGGCTCCAACGCATCTCCTGACCTTTCGACAGCAACAGCGCCGAGGGCAGCGACGCCAACAGATCACTCAGCAGATCAAAGAGCAGACAGCCTGAGTAGCAACAGCTCACACCCTCCTGCACAACGACCACAAGGCGAACTGAGCCGGACTGCACGGAGGGGTAGCGGCGCAGGCGATCCAGCTGAAGCCTGGCCATCACCGTGGAGTTCAGACACACCAGCAGAACAGTCTGATCGGGCTGCAGCTGCTGCAGGCTCTGGAGCTGCACGTCGGGATCTCCCGCAGGGGCCGCGCGACGGCGTTGCCACAACACCCGGAACGCCTCGCCAAGATCCCTCTCCATCAACCCATCGATCCGGCTGACCGGCGTGTGAAACCACTGGCAGGCATCCAACAGGCGCTCGGCTACCGCCTGATACCCCTCCTCCCGCAGATCCACTTCCTCCAACGAAAAGACCTCAGCACCGATTGTCAGCCGAAGCGGTATCGCATCCACCGATCGCTCCACGATGCGGAGAAATCCGAAATCCGGACGGCACCCGGAGCGCCACTCCAGCGCTTCCTGCACATCCGGCCGGCGGATCCTCACTGGACCAAGCGGCAGAGACATGGCCGGTCCGTTCGGCTCCGCCAGGCTGAGGGAGGCGGAATCGGCAAGATCCGAACACCAGCCCACCAGCACCAGATGCCGGTCGCTGATTCGCAGCGCCGCGTCCAGATGCCCTTGCACAGGTTCATCGACAACAGGCCGCTCTTGCAGCGGTTGATCCTCGGGAAACGCTTGCCACTTCAGACCGGTGGTCACCGCATGAAAGGCGATGCCCAGGGGGTTCTGGGTTGCGAGGGAAGGGTCTTCCGGGTGGCGCTCCAGGTAATCGCGAACGTCGATGCGCGCCAAAGGGCTGGCCACTGCTTGCGGTGGTCCTGTCAGATCCCCAGCCCGACCCGCAAGAGCCAGGAGGTCCGGATGGGGCGGAATGCCGTTGAACTGCAACAGCCGCACCGTGGCCCGGGCCAGCTCCTGGCGGTTGCGGTCATAGGCCTTGCCATCGAGGTCCAGAGCCCGACGCTGGGCCCGCAACGGGTCGGCCAGCAGCGGCGCCAGCTCCGGATCATCGGAGCGGATGCAGGGCAACGCCATCTGCTTCGCCAGCTCTTCAATGCAGCTGTCGGTGGCGATCAGCAGGAAGGGCGCCATCGCCAGCATCGCCACCTGGGAGCCATGGATCCGGGCGCTGATGCAGAGGTCACAGCCGCGCAGGAAGGCCACCCAGGCGTCCAGATCGCAGAACATGTGCAGCCGCTCTTCAGGCAGCCCCAGCTGGCGACAGGCCTCGAGGTCCGTGAGGTCCTGCAGCACCACATGCACCCGTGGGTCCTCCGCCAACCGCGCGAGATGCTTCATCAGCACTGCATCCCCCAGCTTGTTGCTGGGCAATCCGAGGGCAATCCGCTGCAACCCCACCTTGCGCTGGCGTTCCGCCGCCAGACCCGCGACCATCGCCCCGTGCTGACGGTCGGAGGAGATCATCAGGCTGGGGCAGCCCAGAGATTCGATCAGGGCATGCCTCAGCGACGGGGTTTGGCGCAACAGCGCCCGAGTGTGCTGGCCCCGAACCGTAATGAAACCTGAATGCTCCAATAAACGATGAACCAGCTCAATCTGAGCGGGATGGAGCTCAGGCAAGCGCGTCCCCTGGCTCTCGAGCCTCCCCTGAAAGCCCAGCCCCATCACAAGAATCGGACAGGAAAACAGATCACAGAGCTGCGTCAGGAAGCGAGTCTCGTTCTGAATCTGGCCGATGGCTTCGTACTGTTCGCGACTGCGCAGCAGGTTCGCCACCGGATAGATCACCAGTGCACTGGAAAGCACCTTGCGGCAGGTCTCGGCATCCAGGCGGCTGAACAGATCAAGGCCTGCAGGCAGCGGCACCAACTCATAGCCTGAAAGATCGACGATCCGCTTCTGAAGGGCATAGCGGAACAGCAGATTGCCGGTGTTGTCGCCCAAATAAAGCAACATGTCCTGGACATTTTCGCAGCCGTGGGACTGCTCCACCCCGTAGAAAACTGTTGCGATCGGTTTCACCGGTCCACCTCCGCAGGGGAGTTATCACGGGCGATGTTCAGGGGCTGGCGCCAGGCCACGGCCCCATCGGGCCAGTCGCTGAGCAGCGGCGTGTAGTAGCGACAGCCCTCAAAGAAATAGTGGGTCACCTGGCTCCATCGCGTACGGGCCGGGTCAATCACCGCAGAGCCTCCATGGATCAGATTCGCAGACCAAATCAGGGCCTGTCCCAGTTGAGGTGTGAACTGCTGTCGTTCAAGACCGTAGCGATGCTCTGCTTCAGTCCAACGGTTGTGAAAGATCCGTTGATCTGGTGTCACACCTGGTTGTTGCAACACACCCACATCACGACACTGAAGATACGGGAGACGGTGGCTGCCGGGCAGATACTCCAAGGGGCCGGCATGTGGATGAATCGGCTCAAGCGCAACCCAGATCCCGCACATAAAGCCGGGCGGTTCCGTGTGGAAATGCACCGCATCGCTATGAATATGCTGCTGAGTACCCACTGGAAAATTCAACGTCTGGAAAGCAAAGGGCTCACGCCCCCAGCAGCAGCGCAGCAACTGCTGCAACTCCGGCAACAGCGCCAGTTCCCTCACAGCAGAACTGTTCCGCCAAGCATCCTGCAGGCGCAGATCACCCTCGCCTCCTTGAGCTCGCCAGGCCACAAGGTCGAAACTCTCCCCCAGGTCGGCCTTGATGCGCTCGGCGAGCGCTGCAATGCGATCGTGCCCGAGATCCACCACGGTGAATCCCTGATCACAAAGCTCCTGCGCCTGGATTTGAAACGGCTCGAAATCACCGGGCTCCTGATAGAGCGGCACCGCTTTGGCCGGGGCTTGAATTTTGGGCACCGTCCTCAGAGCATGACGAAAGCCAAAGTCAGGGACCAAGGATTCATCTCCCGGTGCCTGTGCCTGGTGATAGCCCCGTGATTCAACTGCAACACCAGTCCATCGCTCCAGAGCGTGGGCCAGCGTCCCATCCACCTGCCCTGCTTCAGGTTCAAAATCATCCAAAGACAGGTCAAAATTCAGCAAAGGCAAAAGTGCATCTGTTTTCGCAAAAAACATACTGCCTGCGGGAAAATGACAACCCAAAAGCGAAGACGTTGGAACTGAATTCAGAGCCGCCAGATGCTGCATCCAAGCAACATTGTCAGCAAGATTCAAACTCATCGGCAACAAAGTGCCCTGAGGTGTAACCACACCAAGCTCATCCGATTCCTGAAAATGTTCGAACAAGGCAGGTGACAAGAGCGAGCTCTCCATGTGAGACGCCCATGCCCCTCCAAAATTCATGTGCGTGGATGCTTTGGTATGCAGTTTCAGAACACATCCATGGCCGACCTTGAGGATTGCGGGCAACAGATGAAGCACAAAAGGGGCAAAATCGCGACCACGATTGGAAACACCAAACACACGCACCCGTGGCCAATTCAGCCGGCGAATGCATTCCGCCGCCGTCGCGAGCTGATGGGATGGAGTACTCACATACAGATCCAATGACGGCCACCCGTCTTGATCGCCGCCCGGGGGCAGTTGCTGAAGGATGGACACCAAGCGATCGAGATAAAAACCATGAATGGCAATCGCGAGATGACTGGGGTGCATCACCCCCCATTGACGCTCTGAGTCTGATCTGTCCCTAGCGTTCTGAAGCTGAGGGATCGTCGTGTACTCCGTTTGTTCGGGACCCCACCAGCGCTGATGTCCGCCCCAGGAATCAATCAGAACCGTTGCGTCTTCTTCTCGATTGACCTGCAAGGCACTCCAAGCGCTTTCCAACTGCAACCACGCTTGATACATCTCGGCATCTGCCGCAACAAAAGCATCCATCTGATCCAGGTCGAGTGCTCGCACCGCAGGCAACAACAGATCAGGATGTGCTCCGCGGAAATGGGCGCGCTTGAGGAACCATGCATAGTTCAAAAGGCCATTGCCATCCGCAGGCGGAATCCAACCCGCCAAGCCACAAAACTCTTTCTTGGCACAGGGGCCGAAAACCGCCACTTGGTGTAGCCCCAGATGGTCCAAGACCGCAACCGGAAACGCACCATCCGGCCGCACCAGCAGCATTGGGCGCCCCTGAAATGTCGCCCGCGAAGGATGGAAGAGTGCCTGATCGAGAAGATCGAGCGGACACTCCAACTCGAACAACTCCAAGCAGAGCTGCATCGAAGCCGGCCAGTCGCTCAAAAGCCTTAGCAGATCAGAAACAGTGTTCTGCTGAACCGGCAAAAGCCAGCCCTGAATCCCAAGGGTCAGCGCATCTTCGGTTTGCTCAGGCAGAGCGGCCAACTCCTCGGGGAGCACTCGGCACAACCAGCGGGTCATCAAAGCTGGAGGCAACAGCCATGATTCCAACACTGAAGCAGCAGAAATGGCGTTCTGGTGGTGCCCCTTTCCACTCCTGACCTGTGTTCTAGAACAACTTCGCCAAGAAGGATTGAGGCGTTGGACACAAACACCTGAGCACTGCCCCAGCGATGGGATTCTCGTGGTACCCCTGCCAGAAGACGTCCTCTTGGCCTGCACGACCCGTACAAAGACAGTTCAGCTGAATCAAGACGACCTGCGTGCAGGGTATGAGCAGCTCAAGCACTGGCATCAAAAAAGGCGGCTGTCTCTGCGTTGTGATCTAAAAAACACTGAGTCAACCCATCCCCATATCAAGGGGTTGATTCAGGCACTGAATCGCAGTCATCCCGACATTTTGGAAGCTGCCTATCGGCTTCGGGGAGAGCCAGCGCCAATATCAGACCCGAATCTCGACCCCATTGCCGCATGGTGTGACTTTGAGCAGGCCAGAAGTCAAACCATTGCCCTTCAACACCAACTATTGGAGCAATACCAACAGCATCAACGCTCCAGCCGAACCCTGATCAGCCATCTGATCTCCAGGATTGAAGCGACGCAAGCCATGCAACCTGTGCCTCTAGAGCAACCAGATGATCCTGAATGGACGAATCAATGAAACTCCACTCCGGATCCTCCAAAGACAGGCGGCTGCGGATCAGCTCATACACAGCATGTTCCAAGGGCAAAGATTCAGGATATTGCGTCCAAAGATCAAGCAAGAACCCCATATCTTCATGAGCATTCAGCAGCTCAGACTTAATATATTCATCTTCAAGTTTTCGCCGAAAACTTCCGGCGTAGGACAGCATTCGCTGACAATTGCTCTCCATGCGCTCATCTCCACCTGCAAGCAAACATTGCCAGATAGCAATTGCTTCTAAAGACTTACCCTGAAAAAGCAGTGCACGGGCCTCACAATCTGCCAACCAGGGGTCTGCCAACTCAGCCCTACGCGCACTAGCAATCAGCAGATAAGCATCTTCATATTTTTCCTGAGCGAGGAGAGCGTAACCAACACTCAATATGGCCCGAGTCAACTCCTCAACATTCCACGAAACAGATGACAAATAATGATCCACACCCAACGAACTCCAAGTTCGCTGCATGGACACATATCCAACCAAAGTCAGCACAGAACAGGCATCTGCTATTGAAAGAGGATAATCTGTGAATCGTTACTCGTTATTGAAAAGTCTGATCTGTGGTGCTGGATGTCTCTACAGCTGAAGAGCTCATCCAAGAGCATCGTTGGTTGGATGCAGAATCCACCCTTGTTGAAAATCTTCAAAGGCAACCTGAGGCGGTCGACGCCAGGGCTGCATTGGCCCGCGTCAAGCTCGCCCTCGGGAACCCCAACGCTGCCCTAGAGCTGCTGACCCCTTGCAGGGATCACATCCAGTGCGCGGGGCTGTACTGGTGCGCAAGGGTGCGCGTCGCAACCACCAACCACCAGGCCGCAGCCACGGTGCAAGAAGCGTTGCAGACCAGCGCCATGCCCGCCCATGTGATTGAGGAGTGGAGAATGATCACCTCCGGCTTGATCACTGCTGGCTGGCACGACGAGGCCCGGGCCTGGCTGCTGGCGCTGGGTCCCTGGGCCAATGGGCTGTCGCTCGAGCCCTACTGGAATGGCACGCAGAAGGCTCGCGATCTGCGCGATGGGGGTCTGGATGCGCTCACGGCCCGAGCGGTGCTCCATCCCGCCCCGTTCTTCCAGACCAAAGCCAAGCAGCTGAACCGCCAGATCACGCAGACCTGGCTGCAGGGGCTGCCACCACGCCCCAACCCATGGCCGGGGCCGCGCCGCCGCTGGCTGCTCTGCGGCGACCGCGGCTTACCGCAGTGCTGGCTCTACCGGGTGCAACAAAAACAGGAGCAGCTGCAAGCGCTCGGCGGCGAGGCCCAGCTACTGGAACGCCAGGAGCTCCAGCAGCTTGACGACAGCACCAGCCTGGCCGCAAGGCTGCAGGGCGTGGAGGGGCTGCTGATCCAGCGGCTCAAAGCGGAAGCCTCCGTGATCGAGCTCATCGCCGAAGCCCGGCGTCAGGGGATTCCCGTGGTGGTGGATCTGGATGATCTGTTGTTCGACCCCGAGCACGCACCACCACCGCTGGCCAATTACGCGGGCAGCATCACGCCCGAGCAGCACCGCCGCTTCCAGGCCACCCAACCGCAGCTCGAGGCCACCCTGGCGGCAGCAGATCTGCTGTTGTTCAGCACCGCGGAAATTGCCGAACGCTGGCAGCGTTACCGCCGCGCCAGGGACATCCCGTCTGTTCCGGTGCAGCTCTGGCCCAACCTGATTCCAGCGCCCCTGCAGGCCGCCTGGCGCCAGCCCCAGATTCGGCAGCTCCGCCAGCGCAGCGGCCGGCTGCGCCTGGTGGTAGCCAGCGCCAGCACCCCCCACCTTTTGGCCTGGCACCAGCAGTTGGTGCCCGCCCTGGTGGAGCTGATGCAACAGCACCCCCGGCTGCAACTCGATCTGTTGGGCAGCGTGCCCTTGGCGGCCCCGCTAGAACCGTTCCGTCAACGCATTCGTTGCCGCGGCCACAGCGACTTCAGCACCTACCTCCAACGCCTGGCGGAGGCCGACATCGGCCTGATGGTGCTGGAACCCGGGCCCTTTACCGATGCCAAGAGCCCCAACCGCTGGATGGAATGCAGCCTGATGGGCCTAGCGACGGTGCTCAGCCCAATCCGCAGCTGCACCGACCTGCTCGAACACGGCGTGCACACCCGCTTTGCCAGCCAGCCGCAGGACTGGGTGGAACAGATCAACAAACTGCTGCGCCATCCGCGCCAACGGCTGCAGCTGGTGCAGCAAGCCCAGCAGCTGGCGTGGCAACAGCTGAGGCAGGAGCACGCAGCCGCGCTCTGGGCCCCTCTACTGCAGGCCCAAACCAGTGCACCCCGACGGGTGCTGCTCGTGAGTGAACAGATCAGCGGCGCGCCTCTGGATCCCCCCGATCGGCTGGGACGGGATCTGCTGCGCAACCTGCTGCAACCGCCCCACCAGGCGGTCGATTGGATGGTCCTGGGCCCACCAGACCAGCAATCGATAACGGCCATCGGACCAACGCGCCACTGCTGGATCGCACCGGCCCCCGACCTCAACGAACCGGTAAAGGATTGGCTGATGACCCACCCGCCGGCCCTGATCCACCTGCTAGGGGCAGGACCCCTCGCCAGCACCGTGGCGACAGTGGCCCGCAGCCTTCAGATCCCCACCCTCCTGCATCTGAACGGCAACGCCGCACTGGCCGCCAACTCACTACTGCAAACGGTGACGGCCTGCCTGAGCGCCTCCCCCGAACTGCTCCAGTACGCCGAGGCGGCCGGAGCCAGAGTCCACCCGCCCCTCGTTCTGCCTTGGCAGCCGCGATCGCGCCACCAGCAGCAACCGCGCGATCAACCGCACGTGCTCTGCCTGGCCGATGGGCACTGGAGCAGTGGCCTGCTGACGCTGCAGGAGGCACTGCAGCGCAACGAGGCGCCGGCCGTGCGGCTCACCGTGCTGCTTGGCTCCCCAAAAACACCCCGCCCGCAACCCCAGCACTGGGGGGGGCAGTGTTGTGGACTGGTGCGCGCCGGCCACTGATCAGGAGCTCGAGGCGCTGCTGGCCCACCAGGACCTGCTGGTGATCGCCGATCAGGTCCATGCCGATGACCTCCGCCTTGCCCGGGAGTTGGTGAGCGCCGGGCTCTGGTTGATCGCCAGCAGCAGCAGCAATGCCGCCCAGCTCCTGCAACTGGCCCCCTGTGGCACAGCCGTTCCGGCACAGAATCCAGACGCCCTGATCCAAGCCCTGCAGCACTGGCGGCAGCATCGCCCCAGCCCGGAACCGCTGCTCAGCTTCCCCAGCCTGGAGACCGATCTGGCCCAGCAACTCGCGCCGATCCATTCAGGCCTACGGCTGGAGAGTCCCAAACAGACCGGATAAGTTATGGCCACTGCAGTCCACCATGCTCGAGCAGCCGGTTCTTGATGCTGATCTGGAGCTCCTGCTGATTCAGGGAGCGAAGCAGCGACACCTCGGCACCGGTGAGGTGCTGCTCGATGCCGGGGCAGAGCCCAACTGCATCTGGTGGGTGCAACGGGGCAGTCTGCGCAGCTTGATGCAGCTGCCGCCCCGGCAGGAATGGCGCACGGTGGAGCGCCATGGTGCCGGCACCCTGGTGGGGTGGCTGGGGGTGGCGCACGGACGGGCGATCGAACACCTCCGCGCCGCCGAACCCACCGACCTGTTCGAGCTCTCCGCCGATCGGTTTCACCAGCTCTGGAGCTGCAGTGCAGCCCTGCGCAACTGGTGCGCTGCCCAGACGCCCCGGACCGAACTGGTGCATCTGCTCTTGCATCTGGCCCACGCCAATCCCTCCCGCAGTCGCCAGCTGGATCACTGGTCGAGCCTGATCGACAGCTGCCGTTGGTCGATCGACAGCGCACCGGATCCGAGGCCCGGCGGCCAATGGCACTGGCCGGATGGGCGCTGCTGGCCGGAGCAACCGCCAACGCCACCCCTGCAACAGCGCTTGCTCTGGCTGCCCGACCCTGCAGAACAGCGGCTGAAGCTGGAACTGGAGCAACTGACGCCAGCCCCGAAGGAGGGGCCGAAGCCAGAGAACACTGCAGTGCTTCGGCTCAACCGGGCCAGTGGCCCCGAGGCCATCCCGCTGGCGCTGTGCGACGCCGTCGCCAGCTATCTGCAGGTGCCCCTGGACCACGACGATCTGCGCGATCAGATCAGCTCCTTCCTGCAGCAGCAGCAACGCCTCAATCTGGTGAATATGGGGCAGCTACTCAGCAGCCTTGATTTATCGGTCACCCTCTCCGACATCCCAATCGCGCAGCTGGAACGGGTTCCGACCCCAGCGGTGATTGAACACGAGGGTTGCCTGGCCCTCGTGGATGGCGTGGATCCCGACGGCCAGCTGCGGCTGCTGGACCCGGAACTGGGGCCGCTGCGGGTGCCGGCGTCCGCCATCGCCGAGGGTGACGCAACCCTGAGGCTGCTGCTGCTGCGCCGGCGGCCGGGGGGCAAGCAACAGCGCTTCAGCTGGGGCTGGTATGCCCCCTACCTGCGCCCCCATCAGCGCGAGTTGATCGAAGTGCTGGCCAGCTCTGCCGCGGTCAATGTTCTTGCCTTGGTCACCCCCCTGGGGGTGATGCGTCTGATCAACGCCCAAACCTCCGGCAGCGACTCTCTCGATGCCGTGATCAGCATCGGAGTGATTCTTGTGCTGGCAGGCGTCGTCCAGGCCCTGATCACGGCCGTGCGTAGCCTGATCTTTACCGGCATCGCCAACCGGGTGGACATGGACACCCGCGAAACCATCCTCGACCGCCTGGTGCGTCTGCCACAAGGTTTCTTTGACGCAAGGCCCGTGGGCCAGATCACGTACTACTTCACCCAACTGGATCGGCTCAGGGACTTCCTGATCAGCAAGGCACTCACCACCCTGGTGGATTTCAGCTTCAGCCTGCTGTATCTGGCAGTGCTGCTCAGCCTCAACCCGCTGCTCACCCTGATCACCCTCAGCAGCCTGCCGCTCTTCATCGTGCTGGCCTTGATCGCCAACCCTGTCGTGGAACATCAGATCGATCGGGTGGTGCACGAGGGCGTCAACACCAACAGCTACCTCACCGAGGCGATCACCGGAATCCAGACGATCAAATCCCAGAACGCGGAGCTGAAAACCCGCTGGGCCTTCCAGGACCGCTACAGCCGCTTCATCGGCGAAGACTTCAAACTCAAGGTGAGCGGTGAAACCGTGGGAGCCCTCGCCAAATGCATCGGTGACCTCTCCGGCATCGCCACGATGGTGGTGGGGATCTGGCTGGTCTCCCGCAACGAACTCTCGATCGGAGCCCTGTTCGCCTTTCGGATCATCGGCGACCGCGTCACCGGACCGCTGGTGCAGCTGGTGCAGACCTGGCAGCAGTTCAAGATCCAGTCCCGCAACCTCAAATTGGCAGCTGATGTGGTGGACCGGCCCACCGAACAGAGCGAGAGCGGTGCTCGCAACATCCCCATGCCACCCCTGCAGGGAGCCGTGACCATTCGCAACGTCGACTTCCGCTACACGGACGATGGGCCCGCCATCCTCCATAACGTGAGCCTCGATGTGCCCCAGGGCACCTTCGTGGGCATGGTGGGCGGTTCCGGCTCAGGCAAATCCACCCTGCTGAAGCTGCTGCCACGCTTTTACAGCCCGGAATCGGGCCAGATCCAGATCGATGGGCTCGATGTGAGCAAGGTGGAGCTGTACTCCTTGCGGCGGCAGATCGGCGTGGTTCCGCAGGATTCCCTTCTGTTCGACGGGACGATCAAGGAAAACCTGCTGATGGTGAAACCGGATGCCACCAGCGAGGAGCTCATGAGGGCCGCCCGAATCGCCTGCGCTCACGACTTCATCATGGAGTTGACGGAGGGCTACAACAGCTCGGTCGGCGAACGGGGGGCTGGTCTGTCCGGTGGGCAGCGACAACGCATGGCCCTGGCTCGGGCGGTGCTGCAGAACCCCAGCATGCTGATCCTCGATGAAGCCACCAGCGCCCTTGACGCCCGCACCGAACGGCAGGTCTGCCGCAATCTGTTCGAGGCCTTCCGCGGCCGCACGGTGTTCTTCATCACCCACCGCCTCTCGACCGTCCGTCCTGCCGACATGATTGTGGTAATGGATCAGGGCGCCGTGATGGAGATCGGCGACCACGCCAGCCTGCTGGATCGACAGGGCTGGTACTACGCCCTCTACCAAAGCCAGGCCCAGGAGGGTCTGAGCTGATGGAACCATGGAGTTTCAATCAGCCGGTGCTGCTGAACAAGACCCGCCACGCTTCCTCGGTGCTGGTGTGGACGCTTGTGGGGGCCACCGGGTTGACAACACTCTGGGCCTTTTGGGCGCCCTTGCCGGAGACCGTGATGGTGCAGGGCAAGTTGCAGCCGCTGCGGCCCGCCCAGGCCGTTACTGCGCCGGTAGCCGGGGTGGTGGACCAGGTGACGGTGAAGGAGGGGCAGCAGGTGCAAGCCGGCACCGTGCTGCTCCATTTCGACACCCAGAAGGCCACCGCCCAACGGGATGCAGGGCGGATCAGCCTCGCCAGCCTGGAACGCCAGTTCAAGGTGAACCAAGTGCTGCTGGGGGAGGGGCTCCAAAACGCTTTAACCCCTGAAGAACGCGAGCTCTACCGCAATCAGGAGCAGGAACAACGAGGACGCCAGAGCAGCGAAGCCGCCTCCCTGGCCCGCAGCCAGGTGCGGATCCAGGGACTGGAACGCTCCATCGCCACCGCCGAAACGGTGGCGGAGCGGTACCAGCAGCTGCTGCAAGCTGGCGCCAGCAGTGAACTGCAGGTGCTCTCGGCCCGCGAGAGGCTGGCCCAACTGCAGTCCGACCTGGAGGCCGAGCGCCGCGACGAACAGCGCCTGTCCGCCAATCAAGCGGCGGGCATCGCCAGCCGAAACGTCAGCCTGCGCAAGGAGAACGAACGGCTGAGGCAACAAATGCAGGTGCTCCGCCGCCAAATCAGCGAAGCCGAACTGCTGCTCGAGAGCAGCAGCCTCACAGCCAGCACCGATGGTGTGGTCTTCGACCTTCAGGTCCGTCCCGGCAGCGTGGTGCAACGGGGAGACAGCAACCGTCCCCTGCTGCGGATCGTCCCCACAGATCCCCTTCAGGCCAAGGTGTATCTCCCCAACAGCGCCATCGGCTTCGTCCAGATCGGCCAACGCGCTGATATCTCGCTCATTGCATTTCCGGCCGGGGATTTCAGCGATCTGCCCGCCACGGTGCAGCGGATCGGATCCGATGCACTCACGCCAGAACAACAACGTCGTGAGCTGGGGCTGGACGCCCAGGGCCTGCACTTTCCCGCCGTCCTGAAACTCAGCAGCCAAACCCTGCAGGTGGGACGGCGGTCGCTCCCCCTACAGGCGGGCATGAGCCTCACTGCCAGCCTGCACCTGCGAGATCGCCGCTTCATCTCTGCCATCACCGGTCTGTTTGACGACAAGCGCCGCAGCCTGGAGCGTCTGCGTTGATGGCAGCTGCCGATCCCCATCCCTTCTGGCGGTACCTGCCGCAGCAGCGCCAGCGGCGCCGGGACCGTCTCCGGCTGCACAGCCGGCGCTGTTGGAGCTGGCTGCAGGGCCGCCGGCAGCGCATTGGTCTGATTCTTGGGGTCTACAGCCTGAGCTGGTGCCTGCCCTGGCTGTTCGGGGAACCGATGATCACTGCGGCGGCGCTGCTGCCTTTGGTCTTGGTGCCGCCCCTGGGATGGCTGGTGTACCGGCTGGTGTGGAGGGAATTCCATGGCTGAAATCGAACTGCATCCCGGCGTTCCCTTCTGTGATGCCATCACCTTGAACCGCATCGCCCGGCAGCAGGGGCTGTGCCTGG
The DNA here is from genome assembly GCF_014280115.1 of Synechococcus sp. A15-44. Lineage (NCBI taxonomy): Bacteria > Bacillati > Cyanobacteriota > Cyanophyceae > Synechococcales > Synechococcaceae > Synechococcus > Synechococcus sp. A15-44. The sequence goes on from NZ_CP047938.1 coordinate 2,189,065, forward strand.
CCATTGCCCAAGCGGCGGTGTACGACGAAATCTGCCGGGCGGTGCCGCTTCCCGTGGCGGTTGAGGAGCAAGAGGTGGAGGACTACCTGCAGGAGCTGGAGATCAGCACCGCAGCGGAACAGGAGTCCTACCTTCAGAGCAAGGGGTGGACCGCCGAGGACCTGCTCTACTTCGCCACCCGCAGCGAACGGCTCGAACGCTTTCAACAGCAGATGTTCGACTCCGAAGTGGAGGTGCGCTTTCTCGACCAGAAACTGGAGCGCGATCAGATCAGTTATTCCCTCATCCGCGTTGAGGACGGCGATCTCGCCTTTGAGCTGCACCAGCGTCTGCTGGATGGCGAAGCGGATTTTGCCGGCCTCGCCCAGCACTACTCCCTCGGATCCGAGCGCGAACGGGGCGGATGCGTGGGGCCGGTGGCGCTGAACCAGGCCCACGACACGGTGGTGCACAAGCTGCGGACCAGTCGCCCGGGGGAACTGCTCGCGCCGTTCTTCCTCGAAGACGTGTGGCTGATTCTTCGCCTGGACGACTGGCAGCGCGCCAGGCTGGATGGCGCCACCCGCGAGGAGCTGCGCGAAGAGTTGTTCGAGGCCTGGCTCGACAGCCGGGTGATGCAGCTGCTGGCCGGCGAGGTTCCCGGACCCCTACCCAGCCGCTGACTGCAGGCTCTCAACCACAACCCCCAGCCACTCCGGCAGCACGGAGGGGTCCTCCACCGTCACCGCACCGCTTGGGTAGAAGAGCATCAACGCCAGCAGCACCGCCTGGGCCTGGGGATCAGAAAGGTCCGGCATCAACCCGGGCAACTCCCGGCGGGCCCGTTCGTCGTCGTCATCCACCAGCTCCTGGCCGAAGCCGCTGCTGATCAAGCTCTGGGTGACCAGCCCCACCGGTGTGTCGAACAGAGTTTTGAGTTGCTCGGGTTCCACATCCAACCAGAGCTGAGCGACCACACTGCGCAGCCCGCTGAGTTCCTCAAGCACATCCTGATCGGCAGGATTCAGCCCGTACTGATTGATCAGCGCCACCACACGGGACAGGGCTGCTTCGTCTTTAAACCAGGCCATCGCCTCCTCTCCCCGACGGTTGCTCAAGGGCGTTATCTCCTCAACCTGCGGCGGATCAGCCGGTTCCAGCAGCGCCATAGGGCGGTTCAGCTCCTCCTCCAGCCCGGGTTCACAGAAACGTACGTAATCCGACAGCAACCACTGCGGCAGGGCATGGCTGGGATCCACCACTGTCAGCCCGATCGCGCTGGCGTAGGGCATCCAGGCCACGAGCAGATTCGCTTGCCTTGGTTTCTGATCCGGTTGCGAGAGTGCGGCCGTGAGCTGGTCCAGCCACTGCCGCTCATCCCGCGCCAAGACCTGCCTCATCAGAGGCCCCTGCATCAGCTCCTGCTGCAACGACCCCAGCGGCCCTTGGTACAGGTCTTCCAGATGATCGGTGGGGGCCTCCAGCCAGAAGGTTGAGAGGCGATGCCGCACTTGACGCGCCGCCTGCAGCGTCACCACCGAGGGCTGCAATGCAGCTTCCTGCAGCAGCACCGACATCCGCGATACAGACCAGGGGCGTTCCGAGAGCTGAAGGTCCAGCTCGGCCCACTGGGGCAACACCAACTCCTCACCCTGGTTGTGGAGCAGCTCAAAGCGGTTCGATCCTGAGCCCAGTCCAGCCAGGCGTTGCAACATCCAGCGGCGCATACCCATGGACCACATCAACGTGGGCCCTAAGTTACGAGTGTTGGCGGATTGCACCAAAGGCAAAGGGATGCATCTGCTTCTGATCCACCAGAATTTTCCCGGTCAGTTCAGAGATTTAGCCCCCGCTTGGCTCGCTGCGGGGCACCAGATCACAGCCCTTGGATCCTGCGGCGATGTTCCAGAGGGGAAAGCCTGGGAAGGGCTGCGTTATCTGCGATATCACCTCAAGAATGACGACGCCCCCTCGGCGGAACAACGGGGTGCGGCAGTGGCTGAAATCTGCCGCCATCTCTTGGCCAGGGATCAGGCACCTGATTTGGTGCTCGTGCACACAGCCTGGGGAGAAGCCCTTGGCCTGAACACCATCTGGCCGGACCGGCCACTGATTACCTTCCCCGAACTCTGGGGCTCCCCCCTTGCCTTGGGCTATGGCTTTGACCAGTCAATCGGAGGCGATTGGCCCGATCCCGAGCTGTTCATTGAACAAAACAACTTGGCACGCCAAGGGATTGAGACAGCGAGCGTGTCCATGGTGGCGAGCCCGAGCCAGCGGGACAGCTTCCCGCCAGACCTGCAACAGCAACTCAGGGTGCTGCCAGAAGGGGTCGACCTTGAGGCCATCAGCCCCAATCCAGCCGCCCAACTCCTACTGAATGGGCGACCCATTCGAGCTGGAGACCCCCTCGTCACCCTGGTGTCCCGAGAGCTGGAACCCCTGCGGGGGCTACGCCAGGTGCTGTGGGCCTGGCCAGCCGTGAGCGCAGCCGTTCCCGACGCGAACCTGCTGCTCGTAGGAGGGGACGACGGCGGCTACGGCCTGGAGGAACCGAGGAGCGACAGCCACCTGAACGATGCGTTCTTGGCCTTACCGGCGGAAGTCAATCGCAGCCGCATCCACGTTGTGGGGTGGCTAGAGCATGAGGAGATGCTTACCGTGCTGCAGTGCAGTGCCTGCCATCTCGCCCTGAGTTACCCCTACACCCTGTCCTGGAGTGTGTTGGAAGCGATGGCCTGTGCAGCGCCCCTGATCAGCAATCCGGGCAGCCCGATCTCAGCATCGATCCGCGATGGGGCCAACGGTGTGCTGGTTCCGTTCAACGACCATCACCAACTGGCCGAGGCCATAATCCGCATGCTCAAGGAGCCCAACAAACGCCGTGCCCTGGGGCAAGCCGCGCGCCGCACGGTGGAGCAACACTTCAACCTCCGCCACACTCTTCCGAGATATCAGGCCCTGTTTGAGGAGCTCACAGCAGCGGAACGCTCCAGCAACCACTGATCCAAAGCGTCTAACAACTTCGCCAGCAGCCCCTGCCAATCACCATGGCGCGGCTGCCGAAACAAGCGCATCGAGGCATAGAGGGGTGTCGAAACGGACGAGCGGCCCCAGCGACAGGCACATGCCCAAGGGAGAAGCAACCAGGTGGGGTGCCCCATGGAACCGCCCAGATGAGCCGCAGCCGTATCCACACTGAGCAAAAGATCACAGCGCTGAATCCACTGCGCCTGCTCAAGGAAGTCGGCGGAAGCAGGGAGGTGCGAGCCTGGCTCCAGCAAGACAACCTCAAGGCTCCGAGCCCGCAGCTGCCGACATAGCTCCTGCTGAACAAGGGGGGGCAACGACTTACGGCGGTACTCCAGAGCCTGACCGGGCTCGTCGAGATAACGGCCCGCTTCCCAGACCAAGCCAATTCGCAGCGCAGCGTTTTCACGCCTGGCAGGCGGCGGCAGCCTCAGTACGGCACCGTCTGCCCAACACCTGCACTGCATCAGAAGCGGCAGGCTCAATATCGATCCATGGCAACCAAGAAGAGGATGGGGGGCCTCCTGCGGCGACCAGGGAACGACTTGCAATCCTGCGCCGAGCCATGCCATTCCCTGCTGAATCAGACGCAGCAAGGGCTGGCGCACCAGTAGCTCTACCCGTCCCGAATGCTGTTGGCACAACAGCGGCAGCCAGCGCAGGGCCTGCAACGTGTCACCGAACCCCTGCTCATCCCAGACGATCACCGCCTCGCATTCCTGCCAGCCCTGCCAGAAGGGTGGCGCTGGACAACCTCGATGATCTGGCATCGACAGCCAACGTCCTTCCGCTAACTGCCAAGCGCGTAGCAGGTCCCCCCGCGCGAGGGCGATGCGACTGCGATTCCACTGCACCTCAGCCAGGCAGAAGGCAGGATCGGCTCTGCTGAACCAGGTCTCCGCTGCCTCGAAACGACCCAAATCCAAGAGCACATTGGCCAAACCTTGTGCCGCTCGGGCATCCACCACCCCGTCGGGCCAACTATTCGGGCGCACCGACCACTGCGCCCAGCACAACGCCTCCGTCAGTTGATCGTCGAGTCGACAGGCATTGGCAAGATTGAGCAACCTCAGTCCGTCGTCAGCATCCACTGACAACTCACGCCGGCACCTCAAAACCCCGGAGAAAGCAGTCATCACCTGCGAAAACACCCTTAAAACGATTGTGGCCAATCGCAAGACCGGGGTGACAAACCACCAAACCGACCACCGCCGTTAGCAATTCCCAAGAGCCACTAGTACGATCAAGTCAATATTTCCTTCGTCAAAATGCCTACCATAACGACCGGCGACCTCGAGGTTGTCTTTCCAAAGGTCGCCAAAGAAAAGATTGAAGTCGCAGAATTAGATGTTGGCACTGAGATTGTCGCTCTCAAGTACGTTACAGACTTGGAGACAACAGTTACTGGAGATGCGGCTTTTGTAGGCAAAGGTGTCGCCGAGTCTTCGGTTGTCCTGAAATCCACCAAGGAAAATACCCCTAAACTCGTTTTTCAAAACAACGCTTTTAACAAGAGCAATATCAAGATTTCCGGCAAGGGTGCTGGCAACATCAAGTCCAACACTGGTGCATTTGCCAATAGCAAGATTACTGGCGGCAAAAGGGGCGATTCTGTCAAATTTGGCAATAAGTCAATTGTCAACAATGCCACAATCGTCCTCGGCAAGGGTGGCGACTCAATCACGTTCGGCAAACGCACTACCTTCAAGGGCAAGACGATCGTTAATGTGACCCCAGGCGGCAAGGACGTTGTCACCTTCGGCAAGAACCTGAAGTCACAAAGTGGCTCTGTAGTCATTAAGAACTTCGACAAGCAAGATAAACTTACAGTAGGCAATGACACCTTTACATATAAACAAATTAAGAATGGTGTTGATATCCCGGGTATCACAATCAAGCTCGCCTGATCCACTTACCTATTGCAACCAAGCTCCTCTTCTGAGGAGCTTTTTTTTGGCTTGTACGTCGCAGCATAGATTTGTTGGGTTGTTCAACCGAGCGCGCCGGTGATTGAGCGTTACACCCTTCCTGAGATGGGAGCCGTCTGGAGTGAGCAGGCGAAATTCCAGAGCTGGCTTGATGTGGAAATCGCCGCCACAGAAGCCAACTGTCGCCTCGGCCGGGTGCCCCAGGACGCCCTCGATACCATCAAGGCCAAGGCCAGCTTCGAGGTGGAGCGCATCCTCGAAATTGAAGCTGAGGTTCGCCACGACGTGATCGCCTTCCTCACCAACGTGAACGAGCACGTCGGTGATGCCGGGCGTCACATCCATGTGGGCATGACCAGCAGCGACGTGCTGGACACGGGCGTGGCCCTGCAGCTGAAACGTTCCGTGGCCCTGTTGCGCACAGAACTGGATGCCCTGGCCAACGCCCTGCGCGCACTGGCCAGAGCCCACAAGGGCACCGAGATGATCGGCCGCTCTCACGCCATCCACGGCGAACCGATCACCTTCGGGTTCAAGGTGGCCGGCTGGCTGGCGGAAACCGAGCGCAACCGCATCCGGTTGGAACGGCTGGAGCAGGATGTGGCTGTGGGCCAGGTGAGCGGTGCCATGGGCACCTATGCCAACACCGATCCCCAGGTGGAAGCCATCACCTGCGAGATCCTCGGGCTGACTCCCGACACCGCCAGCACCCAGGTGATCTCCCGCGATCGCCATGCCGACTACGTCCAGACCCTCGCCCTGGTGGGAGCCTCCCTGGAGCGCTTCTCCACCGAGATTCGCAACCTCCAACGCACCGATGTACTGGAAGTGGAGGAGAACTTCGCCAAGGGTCAGAAGGGCAGCTCCGCCATGCCCCACAAACGCAACCCGATTCGCAGCGAACGGATCAGCGGTCTGGCCCGGGTGCTGCGCAGCTACACCATTGCTGCTCTTGAGAATGTGGCCCTCTGGCACGAGCGCGACATCAGCCACAGCTCCACGGAGCGAATGATGCTGCCCGACTGCTCCGTCACCCTGCACTTCATGCTGCGGGAGATGACCAGCGTGGTGAAGGGGCTTGGGATCTACCCAGACAACATGCGACGCAACATGAATGTGTATGGCGGTGTGGTGTTCAGCCAGCGGGTGCTTCTCGCCCTTGTGGGCACCGGCATGAGCCGAGAGGAGGCGTACCGGGTCGTCCAGCGCAACGCCCACACCGCCTGGAACACGGCCGGCGGCGACTTCCGCGCCAACCTGGAAGCGGATGGTGATGTGACCAGCCGCCTCAGCGCAGCGGAGCTGGCCGACTGCTTCAGCACGGCACTGCACCAGGAGAACCTGGGCGTGATCTGGGAGCGGCTGGGGATCTAACTAACGATTACGGGAAGATGAACCGACTCCTGTCGGCATCCCCAGAAGCCGGAAGACAGAAGCCGCATCAACAATCGGTTCGAGCGGCAACATGGCATCAGCCATGGTGTCGGTGACCTTCGTGAAGTTGTTGCGATCCACCACCACAACATCACCGTTGCGTAGCGGCGGGTTATTCACACTGCTCAGTACAGCGTTGGGGTCGTAGCGCAACTGTTTCACGGTTGTACGACCCTGACCATCCATTCGGATCAAGTCCACCCGCTTTGAGCTTCCCCGACGGGTGACGCCTCCGGAAGCAAGAATGGCGCGTGACAAAGGGGCATTGGATCCAACCTGGACCACCCCAGGCGAAAGGACCTCACCAACAACCTGAACATTGATCGCAGAGGGAGCGAAGTTAGAAGCAGCCGTCGTTAGTAAGTCAACGTTGATCGGTGTCGTTGCTTTGTGTACCCGGATGCTGTCGCCGTCGTAGATCAATGGATTGGGAGCAAATCCTCCGTTTTTCAGCACATTGAGGTAGTCGAAAACGAAGCTCTGGGTTGGTCCTCCTGGCGAAGGAGACGGCCTCAGTAGTTCCAGACGGGCCAAATCACCTGAAGCAGAAATCCCACCAGCTTTCTGAATCACGTCGATCATGGTCGGCCAACCGCCACCATCGGAGCCGACTCCAGTGAGAGTTCCAGAGCCCCCCGCGGAACCTGAACCGTTGACAGGAAGTGTGAAGACGCCGGGACGCAAAACCTGACCTGTAACCGTGATCCGAACTGGACGCTGTTCAACAAGGTCGAGATAAACCAGGGGGCGCCTCAGAAATTGGCTGTAGCCATCGGTGATGCGCTGCCGGGCTTCCTCCAAGGTCAACCCCCACACATCAACTGTGCCAAGTCGCGGGAGATTAATGGTGCCGTCACTCAACACCTGCACTTGCGCCTCATAACCGTCGATCTTGAACACCGAAGTGACCAACCGATCCCCGGGAGCTAAGCGATATCGGTAGGTCTGGGGCGGCAGGCTGGGCGGGGATGGCAACGGTGGGGGCGATTGCAGAGACCTACGCGCGGCCGCCGCCGGGGTCTTCAGCCAGTTGATCCGCTCTTCAGCCTTCACACCACCGCCCAACATCACAGGAGCCGAGAGCATCACCGCTGCAGCAACAGCTGCGGAAAGACCGGTCCTTGAGGGCACAACCATGGGTGGAGCTGAGACAGCGGTCAAAGGGACGCCAATCTTCCCGCATAATGCATTTCAGGCATATGGCCCATGACGCAGATCGGACCAGCACCGCAGCATGACGTCTTGCTCCCTACCGGTTGGAGCGAAGCCAATCGCGCAACAACTCTGCTGTTCCAGCTCGACGGTTTAGAGCTGCATCTGATCCCTGGATCAACATTTGAGACCGTCGCTGATGCTGTAGGCACTCTGAGGGAATCCACCTACCGCCAGCAGCTCTCTGGCTCCGGCAACACACGCGACCTTGACGGCCGCGACACCTCTTACGACCATCTGATTCTGTTGGAATCGAACACCGGTGCCCTAGCGGGGTCTGCACGGTTGCAATTCATTCCTCAGTTCAGTTCAGCCGAGCAACTCCCCAGCAGCCAACAGTCCTATCTGGAGCATGTCTATCCAGGAATTAAAGCGATGCTGGCGGGGCAAAACCACCATGTGGAAATTGGTCGAGTCGCCCTGGCCCCACGCTTTCAGCGCCAACCGCACTCTCTGATGGCGTTGTTCCGCGGAGGGCTTCTGATCGCAGCCCACTCGGGTTACAACGTCCTGCACGGGCTGGTCTCCTACAACCATTTCGCACACAGCGAAGCAGTCAATACAACCTTCCTCAGTGCCTTACTGCGGCCTCCCTACCGCAGAACGAGCCCAACGCTGCCGCCACCGCGTCACCCGATCAACAACATCCAGCCCAGCGACAGCACCCACCCAAGCGGCAACGTTCAAGCCCTGGAAATGGCTATCCGCCAGGAGCACAGCGAGGACTTCCGTCTGCCGGTGCTGTTGCGCCAATACTTCAACCTGATGGAAGCCAAGGTCTGCGACCTCTCTCTGGCGAAGGATTTCAACCAGATCACTGAGATCCTGATGGCCGCCGTCCTCACAGACCTGCCGAAGGAACGGCTCGGCTTCTTCATCGAGGTTGACCACCAACCCGTCTACCAGCGGTTCAGCTGGTACCGAGGCGAGGGATAAACACGTCAACACTGGTACTTTACTGGAATAACTCGGTAGGCGGCGTTGAGCGAGGGAACTCTCGATAAGCATCAGCTGGAGGGACACCTTGTCGAAATCCTGCATCGCATTTCCGGCGCCGACCCTGCGGTCATCACCGCAGACGCCCGCCTGATGGAAGACATCGGGATCGACTCCCTCGGGTTTTACGAAATTCTGATCGAGGCCGATACCTGCTTCGGCATCCGCATCCAAGAAGAGCAGCTGCTGCAGTTCAAGACGGTGGGTGACATCCAGCGCCATCTGGAATCACTCAACATCGATCCCCCCAGTTCCACAACCGCCTGACCGTGGTAGTGCGGCAGCAACTTTCCAAGCGGGTTTCGATCGTAGGGTGGGGCTCCGTCTCCCCACTCGGCTGTGACGCCGCGTCCACCTGGGATGGCGTGTTGGCGGGCCGCTCCGGCATCCGAGCCCTGAGGGCAGCCTGGAGCGAAGACCTTCCGGTGCGCATTTCGGGCTGCGTGCCCGAGGCAGCGACCGCATCCCTGGAACCGTTGCTGCAGCGGCGCTCCGACCGCTGCGCCCAGCTCGGGCTGCTGGCCGCTAGGGAGGCCTGGGCCATGGCTTCCGCGTTCACCAGCGGAATTGATCCAGCCCGCGTGGCAATCGTGCTGGGTACTGGCATCGGCGGACTCCACACGATGCATGAACAGCACAACCAGCTGACTGCCGGGGGACCAACACGAGTCAACCCTCTCACTGTTCCGATGCTGATCCCCGATGCAGCAGCGGGGCAGGTCGCCATCGACCTGGGCTTGCATGGCGGCGCGCACACCCCTGTATCGGCCTGTGCATCAGGAGCCGAAGCGATGATGCTGGCCCAGATGCTGCTCAATGACGGGCGGGCCGATCTCGTGCTTGCCGGCGGCACCGAAGCTCCAGTGAACCGACTGGGACTCGTGGGCTTCTCCGCCATGCGGGCCCTGTCCTCCCGAAATGATGCTCCTGACCAGGCCTCCCGGCCCTACAGCAAAAACCGGGACGGATTTGTGCTCTCCGAGGGGGCGGGCGTGGTCGCAATGATGCGAGAGGAGGACACCCCCAGCGGTGCAGCACTGGGTTGGCAACTGGCCTGTGGCAGCAGCAGCGACGGCCATCACATCGTGGCGCCTGAACCTCAGGGCACTCAAGCCAGCCAAGCGATCGAGGATGCCCTGCGACGAGCTGGGGTGGAACCTGGCGATCTCTGCGCCGTTCAAGCCCATGCCACCGGCACAAACCTGGGCGACCTTGCCGAAGCGAGGGCGCTACGCCGCAGCCTGGGGGCTGCCGCCGATCACATCCCCGTCTTCGCCCCCAAGGGCCAGCTCGGCCATCTGCTGGGAGCCGCAGGAGCTGTGGAGGCGATTCTTGGCGTGCAAGCCCTTCGGCAAGGCGTGCTGCCCCGCAGCGTCAATTCCGATCCCCTTGACCCTGAAGTGGAGCTGGCGGTCACCAGCCAGGGCCCCGTCGAGCTGGCTGCCTCAAGCTCCGAAAAACTGATGCTCAAGAACGCCTTTGGCTTCGGTGGTCACAACATCAGCCTTGTGCTGTCTGCTGCCGGTAGTACCGCTGAACAGCAGCGCTGAATCCCTCACGGTCGCGGGGATCATCGGGCAACTGGAGATCATCGGCCCGCCCACGGCGGCAGCGAATCGTGCCCAACGGCGCTGTCAAACGACTCAGCAGCAATTGCAGCGGTTTGTAGTGGGCTCCGACGGCCCCCTCCAAGCCGTCGTAGCTGAAGTACCAGGGCACCACCCGGCCGCCATAGTGCTGGGCCAGCATCCAGGCACTGGGCGACACCCGCTCCTCAATCGGCGTCACCAGGGAACCGTTGGGGGCAATCATGATTTGGCCGTGGTCCCGCAGCAGGGTGGAAGCACCCATCATTCCGGCGAAGCGTGACTGGGGCTGACGGTGGTCGAGCACCGCCGAGCCGGCGTTTCGGGCGGCAGAGGCGTAGCCCGGCAGCACCCAGCGCAGGTGCAGTTGCGCTGTGGTCAACCCCGGCATGCGCAGAACCCCTTGGGTCACAAGACCATCCAGAGGACTGCGATGGTTATAGATATGCACCAGGGGCATCCCAGCAGGCTCCGAGGGTTGACTGTCATCCACCACCACCTGCGTGCCCAGGGCCCGCAGGGCCACGGAGGAGGCCATCGTCATCAATGCTGCGGCCCAGTCCGGTCGGCGCAACAGCATCGCCGGCAGCTGCAGGCCATAGAGGGTGAAACCCAGTCCGGCCCAGGCCAGCCGAGCCATCAGCCGCCCCAGCAGCAGCACGGGGTTGCGAAGCCTGCCTGCTGTGGGAGTCGGCAGCTCGGGACTGGGGGGAAGCTGACGGGCCTCCAGACCGATCGGGAAGGTGGTGCGGAAAGGAAAATCCCCATCGAAATTGCCGTTCACCTGCGTGCTGAGCACCAGATGGTTGTAGAAGCGATAGAACAGGGCCCGATCGCTGGGCTGCGGATCACACCAGAAGGCATCGAGCGGCTTCTGATCGGTCAATCCCTCCAGGTTGTAAAAAGTGTCCCCCATCGTCTTGGTGGGCACGGCGTGGAACAAGGCCTGCAGCCCCACGGTGCTGTTCACCGTGATCACCCCACGGCACGTGCGCAGATAGCGGCTGAGGGGACCGTCGTGGAAATAATGCACGCGGCCCGAGACGCCGTATTGCTTGGCGAGGAGCCGAATCAATGAGGCGTAGTTGTTGTACCCGCGATCCCGGGGATGGTGCTTGAAGGCCAGCTGGTCGGAGGCGTGGGCATGGCCGGCGAAGGAGCGGATCACGTCTTCGATGAAGTCGTGCATGCCGCGGTAAGGCGACCCCATCTGAATCTGCGAATCGCTGGAGACCTGCAACACCGCCAGGAAGAAGGAGCAATGTTCCAGCAACCGCTGCTTGACCTCCCGCTCCTGCCAGCGGTAGAGCCAATAGCGCCAGGTGCCCCGCACCTGGCACCAGAGGAAGCCTGGGGAAGGCTGAAGCTTGTGCTCCCCTTCGATGATCGGGTAGCGGGTGAAGGCGTGCTGAATGAAGGTTGGCGCTTTCCAGGCCTTGCGCCAGCGCCAGCCCGGGTCCAGAACGATGTTTTGCGGCAGCTGGTCACACGGGGGGAGCTCCCGATAGAAGGCTGCTGGCTTGTTGAGATTGGAGCGGGCATTGACCCGATCCCGCTCCAGCGTCACGTAGTTCGGGCGCAGATAGCCAAGCTCAAACACCCAGGCTTCAACGCCGAGGGCGCGGGCTTCTTCAATGGCAATCCGGTGGGGAATGATGAAGTCGCCATACATAAAGATGTGGCGAATTCCCCGTTCTTCAATCAGCCGACGCAGGAAGGGGCGCCAAGAATCCATCCCCTTGCTGTAGGACACGCAGACATCGCCTGGGAAGCCGAATTCCCGCAGGGGGAACGCCACCTTCGTGACCGGAATGCCACAGCCTTGCAAGTAGCGGCACAAGCGGGCGAAGAACAGACCGATCGGACCCATCAACAGCAGGACCGGTCCGTCGATCCGCACCTGTACGAGAGCTGGCGCCCGTCCCCTACCCAAACTGCGTCACGCCCATGAATGAGCAAAATCCTGGCACGCCTCAACGGCGCCGCAGCCGGCCCCAGTGGCGGAACAAAGCCTGCACGAGCGTGCGGCGCTGCGGTGGGGCCGACCGCCAGGCCACCAGATCGTCGATGGCCTGCTCTGGCGTGATGAACCAGCCGCTATCGCGGCTGACATAGCGGGGATAGTCGATCAAAGCGGCATGCACCAGCTCGTCCAGCGCGAGCTTCCGCTGCCGGCGGTCGCAACGTTCGCGGTCCTGGGTGAGTCCCCAGCCGGCATAGAACGGAAGCCCCCAGCAGTGGACCTCCAGGCCGCGCAGCAACGCCTCAAACCCCGCCAGTGAGGTGAGCACGTGGAGAGCATCGATCTGGGTGAACAGCTGCTGGATCGACCCCTGCGGCAGCACCGCATCGCAGAGCTCAGCGGCATCGTCCTCACCGGCACCGGCACGGCAAAGACCGGCCACCACATCGGGATGCGGCTTGTACACGAGATAAGCCTCCGGCTCCGCCGCCCGCACCGCGGCGAGCAAGGCGCGGTTGCTGCGCAGCCCCGGGGCGCCATAGCGGATCGAAGCATCGCTTTCCACCTGACCGATCACCAGCACCACCCGTCGCTGGCCGACAGGGCGCGTCCAAGGCGCCGCCTGGAGGTTGTATTTGGTGATCGCCTCCTCCACCAACCGCTGACGCAACGCCGCGGCCCGCTGGCGTTGGGCCGGGGTCCACTGCCCCGTTGCCAAGCGTGTTTCCAGATCACTGGGTCGGGTGGCGTCGTAGTACACCCCTTGGTGATCCACCACCCAAGACACCGGATCCACCAGATCAGCCCCGAGGCCAACCGAGCGCAGGAAACCGTCCTCCACCTGCAGCACCGGCAACTGCCGCCGCGCCGCCGCGTCGAGCAGCTTGGGTCGGGCGCGCCGCCCCCAGACCACCACGGCATCAACGCCCTGCGGAATCCGCCGCCAGGGAGCGCGAAAGCGCAGCTGACTGCCCGCCAGGAAGCGACGCAGATTGCGCTGTTTCCAGGGGGTGAAACCGAAGGCCACACACCGCGGCGGCTGTTGCGCCTGCAGGCGCCGCTGCAAGCCGATCGCGGCCATCAAGGTTTCGATGCTGCAGGGCTGGTGCCGATGCGGGTCGATGCAGCGGCAAGCCCCCACCAGAGCGGCATGCACCAGAGCCTCCAGGCTGGCGCCCTGGCGCCGCCGGACTGGGGCCTCGCATTGGTCGTGGGTCAGCCCCCAGCCGCCATAAAACGGCATACCGAAGCAGTGGACCGGGCGACCCCAGAGCAAGGCTTCAAACCCCATCTGGGAGGTGACCACATACACCGCCCGGGCTTGCTCGAGCAGCCGTGCCGGATGGCCACCATCCGCACTCAGGCGGACGCGGGGATGGGCCAGATCCTGAGCCTTGAAATGGCCCCGGGCGCGGCCAGAGATCACATCCGGATGCACCTTGAGCACCACCGTGCAGTCGGGATGATCCGCCAGGGCGGCCTGAAGCATCCGCTGAAAACAGCTGGCATCCGCCAGCCCGAGGGTGATGGATCGATCCCCAGCGGATTGATCCACCACCAGCACGTAGGGCTCCTGAGGGGCCTCCGCCTCCACCGGGGGGTTCACCTTGCTGAGCCGTTGCTCACGCCACAGCCTCTGGAGAGCGCGAGCGCGGTCAACCTCAGCCGCATTGATCGGCGCCGCAATCAACTGCTCCATCCGGCTGGGGGCCGTGGCATCGAAATGCACCCCCAACACATCCACCAACAGAGCCAGAGGGGGATGCTTCCGCCCCTTGGCCACCGAGCGCAGCAGACCGTCCTCGAGATGCCACACCGGTAGATCCCACTGACGCGCCAGGCGCTCCACCCGCAGCGCACTGGGGCGCCGCCCCCAGGCCAGCAGCACATCCACATCCCGGTGGCGGCCTGGCACCAACCGGTCCGGTGCCATCAGCTCAGGCAGCGTTTGGTGGGCAAGCATCCCCCGGGCCGGAACCCCGAGCCGCAGAGCAGCAGGCCTGGTCATCGGGTAAGACAGGTCGCACTGAATCCTCACCGATGGCAGTCCCCCGTGGCGCGCTGGCCCTGATCCCCGCCCGCGGCGGATCGAAGGGCATCCCGGGAAAAAACCTGCAACAGGTGGGCGGCGTGCCCCTGGTCTGCCGCAGCATTCGGGCAGCTCAGGCCAGCATTGCCGTGGGCCGGGTGGTGGTGAGCACCGACGATGACGCCATCGCGGCCGCCGCCGAACATGAAGGGGCTGGCGTGATTCGCCGCCCCGCCGCCATCGCCGGCGATAGGGCCAGTTCGGAATCGGCCTTGCTGCATGCTCTCGAGCAGCTGGAGCAGCAGGGACCACTGGAAACGGAGCTGGTCTTCCTGCAATGCACCTCCCCCTTTACCACCGGGGAGCAGATCGATGCGGTGCTGCACGCCTTGCAAGCAGACGATTGCAACAGCAGCTTCGCCGTCAGCCCCTGGCACGGCTTCCTCTGGCGCGCCGATGGACAGGGCATCAACCACGACCCTGCACAGCCTCGCCAACGCCGCCAGGACCTGGAACCGGCTTTTCTGGAAACCGGTGCGATCTACGCCATGAACGTTGCAGCCTTCCGACGCTGCGGCAGCCGCTTCTGCCCTCCAGCCCGCCCAGTGATGTTGGAGCAGGTGGGGCCAGAAATCGACACGCCGGAGGATCTGGCCCTCTGCCGCTGCATCGCGGCCCAAAAGGACGAATAATTTTGCCCAGCAAGGTTTTGCCGTTGATGGCGCCCCCAGAATCCAAGCGCCTTGTCGGCCGCAAGGTCACCGCCGTGGCCTGCTTCGATTCCTTCGGCAAACTCGCCATGACCATGCTGGCAACCTGCCGGCGGGAAGGAGCTGAGACAACCCTGCTGCTCTTGCAGTTGAACAACCGGGCTCTCTCCCGCCGGCAGCGTCTCGAAATTCGGCGAATCGATCCCAAGACTCGTATCGAGAAACACAACTGGAACGATCTGCGCCAGCTCTGCACGGGCATGGCAGGAGAGGTCGATGCCCTGATCATGGGTCTGGATGGCCAGCGCAGCCGCGACGCCCTGCTGCAACTGCAAAACATCTGGGCAAATCAGGAGCAACGCCCGCGCCTGATCAGCGCTTATCCCGGGATCCTGTTCCGCTTCGGCCTCGAGGGAATGATGGATCGCTCGGGCGCCGACCTGCTCTGCCTCAACAGTGCCGACGATCTGGCTCTGTATGGCCGTGGCCGCAAGGCCCTGGGCCTCGATAGCAGCAATGCGGTGGTGACGGGCCTGCCGATTCTCTGGCGCACAAAGCAGCGCACGGAAGAACCGGATACCCCTTCGATTGTGTTCTTCGAACAGCCGTCAATTCCGGTGCATCCCCTGCAGCGCCGCTTTCTCTGTGACCAGATCAAAGCGCTGGCCGCGGCCTGGCCCAATCACCCTGTGATCTTCAAACCACGCACCTCGAGCATCGAGAGCACCCTGCACAGGCGCCATGGGGAGATGGCCAGCGTGATCGACAAGATGACGCGCGATCAACCGAATCTGCGCCTGAGTTTCAAACCCGCCACCCTGCTGCTGCGCCAGTGCGGTTGCGCCATCACCGTCTCATCGACGGCGGCCATGGAGTCGATGGCGATGGGCATCAGCACCCGCATCGTGGGTGATCTGGGGGTGACCGAAACCCTTGGCAACCACTTCTTCGCCAGCTCGGGCGCCATCGCCTGCTTCGGCGCCATCAAGGCCAACCCTTTCGACGTCATCCATGACCCGCAGTGGCTCGAGCAGCAGGGTCTGCAGCGGGACGGCGAGGATCGCTTCATCACCGCCCTGGTGGAACGGCTGAACAACCCGCCTGCACCGCTGGGCACCTCCAGCCACGGCCCCCTCAGCTGGGGCAGCAGTGACTGGCAGAAAGCCGCCTTGCGCAACGGGGGCCGGCGGATGCTGAGCAGCGGTGGCGCCCGCTCCAGCCAACGCAAGCGTCACCGCACCCGTCGCATGCTGCGCAGCCTGCGCGACAGCGTGGTGGGATTCGGCTGGCTCTCCAAGCTGCTGCGGGAACGATGACCCTGCTGCTGGTCAGCGACGGAGGGCTGGAGCGGTCCGCCTGCGTGCTGATGGCCGAGGTGCTGCACCAGCAGGGGCAGCACTGCATCACGGCAGGACCACCGCTTCAGGGACACCAACCCCTGGCCACGCCGGCACCGCACCTGAGCATCGACGTGCAGCAACTGGCGGCACACCCCCTCTTGGACCAGGTCTCCGCCATTGGCCTGTTCCTGCAGGACCCACATCAGGTTCAGCGCTTCATCCAGACCTATCAAGGCCTTTGCAGCGCACGTGAACAGACGGCAGCAACGTTGTTCAGCGGGCCCCTCGTGCCCTTGGTGGGGGATGCCTTGATCCGCGATCTCAGCCTGCGCCTGGGCAGTGACCTGCTGCTGGTGAGCGGCGAACACCAGCGCCGTCAGCTGCAATCGCTCACCTTCAACTGGCCCGCCAGCCTGAAGCTGCCGGCCGTGATCAGCACGGGCTTCTGGTTCCCCACGGCCGCACCCTGCGCCCCCGCCGAGCAGCCCTTGCTGCTGGCGTTGATCCAAAAGCAGATCCCCACCCATATCGGTGCCCGGGAGCAACTGCTGCGCCAACTCAACAGCTGGGCGCGCCAACGGCCGGACTGGACCGTGATGCTGCAACGCGACCACAGCTGGGACGCAACGACGGCGCTGCTGCCCAGTGACGCGCCCCGGGCGAACAACCTGGTGGACGCCGCCCCCGGACAGCTGTTGCCGCTGCTGGGATCCTGCAGCGCCTGCCTCACAGTGAGCTCACCTTGGAGCATCGCGGCCATGGCCTGGGGCCGGATCCCGATCATCGTGGGCGACTACGGCATCCATGACGAACAGAACACGACTGGCTTCTTCGGCTGCGGCGCCATGCATCGGCTGCGCAGCATCCCCCACCTGGATGCCGTCAACGACCTGCCCCTGGCGAACCAGGCCTGGCTCGGGGGCATGGGTGCTGAGATCACCGACGGACCGAACCGCCTGATCCACGCCCTGAGCGCGCTGGAGCGCCAGGAGCAGCGATGACAACGCCCCCGACCAAGCCCACGATCAGCGTGCTGTTGATCGCCGACAGTGACAGCCAACTGCTGGCCTGCGAGGCCCTCTGCAGCGCTCCGACCGAACGAAGCGTGCAGTGGACCATCAACGTGATTCCACGGGATGGAACACCCCGGGCGTTGCTGCAACGCCTGGCCCAGAGGGCCAGCCTGCGCCACCAGAGCCTGGCTCAGCTGCTGCGGGATCGGCGTCTGCTGAGCGTTGATGCCATTGGCGTGTTCCTGACGGGCAGCAAGCTCAATGACATCCGTCTCGCCCTGCAACAGGAACGCCAGCGCCCCCTGCTGTTCTGTGGATTCAACGGCGTGGTGCTGGACCACTTCATCGAAGGGGTGAGCTGGCGGCTGGGCTACGACCTGATCTGCCTCAGCGGTCCCCGTGATCAAGAGTCCCTGGCACAGCTGGTGGCCGGAACCCCATTCGCGCAACAGCGGACCGTGCTCACCGGTCTGCGGCGCAACACCCCCAGCACAGACCTGATCCCTCTGGCAAAGCGTCCACGGCGCCTTGTCTTTGCCGAGCAGGTGATCATGCCTGCATCAACCAGCGAACGGGCCCGGCTCGTGCGTCTTCTCAGCGATCTGGCCAACCGCTCTCCCAACTGGGAGGTGCTGATCAAACCCCGCATCGCGCCCGGCGATGCCACATTTCATGACGTCAACACCCACATCAGCACAACGCTGAAGCAAACCCTGGGGGTGCCCCCTGCCAATCTGCGGCTGGACTATCGCCCCCTGCCGGTGCTGTTGAAGCAGGCCCGGCTGCTGGCCACCCTCTCCTCAACGGCCTTCTTCGACGCCCTCGACTTCGGCTGCCGAGCGATTGCCATCAGCGATCTCGGTCTGCAGCCGGATTACGGCGGCCACGTCTATGCCGGCAGCGGCGTGTGGCGGTCCCTCGAGGCCATCCCCAATCTGGATGTCCTCGATGCCGAAGGGCCCTCCCCGGATCCGCGCTGGCTGGAGTGGATGGGGTACGGAACGCAGTTCAGCCCCTCCGCCCTGCTCCAGGCCCTGGATGCACAGCGACAGCAGCCGCCACAGCCCCTCCCCAGCAGCATCGGCTACCCGGGCAATGCCCAATCCAGCTTCAATCAGCTGCGCTTGGGGGCCGAAGCCGCCATCACTACTGGCGACTGGAGCAGTGCTCGCGAGCTGCTCTGCCAGGCGACCCTGATGCGCCCGCTTCACCGCGGTGTCGCCCGCCGCCACTGGGCCGTGCGCCAGACCAACCCACTGCTTCGGCAGATCGCCCTGCTGATCTCCTACAGAGATCTGAAGTAGGTTCAATGACGGACTCAGCCCAGGCGGCCGAACAGAACGGTGAGAGGCATCCTGATTGAGCGGAATTTCACCCAGTTCGTTGTCTTCGCGGAAGACAGCATCCTGTCGGCGCTCAGCAAGATCACAGCCAACCAGTCGCGACTGATCTTCGTTGTTTCCGAGAGCGGCATCCTCCAAGGCGTGCTCACCGACGGCGACTTCCGCCGCTGGATTGCCACTTGCGGCGAGATCGACCTGAACCGGCCGGTCACCGCGGCCATGAATTCAAACTGCCGCTCGGCCGCCGAAGGCACCAGCGCCAGTGATCTGAGCGCCCTGCTCAACTCCCGCATCATTGCCCTGCCGCTGCTGGACAGCCATGGCCGGATCGTGGCTGTGGCCCGCCGTGCCACCGATGGGCTGCAGATCGGCTCCCACCGCATCGGTGATGACGCCCCCTGTTTTTTGATCGCCGAAATCGGCAACAACCACAACGGCGATCTCGACATCGCGATCCAACTCATCGATGCCGCCCACGCCGCGGGAGCGGACTGCGCCAAGTTCCAGATGCGGGACATGAGTCGGCTGTACCGCAATGCGGGGGACAGCAACGACATGGCCTCCGATCTGGGCACCCAGTACACCCTGGATTTGCTCGAGCGTTTTCAGCTCAGCGACGACGAACTGTTCCGCTGCTTTGACCATGCCGCCAGCAAAGGGCTGGTGCCCCTCTGCACCGCCTGGGATGAAGCCAGCCTCGAGAAGCTCAACTGCTGGGGCATGGAAGGCTTCAAGGTGGCGTCGGCAGATTTCACCAACCACGCCCTGCTCTCCAGCCTTGCAGCCACTGGCAAGCCGCTGATCTGCTCCACCGGCATGGCGTCTGAGGTGGAGATCCGCTCTGGCATTCGGCACCTCCAGAACGAAGGAGCCGGTTACGTGCTGCTCCACTGCAATTCCACCTATCCCACCCCGTTCAAGGACGTCAACCTGCGCTACCTCGAGCGGCTGCGGGACCTGGCCGAGGCTCCCGTGGGCTACTCCGGCCATGAACGCGGCATCGAAGTGCCCATTGCCGCCGCCGCCCTCGGCGCCGTGGTGATCGAGAAACACATCACCCTCGATCGCTCCATGGAGGGCAACGACCACAAGGTGAGCCTGTTGCCCGATGAATTCGCCCAGATGATCCAGGGCATTCGCCGGGTGGAGGAATCGATGGGCAGCGGCGGTGAACGCAGCATCAGCCAGGGCGAAATGATGAACCGCGAAGTGCTGGCCAAGAGCCTGGTCGCCACCTGCGATGTGCCTGCCGGCACGGAGATCACCGAGGCGATGGTGGGCATCCAGAGCCCTGGACAGGGTCTGCAGCCCAATCGCCTGGATGACCTCATCGGCAAGACCTTGCCGGTGAACAAAGCCACCGGGGACTTCTTCTTCCCCTCCGACCTGGAAACCCCGGCAGCCACCCCACGCGCTTACCGCTTCCAGCATCGCTTTGGCGTCCCGGTGAGATACCACGACATCGAGAGCTTTGCTGCCACCAGCAATCTCGACCTGGTGGAAATCCACCTCAGCTACAAGGATCTCGATGTAAATCTGGACCAGGTGCTGCCAACACCGCAGCCGATCGGCCTGGTGGTGCACGCCCCCGAACTGTTTGCCGGCGATCACACCCTCGATCTCTGCAGCGCGGATTCCGACTACCGCCGCCACTCGATTCAAGAACTCCAACGCGTGGTCGACATTTCCCGTGATCTGCGACGCCGCTTCCGCTGTCCCGATCCCGTCCTGCTGGTGACGAACGTTGGCGGCTTCTCCGAACACCACCATCTCGAGCGAGCGGAGTTGCAACCGCTGCGCCAGCGCCTGATCGACAGTCTTCAGCAGATCAACACCGCCGACGAGGTGGAGATCATTCCCCAGACCATGCCTCCCTTCCCCTGGCACTTCGGTGGGCAGCGCTATCACAACCTGTTCGTCGACACCGCCTTCATTCAGGAGTTCTGCCAGGAGACCGGTATGCGCGTCTGCCTGGATGTGTCCCACTCGAAGCTCGCCTGCACCCACCTCAAGGCCTCGTTCAGTGCCTTCCTTAAGGCAATCCTTCCCTTCACGGCGCACCTGCATCTGGCCGATGCGAAGGGGGTCGATGGCGAAGGCCTGCAGATCCACGACGGCGAAATCGATTGGGTCCAGCTGTTTGTCCTGATGGACCAACTCGCCCCGCAGGCGACCTTCATTCCCGAGATCTGGCAGGGACACAAGAACAATGGCGAAGGTGCCTGGCTTGCCCTCGAACGTCTGGAAGGCTGTGTCGAGGCCAGCCCGGAACGGCAGGTCGCGTGAGTCAACTCAAACCGGACCGGATTGTTCTGCATTGCGGGCTGCACAAAACAGGCAGCACCTACCTGCAGCGGAACCTGCAGACCAACCGCGAGCTGCTGCTGGAGCAGGGGGTGCTCTATCTCGGGCCGAACACGTTCAAAAAGCGTTGCTCCGAGTTGTGGCGTCACCTGCAATGGGGCCGCTGGGACCGCAAAACGCCCAAACGCCTGACATCACAAACGCGATCCACCCTGATGGAGCTGGCGGGAGACCATCCCGACAGGATCCACACCATCCTTCTCTCCTTCGAAGCGATTTTCGGAACGTTGCGCAACGGCCTTGCAGAACCGCCGCGCCGAAAAACGCCCAACAAGGAACGCAAGACGGGCTTGTATCGCTATGCCAAATCGCGCACCAAGCGTTTGATCACTGGGCTGGAAGACAGCCTTGAGCATCGTTCGATCGCCTGGACGGTGCTGTTCGCCAACAGGGAGCCCGAGGTCTTCATCCGCTCCTGCCACACCCAGCTGCTCAAGGAAGGACGCCACAACCCTGAAACCAGCCACTTCGACACGTTCCGACAAACGGCTGATTTCTCCTGCACCGATCCCAAATCGCTGGAGCAGACGCTGTTGAAGCTGGGCAGCAAACGCGACTTGAAGATCGTGCGTATCGACTATGAGCAAGCCAGCGACCCCCATGAGCCCAGCACCTTTTTGTGGAATGTGCTCAAGCAGGCCCTGCCCCAGCAAGCCGACCGGCTCAGGCAGCAGCTGGAAGCCAACACCGAGAACGAAAACCTGAACAAAACCACGAATCCGGGCCTGAACGAACGGGGGCTTGAACTGGCGATCCAGGCGCGACCCCTGTTCAGCCGCAGCGAATGGAAGCTGTTTCGCAAATTCCTCGAAAAAAATTTCGCCAAAAGCCGCTAATTCATGGCCCAACCGCATCACTTCATCCGAATGAAGCGCCACAACCTGCTCTACGGACGGGTCCCCAAGGCAGCGAATTCATCGATCAAAGCGGCCCTATGCCGCCTGCTCAGCGAGAGACCTCCCAAGGGGACCAAAACAACCTCCGACAAGTTCTGGCAGCACGAAACCAATCAGGAAACGGAACTGATCACCTTGCGGCGTGCCCGCAAGTACCGGCGCAGCCATTTCAGCTTCAGCTTCGTACGCAACCCCTTCGATCGTCTGATCGCGGCCTACAACAACAAGGTGATCGAAATCGAAGCACCACCGCTGCCGATGCAGAACATGGGCATCACCCATGGCATGTCCTTTGAGGCCTTCCTCGATGCCTTAATCGAGACGCCGTTCAAGCACTACGACGTTCATGTTCTGCCCCAGAACCAGTTGCTGTGCATCGGCAATCAGATCGTGCCGAAGTTTGTGGGACGCGTTGAACAAATCGACGTGCACTGGGCGGAACTGCGCGACCTCTTGGCCCGCCGCGGCATCGACGTGATGGAGTCTCTGCCGCAGAAAAACGTCAGACGGAGTGACCGTGCCGACCTGCAGAGCCACTTCAACAGTGATGCTCTGATCGAGAAAGCGATGCAGATCTACGGCGACGATGTGCGCCTGTTTTACAACGATGTGTCTGTGGAGCACTTGATCCAGAACGTCCCTCTGCCGGCCATCGATCCCCTGCACAGCGCCGGCTTAAAGCTGTCGAACTGGCTCCGATCCCATGGCTTCCGGCGCTGAGCGCAGGGGCTGGCTGGAGAGCTGGCGTTGCAGGCAGCAGATCCATCGCAGCCTGCAGGGGCAGCACGACCGGATTGCAGCGATCTACCGCGCTCAGCTGCCCACCTTCATCATCATCGGAGCAGCCAAGTCGGCCACCACAAGCCTGGCCACGGCGCTCGGCCGCCATCCCGAGATCCAGATCAGCCAGTCGATGGAGCCGAAATTCTTCGGTCGGCACTACCTGCGCGGCTGGGAGTGGTATTCCAATCAGTTTGAGGCAGACCCACGGCGGCCCTTGCGGGGCGAAGCCAGCACGATGTACACCTCGTCCTACGGCTCCTACGCCAGAACGCCGGAGCTGATCCACCACCACCTCGGCCCGATCCCGCTGATCTATCTGGTGCGCCACCCGCTGCGACGGATTGAATCCCACTGGCGGCACTGGCGGGGTCGCATCAAGGACTGCCCCCCGTTTGAGCAGCTGCTGCGCTCACCTCGCTTGAGACAACGCGTGGTGGAGGCCTCGCTCTATCACCAGCAATGGCAGCGCTACCGGCGCTGGTTTCCGCAGCAGTCGATGCTGAGCATCACCACCGAAGAACTCAGCACGCAGCCGCAATCCAGCCTGCAACAGATCCTGAGCTTCATCGGCGCCACGCCGGATTGCTCCGGACTGCTGGAAAAGGGCAAGCTGCCGCTGATGAATCCGGCTGGCTCGAAAGGCCGCAGAGATGTAGCAGCCCCCAGCTGGAGCGACGAGCTCAAACAGCAAACGATTGATCTGATTCGGCCCGACAGCGAACGCTTCCTGGCCAGCACAGGCCGGCCGATCAGCACCTGGGCCTGGGATTGAAGCCCGCGCTGCCGTGGATTAAGCGATGGATTAAGCGCACTGATCCAACCACTGGCCCAGCGGCTGCTGGGGCTGCCCAGGGGAGCTGGTGATTTCAAGGATGCGACCGCAAGCTCGGGGCTGCTCCAGAGCATCGAGGCACACCTGGGCCACGAGGCGGCGAGGGATGCTGTTGCTCTGCTGTTGATCCGCCGCCGTCACCAGCACGCCTTCGTTGGTGCTGCGGCCATCGTCTTCACTGAGACCTCCCGGCCGGATCACGGTCCAATCCAGACCACTCCGCTCCAGGCAGCGCTCACCCACCCGCTTCCAGACCAGGATCAGGCCGAACAGGTTGAGGGGATGCAGCCAGCGGCCGGCGCAGAGGGAACTCACCAGCACCACACGCCTCACCCCGATGGAGCGGCAAGCCTGCACCTGCGCCTGCACCCCCCAGGCATCCACCTGCAGCGGCCCCGCGATATTGATCGAAGGTCGAGCACCGGTGGCGATCACCAAGGCCGTGCAGCCCTGCAGCGCATGGAGCAAGGCTTCCGCCGTATCCAGCTGCAGGCGACACACCTCAAGGCGCCCCTCCTGCTCGGCTTGGGCCAGGGCAGAGGGCAAAACGGAGCCGGGCCGAACGATGGCTCGAACCGATTGACCGCGCTTGAGCGCCTCCACCACCACCCGCCAACCGGTTTTGCCGGAGGCGCCTGACACTGCCAGTTGCGTCATCCCATCAAGCCTGATCTGCGCACCAGTCAACAGGCAAGGGGCAAGGCAAGACCGGTCAGAATCAGAACGACTTCCCCAACTGCATGAGCACGGACCAACTCCGGCAATTTTTTGCACACATCGCCCGCGATCCTTCCCTCAAAGCGCAGGTGCTGCAGGCCGTGAGTGCCGATGCTGCCGCCCTGATTGCCCAGGAGCTGGGTTACGAAGTCTCCGGCGATGAACTGCTGCGGTTCTCTGGAAAGAGCTCCTCGGGGGTCAGCGTCACCAAGATTCAGCACCCCGGCGAATACCACTAGACCCGTGGGGCATCACCGGGAGCAACTGGTTGATCTGTTGCAGCACAGGCCCAGCGATCCAGGCCTGCAGACGCTGATCAACAGGGTGGAACAGGAACACCCCACCGACCTGACCAGCTCAGCCGACTTGCTGCATGGGGTCTGGGAGCTGCGCTGGAGCAGTTCCCGGCAACCCTGGTTGAAACCAACAGCCGGGCTGGAGAACCTGCAGATCCTGGATCCAGTGCAGGGGCGCGGCTGCAATCTGCTGCGGTTGCGCGGCCCTTTGAGATCGTTGGGGGGAATCCGTGTGCAGGCCGAGCTGAAAATCGCGGACAGCACGCGCGTTGCGGTGCGCTTCCGCCAGGGAGGCTGGATCGGGCCCTCCCTGCCGAACCGCCAGCAGTTGACGTTGATGCGACAGGTTCAGCAGAGCATCCCTGCCTGGCTCGACATCACCGTGCTGGATCAAGAGCTGCGGATCTGCCGCGGCAATGCAGGCACAACCTTCGCGCTGCTGAGGCGAAACGACTTGAATCTGCGCACTTTTTTGGGTGTATGAGGAGTCGCAAACAAGGCTGGAATTTGACAGCCACCTGAGCCAGAACCGAAGAGCTTGCATTCCTTCTGATGGCACGCCTTCTTCAGCTTTTGCAAGGGTCCAGCAACAATGCCGATCTGGCGGCATGGACAGCCGTGATCTTTGCCTCGATCACCGCACTGGTGATCTGGGGACTCCTCAATGCCTACCCAAACTTGCTCTAGGAACCAACAGCTACCAATACGGATCCTGCTCATAAACGTTCAAGCGGAGGGTGGGGCCGACGTAACGGATGGGATCCTCACCATCAGCTATCAGTTCTGTCGACCATTGATAAATGCTGGACTGAGGATTAAAGCCGCGGAAGACAACATTCACGGTTTGCCCCGGCTGAACCGCTGGTGTGAGTTGGATGTTCAAGACCTCTTCGGATTCTGAGACAACAGCGGAGGCCAAACCCCTTGTTCCTTTTGCGTGAAGGGAATAGTCGCCGAGGTAAACCCGAGGTTCCAAGCGACCCCAATCCCACTGATCAAGATTGGGCAACTGCCGCAAAACAATCGATCTCAAGGCATTTCCTGCATCCGCAGGGACCACAACCGTGATCGTGGTGCGATTGCGCCTGCCTTCAGTGGATTCAGGGTTATGAATCATAACCCGAGTTGGGGGCCGATCAAACAACGATTGGGCGAACGATGAGGGAGCCTGCAGCAACACCACTGGAGCCCACAAAAGCATCGCAATCCACTGATGTTTCACCCGATTGTTCCGACGAATCAATCAAGGCTAGCGATGCCAAACAGAACAACATCGAAGGCAGAAGCTCCATCCTTCGATAGGAATCAGCAATGCCTGGCCAGCAAGGATTCGACCATGCCGGTCTGGCCCTGAAGCGCATAGGCCTCCACTTCCCGCTGGCGCTGCAGCGGCCCGAGCGACTGGGTCACCGTCAGCACGTGGGCAGCCGTAGAACGGTCGAGATGATGTGTCAAAAACCGATCGACCTGCGCTGGACTGAAACCACCCTGCGCCTGCAGCATCAAGCTGATCGTGGACGACGACGGCGTTTCCAAACCATCCAGACAATCTTGAACGACATGGATCGCCTCATGGGTCAGAACATCCAACTGAAGCCCTGGCTCGTCACGCAATCCCTGCGATAAACAGAGACGGTTCACGCCCATGTTGTAAGCGGCGCGTTCGGCCCCGGGGCCACACCGCTCGAGCCGATCGATCACAACACCCAGCTGCTCAAGCCGATCAATCAACCGATCCGTCCGCGCTGAAAGCGAAATCGCTCGAGCAGGGGTTGCCCAGGAAGTCAGCAAGGCAGAAGCGAGTAGCAGACGAATCAGCAAAGGCGAGACGCATCAGACGCAGCCTGAGCCTACGCTTGTGCGAGGTTCCGCCATCAGACTTTCAGCAGTTTCAAGAGTGCTGTGCCGTTCAAGCTGCGTCTGAGCGGATCGGAATGGCGGTTTGCCTTGACGTCATTTGCAGCAAAGGTGGGTTTGTTCTGGTTATCCGAATTGGTGATCTGCCAATGGGATCAGGAACGCTGGGTTTGCAATGTTGTGGGAAAAGGTTTTATCCCCTGCCTGATCACATTCGCACTGATGGATCTTCTGGTGATCCCACAGATCAGGCGCTTAAGAAACCGCTGAAATTCAAAAACTTGGCCTGAAGAAAGGGCCAATCACCTTCATGAGCAGGGTTTTACATGTCCAAGCCAAGCAGTGATCAAAACCTAAGACCATGAGCTTGACGGAGTTGCTCATTACTCACCAAGCAAGTACCCAGATCAGGATTGGTTGCACCTGGCCGGTACTCAGCATTCTTCAGAACCTCAGTCGATTTACCCCGCAGCCAAAGCAGCTGCCCCGTTGAAGTATCACGCTTGCAACTCACCCACTCGTCAGAACGAGCAGCCGGAGCACAAGCCACCAGCACCCCAACAGCAAT
The DNA here is from genome assembly GCF_014280115.1 of Synechococcus sp. A15-44. Classification (NCBI taxonomy): domain Bacteria; kingdom Bacillati; phylum Cyanobacteriota; class Cyanophyceae; order Synechococcales; family Synechococcaceae; genus Synechococcus; species Synechococcus sp. A15-44. The sequence continues at coordinate 2,215,941 of NZ_CP047938.1, forward strand.
CAGGCAAACAGAACGGAGTGAGGACAACATCTGGTTTCAACAATCCTTGTTAGGTGGCCAGCAACTCAAGCCAGAACAATGCGATCAGCGAAGTGACTCCCAAGGCCAAAGCGAACCATTGGTCTTTGAGGGTGCGGACCACGTTGCATCAGCTGTTGCCCCAATAAACCAAGATTTCGACGAGAAGCAAACTTCAACAAAGGTTCTGTCACTCCGCCGCCTCAGATAAAAACTGTCACGCCATCTTTTTTCTGCTGGGAACAAAGATCACACAGTCGGATCAGTTCAGGCTTAATCAATTGCAGCCGCTGTCGCAACCAAGACGATGTCTGTCCATAGCGGATGAAGACCCATGTCAGCGGCAACAACGGCTGGATCCAGCTGCCCCAATCAAATCAACACATGCAACGAACAGACTGTTGAGAACAGCAGAGCCGAAATAACGGGATGGTGCAAAAACCTGGTTCCAAGCCAAAAGCCATGCCGTCGGCACAAGCTTTGCACTGCTGGTCATTGCGTTCCGCCAGTTAATTCAGACCATCCCTCGAGCGATCTGCATGTTGACACCCAAGACTGGCTGGGGCCCAACTTTATTTCCAGAACGAAGCATATATTGCAAGGGGAACTCATCAAGGTTTCTTTCATCAATAATTCCACTTTGAACCATAAATCCCACAATTGGCACTCGGGAGAGCTGCTGAGCCAATCGCAGCATTCAGGATTTTCAAGAGGCAGCCTGACTGAGCGATGGGAATACGGAAACAAGTCCGTTAATCAGCATCTGAATGGCAATCGCTGTCAGGAGAAGCCCCATCACCTTCGTGAGCACCTGCAACGCCGATGAGCTGATCTGACTGGCGATGCGATCTCCAGCAACAAAGATCAAATAGACCACCAAGCCCAACACCAGAACGACAAAGCTGATCCCCATCCGACCACTCAGACTTGCAGCCAATGGATCAGCAATAACAACCGTCAATGTCCCTGGTCCAGCCAGAAGAGGGATCCCAAGGGGGACAACACCTTTAATCGAGGAAGACTGATCACGAGCAACTGAAGCCGGGTCATGATGCTCTGGAGGCGCTTGCGAACGCAGCATCGAAAGACCAATCAAGACAACGATTACGCCACCGGCAATCTGAAAAGCTCCTCGACTGATGCCAAAAAACTCCAGAAGATTATTTCCAACCCACGTCGACAGCAATAGAGCGACAATGAATGTGAACACTGCGCTTCGGGCAATCGCTCGATCCTCCCGAGAGTTTCCAGTAGTAAATGACAAATAGATGGGCAGGTTTCCTACGGGATTAGCAATCGTAAATACACCAACTGCGGTATGAAGCAGTGACATGACAATGAAACGCTTTTGATTCAGTTATAGACGACGAACATCTATCCCGCAAAATCTGTCGGCAACTCGCATCCTGCAGCCCCTCTTGGCCTTCCACTCCTCAAGCCACAAAGGGGTCGAAGAGATCAGAGCCATTGGTTCATCGAGCGGCAACCGGTTGAAACAGCTCGAACATGTTGCCCGCTGATTGCTGTCAGGGAGGTTCACTATTAAGCCTCCAACCCCTGAAGCCCAACCTGACTCCTCAGAGGAAGCAACTTCAGGCAAGCAGCAGCATCAGATGCCGAGACAGGTCATGCCCCCTCTTGCCTGTCGTCTATCAGCCGATAAGAAGCCTCATCTGGCATAAGCAGGTTGTGATGGCCCCTGCTTTTTGCGCCTGCGATGAGCAGTTTCCTAGCTCTTTCAACAAACGCTCAGGAAGATCGCAGGTTGCGCTAACCCGTCTGCCACCAGAGCGGGACATGACCGAATCAGCGAAGTCATCCAGCTATGGCGTCTGCTCTCACCTCCTTTTGCAGCCGGCTCGGCAATCCTCCAACAGCGCTCGATTGGGCTCTGGCCATCAGCCTTCTTGCAACCTTACTTTTCGCGGAATCAACCTTTGTGCTCGCCAAACAAAATCCCGCAGTCAGCACCCCAAGGAATATTCAAACAGGCCTCGAGAATCGACAAGCAGACACACCAGATTGGTCCAAATACAGGGTGGCTGGCTTAAGCAAGTGACAGTGGAGGCCAAGCTCACAAGCTCATCCTCCTCCCAGGTGCCACTTCAGCAGCACAGAAACAACAACGTGCAACGTGGCAGAAGGGGACGAGCTTCTGACGACGGTGCGAGTCAATTGGCCCTGGCCTCAGTTTCAGCCACCGCTCCAACGCCTGAAGTTGATCACGAAAACAAGCCAATCGCCGTCACAACCAACAGAAGATGACAGGGCTTATCGATACACTTTTGATACAAGCCAGACATAAATGGCACATTAGAAAGAGCCCGCAAAATAATTCACCCAAAAAACATTCCAAAGGCACAAGTCATTCATCCCATAAGACCCAACTACACTGGTCTTCATTAGCGCCCACACAGACATCAGGAGATAAAAACCAACTATCTGAGCGACTAAAAAGCGCTGGAGACGCGAAAAATCACGGACCAGAAACGAATAGACATTCAAGAATTTATTCCTATTGAAACAACGACAACAAAACACCAACTCCGATCAAACACCTAACCCCTAAGTCAAAACCCCATGCTTTCAGACACGAAAGCCTTCTTCTGAATCCAGGGAAAGACAGTTCTTTCCTGAAAACAGATGACGACTTGGCTTGGTTGAAGGACTTGATGCTTGGCCTGCTGTTCGACTGGGGGCTGCTGTGATTAGAGAAAAGACCAGTAGTCAGACCTGACCACAACGGCTAAACCCAGAAGGTGCTGCTCACCCCTGCTAATCACGATGAAGGCTCTTCTCACCACCTGCCTCCTCCTTGCCACCACAACTCTTCCTGCCCTGGCTCAGAAGGAGATCCCCAAAGCTCAAGGCCATGACCAATGTCCTCTGGGTTACGTGAACACGCTTGGAACGACTTGCGTCTCCCCCATCTATTACGAAGTGGCTCCCACTTATGGAAAAGCCTGCCCAGAAGGGTGGATGAACATCGGCGCTGGCTACTGCAAGAAGAAAAAAGGTCCCCTCGGCATCCTCTGACCACTCCAAGTCCGATAGGCGCACCAGCTAGATCTCCAAGATCTCACTGTCGGCAATGATTGAGGGGGCCTTCCAGCCCCCATGAGACATTTGGGTGATAAACCTGCATTTGCTTTAGCCACCGCAATGCTTTTCAGCCAAAGCCCTTACCAGAGCATGATTATTTGAGAGCAGCTGTTTGCGCCTGATGCTCGCTGAGGCTAATTTTAGGCACAGCATGCCGCGTCAGGCCAAAAACAAGCCCTCCTGGGAAATCGGCCTGCAAGGTGCTGTCAAAGAAGGCAGGCGTGGGTGGTCTGTCGTCAACTTCAGGGGGAAGACACGTTTGCGGCTGCAGTTCCCCAAGCAAGGCAACTGGCCTGCTGATGCTCAAGCGTTCCTCCCCTATGCCTGGGAATCGACATCAGTGAATCCAGTGATTCAGCTGGTGAATGCGATCTACCCCCGCGTCATGAGTGGCGAAGTCACGTTGAGGGCAGCCATCGATGACGCAGTAGCCACCAAAACCATGCCTGCTGCCACAGCGGTTTCACCGTGGCCGGCGATAGAGGAAGCCTTCAAGCGCGACTTGATGGAGTACGGCAACCAGATCAAGGCCAAGACCTATGAGGGCTCCTACGGCCAATACCTAAAAATTGCTCTGCTGCACCTTCAGGGACGTAAGCAGGCGCAAAACGGCTTTGAGCTGGTGGATACCACGTTGAGGCACGAAAGGACGCACCAAGGCCGTGGCAAGCGCAATGGCGACACTCTTGCGACGTGGATGGATCAACCAGCCAGCCGCCATCAATGCTGCCTTGCGTTGAAAACTTTCCTGGACTTCGCCGTCCATGAGCACCACCAACCTCAGTGCTGGTTGGTCAGCGACAGAGACCACAAAAAACTGCGCGGTGCACCGTGCAAGCAAAGAGTGAAGGCTTATCCCACTGACGAGGAGTGCCTAGCTCTGTTTGACCTGCTGGAAAAGGACAATCCCAACAATCCCGGCTGGGCCAACGTCATCAGGCTGATGCGCGTCTATGGCATCCGGATGTGGGAAGCCAACCACCTGGTGGCAAAGACTGATCCAAGGGGACAGCTCAGCTTGTTCGTCACTGAAGGCAAGACGTACGCAACCAGAGGCACCAAGCGTCAAAACGATCCACGCTTCCTGCGCCATGTCCCAGTAGGTGGTGAGATTTTTGATTTGGTTGGCGAAGTTCATCGTGGTGAACTCGATTTGCCGACGAACAAACAAGGCGAACCAGTTGAGGTTGATGGCCGCAACCTTGGCAATCGTTTGAGGAGGCTGCCCATATGGCGCGAATTAGAAGCCAAATACGCAGCCCAAGGGGAATGGCTCAGGCCATACAGCTTCAGGGACAGCTGGAGCCATGAGGCTGGACGCTATGGGATGAACGACCACAACATCTGCAGGGCCATGGGCAACACGGTGGAGGTCAGAAACCGCAGCTACAGAACCAGCAGCTTCGATTCGATGGCTGACGACTGGGGCAAAGTGGATCAGGCCCTAGTCAAAGCGAGCTGATGAAACGCTTCCTACTTGCCTGCCTCTTGTTAACCGGGAGTCCTATTTCAGCGATAGCCCAGGTTCAACTAAATCCATATCAAGTTGGGATGGAATATTGCAATATGGTCAAAAGTGGAATCTCACGGGAAAAGGCGTGGGATTACATCATTGAGAACATCGCAACAGGAGCAACCAATAATCAATTCAGTAGATCTGATCCTTATGCTCCATGGTCTCCGAGCAGATCAATTGGAGGCTCTTTAGGGCAGGGAATTGGTATCGGCATCACCCAAGGAATCATGGTCGGCTCTCAGTTGAAGAAGATGAGGCCAGATATCGAAAGGGTTATTGCTGCTAATTGCCCGATAGGCGGAAGCGTCAGAAATTACCCTTCAAATCAGACAAAGCCTTCAGCAGATGATCCATGGAAGAAAGAATATTCAAGCCAAGAGCCCTTAAGAAAGGCAACGACCAAAGGAGTTATTGGAATCGGAGTTAAATGTGCTTACTCAGCTCAGAAGGTTAAGAAACTCCAACCCGATGAGTTACGCAACGCAAAGTCAGACGATTGCAGGGTTGTACGTATTGTAAAAAATACACCTGCCTACAAGGATGGGAGACTTCGTGTTGGCGACAAAATCCTTGAAGTGAATGGACAAAAAGTAAAGCAGATAACTCAAGAAGAGCTTAGCAAGCTCATCGGTGGCGAGCCAGGTACATACGCAACCATTTTGGTGGATGGCAATTCAAGACCCATAACTATTCAGCGCGCAGAAGCTGCAATATTTGAAAAATAATCCACCTAAAACAACATCTCGAATCGGACTAAGGCTCCAACCCCTCAGCCTCAACCTGACTCCTGAGTTCATCCAGCGTTCGGCAGAACAGCCGTAGACGTTGCGGATCCGATGGCTGCTGCCAGTACACCGGGCTCGCACCTAGGGAGAACTCCAGCTTCTGATTCAGGCGTTCCCAATACGTGGTCGCAATTGTTGGCGGCTGATGCTCACGCTGCGTGAGTGTGATTTGCGCTTTGCGTTGCGGTGCATCAATCCGCGGCCGCGTTGTTTGCCGAAACTTCACCTCCAGACCCGGGCGATGCAGCAGTCGGCGCTCTGGGTCGGCGTACTCCAACCGACCATCGCGGAGTGCCCTCGAAACCGCTGAAACACTGCGATTCAGGATCGCGGCGGCCTCTTTCTGACTGACGAGATCACCTGTTGGCATGGTGCTGCGCTTAAACGGCCCTAATGGGGCTTAATCGGCCTTATTTGCGGTAGTTGCTGGGGCTATGCCTGGACACAACCTGCGGTCCGAATTCACCCGCAAGTGATTGGTCTGATTGGGACCCGCACTTGTCAGCATCTTTTCCATACATGCTTTCCATCTTTTTTACCGACATATCCAAGGCGAAAGATTACGTTGCCGGCACGAGCACAAATGAAACCCATTTTGCCTGGCCTAACATCTGATTCCTCAGCAGAGACAATACCCCTCTCTTCCTCAGTTAGCTGCTCAAATACAGCAGCCATTATCTGCTGCTGATCCTTGACTGTCTCGTCGACATATATATAGGTCTGTTTGTTTACAGGGGCTGGTGAACCCACTGGCGTTGTCTCTAATCTCACCGACTCTTTCTCTTCAATGGCTTCAAGCTTGATAGCAATTGACCGCATGTATTGACGAAGTCTCCGATCAGGCATGCCTGCCACCCCAATCAAACCAATTGGGCCAAAAAAGAAGGCCACCATTGCCCAACTTGATCCATCTAATCCTTTTGCTTCAGCAACATTACCCGCAACCATCGCGGATGCGATCCAGATGCCGATTAAAACCAACAACGCAATGCCAAGCATTAGTGTTCAGCAAAAACTTTATTCATTCTGATAGCTTAAGACAACGTTGTCTAGACTGTCTATATACATGAATAGATCAGACCTTGCTGCGATCGTAGCCTTTCACATTGAATTCCCAAGTACGGGATCCTTCCTGATAAACGGAAACAGTGATAAACATCTTTTTGGCGGTCTTCATGCGGCCCTCAAGTCGAGCTACATTCGTGATAAAAGCGAATTCAGTGCTGTGATCAGACGCACCTGTACAGCTGTAAGCGCTTGCTGCACCATTATCAAAACGAATAAGAACATTCGTGTCGCTATAGCTGTTGCAGAGTAGTTGGCCTTGCTCGATCTTCAAATAAGCATCAACTCCGTAGCGAGGATGATTCCGAACAATGAAGCGCCCGTACTGAGTGCCGCTGTATGGGAAGCCAAAGTTCATGCTGTTCTTACTAGTAAGACTTGCTGTCTTGGCACGCCTACCAGTGGCTTGATCTGTGTAGCCGCCGTAAATCCATTCACCACGAGCTGCAATTTCAGCTTTTCGTCTAGCTTCAGCTGCCTCCATTTTGGCCAGCCTTTCTTTGCGCTCTGCTTCGAGCTGTGCAACAGCCTCTTGCCGCTTTTTTTCAAGTTCCGCTTCTTCAGCAACACGTTTAGCCTCAGATATCGTGAAAGCCTTTATCCACTCCGTATTGGTTATGCGGCTGTGGTTACTTTTTAGCTTATATGCCTCAACGCAAGCGGCAGGATCACCTGCATTGCATTTAGCCAAATTGGGTTTATAAACAGACGCGCCAACTGCAACAAGAGCAGCAATACCCCCAACACAGACGGCAGGCAAAATAAAACGATTTTTTATTTCCTGATTTGACACCGTGCGCCCTCAATCTGTCACAACAACATCATTCTATTAGCAAGGTTAAGAGCCTGATCAGCCAGCTCAGCTCACCATCGGCCAGCTATCGCGAGCAGTACTTCGTGCTGACGGAACGCCACGGAGGTCTCGGCCCCGGCATCTGGCGGAAGTACCGCGCCAAGAACGCGGTGTCTTTGGCCTTCGCGCTGCTGGACCGCAAGCCGACCCAGGACACCAGCATCGACATTCATGGCCTGCTGCTGAAGGAAGCCGAGCAACGCTTGCCAGTGTTGATTCAGCAGAAGCTCGATCGGCTGCTGCGCTGACAGGATCGCGAGCCCATTGCCATCCTGTCTTCAGAGTTGCAGCGGCAATGGCCCTGATCGTTTGCAAGGAATGCGGCAAGGAGTTTGCAGACCGGGCGACCGCGTGTCCTCACTGCGGGTGCCCTAACGACAATCTCGAACAAGCCAGCCCGCCTGCAGCGAAACCCGCCCCAGAGAAACCCAAGAAAGGTGGCTGCGGCAAAGGATGCCTTGTCCTAATTGGCTTCTTTTTTGTTATGGCAGTGATAGGTGGAGTTATCTCAAGCTACGAAGACTCAGAGCGTGATCAAAAACTCAAGAGCTGTAACTCTGGCAAGGCAGCTGATTGCGAGGCGCTCTTAGGCGACAGTGAATTCAAGGATGACAACCTTGTCACCAACACAGACTTCAAGTCGAAATTCTCCGCACGCGAGGAACGACGTAAGGAGGCAAATGCACGCAATACACGTTTCTACCTTTGCGAAAGAGCCCTCAAGGAAAGCTTGCGTGACCCAGACAGCCTGAAGGTCATCAAGCGCGACAGAGTCAATCTGCTGATCGAGTACTCGGCTACCAATGGATTCGGTGGGCGTGTTCGCAACGTCATGAATTGCGAGACGCTGAAAAACTTGTACTGAGCTGACCAGCTCCATCCGCATGGGGTTGGCCAGCTCGCCTCCTAGCCGTTGGTGGTTGGTCGCGGTCCCCAGTGAGGGTCGTCTTCGCCACGGACCACGGGCTGTGTCTTGGAAACACCCTCCGCACCCTCCTTACCCTCCGCACTGATCTGATCAGGAGACATAAGAGGCAGTTGTTCTTCAGACAGCCCGTGGTTGGAAGGGTTCGGAGAGTCCGGAGACTCCGGAGGGTCTTCTGGAGACACAAGGGGCCGGAGCCTTACCTCCCCCAGGTCTGCCTCCCAGGGCCGATACATGTTCCGCCGTGCATCCCCGCTACCGAGGGTCCGCTTGTCGACCAGCTCCTTGCCGTAAAGCTGATCGAGATTCGCTCGGGCCTTTCTGGTCGCTCCGTCCCCGGTGTATTTGGCCGGTAGACGTTCAACCAACCAGGCCGCCGTCATCTCGTGACGGCCCTCCTCCCAGGCATCACACACCTCGGCCAATGCCAATTCCTGTCTCTCGGTGAGGCTGTTACGGGACTTCTCCCGCGCCTCCTCCTTCGCGATCTCCTCAAGGTCGCCCACCTTGATGAACTGGCATGCCTCCTCCTGCTCAATGACCAGGCCAACCGGCTTGGCAGCCCTGCCCTGAGTCGTCAGGGCAATGCGGTTGTCGGTCTTGTCCTTTTCGTTGAGCCAGGCCAGCTGGACGACCCGACTGGCAGCGGCAGTGATTGCTGTGCTCCCGCGTGATGCAGTGGATGCCCGCTCAGCTTCGTTCCCTTTCCCGGCGTGGTGGATAAGGATCGCGGTGGTCCTGTGCGGAGCCAATGCCCGAGCAAGGGCACGCATCGGCTCAGCGAAGTCGGCGTCGTTTTCCTTGAGCCCAAGAGGCCCATTCAGGGTCGCGAGCGAATCAAGGATCAACAGAGCACCGGGGTGCTTCTCGCAGTGTTTGGCGATGTTGGCGATGCCCTCCTCATCGAGGAAGACGGGAGCATCCTGCGGCCAGATTTTTTTGATCTCTGGGATCAGCTGAATGTCGGCACTGTCCTCGTCGATGACTGTCTCTGTCGCCAATCCCGCCTTCGCCAGATACCAAGACCAATCCGCCAAACCCTGATCTGGGCCAGCAATCAAAATTGCCGGACGCTTCGGCAGCTTTGCCAAGTTCAGCTCCATCGCCATTGCGCAACCACTCAGCCAGGTGCGGGCCAGAAAGCACATCAGGGCCGTCTTGCCGACCTTCTCGCGGGCGATTAGCAGATTGAGTCGATTTAAGAGGAAGATCCCTTCCCAGAACCATTGAGTCCTGGGGACACGGATTACCTCGCTGGCGTCGTAGCCATCCTTCCAATCGTGGAGCTTGCGCTCGGCTTGCTTATCGACGAAGCCAATCTCGTTGTCCTTAAGGCTGAAGCCCTGGGAGTAGGCATAAGCCCGAATGGAAGCGTGCCGTTTGCGTATGGGCTGATCCTGGCGGTGCAGCTCAATGGCGTACTCCTCGAGACCAAACCAGAACTGTTCGTCAGCATCTGCAGGAGACGACTCAGCCGATGCGGGGGCCGGCTCGGTCGCGCCGGCCTTGGGGTTGGAGACGTATTCCCGAAGAGCCTCGACCCTCTGCTGAACGGTGCCGGGTGCATCGTCAATCGAGCCACCGGGCGGAAGGCCAGGCCAAATCTGCTGAGCCCTCAGCACCGTGATAGTTAATTCGGCTAACTCCGCACCTTTCACGGCTTCTGCGGCCTTCGTCTCGCCTGTTTTGTCGTTATCAGCGAGATAAATCAGGCAAGTGCAACCGCCGTTCTTGAGCCGCTGATACCGGGGAGCACGTTGCTCCGGTTTGTGGGCATGGCCGGGCTGGCTGACCGCCAGCAGGCCACCCTGCACAGCCAACTCGCAGCATTTCTCGCCTTCGAACTCCCAGACGACACCATCGGAGTCGGGGCAGTCCAGGCCTGCCAAGGCCTCGTTCTCGAAGTACAGCGACCAAGGGTCAGGACCAGCCCCTTGCTCCCAGCTGCCTCCGACCAGGTGCTGAACCGCAAAGTGTTTTTTGCCGTTCTTGTAATAACGCTTGGAGCGTTGGGTGTCGGAGTAGCCGTAGAGGATCTCCGGCTCTTTTTGGCGGGGCTTATGCGGTGTGAACTTGCCAGTCCGACCGTCACCGGACACACCGGTGAAGGCCCAGCCGTCAATGACATCACCGACCTTGTGATCGGTGTTCTTGTGGCAGAGGACTAACTCAGGACTAATCCGGCAGTCTGCGTCTTTGATGCGACCGCAAATTGGGCAAGCGTTGTGCTTGCCGGAGGGAGTGAATTTTGTTTTTCCACCCCCAGAAGTGGGGGTAGTCATCAGCTCACCTCACAGTGAATCGGTACTTGATCTCCAAATAAAATGAGGAGAACGACTTCGGGGCTCTCGCTGTTGGCGCAGCGGGGCTCTTTTTTTGTCATTGAGCCCCCACTGCGACGTAGGTCTCGATCTGACTTGCGGGCTGGATTCTCAGGCTGGTGAAGGCCGCTTCAGTGCGCTCTAGATGCCACTGCAAGGTGGCTTGAGCACTCAGACCAGTGCGCCGGTAGTGGTGAGCATCACGGAATGGTGAACGGGCATCACGCCGCAGCCTGAGAAGCGTTGAGCGATGGATTCCTAGGTGCGCCGCCATTGTTGGCGTGGTCACCCACGTTGTTGCTGGATCGGGCATTGCTGCGCTGGGTCGAGCCCTGCGCCACAAAGGACAGATCCGAGCCAGTGCGCTGCAAGGCAGACCAGCTGATGCCCAGGACCTCGCAGTCCTGCTTCAGCAGCTGAATGTCCTGGGATTGGACATCCATGCCTTTAAAAAATCGCGACCGATTGCGGTGTCCCATGGGGAGCAGGTGTGTTTATCGACCTGTCCGGAAGGACACCAACGAAGTTCCGCACCCTCTCGGTCAAAAGGGGGGCCAACCGTTGACCTCTAAATATTAAGACCTTCAGCTGCCTTCAGCCACCACATCTAGCGCTCATCTGCATGCGGATCGCCACACCTGGTGCCGCGTTAGGCACACTTTTAGGCACAACTACGATTTAGACACACCAGACGGATCTTCAAGATCTCACTAGTGGAAAGGCTTTGAAGGGGCCTTCCAGCCCCCACGAGTCATTTGGGTGATAAGGCTGACTTCACCCCATCTCCCCTAAGGGTCAGGCAGCAACAGGGGCTGCTTGACGGGAGAAACGAACGATGTTGTTCGCAGTTACGGGTTTGCTCTCACCGAGCAGGCTTCAGTCACCCTCCTCATGCCCCGTCGAAACCATTGCAGCCCCGTGAGGGGGAATGGAGCTGAGCGGAATCGAACCGCTGTCCGAAACACTGGTGTGGATCACCTAGTCCGACGAAGCCGGACCCTGTCATTCTGACAGGAGTGGTGACCTGGAGCACAACGCCCTTGGGTCGAATCAACCGGCTATCCGCCGTGGCCGTTGTGCCACAAGGCCTGGAAGCAGCCGCTGGCGAAGAACTCAGCGCCCTTGGGGCCCATGCCGTGAGGCCCGGCAGGCGTGCCGTCAGCTTCCAAGCCGACATGGCCTGCCTGTACCGACTGCACCTGCAGGCTCGTCTGCCCTTCAGGCTGTTGCGACAGGTGGCACGCTTCGCCTGCCAGGGCCGAGACGACCTCTACGACGGCATCCGACAGGCGCTCGACTGGGAGCACTGGCTGCATCCCTCCATGACCTTTCGGGTGGATGTAACCGGAACGGCACCAGGTCTGAACCACAGTCATTTCACGGCACTGCAAGTCAAAAATGCTCTTGTAGACGCCCAACGGGATCTATGGGGGCAGCGCTCCTCCATCGATCTCGAGGATCCCGACCTCTCCCTGCACCTCCACCTCGGCCGCGGGGAAGCACAGCTGAGCCTCGATGGAAGTGGCGGCAGCCTGCACCGCCGCGGCTACAGGGCCGCCATGGGAGCTGCACCGTTGAAGGAAAACCTGGCCGCTGGTCTGATCCACCTGACAGGGTGGGATGGAAGCCAGCCCCTCGTGGACCCCTGCTGTGGATCAGCAGTGCTCTTGATCGAAGCAACCCTGGCCGCATTGCGGCAAGCCCCTGGTTTGGAGCGCCACTTTGCTCTCGAGGGCTGGGCCGATTTCCAGCCGGAACTCTGGGGCAAGGAAATTGATCGCGCGCGGCAACGGCGGAGGGGAGACCTCACGCTTCCGCCGATCGTTGGTATCGAAGCGGATCCCACCATTGCCGATCAGGCCCGTACCAATGTGGAAGCCGCCGGCTTGAGTGACTGCATCAAGATTCGTTGCAGAGACTTCCGAGAGGTCACCTTTCCCCAAACACGTGGGGTGGTTGTGTGCAATCCCCCCTATGGCGTTCGCATCGGCGACCAGGCGCAGCTGGACGCTCTCTATGGTGACTTAGGCAGAACCCTGAAAGCCCAGGCATCGGGTTGGGATGCCTGGGTGTTGAGCGGCAATGCTGCGGTGACGAGTGCGCTGCGGATGAAAGCCTCACGCCGAATCCCGGTCAGCAACGGCGGAATCGACTGCCGCTGGCTCCATTACCAGGTGCGCTGATCAGCATGGGAAGAGAAAACCTGGACAAAATGAACACCTGATCCCGCTGTCGCATGAGTTCCCTGCCGCTGACGTTTGGAACAGCTGCATATGCAGGTGCATCATCCCTACAGAGCGTTCCGATAGAAGCGCAGTTGCTGTTTATCGGTGTCATCTTTCTCGGCACACTGATCATCAATCGATTTTCAATCCGCATTGGCATCCCCGCGATTCTCGGGGTACTTGCCCTCGGCTTGATGATCAATATTCATGTACTGGATGTCAGTCATGGCGAAGTTGAAAACCTGCACACCTTCGCCCTGGCACTCCTTCTGTTTTATGCAGGACTGAAAACCGATCTGAAATCAATAAGAGGGTTTCTGGAATACGGCCTACTACTTGCCGTCGGGGGCGTAGCCATCTGCACAATCATTCTCGGCATCGCAATTTTTTGGCTGAGCTCATCAACGGGCACGGGGATAGCACCCGGGATGACAGAAACAATGCCACTGGGAGCTGCATTCCTTATAGCGGCATGCCTGGGATCCACCGATGCCGGCGCCACGCTGAGCGTGCTTCGAAAGGTTCGAAACATTGTTCCACGCAAGGTGCTGCAACTTCTGGAGTTTGAATCGGCTCTGAATGACCCCTCAGCGCTGATCATTTTCAGCATTTGTCTGAGCCTGTTCCTCGCGTCCAACAACACCCATGAATCATTCCCATCTCTCGCCCTGGCGGCATCAAGCGAACTGCTGCAGAAGCTGGGGTCTGGACTTCTGGTGGGTATTGCCTTCGGCTACCTCTCCAAACTGACAATCGATCATTTTGTCACCGACAAAGAACAGCTCTTGATCGTGGCGATGTCGATCGCCTTAATCGATTATGGAAGTTCTTTTTTTCTTGGAGGCTCAGGCTTTGTTTCTGTATACGTGACTGGTGCTTTCATGGCAAACCTGCACTATCACGATGCAAATGTGAATCACGAGAGCATTCAGGATGTGCTGCTGCCCTTTAACACGATGACAGAAATCAGTATTTTTCTGTTGTTTGGCCTTCTGATTCACCCCGCCGATCTTGCTCCTTGTCTTCCTGCGGGACTGGCCGCCGCTGCAGCACTAATGCTGATCGCAAGGCCAATCGGTGTTATCTGTTTTCAGAGCATTTCACCCTTCAATCGAAGAGAGTCAGTTTTGATCGCATGGTGCGGACTTCGTGGTGCTGTACCCCTTGCGCTGTCCTTCAATGTGCAGGAGGCCATTGCCACCTACCCCGGCCTGGAACCGCTAGCCGCGGCCCAGCTGGCGCAGAATTCGCAGGGCATCATCTTCATTGTGGTCATCCTCAATCTTCTGTTGCAGGGAATTTCAATTGCTCCACTTTGCAGAGGACTCAGCGCCCCAACACGGCCCTCATCGTTCGGCTGATGCCTTGCAGCGTCTGAGGCAGGAACGGGCCCTTCAGCACTTGGCCGCCAATGCGCAAGCTGATCCCCGCCAGCACCAGGTTGGCCACCGTGAGACTCAACAGTGCGCGCATCCAATCCAGATCCCACTGGGCCTGAATCCAAAGCAGCAACGACGCTTCGCCCGCAAGCAAGGCCAGGAACATGGCCGTGCCTCCGATAGCGAGGAACAGGCCACCGCTGATCAGTCGGCGTTTTTCCCGATCCACTTCCTGCAGAGCAATCCGCACGTGCAGATCCATCACTGACGCCGCCAGTGCGGTCACTCGAGCTGCCGCTCCAAATCCGCGTGGAGAGTTCTGATCGGCCATCAGGAACGCCGCCCCCCGCGAAGCATGCTGCCCAGCAGCAACCCAACACCAAGGGCAACACCCACAGCCAGCAGCGGTCGCTGGCGCACAGGCGCCTCGATCTTCGGCCGCAGGGTGCTGTTCAACTCATCCAGCAACTGTTCCAGTTGCTCTTCAAGGGGATCCAGGCTGTCGGCCCAGTCGCGGCTACGATCACCGGCGCTGTGGAGAAGCTCCTCCAGTTGCTCCCGAACCCCTTGGGGCGTCAGGCCTGTGTTCTGTTCAATCAAACGAACCAACTCATCCACACTCCCCCGTGTGGCTTCAAGGGTGTGCTCAGCCAGATCCGGCCAGCGCTCCTGGATCGTGGGCAGCAGGCTTTCAAAGCGCTCGCGGAAGTGGTGCTCGAATCTGCCGTTGGACTGCGGCGATGGCGAGGCCATGAAGACCGTTGGCAGGACGCTTTAGAAGGGTAGGGAGACTGAAGGCTGAGGGAAAGTCTTTGCCGCGATACGCCCTCCTGCGTCACACCGGAGCACCGGACGACCCCAGCGGATGCCACATCGATCTGCTGCTGGAGGACGGGGACAGCTGCAGAACCTGGCGACTGGCCACAGTGCCGCAGCTCAACGCAAAGGCCCAACCAGCGGTTCCCCTGCCTGCCCATCGAAAGATCTGGCTGGAACCCCGCAGTGCTGCCGTTTCGGGCAATCGGGGCTGGGCCGAACGCATCCATGCCGGCAGCTACTTCGGGGTGCTCCCCAACGCCACGGATGCAGACGTCACCCTGCAGCTCGAAGGCGACCTCCAGGGCTGCCTGCGCATCACATCCGGGCACTGCTTTTTATCGAACCCTTGAGCTTTTCGTGGGTTCCGCTAGTTTCGACTCGCTGACAGTCCCAGATCCTGTTGGTTCATATCAATCAGGTTGGGCTGACGCACTTCAAGTCGTTCGGCGGAGCGATGACCATCCCTCTTGAGGAGGGATTCACCGTGGTGACCGGACCCAATGGCTCCGGCAAAAGCAACATTCTTGATGGCGTTCTGTTCTGCCTGGGCCTGGCCACCAGTCGTGGCATGCGGGCTGACCGCCTGCCGGACCTGGTCAACAGCGGCATGCTCAAGGCCGGTAAGGCTGCTGAAACAACCGTCAGCGTCCGCTTTGATCTGAGCGACTGGACCCCCGATGCCGCCGAGGAAGGTCTGGAGGCACCAGCGGAGGGGCCCTGGATTCAACCTGGACAAACGGAATGGACGGTGACCCGCAAACTGCGGGTGATGCCGGGGGGCTCCTACAGCTCTAGCTACAGCGCCGACGGGGTGCCCTGCAACCTGCAGCAGCTGCAGACCCAGCTGCGCCGCCTTCGGATTGATCCCGAGGGCAGCAACGTGGTGATGCAGGGGGACGTCACCCGCATCGTCTCGATGAGCAACCGCGACCGCCGCGGCCTGATCGATGAACTGGCCGGTGTTGCCCTGTTCGACACCCGGATCGAACAAACCCGCCGCAAGCTCGATGACGTGCAGGAGCGCCAGGAGCGCTGCCGGATCATTGAGCAAGAACTGCTGGCCAGCCGCCAACGGCTGGAGAAGGACTGCGCCAAGGCCCGGCAGTACCAGGACTTGCGGGAACGGCTGCAACTGGGACGCCGTCAGGAAATGGTGCTGGCCTACGAAGCCGCCCAGCAGGCCCTCAAGGATCTGGCCACGCGCCAACAGGCGCTGGAAGCCCAGGAACAGAGGGACGCCGCGGCCATTGCCAGCGGCCGGGAGCAGCTGAACAAGGCCGTGGCCGAACTGGACTTGCTCCAGGAGCAGGTGAAGGCCCTGGGGGAAGACCAGCTGCTGGCGGTTCAGGCGGAACTGGCTGGCCTCGACACCAGCAGCCGTGAACTGGAGCGCCAGGCCAGCCTCCACCAGGACGAAGGCCAGAAACTGCAGGCGCAGCGCCAGGACCTCGCCACCCGTCGCCAGCAGTGGCAGCTGCAATCACGGGAACTGGAACGTGATCCCCATCAGGACGCCCTCAGCGCCGCCGAAGACAACTGCAGGGCCGCTGAAGCCGCGGTGGACATGTCCCGCCGCCGGCTGGCGGATGTGGCGGGCCGCTCCGGCGCCTGGGTGGAGGAACAGAAGCGCCGCAGCGGTCGCCGGCAGGTGTTGCAAAGCAGCATCGCTCCCCTATTGGAGGAACAGCAGCAGTTGCAGGAACGGCTGCGCCAGGAACGGGAACGGCTGGAAGAGCTCACCCAGGAGCAGCACCAGGACGGCGCCGACGGCGACGCCGTGCAGCAACAGCTCGCAACCCTGGAGGAGACCTGGCAAACCCTGCTGCAAGCCATTGCCGACGGCAAGCAGGAGCTCCAGCAGACCGCCGAATCACTGGCCATCCAACAGCGCACCCGCAGCCGGCTGGAGCAGGAGCAGACCCGCTTGGAACGGGAGATCGCTCGGCTGGAGAGCCGGCGGGATGCCCTTCAGGAAAGCCGCGGCGCCGGAGCCCTGCGCCTGCTGCTGGAGGCCGGCCTCGATGGCATCCACGGCCCTGTGGCCCAGCTGGGAGAGGTGGAGGATCGCCATCGCCTCGCCCTGGAAGTGGCCGCGGGGGCCCGTCTCGGCCAGGTGGTGGTCGACGACGACCGCATCGCCGCCCGCGCCATCGAACTGCTCAAGAGCCGCCGTGCTGGCCGGCTCACCTTCCTGCCCCTGAACAAGATCCGCGCGCCAGGGGGCGGGGGCTCTTCAGCCGCCTTTGCCCGGGGTGCACGCCCCGGTGGAGACAGCGGTGCCGGCCTGATCGGCCGGGCCGTGGAACTGGTGCGCTTCGAACCGGTCTATGACCAGGTGTTTGCTTACGTCTTCGGCGACACCCTGGTGTTCTCCGACCTGGCCAGCGCCCGTCAACAACTAGGGCGTTCCAGGGCGGTGACCCTGGATGGGGAGCTGCTGGAGAAGAGCGGCGCCATGACCGGCGGTAGCTTCTCCCAGCGCAGCAGCAGCCTCAGCTTTGGCCGCAGCAGCGATCAGGACGAAGCTGAACCCCTGCGGCGGCGCCTGCTGGAACTGGGGGAATCCCTGGTGGCCTGCCGGCGGGAGGAGTCGAAGCTGGCCCAACTGATCGAACAGCAGAAACCCCAGCTGCGCGAACTGGAAAAGCAACAGGCGGCCTTGATCGCCGAGCGCAATGCCGCCCGGCGCAACCACGGCCCCCTGCTCGAGCGCAGCCGCCAGCGGGCCGAACGGCTCAGCAAATTGCAGCAGGACCAGACCGAGCAACAGCAGCGGCTCGAAGCCATCAGCACTGCGCTCACACCACTTACCGCGGAACTGCAGGCCTTGGATGAGGCGGAGCGCAACAGCGGCAACAACGACGATGCCGCCGCCTGGGCCCAACTTCAGACGGAACAGGAAGCCGCCGACCAACGACTGGAGGCGGCCCGCCGCGAGCGCGACCAGCTGCTGAATGCCCGCCGCGAGCGGCAGCTGGCGATTGAACGCCTGGGTGACCAGGAGAAGGCTCTGGCCGCCGAAGAAACCCGCTTGCAGGATGCGGTGAAGGCACTCGCCAGTGCCCATGGGGCCTGGCGCCAGCAGCAGAGCGACCTCCAGGAGAAGCGCAAAGAGCTCGAGCAACAGCAGACCGACCTGCAGGAGCGCTTCGGCAGCCAGCGCCGGGCCCGGGACGCCGCGGAAGCCGAGGTGGGCCGCCAGCGTCAGGCCCTGCAGCAGGCCGAATGGAATCTGGAGCGGCTCAAGGAAGACCGCGAAGGATTGA
This sequence comes from Synechococcus sp. A15-44, assembly GCF_014280115.1. NCBI lineage: Bacteria > Bacillati > Cyanobacteriota > Cyanophyceae > Synechococcales > Synechococcaceae > Synechococcus > Synechococcus sp. A15-44. Next base: position 2,234,215 of record NZ_CP047938.1, read on the forward strand.
TCGAAGAACAGCGCAGCGGTGCGGTGCGCCTGCAGGAGATGGAACAGGCCCTGCCGGACCCAAAGCCGGAGATCCCAGAAGCCCTGCGGCTGGCGGGCTTGGAAGCCTTGCAGACCGATCTGCAGGCCATCCAGCAACGCATGGAAGCGCTGGAACCTGTGAACATGCTGGCGCTGGAGGAACTCGAGGCCCTCGAAGAGCGGCTCAACGAACTCAACGAACGGCTCGACGTGCTCAACAGCGAGCGGGAAGAACTGCTGCTGCGGATCGAAACCGTGTCCACCCTGCGCCAGGACGCCTTCATGGAAGCCTTCACCGCCGTGGATGGCCATTTCAGCGAGATCTTTGCCTCGCTCTCCGATGGTGATGGCCACCTGCAACTGGAGAACCCGGAGGAGCCCCTGGAAGGTGGCCTCACCCTGGTGGCCCATCCCAAGGGCAAAACCGTGCGGCGCCTGGCATCGATGTCGGGGGGAGAGAAATCACTCACCGCCTTGAGCTTCCTGTTCGCCCTGCAGCGCTTCCGGCCGTCGCCGTTCTATGCCCTCGATGAGGTGGACAGCTTCCTCGACGGCGTCAATGTGGAGCGCCTGGCGGCTCTGATCGCCCGTCAGGCCGAGGCAGCCCAGTTCATGGTGGTCAGCCACCGCCGCCCGATGATCGGCGCAGCCCAGCGCACGATCGGGGTGACCCAGGCCCGCGGCGCCCACACCCAGGTGGTGGGTTTACCGGATGCCGCCTGAACGATCGGAGTTTTCGCTGTGCAATCTGAACGTGACAGGCGGAACCCCTGCGCCACAATGGTTTGAATGTCCATGGCCGAGGGCCCGCGCTTGACCCCGACCCCTACCCCAAACGACGCCATCACCACTGGCGTGCCCAGCGATCGCCTCTGGTTGCGCTCCGAACTGATGGGCACCCAGGTGATCACCCGTGACACCGGCCGCCGTCTTGGGGTGGTGGGTGAAGTGATCGTCGATATCGACCGCCGTGAAGTGGTGGCTGTGGGGCTGCGGGACAACCCCTTGACCCGTTTCCTGCCCGGCCTGCCGCGCTGGATGCCGCTGGACCGGATCCGTCAGGTGGGCGACGTGATCCTGGTGGATTCGGCCGACTCCCTCAGCGAAAACTTCAACCCTGAGCGCTACAGCCGGGTGATCAACTGCCAGGTGATCACCGAGTCCGGTGAACAGCTGGGGCGGGTGCTCGGCTTTGCCTTCGACATCGAGACCGGCGAGCTCACCACCCTGGTGATGGGCGCCCTTGGCGTGCCCCTGCTGGGGGAAGGGGTGCTGAGCACCTGGGAAATGCCGGTGGAGGAGATCGTCAGCAGCGGCCCGGACCGGATCATTGTTTACGAGGGAGCCGAAGACAAGCTCAAACAGCTGAACAGCGGCGTTCTGGAAAAACTTGGAGTCGGCGGCCCCAGCTGGGAAGAGCAGGAGCGGGAGCGCTACCGGGTCAACCTGGTGCCCGTGGAAAATCAGCTCACCTCCGGACAACCCCAGGAGCAGGAGCAACGGCGTCTCCAGGCTTCAGAAGCGGAGCGGTTTGAGGCTGATGCAGAACTGGAATATGTGGAGCTGGAGGACCGGCGGCAGGAGTCCATGCAGCAACGTCGCTACCTCGATGAGCCCCAGAGGCACGACGAGCAGCGCTACGCCGAACCTGCCCGCTACGACGAGCGGCCGGCTGAGCGAGCACAGACCTACAACGAGCCCGCACCCTTCGAGCAGCAGCCCGCCTACGAGGAACAGCCTCCGCGGCGTGCCATGCCAGCCTCCCGCCGCGCCGTTCAGCAGTCGGGCGAACCCCTGGATGTGGAACCGATGGAGGATGCAGCGCCCCAGCGCCGGAGCCAGGATCTCGACGATCCCTGGTGATCGGGCCTGAGGCGCTGAACGGTGCTCAGGACCTCTTGAAGTTCAACGATGCGCTGTTGACGCAGTAGCGCTGGCCCGTGGGGGCGGGACCATCGGGGAAGACGTGTCCGAGGTGGGCATCACATTGAGCGCAGTTGATTTCGGTGCGCACCATCCCGTGGGTCAGATCCTCTTTGGTGGTGATCGCCTCGGCACTCACACCGTCCCAGAAGCTGGGCCAACCCGTGCCCGAATCGAACTTGGTCTCAGAGCTGAACAGCGGCGCACCACAGCAGACGCAGTGATACATCCCCGTGGCCTTGTTGTTCCAGTAAGCCCCGGTGAAAGCCCGCTCCGTGCCGCCGCAGCGGGCCACCTGGAACTGCTCTGGCGTCAGGGATTGCTTCCACTCCTCGGCGCTGCGTTCGACCGGATTGGACGGGGACATGGTCGTCGGAACCAGAGTGGGGCGCAGCCTAAGAAGCGTTGAGCTCTCGGGGAAGCAACCCCCTCACCTCGGCGGCCAATGCGGCCACCGCCCCGGGTTCTCCCCGCAACGCCTGGAGGTCCTGCCGCTGGCCCTCAAGCCGCTCGGGGGCGTTCAGCCAATCGCGGGCCTCCTTCGCAATCTCCTCCGGTGTGATCGCCCCCACCCGCTCCGGCACCACAGCACGGCCTGCACTGATGTTGGGCCAGGCCATCAAGCCGTTGTTGCGCAAACGCCAGAGGGTCAACAGAACCCCGATCAGACGCCGCAGACCCGGCAGACGCGCCAGCAGCCCCAGCCCGCCGTCCCAGGCCTGCATCACCTCCAGGTGCTGGGTGGGAACAATCACGATCATCGGCACCGCAAGGGCGCCAAGTTCGGCCGTGTTGGCGCCGACCGTGGTCAGGGCCAGGGCGCACTGGCTCAGGGGGCCATGGGCCGGATGCTGCTCCAGCAGACGAATCCGTGTGCCCGCACCCGTCACCAACTCCGTCACCGACTCCCCCTTCTCCACCGAAGCAACGGTGGCGCTGTAGCGGGCAGCAATCGGGTTGGATGCGCCGGCGAAACGCAGCAGTTCATCAACGCTGGTGGTGGGGGCCAGCGGCAGCAAAAAACGGCATCCGGGTTGCAATCGGGCCAAACGATCGGCGGTATCGAGCAAAAACGGCATGCCGACGCTCAACTTGGCCGGCTTCGATCCCGGCAACAGGGCTACCCACTGGCCCTCGGGGAGAGGCTCCTCTCGGCGAGCGAAGGACGACAGATCCGCCATCAGATCACCGACCACGCGGCACCGGGGCTGGTAACGGACCGGCAGCTGGCGCCGCACCGCGTCCGACATCGCCGCAATCCGATCGTTCCAGCCCGGCCAACGCGCCACCCACTCGGCATAGGTGATGTGGCGGTAGCCGAGACGAGCCGAAAGCAGAACGGTCCAGAACTGATCACCGCCCAGAAACACCACCACACCCTTCTGCGGCCATGGTCCGTAGCGCTGGGGACACAGCAGCAGCGACCAGAAGCGTCCTGCCGGCACGATGCGCTCGAACAAGCCCCAGGGCTCTGCGGCCGCACACTCATGGCCCGTGGCATTGGGGCAGGGCACCAACACCAAATGTAACGACGCTGGCGCGCTCTGAGACAGGGGACGCAGGCGAAGGCTGGTGTGCAGCCGTTCGGCCAGAGGTCGAACCCAGGTGGTCAATTCACCTGGACCGTTCGAAACAAGAACAACGGCCGGTCCTGGTTCTGCTGCGCGGGGACGGGCCAAAGAAAAAAAATGCGGATGGCGAGACTTGAACTCGCAAGGCCGAAGCCACACGCCCCTCAAACGTGCGTGTCTACCAATTCCACCACATCCGCGTGGTCGACTTCACCGCTCGGGTGCTGTCGAGGTCAGATCATACCGGGCGGGGTCTTCGCTCCTCGGCAACTTCGGTCGGCGCTGATACGATCCGGCGTCAGGCCTGAACATGCTGCGGGATGCCCATCGGCAAAGTGCTGATCGCCAACCGCGGCGAGATTGCCCTCCGGATCATTCGAAGCTGCCGCGAGCTCGGCATTGCCACCGTGGCGGTGTACAGCTCCGTTGATAAGGACGCTCTGCACGTGCAGCTCGCCGATGAAGCGGTCTGCGTGGGCGAAGCCCTGAGCAGCAAGAGCTACCTCAATATTCCCAACATCCTGGCGGCCGCCACCTCCCGCGGTGCTGACGCCATCCACCCCGGCTACGGCTTCCTGGCGGAGAACGACAAGTTCGCCGAGATGTGCCGTGATCATGGCCTCACCTTCGTTGGGCCGTCCCCCCACGCGATTCGCTCGATGGGGGACAAGTCGACCGCCAAATCGACCATGCAATCGGTGGGTGTTCCCACGGTGCCCGGCAGCGAGGGTCTGCTCAGCAGCACCAGCCAGGCGGCCGCCCTGGCCGAGGAAATGGGCTATCCCGTGATGATCAAAGCCACCGCTGGCGGTGGTGGTCGCGGAATGCGCCTCGTACCGGACGCCAGCCAGCTGGAGAGCCTGTACAAAGCGGCCCAGGGGGAGGCGGAAGCCGCCTTCGGCAACCCCGGCCTCTACATGGAGAAATTCATCGATCGGCCCCGCCACGTGGAAGTGCAGGTGCTGGCCGACCGCCACGGCAACGTGGTTCACCTGGGTGAACGGGACTGCTCGATTCAGCGCCGTCACCAGAAACTGCTGGAAGAAGCCCCCAGCCCGGCCCTAGATCCCGACCTGCGCCGCCGCATGGGCGAAGCCGCCGTTGCTGCCGCCCGAAGCATCAATTACGAGGGCGCCGGAACGGTGGAATTCCTGCTGGATCGCAGCGGCGGCTTCTACTTCATGGAGATGAACACCCGGATCCAGGTGGAGCATCCGGTGACTGAGATGGTGACGGGTGTGGATCTGATCGCTGAGCAGTTGCGCATCGCCGGTGGCGAACCCATCAGCGTGCGCCAGGAGGACATCCAGCTCACCGGCCATGCGATCGAATGCCGGATCAACGCTGAGGATGCGCGGCACAACTTCCGTCCCGCACCCGGACGCATCACCGGATGGCTGCCCCCCGGCGGACCGGGTGTGCGCGTCGACAGCCACGTCTACACGGGCTACGACATCCCGCCCTTCTACGACTCCCTGATCGGCAAGCTGATCGTGTGGGGCAAGGACCGCGACCACGCCATGACCCGGATGAAGCGGGCCCTGAATGAATGTGCCGTCACCGGGATTCCAACCACGGTGGAATTCCATCTGGAGATGCTGGATCGGCCGGAATTCATCAACGGCGACGTGCACACCAAATTCGTCGAGCAGGAGATGCTCCCCTGAGCTCAGGCCACTGCCTGGGCGTGCATCAGGATTTGAGAAAGCAGCCCCTGCTGGCCAACCAGCAACTCACGCACGAGGCTGATCAAGCCCACCCAGATCACTGGAGTGACGTCGACTCCACCGATCGGTGCGATCACGCGGCGGCTCAGCGAGAGCACAGGTTCCGTTGGCCATGCCACCAGGGGCCAGGCGCCCTTGCTCAGATCGACCTGGGGGTACCAGGTGAGCACGATGCGCAGCAGAAACGCCAGGGTCCAGGCCGCTAGCAGCAAGCCCAGAAGCAAATGGAGGACTGGCAGGGCCTGCAGCAGCAGCGGCGTCACAAAGCTCAAAGCAAATCGTCCCCTCATCGTAGAAAGACGGCATCGCTTCTTAAGATCGGCGCGGCTTTGAAGCAGACGTCAGCAACCCCATGACCCCCTCCCTCTCCAACTTCCTGAGCAGCCTCCTTTGGGGAGGTGTGATCGTCGTGATTCCTGCCTCCATCGCCCTGTTCCTGCTGAGCCAGACCGACCAAGTCGACCGCAAGCTCTGATTCGCCCCTGGCGCCCCTCGTAGACTGACTCCCAAGCGGGAGCAGAGCTTTGGTTAACGCCAGTCTCAATTGGGCCAGCATCGTCGGCATCGTTTTGGCCGTCGGCGGCGCTCTGCTCTATTTCATGCGGTCGTTCAAGCCCGCCCTGGCGCGGGACTACGACGTGTTCTTTGCAGCCATCGGGCTGCTGTGCGGCGGCATCCTGTTCTTCCAGGGATGGCGGCTCGACCCGATTCTTCAGTTCGGCCAGTTCCTGCTGGCGGGAACCACCGTTTTCTTTGCCTACGAAAGCGTGCGACTTCGCGGCGTGGCCACGGAGCAGGCCCGGCGTTCCGCCTATTTCGATGACGAACCAGCACCGGCCCGGGGCGGAAGCCCTGGGGGACTACGGGGCGGCTGGGATGACGGCGGTTACGACCGTTTTGATGAGCCCCAGCCGGTGCGGCGGCGCTTCTCAGGCCGTGACGATGACGCCGAAGAACGGCCGGAAGAGGAGTTCTACCGACCGCGCCGCGCCAGCCGTGCCGCCATTCCTGAGGAAGCCGCCAGCCGTCGCTCCGCAGACCGTGATCAAGGCGATTCCGGCTGGGACCAAAACGAAGAGCGCTCCCGCCGCATGGCTCGTTTCCGTGCCGGCGAAGCCAGGGATGAGCGACGCCCCGACTTTGGCTCCAGACGGACGGATCGAGAGGAACAACGCCGTGGCAGCCGTCCCATGGGGCGGCCTGAGCGTCCTTCAGACGAACGCGCTCCTTCAGGAGCCGAGGATGCCGCCTTCGCCCCCAGCCGCAGTTCAGCGCCGAGCAGTTCGGCCCCGAACCGGGGACGCCCCAGCGCCAACCCGAACGCCGCGAGCGACTCCAGGCGATCAGCTGAGCCGCCCCTGGCGTCGAACCGGCCCAGCAGCAACCGCCAACCCCCCCGCAGCTTGCGGCCCTCGTCCGGCAGACCACGGGACAACAGCTCACGCTTCGACGACTGAGCCAGTTGCCTCGCTCGCTGCTGATCCTGCTCGCCAGCCTGGCGCTGGTGGGCTGCAACGGTCGTAGTGAACGGGCGGGTGGTGGCTTGCTCGCCACCAGTCAGCAGGCCCCAGCCCTGAGTGGCAGTGGTGAGTGGCTGGCGGTCGTCAGCGATCGCGGCGGCCGACCCACGGTGCAGCTGCGCCGCCTGAGCGACGGATCGGTTGTCTCCGTTCCCCAGCTGAGCCGACATCAGCCCCACAGCTCGCCCTCCCTGAGCTGGAACGGCCGTTACCTAGCAGCGATCACCCAGCGGGGGCGCCGCCGACTCGCGGTGGTGACCGACCGCATGAACGGACGCATGCATCCCCTGCCGCTGCCGGGGGGGAGAGACCCGGTGCAGCTCAGTCTGGCGCCGGATGCCCAGCAGATCGCCCTGCAGGTGACGGATCAGGGGAGGTGGCGCGTGGAACTGCTGGATCTGAGTGATCTGCTCGAGCCGGACCGTCCTCCGGGACAGAGCCTCTCCACACCGGCGCTGTCGTCAGAGCCATGATCCGCGTCGCTCTGCTTTTCAGCCTGGTGTTGGTGAGCGGGTGCAGCAGCCCCAGGCCCACTCCCCGGCCCGACCTCAACGGCCTGCTGCGTCAATCCGTGAACAGCCGGCGGGGTCCCTCCCTGGGGGGACGCTGGCTGGCCAGCCTGGGCCAACGCAATGGGCGGGAGCGGGTCGAACTGATCGACCTGCGCAGCCGCAGCCCCGTCCCGTTGCCGGGCCTCAGCCGTGCTGATGCCCAACCGATCAGCGTCAGCGTCAGTGCCGATGGACAACGCCTGGCCGTGGTCCAGCAACGGGAGGACCGCACGGAACTGGTGCTCTACCGGCGCAACGTCGGGGCGACGCAACGGCTGCCCCTGGACCCACCGGGTGTACCCCGCAGCGTCAGCCTGGATGGCTCGGGCCGGCGGCTGGCGGTGCAGGTGAGCCGCAACGGACGCTGGGATGTGGATCTGATCCGCCTGCCCTGATCAGGGCAGCAGCCCTGCCCAGTGCAGAAAGGTGTCACCGCTGAGCACCTCGATCAGCAGCACCGCCACAAAGCCCACCATGGCGAAGCGTCCATTCACCCGCTCGGCATAGCCACTCCAGCCGAAGGCAGGCACATCGTTGGTGGTGGCGGACGTCTCCGGAACGAACGTGGTGTCAGGGGTCTCGCTGGTGGAGGTCATCCGGCCGGTTCAAGAACGCCCGAAGTCATAGCTGGTCGCCGGGATCAGCCGCCAGTCGTGATCACCGCTGAGCTCCAGAACGGTGTCATGGAAGTCCTTCAGGGTTGGCCGGTGACCCACGCTGATGAACGCCACCTCCCGATCCCGCAAAAGGGAATAAAGGCGGGATTCGGTCTCGACATCCAGGGCACTGGTGGCTTCATCAAGCACCACGACCTTGGGCGAATTGAGCAGCAGCCGCGCAAAGGCCAGTCGCTGCTGTTCACCCAGAGAGAGCAGCCGCGGCCAGTCCTGCTTGATGTCGAGGTCGGGATAGCGCTGCAGAAGTTTGCCCAACATCACCTGATCCAAAACAGCCCGTAGCTGTTCATCGCTGAAACGGGCCTGATCGAGGGGATAACAAAGCTGTTCGCGCAGAGATCCCAGTGCCATGTAGGGCTTCTGAGGGATGAAAAGAAGATCGCCCTGCCCCGGGGAATAAACGGTGCCCGTCGGCGAGCCCCACAGACCACTCACCACCCGCAGCAGAGACGTCTTGCCACAGCCAGAGGGTCCCACCACCAACAGCCCCTCAGCGTTGCCCAGGGAAAAACTGAGGTCGCGCACCAGCACGTTGTCGGTACGCGGTGTTTTGACCGTCACCCCCTGCAGCGCCAGGCGCTCAGAGGGCACGATCCGCGGCACGTAATCACTCCACTCCTCCGGATCGAGGTTGGAGATGTTGGATTGAAAGCCTTCAAGCCGGTTGATGGATGCCGAGAACCGGGCCAGGGCTTCGATGTTGTAAATGATGAAAAACAACGATCCCTCAACCAGGTTGTAGGCGACGTTCGCCTGGGCGAAGCCGCCGTAATCCATCTCACCGGCGAGAATCGGTGCAGCAAGGATCAGATAGGGGATGAAATTGCTGGCGTAAATGCTGGAGCGCTGCAGCACCCGCAGCAGCACTTCCCAGACAATCAGCAGATTGAAGTTTTCAACGACGGTGGCCAGGCGACGCGTCACCTCCTTGGCTTCCTGCTGCTCACCGGCGTAGAAGGCAATCGACTCGGCGTTGTCACGCACCCGTACGAGGCCATAGCGGTAATCCGCTTCAAAACGCAGTTGGAAATTGTTCAACCGCACCAACTTGCGGCCAGCCACAATCATCAGGACAGACACCCCGGATGCATAGGCCAGAAGGGCAAAGGTGAGCCCCTCACTCACCGAATAAAGGATGAGGATGTTGAGGGAAAAGGTGAGGATCGAATCAAAAATATTCAGCGCAAAACCAAGGGCCTGTGCCGTGAAATCACGCACATCCTCGGAAATACGTTGATCGGGGTTATCAACATTGGTGGCCGCTTCATCATTGGGATTGAGCACGTAATAGGCCCGATCCCGCAGGTAATCGTCCACCAGGCTCAGCGACAACCATTCGCGCCAGAACAGCCCAAGTTTCTGGGTGAAATAAAACTGCAGGCTGCGAATCGGCAGTGCCACAGCAAAACAGGCGCCGTAGATCCAAAGGTTGCGATACGACGCATCGCCATCCCTGGCGATCAACGCATTGGTCAGATCCCTGGCGAGGAATGTGATGCCGGCGTTGATGCCATTCACGCTCAACAGCATCAGGATGATCAGGCCGAGAAACAGCCAAGGCAACCAGCGTCGATGCCTGAGTTGGCCCCGCACGGAGGCAAACACCACAGCTCCCAGCACGAACAGGGCACTGATGCCCGCCCCCCATCCACGGGACCAGAGCATGGCCAGGGACGACTGGACGCCCCCGAGGTACTGGCCGGACAACTCCGGAAACAGCCAAGACAGGCCGTTCATCAAGCCGGTGACCAGGAACAGCACGATCCCGGCCACACAGAAGAGCAGGCTCACCAGCAGTCCAAGGAACTGCCAGCCGTTGTCTTCGGTGTAGGGGAAGAAGTAGGGCTGCGAAAGCCGACGCAGCTTGGCGGCCTGATTGCGCAGGTTCTGAAGCTGGTTGGTCATACCACTGCTGAACTGTGCTCAGTCTGGCTGCCACCGCGCCGCTTCGCCGCTGACCTCAACCGGGAGGCCACGCCAGAGGACGTCCACCGATCACGTGCACATGGAGGTGAAAGACCGTCTGGCCAGCACCGGCGCCACTGTTGATCACCGTGCGGAAATCGTCCAGACCCTCCTGTTTGGCCACGCGGGCAGCAACCAGCAAGAGGTGGCCCAGCAGGGCCGCATCCTCAGCAGCACCGGAGCGCAGACTCTCGATCGGCTTGCGCGGAATCACCAGCACATGAACGGGTGCCTGGGGCGCGACATCGCGAAAGGCCAGACACTGCTCATCGCTGTAGACCTCATCGCACGGGATCTCTCCACGAAGGATCTTCCCGAAGATCGTGTCGTCTGCCATGGGGCTTGAGAACGAAGGAACAGCCGGACCGGTGTGACAGCAGGGGCATGAATCTCCTGCATCACCCTCCACAGAATGCTGGCACGTTGTCTCAGTGCATCCCTGCAAGGCCTGGAGGCCAGACCGGTGGTGGTTGAGGTGGATCTGGCCCCAGGACTGCCGGGCGTCCAGCTGGTGGGTCTGCCGGACAAGGCCATTCAGGAATCACGGGAGCGGGTGCGCTCCGCCCTGCGCAACAGCGGCTTCCGCGGCCCCCTGGTCCGCGTGGTGATCAACCTGGCGCCCGCCGATCTACGCAAGGAAGGTCCCTCTTTTGATCTGCCGATCGCCCTGGGCCTTTTGGCGGCCAGCGGGCAGCTCGACCGCCCCCAGTTGGAGGGCCTCTGGTGTGCGGGTGAACTGGGCCTCGACGGCAGCCTCAGACCCTGTCGCGGGGTGATCGCCCTCGCCGACCAGGCCAATCAGCAACAGGCCCGGGCCCTTGTGGTCCCTCCCGACAATGCCCGTGAAGCCAGCCTGATTGGGGGGCTGCCGATCCGCACCGCACCCAACCTGCGGGCGCTGGTTCAGCAACTCAAAGGCGAGAAACCCTGGCCTGTGATCGCTGGCAACAGCTCCCGATCAAGCAAGCGCATCGTCAACCCGGAGCCCTGGGCCTGCCTGGACAACAACCTGGCCTCAAGGGCCCTGGCCCTCTCGGCCGCAGGCGGACACCATCTCCTGCTCGTGGGTCCCCCAGGCTGCGGCAAGACCCGCCTGGCCCATCAACTGCCCCGCCTACTGCCGGCTCTGAACCGAAAGGAAGCGCTCACCATCACGCGCATCCACTCCGTCGCCGGCCATCTGCGTGGCATCGAGCAACTCCAACGGCAGCGCCCCTTTCGATCACCGCACCACAGCTGCTCAGCAGCCGCCTTGCTGGGGGGTGGACGCTCGCCCCGTCCTGGGGAACTCAGCCTGGCCCACGGGGGTGTGCTCTTTCTCGATGAACTGGCGGAATTTCCGCGAACGGTGCTGGATCAGTTGCGGCAGCCGCTCGAGGACGGCGCTGTGCAGATCAGCCGTGCCCAACAAAGCACGATCTTCCCAGCCTTGATCACCTTGGTGGCCGCCACCAATCCCTGCCCCTGCGGCTGGCATGGCGACCGCGACCATGGCTGTCGCTGCAGCATCAGCCAGCGTCAGCGCTACTGGCAGCGACTCTCCGGCCCGCTCTTGGATCGGCTCGATCTACAACTGCGGCTGGAACGGCGCTCCGCCAAGGAGTTGGCAGCGGTGCTGAAGCAGCCCAGCCCAACGCAAGCTTCAGCGTCCTGGTGCACCCCCGCACAAATTGAACGAGCCCGGCAGCGGATGCAGAGGCGCAATCCCGGTGGAGACAGCAACGGGCGGCTCTCGGCAGCAGCGCTACGGCAGAGCGGAGCCATCGAAGCGGCGGCACTCGAGCTCTGGGAACAGCTGATCAACCAGCGCGGCTTGAGCACGCGCAGCAGCCTTCAACTGTTGCGCGTGGCGCGCACCATTGCCGATCTCAACGACCGGGCCAGCGTCGATCGAAACGCCGTGGCGGAAGCAAGTTGCTTCCGCTGCACAGATCTGCTCAAGCAGCCTGGTGCTCAGTAGTCGCGAGCACGCTTGTCGGGCGTATCCCGGTAGGGCTGGGTGCCGATCGGCGGGGGCTGGAGATGGCGGTCGTTGAACGAACCCAGGGCATGGGTCATCGCTTCACCGAACCACTGGAACCACTGAACGACCGTTGTTTTCATCACATCCTCCGGGATCTGTCTTCAGTGTGAAATCACTGACAGAGGACGACAACAGGTGTTTTCACCGGTTCTGCGCCAACTCAGTAAGAAGGAGCCACGGAACTCTCAGGCTGTTCAGAGACCGCCGGTGCAGGGCTCGGGCTGGAACCCGCCCCTGGTGCACTAGCCCGATAAACGTAGAGATGGCCGAGGCTCTTCTTGCCATAGGCCCGTCGCTTCAAGGTCCAGCCCGGCTCAAGCTTGAGCTGAACAAAGCCGCTGGCGGCACCACCGGCCCGGGCCACGAGCATGGTCGGTTGGGAGGGATTCTTGGTGGGCGTGGCCAGCAACTCAATATCCCGACCGGTGTTCACAACGCTGAGCCGGTAGCGGGTGCCAAGGTCGTCACCACCGATCCGCAGGGAATAGCCGTTGCCGTCGATGTAGCGGTTGCAGACTCCAGTGAAGTCAAACGTGGACAACAAGGGATCCACCATCGCCGGTGATCCCGCGGCCACAGCGAAGCAGGGGCGTTTTGTGGTGCGCTGCTCGTAGATGTTCAACTGCGAACGCTCGCCCTGACCGATCGGGGCTGACACCAAGACGAAATTGCTCAACTCCACGGGCACCGCGGTGAACAGCGAACCCTGGGCCAGGGCCACAGGTGCAGAGGTCGCTGCGAGAGCGAGGCCGGCAGCAGCCACGGTTCGAAAGCGTGCCATCACGTCCATGGAGGAACTGAGCGGATCGTAAAAGTGATGCCTGAATCGGTCGCCCCCGATCAGGCCGGTTTGTTCAGGCGAATGGCGAACAGAAGGGTCCCCACAGTGCCAGGGGCCGCCAAGGCCAGGATCCAGCTGGTGGTTTTGACCCCGAGGTCGGGATCGCCGTAGGCCAGTTCAAAGACACAACCGGTGCTAGCGATACCCAGAACACAGGCGAGGGCCAGAAAGACGCCGGCCAGGGGTTTCATCGGCATAACTCAGGCGACGCTCCGCACATCTTGGCGCTCGAAGCCCTTCTCCTTGAGCTCCTTCTGCAGACCGTCTTCATCGGTGACGCGATCGACGAACAACACGCCATTGAGATGATCCATCTCGTGCTGAATGCAACGGGCCATCAGGCCATCGGCCTTCATCTTGCGGGGCCGACCCATCTCATCGCGGAAGCTCAGTTCAATCGCGGTGGGGCGCACCACATCGAGATACACCCCAGGGATGCTGAGACAGCCCTCTTCGTAGGTGTCGAGCCCGGCGCTGGCCGCCGTGATCTCCGGATTGATCAGCACCAGGGGTGGCGTGGCTGCATTTTCAAGGTCGAGATCAATCACCAGCAGCTGCTGGTGAATCCCCACCTGGGGAGCCGCCAGGCCAATGCCCTTGGCGGTGTACATGCTGCGGAGCATGTCGCGGGCCAGCTCCCGCACCTGCTCGTTCACCTTGCCGATACGGCGCGCGGGCTGCCGCAACACCTCATCGCCCAGGGTGTGAATCTCCAGCGGCGGGGTTTCCAGGGCCGTCTTGGGCACCAGCATCGTGTCCCGCGACTTATCGGCCTGACGGGCCAACTCTGCAAAGCTTCCTGCCAAGACCAACGCCGCGTTGATACAGCATGGTAAGCGGCCTGAATCAGCCGTTATGGGAGCCGCTCCGTTATCCGCGCAACATGCCGTCGGCCGTTTGCCGGGTCTCAAGGAACCGGCCCTGGTCAGTGGCCCCGATGCAACACTGTGGCTGATCTGGCTGGAACAGCGCCCCCAGGAGCGCGGCCGCACCACTGCCTTGATCCGGCGTTTCGGTGATTCCGAGGCAGAACCACAGGAACTGACGCCGGCCCCCAGCAACCTGCGCAGCCGCGTGCATGACTACGGCGGCGGGGTGCTCGCCACCGCGGTGGAGCAGGACAGGCTGATCCTGGCCTGGATCGAGCGCGGCTGCCTCTGGCGTCAGGACTGGCGCCTGCCGCAGACCAGCCCCCAGCAACCCACCCCCCTGGCTGCACCCCAACGGCTCAGCAGGGAAGGGGACTGGGAGCTGGCGGATGGCGTGCTCGATCTGCCCAGGCAGCGCTGGATCGGCATCCGTGAAATCGAAGGCCGTGACGAGCTGGTGAGCCTGACGCTGAACGCAACGGATCAAACGCCGCTGCTGCTGCACCAGCCGACGGACTTTGCCGGCTATGGCTGCTTGAGCCCCGATGGCCAGCGCTTCGCCTGGGTGGAGTGGCAGCAACCCGCCATGCCCTGGGACAGCAGCCGTCTCTGGTGCGCGGAGTTCAGCGACACGGGCGGGCTGGTCGAGCCCCGTCAGCTGGCCGGAGGCGATGGCATCTCAGTGTTTCAACCCCAATGGCTGCCCGACGGGCAGTTGCTTGTGGCGGAGGACAGCTCCGGTTGGTGGAACCTGATGCTCCAGCCCAGTGCCGACGCCGCCTGGGAGAGGCCCTGGCCGATGGCTGCCGAAACGGCCATGCCCCAGTGGATCTATGGGATGAGCACCACGGCCTGGGATGGCGAGCAACTGGTCGCCGCCGTCTGCAGCCGCGGGGCGTGGTCGTTGCAACGGCTCAGCTTGGATGGAGCGGTGCAGCCGTTGCCGCAACCGTTTGATGACCTTGCGGGATTAAGCGCCTGCAATGGCCGCGCCGTGGCCGTGGCCAGCAACAGCACCAGCGTGGCCGGGCTGCTGGAAATCGATTTGCGGCCGGCCACCCCGATCTGGAGCCATAGCCCCGCCACCACGTCACCGTTGTCGGTTGAGGCGATCAGCGTGGCCGAACCGCTGTGGTTCAACGGGCACCAGGGTGAACGCACCCATGCCTGGTACTACCCCCCCAGCGGCAAACCACCAGGGCCGGCGCCGCTGCTGGTGAAAAGCCACAGCGGACCAACGGCCATGGCTCGCCGCGGCCTCAGCCTGGCGATTCAGTACTGGACCTCCCGGGGTTGGGGCGTGGTGGATGTGAATTACGGCGGCTCAACGGGGTTTGGCCGGGACTACCGGGAGCGCCTCAACGGGGGCTGGGGCCTGGTGGATGTGGCCGACTGCGCCGCCGCAGCGCAGGCCCTGATCGAGGCCGGTCGCGCCAATCCCGGCCAGATCGCCATCGAAGGCGGCAGTGCCGGCGGCTTCACCACCCTGGCGGCACTTTGCTTCACCGAGGTGTTCAGGGCGGGCGCCTGCCGCTATGCGGTGTGTGATCTCACCGCCATGGCTGAAGACACGCACAGATTCGAAGCGCGCTACCTGGATGGCTTGGTGGGGGAATGGCCCGCAGCGCGTGCGTTGTATGAGCAGCGGTCGCCGCTGCTGCATGCCGATCAAATCCGCTGTCCGGTGCTGTTCTTCCAGGGTTTGCAAGACAAGGTGGTGCCTCCAGAGCAGACCGAACGCATGGCCGAGGCCCTGCGCAGCAACGGCATCCCGGTGGAGGTGCGGCTGTTCGAGGAGGAAGGCCACGGCTTCCGCAGCCAAGCCACCCAGATCGAGGTGCTCAAGCAAACCGAGGCCTTTTTCAGGCGGAAATTGGGGTTAACAGACGGTTACAAAGCACACAACCCCGTTCAGCAGATGTGATGGATTGAGCGAGCAGCCAGCAGGAACCATCAACCTGTGCTCCACGGAACCCATCAAGAAGCGGTAAGCCTGAAAAGCTGACCGCTGTTTCGAAGCACTGATGCGGATCCTGCGTTATCGCGGGTTGTTCCCCTGCGGCAACGCGAGGCCGCAGCAAGCAACGATCAGCTGGCGGCCTGAGCCAGCTCAGCTGTGCTCGCGCAGGAAGGAGACCGTGGAAGCGAGCTCTTCGCTGAAGCGGTCGATCTCTTCAAAAGTGCTGGTGAAGCTCAGGCTGGCCCGCGCTGAAGCCGTCACGTCGTACATGCGGTGCAGGGGCTGACAGCAGTGGTGACCACTGCGGATGCAGATTCCGGAGGCATCGATCAGAGCGGCAATGTCGTTGGCATGGACGCCGTCCACGAGGAATGTGGCCAGGGCACCACGCTCAGGCTGCTGATCCGGCGTCGGGCCCAGGACCCGCACACCATCAATGGCCTGCAACCGGGTGAACAGATGCCGGGTGAGCTGCGCCTCCCAGGCCTGAATCGCCTCCAGACCCACTGCCTGCAGGTAGCGGATCGCAGCACCCATGCCCACCGCCTCACCAATGGCGGGGGTTCCCGCTTCGAACTTGTGGGGCAACACCGCCCAGGTGCTGTGATCCAGGTAAACGTCCTGAATCATCTCCCCGCCTCCCAGGAAGGGAGGCATCGCCTCCAGCAGCGACTCCCGCGCCCAAAGGAAACCCATGCCGGTGGGGCCACAGAGCTTGTGGGAGGAGCCGACGAGAAAGTCGGCGTCTATGGCCGCCACATCAATCGGCTTGTGGGCCAGGCTCTGGCAGGCATCCACGAGCACACAGGCGCCAACGGCATGGGCTGCGGGGATCACCTGATCCAAGGGATTGCAGCAACCGAGGGAATTGCTGATGTGCACCAGGCTCACCAGTCGGGTGCGCTCGTTGAGCTGGGCCCGGAAATCCTCCAGATCCAGCTCACCGGATTCGGTGATGCCCACATGGCGAAGCACGCAGCCGGTGCGCTGCGCCAACAGCTGCCAGGGCACCAGGTTGCTGTGGTGCTCCATCACCGTGAGGAGAATTTCGTCCCCCTCCTTGAGGCTGGCGTCCCCCCAGGTGCGCGCCACCAGATTGATGGCTTCGCTGGCATTGCGGGTGAAGACAATCTCGCGGGAACTGGCCGCACCCACGAAGGCCGCCGTCGTGCTGCGGGCCGCCTCAAAGGCATCGGTGGCACGGGCACTGAGCTGGTGCGCACCGCGATGCACGTTGGCGTTGTCGCAGCTGTAGTACTGCTGCAGCGCTTCGAGCACCTGACGGGGCTTCTGGCTGGTGGCAGCGTGATCGAGATAAATCAGCGGGTGGCCATCCGGAGCCAACTGCTCGAGAATCGGGAAATCAGCACGATATCGAGACGATAAATCCACGAAATCAGCACTGGATCGTGCTTCGGCGATCGTCATGGGGCGAGGCTCTCCATCACGCGCTCCAGGGGGCGCCACGCCTGCGCGGCAGCAGGTAGCTGGGCGATCACCTCCTGGCAGGCCCCGCGCAGCAGCAGCGCCGTTGCATCCGCCGCAGCGATGCCCCGGCTCTGGAGATAGAACAGCTCATCGTCCTGAAGCTGCGACACGGTGGCGCCGTGGGCGCAGCGCACATCGTCCGCCACGATCTCCAGCTCGGGCTTGGTGTCCACCCGGGCCCGATCAGACAGCAGCAGGTTGCGGCTCAATTGGGCGGCGTTGGTGCGCTGAGCATCGCGGGGAACACTGATGGCGCCGTTAAAAATTGCGTGGGACTGGCCGCCGGCCAGGCATTTCTGCAACTGATCCAGCTCCCCCTCCGGCCCGTCGAAGCGCACCGCGGTGTGGGTGGCCAGCTGCTGCTCGGCGCCAGTGACGGCCAGAGCTTTAAGCACGGTCTCTGCCTGGCCATCCACCTGCACCACCCGGGGCTCCACCCGTCCCAGATTCCAGCCCTGAACCACCGAAGTGAGGGCATAGGAGCTGCGGGGCTCCTGCTCCACAGCCAAATGGGCCATCAGCGATGACGCGCCATCCGCCGTCGCCAGCACGCCATGGCGCAGTTGGGCCTCCTGCCCCAGATGCACTTCCAGCACATGGCTGTGGGCCGACGCCCCCTCAGCCAGCAGCACCTGCATCAACTCAAGCTCAGCTTTTTCCTCCAACAGCAGCAGCACCCGCGTGGCGTTCAACCCCGCACCCGCCGCCAGCACCAGCTCCAACGGGCCAACCCGTCCCCGCACCCTGAGGGCCAGGATCTGTTGGGCTTTGGCATGGTTGAACTCCACGGGCCAGACCTGGGCACAACCGCAGCGATCCAGGGTGTGGCCAAGGGCTTGCTCCAGCTCTTCGGCATTCAGCGCCGTGATTCCTTCCGGAAGCATCTGGCCGGCCAGGGGATCATCAAAACCATTGAGCACCAGACGGGTCACCCCGTCCAGGCTGGCCGGCAAAGATGTGGACAGTGGCGAGGCACTGGCCGGCAATTCGGAGACCTCCGCAAGCCGTTTGAGGTCGGTGAGGCGCCAGGGCTCCTGGCGGCGATTGGGCAGACCAAGCTGTTCAAGCGCGGCTCGACCGCGCTCCTGCACTGGCGCCAGCACACTGCTCGCCATGGTCAAGCGGCTCCTTGAGCGGCCAGCTCCTGATCCACCCAGTCGTATCCCGTCTGCTCCAGCTCAAGGGCCAGCTCCCGTCCACCGGTGCGCAGGATCCGGCCTGCCGCCATCACATGCACATAGTCCGGGGTGATCTCGTCGAGAAGACGTTGGTAATGGGTGATCAGCAGCGTGGCGTTGTCTTCCGTCGCCAGCTGGTTCACACCACCGGCCACGATGCGCAGGGCATCGATATCCAGGCCGGAATCGGTTTCATCCAGGATCGCCACCACGGGCTCCAGCAGCGCCATCTGCAGAATCTCGTTGCGCTTTTTCTCGCCCCCGGAGAAGCCTTCATTCACGCTGCGCTCAAGGAAGGCAGGGTCCATCTGCACCACCTTGAGCTTGTCGTGCACGTGATCCTCAAAGGCAAAGGTGTCGAGTTCCTCTTCCCCCTGTTTTTCGCGCCGGGCGTTGGTGGACACCCGCAGGAATTCCAGGTTGCTGACGCCAGGGATTTCAACGGGGTACTGGAATCCGAGGAACACCCCCAGACGGGCCCGCTCTTCAGGCTCCAGCTCAAACAGATCCTGGCCGCGATAACGAACGCTGCCGCCCGTGACCCGGTAGGCCGGATGCCCGGCCAACACCTTGGAGAGCGTGCTCTTTCCACTGCCATTGCGACCCATCACGGCATGGACTTCACCAGCCCTCACCTGCAGATTCACGCCCTTGAGGATGGGCTTGTCCTCGACGGAGGCATGCAGGTCTTGGATGTCGAGCAGCAGCTCAGCGTCAGGGCGAATCACGGAAGGCGTCGTTAAAAAACAGAGACAAGGTGGGGGAGGGAATCAGCCCACGGACCCCTCAAGTTTGAGAGCCAGCAATTTGTCGGCCTCAGCGGCAAACTCCATCGGCAGCTGATTGAAAACGTCACGGCAGAAGCCGCTGACCATCATTGAGACGGCCTCTTCAAACCCGATGCCACGGCTCTGCAGGTAGAAGAGCTGGTCTTCGGAGATGCGACAGGTGCTGGCCTCGTGCTCGATGGCTGCCTGCGGCTGCTGAGAACGGATGTAGGGATAGGTGTTCGCGGCGGCTTGATCGCCGATCAGCATCGAATCGCACTGGCTGTAGTTGCGGGCGCCCTTGGCATTGGGCCCCATCTGCACAAGACCGCGGTAGCTGTTGCTGGATCGGCCTGCACTGATGCCCTTGCTCACAATCGTGGAGCGGGTGCGCGGTCCGACATGGACCATCTTGGTGCCGGTGTCGGCCTGCTGGCAGTTGTTGGTGAGGGCAACGGAATAGAACTCACCCACCGAGTCAGCACCCTGGAGCACGCAACTGGGGTACTTCCAGGTGATGGCAGAACCGGTCTCCACCTGGGTCCAGCTGATGCGGCTGCGATCACCGCGGCACTGACCGCGCTTGGTGACGAAGTTGTAGATGCCGCCGACGCCGTTTTCATCACCGGCATACCAGTTCTGAACCGTGGAATATTTGATTGAGGCGTCGTCGAGGGCCACCAGTTCCACCACCGCCGCATGCAGCTGGTTGGTGTCGAACATCGGTGCCGTGCAGCCTTCGAGATAACTCACCGAGGCACCCTCTTCAGCCACGATCAAGGTGCGCTCGAACTGTCCGGTGTCGCCGGAATTGATCCGGAAGTAGGTGGAGAGCTCCATCGGGCACTCAACGCCCTTCGGAATGAAGACGAAGGATCCGTCGCTGAACACCGCTGAGTTCAGAGCGGCGAAATAGTTGTCGTTGCTGGAGACAACCGTGCCGAGGTAGCGCTCGATCAGCTCGGGATGCTCCTTGACCGCCTCACTGAAGGAGCAGAACACCACCCCGTGTTCGGCCAGCTTTTCCTTGTAGGTGGTGGCAATCGAAACGCTGTCGAAAACAGCGTCCACCGCCACGTTGCTGAGGCGCTTCTGCTCGCTCAGCGGGATGCCGAGCTTGTCGAAGGTCTCCAGCAGCTTCGGATCCACCTCATCGAGGCTGGCCTTCTTCTCCTGCTGCTTGGGAGCCGCGTAATAAACGATGTCTTGGTAATCGATCTCGGGATAACCCAGAGCAGCCCAGTCGGGCTCTTCGAGGGTGAGCCAGTGGCGAAACGCCTTGAGCCGGAACTGCAGCAGGAAATCCGGCTCCTCTTTCTTGGCCGAGATCAGGCGAACGACCTCTTCACTGAGACCCTTGGCGATCTTGTCGGTCTCGATCTCGGTGACGAAGCCGTACTTGTACGGCTGGCTAACGAGATCCCGTGTGGAGGTACTGGTCATTCAGCTCAGCCGGCGGTGGCGTTAATCGTTTCGGTGGTGATGGTCTGCGTCTTCTCAGGGCAAGCGAAGGGGTTGTCCTCGGTGAGGAAGAGCATGCAGTGGCATTCCTTGCGCTCGCGCATCGGAACGCAGGGGCAGTTCCAGAAGGCCTGGGAGACCTCGGCCTCCTTGTCTTCGTAATGGCGGCAAGGGCACAGCGCTCCGCCCAGATCGTCCTTGTGACGCGCCAGACCCTTCAGAACAACAGCGGTGACGCTGGGGTCAGCACAGAAATACGTGCCGGTGCGCTGGGCGTAGGTTTCAGCGAACTTGCGGATGACCTCCAGGCTTTCTGCTGTCGGCTCTTGAGGGGCGTCGGACATGGAAGTGGAGGGAGCGGCGAATTACGAAACCCCGCGGTTTCCTTTCTGGAAGCCTAAGCCAACAGGCCTCCGGTCAGCGGGCTCCCCATTGTGACCCTCAACACGGCCAACATGACGTGGCAATTCGATGGCATCGTGTGGGGAGGTTTCGCCTCCTCATGAGCGCCTCGGCCCCCGCCAGCACCCGCGACGCCGTGCTCTCCCTGCTGCTGGAGCGCGGGGAGGAGGACGCTGGCACCCTTGCCGATGCCGTGGGCATTTCGGTTCAGGCCATGCGGCGGCACCTGCGCTCCCTCGCCGGCAGCGGCCTGGTCTGCGCCAGCAGCAATGCCAGCGGCCCAGGTCGACCCAGCAACCGCTGGTGCCTCACCGACGAAGGACGGGCCCAGTTCCCCGACGGCAGCGGCCGCTTCGCCCTTGGCCTGCTGGATTCGATGCGCAGCCATCTCCCCGAAGCGACCGTGCGCCAGCTGCTCAATCAGCAGGCGGAGTCGAAGGCCAGCCAGTACCGGCAAAGCCTTGGCGAAGCCTCCCTGGAGGCTCGCCTCGAACACCTGGCACGGCTGCGGCGCGACGAGGGCTATGTGACCGTCTGCAGCCGGGACGACGACGGCGTGAGTTGGCGGCTCGAGGAGGCCCACTGTTCGGTGCAGCGCATTGCTGAAGAATTTCCTGCGGTCTGCGACCAGGAATTGCTGCTGATTCGCCGCACCCTGCCGGACTGCCGGGTGGAACGGGTGCATTGGCGGCTCGAGGGCGGCCACGCCTGCGGCTTCCGCATCACTCCCTTGGCGCAGGGCTGATGGCCATCGACCGCGCCGCGATTGAACGCATCGACTCCACCCTGCTGCCCCAGCTCGATCGCCATCACCTGCGGGTGCTGAGCCACTGCCTGGACAGCTTTCAATCCATGGCCGCTCCAGGGAGCACTGGAGCAATCCCCGACGAAAATCAACGGCGCCGCTGGTGCCAGCAGCAACCCGTGGTCGCTGACGATCCGGCATTCCTCGACACCTTGCTGCTGCAGCTCAATGCTGCCGCCGATCAGCTGGAACAACTGGCGCTTGAGCTGGGCAAGCCTCCATTGGCGCTGACCCTCGACGATCTGATCAGCGCCGCCGAAGCCCGCTGCCGTGGCTGACATGACCGTCGGGGGTGGCCTGGCTGCCGTGACTGACCTGGTCGGGCTGCCATCATCACTTCACTTCCTCAACGCCGGCAATGCTTGAGATCTCGGACGCCCTCAGCTTCTTTCGTCTGAGCTGTGGCCGCTGGACCTCACAGCGCAGCCAGCACCACCTGCTGCATCGCCGCGCCGAAGCCGGCGCCTCCTTCATCGTTGTGGAGGAACTGCTCAAGGGCGACGAACGCCTTGCGGAGATCGCCGAACGCAACAACGCCAGCGTTGAGCAGATCGTGGGGGGCTGCTGGGTGCGCTGGAGCGGATCGATGGCCTGGGATCGGGCCGGTGAATCCCACGAAGACCAGACCATGTTCGGACTGATCCCCGAAGACGAAACGGGACGACGGGGACTGCTGCTGCGGGATCGCGGTTACGCCGAGAAAGCGCCGGTGGCGGGTCAGTTCCGCATGGATGACGAAAACGGCCTGATCCTCACGACCGACTACGAAATGATGAGCTCCCTGGAGCGCTTCTGGTTCGCCAGCGAGAACGTGCGGCTGCGCACCAGCACGGTGCAGGGGCTCTCCAACAACGCCTCCTTCTGCATCGAGACCCGGCAGCTGGACGATGTTGATCAGCCCAGCCCAGCCATAGCTACGAGTGGGGCCGCCCTCGCTCCCTTCGGCTGGTAAGCGGAAGTACTTAGAGAAAGTATTACGGCATGTAATCGCTGCAACAGCAGCTGAAGAGCACAAGACCCATCACTTCTACGATCGCGGGCAGTGGATGCTGTAGCTCGCGTGGCCATTCCTCTTCTGGAGTACGCACCGACCACCCAAAACGCTCGGGTGGCCGCGCTGCGGATCAAGTCCGACGACTCACCTCGGGCCAACTCCATGGACATCGCCATGGATCCGGACAACCTGAGGACGGCGATCGAAAGTGCGTATCGCCAGATCTATTTCCATGCTTTCAAGTCCGACCGGGACGTGAACCTGGAATCCCAGCTCAAGAACGGTCAGATCACCGTTCGCGACTTCGTGCGTGGCCTCTGCCTGTCGGACACCTTCAAGCGCAGCTTCTATGGCATGAACAGCAACTACAAGGTGGTGCGCCACCTTGTGGAGAAGCTGCTGGGCCGCAAGAGCAACAAGTCTGAGGAGATCGCCTGGTCGATCGTGATTGCAACCAAGGGCGTTGAAGGCCTCGTGGATGTCCTGCTGGACAGCAGCGAGTACCTCGATGCCTTCGGCTACGACACGGTTCCCTCGCAGCGCAACCGGGTCCTGCCTGGTCGTGACCTGGGAGACACTCCCTTCAACATCACGAGCCCCCGCTACGACGAGTACTACCGCGGCATCCTGGGCTTCCCCCAGATCGTTTACGCCGGTGGCCCCGCCAAGAAGGTTCCCGCCCGTGCCAAGCGCATGCGTGGCGGCTTCCCTCAGGATTACCTCCCCTGGGTGGCAGAAATGGCCAATGCCCGTGGCTCCGCACCCAGCGGCAACGCCGACATGGACTACATGTCGAAGGTGCCCTACCGCAGCATCGGTCGCTGAATCCGGCCCCAAACAACTTCAAAAAAGCGGGGCTTCGGCTCCGCTTTTTTTGTTTCTCTGACTGTGATCCCCGGGATCGACGTACGCCCAGTGGTCAGCATCCACTGACCCTTGGCCGCTTCACGCTTCGAAAAGGAATTTTTCGGATCACAATGATCCCGAACGAAACCTGGAGTTTTTAGACGTGTCCCAAACCCTGTCATCCCTGGCACGTCTCACCCTTCGTCAACTGCGTCAGATCGCCAGCGACCTAGGGGTGCCGCTCTACAGCCGCAAAAGCAAGGAGACCCTGGTCGACGAGGTTGCCCAGCGTCAGCAAAAGCGTGGTGGAGATCTGAAGGCCATCGAGGCGGAACTCAACGCGCCGGCCATGGGCAGCAGCGACACCCGCGTGGTGTTCCTGCCTCGCGACCCCCAGTGGGCCTACGTGTTCTGGGAAATTTCCGACGCCGATCGCAAGGTGGCCCAGAAGGACGGCGCCAGCCGACTTTGCCTGCGCCTGGCTGACGTAACCGGCATGCAAGACGGCCATGCCCATCCCCACACCCTCCAGGAAGTCCCCGTCGACAGTCACAGCACCGAGTGGTATCTGCCCGTACCCCTCTGTGACAGGGATTACCGGGTGGAGTTGGGCTATCGCATCGGCGCCAGCTGGATGTCTCTGGCCTTCTCTTCCGTGGCCCGCGTGCCCGCTCTTCACCCGAGCGAGCAGATCCTTGATCAGTTCGTGCCCTTCAGCCTCGATGCAGCACCGGCTGAATCCGCTCCAGCTCCCGTCGCGCCGATCGAGTCGAGCAACAGTGGCCTGCACGAGCGGCTCTACCAAAGCGCCACGGTTCAGTTCCGCCGCCGTCGGGTTGGCTCGGAAGAATTCCAGGAGGGCTTTGACGTTTCCGGCGACAGCAGTGGCTTGAACGACTCGGGGGCTGGCCTCTGGGCCAGCGGCCGCAACGAGTCTGGCCTTGGTGGCGTGGCTCCCCGCCAACGCTCCTTCTGGCTGGTGGCTGACGCCCAACTGATCGTCTACGGCGCCACCGACCCTTCCGCTCGCCTGACCATCGGTGGCGAAGAAGTGCCTCTCTCCACCGACGGTACTTTCCGAATTCAGGTGCCGTTCAGGGATGGCGAGCAGATGTATGCCATCGAAGCCACGGCCTCCGATGGAGAGCAGAAGCGCAACATCACGCTCAACTTCAAGCGTGAGACCCCTGAAGACAACAGCAACCCTGCCAGCGAAGCCCGCGCCGAGTGGTTCTGAACCCTTCCGATTCCAAAGCACCAGCAACCCTGCGCTGGTTCGTGGCCATCACCCCCCTCGCGGGGGCGATGGTCTTTCCATTGGTGGTGCCTTTGGTGATGGCCCGGGTGGGCATCGGAGCCGGTGTGGGCGTCGCCCTTGTTCTGAGTGGACTTTGGTTTGTGGCGATGCTGAAGACATCGGAGATGCCCCACTGACGATCGGGGAACTCTGATCAAGGCAGGCTCTTGGTCTCGATGCTGAAGAACACGCTGGGATGGGTAGCTGCGGCACTTGTCTGCGGTGGCTGCAGCCAGGCGGGCATGGTCGTGGGCACAGCTCCGGCAGGGCTGGCAATGCCCGAGCAGATCAATGTGGTCTTCAATCACAACCCCAGATCGCGTTACCGCTCACCCCTGACAGGGGAATGGCGCGATGGTGACGACATGGAGGCATGGCTGATTGAAGCCATTGATGGCGCCAACGAGGAAGTTCTGGTGGCTGTTCAAGAGCTCAGTCTTCCAAAGATTGCCCAAGCGTTGATCGCTGCACAACAGCGAGGCGTTCACGTTGCCGTGGTGCTGGAAAACAATTACCGCCAGGCCTGGAGTGAGCAACGACCCAGCCGGTTGAACAAACGGGAACGACAGCGCTGGCATCAGTTGAACCGCTTGGCCGACAGCGATCGCAACGGCACCACCACTGCGGACGAAGCAGTCCAAGGTGATGCCGTAGCGCTACTCCAAGCAGCGAACATTCCACTGATTGACGACACCGAAGACGGCAGCAGCGGCAGCGGCCTGATGCACCACAAGTTTCTGGTGATCGACCAAACCACAGTGATTACAGGCAGCGCCAATCTCACCAGTTCTGGCCTTCATGGTGATGCGGGCCGGCCATCCAGCCGCGGCAATGTGAATCACCTTCTGCGGATCAGCAGCCCTGAGCTGGCCCTGGTGTTCCGCCAGGAATTCGTCCAGATGTGGGGCGATGGCCCCGGCGGCAAGCAGGACAGTCGCTTTGGCCTGCAGAAGGCAAAAGGGAGCGTGCAAACCGTGCAGGTAGGCAACATCCACGTGGATGTGCTGTTTTCACCCCATCCCAGGAGGGATAGCAATCACGGGCTCAACTTGTTGGCAGAGCAGCTGAAAGCCGCAAAAAAGAGCCTTGATATGGCCCTGTTTGTGTTTTCCGCGCAGCAACTCACCAACGTGCTGCAGGAGAAGGTCGAACAAGGCGTGGAGATCCGGCTGGTCGCCGATCCTGGGTTTGCGAGCCGCCCCTTCTCTGAGGTGCTCGATCTGCTGGGGGTGAGCCTTCCAGATCACACCTGCAAGGTGGAAGCGGGTAATCAGCCGTTGGATCAAGCCCTCAAAGGCGTCGGCACTCCCCGGCTTGCCCGTGGCGACAAACTGCACCACAAGTTCGCTGTGATCGATAACAAGACCGTGATCACGGGATCATTCAATTGGTCGCCTTCAGCAGCACACACCAACGATGAAACCCTGCTGGTGATCCACTCACCGCAACTCGCCAAACACTTCACCCGTGAGATGGATCGACTTTGGGAGAGCGCTGAACTGGGGATCACACCACACATCCAACGCAAACTTGAGCGTCAAAAGATTCGATGCGGAGACGGAGCAACGAGACGGTAAGGAGAACTGGCTTAGCCTTAAACTCAAGCAAGCGCAAGAACATGTAGTGGCTGGTTTTGGAGGCGCAGCAGATGGCAAAGCAGGAAAATCAACTAAAAAGCCGCAACTGAACTTTCAGAAATGGTTCAACCAAGCCATTTATTCTCACAAGACAGGCCGGCTCAGAGAAGCCGAAGTGATTTACAAAAAAATGATCACCGCAGGAACATCTGATCCTGCAGTTTTTTGCAATCTTGGAATCCTTTGCAAGAACAGCGGCCGAATTAACGAAGCCCTGGAACACTATGAACAAGCTCTGAAATTCGAGCCTGAAGACCCCCAAATTTACAGCAACATCGGAAATCTATACCGGGACATCGGAAAGCTTGATCAAGCCCTGAAATTCACACTGAAATCACTCGACCTTGATCACGAGTCATCTACTGTCCAGATGAATCTCGGCAGTATTTACAGAGACCTCGGAGAAACAGACGAAGCGCTAACAGCCACCATCAAGGCCATTGAATGCGATGAAGGCAACATCGAAGCGCTGCAGAACCTGAAAAACCTTGCCAGTGACATCAAGGTCAACATATTCAACAGAGACTCCGCCAAACAAGCCTACGGAAAGCTTCTCAAGTGCAATGACTTTTCCCATCGCAAAATCGGCCAACTCTTTATACAAGTCCACCTCGAAGACATCCAATCGGCCGCAGGTTCAAACCCAATCATCTCAGACCAAAATCAGGCCTTTCATCGCCTCGCATCAGACTGGAGGTTCAGAACAGCGCTGACCTTACTGATCCCAACCCACAAGGAGACAGAGGAATTCCTCACACGCCTAAGAAAAGAATTCCTGGCGCACATCAAAAACCACAGCTCCACACCCCCAGAGCTCAAACCCCTGCTGGAGGCGCTTGCGACACAATGCTTCCTCAACGAATACGTCTATTGGCAATCAGATGAGGAGCGACAATGGATCGATGATCTGATTAAAGACACAAGGAAAAGCAAAAAAGCCTTCAATCAAACCTTGCCCATGATTGGCTGTTATCGACCTATCCACGGCATCACCACAAAAGAAGCAATCAACTCATATCCCATCAACAGCGATGAGAGCGAAGCCTTCATCAACACCCAATTCAATGAGTTCGAAACAGAGCAGGACATCAAAGCCCGCCTCGGCCGTAGCCAGACAATAACCAATGAGGTATCACTCAACGTACAACAGATGTACGAAGAAAATCCCTACCCTCGATACAAACACGCAGACCATACTCACCCGCTTTTTGCAAAACCAACAGCTCAGTTCATCTCCTTAGAGACAACCATTGAAAATCCCTCCTTCTGCAATGAACTCTCAAAACCCAACTCCAGCCCAAAGATCTTGATCGCCGGATGCGGAACGGGCAACCAAATCATTAACGCCAGTCGCTATAAAAATGCGCAAATCACGGCAATTGATATCAGCACCAACAGCCTGGCCTACGCAGCAAGAAAAGTTCAGGAGGCCAACATGCGTAATGCTCGGCTCCAGCAACTGGACATCCTGGATGCCAATCAGCTTCAAGACATCTACGACGTGATTGAGTGCAGCGGGGTGCTGCATCACATGCAAAACCCCGCCGAGGGCCTAGCAGCACTGAACAGCAAACTCAAGCCGGGAGGCTATTTCAAGATTGGTCTATACAGCAAACTTGCCAGACAGAAAGTCTCTGCAGCACGAAAACTGATCAAAAACCTGGGCATTCAAAGCACACCAGAAGGCATCAGAGATTTTCGCAAGCAAGTGTTTGACGATGATCAGCACGAACTAAAAGATTTATCTGAACTTGCGAGTGACTTCTATTCGCTCTCCGAGTGTCGCGACCTTTGCTTTCACGTTCAGGAGCATCAGTTCACCACCGAGACCCTGGAAAAACTTTTAGAGGCCGAGCACTTGGCATTTTGCGGATTCATGCTTCCGAAATCCATCAAAGCTGCTTACCAGCACTGCTTCCCCGAAGACTCCAATGGCACCTCACTCAGCAACTGGGGTGAATTCGAGAGCAACAATCCATCAACTTTTCAAAGCATGTATCAATTCTGGGCCTACAAACCTTTGTAGGAAGATTCGCGAAGGCAAACGAAGACCAAAGCAACCAATGACAAAACCACCTATTGCTATCAACGAACTGAAACGAATGATTTTTCTGGCCTGAGACGAGCAGATCATTCGGAGGCTTTCATCATCAAGGCATCGTCCAGTACTTCGCTGATTGATCGTCCAAACGATTGATTGGCTCAACTGCACAAAAGAACGCCAGACTGGTTTCATGACATCCACGATCACGCGCGTCCTGCTGCTGCTCGCCATGGCCAGTCCCGCGACCGCGGCTGAGCCCTACGAGCCCTGGCCCACCAAGGATCAACTCAGCAGCATTGAACAGGCCGCCTATGCCTGCTCCCGCGACAACTCAACGCAAGCCTGCAGGCTGGTGCGTCAGCTCGCTGACCCTTTGATGGATCACTCCAGGTTGCCGGGGCTCTGCAAAGACGTGCTGTGGTCCCTGATGGATGAAGCCAAGGTTGCCAACAGCAACGACTTTCGCCGTAAGGACGCCATCACAAACACCGCCCGGCGGATCCCAAGGGTTTGCGCCGAGCCGGTAATGAAAAAGGGAAAGCCCAAATCGCGTCAGGCCTGAGCCTGACGGGCATCAATCAAAGTCGAAACTGAACCGCTGGCCCTGCATCAGGGTGGCCACCTCACCGCGAACGGCATCCAAGAGCGCAACGCTGACGTCGGGGTGCTTCTTGATTTCGTCCACAAACATCTGCACGTCGGCAGCGGTCAGTCCGTGGTTTGTGATTCTGGAATCCACCTTGCCGCGAAACGTCTCGAGAAGACTGAGTTGATCAGCGTCGAGTGGCTTGGAACCGGGATGGGTGACGTCCATCGAAGAAACAGAAGCGATCAGTGGGATGTCTCCGAATCGCCGAGCAGGTCGAGCAGGGTCTCGGATGTGGCGATCATGTCGCCCATGCTGAGTTCGCTTTCCTGACCAGCAATTTCGGAGGCCAACTCACACGCGGTGGAGGAGTAGCCCGAGACATCACAACTGTTGGACAATCTCAAGATGGCATTGGAAAACTTGCCGCGCAGGCATTCTTCCGAACCTGACTGATTGATTACAGCATTGGCAGCAGTCACAGCCTCCTGAGAGGCCTCCGGCAGGGGAAGGGCCCGTTTCCAGCTTTGCGATGCGTCCACTGAGGTGGATGTGCAAGCTGTGCCGACGATCAACAGCAGCAGCAGGCGATGCATGGTCGTCGCAATAGGTGCGGGTCAGAGGGTAGCGGCGTCAACTGGTCGCGACCGACGCCATGCAAATGGATTTCCATGTTTAGGTTCCGCATACAGACCCCTCCGTCGTGATGACCACCTCGGCCCCTGCGGAATCGACCCAACGCCAGGTGCCCCTGGCCACCCCTTTCACCGACCAAAAGCCAGGGACCTCCGGCCTGCGCAAGAGCAGTCGCCAGTTCGAGGAGCCCCATTACCTGGAGAGTTTCATTGAGGCGTCGCTTCGCACGCTGCCGGGCGTGCAGGGCGGCACCTTGGTGGTGGGGGGAGACGGCCGTTACGGCAACCGCCGTGCCATCGACGTGATCCTGCGGATGGGCGCGGCCCACGGCCTCAGCAAGGTGATCGTCACCACCAGCGGAATCCTCTCCACGCCTGCCGCCTCCAATCTGATCCGGCAGCGCCAGGCCATCGGCGGCATCATCCTTTCCGCCAGCCACAACCCGGGTGGTGAGAACGGTGACTTCGGCGTCAAGGTCAACGGCGCCAACGGTGGCCCCACCCCCGCCGCCTTCACCGATGCGGTCTTCGAGTGCACCAAGACCCTGGAGCAATACACGATTGTTGAGGCTCCAGAAATCCCACTGGATGCCCCTGGTCTGCACAGCATCGGCGCGATGCAGGTGGAGGTGATCGACGGCGTCGACGATTTCGTCGACTTGATGCAGGAGCTGTTCAACTTCGATCAGATCCGCGATCTGCTTCGCAGCGACTTCACCCTGGCCTTTGACGCCATGCATGCCGTCACCGGGCCCTATGCCACTCGCTTGTTCGAGGGGCTGCTGGGGGCACCGGCGGGGAGCGTGCGCAATGGCACGCCTTTGGAAGACTTCGGCAACGGTCACCCCGACCCCAACCTCACCTACGCCCACGAGCTGGCGGAGCTGCTGCTCGAGAGCGACGACTACCGCTTCGGGGCTGCCTGCGACGGCGATGGGGATCGCAACATGATCCTGGGCCAGCGCTGTTTCGTGAATCCCAGCGACAGCCTGGCGGTGCTGACCGCCAACGCCACGCTGGCTCCGGCTTATGCCGACGGCCTGGCAGGGGTGGCCCGATCGATGCCGACCAGCGCTGCTGTGGATGTGGTGGCCAAGGAACTGGGCATGGACTGCTTCGAAACGCCCACGGGCTGGAAGTTCTTCGGCAACCTGCTGGACGCCGGCAAGATCACCCTCTGCGGGGAAGAGAGCTTCGGCACCGGCAGCAACCACGTGCGGGAAAAGGACGGGCTCTGGGCCGTGCTGTTCTGGCTGCAGATCCTGGCCGTGCGCCGCTGCAGCGTGGCCGAGATCATGGAGGAGCACTGGAAGCGCTTCGGACGCCACTACTACTCGCGGCACGACTACGAAGCCGTCGCCAGCGACGCCGCCCATGGCCTCTACGACCGCCTCGAATCCATGCTGCCCAGCCTGGTGGGCCAAGCCTTTGCCGGACGCAAGATCAGCACAGCGGATAACTTCAGCTACACCGATCCGGTTGATGGTTCCGTGACAACAGGCCAGGGTCTGCGCATTCTTTTGGACGACGGCAGCCGGGTGGTGGTGCGCCTCTCTGGCACAGGCACCAAAGGCGCCACAATTCGCGTCTACCTGGAGAGCTACGTGCCCAGCAGCGGTGACCTGAACCAGGATCCCCAGGTCGCCCTGGCGGACATGATCAGTGCCATCAACGACCTGGCGGAGATCAAGCAACGCACGGGCATGGACCAACCCACCGTGATCACCTGAACCCGGACCATCACGTCTGACATGCCAAAGCCACCCCTCGGGGTGGCTTTTTGCTGGCTCTTGTGGATCCCTCAGGGACGACGGCCGCGGTGAGCCTTGCTGTGCCGATAGGCAGGATCGGTGGCCTCCTCCTGCAGCTGGCGCATCGTCTCAATCGCAAAGCCCCCCAGGCCTCCCGAGCTGATCACCATCAGATAAAAGAGGCGCAAACGGCCCAGCGCGATCTCGGCCGGGCTGTTGTCAATCAGCACCTTGAGGAAATAGGCCACAGCAAGACCAAGACCGGCACCTATGGCCACTGCAATCAACACACGCATGCCACTGAAGGGCTTGCGCTGATTCACCTCAGAGTTCAACTCAACCATCAGCTCGGTTGCGGGGTGGGGGTAGGACCGTCCTCAGGAGGCTTGGCATCGGCCTCGCCCAGCAACGTCTTCATCACCACGTAGAAGACAGGCACCACAAGGGTGGAGAGGAAGGTAGCCACCAACAGACCACCGAACACCACCAGACCCAGGGACGACTGACTCTGGGCACCCGCACCACTGGCCAGCATCAGCGGCAGGAAGCCGGTGAGGGAGGAGATCGCCGTCATCAGAATCGGCCGCAAACGCGACTTGGCGGAGAACTTGGCGGCCTCAAGGGCCGACTCCCCTTCGCCCATCTTCTGGTTGGCCAGGTCGACGATCAGAATCGCGTTGCCGCCCGCCAGACCGATCAGCATCACAAGACCCACCTGGGCGTAGATGTTGAGCACCTGACCGGCCGCCCCAAGGAACACCAGGGCGCCAAGCAGGGCCGTTGGCACCGTCAACAGGATGATGATCGGATCGGTGTAGCTCTCGTACTGAGCCGACAGCACCAGGAACACCGCCAAGATGCCAAGGGCAAAGATCACCACCGCCAGGGATCCAGCTTTCACTTCTTCGCGGGAGATACCGGTCCAGTCGAAACCAAGACCCTGGTAACTACCAGCGTTGAAGATCTGCTTCATCGCCCCGATTGCCTGTCCTGAGCTGTTGCCCTCCTTGGGAGTGCCCTCGATCTTGATCGAGCGGTAAAGGTTGAAGTGAGGGATGACGCTGGGGCCCACCGTTTGCCTCACGGTGAAGAATTCCGAGAGGGGAATCTGTTCACCCTTGGCATTGGCCACATAAATGGCTGACAGCCGCTGTGGGGTGGCCCGGCTCACCTCATCGGCCTGCACATAAACCCTGCGCACCTTGCCCTCCTGGAAGGTGTCGTTGACGTAAGCACCACCGAAGTTGACGCTGAAGGCCGACATGGCTGAGCCGAAATCAACCCCGAGCGATGCCATCTGCTCCCGGTCGACATCGATCTTGTACTGAGGCGCCTGGGGCGAGAACAGCGAATACACCCGATTGAGGATGGGATCGCTGTTGCCGGCCTGCATGATCTGCTGGGCCGTGCCGAAGAACTCATTCAGCGAATAGACACCGCTGCTCTGATCCAGCAGTTGGAACTCAAAACCACCACCGGTGCCGTAGCCGGGAATCGACGGGGGCTCAACCACGAAGACCCGACCGGCATCAATGGCGCCGTACATCTTGGCGTTGAGACGCTTCACCACAGCACCCACCGTGTGGTCCTTGCCGGGACGTTCGTCCCAGTGCTTCATGCCGATGAAGAACAGGCCCTTGTTGGGCGCGTTGCCATCAAGGCTGGCACCGCTGAACAGGGCCGCTGATGCGATGTCCTCCTCCGAGCGCAACACCTCAGCCACCTGACGGTTGATCGCCAGGGTTTTCTCGTTGGAGACGCCGTCAGGAGCCTGCACGAAACCAATGGCATAGCCCTGGTCTTCGATCGGCACGAATCCACCGGGAATTCTGGTGAAGGCGAATCCCGTCAGCAGAATGCCGGCCGCCAGGGCCGCCATCACGATTGGACGGGCTTTGAGCACGGCGTCGAGGATCGACGCGTAGCGCTTCTCAAAGCCGCCATACAAACGGTTGAAGTTGGTGAAGATCACCGGAGTGAAGAAGCCAACACCACCTCCGATGGCGGTGAACAACACCACCGGGATCGGATTGGAAACGATCACGCCTGTGGTGATCACACCCACCGCAGCACCACCGGCGGTGAAGGGTAGACGCAAGGGCAGGCCAGTGATCTTGCCGGCGATGAAGCCGATCACTGCGCCGATCACAGTTGGAATCAACGCTGCTGCGGCTCCATTGCCGGCACTGAGCAGGCCATAGATGAAACCAAGCACCACACCGGCGGTGGCGTACTGGTTGCGGCTGAGCTCCTTGGTCTCGCGAGACAACAGCAGGGCCGAGAGCATCGGCGAGAAGGTGAGGGCGTTGAAGGTGGAGATGCCGATCGAGAAAAGAATCGTGGCGGCGAACTGCTTGTAAATCGTTCCGGTGGCTCCCGGGAAGAACAGCACCGGCAGGAACACCGCCATCTTCACCAGGGAGGTGGCGATCACAGCGCCGAACAACTCGTCCATGGTTTCCATGGCCGCCTGCACCGACGTCATCCCCTCCGCCTTCTTGGCGGAGGTGTCTTCCACCACCGTGATGGCGTCGTCCACCACCAGACCGGTGGCCAGCACAAGACCGAACAGGGTGAGCTGGTTGAGCGAGAAACCGAAGGCCAGCACCAGGGCGAAGGTGCCGATCAAGGCCACCGGAATCGCAATGGCCGGAACCAACGTGGCTTTCCAGTTCTGTAGGAACAGGAAGAGGATCAGCACCACCAGAATCACTGCGTCCCGAAGGGAGTTGGTCACCCCTTTGATCGACTGGTTGATGAAGTCGGTGGTGTCGTAAATCTTCTGGACCCCGAGGCCCACCGGCAGGGTTTGCTCGAACTCATTCAGCACCTCCTTGACGCCATTGGAGACCTCGATGGCATTACTTCCGGAGAGCTGGTAGATCGCGATGCCGACCGATGGTGTGCCTTTGAGATCCATGGCATCAATGCCGTAGGTCTCACCACCGAGCTCAACGCGGCCCACATCCTTGAGCCGCACCAAGCCACCGGCATCAGTGGTTCTGAGAATGATCTTCTCGAACTCCTGGGTGCTGGTCAGACGACCCTGCAGCTGCACCGTGAAGGTGTATTCCTGACCCTCAGGGGCAGGGGCGCCGCCGATCTTGCCGGCAGGCACCAGACGGTTCTGACTGCGCAGCTGATTGACCACATCGGTGGCCGTGAGGTTGTTGGCGGTCAGCTTCTCGGGATCCAGCCAGAGGCGGAAGGCGATCTTGCGGTTACCGAAGTAGGTGACATCGCCGACGCCCTTCACCCGTTTGACGTTGTCGGTGAGGTTCTTGTCGAGATAACCGCTGATCGTCTCCACCGAGTATTCGGTTTTGGCGGGGTCTTCGTTGACGAAGTTGTAAACGAGCAGGATCGAGTTGGAGGCCTTGTTCACCGTCACACCCGACTTACGCACCTCCTCCGGCAGCTGAGGTTCCGCCAGGGAAACGCGGTTCTGCACGTTCACCTGGTTGATGTTGCCGTCGGTGCCACTGTCGAACGACACCGAGATCGAGCTCACACCATCCGACGAGCTGTTGGAGGTGATGAAGTCCATGTTCTCCACCCCGTTGATCTGCTGCTCGAGCACGGAGGTGACCCCCTGCTCAACGGCAACGGCGTCAGCGCCCACGTAGGTGGCCTGCACCTTCACCGTTGGAGGTGCAATGTCGGGAAGGTTTTCAATCGGAAGGATCGGAATCGCGATCAAACCAACGATCACGATCAGCAGGCTGCAGACCGTGCTGAGAACCGGCCGGGTGATGAAGTTATTGGAAGCAGACATCGATCAACCTCAATTCGCCTGGGCGGGCTGCACCTGAACGGGCATGCCGTGTTTCAGGTTGAGCAGATTGGTGGTGGCCACCATCTGATTGGCTTCGAGGCCTTTGGTGATCGGATACAGCTGGTTCTCCAATTCGCCCACCGTGACCGGCGTCTGCAGGGCGAACTTGGCATCTGCTGGCAATTTGCCAGCCTTGATTCCCTTCTCCAGCTTCTCGAGATCAGCCTTGCCCGGATTTTCTTTGAGCTCCTCAAAGCTGCCGAGGCGGAAGACGAAGCTCTGACCCGAGGTCTGAGTGACTGCGGCGAAGGGAACGGCCAGTTGTTGTTCAGCCTTGATCTGCACCCGCGTGCGCAGACGCTGGCCATCCATCAGTTGACCATCGGTGTTCTGGAAGACCGCCTTCACCAACAATCCCTGGGTCTGCTTGTTGATCCGGGGATCAATCGAGCCGACTTGCCCGGTAGCGATCACATCCTCACTGCCTGGAGCACTGAGCAACACCGGCTGCCCCAGGGCCAGACGCGTTGAGAACACCGCCGGCACCTCCACACGGGCCTCCAGTTCGTTGTTCTGCACCAGGCTGGTGAACACCTGGCCCTGCCGAATCACATCGCCCACCTTCACATTCACGTCAGCGACCGTGCCGGCAGAAGGTGAGGTGAGATTGCTGTAGTCCAGCTCCGCCTTGGCGGAGATGTATTGGGTGCGGTAGCGATCCAATTCCTTCTGTGACGCAGCTCCGGTCTCGGCCAGGTAGACGTAACGCTCGTAATTGGCTTTGGCGGTGTCAGCTTTGGCTTTTTTCTCAACCTGATCGAGCACCACCAACAGCTGACCGGGCGCAACTTCATCACCCTGGCTGATCTTGAGTTGCTCAATTCGACCCCCGGATTGAGCAGCGAGCTCGACCAGGTTGCTGGCCTCCAAGGTGCTGACTGTGTCGACACCCTCAGTGAATTCAGCCAACTGGGTGGAGACGGCCTGCACCTTCGGCGGCGGCGGCTTCGGTGCTTCGCTCTTGCAGGAACTGACCGTGATCAGAGCCGCGAGGGTGAGCAGGAGTCGCTGCGGATGACGCACGGCAAAAAGGCTTTTGCGGGATTATGCAGTGTTCGTGAAAGCCTTGCCGCGAAGGTTGGCAAGTCTGAAAGCAGGCACGCCTAAAAACGTTCGATTCGGACCAGCTCCAGCGCCACGTCGCCAGGTCAGGGACACTGGGTCAACGCCAATTGTTCGTTGAGCCAGGACCTCTTCGCTTTTCACGGTGAGCAGCAACGGCGGCGGCTGGCCCCCCTGGCCGATCGCATGCGCCCGCGAACGCTGGAGGAATTTGAAGGGCAGAGCGGGATCCTGGCCGACGGACGGCTCCTGCGCCGTGCCATCAAGGCCGATCGGGTCGGCAACTTGATCCTGCATGGCCCACCCGGGGTCGGCAAAACCACCCTCGCGCGGATCATTGCCAACCACACCCGCGCTCATTTCAGCAGCCTCAATGCCGTACTGGCGGGCGTGAAGGATCTACGAATCGAAGTGGATGCTGCACGCCAACGCCTTGAACGGCATGGCTTGCGCACGATCCTGTTCATCGACGAGGTGCACCGCTTCAACAGCGCTCAGCAGGATGCGCTGTTGCCTTGGGTGGAAAACGGCACCGTCACCCTGATCGGTGCCACCACAGAAAACCCCTACTTCGAAGTCAACAAGGCGCTGGTCAGCCGCTCACGGCTCTTTCGTTTACTGCCACTGGAGCCGGAGGATTTGCAACGGCTGCTGCAACGCGCCCTTGCAGACGACGAGCGGGGCTACGGCGACCGCGCCATCGCCATCAGCAGGGATGCCGCCAACCACCTCGTTGATGTGGCGGGAGGAGACGCCCGCAGCCTGCTCAATGCCCTTGAGCTGGCGGTGGAGAGTTCGGAGCCCGATGGCGACGGCGTGATTCAGATCAACCTGGCCATCGCCGAGGAATCCATCCAGCAACGGGCTGTGCTCTACGACAAGCACGGCGATGCCCACTACGACACAATCAGCGCCTTCATCAAATCGCTGCGGGGCTCCGATGCCGATGCGGCGCTGTTCTGGCTGGCGCGGATGGTGGAAGCCGGTGAGAACCCCCGCTTCATTTTTCGGCGCATGCTGATTGCCGCGGGGGAAGACATCGGCCTCGCCGACCCGCAGGCCATCGTTGTGGTTGAAGCCTGTGCCGCGGCCTTCGAACGGGTGGGGCTGCCCGAGGGCCTCTATCCCTTGGCCCAGGCCGCGTTGTACCTGGCGGGCACCGAAAAGAGCAACAGCGTTCTGGGCTTCTTTGATGCCCTCAAAACCGTGCGCGATGCGCAAAAACAGGACGTGCCCGGGCATTTGCGCGATGCCAACCGGGATGGAGCCGCCTTCGGCGATGGTGTGGGCTACCGCTACCCCCATGCCTACGCCGAACACTGGGTGGAGCAGCAATACCTCCCCACACCCCTGCAAGGCGAGGTGTTCTGGCAGCCCGGCCAGCTCGGTTGGGAAGGCGAACGGCGCGAGCGGATGGCCGAACGCCGGGCGGCCCAACTCGCCGCAGCCGCAGAACTGGCGGCCGACCAGCCCTTGCTGCTCAGCAGCGGACCCGATCGTCCCGGCGTAGACCGATGGGTGCAGCGCCAACTGGGGCAGGAAGGAGAACGGCTGCAGCGCCTGCGCGAGCGACTCTGGCGAGAGATCCCCTGGACCCGTCGAGATCGAGTGCTGCTGCTGGGGATGCGCTCGCTGATCTGGGCCCTCGATCCATTGAGGGCCGCCCCGGAAGGAGGCGTCACCGTGCTTTGCGACAACGAAGCCGACCGGCGCCGGCTGGCAGCACAGATGGATCTGCTCGAGCCGGAGCATCGGCCAGAGCTGCTGACCGGCAACCTCGACGCACTGCCCGCACTCCAGGCCTTCGATTGGATCGCAGGACGCCTCGCCGCTGCCGACCTGCAAGGGAAGAACTGGACAGGACTGCTGGAGGCCATCAACCAACATTCCGAGCCGACAACAGGCTTACGGCTGCTGGTCAGCCGCGCCGAACTGGGGCCCGCTGGTGCATTGCGACAAGACGGCGATCCCAAAGAGCTGTTCAGCGATCTTGTGGCTCAGGAACAGCAGTGGCTTGAGCGGCAGCAGCGGCCGGAGGAATTATTGAAGAACGCCGGCTGGCAGCTCCGTTGTGAGGAGTGGCTGGAACATCTCACGCTTCCAGGGGGCACGGAACTGGCTGAGCGATGGCTGACCGAAGGTTCGCCCTACCGGCAGGCCATGGGGGAGATCAGCACGGACGTGATGAAGGAATTGCGCCGGTCACTGAACAGCCTTGGAGAGGGTGGTTTACGACTGCCAATGCGCCATCAATTGATCATTGGCGAGCGAAACACGCCATAAAAAAGCCCCGGCCGTAGCCGGGGCTGAGGCGCAGAGCTCAGGAGCTGATCACCAGAGGGGACGGGCGGGAGCGACGCGAGGTGCGGGCTCGGGCAGCGCGGAGTTGGCCTGAACGCAGGCGGGCAGGAACACGTACCAGGACAACAGGGAGGTGCACTGGGCGTCGCCTTCACACTTGTCGGGAGCACAGACGTTCTGGATGCCGTCGTAGGTGCCGCAGGTATCAGCCAGGCGGAAGTCCACGGGCAGCTCGGCCATGATGCCGGCGGAAGAGATTTCACCGTCGATGGAGTCGGCGATGATCGCGGAACGCAAGGCCACCACAGAGGTGGACTTCATCTTCCAGTAAGGGAAGTAGGAGCGGGTCTGGTCCTTCAGGAACTTGACGCCGTCGTCGGAGTACAGGAAGCGGTGCACGCCGATGATGTCAACGGCGTAGGTCTTGGTCATGCCTTCCTGGATCTCTTCAGCGGTCCAGCCGGAGTTGTTGATGCCTTCCAGCAGGGCACGATCGGTGATGTCACCGGTGCTGAGGAAGGTTTTGAATTCAGAAGAAGTGGTGGTCCACACGGCGCCGCCGGTGTTCCAGCGAACGGGGCGGGAGGTGCCTGCTTCAGCAGGAACGGCCAGAGCGGCGAGGGATGCACCAGCCAGCAGGCCAGCAGCGAGACGAGAAAACACGGGACGAAAATAAGCACGTCAATAAAAAATTAGCCCCCTCAATAAGGAACGCCGACATCACTCAATTGCTTAAGAATTGGGAAACATTGGGAGAACTAGCTTCCGACAAAAGAGACGCGTGAGACTCGACAATTCAACTCGATCTGGACCAGCTCGAAACAAAAAACCAGGGAGTTTTAACCGAACTGGGCCACCTACAAAGCATGGATAGGCTGAAAAGCATCTCGCCGGGGAGGGCCACCTGAAACCCAGCACTTGAGATCAGTTCGTCCTAACGAGGAATCAAAAGCAGAACGCTCTGATCACTTCAAAGAGATGCGTTGCCAGCCATCTGGGCAATGGCCGGTCTCGGCCTGGCCTGCTGATTTCCGATCACCTCGGCAGTGGTGCATCCGCAGCCGACCACGGGAGCGCTCCACCTCCGCCAGATAGGCCTCTGTGCCGTGATGGGGATCAAGCCACAGCCGGGTCCGAACAGCATCGCGATTCACCGTTGCCTGGAACTGCGACCCGGACGACAGGCCCAAATCCTGAAGCGAGCCTGCGAATTCACCCCAGTAATGGCGCGTCATCTGCGCAAGGGCGAACTCTTTCAGCAGGGTTTCGGCCTCGCTGCGTTGATGCAGGGTGACCTCGCGCTGCATCAGCCGCCGGCTGAGATTCGCCTGCGATGACTGAGGAACAGCGTGATCCAACGAGAAACCATCTCGCGGAGCAACAAGTGCGCTCAAGCCCATGACCAAAAGGCCGAGAGCCGCCAGGGAGCGTGCGATTTGCTCGACCTGGATCCGCAACGCCATACCCCAACAGCTGCTGGTTGATTGCAACGTAGGCCGCACGGACAGTCTTGTCCTGAGGGCCGTACGCTGCCGCTACTGACCAAACCCTTTTCGTGAGCCTGCAAATCGGCGACGCCGCCCCCGACTTCACCCTTCCCGATCAAAACGGTGATTCCATCAGCCTCGCTTCACTGCGCGGAAAGAAGGTTGTTCTGTACTTCTATCCCAAGGACGACACCCCGGGCTGCACCAAAGAAGCCTGCAACTTCCGCGATCGCTGGGAGCAACTGAAAGCCAACAACATCACCGTTCTGGGCATCAGCAAGGACGGAGCCACATCCCACAACAAATTCATCAACAAGCACGAACTTCCCTTCACCCTGCTCACCGATGAGGAGCCCTGTGCTGTGGCCAGCCTCTATGAAAGCTATGGGCTGAAGAAGTTCATGGGGCGCGAATACATGGGCATGATGCGCCACACCTTCCTGATCGATGAAGAAGGAAAACTCGAGCGTATTTATCTCAAAGTTAAAGCGGCCACCATGGCCGACACGCTGATCAGCGATCTCGGGCTGAGCTGAGCCCAGCACCAAGGCTCAGCAGTGCTTGCAATTGAAGATCACCCTCCAGCTGCAACAAATCAGTTGCACCGGACCAGTGTTTCTTCAACAGGGCAGCGTCACCACCGCAGATCCACAGCAAGCCTTGGGCATGCTGCTGAGCCGCCGCAATGGAGGCCAACATCGCCTCAAGCACACCGCGCTGCATGGCGGCCACGGTTTGTGTTGGGAAAACCTCTTGCAGAGCGGCGTTGTCGAGGTCATCAGGGGTTGATGGCAAGCCAAGAGTTCCCTCGGCCATGGCCTGGAGCTGGAGCCGATAGCCCGGGATCAGCTGGCCGCCTCCAAAACAACCGTCCGCCGTTACCCGGGTGAGGCTCAACACGGTGCCGGCATCCACCAACAGCAAGCCCCTGGAACAGTCGAGCTGTTGCTCCTGACTGCAGCGCCAGGCCATCCAAGCCCCGAGAGCTCGGTCCACCCCCAACCAAGGAGGAGCCTTGGGCAAGGGCACATCCTCCAAACAAATGCGCAGATCCTGATAGGCCATGAGCGACTCGGGGACCGGCCCCACCGCCGCCCAGACCGGAGGCTCAGTCCCGATGCGACCAGGGTCGGGAGGACCGTGCTCAATGCGGACAGTGTTGCCCTGCCGCTGCGCCCAATGCCAACGGCTGTTGCCGATCAGCAGGGCGCGGCCGACGTCCCGTGCAGACCCCGTCACTCAGATGCCTTCACCCATCAGCCCTTCGTTGGCCTCCTGGGGCACATGAATTCCACATTCCTGCTTCAACCCACCGAAGCGGGTGTCGCGGCCACTCAGATCTCCCACATCAGGGCCACTGGAATGCCAGTCACCAACGGTGGAATAGCCCTGCTCGAACAACGGATGCTGGGGGAGATTGTTGGATTGCATGTAGTAGTAGACATCCCGCTGCGTCCACTCGAGCAAAGGCCTGAGAGACCAACGCTCCCGAATCGGATCCAACGCGGTCATCGAGCGGCGGTGATCGGTCTGGCCACGCCGCACGCCGCTAGCCCAGCAGCGCGTCTCCAGGTCGTTGAGGACTCGCTCCAGGGGTTCAACTTTGCGGATCCGGTGATAAGTCTCCAGATCGTCCACATGACCGGATTCCCAAAGCCGCCCGTGCAGGGCCTCCATTCGAGCCGGAGACATCTCGCTCTGACTCACCACCAGACGAATCCTGAGCTGCTGGGTGAGTTGATCGGCGTAGGCGTAGGTCTCGGGAGGCAGATAACCGGTATCGATCCAGATCACCGGCACAGCATCACCGCCGGGGAGGGAGCTAAGCATGTGCAGCAGCACCGCCGATTGAATTCCGAAACTCGTCGTGAGGGCAAAGTGCTCACCGAACTGATCCAGTCCCCAGGCCAGACGCTGCTGCGGCTCCATCGACTCCAGCAGCTTGCGCCCTTCGAGCAACTCGTTTTGCACCGCCATGGGCACCATTGCGTCGGTAGCCTCCGTCATCAAGACATCCTCCCCTGTCATGGGACCGGGCGTGCTTCCTATCGTCTGAAGATCAGCAGACCCTTTCATGCGTTCACCCTCGTCCCCGTCGGATGCCGCGGTGATCGTTGGCGGTGGATTCGGAGGACTGTTCACTGCACTCGCACTCCAGCGACGACAGCCCAGCTGCCCCATCGTTCTGATCGAACCGCGGGATCACTTCCTCTTCCAACCGCTGCTGTACGAACTGCTCAGCGATGAACTTCAAAGCTGGGAGGTGGCACCTCGCTATGCCCAACTGCT
This sequence comes from Synechococcus sp. A15-44, assembly GCF_014280115.1. Taxonomy (NCBI): domain Bacteria; kingdom Bacillati; phylum Cyanobacteriota; class Cyanophyceae; order Synechococcales; family Synechococcaceae; genus Synechococcus; species Synechococcus sp. A15-44. The sequence continues at coordinate 2,276,727 of NZ_CP047938.1, forward strand.
GAACAACGGCATCTGCTGGATCCAAGACAGCGTTGCTGGCGTCGATCAAACCAGCCAAAGCATCGAACTGGCCTCAGGAGACCGCTTGGGATGGTCACAACTGGTGCTGGCGACGGGCTCGAAAGCCAATGATTTCGGCATTCCAGGCGTCAAGGAACACAGCTCCGGCTTCCGTGACCTCAGCGATGTGAGCCGCCTCAAGCAATGGCTCAACACCCTGCACCAGCAACGGGGTGAAACGGCCGGGCTGATCATTGTTGGCGCGGGACCCACCGGCGTGGAACTGGCCTGCAAGCTGGCGGATCTGATCGACGGTGCCGCCAGCGTTCGCCTGGTGGAGATGGGCGATGAAATCCTTCCCGGCAGCACAGCGTTCAATCGCGAGCGGGCCCAGGCAGCACTGGAACGCAAAGGTGTGGCGGTCCAGCTGAACACCAGCGTGCGAGAGGTGACCTCCAGCACTGCTGTTCTTGCCGACGGTGCTGTTCTGCCTCACGCAGGACTGATCTGGACCGCAGGAAGCAGTCCCACCATCCCCGCCATCTCACCCACACCTGTGCTGGAACGGGGGCGCCTGGCCGTTGACGACGACCTGCGCCTGGTGGGCAGCGACAACATCTTTGCTCTGGGGGACCTCTCCGCCCGGCCAGGCAGCCCATGGCCCGCCAGCGCCCAGGTGGCGATGCAACAGGGCGATGCCACTGCCGCAGCCATCGCGCAGCTGCGGATGGAGCAAGAGCCACAACCCTTCCAGTTCGAGGACCGCGGCGAAATGCTCAGCCTTGGTGTCGGTGAGGCCACCCTCACCGGCATGGGACTCACCCTGGCTGGCCCCTTGGCCTTCCAGCTGCGACGAGCCACCTATCTCACTCGCCTGCCAGGCCTCTCTCTGGGTCTGCGCTCAGCAGGCGCCTGGTTGTTGAACCGTTGAAGCAATCCCACCTCGGCGGGCGTTGCCGTGGTCTGCGCCCCAGCCAGCAACGCCAGCTGGACCGCTTGAGCCATCGCCGTCATCCCGAAGACTGCGGCGCCGATCTGCTGAGCCTCGAACGCTTGGCCCACCTGGTGCTGGATCTGGAGATGGCATTGCACCTGGTGCTGGACGGCCGTGGCCTCTGCCGCCTGCTCTGGCTGGGGCCTCTCACCGGCAGCGATTCGCTGTTGCAGCACCTACCGGCGACGCCGCGGCGGAGCAGCGGGGGATGGCGACTGATCAGCTGCCCCTTCGCCCGCAAAGGGCTGCACTCAGATCCCCGCGACGCCGTGGTCGCCCTCGACATCGCCCCTCGACACTGGCTGCGCTTTGCACCGTGCCCAGCCGCGGATGGAGCTCGCCCTGCCGAGCTGTTGATCCCGGACCCGACGCAAGCCAATGGCTGGAGGGAGTTTGAACAGGGGGACCTGCGGGACCTTTGCACCCTCACACCGGACGAACCCCATCACCAAAGCATCAACGCCGCGGCCGGAGACGAGCGGGTGCTTCTGCTCACCCTCACCAGCGGTGATCAGCAGCGCGACCAGCGGGATCTGGCCGAGCTGGAAGGCCTGGTGCGCAGTGCCGGTGCCGAGCCAGTGGCCCGGACCAGCCAGCGCCGTGGCCAAACCAATCCCCAGACGCTCTGGGGTTCCGGAAAACTGCAGGAAGCTGCCCTCGAGATCCGCCGCTGCCAGGCCTCCCTTGTCATTACCGACAGGGAGCTCACCCCCGTGCAGGCCCGCAATCTGGAACGGCTGCTCAGCTGCCCGGTCTCCGACCGCAGTGAGCTGATCCTCGACATCTTTGCCCAGCGGGCCGGCAGTGCTGCAGGGCGACTTCAGGTGGAACTGGCTCAGCTGCGCTACCGGCTGCCGCGCCTGCTGGGACGGGGCAGCAGCCTGTCGCGACAGGGCGGCGGCATCGGCACGCGCGGCCCGGGGGAAACACAACTGGAAAAGGACCGTCGGGCCATCAGCCGACGCATCGAACGGCTGCTGCGGGATCAACGCCAACTGCAATCCCACCGCAGCCGCTTGCGGGATCAGCGGCGTGGTCTGCCGCGGGTGGCGCTTGTGGGTTACACCAACGCGGGCAAATCCAGCCTGCTCAATGCCTTGTGCGGCAAACGGGCCAGTGATCGCGTCCTGGCGGAGAACAAACTGTTCGCAACCCTGGACCCCACCACCCGAAAACTCGACCTGCCCTGCCCTGGGGCACGCCCCGAACGGTTGCTGCTCACTGACACGGTGGGCTTCATCCGCGATCTCCCCGCCCCATTGGTGGAAGCCTTCCGCGCCACGCTGGAGGAGGCGCTGGATGCCGATGTGCTGCTGTTGGTGGTCGACCTTGCGGACCCCGACTGGCAAGGCCACCTGGACACCGTGCATCGCCTACTCGATGAGCTCAGCAGCACCGCTCTGCGCCGGGTGATCGCCAATCAGATCGACCGTTGTGAGGCGTCTGAGATCGAGATGATTCATCAGCGGGAACCCGATGCCCTGTTTCTCTCAGCGGTGCGGGGGGATGGGCTGCAGGGCCTCAAGCAATGGCTGCGCGAGCAATTTTTTGATCCCGGGTCAGAATCGCCGCAATTAAGAACCGGCGACTCGCCGCCATGGCCGAGCTGAGCAGCGCTCTTCAGAATCCTCAGGCGTTGATCACCATGGCCGTGCTGGGGCTGGCGGTGGTGCTGTTCATCACTGGAGTCATTGCCCCGGAGCTCACGGGCCTGCTGAGCCTGAGCCTGCTGATCGCCACCGGGGTGCTCAATCCCCAGGAGGCTTTGGCGGGGTTCGGGAGTCCGGCACTGATCACCCTGCTGGGCCTGTTCCCGGTCTCCGCTGCACTGTTCAAAAGCGGTGCCCTGGATCGCCTCAGGGCTTTGATCGCCTCGGAGCGGATCCGCTCCTCGCGCCGTCTGATCGCCCTGATGGCCTTCGTGATCGCCCCCGTATCGGGGGTTGTTCCCAACACACCCGTGGTGGCATCGCTGCTGCCCGTGGTCGAGGGCTGGTGCCAAAGGCGCGGCATTTCGCCATCCCGGGTGCTGTTGCCCTTGTCCTTTTCAACGGTTCTGGGGGGCACCCTGACCCTGCTGGGCAGCTCGGTGAACCTTTTGGTGAGCGACATCAGCCAACAACTGGGCTATGGCTCCCTTGATCTGTTCAGCTTCACCCTGATCAGCCTGCCGGTCTGGCTGGCTGGGGCCATTTACCTGGTGATGGCTCCCCGCGTCCTATTACCGGACCGTGGTGCCAGCAGTGACGACCTCGGAGGCAACCCCAGGGACAGCAGCTACTGCACGGAAGTACGCATCCCTTCAAACTCTGAATTGGTGGGCCGCTCTCTCCGGAACAGTCGACTGCAACGTCGCTTTGATGTTGACGTGCTGGAGCTGCAGCGTGGAGGGGAACGGCTGCTCCCCCCCCTGGCGGACCGTCGGCTTGAGGCTGGCGATCATCTGCTCTTGCGTGTCACCCGCCCAGATCTGCTGCGTCTCCAGCAAGATCACACGGTTCAACTCACCACCCAGGGCCAGAACGCGGGTTTCAGCTTGAACAGCGAAGAGGCCAGCGGTCAGAAAACCGTGGAGGTGTTGTTGCCGGCTGGCTCCACCCTGGCCGGCGCCAGCCTGCGGGAATTGCGGTTCCGGCAACGCCACAACGCCACGGTTCTCGCCCTTCGCCGCGGCCAGGAAACGGTCCAGGAACGCCTGGGCCAGGTGATCCTGCGAGAGGGCGATGTGCTCCTGCTGCAGGCACCGATCGATTCCATCCGCGGCCTGCAAGCCAGCAACGATCTTCTAGTGCTGGATCGGCTTGAGGATGATCTCCCCACAGTGCGGCGCAAGCCCGTGGCCATCAGCATCGCGATCGCCATGCTGGTGCTGCCAAGCCTGACCCCCATCCCCCTGGTAGCGGCGGTGCTCCTTGCCACGGTGAGCGTGGTCGCCACCGGCTGCCTTCGCCTTGGTGAACTGCAGCGTTCGATCCGGCTGGACGTGATTCTGTTGCTGGGATCCCTCACCAGTTTCAGCGTTGCCATGCAGAGCACAGGCCTCGCCGATGCCCTCGCCCTGGTGCTCCAGCAGGGGCTGGCGGGCTGGCCGAGCTATGCCGCTTTGATGGTGGTCTTCATCGGCACCACGCTGCTCACCCAGGTGATGAGCAATGCCGCCTCGGTGGCCCTGCTGGCGCCTGTCGCGGTGCAACTGGCCCCGTCCCTGCAGCTGTCTCCCACCGCCCTGCTGATCACAGTGCTGTTCGGTGCCAGTCAGTCGTTTCTCACCCCAGTGGGATATCAAACCAATCTGATGGTGTTTGGTCCAGGCCGTTATCGCTTTCTCGACGTCACCCGCTACGGAATTGGCCTGACGCTGATCATGACCATCCTCGTGCCGGCCTTGATCCTCTGGCATTACGGCGGATCCTGAACAACACTGGTCAGATCTCGCGCGCTCCTGTGCCGATCGGAAGGGCCATCGAACGCAGCCAGGGCTGGCATCGTCGGCTCACGGTTCCCCAGTTCACCGTGGTGACTGGATTGCTGGTGGTGCTGATCGGCACACTGCTGCTGGCCACTCCGCTGTGCTCCTCCAGCCGCGTGGGGCTTTGGGAAGCTCTGTTCACGGCCACATCAGCCATCACCGTGACGGGCCTGTCGATCATCGACATCGGCACCGATCTCACGACCTTTGGCCAGGTGGTGCTGGCCCTGATGATCCTGGCGGGGGGCCTTGGCTTGATGGCCATCACCACGTTTCTCCAGGGCTTTGTGGTGCAGGGAACAGCCCTGCGCCGCCGACTGGATCGGGGTCAGGCCCTGGATGAATTCGGCGTTGGCGGCGTCGGGCGCACGTTTCGTGGCATTGCCCTGACGGCGACGCTGGTGATCCTTGTGGGGGCTGTGATCCTGTATCACTTCGGCTTCGATGACATCCCCAACCAGGGCGAACGCCTCTGGGCTGCGGTGTTTCACAGCATCTCGGCCTACAACAACGCTGGATTCGGACTCTGGAGCGACAGCCTCGAGCGCTACCGCAGCAATGGGGTTGTGAATGCCGTGGTGATGCTGCTGATCGTGGCCGGCGGCCTGGGGTGGCGGGTCACCAGCGATCTGACCACGCAACTGCTGCGCAGACGGCGAAGCCGGCGGCGGCTGAGCCTACACTCCCGCCTGGTGCTGCGCACCACCCTGCTCTTAATCGTCTTCGGGGCAGGGGGGCTGGCCCTGACGGAATGGTTGAACCAGGGGGAGATCTTCGCGGGCATGCCCTGGTCTGAACGCTGGCTCACAGCCCTGTTCAAATCCGTCACGGCACGCACAGCCGGCTTCAGCACCCTTCCGCTCTCGCTCGACACCGTCACCGAATCGAGCCTGCTGTTGCTGATGGTGCTGATGTTCATCGGGGCCAGCCCAGGCGGCACAGGTGGCGGGATCAAAACCACCACCGTGGCCGCCTTGATGGCGGCCACCCGCTCCACCCTGCGGGGCCGGGAGGTGGTGGTGATCCGCAACAGAAGCATCAGCGACAAGGTCGTGCTGAGGGCCGTGGGCATCACGGTGGGCTCCCTGCTGTTCGTGATGGCCATGGCAATGCTGATCAGCATCGCCAGCAATTTGAACGGGAAGGATTCATTCACCTTTATGGAAATGCTGTTCACCTGCATCTCCGCTTTTGCCACGGTGGGGCTTGATCTGGGAGTCACCGTCGAACTCCCCCGTTTCGGCCAGGCGGTGCTGATGGTGGGAATGTTTGTGGGACGGCTGGGGATCCTGTTGCTGCTGAGTGCGATCTGGGAAGCGATGACGCAGGAACAAATCCAGATGAATCGCCAGAATCGAGTCGGTTACCCCAGCGAGGATCTGTATGTCTGAGCGCGATCAGCGGGGGAGGCAGGGATGAAGGAGTGGTGGCAGTGGAGCCCGGCCCAGGGCAGCGAAAGACTCGGCTTCGCGATCATCGGCGTGGGCCGTTTCGGCATCGCCGTTTGCCGGGAACTGCTTCAGAACGGAGCGGATGTGCTGGCCGTTGACCGCTCTGAGCGGGCGGTAGATGAACTGCGTCAGGTGGAGCCCAGCGTGGAGGCCCGCGTCGTGGACTGCACCGACGAAGAGGCCCTGCGCGAGGCCGGCGTGCTCGACATGGGCACCGTGGTGGTGGCGATCAGCGAACCGATCGAGGCCAGCATCACCGCCACCTTGATCGCCAAAGACAGCGAAGGCAGCCGCGTGCGACAAGTGATCGCGAGGGCAACGAGCGATCTCCACGAAAAAATGCTGAAACGGGTGGGGGCCGACCGGGTGATCTTCCCCTCGCGCATGCAGGGCGAGCGCCTCGGCCTTGAACTGGTGCGCCCCAACCTGATGGAGCGGCTGGCCCTGGATGAACAGCACTGCATCGAGGAGATCAAGGTTCCGGAACCCTTTGTGGGGCGGTCGCTCCGGGATCTGAATCTGCGCAAGAACTTCAGGGTGAACGTGCTGGCGGCAGGAGCGCAAAGCAGCCTGATGGTGAATCCACCGGCATCCCACGTGCTGGAGGAGGGGCACCTGCTGGTGGTGATGGGACTGGTGGACGACCTGCAACGGCTCCCCAAAAACTGAGCCGATGCACTGCCTAGGGCTCATGAGCGGAACCAGCGCTGACGGTGTTGATGCCGTGCTGGCGCGCTTCGATGGCTCACTTCAACATCCGAAGTGGGCCCTGCTTCGCCACCACCATCAGCCCTATCCAGCTCAACTGCAGCGGCAGGTGGTGGCCGCCGGCCAGGGCGCACCGATGCCGGCAGCCCTCTGGCTGGAGCTAGCGGAAGCCATCACTGAGGTGCAAGCCGAGGCGGCCCTAGCCTGCGACCCCGATGCCAAAGCTGAGCTGATCGGCTGCCATGGCCAGACCGTCTGGCACCGTCCGCCGGCCCGAGGAGCACGGGGGGCCAGCTGGCAAATGCTGCAGGCACCGCTGCTCGCCCAGCTCCTGCAACGCCCAATCATCCATGACTTCCGCGCTGCTGATCTGGCCCTTGGGGGGCAGGGAGCACCGCTCGTGCCTCGGGCCGATGCGGCACTGCTGGGGAACACGCAGGGCTGGCGGGCACTGCTGAACCTGGGCGGCATTGCCAACCTCACCCTCATCCCCCCCTGCGGTGGAGTGGATCGGCATGCCGCGATCTTGGGATGGGACTGCGGCCCCGCCAACAGCCTGATTGACCTGGGCATGCGCCAGTTCACCAATGGCGCCCAAAGCTTCGACAAGGGTGGAGCGATGGCAGCTCAGGGCCATGCGGATGAGGGCTGGATCCAGCGCTGGCTCCAGGAGGAGTACTTCCAGCTGGCACCACCGAAATCCACGGGACGGGAGTGTTTCGGACAGGACGACCTCAACCGGCGGCTACTTCAGCTCTGTGGAGCCTCAGCGGCAGATGCAATCGCCACCCTGACGGCCTTTTCCGCCGCTGTGGTTGCCCAGGATCTGACACGTCTGCGCCAGAGCGTTGGGATCGCACCGATCGAACTGATCACAGCCGGAGGTGGCAGCCAAAACCCAGTGTTGATCGATGAGCTGCGGCGGCGCTGCCGAGGCGCACAAATCGATGCGAGCAGCAGTCTGGGGGTGCCGACGGAAGCCAGAGAAGCGCTGGTCTTCGCGTTGCTGGCCTGGTGGCACCACAGGGGGCATCCCGGCAATGTGCCAGCCGTCACCGGAGCCTCTCGGGAGACCGTGCTCGGCACGCGGGTGGAGCCGGCCTAACCGGGCCGGTGCAGGCGCAGGCGCCGGGGGGCGCCCCGCAGACGGCGGGGCTGCTGTGATTCCAGGGCAGACCGCAGGCGCTCCTCGCGGGTCGGCGCCGGTGCGGACGCCTCCAACTCCTGCTCGTGGCGCTGAACTCCCTGCTGAATCAGCACCCTCGCCATGTTGCTCACCGTGCGGGATTCCAGCTCCGCCATCGCCGTGAGACGCGCGCAGAGATCCTCAGGCAGAACCACCTGAATTCTCGGGGACTTGGGCTTCCCGCTGGATGAGGTCTGACGGGTGGGCACGACCGGATCCCCTGGAAGAGGCTCTGCTACTAAAAAGTGTACAGAGATGGTCAAGGGTAGTATCCATGACTATGGTGGGGGCATTGGTCCTCCTCGGAGTACCCCATGACCCAAGCCACACCTCGCTCCCGTCGCAGCCCAGCCGGCACCCGCGCTCGGTCCCGACGCCCCCGTCGCAGCGCTGAAAACAGCGACGTGCTGGTGTCAGCCGTCATCAGCACCTATCTGCTCACCCACCTGCACCACGTGTTGCAACGGGCCGAATACGGCGCTTCCCAGGAAGGGCGCAGCACCCAGGCCGCCAACTACGCCCAACTGCGCAAGGTGCTCTGCATGGACGCCCGCAGCATGAAGGACGCCTCGGCCCTGGGGCAGCACGATGACGGCATCGAACAAGCTGCCTGACAAGACTCCCGGTGCTGAATAGCGTTTGAGCAGTTGCTCAGATCGCGATGGCTTCCAACGCTGCATCGCTGTACGCCCGAATCAGCAGCAATCCGGAGCAGACCCAGGCCCTGTTCCGTCAGGCGCTGCAGGATCCCAACGGCGCCATGGCCAGCATCTGCAGTCTGGGCGACCAGCTGGGGCTACCCGTCACGGCCCAGGAGGTGCGCGAGCATCTGGCCAGCCTCGACGATGAAGAAAGCCAGCGCTGGCTGGTTAAGGCGAGAGGCGGTCTTTGAACTCGAGAGCGTCAGACGTCAGAGATGCCTGGGGCTCGGCGCGCTCCCGACGTTCATAACCACCACCACCGGCCCAACTGAAGAAAAGCAGATAACTCACGATCGCCAGGCCTGCGGCCACCACAAGCGCGGCCAACTGCTCCAGTTTCAGCATGGCGACCAGCCTCCGGAAACCTTCACCAGTTTGCCGACAGGGATGATGGGGGGCATCATGCCTTCGGCCGGTGCTGCGACTCGAAAACGTCAGCAAGATCTACCCCACGGGGGAAGTGCTCCGTGCCGTCACCTGGGAGGTGAAGCCCGGTGACAGGATCGGGCTGGTGGGGGTGAACGGCGCCGGCAAGTCCACCCAGATGCGTCTGATCGCCGGACACGAAGAGCCCACCAGCGGCCAGGTGGTTCGGCAGGGGGAGCCCCGCATCGCCTATCTCCAGCAGGAATTCGATGTGGACCTGGAGCGCACCGTGCGCCAGGAACTGTTTCAAGCCTTCGGCGAAGCAGCCGAGGTCATGAACCAGCAGCAGCAGGTGGAAGAGGCGATGGGCTCCGAACGGGCTGCGGAGGATCCCGACCATCTGGACCAGCTGATCCAAGAACTTGGAAAGCTGCAAAGCCGTTTCGAAGCACTGCATGGCTACGAACTCGATGCCCGCATCGACAAGCTCCTGCCCACGATCGGCTTCACCCCGGAGGGCGCTGAGCTGCAGGTGAAGGACTATTCCGGGGGCTGGCAGATGCGGATCGCCCTGGGAAAAATCCTGCTGCAGGAACCGGATCTTCTGCTGCTCGACGAACCCACCAACCATCTGGATGTCGAGACCATCCAGTGGCTGGAGAACTACCTGCTGGAGCAGAGCGCAGCCCTTGTGGTGATCAGCCACGACCGCACCTTCCTCGACCGGGTCTGCAATCAGATCGTCTCCACCGAACGGGGGGTGTCCCGCAGCTACCTCGGCAACTACACCGCCCACCTGGAGCAGAAGCAACTGGAGCGGGAGGCCACACAGTCGGCCTTCGAACGGCAGCAGAAGGAAATCGCCACGCAACAGGCCTACATCGATCGCTTCCGCGCCAGTGCTACCCGCAGCACCCAGGCCAAAAGCCGTGAGAAGCAGCTGGACAAGGTGGAACGGGTGGAGGCACCGATCGAATCCGTGGCCGGGCCGAGTTTTCAGTTCCCGCCTGCCCCGCGTTCCGGAGCGCAGGTTGCCCTGATCGACAACGTCACCCACAGCTATGGAGACAAAATCCTGTTCCTGGGGGCTGAGCTGGAGGTGGAGCGGGGTGACCGCATTGCCTTCGTCGGCCCCAATGGTGCGGGCAAGTCCACCCTGCTGCGCCTGGTGATGGGGGTTGAAACCCCCGATGAAGGCAGTGCCCGGCTTGGGGAGCACAACGTGATTGCGGGGTACTTCGAACAGAACCAGGCCGAAGCCCTGGATCTGTCCAAAACCGTGATCGACACGATGTACGAAGCGGTTCCCGACTGGACCCAGACTCAGGTTCGTTCGCTACTGGGCAGTTTCTGCTTCAGCAACGACACGGTGTTCAAGGAAGTCGGGAAGCTCAGCGGCGGCGAGAAAGCCCGCCTGGCCCTGGCCCTGATGCTGCTCACCCCCTGCAATCTGCTGGTCCTGGATGAGCCCACCAATCACCTCGACATCCCCGCCAAACAGATGCTCGAGGATGCCTTGATGGCCTACGAGGGAGCAGCGCTGCTGGTCTCCCACGACCGCTATTTCATCTCCCGCGTCGCCAACCGCATCGTGGAACTGCGGGACGGAGAGCTGGTGATGTATCGGGGGGATTACAGCTATTACCTCGAGAAAAAAGAGGAAGAAAGCGCAGCTGCCAAGGAGAAAGAACTGGCTGCAGAACGGGAAGCCAAGCGGAAGGCCAACAAGGAGAAGCAGAAGGCACGCGACGCCCGCCGTAAAAAGGCGGCCTGACTGGCATCAGACGACGGCAACCAAAACTTCACACAGGTTTAGGCAGGAAGACTTATTTCTCTTTACCTGCTGTTTTCATCTGCATAGGCTGACAAAACCGACCCTCCAGCCCCGATGAGCATGGTTCCCGGCCCCGGCAACAGCGAACCCGTTGGCGGTTCAACAGCACCCGGTCCGGCACCCCATGAACAGACCTGGGACGCCGTGGAAACCTATTTCCAGTGCATCACCACCTGTTCGCTCGACGATGGAGACTGCATCACCCAATGCGTCGAACAACTGAGGGACGCCGACGACGCCTGAGCCGAAAGCTTCAGCCAGGGGCCAAGGCCGACAAATCCACGGGCTTGACGTTGATCGAGACCCGCTCCTGAGCTCGCTGCACCTCAAGCACAACCGTGGCACCGACACCACGGCGTTCAATGGCACTGACCACCGCAGCTGGGCCAGCAACCGTCTGGCCATCGAAGCGAAGAATCACATCATCCACCTTGAGCCCGGCGCGGTCCGCCGGCCCCCCAGGTTGAACAGCGCGAATCACCGCACCTGGCGGCACCGGGGAGGTGGGGGTGGGCCGGGGCACCGGCGACAGACGGATGCCGATCACCGGATGACGGGCCTTGCCACTGGCCACCAGCTGCTGGGCAATGGTTCGAGCCCGATTGATCGGAATGGCAAAACCCAGACCCGCCCCAGGCCCTGAGCGCACCAAGGTGTTGATGCCGATCACCTCACCGTCGGCATTGAGCAGCGGCCCACCCGAATTACCAGGATTGATGGCCGCGTCGGTCTGAATCAGGTCAAGACGTTTGCCAGAAATTCCCAACTGAGCAACGTTGCGGTTGAGGTTGCTGATGATTCCCAGAGTCACTGTGCTGTCCAGGCCAAAGGGATTGCCCACGGCAATCGCCCAGTCGCCCACGCTGAGCCGGTCGGAATCCCCCAGATCTGCCACCGGCCAGGGCCCGGAGCCCTCCAGGCGCACCACCGCGAGATCGGTGAGGCTGTCTTTGCCCACCACTCGGGCAGGCACCCTCCTGCCATCGGAGAGGTCCACGGTGAGTTGATCCGCCCCCTCCACCACATGGGCATTGGTGAGCAACAGGCCCTTGGCATCGAAGATCACTCCACTGCCTTGGCCACGGTGCACCCTGGAGCGCGGGGCTGTGGCGCGTGGGATGCCGAAGAAGTGGCGAAACAAAGGGTCCTGCATCAAGGCCGGCGGCACACCCGCAACACTGGACTGATTGACAGTCCGCGCTGTCTCCAAGCTCACCACTGCCGGACCACTGCGCTTCACAGCGGCAGCCACAAACGAGCCGCGACGGATCTCCGGGCGCGCCACGGCTTGCTGAGAGCCAACGATCAAGGGAAGCGACGACACGCCGGCCACCAGCAATCCCCCCGCCAGAGCAGAGGCGACAAGCGAGCGGGACGGGGAGTTGACCACAGCTTCAGGGCGATCGGCTGCTTCAACGCTACGCAGAGCAGATCCGAAAACAGCCACGTTCCGTGTCAAAGCTGTGACCACATGCGACCGGGGTCCCGATAGCGTGAGAATGCAGATATTCAGATGGGTCGGAGGGTCATGCTCGGTTCGCTGTTTCCCCTCATCTACGGAGCGCTGTTCGTAGCCCTGTTGTGGCAGGCCTTCCGCGTGATGAGCAAGGGTTTCCGCGCTGCCAGCGGTCCGATCAACAGCGCGCCCAGCAAAGCTTCGAACGACCGCACAGGCCAGGTCACCGTCCACCCAGAACTTCTGGACAGCGAGGGACGGATCACGGAAGAGGCCCTACTGACGGTGCGCTTCGGCGGTGACGATGACGAAGCCTCGACGGCCGCGGGACCCGGCACTGAATAAATTGGGCGCTTGAAGTCGACAGGGGTCGCCTGAGTGGATCAGAGAACACGCATCGTTGCCGCGGTCATCAAAGGCCTCAAGCTGCCCCCACGGTTTCGGCTTCGGCTGATGAAGGAAGACCCCGTCCGCCTGGAATTGAGCCTGACTCCGGCCTACGGCAAGGACCCCATCACCGTGGGACTTGTGGAATCTCTTGATCTGGTGGCCCGGCGTGACCGGGAAGGCCGGATCCCCCGCGACCTTCAGGGCACCTGGGACTGGACCGTCCGCCACGGTCAGGTGAGCACCGGAGGCTGGAATCCTTATCTCAAGGAAGCCCTGCAGACCATGTTCGAAACCGGTCTCCCGGCCATCGTGTTTGAAGAACTCACCGGCGAGGAGTACCACCCCGTGGATGGGACCCGCCACGTGCGCTGATCCGGCACGGGTTTTCTGTAAAGGCGTGCGAATGAATGCAGCAATGCCAATGGCAAGGGGGCTAGACCGGAATAACTCCGGCCTTTAAGAAAGTCTTTATGGCCTCCCTTGTCGTTTCCATCGGCCCGCTGGTGCGGCTGTTGGCGGCCGTCGGCGCCATCAGCAGCCTGGTGCTGTTCGGCCTGATGAATCTCATCCCGTGAATCGAGCGGCAACACCGCGTTGAGCCAGTTCCCGATCGACACCCTGTTGGAGCAGATCTGTTCTGCGGTCCGCCCAGGGGAAACGGTTCTGCTCCAGGCACCGCCCGGGGCGGGCAAGACCACACGGGTACCCCTGGCGCTGATCGGAGCCCTGACGGAAGGCCAGGGCGTTCTTGAAGAACATCAGAAAATCTGGATGATCGAGCCTCGGAGACTGGCCACCAAAGCGGCCGCTGCCCGTCTTGCCGAAAGCCTTGGAGAAGACATCGGCGCGCGCATCGGTTATGCCGTGCGCGGGGAACAGAAGCGATCCAATCGCACCAGGTGGAGGTGATCACCGACGGCCTCTTCATGCGGCGCTTGCAGAGCGATCCGTCGCTCGATGGGGTGGGGTGCGTGATCTTCGATGAATTTCATGAGCGGGGGCGGGACGCGGACCTATCCCTCGCCTTGCTGCGCGAGGCGAGGCCTCTACTGAATCCAGATCTCGCCGTGATCTTGATGTCGGCCACGCTGGATCTATCCGATCTGAGGGAACGGCTGCCCGAAGCGACGGTGCTGGAAAGCCCGGGCCGCTGCTACCCGGTGGACACGCACCACCAACCACCACGGCCGGACGAACCCCTGCCAAAGCAGGTGCTGCGCGCCATCGAGCAACACGCCCTCGACCAACCGCAGGGCAGCGGTGTGCTGGTCTTCTTGCCGGGGCTGGCGGAGATTGAACGCTGCAGGAAGATCCTGACAGCCGCCCCGTCCCTGCAGAACTGGAAGATTCAGGCGCTGCACGGTCAACTGCCCTTGCAGCAGCAGAGTTCAGCCCTGCAGCGCTGCGACCCCAACCAGGACGGAAGCATCATCCTGGCCAGCGCCATTGCCGAGAGCTCCCTCACGATTGATGGGGTGCGCCTGGTGATTGACAGCGGCCTCAGCCGTCAACTGCGCTACGACCCCAACACCCGCATGGAGGGCCTGGAGACCACCGTCTCCAGCCTGGCCAGTGCAGAGCAGCGCCGGGGCCGGGCAGGCCGGCAATGCCCAGGCCGCTGCATCCGCCTCTGGTCACCAGCAGAGCAACAGCGGCGCCCCTCCTTTCACCCCCCTGAACTGCTGCTGGCAGATCCCCAACCCGTGCTGATGGAACTGGCCCAATGGGGGGCTGGACTGGGGGAACAGCTGCCGTGGCTGGACCCTCCCCCCTCAGCAGCCATGCAAGAGGGACAGCACGGCCTGCAACAGCTCGGCCTGCTGGAGCACGACGGCCGGATCAGCGAGCGGGGGCGGCTGATCGGCGGCCTCGGCGTTCACCCTCGTCTCGGCATGCTGCTACTGGAGGCCCATGAACAGGGCGCCCCCCAGCTGGGCTGTGACCTGGCGGCCATCCTCAGCGAACGGGATCCCTTTGATCGCCGCCAGATCGGCAGCGATCTCGAGGCCCGGCTCAACAGCATCCAGCGCCATCCATCTCTGCGAACGCTCAGCCAGCAGCTTCGCCGCCAACTGAAGCGACTGGGGGCCTCACCCCAGGAGCGAGACGCCTCCGTCAATGCGGGCGATCTGATCCTGGCGGCCTTTCCGGAATGGCTGGCGCAACAGCGTCCAGGCCAGGTCGGTCGCTATCAGCTGCGTCAGGGCCGCGGAGCCACCCTACTGCCCTGGGATCCGCTCCAGGGCAGTCCAGCCCTGGCCGTCGCCAAGGTCGACATGGGCGGCCGGGACACGCAGATCCAGATGGCCGTGGCCCTGAGCCAAAGCACCCTGGAGAGCATCGCTGAGCGGGACGGCCACTGGCAGGACGAGGCCAGCTGGGATCCCGAACGCCAGCGGGTCCGTGCCGAACGCCAGCTCAAACTGGGGGGCATTGGTGGTGCGCCGAACGCCACAACCTTCGCCAGCTGCAGCGCTGTGCCGCACCCTGCTGATCGAGCAGCTGAAGAAGGATGCCAGCCTTGATGCCCTGCCCTGGACGGGCAATAGCGATCAGCTGCGCCAACGGCTGGCATGGATGCACCAACAAGTGGGCGTCCCCTGGCCTGATCGCGATCTAACAACCCTGCTGGAGCAAGCCGACACCTGGCTGGGTCCAAGCCTGGAGGGCTGCCTGGGCTGGAGCGACATCACCGCAACAGCCTTGGAAGAAGCACTCTGGGGCGATCTGGATTGGAGCTTTAGGCAACAGCTTGATGAACTGCTGCCGCGCCGCATCCCGATCGCCTCCGGCCGGCAAGCCACGCTGCTTTACACCGCCGACGAAGTGATCCTCGCCGTGAAATTGCAGGAGATGTTCGGATCTGACGACGGTCCTCACGTGCTGAATGGCCGAATCCCCGTCACGCTGGAGCTGCTCTCACCAGCCGGACGCCCCCTGCAACGCACCCGCGACCTCAAAGGCTTCTGGGAAGGCAGCTACAAGGAGGTGCGCCGGGACATGCGAGGCCGCTACCCCAAGCACCCCTGGCCCGAAGACCCCCGCCAGGCGCTGCCGACGGCCCGGACCAAGCGCAAATCAAATGCTCAGCAATCCTGACCAGAAAAAGCCCGGCGCGTAGCCGTTAACACACTCAACAAAACTCCAACCTTTGTTACATTGGCCCCACAACCAACCGGTTCAACCCATGTCTGACAACGCACGCTTCGGTTTCGTCAACTTCGCTGAGACCTGGAACGGTCGTCTGGCCATGCTGGGCATCGTGATCGGCCTCGGCACCGAGCTCCTGACCGGCCAAGGCATCCTGTCCCAGATCGGCCTCGGCTGATTTCCGCTCCGCGGATTCGCAGAACCCCTCGGCTCGCCCGGGGGGTTTTTTGTTGCCTCTCCACCAGCCACCGCTGATGCAGCACAGTGAGGGGGATTCCGCTGTGGCAGTCGTTGGCACCGCTTTACGTTCAGAACAGACGTGATGGATCAAGGCTGCTCAGCAGCGCCTTGGTGATCTGCACGATTGGTGCCACCCAGATCCACCAGCACTGGGGCGTTCTGCTGACCAGCATCTCGGCCGTTGTCTGCATCTACTGGGGTTACGCCTACAGCCGCCTTGAGCGTTGATCGTCTTCCGACCTATTCCGTTGCTGAGCTGAACACAGCCATCGGCAGCCTGCTGGAACGCGGCTTTGCGCCGCGTTTTTTGCTGGAGGCCACGGTCTCCCGGCCTCAACTCAAAAAGGGCCACCTCTGGCTCACCCTCACCGACGGCTCCGCCAGCATTTCCGGTGTGGTGTGGGCTTCGAAGCTGGCCCAATTGAGCTATCAACCCAAAGACGGTGACGGCGTCACCGTGGTGGGCAAGCTCAATTTCTGGGCAGCACGAGCCAGCCTCACCGTTCAGGCGCTGGATATCCGGCCAAGCCTCAGCACGGTGCTGCGCGACTTTGAACGGGTGCGGCAACTGCTGGAACAGGAGGGGTTGATCGACCCAAGCCATCAGAGGCCGCTTCCGAGACAACCCGCCTCGATCGCGGTGCTCACCAGCGTGCCCAGTTCCGCCCTGGCCGACATGCTCCGCACTGCGGCGGAACGCTGGCCCATGACGCAGCTGATCGTGGTGCCAATTCCAGTGCAGGGTTCCGTGGCACCGACGATCATCAGCACCCTGGAAGCCTTGGCCGAGCGCACAGATGAGTTGGGACTGGACGCTTTGGTGCTCGCCCGCGGCGGTGGCAGCCGGGAAGACCTGGCGGTGTTCGACAACGAAGCGCTTTGTCGCCTCCTGGCGAACTACCCCATACCGGTGGTGACAGGCCTGGGACATGAGGATGATCTCACCGTCGCCGATCTGGTGGCAGACCATCGTGCAGCCACGCCCACGGCAGCGATCGTGGCCTTGCTGCCCGACCGCGAGGCGGAACGCCAGGGACTGGCGCAGCGGCAAAGCCGATTGAAAGACGCGCTGCTGGGGAGAATCTTTCGCGAACGTCAGCGCCTTCAGGATCGAGACGTAGCCCTTCAGCAACAGTCTCCACTGGAAAAGATCAAACGCCAACGCCAGGCACTGGCTCAAAGGCACCAATTGCTCAAGGCACTATCACCGGAACGCTGGCTGAAACGCGGCTTGGCTCTGATCAGCAACAGCGCAGGCGACCCCATTTCAGACCTGGAATCCGTCAAGATCGGTGATCAGCTCAACATTCGAATGAGCAACGGAAGCCTTGAAGCTCGAGTCGATCAGATCCAGCCCAGTGCACCCACCACCTCCTCCTGATGAGCAAGCGCCAAGTCAAGAAAGAGCAACGCGATCGCATCGAAGCGTGGCGAAAGGATGCCGAGACACTGAGCTACGAAGAAGCCATGCAGGCTTTGGACCTGCTGCTTGCTGAACTACAGAACGACAGTGTTCCGTTGGCGGACTTGCAGCAAAAAGTGCTCCATGGCGAG
The DNA here is from genome assembly GCF_014280115.1 of Synechococcus sp. A15-44. Classification (NCBI taxonomy): domain Bacteria; kingdom Bacillati; phylum Cyanobacteriota; class Cyanophyceae; order Synechococcales; family Synechococcaceae; genus Synechococcus; species Synechococcus sp. A15-44. The sequence continues at coordinate 2,294,226 of NZ_CP047938.1, forward strand.
GTGTATCTGAACCGATGTCAGAGCCTGCTCGAAAGCGTGGAGCAGTCGATTGTCGAGCTTGATCCCACAACTCTCAAAGCCACAACCGATGCGTAAAGCCCTGCCTTGGATCTATCTGCTTCTGGCTGTGTTGGGAGCGATCCTGCCCTGGAAGGCCAACCTGGAATTCATCGCCGAAAGCGGTGGACAGGCCTTTGATTTGGCACGATTCATCGCCGATGCCAGCAGCACAGCCGCATCACGCTCCTTAAGCGCTGATCTGCTGGTAGGGGCCAGTGCCGTCACGCTGTGGATCTGCGTGGAAGGACCACGTCAGAAGATCAAAGGCTGGTGGCTGGCCATCCCCCTGAGCTTCGGTGTGGCCTTTGCCTGCGCTGCTCCGTTTTTCTTGTTCCTGCGGGAACGACAGCTTCAGGCTCAGGAATCGGAATCCACATCCTGAGCCACCACGTCAATGATGAGATCACTAGCAGGTGCAGACGGGGCTGCCGCACTGGCCGGGCTGGCTCCCGCACTGGCGTAGGGCGTGCCGCAGACGGCACAGACTGCAGCCCCCTTCAGACCCGTGGCACCGCAGGCAGTACAGCTGATCATCCGGGACTGCAAAAGCTTCCAACCAATCCAACCAAGACCGGAAAGGATCAAAGGAAGCGCCAAAAGAGCCAGCAACACGCCACCGGCGAGATCAAGCAAGAGACGACCTGCAGCGGTTGGCAGCAGCAGGAGCAACACAACTCCGATCCACAACACTGCTGGTGATCGATTCATGGGCTTCAACGGAAGAGGTCCGTTGAATCAGCTTCGCAGAGTTAAATCAAAGTTCAAGGCGCCGCGCTGTTCGGTTCCCCGAGCTGGTGTTTCGCAAAACGAACTGCGGCCAATTCCACACTCAAGCACTGGCCAAAATAAAGAATCACACCCACCAACCAAACCCAAAGCGTTAACACCAAAACGCCACCAATCACGCCATAGGCCTGATAGCGATTACCCAGAGAAACAATACTCAAACTCAGAATTTTATTGAGAAAGGCGAGACCGAATCCAATCAACAACGCGCCAGGAATGAGTGGAATTGCAGGAACACGACGACTGGGCAACACCACCTGAAGCAACCAAGCCATAAAGGACAAGATCAACGCGGGAACAAGAATCCGCCCGAGAGGAAGAATGGGACTGGAGCGCACGATCCCCATTAAGCCAGGAACGACGCCATCCAATAAGCCAAGAATGCCCTCAGGAAGCTGCCCAATGCTGAGCACCAACTGTTGAAAAACGATCAAAACAGATATGGCAAAAACCGTCAGGAAGGCTTCAACACGTGCTCTACAAAACTGTCCAACCTGTTGCCTCCAAGACAAACCGATTGATGGCTCGGGCAGAATCTCAGACCACAAGCGATCAGCTCCACGCTGGAGCGTTAAATAAGCATTACTGGCCGTTAGAAGCAAAACGACAACACCGAGGATTCCAGCGCCAAAGCCTTGATCCACCAACCCACGCAAGGTGGAATCCACGAGGCTGGTTGCTGACGGTGGTAAGACCTGCGTCACCGAGGCCAACACATTATCCACACTATCCGTTTTGCCAAACACCCTTGCGGCAACAGACAACGCAATCAGAAGCAGCGGAAAGAACGACTGAAGAACGAAATATGCAAAAGCAGCACTTAAATCAACACACTCAGCATTATTCCAACGCTGACAAGCCTTCCAAATCTGGCCACTTAAACGTCGAACTAGTGAACGTCTTGGCACAGATGAGCGCAAAAGACTACTAAAACCTTACAACAAAAAAGCCACCTCCTGGAGAGGTGGCTTCTTCGTGGGTGGTGATGGTGATCGCTTCAGCAATCAGCACATCATCAACCTATTTGGAGAATGTTTTACCTGGCATCGAGCTATTTTCTCAGGGGGCTACCCCCCAAATATCGTCGCCGCTGATGCGTTTCACAACCGAGTTCGGGATGGATCGGAGTGGGACCACACCGCCATGGACACCAGGATAGATCAACATTCTCAAGGGATGAACCCTGAGAACTGCATAGGATCTGCAACTAAAGCTGCACGTCTGAATCAAACAAAGAAATGAGTCTTCAGGCAAGAACCAAAATGTTGGTCAAGCCCTCGGTCTATTAGTACTCCTCCGCTGCATCCATTACTGGACTTCCACGTAGAGCCTATCAACGGGTGTTCTTCCCGTGACCTTACTGGGTTACCCCATGGGAACACTCATCTTGAGGTGGGCTTCCCACTTAGATGCTTTCAGCGGTTATCCACTCCGCACATGGCTACCCAGCGTTTACCGTTGGCACGATAACTGGTACACCAGAGGTGCGTTCCTCCCGGTCCTCTCGTACTAGGGAGAAATCCTCTCAATGTTCCTGCGCGTACACCGGATATGGACCGAACTGTCTCACGACGTTCTGAACCCAGCTCGCGTACCGCTTTAATGGGCGAACAGCCCAACCCTTGGGACCGACTTCAGCCCCAGGTTGCGATGAGCCGACATCGAGGTGCCAAACCTCCCCGTCGATGTGAACTCTTGGGGGAGATCAGCCTGTTATCCCTAGAGTAACTTTTATCCGTTGAGCGACGGCCCTTCCACTCAGAACCGTCGGATCACTAAAACCGACTTTCGTCCCTGTTCGACTTGTAGGTCTCACAGTCAAGCTTCCTTCTGCTTTTGCACTCGTCAGCTGATTTCCAACCAGCCTGAGGAAACCTTTGTGCGCCTCCGTTACCTTTTAGGAGGCGACCGCCCCAGTCAAACTGCCCACCTGATACTGTCCGCTCCCCGGATAACGGGTGAACGTTAGAACCCTAGCTCTGAAAGAGTGGTATCTCACCAGTGACTAACTCATAGCCGCAACCATGAGATCAACGTCTCCCACCTATCCTGCGCATTCAGAGCCCGGGCACAATACCAAGCTACAGTAAAGCTTCATAGGGTCTTTCTGTCCAGGTGTACGTAGTCCGCATCTTCACAGACAATTCTATTTCGCCGAGCCTCTCTCCGAGACAGCGCCCTGATCGTTACGCCTTTCGTGCGGGTCGGAACTTACCCGACAAGGAATTTCGCTACCTTAGGACCGTTATAGTTACGGCCGCCGTTCACCGGGGCTTCAGTCGCCAGCTTCGCTTACGCTGACCGGCTTCCTTAACCTTCCGGCACTGGGCAGGCGTCAGCCCCCATACATCGTCTTGCGACTTAGCGGAGACCTGTGTTTTTGGTAAACAGTCGCCAGGGCCTCTTCACTGCGACCACCTTGCGGTGGCACCCCTTCTCCCGAAGTTACGGGGCCATTTTGCCGAGTTCCTTAGAGAGAGTTACCTCGCGCACCTCGGTATTCTCTACCACCCCACCTGTGTCGGTTTCGGGTACTGGCAGTCATGCCTTAACGGGTGTAGAGCTTTTCTTGGAAGCTTGACGTCACCAACTTCGCTGCCGTAGCAGCTCGTACTCACGCCTCAGCTCGGAACGTTTTCACCGCTCCTCAACGCCTCGAACGCTTGAACCAGTAACCAACATCTGGCTTGGCTAGCCTTCTCCGTCCCTCTTCCCAAAACATGACCGGTACAGGAATGTTGACCTGTTATCCATCGACTACGCCTTTCGGCCTCGCCTTAGGTCCAGACTAACCCTCCGCGGACGAGCCTGCCGGAGGAACCCTTAGGGTTTCGGTGCATGGGATTCTCACCCATGTTTTCGCTACTCAAGCCGACATTCTCACTTCTATGCAGTCCACGCCCGCTCACGCTAACGCTTCGCCCCACATAGAACGCTCCCCTACCATAAAAATCCGCAGCTTCGGTACAACACTTAGCCCCGTTCATTTTCGGCGCAGGATCGCTCGACCAGTGAGCTATTACGCACTCCTTTGAGGATGGCTGCTTCTAGGCAAACCTCCTGGTTGTCTATGCAATCCCACCTCCTTTATCACTTAGTGTTGATTTGGGGACCTTAGCTGGCGGTCTGGGCTGTTTCCCTCTCGACCATGGAGCTTATCCCCCACAGTCTGACTGCCTCGCTACACACAGGGTATTCAGAGTTCATCTCGATTTGGTACCGCTCTCGCAGCCCGCACCGAAATGGTGGCTTTACCCCCCTGCTGGAGCACGAGACGCTACGCCTCAACGTATTTCGGGGAGAACCAGCTAGCTCCGGGTTCGATTGGCATTTCACCCCTAACCACAGCTCATCCGCTGACTTTTCAACGTCAGTCGGTTCGGACCTCCACTTGGTATCACCCAAGCTTCATCCTGGCCATGGTTAGATCACCCGGGTTCGGGTCTATAAACACTGACAAACGCCCTATTCAGACTCGCTTTCGCTATGGCTCCACCATTTCCGGTTTAACCCGCCAGTGCCTATAAGTCGCCGGCTCATTCTTCAACAGGCACACGGTCACCCTATAAGTAGGGCTCCCATTGCTTGTAGGCTCACGGTTTCATGTTCTATTTCACTCCCCTCCCGGGGTTCTTTTCACCTTTCCCTCGCGGTACTGTTTCGCTATCGGTCACACAGTAGTACTTAGCCTTACGAGGTGGTCCTCGCGGATTCACACGGAATTTCACGTGCTCCGTGCTACTCGGGATACAGCTAGCTCAGTTCAGTTTTCGGTTACGGGGCTTTCACCCTCTGTGGCGTGCCATTCAAGCACTTCTCCTAACTTCCCTGATACACGTTGCTGTCCCACAACCCCGATACTCGAAAGTATCGGTTTAGGCTCTTCCCCGTTCGCTCGCCGCTACTTAGGGAGTCGTTTTTACTTTCCTTTCCTCCAGCTACTAAGATGTTTCAGTTCGCTGGGTTGGCTCGTGCCAGCCTATGGATTCAGCTGGCCGTATTAAGGGTTGCCCCATTCGGAAATTCCCGGATCAAAGCGTGCTTCCAGCTCCCCGAGACTTATCGCAGGTAACCACGTCCTTCATCGCCTCTGTGTGCCAAGGTATCCACCGTGAGCCCTTTGTAGCTTGACCAATTAACCTCTTGAACGCTTACCGCCGTTGAAAGCAGATTTTCAAGTTTTTATTGCTAAAAACAAGATCAAACTCTGATTGGCTCGACACCAATCAAAGAACGCTCAAGAGTCTCGGCTCTTGCTCAAAAGAATTTTCATTGTTCTAGATCCAATCTCCCTTTCAGAAGATCAGATTCAAAACAATGCATCTGTAAGATGCTTTGTTTTTCCAGACTCACCTATGCAGTTGTCAAGGTTCTGCTAGAACTTCAAATCAAATCATCAATTGCTTGATCATTTGATCCGAGCCCAGCATCTTATCAACCAAATTCAAGGCTTTAACCTAAAACTTGGAATGACAGGAAGCTGGGGTCATCCAGCGGACACATCTAAATCACACTCCAATCGAGCTCAACTCCAAAAAATTGGAGATGGGAATCAAGTTCGGTCAGTGGAGGTTAGGAGACTCGAACTCCTGACATCCTGCTTGCAAAGCAGGCGCTCTACCAACTGAGCTAAACCCCCAACACCGAATGGGCCATCCTGGACTTGAACCAGGGACCTCACCCTTATCAGGGGTGCGCTCTAACCACCTGAGCTAATGGCCCAGGAGTCTCATCCCTTTTGGGGTGTGACCTAGACAAAGTTTAGGAACTGAAAATCTCCATCAAGCAATCAACATTGCTGCTGATCCATGACTTCAAAGCTGAGGTACCGATCGACCTAAGGTGACAGGATTTCGGCCTAAGAATAAAAGCACTCAGGCATCAAAATCATTGTGTTGTCTCCCTGTTAGGAGGTGATCCATCCGCACCTTCCGGTACGGATACCTTGTTACGACTTCACCCCAGTCATCAGCCCCACCTTCGACGTCCTCCTCCACAAGGGTTGGAGTAACGGCTTCGGGCGTGGCCAACTTCCATGGTGTGACGGGCGGTGTGTACAAGGCCCGGGAACGTATTCACCGCAGTATGCTGACCTGCGATTACTAGCGATTCCGCCTTCACGTAGGCGAGTTGCAGCCTACGATCTGAACTGAGCCACGGTTTATGGGATTTGCTTGTCCTCGCGAACTTGCTGCCCTTTGTCCGTAGCATTGTAGTACGTGTGTAGCCCAGGATGTAAGGGGCATGATGACTTGACGTCATCCACACCTTCCTCCGGTTTATCACCGGCAGTCTCTCTAGAGTGCCCAACTAAATGCTGGCAACTAAAGACGTGGGTTGCGCTCGTTGCGGGACTTAACCCAACATCTCACGACACGAGCTGACGACAGCCATGCACCACCTGTCACTGCGTTCCCGAAGGCACTCTCCTGTTTCCAAGAGATTCGCAGGATGTCAAACCCTGGTAAGGTTCTTCGCGTTGCATCGAATTAAACCACATACTCCACCGCTTGTGCGGGCCCCCGTCAATTCCTTTGAGTTTCACACTTGCGTGCGTACTCCCCAGGCGGAACACTTAACGCGTTGGCTACGACACCGAGGGGGTCGATTCCCCCGACACCTAGTGTTCATCGTTTACGGCCAGGACTACAGGGGTATCTAATCCCTTTCGCTCCCCTGGCTTTCGTCCATGAGCGTCAGTGATGGCCCAGCAGAGCGCCTTCGCCACTGGTGTTCTTCCCGATATCTACGCATTTCACCGCTACACCGGGAATTCCCTCTGCCCCTACCACACTCAAGCCCAACAGTTTCCACTGCCATGATGGAGTTAAGCTCCACTTTTTAACAGCAGACTTGAAGGGCCGCCTGCGGACGCTTTACGCCCAATAATTCCGGATAACGCTTGCCACTCCCGTATTACCGCGGCTGCTGGCACGGAATTAGCCGTGGCTTATTCATCAAGTACCGTCAGATCTTCTTCCTTGATAAAAGAGGTTTACAGCCCAGAGGCCTTCATCCCTCACGCGGCGTTGCTCCGTCAGGCTTTCGCCCATTGCGGAAAATTCCCCACTGCTGCCTCCCGTAGGAGTCTGGGCCGTGTCTCAGTCCCAGTGTGGCTGATCATCCTCTCAGACCAGCTACTGATCGATGCCTTGGTGAGCCATTACCTACACCAACTAGCTAATCAGACGCGAGCTCATCCTCAGGCGAAATTCATTTCACCTCGCGGCATATGGGGTATTAGCAGCCGTTTCCAGCTGTTGTCCCCCTCCTGAGGGCAGATTCTCACGCGTTACTCACCCGTCCGCCACTAACCCGAAGGTTCGTTCGACTTGCATGTGTTAAGCACGCCGCCAGCGTTCATCCTGAGCCAGGATCAAACTCTCCGTTGTAGATCATTTCCTCTTAGACGTTCTCACGTCCTCAAAATGATTTGCGTCACCCATTACTCAGTGAAAACTGGCAACAGTTGAGGCCTCCTTTCGCTGACACAAAAGGGTTCTTAAGAGTGCATCTCTAGATTTCTCTGTCAATGACTTTCCGGGATCTCAGATCCGGTTGTTGCTCCACAATTCGCACACCGGCAACAAGAGAGCTCGTGAAAACCCTCCCGTTGCAGCGAATTGCTTCTTCGCAACGAAATTTTTTGACGGGACCTCACACCTTCATCGCTCTTTCATTCGAACCCTCACCTCACCTCGCGGTTCGGCTCAGATCCAAACGCGATAAAAGCGTCAGTTCCTAAACTTTTCAATTGTCCAGGTGCGACCAAACCTCTCTTCACTCCCTCTCAGGAGATCGGTTGGTTGGTCATCGCGGCCTCTCGCGACCGCTTGATGAACTTACAACACCGTGGGATCGCTCCCTTCTGGTCTCGTAAGTCGCCTCAGACACATCAAGACTTTCGCCTCAAGCGCTTCAGCCTGCACAGCAGCCTCTCGGCTCCCGCGCAGTCCAAAAACATAACCCACTGAGCCCTCTTCTCGCAATAGCAACGCTTCAGGGCTGCAACAGGGCTTCCCCCCAAGGAAGGAAACGGGCGAGTTGAGCCCATGAACCGGCCGCCAGCATGGGAAAACCCACGTCGGCCACGTCCTGTCCGGGCGAGAGCTGGGCTGGATCCTCCGCCAACCAACGAATCGGACAACCGAGTTCGTCGAGCACCAACCAGGCTGCTGCCAAATCCCAAATCTTGGGTGTGGCTTCCAAAGCAGCGATGGTCTGCCCCATCGCCACGCTCACCAAATTGAGGCTGGCGACGCCAAGCAACCGAATCTTCCCGGGAAACCGCTGATCGGGCTTGCGTTGCAACACGCGAATCGAGCGGCTGCACAACGACACGCAGGCACTGGTGGCCATCGCGCGGGTCTCCGCCGTGAGCGGTTCGTTGTTGCGGGTCGCGCCGCGACCCCTGAGGGCGACAAAGCGTTGCCCCAGTGCTGGCACATCCAAAAACACCTCGCTGGGACGGCCGTCCACAAAGCGGGCCACGGAAATGGCCCAGTAGGGAATGCCAGCCGAAAAGTTGGTGGTCCCATCCAGGGGGTCCACCACCCAATAGGCCCGCGTGGTCGGGATTGTTTTGGATCCCTCCTCGCTCAGAACCCCCTCCCCCGGAGCAATGCTGGCGAAACCTTCGACGAGAGCCGCATCACTCCAACGATCACAGTCGGTGATCAAGGAACCATCCGGCTTCACATCGGAGCTGATCTGACCAAAATCCTGGAGTTGGCGGGCTCGAATGCGATCGAGCAACACATGGACGGAGCTCAGCTGTTCGTCACTGAGCACCAACGTCACCACAGAGGCTGAACAGGACTGGTCTCAGTCTGATCTATCGCGGCCCCTTGGGCGACGACGGCGGGACATGCGCTCTTGAGCGGCGTTGGCTCGATAGGAATGGGTTGCTGTTCTGGTTCCGGCTTGGTGGAGGGCAGCGATCCCGCATTGCACGCAACCAGAGCATCCAGCCCCGTCCGACGCCTCAACTCAAACAAGCTGATGTTGTAATCGCGAATCGACCTGGCATAACTCAACTCGGCATTAGTGAGATCGCGCTGGTTCTCGACCACCTCCCGCTGCGTGGTCACACCCGCCTGCACCCGCAGATTCGCCAGGCGCAAGGATTCCCGCGAGGACAACACCTCGCTGGCATTGGTTTCGATGTTCTGAATGGCTGTGCGCTGCTGGATAAAACTTTGCTCGACCCCAAAGCGGATTTGATCGCGCAGGGTGGCGAAGTTGAAGCGGCCCTCGTCCGCCGCTTGCTTGGAGCGACGGTATTCAGCCCGGGCACGACCGCCATCAAACAGGCGCCAGCTGGCTGTCAAGGCGGTGCTGTTCTGAACGCCGTAGCGGAAATCGCCCATATCGATATCACCGATGGAGGGCTGACCGCTCTGACCCTCGGTGCGCGACGCCGTCGTGGAATTGACGAAACTAAGCACCGGCTGTACCGCAGCCAACGATGCATTGGCCTGGCTGTTGCGAATGGAGATTTCAAGGATCAGCTGGTCCAACTCCTCGCGGAAGTTGTAAGCAGCCACGATGCTCTCCTCCAAGGAGGGTTCCCAGAGACCCAAGGGACGCGCTGGAGTCGCCGCCGTCGGGGTCACGTCTTGGGGCAAATCGAGCAACTGAGCCAATTGGCGTCGTGCCGTGCTCTGCTCGCCGAGACCGGAGGTGAGCAGGTTGCGGTCGCGAGCGAGCTGGGTTTCCTGCTCGAGCACATCCAGCTTGGTGTTCACACCGGCGTTGAAGCGAGCCCTGGCATCCCGGAGGCTCACCAGGGAAGCCTGAACCCCGGCCTGGCCAACCCGCACCACTTCATCGGCTTGCTGAAGATCGAAATAAGCCCTGGCTGCGTTCAGCCGAAGATCGCGCAGGGCAATCAAATAGGAATCGCGTGCCTGTTCAAATTGATCCCGAGCAATGGCGATCTGAGGGACACGGGATGGATTGATCAGATCCCAGCGCACCTGAAGGCTCACATTCGCGCGCCATTCACGGCCATAGCTCTCGTTGAAGCCATCGCGGCGCACCGGGCGGGTGATCTCTTGACCGGTAAGAGGGTTGGTTTGCCCCGTTGACTTTTGAACGATTCGGTCGGGAACGAAATCGGGGTTTTGGTAGGTGTAGGACTTGAAGTATTCCGGCAACCCGCTGGCCGACAGATCAACGGTGGGGTACCAGGAAGCGATCGCTGCTCTCAGGGTGGACTTGGCCTGATCCACCTGGCTTGCCGCCGCCTTGAGCGAGGGACTGTTGAACTCCGCCAGCTGCAGTGCCTCCTCCAGGGTGAGCGGCCGCAGCTCATGAATCCGCACCTGAGAAGGTGCGTCGGGCAGGGCCAGGCTTGGGGGAGCCGTCAAGGGAACCAGAACGGGCGGCAAGGCGTCGATGGCCGGAGGCAGGACGGATGGATCCGCTTGGGGTCGCGCCCCCTTTAACTCGATCGCGTCAGGAAGAGTGGTTTGGTCCACCAGGGCTGATTCAGGCGCCGCTGCGTCCCGACTCAGGGCTGGGGAGACACCGGCGGAGGCAACGCCCGCAACGAGACAGATACCCGCGGTGATCCGACGCACAGCAAAACAAGGCTTTGGCGGAGCTTAGGGAGTTTTTCCTACGACACCAAGAACAGAGGCCACGATGTCAGCCGCCCCATGCACGATCCGAATAGGGACCGGCAACTGCGCGGCCAGGGCTTCCAGGGTCATGTCATCGAGAAAGACGGGCTGCCCCTGACGGAGCATCACCGAGGGCAGCAGAAGCTCATCGCCCAACGCTTGGTCCTGCAGTCCACTGAGCAGATCCTGCCCTGTCAGCAGACCTGTCACCACCTGCTCCTGGCCCCAGTAGGGACTCGGCAGCCCGATCAGGTGAAAGTCGACGCCATCGACGGCATTGAGCCGATCAGCCACCGGCTGCAACGCCTGCGCCACGATCTGACCCACCACCCAGCTGCATCGGCGTGGTTGAGGAATGGAGTCGGGCAAAGCTTGGGTGGCGGCATCCAGGGATTCGAGAAAGGCTCGGATGCTGCCGACGCCGTTTTCCTGTTGCGGCAGATCCTCGTAATCGTCCCGTGGGGGCAACGGCAGCCCCGCCATCAAATACCACTCATCGGAAAGCCAGGCGAAGCGCGTGCCCAAGGACGCCTGGAAGCGTTCTTGCATCGGTTCCACCTGGGCAATCACCCGCTGGGCACAGGCAGGATCCACCGGCACAAGCCCGTCATCAGCGGGCCGGAACCGGGTTAAGCCAACGGGAACGACGGCCGCCGACAACACAGCAGGCCAGGAACCGCCCGCAAAGCTGGCCAGGTCGGAGAGGGTTCGCTCCAAGGCCGGGCCGTCATTGAGCCCCGGGCACACCACCACCTGGGCATGGATCTGCAGATCGCGCTGATCAAACCAGGCGAGCTGATCCATCACCTGGGCAGCACGGGGATTCACCAGCAGACGGGAGCGCAGCTCGGGATCCGTGGCATGCACCGAGACAAACAAGGGAGACAAGCGCTGCTCCTCAATCCGCTGCCAGTCGGCCTCGCCCAGGTTGGTGAGGGTCAGATAAGAGCCATAGAGAAAGCTGAGCCGGTAGTCGTCGTCCTTCAGATAGAGGCTGTCGCGCCGCCCTGGGGGCTGCTGATCGATGAAACAGAAGGGACAGTTGTTGTTGCACTGGCGCAAGCCATCAAACAGAGCCTCGGTGAAAGCCAGCCCAAGGCCGTCATCGGCATCTTTTTCCAGCTCCACCCGATGCAGCGCACCCTTGGCATCACGCACCTCAAGGCAAAGCTCCTCCTCCACGCACAAATAGCGGTAATCGATCAGGTCGCGTGGGCGAATGCCATTGATGCTGAGCAACTGATCGCCCGGCTCAAAACCCAGCTCCTCCCCAATCGAGCCAGCCTCGACCGACGCCACCACCGCCGGCTGCGGCTGACGACCACTGCTATTTGGATCCAGGGCTGCAACAGCAACCCCTGCGGATGGCTCATTCCACACAAGCCGGCTTCATCTGAACTCAGTGTGCGCCGTGAACGCCCCACCAGACCAGGAGAAGCAGACCAAACAGCATCCGGTAAGCGACGAAGACCCAGGTGCTATTGCGCTGCAGGAACTTCAGCAACCAATCGATCGCCAGCCACGACACCACTGCAGCCGAACCAATTCCGACCAGCAACGGCAGGGGACCGTTGCCAGAGCTAGCGGCCAGAGCGTCCTTGAGCTCCACCACACCCGCGATGGTGATGGCGGGAATGCCCAAAAGAAAGGAAAAGCGGGCCGCATCAGCACGCTGCCAACCGTCGAACAGGGCCGCCGTGAGGGTGCTGCCGGAACGCGAGACCCCCGGGATCAAAGCGAGGGCCTGGGCCAGCCCCACCAGCAGGCCATCGCGGCCTGAAACCCCTGGAAGCTGCTTGCGCCGTGCGCCGACCCGTTCAGCCAAGGCCAGCAGCAACGCCATCACAATTGAAACGATGGCAATCGAAGGAACACTGCGCAGGGGTGACTGCTCGTAGCCCTGGGCCCAGGCGAACTTGATCCCTAATCCGATCAGCAAGATCGGCAAAGTGCCCACCACAATGGCGAAGCCGAGACGCGCCTCGGGTTCACGCCACTGGCCATTGCGAAAAGCGCGGCTGATGCCCCGCAGCACCTGGCTGAGATCAGTGCGGAAATAGGCAATAACGGCAACGATGCTTCCCAGCTGAATGGCGGCGGTCACGGAGACACCCGGATCGCCCCAACCCAAGAGCTCAGGAACCACCTTCAGGTGGGCGGTGCTGCTGATTGGCAGAAATTCAGTGAGTCCCTGGACCACCCCCAACACCAGATCACGCCAGCAGGCCTCAAGCAGGGTGAGGGATGCAGAGGGTTCCGCCATCAACGTGGAAGTATCGCCCCGACGGTATCCCAGGCAAGCAAAGCGGGCATGTCAGCCGCGTCACTTGATGATGTCTTCTAAGGTTCCGTGACTTTCTTCACAAAGGGCATTTGATCGGCGGCACCTGGCAAACATCAGCCCCCGATCGGTCGTGGTCCTTTCCCGTGGCCCGCATCGCCGCAGCCATGGTGGTGCTTCCGGTGTTCCTGCAAGCCCCCTGGGTGAGGCTGGATCCGTTCTCAGCCACCTTGTTCACTGGAGTTCTGATTGCAGCCGGACTGGTGATGCATCAGAGCCGCTCCCAGGCAACATCCGACCTGGGTTCCCTGCTGGTGGGTTTCAGTGGCAGCTGGCTGGCAGGGTGCATTTTCTGGGGTTGGCTGCGGGCCCATCCCGTTCTGCACTTGCCGGTGGAAGCCTTCGCCGTGCCCGTGGCCTTGGGCGGCCTGCAGGGGCGCTGGCGCCTGGCGGCCACGTTCTATTTGTCATCCCTGGTGGGCACAGCTTGCACCGACCTAGCCATGGCAGCCACCGGCGTGATGCAGTTCTGGCCCGCAGTGGTGACGGCTTCCCTCGATCAAGCACCGCTTCTGCTGCATCAAGCGGGAACCCATCTGCTCCAGCCGCTGCCTTTGTTCACCCTTGTGATCTCAGCGATCCTCGTTCTTTTGGCTGGACGTCGCCTGAGCAGGAACAGCGGCGGTTTCACCGGTGATGCAGGATCCATGGCCGCTGCCGTTTTGATCACCACCCTTTGGGTGGATGGCTTGTTCTTGCTCTCAGCCTTGCTGCAGCCCGGGCTGAGTGGCCTGATCGAGTGAAACGAACTGCAAAAGCTGCCCCGGTTCAAGGGCTTGAACGGCTCAACGACTTGTAGTCTTCCTGAGCCGGCACTGCCGGTCGACCCGTTCCGACCCCTGATCGAGAGTTGAGATGAAGCGGCTTCTGAGCTGGCTGACCGGCGCACTGGTGATGGCAAGCCTGATGGCAGGTCTCGTGCTTCCGAGCAGCGTCTACGCCGACGACGACCTTCGCAACAAGTATTCCGGCAATGAGATCCGCAACATTGCGGACGACAAGATTGCCGCACGGGACGGCAAGGTGGATTTGAACAATTCCTCCGTGCGCCGTTTCCAGCAGTTCCCCGGGATGTACCCGACCATGGCCGGCAAGATCGTGCTGGGTGGCCCTTACGACAGCGTTGACGACGTGCTGTCTCTTGATCTGACTGAGCGTCAGCAGGAGCTGTTCGCGAAGTACCGCGACAACTTCACCGTCACCCCTCCCTCCATTGCTCTGAACGAGGGCGACGACCGCATCAACGACGGCCAATACCGCTGATTCCTGATCCCGTCACACTGGTTGTGACTGCTTGAACCGCCGGACCACCGGCGGTTTTTTTGTCCCCGTGATGACCCAGCCCCGCAGCTCTGATCCCATCCCCTCAGGTCCCTGGGACGTGGTGGTGATCGGTGCCGGGGCTGCTGGCTTGATGACCTGCCTTGATCTGCCGCCAGAGTTGAAGGTGTTGCTGCTCAACCGCAACACGGGACGGCGTTCCTCCAGCCGCTGGGCCCAGGGGGGCATCGCCGCGGTGACCCGCAAGGAGGACAGCGCCGACAGCCATGCGGAGGACACCGTTCTGGCTGGAGCCGGCCTTTGCGATGGCGATGCGGTGCGGCTGTTGGTGCAGGAGGCACCCCATTGCGTGGAGCGCCTGGAGCAACTGGGCATGGCCTTCGACCGGGATCACGACGGCCTGGCAACCACCCTGGAAGCAGCCCACAGCCACAGACGAGTGCTGCATGTGCAGGACCGCACGGGGCGAGCCCTGGTGGATGTGCTGCGAGATCGTGTAGAGCAACGGCCAGGCTTGCTGCACCGCCGCGGCGTGCGCGTAACGCAGCTGCTGGTGCGCGATGGGCGCTGTTGCGGCGTGCAGGTGCTGGATGGGGCGCATCTTCACGGCATCGAAGCCCGCGCCGTGGTGCTGGCCAGCGGCGGCGGGGGCCATCTCTTCGCCAACACCACCAACCCAGCCCAGGCCTGTGGCGAAGGCATCGCCCTCGCCTGGCAGGCGGGCGCAGCCGTGGAGGATCTGGAATTTGTTCAGTTCCATCCAACGGCCATCCGCCTGGATGACGCCCCCTGCTTCCTGATCTCCGAAGCCGTTCGCGGAGAGGGGGGCGTGCTGGTGGATGCCCTCGGGGGGAGCCCTGTGGCCCACCTGCCCCAACGCGACCTCTCACCGCGGGACCAGGTGAGCCGGGCCTTGATGCAGGCCATGCAGCGGCAGCAGGTGAAACAGATGTGGCTCGACTTTGCCGCCATCCCGCGGGAGCAAGCGGAGCGACGCTTCCCAACAATCCTGGACCGCTGCGACGAACTCGGACTGAATCCATTGGAACGGCCCATCCCCGTGGCCCCAGCCGCCCACTACTGGATGGGAGGGGTGGCCACAGACCTGCAGGCCGCCACCACACTGCCGGGGCTCTATGCCGTGGGAGAAGTGGCCTGCACAGGCCTACACGGCGCCAACCGACTGGCCAGCAACTCCCTGATGGAATGCCTGGTGTTCGCCCATCGCCTCAAAGAGATCGAGCTCGGCCCCGTCCCAGCGACCCTCGCCAGCGACACAACACAACCGCTTGCCTTGGACCTCGACGGCTGCAGCAGTTCGCACTTGATCGACGCCATCGAGCAGCTGCGGCAGCTCTGCTGGCGACGGGCGGGGGTGGAACGATCCGCCGCCGGACTGCGCCGGGCCATCGGCAACGTGAAAGCCGACGAACAACATCTGGAGCAGCAGGCACTGCTCCAGGCCCTGCTACGGCAAGACCCCTGTGCCCCCAGGCTGTTGGCCGAAAGCAGCCGACGCGATCTGAACCTGTTGCTGGATCTCCACCACAGGTTGTTGACCAGCCGTCTGATGCTGGAGGCCTGCCTGTTTCGCGGAGAAAGCCGGGGGGGCCACTTCCGCAGTGATGCACCGGCGCCCCTGCCGCAATGGCGCCAGCATTCGCGGCAGCAGCGGCAGCGGGGCATCCTCACCCGCGCCGTGCGCCCCTAAGGGCGCTCTGGATTCAGAAATCGGTGTCGCCCTTGTAGCCGCTGAGCTCAGCAAGGGTGTCGAGCCCTTTCACTCCAGAATCGATGCTGCCGTTGATCTCCCAGCTGGGGAATCCCTCCAATCCCTTGCTGCGGCAGAGATCAGCCTGGTTGTTCTCACCGTCCGGCGCACACTCCACCACATTCAGCTGATCCGAGGCCTGCTTGCCGAACAGCTCCTTCTGTTCGTGGCAGTGGGGGCACCAGTAGGCGGAATACATCACGGCGCCGCTGCTGGTGAGGTGCTCAGCCAAGGCGATCGCCGCTGGACTGCTTTCGGTGGTGACGACGGGTGCAACGCCGGATCCGCTGGCCACAGCGTCGGGCCGGTTTGGATCCACCACCGACGCCCAAATCAAGCCCCCCAGTAGCACCGCCAGGGCCAGAAGCACGCCGCGGAACAGCAGCTGACCGAAGTCGTCCCAACCACCACCAACGACGGACAGCACAAACAGGGCGAGGGACAGCGCAGCGGAAAGAACGCAGAAAAAACAGAAAGCCTGGATTTTGAGCAGCATCACCCCCAACAGCACACCGCTGAAGACGGCCATACCGAGGGACACGGTGAACAGCCCCCACCAGGTGCGACGGGACAAGTCACCCTTGTTCTCTTGCAGCCCTGGCAACAGGGGCAGCAGCGCCATCAGCAGCACAGCGCCATAGGCCAGCACCCCCACCAACGAGAGCGGAATCCCGGCGAACACCGTGCCCCAGGCGCTGTTAAGCACCTTGTCGCAACCGTCGGCTCCCATCGGACAGGTGAGGTTGCCGAGCAGACCCCAGCGCTTCAGCGTGATCGAACCGGTGTCGATCAGCCCAGCGGTGGCCAGCACCGCCATGGCGATGCGGGCCCACTTAGCGCCGGAATCCTGACGGCGACGGCTGACGAGACGGGTGGTGCCCATCCTTGAACTTCAAGTGATCGGATTCTGTCAGTTCCGGCGTGATCAGGCCGCTTCGTAGGCTGATCTTTGGCCTGACGGCGACGTGATGACAAGCACCCCGACGAAACCGACGGTCGCCTTCGCCCACCTGGGCTGCGAGAAGAATCGGGTGGACACCGAACACATGGTGGGGCTGCTGGCGGAAGCGGGCTACGGCGTCAGCACCGATGAACGGGATGCCGCCGTGGTGGTGGTGAACACCTGCAGCTTCATCCAGGACGCCCGCGAAGAATCGGTGCGCACCCTGGTGGGACTGGCGGAACAGGGCAAGGAATTGATCATCGCGGGATGCCTGGCCCAACATTTCCAGGAGGAGTTGCTGGAATCGATCCCCGAGGCCAAAGCCATCGTGGGAACCGGCGACTACCAGCACATCGTGGATGTGTTGCAGCGGGTGGAAGCGGGGGAGCGGGTGAACCAGGTCAGCGCCGTTCCCACCTTTGTGGGTGACGAACACCTTCCACGCCAACGCACCACCGACCAGGCGGTGGCCTTCCTCAAGGTGGCTGAAGGCTGCGACTACCGCTGCGCCTTCTGCATCATTCCGAAACTGCGAGGTGATCAGCGCAGTCGACCGATCGAATCCATCGTGGCCGAAGCCCACCAACTGGCGGAACAGGGGGTGCAGGAGCTGATCCTGATCAGCCAGATCACCACCAACTACGGCCTTGACCTCTACGGCAAACCCAAGCTGGCGGAACTGCTACGAGCCCTTGGCGACGTGGAGATCCCCTGGATCCGGGTGCATTACGCCTATCCCACCGGGCTGACCCCTGATGTTCTGGCGGCCTACCGGGAGGTGCCCAATGTGGTGCCTTATCTGGATCTGCCGTTGCAGCACAGCCATCCGGAGGTGCTGCGGGCGATGAACCGCCCCTGGCAGGCGGATGTGAACGACCGCCTGCTGGATCAGATCCGCGACCAACTCCCCGATGCGGTGCTACGCACCACGTTGATCGTGGGGTTCCCCGGCGAAACCGAAGAGCACTTCCAGCACCTGATGGGCTTCCTCGAGCGCCAACGCTTCGATCATGTGGGGGTGTTCACCTTCTCTCCGGAGGACGGCACAGCAGCGGCGGACCTGCCCGATCGCGTCGATCCCGAGGTAGCCCAAGCCCGCAAGGATGCCCTGATGGCTCTGCAACAACCCATTTCGGAGGAACGCAACAGCCGCTGGGTGGGGCGCACTGTTGACGTGCTGATCGAACAACACAGCCCGCAAACCGGCGAGATGATCGGGCGCTGCGCCCGCTTTGCGCCCGAAGTGGATGGTGAAGTGCGGGTGCAACCCGGCGCCGATGGTCAACAGGCAGCGCCGGGCAGCCTGGTGCCGGTGGAGATCACCGGGGCTGACATTTACGACCTCAGCGGGAGGATTGTTGGTGCCCGCGCCATGGTGGCCGCAGCGAGACGCCAGGGTTGACCCTTCTCAAACTGCGGGCCGAACAGCAACGCCAGCTTTTTCTGATCGCCTCCGGCGTGAGCACGGCGGGGTCTTTTGCCGGCATCACCGCCAAGGGCTGGATTCTGATGAAAGGGGGTGTGGACCCTTTCGTGTTGGCATTGAACTTCGCCGCGCTTTCACTTCCAACCTTGCTGGTGAGTGGTCCAGCGGGGGTGCGCACCGACCGGGTGGGTTGTGAACGGGTGCTGGTGCAGGCGCAATGGGCACTGCTGACTGCCTCTGGCCTGGGGGCCCTGGCGATTCCCCTCTTGGAGGGCACAGCCCAGGTGCTGCTGCTGCTCTGCAGCACCCTGCTGGTGGGCATCGCCGGTGCCTATGAGTTGACGGCACGCAACAAGTACTGCTCGATCCTGGTGGAGCGGCCGGAACAGCTGGCGGGCTACCTCACCAGCTTTTCGGTGGTCTTCAACGTTGGCAAGCTGGTCGGCCCCCCCATCGGCGGGTTGTTGCTGGCGGCCACTGGCCCGGCCTGGGCTCTGGGCATTGATGCGGCCAGCTATTTGCTGCCAATCGCCAGTGTGATTTTCTTGCTCAACCCGAATCGGGATCGGGAAGTGCGCAGCAGCAGCGAGCAAGACGCCAGCCTGCTCAACGCCTGGCAGCACTGCGGTGGCACCCTTCAAGGGGTTCTCAGCTTCACCGCTGTGCTGTGTCTGATCGGGTTCTATCACCCGGGACTGGCCCCATTGATCGCCTTCGATCAACTGGGGCCCAATCCCACGGATCTGGGGCTGTTCACCAGCGTGCTGGCGGGCGGCAGCATCGTGGGAGGGCTAGTGCTGCAACGCAACAGCCAGCGTTTCTGCCGGCGACCTTTCCTCACTCTCGGGGGTTTTGGCTTGATTACCGCAGTGGCCCAGATGGGAATGGCCCGTACTCCAGGGCCTGTGTTCAGTCTGGCCATGGCCTTTCTGATCGGCGCCGGCACAGCCGGACTGCTGAGCAGCTGCAACCTGATCAGTCAGATCGGATCACCGCAAGTGATGCGAGGCCGGATGGCTGGGCTCAGCCAGATCGCCTTCTTGGGCGGAGGCGGGCTCAGTGGGTTAATCGTTGCCCTGATGGTGATGTTCACCAATCTCTCCACTGCTTTCGCCGTCACGGGTGGCCTCAGCGCTGCTGTGGCTGTGCTCTGGATACGAAAGCGAGGAGCGAAGAGGTTGGAACCGCTCAGATGAGCTTGATTCCCTTCAGCAGCTTGGTGAGCACAAAAGCCGTCACTAGACCGGAACCAACCAGGCCGAGATAGATGCCGACGCCCATGTGCAAGTACGGAGGTGACCACCATTAGATCAGACACCGGCCTGAGTTCAGGCCATTGCGCTTAGGGTTTGTGAACAGCTGATACCGATTGAGAGGTATCTCCAGCCGGGCTGACCGGACGTCCATCCATCAACGCCCGACGCCATGCGCACGCTTTTCATTTATCCCGAGTTCCCAAAGACCTTCTGGAGTTACGAAAAGATTCTCGAACTGGTGAATCGCAAAGTGCTGCTGCCTCCATTGGGGATGGTCACCGTGGCAGCACTTCTCCCTCAGGACTGGGAGATGAAGCTGGTGGACCGGAACGTGCGGGAGGTGACGGACGAGGAGTGGAACTGGGCCGAGCTGATCATTATTTCGGGAATGATCGTCCAGAAGGACGACATGGCTGTGCAGATCAGTAAGGCCAAGCAGAGAGGCCTTGCTGTGGCCGTTGGTGGCCCCTTCGCAAGCTCCACACCGGATGCACCGGAACTGGATCTGGCGGATTTCAAGATCCTTGATGAAGGGGAAATCACCCTGCCGATGTTCCTTGATGCCCTGGAACGGGGAGAGACCTCTGGTCGCTTCACCGCCGAGGGAGACAAGCCAGACGTCACCGCCACCCCGATTCCACGCTTCGATCTGCTGCAACTCGAGGCCTATGACTCGATGAGCGTGCAGTTCTCACGGGGCTGCCCCTTCAACTGCGAGTTCTGCGACATCATCGTTCTCTACGGCCGCAAGCCCCGCACCAAGACCCCCGAACAGCTGGTGGCAGAGCTGCAATATCTGCACGACCTGGGCTGGCGGCGCTCGATCTTTCTGGTGGACGACAACTTCATCGGCAACAAGCGCAACGCCAAGTTGCTGCTGCCGCAGATCCGCACCTGGCAGGAGGAGAGGGGCTACCCCTTCAGCTTCTCCACTGAAGCCTCCGTGGATCTGGCCGACGACGAGGAAATGATGCGGATGATGCACGACGCGCGCTTCGAAAGCGTCTTTCTGGGCATCGAAACCCCGGACGAAGCGAGTTTGGAAACGGCTCGCAAAGTGCAGAACACGCGCAACCCACTGGATGCCGCCGTGGATCGGATCACCGCCAACGGAATCCGCGTGATGGCGGGTTTCATTATCGGTTTCGACGGCGAGAAGGATGGCGCAGGCCACCGCATCGTGGACTTTGTCACCCGCACCGGTATCCCCGCCGCGATGATGGGCATGTTGCAGGCCCTGCCCAAAACAGCCCTTTGGGCACGGCTGGAGCGGGAAGGTCGCTTGATTCAGGGGGAAGACGCCGCCAAGGGCGTGAACCAGACCAACCTGCTCAACTTCAAACCCACCCGACCGATCCGCGACATCGCCAACGAGTACGTGGACGCGTTCTGCGCGCTGTACGAACCCAACGCCTACATGGACCGGGTTTACAGCTATTACCTGAAGATGGGCGCACCCCGCTGGAAAGCCGCGGCCAAACTGCCGAGCCTGGTGGACCTCAAGGCGCTGAGCATCGTGGTGTGGCGGCAGGGCATCAAGCGCAACACCCGCACCCGTTTCTGGCGTTACCTGTTTGGCATGGCCCGCAACAACCCCGCCCTGGTTGAACAGTTCCTATCGGTGCTGGCCCACAACGAGCACTTCCTCGAATACCGCTCGATCGTTCAGCAGGAAATCCGCGAACAGCTGGAATCACTGCCCCCCGAAGAACCCACAGCAGCCAAAGAACTGCAGCCGGCCTGATCCTCAGTCCTGCACATATAACGTGCCGTCACGCAGGCACTGCTCAGCCTTCTGCAACTCCCGCCCCAAATAAAGGGCATGGTCGAGGCGACTGACTGGGTGTGGGGCTTCCCCTTCCGTGAGCTGGATGCCCATCTGTTTGGCCGTACTGCCGCGGTAAACCGCTGAAGGGCGCCGAGGAGCATTGCCCCCGTCGCACCGCAACACCTCACCGGTCTCGGAATCTCGGGCCAACCCCTTGTCATCAATGGTGTTGCCGTAGTGCTCAAGCACCAGTTCGGCCGCATCACGATCCAGCTTGATCAAGAAATAGCCACTGGGATCCAGAGCGATGAACCGCTGGGACAGGCGCTGATCAAGAGCATCCATCGCCGCAGCGGTGGATGCCGGTGCTTCCGGGGTTGTGGTCATGCCTTCAACCTACAAAGCCAAGGCCGGAGGTTCTGCTTTGAAGGGCAGCTCCGCGTTGATCGCCTCGATTTCCTCCAGCATCAAGCCATTCACCTTGGGCAACCAGGCGCGGATCAACTGATCCATCTGAGGCTGATACCAGCGGTGCAGGCTGGCGTGGGGACGGGCCACAAAGCCTCTCCGGCGTTTGTGGCTGCCACCAGCTCCAGGGTCAAAGCTGACGATGCCGTTGGCCAGGGCCCATTCGATCGGAGCGTAATAACAGACTTCGAAGTGAAGACAATCGATCTCCTCGTGGCTGCCCCAGTAGCGGCCCCAGAGCTGTCGGCCGTCCTGCACGCACATCGACATCGCCACCGGATCTCGCGGGTCACCTCGATGGGCAGAAAAAAGCACCAGCTGATCGCGGTGCAGCTGTGCCAAGGCTTCAAAGAAGCCCTCTTCCAGATACTTGCTGCCCCACGGTCCCCAGCGAGCACAGTGCTGCTCGTAGAAACGATGCATGGATTGCAACAGCGGCAGATCCAGCTGATCGCCGCTGAGGGGGGTCACGGTGATCCCGGCCTTGGCCACAGCCTTGCGTTCCCGCTTGATGTTGCGGCGCTGGTTGGCATTGAAACCCTTGAGATAATCCTCAAACGTCTGGTCGTCGCCGCGGCTCCACAGGCTCTGCTGGTTCAGCCAGGTGGCACAGCCGGCGGCCTCCGCCAGAGGCCGCCACTGCGGATCCACGTAGAGGAAATTGCAGCTGAGGATCCCGTTCTGTTCGCAGAAGCGATCGATCGCCCGCAGCAACTCCCGGGTGAGCAGAGCTTCATCTTCGCCAGATCGCACATGGAAGCGGTAGCCCAGCACTGGGCTGACCGGACTCATGCCCAGGAGCTTGGGGTAGTAGAGCAGCCCCAGATCCGCCGCCAGACGGGCAAAGGTCTGGTCGAACACAAACTCGCCATAGCTGTGGCCCTTCAGGAACAGCGGAGCCACCGCAATCGGGATGTCATCACGCCAGAGGGCCAGATGCAGGGGCTGCCAGCCCTGCTCGGGAATGATGCTGCCAGAGCTTTCCAAGGCCTCCAGCCAGCTCCACCGGTAAAAGGGGATCGCTGCGTCTCCGACCAGGCTGTTCCACTGCTGCTCCGGGATTTCTCTGATGGAGCGATGCCAGCGGGCCGTGAGTGACGTCATTGCGACGGTGCCTTTGGCCTAGGTGCGACGACCTTAACCAGATCGGATCCGTCGGTAGCGAACCAGCCACTCACCGTCCCCGAGATCCTCAGCGCCATCGGACTGCCAAGCACCCGGTTGCGCCAAGGCAGCTGGCAACGGCACATCGGTGCAAGGCAACCAACTGAAGCGGCCGCCCAAAAGCTGGGGCACCAAGGTGAGCTGGAGGGCATCGACGCAATCGGCTTGCAACAGATCGGCGCTGAGCTGGGCGCCACCCAGAAGCACCAGACGCTGAATCCCAGCCGCTCCAAGCGCCTTGAGCCGCTCCGGCCAGGTTGGTGCCAAAGGGAACCAACGATCAAAACCTTGATCCACAGGTTCAGGAGCCAGCAGCCAACGTTGAAGCGGCTGATCAAAAAACCGCCAGGTGCTTGAGAACTCGGGGGATCGGCTCACCACCACAGCGGCCGGCTGCTCTGCGCGCCCCTCGCTTCGGCGTTGCTCAAGCAGCTGAGGGCTGCGGATCAGGCAGGTGCACTGATGGGCCCGCAGGGTTCCGGCACCGATCAAGCAGGCATCCCCCCAGGCGAGCGCCTGCTCCAGGGCACGCCGATCTCCCTCACCCCCCAGCTGGGCGGCACCGCCTTCATGGGGAGCAAGGCGGCCATCGAGACTGATGGCCAACACCAGCCGCACGAAGGGTCGAGAAGGAGTGGGGCGTGTGGGAGTGGGGCGGTGGGGCATCAAGCCGTCGATCAGACGGCAGCCACGGCATCAAGGGCAGCTGGGGACATCTCCAGTTGCGGTGCTTCGGCGTAAACCTCGGCCGCATTGTTCGGGCTCTCCTGCAGCCGCACCTTGTGCAAGCTGGCGCCGATGGCCTTGATCGGGCTGGAGAGACGATCAGCGATGTGCAAGGCAATGTTCTCAGCCGTGGGCACGCACTCCTCGAAAAAGGGCACGTCCTTGTTGAGGAAGGTGTGGTCGAAGGGCTCAACCACCAGATCATCCACGAGGCGCTGCAGCGCGGAGAGGTCGCAGACCATCCCGGTGCGGGGATCAATCTCACCACGCACGGTCACGTCCACCAGGTAGTTGTGGCCATGGCCGTGGGGACGTGCGCACTTGCCGTAGATCGCTTCGTTCTCTTCCTGACTGAGTTCCGGACGGGCCAGTCGGTGAGCGGCGGCGAAGTGAGTGCGGATGGTGAGGAAGGCGTCCATGGGATGTCCGAGATAGTCGGCCCAAAGGCCCGGTTGTTCGTAGAGGCGCAGCGCCGTGATCGGCAGATGAGGGCTGAGGCGCTGCCAGATCACCCGCACCAGGGCCTCGGTGGTGGGGAGGCACCCTTCAGGGGTGGCAACGTCAAATTCCGGCCAGGCCTCATTGAGGAAGCGGAAATCGAGCTGGCCCGTCACCTCGTTGCGGATGGCGTGCTTCACCTCCGAGAGGTTGAGCACCATGCCGTCGGCGTCCAGACCACCAGCCATGGAGACAATCAACTCATAGTTGTGCCCATGGCCAGGAGCCAAAGCGCAGGGCCCGAAACGGGCGGCATTGTCATCGGCGGACAGTTCTGGCAGCCAATAGCGATGGCTGGCACTAAAACAGGCCCTCCGGGTGATGACACAACCACGACCTTGGCCGTGCCGTGCTTGTGACTTCGTTTCAGTCATGTGACGTTCCGGCCGCGAGGCATCCTAATGAGCTAATGCCGTTTCCGAGTCATGGCGGATTCCACCCCCACCCTCAAGCAGCGTCTTGCCGGGCGCAGCCTCTATCTGGTGGGAATGATGGGCAGCGGCAAGACGAGCACGGGCCGCCCCCTGGCCGAACGCCTGGGCTACGGCTTTGTGGATGCCGATGCCGTGATCGAACAGGCGGCGGGCTGCAGCATCCCGGACATCTTTGATCGGGATGGCGAAGCGGGCTTCCGCAGCCTGGAAAGCCAGGTGCTCAGTGCGATCAGTCAGCGCCACTCGCTGGTGGTGGCCACAGGTGGCGGTGTGGTGACCCAGCCGGAGAACTGGGGAATGCTCCACAGCGGCATCGTGATCTGGCTCGATGTGGTGCCCGATCAGTTGCTGCAGCGGCTGAACGCTGACAGCACCGTGCGCCCGTTGCTGCAAACCGCCGATCCAGAGGCGGCTCTGAACGCGCTGTTGAACGAGCGTCGTCCCCTCTATGCCGAGGCCGATCTGACGGTGGTGATCAACGACGAAACCCCAGAGGCCGTGGCCGACGGAATCCTGCAACTGGTGCCAAGCCTGCTGAAGGATCCGACCCAACGCCGAAACGACTGAATCTCAAGCGGTGGGCGGCTCCAACCGCACCGCAAACCACTGCAAGGTCACCCCGGGGCTGATCTCCAGATCACAGGCCGTATCGATCAACCGCTGCGCCGCTGCATCGACATCCGGTTGATCTGCCAGATCGGCCGGCAACTGATCGAGGCTGCGCAACCAACCGCTCAGCCATGTCAACGTGTCGGCAGCGCTGAGCAGCTGCTCCGGCTTGCCGGGCTCCAGCACCACATAGTCATCAAGGGCACGGATCAGGGGATCAGACATGGAACGGCGGTTGTGGATGCTGCTGATCAGCCTCACCATCCTGCTCAGTGGCGGCCCCGCCGGGGCCCAGACAGGTCTTGAGCAGCGGTTGAACAGTTGGCCCGACTGGAGCCTGCCGGCACCATTGCCGCGGCCCTCAAATCGGGACGACCTGATTTACCCCGACTGGTTTGCCGGGCTTTGGCAGGTGGAGAGCATTGATCTCGATGCCCCAAACGATCCACCGCTGCTGCATCAAGCACGATTTCAAGCCGACCGGCGCGGTCGACTGGTCGGCGATCGCAGCTTCAACGCCACAGCCATCGGTCGAGCCCTGCTTGGCGAGCAACTGCTGAAGGTGGAAGAAGACCCCGACTCCGCCAACCGCCAGATTGCCCGACTCAAGGGAGATCTCTATCTCGAGACCACGGTGACGGGCCGCCGCCAGGAGAGCCCGAGCACCGACACCTTCCTGGCCGATGAATTGGTGCTGCAGATCCTGCATGCGCCCGGACCGCCGCGGCTGAGCCGGATCGAAACCCTGAGCCGCTACAACCGCTGCGGCAAGGACATCTGCGCCGAGCAATGGCAAGGGCGCTACGCCTCGCCGGGCGAGAGCCTGCGGGATCAGGCCATCGCCCAGCACCACTACCGATTGCGCTTCACACCTCTTCCAGGGTCCGCTCCATCAATTTGAGTTCGATCTGGTCGCGCCACTGGAACAGGGGCTGCAGTTTGGGGTGATCGCTCAGCCCAGGCACGCCCTTGCCGGCCAGGGCCGAACCCGCAGAAGAGGGGAAGCGAAGCAGCGACAACTGAGCGGCAACGGCAATGTCGGCCAGGGTCATGCTGTCGCCCACCAACCAAGGGCTGGTCTGCACGGATGAGGCCAACTGCTCCAGGCTGGCCAGCAGCTCGGTGCGCTCCTTCTGGTTGACCAGTTCAGTGATATTGCTGACCCAACCGCCAGGGATCACGCCCATCACCGAACGCACGGGGTCGGGCAGATCGTCGGGCAGCAGAGCAACCCGAAGCTCGGGGTCCAGTGCCGCGGCCTGCACCAAAGAGGAGCGACCCGCCATGGCCAGGGTGGTGTCGGCCCAATCCTCCAGCAGATGCACCTGGGCAGCCTGGCGCGGATCGGTGGGAATCAGGGCAGGATCCGGCTCCCGCTGATCCAGATGCAGCGCAATGGCGCTGGAGTCGGCAATGACCTGATCCCCATCCACCAGCACGGGCACCTGCCGTTGGCCGGACAGCCGGAACACAGCCACCTGGCCGACACCGGGGGTCACCTCCACGGTGCGGAAACTCAGCCCCTTGGCCTGCAACACCATCCGCACCTTGAGACAAAACGCGGAATGGCGGAATTGATGCAGCTCCAACATGTCCAAAACAGCCATGGGCCCGGCAGAGTAGCCAGCAGATTTGCAAGCACGCCAGAACCATGCGGGAGTTTTTCCTCAACGTCTCCCGTTACCCCCGTTACTTGATCGCCTTCACCCTCGGGGTGATGAACTCCGTCGCCGAACCCCTGGCCGCACGCCGGAGCAATCCCGTCACGGCCGTGGCCTTGATCGGCGCCTTGATCAGCGGTGGAATCAGCCTCACCTTGGTGCTGCGTGCCATGGTGAATTCAGCACCGATGGCGTGATGGCACAGGGGCGTCGAGTGGAGCGGGTGGCAGCCCTGATCCGCAAAGAAGTCAGCGAACTGATGATCAACGGCATCCGTGATGAACGGGTGCACCAAGGCATGGTGAGCATCACCGAAGTGGAGGTGTCCGGCGATCTGCAGCACTGCAAGATCTTCGTGAGCGTGTTTGGGGAAGCTCAGGAGCGCGACCAGGTGCTCGAGGGGCTCCAGGCCGCCAGCGGCTTCCTGCGGGGAGAACTGGGGCGGCGGCTGCAGATGCGACGCGCCCCCGAAGTGGTGTTCCAGCTGGA
Source organism: Synechococcus sp. A15-44 (assembly GCF_014280115.1). Lineage (NCBI taxonomy): Bacteria > Bacillati > Cyanobacteriota > Cyanophyceae > Synechococcales > Synechococcaceae > Synechococcus > Synechococcus sp. A15-44. Next base: position 2,321,533 of record NZ_CP047938.1, read on the forward strand.
TCGGGGTCTGGAACGCGGCACCTCCGTTCTGGGACTGCTGAATCGCCTCGAAGACGAGCGGCAGCAGCGGGGCGAGATTCCACCCGGGAGTGATCAACAGCCAGGCAGTGATGAACAGCCGGCCCGCTAACAGCCTGCGGCGCCGCGTAGCGGAACTGCTGGTGGTGCGGGCCAGTGGTCATCTGAGCGACCAACAGCGTCGCTACCCGCAGTGGGAGCTTCCAAACAGCGAACTGCAGCGCCTGCTGCGGGATGGTGTTGGTGGAGTGATCCTGCTAGGGGGCAGCGCTGTTGAGCTGCAACAACGCACCCAGCAACTGCAGGGCTGGAGTGAGCAGCGGTTGCTGGTCTGCGCGGACGTTGAAGAGGGCGTTGGCCAGCGCTTCGAAGGGGCCAGCTGGCTGGTGCCGCCCCTGGCCCTCGGGCGACTCCACCAGCGGGAGCCCGAGCTGGCCCTGGATTTGAGTGAGCGCTATGGCCGCTGCACCGGCGAACAGGCCCGCCGCTGTGGCCTGAACTGGGTGTTGGGGCCGGTGTGCGACGTCAACAACAACCCCGCCAACCCTGTGATCAATGTGCGGGCTTGGGGCGAAGATCCCAACACTGCCAGTGCCCTGGCGGTGGCGTTCCAGCGGGGGCTCAAGAAAGCGGGGGTGCTCGGATGCGCCAAGCACTTTCCCGGCCACGGCGACACCAGCAGCGACTCCCATCTGGACCTGCCGGTGCTGCCCCACAGCCGCGAACGGCTGGCGCAGATCGAACTTCCGCCCTTTCAGGCCGCCATTACCGCCGGCGTGGAGAGCGTGATGACGGCCCATCTGGTGCTGCCGGAATTGGATCCGCAGCAGCCCGCCACCCTCTCCAAAGCCGTGCTCACCGATTTGCTGCGGCGCCAGATGAGGTTCAACGGGCTGGTGGTAACCGATGCCCTTGTGATGGAAGCGATCAGCGCACGGCACGGCGCCGCCGAAGCAGCTGTGCTGGCCTTTGAAGCAGGGGCCGACCTGATCCTGATGCCGGCCGATGCGGATGCCGCCATCGATGGTCTCTGCGACGGTTTCAGCAGTGGAAGGCTGTGCCTCGAGAGGTTGGACGAGAGCCTGCAGCGCCGGGCCCACGCCCTGGCATCGATCCCCACCAGCACAGCTTCAAGTCCGATCGTCAGCGCAGACGAGCAAGCCCTTGAGGCTGATCTGGTGCGTCACAGCATCACGGTCGGCGAAGCAAAGGTTCTTCCACAAGCAGGAATCAACCTGGTGCGCGTGGATGCCATGGTGCCCAGCGCAGCCGCCCTCAGCGGCTGGTCCCCGGCCTTGCGCACTCCTGAAGCACAAGGATTTCGCTCAATCGTGCTTCATGGCGAAGGGCTATCGCCCTGGAGCGGCCAAGCGGACGCGCCCCTGGCGATGGACCGCCTCGGCGATGGAGCGGTGCTGCTGCAGCTGTTCCTGCGGGGTAACCCCTTCCGCGCCGGACGGGATGCCCAAGAACCCTGGGCCGCAGCGATCCAGCAACTGATCGCCCTCAACCGGCTGGCCGGAGTCGTGGTCTACGGCAGCCCTTACCTCTGGGACAGCCTGAAGCCCCTTCTGCCCGGCAGCTGCCCTGCCGCCTATTCCGCCGGCCAAATGCAGGAAGCCCAACGCCAGGTGCTCACCGAACTGTTCCCCAACGCGACGCCGACCGGCAACAGCGGTGCGTTCACCGACTGACCACCACCAACCAACCGCACTGGCCAACCGCACTTAACCTCGCGCCAACCTCAAGCCGGCCGGCCATGCTCAGCCTCTCGATGATCGTGCGGGATGAAGAGGCGCGTCTCGGGGAGTGCCTACGCTCCGTACAGGGCTTCGCCGACGAGATGGTGGTGGTGGACACCGGCTCCACCGATGCCACGGTGGCCATCGCCGAAGCGGCCGGAACCCGGGTTGAGCAGATTCCCTGGCCGGGGGACTTCGCCCCAGCCCGCAACCAGGCCCTGGAGTTTCTCAAGGGCGACTGGGTGCTGGTGCTGGACGCCGATGAACAACTGCGCCCCGAGGCCATCCCCGCACTCAAAGCCCTGATGGCCCAGCCCGATGTGCTGGTGATCAACCTGCTGCGTTACGAGGTGGGGGCTGCCATGGCTCCCTATTCCAGCGTCAGTCGTCTGTTCCGCCGCCACCCCTCGATCCGGTGGAGCCGGCCATACCACTCGATGATCGATGACAGCGTTCGCACCCTGCTGGACGCCGAACCCCAATGGCGCATCGCCGATTGCAGTGAGCCGGCAATCCTCCATGACGGCTACCGACCGGAACTACTGGCGGGCAGCGACAAGGCCGATCGGCTGCGGCAGGCCATGGAGGCTGATCTGCAGGAGCGTCCCGGTGATCCCTACGCCAGCGCCAAGCTCGGGGGGCTGTTGATCAGTGAGGGCAAGAACGAAGACGCCATTCCCTTGCTGCAAACCGGCCTGAAGCAGTGCAGTTCAGCCGGTGCCGAACGCTATGAACTGCTGCTGCACCTGGGATTGGCCCTGACCCCCAGTGATCCCGACAAGGCGGTGAGCTGCTACCGGCAGGCCCTGGAGATTCCGCTGGACACTCGGGTGAGTCTTGGAGCCCGCCTCAACCTGGCGGCTCGACTGATGGACCAGGGCAACCTGGAAGAAGCGATCAGCCTCACCCAAACCGCCGCCCAGCGGGCGCCGGAAGTGGCCCTCGCCTGGTACAACCTGGGGCTGATGCAACGGCGCCGCGGCGACCTCGCCGCGGCCCTGGAGGCGTACGGGCGCGCCCTCACCCTGGATCCCAACAACGCTGAGTGCCATCAGAACAATGCCGTGGCCCAGTTGTTGGGCGGCAACATCGACGCAGCTCGCGGCAGCTTCATCCGCGCCATCAACCTGCTTCAGGCTCAGGGAAACGCTGACGCTGCTCAGCAGCTGCGCGAAAGGGTGGAGGGGGTGGTGAAGCTGGACGGGGAGGCTGTCGCTTGAGCCAGCCCTTGCAAAGCCGAACGGTGGTCGTCACCCGCGCGGCCGACCAGCAGGGAGCCGCGCGCCAGCTGCTGGAGCAGCGGGGGGCGACGGTGCTGGATCTCCCTGCCCTGGTGATCGGACCACCCGACCACTGGGGTCCTCTGGATGACGCCCTCGAGGACTTGGAGAGCTTTCACTGGCTGGTGTTCTCCAGCGCCAATGGCGTGCAGGCCGTGGAACAGAGGCTGCAACGCCTCGGCCGTTGCCTGGCCAGACGCCCCGCCAGTCTCAAGATTGCCGCGGTGGGCCGCAAAACGGCGCAGGTGCTGGACGACCTTGGGGCGGCCGCTGATTTCGTGCCTCCGAGCTTCGTGGCCGATAGCTTGATCGATCACTTCCCGGTGTCGGGCTGGGGTCTCAAGATGCTCCTTCCACGGGTGCAGAGCGGTGGTCGCACCCTGCTGGCGGACGCCTTCGGTGAAGCCGGGGTGCGTGTGGTGGAAGTGGCGGCCTATGAGTCCGGCTGCCCCGCCACGATGCCGGAGCCCACAGCGACCGCCCTGGAGGGAGGTGACGTTGATGCCATCGCCTTCAGCAGCGGCAAGACAGCGGAGCACACCGCGCAGCTGCTGGAACAGCGCTTCGGTCCAGGCTGGGCTGAACGGTTGGAGGGGGTGAAGCTGGTTTCAATCGGCCCCCAGACCAGTCGCAGCTGCCGCCAATGCTTCGGCCGGGTGGATGCTGAGGCCGACCCCCACGATCTCGAAGGGTTAGCCGAAGCCTGCGCTCAGGCGATGCAGAAGGGATCCTGAGGCTCATCGTTCAGCGCGAAGCGAATGCAACCGCGCTCCACATCAATACTGAGCACCGACCATCCAGTCGGCAGCAACAGCGGAGCATCCGCACCGCAGCGGCCCTCTGCGCCCACACAGATCACACCGCTGCCGTTGGGGGTGGTCACGATGGCTCGTTTCTGATCTCCCACCAACAAAACGCCAGTCAGGGCAAGGCCAGTCGTGGGGTCCTGAGCATCCGCAGCCTCCACACCAACAAGAGGAGCAAAGGGATCCGCCCGGCCGCCGGGGGCAGCCTGCTGCACCTCCTCAGCCGAAGGCAGAGGGGTCAGGCCAATCGGCGGGGCCTGAACCTCTGAGGTTTCCGGAAGCGGCTCAGGTTTCACTGGAACCGATGGCAGCGCCGTGGCCGTTGGCGTTTCGCCACCACAGCCCCCCACGACCACCAACACGGCAACGGGGGCAAGCCAATGCTTAGCCGCCTGCTTCCACCAGGTCACGGAAACGGTCAAGATTCGCCTGAAGCTCCTTGGTCACGATGCCCCCCAGGATGCTGGGTTCCATAAGCGGTGCCAAGACCCTCGGCAATTCGTAGGTCACGCTCAACTTGACCACAGTGCGGTCGTCGGCTTCGGGATAAAAGCGAACGGCACCCTTGGTGGGCAGGCCACCCACTGATTCCCAGTGCAGTTGTTGGGCTTCAACCCGCTGGGTGATCCGGGCCTTCCAGCTGAAGCGAAAGCCCTGTGCCGCCAAAGTCCAATCGGTGAGATCAGGGTCGTCGAGGGGTTTGACCGACTCAATCCAGCGCATCCAACGGGGCATCGCTTCGAGATCACTCCAGACCTCCCAGACCTTGGCGGCCGGGGCCTGCACCTCGGAGGTGACCGTGTGTTCGAGCCAGCGTCCCATCAGGCCACCGCCGCATTGGTGGCCAGCTTCACCGGCTGATCGAGGATGGCCGCCGCCGCCAGATGACCGCTCATCGTGGCCCCCTCCATCGAATCGATGTAGTCCTGACGGGTGTAGCTGCCGGCCAGGAAGAAATTACGGATCGGCGTGCGCTGCTCCGGGCGGTAGGGCTCCATGCCCGGGGCTTCGCGGTACAACGACTGCGCCAGTTTCACCACGTTGCTCCAAGTGAGCTTGAGATTGCGGGCCGAGGGGAACAGCTCGCGCACCTGACGGTCGGTGTGGGCCACGATCTCATCAACCGACTTGGGAATCCAGGGATCACCAGGGGTGAGCACGCATTGGAGCAAAGAGCCCTCTCCCTCCTTGCGGTAATCCTCCGGACTGGCCAGGGCGAGATCGGCAAAACAGCTGAAATCGGCATCAGCCGTGTACAGCAGGTTGTTGAGCCCCGTGGGTGTCGCCACATCCCGGCGCTGGGCGTCCTGGGCATCTCCCAGCTCGGTCACCCAGCCGTCGTAGCGGAGCTGAACCGTGGCCACGGGTACAGCCTCCAGCTGATGAATCGCCTTGAACTGGGGGTAACGGTTCCAGGCCTCGGGCAGCAGTTTCTGAATCCCGGGCACGTCACAGGCGGCCAGGTAGGCGTCAGCCTCAACACGAATGTCTCCTTCGGGCGTTCCCAGCTGCAGGCCAGTGATCTCAGGGGTGTCACCCTCGCTGTAGTCCACCTGCTTCACCCGATGACGCAGATGCAACTTGCCTCCACGCTGCTGGATGTAGTCGAGGATCGGACCCGTGAGCCAGCGATGGGGTGATCCCTTCAGCAGATTGAGCTTGGAGGCTTCCGTCTTGGCCGCAAACATCATGAAGATGGTGAGCATGCAGCGGGCGGAGATGGCCTCGCAGTCGATGAAGCCCAGGGCATAGGCAATGGGATTCCACATCCGCCGGATGCTTTCGGGGCTGCCGCCATGGCCCACAAACCAGTCCTGGAAACTGACGGAGTCGAGGGCTCGGATGGTGTGCATCGCCCCCTCGTAATCCACCAGACCCCGCACGATCGGACTCGTGCCCAGGGCCAGGGCATTGCGCAGCTTGTCGATCCAGCTGAGCTGCGGTGTGGTGAAGAAGGCCTTGAGGCCGTTGAAGGGTGCGCCGATGGGGAAGCGGAAATCCAGCTCCCGCAGATCGCCCCCCTTGTTCACGAACAGGTGCGTGTGCTGCTTGGGCAGAAGGTTCTCGAACGCTCCCACCTTGCGCATCAGAGCGAAGAGGTTGGCGTAATTGAAGAAGAAGACGTGCAACCCCATCTCGATGTGGTTACCGCCCTCATCCACCCAGCTGCCCACCTTGCCGCCCATAAAGGGACGGGCTTCGTAGAGATTCACCTCATGGCCCGCATCCACGAGGTCCACTGCAGCGGAGAGGCCGGCGAGGCCGGAACCAACGATCGCGACCCGCACATGATCTGGTCAACTAAGGCGACTCTATGTATGAGCGTTCATAGAGTGAGAGCGCGAGCCTGCGTTGACCATGACTTCCACCCCCGATACCTCGCCGGCCCATACCGCCAAAGACGGCAAGGGCATCCTGATCACCGAACCGGCGATGCAGCAGCTGGCGAAGCTGTGTGGCGAACAGGGTGAGAACCAGGTGCTGCGCGTCGGGGTGAGGTCCGGGGGTTGCAGCGGCATGAGCTACACGATGGATTTCGTGCCCGCCTCAGACACCCTCGACGACGACGAGACCTACGAATACATGGCGGCTGATGGTCAGAGCTTCCGGGTGATCTGTGATCCCAAAAGCCTGCTCTACATCTACGGAATGCAGCTGGACTTCAGCACGGCTCTGATCGGTGGTGGCTTCAACTTCACCAACCCCAACGCCAGCCAGACCTGTGGCTGCGGCAGTTCCTTCGCCGTGTGAGCGAAGCCACGTGGGAATCTGAGGGGAGATCACTGCCCTCTCCCTAATTGATGGAGACTTCCCAGGACAGCCTGTTTGAGCAGGCCATGGCCCGATATCAGGCCGGCGCCGCGGCCGAAGAGGTTCTCCCTGATTTCGCCCGCATCGTTGAAGCCGCTCCTCGCCAGTCGGCGGGCTGGACCTGCCTGGCCTGGCTGCAGCTTCTTTGCGACCAACCAGAGGAGGCGCTGCGGTCGGCACGTTTCGCTGTGAGACTCAACGGCCAGGACCCCCAGGCCAGGATCAACCTGAGCCTGGCGTTGCTGGAAACCCAATCCAAGGGCGTGCGTGACCACATCCAGGTGGTCCAGCAGGTGATGACCCTGGCCCCAGAGGTGTCCGGCGAACTCAAGGCCTCGATCGCCGACGGGCTTGAACGCAAACCCGGCTGGAAGGCCCTCGAGAAAGTGAAAGCCTGGCTTGAGCTCTGATCACAACGGACGCGCTGCATGACAGCCACCTGGACCATCACCCGTCTGCCGTCCCAGGTTCGCGTGCGGCCTCCAGCGGATCGTTCGGCTCAATTGCGGCAGGAACGCCTGGCCAGCGAAGCGCGACGCTTGCAACTGGCCAGACGCGCCAACGGCATTCCGGATCCGAGCACCTGGATGTGGTGATGGGCAGCCCAGCAATGGCACGCATCCTGCTGCTGAGCAATGGCCACGGTGAAGACCTCTCCGGCGCCCTGCTGGCCCAGGAGCTTCAGCAGCAGGGCCACAACGTGCAGGCGCTTCCGCTGGTGGGCCTTGGCAGCGCCTACCAAAAAGCCGGGGTGCCGCTGCTGGGACGCAGCCATGAATTCAGCACCGGCGGTATTGGCTACACCAGCCTTCGCGGCCGCCTCACCGAGATCGCTCAAGGGCAAGTGCTGTATCTGCTCCGACGCCTGATGCGTCTGATGCGGTACCGGCGTCGCTTCGATCTGATCCTGGTGGTGGGAGATGTGATCCCTGTGATCGCGGCATGGCTCAGCCAACGCCCGGTGGCGACCTACCTAGTGGCCTACTCCAGCCACTACGAAGGGAGGCTGCGCCTGCCCTGGCCCTGCGCCGCTCTATTGAAAAACCAGCGATTTAAAGCGGTGTACAGCCGCGATCAATGCACCGCCGAAGACCTCAGCAGACAACTGCAACGGCCGGTGACCTTCCTGGGCAATCCGTTCATGGATTCGGTGCTCACAGCGGCCACCCCACCGCCCAGCAGCACGCCACGCATCGGTCTGCTGCCCGGCAGCCGCCGACCGGAACTGGAACAGAACCTGCAGCTGTTGCTGCGGCTGATCGAGCTGCTGCCCAGCACAGTTCGCTGCAACGTGGATCTGGCCTTGGTGCCCAGCCTCGATGACGACAGCTTGCGGCGGCTGAGCGAACGATGCGGTTGGCACTTGAAAAACAGCGTGCTACAGCGTGAGGGAGCCCGGGGGATCAACGTTCGCCGCGGGGCCTTCCGAGCTGTGCTGCAGCACAGTGATCTGGTGATCGGCATGGCAGGTACGGCCATCGAGCAGGCCGTTGGCCTGGCCAAACCGGTGCTGCAGCTGCCGGGACAAGGCCCACAATTCACAGCTGCATTCGCTGAAGCCCAACGGCGCCTGCTCGGGCCCACTGTGTTCTGCGCCCACGGGGAGAGTGGCAGCCATGAGGCTTTGAAAGGAACAGCGGAGCTGGCCATGGCTCTGCTTGAACGTGCGCGACGGGATCCTGACTTGCAACAGCAATGCCGAGAGGAGGCCAAATGGCGCCTCGGAGAAGCGGGCGGTGGCCTGAGAATGGCGGCAGCCATTTGCTCACTTCTTGCATGAGTGCGCCGCCTGAACCGGCCTGGAAACGCTGGCTTGACCGCCTGCTGATGGTGAACGTGCTGCTGGTGTTTATCGGCGCAGGGGTCTTCGCCGTTGCCGTGGTGCAACAGGGCCAAGGCCATGACTGGCTGATGGACCAGGTTCAGCTGCTGTGGCAACCCCTGTTCGCCCCAGCCATCAGCCTGCTGATCATGGCGGCCCTGGTGAGCGGCATCTTCAGCTGGTGGCAGCGGCGAGTGCTGAAGCCAGATCGGGGTAGCGGAAGCTGAAGTTCAGGGCGTCAAGCCGCTCCGAAGCAACCTGCTGGCCCTCCAACACCACCTTGGCGCCGTCCCCCAGAAGCACCTGAAGTACTGGAGCAGGCACCGGCAACAAACTCGGACGGCCCAGGCTCCGGCCAAGCTGCTTGCAGAAGGCCGTCATCGAGACGGGCTCGGGAGCCACGGCATTGATCACGCCACTCCAGCTCTCGTCGGTGAGGGATTGAAGGATCAGGGCACAGAGGTCAGTGCGGTGGATCCAACTCATCCACTGCCGGCCACTGCCGATCGGACCGCCAAACCCTGTGCGAAACACCGGAAGCATTTTTCCGAGTGCGCCGCCGTCGGCAGCCAGCACGATACCGATCCGCAGGGTGACCTTCCGAACCGCAGACGGCACCGCCTCAGCCGCCGCTTCCCAGCGCTCACACAAGCTCGCAAGGAAGTCGTCGCCAGGGGTGCTCGATTCAAGAAAACGCTTGTCCAGGCTGGAGCCATAGAAGCCGATGGCCGAGGCATTCACCAGCAGCTTCGGTGGCGTTGAACAGGCATCAATCGCCTTCACCAACTGAGAGGTCGTCTCCAGACGGCTGGTTTCAAGCAGCTGCCGGTGGGTCGGGGTCCAACGCTTCTCGGCAATCGGTTCGCCCGCCAGGTTGACCACCGCATCGGCCTGGTTCAGGGCGTCCAACAGGCCGGCGTCGGTCCAGGTGCTGCTGCTGGCAGGGTCGAACTGCATCCAGATCAGTCGCCCATCCGCCCGTTCAGCGTCGTAGCCGCGGGCCAAGCGGCGGCTCACCACTGTGAGCTGGTGCCCGGCCTGAAGCAGGAGCGGCAGGAGCTCACGGCCAACAAAACCTGTGCAGCCAAACAGCAGCAGACGCATGAAAGCGGGGGTGGTGCGGCTGGGAGGCTAAGGGGGTTCGTGGGCGATTGGTTTTAGCCTGGTGCCATCACCGTCCCCTGTCATGGCCGAATCCGACGCCGCTGCCCCCGCCAAGGCCAAGCCTGCTGCGCTGCGCAAAGGTGCCTTGGTCAAGGTGAACAGAGCCGCCTACAGCTCCAGCCTTGAGGCTGGAGCCAGCGATCCCACAGCACCCGACTACATCTTTGAAGGTCCCGGCGAGCTGCTGGTGGTGAAGGGGGACTACGGCCAGGTGCGCTGGAACCGTCCGGTGCCCGATGTGTGGCTGCGGATGGATCAGCTGGAAGCCTGCTCCTGATCCTGATCTTGGCTGGAGGCAGGCTCCAGGGCCTCCTCCACGGCTGTGACGGCCGCTGGAACTGACGTGATGGCGGCGGGGATGCGCCAAACAGCCCCAGAGAGCACACCGCTGAGATCCCCCAGCGCCGCCAACACAGGATTTGAAACGCTGGCCCCATCAGCAGCGGCGGCGGCCTGCCAGGGGTTCCACCCCGCCAGGTTGACCACACTGCGGTAGGCCGCTGGCCAGGGGTTATCGGGCAACAGCCGTTGCAGCGCCTCGAACTGCTCCGCTGCCTGCGCCGGACGGTTGTCCAGCACCGCCAGCAGGGCAAGGGTCCAACGCGGTTTCACGGCCTGGGGATCCTGCGCCAAGGCCGCCAAGGCCTCAGAACGCACCGGATCCCGGTAGCTGAAATGGCCATCGAGCATGTGCTCCTGCCCCACCGCAGCAAACACCGGATCCAGCCCCACCGGCCCTGCCGCCAGGCCAGCGGCAAGATCGGGGAAGCGCTGCGCGAAGGAAGGGCCTGCAATCGGATGAGTAGCGCGGCGGCGCCAGAGGGAATAACTCCCGCCCTTGGGGCGCTCAAATTGATGCACCGGCTCGAACACACCGCTGCTGCGCACGGCTTGATCCAACCGTCGCGCCGCTTTGCGCACCGATCCCTGGTTCCCTTCCGCCAACACCACCCATTCCGTCCGTGCCAGCACAGGCCCACGGTCCTGTTGGCTGCCCCCCAGCTGCCGGCCAACGGTCTGCCCCCCGTGGCGACGGCCATAGAAGCTGACGTTGTGCTGGTTGAGATCGGAGGTGCTGGGCACCACGATCAACGTGGCAGGAGGACTGCTGGGATCCGCACCGCCGGCGGCCTCCACCAGCGCCTCCACCGGGCCACGGGGCCGGTCGTCAAAGCGATGCAGCTGATGGGCCCAGCCCGCCGGCACACAGGCCAACAGACCAGCACCGAAAAGGGGCCACACCAGCCTCGAACGCCTGGCCTCGAACCAATGGCCCCATTGCCACCAGCCTCGGGCCAGGAGCAACAGCAGGGAGGGCAGCAGGGGAGAGATGTAGCGGTCGCCTTTGTTGGGGCTCAGCGTGGTGAGCACCCAGGCCGCCACCAGATTGAGCAGGAGCCAGCGCCAGGACCAGGCGTGGTCGCTGGAGGGCTGCCGGCGCTGCCAGCACCAAAGCAGCAGCCCGGACAAGCCCACCACCAGAAGTACCGTGCCGAGCTGCTCCGGCAACAGGCGGGGGTACCACAGCCAACTGGCCAGGCTGAAGACCCCAGGATCGCCTTCCCGGGCCGCCGACTCGAACACGGCTCGGTTGGTGCCGCCGAGGCTGGTAATCCAGTTGTGACGCAACCAGGGGCCGATCAGGACCGCCGTGAGCAGGGGCAGCAGCGAAGCCTGACGCAACCAAGGACCACCCCGTTGCAACGCGATTCCCGCAGCCCAGAGTCCCGCAGGAACCAGCACCAGCAGGGCGCTCTGCTTGACCAGCACCGCAGCGATGGCTGCCAGGGTGCAACCCCAGGCCTGCCCCCAGCGTCCTCCGGTCTGAGGGTCACACCAGACCCCGAGACGCCAGATCGCCAGGCTGCAACTGGCCACCAGGGCCATCTCCAGCACGTAATCCGTGCGCAGATCCAGAAAGGCCGGCGTCAATGCCGCCAACAGGCAGGCGATCAAGGCAAGGCCATCCCCCTGCAGCCGCCGCCCCCAACCCGCCATCACCACCAGGAGCAACCCGTGCCAGACACTCAGGCTCCAGGCCGCTTGCTCCGGGGCATCACCACTCAGGGCCATCACGCTGCCGTTCACCAGCGAGGCCAGGGGCGGAATCTTCGGCGACAGATCCAGCAGCGCCTGCCAACCCTGCCACCCGCCACCGGGAAGCAAGCCCAAGGCGCGGCCATGATCCATGGCGCTGTTGAGGTAATCAGCCTGATCCCAGGCGGGGACGCCGGTCTGGAGCGTCCACCAGAGCCGATCCACCAGGGTTGAGAGCACCCAGATCAGGGCAACCGAAGCCCAGAAACGCCAGCGCTGCTTCACACGATCTCCAAGCGACGCCGTTCATCCTGGAGCCGCTTGCGTCGCTGCTTGGCCTCCCGCAGCATCTCGCGACCATCGTGGAGATATCCATCCACGTAACCCATGGTGTAGCGCTCCAGTTCGGCCAGAGCGTCTTCCACTTCGGAAAGACAGTGATACAGGCTCAGCCCGAAGCCACGGGCCGAGGCCGGTGTGGGCACCGACTGGAACAGTTGCTTGACCTTGTCCATCCGACGTCCACTCGCCTCGAGATAACTGCAGAACGCCTCCATCAGCTCGTCGTCGTAGGGGTCTGCTGACAGTGCCTTGAGTTGCTTGGGGAAGGGATTGATCACCTCACCGAGCATGCGATCGATCGGGGCATAAACCCGCCGCAGCCACTCCACCAGGGCATCGTCAGCGGCCACAGCACGATCGTGGGCACGGCTGGCCCGGCGCAGGTCCGTCGGCGATGCCGCTCGGCCCGGCTGTGGCCGCGTGCGATCGAATGCCTTACGGCGCTCGGTATCCCCGAGAACTTCCCAAGCGGCATTGAGGGCCAGCATCTGCTGGTCGTCGCCACCGGCATCGGGATGGTGCTGCTTCACCAGCTGGCGGTAGGCCGCCTTGATCTCAGCATTGCTGGCGGTGCTGCTGACACCGAGCACGGCGTAGGGGTCGCTCACAGCTGACCATCCCTCCGGGCGGGAAGCTGCGAAGCAGCACTGAACATCGGGGTTGAGAGGTAGCGCTCGCCATAACTAGCCAGCATCACCACCAGGCGTTTGCCCGCCATCGCGGAGTCTTGGCCCACCCGCAGGGCCGCCGCCATGGCCGCACCACTGCTGATGCCGCAGAGCAGACCTTCCTCACGGGCCAGGCGCCGGCCCACCTGCATCGCCTCCTCATCGCTCACCGTGAGGATCGAATCAATCCGATCGAGTTCCAGCACCGCAGGAACAAAACCAGCTCCAATCCCCTGGATGCGATGGGCCCCCGGGGGCTTTCCAGACAGCACAGCACTGGCCTCGGGCTCAACGGCAATCACCTGAAGCTGCGGCTGGCGTTGTTTCAAAAGACGGGCACAGCCGGTGATGGTGCCGCCGGTGCCCACCCCCGCCACAAAGGCATCGATCTGACCCTCGGTATCGCGCCAGATCTCCTCGGCGGTGGTGCGTTCATGCACGGCTGGATTGGCGGGGTTATCGAACTGCTGAAGCAGATAGGCGTTGGGAATCTCCGCCACCAACTCCTTGGCCAGCGCGATGGCCCCATTCATCCCCTGGGCACCATCGGTGAGCTGCAACTCGGCGCCGTAGGCCCGCAGCATCGCGCGACGCTCGGTGCTCATCGTGTCCGGCATGGTGAGAATCAGCCGGTAGCCCCGGGCCGCCGCCACCATGGCCAAGGCAATTCCGGTGTTGCCACTGGTGGGTTCCACCAGCACGGTTTGCCCAGGAACAATCGTGCCCGCCTGCTCCGCCTCTAGCACCATCGCGCTGGCGATGCGATCTTTCACCGAGGCGGATGGATTGAAGCTCTCCAACTTGGCCAGGATCTCGGCCTGGCAGCCGCAGGCCTGGGGCAATCGGTTCAACCGCACGAGGGGCGTGCCACCGATCAAGGCCGTGATGTCAGGAGCAATGCTCATGGCTGCAGCTTGCCCGCAGATCGACCATAAAAAAAGCCCTCCGCAAAGGAGGGCTTGGTGTGTGAGGAAGGTTGTTCTGAAGGCCCAACCGAAGTCGGGGCAAATGATCAGAACTTGAAGGTGGTCTGAACCAGGCCACCGAGGACGCCAAGGGACTTGTAGTTGCCGTTGTCAGCCTGGGTGTCGTCACCGAAGGGACGGCTCAGCCAGTACACAGCAGGGGTGATCTGGATGTTGTCAGTCACCTGGAAGCTGTACCAGAGCTCCATGGCGTAACCGCCGTCAGCAACGAAGCCGTCTTCGACCTCGTAGACGAACTGGGGCTGACCCACGGCATAACCCAGGGCGTTGCCTTCGAGGAAGACATCGTTCCAGGTCAGACCCACCATCCAGCTGGCCATGGACCGCTTGTTGGTGTTGTCATCCCAGGCATCGTTGCCAGTCAGGTAGGAGCTACCGACACCAGCGCTGATGGAAGGCATCCAGCCGGACTCTTCAGGACGCCAGAAGGCATGGGCAGACCAGCTGTGGCTGTCGGCGTTGGTGCGCTCGCCGTCAGCGACGGTGCAAGGGGTGCCGAACTTGCCGCCAGCGGCGTACTCAGTTGCGGTACGGAACTTGGCACCGCACTGGCCGTAGCGATAACCGGCGGCCAAGCCCCACTGCTTGTTGCCGTAGGCAATCTGCGTGGTGATATTGCCTTCCGAGTTGTCGGTCATGAAGCCACCCGTGTTGGGGTTGCTGTCATTGGCCTCACCGGAGTCGGCAACATAGTTAGCAGCCACGGTGAAGTAGGGGTTGCCCTTCTCCACTTGCTTCTTGTTGCTGTAGATGGCACCGAAGCCACCGCCGGTCTCCTTGTTCCAGACGCCGGGGGTACCCAGGGAACCACCGAAGAAATCAAGGATCTTGCTACCGCCCTTGCCGTAAGCACTGGCCTTGTAGCCCATCATCTCGGTGTTCCGGGTCAGAGGACCGACCTGGACTTTGAAGCTGTCGCCGAGGGGGAAGCGATAGTAGAGACGATCAATCTCGACGCTGTTGCCACCGGGGGCAGCGGTGTCGAGCTTGTTCATGGGAACGCCGTTGCCGTCCCACACGCTGCTGTCGCCCATGTTGCCGGCGCGCAGACGGGTGTACAGCAGGTCCTTGCCGCTGAAGGAGGTCTTCAGGCCAAGACGCAGGTCGTAGCTGAAGGAGAAGGCGCCGTAACGAGCGTTGTAATCAGAACGCTTGCGATTGCGGACCCGATCCTCATCAGAGGTGTCTCTGTAGTTATCGCCAATCGCGTTGGTAGCACCAGCGACCCAGACGGTTTTGGCCTTGAGCTTGGTGGTGGTGGAGAACTGGGTGGCTTCCAGTTCGCCCACGCGGGCCTCGAGGCCGTCAACGCGACCCTTGAGGATGGCCAGCTCGGTTTCGAATTCCTTGAGCAGACGACGCAGCTCGTCGGTCACTTCAGTGATCCGGTCGAGGCAAGCGTTCAGCAGGGCGGCCGCTTCATAGCGGGTCATGGCACGGTTGCCACGGAAGGTGCCGTTGGGGTAACCGGCGACGCAGCCGTAGGTCTCCACCAGGTTGGCCAAAGCCTGATAGGCCCAGTCGGTGGGGTAGACGTCAGAGAACTGGGTGACGCTGGTGACCTGATCAGCGGAAGCCGCGTAATCAGAGACGCCGTTGATGTTCAGCTCGGCGGCATTGGCGCCGGTGGCCAGAAGGCCAAGGGCGGCAGGAGCCACCAGCAGTTGCTGGAAAAGCTTCATTTTGGGTTCTCACACCAAGAGAAATTGCCGGCAAGACATGCCAGCGGACCAACGCTATTGGCACGAGATCACCATGCCGATAACAGCAACCCAAGGGTTGTTTATGTATCGGTTAAGACCATTCATCTCTCGCTTGAGTCCAATAAAAAAGCTCTCCACCGAGGTGGAGAGCCGAAGGATCTGAAGAGGATGAAACCCCAGAAGGGGCCTCAAACCAAGAATCAGAACTTGAACTGGGTCTTGATCAGACCGCTCATGGCGTTGAGGCCATCGGAGTCCTGGGAAGGGAAGGGCTTCGCCAGGTAGGTGATGGCAGGAGTCACGCTGATGTTGTCGGTGACCTGGAACTTGTAGAAGAACTCCCAGGCGTAGCCGGCACCATCGCCATCGGTGTCGAAGGTGGGCTGACCAACAGCCATGCCGAGGGAGTTGCCTTCCAGGAAGGCATCAGCCCACTCGAGGCCCACATACCAGGAGGCGCTGTCGTAGTCATCGCCACCTGCTTCGGCGTAGGTAGCACCAACGCCAGCGCTGACGGAAGGAATGAAGCCTGACTCTTCAGGCATCCACCAGGCGCTCAGGCCCCAGGAGTTGGTTTGACCACCAAGACCTGAGATCAGGACGCCAGCAGGGTTGGCGTTGCCGATGTAGAGCTTGTCAGAGTTGCCGGAAGCCTTGGTGTAGGCAGCAGCGATACCCCAGTTCTCAGGTGCGTAAGCGATCTGAGTGGTGGCGCTGAAGTCAGCAGCGTCGGTGCCGATACCGCCACCGATCAGCTCACCGTCGTCGTTGACACAAGTGCTGGAGTTGGGGCAGCTCTTGTTGCCGTTGATCGACAGGTAGCTGGTGGAGATGCTGAAGTCATCAGACTTCCAGTACACACCAGCACCAGCGCCGAGAGCCAGGTTGTAAGCACCAGGGGCGCCGGCGTAGGTGAAGAAGTCGTACGTCATGGCAGACGGGTAGGCGCTAGGCCACACCGGCAGCATGTCGTCCATACGAACAACGGGGCCACCAACCACGGTGAAGTTCTCACCGATGGGGAAGCTGTAGTACAGGCGGTTGACCTTGACGTCGTTCTCGGAGTTGAAGCCGTACTCCTGAGCGAACAGGCCGTAGGTGCCGGCTCCACCGAACACGTTGTCCATGTTGCCCGCACGCAGACGGGTGTAGAGCAGGTCCTTACCGGTGAAGCTGGTCTCCAGGTTCAGCGCCAGGTTGTAGCTGAAGGAGGTACCGCCGCTAGCAGCTGCGGCCGCATCGCTGCCTTCACCGTGAAACTTGGCTGCGCCGAAGACCCAGTCAGCCTTACCTTTCAGCTTGGTGGTGGTGGAGAACTGGGTGGCTTCCAGTTCGCCCACGCGGGCCTCGAGGCCGTCAACGCGACCCTTGAGGATGGCCAGCTCGGTTTCGAATTCCTTGAGCAGACGACGCAGCTCGTCGGTCACTTCAGTGATCCGGTCGAGGCAAGCGTTCAGCAGGGCGGCCGCTTCATAGCGGGTCATGGCACGGTTGCCACGGAAGGTGCCGTTGGGGTAACCGGCGACGCAGCCGTAGGTCTCCACCAGGTTGGCCAAAGCCTGATAGGCCCAGTCGGTGGGGTAGACGTCAGAGAACTGGGTGACGCTGGTGACCTGATCAGCGGAAGCCGCGTAATCAGAGACGCCGTTGATGTTCAGCTCGGCGGCATTGGCGCCGGTGGCCAGAAGGCCAAGGGCGGCAGGAGCCACCAGCAGTTGCTGGAAAAGCTTCATGGGATTCCTCACACAGGAAATAGGCGCAACTACGCCATTTCCAAATTTTGCGGGCTGCTCATCGGCCCACCAACGCCGCGTGTGCCGGTCCCTACATCGACATGTATCAGTGGATACCGTTTCGGGGGCGAGGCACTCCCAAATAAACGATGCCCCCGCCCGGACATCCGGGCGGGGGCTCTCGCCGGGTCCGCTTTTGCCGCGGAACCGGATGATCAGTCAGAAGGCGCCGTTCAGCCGGCGTTCTCCGCGATCAGCAGACCCTGGATCAAACAACTGGGAATCATGGACACCTCCTCCTGAAGGGTTGTGAATGCCGGCAACGCCTTCGGAGTTGTGCCCACTTCCCGAAGGAAGCACTCACTTCTCCACGCCGCTGCATCCTGAACACCAGGACCATACTCAGTTTTTGATGTGAAGAGGGGCCCCCATGCGCTCCGGCTCAGCTCCTGACGCAGCACCCTGGATCGCATTGGTGGCGCTCGGCATAGTCGCTGCCGTGCTGGCCCTGATCGGCCTCGGCGATCTCCCCTTGCGGGACTTCGATGAAGCCACCGTGGCCCAGGTGGCCCTCGAACTTCGCCACGGCCTCGGGGAAGCCCCGTTGCTACCCACCCTCTGGGACAAGCCCTATCTCAACAAGGCACCTGGTCTGCACAGCCTGATCGCCCTCGTGATCGGCGCCACAACGCAGCCCGACCAGCTCCCCTCGGAGTGGACGATCCGTCTGGCACCCGCCTTGCTGTCGTGCCTGGTGGTGCCCCTTGGAGGCTGGCTGCAATGGACGCTGCGGCCGGGAGATCGCTCCAGCGCCCTCGCCACCAGCGTGATTCTGCTGACACTGTTGCCGGTGGCCCGGCACGGACGTCTGGCCATGCTGGATGGAACCCAGCTGTCGGCCATGGCTTTGCTTTGGCTGGCCCTGATGAAGCTCAACGGCAGCCGAACCAGTGCACTCTGGGGGGGCGTCGCCGGCCTGATGGCCAGCGCCATGCTGCTGCTCAAAGCCCCGTTGCTGGTGCCCGCGGCGGTGGCCGCTGTTGTGGCCCTGGCCTGGAGCCAGGAATGGAAATCCTGGCCCAACAAGTCGGCAGCCCTGATCGGGATGCTGCTGGGCCTGGCGCCGGGAATCGGCTGGCATCTCTGGCATGCCCACATCCGAGGCAGCGAAGCGCTCTGGCTCTGGGGCGGCGATGGCGCTGGGCGGGTTCTTCTGGATGCTGGCGAAGGCAGTGATCTGGGCTGGAGGGTCCCGCTGATCGAAGTGCTGGAGGGGGGCTGGCCCTGGCTGCCGCTGCTGCCCTTCGCCCTGGCCTGGGCCTGGCGATGGCGTCAAAGCCGCTGGGGCCGCTGGTCCTTGGCCTCCCTGCTCACCCTGGCCGGGGCCATTCTTCCGCTGCGCACCCAGCTCCCCTGGTACAGCCACCCGCTCTGGCTGCCGATTGCTCTTCTTTGTGCTCCGCTGCTGGCCTGGCTGGTGGAGCAACCCTTGTCATCCAAACGTGCACCTGAGAGCCCCAATCCCCCCTGCCGCTGGCTGCTGTCGCGGCTTCCAATGTTCTGGTGCGGGCTCGGACTGCTGCTCCTGCTGCTTTGGCTGAGCAGCTTCACCAGCATCGGCAGCAGCCTTGTGCCCTACCGCGACCTGGCGGTTGTGCTGGGCCTTGGCTGGTGTGGCGGCGGATGGTGGCTGCGCTCTGGCGCACCACAGCGACGACGCCTGGGGGTGATCAGCCTCAGCTGCGGCAATGTGGCAGCGCTGGCCCTGCTGTTTCACTCCCCCCTGTGGTTGTGGGAGCTCAACGAAACCTGGCCCGTGCAACCGGTGGCAGCCCTGGCCAGAGCCAACCCTGGAGGCGAGATCAGGCTGAAGGGTTACGACGAGCGTCCCAGTCTCAACTGGTATGCCGAACAACGCATTCAGCGCTACGAAGGTGGCGCGGGTCTCCGTCTCAGCGACAAACCGCAGGAGAACTGCGTCACCGAAGGCCAAGCGGGGCGATGGACCCTGGCCAACTGTCGGTAGCCTGAGCCCGACTGGAGCGCACTGTGTCGTCCACCGCGGAACGTGAAGGACCGACAAGCCACAGCGGCCTGTCCATCGTGCTGCCCACATTCAATGAGGGTGGTTCCATCCGCCAGGTGATCGAGTCCCTGCTGCACCTGGGGACGGATCATCCGCTCGAAATCCTGATCGTCGATGACGATTCCCGCGATGGCACCCCTGATCTGGTTCGTGCCCTGGCCCGCCAGGACCCCAGGATCCGGATCATCCAACGGGTGGGACGCTCCGGACTGGCCAGCGCCATCAAAGAAGGGCTGATCGCAGCCCTGTATCCCACCGCTGTTGTGATGGACAGCGATGGCCAGCACGAACCGACCTCCGTGGGCGAAGCCGTGCAGCTCCTGGATCACGAGGGACTGGACCTTGTGGCCGGGAGCCGCTTCCTCGACCGCTCCGAAATCCGAGGCCTCAGTGATCGACGCACCGATGGCTCCACCCTCGCCAACCGTCTCGCCCGTTGGAGCCTCCCAAGCTCCTACCGGCACCTGACCGATTGCATGAGTGGCTTCATCGTGCTGCGCCTCAACCACTGCCTGCCGCTGGTGCGGCAAGTGGACGTCAACGGCTTCAAATTTTTCTACGAACTCCTGGCCATCAGCCGCGGCCGCCTGCAGGTGGGAGAAATTCCGCTGAGCTTTCAGCCGCGGCTGCATGGCAGCTCCAAGCTCGATCTCGCCATCCTTTGGGACTTCATCGTGTCCCTGATTCACACCGCAACCCTGCGGCTGTTGCCGCGTCGGGCCATCAGCTTCGGGCTTGTGGGCGCCTCAGGCGTGGTGGTGCAGCTGCTGTCCACAGCACTGCTGATGGGCCTGTTCAACCTGGCGTTTCAGCAAGCGCTTCCGGTGGCCGTGATCACAGCAGCAAGCTCGAACTATCTGGTGAACAACGCCCTCACCTTCCGAGACCGACGCCAAAGCGGTCGACAGTTGATCCGAGGGTTACTGAAATTCCTGCTGGTGGCTTCCCTGCCGGCCCTTGCCAACGTTGGCCTTGCAACCAGTTTTTACACCCTGATCCAGGCCCATGCGCTCTGGGCCCAGCTGGCGGGCATTGTTGTCGTCTACGTCTGGAACTATGCGGCGTCATCCCGCTTTGTCTGGAACAGTCCTTAAGCTGACCTGGCTGCCGATCGGCGTGGGAATCCTGCTGCGGCTGGTGCAGGTTTGGATGCCGGTGCTGGGGGTTCACAGCTGGCGGCAGGCCGACACCGCGGCCATGGCGAGGCATTTCCTCCAGGAAGGCACACCGATCTGGCTGCCGCAGGTCGACTGGGGCGGTGCGAGTGCCGGCTTCGTGGAGTCGGAATTTCCCCTCTACCCCTTTCTGGTAAGCCGCCTCTACGGCCTGATCGGCGTGCAGGAGTGGCTGGGCCGCGGTCTGTCGGTGTTCTGCAGCGCCTTGACCATCTGGCTGGTGATGCGCCTGGGCCGGCGTTGGTTCAACCCCGAAGCCGGCTGGTGGGCGGGCCTGGCCTTTGCCATCGCACCTTTGGGGGTGTATTTCGGGCGCGCCTTTCAGGCCGAAGCCCTGTTGCTGCTCTGTGCCGCAGGGGCCCTGGAGAGCCTGAGCCTCTGGCGTGAGCGACGCTTGCCCTGGGCCCTTGCCCTGAGCTGGGTGTGCCTCACCAGTGCTGGCCTGATCAAGGTAATTCCACTGCTCTGGTTGGGGCTACCGCTGCTGATGGTGCAGCTCAGCTCCAACCCTCAAGGCCAGGCCCCAGCCCTGCAGACCCTGCCGAGCCGCGTGCTTCGTCAGCTGGGGCGTCCGGGCTTCTGGCTTTACATCGGCAGCAGCCTGATGGCGATCGCCGGCTGGTACTGGCATGCCCATCAACTGGGACAGGCCAGTGGACTGAGCTTCGGGTTCTGGGGCTCGGGCGCCGATCGCAGCAGCCTCAGTCTTCTGCTGGACCTCAACGGCTGGATCAACCTGCTGGTGCGGGTGAGCCTGCGTCTCCTGGCGCTGGTGGGAGTGCCGTTTCTGCTGATCGGTCTCAGGGCGAGCTGGCGCAGCGGCGGCGGGCAGATCGCGATCAGCGGCTTGGTGGGGGTGCTGCTCTGCACAATCGCCACCATGCGCTCGAGCACGATTCACGAGTACTACCAGCTGCCGCTGCTGCTGTTCAGTTCCCCACTGATCGGCTTGGGCTGGCAGACCTGGCACCAGCGGCGGCCCCGCTGGCAGCCTCGGCTGTTGATCGGCCTTGCCCTGGTGGTGAGCCTCACGGTGCTCTCCCTGGATTACTGGGCGGTGGAGCATCGCCAGCGAGACGCATGGATGCCATTGGCCCTCACCATCCGCAGGGATCTGCCCGGCGAGGCTCGGATTGTGAGTGTCACCAGCACCGACCCAACCCTGCTCAACCTGGCCCGCCGTCAGGGCTGGCTGATCTCCAGCAAACAACTGACGCCGGAGCGACTGCAGCGCTGGAAACGGGCTGGAGCCAGCCATCTGGCCGGCAGCTTCCTATGGGACAAGACCTACCGGCCAATGCCGAAGCGGCGGCAACTGCGTCTGCGGGAGATGGTGGAGGCAAGCCCCCGTGCCTGGGTGGACGCTGGCAGCCAGACCTATCTGATTCCGATCGATGACCTCCAGCCTCAGCGCTGACGCCCGGCCATCTCAGCCGCGGGGCTGTCCTCCGCTGCTGCTGGCGCTTTGCGCAGGGCTGGGCCTGCTGCTCTGGGGCGTTGCGGCGACACGCCATGGCCTGCTCCAGAGCAATGCCTACGACCTGGGGCTGTTCGATCAATGGGCCTGGCTGATCGGATCGGGAATGGCACCGATCTCCTCGATGGAGCAGGTGCATGTGCTGGCCGACCATGGGGCCTGGATGCTCTATCTGGCCGGTGCGGCCTATCGGATCCTGCCCAGCATCCATTGGCTCCTGGCCAGTCAGGCCCTGGCGCTGAGTTGCACCGCACTGCCGGTTTGGTGGCTTGCGAAGCAGGCTGGCTTGGGCGCTCGGCAGTGCTGGCTGGCCTGCGGCCTCTGGTGGCTGCAGCCGGTGGTGTTCAACGCCGCACTGTTCGATTTCCACCCCGAGACCTGGGTGATGCCGGCCTTCGCCCTGGCGCTCTGGGCCGAGCGCGCAGGCCGCCCCCGGCTCTGGTTTGGCTTGCTGCTGCTGATGCTGGGCTGCCGCGATGGCTTGCTGCTGATCACAGCGGGCATGGCCGTCGATCTTGCCTGGCGGCGGCGGTGGCGGTGGAGTCTTGCTGCGGGCGGCCTCAGCATTGGCTGGCTGCTGATGCTCAGCCGTTGGCTTTATCCACTGCTCCGGGATGGTGAAGGCCCCAAGGCCGCATCGCGAATGTTCAACCATTTGAACGGCGATCCCCTAACGGTTCTCAGTGGCCTGGATTGGGCCGGAGGAGCGGAATATCTGCTGCTGCTTTGCCTGCCCTGCATCGCGCTGTGGCGTCGGGCCTCCCTCAGCACGTTGCTGATCGGACTGCCGTTGGTGCTGGTGAATCTGCTCTCGGCATCCACCAGCTACCGCACCCTGGTGCATCACTACAGCCTGCCCCTGGCGTTGGTGGCCGTGGTGGCCTGCATTGATGCCCTGCGGGGGCAACCCCAACCCCAGCGGGGCTTTCCCTGGATGCTGTGCTGGGCCATGGCCTGTTGGCTGGCGCTGGCCAAGCCCTGGTTCTTCTCCGGGCCCTACCTGACCCGAGTGCCCCAGCTGCAAGAGGTTAATGAGGCCCAGGCTCTGATCCAACCGCAAGACGCCGTGCTCACCACCAGTTACCTGGTGCCACAGCTCAGCCAGCGCACCAGCATCGGCTTTCCCAAGAACAAGCAGAGTCCAACCCACAAGACTGGGCCATGGAACGTGCTGCTGCTCAATCCCAATGACCCGGGCTGGGGGTCAAGCCAACGGGTTCAGGAGAGGTTGCTTATTCAAGCCAAGGACAGGAACTGGAACTGCCAGAGCTGGCCGTCGGGTCTGGAGCTGTGTCGGGCACCTGCCGCTGCAGAACAACAGCCCCGCCGTGGCAATGCACCAAGCGATAGTCGCCCGACGCCTTGAGCTTCCGCAGTTCCCGCTGAATGCGCTGCTGTTTGTTGCGGGATCCCTTGAACACTGGAGCCAACGGAGTGTGATAGCCGGGCAGGGCCACCACCCAATCCACGGGTTGGATATCTCCATCGCGATCGCGGTATTGAACATGCCGAGGGAAACGAATCGCCGCCTCCCGTTGGGCCAACAACGGCAGCAAAGGCGTGTCGGCAGCAACGCTGGCATCCGATGGAATCAGCGCCACGGCCTGTGAAGCCGCCTTTCGGCGGTTCAGCATTTGCTGAGGAGACACGTACGCCCAAGGGGAAAAGCTGTCGGGGATGACGGCCGAGAGGGTGCGGTGGGGGTTCCCCACCAGCGTGAGCACAAGGCCAAGCGACAGGGCCGCGGTCCAACAACGGCGCAGCCAGGGCTTCGACCAGGCCTCCGGGTGGCGTTGCCACCAGAGCACAGCACCGAGATAGAGCCCGGGCACCAGAGCCAGCACGTAGCGCAGGGTGACGGACAAGGCCGATCGCCCTTGGGAGAGCAAAGCAATCAACAGCGGTGCCAGCATCAGCAAAGCGGCATCCACCGAGAACAGGGGCACCAGCACCAGCGGCAGGCTCAACGCCAGCACAAAGCCGAGGGTTGCCCCCGGCGGCGACACCAATGCTTCGAGCAACGCCAAAGGCTGGCGCAGCATGGCCCAAAGCACAGAAACCGTTCCCCCCGACGGGTCATCCACCAGATGGCCGAACTTCTCCTTGAGAAAGCGATCCGACAACGAGGAGTCCACCATCGGCTGAATCCAACCGGTGACCAACACGACCCAGGCGAAGGACACCCCCATCAGCAAGGCGCCGGTGATGCGTTGGTCGGGACGGCGCACCAAGGCCCAGAGGCCAAGGGAAAACAACAGCAAGCCACTGTCTTCTCGCACCAACAGCAACAGAGCGCCGAACAGCCACACCCGCCAACGGCAGCCATCGAGGAGCCCTCCCACCACGAGAAAGGCCAACAGGGGCAGCCAAACCAGATCATGAAAGTTCTCGAGAGCCGGGCCAATCACCGCACCACTGAGGAAGTAGGCCAGGGTGATCCGTTCAGCCAGGGGCCGCGGAAGGCGGGAGTCAGCCAATCGCCACAGCACCAGACCTGCGGCAGTGAGCAAGCCCACCTGAAGCAACGGCAGCGCCCACATCCCGAACACAGCCACAAGGGGGGCCATCAGCACGGTTAAGACGTTGGCGTGCTGCCCCAGGTGCAAGTAATCGATGGACGGGAGACCATCGCCGACCACCACCGCCCCCGACAACACCGATGAGAGGCTGCTTTCAAAGGGGCGACCCTGCGCTGTCGCCCAGAGCTCCTGCAGAAACAGGGCTTGGTCATAGGTGGCGCTGAGGCTGAACAGCCGCCAGGCCTGCAGCCCAAAACAGATCAGGACAAACAGACCTGCCATCGCCAACACCTTGCGTGGCCAACGGGTTGGGGAGGACGCATCTATGCCGCTGGGTCGACGCATGCAGCCGTCCTTGAAGGATTTTGGGCAGGTTACGGAGCGTGCTGCACGGGGCCAAGCAGCACGCGCGTGCGCAACAACAACAGATAAATGGAGGCGTAGAGCACCAGCTCACCCCACTCCTGATCCCGATTGAGGATCAACTCGGAGAAAGTGCGCGTCGCAATGCAGAACGCCAGCGCAGAAACCGCCAGAAACAGCGGCCAGCTGTAGACAGCGGGAGTGAGGGCCCGAACCACGGGCGCCATCGATTCAGAACAGTGTTTTGTGAGCGCTTGCATCCAGCGCGGCGCCAGAACCACAACAGCCAAAACCCCAAGGGTCGCCAGGAAGGTGCCCAGATCCAGTCGTTCCTGAAACCAGCCGATGTTGTGCAGAGTCGTCTCGTTCTGCGCGTTGATCTCGTTCAACAAGGGCGGGGTCCGCCAGCTGAAGATCACCTGGCCCCAGGCGAGCTCCTCCATCAAGACCAGGGCCAGACATACCGCGCCGCCCTGGAACAGCCGACCGGGGCTGCATTCCTGCAAACGCGCATTCAAGTCGGAGCCGATCAACCAGGCCGTCCGGCTGGCGAGCACCAGCACCAGCACCTGGCTCCACTCCACCAGGCCACCCTCGCCAAACACCAGATTTTTGTAGGCGTCACGGTCCGGCGAGCCGGTCTTCAAACCGACGACCAGCAGAACCACAAGGATCAGCAGGCCCCACACCGCACGGGTGCGGCTCTGATGGGCCCTCGGATCGGCAACCGACAGCAACCGCAACAGCGCCTGAGAACGGGTGGCCCAGACCGCCAGTCCCGTGCTCACCCCCGCCACAACACCCCAACCGAGATCAGGTTGGGAACCACCAGAGGCAGACATCACCAGCTGCACGGCCACCGTCAACAGCGACGCACCCGCCACCACCAGGAACAATGCAGCGATGGCTGTCTTGAGGGCGCGACCCCGTGTGTAGATCACAGCCACCAGCCCATCCCTTGCGCGAAGCGCAGGTTAAGCAGAGGTTTAGAACCGAACTCTGAGACCGGGGTTCACCCTCCGCACGAGCCAACCGTGATTCAGCAACCCAATGCAGCGGATCCAGGCCAGATCGGAATCATTCCGCTGACGCCACGATCGATCCGAACACTGCTGATGGCCATCACCGCATTTTTTTTGGTGGCCCACAGCGTCGTGCAAGTGGGCATTTACGGCTTCGGGGCGGAGAAGCATTGGCTCGACAGCCTCAACATGGACCGCGAACTCAACCTGCCCACCCTGTTCAGCAGCGCGCTGTTGCTGATGGCGGCCCTGTTGATGCAACGACTGGGGCAGAGCAGCGATCGCATCGCTGCCCAGGACTGGCGTTTGCTGTCGAAGATTTTCATCTTTCTGGCACTCGACGAAGCCCTTCAGATCCACGAGATCCTGATCATTCCAGGGCTCAGGCGCCAGGTGCACCCCGCTCTGGCATCCACCTGGGTGGTGCCCTACGCCGTGCTCGCCCTCATCCTGCTGTGGCGCTTTCGCCGCTTCCTCGGCTCAATCTCCCGAGCAACGGCATCACGGTTGCTGCGATCAGGGGCCGTCTACATCGGCGGTGCCATCGGCATAGAGATGATCGGCAGCTTCGCCGTTCGATCGAATCTGATCCGACTGCATAGCCCCTGGTATGGCGCCATTACAGGCCTGGAGGAAGCGTTGGAACTGCTTGGCATCGTTCTGCTCATCGATGCACTGTTGCGAGCGCTGCTCGATCAACGCAACGGCCTCGATCTCACCTTGCGTCTGGGACCTGATTCAGACAGCAAC
Organism: Synechococcus sp. A15-44; assembly: GCF_014280115.1. NCBI lineage: Bacteria > Bacillati > Cyanobacteriota > Cyanophyceae > Synechococcales > Synechococcaceae > Synechococcus > Synechococcus sp. A15-44. The sequence continues at coordinate 2,348,037 of NZ_CP047938.1, forward strand.
TGAACCAAAAAAAAACCGCCCTGTTGGGCGGTTGAAGGAACAATCGGCCTTGCGATCAGAGGGCGTTACCACGGGGCAGAACCTCTTCAGGGAAGACGAAGTTTTCGTGCGGCTGGTCAGCCGGTGCCATCCAGGCACGCAGACCTTCATTCAGAAGGATGTTCTTGGTGTAGAAGGTCTCGAATTCGGGATCTTCTGCAGCGCGGATTTCCTGAGACACGAAGTCGTAGGCGCGCAGGTTGAGGGCCAGGCCGATGATGCCGATGGAGCTGGTCCACAGGCCCATCACAGGCACGAACAGCATGAAGAAGTGCAGCCAGCGCTTGTTGGAGAAGGCGATACCGAAGATCTGACTCCAGAAGCGGTTGGCGGTGACCATGGAATAGGTCTCTTCTTCCTGAGTGGGCTCGAACGCCTTGAAGGTGTTGGCCTGCTCACCGTCCTCAAACAGGGTGTTTTCCACGGTGGCGCCGTGAATGGCGCAGAGGAGTGCACCGCCGAGGATGCCGGCGACGCCCATCATATGGAAGGGGTTCAGGGTCCAGTTGTGGAAGCCCTGGAGGAAGAGAAGGAAGCGGAAGATCGCAGCCACACCGAAGGAGGGCGCGAAGAACCAGCTGCTCTGGCCGAGGGGGTACATCAGGAAGACGCTGACGAACACCGCGATCGGACCGGAGAAGGCGATGGCGTTGTAGGGGCGGATGCCGACCAGACGAGCGATCTCGAACTGACGGAGCATGAAGCCGATCAGTGCGAAGGCGCCGTGCAGGGCCACGAAGGCCCAGAGGCCGCCGAGCTGACACCAGCGAACGAAGTCGCCCTGGGCTTCAGGGCCCCAGAGCAGCAGCAGGCTGTGACCCATCGCATCAGCGGGGGTGGACACAGCAGCGGTCAGGAAGTTGCAACCTTCCAGGTACGAGGAGGCAATGCCGTGGGTGTACCAGGAGGTGACAAAGGTGGTGCCTGTCAGCCAGCCACCGATGGCCAGGTAGGCCGTTGGGAGGAGAAGGATGCCGGACCAGCCGACAAAAACGAAGCGGTCGCGCTTGAGCCAGTCATCGAGGACGTCAAACCATCCCCGCTGTGGCGCGCGTCCTACAGCGATCGTCATGAGAGGTGCTTCATGATCCGTTACACGGCCGAGCCTAGGGGGGTGATCACCGAAATGGGGCGGCTCCCCACACCCTTTTCGAGGGGATGAGTAGAAATGCGCATTTTTGGACCGACGGGATGCCGGTCCCTCCGCGAAGATGACGCATCGCTTCTTTCCAACGCTGTGTACGTCATCGAACTGGCCCTGCGCATGAGTCCTGTCCCGGTGTCTGTTCAGCGCAAGGAGCATGCAGATGCCGATGCGCTGTATCAGCAGATCCGTCAGGCCCTCGAGAACGGCCAACCGCGGCTGCTGGAGCTCACCTGCGAGAAAGTGGAAGGCAAGAAAGTAACGCTGCTGGTCAGTGAGGTTCTTGCCGTTCAGCTTTATGAGAAAGCTTCGGCAGCGGGTGGCAGCAAGCGTCCCGGCTTTTCCTTTGATTCCTGACACCTCGACCGCCGAACTGAGCGTTGAGGCCGTTAACCACCGCTGGCCGAACGGCCAACAGGCCCTCAACTGCTGCAACCTGGTCATTCCGGGCCCAGGCCTCTGGATGCTGGTGGGCAGCAACGGCAGCGGCAAAAGCACCCTGTTCCGCCTGATTGCAGGACTGCTCGAACCTCAGAGCGGACGCATCGCCTGCCGCACCAAAACGGCCCTGGTGTTTCAGAACCCAGACCATCAGCTGCTGCTCCCCAGTTGCGGCAGCGATCTGATGCTGGGCATGGACCCTGAAGGGCCCCAGCAGCACCGCCTAAGCACCGTGCGCGACCTGCTGAGCCAGCTTGGCCTCGCCCAACTGGAGAAGCGGCCAATTCACAGCCTCAGCGGCGGCCAGAAACAACGCCTGGCCATTGCCGGAGCCCTGGCCAGTGACGCCGGGCTCCTGCTGCTCGATGAGCCGACCGCCCTGCTGGACCCTGAGAGCCAGACAACGGTGCTGACCACCGTGCAACGGCTTTGCAAAGACCCCGTGAAGCCGATCACGGCGCTGTGGATCACCCACAGGCTTGGGGAATTGGCCTTCGCCGATGGCGCCGCTCGCATGCAAAACGGTCGGATTGGACCATGGACCCGAGGGCCAGAACTGCAACGGCGCTTGCAGGCGGGCACATTCGAGGGGTAAGTTCTTCGGGTCTCATTCCTCGGTAGCTCAGCGGTAGAGCGGTCGACTGTTAATCGATTGGTCGCAGGTTCGAATCCCGCCCGGGGAGCTTTAAAGCCACAGCTCACGCTGTGGCTTTTTTATTGACGAAAAGAGGAATTTCGTGACGGGTGATTGCCCGAAGCGGAAGACTTCCTAAACAGACACGGGCGGAAGACAAGCAAAAAAACCTCCAGATCGCTGCTCCTGCAAGCGATCTGCGACAACCAAGCCCCTAACGATCTCTTTGCTGAAAATCTGCAGACAGTTGAAAAGCTTGAGAGAATCCGTTCAGCGTTAATCCCTGCAGACAAGCGCTCGTTATTTCTCCAGCCGAATTGCCGCCGAACCGATGAAGCCCTGCATCCTGCTAATCGAAGATGACCAGGACATGCGCGACCTGGTCAGCGGCCATCTGGAGCACAGCGGCTTCGATGTGCAGCGCGCCGACGATGGCATCAAAGGCCAGGCCCTCGCGCTGCAATACACCCCGGATCTGATCCTGCTGGATCTGATGCTGCCAAAAGTGGATGGCCTCACCCTGTGTCAGCGCCTGCGGCGCGACGACCGCACCGCCGGGATTCCGATCCTGATGCTCACGGCTCTCGGCGGCACCAAAGACAAGGTGAGCGGTTTCAATTCCGGTGCAGACGATTACCTGACCAAACCCTTCGACCTTGAGGAGCTTCAGGCGAGGGTCAAAGCCAAAGCTCTGCTGCGTCGCAGTGACCGAGCTCCCGTTGGATCCACCAACCACAACGAAATCCTCAGCTACGGGCCTCTCACCCTGGTGCCAGAGCGCTTTGAAGCCATCTGGTTCGATGAACCCGTGCGGCTCACGCATCTGGAGTTCGAACTGCTCCATTGCCTGCTGCAGCGTCATGGTCAGACCGTTGCTCCCTCGTTGATCCTCAAAGAGGTGTGGGGCTACGAACCCGATGACGACATCGAGACCATTCGCGTGCACGTCAGGCACCTGCGCACCAAATTGGAACCCGATCCGCGCAAGCCACGCTTCATCAAGACGGTGTACGGAGCGGGCTACTGCCTCGAGCTGCCCACCAGCGCCCAGATGGATGGTCTGGAGGACGTGGTGGCCATGGCCCGAGAAGAGCGCAAGCAGCAAGGCGATCGAGCCTCGGCCTGATCGCCGCAGACGGCCTAGGAGGCTGCTGAAAAAGCCAGCCGGCTGCGAGAGGATGGAGCAACGGCATTGATTTGATGCGCGGCCAGCAGGAACGCACCGGTCCCCTGTTCTCGTACATCTCCACAGAAGACCGGATCCCGGCCTCTCATCCGTTGCGCCAAGTGCGGCGGCTGGCGGATCAGGCCCTCGATCGGCTCAACCCCACCTTCTGCCAGCTCTACCCAGAGGGTGGTCGCCCGTCGATTCCCCCGGAGCAGCAGCTTCTCGCCCTGTTGCTACAGGCGATCTACGGCATTCGCTCTGAGCGGATGCTGATGGAGCAGCTCGACTACAACCTGCTGTTCCGCTGGTTTGTGGGGCTCAACCCGGACGATCCGGTCTGGCACCCGACCACATTCACCCTTACATCGGCCGCAGGCCGATCGTGCCGGAGGCACTAGAACCGCGACCGGCTGCTCAATGAGGAGCTGATGGCCAAGTTTTTGGAGCTGTTGCTGGCTGCACCTGAGGTCAAGCCATTACTGAGTTTGGAGCACTTCTCAGTGGATGGCACCTTGCTGAGAGCCTGGGCGTCTCACAGCTCGTTAGAGCGGATCGATGGTCTTGACGACGGGCCGCCGCCACCCAGTGGTGGCAATGGTTTTGGTGGTGCTCCAACCACTGGCAAGAAGCGCGCCAAAGGCGACTTCCGCGGCCTGCTGCTCTCCAACCAAACCCACCGCTCCGCAAGCGACGACGAGGCCCGGTTGTTCAAGAAAGCCCCGGGCGTCGGCGCTTTCCTGAGCTTCATGGGCCATTGCGTCATGGAGAACCGCAACGGCCTGGTGGTCGCCAGTGAAGTCAGCCAGGCCACAGGCAGAGCGGAGCGTGAGGCAGCGCTGCGCATGGCCCGTTCGCTCCGTGGTGCGCACCAGAAAACCTTGGGTGCCGACAAGGGTTACGACACCAGGGAGTTCGTGGCCGATCTGCGCATCAACGGCATCACTCCGCACGTTGCCCAGAACATCACTCGCAGCGGTGGATCGGCGATCGATGGCCGCACGTCCCGCCACCAGGGGTACGCCCAATCGATCAACTCCCGCAAGCGAATCGAGCAGGTGTTTGGCTGGATCAAACAGTCAGCAGGGTTGAGGCAACTCAAAGCTCGCGGCCGATCAAAGGTGGGAGCGGTGTTCCGGTTGCATGTCGTGGCCTACAACCTGATCCGCATCAGCAATCTGCTCAGAACCCAGACGGTGATGGCATGAGGGTGGCAACAGGAGACAAAAGGCACCGTCCACCAGTCTCCGAACCCTGTCTTGATGGCTCTCCAAGCAACGGGTCAGCCCATTGCTGGCCATCAACCTGATTGATGCCGTGGAAAAGGATCACGAATCGACCAAGACCAAGAGGACTGCTTCTCCTCGCTTTTTCAGCAGCCTCCTAGGAGACGGATGGCGTGAGGTCGAGCAACGCCACCTCCCATGCCAAACGGGGCTGAACGAAACAAAGCAGTTGGCCGCGCAACGTGTCCAAGCGCTTGAGCCTTGCCGCGGAACTGCCGGAGCGCCAGAGCCGGTGTTGCCACCAGCCAATCAGCCACAGCTGCTGCTCGCCATCGAGGGCTTCGCAGAGATCGCGTGCCAAGGCAAGTGCCTCCATGGGAGTGGCGGGAAGCGAATCGAGGCGCTGAACCAACTCCTCAGGCAGACCAGCCAGGCTGCGGCGATGGTCGATCAGGGCGCCTGGAGACCCGGCAGCCAAGGCCAGAAGTTCCGGAGCATCTTGAGAGGTTGCACCGGTGCGCTCGAGCACCTGAGCCATGGCCTCGGGGTTGAGCCGAAGGAAACGGATCAACTGACAGCGGGAGCGAATTGTGCTGAGCAACCGCTCGGGGGCTGAGGTCAACAGAATCAGCACCCCATGGCCGGGTTCCTCCAGCGTTTTCAACAGGGCATTGGCCGCCGCTTCCGCCATCGCCTCAGCAGCCTCAATCACAACCATCCCGCGCTTCGCCTCCACCGGCTGCCGGGCCAGACAGCGTCCGATGTCGCGGATCTGCTCCAAGCGCAACTGGGGCGGAGTGCGGCGGCTGAGCCCCGCCTCCTCGGCTTCGGCGCGGGTCAGCAAACGGCCCTGATGCTGATAAGTGGGTTCCACCCAGAGCAGGTCGGGGTGATTGCGTTCCAGCAGGCGTCGGCGTTCCCGGGCCGAGGGCTGACCATCGGCGAGCAGTCCCTCCAGAAAACGCACCGCCGCCAACTGACGCCCCACCCCTTCAGGGCCGGCAAAGAGATAGGCCGGGGCCACACGGCCCTGGGCCAGGGCCGCCGAAAGCAGATCAACGGCGAGGGGCTGGCCGATCAGATCCCCAAACAGAGCGCTCAAGCCAGATGCTCCTGAAGCTGACGTTCCAGAGCAGCACGAACGGCGCTGGCTGACTGATCTGCAGCGACGGCGCACCAGGAGCGCTGCTGGGCCAACGCGGCAAAACCCTGTGCAACCCGCTCCAGAAATGCGGCGCCCTCGGCTTCGATGCGGTCCTCTTTGTCCCCGAGACGGCGCTGCAGGCTCTCTTGAACGGAAAGGCGCAGCCAGAGGGTGAGATCGGGCTGCAGCCCCGTGGTGGCGATCCGTTCGAGCCGCTGAATCAAGTCCTGATCCAACCCACGGCCATAGCCTTGATAGGCAAGGGTTGATCCCGAGAAACGATCGCTGATCACCCAATCACCACGTTCCAGCGCAGGACGGATCAGCGTTTCAACATGCTGAGCCCGATCGGCGGCATACAGCAACAATTCAGCGGTGGGAGCTGGTGCCTCCTGGTCTGCCGTGTGCAGCAGGAGTTCACGGATCGAGCGCCCCAGAGGAGTGCCTCCGGGCTCACGGGTGCAGACCACAGCAGCACCCTTCGGCATCAGACCGCTGTTGGGCAACCACTCGACCAGATGCTGGATCTGCGTGGTCTTGCCGCAGCCATCGATGCCCTCCAGAACAATGAAGCGACCTGTCATGGCAAGCGAAGAGCCAGGGCATTGAGCACCACCGTGATCGAACTCAGGGCCATCAACAGCGCCGCCAACGGGGGCGACAGCAGCACCCCATGGCTGGGGAGCAAGGCACCGGCGGCCACCGGAAGAACAATCAGGTTGTAACCGAAGGCCCAGAACAGGTTCTGCCGCACCTTCACCAGGGTGCGGCGCGCCAGGCTGAGGGCTTCGGGCAAGTTGTCGAGCCGATCGCCTAGCAACACCAGACCAGCGGAGTCCTGCGCAATCTGGGTTCCAGTGCCAATGGCAATCCCAAGATCAGCCGCGGCCAGGGCCGGCGCATCATTGATGCCATCGCCCACCATGGCCACCCGCTCGGCCTGCCGCAGCTGCTCGAGGCGCTGCAGCTTCTGCTCCGGCAGCATCTGCCAGCCCAGATCCTTGGCGGCAAAGCCCAGCTGCTGACCAAGGCGCTGCACAGCCGCCTGCCGATCACCACTGAACACCGAAAGCGCCAGACCGTGAGAACGCAGGCGTTGCAACGCCGGGGCAACATCCGGGCGCAGCTGATCCTCGATCTGCACCAGGCCCACCAGGACAGCTCCCACAGCAACAGCCACCACCGAGCCTTCAGCGGTAGAGAGCCAGTCCTGGGCGGCGGGGGCGATGGCAACACCCTGCTCCTCCAACCAGTCGGGCTTGCCAGCACGCACCTGAGCCGATGCACCGTCCACGTGGCCCTCTAGGCCCTGGCCGGAGACGGTGCGAACGTCCTCACAGTCCAGAAGCGCGAGCTCCCGGCGCTGGGCCTCCTGCAGCAGGGCGTAGGCCAAGGGATGGCGGCTGCTTTGCTCCAGGCTGGCCGCGAGCTGCAACAAATGATCCGGGTCATTCCCGTACACATCGGTCACGAGGGGACGACCCAAGGTGAGGGTGCCGGTCTTGTCGAAGACCACATGGTCCAAACCGGCGGCTGTTTCGATCACATCACCACCGCGGAACAGCCAGCCGCGCCGTGCTGCCAAGCCGGTGGCCACCGTGATCACAGTGGGGGTCGCCAGACCCAGGGCACAGGGACAGGCGACCACCAGAACGGCGATTGACAGTTGCAGGGCCAGACCCATCGGGGTGCTGGCTCCACTGCCCAAGCCGCCGTGATGCATCCCATGGCCATGGTCCATCCCATGGGACATCGCATGGGTCATGGGCATCCCAGGGGCTGACGCCTGCAGAACCTCAGGCCAGTGTTCAGCGCCGAACAACCACCAGAACAGAAAGGTGGCGAGGGCCAGGCCGATCACGCCATAGCAAAAACGGCCTGCCACACGATCGGCCAGGCCCTGGATGGGGGCCCGACGGGCCTGGGCCTGTTCCACCAGGCGAATGATCCGGGCCAGGGCGGTTTCGGTACCGACACGGGTGACCTTCAGCACCAGGGTTGACTCCAGATTGAGGCTGCCGGAGGACAACTCCGTGCCGGGCTCCGCCTGCAGTGGCAAGGGCTCACCGGTGAGGCTGGACACATCAACGGCCGAGGCCCCCTCCAGCACCACCCCATCCACCGGAATGCGGTCACCGGCCAGCAACTGCACGGTTTCACCGGGCCTGAGAGCACCAACGCGCACCTCACGAATCGCCCCGTCGCTCAACAGCAGGCGCGCCGTGTCCGGCTGGAGCTCAGCCAGTTGCTGCAGGGCCTGACCGGTCCGGAAACGGGCCCGTTCCTCGAGGAAACGTCCCAGCAGGACGAATCCCAGCAACATCACCGGTTCATTGAAAAAGCAGGGCCAACCCACCTGGGGCCAAACCAAGGCCACCAGGCTGGCCACATAGGCACTGCTCACCCCCAGGCCCACGAGGGAATCCATGCTGGGGGCCCCTGCGCGAGCAGCCGCAACACCACCCACCAGGATCGGACGGCCCGGCCCCAGCAGAGCCACCGTGGCCAACGTGGCATGGAAAGGCAGGCTGCCGATCAGAGGCAGCGACAAATGCCCTGCCTCGCTGACATGCCCCAGCACCGACAGCAACAGCAGCACCAGGGCCACCATCAGCTGTCGCCATTGCTGCCACCAGCCCGGCAGCGCCTGCCCGGCAGCCGCCGCTCCGATCGGGGCATCCAGGGAACGCTCCTTGGCCGGAAAGCCTCTGTCTGCCAGGGCTTTCAAGACACCATCCACATCACTCTCACCGGCAGTGAGATCGAGCCAGGCCGAGCGGCTGACCAGATTCACATCGGCGCGCTGAACACCGGGCTGATCCAGCAGGGTGGTTTCCACAGCGCGGACGCAACCGCCGCATTTCATCCCTTCCACATCCAGGACGACGGTCTGAACCGAAGGGCTCACAGGTGTTTACGCAACAGGGATCTTTACGAGCAGGCTAGGTCGGGCTCCGGTCCCGTCAGGATGGGGGTCCGTCCGCCGGAGCGCCGTGCCCCGCAGCAACCGCAACGACAACTTCATTGACAAGAGCTTCACGGTGATGGCGGACCTGATCGTCAAGCTGTTGCCGATCAATGCCCGCTCCAAGGAGGCCTACGTCTATTACCGGGATGGCCTCTCCGCCCAGAACGATGGCGACTATGCCGAAGCGCTGGAGAACTACGAGGAGGCCCTGAAGCTTGAGGAGAACTCCACCGACCGGAGCGAAACCCTCAAGAACATGGCCATCATCTACATGTCCAACGGCGAGGAGGAGCGGGCGATCGAGACCTACCGCAAGGCACTCGAGGAAAACCCGAACCAGCCCTCCTGCCTGAAGAACATGGGACTGATCTACGAGAAGTGGGGCCGCATCGCTGAGGAAGGCGGTGAGCAGGACGCAGCGGATCGCTGGTTTGACCAGGCCGCTGACGTCTGGACCCAGGCCGTGCGCCTCAATCCCGGCGGTTATCTCGATATCGAGAACTGGCTGAAGTCCACGGGCCGCAGCAACGTGGACGTTTACTTCTGAATCAGTCCTGGTCGGGCTGCACGGCATCACCGAGCCCCAGCACTAGGGCCTCGGTGACGCTGTCGGCCTCCAGAAGAGCAAGATCCAAACCCGAAGCCAGATCGCCCAGGCCACTGCCCCGGGGGACGACGGCCCGCTGGAAGCCCAGCCGGGCCGCTTCCTGCAGCCGAAGCTCCAGCTGACCCACAGGGCGCAACTGCCCCCCCAACCCAAGCTCGCCAATCAAGACCGTGCCCGCAGGCAGGGTGAGATCTCTGAAGCTGGCAACTACCGCTGCAGCGACCCCCAGATCCGCCGCAGGCTCCTCCACCTCTAGGCCACCGGCCACGGCCAGATAGCAGTCGAAGCGGGAGAGCGGCAGTCCCATGTGCTTCTCCAGCACCGCGAGGATCTGGTGCAGACGGTTGGTGCCGATCCCAGTCGCCGTGCGTCGCGGACTGGCATAGCTGGTGACGTTCACCAAGGCCTGCAGATCCACCACCAACGAGCGCGTGCCCTCACAGGCCACGATTGTGGCGACACCGGAGGCGCGGGCATCGCTGAGGAACAGCTCACTGGGGTTGCCCACCTCGGCCAAGCCACCGCTTTGCATCTCAAACAAACCCAACTCATGGGTGGCACCGAAGCGGTTCTTGACGGCCCGCAGCAGGCGATGACTGGCGAAGCGGTCTCCCTCGAAGGTGAGCACCGCATCCACGAGGTGTTCCAACACCTTCGGGCCGGCCAACATGCCTTCTTTGGTGACGTGGCCCACCAACAACAACGAGATGTTCTGGCGTTTCGCCAGCCGTTGCAGGGCAGCCGCACATTCACGCACCTGACCGACGGACCCCGGCGCACTGGTGAGGTTGGCGTCATGCAACGCCTGAATGCTGTCGATGATCGCCACAGCGGGGCGCAGGGCCTCCAGCTCCTCCAGCACCAGTTCCAGATCGGTTTCGGCCAGCAACTGCAGCTCCGAAGCCCCCCCGGCAAGCCGCTGCCAGCGCAGCTTCACCTGCTGGGCTGATTCCTCAGCACTCACATAGAGCACGGATGCACTGGCCGCCATCGCTGAGGCGCTCTGCAGCAGCAATGTGCTCTTGCCAATGCCCGGATCGCCCCCCACGAGCACCAGCGAACCGGGGACCAGACCACCACCCAGAACGCGGTCAAATTCCGCCGACCCGGTGGCCAGACGCTGCAGCGGCTGATCCTCCAGCGAAGCCATGGCCGTGGAGCGTCGCGGGGCAGCGGCCTGCTCCGGATCTGGAGCACTGCGGCGGCGACGGCCATCGTCGGCGGGCTGGGATTGCTCCACCAGCGAATTCCAGCTTCCGCACTCCGGGCAACGGCCGAAAAACTGTCGGGCACGGGCTCCACAGACCTGACAGATGAAAACAGCGGTGGATTTGGGCACTGCGAACTGTGAAGAAAGTTGCCGTTGAATGAACAGACCGGGGGGCTGCCCTTTTATTTGTGGCGAGAATTGACTAACGCCTCGGTGCCCATGACGGCCACGGCTCCCACCAAGGAAACGATCCTCGTGGTCGACGACGAGGCATCAATCCGACGGATCCTGGAAACCCGTCTATCCATGATCGGATACAACGTCGTAACCGCCTGCGACGGCACCGAAGCCCTGGAATTGTTCCCCACCTGCACGCCCGATCTGGTGGTGCTGGACGTGATGATGCCAAAGCTGGACGGCTATGGCGTCTGCCAGGAGCTGCGCAAGGAATCCGACGTTCCCATCGTGATGCTGACGGCCCTCGGCGACGTGGCTGACCGCATCACCGGGCTTGAGCTCGGTGCCGATGACTATGTGGTGAAGCCCTTCAGCCCGAAGGAGCTGGAAGCCCGCATCCGCTGCGTGCTGCGCCGGGTCGAGAAGGAGCAGGTGGCGGGCATTCCCAACTCCGGCGTCATCCAGGTCAGCGACCTGCGCATCGACACCAACAAACGCCAGGTGTTCCGCGGCGATGAACGCATCCGCCTAACGGGGATGGAATTCAGCCTGTTGGAACTGCTGGTGAGCCGTTCCGGCGAGCCGTTCAACCGCGGCGAAATCCTCAAAGAGGTGTGGGGCTACACCCCGGAGCGCCATGTGGACACCCGGGTGGTGGATGTTCATATCTCCCGTCTGCGCTCCAAATTGGAGGATGATCCTGCCAATCCCGAGTTGATCCTCACAGCTCGGGGCACCGGCTACCTGTTCCAGCGCATCGTCGATTCCGTTGCCTCCGAAGGACCCTGATCCCACCCCGGCCCCTCAGCCGCGGCATAAAACAAACCGTCCTCGGGCGATCCGTCGCCTGGTGATTTGGTATCGGCGCAATGCCGCCGTCACAACCATCGTTGATGGCGCTGCCAGCTCAGCAACGGCCGCGGGTTCGATGGCCGGCAACGTGGCCGAAACCGTTGTCTCCGGAGCAGGCACGGTGGCCAGCAGCGTGCTCCAACCGCTGGGGTTTGATCCCCTGCGCTGGCTGCAGGGGGGCACCGATGCCGATGAGATCGACGATGCAGAGCGGCTCTGGGTGGCCGTGGATGGCATGGGCGGTGACCATGCGCCGGGGCCGATCCTGGAGGGATGCCTGGACGCCATTGACCGGCTGCCGCTGAAGATCCGCTTCGTGGGGGAGATCGACCGGGTGATGGCTGCCGCCACCAGCCTCGGGCTACGCGAAGCCTTGGAAATTGCGCGTGCGGCAGGACATCTGGACCTGGTGGCCAGTGGGCCCTCCATCGGCATGGATGACGAAGCCACGGCGGTGCGGCGCAAACGGGACGCCAGCATCAATGTGGCCATGGACCTCGTGAAGAAAGGCGAGGCCGAGGCGGTGTACTCCGCCGGCAATTCCGGGGCGGTGATGGCCTCGGCGATTTTTCGGCTGGGACGGCTCAAGGGCATCGACCGCCCCGCCATCGGCGCCCTGTTCCCCACCAAGGATCCAGGCAAGCCGGTGTTGGTGCTCGATGTGGGCGCCAACATGGACTGCAAGCCCACCTACTTGCACCAGTTCGCCCTGCTGGGGAACATCTACAGCCGGGATGTGCTGCAGGTGAAACGGCCACGCATCGGCCTGCTGAACATTGGCGAGGAGGAGTGCAAAGGGAACGATCTCTCCTTGAAGACCCACGAATTGCTGCGGGACGAATCCAGGCTCCACTTCGCCGGCAACTGCGAAGGCCGGGATGTGCTTTCGGGCGACTTCGATGTGGTGGTCTGTGATGGATTCACCGGGAATGTGCTGCTGAAATTCCTGGAGTCCGTGGGCAGTGTTCTGCTGGGGGTGCTGCGGGCGGAATTGCCCCGGGGACGTCGAGGCAAGGTGGGATCCGCGTTTCTGCGCAGCAACCTGAAACGCATCAAAAAGCGGCTCGACCATGCCGAACACGGTGGTGCCCTGCTTCTGGGCGTGAACGGCATTTCCGTGATCGGCCACGGCAGCAGCAAGGCCCTCTCGGTGGTCAGCGCCCTGCGCATTGCCCACTCCGCAGCAAGCCATGGGGTGATGGACGATCTCGCCACGCTGCAACAGGGTTGTGATTGACTGACGCGACGTCAATCAACCTCCGTCTTGGTCGAGCCGCTCAGCACAACCAGGGGGGTGTTGTTCCGAGGGTCTGGCAGCGCGACGCCCAGCCGTTCGATCAGCAACGCCGAGCTCGGCGAGAGGGTGGAAACCAGCGACGAATGGATTCGGACGCGCACCGGGATTGCCGCGCGACGGGTGGTCAACAGCGATGAATCCCTCGCCGAACTCAGCGGACTAGCGGCTGAACGGGCACTGGACATGGCCGGTTGGTCTGCCGACAGCCTGGATCTGATCCTGTTGGCCACCTCCACCCCAGACGACCTGTTCGGTTCGGCGCCACGCCTGCAGGCTCGTCTCGGTGCCACCAATGCCGTGGCCTTTGATCTCACCGCTGCCTGCAGTGGATTTCTGTTCGCCGTTGTCACCGCTGCCCAGTACCTGCGCAGTGGGGCGATGCGCCGGGTCCTCGTGGTGGGGGCCGATCAACTGAGTCGCTGGGTGAACTGGGACGATCGACGCTCCTGTGTTTTGTTCGGTGATGCGGCCGGCGCCGTGGTGCTGGAGGCTTCAGAGAATGGCCAGGACCATCTCGAAGGCTTCCTGCTGCGCTCCGATGGCAGCCGCGGCGGGGTGCTGCAGCTGCCCCAGGTGAACCAACGCCAGCCCCTTGTGGGAGATGCCAGCCATCAGTGCGGCGGCTTCGAGCCGATTCAGATGAACGGGCAGGAGGTTTACAAATTCGCAGTGCGCGAAGTGCCGGCCATTCTCGAGAAACTGCTTGCCCAGGGGGGCATCAATGCAGATGCACTCGACTGGCTGCTGCTGCATCAGGCCAACCAACGCATCCTCGATGCGGTGGGGGATCGCTTCTCGGTGCCCTCCGAGAAGGTGCTCAGCAACCTGGCCCACTACGGAAACACATCGGCAGCCACCATCCCCCTGATGCTGGATGAAGCCGTGCGCGATGGACGCATCCAACCCGGCCACCGCATCGCCAGCAGTGGATTCGGTGCAGGATTGAGCTGGGGTGCAGCCCTCTTCCGCTGGAGCGGGCCCGCCTAATCTCCGGCACGGTCTGCAGAACACAGCAATGGCGATCGCCTGGGTCTTTCCCGGTCAGGGCTCTCAAAAGGTGGGCATGGCAGAAGCGCTGCTCAGCGTCGAAGGCAGCCGAGAGCGTTTCGCCATGGCCTCCGAGCTGCTCGGGCGCGACCTGCTGGCGATCTGCCAGGGGGAAAGCGGCGGAGGTGATGGGCCGGATGACCTCAACGACACCCGCAACACCCAGCCCGCCCTGTTCGTGATCGAATCGGTGCTGGCCGACAACCTTCAGCAGCAGGGCCGCGAGCCTGCGCTGGTGGCCGGCCACAGCCTGGGCGAGCTGGTTGCTCTGTACAGCGCAGGGGTGTTTGGGCTGGAGATCGGTCTGCAGTTGATGAAAACCCGCTCAGAACTGATGGCAAACGCCGGGGGCGGCGCAATGACTGCCGTGATCGGCTTCGATCGCGCTCAACTGGACGACCTGGTGGCCGCCACGGACGGCGTCAGCATCGCCAACGACAACAGCGATGCCCAGGTGGTGATCTCTGGCTCTCCAGAGGCCGTGGAACGCGTGAGTGGAGCCCTGAAATGCAAGCGCGCCATCCCTCTGGCCGTCTCCGGAGCCTTCCACTCCCCGTTCATGGCGGAGGCGGCTGAGCGCTTCGCCGCCGCGCTGGACAACGTGCCCTTCCTGGATGCCCGCGTTCCGGTGCTCAGCAACAGCGCCGCCAGCGCCAGCACCAGCGCGGAGGAGCTCAAACTGCGCCTGAAGCAGCAGATGACCACCGGCGTGCGCTGGCGCGAAACCATGGCGGCCATGACCGACAGCGGGGTGGACACCCTGGTGGAAATCGGTCCGGGCAACGTGCTCGGTGGCCTGGCCAAACGCAACATGAGCGGTGTCACCACCGCCCAGATCTCCGGGGCTGGAGACCTCGGACAGTGAGTCAGTCCAGCCTCGTCCGCACCCCCAAGCCCAGCCTCACCTACCGGCTGGTCAGCAGCCTTCTGGTGTTCCCGGTCTTCCGCTTGCTGTTCCGCGGATCGACCTCCGGCAACAACCGAGTGCCCATGCAAGGGCCCCTTGTGGTGGTGGCCAACCATGGTTCGCACCTGGACCCGCCCTTGCTGGGCCATGCCCTGGGGCGCCCCGTGGCCTTCATGGCCAAGGCGGAACTGTTCAGCATCCCGCTGCTGGGGCGTTTGATCCGGGCCTGTGGTGCTTACCCCGTGCGGCGGGGTGCCAGCGATCGCGAAGCGATCCGCACCGCAACGGCTCGACTCGAAGAAGGCTGGGCAACGGGGGTGTTTCTGGACGGCACCCGACAGAACGACGGCCGGATCAACAACCCACTCCCCGGAGCGGCCCTGCTCGCGGCTCGCACGGGAGCCCCGCTGCTGCCGGTGGCCATCTGCAACAGCCACCGCGCCTTGGGCAGCGGGCGCAGCTGGCCGCGCCTGGTGCCGATTCAGCTTCGCATCGGCGACCCCATCCCAGCCCCGGCCAGTCGCCGCAGGCCTGATCTGGATGCCACCACTGCTCTGCTACAGGAACGCATCAACGCTCTGCTGGATCAGGGTCCGCAGCATCCCTGAGGTCGCGACCGGTCATCACCCACGCCACCGCACGAAGCCAATCACTCCATTGCTTGAGGCGTCCCTCCTGGGTGCAGTCCTCGCGGCAGGCGACGGGAACGCCGGTGAGCTGAATTCCGCGGCTGCCGGCCACCACCTGGCCCACCGCCATGGAGCGGGGCAGGTGGTCTTCGCTGGTCACGAGCAGAACATGGCGGACACCATCCGCCTGCAGCTCATCCACCACAGACGTGAAATTGCTGAGGGTGTCACGGGCCCGGTAATCCAGGGTGACGCGGGCGGGATTGAAACGCTCCTCACTGAGCATCCATTCGGCGTACTCACGGTTGCTGCCCCCGCTCACCAGCAGGGGTAGGTCGAGCTGACGTGCCAACCGGGCACCCATTCGTTCCCGGTCCACATCTCCCCCGAGCACCAGCACCAGCTGGGGGGGGCTGCGAACCAACAGAGCCCGCCGATAGGGCGACAGCGGGCCGGGCCCCAACAGCCAGGCCATCAAACCAGCTCCCAGCAGTAGCCCTGTACGCACGCCCGCCATCAGACCTGTCCAACAGGTGAGGTGGGGTAGATCGGCAGCACCTCAGCCCAGGGCATCGCTGCGCAGGCAGCATGGCTGCGCTGCAACAGCTGCAGGAGCCGCGCCACATCCGCTTCCACGTCCAGCTGCACCTCAACAGCAGGCTGGGGCGATGCCCCCTGAGGCAGCAAGGTCGGCAGGCTGAGTTCGTGCACCTGCCCGGTCGTGATCTGGTACTGACCACCCACCACCCCGCGCCGGGGCAACTCCTGGGTGATCCAGAACGGTTCCCCCTGCATGGCTTGGGGCAGTTGCCGCTCCAGGCGTGGGGCCATCAGGGCATAGCTGCTCACCCCAAGCAGGGGGCAATCCAGCTGTTGCGCCAGGGTGCGAGCCATCACCACCGTGAGGCGGGTGCCGGTGAAGCCGCCGGGTCCCGTCGCGACGGCAAGGCCCTGCAACTGGGGCCAACGCTCCGGCGGGAGGAGCCCCTGAACCCGCGAAATCAAGCTGTTGGAGAGGCCCCGGCCATCCGGATGGACCTGCACCAAGGGCTCTGGCCCAGGCTGCTGGTGATCCAGCAGCGCCATGCCGAAGCAGTCGGAACAGCTGTGCAGGGCGAGCAGCAGCGGCGGAGCCGTCATCGGGGCAGCTCCTGTCCAGGACGGCAACGCTGCCACCGGCCTGGATCCGCCTTGAAGCTGGAGCAGGAGCGCACATCCCACTCAATCCCGGCCTGGCCATCGGGGAGATCCATCACCGACACGTGGATACGGGGCGCGTCTGGCTCAAAATCCGGGGCCTGGGCTAGATGCGGAACACCATGCTGACGCTCAACTGCGTGATAGGCCTGACAACGGTCGACCCAGCTGCAATCCACGCAGATGCACATGCCTCCCAAGGCCGTTCACTCCCCCCATTCTGATGGCCCAAGGCTCCGGCAACGCATTGCTTGACCAGCTGCGAGAGCGACTGGCGCCAGACCAGTGGCCTCTCCCCCTGGCACGGCTTCCGGAGGGCACGGCGCTGGTGGGCGGCGCCGTGCGGGATGGCTTGCTGGACCGTCTCCAGGAACAGCCGGATCTTGACCTGGTGGTCCCATCGGATGCCATCGCTCTGACCAAGGCCCTGGCCCAGGAGCTCCATGGCACGTGTGTGGTGCTGGACGCGGAACGGAGCATTGCTCGGCTGGTGCTTGGGGGCTGGACGGTCGACATCGCCCGACAGGACGGAGACCGCATCGAAGACGACCTCTGGCGGCGCGACTACCGGCTCAATGCCATCGCCGTGTCGCTCCAGCCCTGGGGAGAGCTGTGGGACCCCACAGGGGGACTGAGCGACCTCCAGCAGGGCTGCCTGACCGCCGTCTCGGAAGCCAACCTCATCGACGACCCTCTGCGGTTGCTGAGGGGATTGCGGCTGATGGCGGAAATCCCTCTCACCATCTCCAACCAGACCATGGCTTGGATTGAGCGCCACGCTGCACGGCTTCCGGAAGCGGCACCGGAGCGGATCCTGGCGGAGCTGCAGCGCCTGGTGCGGGGCGAACACGCTGACGCCGCGATGGCAGCCCTCACAAGCCTGCCGTTGCTGCATCCCTGGGCGGCCGGAGGCCAACCTCCCACGCCCGGCAACATCGATGGCCTGACCAGCGAGGAAGCCGCAGCAGGAGTGCCCTTGGCTCGACTGACGGCCCTGGTGAGCGATGAGGGGCTCAGCCAACTCCGCGCCAGTCGCGCCCTGCGCCAGCGCTGCAAACGGCTGCGGAGCTGGCAGCACCGCACCGGCCAGGCACCGGACGCGCTACCCGAGAGCGATCGACTGCAATTGCACGAGGAGCTGGAGGGGGATCTCCCCGCCCTGGCCCTGCAACTGCCCATGCCCGAAAAAGAAATCTGGCTGCGTCGGTGGCGCAACGCCGAGGACCCTCTGTTCCACCCCAGAACCCCGGTCGACGGCAATGGCCTGCTCACGGCCCTGGAGATCGAACCCGGCCCCCGTCTCGGACGCCTGCTGCATCATCTGAAGCTTGAACATGCCTTTGGACGCATCCAGACCCCAAGCGAGGCACTGAAGGAGGCCCAACATTTCTTGACCCGTAAAGCGAGGCTCTGTGATTAACTTTCTTGGTGTCAATGATGACGGTCAGACACCGACAGATCGCATTTCCTTTCCTTCATGAGCATCCGCCTGTACATCGGCAACCTGCCGCAGACCTTTGAAGAACAGGAGCTGGTGGCTCTGCTCAAGTCGGTGGGAGAAGGGATTCGGTTCAAGTCGGTTCTCGACCGCGAAACCGGTGCATGCCGCGGTTTCGGCTTCGCCAACGTGGACGATCCGAAACTGGCCGACGCCGTGATCGAAGCTCTCAACGGCAAGGAGTTCGGTGGCAGTGCCCTGCGGGTCGAGCGCTCCGAGCGTCGCGACAACAATGCTGGCGGCAACCGTCGTGGAGCCCCCAATGCAGCCGGCCAGCCTCAAGTGGCCCGCAAGGCTGTGAACAAGGTGGTCCACAGCGATGCGAAGAGCGAAGGCGCTCCTGACCCCCGCTGGGCCGGCGAACTGTCCAAACTCAAGGATCTGCTGGCCAACCAGAAGACGGCGGTTTGATCCGTCGATGATCTGATCGAGGGATAAAGAAGTTCAACTTCACCCCTGCCGGTCATACCGGCAGGGATTTTTAACGTGACTGAGCCAACAGGAATGAACGGGGCAGATCAAGCAGCTTGTTCACCTTGGCCACATAGGCACGGTGATTGAACACGTCGTAATCGACCCGTTCAATTTCATCCAGGATGCCGCGGTACAACCGCAACGACGTCCACACCGGCCAGCGCGCATCGGCGGACAGCCAACGGACCCCGGCTTCGGAGCGAGCAAACCAATCGCGAGCCCGCTCCAGCTGGAAGCGCATCAGCGCACGCCAGGCGTTATTAAGGGTTCCGGCCATCAACTCCTCCTCGGAATAACCGAACCGCTCGAGATCTTCCTGGGGCAGATAGATACGGCCACGGCCCCGGTCTTCCCCCACATCCCGAAGGATGTTGGTGAGTTGGTTTGCGATCCCAAGGGCGACGGCGGCATCGGACGTGTCCGGACAGTCGCTCCAGGGGGCTGAGGTGTAGGCCTGGTCGACGCCCATCACCCCCTGGGTCATCAGGCCAACGGTGCCTGCCACGCGATAGCAGTAGAGCTTGAGGTCTTCAAAGCGGGGGTAGCGGGTCCAGGTGAGGTCCATCCGCTGGCCCTCGATCATGTCGAGGTAAGGCTGAATGCCCTGGGGGAAGCGCTCCAGGGTGTCGACCATCACCGCATCCAGGTCGTCCTCCACCCGACCATCAAAGAGAGCACGGGTCTTTTCCTCCCAACGGTCGAGCCGCTCTGCAAGCTCCTCCACCGGACGCGCCTGAGCCTCCGGGCTGTCCATCAACTCATCCGTGCGCCGGCACCACACATAGATCGCCCAGATGGCACGCCGCTTCTCCGGAGGGAGAAGCAAAGTGCCGATATAGAACGTCTTGGCCCACTCGGCGGTCTCCCGACGGCAAGCCTCAAAGGCTGCGTCGAGATCCGGGGAGGCGAGGGGCATGGCTCAGGCCGTCACAGGCTCACTGGAAGAGGTCGATGATGCCAGCTGACCTGTCTTGCGGTCCACCGCACCGGCGCAGAGCTTGCCACTAAGAACAGCACCCTCCATCGAGGCGAGATAGCGCTGCATCGTGTAGTCGCCCGCGAGGAAGAAGTTCTTGATCGGGGTGGTTTGATCCGGACGCAGCTCCTGGCAGCCGGGCGTCGTCTTGTAGACGGACAAGGGCGTCTTCACGACCTTGTATTTGCGCAGGGTGGCGGGGTTGTCGCCACTGAAGTGCAACGGGAACAGCTTCTTGAGCTCGCCCATGGTGGCCTCAATGATCTCCTCATCGGGGCGGCCGATCCAGTCTTTGGCAGGAGCAAAAACCAGCTCAAGCATCGACTTGTCGGGGTCTTCGTACTCCTTGCAGGTGATGCTCATATCGGCATACACGCTGAGCAGGGGGGAGCGGCTGAACAGCAGATGGTCGATATCGGTGAGCTTGCGATCGAACCAAAGGTGCAGGTTGATCACAGGGACACCCCGGAGGCCATCCAACTTCTGGAACACCTCCATCTGCTTCCAGGGCTCGGGCAGCAGCAGCTTGAAGGGATCCACCGGCAAGGCACTGACGTAGGCATCAGCGGTGAGATCGAAGCTCTCCTTGCCCTTCACGCCACCGATGTGGAAGGCCGCCACCGAACCATCGGCATTGAGCTTGATCTCACGCAGGGGGCTGTCGAGGTGCACTTCACCTCCCAGTGATTCGATGTGCTCAACCACCGGCTGGCAGAGGCGCTCCGGCGGTGCACCATCCAGGAACGCCATCTTGGAGCCGTTCTTCTCCTGCAGGAAGCGGTTCAGGGCCGTGAGCACCACGGTGGCGGAGATCTCATCGGGATCGATGAAATTCAGCGCCTTGCTCATCGCCAAGAACACTTCATCGTTCACCCGTTCGGGAATGTTGTGGACCCGCAGCCACTCGGTCCAGGAGTATTTGTCGCACTCCTCGACGTACCCCTGACCCCGGAGCATGGCGGGGAGCAGTCCCAGGCCGAAGCTGATCTTTTCCGGCCAGGTGAGCATGTCGTTGTTGCCCAGAATCGCCGCCACACCGTTCACGGGTGCCGGCAGGTCGGGGAAATCAAAGCGGCTGTAGGTGCCTGGTTCGTCCTGCTGGTTGAAGATCATCGAATGGCTCTTCCACTGCAGCCTGTCTTCGATGTTCAGCTCTTTAAATAGCTGCAGCATGTTCGGGTAGGCCCCGAAGAAAATGTGCAGGCCGGTCTCATACCAGTCGCCGTCCTCGTCTTTCCAGGCCGCCACCTTGCCGCCGAGAACATCCCTTGCTTCCACAACGATGGGGGTGTGGCCGGCATCCGCCAGGTATTTGGCACAGGAGAGTCCAGCAAGACCAGCTCCGGCAATAGCGACGCGCATGCGGCCGTCTCAAAAGTGAAACCAACCTTAAAAGGGCTTGACCCCCGTTCGCTTCTTAAAGTCGTGTCAGCTTTCCCGTGGGCGCGTCTTGGCTGACACCCTTCTCAAGTGCACCACCCGCCACGTGCGCCTGTTCACAGCAGCACTTCAAGAGGAGGATCTGGTTCCTTCGGATGACCAACTGACCTTGGATCTGGATCCCGACAACGAATTTCTCTGGGATGCCGCCAGCCTCGCCAAGGTGCAGGGACGCTTCGAGGAACTGGTGGATGCCGCAGCCGGTGGCGAACTGAGTGACTACACCCTGCGCCGCATCGGTACAGACCTGGAGGGATTCATCCGGCAACTGCTCCAGGCCGGAGAACTCAGCTACAACCCGGATGGCCGCGTGCAGAACTTCTCCATGGGCCTGCCCCGCACTCCAGAACTGTTGTGACCGGCTCGCGCTACGACCGCGGCGGCCGCCGACCGCGTGATGGCCGCTACGACCGCGGTGAGCGGGACCTCTATGACGCTCCACCCCGAGGCGGATACGGCCGTCCTCCCGGCCCGCCACCAGGTGGTGGAGGCGGCCAGGGCGGCTTTCAATTCAGCACCCTCACCGTGGCCGTCTTGGCAGGAGTTCTCGTGGTGGGAATCGGTATCGGCAGCGCTGTCACCAGCACCACCACGGGAGACCAGGGAAACATCGCCAGCTCCCAGCAACTGGACATGGCCGTTCCCGACCCGGAGTTCTGCCGCCAGTGGGGGGCGAGCGCCTTCGTCATGGACATCGAGATGTACACGACGCTCAACCCCTCCAGCAGCTTTGTGACCCAGCCAACCCTGCAACCGGGTTGTGTGATCCGTCGGGAGAACTGGTCTGTGCTGCGCAAGGAGGGGGCCATCACCGCCGAGCAGGAGCGTGAGTGCAAACAGCGGATGAACACTTTTGCCTACATCGGCTCCGTTCGGGACAAGCCCGTGGTGCGCTGCGTCTACCAAACCGATATCAGTGAGAACAAATTCCTCACCCGAGGCGTCGCCGACGACACGGTGGGCGTGACACCCGAGGCCGATCAGTTCTGAACCAGTTGCTCCCCGATCGCTTCAGGCACGACCTTCGCTGCCTGACGAATCGGGCTGTCAGCGCTGGCAAAGACGGGCAGAACGTCATTGCGGAAGGCCACCGAGGCGCGTGAGCAGTAGCGGGCGGGATGGGTGATCAACTTGAGCTGGCGTCTCACCTGCAGATCAGCCACCTGGGGCCGGTGAATCGTTCCCGCCGATAACTCCCGCTCGATCGACACCACGGGAACAAAGGCGGCTCCCAGGCCCGCCTGAACGGCATTCTTGATGGCTTCCAGCGAATTCAGCTCCATGTCGATGCGCAGGCGCTGCACATCCAGGCCGGAGCGCGCCAGAAGCTGGTCGACCATCTTCCGGGTGGTGGATTGCGCATCGAGGCAGACGAAGCCCAGGCGATACAGGTCTTCCTTGGTGAGTTCAGCCAGTCGGGCCAAGGGGTGCTTCACCGGCAGCACCAGCGCCAGCTCATCACTGGCGTAGGGCACCACCTGCAGCAGTTCATTGAGTTCCGCCGGCAATTCACCACCGATGATCGCCAGGTCGATCTGACCGTTGGCCACACTCCAGCCCGTGCGTCTGGTGCTGTGGACCTGGAGCTGCACGGAAACGTCCGGATATTTCTGGCGGAACAGACCGATCATCCGGGGCATCAAATAGGTGCCGGTGGTCTGGCTTGCCCCCACGATCAGGGATCCACCTTTGAGGTTGTGGAGATCATCCAGGGCCCGACAGGCTTCATGGCACTGGCTGAGGATCCGGTCGCAGTAACTCAGCAGCAGATGACCGGCCTCAGTGAGCTGCGCCTTGCGCCCGCCGCGATCAAACAGCGAAACCTCCAACTGCTTCTCCAGGTTCTGGATCTGAAGGCTGACGGCGGGCTGGGTGACGTAAAGACTGTCGGCGGCTTTCTTGAAGCTGCCCTCACTGACAATCGCGCGAAGGATCCGCAGCTGGTCGAGGGTGAACGGCAGATCTGCCACCGCGGAACACCCGGAGGAACACCAGAAATTTAGGACCGCCACGTCCGACAGCCAGAATCACGCCCTTCCAACGCAGCCGCCATGGCCTCCACCCACCACAGCAGCGTCGTGATGCTGGTGCTGCTGATCCTGTTTGCCGTAATTCACAGCGGTGGTGCTGCCCTGCGCAGCCGGGCTGAGGCCGTGATCGGAGCACGGGCCTGGCGCCTGATCTTCGCGGCAGCCAGCATTCCCTCGGCCGTGGTGGTGATCGGATGGTTCCTGGCCCATCGCTACGACGGGATGCGGCTGTGGAATCTCCAGGGCGTGCCTGGGGTGATTCCGCTCGTGTGGATCGGAACCGCCATCAGTTTTCTCTTCCTCTATCCAGCCACCTACAACCTGCTGGAGATCCCGGCGGTGCTGAAACCGCAGGTGCGTCTTTACGCCACGGGGATCATCCGTATCAGCCGCCATCCCCAGGCCATCGGGCAAATCCTCTGGTGCCTCACCCATGCCCTCTGGATCGGCAGCAGCTTCATGCTGGTGACCTGCGTGGGCCTGATCGGCCATCACCTCTTCGCCGTCTGGCATGGCGACCGGCGCCTGAAGGCCCGCTTCGGCGAAGCCTTTGACGAGCTCAAGGCCAGCACCTCAATCGTGCCTTTCGCAGCGGTGCTGGATGGACGCCAGCAGTTGCAGTGGCAGGAATTCGTTCGACCGGCACAACTGGGCATCGCCATCGCCGTCGGCGTGTTCTGGTGGGCCCATCGCTTCATTCCGACGGCTGCCGAGTTGATGCGCAATTCAGCACTCCAGAACCTGCTGGGCTGAGCTGCCTACACTCGCTTCAACCTCCTTTTTGCGGATGCCCTCGGCCGAGGAACTCGCCTGGCTCATTCCGGTTCTGCCCCTGTTCGGCGCAGTGCTGACCGGGTTGGGATTGATCAGCTTCAACCGCACGATCAATCGGTTGCGCAAACCCGTTGCGCTGCTGTTGATCTCCTGCGTTGGCGCAGCTGCGGCCCTCAGCTACAGCATCCTGTTCAACCAGCTCAATGGCGCCCCGCCCGTTGAGCATCTGTTCGTATGGGCCAGCGCAGGCAACTTCGTTCTGCCGATGGGCTACGTGGTGGATCCACTCGGGGCGGTGATGCTGGCGCTGGTCACCACCATCGCCCTGCTGGTGCTGGTGTATTCCCACGGCTACATGGCCCATGACAAGGGCTATGTGCGCTTTTTCACGTACCTGGCGCTGTTCAGCAGCTCCATGCTGGGTCTGATCATCAGCCCCAATCTTCTGGAGATCTACGTCTTCTGGGAGCTGGTGGGCATGTGTTCCTACCTGCTGGTGGGCTTCTGGTACGACCGCGACGGTGCCGCCCACGCCGCTCAGAAGGCTTTTGTGGTGAACCGGGTTGGTGACTTCGGCCTGCTGCTGGGCATCCTTGGCCTGTTCTGGGCCACCGGAAGCTTCGATTTCCAGGGAATCGCCGATGGTCTGCAGAACGGCCTGGCCGCCGGAACGGTGGCCCCATGGGCAGCGCTGCTGCTCTGCCTGCTGGTGTTCATGGGTCCGATGGCCAAGTCGGCCCAGTTCCCTCTCCACGTTTGGCTGCCCGATGCCATGGAGGGCCCGACGCCGATTTCAGCGCTGATTCACGCCGCAACGATGGTGGCCGCAGGGGTGTTCCTGGTGGCCCGCCTTGATCCCCTCTACGCCCAGTTCCCCATCGTTCAAACCGTGATCGCCGTCGTTGGCACGATCACCTGCTTCCTGGGGGCTTCCATTGCCCTCACCCAGATGGACCTCAAGAAGGGTCTGGCCTACAGCACCGTCTCCCAGCTCGGCTACATGATGCTGGCGATGGGTTGCGGTGCCCCGGTTGCCGGCATCTTCCACCTGGTGACCCATGCCTTCTTCAAGGCCATGCTGTTCCTGGGATCGGGCTCCGTCATCCATGCCATGGAAGAGGTAGTGGGTCACGAGCCCGTGCTTGCCCAGGACATGCGCCTGATGGGCGGCCTGCGCAAAAAGATGCCCGTCACCTCGATCACCTTCTTCATCGGCTGCATCGCCATCAGTGGCATTCCGCCCCTGGCCGGCTTCTGGAGCAAGGACGAAATTCTTGGCCAGGCCTTCAACAGCTACCCACTGCTCTGGGTGGTGGGCTTCCTGACGGCGGGGATGACGGCCTTCTACATGTTCCGGCTCTACTTCCTCACCTTTGAAGGGGAATTCCGTGGCAATGACACCGCCATGCAGGCCCAGCTGCTGACCGCCGCTGGCAAGGATCCTTCCGAGCACCACGCCCATGGCGGCAGCGTGCACGAATCGGCCTGGCCGATGGCGGCCCCCTTGGCGGTGCTGGCGGTGCCATCGGTGCTGATCGGTCTGCTGGGAACGCCCTGGAACAGCCGTTTTGCGGGCCTTCTCAATCCGGAAGAAGCCCTCGAGATGGCCGAACAGTTCAGCTGGGGCGAGTTTCTCCCCCTGGCGGGCGCCTCCGTGGCCATCTCCGTTGCCGGCATCAGCCTGGCTGTTCTGGCCTATGCCCTGCGTCGGATTGATCTGGGGCAGCTGGTGGCCGGCCGCTTCCCGGCGGTCAATGCCTTCCTCGCCAACAAGTGGTATCTCGATGTGTTGAACGAAAAGCTGTTCGTTCGCGGCAGCCGCAAACTGGCACGGGAGGTGCTCGAGGTGGACGCCAAAGTGGTGGATGGCGTGGTCAACCTCACCGGACTGCTCACCCTGGGCAGCGGCGAAGGTCTCAAATATCTCGAGACCGGACGGGCCCAGTTCTATGCCCTGATTGTGTTTGCCGGCGTGATCGGCCTGGTGCTGCTATTCGGCGTGATCGGCGGACCAATCGCATAGGCCCATCGCCCATGTGTGTCATCGCCTATCGAGGTGATGACACAGCGGCCATGATTTCTACGATCCATCCAGTGAGGATCGGATCAGCGTGTTCGAATTCGCAGTCGCCGGACTCAGCGATCCGGTGCAGGCCACAGTTCCATGGCTGAGCCTGTCGATCCTGGTGCCGATTGTGGGTGCCCTGCTGGTGCCGCTGGTTCCAGACAAAGGCGAGGGCAAACAGGTGCGCTGGTACGCCCTGATCGTGACGCTGATCACCTTCCTGATCACCGTCGCGGCCTACCTCACCGGCTATGACCCCAGCCTCAGTGGTCTGCAGCTGTCCGAACGGGTGAGCT
Source organism: Synechococcus sp. A15-44 (assembly GCF_014280115.1). NCBI lineage: Bacteria > Bacillati > Cyanobacteriota > Cyanophyceae > Synechococcales > Synechococcaceae > Synechococcus > Synechococcus sp. A15-44. The sequence goes on from NZ_CP047938.1 coordinate 2,374,274, forward strand.
GGCTGCCGGATCTTGGCCTCACCTGGGCGGTGGGAGCCGACGGGCTCTCAATGCCGTTGATCCTGCTCACCAGCTTCATCACCAGCCTGGCCTGCCTGGCGGCATGGCCGGTGAGTTTCAAACCGCGGCTGTTTTATTTCCTGCTGCTGGCCATGGACGGCGGCCAGATCGCCGTCTTCGCCGTGCAGGACATGCTTCTGTTCTTCCTGGCCTGGGAGCTGGAACTGATCCCGGTGTATCTGCTGCTGGCCATCTGGGGCGGCAAGAAACGCCAGTACGCCGCAACCAAATTCATCCTCTACACCGCCGGCAGCTCCCTGTTCATCCTGTTGGCCGCCCTGGCCATGGGCTTCTTCGGCGGCGGCACCCCCAGTTTTGAGTACACCGCTCTCGCAGCCAAAGACTTCGGCACGGGCTTTCAACTGCTCTGCTACGCCGGGCTGCTGATCGCCTTCGGCGTAAAGCTGCCGATCGTGCCCCTGCACACCTGGCTGCCGGATGCCCATGGCGAAGCAACGGCACCGGTGCACATGCTGTTGGCCGGCATCCTGCTGAAGATGGGCGGCTATGCCCTGCTGCGCTTCAACTGTGAACTGCTGCCAGCGGCGCACTCTCAGTTCGCCCCACTGCTGATCGTGCTGGGGGTGGTGAACATCATTTACGCCGCCCTCACCTCCTTCGCCCAGCGCAACCTCAAGCGAAAGATCGCCTACAGCTCGATCAGCCACATGGGCTTCGTGCTGATCGGCGTGGGCAGCTTCAGTGCCCTGGGAACCAGTGGCGCCATGCTGCAGATGATCAGCCACGGCTTGATTGGCGCCAGCTTGTTCTTCCTCGTGGGTGCCACCTACGACCGCACCCACACGCTTCAGCTGGATGAGATGGGAGGCATCGGCCAGAAGATGCGCATCATGTTCGCGCTCTGGACGGTGTGTGCCCTCGCCTCCCTGGCCCTGCCCGGCATGAGCGGGTTCGTGAGCGAACTGATGGTGTTCGCTGGTTTCGCCACGGATGAGGCCTACACCCTGCCCTTCCGCGTGGTGATCTGCGGACTGGCCGCCGTCGGCGTGATCCTCACACCGATCTATCTGCTCTCGATGCTTCGCGAGATCTTCTTCGGCAAGGAAAAAGAGGAGCTCGTATCCCACACCAACCTGGTGGATGCGGAGCCGCGCGAGGTGTACATCATCGGCTGCCTGCTGGTGCCGATCATCGGAATCGGGCTCTACCCCAAGCTGATGACCGACAGCTACCGCAGCTCGATTGAAGCCCTAGTGAACCGAAACCTGGGTGCGATGGAACAGGTGATCTCACCAACGGCCCCCCTGATTCGAGGTCAGGCGCCCGTTCCAGCAGTCATCCAAGCCCCCGCCGTAGGCGCGTCATAAATCACGTATCGATTCCGATTCATTCCCGGCCAACCGTCCGTAAGTTCCAGGGGAACGCTCCCCTGCCATGCGTCAGATCAACTTCGGCCTGATCTTCAGCTTCGGCCTGATCACGGTGTTCTTCACCCTGGCGAACACCAGCCCCACGACGGTTCACGTGTTGCCCGGTGTGGAGTACACCCTGCCTTTGGCGGGTCTGCTGCTGCTGGCAGCGGGGTTGGGAGCCGTGTCGGCCTGGTTCTTCGCCGCCTGGACCGGGATGCTCAACAACGTTGAACAGTTCAGCAAAGCGAACGAATACGAAGCACAGCAGGTGCGGATCCAGGAACTGGAGACGGACCTCAGCCGCTACCGCTCCACCGTTGAAACCCAGCTGGGCCTGCTGCCTGCCACCACCGTCAGCGCGACCAGTGCCGAGAGCAACGACAACGACCAGGCAGAGGTCTCCGACGCCAGCAGCGCGGCCTGAGGCAGCACTGGCGACACCGGTTGAGGACCGATACCTTGCCGGGAAAGGGTGAATTGACTTGCTCCAGGTGGCCCCCAACGACGGCGCTGATGCTGGAGCCCGCCTTGCGATTCGGCTGCTGCAGGACGCAGCGGAGCGGGGCGATCTCGATCCCTGGGATGTGGATGTGATTGCCGTCATCGACGGCTTTCTGGATCAACTCCGGCAACGCATCGAAGTTCCCGGGCAGGTGGCAGCCGCCCTGGCCGGAAGGGGCGGCAGCTACGAACGGGACCTGGCTGACAGCAGCGAAGCCTTCCTAGCCGCCTCCGTGCTGGTGGGTCTTAAGGCGGAAATGCTTGAAACCAGCATGTTGCCGCCGCCGCCCGAAGTCGAAGATCACTTCGATGCCGACTTCGATGAGCAAGGCTGGCTGGATCCGGCCTTTGATCTGCCCCGACGGCCGGAACGTCATCTGCAGCGGCGACCCGTGGCACCCCCGCCCTTGCGTCGGCCCGTCACCCTCGGGGAGCTGATCGAACAGCTGGAAACAATTGCCGAGCAGCTGGAATCTGACGAGCTCGAGGCACGCCGCCGCAAACGGCAGAAGCGCTACAGCAACCATGAAGCCATCGCCCAGGTGGCCGGACTGGCCCACCGCGAAAAGCTGCCGGAAACAACCGCAGCACTGGGCGTCTTTCTGAACGGTTGGGAAACCGCCCTGGACTGGGTGGGCTTCGATCAACTGGTGGATCAGTGGGAGATGGCCGCCGCCGCGGACCTGGACCGTGACCGGGTCGGGGTGTTCTGGGCCCTGCTGTTTCTCTCCTCCCAGGGCCAGGTTGAGCTGGAGCAGGAGGGTTGGCTCCACGGTCCCCTGCGGCTGAAATTCATCCCAGCGAGTGGCACTGCAACGCAACTGCCAATCCGCAGCCTTCAGGTGCCAGATCCGTCGCCGACCCGGACGGTCGTGGCGGCCTAAGACAGGGGCTATGGTCGTGGCCTTGTTTTGACCGGACCAAACGCCAATGAAGGCGATGATTCTGGCGGCTGGTAAAGGGACGCGGGTCCAACCGATCACTCATGTGATCCCCAAGCCGATGATTCCGATCCTGCAGAAGCCGGTGATGGAATTTCTGCTGGAACTGCTCAAGGAGCACGGTTTCACCGAAGTGATGGTGAACGTCTCCCACTTAGCCGAAGAGATTGAAAATTACTTCCGGGATGGCCAGCGTTTCGGGGTTGAAATTGCCTACAGCTTTGAAGGACGGATTGAAGACGGCGAACTGATCGGCAGTGCCCTGGGGTCTGCAGGCGGACTCAAAAAAATCCAGGATTTCCAGCATTTCTTCGACGACACCTTCGTGGTGCTCTGCGGCGATGCGCTGATCGACCTTGATCTCAGCGAAGCAGTACGCCTGCACAAAGAGAAGGGTGCGATCGCCAGCCTCGTCACCAAACGGGTCCCCAAGGATCAGGTGAGCAGCTATGGCGTTGTGGTCACCGATGATCAGGACAGAATTTCAAGCTTCCAGGAAAAGCCCAGCGTCGACGAAGCCCTCAGCGATACGATCAACACCGGCATTTACATCTTCGAGCCGGAGATCTTCGAACACATCCCTTCGGGTCAGTCCTTCGACATCGGCTCGGATCTGTTCCCGAAACTGGCCGAGCTCGGTGCACCGTTCTATGCCATCCCGATGGATTTCGAATGGGTGGATATCGGCAAGGTTCCCGACTACTGGCAAGCCATCCGCAGCGTGTTGATGGGTGACGTCCGTCAAGTGGGCATCCCCGGCAAGGAGGTGCGTCCCGGGGTGTACACCGGCCTGAATGTGGCCGCCAACTGGGACAAGATCAACGTCAGTGGCCCCGTCTATGTGGGCGGCATGACCAAGATCGAAGACGGCGCAACCATCGTTGGGCCCACGATGATCGGCCCCAGCTGCCACATCTGTGAGGGTGCCACCGTCGATAACTCGATCATCTTCGACTACTCGCGCATCGGACCCGGCGTGCAGCTGCTCGAGAAGCTGGTGTTCGGCCGCTACTGCGTGGGCAAGGACGGTGATCACTTCGACCTGCAGGAAGCCTCACTCGACTGGCTGATCACCGATGCCCGTCGTCAGGACCTGGTGGAGCCTTCCCCGCAGCAGAAAGCCATGGCGGAACTGCTCGGCACCGACCTCACCCAGGCAGCGAGCTGAGTCCGGCGCGATCCAGGATCAACGGGATACGCTCCTCGGCCTTGATCGCCATCAGATGAACGCCATGAACGATGCCGAGATAGCGCTTCACCTGTTCAGCGGCGATGGCCACACCCTCCATGGCGGGATTCTCGGCGCACTCCAGCCGATGGATCAACGCATCGGGGATGCAGGCTCCCGGCACAACGCGGTTAATGAACCGGGCATTCTTGGCTGACTTCAGCAGAAACACGCCAGCGAGCACAGGCAGACCCAGGGGACCGGCCAGTTCGTGCTGGAAGCGCTCTAGCGCTTCAGGGTCCATCACCATCTGGGTTTGAACGAAGCGAGCTCCCGCCGCCTGCTTGCGCTGCAACCGGCGCTGGAGACCGCTCCAGCTCCTCGATTGTGGGTCTGCGGCACACCCGGCAAACAGCGTGGTCGCCCCATCCGGCAGGGTGCCTTGCACGGGATCCACACCCCGATTGAGGGCGTCCACCTGCTGCAGAAGCTTCACCGACTCGAACTCATTCACCGGCCGAGCATCCGCCTGATCGCCCGCCCGCACTGGATCACCTGTGAGACACAACAGGTTGCGGATCCCCAAGGCATGGGCCCCGAGCAGGTCGGCCTGGAGGGCGATGCGATTGCGGTCCCGGCAGGCCATCTGCAAGACCGGCTCCAGACCGGCATCAAGCAGCAACTTGCAGGAGGCCAGGCTGCTCATCCGCATCACGGCCCGACTGCCATCGGTCACATTCACCGCATGGACACGGCCTTGCAGCGATGCGGCCATGGCCAACATGTGGGAGGAGTCGGCTCCGCGGGGAGGCATCACCTCGGCCGTGAGCACCTGATCCCCGGCCTCAATTGCGCGCTGCAGCGCCGTGCTCAAATCTCGTTCCATTTCACCGGCCCACTATGCAGGATCAGACCGGTCGTCCGGACTAGCATGACCCCAATGGTGGTCGCCCATGTCCTCCCTCGACGGTACCGATCCTCTGGAGATCTCCCTCTCTGCCAGGGAGATCGAGATCATCGAGCTCGTGGCCGAAGGACTGACCAATCAGGAAATCGCTGACCGTCTCACCATCAGCAAACGAACGGTGGACAACCATGTAAGCAACGTGTTCACCAAAACCGGTTCGAAGAACCGGGTGGCACTGCTCAATTGGGCCATGGACAACGGCAAGATCTGCCGGGACGGCTTCAACTGTTGCGTCCTTCCAGAACACGATCCCCCCTCAACCTGATCGTGGAGCTGACAGGCTCCGGCAGGCTTTGCAGGGAGGTGGGCCCCACAGGGATCTGAAACAACGTGGCATATTCCAGGCACGCCTCCACGCTGGATCCCGCGAAACGAAGCATTCCAGTTGTGTCGTACAGACCCACCACTGGAAGGAGCCACCAATCAGAACTCCTCAAAGCTAAAGGAAATCTGAAGACAAATCCAGTCCGGTCTTAAGGCCAGCCAAAACGTCGACGCTGCTCCTCGGGCCAGAACTGAACCGGATGCTGGGCCAGCACCGCATTGCTCCAGCGCGATTCCCCGGTGACCTCCTCGCCACACCAGGGCGGAATCAGCAAATCCGCCTGGGCCGATGCCAGCTCCACCTCCGCCAGCACCAAGGGGGCATTCTCGCCCTGAAAACAATCCACAACCCAGTCACCACCGGGGCAATCCAGGGCGTAGCGGACTTTGTCCAGGCGGTGCGGCGCCAGATCCCAGAGGGCTTCGGCGTCCGCCACGGGAATCGGGTATTCGAACTCGTGGCGCACCAGACCAACAGCATCAGCCGCCGCCTTCAGGGTGAGCCAGGCCTGATCCGACCCGCGCAGGCGCATCCGCACCGTCACACCGTCGGCACTGGCGGCCAGATAGCCCTGACGAAGCTGCTGTGCGGGGCCAGCACTGCTGCGCCAGGCGTCCGAGCGCACCAGAAAGCGCCGTTCAATCTCGAGGGCCATGGCTCAATTCTGCGAGGGCTGCGCCGCATGCAGACTTCCTGCCCAGTGCAGCTTGTGGGACAGGGTTCGGTAATACGACGGGCTTTGATTGAGCAGCACCATCAAGGCATGGTGGCGAGCCTGCTGAACAACACAGCACTCCCCGGGCTCCAGCACCGTGCAGCCCACACCGTCCTTCCACAGCTTGATGCGGTGATCCCCAGCCCCCAGGGGCCAGATCGCCAACCTGGCCCGGGGCGGCACCACCAGCGTTCGGCTGGAGAGGCTCATCGGGCAGATCGGGGCGACGATGATGGCATCGATGCCGGGGTGAAGGATCGGTCCCCCTGCCGCCAGGGCGTATCCGGTGGACCCCGTCGGGGTGGAGAGGATCAGGCCGTCACCACGCACCTGGTCGATCACTTCCCCATCAATCTCGAGCTCCAGGGTGCAGGTGGGCGAAATCTCATCGCGGTAGGCCCGCAGGTAGAAGTCGTTGAAGGCCCAGTGATGCTCTTCATCGTCTTCGAGATCCGGCTGTTGCAACGGACCCGGAGAGGCCGCACGGTCCTCGGCAGAGCGGCGATCCACCATCGCCTGAAGCATCATGCGCCGTTCGATCGCGAACTGATCGTCCTGAAGGCGCTGCCAGATCTGATCGCCGCGCAACACGCGCCGGTCATGGGTGAGAAAACCCAGATGGCCTCCCACATTGATGCTGAGGATCGGGATGTCATGCACCGCCAGGTGGCGGGCAGCTCCCAGCACCGTGCCATCTCCCCCCAGCACCAAGGCCAGGTCGGGCATCGAATCCTCAACAGCCAGCAGGCCAGGGAAAGGGTTCACCCGCTGCCCAGACATCGCGGTAACCACATGGGAGCCGAGAGCTTTCAGCTCCTTGGCACATTGCCGGGCTTCACGCTGGGCAGGCTGGCTGTCGGCCCGATAGATCACCCAGACCCGATCGAGACGCATGACCCAGGTGTGCGGGGGTTACCAGCGCAGCAGGTTGAACTGCTCCATGTCGACGGTAACGCGATTGCGATAAAGCGACAGCAGGATCGCCAGACCGACAGCCGCCTCAGCAGCGGCCACCGTGATCACGAACACGGCGAAGACCTGGCCGCGAATCAGATCACCATCCACGAAGGAGGAGAAGGCCATCAGGTTGATGTTCACGGCATTGAGCATCAGCTCAATGCTCATCAGCACGCGCACCGCATTGCGGCTGTTGATCAAACCCCAGACGCCGATACAGAAGAGCATCGCGGCCACCAGGAGGTAGGCCTGCAGGGAGGGAAGCGTGGCAAGGAAATCGCTCATCAGTCCGCTCGATTCATCAGCAGGGGAGTACGGGCCTTCTCAATCAGGCCTTGATCGGCCACCTCACCGGTGACCACATCCGTGGCCAGCACATCACGACGGGCCAAGACGATGGCGCCGATCATGGCCATCAGCAGCAGCACGGATGCCACCTCGAAGGGCAAGAGGTAATCGGTGAACAGGTGTTCACCGATGCGGGCTGTGGCCTCTTCACCCACAGCGGCAGGACCGGGCAGCGACCAGGGGGTGGTGACCACAACACGAACCAGCAACGCCAGCAAACCGGCGCAGACGCCGGCGGACACCACACGGCGCGTGGTGAGGTTGGCGATGGCCTTGAGGTCTTCCCGCTTGTTCACGAGCATGATCGCGAACAGGATCAACACGTTGATCGCACCCACATACACCAGGATCTGGGCCATGGCCACGAAACTGGCGTTCAGCAGCAGGTAGAGCCCTGCAACGGCAGTGAACACCCCGCCCAGCAGGAAGGCGGAATAAACGATGTTGCTGAGCAGCACCACACCCAGGGCGCCGATCACCACAACGGCGGACAGCACCAGAAAACAGATCAGCTCGGTGGTTGTCGCGATGGTCATGCGTCGCCCTCCTTGGCCTCACTGGAGGATTGTCCCTCATTCTTGGCAGCAGACTTGGCTGGAGGGGTGAGGGTCTCCAACACCTGAGACGGCAGCTGACCAGCCCGGGGACGATCGGCAGCGACACCGTGGGGATCCATCTCGCCCGCCGGCAGATAGGCGAGCTCCCGCAAAGGAACCACTGAGGGGTCTGTGGTGACGCTGGTGGGAAGGCGTCCGAGGGCAACGTTGTCGTAGTTAAGGCTGTGGCGATCAAAAGCCGCCAGCTCGTACTCCTCCGTCATCGAGAGGCAGTTGGTGGGGCAGTACTCCACGCAGTTGCCACAGAAAATGCAGACACCGAAGTCGATGGAGTAATTGCGCAGCTCTTTCTTCTTCGTGGCTTTGTTCATCACCCAATCGACCACCGGGAGGTTGATCGGGCAGACCCGCACGCACACCTCACATGCGATGCACTTATCGAATTCGTAGTGAATCCGGCCCCGATAACGCTCGGAGGGAATGAGCTTCTCGTAGGGGTACTGCACCGTGACGGGACGGCGCTGCATGTGGTCGAAGGTGACCGAAAAGCCTTGGGCCAGATTCCGGGCTGCATCGACTGCATCCCGGGTGTAATCACCGACCTGTTTGAGGAAGCCGAACATGGTCTGAAGGGGAGAGAACGAAGCGGAGCCGGGAGCGTAGAAATCGTAGGTAGGAAAACCTAGCCGCCGAATGCAACGGGGAATGCGAGCTTGAGGGCTGCTGTCACCAGAAGGTTCACCAGGGAAAGAGGCAGGAGGAACTTCCAGCCCAGATCGAGCAGCTGGTCAATGCGCACGCGGGGGGTGGTCCAGCGCAGCAGGATCGCCACAAACACCAGCAGATAGGCCTTGAGCACCGTCATCACGATGCCAACGGTGCCCGTGATCACCTGCACCACGGGGGCATCAATGGGCTGGTTCAACCAGCCGGCCAGCCACTCCACAGGGATCGGGAAGCCCCAACCACCCAGATACAGAACGCTGACCAGGACGGCCGAGAGCACCAGGTTGATGTAACCCGCCAGATAGAAAAGGGCGAACTTCATGCCCGCGTACTCGGTCTGATAGCCGGCCACCAGCTCCTCCTCAGCCTCGGGAAGGTCGAAGGGAAGCCGCTCACACTCGGCCAGGGCACAGATCCAGAAAATCAGGAAGCCCACCGGCTGACGCCAGATGTTCCAGCTCAAGATGCCGGCACCGGTCTGCTGATCAACGATGTCGACCGTGCTCAGCGAGTTGGTCATCATCACGATGGCCAGCACCGCCAGAGCCAGGGGAATCTCATAGCTGATCGATTGAGCCGCGGCCCGCAGCCCACCGAGCAGCGAGTACTTGTTGTTGGAGGCATAGCCGCTCATCAACAAGCCGATCGGCTGGATGCTGCTGAAGGCGATCCAGAGGAAGATCCCCACGCCCACATTGCTGATCAGCAGGTTCTGGCCGAAAGGAATGATCAGCCAGGAGATGATCACCGGCACCACCACCAGCACCGGGCCGAGGGTGAAGAGCAGGCTGTCGGCCCGCGCCGGGATGATGTCTTCCTTGACGAGCAGCTTGAGGCCGTCAGCCAGGGGCTGAAGCACGCCCAGGGCACCGGCGTACTCCGGACCGATTCGCTGCTGGACAGCGGCGGAAATCTTGCGTTCCAGCCACACCGAAACCAGCACACCCACCACTGCAGCCACAAGAACGAGCAACATCGGCAGCGGCAGCCAAAGCAGCCTCGCCACCTCCGGGGAGAAGCCAAACCCTTGCAGGGCCTGGCTAAAGCTCAATTCCAGGTCCAGTCCCGGACTCACCATGGTGTCGACGGAAGTGAGTGCAACTTAGGCGGCCGGAGCCGAGACGCGCTCCTCAATGGGCATCCAGGAGCGTGGCTGGGATCCGGAGTAGATCTGCGAAGGCCGGAAAATCCGGTTCGCCCCGAGCTGCTCCCGCCAATGGGCCAGCCAGCCGGCAACCCTGGCAATGGCGAAGACCGGCGTGAACAGATCCCTGGGAATGCCGAGCTTGCGGTACACCAGGCCCGAATAGAAATCGACATTGGGATAGATGCCTTTGGGGCCGAGGCGGGATGCTGCTTCTGCTTCGATCGCCCGGGCCACGTCGTAGAGGTCGTCATGGCCGAAGCTGGCGAACATCTCCTCCACCAGGGCCTGCAAAATCACGGCACGGGGATCCTTCACCTTGTATTCCCGGTGGCCGAAGCCCATGATTTTGCGCTTGGCCGCGATGGCCTCATCCAGGAAAGCGCCAGCATTCTCAGGACTGCCCACCTGCTCGAGCATGGCGAGGACGTCTTCATTGGCGCCGCCGTGGAGTGGGCCCGCCAGGGTGCCGACGGCTGAAGCCACCACGGCGTAGGGGTCGGTGAGGGTGCTCGCGGTGACCCGAGCACTGAAGGTACTGGCGTTGAGGCTGTGCTCGGCATGGAGCATCAGGCAGCGATCAAAGATCCGCGCCGCGAGGGGATCCGGCTCACGTTCGGTGAGCATGTAGAGGAAATTGGCGGAGTAGGCCAGGTCATCCCGGGGCTGAATGGGGTCCTGGCCTTTGCGGATCAGCTGAAAGGCCGCCACCATCGTGGGGATCTTGGCGATCAGCCGCACCACCGCGTCATAGATGTACTGCGGGTCGTCAATCGCCCGACGCGAATAGAACAGCCCCAGGGAAGCGGCACTGGACTGCAGCGCGTCCATCGGGTGGCCGCTGGCCGGAAAGCACTTCATCATGTCCCGCACCCGAAAGCTGACCCGACGGTGCATCTGCACCGCGTGCTCAAACTCCGCCAGCTGGTCGCGGCTGGGCAGCTCTCCCCAGATCAGCAGATAAGCCGTTTCCAGAAAGCTGCTGTTGGCCGCCAGATCTTGCATCGGATAGCCGCGATAGGTGAGCAGCCCCTGCTCTCCATCGATGTCGCAGATCGCCGACTGGGTGGCCGGCACGCCATCCAAACCTGGACGCAGTTCGATCCCGGTCCGCGCATGGCGCAGGTCGCCTGTGTGCTGCTGGGCCACCGCCTGATTGCCTCTAACAGCAACCTAAATCGTCAATCAACAGTGCTGGCCGAAGCAAGGCCTTCAACTGCCACTGGCCCGCGGAACGACACAGCTGAATCACGCCAGCTTTCTTCAGCACCAGGGCACCCGGGTCACAGCCCAGAAGACCGCAGGCCAGATTGCCAAGATCCGGCTCATGACCGACCAAACCAAGCCGTTCATCAAAGGCGGTCATAAGCATGTTGAGGGCCCCTCCCGGCTGGAGCCGTTCATCCACCGCAAGCTCAGAAGCGAGCCCTGCCTCCAACGCCAGTTCCGCCGTTTGCAGAGCCCGGCGATAAGGGCTGGACAGCAAGCGATCCAACCGCAGCCCCCGTTGCACCAGGGCCGCCATTACCCGCTGGGTTCGCTGACGGCCAGCGGCGGTCAGGGGTCGATCCGGATGGTCCTGGCCCGCATGGCGGGGTTCAGCGATGCCATGCCGCAACAGAACCAGGTCAGCCGAGTTCGAGCCGGGCATGCAACGGAATCTCGGTACTGCCTTGCTCCTGACGATCAACGTCGACGGCCACCGCAAGGCCGCGGACCTGATCCTGAAGCGGCCGCCCCGCCATCACCTGCAGCAGGGCCCAGGGCCGCCATTGCCCCAACAGTGCGCGGGCCGGCTCATCCGCCAGCAGGAGGGCCTGCGCCGGCTGGGAGGACGCTGTGAGCTCCTTCCATTGGTTCAAGCGGGGCTGGAGGGCACGCCCGTTCTGGCGCTGCGCCAGCGCCATCAAGGACTCGCCCCACCAGTTCAGCGCAGACGAGCGAACCTGAGCCACGGCCAATTGAGCGTCCACCCCAGGCTGGCGTCCCCGCTGGCGCACCAGCCGCGTCCACACGCTCAACACCTCGCCATCGCCCTCCAGCTCAGAACGGGTCAGGCCCTGCTCCTGCAGACGTGCATCCACCGCATCCCTGGCGGGGCTTTGCGGGCGGGTGGCCAGCAGCCAGCCCTCGGGTTGGTCCTGCCAGAGGAGAGGGCCAGCATCAGCCCCCACAACAGCATCGGCCGCCGGCTGGTCCGCCAGGTGCTGCTTCAGCAACGGAGCGAACCATTGGGCCAGCGGATGGCTTTCGCTGGGATCCAACAATCGGGCCGGACTCTGCAGCTGAGCCAGCCAGCGGGCATGGCCGCCCGCCGACGCCGTCAGATCCGTGAGCCCAGGCCAGGGGTCGGTACCAAGGGCTTGCCGGAACCCAAGGCGCCCATCCACCGCCAGGGTGGATCCCTCCGGTCGCAGTGATGCCACGAGTCTGCTCAGATCGTCCCGTTGAGCCACCAGCTCAGGCAGCTGCAGCCAATGCTCAAGGGCATGGGGAGATGCCGTGAGCAGAGCCACGCCTTCGCCGAGCTCAGCCACCTGACGCTGCAGGCGTTGATCCCCCAGCTGATGCTGATCCGGAAGCTGGGAGACATCGAGGGCCTGCTCCAGCACACCCCGACCTGAGGCCACCAGCAGCAGATCGTCGTCAATCAAGGCCGTGGCCAGGGGTTGGGGGTCATGCCCCACCAACGCCCCCTGGCCGCTGATCACACCGATGCCGCGGTAACTGCTGATCTGCAGGTCTGTGCCCGCCAGGCTGCGGGTCTGCCAGAACCGTTGCAGAAAGCGCCGGGCGCCGTCGTCATCCCGACTGGTCAAAGCCAACACCCAACCGGTGTTGGGATCCCCATCGGTGAGGGTGAGACTGACCTCCTCACCAAGCCAGGGCTCCAGCTCAAGCCCGAACTGGAGGCCCGCCAAGGCAAAGACGCCTTCGCGCCACTGCCGGGCGCCATCACGGGCATCGCGGCGTTGGGAGGCAGGGGCAACGGCCTGGGCGTAGGCAGGCAACCGTCCTGGATCGGCCAACCAATGGATGGAGAGGTCAGCATCCCGGGGCACAAACCGGGCCGCCCGAGGCAGATGCAACGGCTGCTCCGCCAACTGCAGGGGGCTCTGGCGGTTCATGGTCCAGAGCAGGCCAGCGGCCAGCAAAATCAGCGACAACAGCACAGCGCCGGCAGCGCTGAGGAAGGGGCGGGCCTTCATGGGCCGGCGGTCTCGGGTCGCCTCATCTTTGTCCATCACCGCAGAATGGCGCCATGGGCCAATCCCAACAACCACAACCAATCCAAGCCTCTGAACTGCAGCAATGGCTGCAAAGCGAGCGACCTTCACCGCAACTGGTGGATGTGCGCGAGGAGGCTGAGCTTGCGATCGCTACCTTCCCAGGGGCGGTGCTGCACCGCCCCCTGAGCCAATCCAATGCATGGCTTGGAACACTGCAGGCCGACCTCAACCCCGATCAACCCGTCGTGGTGGTCTGCCATGCCGGCGTGCGCAGCTACCACTTCGGGCTGTGGCTGCTGGACCAACCCTGGGGCCTTGAGGTGTGGAACCTTGAGGGAGGCATTGATGCCTGGAGCCTTCAGGTGGATCCCAGCGTTCCCCGCTACTGATGAGCAAGCCCCTGTCCCTTCGGCAAGAACAGGTGCTTCAGGCGACAGTGCACCACTACGTCGACACGATGGAACCGGTGGGCAGCCGCACCCTGGTGCAACGCTTCGGCATTCCCGCCAGCTCCGCCACCGTTCGCTCCGCCATGGGGGCGCTTGAGCGCCGCGGCCTGTTGCATCAACCGCACACGTCCGCTGGACGCGTTCCCAGTCCGATGGGATACCGGCATTACGTGAATGCGCTGCTGCCGGAACCCGGCATCGCCGTTCAACACCTGGAACGGGAGCTCACCGGCCTCAGCCTCCGTTGGGCCGGTTTGGACGACCTGCTGATGCATCTGGCCCGGCGGCTGACGGATTTCACCGGCCTGATGAGCCTGATCACCCAACCGCAGCAGGAGAACCGCCAACTGGAGACAATCCGCCTGGTGCCCAGTGGTGATCGACTGCTGGTGATGCTGGTGGAAGCCAATGGCCGTGCCAGCCACCTCAACCTGCGTCTGCCCCACGGGGCTGAAGCCGAACTCACCGCAATGGAACGCTGGGCGTCAGCCCAGCTCGAGCAGGGGGACCTGAACTGGGAGGCACTGCCCAGGCAGCTCCAACGCAGCGGCGCTGTGCTGCGCAACGCCCTGGACCAACCAACCCCCGCCAACTCCACACAGGTGGTGTTGCATGGCCTCTCAAGGCTGGTGAGCGAACCGGAATTTGAAACCACCTCCAGCCTTCGGCCGCTGCTGGAGCTGATTGATGACCAACCCGCCACCTTGATCAGCCGCGGTGAATCCGCACGGGTGTGGATCGGCGACGAACATCCGCAGCCAGCCCTGGAGGCCTGCGCCGTGGTTCAGGCCCCCTACCGCTGCAACGAGGGGATGGGCCACGTGGCCCTGGTGGGCCCGATGCGGATGGCCTATGCCACGGCACGGGCCGCCGTGCAGCGGGTGGCCCGCCACCTGGAATTGCTGCTGGCCTGAAGCCCAAGCATCAGAGCTGATCCCCCAGCTTCTCCGCCACGGTGTTGACGTCCTTGTCGCCGCGGCCGGAGCAGTTGATCACCACTTCCATGCCATCGGCCAAGGTGGGGCAAAGCTGCTCAAGCCAGGCGAAGGCGTGGGCGGTTTCCAGGGCCGGAATGATGCCCTCAAGTTCACTCACCAGGCGCAGGGCATCGAGGGCCTGTTGGTCGGTGACTGCGGCGTACTCAGCACGCCCGATCTCCCGCAGGTAGCTGTGCTCCGGCCCCACTCCGGGGTAATCGAGACCTGCACTGATGGAGTGGGCCTCCATCACCTGGCCATCGCCGTCCTGCAGCAGCAGGCTCATGGCGCCGTGCAGCACACCGGCACGCCCCTCGGTGATCGTTGCGGCGTGGCGACCGCTGGCCACACCATCGCCAGCCGCCTCAACCCCGATCAGCCGCACGGAGGTGTCCTGAACGAAGGGGTGGAACAGGCCCATGGCATTGGAGCCACCGCCAACGCAGGCCATCAGCACGTCAGGCAGCCGGCCGAAGGCGTCCTGACACTGCTGCTTGGACTCCTCACCGATCACGGCATGGAAATCCCTCACCAACATCGGATAGGGGTGCGGACCAGCGACGGATCCAAGGATGTAGTGGGTGGTCTCGACGTTGGTCACCCAGTCGCGGATCGCTTCACTGGTGGCGTCCTTGAGGGTGGCGGTGCCGGCCGTCACCGGTTGCACCGTGGCGCCCAGCAGGCGCATACGGAACACATTGAGGGCCTGACGGCGCATGTCTTCAGCGCCCATGTAGATCACGCACTCCAGACCAAAGCGGGCACAGACCGTGGCCGTGGCGACGCCGTGCTGTCCCGCACCGGTCTCAGCAATGATCCGCTTCTTGCCCATGCGCAGGGCCAGCAGGGCCTGCCCTAGGGCGTTGTTGATCTTGTGGGCACCGGTGTGATTCAGGTCTTCCCGCTTCAGCCAGATGCGGGGACCACCGTCGGCACGGCGGTAGTGGGCGGTGAGACGCTCAGCCTCATACAACGGTGTCGCCCGGCCGACGTAGTTCTTCAGCAGACGGTTGAGCTCGGCGGTGAAGGCGGGATCGTTCCAGGCCTGGGCTGCTGCTTGCTCCAGTTCCGCCAAGGCCGGCATCAGGGTCTCGGGCACATACTGGCCGCCAAAACGTCCAAAGCGACCATGGGCTCCGGGGCGCACCGCTGGCTGCAGGCTGAAGGGATCCGGAGTACTGGCGTTGGGCAGGGTGCTGGTCACGGATCCACGGCGGAGCGTCGGCTCAGCGTAAGCAGGCGGTCACGCCATGGGGCGCCTGAATGGGCGGTCATCGACAATGCAATGCGGTTGCGACGGGTGGATGCCGAAGGGAGGCTGGCAGGAATTCAGCAGTGCCGAAAGCTTGCAGCGACCGAGCGGGCCTGCGGCGGAGCCCACGGCGAAGGCGCAGCAAATGGTGCGGGTGCAGCCCACCCGCGGCGGCAAAGGCGGCAAAACCGTCACGGTGATCCGGGGCCTGGAGCTGGATGCTGCGGGTTTCAAGGCGCTGCTGAAGAAGCTCAAGACACGGATCGGCAGTGGCGGTACCGCCAAGGACGGCGTGATCGAACTGCAAGGGGATCAGGTGGATCTGGCGCTCGAGTTGCTCAGCAAGGAGGGATACCGGCCGAAACGGGCTGGAAGGTAGGGGATAATGGCCGTCAATTCATGCTGAAGCCATGACCGCCAGCCAGACCTACGGAGAACTCACCAACAAGGGTGCGTCCACCAACATCGCCTGGCATGAGGCCTCAGTGGGCCGCGACGAGCGTTCAAAGCAACGCGGACATCGCAGCGCCATTCTTTGGTTCACCGGACTCTCTGGCTCCGGCAAGAGCACCCTGGCCAATGCCGTCAATGCAGCCCTGTTTGAAAGAGGACTGGCCACCTACGTGCTGGATGGCGACAACATTCGCCATGGCCTCTGCAAAGACCTGGGCTTCTCCGATGCCGACCGAGAAGAAAATATCCGCCGCATTGGCGAAGTTGCCAAATTGTTTCTCGATGCCGGGGTGATCGTTCTAACCGCATTTGTCTCCCCTTTCCGTGCTGACCGGGACAAAGCCAGGGAGCTTGTGAGCGACGGAGACTTCCTCGAGGTGTTCTGCGCCGCCGATCTCGAGGTTTGCGAATCCCGCGACCCCAAAGGCCTTTACGCCAAGGCACGGGCAGGCCAGATCAAGGAATTCACAGGCATCTCCAGTCCCTACGAAGCACCGGAGAATCCAGAATTAAAAATCGATACAGGCAAGCAAGAGCTGGGGCAATCTGTAGAGCTCGTCATCAAAGCCCTACAAGAAAACAGCGTCATCTGACAGGAATCAAAATCAACAATGCTTGTATCTCTTAAACACCAATTCATCTTTTTTCTAACCCCAAATGTGCGACAACAAGCATCAAAAATCACCTTGCAAAACATTGCGAAATCAGGATCACCTCAACAAAACTTGGCAAACATATTAAGCTTAAAAACTTCACATAATTAGAGTCGCTCTTGAAAAAAGAATGCAATGTCGACAATTTTAAAAAAATATGCACTGCTAGACATCCCATAGAGAAAATAATTAGTTAGTATACCTATAGAAACCGCCCAAGACTCAAAACTCGAAGGCCTGATAGATACTTGAGAAATACCGATTTCAGAAGTTTTTGCGCAGAGAAATGCAACACTCTGCGCTAAATTTTTACGCGCAAGAAAGTGGCATTTATTACGTTGACTACGTAGTACCAATCGAACATTTGACAAGACTTGAAAACTTCTTTGGCGACACACTAGGATTAAACTCAAAATTACCTCGAAAAAATACCTCTAAAGCTAGTCCTAAGGAATACATTTTAGAATACATAGAAATAGCAACAGCTGAGTTTCGGAAAGCCAGCAAAGATTTCGTCAAAAGCGTCGAAAAATACAATGAAACCCTAGACTGTTATAATAATTCGCAGCATCAGCAAATCATTAATGTCACCAGTATCGCCTAGAACTCACTCGATCAACCATTAAACAAATGCCAAAAACATTACATTTTCTACACATCGGCAAAACTGGAGGGAGCGCAATTAAAGAAGCATTAAAGAGAAATATCAAAAACCAAGAGATCTACAAAAATGAAAACAAAATCAAGGATAACATTCCATACGATATCAAAAATATTAATAATAAATTCGAATTTATCATACTTCATGGCCACAACACATCTTTGACACAGGTACCTGAATCTGATAGTTTCTTCTTTTGCATACGAGACCCTCTATCTAGATATGTAAGCGGATTTTACAGTAGACAAAGAGAGGGAAGGCCCCGCTATAATATGCCGTGGAATGTCAAAGAAAAAAAAGCATTTCAATACTTTGAATCTCCAAACGACTTAGGTGAAGCCCTCAGCTCAACAGACCTAAAATCTAAACAGAGGGCAAAACAAGCGATGAAAGGCATAATGCATATCAAGAATTCGCTATCAAAGTGGATAATCGATCAAAATTATTTTGACTCCCGTCGGAGAGACTTGCTGTATATTTTAGAACAAAAAACATTGACCAATGATTTCGAGGAATTAATCAGACGAATTGATTTTCACGAAAACATTAAGCTATCAAATGACAAGTCTTTAACACATCAATCGAGTACAATAAAAAGTGAAATCAAGTTAAGCCCACTTGCAATTAGCAACTTGAGAAAACATTACGCAAAAGATTACGCATTATATGAGCATTTTGTAAAAATCAAACAACTTATTGATCTCTGAGCTGGCTCCTCCAATTCTCGGTCAATACATATATTCAATAAGCCATGATAAAGTTGAACAAAAGCATAATCTAACATGGGTCCCGATTTTATTTGCCTTGGAGCGCAGAAAGCTGGGACTGGATGGCTTTCGCAATGCCTCCAAAGGCATCCCGGCTTATGGAATCCCGGACACAAAGAGTTTCATTTTTTTGACAGAGCTGAAATGAGCACTGAGCTCAACCAATTGGCAGCAACACCTCGAAAAGTTGTGCTAAGAAAGCTCGAAAATAGCTCATTAGATATCAACCCATCTCTGCAAGAATCCATTTTAAAATCCAAAATTATCACGTTTGAACAATATACAGATCTCTTTGGCAACGCACCATCGTCTAAGAAAAACTTGGGAGATAACGCCAAGATATGGAGCAATGAAAGTTGAGATGATTGCCCAAATGAGTGAGCTTCTCCCCAATACCAAATATTTGTATATCGTCAGAGAGCCAGTTAGTAGAGCATTAAGCTCTTTAAGAATGTGGATTGAACATGGACTTAAAAGCAATGAATCACAAGAGGTAATTATTGCTCGGTGGATGAAAAATCAGCTTGACAGAGGGCGCTACAGTAAAAATGTTACCAATATAAATCAACATTTAAAGGAGGGCGAAAAAATCAAGTACCTGCCATTCGGTCCTATCAAATCCTCTCCAATTTCTGCGAATGGTTGAAGAACATATAGATATCCCCTCATCAGACTACGATGAAATATTCACTAATGCTTATCATCAAACAAATAAAACCGTTGAAATTCCAGACTCCGCAATATCGTTTACAAAAGAAGAATTAAGCGAAGAAGCTAACTTTTTACGCAACTTTTTTGGCAATGATTTCACATCAAGCTGTTCTTGATTCTAAAGTGTTTTATCAGATTCTAGAAGCAATATTCGAATCTATTATCTACTAATCTCACTCTTTGCATGATCCGCCAGGGTTTTGATGCAACTGGCCACCGGCACCGCCAACAGCAGACCCAGCAGATCCCCCACGCCATAGAGGGCGCCCACCCGGGCCCCAATGGGCAAGGAAATCAGCAGCCAGGCCGGTTGCAACCCCACGATGCTGCCCATCAGCCGCGGTTGGATCACCTGATCCACGATCTGACCGACCACGATCGCCGCGGCAAGCAGCTCAAAGCCTGTGCGGGGGTCCTGAACCGCCAGCACCGCACTCACCGAGACAATCGACACCGCACTGGCGTAGGGCACCAGGGTGGTGAAGCCGATCAGCACGGCGAACAAGACGCCGTAGGGAATGTTCAGGGCGGTGAAGACCAGAAGCTGGCCAGCACTGAGGATCAGCGCCAGCAGCACCTGGCCGGCGAAATAGCCGCGGAAGGTGCGCTCAAGGGTCGTTTGCACCAGACCCCGCCAGCGGTCGGGCAGCCAACGAGCCAGACCGTCGACGATCGAATCGGCCCCAAGCAGCAGAAACACCGCGAGCACCACCACGATCACCACATTGATCGTGGTGCCCAGCGTGGCCCCCAGCAGTACCAACAGCCGCTGACTCAACTGCGTCGCCAGACGGCTGAACTGGGACACCAGATCGCTGCTGAGATCAGCAAAATCCGCGGGCAAGCCATGGTCCACAGCCCAAAGCTGACCCCGATCGATCCACTGTTCTGCCGCCGTGAGCAGGGACGGCGAAGCACTGATCAATTGACTGAGCTGTTCAATCAAAAGCGGCACCAGGGCCACAGCCGCCCAGACCAGCAGCCCAAGGGTCACCAGCACCACACTCACGATCGCCCAAGGGCGAGGCAGACCCCGTTGCGCGAGCCAGCGGCAGGGCAGGTCCAACAAAAAGGCGATCAAGGCCGCGGTGAGGAACAGCCCGGGGAATGGGGCGAACTGCACCAGCAAACGCTTCAGCACAAAGGCGTTTAAGCCCAGCACCGGCAGCAGAAGACCGAGTCTCAACCAGGCTGGCCAGGGCGTCATCGTTTCGATGACGCGAATCGATCAGTGCTGCTCAAGGGAAGCCGGCTTGGAAGCGGAACTGACGTAATGGCACCAAAAACTGAGCCAGGCGGCAATCCCGAGGAACTTGAAACCCTCTTCAAAGATCTGCACCGTCTCGTAGGAATTCGGCCAGAGCCCCTGCAGGGCATCGGTCAGAACCGACAGGCCCAACAGGACAACGGAGACCAAAAAGGTGTCGCCACCGAAGCGACGCAGTGGGCCACGGAAGCGGAACAACAGCAGCCCGGTGAAAAAGGCGTAGGTGATGTAGAGGAACGCCTCGCCGAGGTAGCGATCATGCACCAGGAACATGTCGTCGAGGCAGAGCCAGAGCGAGAAACCGCCCCCACAGAAGGCGAATTGACGGTTCACAACGGAGCCCTGGATCTGCCGGGTGGACGCCGCAAACAAGGCAATAGCCGCCGACGCCATCCAAAGCAGATAGCCCACGCTTGAGAGAAACCCTTCTCCTAGAGGGGCCTTGCAGGACTGGGCCAAGTCCTTCAGCACCATCTTGGCGCTGATGCCCTCCGAGGCGCTCCAGACCAGGGCGACCACATAAACGATGGCCGCAGGCACCACCGACCAAAGCAGCGTGGAACGCAGGGTGGAACGAACGGGAACAGTCATGAAGTCATCTGGGAGAGGTAATCCGTGCTGCCCAGATCAACCAGGCGCGCATCCTTGGCGACGACAGCATCGTGGAGGCTGCTGCGGTAGTCCTCAAGTTTCTGGGCCAGGCCAGCATCGGCCACAGAAAGGATCTGCGCCGCCAGCAAGCCGGCATTGAGGCCTCCACCGATGGCGACCGTGGCCACCGGAATCCCCCCCGGCATCTGCACGATCGAGTGGAGGGAATCGACCCCGGACAGCGCCCGGCTTTTCACCGGGACGCCGATCACGGGCAGCGTGGTGAGGGCCGCCACCATGCCGGGGAGATGGGCCGCCCCACCGGCACCGGCGACGATCACCCCAAACCCCTGGTCCCGGGCCGCTTGAGCGAAGTTCACCATCTCCAAGGGAGTGCGGTGGGCCGAGAGCACCCGAACCTCCACCTCCACCCCCAACTCGCGCAGGATGGCGGCGGCGGGTTCCATGGTGGGCAGGTCAGAGTCACTGCCCATCACAACGGCAACACGGGGAAGCACTGGCGGCACAACGCAGAGGGGCAAGACTGCCATCGTCTCCCCCCATGGCTGCCGAAGCCAGTGTTGCGTTGATGCACCGGATCACCAACGTTCGACTGCCGGGTCCTCTGTCTGGGGACGGAGACCAGCTCTATGCCCTTGGCCTGGACGACCAGGGGCTGATCTGCCGCATCGAGGCGATGGGCACCGAAGCGCAACAAGAGGCGCAACAAACCGATGCGGACTGGAACGGCGACTGGCTCAGCCCCCGGGGTGTTGATTTACAGATCAACGGCGGCTTGGGGCTGGCCTTCCCGGAGCTGAGCGCGGCGGATCTACCGCGGTTGGAAGAGCTCCTCGAGCTGTTGTGGCGCGATGGGGTCGAAGCCATCGCCCCGACCCTGGTGACCTGCGGCATCGCGCCGCTGCGCCAGGCCCTGGCCGTGCTGCGGCAGGCGCGGGACCTGCATCAACCCGGCCGTTGCCGCCTGCTGGGGGCCCATCTGGAGGGCCCCTTTCTGGCCGAAGCCCGCCGCGGTGCCCATCCCCGTGAACACCTGGCCAGCCCCAGCCTGGAGGCTCTCGAGAAACGAATCGGTGGATTCGAAACCGAGATTGCCCTGGTGACCCTGGCCCCCGAACTGGAGGGAGCCGCTGCAGTGATCGGGCGACTGCGGGAGCTGGGCATCAACGTGGCCCTGGGCCACAGCGCCGCCAATGCCGAACAGGCCAGCACCGGGTTCGATCAGGGGGTGGCCATGCTCACCCATGCCTTCAATGCCATGCCGGGGTTGCACCACCGGGCGCCGGGCCCTCTCGGTGAGGCCTGCCGGCGCGGAGGAATTGCCCTGGGGCTGATCGCCGATGGCGTGCACGTGCACCCCACGATGGCGGTGCTGCTGCAACGGCTGGCTCCGGAACAGACGGTGCTGGTGAGCGATGCGCTGGCCCCCTACGGCCTGGCCGACGGCGAACACCGCTGGGATGAGCGGGTGCTGCTGGTGGAGAACGGCACCTGCCGCCTCGAGGACGGCACCCTGGCGGGGGTGACCCTGCCGCAGCTGGAGGGGGTCAAACGACTCGCCCGCTGGAGTAACGCCCCCAGTGCTGCGATCTGGAGCGCCACGGTGGCGCCGAGGCGGGTGATCGGCGATGCAACGGGATGCATGGACGCCCTGATCGGACGGCCACTGACGCAGCTGCTGCGCTGGCGCGAAGAAGAGGGTGATCTGCACTGGGCCTGCGCTGCTTAGGATCCCGCCGACGCAAACCCTTCCGCCATGGCCCCCGATCAGCTGCTGGAGCAGAAACAGGCCGAGAAGAAGGAGGTGAAGGGCTACTTCGAAACCACGGGTTTCGACCGCTGGAACCGCATCTACAGCGACAGCGATGACGTGAACAAGGTGCAGCGCAACATCCGCATCGGTCACCAGAAGACCGTGGATGAAGTGCTGGCCTGGATCAAGGAGAGCGGTGAACTCAGCCAGGCGAGCTTCTGCGACGCGGGCTGCGGGGTGGGCAGCCTGAGCCTGCCGCTGGCGGCGATGGGGGCCGGTTCCATCAGCGCCAGCGACATTTCCGAGGCCATGGCCCAGGAAGCCGATCGCCGGGCCCGCGAGGCCGGCCTCGACATGGCCAAGCTGAACTTCTTCGCCAGCGATCTGGAAAGCCTGAGCGGCTCGTTCCACACGGTGTGTTGCCTGGATGTGTTCATCCATTACCCCCAGCAACCGGCGGAGGAGATGGTGAAACACCTCTGCAGCCTTACCGAAGAGCGGCTGATCGTGAGCTTTGCTCCCTACACGCCTCTGCTGGCGCTGCTGAAGGGCATCGGCCAGCTGTTTCCCGGCCCCAGCAAAACCACCCGGGCCTACACCCTTAAGGAAGACGGCATCGTGAAAGCAGCGGAAGCCTGCGGCTTCAAGCTGGTGCGGCGCAGCCTGAACAAAGCCCCCTTCTACTTCTCGCGTTTGATCGAATTCCGCAAAGCTTGACCACATCGGAGCATCCCTCCCCCAGATGAGGGAGGGTTCAACACCCATTACCTCCCTCAGATGAGGGAGATTCGGATCAAACCAGGCTGGTGAAATCCGACAGGCTGAAATCGACGTTGCCGCCAATGATGGAGTCGAACTCAGGAGCTCGACCGATCACCTCGGCGTAACTCGCCCCCTGGCGAAACAGATCTTCGGCGGCTTCCACCAGGCTGGCTTCGCCTTCCGCATCGTTGCTGAGGGCCCAGAACATCATTCCGCCCAACCCCATCTCCTCCACGTAGGCCGCCTTACCGGCAATGGTGGCGGTGGTTTCCATCGAACTCGATTCATCTCCGTCGTAGAGGAACGCCGCCTTGTTGTCGTCGTCCCAGTAGAGGTTGCGGGTTCCCGTGACGACGTCGTTGAGGACATCTTTGTAGTCGTAGACGCCCGCCTCAAACGAACCGATGGCATCACGGCCGGAGCCGGGCTGCTGGTAGCCGAAGGTTCCGCCGTCGGAGACGTTCCCCCAGGCACGGGTGTAAGCCGGGGCCCCCATCACAACCTTGCTCAGCTTAATCCCCGCGTTCTCGAACACGTCGACCGCGCCCGTGACGTCGTAGTTGTTGGCATCACCGGTCATGGCCGCCTGATGGCCCGTGACGTTCTCCCAACCGCCGTGGAAGTCGTAGGTCATGACGTTGTAAAAGTCGACGTAAGGGTCGATGCCTTCGAGATTGAGCTTGGCCAGTTTCTCTTCGCCACCAGCCGTGGCGATCGACACCTCAAAGTCACGCCCGGTGCGGGCGGAAAGATCATCGAGGGCGGTGCGCAGATCCCGCAGCACCAACTCAAAGTTGGCCCCATCGCTGGCGGAGACTGCATTGCCCGCTTCACCACCGCCTCCCGGGTATTCCCAGTCGAAATCGACCACGTTGAAGAAGTCGTAGGTCTCGAAAATGCGCACGGTCTCGCTGACGAACTTGTCGCGACCCTCCTGTGTGGCGTAAGCAGTGCTGAACTCATCGGACAGCGTCCAGCCACCGAGGGCAAAGCCGAGATTCACTTCCGGATTGAGTTCCTTGAAGCGACGCAACTGCTCAAAGTTGCCGGCATCGTTCGTGCCAACACCGTTCCAACCCACGGGAACCGATGTCACCGTGATGGTGTCACCGTTCTGGCTGACGGCGTAGCGCCCTGAGTTTTCGTAGATGTCGAGCAGCTCCGATGCCATGGCGGCGTAGTCAACGGAGCTGAAGGTGCGGCTGACTTGATCGGCCTCGGTGAAACGCTTCTGCAGGGCCGCGAATTCGTCGAACAGAGTGATCGATCCATCCGCCTTCACATCAAAGAAGCTGTAATTCATATGGGTCATCGACTGGCCGTCGACGTCCGACAGATTCACGTCACGGCTATAGATGCCCCACTCCTCGAAATAGGTCACCACCCGCTTGTCTGTGGTGCCATTCGGACGTTCGTAGTCGATGGTGACGGTGCCACCCTCCGTGACTGGGCTGCCTTCAGCAACCGTGCTGTCTTCCGTGGTCGTGGTGTCTTCAGCCACCGTGGCCTCCGCATCTGGAGTACCCACAGCGTCAGTGGCGTCCGGTTGCGGAGAAGCGTCAGGCTGATCAACCACAGACGACTCAGCCTCAGCCTCGGACTCCGGCTGTGACACCTCAACGCTTGTGGCGGCGAGATCAAACACCTGATTCGGATCAGTGTGGTCTCCGGAGCCCTGGTAATAAGAGCTCTGGGACGAGCCCGCTGCCAGGGGAGCCGACCAGGACTTGGGAGCAAGGGTGATGGCGTAACGGCCATCGTCAAGGAGCGTGTTGGTGAACTCGAAATTGCTGACGCTCTTCAACGGCGCCTCGGAAACAAAACTCACCGTCCAGTTCGTGCCGACTGACGCGCCAGTGGTGTTCGACACCGTGACATTTCCAGCGAAGGTACCCGACCAGCCATCCGTGATGGTGGCCGACACCACCAAGCCCGAAGCACCGGGTTCAACCTCATCCGTCGCCTCCGGATCGCTAGGCATATCGGACTCCATGTCCATCTCTGGATCCATCTGCATCGATCCGTCGTCGCCCATGGAATGGCTGTCGTGGGGTGGCTGCTCATTCACCGCCGCATCACCGGACTGAGTCTGGAAACCATCCGTCAGCTCACCGTCAGGAGCTGCGGGAGTCAGCAGGTCGGTTCGGTCCCTGAGCGTCAACGACTCGACCGAGCGACCAAAGGGGATCTCGAGGTTGTCTTCGACAATCTGGTCGAAGTGAAACTCCAGGCTGGCCCCAGGGATGGCATCCAGGTTGGTGTTCTGGAAGATGAAGGTCTGCCCGGTGGGCTCGGTCGAAATGACCAAATCGGCACCGTCCTGCATCACCGAAAGACGCTCGCGGGTGCCGTAATAGAGAAAGCTGATCTTGTCGGTGGCCGGATCAAAGTCGGTGATGGTTTCGACCTTGCCGTACTCGTGCGAACGGATGTAGGTGGTGTTGGGATCCCTCTCGCCAACGCCCAACTCCCACGACACAACGCCACCCAGGTCCTGACGCAGGTGTTCGTTACCAACGACGCCGTAGTCCTCAAGGGCCAACTGGTCGTAGGTCACCCCCACGAGGGTCAACTTCTGGGCGTCGTTCCAGGGGCTCAGAAACGTGACGTAGCCCTCTTCCGTTTTGCCGAGAATCAAATTGTGAACCGACTGTCCTCCAAATTCCAGACGATCGATGCCAGGACGGAAGTCGGTGACCTCCCCTGAATAGACATCCACTTCGAAGACGCGTGCTGGCGCATCGGTCGTCGGTGCTTGAGCCTCAGGCTGGGTCTCAAGCTCAGGTTCGGGTTGAGGATCCGAAACAGGCTCGAGGTCAGACTCCAGCTCCGGCTCGTCAGAAGGCTCCTGTTCAGAGCTCGAATCATCAACAGCTGAATCAACAAAAAACATCTCGTCCGTCAATGTTCCGCTGTTGGGGAGATCCACGCTGACAGCGTTGAAACTCAGGCTTAAGGAACCACCAGCGGGAATGGACGCACCCCAACTCGGAGGGCGAACGGTCACCTCATAGGTGCCATCCCCCAGATCAACAACGTCAAAGGTGGACGACCACACCTGCACATCTTTTTGCGTGGTGCGAAAGGTATAGGACCAATCGCTGAGAGAGCTTTCGCCGAAGTTGGTGAGGGTCAACTGACCTGACAT
Organism: Synechococcus sp. A15-44; assembly: GCF_014280115.1. Taxonomy (NCBI): domain Bacteria; kingdom Bacillati; phylum Cyanobacteriota; class Cyanophyceae; order Synechococcales; family Synechococcaceae; genus Synechococcus; species Synechococcus sp. A15-44. The sequence continues at coordinate 2,400,751 of NZ_CP047938.1, forward strand.
TCCTCCCCAATAGAGGCTGCCGGACACAGATGCTTGAAGCGCCAAAACAGCAATATTCAACTCGCTTTAAAACCTAAAAACCCAAGACACACTGTCCCTTAAAAGCCACTGAAAAAGACCCAAGAGATTGATGCAAATACGACCAAATATGAATCCAGTTGCATATCATTTGCAATTCAACATCCCTGCAGCGAGGGATTGCCACAGCTCAGGGAATCCCCCAATCGGGGGGAAGAGAAGACTCCAGGGCCAATCCATCTGCCACCAGCCTCCAGGCATGCAATCGATAGCCCCCATCCCCGGGGGTTGCGATGGCTGAAATCTCGCGATGAGGCAAATACAACGGATCCCCCAGCAACGGACTGCCCAGCTGCGCCAGATGAATGCGGATCTGATGCGGCCGGCCGGTGGTGATCGTCACCTGCAAGCGATCGCCCTCTGCCGTGCGTTCCAACAGCTCCAGCTCCGAGTGGGCTGAGAGCCGTTTGCGAATCGGCGCATCATCGAGCGGTTCCGGCCCCCAGATCCAGCCCAGGAGCGGGTGGGGCCGTTCCACCACATCACGGCTCAGCGTCAAACACTGCCCCAACTCCAACCCCGGCACCCGGCGGCTCCAGGCCTGATACACCTTGCGGCAACCGCCGTTAGGCCGGAACTGCTTCGACCAAAGGGCGCGGGTGTGCGGCGTGCGGGCACACACCTGTAGGCCGGAGGTGAACCGCCCCAGGCGGTGCACCGGCCGCGCACCGGTGGGTTCGAGCAAGGCCGTGAGTGTGTGGCGCAGGAAGCCACCACCGGGCATCACCGGCAAACCGGAAGGCTTGTTGATCACCAACAGGTCACCGTCGTCGTGGATCGTCTCCCACTGGTCAGGGATCGCCTCCTCCAGCCAGGGCGGACGCCGCCAACCAAGAGTCTCGCCGCCCTGCAGCACTCGATCGCCAGTGAGAAGCACTCCGTTCCAATCCAGCTCACCGGCAGCGATCCGCTGCTGCCACACCACCCCATTGGAGTGGCGGTAGCGATCCGCCAGCCAATCACTCACCAAGGTGCCGGCATCCGCTGGCGGCACCTTGTCGCGGTAGGTCCAGCCGTGGTTGAGCGCAGCCTCGCGCCAGCCAGCCCTCAAGTCACCAGACGGTGCTCCAGGGCATAGCGCACCAATTCCGTGCGGCTGGAGGTGCCCGTCTTGTTGAACAACCGGCTCACGTACTTCTCCACGTTGCGGATCGACGTCTCCAGCTGCCGGGCAATCTCCTTGTTCATCAATCCTTCCGCCACCAGCTGCAGCACACTCGCCTCCCGAGGCGTGAAGCTGTGCACCACCGGCTCGGTGGAGGGCAACGCTTCGGCCTGGGCCAGCAGCGAACGGATCTCGGTGATCTGCTTGGCCATCTGGCCCATATCGGTATCCGCAAAACGCGCCGCCTCCTGCAGCAGCCGTTGCTGGCGCTGGGCCACGTTGCGCACCCGTGCCACCAGCTCATCGGGATCGAACGGCTTGGGGATGTAGTCATCCACCCCGGCCAGATAGCCCTGGGTGCGGTCCGCCGTCATGCCCTTGGCGGTGAGGAAGATCACCGGGGTGCCGCCGAGCCGTTCATCGGCGCGCAGCTTCTGCAGCAGGCCATAACCATCCAGCCGCGGCATCATCACGTCGCTGATCACCACATCCGGCAGCATCTGCTGGGCCTTGGCGAAGCCTTCCTCCCCGTCCACCGCGGTGGTCACCTCAAAGCCTTCGTCTTCCAGGTAGGCCTGCACCGCCGTGCGCAGACCAGGCTCGTCGTCCACCAGCAACAGGCGCGGGGCGGGCGCCGCGGCCTCTTCAGATTCAGCGGTGGGGGTGGGCGCGTCGCTCATGGCTGGAATCGCTCTGGCCGCAATGTATGGAGAGCGGCCTCAACGGGCCAGTGCGGGTAACTGCTCCTGCTGTTCGGGAATCAGGGTGGAAAAGCCCAGATCCAGGGCCTTCTGACGCAACGTGGCAGGGTCGGTTCCCGCCACCTCCGGCACACAGGCCGCCCACCACACCAGGTGATCTTCGCGGTTCACGTCCGTGATCGGACCGCCGGGATTGAGGGTGCGCACGTAGACCATCGACGGCGTGCGTTTCACCCGCAAGGGCGTCTCGGTGGAGCAATTAACGCTCTCGACGTAGACGTTCAGATCTGATGCCGACTCCTCCCACAGCTGATAACTGCGGGTATCGGGATTGGACGAGGCTGGTTTCACTGCGTAGATCCCGATCGACAGGGTGCCGACGGGGGCCGGGCGTTCGATCAGCACCTTGAGATCGGCTGGCCGCGACCGCCGCATCCGCTCCAGCACCTGCTCACGATCGAAGCCGCAGACGGGCTGCGTCCAGATCAGCCCGCCCAGGCCCAGCAGAGCCATCGGCAATCGCAGACCCATGCCTGTGCTGTTCGCAATGCAGCACCATGATCGCAACATCTGCCTGCAGCGTCCTGAGCGGCTCGGCTCTCGCCTTTGATTTCCAGGCCACCACCCCCTGTGCGGCCGAGGTGGTGGAGGCGATGGCGCCCTTCTGGAGTACGGACTGGGGCAATCCCTCCAGCCGCCAGCATCGGATTGGCCTCAGCGCCTCTGCCGCCGTGAAAGTGGCGCGGCGCCAGCTGGCGGAGGCGGTGGGGGTGAAGCCGGAACGGCTGGTGTTCACCAGTGGCGCCACCGAAGCCAACAACCTGGCCCTGCTGGGCCATGCCCGCGCACTGGGCAAGGCGCATCTGATCAGCGTGGCCACCGAACACCACGCCGTGCTCGATCCGCTCCAGCAACTGCAACGGGAAGGCTTCAGCGTCACCCTGCTGACCCCAGACCCCGACGGACTGATCAGCCCCGAGCAGTTGGAGGAAGCAATCACCCCCGAAACGCGGCTGGTGAGCGTGATGGCAGCCAACAACGAAATCGGCGTGCTCCAGCCGCTCGAGCAACTGGGAGCGGTTTGCCGCCGCCATGGCATCACCCTGCACAGCGATGGGGCCCAGGCCTTCGGGACGCTGCCGCTCAACCCTGATTCCCTGGGTGTTGATCTGCTCAGCCTCAGTGCCCACAAGCTCTACGGACCCAAGGGCATCGGCGCCCTGGTGCTGCGGGAGGGCATCGCCATCGAACCGCTGCAGTGGGGGGGCGGTCAGGAAGCGGGGCTGCGGGCCGGCACCCTGCCCACCGCCTTGATCGTGGGCTTTGCCGCTGCCGCCCGCCTCGCACTGCAAGAGCAGGAGCAGCGCAACAGCCGACTGCAGCAGCTGCGCGATCAGCTGTGGGAGGGCCTGCAGCAGCGCCTCCCGGACGTGCTGCTCAATGGGGCCCTGCAGCCGCGCTTGCCCCACAACCTCAACATCAGTCTGCCCGGGGTGAACGGCAGCCGCCTGCACCGGGCCCTGCGCCCCCAGCTGGCCTGCAGCAGTGGCTCCGCCTGCAGCAACGGTGCCCCGTCCCACGTGCTGCAAGCGATCGGTCGCTCGCGGGCTGAAGCCGAAGCCTCCCTGCGGCTGAGCCTGGGGCGCGAGACCACAGCAGCCGAGGTGGAGCAGGCCATCACTGCGATCACCGACGCCGCAGCTGCCGCCGGGTTCATGAGCGGCAGCTAAGCAGCGGCCAGACGCTGGGCCACGCGCCACTTGGCACTGCGGCTGCGGGGGTTGGCCTCCTCCTCCTGCTCGGTGGCCACCACCGGCTTGCGGGTGATCCGTTGTAAGCGCTCATCCCGCAGGAACGCAGTCTTGACGCGGCGGTCTTCCAGGGAATGAAAACTGATGATGCCCAACAGGCCCTCGGGCTCCAGCCAGTCGGGAGCCTCTTGCAGCAGGCGATCCAACACCCCCAGCTCATCGTTCACGGCAATCCGCAGGGCCTGGAAGGTGCGGGTGGCGGGATGAATCCGCCCGCGACGCGCTTTGGGGGGATAGCAGCCCGCCACGGCATAGGCCAAGGCGGCCGTGCCGTCATAGGCGCCTCTCTCCTTGATGTCGGCTTTGATCCGCCGGGCGATGCGACGGGAGAGCCGCTCCTCTCCATACCCATAGATCAGATCCGCCAGCTCGCTCTCCTCGAGGCGATCGATCAGCTCAGCCGCGGTCTCCCCCTCACCACTGGCGTTCATGCGCATGTCCAAGGGACCATCGAGGCGAAAACTGAAGCCCCGCGCCGCCACATCCAACTGGGGGCTGCTCACCCCCAGATCAGCCAGCACCATCACGGCGGGCTCGGGCGGCGCATAGTCGGCAAAGTTGGTGGCCACGATCGAGACGCGATCGCCGAAGGGGGCCAGACGCTCCGCCGCCGCTGTCCGGGCCGTGGCGTCCTGGTCCAGGCCGATCAAGCGCAGGCCGGGATGCTGTTCCAACAGCAGGGCGCTATGACCGCCGCCACCGAGGGTGGCATCGATCAACAGTCCATCCGGACGCGGGATCTGCCGGGCCGCATCCAGCACCGCATCGGCCAGCACGGGCACATGGCTGAAGGGGGGCACAAGCCACAGGCGAAGACTCCTTAAGATCTACTCATCGATCGGACCACCGCTCCCATGACGCAGCTGGAAACGCGCACGGAGCCCATGGTGGTGAACTTCGGGCCCCACCACCCCTCCATGCACGGGGTGCTGCGGCTCGTGGTCACCCTCGATGGTGAGGATGTGGTCGACTGCGAACCGGTGATCGGTTACCTCCATCGCGGCATGGAGAAGATCGCCGAGAACCGCACGAACGTGATGTTCGTGCCCTACGTGAGCCGCATGGACTACGCGGCTGGGATGTTCTACGAGGCGATCGTGGTGAACGCCCCGGAAAAACTGGCGGACATCCCGGTGCCCAAGCGGGCCAGCTACATCCGGGTGTTGATGCTGGAACTCAACCGCATCGCCAACCACCTGCTCTGGCTTGGACCCTTCCTGGCGGACGTAGGAGCCCAGACGCCGTTCTTCTACATCTTCCGCGAGCGGGAGATGATCTACGACCTCTGGGAAGCCGCCACCGGCCAGCGGCTGATCAACAACAACTATTTCCGCATCGGCGGCGTCGCCGCTGATCTGCCCTGGGGCTGGCTGGAGAAGTGCCGCGATTTCTGCGACTGGTTCGGCCCCAAGATCGATGAGTACGAAAAGCTGATCACCAACAACCCGATCTTCCGACGCCGGATTGAGGGCCTGGGAACGATCGAGAAGCAGGACGCCATCAACTGGAGCCTCTCCGGCCCAATGCTGCGCGCCTCCGGTGTGCCCTGGGATCTGCGCAAGGTGGATCACTACGAGTGCTACGACGACTTCGACTGGCAGGTGGCCTGGGAGAAGGAAGGCGACTGCTACGCCCGCTATCGCGTGCGCATCGAAGAAATGCGCCAGTCGCTGAAGATCCTGCGCCAGGCCTGCGACATGATCCCCGGCGGCCCCACCGAAAACCTCGAGGCCAAGCGCCTCAACGAAGGCAAGGGCAGCGACGTCGCTGGCTTCGACTTCCAGTACGTGGCCAAGAAGGTGGCCCCCACCTTCAAGATCCCGAACGGAGAGCTCTACACGCGATTGGAATCAGGCAAAGGCGAGATCGGTGTGTTCATCCAAGGCAACAACGACGTCACCCCCTGGCGTTTCAAGATCCGCGCTGCCGACAGCAACAATCTGCAGATCCTTCCCCACATCCTCAAGGGACACAAGGTGGCCGACATCATGGCCATCCTCGGTTCCATCGACGTGATCATGGGATCCGTGGATCGCTGATCTCTGAACCGTTTCCTGCGGCGGTTGCAACGTGCGGGCTTTCTGTTGCCTGCGACCCTGACCGGCGCCTTATGGCTCAAGGGACTGCATCCCGGACTACCCGGCCTGAGCTGCCCGCTGCGCACCCTGACGGGCGTGCCCTGCCCCACCTGCTTTCTCACCCGCGCAACGGCGGCAGCCCTCAGCGGTGATCTGAGCCAATCATTGCAATGGCATCTTTTTGGCCCCATGGCCGCCCTGGGGCTGTTGGTTTGGAGTGTGTTGGCCCTCCAGCAACGGCGGATCATCCCCAAGGGCCTGCCCCTCTGGCCCCTTCCCGTCGTTGGTGGAGCGTTGATCAGCTACTGGCTGCTGCGCCTGAGCACCAACAGCTGGCCCAGCGGCTGAGCGCTAGCGCAACAGGCCGCGCTCGTAGGCCACGTTCTGGAGGAAGAAGCTGGCCATGGGGATCACCACAAAGCCCCCCAGACCACAGGTCAGCAACGCCAGTAGCCCCACAACGATGCCCGTCAACACCTCAAGCCCCACAAAGCTCAAGCCGTTCTCCGAGCGGTAAACCACCTGAAACGAGTGAGAAAAGGCTTCACCGATGGTCATGTCGGTCACGAAGATGCGATTCACGAACACCGGCGTCACCAAGGCCACGGCAATGCCGGGAAGGATGCAAAGCAGAAAGCCAATGGTGGTGACCAGCGAAAAGAAAAGCCCTGCCAGGACGTAACGCCACCATCGGCCTCTCAGCAACTGAGCGGCCGCAGAAATGGTCACCACCTCACCGCGCTCGTAATAGAGGGCAGGAACAGCCACCAGCAACACCGACAACAGGCTGGCCAGGATGGAGACAGGCAACTGAACCAGTTGGGCGAGCACCGCTGCGAGCCCCAGCGCCGCATCACTGCTGCCGACGATCGCCGACACCACAATGATGATCAGGCTGTACACCAAAACAGCCAGCAGCGACAGCACAATCGAGCCCACCCAGCTCACCAGCACCACCGGGATGTGCTGCAGGAAGGCCTGCCAGGCCTTCTGAATGGACGGAGGCTCGAAGGCGATTGGCGCAGCCATGATTCGGGCGGAATTTCTGTCAGGGTGACAGTCGGCACCGGCTTGAACAACACATCGCCATGACCTCTGCCCCCTGGCTGGAGCTGAGCCGAACCGTGCGCTTCAGCGACACCGACGCCGCCGGCGTGGTGCACTTTCAGCAGCTGCTGGGCTGGTGCCACCAGGCCTGGGAGGAAAGCCTCGAACGCTTTGGCCTACCGGCGGGTTCAGTCTTCCCCAGCGGCCGCGGAGAACAACCAAGCGTGGCCTTACCGATCGTGCATTGCCATGCCGATTTCCGCGCCCCGTTGCAGATGGGCGACACGGTGCTGATCCGCCTGGAACCGGAACGGCTCGATCCCAGCAGTTTTGCGGTAAGCAGCCAGGTGCTGCTGGACGACCAGCTGGTCGCCAGTGGCTGCCTGCGCCATGTCGCCATCGACGCCAACACCCGGCGCCGCTGTGCCCTGCCCGATGGCGTGGACCGTTGGCTGGAAGCGTCAAGCCTCGGCCGCATCCAGCCGCTCTAACCACTCCCGCCAGCGCTGGCGCTGCCATTTCCCCAGCGCCGAAGGGGCCAGGTCGGGGCACAACACCCAACGCCGTGGCGTGTCCGCAGGCGGCCAAGGCCGAGTGAGGGCCTTAAGCCGCTGCAGCACCGCAGTGTCAGAGCTGCCCACCAGGGCCACCAGCCGCTGCCCCCACTCCGGATCGTCCACACCAAGGAGGAGCACAGCGTTCACCGGGAGCGATGCCGCCTGCAGCGCCGCCATCAACCGCTCCTCCAGCTGCTCGGGGAACACGGTTTCCCCGCCGGAATGAATGGCGCCATCGATACGACCCACGATCTGAAGGCCTGGGGCCAAGCTGGCCCGATCCCCGGAGCGCCACCAGCCATCGGCATCCGTCAGCGGTTCCCAGCGATCCGGCTGATCCGCCCGCCATCGGCCCAAGGCCAAACGATCGGTGCGCAGCTCCAGGGCCCCATCAGCGGCCAGACGCAGCTCCACATCGACCAGCGGATCACCACACCCCGGCTCGCCGGCCAGAAAGCGGGCCGGCGGCAACGCCGCCACCATCGCCGCCGTCTCCGTTGACCCGAAACAGGGCGCCAGCGGCAGCTTCAAGGCACGCGCCTGATCCGCCAACGGAGCCGAGAGAGCAGCACCACCGATCCAGATCAACTGCAGCTGCTGCAGAAAGGCCACCCCGTCGGGATGGGCCAGCAGACGCGCCAATTGCGTGGGCACCAACGACAGCACGCCAGGGTTCGTCCCCCAGGCGGGCAGGGCCTGGCAAAACGCCAGCAATTCAGTGGGGGTTTTCATCAACCCCGGCGCCAGTGGCTGATACCCCGCGCCCCAGCAGCGGGCGCGCCACCAGGGCATCAAACCACTCACGTGGGCCAGCGGCAGTGGATTGAGCAGCAGGGTGGACGCGGGGTCAAGACCGATCCCCATCAACCACTGGGCTGAAGCAGCGGCCGAACGGTCCAGATGCAGCGAGGGCTGGGCGCAGCAACGGCTGCCGCCCCTGCTGCCACCGCTGCGCACCACCACTCCCGGGCCCGGCGGCAGCTGATCGATTGGGGCCGCTTCCGCCTCAGGCGACAGGGGCACCCACTGCCCGGCCGCCAGCCCCTGCTCCAGCCGCTCGAGCTCGCTCATGCCGCCGCGGCCCATACCTGCTCTGGATCGTTGGAGAACAGCGGCCCCGATGGCGTCCAGCCTGGGGCCAAGCCTGGAGCCGCCGGCGTGGGTCCCTGGGCCTGAAGCCCGGCCAGATGCTCGAGCCAACGCCGGCCGATGCCGGTTTCGAACGCGGTGCTCAACATCCGTTGGGGCACCCCCGCCTTCAGTTCCCGCAACAGCAGGCGGGGATCGCCCTCCAGCGCAGGCCGCCGCACCTGCCAGCCGCTCCAACTGCGCCGCAGCTCAGGCTGCTGGTGGAGGGATTCATCGAGGGCCACCGGCCCCAGCGCCGCCAACTGCTCCAGACCGGCTTGATCTTCCACCGCCAGCGGCTGCTCCAACCAGTCCAGACGCGGGTCATCGCGCAACCGCTGCATCCAGGCCTGGGCCGTGCTGCGGTCCCAGCCGCCGTTGGCATCCAGGCGCAAGCGGGCCGTGGGCGGCAGCCACTGGAGCAGCTGCTCGAGCAGCTGACACTCCAGGCCACCCGGCGCCGTGGCCACCTTCCACTTGAAGGTGCAGCTCTCCAGGCCACCCATCGATGCCGCAGCAGCCTCCAGGGCCGCAGGCATCGCCTCGGCAGCCGGTAACAACAGCGCCGGGGCAGGAGCCTTCAGCCAGCCCTGGGGCGAAGCAGCGCCCACCACACCCTGCAGCTCCGCCAGCGCCGCACCAACACCAAACCCCACCGGCCCTGGGGCCTCCCGCAACACAGCCTCCAACTGAGCCTGAGGAAGCTCGTGCGGCAGCGCAGCGAGAGCCTGCTCACAGGCCATGAACTGCTGCGGCTGCAGCGGAGCCACTTCGCCCCAGCCCACGGCCCCCTGATCGTCATCCAACCGCAGCAACCAGCCACAGCGCTCCCGCAGCTCGCCGGCTGCCGTGCGCAGCGGCTGCAGCAGGGCAAAGCGGAAGCGGCGACGCTGCAGCCGGAGCGTCATCCGCCGGTCCAGACGCGCGCCAGAGCCAGGCCCGCACTCAGCCCCAGACCATTCCAGCCCTGGAAGCGCAGGGCCAGAAACTTGCTGCCGCTGATCAGCTCCGGCCTGTCGTGGTGGCGCTGGAGCAGACGCATCAGCTGCACACCGGCAGGAAGGCCGAGAGCGCTCAACAACACCGTCGGAGGCCAGTCCCCATGCAGCACGGGCACCCACTCCAACGCCAGCGTCAAGGCCACGAACCAGGGCACCAAGGCTGCCGCCCGGGCCGTGCCCAGACGCACCACCGGCGAGCGTTTGCCATGGGCAGCGTCCTCCTCCACCTGATGGAAGTGGGAGCAGAACAACACCAGGGTGGTCGCCAGGGCAGGACCTGCCCCCAAAATCCAGGCCGTGCCCCAAGGAATCGATGCTGCCCCCCGGGGCTGCAGCACCACGAGGGCCGCTGCGGTGGCAAACGGTCCAAAGGCCAGCCAGCACAGGGGCTCACCCAGGCCGCGGTAGCCCAGGCGGAACGGAGGGCCCTGGTACACATAACCCAGGCCGCAGCAGACCAACACCAGGGCCAGCACGGCCCCGCTGCTGCTCCAGGCCAACCCGGCCATCACCAGCAAGCCCAGCACCAGCGCAGCAGTCGCCCCCTGGGCGACACGGTCCCGGCGGCCGGTGAGGTTCACCACGGAATGGGGCTTACCGGTGGCATCCACACCCGTGGCCGCATCAAAAACATCGTTGCTGAGGTTTTCCCAAAGCAACAGCAGGATGGCCGCCAACACAAAGCCTCCCAGCTGCAGCCATCGCAGCGAGCCCGCCACCCCGAACTGCCATCCAGCCGCCAGCAGCACAGGCATCACGGCAACGGAATACATCGGCCACTTGATCGCTGCCTTCCACAAACGGCGCCGATCGGCGTAACGGGATGCGACAGCCTGCGGCTCAGACATGAACAGAACCCGTTCCCGCAGGGCGAAGACCCATACATTTGAGCAGTAACCCTGGCCGGAAACGCCGCGGATGTCGGCTGATTGTTGTTTCAGCACCCTCCTCTCCGCTGCCCAGCGGGGTTGGTTGGCCTGTGACGGCGATGAAGCGCTGCTCAGCCTGGCCCTGCCGATCGAAGGGATCGATCCGCTTCTGGCCTTGCCGCAGCTGGCGGAACAGGAAAGCCTGCAGGTGCTGTGGGACAGCGCCCCGGGGCTCTGCCTGGCCGCTGCAGGGCCCTGCCAGGAACTGGAGCTGGCGGGCAGCCGTCGCTTTGAGCAGGCCCAGCGCTTCGCCGACCTCTGCCTGAGCCGGCTGCACGACACAGCACCGGACAGCCCAGCCCATGCGCGGCCTCGGGTGCTGCTGCGCTTCCGCTTCTTCGATCAGGTGAGTGAGCGCCGCCGCAGTGAAGCGGTGGTGCCATCGGTGCAGGCGGTGCTGCCCCGTTGGCAGCTCAGCCGTCAGGGACGCCGGGGCTGGCTGCGGCTGAATGGGGTCGTGAGCAGTGCAGCGGACTGCCGCGAGCTGGCGGAACAGCTCTGGCTCAAGCACGAACAGCTGCTCAAGACGCCGGCCACGCCAACCCGGCTCACGCCCCAGGCGCTGGTGGCGGCGTCAGAACCGGAAACCTGGCGGCAGCGCTACGCCACAGCCCTCACCCGCGGCATTGATCTGGTCAACAGCGGCGAGCTGCACAAACTGGTGCTGGCGGTGCGGCACCGCATCGTTCTGGCCGACAGCTTCGACCCCCTGCCGCTGTTGAAACGGCTGCGGCGGCAACAGGCCGGCAGCTGCCGCTTCCTCTGGCAGCGCCATGCCGGGGATGCCTTCTTCGGTGCCTCACCGGAACGGCTGCTCAGCCTGCGCGCCGGATGGCTGCGCAGTGATGCCCTGGCCGGCACGGCGGGGCAGGGAGATTCCGGGGCGCAGCTGCTGCGCTCCGATAAAGACCGCCGCGAACACGAACTGGTGGTGGAAACCATCACCGACCAACTGCGCCGCAACGGGTTGACCCCCCGCCGCCGCCGCCAACCCCAACTGGCCCGCCACGGCAACCTCACCCACCTGCACACCCCGATCACAGCGGAAACCCATGGTCAGCCCGTGCTGGCGCTGGCCGAACAGCTGCACCCCACCCCCGCCGTTGCCGGGTTGCCGCGCCGCGACGCAATGGCCTGGTTGCGAACCCTCGAACCGTTTGAACGGGGCAGTTATGCGGCTCCCATCGGTTGGATCGACAGCGCCGGTGATGCGGAACTGCGGGTGGCGATCCGCTGCGGCCATGCCCGCGGCTGCGAGCTGGACCTCACCGCCGGCGCCGGCCTGGTGCGGGGGTCCGTTGCCGAGCGCGAGCTGCAGGAAGTGGGGTTGAAGCTGGCGGTGCTGGCCGACCAGCTGGAACTTCAGACCAGCGCGCGCAACCGCTCGATCGTCTGATCCGCCAGAGGCTGGTTCATCAACCGCTCCACTTCCCGCACCCCCGTGGGGCTGGTGACGTTGATTTCGCTGAGCATGCCGCCGATCACGTCGATGCCGACGAAGAACAATCCCTCCGCCCGCAGCGCCGGGGCCAGAGCAGCGCAGATCTGACGTTCCCGCTCGGTGAGTTCCGTGGCTTCCGCCTGGCCGCCCACGGCCAGATTGCTGCGGAATTCTCCGGCTGACGGGCGACGGTTGATCGCCCCCAGGGGATCGCCATCCACCAGCAGGATGCGCTTGTCCCCCTCGCTTACGGACGGCAGAAAGGCCTGGGCCATCACCGGCAGGCGTCCCTGCTCCGTCACCAGTTCCAGCAGGGCCTTCAAGCCCGGCGCCTGGCCGTTGACCCGAATCACCCCCAGGCCGGCACGCCCCCCCAGGGGTTTGAGCACGATCTCCTGCTGCTCCTGGGCAAACAACAGCAGTTCGGACACCCGCCCTGCCACCAGTGTGGGGGCCATCCAACGGCTGAAGCGCAAGGCCCCCAGCTTTTCGTTCCAGCTGCGCAGCGCACTGGGGCGATTGAGCACCCGCACCCCAGCCCGCTCCGCCACCTCCAGCAGATGGGTGGCATAGAGATACGCCTCATCCACCGGCGGGTCCTTGCGCATCCAGATCACGTCAAATCCAGCCAGGGCCTGACGCTCCGCCACCCCAACCGTGATCCAGGGTTCCGGCGTCACCGGCAAGGCAATCGCGAGGGGTTCATCGCCCCGCGCAATCAGATCGGAGGGCGTGCAGGCCCACACCTCATCGCCGGCGCGATGGGCGGCCTGCATCAGTGCAGCGGAGGAATCCTTGGCTGGATTGATCTGCCCCAGCGGATCCAGAACGAACAGCTGGCGCATTGATCAGGCCTTCAGCAGCGCATCAAGCTCACCGGCACGATCCAGAGCGTGGAGGTCATCGCAACCGCCGATGTGGCGGTCATCGATGTACACCTGCGGAACACTGCGGCGACCATCACCCCGGGCCGCCATGGCATCCCGAGCGGGCTCATCCCCATCCACGCTGTGTTCGGTGTAGCTCACGCCCTTGCGGTCCAGGAGCCCCTTGGCGCGGACGCAGAACGGGCAGGTGCGCCAGGTGTAGATCTCAACCTTGGCCATTGCGTTGGTGATGCCAGTGGTCGGATCCTATGCAGCAACTGCGCTGATAGCGTCAGAGGCTGATCAGGACCGAGTCCTTGCTGGATCTCACCGACTTCAAACGCGACCTCTCCGAGCTCACTGACCGCCTGGGCCATGCCCAGGACTGTCTTTGACGTCCCTGCACTGAACGCAAGGCAACAGGATCTCGAACAACTCGCGGCCCAGCCCGATTTCTGGGATGACCAGCAGAACGCCCAGAAGCAGATGCGGCGTCTGGATGAGGTGAAGGCCCAGCTGTCTCAGCTCGCCGGATGGCGCGGTGCGGTCGATGACGCCCAGGCCACCCTTGAGCTCTACGAACTGGAGCCCGATGAGGATCTGCTCCAAGAAGCTCAGAACGGGCTGAACCAGTTGCGTCAGGGGCTGGACCGCTGGGAACTGGAGCGCCTGCTCAGCGGCGAATACGACAAAGAGGGTGCCGTGCTCAGCATCAATGCGGGGGCCGGCGGAACAGACGCCCAGGACTGGGCCCAGATGCTGCTGCGCATGTACACCCGCTGGGCGGAAGACCACGGCATGAAGGTGACCGTGGATGAACTCTCCGAAGGGGAGGAAGCCGGGATCAAGAGCTGCACGATCGAGATCGAAGGGCGCTACGCCTACGGCTACCTGCGCAACGAAAAGGGCACCCATCGCCTGGTGCGCATCTCACCGTTCAACGCCAACGACAAGCGCCAGACCAGCTTTGCCGGTGTGGAGGTGATGCCCAAGATCGAGGAGGAGGTCAAGCTCGATATCCCTGAAAAGGACCTGGAGATCACCACCAGCCGCTCGGGCGGCGCGGGTGGCCAGAACGTGAACAAGGTGGAAACGGCTGTGCGGATTCTGCACATCCCAACCGGTCTATTTGTGCGCTGCACCCAGGAGCGCTCCCAGCTCCAGAACAAGGAGAAAGCGATGGCGTTGCTGATGGCCAAGCTGCTGGTGATCGCCCAGGAGCAACGGGCGGCCGAAATCGCCGACATCCGTGGCGACATTGTGGAAGCGGCCTGGGGCAACCAGATCCGCAACTACGTGTTTCAGCCGTACCAAATGGTGAAAGACCTGCGCACCAACGAAGAAACCAACGATGTGCAAGCGGTGATGGATGGGGCCCTCGACCCGTTCATCAACGCCTCTTTGCGCCAGGGTGTCGACAGTCCCGGCGCCGATGCCGATTCCTGATCCCATGGCCAGCGAGAGCACCCCACCGCCGAGCTTCGTCAAACAGGCCATGCGCAACATGGTGCGCAAGGGCAGCAAGAGCCTGTTTCACTTCGGCCTCACCGCCATGGGATTCCTCGGCTTCATCACCCTCGTGGCTTGGCTGGGGCGTCCGACCCTGCCGGGTTAGGCATGGAGCTCGACCTCGCACTGGATCGGGAGGGGGTGACACTGCAAGCCTCCGACAGGTCCGACCTGCTCGATGAGACGGTCTGGCTCCAGCAGTTGGACCATTGGCTGAGCTGCCTATGCGGGGATTCGAGCCTGGACTGCCCGAGCCTGGTGCGCTCAGCGCAGGAGCTAAGCCTGGGACTGCGCTTCACCGATGACGCCAGCATTGCCGAGTTGAACAGCGCCTGGCGCCAGAAAACAGGCCCAACGGATGTGTTGTCGTTTGCCGCCCTCGACGACCCCGGCGACTGGATGGAGGGCCCCAGCATCGAACTGGGAGACATCGTGGTTTCCCTGGAGACCGCCCGGCGTCAGGCCCAGGAGCAGGGCCACAGCCTCGAGCGGGAACTGCGCTGGCTGGTGAGCCATGGCCTGCTGCACCTGCTGGGCTGGGACCATCCCGATGACAACAGCCTTGCCGCAATGCTCGCCCTGCAGGAAAGGCTACTTGGGGATGGGTGGTCTGGACAACCCGGGTAGTCTTCGAGAAGCGGGCACATGACCTGCGGAGTAAGAGTTCCGTTCCGATGACCACCGAATCGCCCCGGACACCATCCGCAGACGCAGCTTCGGAGGAGGTGGCCATGGTGCCCAACGCCATGCGACGACGGGGCAGCTGGCGCATCGCCGGCGATCTGCCGGCGAGCTTTCGCTATGCCGCCCAGGGCCTCGGCTACGCCTTCCTCACCCAGCGCAACTTCCGCATCCACGTGGTGACGGGGCTGGTGGTGTTTGGGCTGGCCACTTGGCTGCAACTGGATCTGATCCGCCTGGCCGTGCTGGTGCTTACGGTGGCTGCCGTTCTGGTGTTAGAGCTGCTGAACACAGCCATGGAAGCGGTGGTGGATCTGGCCATTGGCCGGCGCTATCACCCCTTGGCCCGCATCGCCAAAGACTGTGCTGCTGCCGCCGTGCTGACGGCCGCCATCAGCTCCTTGCTGATCGCTCTGTTTCTCCTGCTCCCGCCGCTCCTGCTCCGCCTGGGGCTCTGACTCCCGATTCGCAGATGCTGCTGGTCATCGACAACTACGACAGCTTCACCTTCAACCTGGTGCAGTACTTCGGTGAGCTCGCGGCTCAGCATCCGGTGGCAGCCGATCTGCAGGTGCATCGCAACGACGCCATCAGCCTCGAGCAAATCCGTGCCCTGAAGCCCGACGCGATCCTGCTCTCTCCAGGCCCCGGCGACCCGGATCAATCGGGCGTCTGCCTCGACATCCTCAAAGAGCTTTCCGCAACGGTGCCCACCCTGGGGGTGTGCCTGGGCCATCAGGCCATCGCCCAGGTGTACGGCGGCCGGGTGGTGCGCGCCCAGCAGCAGATGCACGGGAAAACCTCCCCCGTGCTGCACAAGGGCGAGGGCGTGTTCGCTGGACTGCCCCAACCGCTGACGGCCACCCGCTACCACTCCCTGATCGCCGAACGCGACACCCTGCCGGACTGCCTCGAGGTGACCGCCTGGCTCGAGGACGGCACCATCATGGGCCTGCGGCACCAGGAGCATCAGCACCTGCAGGGGGTGCAGTTCCACCCCGAAAGCGTGCTCACCGATCAAGGCCACCAACTGCTGGCCAATTTCCTGCGGGAAGCTGAGGGATAACGCTGTTAGCGTCCGAAAGACGTTCAACCCCTCCCATGTCCGTCCTGCGTTCCGCTGTGACCGCCGCTGCAGGCCTGGCACTCAGCCTCACGTCGTCGGCCTTAGCGGGCGCTGGGGTGTCGATCAGCAGCTACGGGCAACGGGCATTGCTGATCCAGGGGGGCGGCCAGTCGGTGCTGCTCAACCCCTACAAGGCCGTGGGTTGCGCTGCAGGGCTTCCTGAACCCCGGCTAACGGCCGGTGTTGTTCTGGCCAATTCCGAACTCTCCGATGAAGGAGCCCGCGACGTGGCCGGCGGCCGCTTTCTCGCCCAGCCCGGGTCGTATCGCATCGGCGGCCTGAGCCTCGAGGGCTTTGCCAATCCCCACGACCGCGTGGGCGGACGCCGCTTTGGCAACGCCACCCTGTGGCGCTGGCAGCAGGGGGGGCTCAGCTTTGCCCATCTCGGTGCCACCGCTGGAGAGCTCACGGCTGCCGACCGGGTGCTGTTGGGCAACCCCGATGTGCTGATCATCGGCGTTGGCGGCGGCAGCAAGATCTACAACGCCGAAGAAGCCGCGGCGGTGGTGAATCAGTTGAACCCCAAGCGCGTGATTCCGGTGCAGTACGTCAATGGCGACGCACCTGAAAGCTGTGATCAAGAAGGTGTGCAGCCCTTCCTCGATGCGATGGGCAGCACCTCAGTGCGCCAAGTGGGCCGGACCCAAACTCTGCCGGGCAACCTCGACGACACCACCGTGATCACAGTGATGCAGTGATCAGCACATTCAGCTGATCTCTGTCCCAACCCGCCAGCACAGCCAACATCAACAAAACCCGGGCTTTCTGGGCATTGAGGCTGCCGGCGGGCAGCAATCCGAGCCGTTGATCCTTGGAATGGTGGTGGACGGGCCCCGACCCGCAACGGTTGGCCCGCAGCATCAACGGCCGCGGTCCAGCCCACGCCTCCAACACCCGACATTCGCCAACCGACAACTGGCCAGCACCCGTGCCAGTGAACACCAGGCCCGCAACACCGGCATTGAGACAGGCGCTGAGCAGGAGCGGCTCGGGCTCCACACACCCGAAGATGATCGGCACCTGGGGCCAATGCTCCGGTAAAGCGAGATCAGCAAAGGGCACTTGCCGAGATCCGCTCGCCGTTGGCAGATGAACCCCAACATCGTCCACCCAGCCCAACGGCCCGCGTCCGGGACTGGCGAACGCCCCCACCCCCTGGGTGGCCAGCTTGGTGACCCACTGGGCGGCATGGATCTGGCCATCCATCACCACCAGCACGCCCTGACCGCGGGCTTCGGGGCTCAAGGCCACCTGCACCGCTTGCAACAAATTCAACGGCCCATCGGCACTGAGGGCCGTGGCCGGCCGCATCGCACCCACCAGCACCACAGGCCGGGGATCATCGATCAACAGCTGCAGCAACCAGGCGGTTTCCTCCAGCGTGTTGGTGCCATGGGTGATCACCACCCCAGCCAGCTCGGGGTCTGCCGCAAAGGCAGCACGAATGCGCCCCACCAGCGCGCGCCAATGGGCAAACAGCAGATCAGCGCTGTCGACATTGGCCACCTGCTCCACCGAAATCGCCGCCAGCTCCTGCAGCTGCGGCACCGCCGCAAGCAGGGCATCACCCCCGAGCACACCCGCGGTGTAGTTGTTCAGCGTTGCGCTGTTCTCTGCACAGCCGGCAATGGTGCCGCCGGTGGCCAGCAGCAGCAGGCGGTTCATTGCTCCAGGGGGAGGAACGCCTCCATGAAGCGCTGCATCTGGCTGGTGGTGCCGATACTCACCCGGAAGCAGCCATCAATCAGGGGCTTGCCCGCCATCGAACGCACCAGGATTCCCGCCTCGCGCAACGTTGCATCCACCTCTGCCACCGGGCGCTGGGGCCAGATCAGCAGATAGTTGCCGCCATCACAGTGGTGCCGAACCCCCGCGTCCCGCAACGCCTGCAGGGTCCAGTCGCGAGCCCGCAGCACCTCGGCCACATAGGCATCCACGTAGGACTGATCGGCCAAGGCAGCGAACGCCGCGGCCACGGCCACGCTGTTGACGTCGTAGGGCCCCGTGACGCGGCTGACCCGATCGACCACATCGGCGTGGCCGATGGCAAAGCCGATGCGCAGCCCCGCCAGACCGGCCGTTTTGGCCAGAGAGCGGAACACCAGCAGATTCGGTGTGGCCGTGAAATCTGCGCTCGGCAGCACGCTGTCTCCGGTGAAGGCCTCATAGAGCTCATCCACCACCACCAAGGTGCCCGGGGCTGAGGCCGCCAAGGCGACCACCTGATCGGCTGGCAAGCGCGTGCCGGTGGGGTTGTTGGGGTTGCAGATCAACAGCAACCTCGGCGCTCGAGCCGCCAATGCCTCCTGAATGGCCGACAACGGGAAGTCGAACTTCTCCCCTTCGTAGGGGATCGCCTCGATCGTCATGCCCTGCATCCCGGCGCAGGGGGTGTAGTACCCGAAGGTGGGCGCTGTGGTCAGCAACGTCTCACCGGCATCGCCATAGGCCTGAAACACCGCATGAATGGCGGCATCCACACCGTTGAACAAGCCCACCTGATCCGGCTTCAATCCAGGCCGGCAGCCGGTTTCCTCCAGGTTCTGGAGCACCGCTTCCCGCAGGCCGTCGTACTCCGGATACACGGCAATTTCTTCGGTGCTGAAGTTGCGCAAGGCCTGGGCCACCAAGGGGCTGGGGCCAATCGTGTTCTCGTTGAAATCCAGCCGCAGCATCTGGCGGCGGCCCTCCAACGGCGCGCTGTAGGCCTTGAGCTGCTCGACGGCGACGCGGGCAGAGGGCGGAGCTGGAGATTTGTCAAGAGACATCAGTAGACCATTGAAGCGTGCAGGCCTCGAGGCGCATAAAGGTTGAAACCATTCAGCGGCAATGGCCCAGAAAAGAAGTCCAGGGCAAGCCTGCCTAAAATAGTCAATTGAGATCCGTGACTGCCACGCAGGTCAAAACCACAACCAGACACGGTCACCAGTCAAAGCAACCAAATATTTCGGAACAAAAGCAACCATGAGAAAGCTAATAATTCACGTTGGTCCTGGAAAATGCGGGTCATCAAGCATACAAGAACACTTCAAATCCAATGAGCGAGATTATTCCTTGCAAAGCGCATCTTTCCTTCAATTAAATGCGAATTGGATAGGAAAAGCAAGCAAAATTAATGATTTTCCCGAAGAAAGTCCAGAAACCAATCGGGTCAAAAACAGGGCCTCAAGCCATCAAACCTTAATCCTCAGCCACGAATACCTATTTCAAAAACCAAGAGCGGTATCCACGATTTCCAAAAAACTCGAGCAATATTTTCAAGAAATAATCATTATTGGCTACTCGCGAAGACAGTCCGAACACATTAAGTCTTCTTTCAACCAATGGATCTTCAGATCAAGAGAAAGACTTCTTGAATCCTACAACTGCCTCGAAGAACACGGGATCAATCCCACCTTGTTTACCAGCCTCGAACGATACTTAATTGCAGGCGCACTTACAGATTTTCGAAGCACAAGACAACTTTCAGGCGATTTAATTCTCAATTGGCACAAAAGATACAGCCGCCTTGATGAATTGATAAAAAACACCAATGCCACCATCAAGTGCGGCGTCATACCCATACCAAAAGCAGCCAGCCCCAATTCTTTAGTAAAGGACTTTCACTTGAAAGCCGACCTTCAACCAATAAATTCAAGAAAGAATCAACAAGAGATTCAGGCCAATCCACAATTCAACCAAACATTAGTAGAGGCTGTCAGCAACTTTCAGCTCCTCAATGAAATCAAACTTGTAGAACCTCACAAAAAAAACAAAGAGCTAGCAGCCATTTCGCAAGCCTTGACGACCAAAAGCAAAAATAAAACCACCTTCGAAACGCAACTCGAATGCTACATAGACTCATTTTTTTGGAATTCAAATAAGAAATTCTGCGAAAAATACGATTTACCTACCGCATCCTTCGAGCCAAGAGAAATCCTCACCAAATCGATTATCCGACACTTGGTAAAAACCGAACAAATAAAGCGCCAACACGATCCCGAAATCCTTATCGAGACTTACCAAGCGATGAATGCCGAGCTCGCTCAAGCATGCATGAAGCTGATTGAGTCGAAGACTTAATTACATGCGATCCAGGGTGGCGATGCCCAGCAGTCCCAGCCCCAGTCTGAGGGTGTCGGCCGTCAAACGGCAGAGGGCCAGGCGGGATGCCAGCGCTTCAGGATCGGCCTTGAGCACCGGCACCTGGTCGTAGAAACGGTTGAACACCTGGCTGAGCTCGAACAGATAGCTGCACAAGCGGTTGGGCAGCAGCTCCTCCTCCACCTCAGCGATCACGGCATCGAACTTGAGCAGCTCCCGCACCAGGGCCCACTCCTGGGGCTCGCTGAAGTTCAGTTGGGCATTGGTGGCCGCAAGGTCTCCCCCCTTGCGGGCGATGCCGGCGATGCGCACCACGGCGTAGAGCAGATAGGGCGCCGTGTTGCCCTGCAGCGCCAGCATCCGATCGAAGGAGAACTGGTAATTGGTGATCCGGTTCTGGCTGAGGTCGGCGTATTTCACCGCCGCCAAACCCACGGTGCCCGCCACATGCTGGACGAACTGCTCCGACTCGCTGCGCTCCTCCTCCTTCAGGCGTGAACGCAGATCGGTTTCGGCGCGCTCGACGGCTTCATCGAGCAGATCCCGCAGACGCACGGTGTCTCCCGCACGGGTCTTGAGCTTCTTGCCGTCCTCCCCCTGCACCAGGCCAAAGGGCACGTGCTCGAGCCGCGCACCGTCCGGGATCCAGCCGGCCCGTTCGGCCACCTGGAACACCCCGGCGAAATGGTTCGCCTGGCCGGCATCGGTGACGTACACCACGCGGCGGGCACCATCCCCTTCCGGAGCCGCACCAAAGCGATAGCGGATCGCCGCCAGATCAGTGGTGGCGTAGTTGAAGCCGCCATCGCTCTTCTGCACGATCACCGGCAGGGGCTTGCCGTCCTTGCCCTGCACACCCTCCAGGAACACGCACTGGGCACCGTCATCAGTGACCAGCAGCTCTGCGTCCTTCAAGCCATCAATCACCGCCGGCAAGAAGGGGTTGTAAAACGACTCGCCGCGTTCGCTCAGGCGGATGTCGAGCCGGTCGTAGATCTTCTGGAACTCGCGCCGCGACTGGTCGCAGAGCAGGCCCCAAGCCTTGAGCGACACCGGATCGCCCCCCTGCAGCTTCACCACCTCGTCGCGGGAGGTGGACTGGAAAGCTTCATCGTCATCGAAGCGCTTCTTGGCCTCGCGGTAGAAGGCCACGAGGTCTCCCAGATCCACCGCATCGGCGGTCTCCAGCGCTTCCGGCGCCACCTGCTTGAGATGCGTAATCAACATGCCGAACTGGGTACCCCAGTCGCCCACGTGATTGAGGCGCAGCACCGGATGACCGCGGAACTCCAGCACCCGCGCCAGCGAGTCGCCAATGATCGTGGAGCGCAGATGCCCCACATGCATCTCCTTGGCGATGTTGGGGCTGGAAAAATCCACCACCACCGGTGCCGCGTTGCTGACCGCCGGCACGCCGAGCCGCTCGTCCCCCAACCGTGCCGACACCTCCGCCGCCAGCCGCTCCGGGCGAATCGTGAGGTTGATGAAACCAGGCCCGGCGATCTGCGGCTCCAGGCAGAGGTCGGTGAAGGCGGGATCGGCCTGCAGCTGTTCCACGATCGCCGTGGCGATCTGCCGGGGGGCCTGCTTCAAGGGCTTGGCCAAGGGCAGCGCACCGTTGGCCTGGAAGTCGCCGAATTCCGGCTTGCTGGCGGGAGCCAACTGGGGATCCAGCCCCGCATCAGCTTCCGGGAAAGCCCGTTGCATCGCCGCCCGCAGCTGGGCATCCAGGGACTGGGACAGGCTGAGCATGGGCAGTGCGTGGCCGGGGGAATCCGGCTCTGATCATCCCTCTTCAGGTGAAACGCATGCTCAGGTCCAGCCAGCGGCTGCGGGTGACGGGCGCACTGGTGGAGATCAGATCGATACCCGTGGCGGCGTAGGCCGGCAACTGCTCCGGCTGGATGCCCGAGGCCTCCAGCACCACCCCACCGATGCTGCTGTCGCGCAGACGCGGCACCAGTTGCCTGAGCTGCTCGGGGCTGAACTCATCGAGCAGCACCCCATTGGCGCCCGCCTGCACCGCCTCCAGCGCCTGGGCCTCCGTCTCCGCTTCCACAATCACGGCCGTGGGCCAAGGGGCCTGGGCGCGCACGGCGTCGATGGCCGCCGTGATGCCCCCCGCCCAGGCGATGTGGTTCTCCTTGAGCATGGCTGCGTCATCCAGCCCCATGCGGTGGTTGGTGCCGCCGCCGCAGCGCACCGCGTATTTCTCCAGCAGGCGAAGCCCAGGGGTGGTCTTGCGGGTGTCGGCCAGGCGCACACCGGTGCCCTCAAGCTGGGCCACCAATGCAGCGGTGGCGGTGGCGATGCCCGAAAGCCGCATGGCCAGGTTCAAGGCGGTGCGTTCCCCCGCCACCAAGGCCGTGGCCGGACCCTGCAGCTCCAGCAGGCAGTCCCCGGCCTCGACGGCGTCGCCGTCCTGCCGCAGCAAACGGACGCTCACCCCGGGATCCAGCCGCTGGAACAAGCGCTGCACCAACGGGCCACCACAGAAGCGGCCGGGCTGTTTGGCCATCCAATGGGCCTGACCCTGCTGGCCCTTCAGCGCAGGGGCCGTCAGATCGCCGCGGCCGATGTCTTCCGCCAGCCAGGCCTCCAAGGCAGCGGTGAGTGCCGGGGATTGCCAGTCCAAACCGTTCCAGACGTCCGCTGAACCTATTTTCCGATGCAGAAGCGCGAAAACACCCGATCCAGCACCGCTTCGGTGAGTTCTTCCCCGGTGATCTCCCCCAGCGCGCGGATCGCCTCCCGCAGATCGATCGTCCAGAAGTCCCAGGGCAGCTGCTGGGCCGCCACCTCCTGGCTGCGGGCCAGGGCTTCAGCGGCTCGGGCGGCCAGATCACGTTGGCGTTGGTTCAACGCCAACAGCACCCCTTCGGTTCCTGCAGCACCACAACGCTCCAGCAGGGCCTGCACCAGGTCCGCTTCCCCCGTGCCCTTCAAGGCCGACAACTGAACGTCCACCGGCTGGGGGAACGCCCCCGCAGGGAGATCCGCTTTGTTGGCCACCAGGATCCTGGGGATCTGCTCGGGAATGCGCGCCAGCAAGGCGGCGTCTTCAGCGGTCCAGCCCGCATGGCCGTCGAGCACCAACAGCACCACATCCGCCGTGGCCAGAGCTTCCTCGCTGCGGGCAATCCCCAGCTGCTCCACCGCGTCATCGGTGCTGCGGATGCCGGCAGTGTCGAGCAGGGTGATCGGCACCCCTTCCAGCACGATCTCGCTCTCCAGCAGATCTCTGGTGGTGCCCGGCAGATCGGTCACGATCGCCCGCTCACGGCGGCTGAGCCGATTGAGCAGGGAACTTTTTCCCACGTTGGGGCGACCCACCAGGGCCACGCGCAGGCCCTGGCGCAGGGCATCGCCCCGCTCGCCATCGCGCACCAACTGCTGAAGCTCCAGACGCACGGCTTGTAGCTGCTGCAGCAAGGCCACGCCATCGAGGGGGGGCAGATCCTCCTCGAAATCCACCCGAGCCTCCAGTTCGGTGAGCTGATCGAGCAGCCGTTCCCGCAGCGCCGTGATCTGGGCCTGAATGCCGCCATCGAGGCCCGCCATGGCCAACTCGGCCGCCCGGCGGCTGCGGGCCGCCACCAGCTCACTCACCGCCTCGGCACGGGTGAGATCGAGCCGGCCGTTGAGCACGGCCCGCTGGCTGAACTCGCCCGGCTGGGCCCGCCGCACTCCCGGCTGCCGCAGCACCTGTTCGAGCACCCGCTGCACGGCGATCACCCCGCCATGGCAGTGGATCTCCACCACGTCCTCACCGGTGAAGCTACGGGGCCCGCGCATCAGCAGCAGCAGCACCTCATCGAGACGACGGCCCTCGCCATTCATCACATGGCCGTACACCACCCTGTGCGATCCCCACTCCTGCCGGCCCGGGCAGTGCACCACGCTGCGCCCCGTCGCTTCCGCAGCCGGCCCGGAGAGACGAATCACGGCGATCCCGCCCTGCCCTGGGGCCACGGCGGTGGCCACGGCCGCAATCGTGTCGGTGCTGGGCACAGCAGTCGCCGCTGGTGATCCATACCTAGGATCCGGCCGATTTCTGCTGGGTTCATGCGCCGGTTGCTGCGCCTCAGTCGCATCCGGATGCGCCGCGGGGTCCTCTGGTTGTGGAGACAGGAAGGCACCCCAGGCCAACGGGCCCGTGGCCTCGCCGCTGGCGTGTTCTGCGGCTGCTACCCCTTCTTCGGGCTGCAGATCTTCCTCAGCGTGGGTGTGGCCAGCGTGGTGCGTGGCAACCACCTGCTCGCCGCCGCAGGAACCCTGGTGAGCAATCCCCTCACCTATCTGCCCCTCTACTGGTTCAACTATCTGGTGGGCTGTCGGCTGCTGGGCCCAGGCCAAGGCGGGATCAACCTTTCGGAGCTCAATCGCAGCAGCCTGTGGGCCCAGGGTTGGGAGTTCAGCCAGCGCATCCTGCTCGGCTCCACCGTTGTCGGAATGGTGTTGGCGCTGGTGAGCGGCTGGATGGCCTACCGCCTGTTTCTGCGACGTGAAGCCCGTGCCGTGATGAGCCGAAGCAGCTAGCTCGTGCCCACCCGGGCAATCCCGATCACATCCGCCATCGAGCGGATCTGGTCCATGGTGCGGCTGAGCTGATCGGCACCTTCCAGCTCAACCCGCAGATCAATGCGGGCCGGCTTGCCCGCGGCAGTGGTCACCCGGGCATCACTGACGTTGATGGCCCCATCGGAGAGACGCAGCAAGATGTCTTTGAGGATGCCAACGCGATCAATCACTTCGATCCGTAACTGCACTGGGAAGCGCTGTTTCTCCTGTTCGGCATGGGCGGTGTTCCAACGCACGGGGAGCCGCCGTTCCCGCGGGATTGTCTCCACGTTGGAGCAGTCCTGCCGATGAATGGTGATGCCGTGATTGCCGAGGGCCACCGTGCCCACGATCAACTCGCCCGGCAACGGACTGCAGCAGCCACCGAGGCGATAGTCCAAGCCCTCCAGCCCCAGGATCGCCCCTTCACCTCCGGAACGGTTCGGCGCCAGATCCCGCGATGGCAGCAGCGCCGCGGCCACGTCTTCGTTGCTGGGTGGGGCCTGCTGCTGTTCCGCCAGCAAACGCATCTCCTCCCGCAAACGGTTGAGCGCCTGCTGCAGCGTGACGTCTCCGAACCCCAGTGAAGCCAGCAGGTCTTCGGTGGTGGGCACATTGCAGCGCTGCGCCACCCGCTGCATCGCCTCACTGTTGAGCAGGGCATCGAAGCCATCACGGCCCAGCTCCCGCTCCAGCAGATCCTTGCCCCGTTCAATCGTTTCGTCACGGTGGCTGCGCTTGTACCACTGGCGAATGCGGTTGCGGGCCGTCGGCGTGGCAACGAAGTTCAGCCAATCGAGGCTGGGATGGGCCGTTTTGCTGGTGAGCACCTGAACGAAATCACCGTTCTGCAGCGGTGTTGCCAAAGGGCAGAGCCGATCGTTGATGCGAACGCCATGGCAGTGATTGCCCACCTCGGAGTGGATGAGATAGGCGAAGTCGACGGCGGTTGCCCCCTTGCGCAAACCGAGCACATCACCCTTTGGGGTGAACACAAACACCTCTTCGTCGAAGAGGTCTTCCTTGATCGAAGAGAGGTAGTCGTTGTGATCGTCGTTGCCGCCTTCCTGTTGCCAATCCACCAGCTGCCGCAGCCAGTTGAACCGCTCGGCATCACTGCTGCTGCTGGCCGGTGAGCCGCCTTCCTTGTATTTCCAGTGGGCCGCAATCCCGAATTCGGCCACATGGTGCATCTCCAGCGTGCGGATCTGCACTTCGATCGGGCGATGGCGACCGATCACGGCGGTGTGCAGGGATTGGTACCCGTTGGGTTTCGGCAACCCGATGTAGTCCTTGAAGCGACCGGGAATCGGACGGAAGGTGTCGTGAACCACCGCGAGGGCGCGGAAGCAGCTCTCGACATTGGGGGTGAGGATCCGCAACGCCGCCACGTCGTAGATCTCGTGGAACTCCTTCTGCTGGCGCTGCATCTTGCTCCAGATGCCAAACAGATGTTTGGGACGACCACTCACCTCGCAGTGCTCTAGGCCGGCCCGTTCCAGCCGTTCGTTCAAAAGACCCACCGTGACGCCGAGTCGCTGCTCCCGCTCACTGCGCTTGGTGGCCACCTCCTCCTGAATCTCCCGGAACGCCTCAGGTTCCAGCAATTTGAAGGCCAGATCCTCCAGCTCCCACTTGAAGCGGCCGATACCGAGCCGGTTGGCGAGGGGGGCATAGATCTCGCGGGTTTCGCGGGCAATCCGCTGACGCTTCTCCTCCTTCAACGCACCCAGGGTGCGCATGTTGTGCAAGCGATCCGCAAGCTTCACCAACACCACACGGATGTCACTGGCCATCGCCAGGAACATCCGGCGCAGGTTCTCTGCCTGAGCTTCCGTGCGGTCGTTGAAGTGGATGCCGCCGAGCTTGGTGACCCCCTCCACCAATTCACGCACCTCGGAACCGAAGTGCAGCTCGATCTGATCGGGGGTGACGTCGGTGTCTTCGACCACGTCGTGGAGGAAGCCCGCGGCGATCACCGGAGCGCTGGCGCCGATGTCCCGCAACAGATCAGCCACCGCCACCGGATGGACGATGTAAGGGTCTCCACTGGCCCTGAACTGGCCTTCATGGAGCTGGAAGCCGAAATCGAAGGCCGACACCAGCAAGGCCTCGGCATCGGTGGGGCAGCTCTGGCCAATGCCGGGCGGCACATTGGCGATGCACTCCCGCAACCACTCAGGCAGAGCGATGCCGTAATCGTCCGGATGACGGACGGGATGGCGCCGTACTTCGGGCAACGCGCAGCGCACCTTGGCCGAACCCGTGCTGGTTCGGGGCTCTTTGGGTGTGGAGGCAGCGTTGAGCATCCGACCCATCGGGTCAATCCATGGTATTCAGTGCAGGACCCCCTGTCGCTCCAGCCGCACTGTTCATGGGCCGGCCTGTTCTGGAACTCGAACAGCTGCGGTTGCGCTACCCCGGCAGTGAACACTGGACGCTGGATGGGCTGGATTTGAGCCTCGAGCCGGGAGAGACCCTTGCCTTGGTGGGATCTTCAGGCTGCGGCAAAAGCACAGTGGCGCGGGCCGTGATGCAGCTGCTGCCCCAGGGAACGGTCTGCGAAGGACGGCTGGCCTTGACCGGCCAGGATCCACGCCAGCTGAGGCGACCGCAGTTGCGGCAGCTGCGGGGCGAAGCCGTCGGGCTGGTGTTCCAGGACCCGATGACGCGGATGAATCCGCTGATGAGCGTGGGCGGTCATCTGATCGACACCCTCAGGGCCCACCGGCCTCACACCAGCGCCGCGGCTCACCAGGAACGGGCCCACGAACTGCTGGAACGGGTGGGCATTGGGGCCAACCGCTTCCGCGCCTACCCCCATGAGCTCAGTGGTGGGATGCGACAGCGCCTGGCCATCGCCCTGGCGATTGCCCTGGAACCACCGCTGCTGATCGCCGACGAACCCACCACCAGCCTGGATGTGGCGGTAGCCGGACAAGTGATGGCCGAACTCAGCGGCCTCTGCCAGGAACTGGGCAGCGCCCTGCTGCTGATCAGCCACGACCTGGCCATGGCCGCCCGCTGGTGCGAGCGCATGGCCATGCTCGACGGCGGACGCAAGGTGGAGGACGGCCCCAGCCATCAATTGCTCACCCGGCCGCGGTCGCCGGTGGGGCAACGGCTGGTGGCCTCCGCCCGGGCCCGGGAAGGCGGACGCTCACCGGCACGTCCCGACAACAACAGGGTGCTGCGGGTGGAGGAGATGCGCTGCTGGCATGCTGTGGGTGGAGCACCTTGGGCACCCCTCTGGCTGAAGGCGGTGGATGGCGTGAGTTTCGAGCTCAGGGCCGGCGAAAGCCTGGGGGTGGTGGGGGCCTCCGGCTGTGGCAAAAGCACCCTCTGCCGGGCCTTGATGGGGCTCAATCCCATCCGCGGCGGCCGGGTCGACCTGCTCGGCCATGACATGCTGAGCCTGCGTGGAGAGGCGCTGCGAGCAGCTCGGCGGGGCCTCCAGATGGTGTTTCAGGATCCTCTGGCCTGCCTCAATCCCGCCCTGCAGGTGGCCGATGCCATCGCCGATCCGTTGCTGATTCATGGCCTCTGCTCCAAAGCGACAGCGCGGGAGGAAGCCCGCCGCCTGCTGGAAGGGGTCGGCCTCAGCCCGGCCGAGCAGTTTCAAGATCGCCTGCCGAAGCAGCTCTCCGGCGGCCAGCAGCAGCGGGTGGCCATCGCCCGGGCCCTGGCCTTGAAGCCCAAGGTGCTGATCTGCGATGAGAGCGTCAGCATGCTTGATGCGGAGGTGCAGGCGGATGTGCTGGCGCTGCTGCGGGAGCTGCAGCAGGAGCTGGGGCTGGCGATCGTGTTCATCACCCACGACCTCTCGGTGGCCAGTGGTTTCTGCCACCGGGTGATGGTGCTGGACCAAGGAAAAGTGGTGGAAGAGGGGCCAGGGGACCGGATCTTCAGTGCACCTCAGGCGCCGATCAGCCGGATCCTCGTGGAGGCTTGTCCAAGGCTTCCGCGTTGAGCTCAGGCGGTCTTCGGAAGATCAACCACAATCAGGCGCCGGCGGAGGGATGGGGGAAGCACCTCGCGACGCACGGAACGAATCAGCGCGGAAACCCAAGTTCTGCGGCAACACACCCGTATGACCATCGATGGGCACGTGGATTTTTCGCCATCAAAAGGCGGATTCAGCACTTGTCCAGCTCCCCAGAGATCCTGTAACCAGACTTGCTCGCTCCACCGGCGCTGCATCTCATCAATTGGAATTGGAGGAAGCGCGCCGCCGCAACACCCCCAGCAACTTCTCCATCACCGTTGGCAGGGGTGCTTCAAACACCATCCGCTCTCGGGTGATCGGATGATCCAGCCCCAACTGCACGGCATGCAGGGCCTGGCCCGGCAGCTCGATCGGCAATTTGCGGCAGCGGCTGTAGGTGGGGTCCCCCACCACGGGGTGATTCATGTGGGCGCAGTGAACACGGATCTGATGGGTCCGCCCGGTGTCGAGCTTGAAGCGCAGCAGGGAGTAGTCGCCGAGACGCTCCACCAGGGTCCAGTGGGTGCAGGCGTACCGGCCGTTTTCGCTGCTCACCACCGCGTACTTCTTGCGATCCGCCGGATGACGGCCAATGGCGCCGACGATGGTGCCCGAGTCGCCGCCGGGCACGCCATGGACGACGGCGAAGTATTCACGGGAGGCGATCCGTTTCTGGATCTGCACCTGCAGCCGCACCAGCGCCTCCTGGCTCTTGGCGATCACGATGCAACCGGTGGTGTCTTTATCAAGACGGTGCACGATCCCCGGCCGCAGCTTGCCGCTGATACCGGGCAGGTCCGGGCAGTGATGCAGCAGGCCATTCACCAGGGTGCCGTCCTTGTTGCCCGGCGCCGGATGCACCGTGAGTCCGGCTGGCTTGTTGAGCACGATCAGATGGTCGTCCTCAAACAGCACATCCAGATCCATCGGCTCCGGCTTGAGGTAAGGCAGGGGTTCCGGCGGCGGCATCCAGAGCTGCACCTCATCGCCCTGGCGCAGGGGGGTTTTGGCCTTGCCGGTCTTGCCGTTGACGCGCACGTAGCCCGCGTCGATGAACTTCTGAATCCGAGCCCGGCTCTGCTCCTTGCGCTGGCTCACCAACCAACGGTCCAGCCGCATCGGCAACGGCTTGGGATAGGCCAGCGTCAGTAGCTCTCCCTCCCCTTCACCAAACCGATCCGTGAAGCTCTCCTCCGGCAACGGAGGACGTTTCCACTGCGGACTCATGCCGGCAGCTCCAGGGCGATGCTGCCGAGGGCCGACTTGCGGAAATCATCCAGAAGCCGCTGGGCCATGCGCGCCGTCTCACCGGAGGTGTGGCGGGCAGCTGCAGCATCCAACCAGAGGGCGGGGTCTGCCGTTTCACCGCTCAGGGGGATGCCGTAACGCTCCTGCAGCAGAGGAATCGTCACCCCAGCGGCAGCCTGCGATTCCACATCCAGCAGCAACTGCAGGAAGGCCTGGGCCACCAGCTCACCGTCGTAGGCGGCCTGGCCGATGTCGTCGCACAAGGCGAGCCGCAGGGCCGCCTGCTGGTCGTCAAGCCGAGGGGGCAGCACGCCAGGGGCATCCAGGAGATCGAGGTCTTGCCCCAGACGCACCCAGCGCAGGGTTCGCGTCACGCCGGCCCGCCGGGCACTGGCCACCACCTTCTGCCGCACCAGACGATTGATCAGGGCCGACTTGCCCACGTTGGGAAAGCCCAGGGTGAGCGCCCGCACGGGCCTGGGCCGCATGCCCCGGTTGCGGCGGCGTTCGTTGAGCTGATCCCCGGCTCGGATCGCAGCCTGCTGCACCTGCTTCACGCCGGTGCCGGCCTTGGCATCACACCAGACCGTTCTCTGCCCCTGGGCCTTGAACCAGGCCTCCCAGGCCTCCTTCGCCGCCGCAGTGACCATGTCGCGCCGGTTGATCACCAAAAGATGTTGCTTGCCCTTCAACCATCGGTTCAGATGGGGGTGGCCCGTGGCCAGAGGGATGCGGGCATCACGCACCTCAATCACCAGATCCACCTTGTCGAGATGGCGCTTGAGCTGCTGCTCCGCCTTGGCGATGTGACCGGGATACCACTGGATCGTTGGGGTGCTCACAAAGGCAAAAGCACAGAACAGACAGCCAGGCGGAACAGATTCACTTTGAACGCGCTGGCGTGATTGCCATTCACACGGGTTAATCTCACCCCGTTTTCTTACCGCACGACACAACCCTATGGCGAAGCGTTCCCTGGCCAGCCTCAACGCCGGCGACCTGAGCGGCAAACGCGTTCTCGTGCGGGTTGACTTCAACGTGCCCCTGAACGACGCCGGTGCCATCACCGACGACACCCGCATCCGTGCTGCCCTGCCCACGATCAACGACCTGATCGGCAAGGGCGCCAAGGTGATCCTGTCCGCCCACTTCGGCCGTCCCAAGGGTCAGGTGAATGACGCGATGCGTCTCACCCCCGTGGCCGCGCGCCTGAGCGAGCTGCTGGGCAAACCCGTGGCCAAGACCGACAGCTGCATCGGCCCCGACGCCGAAGCCAAGGTGGGCGCCATGGCCAATGGCGATGTGGTGCTGCTGGAGAACGTGCGCTTCTTTGCTGAGGAAGAGAAGAACGAGCCTGGCTTCGCTGAGAAGCTCGCGAGCCTGGCTGAGGTTTATGTGAACGATGCCTTCGGCGCTGCCCACCGCGCCCACGCCTCCACCGAAGGCGTGACCAAGTTCCTCAAGCCCGCAGTGGCCGGCTTCCTGATGGAGAAAGAGCTTCAGTACCTGCAGGGTGCTGTGGATGAGCCCAAGCGCCCCCTCGCTGCCATCGTGGGCGGATCCAAGGTGAGCTCCAAGATCGGCGTGCTCGAAGCGCTGATGGACAAGTGCGACAAGATCCTTGTCGGCGGCGGCATGATTTTCACCTTCTACAAGGCCCGCGGCCTGGCCGTCGGCAAGAGCCTGGTGGAAGAAGACAAGCTGGAACTGGCCAAGGAGCTGGAGGCCAAGGCCAAGGCCAAAGGTGTCGAACTGCTGCTTCCCACCGACGTGGTGCTCGCCGACAACTTCGCCCCTGACGCCAACAGCCAGACCGCACCTGTGACCGCCATCCCCGACGGCTGGATGGGTCTCGACATCGGCCCCGACTCGATCAAGGTGTTCCAGGAGGCCCTGGCCGACTGTCAGACCGTGATCTGGAACGGCCCCATGGGCGTGTTCGAGTTCGACAAGCTCGCTGCCGGCACCAACGCCATCGCCACGACCCTGGCCGACCTGAGCGGCAAGGGCTGCTGCACGATCATCGGTGGCGGTGACTCCGTGGCAGCCGTGGAGAAGGCTGGCCTGGCCGAGAAGATGTCCCACATCTCCACCGGCGGCGGTGCAAGCCTCGAACTGCTGGAAGGCAAGGTGCTACCCGGTGTGGCTGCCCTCGACGCCGCCTGATCAGCGGCTCAAGCCTTGAGCTTCCGGCCTTTGGCATCGTGCTTTTTCCCAGTGCGCGCCGGAAGCCCCAACTGATTCCGAACCTTGTTCATGTAAGCCCGGTAGTCCTTTTTGAGGAACTTCCGGGCTTTTTTCATCTCCCGACGGCACGCCTTCAGCGCATCTGCAGATGCTGCCGTGTCGATGCAACGCTGCTGTCTCTGCAAGAGATCCAAACGACGCTGGTAGTTGTCCTTGGCCCAGGTCTTGCGAGCCTGGAACAACACCTGGCTCTGCTCCGCAGACAGGTCCCGCCCTGCTGCTGCCGATGAAGCCGTTGTGATTACCGGTGCCGCCAATAGGGATGCGAAAGCAAGGGAAACGGTGAAGATGCGCATCGTTCAGGCCATCGGGATGAATCCATTCTGGAGTGATCCGTCAATCAGGATCTAATTGCTTCGCCGTGAGTCATGACCAGATGTGACCTGAGCCTGGGCTTCGTGGGGCTGGGGGCTCTCGGCTTGCCCATGGCGATCAACCTGCACCGCGCCGGCTTCCGGCTCAGGGTGCACACCCGCAGCCGCAGCGCCGAAACCAGCGCGGAGCTCGAGGGTGCGATTCGGTGTTCCAGCCCAGCCGACACCAGCACTGGTGTGGATGTGCTGCTGCTCTGCGTCAGCGACGATGCAGCCGTTGAGGAGGTGCTGTTCGGAGCCAACGGAGCCGCATCACAGCTGGGCGATGGCAGCGTGGTGCTGGATTGCTCCACAATTGCTCCCGCCACAGCCCAACGGTGTGCGGAGCGCCTGGCCCACCAGGAGGTTCACTATCTGGATGCCCCCGTCACCGGCGGCACGGAAGGGGCCCAACGCGGCAGCCTCACGGTGCTGGTGGGGGGAGCCAGCGATCTTCTTGAGCGGGTTCGGCCCATCCTCGAGGTGATTGGCGGCTCCATTCATCACTTCGGTGGCGTGGGGCGAGGGCAGCAGGTGAAAGCGGTGAACCAGGTGCTGGTGGCGGGCAGCTATGCCGCTGTGGCGGAGGCGGTGGCTCTGGGCCAGCGTCTGGAGCTGCCCATGCCCCAGGTGATCGATGCCCTCAAGAATGGTGCAGCCGGCTCCTGGGCTCTCGACCATCGCAGCACCGCCATGCTGGAGGCCAGCTATCCCCTCGGCTTCCGGCTCAGCCTGCATCGCAAGGATCTCGGCATCGCCCTTGATGCAGCCAAGGCCGTCCAGCTGGATCTCCCCGTCACCACTCTGGTGGAACAGCTGGAACTCGATCTGATCAACAGCGGACATGGCGATGAGGACGTGTCCGCCCTGCACCGCTGGAACCAAACAAGGAAGCGGAGCTAGTAGCTGCTGACCACGCGCACCCGCTTGGTGGCCGTCACCACCCCATCGGGATGCACCAGCATTACGGCCCACGTCTGCGAACCGGGTTGCTGCGGTGCCTGAACGCTCTTGAACAAGCCACCGCCTCCTTGGGGTGCCAGCGGCAGGTTGGGGCGGATCTGAGCCGACAGCTGCTCATCGGAAAGGTCGATCAAACCGCCTGCTACCAGCGCCTGGCCCAGCGGCTCTTCAACAATCAAGTCGACGTCGTAACGGCTGCCGGTGAGCACCACGTCGGGGATGGCGACCTTGACGGCCAACGGACGCTCACCGCTGCGCAGCAAGGACTGCTGAGCCAGCAGTTCCTGGTCAACGAGCTGGCCCTTATCCAGACGAATCGCTATCTGTTCGCTGGCCTCAAGGGAATAGCTGAGCCCCTGGGATTCGGCGGCACCACGCACGCGCAGGCTGAGGGTTGGACGGCCATCTGGTGTGGGTGCGGCAGGCTCCACCTGCCAGGTGACCTCAGGAAAATCCTCCTGGAAACGCTCCAGGCGCTGGGCCAACACGGGCTGCAGCTCAACGCTGGCCAGCGTGTCGAATGCCGAAGAGCTGCCGTTATTCAATGCCGTTTGCAAGCGATCGCTGAAACGTTCCACCGCACTGCCCCCACGTCCGGGCTGCTCGAGGGCATGGACCGGAGACAACACCAACGCCATGGCCGACACGAGCGTGACTCCCAGGAAACGACGCACGGGCCGGACCACAACAACCCAATTAAGTTAGGCCCGTTGTGCGGTGACGGCCGACGCGATGACCCGGCTTCTGATCGCCGCCAGCGGCACCGGCGGCCATCTCTTCCCCGCTCTGGCAGTTGCAGAAGCCGTTGAAAACCATTGGCCTGTGCGCTGGGTGGGGGTGCCCGATCGGCTCGAAACACGGCTGGTGCCGGAACGCTTTGGTCTGGTGTGCGTGAACGCCGGCGGACTGCAGGGCCGCGGGCTCACCAAGCTGCTGCAGTTGCTGCGCCTGTTGCTGGCAAGCGTCAGCGTGCGGCGGGTGATCCGCCGGAACGCCATCGATGTGGTGTTCACCACCGGCGGTTACATCGCCGCCCCCGCGATCCTGGCGGCGCGTTGGTGCGGGATTCCCGTGGTGCTGCATGAATCCAATGCCATACCAGGGCGGGTCACCCGACTGCTGGGTCGCTTCTGCAGCACGGTGGCCATCGGCCTCCCCGCTGCCGCCAAGCGCATCCCCGGCAGCCAGCCGGTGCTGACGGGCACGCCGGTGCGTTCCAGCTTTCTGGTCCCACAACCCCTGCCGAGCTGGGTCCCCTCCGGCAAGGGGCCGCTGCTGGTGGTGATGGGTGGCAGTCAAGGCGCCGTTGGATTGAACAGGATGGTGCGTGCAGCGGTGCCGGCCCTGTTGCAGCAGGGCTGCCGTGTGGTGCACCTCACCGGCGACAACGATCCCGACATCGGGCAACTGCAACACCCAAACCTGGTGGAACGGCGCTTCAGTGATGAGATTCCCGGGCTGCTGCAACATGCCGACCTGGCCATCAGCCGAGCCGGTGCCGGAAGCCTGAGTGAACTCGCCGTCTGCGGAACACCAAGCGTGCTGGTGCCCTTCCCCCAGGCGGCAGACCGCCATCAAGATGCAAACGCCGCCTGTGCCGCATCGTTTGGAGCGGCTGTGATCGTGCATCAGCATGAGCCGGATCAGCCCGCATTGCTGAACACCGTGCAACGGCTCTTAGCCATAAGGCTGGGGAAATCCGATGCAGGATCCGACCCCCTCACGCAGATGCGTGAAGGGATGGATGCTCTTGCGGAACGGGATGCCGAAAGCCAACTGGCGGCCTTGCTTCAAACACTGGCGGCCTGAGTCAAGCCAGAGGGCTGCGCTGCAACTCCTCACGCAAGGCCCGCACGATGCGGCGGTTGTTGCGGCGGGATTGCAATCCGATCCGCAACCAGGACTCGCCGAGACCCTCAAAGCTGCGGCAGTCCCGCAACAGGATGCGATCGCTCCGTTCCAGGGCTTCTCTGAGCGGGACCAACGATCCCGCACCAGCAATCAGCAGAAAATTGGCACTGGAGGGCATGGGGCACAGGCCCGGCACAGCGGCCAGCTGTCGTTGCATCCAGGCCCCCTCTGTAGCCGTCCAGTGCTGGACCCGGCGGCACCAGCGCTGATAACGCCCAAGGGGAAGCAACACCTGCTCAGTCATGGCAGCAGCAAAGCCATTCACCGGCCAGGGATCGCGCCACCCCCGCCAACGATTGAGGCGATCTGGGTGCGCAATGGCATAGCCAACGCGCAAACCCGCCATCCCCAACAACTTGGTGAGGCTGCGGATCACCACCAGGTTGGGATGGTGCTCCACCAGCGGAATCAACGACTGCTGCTCGCCGTCGGGCACGAGCGGCAGGAAGGCCTCATCGCAGATCACCAACCCATGGGTCGCCAGCAGGGGTTCCAGCGACGCACGGCTCCAGAGCTGGCCCGTGGGGTTGTGGGGATTGCAGATCCAGGCCACCGGCGCCGCCATCGAGGGATGCTCCAGTGGGCCGGGGTGATCCCAGCGCAACACCACGGGGACATCGATCGATGGGGCGTTCCAACACTGCAGAGCCCGGCGGTAGTCGGCAAACCCAGGCGCCAGCAAACCACTGACGCCTACGTCGGCCGCATCGCGGGCCGCCCAGGTGAACAACTCGGCCGCGCCATTGCCGGGTAGAACAGCATCCGGATCGATGCCATGAATGCCCGCCATGGCCTGGCGAAGGGATGTCTGGGCCCGATCGGGATAGTCGCGGATGGCAGTCCGGGGCATGCGGAAGCCGCGGGGGCTCCAGGGGGCCAAGGAGGCACTGGCATCCAGTAGCTGCGAGGGCCGGCAGTTCAATCTTGAGGCAGCTGCTTGGCGATTACCCCCATGGCGCAGGTCGACGCCCATCCCGACTCCCGATACAACGCAGAGACATCTCCAGCGTGGCCCACTGCCGATGCAAGCCCGACTGCTGCTGTTAACACTGCTGCTCGCCGCGCCACTGACGGCACGGGCGGACGATCTGATTGTTTTGCTGGAGCAAGGCAGTTGTCCGGACTGTCGGCTCGCGGATGTGGATCTGGTGCACGCCGACCTGCAGGACGCTGATCTGCGGCGGGCCCAATTGCAACGGGCCAACCTCGGACAAGCGCTACTGGACGGGGCTGACCTAAGGGGGGCGGATCTCAGTTTCACAAGCCTTAGGGGCGCCTCATTACGCGGGGCCGACCTAACTGGATCCCGTCTGTATGGCACAGATCTGAGAGATGCTGATCTAAGCGGAGCACTCCTCAACACCCAGGCCCTTGTAAAAGCCCACTGGCGGGGGGCACAGGGGGTCGCTCTGGGCTCACGCAGTCACGCGGGGCTGCACAACGCAGGAGTAAAAGCCTTTCAACTTGGTCGTTGGTCTGAAGCGGAAAAACTTTTCGGCGATGCGATTCGCAGCAACCCCAATGAACCCTTCAGCTGGGTGGCAAGGGGCATCTGCCGCACCGAACTAGCCAAGGACGAATATGCCGCAGCTGATTTCAACTTTGCAGCATCATTGCATCGAACTCGAGGGGATGAAGAGTGGGCGAATCAACTAATGATTGCAGCGGAGAGAGTTAGCAAACGACGCTTTAAAAACAACGCGCCAAGAGAAGCAAATAAAGGCATCGGAAGCCAACTCCTACAAGGCGGAATAACCACATTACGGATGATCATTCCGATTGCGACCAAGGCACTTACACCAATGGGACTTGGAATCTAGAGGCCGCTCATTACCTGTCTAGCAGCAGGAAGATTAGGACTGTACCCATACCCATAACTACCGCCTTGCGTGTCATCGATAATGCGTGGCGTAACAAGAATAACCAATTCGTTTTTCTTGCGATCACCAGATGAGCTGCGGAAGAACTGTCCTATCAAAGGAATATCACCAAGAATAGGCCATTTCGTCACCGCTTGTATATCAGCATCTGAAATCACACCTGTCAAGATTAAAGTCTGACCATCGCGTACTCGGATTTTTCCGGTATCAAGCGTGCGACTATTTATAGTAGAAATGTTACCACAATTAGCGATCGATTCCGGAACTCCAATAGCAGCAGATATTTCTGGAGACAACGAAAATGTGACAAACCCATTATCATCAATCTTGTCTACCCTTGCTCCAAATGTCAAACCAGAATTGCTAAAAATTGGCTGACAAAAGCTATTGCCATTCTGATCTTGTTGAACTTTATAAGACGTTACAAGCCTCGTTCCGACTGACACTAGAGCTTCATTTGAACGTTCTCGAGCTACAAGACCGTCACTTGAGATTGGAATACCATCAGACCCGCGCATGACCTCGGCCCCCTCCTGAAGAATCAACGTGGGACTCGCCAAAACCTTGGTCGAAGATGACTGGATTTGAGCCGTCAAAAAGTCAAAAAACTGATTGGATGGGTATCGGAAACGAGTAGGAGGAGTAAATGTAACTTTCCCTTCTTCATCGATCTCACTAATGCCAGGCTGCAAAGGATTAGAGTAGGTTCCAAAATCAGGGCGATAAGGCCCTCTCTTAACTCCGCCACCAGGCCCCACACGGGTTTTTGAGCCACCAAACGGAAATGATGAACTTGGCCTATCAATGAAGCCTGCGCCACCTGCAAGGGCCCCTGTACCTGGAATAGGCGTTGTCCCCTCTGCAGCGCTATAGCGTCCAGGCAGACCACCAGCCTCGTTGCCCGGTGGCTTATAAGCCC
Source organism: Synechococcus sp. A15-44 (assembly GCF_014280115.1). Classification (NCBI taxonomy): domain Bacteria; kingdom Bacillati; phylum Cyanobacteriota; class Cyanophyceae; order Synechococcales; family Synechococcaceae; genus Synechococcus; species Synechococcus sp. A15-44. The sequence continues at coordinate 2,438,958 of NZ_CP047938.1, forward strand.
CAAAATTCGCAAGAAGTTGACCATTGTTACTCACAATGAACGCATTTCCACTACGAAATGCAAAACTATTATTGATCTGAGAATCATTTGATAATGCAATATCCAAAATCTTGACGCTTAATGCAACTTGCCTTTGGCGTAAATCTATCTGCCTGAGATAACCCTCAGCGACAGCAACAACCCTAGAAGTGCCAACCAACGTCACAGTTGACAGTCGAGAATCGGTTGTCACAACAAGACCCCTGAGTGGCCCCACAGAGGCACCAAAACTATCACTTTGTAATTTTGTTGAATTTGTTTGTGATGTCTGATTGCTAAGTTGCGATGTTCCTGATGATGCCGCCTCTCCTGTAGTTGTCGTAATGGTATTTGTGAGATTGAAGGTTGCACCGAGGTTACCCAGATACTCAGCAGCAGAGGGAGCACTCACCTGATTCAGACGAATCACCTTGGAAATCTGGGGCCCAAAGGTTTTTGATGCAGCTGCTTTGCCAACCAGTAGCATGCGGCCTTCCAACTTGGCTTGCAAGCCACTGGCTAACAGCACACCATTCAGAGCTCGGGCATAGCTTTCATTCTTGAAAGCCATCGTCACCCTTCTGACAGAGGGCTCGCCAACTGAACTACTTTCGACCGGATCTTCTCCAACGAAAAGAAAGCCGTAACCACCCTGTCGGGCCAAGGCCATCAAGACGTCTTTGGCAGAAGCATTATTCAGCATGAGCGTTACTGGCGGCCCACTCAGATTCACGTAGCTGCGGTTCTGCAACACCATCGTTCCGACCGCCATATCACCTAGTGGCGGGGCAACTGCACGCGGTCGAATGGGTGGAACCACCGTTGGCTGCGCAACGCGGCCAGGCCGACTCAAGTCAAGCCGGCCACTCGTCAAGGCCGTTGTTTGGATCGGCAAGCGCGCAAATGAAACGATGAGGCTGTTGCCATCCACGCGAATCATTGGATCTGGCAAGGACGTCCCCTGCGAAGCCTTCACAACAAGCTCTAACCCCCCTTGCCCCTGAGCGCTGAGGCGGATTGATTTGAGGCCAGCTTCTGCCAACTCAACTTCCTGAGATCGACGGAGCGACAACGGAGCCGAAGCTCGCAATTGACCACTCCACTGCGTTGGGGAACTGCTTTGGCTTACGACGCGCGCATCAGCCAAAACACCATCGACGACTACATCCACACGGTCACCCAAACGGCGCAGTTTCAACACAACAGGTGATTGAGCTACCACCTTTGGAGCTGCGACAAACGCATACAGCCCAAGGCTGGGGGCAGCGAGCCCCCATGCCATTGCTAGAGGCAGCATGCGTCGAATCATCAAGCTCCTCACACCGCCTGTTGTCTACCAAAGGGTTCTTAGCGGATGGTATCGATCGCTATCGCCATGCACCAGCCTCAAGATGGTGACGGCTTAGCGACATTCGCCGGCGAATTGGCGACAGGAGCCAAGTCATAAAAACTCAGCTTCAAGGTGAGCTGGGTGCGAGCGGCTTCAGACTCAACTGAATCAGCAGCTTTTTTATCGACCACAGCCTTGAGTTCAAGTTCACTGCTTTCAACCAGCAACTCCAAAGCCTCCATCCGTTGCAAGAAGGTTTGCAATCCGCCAAATGAACCGCTCACTTCAAGCGCAACAGACGATTTGCGATAACCAAGGGCTTGCAATGGATCTTGCGGAGGTTCAGCCTTCTGATTCGCCTTTGATCGTCTGTTGTTCTGCCGGGATTGCCCTTGTTGGGGTGGTGGCGTTTTGAGCGGTTCGTAGCGCTGCATCTGCACGCCCGAAGCCACAGCCTGCTGATTCAACAGCGCCAGAAAGGTCTGCACCTTGTCACGCCCTGCCAGCAAACCCACCAACAAAGCTTGCTTCTCTTCAGCCATCCGCAGTTCAGTCTCAGCCTGGTTGAGCTGACGTTCCAAAACGGGAGCACTGCGCTGAAGACTGAGCAAGGTGTCTCGCCTCTCCTCCAAACCTTGCACCGTTTGCAGGAGAGGTCTCACCCCCAACACCACAACCGCAGCACTCACCAGAACACCAAGCCCAAGGGGCAAGCCCACCAACAAGCGTCCCCGTGTGAGCCATGGCTGGCTTGACGTTGTCAACAGGTTGGTCATGGCAACAACCCCTCGCCTTGCAGCAACTCCAAGCGCTGGGCCAAACCCTCGGCACCAAGGCCACGCAAGTGTTCCGGCGTGGGTTTCATGGCTGGATCGAGCTTGGCCTCGAGGCTGAAGGCAATTCGTCCCTGTTTGTCGACCTGAGCTTTCACAACAGTTGTTCCATCGAGGAGCATGCCCGGCAGGGCTTCAAGATTGAGATCCAAAGCATTGATCCGCTGAAAGGCATCCGTTCCTTGGGATTCCCCCTTGATCAGCAGTTTGGAAGGATTGGCGTCGACCGACAGAAGGCGCAGCCCCTGAGGCGTGACCCGTCGTAATTGCTCCAACAAGGCCGACCCCGAGCGCACCGCCACCAACTGCTCGGCGATGGATTGCGTCTGCTGCTCCAGGCTGGACCGGCGCGATGTCATGGCACGGAGCCGTGCCTTGGCATCACCCACACGCCTCTCCACAGGATTGAGTGCATCGACCTCGGACTGCACCAGCTGCTGACGACGCTGGAGAGCCAACAGGGTGAGCACGACCAGCGTCACCAACACCACAGCGCCCATGCCGCCCTTAAGAAGCAGGGAGAGTGGCGACGGAACAGGCGCCGGATCCAACGGCAAGCCGAGCTCAAGCCGGCGTTGCTGCAACAAATCCGGCTTGGGCCAGTCCTGACGGGACGTCATCGCTCCTCCTGCTGCAGCGCCAGCAGCGCCAACTGCTGCAGAGGGGACAGCACACCGGTCACATCTCCGGCGGCGCCCTGATCCGATGGTTCAGCCCATGTGGGTAAGGGCTGGTTCAAACAGCACTCCCCCCTCTCCTCGTCGACGAGTGGCATCCAATCGTCAACCTGTACGGTCGGAACCGACAACCACCAGCCCAGTGCAGATGGTGTATCGACCAAGGCCTGCCAGGCAGCAACACAGGCCCGAACCTCGCGCTGGCAGGCCAGAGGGTCGAGCTGCTCAAGCGCATGGTCCACTTCGGGAACCCCCTGGCGAAACAACAGCAAACGCAGGCTCTTCTCCTCCTCCACCAGCCAGGCCATATCGCCCTCCCACGTCTGCGTGAGCTGATGCAAGGCCCGCTGGGCAGCCGTCAGCAGCCAATCAACGCGCCTCAGCGGTACGTCCGCAAGGTCAGCAACCTCGCTCCAGCCCTGAATCAACGACCGCGGCACACCCACCACAGCCAAAGCATCCTGCGCCGGCGAGGCGGTGATGAAACTCTCCGCCAGATCAAACGGCAGGTCGACAGCCTGCAACGACTGGGGCAACAGACCAGGCGAACCTTCCGATCCATAGCCGTCGACCACGCACCAGGCAGCTGCGTTCATAGGCAGGCAAAGCACAAGTTCTGCGCCTGGACAATCGCAATCAAAGATCAGATCAGCCATCAACTCGCCAATGGCTTCCCGTTGCAGCGGCACACCTTCACGGCACACACCATCGGGCCAATCCACTAGGCGTTGCTGCCAACGGCCACCCTGATCCCAACAACAGACCAAGCCTGTGTTGTTCACCGCGATCAACACCGGCTTGACATCAACCAGCCGTCGCCAAGCCAAGCTCAATGCCGTGAGTTGAGGCAGCTCACTTAGAGCAGGCAGTGGCACACAACGCTTCCCACTGTATTCATGCTATCGACGATCAACACGTTTAATCACTCCACTCAGGAGACATTCAGAGGCACAACATCAAGCCGGTGAGGGAGCTTCGATGCATCGAGTTCAGTCCTGCCAGGGCAAACCGCTGCCAGACGCTTCCGCAATGGTGCGCAGGCCATGGCGATCCAGCTGCAGCAGCAGACCGTCCAGAATCCGCGGCACCAGATCCGGACCCTGAAAAATCCAGCCGGTATAAAGCTGCACCAGGGAAGCCCCTGCGGTGATGCGCTCCCAGGCAACTTGCGCAGAATCAATCCCACCCACACCGATCAACGGCAATGCAGGGCCCGCACTGGCCCGCAAACGACGGATCACTTCCTGGGCCCGCTGGCGCAGGGGGGCACCGCTGAGGCCACCGGCCTCCTCCGCCAGGGTGCGGCCGGTCTGCGGCAGACGCCGTTGCTCCAGGCCCAGCCGATTGAGACTGGTGTTGACCGCGATCACACCTGCCAACCCCTCCTCAAAAGCCAGACGTGCCACCGCATCAATCGATTCATCGTCCAGATCCGGCGCGATCTTCACCAGCAGAGGAGGGCAGGCCGGCAGCCGTCGCAGCCGTTCCACCAGACGCCGTAACTGCGCTGTGTCCTGCAGATCCCGCAGGCCGGGGGTGTTGGGGGAGCTGACATTGATCACCGCATAGTCCGCCAACGGGGACAACAACTCCAAGGAAGCGGCGTAGTCGTCCGGAGCCTGCTCCAGGGCGGTGATCTTGGATTTGCCAACGTTGATGCCCAGCACCGCTGGCCGGCGGCCGGGGGGATCCAATCGTTGGCGCTCCAGGGTTTTCAACAAGGCCTTGGCCCCATCGTTGTTGAATCCCATCCGGTTCAACGCGGCCTGCTCCTCCGCCAAACGAAACAGACGTGGTTTCGGGTTGCCCGGCTGGCCATGCCAGGTGACCGTGCCCACTTCGGCGAAGCCAAAGCCAAAGCGATCCCAGATGCCAGCCGCCACCCCGTTTTTGTCGAATCCCGCCGCCAAACCCACCGGATTGGGGAACCGGCAGCCAAACAACACCTGCTCCAGGCGCAGATCACGCCGTTGCAGATCCGCCGCCACGCCATCCAGCACCGTGGACACCCCAGGCCAACGGCGCCGCAGGCTCGCTTGACCCAACGCCGTGAGTGCTGTGCGCGACAGCTGTTCAGCATCCAGGCCGTCGTCTCGCGCCAAGACCGGGCCCAACCAACGCTGGTAAAAGGCACCGCTGCTGAGCGGTCCGGCCGAAGAGGACGGCGACATGCTCGGGCTCAGGACTGTTCTGATCCTGCCTCGCGACGTTCCAGGGTCCAGCGGCCCTCCGCCTGGGGCTGAACAATCCAATCCCTCCAGATCCAGCTCTCCCGCTTGGTTTCCAGCTGTTTCATCGGCTTTTCCACCAGCTGCGCCAGCTCCAACAACGACAGGCTGTAGCCACCCTGCGCCAACCGATCGGCCAGCTCCAAGCGCGACAAAAGCTGGAGCAGAGGCTTGGGGGCCACCTCGGTTGGGGCCTCAGTTGCAGCCTCTGTTGCGGCTTTGGTGGAGGCCAGCTCGGAGGATCCCTGCTTCAGAACCAAGTTCGGCTGGGCGTTATGGGAGAACGCCACAGCGATGCGATCCACCCGTTCGTTGTCTGGATCACCGCTGTGACCTTTGACATAGCTCAGGGGGACGTCGTCCAGTCGGGCGGCATCGAGGGCCTTCCAGAGGTCCTGATTGAGCACAGGCTTGCCAGCAGCTGTTTTCCAGCCTTTGCGCTTCCAACCTTTGATCCAGGAGCCCAGGCCATCAATCAGGTACTTGCTGTCGGTACGCAGGGTGAGATCCGGATGACGGGGCAGCTGCTCAAGCCGTTGCAACACCTCCAACGCGGCCTGCAGTTCCATGCGGTTGTTGGTGGTGTCGGGCGCATGGCCACCGAATTCCTCAACACTGCCGTCTTCGAAGCGCAGCAACGCTCCCCAACCTCCTGGACCTGGGTTGCCGCTGCAGGCACCATCCGTCGCTGCAGCCACGACCCGTCCCCGTCCTTCCGCCATTGATCAGCCCCAACACTGTTCGGTACAACACGGTTTCTGGCGTCACCGTGGATGAGCCGAACCTACCTGCGGGCTGCCGGTCTGACTGCCGTAGGGCTCCTGAGCGCTGGCCTGCCGCAGGAGGGCGCAGCACGGGCGTTGTTTGACAGCGCTGCCATCCCGCAGGAGCGCTTTGCTGTTCTCGCCCAACCGATTGGCAGGGCCCAGTGGAAACTGCTCGTACTGGAACAGATCAAGCCCCAACCGCGCTGCTGGAGGGCACGCCAGGACGGACTGGTGGAGCCCAGCCTGAATCGCTTCAACTTCAGCGGCATCTGCAAGCGCTACCTGGACAGCAATGGCTACTCGCTGCGCAGCGGTGGCCAAGACCTTGGAACCCGCTTTCGCTTCCGGCTCAAGCCATCCGGAGCATCGCTGAGGCTCGAGGCCCTCGACCCCCAGCAACGGGCACCGATCCTGGTGGGTCAGGCCCGAATTCCCAGACGCGATCTCAATGGGTTTGTACGGCTGCAGCTGGAGCCAGGCTGGGCCTTGGAACGCCGTACCTACCAGAAACGCCAGCTGAACCACCTGTATTTCGCCCACCAGGAACCGGTGAACCGGCTGCTCGCTCTGGCCAGCCGCCGCGGCCAACGCTCAGGTTTCAGCCGACTGGGAACCCCGATGCCCCCGATCGCACCACCGCCTCTGCCCTCTGAAGGAGCAACACCGCGACGCACAACACACCGACGCACAACTCGCCTCGCCAGCAATGCTCCGATCCGGCTGCAGGTGATCCCTTACCGCCGTTGAGGACCGACCGTCACAGTGCCAGTTGAGAGGGCGACCAGACAGGGGCTGACAACGGAATTCCTGCCCTTACTTTGATCTTGTGTGAGGAGTGCCGAACGCCTCTTCAGGGTCGAAACAAGGACAGACTCCTGAACGTGTTCCTCTCGACAAAAGCTCCGCCTTTGGCGGGGCTTTTTTTTATTGGCCGGAAATAAAAACCAAAAAACCGGTCCTCGAAAGGACCGGTCGCTGACTGAAAACAGGGAGGAGAGGGACAAGCCCTCTCCCAAGGCGATCACTTAAGGGTGACCTTGCCGCCTGCTTCTTCGATGGCCTTCTTGGCAGCCTCGGCGTCGTCCTTGGAGACACCTTCCTTGACGGCCTTGGGAGCAGCCTCGACCAGAGCCTTGGCGTCGCCCAGACCCAGACCGGTGACCTCACGGACAGCCTTGAGGACCTTGATCTTGGCGGAAGCGTCGAAGCCTTCCAGGATCACATCGAATTCGGTCTGCTCTTCAGCGGCTTCGCCACCGCCACCAGCAGCGCCAGGGGCAGCCATTACAACACCAGCAGATGCTGCGGCGGACACACCGAAGGCCTCTTCGATCTGCTTGACCAGCTCGGAAGCTTCAAGCAGGGAGAGGGATTTCAGCGATTCGAGAATTTCGTCGGTTTTTGCAGACATGGTTTTGAAAGGGGAAGCAACAGATCAATGAACAGTGGTCTCGGCAGGGCCGAATCAGCCTTCGCCGCCTTCGGCGTGCTGCTTGAGCGCCCTGGCCATACCAGAGGGAACCTCGTTGATGCCCACAGCGACCTTTGTGGCCACGGCGTTGATGGCACCGGCGATCTGAGCCATGAGCTGCTCCTTGGAGGGGAGATCGGCGATGGCTTTGATCTCGTCCTGAGACAGGAGCTTGCCTTCGAAAAGGCCGCCCTTGGTCTCGGACTTCTTGAGTTCCTTCTGGAAGGTCTGAACGGCCTTCACACCGGCACCAACATCGCCCTTCACCAGGACGAAGGCGTTGGTTCCGGTCAGCAGGGAATCGAGGCTGGCCCAGTTGCTGTCACCATCAATGGCACGGCGCATCAAGGTGTTTTTGGTCACCTTGCAAACGCTGTCGCTGGCCCGCAGACGATCCCGCAGGTCAGACATTTCCTTGATGGACAGGCCCTTGAAATCAAGGACAAGTGCCAGTTCGGCGTCGGCGAGGAGCTCTTTGAGCTCTCCGACGATCTGCTGCTTGTTCTCCAGCGTGCGGCCCATAGGGATTGGATCGGATCAAAGGAACAAGCTGGGCACACGGCCGATCGAGCCTTCAAAAGGAAGACGAGGCCGCGTGCCGATCCAATCCCGAATGGGACAAAACCGTGTCGCGTCTGCCTCGGCAGGGATTACATCAACGGGAATGACTGACGTCATGCCCAGGGACTTCCTGCTGTCTCTGGCCGGGCGCGTGCCCGATTTGGCTTTCGCCAATCATTAAGTGTAGAGGAGAGCCTGATCAGCTCCCCTGCTCGATGTCCTGCAGGGCAGAGAAATCGACTTCAACAGAAGGACCCATGGTGGAGGTCACATACAGGGACTTCCAGTAACGGCCCTTAGCACCGCTGGGCTTGTTGCGGTCGATGGTTTCCTGCAGGGTCTTGAGGTTCTGCAGCAGGGCCTCGGCGCTGAAGCTGGCCTTGCCGAAGCGGACGTGAACGATGCCGGTGCGGTCGGCACGGAATTCCAGTTTGCCGGCCTTGAATTCCTTGATCGCAGCCTCGAGGTCCGTGGTGACGGTGCCTGCCTTGGGGTTGGGCATCAAGCCACGGGGGCCGAGAACCCGACCCAGCTTGGCCACCTTGGGCATCATGTCGGGGGTGGCAATCAACAGGTCGAAATCCATTTCGCCCTTGCTGATGCTTTCCACCAGGTCTTCTTCACCGGCGAGTTCGGCACCGGCAGCTTTGGCTTCAGCCACCTTTTCACCGCGGGTCACCACAGCGATGCGCACGGTCTGACCGGTGCCGTTAGGCAGAGCCACGGTGGTGCGCAGCTGCTGGTCGGTGTATTTCGGATCGATGCCGAGGCGCACATGGGCCTCCATCGTCTCGTCGAATTTCGCGTTGGCGTTGTCCTTCACCAGGGCAATCGCCTCGAAGGGTGCGTAGGCACGATCCTCGATCTTGCCGGCCAGGCTGGCCAGGCGCTTGGAGATTTTGGGCATGTTCAGGGTTGGGGTTCAGACGACATCAGGGATGCCTCCCCCGAATGGGTTGGAGAAGCGATGCAGCGACGTCAGTCGCTGATGGAAACGCCCATGTTGCGGGCGGTGCCTTCGATGATCCGCATGGCGGACTCAACGCTGGTGCAGTTGAGGTCAGGGAGTTTGGTCTTAGCGATCTCTTCGAGCTGAGCTCGAGTGATCGATCCAACACTGCCCTTGGCGGACTCACCGGATCCCTTTTGGATCTTTGCGGCCTTGGTGATCAGCACCGACGCCGGAGGCGTCTTGGTGATGAAGGTGAAGCTGCGGTCTTCAAAGACCGAGATCTCCACCGGAATCACATAACCGGCCTTGTCCTGCGTCCGAGCGTTGTACTCCTTGCAGAACATCATGATGTTCACACCGTGCTGACCGAGGGCAGGGCCCACCGGCGGCGCGGGGTTGGCTTTGCCGGCATCTAGGGCCAGCTTGATCACAGCTACGACTTTCTTGGCCATCGGCTGGGTGGTTTGGACAGCTGCGGATCACCAGACCCGAGGGTCGGCTGCGGCGGAATGGTTGCCCACTCCCAAGGCCGCCCTCCGCAGGGAGACGGCCGCCGCAAGGGTCAGTTCTGTTTGCTGATCTGGGAAAACTCCAGTTCCACCGGGGTCTCTCGACCAAAGATGGAGAGCAGGGCCTTGAGCTTGTTGCGCTCGCCAGACACCTCGATCACTTCGCCCTGGAAGTCCTTGAACGGACCAGCCGTCACCAGGATCTGATCGCCTTCGGTGAGATCCACCTTGACGACGGTCTTCTTCTCGGCAGCCCGCTTGAAGATGCGGTCCACCTCAGAGCGGCTCAGAGGCCGGGGCTTGATGTGACCACGCGCCTTCCCGGTGGCACGCCGGTCTTCAGCACCGACGAAATTGATCACGTTCGGGGTGCTCCGCACCGCCATCATCGTGTCCTCATCCAGCACCATCCGCACCAGCACATAACCGGGGAAGACCTTCTCCTCGGTGGACTGACGGGTGCCGTCCTTCTTCAGCTTGACGGCAGGGGTCTGGGGAATCTCGATTTCGAGAATTCGGTTGCTCACACCGAGGGTGACGGCCCGCTGCTCCAGGGTGGCCTTGACCTTCTTCTCGCAGCTGGAGGCCACCTGAACGGCGTACCAACGGGCGATGGCCGTATTGGCGACAGCTGCCGCAGGCAAGGTGCCGTCGTCCCCCTCATTCGGGGCCGGCAGATCAAGCACCTCAGGGGCGTCCGGTGTGGTCAGGTCGTCGGGCACGGCGAGAAAGGTGATATCGAGTCAGCGGAACACCTGGGACGAAGCCCACCCAAAGAATCGACTGACAGCCGCGATGGTGGCGGCCGAAAGGCTGACCATCAGGATCACAGCGATGGATTCGCTGAACAGTTGCTGGCGGCTGGGCCAGACCACGAGTTTCAGCTCATCAACCGTGTCCGCCAGAAAACCACCGGATTTGGTGGAATCGGCAGCGGCTTTTGAGCCGTCGGAAGTGGTGGTGTCCTCAGAGATGGGGCTGGTCACGGGGATGGGACCGGAAGTTGACAACGGTGCCGGTAGGCACTTCGCCAAACAGACACCCTACCGGATGCCCTCAAACCCCCACCGGATCGAACACGAGAGCATCCGCGCCAGCCTCCCCCAGCTTCACCGTCACACCACTGGCTCCGGCGAAGCGCTCCTCGAGCAGCAGCGTGGAGAGCGGATTTTCCAACTGACGCCGCAACACCCGACGCAGGGGCCTCGCCCCGTACTCCGGTTCGTGGCCCTGACGGGCCATGGCCTCAGCGACCGCATCGTCCACGAGCAGAGCCAGACCCTGCTCGGCCAACAGGGCCGCAAGATCTTTCAACTGCAGCTGAACAATCCGCACCAGATCGGAGACCTCCAAGGGACGGAAACGAATCACCTCATCGATGCGGTTGAGGAATTCAGGCCGGAACTGGCTGGCGAGCGCTGCATCCACCTGCTGTTGCAGGGCTGAGTCATCGGTGGATCCCGAGCGGGCATGTTCAAGGATCGCCGGGCTGGCCAGATTGCTGGTCATCACAACCACGGTGTGGCGGAAATCGACGGTGCGGCCCTGGGAATCGGTGAGCCGGCCGTCATCCAGCACCTGCAGCAGCAGGTTGAACACATCGGGATGGGCCTTCTCCACTTCATCAAGGAGAAGCACCGCATAGGGACGACGGCGCACGGCCTCCGTGAGTTGCCCCCCTTCCTCGTAGCCGACGTAGCCAGGGGGAGCACCGATCAGCCGAGCCACGGCATTCCGCTCCATGAACTCACTCATGTCGAGGCGAACCAGGGCCTCCTCTTCATCGAAGAGCGACCCCGCCAACGCCTTCGCCAGCTCGGTCTTGCCGACGCCGGTCGGCCCCAGGAACAGGAACGATCCCACCGGACGACGGGGATCCTTCATGCCGGCTCTGGCCCGGCGGATAGCAGCGGCAACGGCCGTCACCGCCTCGCCCTGACCAATCACCCGTTCGGCGAGATGGGCGTCCAGATCCAGGAGTTTGCGCCGCTCACCCGCCAACAGACGCTGCACGGGGATCCCGGTCCAACGGGCCACCAGATCCGCGATGTCACCGGCCTCCACCTGCTCGCGCAACAGGGCCGTCCCAGCCGACTGTGCCTCCGCCTGGGATGCCTCCAGTTCATCCCGGCGCTGCTGCACCCGGTGCAGCTGGTCGTACTGGAGGCGGGCCGCTTCTTCGAGGTCACCATCCCGCTCGGCCTCAGCGATGGCGTGCCGCAGGTCTTCGTCCTGCTGGAGCAGCTGGCCGAGCTCCTCCAGCTGACCGCGCTCCTCCTGCCAGCGCCGCCGCAGATCATCCAGTCGCGTGGACACTTCAAGCCGGTTGCGCTGGAGCTGAATCCGCTCCGCTTCAGGGGCCTGCTCAGCGGCGAGCAGGGCCAGTTCAACGCGACGCAGATCCGCCTCGGCCTCCTCCACCACCTGCGGCTTGGAGGTGACCTCCATCTTCAGTTGCGCCGCCGCTTCATCGATCAGATCAATGGCTTTGTCCGGCAGGCAGCGATCGCTGATGTAGCGGTCGGCGAGACGGTTGGCGGTCTGAATGGCCTCATCGGTGATGCTGACGCCGTGGTGCAGCTCGTAGCGCTCCTTCAGGCCGCGCAGAATTTCGAGGCTCAGCTCCAGATCCGGCTCGCGGATCACCACCTGCTGGAAGCGACGGTTGAGGGCCGGATCCTTTTCCACCGTGAGCCGGTAATCCTCCGGCGTGGTGGCACCGATGCAGCGCAGATCGCCACGGGCGAGGGCAGGTTTCAACAGGCTGCCGGCATCGGTGCTGCTGCGATCACTGCCGACAACGGTGTGCAGCTCATCGATGAACAACACCACCCCGGAATCGGAACCACTCACCTCCTCGAGAACCGAGCGCAGGCGTTCCTCGAACTGACCTCGGAACTTGGCACCGGCAATCAAAGCCCCGAGATCCAGCGCTACAAGCCGCAGACCCTGCAGCGACTCCGGCACTTCACCCGCCACGATCCGCTGCGCCAGCAGCTCAGCAATCGCTGTTTTGCCAACACCGGGTTCACCGATGAGCACAGGATTGTTCTTGCTCCGGCGCGAGAGCACCTTGATCAGGTTGCGAATTTCAGAATCGCGACCGATCACTGGATCCAGGTTGCCGGCCTCCGCTTCTTCGGTGAGATCCCGTCCATAGGACTCCAAGGCCGTGGGGGGCTCCGGCAAGGGGGCCTCAGGGGCGGGCGGCTGGGGGGTAACAGGGGCGACAGGCTCTGGCCCGCGCACCGCACGGGAGGAGGAGGGAACGCGCGCCACCCGTTCACGGCGGGGCGATTCCTGCTGCAGCTCCGGCTGAGCCCGCGGCATTGACCGCTCCTGGGGTGGAACGGAAGCCCCAGCACGTTGGTCCATGCCCGGTTGGATGAGCTGCTCCAGGGCATCGGCCGACAAACCAAAGCCGGCAAACAGATCAGCGCCGATGCGCGGATCGGCACCAATGGCCATCAGCACCTCCGGCAGATCGATGACGTCAGCACTCCAGCGCCGACGGATGGCATCAGCCGAATCGAGCAGCTGTTCCAGGTCATCACCGATGAAGAGCTCAGCGCCTCGCCCGGAGGGCTGATCGGCCAGCTCATCCTCCAAGCGATCCAAAAGCGCATCGATGGGGAGGGGCAAACGCTCCACCAGGCGGCGGCAGGCGGGATCGGTGAACAGCACCTGGATCAGGTGCTCCACATCCAACTGCCCATGGCGCCAGCGACGGGCAACGTCCTGACCACTGAGCAGCAGATCCCAGGCCGCGTCGCTGAAGCGATCCGGCTCGTGGGTGAGGCTGCCGTTCAACGCTGGCGATGAAGTCATCCGGTTCTTCAGGCGTGGGCTTTGGAGGACATCTCGATCAATTCCACCTTGTAGCCATCCGGATCTTCAACAAAGGCGATGACCGTGGTGCCGTGCTTCATCGGACCAGGCTCCCGCACCACACGACCGCCCTTATCGGCAATGCCGGCACAGGTGCTGTGAATGTCCTCCACCCCCAGCGCGATGTGGCCATAGGCATCACCCAGGGTGTAGCTGTCGGTGTCCCAGTTGTGGGTGAGTTCCAGGACCGTGTGGTCCTTCTCCGACCCGTAACCGACAAACGCCAGGGTGAAGCGGCCACTGGGGTAGTCCTTGCGACGCAGAAGCTGCATGCCCAGGACTTCGGTGTAAAAGCCCAGAGACCGGTCCAGATCAGCGACCCGGAGCATGGTGTGAAGCATCCGCATGGGTGTATGTCGAGGAGCTTGAACCTGCCGTCATTCTGGTCAGGTATGACCCGTCACAACACGAGAGAGAGGGGCGACCCATAAGATCCCCGGGTTAAGCGTCCGTCCCAACGTGATCGATTCCCTCGACCTCGTCATCGACACCATCGTGGCCCGAGAGGTGCTCGATTCCCGCGGCAACCCCACGGTTGAAGCCGAGGTGCTGCTCGAAGGAGGTGCCATGGGACGGGCCATCGTTCCCAGTGGTGCCAGCACCGGTGCCCACGAAGCCCACGAACTGCGTGACGGCGGCGATCGCTACATGGGCAAGGGTGTGGGCCAGGCCGTGAACCACATCGAAGAGCGGATCGCACCGGCCCTCTGCGGCCTTTCCGCTCTGGATCAGGCGGCTGTGGACGCCGCGATGCTGGAGCTGGACGGAAGCGACAACAAATCCAACCTGGGAGCCAACGCGATCCTGGCGGTAAGCATGGCCACCGCCCGCGCTGCTGCCAACGGGCTGGGGATTCCCCTCTACCGCTACCTCGGCGGCCCGATGGCCAACCTGCTGCCGGTGCCGTTGATGAACGTGATCAACGGTGGCGCCCATGCCGCCAACAGCCTGGACTTCCAGGAATTCATGCTGGTGCCCCATGGGGCTCCGAGCTTCCGCGAAGCCCTGCGGATGGGCACCGAGGTGTTCCACACGCTCAAGAAACTGCTCAGCGACAAGGGCATGAGCACCGCCGTGGGCGACGAAGGTGGCTTCGCACCGGATCTGGGCAATGTGGAAGCCGGTGAAATCCTGGTGGAAGCGATCAGCAAGGCGGGCTACAAGCCCGGCGAGCAGATCTCCCTGGCCCTGGACGTGGCCAGCACCGAATTCTTCGAGAACGGCCGTTATGCCTTCGATGGCGGCAGCTACACCAGCGCCGAGATGGTGGGCCAACTCGAGCAACTGGTGGAGAAATTCCCGATCGTTTCGATCGAAGACGGCCTGGCCGAAGACGACTGGGATGGCTGGAAGCTGCTGACCGAGCGCCTCGGCGGCAAGGTGCAGCTGGTGGGTGACGACCTGTTCGTGACCAACACCAAGCGGCTTCAACAGGGCATCGACAGCGCCACGGCCAACTCGATCCTGATCAAGGTGAACCAGATCGGTTCGCTCACCGAAACCCTCCAGGCCATCGACCTGGCAGGCCGCTCCGGTTACACCAGCGTGATCAGCCACCGCAGTGGCGAAACCGAAGACACCACCATCGCCGACCTCTCCGTCGCCACCCGCTCCGGACAGATCAAGACCGGCTCCCTCAGCCGCAGCGAGCGGGTCGCCAAGTACAACCAGCTGCTTCGCATCGAAGACGAGCTGGGCAGCCAGGCCGTCTACGCCGGTGCTGTTGGCCAGGGCCCCCGCGGCAAGGCCTGATCCCAGGCCCCCGACGAACGTTCAACGGTTGGAACCGGGCAACTGCTCCAACCGTTGATCACGACGAATCTTGACCTGCATTCGGAACCAGCCCAAGCCCACCGGGAAAGCAGCAGCAGCCGGAAGAAGCGACCAGAGCGGGCGGGCACTGGCACCCACAATGGCGGTGGCCAAAGCCAAGCATCCGAGCAACACCGATTGGCCGATCGATTGCTGGGCCAGGGCCATCCGGCGGAACTGACTGTCCGATTCGCCCAGCCGCACCTGGAGCTGAAGATCCCCCTGCTCCAGGCGTTCCAGACTTTCATCCAAGCGCCGCGGGAAGGCCGCAGCGCGGCTGCTGAGGGCCCCGACCTGACGGCCGAGTTCGTTGAACAGATCGTTGCTGCCGGAGCCGCTGGAGGTCATGAGTGGAAGGAGATAAGGCTTGGCGATCGCCACCAAGCTAAAAGCGGGATCAAGGCTGCGGCCAACACCCTCGAAGGTGGACAACGCCCGCATCACGAAGATCAGCTCAACCGGTAGACGAAAGGGCTGGCCATAGACCAGGTCGTAGAGATCGCCTGAGAGTTTGTCGATCACGTTGGCCGTGAAGGGTGGGGTGAGGGCCTCCTGCAGCATCAGCCGCACGAGACGGCGCACCGGACCCACATCAATGCCACCAGAGATCACCCCAGCCGCCTGCATCTCCTCCACCAATGCCGCTGAATCCCTCGCAGCAGCAGCGCGAACCATGGCTCCCAGACGTCGACGCAGGCCGTCTGACAACAGCCCCATCATCCCGAAGTCGTAGTAGATGAGCGCTCCATCACTCGCCACGGCGAGGTTGCCGGGATGGGGGTCGGCATGAAAGAAACCAAACCTCACCAACTGCTTGAGATAACTGGCCGCACCCACCTCAGCCACCGCGGCCGGATCAACGCCGGCTTCGAGCAACGCCTCACGGTCATTGACCTTGATGCCGGGCAGGTAGTCGAGGCACAGCACACGGCGCGTGCTCAACTCCCAAACCACACCGGGGATCCTGATGCGTTCGTCATCCAGAAATTGCTGACGGAAACGAGCGGCGTACTGCGCCTCAACGCGGAAATCGAGCTCACGCAGGAGCACACGTCGACATTCCCGTGCCATCGCCGGCCAATCACGACCACGCCCCCAACTGGGATTGCGTTGCAGCACAGCTGCCACCTGCTGCATCACCTCCAGATCAAGGCGAAACAGGCGATCGAGCCCAGGGCGCTGCACCTTGAGCACCACCTGCCGGCCACTGCGCAGGCTGGCGCGATGCACCTGGGCCAGCGAGGCAGCCCCCAGGGGCTCGGGATCGAGATCGATCACCTCGGCACAGCGCGGCCCCAGCTCTCGCTCGAGCACGGTCTGCACCTGATCAAAACTGAAGGCCGGAACGCTGTCCTGCAGCGCTGCCAGTTCGGCCACCCAGCCCGCGGGGAGGATGTCTGGGCGGGCGGAGAGCAGTTGCCCCAGCTTGATGAAGGCGGAGCCCAGAGACAGCAACTCAGCCGTCAACCAACGGGCTCGCTGTTGCTGACGGCGCGCACGACGCTCGGCGGTGACACCGCCGCGATAGGTCCAGGACTGGCCATCCCACCAAAGCAACAGCAGCAGCGTCAGGACAGCGCGCCAGATGCGGAGCGCTCGCAGCAGTCCGAGCATCAGGGGCGTGCCTCGATCGCTTGGCTCAGATCAGCCACCTTGGCCCGAAGACGATCGATCACCGCCTGTGGGTTGTCCGATGGTTCCGAGGCCGACGCCCCATCTGTGCTCACTGTGGCCTGATCACCCCGTTCAATCCGTTCCGCCTCGGCACGCACCTCGTCCTGAAACAGATCCCATTCCTGGCGCAGCCGTTGCGGAGCGTCTTGCGCCAGCACCGCCAACTCGGCGGCCGCGTCCGCAAAGCCGTGACCAAGGCGCGCACTGATGCGGTTCACCGTGGCGCGAATCAAGGCCTCCGACGAGCCCATGGACCGATTGCAGACAGCTTCAACTGTGGCAGATCCAACCGGAGATCAGGGCTGAGGCGGGGTCACGGGCTCAATGGCTTCGAAAAAGGCTTCCGCTCCAGGCGGCAGCACAACAGGTTCCAGCTCAGCCACCAACACCGGTGAATCACCGCCAGGAACAACCACAGCAGGAATCACCTCGATGAACTCCTCAGGAAGCACCAGGGAATCGGCATTACTGTCATCAAGCTCGGAGGCAATGGTTTGGGGGTCCGACCAGGCTGGGGCCGTCCACACGGGGGTTTGGGCGTCTGCAGCGCCAGATTGGGTTTGGGCGTCTCCTCGACCGCTGGCTGGGCCGCTGGCTGGGCCGCTTGCTGGGCCGCTTGCTGGGCCGGTCGGCTTGCAGCCTGTAGGGCTGTGACATCCACTTGCAGGAATAAATCATCGTCACTGAACCGAGCCCGAATCTCCTGCAGAGAATCCCCTGGAAACACGATCGATGTGAAGGCCTCAGGGACAGGGTCCTCAGCATTGGTCTGCAGCGTCAGCACCCGCTCGGTGATGCCGTAACCAAGGGCGAAACAACAACCAGCCTCCAGTGGCCCCACCCAGAAACGTGTCTTAGCCTCAACGGGAGCGTCAGAGGAGCTGGTATCATGAATTACATACCCCAAACTTACTCAAGCTTGACCTATCTTCTAATATAAAATAGAAAAAGCTGGTTAGTATTTAGAGCCTTCCATTAGGCAATCGTCACCTCGAAAACAATAAATTAGGCAATAAACATAAAGTCAATTCACAGGCGCGCCAAAGGCTTGGCTCAAGCAAACAAAAGAAGAATCAGAAGTCACCTCCCAAACACTCCCATGTTAATATAAATAGGCTTACCTTGAAATATCAAGCAATACAATATAGAGTCGAGAAGGCCTCTTAAATCCAATTAGTGGCGATTGTAAACAGCGAATTAGGCATTGTCTTCTTGTGCACCGCGAAAGTGGCAAGCACATCCCTAGAAAAAGCCTTAGAAAATCTTTCCGGCTCTGAGAGAATACCGGGAGGCAAGCACATGGGCTTACGCAATTTTACCAAAAAAAGTCTTCCCATGCTGGAGCACAAGTACCCTCACGCAAAATTTACTAGCTTTTGCATCGTTAGAGAACCTTTGGAAAGACTTAACTCATGGTGGAGATACCGAGCACGACTGCATGCCGAACATAAAAACAGTACGGCCGGAATGCCATTTATAGAATTCGTCGAAAGCCACTTAGAATACCTTAATGGCAATAAAACATCCGCAAAAAGCAATGTCCAGTTCAGCCCCCAGACAAAGTGGGTACTAGATAGTCGCAATAAATATGTCACCGACAAAGTATTTGCGGTGGAAAAATTTGAGGAGGTGGAAGAATTCCTGCAATCGCGAACCAGCGAAGTCGTTCGAATTCGACGCAGGAACGTATCTCCAATGCAAGATAACAGCGATATTTCAAGTATTCAGGGCAAACTTCTCGAGGACCTAAAACGATCTCTGGACTTGGATTACAAAATTCATGAATTGGCTTTAAGATCGCCTGATTCAGTCAAGCAATTCTTAGATAATTTCCCGAATGAGGTTGAAAATTCAACGCAAAAGTTCTTCTAAACGGAAATATGGCAGATCCAGTCGGAGATCAGGGCTGAGGAGGGGTCACGGGCTCAATGACTTCGAAGAAGGCTTCCGCACCAGGAGGCAGCACCACAGGTTCCGGCTCAACCACCAACATCGGTGAATCACCGTCAGGAACAACCACAGCCGGCATCGCCTCGATGGACTCCTCAGGAAGCACCAGGGAATCGGCGTTGCTGTCATCAAGCTCGGGTTCAGGCTCCTGGGCAGATGAAGGGGCGGGTCCGTTGTCGTCCTCCATCTCTGGGGCAATGGTTTGGGGGTCCGACCAGGCTGGGGCCGTCCACACGGGGGGTTCGGGCGTCTGCAGCGCCACATCGGGTTTAGGCGTCTCCTTGACCACTGGCTGGGCCGCTTGCTGGGCCGGTCGGCTTGCAGCCTCGGCGGCTTCTAGGGCTGTGACATCCACTTGCAGGGATGGATCATCGTCACTGAACCGGGCCCGAATCTCCTGCAGGGAATCCCCTGGAAACGCGAGCGGTGTGAAGGCCTCAGGGACAGGATCCTGAGCATTGGTCTGCAGCGTCAGCACCCGCTCGGTGATGCCGTAACCAAGGGCGAAACAACAACCAGCCACCAGAGGGGCCAACCAGAAACGTGCCTTGGCCTCAACGAGAGCGTCAGGGGAGCTGGAATTGTCCACAGAGGGATCTGACGGAGACTCTGATTGTGACAGGGATTCAGGACAGAAGCTTCAGGTGGTGTAGTCGACTGGTACGAGTCCGTAACGTGCCACTCTCGAAGGACCATCAGAACCGTGGCAAAGGCGGGAAGTTTGCTGAGAGTTCGCATCCACCTGCAAGACAAGTTCAAGTCTCTCTGCCTGAAACGTTCATAGAGGCACTCGATGCGTATGGACGAGAGCACGGCACAGGACGTGGCAGAAGCATCGTGAAATTGCTTGAGGGTGTACTAACACCTAGTTCGCCTCCAGACCCCCTTCCCGTCGCTCAGAGAGACCTTGTGAGGTTGGAGTTAGTCAAGAGTAGTAACCCCCTCTATCAAAAGTTCCGTCGCAGCCACTACATCCCTGACAGAGGGACGATGGGACAACAACTCCAGTACCTGATCTTCTACGAATCTGAGGTCGTTGGAATCATTGGTGGTGCTTCCGCAGTCTTTGCCAATCAGGCACGGGACGAGTTCTTTGGTCTTGCGGAGGAGGCGGAAGTCAAAAAACATCAACTCAATAGCATCGTCAACAACAATGTTTTTCGCCTTGAGTATCCCGCACCAAATCTAGCAACGATTGTTCTCTCCATCTGGAGAAAACGGATAATGGAGGACTGGGAAAAACTATATGGAGTTCCGATAGCAGGGTTCGAGACCTTTGTCGTCGAAGAACGTTTATGGAATGGAAAGACCAGAAATGGTGCTTGTTATAGCGCTGATAACTGGGAAATGGTTGGTATCACCCGTGGATATGGAAAAACCAATGCTCGCGGCCGTGAGATCAAAGACAAAACCCTTCGGTCCAAGAAATTGGTCTACTACCTTCGGATCAAAGGGAGAGAACTTTGTGATTCCTATGCAGCTGCGTGGAACGATCTTGATCTCAAAAGAGATCTACGCAAGAGGCGAGATCAGATTTTGAGTGATCCACTGGATATCGTGCTTGATGTCATAAGAGGCATTTAACGTTAAAATAATATGGAATGCATTCATTTTACAAGTCTTGAGTTCCAGAATTCTCTATCAATAATCTTTGCTCGAGGTCTAAATGGTGCATAAAAGTGCGTTATAATAAAAAGATAAACTTCATGTCATGAGAATTAATCCGCTATTGAGTACAATTTTTTTGTGTAATCCAAAATGTGCCAGCACCTCTATCGAGAATTTGTTAGATCAAGATCAAGCAACAATAGTCTTCAATGGAGTGCCTCGACCGCCAGTCGGAGTTGGTCTTAAACACGTCAATGCAGAGTTCACAAAGTCGAAGATACTTCCATTTGTCAATTCTATATATCCCGACATACAGTTCACAAAATTCTGTGTTATTCGAGAACCCTTGGACCACTTATTTTCATGGTGGAAATACAGAACTAAGCTTGCAATTAACTCGCCAATGAGCACCAAAAAGATTCAGTTTGCTGATTTCATTCAACGATATATTGACTTCAGGGAAGGCGATAATTCCGCCCCAGCATATGTCAAGGTTAGGGGACAATCCGAATTTGTCCTTGACGAAAACCAAAAAGTCTTTACAGACAAGGTATTCACCTTGGACAGAATAGATTTAGTCGAAAGGTTCATTTCCGATAGAGCGGGCAAGAACCTCTCTTTAGACATGCACAATAGATCGCCATCAGCAGTCGAAAGTTCTAAGAGTTTAGAAAGTAAATTAACTGAAAAATTGCGGAAGTTTCTTTCGGATGACGATGAAATTTACAAGCTGGCATCAATATCACCAGATAAAGTCAAAAGCAGTTTTGAATTTCACAGGTAATCGCAAGGCAGAAACATTCGACCTTATAGGTGCCATTTACTTTTTATTTTTAAGTTTATAGTATTTTGTCGTTTTAAAGAATATCCACCTTAAACAACTTAGATCTCAAATGAGATCTCTGCAAGAGGAGAGATCAGATAGAAGAGAAATCAGATGTTGAGTGATCCGCTGGACATCGTGCTTGATGTCATACGAGGAGAGACCTGACGGGGAGACACAGAGGCAACTAAGTGTGGATCCACCGTCACCACTGCGTTACCCCCTCAAAAGACTCCGCCCAAATCTATTGGAAATACTGACGTTTTTGGGTTAAGTGGTGTAGTCGGCGTTGATGCGCACGTACTGATCCGACAGGTCACATCCCCAGGCCTGACCAGAGCCGGAACCATGCCCCAGGCCGAGGCGAATCGGAACATGCTCCTGCCTCAGAACGTTGCTGGCTGCAGCGCGATCAAAGGCCACGGGTTGACCAGCCGCCATCAATTGATGGGGACCAATCCAAAGAGCAACCGCATCCGGATCGAAAGACACACCGGAGCGACCCGCGGCCGCCACGATCCGCCCCCAGTTCGGATCCCGGCCATGGACTGCGGTCTTCACCAGGGACGAACCACAGACCGTGCGCGCCACCTGCAACGCCGCGGCCTCGTCAACCGCACCCTCCACCTGCACTTCGATCAGACAGGTCGCCCCTTCGCCATCCCGGGCAATGGCCTGAGCCAGCTGTTGCATGGCCTGGGTGAGGCCCTGTTCCAGAACGGCATGGTGCTGTTGGGCCAGCGGTGGGCCTGCCGCGAAGGCCAGCACGGTGTCGTTGGTGCTGGTGTCTCCGTCCACGGTGATGGCGTTGAAGGAACGCTGCACCGCACGTCGCACCATCTCCTGCCAAACGCCGGCATCGACGCCGGCATCACAACTGAAGAAGCCGAGCATCGTGGCCATGTCGGGATGAATCATTCCCGAGCCTTTGGCCATCCCTCCGATGCGCACCCGGCGCCCCTCCAGTTCCAGTTCAAGCGCCACCTGCTTGTCCACCAGATCGGTGGTGAGGATGGCGTTGGCCGCAGCATCACCCCCCGCGTCATCCAAGGCCTCCACCAAAGGAGCCAACCCGGCCAGAAGGGTGGGCATCGGAATCGGCACACCAATCACTCCGGTGGAGCAGATCAACACCGACTCCGCATCGACGCCAAGCTGATCGGCCAGCACCTGGGTGGCGCGCTGGCTGTCGACCAGACCGCGATCGCCGGTGCAGGCATTGGCCTGACCGGAGTTGATCAACACGGCACGGGCCTGGCCGGCAGTACTGGCAAGGCGATCACGGCAGAGATCAACACAGGCCGCCCGCACCACGGAGGTGGTGAAGGTGCCGGCACAAACGGCCGTCACCGGTGCCAACACCAGCGCCAGATCAGGCTTACCCGAGGGCTTCAGGCCGGCCACGATGCCAGCGGCCTGGAACCCATTCGGTGCCGTCACACCACCCTGGATCGGTTGCCAAGAAGAGGCCATCGCCACCGCTGATCCGCCGCGAGACACTGGGTGCATCCTGCTCCCACACCATGGCGCCTGGCGAGCCGTTCTCGCAACGACGCATCGGACTCACGGGCGGGATCGCAAGCGGCAAGAGCAGCGTGGGCCATTGGTTGGCGCAGCAAGGTCTGCCGGTGTTGGATGCGGATCAATTCGCCCGAGAGGCCCTCGCACCCGGTCGCCCGGCCACGACCAGCGTGATGCAGCGGTACGGCACTGCAGTCCAGGCTGAAGGGGGCGCAGCCGTCGACCGCGCTGCCCTGGGTCGGATCGTGTTCCAGGACCCCGCGGAACGGCAGTGGCTCGAGCAACTGGTTCACCCGATCGTGCGGGAGCGCTTCGATCAAGCACTCAGCCTCCATGCCAAGACACCTGCCGTTGTGCTGATGATTCCGCTGTTGTTCGAGGCGGGGCTGGAGTTGCTCTGCAGCGAAATCTGGCTGGTCGACTGCGATGAATCCCAGCAGCTCGGGCGCTTGATCGCGCGGGACGGGCTGAGCCCTGCAGCCGCTCAAGCCCGCATTGCCGCCCAATGGCCCCTGAGCCGGAAACGCGGCTTGGCGGACCAGGTGATTTCTAATCGAGGCCAACCCGGCTCTTGGCAAGCCCAGGCCTTGGGGCTGCTGAACCAACCTCAGAACAACTGACCAGGGTTCAAGACATCCCCCCTCTTGTCCACAATGCAGCTGAGCGCAACAACGACCCATGCATTTGGCATCACTGGCCTGGCTGTCCCTGATGTCCGGGGGACTGATGTTGACGTCCCCTGCAATGGCGCAGGAGGACCCGCTGGCGCCCAAACGCGCCATCAACCTTGCACGCAGCAGTGCCGCCGCAGCGAATGGCGGGCTGCGGTTGTATCACCCCGCCAGCTGCATGTTCAAAAACCCGACCGACAACCCCTGCCTGGCTCAACAGGATGCCAACGGCTTCGAGTTCAAGTTCCAGGGAGGCCCTCCAGGCTGGGAGGTGCTTGGGCTTCCCGCCACGGTCGAATCGATGGTGTTGGTTTCCCCCGATGGAAAGTCGGTGATTCAGGAGCAGCATCAGGCGATCGGGGCTGGATCCAACGAGGGCGAATTTTTGAATTGATCAACCATTCCGCCCGAAGTCGGCACGGAACCACTTGGTGATCACCCATTTGTGGCCCGCCTGCACCGGCAGGGCCTCATGCAGCGTGAAGGGGTTGGGAGTGCCATCGGCCTGGAGGTTGTTCCAGGCCAACGCCATGCCTGGCACCGGCGAAAAGGAGCGGCCCAGGCGGCGGAACAACGTCTCTCCACCCCGCTCAACAGGGTTGAGATAAACCATCACCGTCCAGGTGCGTTGGCCGCCGCTGTCGGTGTGGGTGGTGTATTCCTCCGTCCCCGGCGAGAACCAATCCGTGTGTTCCTTGAAGTATTCGCCGGGGTCGTAGCGCTGCCCCTGAATCGGTTCCGAGAGGCGCGGATCCACGCCGAACAAGGCCGCAAAGCGCTGATCCAGGCTCGCCGCCAGCTGGGGATTGTTCTGGCGCAAGTGACAGGTGCGACTGGTGCGGTAATCGCTGCTGCCGCGGGTCACCGTTGACGGCTGCAGTGACCCATTGATGGCGTCGATCACCTGCTCGCATTCCTCGTGGCTGAGCAGCCCCGGCAGCTCATAGACCTGGGCCAGAGAGGTATCCAGCCGCCAGGCGCGAGGCCGGTGCTCCGGCCGGGTGAGGGGGGCCTCGAACCAGGCGAGCCAATCGGGGGTGGACGCCTGGAGAACCGCGGCTATCGCCTCTCGCGCGAAACCCTGCTCGAGGGCCCGCTGCATCAACCCTTCAGGATCACAGCCGCGATCCCGGTTCTTCAGCAGCCACTCCTTCCATGCGTCGGGAATGGCTACCGCTCCGCTCATCAACCCTTGAGCTTCTTGCTCAGAATCTGGTTGGCGAGCTTGGGATCCGCCTTGCCACCGGTCTTCTTCATCAACTGGCCAACGAAGAAGCCTTGCAGTTTGTTCTTGCCACCGCGGAAGGCCTCCACTTCATCGGGATGGGCTGCGAGCAGTTCATCAACGATGGCGGCGATGGCAGCAGGGTCGCTGATCATGCCCAAACCGCGCTCATCAACAATGGCCTTGGGGGAGCCTCCTTTTTCGAGCAACTCCGGAAGGATTTCCTTGGCGATCTTGCCGCTGATTTTGCCGCCGTCGATCAGTTTCACCATTTCGGCGAGCTGCTCCGGCCGGAAGGGCAGTTCGGCATAGCTGAGCCGGTTGCTGTTCACATGGGCGGCGATGTCGCCGGTGATCCAGTTCGCCGCAAGCTTGGCGTCAGCGCCAGCGCCCACAACCGCCTCGAAGTAGTCGGCCATCGGCCGCTCATCGGTGAGCACCCGCGCGTCGTACTGGGAGAGGCCCAGCTCATCGGCGTAGCGATGCCGCTTGGCGGCCGGCAGCTCCGGCAATTCAGCGCGCCAGGACTCCCGCTGATCGGCACTCACCTCGATCGGACCGAGGTCGGGATCCGGGAAGTAGCGGTAATCGCTGGCCCCTTCCTTGCTGCGCATGCTCTTGGTGAGCTGCTTGCCCTCATCCCAGAGACGGGTTTCCTGAACGATCGGCTCGCCTGTCTCGTAGGCCTTGATCTGGCGTTTGATCTCGTAATCGCAGGCCTTTTGGATCGCCGAGAAGGAGTTCATGTTCTTGATCTCCACCTTCGTGCCGAAGGGCGCATCCGGCCCCCGACGCACGGAGATGTTGACGTCGCAACGCAGGGATCCCTCCTGCATGTTGCCGTCACTCACCCCCAGATACCGCATGATCCGGCGGATCTCCGAGGCGTACTCCGCCGCTTCACGGCCGGTGCGCAGGTCCGGCTTGCTGACGATTTCCGCCAGGGCCACACCGGCCCGGTTGTAATCCACGAGCGAATGGGTGGATCCCGCCAGGCGGTCACTGCCGGCATGCACCAACTTGCCGGCGTCCTCCTCCATGTGCAGACGCTCGATGCCGATTTTCTTGAGATAGGTGTCCTTTCCCTTCTCCGCCACTTCCACCTCAATCCAGCCCTCCTCAGCGATCGGCTGGTCGTACTGGGAGATCTGATAGTTCTTTGGGAGATCGGGGTAGAAGTACTGCTTGCGGTCGAACTTGCTGTGTTCAGCGATGTTGAGGTTCAGCGCCATCGCTGCCTTCACCGCATACTCGAGCACCTTCTGGTTCAGCACCGGCAGGGTGCCGGGCAGACCGCACACCACCGGGTCGATGTGGGTGTTGGGGTCATCACCAAAGGTGGTGGACGCCGCCGTGAAAATTTTGCTGTCCGTTCCCAGCTGCACGTGGGTCTCGAGACCGATCACGGCCTCCCAGGCCGGTTGGGTTGCTGCGTCGGCCATGCGCCCGTGATGTGAAGCAGATCCCGGGATCCTATGGAATCAGGATGAAGCCCTCTCCTGACAGCATGACCAGCAAGGGCCTTTCTTGCGCATGACTGCCGCCTCTGCCTCAGCCGTCTGTGTTTTGGGCGGGGGACTGATGGGCCTCGCCGTTGCCCACCAACTGGCACGCCGAAACCAAACGGTTCTGGTGATCAGCCGCCGCCGCAGCGAAGCGGCAGGCTTCGTGGCTGCAGGGATGCTGGCGCCCCATGCCGAAGGCTTGAGCGGCAACCTGTTGGAGCTGGGTCAAGCCAGCCTCGCGCTGATCCCCCGCTGGGTGGCGCAGATCGAGGCGGACAGCGGCCTGAGCTGCGGCCTGCGCACCAGCGGCATCGTGGTGCCGTTCCGAACAGCAACCGAGCGGGACGCTTACCCCACCGCCAGCCTTGGGCAAACCCTTGACCGCACCGGCCTTGAGCGGGAAGTCCCAGGCCTGGGGCCGGAGTGGAGCACCGGGCTGCTGTTCGAGCAGGACGGCCAGATCGACAACCGCAGGCAGTTGATGCGGGCCCTGGAGCGGGCCTGCGTGTCCCTGGGCGTGCGGTTCATGGAAGGGGCCGAAGTGCTTGATCTGGAGCGGGAGTCCGCCGGACAGCTCTGCGGCATCCATCTGCGCAGCGCCGAAGGAGAACAGCAGCAACTGCGCTGCCAGCAAGCGGTGCTCTGCAGTGGCGCCTGGAGCCAACAACTGGTGCCGCAACTGCCCGTGTTCCCGGTGAAAGGGCAGATGCTGTCGCTGCAGGGTCCGCGGGAGGCACTCAAGCGGGTGATCTTCGGGCCCGGCACCTATCTGGTTCCACGCGAAGACGGATTGATCGTGGTGGGGGCCACCAGCGAACGGGACGCCGGATTTGCCGAAGGGCTCACGCCCGATGGCCAGAAACAACTGCAAGCGGGCATCGCCAGCCTGCTGCCAACAGCGTCCACATGGCCCCCGATGGAGCGTTGGTGGGGGTTCCGGCCCTGCACGCCCGATGAAGGACCCTTGCTCGGCCCTGGTCCGCTACCTGGTTTATGGCTGGCCTGTGGGCATCACCGCAATGGCGTTCTGCTTGCCGCCATCACGGCTGAGCTCACGGCCGGCGGCGTCATGAAAAAAGCCCCCAACACCGCCGAAGAGGCGTTGTTGGGGGCATTCCGCTGGAACCGGTTCGAAAACTGAGCGATCAGCCTTCGACGCGCCACTCCTGATCGGAAGGAGACCAGTCGTTCAGCTCAGAGGCTTCAAACCAGAGGCCGATCTCGAAAGCAGCGGTTTCCGCAGCATCGGAACCGTGGATGACGTTGCGGCCGATGTTGACGGCCAGATCACCACGAATGGTGCCGGGCTCAGCCTCGAGGGGCTTGGTGGCACCGATCAGCTTGCGGGCACTGGCGATCACACCATCGCCTTCCCAGACCATGGCCACCACAGGGCCGGAGGTGATGAAATCGACCAGACCGGCAAAGAAGGGACGCTCCTTGTGGACGCCGTAGTGCTGCTCAGCCAAGGCGCGGCTGGGGGTGATCTGCTTCAAGCCCACCAGCTTGAATCCCTTGCGCTCGAAGCGGCCGAGGATCTCGCCCACCAGGCCGCGCTGGACGCCGTCGGGCTTGATGGCGATGAACGTGCGTTCGGCCATGGATTGGTGTGAATGAAAAGCGCCGCCATCGTCAGTGCTGGCCACCCCGCTTGGCAAGCACAGGCCATGGGCAGCGCAGGGAATGTCTCTAGATTCCAGCCATCCACTTCATCCAGACGCAGGTGTCAGACAGCGAACACTGGTCGATTCAAGACAGTGCTGCGCTGTACGGCCTTGACCGCTGGGGGGATCCGTATTTCTCCATCAACGGCCGCGGGCACATCAGCGTTCAACCCCAGGGGGATCGAGGTGGAAGCCTGGACCTGGTGGATCTGGTGTCGGAGCTGAAAAGCCGCAACCTGGCGCTGCCGCTGCTGATTCGCTTCGATGACATCCTCGAAGACCGCCTGGAGCGGCTCCACGCCGCCTTTGAACGCGCCATCGCGCAGTACAGCTACCCCGGCCGGTACCAAGGCGTCTTCCCGGTGAAGTGCAACCAACAACGCCACGTGGTGGAGGAGTTGGTGAGCTGTGGCAAGCGCTGGAACTTCGGCCTGGAGGCGGGCAGCAAAGCGGAGCTGCTGATCGCCCTCTCGCTGCTGGACGACCCTGAAGCCCTGTTGATCTGCAACGGCTACAAGGACCGGCTCTACATCGAGACCGCAATCCTGGCGCGCCGCCTGGGGCGGCAACCGGTGGTGGTGATTGAACAGCCGGACGAAGTCGACCGCATCATCGAAGCCAACAAGAGTCTTGGGGCAGCGCCCTACATCGGCGTACGCGCCAAGCTCTCCAGCCGCAGCACCGGGCGGTGGGGCAGTTCCGTGGGCGACAAAGCCAAATTCGGCCTCTCGATTCCCGAGTTGCTGGCAACGGTGGAACGGCTGCGGGAGAACAACCTGCTCCCCGATCTGCGCCTGCTGCACTTCCACATCGGCAGCCAGATCAACGACATTGCCGTGCTCAAGGACGCCCTCCAGGAGGCGGGGCAGATCTATGTGGAGCTCACCCGACTGGGGGCTCCGATGGGGTTCCTGGATGTGGGTGGTGGACTGGGCATCGACTACGACGGCAGCCGCACCGCATCAGCGGCATCCACGAACTACTCGCTGCAGAACTACGCCAACGACGTGGTGGCCACGGTGCGGGAATGCTGCGAACCCAATGGTGTTGCCGTGCCCACCCTGGTGAGCGAAAGCGGCCGCGCCATTGCCAGCCATTTCTCCTTGTTGGTGTTCGACATCCTGGGCAGCAGCGCACTGCCTGCTTCGGTTCCCAACGCCAGCGGAGACGAACCACTCACCGTTCGCAACCTGCGGGACACCCTCGCCACCATTCAGGAGTTATCCACGACGGCGGATGCGCAGTTGATGCGACTGCAGGAAGCCTGGAACGATGCCTTGAAGTTCAAACAGGATGCGCTGGCCGCGTTCCGACTCGGGTACATGGGACTGCCCGACCGCGCCACCGCTGAACAACTGACGTGGGCTTGTGCTGATGCGATTGCGCAGCGACTGCCCAAGGATCAAGCCATCCCAGAAGAGCTCGCAGCTCTGAACAAGGCGTTGGCGGGAACGTATTACGCCAACCTGTCGATCTTCCGCTCAGCACCCGACACCTGGGCCATCGACCAGTTGTTTCCAGTGGTGCCCATCCAGCAACTGGATCAACGGCCGACGCGACTGGCCAACCTCGCCGATCTCACCTGTGATTCCGATGGTCGTCTGGATCGCTTCATCGGAGATGGACAACCCAAACAGCTGCTGGAGCTGCACGAACTCGACGGCTACAACCCCTATTTGATCGGCCTGTTCCTCAGCGGGGCCTACCAAGAGGTGATGGGCAATCTGCACAACCTGTTCGGCACCACCAACGCCGTGCACATTCGCCTCAGCCACGGCGGTAGCTATCGCATTGACCACGTCGTGCGGGGTGACACCAATGCCGATGTGCTGGAGGCCATGGAGCACGACCCCCGTGCCTTGCTGGAGCGGCTGCGGGTGGCTGCGGAAGCGGCCATCAACAACGGCCAGCTCCGCATCGATGAGTCACGCCGGCTGCTGGATCACCTCGAAAGCAGCCTGCGACAGACCACGTACCTTCAGGACTGAGCCAACGCTGCCGCCAGCTCGGAGCGAGCGGACTCAAGAGCAGCAGGGAGGGCAGCCCCATCCCGACCACCGGCCTGGGCCAGGTTGGGGCGACCACCGCCGCCGCCGCCGCATTGTTTAGCAATGCCGCCGATGAACTTACCGGCCTGGAGCTTGGCGGCGATCACCTGCTTGCCGAAGGCCGCCACCAGGATCACCTTGCCCATGTCGCCGGGATCCGGCAGACCGCCGATCACCACGGCCGAACTATCCCCCAGCTGATCCGCCAGGCTCTGGGCTGCCCCCTGCAAACCGGCACCATCCACACCATCGAGGCGTTCCACCAGCAGTTGGAAATCGCCCACAGCCTCGGCCTTTGCGGCCAAAGCACCGGCCTTGGCCACCGCCAGCTCCGCCTGAGCCGCGGCCAGTGCCTTGCCAGTGGCCTTGAGCTCCTCCTGAAGGGACGCCACACGGTCAACGATTTCGGCAGGCTGCGCCTTGAAGCGATCCCCCAGCTGCTTCACCACCGCATCGCGCTCATTCAGATAAGCCAGTACGGCAGGGCCAGCGACCGCTTCAATCCGGCGGATGCCGGCGGCGACGCCACTTTCCGCCACGATTTTGAACAGACCGATCTCCGCGGTGTTGGCCACGTGGGTGCCGCCGCAGAGCTCCATCGACACGCCAGGCACGTCGACCACCCGCACCACATCGGCATATTTCTCGCCGAACATCGCCACGGCACCAGCCGCCTTGGCCTGATCAATCGCCATCTCCTTCACCTGCAGCGCATGGGCCTCGTTGATCCAACCGTTGATCAGGGTTTCAACCTGCTGCAACTGATCCGCCGTCACCGCCGTAGGGCAGTGGAAGTCGAAGCGAAGGCGATCGAAATCCACCAGTGATCCGGCCTGGCCGATGCCTGGATCCACCACCTGCTTGAGCGCTGCCTGCAGCAGGTGGGTGGCCGTGTGATTGGCCTGGGCCCGACGCCGGCAGGCACGGTCCACCTGGGCCTTCAGGGTGTCGCCCAAGGCGAGCTCGCCGCGTTCCACCCGCCCGGCATGGACGAAGACATCGCGGCTGCGGCTCACCGACTCAATCCGAACAATCAGATCGCTGCCTGCAAGCACGCCGCGATCGCCCACCTGACCGCCGCCTTCTCCATAGAACGGCGTGGTGTCGAGCACCACCTGAACCACATCGCCCGCCTTGGCGGTGCTGGCTGGTTCACCGTTCACCACCAACGCCTGCACACAGGAGGCGTAGTCGAGGGCTTCATAGCCCTCGAAACAGGTGGCCGCCTGATCCGCCACCACCTGGTCGATCGCATCTTGCAGGGTGAGATCGATGCTCACCGCGGCCGCCTTGGCCCGCTGGCGCTGTTCCTCCATCGCCGCTGCGAACCCGTCGAGGTCAACGGCAAGGCCCTGCTCCTCGGCGATCTCCTGGGTGAGCTCCAGCGGGAAGCCATAGGTGTCATACAGCTCAAAGGCCTGGGCACCGCTGATCTGGGTGGGCTTGGAGGCCAGCACCTCCGCCAGCAACTTCTCGCCGCGCTCGAGGGTCTCGAGGAAGCGGGCTTCCTCCCGCTGGAGCTCGGCCAGGATCACCTCCTGGCGCTCGATCACGCTGGGGTGGGCCCCCTTCAGCAGTGCAATCGCCGCCTCGCCCATGGTGACGAGGAAGGGTTTGTCGATGCCCAGCAGGCGGCCATGGCGCACCACCCGGCGCAGCAGGCGCCGCAGGATGTAGCCGCGGCCCAGGTTGCTGGCGGTGACGCCATCGCAGATCAGCTGCGTCACCGCACGGCTGTGGTCGCCGATCACCTTCAACGACGTCTTGCCCTTGTCGTTGAGCTGGTGGTAGTCGACCCCCGCCAAATCAGCAGCCGCTTGGATCAGCGGAAAAATCAGGTCGGTTTCGTAGTTGTTGGGAACCTTCTGCAGAATCTGGGCCATCCGCTCAAGGCCCATACCGGTGTCGATGTTGCGGTGGGCCAGCGGCGTGAGGGTGCCCTCCGCGTCGCGGTTGTACTGCATGAACACCAAGTTGTAGAACTCGATGAAACGGTCGTCGTCCTCGAGATCGATGCCCTCATCCCCGAGCTCGGGTTTGAAGTCGTAATAGATCTCCGAGCAGGGGCCACAGGGACCGGTGGGGCCGGAGGCCCAGAAGTTGTCGGCCTCATCCATGCGGATGATCCGCTTGGGGTTCACCCCCACCACATCGCGCCAGATCTGCTCGGCTTCGTCGTCGTCCCGGAAGACGCTCACCACCAGGTTCTTGGGGTCGATGCCGTAAACGCCGGTGCTGAGCTCCCAGGCCCACTCAATCGCCTGCTGCTTGAAGTAATCCCCAAACGAGAAGTTGCCGAGCATCTCGAAAAAGGTGTGATGCCGGGCCGTGCGCCCCACGTTCTCGATGTCGTTGGTGCGGATGCACTTCTGCGAACTGGTGGCCCGGGGCGCGGGTCGCTCCTGCTGGCCCAGAAAAACCGGCTTGAACGGCAGCATTCCCGCAATGGTGAGCAGCACCGTTGGGTCTTCGGGAATCAATGAGGCGCTGGCCATCCGCTTGTGGCCGCGCTCGGCATAGAAGTTGAGAAAGGCCTCACGGATCTCCTCCCCACTGCGCGGTGCAGACGCTGCAGAAGACGACGATGCGGCGGCAACCATGGCAGGAAAGGGGGATCCTGCCGTCATGATCGCCTTTGAACCGCCGGCGCCCGTGGCCGTTCCACCCAGTGATCCCGAGATTCGCCAGCGACTGCGGCTGCAGTCGATCGGCTGGGCGCTGGCTGCCGGCATCAGCGCCGGGCTGCTTAGCTTGCCCTGGGGTCTGGAAGCTGCGGTGCGTTCCAGCGGTTGCGGGCTCTTTTACGGCCTGCTGGCCTTCCACCTGCAACGGGTGGACCCCGATGACGGGCATCTGCAGGCGGGTCTGGTGGGGGCGGTCTGCGGGTTGCGCAGCCTCGGCATGCCCCTACCCCTTGACAACTGGCAGGCCGATGGCCTGGCATCATTACTACTGGAGCTACTTCAGGCCTGGCTGCCGTTGATCGGCAGTGCTCTCCTGCTCCACGGCACCCTCCGCTTCCTGCCCGCGTCGCGGCCATGAGCCTGCTGCACGCCACCTGGCTTCCCGCCATCCGCACCTCCAGCAGTTCCGGTCAACCGGCACTGCTCGTTTGGGCTGACACCTGGCGGGTGGCCACACCGGAAGGCCCAGGCCTCACCCCCGCGCTGCACCCCTTCACCCTGAGCCATGACGACCTCAGGGCCTGGCTGAGCGAACGCGACCTTTTGCCGGGCGGCTGCATCGATGCCACAGCCTGCCTCACCCTGCCGAGCCGCACGGTGAAGCCGCGCAAAAGCCGCAGCAAAAAAGAGGAGCCAACGCCGGAACCACCGGGCTGGACCGGGCTGCCGATGCAGGCCGGCGAGCCAATCCCCAAGCAAACCGAATGGTGGCCCTGGCAGGTGCAAGGGCTCGCGGTGGAACCATCGGCGGCCACGGAGTGGCTGTCCCGATTGCCCCTCTCCGGCACCAATCCAGACCTGGCTGACGAGCTGCGCTGGTGGAGCCATCTGCAGCGCTGGGCCCTGAGCCTGGTGGCCCGGGGCCGCTGGATTCCCCAGATGGAGCTCAGCAAAGGAGAGGGCTATCCCCATCGGGCCCGTTGGGTGCCGCTGCTCAACCGGGAAGAAGACCGACGCCGACTGGAGGATCTAGCGGCCAGCCTGCCCCTGGTGGCCACCTGCGCCTTGCCCTGGCGTGAACCCCTGGGGCGCCGCAGCAACCGCACCACCCGGTTGCGACCGGAGGCCATGCGTGCCGCCAACCCTGTGGCCAGCTGCCGGCCCCGCAGCGGACGCCTGCGGGTGGCAACGCTGCTGGAAGACCTGGTGGACGCGCAGCTGCGCAAGGACTTTGAACCCTCCACCGATGGACTCGATCCCCTGCTGACCCTCTGGCAGGAGGCCCTGGGGTCGGAGACCGGGGTGATCGAGATCGGTGATGAAGAGGCTGAACGCCTGGCCACCGCCAGCCATCACTGGAGGGAAGGCATCGCCGGCGGTTTTGCTGCGGCCCGCACCTGCCTTGCACTGCACACCCCACCGGATGGGGAGGATCTCTGGGAGCTGCGCTTCGGGCTGCAGGCGGAAGCCGACCCCAGCCTGAAGCTCCCGGCCGCCGCAGCCTGGGCCTCAGGCGCCGAGATGCTGCAACTGGGGGAGATCCAGGTGGATCAACCGGGCGAAGTGCTGCTGGAGGGCCTGGGACGAGCCCTGACGGTGTTCCCACCGATCGAACGGGGGCTGGAGAGCGCGACGCCGGACACGATGCAGCTGACCCCGGCCGAAGCCTTCGTGCTGGTGCGCACGGCTGCCCGCCAGCTGCGGGATGCCGGCGTGGGGGTGGAGCTGCCGCCGAGCCTCTCCGGCGGCCTGGCCAGCCGGCTGGGCCTGTCGATCAAGGCCGAACTTCCAGAGCGGTCCCGCGGCTTCACCCTGGGCGAATGTCTGGACTGGGAGTGGGATCTGATGATCGGCGGGGTGACGCTCACCCTGCGGGAACTGGAGCGCCTGAGCGGCAAGCGCAGCCCCCTGGTGCGCCACAAGGGGGCCTGGATCGAACTGCGGCCCAACGACCTCAAGAACGCCGAACGCTTCTGTGGCGCGAAACCGGAACTGAGCCTCGACGACGCGCTGCGGCTGACGGGAACGGAAGGGGAACTGCTGATGCGGATGCCGGTGCACCGCTTCGACGCCGGCCCAAGGCTCCAGTCGGTGCTGGAGCAATACCACCAGCAGAAGGCCCCCGACCCCCTGCCGGCTCCCGAGGGATTCAGCGGCCAGCTGCGGCCCTATCAGGAGCGGGGCCTCGGCTGGCTCGCCTTCCTGCACCGCTTCGACCAGGGGGCCTGCCTGGCTGACGACATGGGCCTGGGCAAAACCATTCAGCTGCTGGCGTTTCTGCAGCACCTCAAAGCGGAGCAGGAACTGAAGCGCCCGGTGCTGCTGGTGGCCCCGACATCGGTGCTCACCAACTGGCGACGGGAGGCGGAATCGTTCACCCCGGAATTGAAGGTCACCGAGCATTACGGCCCCCGCCGCCCGTCCACACCCGCCGAACTCAAAAAAACGTTGAAGGAGGTGGATCTGGTGCTCACCAGCTACGGCCTGCTGCAGCGGGACAGCGAACTGCTGGAAACCCAGGACTGGCAGGGGGTGGTGATTGACGAAGCCCAGGCGATCAAGAACCCCGGCGCCAAACAGAGCCAGGCCGCCCGGGATCTGGCCCGCCCCGGCCGCAGCAAGAGCAACCGCTTCCGCATCGCCCTCACCGGCACCCCCGTGGAGAACCGGGTGAGCGAACTGTGGGCCTTGATGGACTTCCTCAACCCCAAGGTGCTGGGGGAAGAGGACTTCTTCCGCCAGCGCTACCGGATGCCGATCGAGCGGTATGGCGACATGTCGTCCCTGCGGGACCTCAAGGGGCGCGTTGGTCCATTCATCCTGCGCCGACTGAAAACCGACAAAACGATCATTTCCGATCTGCCGGAGAAGGTGGAGCTGAGCGAATGGGTGGGGTTGAGCAAGGAGCAGAAATCCCTGTACAGCAAGACCGTGGAAGACACCCTCGATGCCATTGCGCGGGCGCCGCGCGGGCAGCGCCACGGGCAGGTGCTGGCCCTGCTCACCCGGCTGAAACAGATCTGCAACCACCCTGCCCTGGCCCTGAGCGAAGGAGCCGTGGACGATGGCTTCCTGGGCCGTTCGGCCAAGCTGCAGCGGCTGGAGGAGATCCTCGATGAGGTAATCGAGGCAGGCGATCGGGCCCTGCTGTTCACCCAGTTCGCTGAATGGGGGCATCTGCTGCAGGCCTGGATGCAGCAGCGCTGGACATCGGAAGTTCCCTTCCTGCACGGCGGCACCCGCAAGAGCGAGCGCCAGGCGATGGTGGATCGCTTCCAGGAGGATCCCCGCGGTCCGCAGCTGTTCCTGCTCTCGTTGAAAGCAGGCGGTGTGGGCCTCAACCTCACCCGGGCCAGCCACGTGTTCCACATCGACCGCTGGTGGAACCCAGCTGTGGAGAACCAGGCCACCGACCGGGCCTGTCGGATCGGCCAGACCAACCGGGTGATGGTGCACAAATTCATCACCAGCGGCTCGGTGGAGGAAAAAATCGATCGCATGATCCGCGAGAAATCACGCCTGGCTGAGGATGTGATCGGCTCCGGCGAGGATTGGCTGGGAAGCCTCGGTGGCGATCAATTGCGCGATCTCGTCGCCTTGGAGGACACCTGACCATGCCCCTCAGCAACGGCAGCAACAACGGCATCACCGCCATCGGCGACGACGGCCTGGGCCAACAGCCCTGGTGGGTCGAGCAGTGGATGGAGCTGATCAACGGCTACCGCTTCAAGAAACGGTTGGAACGGGCCTGGGGCTACGCCCGTGAAGGCCATGTGACCTCGATCCGCTTCGAAGGCCGCCGCGTGCATGCCCGCGTCCAGGGCACCGATGAAGCGCCCTACAAGGTGAAGCTCTGGCTGGATGTGCTCAACGATGAGGACTGGGGCTATGTGCTGGAAGCACTGACCCAGAAAGCCCGCTGGTCGGCCCAGCTGCTGGCGGGGATCATGCCCTCCGACATCGAACGGGCGTTTGCCGCCAGCGGCAAACGCCTGTTCCCGTTCAAGTTGCAGGAGGTGCGCAGCGAGTGCAGCTGCCCCGACAAAGCCAACCCCTGCAAACACATCAGCGCGGTGTATTTCCTTATGGGGGATCGCTTCAGTGAAGACCCCTTCGTGCTGTTCCAACTGCGGGGCCGCAACCGGGCTCGGCTGCTGGAAGACCTGGCGGAACACCGGCGCAAGGCCCTGGCGGAGCGGGCGGCGGCAGCCAAGGAGGAGAACAAAGCCAGCACATCTGAAGAGGCAACACCGCTGCCGCCCCATGCGGCGGTGCAGGACCCGGCCCTGTGGTGGCGCTACAACCGCAGCCTCGATGGCGACCTGGTGGTGATCACCCCAGCCATGGAGGGCGACACGGGCCTCGATGCCGCCGGAGAGCTGCCGCTCGCGGAAGACCCACGCTTCGCCGATGCGCGCAGCACCTTCCTGAACAACCTCAAGGCCCATGGTCAGGCCAGTGCCCAGAAGGCGATGCTGCAGGCCATGGCAGCCGGCAGCTGACGCGGAGCAGAGCCATGGCCCGTGAAGCCGCCTGGCTCACCGCCGACAAACAAGCGCTCGCCGCAGTGCTGCTGCAATCACATCAACGGGCCTTCAGCAAGCCGCTGATCGCTTCCGCCCAACCGGGCCAGTTAAGGCGGCTGCTTTGCCAGAACCTGTTTGCCTGCGGCTTTCCGGTGCTGGCACACGGCACGGAACAGGATCCCGCGCTCAATTACGCCAACGCTGCGGCCCTGCAGCTGTGGGACAGCCACTGGGATGGGCTGATTGGCATGCCCTCACGGCTCACCGCCCCGGACAGCGAACGGGCGGAACGCAGCAGCGCCCTGTGCCAAGCCAAACGCCTCGATGCCGTGCAGAACTATCACGGCATTCGCATCAGCCGAAAAGGGCGGCGATTCATGATCAACAAGGCCCGGATCTGGACCCTCTGGGATGCGGAAGAACGGGTCTGCGGCCAAGCGGCCTGCTTCAGCGACTGGTGGTGGCTTTAAGGAGATTCGGTTTCAACACCATCCCTGTGGTGCCAGCCGAACCTGGTGGTAGAGACCGAATCAAAACGGACGGTTCTCACGCTTCTGGTTCTCATCCAAGCGGCGCAGATTGTGATGGCGGGCGATCAACCCAGTCCGCAGATGTTCATTCTTCGGAGCCACCATCATGCTGACCCTTCGCCAATCCCCCTTTGATCTGTTCGAGCGTCTCGAGCAGCAACTGGCCACCGCTGAGCGCGTTCCCAACGCCGAAATCCGCGAAACCGAGACCAGCTACACCGTGCAACTGGAACTGCCCGGGGTGGACCGCGACTCCATTGACGTCAAGGCCACCGATCGCAACCTGGTGATCAGCGCTGAACGCCCAGCCACAGGCAGCGATGACAGCAACGCACCGCTGCTGAGCGAATTCCGCAGCGGCACCTGGAGCCGCAGCTTCCGTTTCCCCCAGAGCCTCGATCGCGACCAGCTCAAGGCCAGCTATCGGGACGGCATTCTTGAAATCAACGCCGGCAAAGCGGTGGAACACACCAGCGTTTCGGTGAAGGTGGAGAGCTGATCAGGTCCTGAATCAGAACCTGAGCACTGAAAGCCTTGGGCTGGACAAGCCCAACACACCAAGACAAGAAGAACGGAAGCCCAACCCCTGCCCACGGCAGGGGTTTTTTGTTGAAGCAAGGGCGAAATCAGCCGCCGAGGCCGAGGAAGAAACGGCCAACGAACAGCAGGCTGAAGCCACTGAAAAACACCAGGCCAAACCAGCAGAAGGCTTGGGTGAGCCGCCCATAACGATGTTCCAACGGAACCAAGGGGCTGTTGATCGTGTCCATCGCCATCCAGGCGAACAGAAGAGCGGTGTGGAAACTGCCGGTCATCGCCCCGAAGACGAAATCCTTCACGCCGATCCCGCCGCTCTTGGCCACCACAAGCGCCAGCACAGCGGCCAGGAAATGCACGATCACCCAGATGTCGAAACGACGCTGCATGGGCCCCGGCGCTGAATCCCCACTGTCGTGATGACGCAGCAAGCCCTGGATCGCCGCAATGCTGCGGGGATAGGCATCGAGGCAGGTGAGGGTGGTGCTGAACATGGCGGAAAAGGCCGCCGGGATGATCACCCAGGCCGCCCACCCGCCCATGGCAGCGGTGTAAAGCTTGATCAGCTTCTGGGCGAAGGAGACTCCACTGCCGGCCAGCATTCCGTCACCGCTGCCGTACATCGTGTAGGCACCCAGGATCACAAAGAACATGGCTGTCACGACGGTGACGCCATAGCCGAGGTTGAAATCAAATTCGGCCTCCTTTGGCGTTGCGGTGTGCTCGGTATCGCGCGCACGGGAAAACATCCACAACGACGGCCACACGCACATCTCCACCGGTCCGGGCATCCAGCCCATCAGGGGAATCAGGAAAGCCAGGTTGGCCAGGGTCCAGGGGCTGGGATCCGTGCTGACCCAACTGGCCGCCACATCGCCGACGGGGCCGCGGATCAGCAGTGATGCAGCCGCAACCCCCGTGAGCAGGGTGAGCAGCACCACCAACAACTTGGAGAGACGATCAAGCGCCCGGTAGTGCCCCAGCAGCAGCACCAGGCCACTCACCGCCAGCACGGCGATGGACAGTCCATAGGGGTCGAGCCGCGCCAGCAGAGGAATGTTGGTGAGCAGCAGCCCCGCCACAAAACTCACCGCCGCGATGGTGAAGGTGCCGGTGACCAGGCTCACCACCAGATAAAGCGGCAGGTAAAGGGAATTGCGTTTCTGGAAACCCTCCAGCAGCGACAGTCCGGTGGCCGCTGTGAAGCGGGTGCCCACCCGCAGGAACGGGTACTTGATCAGGTTGGTGAGCAGGATCAGGCCCACCAGCGCAAAGCCGAAACGAGCTCCCGCCGTCGTGGACGACATCAAATGGGATCCACCGATGCAGGCACCGGCCAAGAGGATCCCGGGTCCAATGCTGCGTCGCAGCGTCGATGACGCCATCACAAGGTTGCAGTTGATACGAGTCTCCGCCGCTTTGCCCCGCTGAATCTCCGTAGAGTCGACATCCGTCACGGTCGGTTTCATGGTCGTTGCTCCCGCTGCTCCGAAGCTGTCGCTGCAGTGCGAGGCCATCGCCGCCGACACCACCACGATCCGCTCCCTCGACTGGGACCGCAGCCGCTTCGACATTGAATTCGGCCTGCGTAACGGCACCACCTACAACGCCTTCCTGGTGCGGGGGGAACGCACCGCCCTGATCGACACCAGCCACGCCAAGTTCCGCGACACCTGGATCCCCCTGCTCAAGCAGCAGATCGATCCAACTGCGATCGATGTGTTGATCGTGAGCCACACCGAACCCGACCACTCCGGATTGATCGGTGACCTGATCGATCTCAATCCTGAGATTGAAATCGTGGGATCGAAGGTGGCCCTGCAGTTCCTCAAGGACCAGGTGCACAGGCCGTTCAAATCCCGTGCGGTGAAGTCCGGCGAGGAATTGGATCTCGGCACCAACCCCGAGAGCGGCATCCAGCACCGCTTCGAATTCCTGAGTGCTCCGAACCTGCACTGGCCGGACACGATCTTTTCCTTCGATCACGGCACCGGCATCCTTTACACCTGCGATGCCTTCGGCCTCCACTACTGCTCTGACGACGTCTTCGACGCCGACCCCGGTGCCATCGCCCCTGATTTCCGCTTCTACTACGACTGCCTGATGGGCCCGAATGCCCGCAGCGTGCTGCAGGCCCTCAAGCGCATGGATGGGCTGCCGGAGATCAACACCATCGCGGTGGGCCACGGGCCGCTGTTGCGGCATCACCTCAGCCACTGGATCAGCGACTACCGCGAGTGGAGCGGCCAGCGCAGCAAAGGCGAGAGCTATGCCGCCGTTTGTTATCTGAGCCAGTACGGCTTCTCCGATCGGATCAGCCAGGCCATTGCCCACGGCATCGGCAAGGCGGATGCCCAGGTGCAGCTGGTGGACCTGCGGGCCACCGACCCCCAGGAACTCACTGCCCTGATCGGCGATGCCAAGGCTGTTGTGGTGCCGACCTGGCCCGCGGAACCGGAACCGGATCTCCAAGCCTCGATCGGAACCCTGCTGGCGGCCCTGCATCCCAAACAACTGGTGGGGGTGTACGACGCCTTCGGCGGCAACGATGAACCGATCGACGCCGTCGCCGATCAACTGCGCAGCCAGGGGCAGAAGCAAGCCTTCAGCCCATTGCGGATCAAACAGCTGCCCCAGGGCAGCGACTACCAACGCTGTGAGGAGTCGGGCACCGACCTCGGCCAGCTGCTGACCAAAGAGAAGACGATCGCGGCGATGAAAAGCCTCGATGGCGACCTCGACAAGGCCCTGGGTCGCATCAGCGGTGGCCTTTATGTGGTGACCGCCAGCCAGGGGGAGGGCGAGTCGCAACGCCGCAGCGCCATGGTGGCCAGCTGGGTGAGCCAGGCCAGCTTCACCCCACCGGGCCTCACCATCGCCGTCGCCAAAGACCGCGCGATCGAAGCCCTGATGCAGGTGGGCGACCGCTTCGTGCTGAACGTTCTACGGCAGGACAACCACCAACAACTGATGCGGCATTTCCTCAAGCGCTTCCCCCCCGGTGCCGATCGTTTCGCCGGGGTGAATGTGCTGGAAGGAACCGCCGATGGCGGCCCGGTGCTCGCCGATGCCCTGGCATTTCTGGGCTGCCGGGTCGAGCAACGGATGGAAGGTCCTGATCACTGGATCATCTATGCCGTGGTGGAACAGGGCAACGTTGCCGATGCCGAGGCCAGCACCGCGGTGCATCACCGCAAGGTGGGCAACCACTACTGAGCCTGCAACTGATCCAAAGCATCCAGCAGGTTGCTCAGCAGGGCGCCCACGTGCTGGCTCCTCCGCCATTCACGCCGGTTGACCCGAGGATCTGAGCAGCGCCACCACCAACCCTTCTCCGCCGGCTGACAGAGGGTGACGCCGCGGTGGTGGGGCGCCAGGAACACCGCAGCAGCCAAGAGATTGGTGCCGAAACCCAGCACGGGCCTACGACCACTGCCCTCGCGACACCATCCGTGCAACAGCCGCACCTCCAGAGGGTCATCGGCAGGGAGCAGCTCCCAGGACCTGACTGGCCGCAGCGGAGCCAACAGCCGTTCAATCAAGCCATGGTGTGTTTCGTTCTTGGGATGGGCTTGCACCCACAACGGCACATCGGCGGGCAAAGGTCGTAGTCCGGCACGGATGGCGCGCCTGAAATAGGCCCGGTTCTCGATCCCCAGCGTCCAGCGCCAACCAAACGATCGCCCCAAAAGCCGCCAGCGAACCCGCCATTTGGGCACTCTCAAGTAAGGCAGGCAGATCAGCGCGCTCGGGGCCGGCGGTCGAGGCATCGCTTCGGCATCGACCCATGCCCTCCGGAAACTTGCACAGATGTTGAGCATGTCCTGGAGCCGCGACGGCTCCACAGGACGATCAAATGGCACCAGCGGATCCTGACGGACCGAGGCCATGGCGTGAGATTGATGCAACAACTCAAGCGCTCTGATCCGGTTGCGCTGGGCTTGCTCTGAATACAAACGCGTCTCGACCCCAATCGATTCCCCCAGCTCCACCACTTCTGAGGCCCGGTAATCGCGCAGCATCTGCTGTCCTTCGCGATCGTCCAACCGCGGCAGCAGCAGCAGGCTGCAGGCCCTGGGCTCCGGCCCAACCAATGCGCTGTCGCCAGTGATGAACCGGCAGTGATGCCCATCCTGGGCCGCAAGACCCTGCAGCAACGGCTGGAAGGCCTTGGCCGAATGGCTGAGGTCATCGCGATAGAGCGAAACGACAGCCAGCCGAGACCCCCGGAGGCCCCTCCAGCGCAGATAGGCCAGAGCCGAGAGGGTGGTGATCAGCTGGGAGGAGAGAACAACAACGCTCTGGGCCACCGGCCTGCTGCTCCCATCAACAACACGCCTACATTCAACTGGCTTCGAAGATGAGCGTGACCAGCACCGCAACCACGCGTCGCACGATCCAACTGCCGATCGATGATGGGGTCGTTGGTCTGCGCGGTCTGAGCCCTCAACGGCATCGCTTTGAACTGGAGTACGCCCTGGAACGGGGCAGCACGGCCAACAGTGTGTTGTTCGAGGCCGGTGATGGTGCGCCGGCGGTGCTGGTCCACCCTCCAGGTGTGGCCTACAGCGAAGTCTTTCTGCCAGTGCTTGCCGAAGCCCTGCCCAGCAGCGATGCATCGCTGCTGCTGGTGGTTGGCCACGTCAATCCCAACCGCGTTGCCCTGCTGCGGGATCTGGCGGAGGCGTACGCCGGCTTGGAACTGATCGTCTCCAACCCCGGTGCCAAGTTGATCGAGGAGCTGTGGAGCCAACGCAAACCGGCCCCTCCCGGCGAGACGAGCGAGCAACCACCACTTCCAGACCTGCCACCCCTACGGGTCATCCGCCAGGAGCAAACGCTTTCCCTCAGCCATCACCGCAGCCTCATGCTGCTTCCGGCTCCAACCCCCCGCTGGCCAGGCGGGTTGCTGGCGTTCGAGGACAGCCTGGGTCTGCTGATGAGCGACAAGTTCTTCAGCGCCCACCTGTGCACGGACAGCTGGGCCGAAAGCAACCGCAGCAGCACCGAAGAAGAGCGTCGTCACTTCTATGACTGCCTGATGGCCCCCATGGCCCGTCAGGTGGATGCCCTGGTGGAACGGCTCGAAGAGCTCGACATCCGCACCATCGCACCGGGCCACGGACCGGCGATCGAAGCCAGTTGGCGCAGCCTGCTGAATGACTACCGCCGCTGGGGGGAAGGCCAGCAAAACGCCAGCCTGACAGTGGCCCTTCTGTTCGCCAGCGCCTACGGCAACACCGCGGCCATTGCCGATGCCCTGGCCCGCGGCGTCAGCCGTACGGGCATCCGGGTGAGCAGCTTGAACTGCGAATTCACCCCCGCCGATGAACTGGTGAGCACGATTCAGCAGGCGGACGCCGTGTTGATCGGCTCACCCACCCTGGGGGGCCATGCCCCCACACCGATCGTCTCGGCCCTGGGAACCCTGTTGGCGGAGGGGGATCGCAGCAAGCCCGTGGGGGTGTTCGGCAGCTTCGGCTGGAGCGGCGAGGCGGTGGATCTGCTGGAAACGAAGCTGCGGGATGGCGGCTTCAGCTTTGGCTTCGAGCCGATCCGGGTGAAGTTCAGTCCGGATGCCGCCCGGGTGAAGGAGCTGGAGGAAACCGGCACCCGTTTCGCCCGCCAGCTGCTGCAAAGCCAGAAACGGGCGCAACGGCGCAGTGCGGGGGGCTTGAGCGAAAGCCGCAGCGATCCGGCGGTGCTGGCCCTAGGCCGTGTGATCGGCTCCCTCTGCGTGCTCACCACCCGCAAAGCGGATCTGAGCGGCGCCATGGTGGCCAGCTGGGTGAGCCAGGCCAGCTTCAATCCCCCCGGCATCACCGTGGCCGTGGCCAAGGACCGTGCCGTGGAAGCGCTGCTGCACAAAGGCGATCGCTTCGCCTTGAACGTGCTGGCCGAAGGCCGCGAAACCGCCCTGATGAAGCAATTCCTGCAACCCTTCGAACCCGGTGCCGATCGCTTTGCAGGCCTCGAGCTGGACACCAGCCCCG
Source organism: Synechococcus sp. A15-44 (assembly GCF_014280115.1). Taxonomy (NCBI): domain Bacteria; kingdom Bacillati; phylum Cyanobacteriota; class Cyanophyceae; order Synechococcales; family Synechococcaceae; genus Synechococcus; species Synechococcus sp. A15-44. The sequence goes on from NZ_CP047938.1 coordinate 2,482,903, forward strand.
CCGAACAGCCCTTGCTGCCGGATGCTCTGGCCTGGCTGGACGGCAAGGTGAGCCAGCGGATGGAATGCGGCGACCACTGGCTGATCTATGCCGAAGTGGATCACGGCGGGGTGCTGGATGCGGAGGGCAGCACCGCGGTGCACCAACGCCGCAGCGGCGCCAACTACTGAGCGAACAGCCTGAGCCGGCAAACCGAACTTCCTGCTAACTCATACTCACTATGAGTTAGGGCTAAGCTGATGGAACGATCCCCGGCGCCATCGATGGACCTTTCCAAGCCTTCCACCCACGCCAATCTCGAGGCCGCTTTCGGTGGCGAGAGCATGGCCAACCGCAAATACCTGTTCTTTTCAGAGGTGGCCAAACAGCTGGGCCACAAGGACCTGGCCAAGTTGTTTCGCGACACCGCAGCGCAGGAAACGGAACACGCCTTCGCCCACTTCCGCCTGCTGCACCCTGAGTTGGTGGTAAGCGATCCAGAGCAGCTCAGCGACGAGGAGAAGCAGGCCATCCTGAGCCGCTGCCTGGAGCTGGCGATTGAAGGCGAAACCTACGAGTACACAACGATGTATCCGGAGTTCGCCGCACAGGCCCGGCAGGAGCGGGACAGCGGAGCCGCAGCGGAATTCGCCGAGCAAAGCAGCGAATCCAAGGAGCATGCGGGCCTGTTCCGCACCGCCGCCAAGACCTTCGGCCTGCTGACCCCGATCGAGCAGCATCACGCCGAAACCTATGGCGTTGCCCTCGAGGCCCTGCAAGGCAAGGGCAGCGCAGGCCAGGCCGATCAACCGATCCCGGGCAAGTGGATCTGCAAGGTGTGCTCGATGATCTACGACCCCGCCGAAGGGGATCCTGATTCCGGCATCGCCCCAGGCACCCCGTTTGAGGCGATTCCCGACGATTGGCATTGCCCGATCTGCGGCGCCCGCAAAGCCAGCTTTGTTCCTTACCGCGAAGCCGAGTTGAAAGCGGCCTGACGCCCTTGCACGATTCGATCAAGAGCCTCCGTCTCCATGCCCTCTGACCTCATCGTTCTGACGGCGAGCAATGGCGAGAACCGCAAGCTGGCGGAACGCTTCGTGCAGGCCGCCGCAGCTCAGAACGCCAGCGCCGAACTGATCGATCTCACCCAGCTAGACCTACCCCTGTTCACGCCACGGGTCCAGGCAGCAGGGGCGGGCCCTGACCTTGTCGCCCTGCACGACCAGCTGCACGCAACCCCACGCTGGGTGATCTGCGCCCCGGAATACAACGGCTCGATTCCGCCGTCGCTCACCAATGCCATTGCCTGGCTCTCGGTGACCGACGACGACTTCCGATCCCTGTTCAACGGGCGGCCGATCGCCATGGCCACCTTCTCCGGCGGTGGCGGCATGGAACTGCTGGTGTCGCTGCGCATCCAGCTCACCCACCTCGGGGCCCAGGTGGTGGGGCGTCAGCTGCTGAGCAACCACGCCAAACCAGCCCAGGACGACAGCATCAAAGACCTGGTGCAGCGGCTTCTGCAGATGCAACCCCTCCAACTCTGAACACCTCGATGTCCCGGATGGCCCCGCCAACAGGTCAACACGCCACCACGTCCACCGTGATCCTGCGACCCGCAGACCAGCGCTTCCACAGCCAGCTGGACTGGCTCGATTCCTGGCACAGCTTCAGCTTCGGCAGCCATCAGGATCCGAACTGGATGGGCTTCGGCCCCTTGCGGGTGATCAACGACGACACCGTTGCTGCAGGCCAGGGGTTCGGCATGCACCCCCACCGCGACATGGAAATCATCACGGTGATGGTGGAGGGGGCCCTGAGCCATGCCGACTCGATGGGCAACAGCGCAGTGCTGCACGCCGGCGAGGTGCAACGGATGAGTGCCGGCCGGGGCATCGTTCACAGCGAAATCAACCAGACCGGCGCGCCCTGCAGGCTGCTGCAGATCTGGATTGAGCCAGCACAGCTGGGCATCCAGCCCGCCTACGAGCAGAAACCCTTCGCCATCGGCGAGGGCTGGACGCCCCTGATTGAGCCCGACGCCACCGGCGATGCGATGGCCATCGAACGTCCCGTGCGCCTCTGGCGTGCCCAACCGCAACGCCAACAGCAGTTGCCATTGCCCGCCACCAAGGAGCGATGGCTCTGGCTTCAGGTGATTGATGGGGAGCTGACGCTCAACCGTGAAGCCTCCCCCAAGCAGGCGCTGCGGCGGGGCGATGGGGTGGGCCTGATCCAGGACGCAGCAACACAAAGCGAGCTGATCGGCCTCGGTGAGCGCGCCGACGTGCTGCTGTTTGCCATGGCGTGAAGCAATCCGGAAAAGATCTGGTGCAAGTGCACGACACCAGATCTTGTGCCCTGAAATGACGGGGTCACTTCCAAACAATCCCTAGAGCGATGGGATTCATGAACGGTCAGGAGGCCTCGGTTCGGTACCGCGGCTTTCTTTTGATGCCTCAAACCAACCGGAGCTGGCTGGTGAGGCCGGAACGCAGCCCGATGCGTTTGCTGCCCTTCCGCACACCAACCTGCTCATTGGCCGACGTCAAAGCCCTGCTGGACTGGCGTCTGGCCCAGGAAGAATCAGAGATCGGCGTGGCCTGAACTCAGGCCGCTGCCGGCGGTGGAGTGGGATCGCCCACCGGTTGAAAAGGAATCACCAGGGTGGCCCAGTGATCGGGCCGCTCGGGGCGGCTGCGACGGGAACGGCGCGTGCCAAAGGGAACCCGAATCACATTGGTTCCTTCAATTGACAAGGTATGGCCACGATTGAAGGCCGATTCCAGACCCTCAGGAAGTTGAGGAAGGGCAGGCCCTTCAACGCTGCTGAGCGCAGATTTCTTGTTGTTGTCCCGATCCATGGTGTCCCCCGACAGACGAATCAGTTGTCGAACAGTTTGACCGAACTCGCAAGGGCGATGAACGGAATCAAACCAATTTTTCCACTTTCAGTGAAAATTTACACGCTCTGAACCCCTTGCACCCGGGCTTCAAGCCGCCACAGCCACCGCTTCCACCGAAGGACAGGTGCACACCAGGTTGCGATCACCAAAGGCGTTGTCAATCCGTGCCACCGCAGGCCAAACCTTGCTCTCCTGCTGCCCCTCCATCGGGAAGGCGGCCTGCTGACGGCTGTAGGGACGATCCCAGGCATCCGCTGTGACGGCCGCCAGGGTGTGGGGAGCACGCTTGAGCGGGTTGTTCTGAGGGTCGCTGGTGCCGGTTTCAATGGCGCGAATCTCCTCGCGGATCGCCACCAGGGCATCGGCAAAACGATCCAACTCCGCCAGGCTTTCGCTTTCGGTGGGCTCCACCATCACCGTGCCAGCCACCGGCCAGCTGACGGTGGGCGCATGGAAGCCGTAGTCCATCAAACGCTTGGCAATGTCATCAACATCGATCCCCGCATCCCGCTTGAGCGGGCGCAGGTCAAGGATGCATTCATGGGCCACCCGGCCGGTGCTGCCGCGAAACAGCACGGGGTACGAGGCATCAAGCCGATGGGCGAGGTAATTGGCCGACAACAGCGCCACGGCACTGGCCTGCCGCAGGGCCTCCGCCCCCATCATCCGCAGGTACATCCAGCTGATCGGCAGGATGCTGGCGCTACCGAGCGCAGCTGCGGACACCGGACCGATGGCCGATGCAGCGCCAGCCTGCAAAGGGTGCCCCGGCAGGAAGGGCGCCAGATGCGCCGCAACACCAATGGGCCCCACGCCTGGGCCACCGCCCCCATGGGGGATGCAGAAGGTCTTGTGCAAGTTGAGGTGACAGACATCGGCACCGAAAGCACCAGGACGGCACAGCCCCACCTGGGCATTGAGGTTGGCCCCATCGAGGTACACCTGCCCGCCGTTCCGATGCACCACCGAGCAGATCTCACGGATACCGGTTTCAAACACGCCGTGGGTGGAGGGGTAGGTGACCATCAGCGCCGCCAGCCGGTCGGCGTGCTCGGCCGCCTTCGCCGCCAGATCCTGCTGATCGATGTTGCCCTCGTCATCACAGGCGACGGCCACCACCTTGAGGCCGGCCATCACGGCACTGGCGGGGTTGGTGCCGTGGGCGCTGGTGGGAATCAGACAGATGTCGCGATGGGCTTCACCGCGGGAGCGGTGCCAGGCGCGAATCACCAGCAGCCCGGCGTATTCCCCCTGGGAACCGGCATTGGGCTGCAACGACACGGCGGCAAAGCCCGTCAGGGCAGCCAGCCATTGCTCGAGATCGTCGGCCAAATGGCGATAGCCCTGGGCCTGATCGGCTGGGGCAAAGGGATGCAAGGCCGCAAACGCAGGCCAGCTCACCGGCTGCAGCTCAGCGGCGGCGTTGAGCTTCATGGTGCAACTGCCCAACGGAATCATCCCGTGCACCAGCGAGAGATCGCGGCTCACCAACCGCTGGATGTAGCGCAACAGCTCCGATTCGCTGCGGTACTGATGGAAAACCGGCTGGCTCAGCCAGGGCTGGCTGCGCTGCGGCAGGGAAAGGGACTGGGGCTGCTCAGCCTCGAGCTGCGGGGTGGCCTGACCGCAGGCCTCCGCCAGCAGTGAGACCAGGGCTTGCAGCTCCTGTTGATCCGAGAGCTCATCGAGGCTGATGCCGAATCCGGTGGCGTCCGCCGGTGCTGCACCATCGGGCAGCACCCGCAGATTGAAACCAGCAACGGCGGCAGCGCGGTGCACAGCCGGTGCCGACGCACAGTGCACGGTGACGGTGTCGAAGCGGTCGGCCAGCTCCAGCGGATAACCAAGGGCCCGCAGACCCTGCTCCAACTGGCTGCGCAGGCCAGCGATGCGCTGGGCGATGGCCTGCAGACCATCAGGGCCATGGTGCACCGCATAAAACGAGGCCATCACGGCCAGCAGCACCTGGGCCGTGCAGATGTTGCTGGTGGCCTTGTCGCGACGGATGTGCTGCTCACGGGTTTGCAGCGCCAAGCGCAGGGCCGAACGGCCTTCCGCATCCTTGGACTGCCCCACAAGACGGCCCGGGATCTGGCGCTTGTAGGCCTCAACGGTGGCGAAGAAGGCGGCGTGAGGACCACCAAATCCCATCGGCACCCCCAGGCGTTGGGCGCTGCCCACGGCAATATCGGCCCCGAGGGATCCCACGGGCGCCATCAGGGTCTGCGCCAGGGGATCGATCGCCACGGTGACCAAGGCACCGGCGGCATGGGCCGCTTCGATCACGGCGGTTGGATCCCAGAGGCATCCATCGGCACCAGGCAACTGCAGCAGGACACCAAACACCGACGCATCGATCGGCGCCGTGGCCGGGTCGACCCGCTCGAGGGTGATGCCGAGGGGTTCAGCGCGGGTCTGCAGCACCGCCCAGGTCTGGGGCAAAACATTGGCGTCCACCAGGAACCGTGTCGCTTCAGGGCGACGGCACACCCCGAAGCTGAGACTCATCGCCTCCGCGGCGGCGGTGGCTTCATCGAGCAGCGACGCGTTGGCGATCGGCAAGCCCGTGAGCTCACTGATCAGGGTTTGAAAGTTGAGCAGGGCCTCCAGACGACCCTGGGCGATTTCCGCCTGGTAGGGGGTGTAGGCGGTGTACCAGGCCGGATTCTCAAAAACGTGGCGCTGGATCAGGGCCGGGGTTGCCGTGCCGTAGTAACCCAGCCCGATCAGGGAGCGACGCAGCGTGTTGGTTTCACTCAACTGCTTCAACTGTTGGAGGGCCTCCGCCTCCCCGCAACCCTCGGGCAAGGCCTCAACCGGCGGCTTGGGATCAAGGATGTCGGCGGGCACGACATCAGCGATGAACTCCTGAAGATCGCTGTAGCCCAGGGCATTGAGCATGCGGAGTTGTTCCGCCTCACTCGGGCCGATATGCCGCTGCGCAAAAGGAGAAGTCAACGTCGAATGCACAGCCCGCCGGACGATCGTAAGAGCGAAGCCCCGGCGCTGATGAGAGCCAACGTTGATGACAGCCAGCGCTGATGTCAGCCGGCGTTGACCTTGGCGCCGTAGGCCTCGGCGGTCATCAAGCTGTCGAGCTCGGAGGGGTCCGACGGACGCAGCACCAGCAGCCAGCCCTCACCGTGGGGGTCGTTCTGCAGTTCCTCCGGACTGGCCAGCACCGCTTCATTGCGTTGCACCACCTCACCGGCAATCGGTGCATACATGTCTTCCACGGCCTTCACCGACTCCACCGAGCCAAAGCTGGTGCCCTTCGCCAGGCTGGCGCCCACATCCGGTAGATCCACGAACACGATGTCGCCCAGCTGATCAACGGCGAAGGCACTGATGCCCACCCGCACCAGCTCGCCATCGGCATTGGCGTACTCATGGCTGTCGGCGAAGCGAAAAGAGTCGGGGAACGCGAACGCCATCGAGGCAGTTTCAGGTGGTCCCAGTCTGCGGGAGATTGATCAGTCCTGCCGCATTGAGGTCACACAACGCACGGGAGAGGGCCAGGCGGATGTGGGCGCGATGGGTGCCGCCCTGCACATAGAGGTTGAACGGTTCCCGCAGCGGCGCATCGGCCGAAAATTCACTGGTGGAACCGTCGATGAAGGTCCCCCCGGCCATCACCAGATCCGAGGCATAGCCCGGCATCGAGGCCGGCACTGGATCGAGGTAGGCCCCGATCGGCGACATCGCCTGGAAGGCACGGCACACCACCTTGAGGGCATCGGGACTGCCCAGCCGCACCGCCTGAATCAAATCGCTGCGCACCGCCCCGGGCGCTGGATTCACAGGAAATCCCAGCCGCTCAAACACCCCCGCCACCAGATCGGCACCAATCAAGGCCTCCGACACCATCTGCGGTGCCAGGAACAGCCCCTGCAGCACCAGCCGCTGCAGGTCAAATCCCGTGCCGCCCTCACTGCCGATGCCCGGCGCCGTGAGCCGGCAGCAGGCCTGCTCCACCAGATCGGCCCGTCCAGCGATGTAGCCGCCGGTGGGGGCGATGGTGCCGCCGAGGTTCTTGATCAACGATCCAGCGATCAGATCCGCCCCAACCGCCGTCGGTTCCTGCTCTTGCACCAGCTCGCCGTAACAGTTGTCGACAAACACAACGCAGTCGGGCTGGCGGGCATGGATGCGCTCACACAGCCCGGCGATCTGTTCAACCGTGACCGACGGACGCCAGCTGTAGCCACAGCTGCGCTGGATCAGCACCATTCGGCAGGGCTGCTCCAGGGCCTGGTTCAAGGCCGCCTGATCCACCGCCCCATCCGGCTGCAGATCGATTTCGTCGTAGGCAACCCCGAATTCCGCCAGGGAACCCTGGCCCTTGCCGCGCAGACCGATCACCTCCTCAAGGGTGTCGTAGGGACGACCTGTGATCGAAAGCAGACGATCCCCGGGCCGCAGCACCCCGAACAGCGCGGCGGCGATGGCGTGGGTGCCACTGACGAATTGCAGGCGCACCGCAGCGGCTTCAGCCCCCAGCACCCGGGCAAAAACCCGATCCACCACCTCGCGCCCCTGATCCCCGTGGCCGTAACCGGTGAGCGACGCAAAGTGCTGGGTGCCAACGCGCTCCGCCGCCAAGGCCTCCAACACGCGCTGCAGGCGTTGCTCCACCGCCGCCGTCCTCGCTGCAGCCAGGTCGGCCTGCTCCCGCGCCACCGCGTTGATCAGGTCCTCTGCAAACGCACTGATCACCACTTGCCTGACGGATGTCATGCCTTCCTAAACCCTGGCCAACGCCAGAATTCACAACTCGGGAAGCCGCTGCGATGCGGCAACTCCTTTAGATTTCTGTCATTAACGGCACCATCCGCTCCCTGGTTTTCCTGTCTGAGCGGCTTTGTCAATCCAAGGAGAATCCGCTTGGTTTCCTCGCAAACAGCTGACAACCGCGAGCTTCGGCAGCGGGCCGCGGTGATGGCACCGCGCGACCGACTGCCCGCGCGTCAGCGCAAATTCAAGATGGGAACCACCAGCTTCATGCTGGTGATGCACGTGCTCGCCACCGTGGCGCTGCTGCCGCGCTTCTGGAGCTGGCAGGGCGTTGTGGCCTTCGGAGTTCTCTATTGGATGACGGTGCTGGGCGTCACCCTGGGCCTGCACCGTCTGGTGGCGCACCGCAGCCTGGTGGTGCCTGTGTGGGTTGAGCGCATCCTGGTGCTGATGGGCACCCTGGCCTGCCAGAGCGGCCCGATCGAATGGGTGGGTCTGCACCGCCATCACCACCGTTTTTCGGATCAGCCCACTGATCACCACGACGCTGGCCGTGGCCTGTGGTGGGCCCACAGCGAGTGGATGCTGCACGACATCCCGGCCCTGAAGGAACTCGACCGCTACGCCGGCGACCTGCAGTGCGACCCCTTCTACCGCTGGCTCGACCGCTGGTTCCTGCTGCTGCAGATCCCCCTGGGCCTCGGGCTCTACTGGTTCGGTGAAGCCGCCCAGGTGCATGGCGGTGGCCTTGGCCTGGTGCTGTGGGCCATTCCTCTGCGCCTCGTGGTCGTGTATCACGTGACTTGGCTGGTGAACTCCGCCACCCACGCCTTCGGCTACCGCAATTTCGATTGCCCCGACCTCTCCCGCAACTGCTGGTGGGTGGCACTGCTCTCCTTCGGTGAGGGTTGGCACAACAACCACCACGCCCATCCGGCCAGTGCACGCCACGGTTTGCGCTGGTTTGAGTTCGATCTCACCTGGCAGCATGTGCGCCTGCTCAAGCGCCTCGGACTGGCCAGCCGGATTCGCACGGCCCGCTACGTCCCCGGAGCCTCCTGAGGCTCAAAACACCTTCAACAACCGGCCACGTCGTAACGTGGTCGATCGCACCCGTCTCCATCCTTCATACCGGTCCCATGCCTAAGCGTGTACAAGTCGTTCTGAATGAGGACGTCCTCAGCCTCGGCAAGGACGGAGACCTGGTGGAAGTGGCTCCTGGTTACGCCCGTAACTTCCTGCTGCCCTTCGGCAAAGCAGTGCCCCTCACCCCTGCTGTGATGAAGCAGGTGGAGCACCGCCGTGCCAAGGAAGCTGAGCGTCAGGCCGCCCTGAAGCAAGAAGCCATCGACTTCAAGACCGCCCTCTCCACCATTGGTCGCTTCACCGTGAAGAAGCAGACCGGTGAAGACAACGTGCTGTTCGGCACCGTCACCAACGGTGACGTGGCAGAAGCCATCGAAACCGCCACCAAGAAAGAGATCGACCGCCGCGACATCCTGGTGCCTGAGATCCACCGCACCGGTAAGTACACCGTGACGGTGAAGCTGCACACCGAAGTCACCGCTGAGATCAACCTGGAAGTGGTCGGCTACTGATCGCTGTCAATTGACACTCAAACGGCTCATTCGAGCCAAAGTGTGATCCCTTCGCTTCAGGCCCTGCCGCCATGGTGAGCGCCCCCCTACCAGAGAACAACGATGGGGGGCGCCGTGGTTTTGGCCAGGGCCGCCGCGACGACGAGCCCAATTTCGAGGCTCTGCCCGATTCGCTTCCGCCCCAGAACCTTGAGGCGGAGGAAGCAGTGCTGGGCGGCATCCTGCTGGATCCCGATGCGATCGGGCGTGTGGCCGATGTGCTGCAGCCGGAAGCGTTTTATCTGAACGCCCACCGTGAGATCTTCCGCACCGCCCTGATGCTGCACGGCCAGGGCAAGCCGACGGATCTCACCGCCATGAGTGCCTGGCTGGCCGACACCGGCGCCCTCGAGAAGGTGGGCGGCAACAACCGACTGGTGGAGCTGGTGGAGCGGGTGCCGTCCACCGCCTCGATCGAGCAGGTGGCCCGGCTGGTGATGGACAAGTTCCTTCGCCGGCAGCTGATCCGCTCCGGCAACGAAGTGATCAAGCTGGGCTTTGATCAGAGCCTGCCAATGGAGCAGGTGCTGGATCAGGCGGAACAGAAGATCTTTGCCATCAGCCAGGAGAAACCTTCCAAGGGACTCACCCCCACAGCCGAGATCCTCACTCAGACCTTTGAGGAGATCGAGAGCCGCTCACTGGGAACCTCGGTGGCCGGCATCCCGGTGAACTTCTACGACCTGGATGCGATGACCCAGGGCCTGCAGCGCAGCGATTTAATCATCGTGGCGGGCCGGCCAGCCATGGGCAAAACCTCGATCGCGCTGAACCTGGCCAAAAACGTGGCCCAGCTGCACGACATGCCGGTGTGCCTGTTCTCCCTGGAGATGAGCAAGGAACAGCTCACCTACCGCTTGCTCTCGATGGAAGTGGGCATCGAAGCGGGCCGGCTGCGCACCGGCCGGCTGCAGCAGGAGGAATGGCCGCTGCTGGGCCAGGGCATCAACAGTCTGGGGCAACTTCCGATCTTCATCGACGACAAACCCAACTCCGGCGTGCTGGAGATGCGCTCGCTCTGCCGGCGGCTGATGGCCGAACAAGGCAAGGAACTGGGGTTGGTGATGATCGACTACCTGCAGCTGATGGAAGGCTCGGGCTCCGACAACCGGGTGCAGGAGCTGTCGCGCATCACCCGGGGGCTGAAGCAGATGGCCCGGGAATTGAACGTGCCGGTGATTGCCCTCTCCCAGCTGAGCCGGGGTGTGGAGGCACGCACCAACAAGCGACCGATGCTGAGCGACCTGCGGGAATCGGGCTCGATCGAGCAGGACGCCGACCTGGTGCTGATGATCTACCGCGACGAGTACTACAACCCGGAAACTCCCGACCGCGGCATCACCGAAGTGATCGTGACCAAGCACCGCAACGGTCCGGTGGGCACGGTGAAGCTGCTGTTCGAGCCGCAGTTCACCCGCTTCCGCAACCTGGCGGCCTGAACCAGATCAGATAATGAAGCCATGAGCTTCAGCGCCGCCCCAACCGAATCCTTCGACGTGATCGTGGTCGGCGGCGGCCATGCCGGTTGTGAAGCGGCGATCACCGCCGCCCGCCTGGGCCTGAACACCGCCCTGTTCAGCCTCAATCTCGATCGCATCGCTTGGCAGCCCTGCAATCCGGCCGTCGGCGGCCCCGCCAAAAGCCAGCTCGTCCATGAAGTGGATGCCCTCGGCGGCGTAATCGGACGCCTGGCCGATGCCACCGCGATCCAGAAGCGCATCCTCAACGCCAGCCGCGGCCCGGCGGTGTGGGCCCTGCGCGCCCAGACCGACAAGCGCCTTTATTCCCGCCAGATGCTGCAGCTGCTGCAGCACACCCCCAACCTCGCCCTGCGCGAAGCGATGGTGACCGGCCTGGAAACCAGCGGCGAAGGGGACCAGCAACGCATCAGTGGCATCCGCACCTATTTCGGCAGCGTCTACGGCGCTGACGCAGTGATCCTCACCGCCGGCACCTTCCTCGGCGGCCGCATCTGGGTGGGGCATCAATCGATGGCCGCCGGCCGCGCCGGAGAGCAGGCCGCCGAAGGCCTCACCGAAGCGCTGCAGCAGCTCGGCTTCCAGACCGACCGGCTCAAAACCGGTACCCCAGCCCGGGTGGACCGGCGCAGCATCGCGCTCGATCAACTGGAGGAGCAGCCCAGTGATGCGGCCGATCGCTTCTTCTCCTTTGACCCGGCCGCCTGGGTGAGCGGTGAGCAGATGAGCTGCCACATCACCCGCACCACCGCCGAAACCCATCAGCTGATCCGCGACAACCTGCACCTCACCGCCATCTACGGCGGTGTGATCGACAGCAAAGGTCCGCGCTACTGCCCCTCAATCGAAGACAAGATCGTTCGCTTCGCGGACAAGGACAGCCACCAGATCTTCCTCGAGCCGGAGGGGCGCGACACCCCAGAGATCTATGTGCAGGGCTTCTCCACCGGCCTGCCGGAACCGATCCAGCTGCAGCTGCTGCGCAGCCTGCCGGGCCTGGAGCACGCCGTGATGCTGCGGCCGGCCTACTCGGTGGATTACGACTACCTGCCCGCCACCCAGCTCAAGCCTTCCCTGGAAACCAAGCGGGTGAGCGGCCTGTTCAGCGCCGGCCAGCTCAATGGCACCACGGGCTATGAAGAAGCCGCCGCCCAGGGCCTGGTGGCCGGCGTCAACGTCGCCCGCCTGATCGGCGGCCAGGAGCCGGTGCACTTCCCCCGAGAGGGCAGCTACATCGGCACGATGATCGACGATCTGGTGAGCAAAGACCTGCGCGAGCCCTACCGGGTGCTCACCAGCCGCAGCGAATACCGCCTGATCCTGCGGGGTGACAACGCCGACCGCCGCCTGACGCCATTGGGCCGTGAGCTGGGCCTGATCGACGACCGGCGCTGGCAGCTGTTCGAAGACAAACTCCAGGCGATGGAGGGCGAAAAGCAGCGCCTCGAAACCGTGCGGCTCAAGGTGAGCGATCCGGTGGCCCCGGCGGTGGAAGAGGAAACCGGTGCAGCGATCAAAGGCTCGATCACCCTGGCCGACCTGCTGCGCCGGCCTGGCATGCACGCCGCGGATCTGGTGCGCCATGGCCTGGCCGATGCCGATCTACCCCTGCCCGTGCGCGAAGGCGCCGAGATCGACATCAAATACAGCGGCTACCTGCAACGGCAGCAGCAGCAGATCGACCAGGTGAAACGCCAGAGCCAGCGCAAGCTACCGGCCGATCTCAACTACGCAGGCATCGGCACCCTCTCCAATGAAGCCCGCGAAAAGCTCACGGCGATTCAACCCAGCACCCTGGGGCAGGCCAGCCGCATCCCCGGCGTCAGCAAAGCCGACATCACCGCCCTGCTGATGTGGCTGGAACTGCAGCAAAGGGAACGCCAACCCCTCGCCCCAACTGCAGAAGCTCGATAGCGTTGGACTCCTGAAACCTTTGCAGTGCCAACCCGGGTTCCCACCTCACGAGCCTATTGGAACCTGCGGGCTGAGCAGGTGATGGACAACGTGTTCGACCGCGAGACGGTCACCGCCCCAAGCCAGCCGCACCTGGTGCCGGTGGATGTGGATGTGCACGAACCAACAACCAAACCAAGCGAACCCAGCGAACGCCGCTCCCCCTCCACCTGGCTGCTGCCGCTGATCAGTGGCATCGCCGTTGCCGGCGTGATCTGCAGCGCCTGGCTGGTGAGCAGCCTGCAACGCTCCCGCCTGGAGCTGGAACGGAAGCAAAACGCCGCCCTGATCGAGCAGCTGCGCGAGCAAGTGGCGGCCCAAGAAAGCCGAGCAGGAGAGATGGCAACGCCCTCGGAGGCCTCCCTTGCCATCCAAAGCCTCGAACCGCTGACCGTGCCGATCCAACAACCACCGATCCAACAGCCATTGACGGTTGAGCCCCTGGGCAGCGATCAGGCATTGGCACCGATGGGACCGATCCCGCAACTCACCGGTGTGGTGAAGGGCCCCGGTGGCAGCAGTTCCGCCATTTTTCAACTGGGGCAGGGATCGGTGTCCGCCGGCATCGGTGAAGCGATCGGTAGCAGCGGCTGGGTGCTCAGCGAGGTCACCGACAGCGGTGCCGTGATCAGCCGCAACGGCCAACGCCAAACCCTCTCGGTGGGAGGACTGTTCTGAACCCCACCCCCCGTCTTCACCCATCCCCGCACCAGCTCTGGCAAGCCCCCACCGATGCGGTGCTCTCAGCGGAGGGGCCGCGTCAACTGCCCGGCCCCTGGCGGCTGATGCTGCTGGGCGATGGCAGCCCAACCCGCCACCTGCGCCTGCTCACCGGTTTGCCCGTTGCCGTGGATCTGATCGCCATGGAGGCCGACCAAACCGACCACCCCGGGGCACCTGAGGAGGTGAAGGAATTGATGGCACCACTGCTGCGCCGCCAGGTGTGGCTCACCTGCGGCGGCACCCCGCTGGCCTGGGCCGAGAGCTGGTGGAACCAGGCCGAAGCGGATTGGCACCTGCGGGACCGCAACCAGCCGATCTGGAAAAGCCTCACCGAAGGGCGTTCCGAGCTGTTCCGTGAGGTGGATGGCTTGGCGCTGGTGGAAGGGGACTGGCTCGACCAGACCTTTGGCCATCGCGGCCCCTACTGGAGCCGCCATTACCGCTTCTTCCGCCAGGGCAAGGCCCTCACCGTGATTCGCGAAGTGTTCAGCCCGCAACTCGAAACCTGGCTCGGGCCCACCCTGCGCCAGGAGTTTCAACAAAATTCATGAACAAACCTGCGGGTTTGTTGGGATTTGCTCTTGACAACTTGCCATTAGTTGTGCTCACAGGAAGATGTGACCAATTCGGTGCACCGTGTCATGGCTGCCACCACCTCCTGGCTCAGCCTCACCGACCTCGGTCGGATCTACGGCATTTCGGCGATTCACTGCGGCAAGACCCTCGAACATCAAGGCTGGCGTGACAGGCGGGGCCGCCCCACCCAAAGCGCCCTCGACGCCAACGCCGCCATGCAGACTGGCCCCCATGGCCAGGGACGCACGGTGCTCTGGAACCGCACGGTCTGCAGCCAGCTGCTGGAACAGAAGGGCTATGAACCGATGAGCCGCACCCTGCAAGTGGAGCAGTGGACCCAACTGCTGGAAGCGCTGCAGGTGGGATCCCCATCGATCACCGCCACAGCGGACCAGATGGCCGAAGAGATGCCCGGAGAGCTGCTCGAGGATGTGAACCACCAGCTCGCTGCACGGGGCTGCCGCTACCGGGTCAGCCCGCGTTCATTGCACGCGAGGCATTAGTCGATCCGGCGGCGGCTGGAGCGCGGCAAGCCCCGGCGGGAGCCCGCTGGATTGGGGCTGGCTTCGGGCTCCGGACGTGCTGCCGGCTGGGCAGAGCGCGACCAGCGCTGCACCCGGAAGCTGTCGTCCTCCGGCCACTCACCAGGATCAGCGTTGAACTCCTGAGCCACAGGTGGTCTTGATGGGGGCGCTGGAGCTTGCCCTGCTGCTCCGCGGCGACTCCGGCGTGAGATCGCCTCAAGGGGGCGCCGAGCAGAACGCATCGAACGCGCGGGCTCTGGACGGCCACGGCCAGCGTCTTGCCAGGGCTCCTGCCAGTCGTCGTCCTCTTCCAGCAGCCACTCGACTTTTTCGCCAACCCAGCGGCCCACCGAATCGAGATCCAAACCAGAGCGCCGCCCTCCGGGCCGTTGTCCGGGTCGCCGGCCAGAGACCCCATCCACGAGCTGACGGCCGGTTTCCAAGAACTGGTCGAGACGGCGATCCCGCTGATCACGGAACCGGTCCAACCGATCGAAGCGCTCCTCCATCCCCTGACGTTACCGACGGCGGCGGCGCAACCACTGCTCCCGCCGCAATCCCAGCAACACAATCACCACACCGCCGCACTCCAGGGTGAGCCAGAACACCTCCATCTAGCCCTCCGCCTCCACATAACTGAGCACGCAGCTGGCATCCCAGCGGCCATGGAAATGCTCGACGCAACAGGCCCGGCAAGCGGCATTGCGTGTGCGCCTTCGGCAGGGGGTGCGGCGGCCGCAACGGGGACAGACCGCCAGCCAGCGGGGCGGTCGGGGCGGCACCGGATAGCTGTGGCGGATGCTCACCTGAAACCGGCTCTGGGCCGCATTGATGGCGGCCATCCGAGCCCGGAACAGCGGCCCGTGGCTTTCGCGGCGACGCTGCACCAGATCCACCCAGGCGTGGATCATCTCGTGGCAGAGGGTGCTTTCCGTGGCGATCTGAGGCAATGGCTCGAGCACCGGACGCGACAGCACGATCTCGCTGCCGCGGCCCTCACCCACACCGGGGCCACGGCGGTAGAACCCCGCCGTGCGGCTCATCCGCCCATCGCTCCAGCGCACCGCCGTCAGCGGCTGACCCCCATCCACCAGAGCACCGCCGAAATGCTCCCGGTTGAGGCGATGAAACAACGGCAGCAGCGGCTGCAAAGGCACAGAAAGGGGGGGAGGAGATCCGAATCAGCGCCATCCTGCCGTGGTCAGTCAGACTCGGCCCTGCTTTGACAGCTGGTGATGGAACTGGGACTGGTGCGGGAGATCGGCAGCAAAGCTCTGCTGGCCGGGGGTCTCACCCTGCTGGGGTACTGGATCTACAACGCCGTGAAGCTGGTGCTCGACGCCCGCGGCATCAATCCCCTGATCAAGCAGTTCTTCACCCAGGTGGCTGCCGGCCGGATCGATGCCGCCTACCTGCTCACCACCAAGGCCTACCGCCAGCACGTGAGCCGTCAGCAGTTCATCCGCTTCCTGGCGGGCCTAAAGCTGAACAAGTTCCGCAATCTCAAGTCCGGCCGCCCCCGCGTGCAGGAAGGCAACTTGATCCTCACCGTGAAGCTGAAGTCCGAAGGCGACGAAGAGCTCCCCCTCGACTTCACCTTCACCAAGGTGGACGACAACTGGCGCATTGCCCGCATCAACCAGGTCAATGGCTGATCCGCACGAGCGGGCCGCGGAACTGCGGCAGCTGCTCAACCGTGCCGGCCACGCCTATTACGTTCTCGATGCTCCGGTGATGGAGGACGCGGTCTACGACCACCTCTATCGCGAGCTGCTCGAGCTGGAACAGAACCATCCAGACCTGCAACGGTCCGACAGCCCCACCCAGCGGGTGGGCGGAGCTCCGGCGGAGGGGTTCAGCAGCGTTGAGCACCGCGTGGGAATGCTCAGCCTCGACAACGCCTTCAACCGCGACGACCTGCAGGCCTGGCACGAGCGGCTGCTCAAGGTGCTGGACCGTCCCAGCGACACCCGCCTACCCCTGGTAGGAGAACTGAAAATTGACGGCAACGCCCTGGCCCTGAGCTACCGCAATGGGGTGCTGGAGCGGGCCGCCACCCGGGGCGATGGCAGCCGCGGTGAAGAGATCACCGCCAACGTGCGCACGATCAGCTCCATTCCGCTGCGGCTGCAGATCGAGAACCCACCGGAATGGGTGGAAGTGCGAGGAGAAGCCTTCATCCCTGATGCCACCTTCGCGGCGATCAATGCCGAACGGGAGCAACGGGGTGAAGCGCTGTTCGCCAACCCCCGCAACGCCTGCGCTGGCACCCTGCGCCAACTGGATCCGAAGGTGGTGGCCGCCCGCCGGCTCGACTTCTTCGCCTACACCCTGCACCTGCCGGGTGACGCCCAACCCCCCGGCCAATGGGCGGCTCTGGAGTGGCTGAACAGGGCCGGTTTCCGCGTCAACCCAAACCGGGAGCTCTGCGGAGACCTGGCCGCCATCCAGCGCTTCTGCGACCACTGGGAGCAGGGACGTCATGACCTCCCCTATGCCACCGACGGCGTGGTGGTGAAACTGGACGACCTCCAGCTGCAGGACGAAGCCGGCTTCACCCAGAAGGCCCCGCGCTGGGCCATCGCCCTCAAATACCCCGCCGAAGAAGCCCCCACCCGTCTGCTCCGCGTTGGTGCTCAGGTGGGCCGCACCGGTGCCATCACCCCCGTGGCCGAATTCGAAGCGGTGGGCCTGGCCGGCACCAGCGTCAGCCGCGCCACCCTCCACAACGCCGATCGGATCGCTGAACTGGATGTGCACCTGGGCGACACCATCGTGGTGCGCAAAGCCGGGGAGATCATTCCCGAAGTGGTGCGGGTGCTGCCGGAGCTCAGACCCAGCGACGCCACCCCGGTGCAATTGCCGCAGCACTGCCCTGAATGTGGCTCCAACTTGGTGCGGGAAGGCGATGAAGCCGCCACCCGCTGCGTGAACAGCAGCTGCCCGGCGATCCTGCGGGGTGGCCTGCGGCACTGGGTGAGCAAGGGCGCCCTGGATGTGGATGGGCTCGGCAGCAAGTTGATCGAACAGCTGGTGGACCGCGGCCTGGTGGGCTCACTGGCCGATCTCTACCGGCTGGATGCGGCCCTGCTCGCCAGCCTGGATCGGATGGGCGACAAGTCGGCCACCAACCTGGTGGAGGCCCTGGAGGGCTCCAAACAGCAGCCGTGGCACCGCCAGCTCTACGGCCTTGGCATCCGCCACATCGGCGAGGTCAACGCCAAAGCGCTCGCGGCCGCTTTCTTCAGCATCAACAGCCTGGCGGCAGCAGCGCTTGAGGCCCCGGACCAGATCGCCGAACTGCATGGCATCGGCCCAGAAATCAGCGCCAGCCTTGGCCAGTGGCTGCGCACCCCCGCCAACCAACAGCTGCTGCAGGACCTACGCAGCATTGGGCTCTCCCTGGAGGCGAATGCCTCCGAGCAGGAGGCCGCCAGCCAAGCCGGAGCTGACGCCGACGGCGTGCTGCAGGGCAAAACCCTGGTGCTCACGGGCACACTTCCCAACCTCAGCCGCAGCGAAGCCAAAGCGCTGATCGAAGCGGCGGGCGGCAAGGTAAGCGGCAGCGTCAGCAAGAAGACCGATTACCTGGTGGCCGGCGAAGCCGCCGGCAGCAAACTGATCAAAGCCGAGAGCCTCGGGGTGACGGTGCTCAGCGAAGCCGACCTCACCGCCCTGCTGCAGCCATGAGCCCATCCACCCCTGCCCTGCACCGCTGGATCAAGACCGACTGCGGACGGGCCAAGTTGGCTGAGCTGCAGCAGCGCACTGGCCCAGCCAACCGCGTGCGCCTGGTTTGGTTCATCCTGATCGCTGCTCTGCGGGACTGGCGTCTGCCCGATCCCGATCAGAGCGACGTCTCCACATCCTGAAGCGCCCGCCGAGCCGCCCGGCTCACCAGCCAGACCACCGCCAGCGTGGCGAGCACCCCCACGACCCGCAGCGTCCAGGTGCCGGCATCGGCCTCACCCCCCAAGACCTCACCGAAACGGGCCACATCGCCGGCCAGCGCCCCCAAGCCGCAAAACAGCACTGTTCCGGGGAGGATGCCGATCAAGCCAATGCTGTAGTCCCGCAGGCTCACCTCACTGAGGCCGTAGGCCAAGTTGAGCAAGGAAAAGGGAAAGGCAGGCGAGAGGCGCGTCAGCAACACCAGCTTCAGCCCCTCCTTGCTGACGGCCCGCTCCACCGCCTGCAGCTTGGGGAGCTGCTCCAACCGGCGCCGGGCCCAGTCACGCAGCACCGAACGCCCCAGCAGGAACACCACCACCGCCCCGAGACAGGCCCCAACGAACACCAGGCCACTGCCAAGCCAGGTGCCATAGAGCACCCCGGCCAGCATCGACGCCCAAACCCCGGGCAGCAGCAGCGTCACCCAGAGGGCATAGAGCGGCATAAACAGCAGTGCCCCAATGGGGGAGCGCAGCAGCTCCAACACATCAGGCAGCCAGTGCTGAACCAAGGAGATCAAGCGGAATCACCCACGCATGGCGTGGAGCATTGCACTAACTCGATGCCGAGGTGTAGAAGCGCAGGGCAAAGAGCCAGAAGGCCCGCGCCGCCGCAAAGAACAACACCGCCAGAGCCAAGCCCGCCAGCAGCATCGGTGCGGCGGCCTCACCCAGCAGCACCTGAGCCGGAACCGTGGTGAGAAAAGCCACCGGCAGCACCAGGGTGAATAACAGGCGCAAGGCAGGCGGATAGGCGTTGAGGGGATAACGGCCGGAGGCCAGAAGGGCCCGCAACACCTCAGTGGCATTCCAGGTTTTGACGAACCAGATGCTGGTGGCAGCGATCAGAAACCAGAGCGAATAGAGGATCAAGCCACCGGCCAGCAGCATCACCAGCACGGTGAAGAGAGACGACAGGCTGAACACCACACCGGCCTGATGGCTGCCCCAGGCCAGGAGCCCAAGCCCCAGGCCGATCTCCGGCAGCCCCGCTGGCGAAAGCGTGCGCAGCGACAACCAGAACTGGCTGTCGATCGGTTTGAGCAGCACGAAATCCAGGGTGCCCTCGCGCACATGGGTGACGATCGCCCCGAGGTTGGGGCGCAACCAGGTGGTGGCCATGCCATCGAACACCGTGTAAAGCCCCTGCACCATCAGGGCCTGGGCCCAGCTCCAGCCCCCCAACGTCTGATCGGGGCCATAGAACAGCGAGAGCAGGAACAGGCTGCCGCTGAGGCTCATCGCCACCGCCAGCAGCTCGATCAGCACGTTGGCCTGATACTCCAGCTGCACGGCCACGGCCGTGCCCCAGAAGCGACGCAGGGTTCGCCAGTAGCGCCCCATCAGGCCCCCATGGCGCTGTAGCGCCGCACGCCGGCCCGCCATAGCAGCAGCACCAGCGGCAACAACAGAGCGATCCAGACCAGTTGCGCCCCAAAGCCCGCCAACAGATCCACCGGCTGGCCCGCCAGCACCCGGGCCGGGAAGTCGATCAGGTAAGGGAAGGGCGTCCACTGGGCCAGGGCCCGCACCGCCGGTGGAAAGGCCGTGAGCGGTGCCAGCAGACCAGACAGGAAAAGAAAGGGAATGAACTGGAGACGCTCCAGGGCACTGGCCTTTTCACTCCAGAAGCAGAGGGCCGCAATCAGGCTCTGAAACAGGAAAGCAATGGCGAAGGCCATCCAGGTGGCCAGCCAGGCCAGCAGGAAGCCCCACAACGACGGCAACCAGAAGGCCTGGGGCCGCACCACAAAAAACACCGCCGCAATCAGGGCCGCAAAGGGCAGACGGGTGAGCTGCTCGCCGAGGTGGGCCGCCACATAACGCCAGAGCGGATGCAGCGGCTGCAGCAGATAGGGCGAGAGCCGGCCCAGCAGAGCGTCTTCCTCGAAGGCGTAGACCACCCACACCACTGAGAACTGGCGCACCAGAAAGGCGCTGAGGAAATAGTGATCCAGAGCCACACCTTCCAGCCCCAGTCCCGAGCGTGCGTCGCTGCCGCTCCAGACGCTGAGCATGATGAACGGCAACACGCCAGATAAAGCCCAGAGGGCGATCTCGGCGCGGTACTCGAGCATGTGGGCGTACTGGGAGCCCAACAGCACCCGAATGATCCTCCGGTTCAGCCCGAAGATCCGCATCAGACCCGCCCCTGCCGGAACAAGCCACCGATCAACTCCTCGATCGGTGGATCGGTCACATCCAGATCACGCACGGGGAAACGGTCCAGCAGCTGCGCCACCACAGCAGTGAGCTGGTCGCGGGGCACCAGCAGCCGCACGTCACAGCCCTCCAGCTGCTCCAAACGCCCCAACCCCGCCAAGTCATCGGCTGAAACCGGCGACTCCAACTCGAGCCGCACCTCCCGCTCCGGTGCCAGTTGATCAGCCAGAGCTTCGAGGGGGCCATCGTGGAACAACCGCCCCTGGTGGATCAACAGCACCCGGGGGCAGAGGGCCGTGATGTCAGCCATGTAGTGGCTGGTGAGCAGCACCGTTGCCCCCGTGCGGCGGTTGTACTCCGCCAGGAACTGCCGCACCCGGGCCTGGGCATTCACATCCAGCCCCAGGGTCGGTTCATCGAGGAACAACACCTCCGGCTCGTGCAACAGCGCCGCCAACAGTTCGGCCTTCATCCGCTGGCCCAGGGAAAGCTTGCGCACCGGCCGGGTGAGTTCCTCCCCCAGCTCCAGCAGATCGGCCAGCTCCTTGATCCGCCGCCGGGCCACAGCATCGGGAATGCCGTAGACCGCCGCATTCACCCGCAGTGAATCCATCGGCGGCAGGTCCCAGAGCAGCTGCTGCTTCTGCCCCATCACCAGGGTGATCCGGCGCAGAAACTCCGCCTGGCGCCGCTGCGGCCGATGCCCTGCCACCTGCACCTCACCGGCGCTGGGGTGGATCAAGCCGCAGAGCATCTTCAAGGTGGTGGTTTTGCCGGCACCGTTGGCACCGAGAAAGCCCACCATCTCCCCAGGTTCAATCCGGAAGGAAACGTCCTGCACCGCGGTGACGTCCCGGGTGCGGCGGCGGATGAAATGGCGCAGGGTGCCGGCCAAGCCGGGCTGCTTCTCGGCAACCCGGTAGATCTTGCTTAGCTCCTCAACCTGAATCACCGACTCAGCTCAGATCCGCCAGGCGCTTGCGCGCCAGATCGGCCTGGGCCTGCTTCTCATCGAGGTTGGCCTGGCATTCCGCCACCACTTCCGGCGGGGCCTTGTCGGCGAAGTTGGGGTTGCCCAGCCGGCCCGCCAGGCCCTTGATCTCCTTCTCCGCCTTGGCGATGTCTTTCTCCAGGCGCCCTTTGAGCGCATCGAGATCCACAAGGCCTTCGATCGGCAGCAGCACCTGCAGCTCACCGCTCACCCCCGCGAGGGCCTTGGCCACTGGAGCGGCATCAGCCTCCGCCGGCGCCATCACCGCCACCGACTCGGCTCGCGTCAGCGCCGTGATGTCGGCCGTGCCCTGAGTGAGCACCGCCGCCAGCTCGCCGCGGCCGGTGACGAAGCGAACCGGCACCGATTGCGAGGGCTTGAGGCCCGCCACCGCGCGCAGGTTGCGCACGACACGGATGGCACCGATCAGCTCTGCGAAAGAGGCTTCGAGGTCGTCGTTGAGGGCCGCTTCGTCCACAGCCGGCCAGGGCTGCAGGGCCAGGAAGGTGGTCTCCGGCTCGCCGGTGACGCTGTGCCAGAGCTCCTCGGTGAGGTGGGGCATCAGCGGATGCAGCATCAGATGCATCTGGCTGATCACCTTGGCCAGCACCTGCTTGGCCACCCGCTGATCGGCGAGAGCCTCAGCTGAGAGGTTCTCACCGGGGTTAAGCCGGCGCTTGCTCAGCTCCAGATACCAATCGCAAACGTCGTTCCAGGCGAACTCGTAAAGCCCCTTGGCGGCTTCACCCAGGCCATAACTGCTGTAGCGCTCGGCCGTCTCCCTGTTCACCCGGGCCAGGCGGGAGAGGATCCAGCGATCGGCCAGCTGCAGGGCCGCGGGGTCGGGTTCACCGAGTTGGGCCGGTGTTTCGCCGCCCAGGTTCATCAGGGCGAAGCGGGTGGCGTTCCAGAGCTTGTTGGCGAAGTTGCGCGAGGCCTCCACCGTGGCGGAGGTGTCCTTCTTGCGGTCGTAGTCCAGGCGGATGTCCTGACCTGCACCGGCCACCTCCCGCACCAGTGCGAAACGCAGGGCATCGGTGCCGTAACGGTCGATCAGCAGCAGCGGATCGATGCCGTTGCCGGCGCTCTTGCTCATCTTGCGGTTCTGCTCATCCCGCACCAGGCCATGGATGTAGACGTCCTGGAAGGGCATCTCACCGGTGAAGGCGCCGGCCATCATCGTCATCCGGGCCACCCAGAAAAAGATGATGTCGAAGCCCGTCACCAGGGTGCTGGTGGGGTACCAGCGCTGCAGGTCGGCGCTGTCTGCATCGGGCCAACCCAGGGTGGAGAAGGGCCAGAGGCCACTGGAGAACCAGGTGTCGAGCACGTCTTCGTCCTGCTCGATCTCCGCCGCCGCGCCGAACTCCGCCTTGGCCTTCTCCAGGGCTTCGGCTTCGTTGCGGGCCACCACGTAGGGCGTGGTGTCGGTGTACTTGCCGCCGGTCTCGCTGATCACGAACCAGGCGGGGATGCGATGGCCCCACCAGAGCTGGCGGCTGATGCACCAGTCGCGGATGTCGGTGAGCCAGTCGCGATACACCTTCTCCCAGCGCTCGGGGATGAAGCGGGGATCCTGCTTCTCGAGGGCCTCACGACAGCGAGCCGCCAGGGGCTCGGTTTTGACAAACCACTGGGTGGAGAGCAGCGGCTCCACCGGCACCTTGCCGCGATCGGAATAGGGAACGCTGTGGCGGTAGTCCTCCACCTTCACCAGCAGACCCAGCTCTTCCAAGCCGGCCACCACAGCCTTGCGGGCCTCGAAGCGATCCAGCCCCTCGAACTGACCGGCCTCCTTGTTCATGGTGCCGTTCTTGCGCATCACCGTGATCTGGGGCAGACCGTGGCGCTGGCCGATGGCGAAATCGTTGGGGTCGTGGGCCGGCGTCACCTTGACGCAGCCGGTGCCGAACTCCTTCTCCACGTGGTCGTCGGCCACGATCGGAATCTCCCGCCCCACGAACGGCAGGGTGAGGGTCTGGCCCACCAGATGGGCGTAGCGCTCATCGGTGGGGTTCACCGCCACCGCCGTGTCGCCCAACATCGTTTCGGGCCGGGTGGTGGCCACCTCAAGGTGGCCGTCGCCGCTGCTGAGGGGATAGCGGAAATGCCAGAGGTGGCCGTCCACCTCCTTCATCTCCACCTCCAGATCACTCACCGCCGAACCGGAGGCGGGGCACCAGTTCACCAGGTATTCACCGCGGTAAATCAGCCCCTGCTCGTGCAGCCGCACGAAGGCCTCCTTCACCGCCTCACTCAGGCCCTCATCAAGGGTGAAGCGCTGGCGCTTCCAATCCACGGAATACCCCAACCGCCGCAGCTGGTCCACGATGCGGCCACCGCTTTCGGCCTTCCACTGCCAGGCCCGCTCCAGAAACGCCTCACGGCCGAGGTCGTGGCGAGTCTTGCCCTCCTCTTTGAGCTGCTTCTCGAGGATCGTTTGCACCGCGATCGAGGCGTGGTCGGTGCCGGGCAGGCAGAGCACGTTTTTCCCCGCCAGGCGCTGGTAGCGCACGATCGTGTCGATCAGGGCCGTGTTGAAGGCATGGCCCATGTGCAGGCTGCCGGTCACGTTCGGCGGCGGGATCACCACAGAGAACGGTTCACCGGGGGCCTTCGGGTCGGGATGGAACGCCCCCTGGTCCTCCCAGGCCTGCTGCCAGCGAGCCTCCGTGCCAGCCGGGTCGTAGGTCTTGGCCAGTTCGGGCACAGGAGGCGTGGAATTCAATCAAGCCATGGTCGCAAAAGGTGCTGACGAGCTCGGCGACTCCCACTAACCTCATTCCACGCTTTTGACGCCATGGCTGCTGGGTTAAGTCGAGCGTGGCTCATGGGCCTGATGGCGGGGTTGTTGAGCGGCTGTTCGGCCATCGATGCACTGCAACCGCCAGCGGTGGTGGACATCGTCCGCACCATCGACAACAAAGCCAACATCACAACGCAGGACTACCAACAGCTGGAGGACATTTCGAATCTTGTGTTCCAACAGATCCGTGATGTTGATCCACAGATCCATCCCAAATTGCAGCTGCAATCCAGCACAAACTTCATCGACGAGATCCGCCAGCAAACGGAGAGCGGCTTCGGGCCTGATTTGATCATTACCGACAGCGAAACAGCACTAACGCTGTACCGATCGCAGCTGATCGATCCAATCCAACTTTCGGAGCAGGACCGTCAGGACACCCCCCAAAGCCTGCTCGATCTGGTCACCGCCAAGGACGGCGCCCTGGTGGCACGCCCCGTCAATCAATTCGTGCAGCTGGCTTGCTTCAACAAAGAGCGCCTGCCCACGGCTCCAAGGTCGTTGGAGGACCTGAAACAGAGCAGCAACGACGCCACCTTCGGCATGGCCGTGCAGCTCAAGGACCTGTTCTGGAGCGCTGAGGCCTTCGATGCCAGCCCGGCCCTCAAGGCCGCGATGGATTCCGCCAGTGCAGATCAAGCCCATCGGGAGACGCTGACCGCCTGGCTGCGCTGGCTGGTGGACTCCAGCTACCAGCAGAACATCCGCTTTCTCAACAACCAGGGCAACCTCCGAGATGGACTGATACGGGGCGAACTCGACTGGATCACCTGCTGGAGCAACAACCTCAGAAGTCTCAAGCAAAAGCTGGGCGACAGGCTCGGGGTGACGGCCCTTCCCAAAGGGCCGAATCAGAACCGAACAGCCACCACGCGTTTGGAGGTCTGGGCCCTGGGCCGGAACTCCAGCCCGCTGCAGCGGCGCAAGGCCCTGGTGATGCTCGATTTCGTGACCAAGCCTTGGGCCCAGAAGACCTACTCCCTTGCCACCAACAACGCCATGCCAGTGAGCCAGAAGGCGGCCACCGTGGTGGCCTCGAAAATCCCCGGCGGCAATGAAGCCCTGCGCAACTACATCAGCGCCGAGCGGCCGCTGAGCAAGATGCGCGTGAAGGCACGGATCTTCCGCGACCCCATTCGCTACGACACCATCTCCAATGCCCTACTGGACACCATCTACGACATCCAGACACCGGAGCAGGGAGCTGAACAAATCCTCCAGGGCCTGAGGGAGAAGCGTTGATGCTCCAGGATCTGAACCGTGAAGTGGTCACCTGGCTGGGCTATCTCCAGCGAGGTTCCGTGCTGCTGCAGCTGGCGATCGTGGTGGGCACGGTGCTGGTTGAAAAGCGCAGCCGATGGACCCGTCGCCTGAACTCCGAGGTGTTCAGCAGCTTTGCCGAGCTGGCCTCCCCCTTGCTGTTGATCCTGTTGGGAGCTGCCATCAAAGCGTTGGGGTTCCCCGGTGGCTTGGTGCAGTACCTGGCCACACTCTGGCTGCTCTGGCGGCTGTTCAAACCCATCAACTTGCTGATTGAGCAGCGCTTTCCGAACTTGCCGGTGGATGAACTGGATCGAATGCTGTTCCGGCCCTTGTTGCTGGTGTTCACGGTGCTCAGTTTCTTCCAGATCCTGGGCAGCCGCGAATCCCTGGCCATCATTGAAATCGGGGACGTCTTCGGGGTGACCCTCACCGTGGGCAAGCTGTTCACAGCCCTCACAATCACCTACCTGATCGTCGCCTATGCCAAGCGACCCGCTGCGCTGGTGGCCTGGCTGGGGGGCTACTACATCGGCCTGAAACCCCAGGGTCAACGGGCTTTGGAGGTGATCCTCCAGTACTCGGTGATCGGCGTCGGCGTGATGGGGGTGGCGTACTACGTCGGCATCAACGGCACCGCCCTGGTGGCCGTGGCCGGGGGCCTCTCAGTAGGCATCGGCTTTGGCATCAAGGAGATCGTCTCCAACTTCATCAGCAGCCTCTGGCTGTTGTTCGAAGGATCGGTGCGCCCCGGCGAAATCCTGATGATCAACGGCGACCCCTGCACCGTGCGCAAGCTGGGACTGCGGGCCACCCAGTTGCGCCGCGGTCGCGATGGAGCGGAACTGCTGATTCCGAACCAGAACTTCTTCACCCAGGAGGCGGAGTCGTACACCGCCGAGGAAACCTCCCGCCGCGACGCGGTGGTGGTGGGAGCCGCTTATCACCATGAACCCAGTCAGGTGATCGCAGTCCTTGAGGAGGTGGCCCGTCAGCACGAAAAGGTGCTGCAGTACCCACCACCACAAGCGTTCACGGTGGATTTCGCCGATTCATCGATCAACTACAAGCTGCTCTTCTGGGTGCGCAATCCCCTGGAGGCCTTCGCTGTGGGCAGCGATCTGCGGCAAGCCATCTGGACGGCGTTCGACAAGAACGGCATCGGCATTCCCTTCCCGCAGCGGCAGGTGTATCCAATGGAATGGCCCCCCTCCGGGGAACAAACCCACCGGCTCGGCAGCCCCACCAATCAGCTCCAGGCCGAAGCAGACAGCGATCCTTCCAACGACTCAGCTGGCGAGACGCCGTAGGTAGTCCTCCTGGCGTCCGGCGTTGATCCAACCGGTGGCGATCAACTTGCTGGCGCTCTCATTCACCCGTCCGCGGTGAATGTGGGATGGACCAGCCGGAAAGATCACCAACTTGCCCCGCTCCGCCGGTTCGTGGTGGTCCTGCCAATGGAACTCGGTGCCAGCCTCATCCACGTCGTTGCAATAGAGAATCCAGGCCAGCACCCGGTGCTCCGGTTCGGTGGCCTCATCGCTGATGGTCCAATCGCAGTGCCATCGCTTGAACCCTTCCCCCGGGGCGTAGTGCTGAAGGTTGAAGATCGGATTCACAAACAGGCTCTGCTGCGGGCAGCACTGCCGGAACAACGGCCGCTCCTGCAGATAGCGCTCCAAGCCGGCCGTCACCCCCCGCAGGATCAGTTGCGAGAGAGCAAAGGATTCGGGTTCCGAGCGATCAATCGCCACCAGGCTGATGTCGGTGCTCTGTTTCGCCGGTTCCCCCTCACCCTCGGGACCGAAGGCCACGCCAGGCCGCTGTAAGTCCACCCGGCGCTCGAAGAACTCACGCACCGCATCGGCCACCGAGGCGTAACCGGGATTGCTGTAGCGCCCGATCAGGTTCATGCCGCGGCCTCCACGCGAGGAATCGCCACCACAGCATCGAGCTGCTGCCAGCGCGACCGGTCAGCCACATGGCCCTGCAACTGCACCTGTTCGATCACCGTGGCAGCGCGCTCAAGATCCAGGGGAACACCCGGGCCCATCGGCAGCACCAGCACCTGCTGCTCAGCCGGATCGGCCATCACCTGAAGATCGAGGGCCTCCAGCTCCCGCTCAAAGAACACCCGCCGCATCCGGGTGGTGAGGCTTGGCCCAAGCGCCTCGACGAACCGGGCCATGCCGGCTTCATCCCCGGAGCTGCCGCAATTCAGCGACAACCAGATCAGCAGCTTCACCCAACTTTCCGCCGTCCACAGGGGTTGGAAGCTTTCCCGGTGCTGCCGCACCAGCTCAGCGATTGAAAAATCAAACAGCGTGGCCTGCAGGCCAGTGGCATCAGCGGAATCCATGCTGTTCATCCTCTCCTGCGAAAGGTCAGACTGGGGTGACTGGCTATTCGCACCATGGCCCTGGACCTGAACGATCCCGAACTCGAGTTCTCCGATCTGGTCTACGCCTACCAGAGCTGGGTGATGGCGGTGATCAATGACGAAAAGCTGGACAGCGACGACAAGCTGCTCACCGACGACATCGCCGAGGACGCCCTCAACTCAATGCGCTTCCTGCCGGGCGAGGTAACCAGTGCGATCGAGACCAGCCTGGCCCGCGTCTACGACGTGGACGCCGACGAACTGGCCGAGCTGCTCTTCCCCGAGGACTGAGCCCAGGCTCAGAGGACGCGATGGGTTGGTCCGCGGCTGACATCCCGAACCAGCAGGGCCGCATAGCCCTGATCACTGGAGCCAACAGCGGCCTGGGCCTGGAAACCGCGCGCGCCTTGAAACGCTGCGGGGCCACCGTGGTGTTGGCGT
Source organism: Synechococcus sp. A15-44 (assembly GCF_014280115.1). Taxonomy (NCBI): domain Bacteria; kingdom Bacillati; phylum Cyanobacteriota; class Cyanophyceae; order Synechococcales; family Synechococcaceae; genus Synechococcus; species Synechococcus sp. A15-44. Next base: position 2,511,407 of record NZ_CP047938.1, read on the forward strand.
GCCGCAGCCCCCGCAAAGCCGAGAGGGCCAAGCAGGAGTTGCTGCAGGAGCGCGATGGGGGAGCGGTGGATCTGGTGGACCTGGATCTGGCGGACCTGACCAGCGTGCAACAGGCGGCGGCCACCGTCGGGGAGCGCTACGGCTGCCTTGATCTGCTGATCAACAACGCTGGCGTGATGGCACCGCCGCGCCGCACCACCGCCCAGGGGCATGAACTGCAGTTCGGGGTGAATCATCTGGGGCACATGGCCCTGACCCAGGCCCTGCTGCCGCTGCTGCAGAACCGGCCCGACCCCCGGGTGGTGACGGTGACCTCCGGAGCGCAGTACTTCGGCAAGATCCGCTGGGACGACCCCAGCTGGAGCAAGGGCTACGACCGCTATGGCGCCTATGGCCAAAGCAAACTCGCCAACGTGATGTTTGCCCTTGAGCTGGATGCACGCCTGCGCGAGCAGGGCAGCCCCATCCGCTCCCTGGCCGCCCATCCCGGCATCGCGCGCACGGAACTGCAGCCCACCGCAATCGCCAGCGTCGGCAACCGCTTCGAGGCCCTTGCCTACCGGCTGATGGATCCCCTGTTCCAAAGCGCCGGCATGGGTGCCCTGCCGCAACTGCATGCCGCCACCGCGGCGACTGCTCAGGGTGGCGAGCACTACGGCCCTGAGCAGTTCGGCGGCTTGCGGGGTGCACCGGCGCTCTGCCGTGTGGCGCCAGCAGCGAGCCAACCTGCCGAACGGCAGCGGCTCTGGAGCTTGAGCGAGCAGCTGATCGGTGGCTGAATCCCACGCTGTGATGTTGAGTGGCCGCTGGTTGGTCGCCCTTTGAAACCATGGCCACTCGCCGCCCTGCCACCCAGATCAATGCCCGCCAGAAGGTCTTGCTGGCGAACCTGCAGGCCTGTGGTGATGAGATGAGCGGTCAGCAGCTGCACCGCAGCCTGGAGCCCGAACAGGCCATGGGCCTGGCCACGGTCTACCGGAATCTGCGCCAGCTGCAGCAACGGGGCCTGGTGCGCTGCCGCCACCTGCCCAATGGCGAGGCGCTCTATGCGCCGCTGGAGCGGGATCGCCACCACCTCACCTGCGTCGATTGCGGCAAGACCCAGGCGCTCGACCACTGCCCGATTCACGACCTGGAGGTGCCCGAAGACGGTCGCAAAGGCTTCGATCTCCTGTTTCACACGCTTGAATTCTTTGGTCTCTGCAGCGACTGCCGCGAGCGGCAGCAAAGCCCGTCATGACCCTGGCCGCCACGTACTACGGAGCCAATGGCTGGTTGCTCGAATTCGATGATCTCCGCGTTCTGGTGGATCCCTGGTTGCGCGGCAGCCTGAGCTTCCCCCCCGGGGAGTGGCTGCTCAAAGGGGAACTGCCCTGCGAGCGCAAGGTGCCCGAGAAGCTGAACCTGCTGTTGCTCACCCAGGGGCTTGCAGACCACGCCCATCCGGACACCTTGGCGCTTCTCCCCAAGGACCTGCCCGTCATTGGATCGGCGGCGGCTGCACGGGTAGTGGAACGCCTGGGCTTCACCAGCGTGAAAGCCCTCTCCCCCGGAGAGAGCACCAACCACCAGGGCCTGCGGGTGCGCGCCAGCGCCGGTGCACCGGTGCCGATGGTGGAAAACGGTTATCTGCTCGAACATCCGGCCGGATCCCTTTATCTCGAACCCCACGGTTTTCTCGATCCAACCCTGGAGCCACAGCCCCTGGATGCCGTGATCACGCCGATGGTGGATCTGGGGCTGCCGGCGCTTGGAGCGTTCGTCAAAGGCTGCTCCGTGGTGCCGCAACTGGTGGAACGCTTCCAACCCACCACGGTGCTCGCCAGCACCTCCGGCGGCGACGTGCGCTTTGGCGGCGCCTTGAGTCGGGCCCTGCAAATGAAAGGATCCGTAGCCAGCACTGGAGCCCAGCTGCCGGCCAGCAGCTCCTGGACCGATCCAAGACCGGGGGAACGACTGCTGCTGAAAACTGATTTTTCGGATTAAGCTTTGTTACAACAGCTTGAGTTCGATGAAATCCACGCAAGCCAGCGATTCCTGGTTCCAAGGCGTCGCTGCCCGCGACATCCACATGGAGCAGCTCAAAAAAGCCGAACGCTTCAACGGCCGTGCCGCCATGGTCGGCATCGTGATCGGAATCATCACCGAGGGGCTCACCGGTGCCGGCATCGTTCACCAGATCGGGCTGGGTCCCCTGGTGGATGGCTATGCCGCCTGCCGCACCCAATTCCTGCCCTTCTGCTTCTGATTCGGAAGGGGGACCACCCCCCCGATGACGAGAATGGTGCGATTCACGTTCGAATCGAATGGCTGCTGACAAGGAACTGCTGAAGGAAGTGGCCCTGGAGCTGTGGAACACCACCAAAAAGCTTCGTCCCGGCCTGCCCAAAGCGCCTCGCGCCCAGCTGGTCTTAAAAGCCCTGCTCACCATCGGTGACATGAGCGATCAGCTGGAAGCCGCCATGGTGCTTGGAGTGATTGAGGCGCAGGAACCCGACGATGAGCCCGGGCAGGGAGAAGCGGCCGGCGAAGACAAGACGGTGTCTGAAACCGATGCCAAGACCGAGCGGGAGACTCCCAGGGTTGTGCGCAAGCGCTCCAGCAGCCACTGATCAAGACTTCCAAATAACAAGCCACCCATCCCGCTCCCTCCCTGGGGATGGGTCAAGCTTTTGAAAGCGCTTCGCCGAGACGGCTTAACGCTGCAGAGCAACCACAGCCGCAGCCGCAGCAAGGGCAACGATTCCAGCCATCCAGATGCTGCCTTGGCGTTCCAACAACCACGCAGCGTTGCGAGAGATCGACAACCTGCCAGTTGCCAACAGCGCAGTGAACCCCACTAGCAGAACCACGGGCACCACAAGCGCCAAGAACAACTGCATCACCAAATGCCTTTGAGGCCTGTCTTCCAATGATGATCTGGTGGCAAGTCGTTCAACGTCGCAACATCCACACCACAGCCTGAACCTTGACTCTGTTGATTGTCACCGCCGGTTTCATCGGTCTGCTCTGGCTAAGGCAAAGCTTGATCAGACGTGGCATGGATGACGGCAGCAACGGCTGAGTGAGGCTTGACCCCCCTGCTGGCAAGGTCGTTGTCAGTGATGCCTGGGCTCCCCTGGGGCCTGCTCGGCTTCCGCCTTCAGGAAACGGCGATGCTGAGATGAGGCATAGCCGCTGAGGTCAATTCTGCTGGCATTGCTGCCAGCCTTTCGCCACTCCCTTGGGGGAGTGCTGGATCTTCTGTTCATGGAATCGAGTTATCGGTTCTCGCGCAGTGGGCCTTCAATCAGGCTCTTTGGCGTCGCCCCACCTTTGCACACTTGCCTGTCCCGACGCCAAGCGGATGAGTAATTGCAGCTACGGCAAGCCAATGGGATTGGATCGATACTCCGCCCAGCGGCAAACGGCTTGTGACCCCAGAGGAGCAGTACGTGAAATGCATGGACGCTGCCTACGCCGCTGCTGACAGGGAGACCTGCCTCAAAATGATGCGAAAGGCAGAAGGCGTCCTGCGCGGTGAATTCAGCGCCCAGCCAACAAGCAATGGCCCTGGAGAAGAAGCGTTAGCGAGCTGAAGCAAAACTCAACAAAACCCAGTGCTGCACTGAGTTTTGAGATGGGCGATACTGGGATCGAACCAGTGACAATCTCCTTGTAAGGGAGGTGCTCTACCGCTGAGCTAATCGCCCGATACAGCAAATTCTGCCCTAACGCGTCAGCTTGGGGGCGCACGAGAGCACCGAAAGCTTGGCAGCGGGTCGCCGCCACGACCAAAGCATCTGGATCCTGAGCCTCCCGCTCGGGATTGCCGTTGGATTGGTGCTGGGATGGGTTGCAGCGTTGATCGCCGCAGCCAGCTGTCTTGCAGGAGGACTGTGGCTGTCCCCCGATCTTGATACCCGCTCCAATGCGCTGCGGCGCTGGGGCCCCCTCGGCTTCCTCTGGTGGCCCTACCGCCTGCTGATTCCCCATCGCTCGCTCTGGTCCCATGGTCCGCTGCTGGGAACAACCGCGCGCCTGGCGGTGCTGCTCACCTGGTGCCTGATCGTGACCATGGCGGTTCCAGCACTCTCACCAGCGATGCTGCTGACGACGCTCCAGCAACTGATGCATCAGCACCCACGGGAGTTCATCGCTCTGCTTGTGGGTTTGGAGGGCAGTGCCTGGATCCACCTGATCCTCGATGGCGACCCCTGGCCCCAGGAATGGTCGAAGAAACGACAGCGATGAGAAGGTGGGCGTTGCCCCAGTTGTTGCCCCGGCATGGCCAACGCTCCTTCTGACGCCATCCAGCGACTGATCGATGTTGTGGCCCAACTCAGGGATCCAACAACGGGCTGTCCCTGGGATCTGGAGCAGACCCATGCCTCGCTGGTGCCCTACGTGCTGGAAGAGGCCCATGAAGTGGCCGATGCGATCCGCCAGGGCAGCGATGCCGAGATGAAGGAAGAGCTGGGGGATCTGCTACTGCAGGTGGTGCTGCATGCCCAGATCGCTTGGGAGCAGCAGCGCTTTGATTTGGATGCGATTGCCGACGGCATCAGCGACAAACTGATCCGCCGTCACCCCCATGTGTTCGGCGATGCCGTCGCCAGCACCAGTGACGAGGTGCGACGCAGCTGGGAGGCCATCAAGCTCCAGGAGCAGGCCGAGGCCCTGGCGGGCTCCTCCAGCCCCCTCAGCGACCGGCTCAGAACCAAGGTGCGGGGCCTGCCGGCCCTGGCTGGAGCCATGACCATCTCCAAGAAAGCGGCCAAAGCCGGCTTCGAGTGGGATGACATGGCCGGCGTCTGGGAGAAGGTCCATGAGGAGCTGGACGAACTCAAGGAGGCGGTGGCCAACGGCGACAAAGGTCATGCCCAGGAGGAACTGGGCGATCTGCTGTTCACCCTGGTGAATGTGGCCCGTTGGTGCAGCATCGAACCCGAGGAGGGTCTCGCCGGCACGAATCAACGCTTCCTCGACCGCTTCTCCCGCGTTGAAGCTGCCCTGGAAGGGGATCTGCAGGGCCGCAGCATCAACGAATTGGAAGCCCTCTGGAAACAGGCCAAAGCGGCGATCCGAGCAGAACACTCGCCCACCTCTGGATCCGATTAGTCGTCCAGGGAGGGACGACTGCGCCGTTGACGCTTGAGGTCACCACGCTTTTTCTTCGTATCCAAGCGCCGCTTCACGGCACCACGACCCGGCCGGGTGGCCTTTCGGGCACGCGGCGCTGGCTGCAAGCCCTCCCGCAGCAGCTCCCCCATGCGATGCAGAGCCTTCTGTCGGTTCTGCCATTGGGAGCGTTCTTCTGCGACCACAACCCGTAGGCAGCCCTCCACCAAACGGGCCTGGAAGTGCTCCAGCAATCGGGCGCGGCGAAATGGGCCCAGACAGGAGCAGTTCGCCAGATCCAGAAGCAATTCCACACGGGAATCGGTGGTGTTAACCCCCTGCCCGCCGGGGCCGGATGAGCGGCTGAACCGCCAGCGCAGCTCCCTGGACGGAATGGTCAACCGCTCGTTCACCACCAGGTCTTGCACCAGCCATCTCCTGGCTCAAGAACAACAGGATGGTCCCACCGGGTTGATGCCTCGGAGAGGAAACACGTGCATCAACCAGGAGTCCTATCGGTAAAACAAAAGCCTTGATCTGACGAAAAAGGCTTTGGAGCTGCCCTCTTCCACAGCAGCTCCCCAACCAAACACACTCAACCTCCACATGTTGTGTTCGTCAATCCCAAAAGCACCACATCTGGTGTTTGGTAACAGCCCTCCTGGGTCCTTAGCTGGAGAGATGCCCACCGCAGCCCATGAGCAGCTGGATTGACGAAGAACACCGCGGCGTCCGCTATGGATTGAAAGGACAGGTGCTGGTCGAGGAGACCAGTCCGTTCCAGCGGATCAGCGTGATTCGCAGTGAGCGCTACGGGCGGGGGCTGCTGCTGGATGGCTGTTGGATGACAGCGGAACAGCAGGAACGCCACTACCACGAGGCTTTGGTGCACCCAGCCCTGTGCAGCGCCAGCTCGATCGAGCGGATTCTGGTGATCGGAGGCGGGGACGGCGGCACCGCGCGGGAATGCCTGCGCCACCCAGGCGTCCAGCGGCTGGACATGGTGGAGATTGACGGGCGTGTTGTGGAACTCAGCCGGGAACACCTTCCCGACATCGGCGGATCCGCCTGGTCTGATCCGCGGTTCCAGCTCACGGTGGGCGATGGCATCGCCTGGGCCGCTGAGGCTGAGGACCAGAGCTATGACGTTGTCTTGGTGGATGGCTCTGATCCCGCCGGACCTGCCGAAGGCCTGTTCAACCGCGCCTTCTTTGAAAATTGCCGACGGCTGCTGAAGCACGGGGGCGTGTTCGGCACGCAGAGCGAATCTCCGGAAGCCTTCCGCGATGTCCACATCGCCATGGTGCGCCTGTTACGCGAGGTGTTTGACCATGCCGACCCGCTCTATGGCTGGGTGCCGATGTACCCCAGCGGCTGGTGGAGCTGGACCTTCGCTGCGATGGCAACACCCCGCTACCGCAATCCAGACCCAGAGCGCAGCGAGGCCATCGCCGCAGGCTGCGAGATCTGGTCCCCGCGCTGGCAGCGGGGGGCCATGGACGCAATCCCCGCCTTCATCGAACGGGAGCTGCAGCCATGACCGCACAACCGCCGAGTGGGCGTTTCGACAGTTTGTTTGACAGCGACGGAACCATTTTCATGGGATCCCGTCGCAACCCTGCCGACTGCCGCGTTGGTCTGTTTGGTGTGCCGTATGACGGCACCACCTCCTTTCGCCCTGGCACCCGCTTCGGCCCCGCCGCCATCCGAGAGGTGAGCGCTGGCCTGGAGACCTATTGCCCGCAACTCAACCTGGATCTAGAGGATCTCGACTTTGCGGATCTTGGTGCCGTTGAGATTCCCTTCGGCAACCCTGAGCCCGTTCTCACCAAGGTGAAGCAGGCGACCGAAGCCGTGCTCGGCCTGGGGCTCAGGCCCCTGATGCTGGGCGGGGAGCATTCGATCAGCTCCGGTGCCGTGGAGGCTGTGGCACAACGCCACCCCGACCTAGTGCTGGTGCAGCTGGATGCCCATGCCGACCTCAGAGACAGCTGGCTGGGGGCGCGCCACAGCCATGCCTGCGCCATGCGCCGGTGTTTGGAGGTTCTTCCCAGCCAGACGCTGTATCAACTCGCGATCCGCAGTGGCACGCGGGAGGAATTCAGCGAACTGCACGAGAGCGGCCGGCTGATGCCCAGCGTCGACGCCCTTCAACAGGCCCTCGCTCCCTTGCAGGGGAAACCCATCTATCTCACCGTCGATCTGGACTGGTTTGACCCCGCCGTTCTGCCTGGAACCGGCACACCGGAACCCGGTGGTTACCACTGGTCTGACTTCGCCAACCTGATCGGGGTGCTTCGAGAGCATCACCTGGTGGCGGCCGATGTGGTGGAACTGGCCCCACAACTCGACACCAGTGGCATCAGCTCCGTGCTGGCCGCCAAGGTGACCCGCAGCCTGCTGCTGCTCCTGGGTGGCGATCAATAGAAGTGACGGGCATCAGCCCGCTGCTGCCGCAAACGGCTGTGCTGCTTGCTGAGCAATTGCAGCACCAGCGTTGGGTGCCGATGGATGAGCGCCAGAAAATTGGAGCGGCTCAGGCGGAACAACGAAACAGGCGTCACCGCTGTGGCATCACGGCTGTGACACTCGGCGCCATCCACCAGATCCTCATAGAAAAACAATTCACCGGAACCAAAGCGAATGCGGTTCAACGGACCACTGCTCAGTTCCATCCATCCCCGTTCAATCACATGGATGAACTGCACAGGCTCACCGGCACTGAAAACAGTTGCGCCGGTGGGAAGGGTCAGGCGATCCACCTCAGGCTGTTCCTGGATCAGTTCCAGAGGAGTCAGCGGAGCTGAGGCGGACAAGGCAACAACGGTGGTTGGTTGCAGTATCCCGCGCTCATCCGGTGGAGGCCATCAGCAATGGCGGAGACGTGGATGGATCCAGGCTCACGTCAAGCTGCGATCCAGCTCCAGCTGACGCTCTCCAACACCGCTGCTCTGCAGAGCCGGAAGCTTGGGGGAACGAGGGGTCCAGTGGTGACAGACCATCAGATCTGCAATCTCGGCATGCACCTCCAACCGGCGCAGACGGCACCACCCCTTCGCACCTGCCGGCAGGGTGCAGTACTGACAACTGCGACAGCAGGAGCTGGCGGCCAAACAAGCGCTCCGGAAACGCGCTCAAGCTAGTGACGGTCTGCGAAACGGACCATGGACAGGGGCAAATTTCCGGGTTCCCTTCCGGATCGTGAAGCCCTCCATAAGAATGCGCTTCTCATCGGCCGCCCCCATGTCCCTGCAGCGCACTCCCCTGTTCGAGTCCTGCCGCAGCGCCGGGGGCCGCATGGTGCCGTTTGCAGGCTGGGAGATGCCGGTTCAGTTCAGCGGCCTGATCCAGGAGCACAAGGCCGTTCGCGAACGGGTCGGCATGTTCGATATTTCCCACATGGGAGTGCTGCGCCTCGAAGGTGCCAATCCCAAGGATGCGCTGCAAAAGCTGATCCCCAGCGACCTGCACCGCATCGGTCCCGGCGAAGCCTGCTACTCGGTTCTGCTGAACGAGCGCGGCGGCATTCGCGACGACCTCATCGTTTACGACTGCGGTGCCATTGATGCCGAACGGGGTGCGCTGGTGCTGGTGATCAATGCCGCCTGCGCCGACAGCGACACCGCCTGGATCCGTGAACAGATGGAGCCCGCTGGCCTGACGGTGACCGACATCAAAAAGGACGGCGTGCTGCTCGCTCTGCAGGGCCCTGAGGCCATGGGTTTGCTGCAGGAGCTGAGCGGCGAAGACCTCAGCGGCTTGCCCCGCTTCGGCCACCGGATGCTCAACCTCAAGGGCCTGAGCCAACCGGTGTTCAGTGCTCGCACGGGCTACACCGGCGAAGACGGTGTCGAGCTGCTGCTCAACGCCGACGACGGCAAGAAGCTCTGGCAGCTTTTGCTCGATCGCGGTGTCACCCCCTGCGGCCTGGGGGCACGGGACACGTTGCGGCTGGAGGCCGCCATGCACCTTTACGGCCAGGACATGAACGACACAACCAACCCCTTTGAGGCCGGGTTGGGTTGGCTCGTGCACCTGGAAATGCCCGTGGATTTTGTGGGCCGACAGGCGCTGGAGCAGGCGGCGGAATCAGGCCCGGCCAAACGCCTGGTGGGGCTCAAGCTGCAGGGTCGTGCCATCGCCCGCCACGACTACCCCGTTGTGCACAACGGAGAGACGGTGGGCATTGTCACCAGCGGCACCTGGTCACCCACCTTGGAAGAAGCGATCGCCCTGGCCTACGTGCCGCCGTCCCTCGCCAAGCTCGGCACCGAACTGAGCGTTGAGATCCGCGGCAAGGCCCAGCCGGCAACGGTCGTTCGCAAGCCCTTCTACAAACGCGCCTGAAGCTCACCGCTGCTGTGGGAAACTCGCTCTTCTCCAGTTGAGACATCCCATGCGCAGCAACGGTTGCGGCGACCTGCGCGAACAGAACATTGATCAGCAGGTGCAACTGTGCGGCTGGGTGGATCGACGCCGTGATCACGGCGGGGTGATTTTCATCGACCTGCGGGACCGCAGCGGCACGGTGCAGATCACGGTTGACCCCGATCTGGGTGCCGACGCCTTCGCCGTCGCCGAGCATCTGCGCAGCGAAACCGTGCTGCAGGTTGAGGGGAAAGTGCGGGCCCGGCCCGGCGACTCCCTGAACGACAAGCTGGCGACGGGAGCCGTGGAAGTGCTCGCCAGCGGCATCACCGTGCTGAACAGCGTGAAAGGCAACCTGCCCTTCCCCGTGTCGGTGCACGACGAGGAGAACACACGCGAAGAACTGCGGCTGCGCCACCGCTATCTGGATCTGCGCCGCAAGCGCATGAACGACAACCTGCGGCTGCGGGCCCAGACCATCCAGGCCGCCCGTCGCTTCCTGGAAGACGCAGGCTTCATCGAGGTGGAGACCCCGGTGCTGACCCGCTCCACGCCGGAAGGCGCCCGCGACTATGTGCTGCCCAGCCGGGTGTGCGGCGGCGAATGGTTCGCCCTGCCCCAGTCCCCCCAGTTGTTCAAGCAGCTGCTGATGGTGGGCGGCATCGAGCGCTACTACCAGGTGGCCCGCTGTTTCCGCGACGAAGACCTGCGGGCCGATCGCCAGCCGGAATTCACCCAGCTGGACATCGAGATGAGCTTCATGGATCAGGAGCAGATCCTTGAGTTGAATGAATCACTGATCTGCGCCATCTGGAAGGCCGTGAAGGGCGTCGAACTGCCGCGGCCCTTCCCACGCATGACCTGGCATGACGCCATGGAGCGCTACGGCACCGACCGGCCCGACACCCGCTACGGCATGGAGCTCACCAACGTGAGCGACATCGTCAAAGACATGGGCTTCAAGGTGTTCAGTGGCGCCGTGAAGTCCGGCGGCGCTGTGAAGTGCATCGCGGTGCCCGGCGGCAACGATGCGGTGAGCAACGTGCGGATCAAGCCCGGCGGCGATGTGTTCAGTGAGGCACAGAAAGCTGGTGCCGGTGGCCTGGCCTTCATCCGGGTGCGCGACGGCGGTGAGATCGACACGATCGGCGCCATCAAGGACAACCTCAGCAATGAGCAGAAGCAGGAGCTGCTCAGCCGCACCGGTGCGGAACCCGGCACCCTGCTGCTGTTCGGTGCCGGCGACACCGCCACGGTGAACAAGGCCCTCGACCGGGTGCGCCAGTACCTGGCCAAGGAGCTGGGCATGGTGAAGGCCGACCGGGACAACGACCAGTGGAACTTCCTCTGGGTGGTGGACTTCCCGATGTTCGAGTTCAACAGCGACGAGAACCGTTACGAGGCTCTGCACCACCCCTTCTGCGCCCCCAATGCGGAGGATCTCGGCAGCGATGCATCGAAGTGGGCCGAAACCCTGCCCGGAGCCCGGGCCCAGGCCTACGACCTTGTGCTCAATGGCCTTGAGCTCGGCGGCGGCTCCCTGCGCATCCATGACTCCGCCCTGCAGCGCCAGGTGTTGCAGACGGTTGGATTGCCCCTCGAGGAGGCCCAGGAGCAGTTCGGCTTCCTGATGGACGCTCTCGATGTGGGCGCACCGCCCCACGGCGGCCTGGCCTTCGGTGTGGACCGGATGGTGATGCTGCTGGCCGGCGAAGAGTCGATCCGCGACACCATCGCCTTCCCCAAAACCCAGCAGGCCCGCTGCCTGATGACCAGTGCTCCAGGGGGCGTGGCCGACAAGCAGCTGGAGGAACTGCACGTGGCCAGCACCTGGGTTGAGCCCGACCAGGAGGACTGACCGCAGCCACTGGGCTGAGCAGATCCCGAAGGGAATCAGCGCATTTGTCGCACCGCGGCCAACGGCGAGGAACCCTGAAGTTGGACTTCACAAGGCCAGCTTTTGCCCAGCAAGCCCCGACGGACCGGGGGGACCCGTGAACGCCGCAGCAGCGGCACAACGGATCTGCTGCGGCTTTATCTCCAGGACATCGGCCGGGTCGACCTGCTCACCAATGAGGAGGAGGTCACCTTGGCACGTCTGGTGCAGCGCCGCGAAGCACTGCTGCTCCAGCAACGGGAGCTGGCTGAGAGCGATGCCGCCATCGGTGAACTGCACCATCTCGAAGAACTGCAACGCCGGGAAGCCAACCAGCACAGCCACTGGCCAACCAAGCAGGAATGGGCACGCGCGGCAGGACTGCCCTTGCCCGAGTTGCAGCAGCGGATTGACCTGGGCTATCAGGCCTGGGCTGAGCAGGCCCAGCTTGAGGCCAAAGATCTGAAGCTGGCCCTCCGCAACGGGCGGCGAGCCAAAGACCACATGATTCAGGCCAACCTGCGCCTGGTGGTGGCGGTGGCCAAGAAGTACCAGCAGCGGGGCATGGAAATCCTGGACCTGGTCCAGGAGGGAACGCTCGGGCTGGAGCGGGCCGTGGAAAAGTTCGATCCCACACGCGGTTTCCGCTTCAGCACCTACGCCTACTGGTGGATCCGCCAGGGCATCACCCGGGCCATCGCCACCCAGAGCCGCACGATCCGGTTGCCCGTTCACGTCACCGAAAAACTGAACCGGATCAAAAGGGTCCAGCAGGAGATTGCAAGCAACGAAGGACGCATTGCCTCGATCGCGGATCTGGCGCGCGAGCTGGGCATCAGTGAAGACACCGTGCGCCAGACCCTGGCACGGGTGCCCCGCTCAGTGTCTCTGGACACCCGTGTCGGCCGCGAACAGGACACCCAGCTCGGAGATCTGATCGAGGACGGCCATGCCACCCCGGAGCAGACCCTCACCCACGACGAACTCCACAACGATCTGGAGGATCTCCTGGATGAACTCACCAGTCGGGAGGCCGCTGTCCTGCGCCGGCGCTTCGGATTGGAGGACGACACGCCCCAGACCCTGGCCCAGATCGGGGAAGAGCTGAAACTCTCAAGGGAGCGCGTTCGTCAGATCGAAACCCGCGCCCTGCTCAAACTGCGGCAACCCCAACGACGCAGCAAAGTCCGGGATTACATCCAGGGCCTGGATTCCTAAAACACTGGTTCCCCCAGGAGCCCATGACCGACGCCAGCTAATTTGAAGAGTCGCCCGGCAGGTCATGGCCAAATTCGTCTTCATCACCGGTGGTGTGGTGTCCAGCATTGGCAAGGGAATCGTGGCGGCGAGCCTCGGCCGGTTGCTGAAGTCGCGGGGCTACAACGTTTCGATTCTCAAGCTGGATCCCTACCTGAATGTGGATCCCGGGACGATGAGCCCGTTCCAGCATGGTGAGGTCTTCGTCACCGACGACGGCGCCGAAACCGATCTCGACCTGGGCCATTACGAGCGCTTCACCGACACGGCGATGTCACGCCTGAACAGCGTGACCACCGGCTCGATCTACCAATCGGTGATCAACAAGGAGCGCCGCGGCGACTACAACGGCGGCACCGTTCAGGTGATTCCCCACATCACCGGCGAGATCCGCGAGCGCATCCACCGGGTTGCCTCCAACAGCAATGCCGATGTGGTGATCACGGAAATCGGCGGCACCGTGGGTGATATCGAATCACTGCCCTTCCTCGAAGCCATCCGTGAATTCCGGGAGGACGTGGGTCGCAACGACCTGGCCTACATCCACGTCACCCTGCTGCCCTTCATCGGTACCTCCGGCGAACTCAAAACCAAGCCCACACAGCACTCGGTCAAGGAACTGCGTTCGATCGGCATCCAGCCTGATGTGCTCGTTTGCCGCAGTGATCGCGACATCAGCGACGATCTCAAGCGGAAAATCGGCGGCTTCTGCGGGGTGCCCACCCGCGCCGTGATTCCCTCTCTGGATGCCGACAGCATCTATGCCGTGCCGCTGATCCTTGAGCAGGAGGGTCTGTGCCGTGAAGTGCTGGACGTGCTGAACCTGACCGACCATGACAGCGACATGGCGGCATGGGAACAACTGGTCAACAAGCTGCGCAATCCCGGCCCATCGGTGAAGGTTGCCCTGGTGGGCAAGTACGTGCAGCTGAACGACGCCTATCTCTCCGTCGTCGAAGCGCTGCAGCACGCCTGCATTGCTCAGGATGCCTCCCTCGACCTGCACTGGGTCTGCGCTGAACAGATTGAAGCCGACGGCGCCGATGCACTCCTGCGCGGAATGGACGCCGTCGTCGTGCCCGGTGGCTTCGGCAACCGTGGCGTCGATGGAAAGATTGCAGCGATTCGCTGGGCCCGGGAACAACGGGTGCCCTTCCTTGGGCTCTGTCTTGGGATGCAAACCGCAGTGATCGAGTGGGCTCGCAACCAGGCCGGCCTCACCGAGGCCACCAGTGCTGAATTAAACGAAAACACGCCCCATCCCGTGATTCACCTGCTGCCGGAACAGCAGGACGTGGTCGACCTCGGCGGCACGATGCGCCTGGGGGTCTACCCCTGCAGAATTGCGCCGGGAACCCTCGCCCAGAGGCTTTACGGGGACGAGGTGGTCTATGAACGCCACCGCCACCGCTACGAATTCAACAACTCCTATCGCAATCTTTTCCTGGAATCCGGATATGTGGTGAGCGGCACGTCCCCGGATGGACGCCTGGTGGAGTTGATCGAACTGAAAGGGCATCCGTTCTTCACGGCCTGCCAGTACCACCCCGAATTCCTCTCCCGGCCTGGACAACCCCATCCGTTGTTCCGGGGATTGATCGAAGCGGCCCAACAACGCCTTCCCGATTCACCGGCTCAGGCCCTGCGTCAACAAGGGGACATTGCGATTCCATGACCCGCATCAATGGCTGACTCCCAGCGTCTTCCCGTGGTGGAAACGTTCCATTCCCTGCAGGGAGAAGGCCACCATGCCGGACGCAGTGCATTTTTCATTCGGCTCGCCGGCTGCAGCGTGGGCTGCCCCTGGTGCGACACAAAACACTCGTGGCCCAGTCAGGCACACCCTGAGCAACCCATCGATGCCTTGGCTGAAGCGGCACAGAGTGCTGCTGAGTCAGGGGCCAGCTTCGTTGTGATCACCGGTGGGGAACCGTTGCACCACGATCTGCAGCCCCTCACCCAGAGCCTCGATGCGCGATGCGGTCTCCCCCTGCATCTGGAAACCAGCGGGGTGGATCCGCTGAGCGGACGCTTCGACTGGATCACCCTCTCGCCAAAACGCCACCGCCCCCCACGGCAAGAGCTTTTGCAGGCCTGCCATGAGCTGAAAGTTGTGGTGCATGGCCCGGAAGACATCAGCTTCGCTGCAGCAATGGCGTCCCAGTGCGAGAACGACACCGAACGACTGCTTCAGCCGGGCTGGGAGAGCAGCATCGGAGAAGCCCTGGCAGTGGAGCATGTGCGTCAACACGCCCAATGGCGCCTCAGCCTGCAAAGCCACAAATGGCTTGGAATCCGCTGAACAATGCCGTTGAGGGCAGGGTCTGCTCCACTACGTTGAGATTGAACAGAATTTGATCGCCTGAGCCATGACCTCAGTGGCCGTTCTGGGCACAGGCCTCCTCGGAACGGCGATCGCAACGCGATTGCTGGAGCAGGGTCTCCACGTCCACATCTGGAACCGCGACCCCTCCCGCATCGTCTCGCTTGTGGAGAAGGGTGCAACAGCGATCGACGATCTGGGGCAAGCCGCGAAAAACAACAGCATTTTGATCACCGTCTTGCGTGACGGGGCAGCAACGGCATCCGTGATCGGCACGATTGGGGATCTGCAGAGCTCAACGGTGATCCCGATGGGGACCATGGGAGTTGAGGAAAGTCGCAAGCTCGCCACACAGGTTGCGGACCAGGGAGGGCAGTATCTGGAAGCCCCGGTGCTCGGCAGCAAACCACAGGCACTGAACGGATCGCTGCTGGTGATGGCCGGCGGCGAAGAGAATGTCTTCGAAGAACAACGGCCACTCCTCTCTCATCTCTGCCAGGAGCCCCAGCTCGTGGGCCCCGTTGGCAGCGGCGCTGCCACCAAGCTGGCCCTCAATCAGTTGATCGCCAGCCTCACCCACAGCTTCTCCCTCTCCCTGCAACTGATTCAGCGGGCCGGCGTTCCTGTGGAAACGTTCATGGCCATCCTGCGGCCGTCAGCGCTCTACGCCCCCACCTTCGACAAGAAGCTGCAACGGATGCTGGATCACAGCTACGCCGATCCCAACTTCAGCACCGCCCTGCTGCGCAAAGACCTACACCTGTTCCTAGAGGAGGCGACAACGACTGGGCTCCAGGATCAGGGGTTGAGCGGTTTGCTGTCCCTGCTTGAACAAGCCAAGGGCACCGAGCTGGATGAGCAGGACTACTGCGCCCTGCACGAACTCACGGTTCTGAGATGAGTCAACGCACTGCCATCGCGCTTCTCTCCGGAGGTTTGGATTCCGCCACTGCTGCGGCCCTTGCCCTTGAGCAGGGCGACCGCGTCATCGGCCTGTCCTTTGACTACGGCCAGCGCCATCGCCGCGAATTGGACGCCGCCGCTTCCGTTGCTGAGCAGCTTGGCTTGGCAGAGCATCACTGCATCAGCGTGAATCTGGCCAGCTGGGGGGGCTCAGCCCTCACCGACGCCAGCATCTCAATCCCCACCGATGGCGTGGAGGAAGGCCGCATTCCGCCCACCTATGTGCCCGGGCGCAACACCGTGTTCATCTCCATTGGCCTCAGCCTGGCGGAGGCCCGCGGAGCCGAGAGGTTGGTGCTGGGGGTGAATGCTGTCGATTACTCGGGGTATCCCGACTGCCGGCCCGACTACCTCAACGCCTTTCAGACCCTGGCCGACCTGGCCAGCAAAGCCGGTCGGGAGGGCCATGGCGCCCAACTCTGGGCACCGCTTGTGCAGTGGAGCAAGGTGCGCATCGTTGAGGAAGCTCTTCGCCTGGATGTTCCGATCGAAACAACCTGGAGTTGCTACAGCGGCGGCACGCACCCCTGCGGCGTCTGCGACAGCTGCCGCATCCGTGATGCAGCGCTCCGCGAGGCAGGCCGGCCTGACCTCTGCAGTTCAACAGCGGCATGATCCGCCCCCAACGGCTTGAACTGCCCTGGCAGGAGCCCCAAGCGCTCGCGAACCAACTGGCCCATGCCTACGGCGAAGAAGGCCTGGCCTGGCTGGATGGCGACGGCAGCAAGCTGGGCCGATGGGCCACCCTGGCGGTGGCACCCCAGGAGATCATCTGCTGCCGTGGCCTCCCTGGAGAGCCAGGAGCCGGCAATCCCTTCGAGGCACTGCGGGGGCTTGCCCCAGGGCATTGGTGCGGCTGGCTGAGCTATGAAGCCGCCGCCTGGGTGGAACCGGGAAACCCCTGGGCCAGCGACGGCATGGCCACGCTTTGGATCGCCCGCCACGATCCAGTGCTTCGCTTTGATCTGCAAAAGCGCAGGCTGTGGATCGAAGCCAGCAGCACGGCTGCTCTGGAACGCCTCACCCAACAGCTGGCCTCCAGCCCTGAGCAGCCCAATCACGAGGCCCCATCAATCCCCCTGACGGCCTGGAGTCACCACACCACACTCGAGCAGTACGCCGCGGGGGTGCAGCGCATCCGTGATCTGATTGCAGCAGGTGATCTCTTCCAAGCCAATCTCACGGCCTGTTGCAGCACAGCTTGGCCCCAGGGAGGCAGTGCCCTCGCGCTGTTTCTCACCCTGAGGCAGGCCTGTCCTGCCCCCTTTGCAGGGCTGATCATCAGCGACCAGAACGAGGCGTTGCTGTCATCGTCACCGGAACGGTTCCTACAGGTGAGTGCCGAGGGAGCCGTGCAAACCCGGCCGATCAAAGGCACCAGGCCGCGCCATGGCGAGCCCGAAGAAGATGCCAACCTCGCCGCGGAACTCGTGTGCAGCGACAAAGACCGGGCCGAGAACGTGATGATCGTCGACCTGCTGCGCAACGACCTCGGTCGTGCCTGCCAACCGGGTTCGATCCAGGTTCCCCAACTGGTGGGGCTGGAAAGTTATGCCTCCGTGCATCACCTCACCTCGGTGGTGGAGGGGCAGCTGCAGGCCGGGTTGAGCTGGGTCGATCTTCTGGAAGCCAGCTGGCCTGGAGGATCGATCAGTGGAGCACCAAAACTGCGGGCCTGCCAACGTCTGCATGAGCTCGAGCCCACCAGCCGCGGGCCTTACTGCGGATCACTGCTGCGGATCGACTGGGATGGCAGCTTCGACAGCAACATCTTGATCCGGTCGCTGCTGCGCCAGGGCGACACCCTGCGGGCCCATGCCGGCTGCGGAATCGTCGCCGACTCGGATCCCCTTGGCGAAGCAGAGGAGTTGATGTGGAAACTGCAGCCCTTGCTGGAGGCGCTGGCATGACCACAGCTGGCATGAGCACCGCTATCGCCTGGATCGACGGCCAGTGGGGAACGGCCGCAACCCTGAACCTTCCCCTCGATGATCGAGCACTACTCCTGGCCGATGGCCTCTTCGAGACTGTGCTGGTCCGCAACGGCCAGCCGCAACTCCTGCAGGAGCACCTGAAGCGATGGAACAGCAGTTCAGCCCTGCTGGGCATGGACCCGCCACCGCAGCGGGACACGCTGGAGACACTGATTCAAGAGGCGATTCAACGCAGCCAGCTGAGCGAAGCCGATGGAGCCCTGCGCCTCAACTGGAGCCGTGGCAGCACACCCCAGCGTGGAATCGGACTGCCAGCCCCAGGCCATCACCGCTTTTGGCTCACGCTCCAGTCCTGCACACCGACGTTTTCAGCCGTCACCACCATCACCAGTCGCCATGAGCGCCGCAACACCTCCAGCCGCTTGAGCCGTTGCAAGACCTTGGCCTACGGGCAATCGATCCAGGCCCGCAGGGAAGCCCAGGAGCAAGGGGCCGACGACGCTTTGCTCTTGAACACGGCTGGAGCCCTGTGCTGCGCAACGGCGGCCAATCTGTTGGTCCGGCGTCGCGGACAGTGGCTGACACCGCCCCTCAGCAGCGGCTGCCTCCCAGGGGTGATGCGGGGCCGTGCACTGGCCCAGGGCCTGGCGAAGGAAACCGAGCTGACGGCGGAGTTCGATGCCGATGATCTGGCCGTTCTGATCAACAGCCTCAGCTGTCGCCCGATCTGCTCCCACGACGGTCAGCCCATGGCGACAACGACTGCGGCAGCAGAGCTGTGGCAATCCCTGCTCGATTGAGCCAGGGGCCAGCGATGGCCTAGATCCGAAGAATCCGGCGCACAGCCTCGTCCCAACCGCTGGCATGGGGGGCTGCCGCCAGTTGGAAACGCCCGGAAGCGATCCCGGAGCGCAACTCGGGATGGGGGCCATCGGGCCCGGGCACAACGACAGCAACGTCGGCCACCTCGAGCAACGGCAGATCGTTGGGGGAATCCCCCAAAGCCAAGACCTTCACCTGCTCAGCATCAAGATGACGCTTCAAGGTGGCCAAGGCCTTGCCTTTGCTGATGTCTGGGCCCAGCAGATGCCCCATGCGGTTGCCCTGCACCACCGTGAGGTCCATCCGCTGCACCAGGACCTCAAGCCGGCGGCGTCCCTCCGCCGAAGGCGGAACGAAGGGCACGCTGCAGCAGCGCCGCTGCGCCTGGCGTAAGGCTTCGCCGCCAAGCCCCAACAAGCGCTGCCCTTCCGCCTCACTGAGTTCATCCAACGGGAGAAGGGGCTCGCCCAGCTCACTCTGAAGACGTTGCAACTGGGGTTTCAGCTCCGTCCAACCCGGGCCCAACGGCAGCTCCCAGGGCTCCCCGTCAGGGGTTTCCCCATGCACGGCGCCACCGTTTTCAACGATGTATGGATCGTGAAGCCCCGCTTCTGCGCGAAAGCCACGCACTTCCTCGGCTGTTTTGCTGGTGCAGGGAATCACCGGGATCCGGCGCTGTTGCAACTGGCGGAGCAGATCCTTGGCCGGCGACCAGTCGTAGCTGTGATCCAGCAAGGTGCCGTCGAGATCGGTCACCACCCACCACGCCGGCTCGACACTCGCGGTCATGGCTGAACCAACCAATGCACCGCATAAGGCTCTAGCGAATAGGACTGATGTGGTTCAAACACACGACCGCTCAGGCAATCGGCCCAGGGCTGATTCAGATCACCCCCCAAGCCAGCAAGGCGCAAGCTCAGGCGCGAGGCCGTCATGTTGTGAACGGCCACCAGCATTTCGCCCCCGCGGCTCCGCTGCAGGATGACGCGATCACTGCGATCCGGACTCAGCACCGTCATCGGAGCATCCGGATGCAAGGCCGGATGAACAGCCCGTTCGGCCAGGGCCTTGCTCAACACAGGAAGCAACGCCGATGCATCAGCGTCGGGATCCGCCAGACGTCGCTCCAAGGCCTGGGCCGTGAACTGAGGCCGATTCAGATCCCGTCGATGGCCCGTTCGACGAAAGCGTGCGAGGTCGTTGGGAGCCGCCAGCAACGCCGGCAGATAAAAGGCGGGAACCCCGGGCAAGGCCAGGATCAACAGCTGGGTGAGCAGGAAACGCTCCCGTTGCAGGTAGGCCGGATCAATCCCCCCATCCGCCATGGCACTCCACCAGCTGATGTTGATCTCGTAGGGCACCTCCTCACCGGAACTCAGCATCCTGTGGCTGACCAGTCCACCCCGTTGTTCGCAGCCGATCAACAGTTGAAGCAAGCGCTTCTGAGGCATCAGGCCCTCCAGGGGTCTTAAACCGATGCCGTCATGACAAGCGGTGAAATTGAGCAGGCCTGTCTGCGGCGGCAAGTCGGGCCAACGACTCAGCCAAGCATTAAGAAGGTCGGCCCGACCACTGACGCTGGCCTCCAACAGCAAGGGCGGCAAGGGAAAGTTGTAAGCGAGATGCGCTTCATCACCGCTTCTCAGATAGGAGAGGTTTTCCTGCTCCGGCACGTTGGTTTCCGTGACCACAACGCCATCGGGACCCACCTGATCGAGCAGCAGACGCAGCACCCGAACCAGTTGATGGGCCTGAGGCAGATGGATGCAGGAGGTGTGGGGTTCCTTCCAGACAAAACCCACGGCATCCAGACGGATCCAACGCACCCCATGGCGAGCCATCCGCTGCATGAGACGGGCAAAGCCCAACAACACCTCCGCACTGCGCCAGTTGAGATCCACCTGATCGGGCCCAAAGGTGGTCCAGACCTGTCGCGCTCCCTTGGCCCCCCTCAGTTGTGTGAACAGATTGGAGCTGCGCGGACGAACCACATCCGCCCAGCAGGGATCGGGAGCGGCTTCCAGCACACAAGAGCAGCCGGGCTGCTCATCCCGCATGAACTGCTGCACCCAGGGGTGAGACGCCGACACGTGATTGAGAACGAGATCGGCCATCAGCCGTCGGCCCTGGGCGAGAGCAGCAAGGTCGCTCCAATCGCCGAAACGCGGCTCGAGCGTGGTGTGGCTGGCCACCGCAAAACCGCCGTCACTGGTGGATTGCAGGAACGGCAGCACATGAATCACCGCTGCGAAGGGCTGCAGATGGCGATTCACAAACAACTTCAACGCTTGAAGACCAGGCACACCCTCATCACCAATGGTGTCGGCGTAGGTGATCAAGACCACGTCGCCACCGTCCCAGCGGTGGGCGTGCTCAGCCATATCGCCATCTCCTGACGCATCGCTCAAGATCTGCAGCAATTGCGACGGCACGTCCTTGCCATCCCCAGAAGAATCGTGGGGGTACAGATCGCCAAGCAGGGTCCGCAGCGTTTCTTCGCGCGGGGGCTGCATCGCTTTCCTCCTCAACACCGTTCAGGTATGGGGCAGGACTCTCACCACTGTTGTTGCATCGAACACCACATGGACTTTCAGCAGGGGCTGATCAGCACTGTTCATGACTACAGCTTGGGCAATCTCGATGCAGCTGCCTTCAACCAGGAGCTGAGTCAGCGACCCACCACCCTGCTGATCCCCTGCCTGATGGAGGAATTCAGCCGCCCAGCCCTGGGGCTGATCCGCGACACACTTTCAGGCCTGCAAGGGCTCAACGAGCTGGTGGTGGCCTTGGCCGCCAACAGCGCTGAAGACGTCAAAGCGGCCGAACAATTTTTCGAGGGGATGCCCTTCCCCGTTCGCGTGCACTGGACCAATGGCCCTGCAGTGCGCGAGTTGCTCGAATCCGTCGGCGAACTGGGGCTCGACGTGACCGGACCACCCGGCAAAGGCTGGGCCGTCTGGCAGGGACTCGGCGTGGCATGCCAGGACGCTGAAGTGGTTGGCCTGTTCGATGCCGACATCAGAACCTTCGGATCGGCGTATCCAGAGCGCATGCTGCGTCCCCTGCTGGATCGATCCCACGGCATTGCCTACGTCAAGGCCTTCTACAGCCGCCTCTCCCTTGAAACCCAGGCGCTTCAAGGCCGAGCCACCCGTCTGTTTGTTGGCCCATTGCTGGCCAGCCTGGAGCAGATTTTCGGGCCTCTGCCCTACCTGTCGTACCTGCAATCCTTCCGCTATCCCCTGGCGGGTGAATTCGCCTTCACCACCGATCTGGCGATGAATCTGCGCATCCCATCGGACTGGGGACTGGAGGTGGGCCTGCTGTCTGAGGTGTATCGCCATGTGGCCTCCAGCCGAATCGCCCAAGTTGACCTGGGGTTGTTCGACCACAAACACAAGGAGCTGGGCCAGCAACCCAGCGAGGGCCTGCAGCGCATGGCGGGCGAAATTTTCGGCACGGTGTTGCGCGGCCTGATGGAACACGAGGGCTGTGTGATGTCGATGGATCAACTGCCAACATTGGAAGTGCTGTACCGGAGGGTGGGCGAAGATCGCGTGCGGCAGTTCGGCCTTGATTCGGCGATCAACCGACTGCCCTACGACCGCCATGGCGAAGAACTGGCTGTTCAGAACTTTGCGGGCCTCCTGCGCCCCGGCCTGGCCAAACAGATGCAGGCACCCATCGCCCATCAACTGCCCAGCTGGTCGAGACTGCGCAGTTGCAATTCAGCCCTGCAGGCTGATCTGGCCGCAGCAGGACAAGCGGACCGGACTTCACTGAAACGGCCGAACCACAACCCTGAACCCTTGGCCTCTGAGCTGGCTGCGTAGAACGAAGCGAAGGGGATCTTTAGCCCAACTGCTCACGCTGCCGCGTCACCCAAGCTGTTGCAGCCCGCTGGGAATGCCAGGCCTGAAGCAATTGCTTGGCCAACACTTGCAATTGCTGTGGATCGAGGGTTGATTCAATCGCCCGATTCATCCGCTCAACCTCAAACTGCTGAGTAACACTCAAACCAATCGTTTCTTCCATCGCGTCATCCTCTACATCGACGAATTAATCATGCAAACAGCGGCGAAAAAGATTTGTTTCGAATGAAACGAAAGACCCCCTATGCGCGGCCACTCAAACCCTGAACGACGCACGCCCAAGAGGAGCCGGGTCAAAAGTGTGATGATGACTACAAAAAAGATCAGCTTTGTATCAGCTCATCTGCATCAAATCTAAAGGCGTGCCGATTCGGTGACCAATCCAACATCTTCCTTGCCTGAAAAGCAAGAGATTGGCATCATTCCAGATGCTAAACATGATTGAGTGTATTTACCAAAACGACACCAGCCGCATGGTGATCGTGAAATGCATCGGCACAGACCACTTCTATCGGGAGAAGGTCGTGATGCCCACGGAGGTGTTCTGGTTCGAAGCGCCAAAAGATGCGCGCCTGGAAATCTGGAAAATGTCGATGACGGGGCAAATGCTGCATGTTCGTGCCGATGTAAGCGACTACGCCATGAATGAAGAACCTGCGACAGAATCCCTCTGGGCCAGCTGAACTGACCCAAAAGAATTCTCGAACGACAGAGGCTTAGATGTTGTGTCTCACCACGTTGATCAGCGGAGCAGCTCGTTGAGCCGCTGCTGAGGTGATCGGTCGCCGAGTGCTGTGTGCTTCCTGAGACGGTTATAGATCGACAGGTAGCGAGGCAGCCACTGATTGCGTTCCTCTGAGTTCTGGAACGGCATCCCGTAGGCCCATTCCCGGCACAAGGTCTGGATGAACCGTTCGGCTTTGCCGTTGGTCCTCGGGGTGTAGGGCCTGGTGCGGATGTGCTTGAGGCCAAGGGCTTTGCAGGCCTTGGCAAAGCTGCGTGAGACATAGGCGGGGCCGTTGTCAGACATGACCTGCCTGCACTCGACGCCCTGACTGTTGAACCAAGCCAAAACTCGGCTCATAAAGCCAATGGCCGTTGCCTGCTGCTCGTCGGCGAGCACCTCGACGTAAGCAAGCCGTGTGGCGTCATCAATGGCGACGTGGACACGGTCGTAGCCGACGCCAGTAGAGCGGCACTGCTGGCGGTTGCCGGTGATGCGGTGGCCGACCTTTCGAAAGCGGGCGAGCTTTTTGACGTCGATATGGATCAGGTCTCCGGGATGCTCCCGCTCGTAGCGCTGGACTGATGGTTTGGGCTCGAGATTCCGCAGCCGCCCCAGTCCCAGGCGGTTGAGCACCCTGGCCACGGTGGAGAAAGGTGCTGCTAGAAGCCTCGCGATGTGGCGCAGGTGCAGCCGTTGATGACGGAGCTCCACGGCGTGCTGCAGTTGCTGCGGATCGAACGTCCGCCGCTGGGTGCGGCGAACACTGCGTCGATCCGCCAGAGAAGGTGCACCGCCTGAGCGGTAGCGGGCCAGCCACTTGTAGGCACAGCGGAGGCTGATCCCTGCTTCTGCAGCCAGTTCAGCCAGGGGACGACGGTCTTGGAGGTGTTGATTGACGAGCCTGAGCCGGCTCTTCTGTGTCAGCCGGGCATTGGGATGGCTATGCATGGGGCGTGAGGTCTGGGTTGGTGGGTCGCACCTCAACCCGTAACGGCCTCACACCTTCTTGTCAGCTGACCAACCTGCTGAGACTGAACACTTAGACGCTGAGGAACTGATCCACCACCGCCTGACTGAGGTCACTGGTTGGACCACTGGCCACAATTCCGCCCCTCTGCATGGCGTAGTAACGGTCGGCTTGACGCACGAAGTGGAGATGCTGCTCCACCAGCAACACACCGATACCGGTCTCGGCGATGATCCGACGCACCGCTGCCTCGATGTCCTGCACGATGTTGGGCTGGATGCCCTCGGTGGGCTCATCGAGCAGCAACAGCTTCGGCTTACCGAGCAATGCCCGAGCGATCGCGAGCTGCTGTTGCTGCCCCCCGCTGAGGTCTCCACCCTTGCGGGGCAGAAACTCCTGCAGGATCGGGAAAAGTTCGTAGACGAAGGGGTCAATCCGACGATTGCGGACCAGCCCCCCCGGCAACGCCTCCATGCCCAGCATCAGGTTCTCTTCGACCGTGAGCTGGGGGATGATCTCGCGACCCTGCGGCACGTAGCCCACACCAGCCTGGGCCCGTTGATGGGGCGCCTGACGATCGAGTCCATCGCCGTTGAAAACGATCTCACCCGTGCGGGGCCGCAGCAGCCCAATCAGGGACTTGAGCAGCGTGGTCTTACCCACACCGTTGCGTCCAATCAGGCAAACCATCTCCCCTTGCTTCACGGTGAGGTCCACATCGCGAAGAATGTGGCTCTCGCCGCAATAGGTGTTCAAACCACGGATTTCCAGCAGCGTTGTCATCCGTTCTCCTCCTCAGTGGTGCCGAGATAAACCTCAATCACCCGGAGATCGCTCTGCACCTGATCCATCGTGCCCTCACAAAGGACATGACCCTGGTGCAGCACCGTCACCGGACTTTCAAGCCGCCGAATGAATTCCATGTCGTGCTCAATCACCAACACGGTGTGATCCCCCGCCAACGACTTGAGCAGATCCGCCGTCAGATCGGTCTCCTCATCCGTGAGCCCAGCCACCGGCTCATCCACCAGCAACAGGTCGGGATCCTGACCCACCAGCATGGCGATCTCAAGCCACTGTTTCTGCCCATGGGACAAGGACCCAGCAGCCCAATCGGAACGGTTCTGCAGGTTAACGATGCGCATCAAGTGATGAACACGGTCTCGCTGCTCCCCATTCAGGCCCCCCACCAGCAATGACCAGGGCTGCTTCGGCTGGCTGACCGCCAGAGCCAGGTTCTCCTGAACAGTGAGTTTCTCGAACACACGAGGACTCTGAAACTTGCGGCCGATGCCAAGGCGCGCGATGCGGTGCTCGCGCGTTCCCACCAGAGAGCGTCCCTTGAACACCACGTCCCCTTCTGTGGGAGCGGTCTTGCCAGTAATCACATCAAGGAACGTGGTTTTACCGGCACCATTCGGGCCGATCACGGCGCGCAGCTCCCCAGGCTGAAGGCTGAGGTTGAGATCGCGGAGCGCCAAAAAGCCATCAAAACTGACGGTGATTTGGCGCAACTCCAATAAAGCCGTACTCATGACTGAACCTCTTCCTGACCTTCAAGATCGAGACGTGGATAGGTCTCACTCCGACGGGAGATACCGAATCGGTTGAGCCAGTTGCGAGGTCCATCACCTCGGAACCAACCAATGACGCCTTCTGGTAAGGCCGTCACCACAAGGATGAACAGGCCACCTTGGATGAACAGCCAACTCTGGGGCAGTGCTTCGCTGACCAAACTCTTGGCGTAGTTGATGGCCACAGCGCCAAGAATGGCTCCCACGAGCGTGCCTCGACCGCCCACAGCAACCCAGATCACCATCTCAATCGAGAAGGGAACAGTCATGTACTGCGGCGAAACGATGCCCGACTGAACGGTGTACAGCGCACCACCGATTCCGGCCAAACCACCAGCGATGGCGAAGACGATCGTCTTGAACAACGTTGGGTTGTAACCGGCAAAGCGCAGCCTGGGTTCGTCATCGCGAATGGCGATCAACACGTCTCCAAACCGGCCCCGCACCACCCAGCGCAAAAACAGCCAGGCCAGGATCACCACCACAGAGGTCAACCAGAAGAAACCCCGCTGCATCTCAGGGGAACCCACCATCTGACCGAACAGCTGGGTGACATCGGTTTTAAGGCCGTTGGTGCCGTTGATCAGCTTCTGCTGGCCGTTGAAGAAATTGAAGAAAACAAGCAGGGCCGCCTGGGTGAGGATCGAGAAGTAGACCCCCTTGATCCGATTGCGGAACACCAGGTTGCCGAGCACGGCGGCCAGCACGGCTGGAACCAGCCAGATCGCCACCAGTGTGAACAGCGGGGAATGGAACGGCTCCCAGAAAGCGGGCAACCGATCCACGCCGTAGAGGCTGAAGAACTCGGGAATGCCGTTGGGCAGATCAGCCGAGCTGTTCAGCTGCAAATACATGGCTGCCACATAGCCGCCGAGGGCAAAAAAGATGCCCTGGCCAAGGCTGAGCAGACCGGTGAAGCCCCAGATCAAATCGATGCCCAGGGCAACGATTGCCAAAGAGAGGAAGCGACCCAACAGATTGAGCCGAAACACCGGCAGAACAGCAGGTGCGGCAACGATGGCAGCGACGATCACCACCCAAAGGATGATCAAGGGCCAACGGCGTTGTTGAAAGGCTTGGAACATCAGATCAAGCCTCCACCATGCGTCCTTTTTGCGGGAACAGACCCGCGGGACGGAATTGAAGGAACACCACAATCAGAGCGAACACCATCACCTGAGCCATGCTCGTGGTGGCAAAGAAATTCACCGCACCGGCCAGGGGAGCCGGCATGTCAGGCCAGATCGTCAGCAAGCGGCCAGCACCGATCAGGTCGGTGAGCAGGCCAATGGCAAAGGAAGCGAGCACGGTGCCTAACAGGTTTCCGACGCCACCGAGCACCACCACCATGAAGCAGCCCACGATGTAAGACCCGCCCACGTTGGGGCCCACCGAACCCAGCAGAGAAACAGCAACCCCCGCCACACCGGCCAAACCGGAGCCGATGCCGAAGGTCAGCACGTCAACGGTTTCGGTGGGAATGCCCAGACAATCACTCATCGAACGGTTCTGGGTGACGGCACGAATGCGCATGCCCCACACACTTTTGTTGAGGAACCACGTCACCCCAACCACCGCAACGATCGTGATCACGATGATCACCAGGCGCGGCACAGGAAACGTGATGTCCATGAATTCGATGCCACCGCGCATCCATTTGGGTGCCGTCACATCCACATTGCGGGAGGTGGCTCGGGCGATGCGACTGATTTGAGAGGCCAGACCACCGGCCAGCAGCACACCGCCTAGGGCTGAAACAGCCCAACTCCCCGCACGCACCAGGCGAGCTCGAGGTCCCGAGAGGAGAGAGGAGGGAAGCAGCAGCGGCAGGCCAAAGCCCAGCACCAGCGCCAGGATCAGTCCGGCGGCGTGGGCCAGGGGAACACTCCGCACAAACTGCTGAAGAATCAAGCTGACCCCCCAAGTCGCAAGCAACGTCTCCAGCGGATTGCCGTAGAGCCGGCGAATCACGGTGCGTTCCAGCAGGATGCCGACCACACCGCTGACGATGAAGGCCAGCGGAAGCGCCACCAGCACGTAGGCGTTGTAAACCTGCTGCAGCGCAGGCAGCTTGAAGATCAGCTGCACCACGTAGGTGGTGTAGGCCCCAAGCATGATCAGCTCGCCATGGGCGAGGTTGATCACACCCATGAGGCCGAAGACAATGGCCAGTCCGAGGGCGGCCATCAGCAGCACCGAGCCGATGGCAACACCGTTGAACAGGCTTTCGAGAAGCAGTTGCACGGACGTGTGAAACGAAGCGTTCAATGAAACGACGAAAGGAGGAGCCCGTCACCGGGCTCCTCCCTGAAGAGCAATCAGGCTGTGATCAGAGGATCAGAGCTTGTACTTCTCACCCTTGGCGGCGTCGGTCCAGTCGCAAGCGAAGCCCTTGGAGCTGGGCTCGAACTGGTTCCAGGCCTGAGGAGCCACAGGACCATCGGTGGATTCGAGGATCTCGAACTGGCCATCAGCCGTGATCTGGCCGATGCGCACGGTCTGGGACAGGTGGTGGTTGGGCATCACCTTCACAGGACCCTGGGGCGCGTCGAACTCGATGCCGACCAGGGCCTCACGCACCTTGTCGTCGTCGAAGCTGTTGGCCTTCTCGACGGCCTTCTTCCAGAGGTAGACCATGTTGTAAGCCGACTCCTGGGGGTCAGCGACCTGGCGGTCTTCGCCGTACTTGGCCTTGAAGTCAGCAGCGAACTTCTTGGACGCCGGGGTGTCGATCGACATCATGTAGTTCCAAGCGCCGTAGTGGCCCTCAAGGAACTCAGAACCGATGGTGCTGATCTCCTCTTCCGCGAT
This sequence comes from Synechococcus sp. A15-44, assembly GCF_014280115.1. Taxonomy (NCBI): domain Bacteria; kingdom Bacillati; phylum Cyanobacteriota; class Cyanophyceae; order Synechococcales; family Synechococcaceae; genus Synechococcus; species Synechococcus sp. A15-44. The sequence continues at coordinate 2,540,001 of NZ_CP047938.1, forward strand.
GGAATAGCTCATCACGTAGTAGCCGTTCTCAGGAGTGATGCCGGCGTCCTGGATCTGCTTGAAGAAGGCGACGTTCTGGTCACCGTTCAGGGTGTTGATGATCACACCACCGTCGGGCAGGGCCTTCTTGATCTTGGCGATGATCGGAGCAACCTCGGTGTTACCCAGGGGCAGGTAGTCCTCACCGACCACTTCGCCACCCAGGGACTTGAGCTGTTCCTTGGTGATGGTGTTGGAGGTGCGGGGGAAGACGTAGTCCGAACCCACGAGGAAGAAGGGCTTGCCAGCGGCAGGCGACTTCTCATACATGAACTTGGTGGCAGGCTCCGACTGCTGGTTCGGAGTGGCACCGGTGTAGAAGATGTTGTTGGAACACTCCTGACCCTCGTACTGAATCGGGTAGTAGAGGAAAGCGTTCTTCGACTCGTACACAGGCAGCATCGCCTTGCGGCTGGCAGAGGTCCAACCACCGAAAACGACGGGCACTGCGTCCTGGTCGATCAGCTTCTTGGACTTCTCAGCGAAGGTGGGCCAATCGGAAGCACCGTCCTCGACGATGTACTCGATCTTGTATTTCTTGCCGTCAACCTCAACGCCACCGGCGGCATTGATCTCATCGATCGCCATTTTCTCGGTGTCCACCAGGGTGGACTCGGAGATGGCCATGGTGCCGGTCAGCGAGTGCAGGATGCCAACAGTGACGGTGTCGTCAAAGTCGGTCGCAGGAGCAGACGCTTTGTCACCGCCACCACAGGCGGTCACGGCAAGACCCAGCGATGCCGCGGCCATGCCGGCGAAAAGGCGCTTGGAGAGAGGGGTGCTCATGGAATGAGAGGGCACTTAAAAGCTTGGACGCGCGAAACGCCCTGAAATCTGACCATCGCTATAGGCGGGGATTTGAAACGTAACAACGGGAACACTTTTGTCCCCAAAAGCTTGTGTTTTCATGATTTTGGTAGCTGTTGCAACAAAAACTCCACCACCTGCTCCAGGCCTTCACCGCTGTGGAGATTGGTAAAACACCATGGGCGGTTTCCCCGCATCCGCCGGGTGTCCTGTTCCATCACTGAAAGATCGGCACCAACCTGAGGAGCCAGGTCAATCTTGTTGATCACCAACAGGTCAGAGCGGGTGATGCCAGGCCCTCCTTTCCGGGGGATCTTGTCGCCGGCCGCCACGTCGATCACGTAGATGCAGAGATCCACCAGTTCCGGACTGAAGCTCGCCGCCAGGTTGTCGCCGCCGCTCTCAACCAGCACGAGATCGAGATTCGGAAACTGCGTCTCCAGCTCCGCCACGGCGGCTCTGTTGATCGAGCAGTCTTCGCGGATCGCCGTGTGAGGGCAACCACCGGTCTCCACGCCAAGGATCCGCTCTGGATCCAGGGCACCCGCACGAGTAAGGAACTGGGCATCCTCCTGGGTGTAGATGTCGTTGGTGACCACCGCGAGCTGCAGCTCGTCGCGCAAGCGGCGACAAAGCGCCTCCACCAGTGCGGTCTTGCCGGATCCCACAGGACCCGCCACCCCAAGGCGCAGTTTGCTGCTCATCAGCTTCGAAACAGGCGTGAATACAGCTCAGCATGGGCAAGCTGAGCCATGCCCGCACCCACACCGCTACTCCAGAGCTGCTGCGGATCGGCCGCCTGGAGCAGCTGCGCTTGGGAGGCAATCAGCGGCAGCAGCCGCTGTTGCAGCACCTGCGCTCGGGAGGGCCCCAACGGCAGCAGCCGCACCGAGGCACTGAGCTGATTGGCAACCCAGCCGTAGAGGTACCCCTCCGCCATGTCTCCCGCTGGAACCGACAAGCCCACAGCGGCCCAGGCCCAGGCCGCCGGCCAACTCAGGGCAACCGGTTCAGGCAGGTCCTGACCCATGTCTGACATCAACTGCAGCAGCGACATCCCCATCTGACGCTGCTGGGCTCGCAGCTCCGCGGCCTCGCGGGTGGCCAACAGCCAACCATCCAGATCGATCAGGCGCCCCTTGGCTGCCGCATCGGCCTGGGTGGACCACCCCACAAGGGCCTCCGCCAGAGGCCTCAATGCCGCGGCCTCCAGCCGCACCGCGCCCCGTTGCAGTTCAGCCTCCAACCAAGCCTGGATGGCCTGCTCATCGGCGATGGATCCCGCCTGAATCAGCACCTCCAGGCCCTCTGAATAGCTGAAGGCACCCACGGGCAGGGCCGGGCTGACCAGTTGCAACAACGCCAGGGAAGTCATCCGTGCTGATGGCTTCCGTAGGCACCGCCCTCAGGGGCAAACGACTGCAGGCAGCGGCTGACCTTCAAGCCACGCCCCTCCAGCATCGTGGCGAGAACGGAGTCCTCCGGCAGCAACAGCTCCTGCTCATGCAGCTCCAGGGCGACATGGCGATTACCCAGGTGATAGGCCGCCTGCAACAACTCAAGGGGATGCGCCCCCTGGACCCGCAACAACGCCTCCGGCGCTGCCGTCACCTCTACAACGGTCGTACCCGACTGGTCCCCCAGCAGATCACCCGGCTGCAGCGATCCCACACGGGGCAACTGCAGCAGCACCGGACGACCGCAGGAGGTGGTGCGACGGCCCCGCAGCACCGTGCGCTCTTCGGCCGTTAACGGCAACTGAAGCGTTGCCGTAGCACTGCTGCTCTGCAGGCGCTGCTCCAGCACGACCACCGCATCCGTCACCAGCACCTCCTCTCCAGGTCCACAACGAAAGCGTGCCGATCAATCAGCAGCGCTTTGGTGTGCATTGCTACAGAGTCGAAGCCGGTGGCGGCGGAGCGTGAGGCCATGCAACGTCTTGATCCCTGGCACGGCCGCTGCGACCTGCAGTTTCACGCCACCAACGGCAGCACCAAACACCAGGGGGGCTGCACAGCTCCGTTCAAGCTGCTTCGCAGTGAACGCGGCGATGACGGACGCTGCGAGCTGCCGGTGCTGCACACCGCCGGAGGCCTGGTGGGCGGCGATCAACTCAGCCTGGACATCAAGCTTGAAGCCAACAGCCGCAGCCTGATCACCAGCGTGGCGGCGCAGAAGGTTTACGGATCGATCGGCCGCAGCCACCTGCAACCGGAAGGTTGCTCTGCCCAACAACAGGTGCACTGCACGCTGGCCAGCGGCAGTGATCTCGAATGGCTGCCGCAGGAACTGGTGCTGTATGCCGATGCCCTGTTCGAGCAGCAGCTGACGGTGACCCTGCCCCAGGACGCCTCCTTTCTCAGTGCGGAGATCGTGCGCCTGGGCCGAACCGCCGCCGGTGAAACCCTGCAGCAGGGACGTTGGAGGTCGAGCCTCACGATTCAGCGCGTCGCGGCTCGCAGCTCAACCTGGGAGCTGGCGGATCGGGTGGAGCTCGGCGGCGCCAGCCTGGACAGTCCGCATGGGATGGGGGGCGCCCCGGTGTTCGGAACACTGGTTTGGGCCGCGCCGATGGCCATCGACGCCGAAACAACAGCAAAGCTGTTGGAGGAAGCTCGGGCCGACCGCGAGGGTCTGACGGGCACGATGCGCTGCGGTGCCCTCAATCAGGGCCTGATCGCCCGCTATTCCGGCGAGTCGAGCCGTGATGCCCGCTTCTGGTTCAGCCGAGTCTGGGAGCGAACGCGGAGACTCCGGGGGCTGACAACGCCTCGCATCCCCAGGGTCTGGCCCCTGCAGGAACAGCCTCTGCGCCGACAAACGTCCACCGTGAACGCTTTGGAGACCGCAGCGGAGACACACTGAAGAAGACCGAGCTTCGCCATGCATCTCAGTCCCCAGGAAAAGGACAAGCTCCTGATCGTGACCGCAGCACTGCTGGCCGAGCGGCGCTTGAACCGCGGCCTCAAGCTCAACCACCCCGAAGCGGTGGCCTGGCTCAGCTTTCTGGTGCTCGAAGGCGCCCGTGATGGAAAGAGCGTGGCGGAGCTGATGCAGGAAGGCACCACCTGGCTGCGTCAGGACCAGGTGATGGAGGGCGTGCCCGAGCTCGTCCATGAGGTGCAGATCGAGGCCGTCTTCCCCGATGGCACCAAGCTCGTCACCCTGCACGACCCGATTCGCTGAGGCAGAACCCATGGCACCTCTCATTCCAGGCGAACTGCTTCCCGAACCTGGTGAACTGGAGCTGAATGCAGGCCGACCTGTCACCACGGTGAGCGTCTCCAACAGCGGCGACCGGCCGGTGCAGGTGGGCTCCCATTTCCATTTCGCCGAAGCCAACGCGGCCCTGCAGTTCGACCGGGCCGCAGCCCGCGGTCAACGACTCGACATCCCCGCCGGCACCGCCATCCGCTTCGAACCCGGCGACAGCCGCGACGTGAACCTGATTCCCTTCGCCGGGGCGCGACGCGTCATCGGCTTCAACGGCCAGATCAACGGACCCCTCGACGCCTGACCCATGCCCTACCGCATCTCCCGCCAGGCCTACGCCGATACCTACGGACCCACTACCGGCGACAGAGTTCGCCTGGCCGACACCGATCTGATCCTGGAAGTCGAAAAGGACTACACCGTCTACGGCGATGAGGTGAAGTTCGGCGGCGGCAAGGTGATCCGCGACGGCATGGGCCAGTCCCAGACATCCCGAGCCGAGGGCGCCGTCGACACGGTGATCACCAATGCCCTGATCCTCGACTGGTGGGGCATCGTGAAAGCGGATGTCGGCCTCAAGGACGGCCGGATCGTGGGCATCGGCAAAGCCGGCAACCCCGACACCCAGGAAGGGGTGACGATTGTGGTTGGCCCCGGCACGGAAGCCATCGCCGGGGAGGGCCACATCCTCACGGCCGGTGGCATCGACACCCACATCCACTTCATCTGCCCCCAGCAGATCGAAACGGCCCTGGCCAGCGGCGTCACCACCCTGATGGGCGGCGGCACCGGACCGGCCACCGGCACCAACGCCACCACCTGCACCCCCGGCGCCTTCCACATCGCGCGGATGCTCCAGGCCGCCGAAGGCCTGCCGGTGAACCTGGGCTTTTTCGGCAAGGGCAACGCCAGCACCCCGGAAGCCCTGGAAGAACAGGTGCGCGCCGGCGCCTGCGGCCTGAAGCTGCACGAAGACTGGGGCACCACACCCGCCACCATCGATGCCTGCCTGTCGGTGGCCGATCGGATGGATGTGCAGGTGTGCATCCACACCGACACCCTGAACGAAGCCGGCTTCGTGGAGGACACGATCGCTGCGATCAAAGGGCGCACCATCCACACCTTCCACACCGAAGGCGCCGGCGGCGGCCATGCCCCAGACATCATCAAGATCTGCGGCGAGGCCAACGTGCTGCCCAGCAGCACCAATCCCACCCGGCCCTACACCCGCAACACGCTCGAGGAGCACCTCGACATGCTGATGGTGTGCCACCACCTCGACCCGAAGATCCCCGAGGACGTGGCCTTCGCCGAATCACGGATACGGCGCGAAACCATCGCCGCCGAAGACATCCTTCACGACCTCGGCGCCTTCTCGATCATCGCCAGCGACTCCCAGGCCATGGGCCGCGTGGGCGAGGTGATCACCCGCACCTTCCAGACCGCCCACAAGATGAAGGTGCAGCGCGGTGCATTGCCGGAAGACTCCGCTCGCAACGACAACCACCGCCTCAAGCGCTACATCGCCAAGGTGACGATCAACCCAGCGTTGGCCCACGGCATCAGCAGCGACGTGGGGTCGATCGAAACCGGCAAGCTCGCCGATCTCGTGCTATGGAAGCCGGGCTTCTTCGGCATTCGCCCGGAACTGGTGGTGAAGGGCGGTTCGATCGTCTGGGCCCAAATGGGCGACGCCAACGCCTCGATTCCCACCCCTGGCCCGGTGCACGGCCGACCGATGTTCGGCGCCTTCGGCAAAGCCCTCGCCCCCAGCTGTCTCACCTTCGTGAGCGAAGCGGCGATGGATGCCGACATCCAACGCCAGCTCGGCTTGGAGCGCACCTGCATGGCGGTGAAGGAGACCCGCAGCGTGGGCAAGAGCTCCCTCAAGCTGAATTCAGCGCTGCCCAAGGTGAGTGTGGACCCGCAGACCTATGAGGTGTTCGCCGACGGTGAACTGCTCACCTGTGAGCCCGCCGAGGTGCTGCCCCTCGCCCAGCGCTATTTGCTGCTTTGAGCCCCACGCTGCTGGTGGTCCAACACGTGGACCACGAAGACGCCGCACTGGTGGGAGAACTGGCGCGGCAGCGGGGCCTGACACTCAAGATCCTGAGGCCCGACCGGGGCGACCCACTGCCGGACCCCAGGGCGTGTGCCAACAGCATCGCCCTTGTGCTCGGTGGTCCGATGAGCGTGAACGATCGCAACCAACCGGGCATGGACTGGTTGCGTCAGGAACTGGACTGGCTGAGGGGCTGGCACCAGCAACGCCGACCGGTGCTGGGCATCTGCCTGGGGGCACAGCTCCTGGCTGTGGCTGCAGGGGGCAGCGTGCAACCGCTGCAGGTGGGAGCACCACCACAGCAGCTGAAGGAATTGGGCCTCGGCGCGATCCACTGGGTCGCGGATCCAAGCGATGAGGCTTTGCTCAAAGGGCAACCAAGCAGCAGCCTGGTGCTGCACTGGCATGGCGATCGGATCCACCTCCCGGCTGATGCAACCCTGCTGGGTTCTTCACTGCACTGCGCCGAACAGGTGTTTCGGATCGGAGCCCACGCCATTGGCCTGCAATGCCACCTCGAGATCGACGGCGATGCGCTGGAACGCTGGATCGCCAACGACCACGACTACGTGGTGAACGCCCTTGGAGCTGAAGGGCCCGATCGCCTGCGCTGGGACTGGCGCAGGCTGGGCACAACGCTCCAAGAACAAGGCCGAAACTTCTTCAATGCTGTGCTCAATCAACTGATTGAGATCAGCCAGACCCACTAATTCCTACGGACAAAAATAAACAAAACCAAAAACTTTTCTGAAGAGGTATCACCCTGAACACCACTTCGGGATTTGCAGGAGCTTGAATACTTCTGTAGCAACAGCTACCGATCGTTCACTTCGCATCGCGCGAAGCGCAGTTCGCCTCAGGCCATGGAACGGGGACCTGAGCTTGCTTCGAGGACCATCCAATGACCACCCTTCTCTATCGCGGGCATCAGTACCAGCAAAGCAACGCCACCGAGGGCAATCCTGGCGTTCAGCTTGTGTACCGCCGCAACGTGTACCAAGCCCGCCAGATCAACAACCACCGCACTCCGGTGCAGCTGATTTACCGGGGCGTGCGCTACACGCGCTAGGCCAACTTCTCGATCCGTAGCAACTCGAACATTCCAATCCTGAGGATTGAGGCGTAATAGATCCAGCTTCAGCAACGACGTTGGATCTCATCACTACTCGCCTCGACCAAGGTCTCGTGCAGGTGAATCCCTCCAGCGTGCACGGTGTGTTCTGGCTGCAAACGCACTTTCCAGCTCAAGACTGGGATGCCCTGCTGTCGGGACAAGCCGCTTTCGGCATGGATTGCATCGACGATCTGATCAGTGATGCCCGCGAAGCTGGATTGAATGTGGAGTGGGAAGCTTCCGTCCCCAGCTGAACCCCCTGGAATTAAAAAAGCCCTGCAACACAGTCGTGTGCAGGGCTTTTTTAATGGCGTGAATGACGGTGAATGCTCAAGCCACCAAGCGGTTGAGCATCGGCAACTCCGACAGTTCATCCCTCCACTCCTGGGCCCAGAGGGCCTGACTGCGCTCATACACCTCCATCAACTGCTCCACGGCGCGCTCGTGAAAATCAACGCGAAGATCCAACAGCGGAAAAGCCGCTTCACCGCTCACCTGCACCGCCGCTGACGTGCAGAAGGGAGAACGATGGTCACCGCCGGCCGCTTCCCCAGCCTGCAGAGCCATCATCAGGCGGCGACCCAGTTTCAAGCTGGGGTCGCTGGTGAGAAAGGCCTGCTCCATGGCTGCCAACACCCCTTCATCCACCAAGCAATTGCCGGCAACAGACAGATCACGCTGATGGCGATGACCTGCCCAAGGGCCGCAATCCTGTCCCGTCCAACAGGCCGTGCGACCGTCCAGATCAATCAGGTGAAACTGACGCCGGTCACGGTGCTGATCATCCGCCAGCAAGCTGGCCAGAACGCTCTCGGCATCCGAACTCTGCTCCAGGCGCTCAAGACCACAAATCCCCAGATACGGATTGGTGTGGGCCTGGGTGGCGACGGCACCAACCCCGGCGCGGATGTGGGGCACGGTGGATCCAACAGCCAGATGACAGGTGGCAACGGCCACGCCAAAGCGACCGTTGCTGGGGTCCCGAGCCAGGATTGAAAAGGTCACGGCAGCTGACGGTCGAGCCGCTGCAAGGTTTCCAGCAGCACCGCAGTTCCCGCCCAGCACTGCTCATCGCTGGTGAACTCTGCAGCGGAATGACTCAGACCACCCCGACTGGGCACAAAAATCATGCCCATCGGCCAACGGCGGCCGACCTCCTGCGCATCGTGACTGGCTCGGCTGGGGAGATGGCTGTGGGACAGGCCGAGATCGGCCGCGGCCTCCGCAATCGTGGCCATCACCACGACATCAGCAGGGGTGGGATCAACACTGAACTGGGGATCCACCGCAATTGGGCAGCCCGTTTCAGCACCGATGCGTTCCAGCTGCTGCATCAACTCCTCCACCAACTGATCGAGCACGGTCGGATCCACATCCCTGAGGTCAACGGTCAGAGTGACAGCGCCGGGAACAACATTGGCGGCATTGGGCCAAACCTCCAGTCGACCCACCGTCGCCACCGGATCCCCTGGATGGCGGGAGGCCATGGCCTCGACGGCAAGAACAATGCGTGAAGCCGCCACAAGAGCGTCCTGTCGCAGCTCCATCGGTGTGGTGCCGGCGTGGTTGGCCTGGCCCTGCACGTTGATGCTGAAGCGACGCTGACCCACAACACCCTCAACAACACCGATGGCATCACCGCGTTGCTCGAGAACACCACCCTGCTCAACATGCAACTCCAGGAAAGCGGCGTAGGCCTCATCGGAGCGGCGGGCTGACGCCAAAGACGGCCAATCCCCCCCGAGGCGCGCCAGGTTGTCCTGAATCGGCTGGCCGTTGCTGGTGGCGTAACTCTCCGGGTCAGCGGAGGCCGTGCCCGCCAAGCCCTTGCAACCCACCATGGTCGACTCCTCGTCGGCAAAGGCGATCAACTCGATACCATGCCGCAGCCGCAAACCCTGATCCTGTAGAGCGCGGCAGGCCTCCAGGCCGGCCAACACCCCCAGAGCACCGTCAAAACGACCACCGGTGGGAACCGTGTCGAGGTGCGACCCGGTCACCAGGGCCGGACGGTGGGGATCCAAGCCTTCAAGGCGTCCGATCAAGTTGCCAGCGGCATCAACACGCACCTGCATGCCGAGCTGCTTCATCCAGTGGGCCAGCAACTCGCGCCCTTGCACATCCTCCGGCGAGAACCCGCGTCGACAGATGCTGCCATCGGGCTTGGCGCCAATGCTGGCCAGCTGTTCAATTGTTTCAACCAAACGATCACGGTTTGGTCGCGCAGCAATCTTGGCTGGCTCGACCCTTGATGCAGGGGTGGTCGGAGAAGCCGTAATGAGCGCTGGCAATGCCGTGACCTTCAGTTCAAAGGGATTAACACCTTCACCTGAAAGGGCCGATCGGCCTGTAGCTAGCGCAACGATTTAATCCTGACCAAAGAATTCAAACGGGCATCAGCACCCGCCAACCCAGGCGGTCTGCCTCACGCCGGGCCAGGGCTGGCACGTCTTCCGCCACAAACATGCGGTGCAGCATCTGCACACCCAGCAGATGATTGATCACCGCATCCATCTGTACACGCTCCGCATCGGTGGTGGCCGGATCCTCGTGACGCGCAAACAAGGCACGCACGCCGGCCTTGCTCAACAAACCAGCGGCATCGATCGCCTCATCGCTGAGGTAGTCGTCGGCGAGCTGCTTCATCTGCTCCCACTTCTCGGGCTCCGTGTGGGCTGGCGGGGCCATGAAGGCGAACTTCTCACGCCGGTACAACACCTCCGGCAACAGGCCGGCCATGGCTTCCCGCAGCACGTATTTCTCAGTTTTCCCCTTGATCCGCAGCTCAGGCGGCACCTGAACCGCCACCGCGGCCAGATGGTGATCGAGGAAGGCGGGTCGCGCTTCCATGGAATTGGCCATGTCGACCCGATCGCCGCCCCAGGTGAGGATCTGGCCCTCCAGCATGGTCTTGATCCAGACGTACTGGGCCTTGTCCAGGGCATGGCGCCCGTCCAGTTGATCCGCATCCAGTTGCTCGGCAATCGCCTTGCCCGGGGAGTAATCCTTCAGGGCTGCGGCATGGGATTCCGCCAGAAGCTCCGGCACCAAGGGCGCACAGGCCAGCCAGGGCTGCAGGCAACTGGGGGTGAAGCCAACCACCGCATCAAGATCGGGGTCATCCACCTGGTTTTCAGCCAGCATCGCCCCTTTCACCAGGGCATTGGACTGCTGCAACAGGCTTTCCCAGCTGGCGCGCTCCTCCTGCGGCAGGTCATCGAGACCGTGGAGGAACATGTCGCGGCGGAAGGCGGGATAGCCACCGAACAGCTCATCTGAGCCTTCACCGGTCATCACGACCTTGTAATCCACGTCGTTGACGTGGCGGCTCATCAAGAACTTGGCCACCGCCAGGGTGTTGTAGATCGTTCGCTCCGCATGCCAAATGGTGCGTTCCATGTGGCCATAGAGCTCCTGGCCCGAGAGACGCATCAGATCCTGCTCAGCGCCTGTGGCCTCAGCCATCTCCCGGGCAATCGGCGACTCGTCATAACGGGCGTCGTCAAACCCGATGGTGAACGCCTTCACCGGTGCCTGGCTCACGGCTGACGCCAAACCAAGGATCGAACAGCTGTCGATGCCGCCGGAGAGATAACAACCCACCGGCACGTCAGCCACCATGCGCAGTTCAACGGCCTCCAGCAAAGCCTCACGAACGGCAGCGATGTGGTCAGCTTCGGTTCGCTTGGGGTCCCGCTCGTCCTTGCGCGGAAAGTCGACGTCCCAGTAGGTGGACTCCGACACCTCCAGATGCCCATTCACCCGTTGCACCTTCAGCACATGGCCGGGCTTCACCTGATGCACCCCGGCGAAGGCGGTGGTGCCGGGAACCATGGTCTGCATCAACTGGTGAAACAGACCCTCCGAAGTGAAACGTCGCTCCACCGCCGGATGGGCGAACAGCACCTTCAATTCGGAACCGAACACCAGACCCTCAGGCGTCATCGCCCAGTACTGCGGTTTGATGCCGAAGCGATCCCGCACCAGGTAGAGGCAGTCTTCGGACCGATCAAACAAGGCGAAGGCAAACTCACCGCGCAACAAGGGCAAGGTCTCCTCCAAGCCCTGGCGTTGATACAGCCGCAGCAGGATCTCGGAATCGCTCTTGCTGCTGAATCGCACCCCCTGGGCGGTGAGGTCAGCCCGGATTCGCTGGAAGTCGTAGAACTCACCGTTGTGGGCCATCAGCACCTCCCCGTCATCGGTGAGGAAGGGCTGCCGGGCCCGTGACTCATTCAGGTCAATGATCGAAAGGCGCGCATGGCAGAAGCCAACGCCGGCCTGATCGATCACCTCAACGCCGAAACCATCGGGCCCGCGATGGGCCTGAATCGCCGCCATGTTGACCAGCAGCTGGCGATCCACCGTCTGTTGACGGTCTGCGTTGAAGACACCACCAATTCCACACATCAGCTCACCTCAGATCACATCCATCACGCGTTCGGCCCGATCCACCATGCAGGTGAGCAGGGCCATCCGCAGGAACACAGCTCCCCTGGCCTGGCTGAAATACCAGTTGTGGGGCGTGTCATCCATGCAGGTGCTCAGTTCCGCCCCCCGCGCCAGCGGGTGAAGCACGATCGATTCTGCTTTGTAGGGCAAATCCTTGGTGAGACGGAATTGATCGCCATGCACCTCAAAGCTGTCGCCCACCCAGGCAATGGCATTGATGTAGGTGACATCCAGGTGGGGCAATTCCTGAATCAGATCGGTGCTGCAGCGGAGCCGCAATCCGGCCTCCAGCAACTCCTCCTTTTGCCCCGGATCGAACAGGGATTCCTCGGGGTCAGCCTCCGCTGAGTGGATCACCACCACCTCATCCACAATGTGGGGAAACTTGGCCAGGATCCGCAGCAACGAGCGCACGGTGCGCATCCGCGCTGGCACACCGATCACCCCAATCCGAATGCGTTGGTTCGCTGCCACCTCGGGTTCCGCCAGCGACGGTCGCCATTTGAGGATGGTGAAGAGGTCCGCCATCGCCTGGGTTGGATGCTCATCGATGCCATTGCCAGCGTTGATGATCGGAATCCGCAACGTGCTGGACATCGCATAAACAGCGCCGGGATCGCTATCCCGCAGCACCACGCAATCGCCGTAGTTGTTGAACATGTGGGCGACATCTTCCAGAGACTCGCCCTTGGCGATGCCAGTGGAAGCACGGTCGGTGATGTTGATCGAGCTGCCCCCGAGGCGATGCCAGGCACTGTCAAAGGACAGACGCGTGCGCGTACTGGGCTCGTAGAAAGCATTGATCAGAATCTTTCCCTTCAGCGGAACGCTGTGAGTGATGTAGCGACCAGGATTGCTTTCGTATTTGGCCGCCAAACGAAACAGCTGCAACAGGGTCTCGGGCTGAAACGGCTGGATCGACACCACATGCTGATCCACTAAATCCTTGAGCGGCTCAGCGTCTTCCTCAATCGTCGTTAGGAGGGTTTCTGGCTGCGTGCGTCCGTAAACGTCTGGCCCGATGGGCGCAAAGCGCATCGGCTCGTCATCCAGTTCCAGCGTGGCTGTTTTGACGTCGAGCATCAAACCTCTCCTCGCAACAGAGCCGGAAGGTCAACAACCGGCACCACTTGTAACTTTCAACACCCTGCAACAACGGGGGGGCCATCTTCAAGAAATCACGCGGCTTCTTTCGAAAGCGGAAGAAAAACGGTGGCAATAGCTACACAATTGCCGAGAAGTTCGAATTACTTCACCAAACCCGGCCATTGCGCCACTCCACCCACCAGATCAGCAGCAGCACGAGCACCGACAGCACCAGGGCGAACTGACTGGCCACCAGCAGAGCCTGAAAGCCCGACAGACCAACGAGGCCCGCCATCAAAGGAACCATTTGGATCATCCCTCCTCCTGCAGCAAGGTGAAGTCGAAGCGTTCCGGCCAGAACCGACTGCCAAGCAGCATCACAACCGCCGAAACGGCCGCCGAAAACACAGCAGCGCAATAGGGCGCGATCAACACGTAGGCGAGCAGGCCCACAACACTGCCGGCCAACATGGCCGCAATGGCAGCGGTGCGGTTGGCCGTGCGCCAGTAGAGGCCACACGCCACAGGCCAAACCGTGGAAGCCACCAAGGCACCGGTGAAGAACAGCACCGACGCCAGCGAATCCAGCCGCGGCCAGGACAGCGCCAGGGTGACGACAGCCAGTCCCACCACCATCAACCGCGCCGCCTGCTTGAGCTGCAGGTCGCTGGCCTGGGGGCGCAACAGGCGGAAGTACACATCCTCTGCCAGCAGATCGGCGGTGGAGGCCAACAGCGAATCCAGGGTGGAGGTGAGCGAGGCGAACACCACCACAAACACCAGAGCCGCGCCGCCGGCACCGAGCAGATCGGCTGCCATCACAGGGAACACCATGTTCACCTGCTCGATGGGCAACTCACGGGCCAGGGCGACCAGGCCGATGGAGCCCGTCACCATCGGCACGCTCATCCAGGCGATTCCCCCCAACACGAAGGAGGTCATCACCACCGAGCGCCGGCTCGCGAAAACCCGGGACCACCAGATGTTGTTGTGAAACACCTCGCCCATCGAAAACAGGGCGGAATTCCAGGCGATCAACAAACCCGCCGGCAGCAGCAGATCAAGCCGATCGGGATGCCGGGCCAGCAACGCGGCATGCACCTCGGGCATCGGAAATTGACGGAAGGCGAGCACCGCCACCACCGCCAGCAGCACCATGATCAACAGGGACTGAATGAAATCGGTGCCGATCACAGCCCGCATTCCACCGAACAGGGTGTAAAGCGTGGCGACACCAATCACCACCACCATCCCCACGTGGTAGTTGAAGCCTGAAAGAGCCTGCAACAGCAGGCCAGCACCCATCGCCTGGGTCATCAGAAAGCCCAGGGTGTAGATCGCGGTGATCAGCATGAACACCCACCAGGCCAGACGCCCGTAGCGCAGACGAATGAAATCGCCGCTGGTGCGCCCGTTGGGCATCAACTGCTTGATCCGCGAGGCCAGGGGGGCGAACAGGATCAGACCAAGCCCGGCCAGGGCATAGCTGAACATGCCCCAAAGGCCGGTTTTGTAGCCGAATTCAGGGGCGAGCAGGGTGGTGTTGCCGGTGACCCAGGAGGCCATCAACGTGGCCGTGCTCAGGGCCAGCCCGATGTTGCGCCCCGCCAGCATGTAGTCGTCGGCATTGCCTTGACCGCGCCGGCCCCAGGCAATCCCGAGCGCCACCCAGAGAACGGAGAACAGCACCACCAACGCCCAGGCGATCCCGGGCTGAAGGAAGGGAACCGAGTCAGCGGACATCCGTCGACCCCCTGCGGTTCCAATACAAATGTCCGCGCAGAATCATCACCACCGTCGCCGCGGTCACAACGGCACCGAGGGCAAAGATCAGTCGCGCCCAGAGCAATTCATCCAAGGCCCAGCCCCTTTGAACTCAAGAAACAGGTAAGCAAAAAGGCTTCCCAAGCCGGGCTGTCGCCCTCCATTCAGGTGCCTTCGGATACCCAAACAGCAGGCGATCAGCACCCGGTCGCATGAAATTGCGGAATGTGTAGCAACTGCAACCCGAAGGGGGATCGGCCGACGCGTTGGATGCCTTCCCCTCATTCCATCGGGATGTTTACCGACTACAAACCCACGGTCGGCTTCGACGAATATTTCTGCAGTGAAACGGCAAGGCCGCGCGACGATCTGGCCACGCTGCTCACATCACTGGGGCAGATGGGATTGCCCGAGCTCAATCGCAGCCACGCCTCGGCCAGTCAGCTGCTGCGTCGCCTCGGCGCCACCTTCCGCCTCAACGATTCCGGCCTCAAAGGCAGCGAACGGATTCTCCCCTTCGATCCCTTGCCCCGCCTGATTGGCCGCAGCGACTGGATCACCCTGGAGCGGGGACTGCTGCAACGCCTGGAAGCCATCGACTGCTTCCTCGCCGACATCTATGGCCCCCAGCAGATTCTCAACGACGGTGTGATCCCACGGGAAGACGTGGAAAGTTCCTCCGGCTGGCGACCTCAGATGCAGGGCATCAGCCTGCCCCTCAACCGCTGGTGCCACATCTCCGGGCTCGACCTGATCCGCGACGGCGAGGGCACATGGCGGGTCCTGGAAGACAACCTGCGCTGTCCGTCGGGGGTGGCCTACTTCCTCGAGAACCGTCGGGTGATGAAACGGTTGTTCCCTGGCCTGTTCGAGGGCCGTGCCGTTCAACCGATCGACGACTATCCCTCCCATCTGCTGCGCACCCTTCAGGACCTGGCTCCCTGGAGTGACAGCCCCCGCGTGGCGATCCTGACGCCCGGGGTGTTCAACAGCGCCTATTTCGAGCACAGCTATCTCGCCCAGCAGTTGGGCATTCCTCTGGTGGAGGGACGCGACCTGGTGTGCGAAGACGGCCGGATGTGGATGCGCAGCACCAACGGCCTCAAACCCGTGGATGTGATCTACCGACGGATCGACGACGATTTTCTCGATCCCACCGTGTTCCGCCAGGACTCGATGCTGGGGGTGCCGGGCCTGATCGACGTGCTGCGGCAAGGACGGGTCGCTATCGCCAATGCCCCTGGCACCGGCGTCGCCGACGACAAACTGATCTACGCCCACGTGCCGGCGATGATCCGCTACTACCTCGATGAGGAGCCGATCATCGAGAACGTTCCCACCTACCTCTGTTCCCGGCCGGATGATCAGCGCTACGTGCTCGAACACCTCGAGCAACTCGTGGTGAAGTCGGTGGCGGAAGCCGGGGGCTACGGAATGCTGATCGGCCCCCAGGCCAGCCGTTCGGAGCTGGCGGACTTCGACACGAAGATCCGTGCGAATCCCCGCAACTTCATCGCGCAGCCCACGCTGCAGCTCTCCACCGTGCCGTCCCTCAGTGACGGTGAGCTCTACCCCTGCCACGTGGATCTGCGCCCCTACGTGCTGCGGGGCGCAAGCAACTGGGTGAGCCCAGGGGGGCTGACGCGCGTTGCCCTCAAGCGCGGCTCACTGGTGGTGAATTCGTCCCAGGGGGGCGGATGCAAGGACACCTGGATCGTCGACGACCAACGGATGGCGGCACCGCAGCCCCAGGAGGCTGTGCCGTGTTGAGCCGCGTTGCCGATTCGCTCTACTGGATCAACCGCTATCTGGAACGTGCCGAAAACATCTCGCGCTTTCTGGAAGTGAGTGAATCGATGGCGCTGGACTGCCCTCCGGGCAGCGCCGAACCATGGCTGCCGCTGGTGGAGGTGACGGGGGATCGCCACCGCTTCGATACGGCCTATCCCGATGCCACGCCCAAACAGGTGGTGCAATTCCTGCTGCGGGACCGCAGCAATCCCAACAGCATCGTGAGCTGCATTGCGGTGGCCCGGGAGAACGCAAGGCAGATCAGGGATGTGATCACCACAGAAATGTGGGAGCAGATCAATGATCTGCACTGGAGCCTTCAAGACGATGAACACATCTGGCGCGAACCAGTGCAGGAACAACTGCGGATCATCCGCCGTGGCTGCCAGCTCGTGTACGGGATCACCGACACCACCCTGAGCCGTGATCTGAGCTGGCTGTTCAGTCAGCTGGGACGTCTGATCGAACGCGCCGACAAAACCTCGCGCATCCTCGACGTCAAATACTTCCTGCTGCTGCCCTCCCCTGAGGAGGTGGGCGGCGTGCTGGACGAACTGCAGTGGATCACCCTGCTGCGCACGGCAGGCGCTTATCAGATGTACCGCCAGAGCGTGCAGCAAGCGATCAGCCCGGCATCCGTGGCCCGCTTTTTGCTGCTGGATCCCAGCTTTCCTCGGTCGGTGCGGTACTGCCTCCAGGGCATCAGCGACACCTTGCAACAGATCCAGCAGCACCCGAGCCAAGACACGCCGGATGACCTCGACTGCTTGCGCGGACAGCTCCTGGCCCGCTGGAGTTATGTGCGGATCGACAACCTGATCGAAGCCGGTCTGCACGAAGCCATTGACCAGCTTCAGCAGGACCTCAACCAACTCCACAGCCTGATCCAGACCCGCTACTTCACCAGCGCCGACCTCCGTTCCACCCCCACCGATCCCGCATGCGCGCTCTCATCGTTCACCGCCTGACGTATCGGTATGACGCCCCGGTTTTCTTGGGGGAACATCGCCTGTGTCTGAGGCCTCGGGGGCAGGGGTTCCAGACCCTGCTGGAGCATCAGCTCAGCGTGCTGCCAGAACCAGAGCAACGTCGGGAGCTGGTGGCCGCCAGCGGCGACGAAATCCAACGGCTCCGCTTTCTCGGCAACACCGATGAACTGGTCTTTGAGGCCCGCAGCCTGGTGGAGACCCGGCCGGCACCGCCGCTGGAGAGCTGCTTCAACGGACTGGAACCACCCCTGCCCTACCCACGCGGCCAGCTCAACAGCGATCTCCAAGGGGCCCTGGAGGGCTGGTTGCCCAACGGCCAGCACGAACCCGCGGCCATCGACCTCACCCAGGAAGCCCTGATGGGCAGCAACCAGCAGACCCTGGCTTTTCTGAAGCAACTGATTGAGCTGATTCAGGAGCGGGTAAAATACACCCAACGCCATGTGGGCCCCGCCTGGCCTGCGGGCCGAACCCTGCGCGAGCGGATCGGCTCTTGCCGTGATCTGGCCATGCTGATGGTGGCCTGCTGCCGCGTGGTGGGTCTTCCAGCCCGATTTGTGAGCGGCTATCAACTGCAGCAACCTCCCCCGAAGGAGTACGACCTGCATGCCTGGGCAGAGGTTTACCTGCCGGGAGCGGGCTGGCGGGGCTTTGATCCCAGTGCCGGCATGGAAGCCAACGAGCGCTATGTGGTGCTCGCCACCTCCTCCAAGCCGGAACTCACCGCAGCCGTGAGCGGCAGCTTCAGCGGTCCCCCCGGAACAACGAGTGAGCTGAATTGGCAGATTCAGATCAAGGAGGAAGCCTCCGGAACAGCAACCTCCTCACCCAGCCTGGTTCAGGCCGCCTGAAGCAGAGGTTCCACCCCGTGCAACTGGGGCCTCGGAGCCGAGCTGTCGGTGGCCGCCATCAAAGCCGGAATTTCGGCGCTGTTGTAGACTCGAAATTCATGCACCAGAGAAGCGCCTTCTTCACGAACCGCCTGGTTCAGAACGACGGAACCATCGGGATCGGAGATCGAACGATGGAAGGTGCCAGGAGGGATGCGAAGGATGTCACCACCGCTTTCGAGCCGAACAATGTGAAACGGCTGCTCCCAGGCCAGGTTCACCAAGAAGAAGGTTCTGCCGCCACTGGCCGCCAGCAGATTGTCTTCCTGATGGGGATGCAGATAGAACTGCCAGGCTCCGCTCTCCGGATCATTGGGAGGCGAGACCGCAGGGCCGCTGTGAATCACCAGGTCGCGCGCATTCGAGGTGTTCACGGTGACGTCAAAAAAACGAACCGACGGGGTGTCGCGGAAGCGCTCGTAGGCCAGCAGTTCAAACATGTGGATGGATCTTCTTGGATCCTTCAGCTGCCCCGTTGTACCGAGAGCATCACGCAAAAACGGTGACGATCACGACGGTTCAGCCCCCCAGATACGCCATTTCCGCATGGGTTGACGCAGCCGCCGCTGGATCACGCTCCTCGCTGTAGCGGTCTTGACGCCGCTGCCAAAGCTGGCGCATGGCCTGCTCGAGGCGAGGCTCCGACGCCAGCGCAGGCTTGAGATCCGTGCCTTCCGCGGAGAACAAACAGGTGAACGCCTGTCCATCGGCAGTGACGCGCAATCGGTTGCAATCCCCGCAGAACGGCTCGGTGATGGAGGCGATCACACCGATGGATCCGGCGCCATCGCCATAACGCCAACGCCCGGCCGTCCCGCCCCGCGGGCGACCTAGAGGTTCGAGGGGCCAACGGGCATTAATGCGCTCCACCATCTGAGCCGCCGGTAGCACCTGCTCCAGCGACCACTGGTTGCGGTTGCCCACATCCATGAACTCGATCAAACGCAGCTCCACCCCCAGCTGCCGGGCCAAACCGGCCAAGGGCAACAGCTGATCGTCATTGATCCCCCGTTGGATCACGGCATTGAGCTTGAGCTCGCCGCATGAGGGATTAAAACCAGCGGCACGGGCCGCGGCGATGCCGTTCTGCACCTGGCGCACCAAGCGGTCCCCAGCCACGGCGCCACCCTGGAGACCAGCCATGCGCGCCGCTGCCTCCCCTTCCGCCGCATCCAGGCTGATGGTGATGCGATCCAGCCCTGCGGCACGCAACGCGCGAGCCATCGGTTCCGACAACAGCACCCCATTGCTGGTGAGCGCCACGTTCTGCAAACCGGCCATCGGATCCGAACAATCCCGCCGGGCCTGCGCCACCGCCTCCAGCAACGGCAACAAGCGACGGCTCAACAACGGCTCTCCACCGGTGAGCCGCAGCGTCTGTACCCCCAGGCGCGCAGCCACACGAATCACGCGCAGCTGCTGCTCAAGCGTGAGCAGGCCCGGGGGCTCCTCCACATCCGGACAGCAGTACGGACAGGAGAGATTGCAACGGGCCGTGAGCGACAACCGCAGCACCCCGATGGGCCGGTGGAGACGATCTGCGAGCGGCAACGACGTGCTCATCCCTCCAACGCTGCCAGATCTGCAGGGCAGTTGGCATTTAGCAAAGCTTCTGCAGGCAAGAGCACCGTCTGATGGGGAACGCAGGTCAACCAGTCCATCCATCGCAGCTCTCCGCATTGCAGTTGCTGGTCAAGGCAGGAGCGAAAGGGTGAACCGGAGGGGATCACCGCCAGTAGCGGCTGCAGCCGTTGCCCGTCATGGGCCACCGCTGCTTGATCGGGGGCACGATTCCAGGCTGCGATGAGCTGCTGGACAACGGCGGTGCGCAAGCGGGGCATGTCCACCGGCAGCACCAACAAGGCCTCCCCAGGCCGAGACGGCAACAGCCGGGCCAGCGCCTTCAGGGGGCCATTCCAGGGAGGGGGCTCCAACACCACGGAACATCCGGGCCGGTGGGTCAGCAGCTCTGCGTGGGCGGCATGACGACTCAACACCTGCACCGGATAACCGAGGGGCAACAGCTGGTCAACCAGGGCCGTGAGCCAGACACCACCGGAGGGATGCGGCAAGAGGGCCTTGTCACGCCCCATGCGACGGCTGCTTCCGCCACTGAGCACACAAACCCGCAAGCCTTGATTCACATCGCCGACCAACAATCTGGACCAGCGAAGTCCCACAACCCACAAAAGTTGCAACCGCTACTAAATTGCTGCAGCACAAGATCACCTGATCCGATTAATCAGCCCCGTTGATGTTTGCTTGGCAACACAAAAACACAAATCGGTAACCAATCTGACCAAACAAGGGGTCGGCGAATTGATTGACTGCGCGGGTCAAACGGACTCTCTTTTCGACCGTTTTGCCATCCCCGGGCACCTTTCCTTTTGAAGCCCGAGGTTCCATTTCTTCTCCTCAATGCTTGGCGACCTTTGGTCGTTCCAGGGCAGGTACCGAACCCTTCACCTGACCTGGATCGCCTTCTTCCTGACCTTCGTGGTCTGGTTCAACCTGGCCCCTCTGGCCACCACCGTGAAAGCGGACCTGGGTCTGACCGTTGGTCAGATCCGCACCGTGGCCATCTGCAACGTGGCCCTCACCATTCCGGCGCGCGTGCTGATCGGCATGCTCCTGGACAAATTCGGACCCCGGATCACCTACTCCTCGATCCTGGTGTTCTCGGCGATTCCCTGCCTGCTGTTTGCGTCCGCTCAGGACTTCAACCAGCTCGTGGTGGCCCGTCTGCTGCTCTCCATCGTTGGCGCCGGCTTCGTGATCGGTATCCGCATGGTGGCCGAGTGGTTCCCGCCCAAGGAAATCGGCCTGGCTGAAGGCATTTACGGCGGCTGGGGCAACTTCGGCTCCGCCTTCTCCGCCCTCACCATGGTGGCCCTCGCTGGCTTCCTCTCCTTCTCCGGCGGCTTCGAACTGCCCACCGGCGCTGTTCTGAACTGGCGCGGTGCCATCGCTCTGACCGGCATCGTCTCCGCCGTCTACGGCCTCTTCTACTTCTTCAACGTCACCGACACACCCCCCGGCAAGACGTATCAGCGCCCTGCCAAGACGGCAGGCCTGGAAGTCACCTCCATGCGCGACTTCTGGGGTCTGCTGGGCATGAACGTGCCCTTCGCAGCCATCCTCTGCGTGCTCTGCTGGCGCCTTTCCAAGGTGGGCTTCCTCACCGCAAGCACCTACCCCCTGGCCCTCGGTGCCGTTGCCGTCTGGTTTGCCTTCCAGACCTGGGGAATCATTCGCACCAACCGCGACCTGATCCTCGGCAACAAGGTTTATCCCAAGGAAGACCGCTACGAGTTCCGCCAGGTGGCGATCCTCGAGCTCACCTACATCGTGAACTTCGGCTCCGAACTGGCCGTGGTTTCGATGCTGCCCACCTTCTTTGAAACCACTTTCGATCTGCCGAAGGCCACCGCCGGAATCCTGGCGTCCTGCTTCGCTTTCGTGAACCTGGTCGCCCGCCCTGCTGGCGGTCTGATCTCCGACCGCGTCGGCAGCCGCAAGAACACCATGGGCTTCCTCACTGCCGGTCTCGGCGTGGGCTACCTGGTGATGAGCATGATCAAGCCCGGCACCTTCACCGGCACCACCGGCATTGCCGTTGCCGTGGTGATCACCATGCTCGCTTCGTTCTTCGTGCAGTCCGGTGAAGGCGCCACCTTCGCGCTGGTGCCCCTGGTCAAGCGTCGCGTCACCGGTCAGGTGGCCGGCCTGGTGGGTGCCTACGGCAACGTTGGTGCTGTGACCTACCTGACCATCTTCAGCCTCCTCCCGATGTGGATGGGCGGCGGCGGCGAACCCACCCCCGAGGTGATCGCGGCTTCCAACAGCGCCTTCTTCCAGATCCTGGGTGTGGCCGGTCTGATCGTGGCCTTCTTCTGCTTCTTCTTCCTGAAGGAGCCCAAGGGGTCCTTCGCAGACCTGCACGAAGGCGAAACCGCCTGATCCATCTCCCTCCGCAGCACCCTGTCGCTGCACAACGACCCGGAGCTTCGGCTCCGGGTTTTGTTCTTTTTTTGGTTCCTGCATGACCAACTCACCCCGCAGCGTGCGCAGCCAGTGCCCCTACTGCGGCGTGGGTTGTGGCCTGGAGCTCTTGCCTCCTGCCGTGAAGGGTGAGGCCGTGAAACGGGATGCCGAGGGCAACCCGATGTGGACCGCCCGCGGCGACCGCGAACACCCCTCAAGCCTTGGCCAGGTCTGCATCAAGGGCGCCACCGTCGGCGAAACCCTGGCCCCAGGCCGCCTGCGCCAACCCCTGTTCCGCCAGACCCTTGAGGACGACTTCGCGCCGATCAGCTGGGACCACGCTCTCAACAAAATCACCGGCCAGATCCAGGCGAGCGTGGCCCGGCGCGGCAACGCCGATGGCATCGCCATGTACGGCTCCGGTCAATTCCACACCGAGGATTACTACCTCGCCCAGAAGCTGCTCAAAGGCGCCCTGGGCACCAACAATTTCGACGCCAACTCACGGCTGTGCATGAGCTCAGCGGTGGCGGGCTACACCCGCAGCCTGGGCTCCGATGGTCCCCCCTGCAGCTATGAGGACCTCGACCACTGCACAGTGGCGTTTCTAATCGGCACCAACACGGCCGAATGCCACCCGGTGCTGTTCCAGCGGCTGCTGAAGCGAAAACGCAAAAACCCCGGCAGCGTCAAGATCGTGGTGGTGGATCCACGCCGCACCGACACCGCCAAAGCCGCCGATATCCACTTGCCGATTGCACCGGGCAGCGACCTGGCCCTGCTGCACGGCATTGCCCACCTGGTGCTGCGCGAAAACGGCCAGGATCCGGCCTTCATCGACGACCACACCGAGAATTACGACGCCTTTTTTGACGTCGCCGCCCGCTGGACCCCAAGGCGGGTGGCCCTGTTTTGCAACATCCCCGAAAAACGGCTGCGGGAAGTGGCGGCTCTGTTCCACCGGCGCGAGAAGGTGCTCAGCCTCTGGTCGATGGGGGTGAACCAACGCCGTGAAGGAACGGCCGTGGTGCAGGGGTTGATCAATCTGCATCTGCTCACCGGCCAGATCGGCAAGCAAGGAGCGGGCCCGTTTTCCCTCACCGGCCAACCCAACGCCATGGGCGGACGCGAAGCCGGAGGCCTGGCCCACCTGCTGCCGGGCTACCGCCTGGTGGCCAACGCCGAACACCGCGCCGAAGTGGAGCAGGCCTGGCAGCTGCCGGCGGGACGAATCAACGCCAAGCCCGGATTGGCGGCCTGGCAGCAGATCGAAGCCATGGAACAGGAGGCGCTGGATCTGTGGTGGGTGGCCGCCACCAACCCCCTGGTGAGCCTCCCGGATCTCGACCGGGTGAAGTCAGCCATGCAGAAGTGCCCGCTGGTGGTGGTGAGCGAGGCCTACGCCGACTCGGAAACGTCCCACTACGCCCATCTACTGTTGCCCGCAGCCCAGTGGAGCGAGAAGGCCGGCGCCATGACCAATTCCGAACGGCGGGTCACCTACTGCCCGGCCTACCGGCGTCGTTTCGGCGAGAGCCGTCCCGACTGGGAGGTGTTTGCCGAGGTGGGCCGGCGCCTGGGTTACAGCGAGCAGTTCAACTTCGAATCAGCAGCTGAGGTGTACGCCGAATTCACGGCTCTCACCCAGGGCAGGCTTTGCGATGTGAGCGGCCTCAGCCATGAACTGCTGGAAGGCGAAGGACCGCAGCAATGGCCCTATCCCAGCGGCAGCAACCCCACCACAAAAGCCAAACGCCTCTACGAAGACCATCAATTCGCCACCCCCAACAAACGCGCCCGCTTCAGCACCGATCAACCGCTGGGACTGGCGGAACCCCCCTGCGACACCTATCCGCTGGTGCTGACGGTGGGTCGCTACCTGGGCCAGTGGCACACGATGACCCGCACCGGCAAGGTGGAACGGCTGATGAAACAGCATCCCGAGCCGCTGCTGGAGATTCACCCCGGTGACGCGCAGGAGTTGAAACTGCGCAACGGTGAACTGGCGGCGATCAGCTCACGCCGCGGCCACCTCACCGCCACGGTGAAAGTCACCGATCGCATCCGGCGTGGGTCGGTCTTCCTGCCGATGCACTGGGGATTCACCCAGGAGAAGGCCTGCGAAGCCAACACCCTCATGCACGACGAGGCCTGCCCTGTGTCAAAGCAGCCTGAACTCAAGGCCTGCGCGGTGATCGTGGCTCCCGCCGTCTCGGTGGTGAAGCCCGTTGAACAACAGAAAGGACGCTTGGAGGCCCTGCGCCGGCTGCTCACACCAGCACTTCGCTGAAGGCTGCCTCAAGGTTGTGGTGGTCGTGCCCAGGCCGAACCAACTTGCACAAGGCAAAGCGATCCAGCTCACTGAGCTGGGTCCACTGCTCCAGGGTCAGCGCCACACCCCGCACTGTGGCCGCCTCCTGCAACACAGCGGGCAGCTCCGCCTGCTGTTGCCAGGGGGCACCACTCACCGGTGGCAGATCCTTGGCCATGCCATCGGCCATGGAACGCGTGCAATCGCGCAGGTGTTGGCGAAGCTGCTCAAGAGCATCGACCCCATCCGGCCAATCCACCAGGGCTTGACGTTGCTCCTGGGAAAGTTCAAGCCAGTGGTTGAGCTTCAACTTCACCCCACACAGATCCAATTTGCGTCGCACACACAGAGGGATGCAGCGCCAGTTGCCGATGAAGTCCTGTTCAAAGGCAAAGCAATGGCTGGCGGAATTACGACGGCTGGACATCAACCAAAGCCTTGATCGGTGTCAATGATGACAACGGAAGCCTACGGGAACAGTGATGTTTAACCCGATACAAATGTTGGTCTGTGCGCTTCGCCCTCTCCCTCGGAATGCTGCTGGGAATGTCCCATGGATGGGTCACGGCTGATGCACTCCAACAGCAGCCCATGCAGGGCTTTGATCCCATAGAAACTGTTAATTCCGCTACACAATTCAACCCGTTTAGTAGTCGTTCACACCAATTTTTTCCATACTGAAGCTCCGTTTAAAGAGTTTCTGCCGTGACCAGCAGCATCTCGTCCGCTTCCGGCCGCAGCCCCATCACCTTGGCCGCCGGTTTCCTGGGTGCCTTCATCGTTGGTTCCCTTGCCGTGCAACTGGTGCGCAGCCAGTCGGCTTCCGTTCAGGCCGGTGCCGCTGGCGTGGAGCCGGTGATCGCCGGGCCTGCCGCTCTCTGGGCTCCCTTGGCCGAGCGCGACATCGCCAGTGCCACCACAGGCGCAACAGCCCAACCCACTGCTGCCATCCAGCCCGCCGTGGAGCCTGTTGTCGGTTCCGAAGCCACCCTCTGGGCACCCTTCGGCGAGCGCTGATCGCACCGCGCGAAAAGCACAACCTAAATAAGCTGGCGGCATGGGGATTCAGCGCCGTCACTTCCTCCAGCGAACGGGCGGCCTGGCCTTCGCCGCCCTGATCCAAGCGCGCCCCGTTGAGGCAGCAGAGGAGGGTTTCTGCAGCCCGAATGATCCACTCGAGGCCCTGATGGCGGGGAACCGCCGATTTGCCGAGGCCTGGCGCCAGGGCAAACAAGACGACGGAACGACACCCCGAACGGCGGGCGCTCACCCGCGCTGCTTTAACTCCCCCAGGGCGTTGGCCACCAGCCAACATCCCTGGGCCACCTTGCTCACCTGCTCTGATTCACGGGTGTCGCCGAGCTGGGTGTTCGACACCACCCCTGGCGAGCTGTTCGTGATCCGCAACGCCGGCAACACCGCATTCACCGAAGCCATTGCCTCGGTTGAATACAGCGTCAGCGTTCTCAAGACGCCACTGTTGATGGTGATGGGACACAGTGGCTGCGGAGCCGTGACGGCGGCGATGGACACCAACCCGCTGACCCCCTCCCTGGAGCGACTGATCCAACCCATCCGGGAGAACATCAACGGCAGCAGCGATCTCGAGGACGCCGTGAAGCGCAACGCCCTCGCCAGCGCCTCCACGTTGATTCAACGCAGCGCCGTTCTGGCTGAGGCCAAAGCCAGTGGTGCGCTGAAACTGGTGGTGGGTTGTTTCCAACTCAGCAGCGGTGTTGTGAGCTTGATCGAATGACGCAAGACCTGAGTCATCTGAACCAGCAAGGCGAGGTTCACATGGTGGACGTGGGGGACCGTCCGGCCACCCACCGAGAAGCCCATGCCCGTGGCGCCATTCGCATGGACGCCTCAACCCTCGGCCTGATCCAGCGGGGCGAGACACCGAAAGGAGATCTTCTGGCGGTCGCCCGGGTGGCAGCGATCCAGGCGGCCAAACGCACCTGGGAGCTGATTCCCCTGTGCCATCCGCTGCCACTCAGTGGCATGGATGTGTCAATCGACGCCGACGCCTCCCTGCCTGGCCTGGTGCTCCACTGCCGTTGCCGCACCACAGGCCAAACCGGGGTGGAAATGGAAGCGATGACGGCTGTGTCCGTGGGGCTGCTGACCCTTTACGACATGCTCAAGGCGGTTGATCCAGCCATGACGATCGAAGCGATTCAGCTGGAATTCAAGGAAGGAGGGCGGAACGGTGTCTGGAAACGCTGAGCCCTACGGACGCGAAGGGCTACCCCTCGAAGAGGCACGTCGACGGGTTCTGGCGGCGCTTCAGCCGATCACAGCCAGCAACACAGTGCCGCTGCAGCAGGCCCTCGGCCGGGTGAGCGCTGCGGATGTTCTGGCCAGCGCGGCCGTTCCAGGATTCCGGGCCTCGATCATGGACGGCTACGCCCTGGGGCAGAGCCACCAGCCCAACCCTGGGGACACCTGGCAGCTGAAGGGACGCGCCGCCGCCGGCCAGCCCTTCAACGGAACCCTGACCGCGGGCGATGCAATCCGCATCCTCACCGGCGCTCCACTGCCGGACGGTGCCGGCTGGGTGCTGCCCCAGGAGCTGATCAGCTTGGACGGCACCAGCCTTCAGCTGGTGAAAGAGGCGTCGGATCGTCCCTGGATTCGCCCCGAGGATGAGGAATGCCGACCGGGGGACCTGCTGCTGGCCGCTGGAGAGCGCCTTGGTACCGCCGATCTCGCACGCCTCGCCGGCTGCGGCATCGCCGCCCTAACCGTTGCGCAGCAACCCCGCATCGGGCTGCTGATCAGCGGGGACGAGCTGGTGCCACCCGGAACAGCGCGGCAACCCGGTGCCATCTGGGAAAGCAACGGCACGCTTCTGGAGACAATGCTCCGGGCCCTGGGGCAATCGGTGACCCAGCGACGGGTGGTGGCCGATCAACCCGACGCCCTGCGCCAGGCCCTGCTGGATCTGGCCCATGACTGCGACGTGGTGGTGAGCACCGGCGGCGTCTCCGCTGGCGACACCGATTGGATCCGACCCCTGGTGGCGGAGCTGGGTGCCGTGGACTTCTGGAAACTGTTCCTACGCCCGGGGCGCCCCTTCGCCTTCGGCAGCATCGGCGAGGGCGTGCCGTTTTTCGGACTGCCGGGCAATCCCGTGGCGGCAGCCGTCACCGCCCTGCAACTGCTCTGGCCCGCCCTGCAGGTTCTGGAGGGCCAAAGCGAACCGGAGCTGTTCCCCCGGGTGATGGTGGAACTCGTCGACCCGTTGAGCCGCCGACCGGGACGGCCGGAATTGGCTCGGGCCCGCCTCGACACCAACGCCGCAGGAACGCTGCTGGCACGGGTGGATGGCTCGCAGGCCTCATCCCGGATCGGTTCCCTGCAACAGGCCGATCTGCTGTTGGAACTGCCAGCGGAAGCCGTCTCGCTCGAAAGCGGCACCCGTCTCTGGGCCCAGCTCATCCGTCAGCGGATTTTCTGAGCCGAATCAGGCTGAAAGCAGCGGCGCTCCCAGGCCGTGAGCTGGCCCGATGAGTCGAAATGGATGCTGATCTGCTGAAACAGGGCATCGCCGAGACGGCCACCGATCTCGAGGCTGAAGGGCTCCCTGGGGAGCTCACTGGGCACCGAGAACAGCAAGCCGTCGGGCATCACCGCTGAGCAGTCGTTATGCAACAGCTGGCTTGGATCAAACACCAGCGAAGCCGCGTCCTCCGCCTGGCCGTTCACCCCCGCCTGCGGCTTGAGCATCTGCCGCTCGCCACTCCATCCCTGCACCGGCGCCAGCAGGGCCTCGGGTGTCCCGCATGCGGGACGGTCAGGTTCGGGATCGGTGCCATTCAAGCAACGGAAACCCACCGCCCCAACACGCTGCAAACGCCAGCCGCCGTCAAGCGGTTCCCAGAGCAGCACCAGCATCGAGCGGGAACGACCGCAGAACAGGTTGATCTCATGGCCGAAGCGGGGGCGATCGGGATCCAAACCCCGGCTGGACTGACCTCCTGCCCCGGGAAACTGCCAGCAGCCTCCACCGGCGTTGTAGGTGGCCCGGCTGATGGGATAGGTGGCCTGACCACCGGGGGCAAAGGCCAGACCCGATCCATCCCACACCCCGTGGTCGTCATCGGAAAAGGAAATCGCGTAGGTGGTGGGGTCGATCCGACGGGTCGGATGCTGCAGATCCAGCCGACCGCTGCCGTCTCGCTCAAACCAATGGCCGCAGCCCTGCCAGTGGCCGGCGAAATTGCGGCGGTTGAGGGTCCACTGATCAGTCATGTCCGTGACGGCATGGAACGGTCGGTCTCCTTAGGGTCGCCCCAACAGCCATCCCCGCCATGGACCTGACAATCGTTGGCTGCGGCTACGTGGGGCTCGCTCTGGCGGAGCGGCTGCAACCAAGACGCCCCCAGCTGAAGCTGACGCTGACCACCACCAGCAGCGAACGGCTGGAGCAACTCAGCCCCATGGCCGATCGGGTGGAGCTGTGCGACGCCACAGACCCCGTGCAATTGCGGAACGCCCTGCGGCAGAGCAGCAATGCCGTGTTCTGCCTCGGGCCAAAGGGAGATCGCCAGGTGGATGCCAACGGCTACCGCCACACCTTCGTCGACAGCTTCCATTGCCTGACGTCGCTGTTGCCACAACTGCCGAAACTGCGGCAGATCGTCTACACGGGCAGTTGCTCGGTGTACGGCGATGCCGCGGGGGACTGGGTGGATGAGCAAACACCGCCCGCACCAGGCCGCGGCCATGGCGATGTTCTGCTGGAAGGCGAACAGCTGCTCAGCGGCATCAGGGACAGACGGGTGTGCATCCTGCGCCTCGGGGCGCTCTATGGCCCTGGCCGCGATCTCGATCAACGCCTGCGCAGGCTCGCCGGACTGGAACGCCCTGGCAGCGGCTCGACCTACAGCAACTGGCTGCATGTGGCGGATGCCGCCGGTGCCCTGGAAGCCGCTGTCGACGCTGAATGGGCCGGTCTGGTGAATGTGGTCAACGACGAACCGATTCGGCTGCGGGACCTGGTGGGGCGCAGCCTGCAGCTCCAGGGCCTGGCCCCCGTGCACTGGCTTGGGCAGGACGAACCGGGTTCAGGGGGCCGGCGGATCCGCAACACCCGGCTCAAACAGCTGGGCTACCAGCTGCAGCACCCGCGCCTTGATCAAAGTGGCGTGTTGGCCTCCAGCCAGGTGCCCTGACCAGCGCACCACTCCCGCTTCCAGAACGGTGCCTGGTGCTTGAGTTGCTCCAACAAGGCGGCCGAGCAGCGCTGCGCCGCCCCACGACGATCGGCCTGCACCGCCACCAGCACGATCGGCTCACCGGGGGCGAGCTTGCCCACCCGATGCAGCACCAAAATCGGCCCCGTCCGGTGCTCCTGCTGCAGGCGCTGCGCCATGGCCGTGATCTGACGTTCGCAAAGGCCGGGAAAGTGCTCCAGCTCCAGTGCCTCCAGAGGCCGGCCATCCATCGTGGAGGGACGCACCCGACCCATAAAGATCGCCGCGGCCGCGGCATCCCCGCTCCAAAGCGCCAGTTGCTGCCAAGGATCAAAGGGATCCGGGCACACCTCCACACGGCAATCGGTCACGCTTCACCCCCCCGTGAACGGTGGAAGAAAGGCCAGCTCATCACCGGCCTGCAATGGCTCATCGGCACCGACCAACTCCTGGTTCACCGCAATGCTGATGCCCTCCAGCGGACCAAGATCCAACTGATTCCAGACCTCACGAGCCGTCGAGACACCTGGTGTGAAGGGAAGGGAACGCTCGGCCCAACCGGCGCGTTCTCGCAGGGAAGCGAACAGCAGCACCTTCAGCACCACGTCTATGGCAGCTGGAGCGGTTCTAGCGTCCGAGGGCTCCGCCGCTGTGCCATGGGCCTCTCCATCGCCCTGCTCACCATCTCCGACACACGCGCCCTGGCGGACGACAGCAGCGGAGATCAGCTGCAGCGCAGCCTTGAAGACGCGGGGCATCGCCTTCAGGAGCGACAACTCTGCCCGGATGATCGCTATCAAATCCGCCGTGAACTGAGCCGCTGGATCGCCGATCCTGCGCTTGATGTGGTGATCACCAGCGGCGGCACCGGGCTCACCGGCCGCGATGGCACCCCCGAAGCGGTGGCACCGCTGCTGGACAAAACCATCGAAGGATTCGGTGAACTGTTCCGTGTGCTCTCCTTCGAGAGCATCGGTACCAGCACCCTGCAAAGCCGCTGCCTTGCCGGCGTGGCAAACGGCACGTTTGTGTTTGTGCTGCCAGGATCCCTGGATGCGGTGACCACGGCATGGAACCGGCTCATCCGGGCTCAGCTCGATGCCGACACCCGACCGTGCAACCTGGCCCAGCTCCGGACTCGCTTGAAGGAATAGAGCGGTATCGAGCGGAGCTGTTCAGAACGGAATCGGCATCGTGACCGCTGCCGGCGTGGGCATGCAGGCTTCAACCTGCTGATCAATCACCTCACCCACCACAACGATCGAGGGTGACTTGAAGGCTTCGGCTCGGCATTGATCGGCAACGTCTACCAGCGTGGCTTTGAGGCAGCGTTGCCCTGCCACCGTGCCCTGCTGGATCACCGCCACGGGGGTTGTCGCTGCCAAACCACCCGCCATCAGCTCCTCTGCGATCCGGGGCAGGTTGTGCAGCCCCATGTAGATCACCAATCCGTCACTGGCCGTAGCCAGACCACGCCAATCCACGGAAGGACGGCGCTTGTCGATTTCCTCGTGACCGGTGACGAAGGTCACCGATGACCCCGCCCGCCGGTGGGTGACGGGAATTCCGGCGTAGGCAGGGGCAGCAATGCCAGCAGTGACACCAGGCACCACCTGAACAGGAATGTTCCGCTCCGCCAGGTAAGCGGCTTCTTCCCCTCCACGACCAAACAGGAAGGGATCACCCCCCTTCAAGCGCACCACAGTGCTGTGCTTCTGGGCCATTTCCACGAGCACGGCATTGGTGCTGGGTTGGGGCACCGAATGATGTCCGCGACGCTTGCCGACAAAACGGCGTTCGCAGGTTGCCGGCACAAGATCCAGCACTTCCTCGGGCACCAGCGAGTCGTACACCAGGGCATCGCACTGGCTCAGCAGCCGATGCGCCTTCAGCGTGAGCAACTCAGGATCGCCGGGACCGGCTCCCACCAGATAAACGGTTCCGGTTTGTTCAGAGGTGGTCACGGCAGAGAAACAAGCAGATCGATCAGGGCCTGACGGGTGGGGGAATGCTCCAGCAGAGGAGGTAATCCACCAGCTTCGCTCAACGCATCCGTCATACGGTTTGGAGCGAGGGTTAATGGAAGTGGCCTGGCCCTGGGGTGGCGCTGCTGGAACTCGGGCCAGGCATCAAAGGGAACCAAGGGCAAAGCCAGGCGAGACGCCAGCATCGCGAGGAAGCGATCCGCCACACCCGGGCGCAAAGGGTGGTGCACCAGCACGGCATCAGCGCGCTCAGACGACGGAAGTGCTGAGAGCACAGCGTTCCACCACGTGGTCCAAGAGCCCAGAAAGGGCAGCAGACGCACACTGGCTCCGACCCCACGAAGCCTGTTGCGAATCGCCGGCACATCCGTGCGGGCGTGCGCCCCAGGCAGCAGCAGCAACGGAACGATCCAAGAGGATTGGGGAAGCGCCGATACGGGTTGTTCAGCCGTCAGCACCTCCAACTGCACGGGCGCCGAACGCCGCTGAGCCAGAAGGTCTGGCAGAGAGGCCAGACACTCAGGAACAACACCGCCACTGCGGCCATGCACCACCAGATGCAACCCTTGCCGCCCCCCATCGGAAGCGTCATTCCGTAGCAATGGCCACGGATTGATGACCATGCCGGCTGATGTCATCGGGTTGTTGTGAACGTTGGATGAGTCATGGCGCCCCGCCGTCGTTTTGATCGTGCCCCATTGGACAGCCGCTCCTACCGGGAGCCGCTGGACGGACGGATTGAGCGGTACGCCTTCCGAGACGACCGGTATGACCGGGACGAAGTCCGAGACGAGAGGTACAGCAGGGGATACGACCCCAGGGAGGCTCGTTACGACCGGCATGACCGGTACGACCGAAGCTCCGACCGCCCCGCTGGACCCTCCGAACTCGACCAAGACTTCGCTGCGATGAAGCGGGTTTGGCAGATGCTCCGGGCCGGAGCGATGCGCATGGTTGGCGAAATCGGACGCCAATACTGAGGCGGGAACAAGTTGCCTTTTACGGCCTCGCGGGAACCGTCAGATGTAGCCGGTTTTACAAATCCGAGAGGACAAAGCCCCTGGCATGGATCAACGCCAAAAGTGTTCCCTTTGTTACGGACCAGGGTTGCCGTCGCAGTGTTTATTCAGTTAACCCAACGCTCCCCTTCGTTTTGAAGCGTTGCCGGTCTTCGGGCCATCTCGATTGATTCGCGCCTCGTCTTTGAGCAATCAATCCGCCCACTCGTTAATCGACTTATGACCATTAGCTCTCCCTCCAGGCCTTATCTGGATGGCAAGAAGCTCAACAAGATCGAGCAGAACAAGGCGGCCAAAGATGGCCTGTTGGTCGGCAGCGAAATCGAAAAATTTGCCGAGCTCGGCTGGGAGCAGGTGGATGAAACCGACCTTCAATTGCGTTTGAAGTGGTATGGCATGTTCTGGCGTCCGAAAACGCCAGGCAAATTCATGCTGCGCCTGCGGGTGCCCAATGGTGTGCTGACGGCCGATCAACTGCGGGTGGTTGGCTCCATCGTTGAGCGCTACGGCGAAAACGGCAGCTGCGACATCACCACCCGTCAGAACCTGCAACTGCGCGGAGTGCTGCTGGGCGACCTGCCGGAAATTCTCAAGCGTCTGAAGGAAGCCGGCCTCAGCACGATCCAATCCGGCTTCGACAACCCCCGCAACGTCACCGGCAACCCCATCGCCGGCATTGATCCCAACGAGATCGTCGACACGCGGCCTTACACCACCGAGCTGCAGAACTTCCTGACCAACAACTGTCAGGGCAACCCGGAGTATTCCAATCTGCCCCGCAAGTGGAACACCGCCGTTGCCGGTGCAAAAGACAACTTCCTGCTCCACAACGACATCGTTTTCCACCCCGTGGAACGGGATGGGGTGGTGGGATTTGGCGTCTGGATCGGCGGTGTTCTGTCATCGCAGATGAACGCCTATGCCGTTCCCCTGAACGCCTGGGTGAAGCCAGAGGAAATCTGCAAGATGACCGACGCCGTGATCCGGCTCTGGCGCGACAACGGTGAGCGCGACAAGCGCCCCAAGGGTCGTTTCCGTCTCTACCTGGATCAGATCGGGCATGACGTGTTCCGCAGCCAGGTGGAAGAACTCTTCGGTCCGTTGACCCCAGACCCGGGCTCTGTTTTCAACACCACGCCCCGCTCCCACTACGGCTTCCATCCCCAGAAACAGGAAGGGCTCTCCTACGCCGGACTGCACGTTCCGGTGGGTCGCCTGACCGCACAGGATCTGCAGGATCTGGCAACCGCCAGCCTCAACTACGGCAGCGGCGAGGTGCGTCTCACCGAAGATCAGAACGTCATCCTCGTTGGCCTTCCCAACGACAAACTCGACGCCCTGAAGGCAGACGCCCTGGTGCAACGCTTCCCGCTGAAGCCCGGTCACATCTCCGCAGGAACGGTGTCCTGCACCGGCAACACCTACTGCGGCTTCGCGCTCACCAACACCAAAGACCAAGCCCTGGAAGCAGCCAAGGAACTCGACCAAGAGCTCAATCTTCCTGAAGAGCTGAAGATCCACTGGACCGGCTGCCCCAACACCTGCGGCCAGGCCTACATGGGTGCTATCGGTCTCACCGGCACCAAGGCCAAAAACAGTGAAGGCGTGATGGGAGAGGGCTACACGATGACCATCGGTGGTTCCCAAGGCGCCAACCCGAGCATCGGCGAAATCCACCGCAAGGCGATCCCGGCCGATGAGATCAAGACCGCTCTCAAAGAGGTGTTGATCGACAAGTTCGGGGCCACCCCCAAGGCCTGATCGCTGCGGTCGCCGTGACGCTTCCTTTTGAAGTCACGGCTCCCCGCATCGACCACTCCCCCTCACCGTCATGGCCAACCGCAACGACGTGTTCTCTCGTTTCGTCAACTGGCTCAGCGCCAGTGGTCGCGACGGAGCCGCCATCAACCGTCAGGGCGGCAGCCCTGATGTGTTCTCCCGCCTGATGAACCGCATCAGCGGCTGACATCAAAACCTTCGTCCAACTCTCACTCTCATCTGATGGACTACGTCCTACCCAATGAGCTTGTCGACGGCATGATTGCCGCCGGCGGCAAAAAATCAACGGTCAGCGTGAAGAACCTGCTGATCCGTGGCTTTTACTCCGGGGCCATCCTTGGCCTGGCAGTGATCCTGGCCCTCACCGTGGGCATCACCGTCAAAGCCCCCTTCGTGGGCTCGCTGCTGTTCCCCTTCGGCTTCGCCAGCATCGTGCTGTTCGGCATGGAGCTGGTGACCGGCAACTTCGCCCTGCTGCCGATGGCCACCTGGGCCGGCAAGAGCACCTGGGGTGCCACGTTCCGCAACTGGGTCTGGGTGTGGATCGGCAACTGGATCGGCACCGCCGTTGTGGCCGTGATCATGGCCATCAGCCTCACCAGCGGCACCATGGATGGAGCTGCAGACAACGTCGGCCCGCCGATCTGGGATGCCGTAGCCCAGAAGATCATGGCCCTCAATCAAATCAACGTTGAGAAGAAGTACGAGGCCCTGGGAAGCATGGGCTTCTTCCTCGCCTTCCTGCGCGGACTGGTGGCCAACTGGTTGGTTTGCCTGGGCGTGACCATGGCTCTGGTGAGCAAGAGCGTTCCTGGCAAGATCCTGGCCTGCTGGCTTCCGATCACCGCCTTCCAATCGATGGGCATGGAGCACATCGTGGTGAACCAGTTCCTCCACACCGCTGGCCCGATCCTCGGTTCAGGTGTCCCCTTCACCAAGGTGATCTTCTGGAACTTCCTGCCTGTCACCCTCGGCAACATCGTGGGCGGCATGGTGTTCATCGGCATGCTCTTCTACAGCACCCATCGCACTCCGATGGAGAACGTGCTGCCCACCGAGCACGATGAAAAGCTGGAGCGTGAGCTCGCTGCTGAACTGGGTGCCCGCTGATCCATCCATGAACGACGAAGCCGTTCTCTGGGAACGGCTCGCACGATCACGACGTGCTCCTTTGGAGCCCGCTTGGCTGGGGGAGGTTTACTCCCCCAGCCTTTCTGTTGATCTGCGGCGAGCCCTCTGCGAAAAACTAGGGATGCAGGCCGAGCGCGGCTGGCCCGTGATCCAAGACCTCCTCGCCAGCCACGGGGTTCTGCCCGATTTGGTGATGGCGGCAGGGCTCTGCCACCAGAGCGAAGCCCGCGATTGGTTGTTGGCTCAACTCGAGCAAACCTCAGACGATGAAGCCGCCAACCTGATGGTGGTTCAGGCTCTCGCCTGTTGGGGCGCCGAAGTACCCGAATCAGTGGTGGTGAATTGCCTGCATCACCCGGGCCAACTGCACCGACTTGCCGGCCTGCAACTGCTCAGCTTCCGGTCCCACTGCCTCGACGACGGTGAACTGCTGCAGTTCTGCCAAGAGGTTTTGAATGATTTCCGCGACCCAGTGGTTGTGGCCACCATTCGGGTTCTGCAACGCCGCGATGGCGTGGTGATCAGCGACAAGCTGGCAGAGCTGTGTAGAAACGGTTCCCTGCCTGTTGCCGAGGCCGCCTTCCGCGCGCTCGGTTGCATCGCCACACCTTCCAGTCAACGCTGCCTGCTGGAGTTAAGCCAGGAGCTGAATGACGACGTTCGGCGAAAAATGGCCAGCACCCAACTGAGCCAACAATTCCGCCAATAAAAAAGCCCCGCGATTGCGGGGCTTGATGTCTTCAATCAAGACACTTGAATGTTCACCACTTTTTGTAAGGCAGGAACTTGCCGCACATGGTGATTTTGACGCGATCACCTTTGGGATCTTCAACTTTGTCGACATCAAGCGTGAAGTCGATCGCGCTCATGATGCCGTCACCAAAATGCTCCTGGATCACATCCTTCAGGGGCATGCCATAGACCTGCATGATCTCGTAGAAGCGATAGATCAGAGGGTCGGTGGGGATCACCGGATCGAGGCTGCCCTTGGTGGGGAACTCCTGCAACGCCGCAGTGATGGCCGCATCAAGGGAGAGCAGCTCAGCCAGCTTTTCAGCCTCTTCCTTGGAGGCCGTGGCTTGTCCATAGAACAAGGAAGCAATCCAGACCTCATCAAGGCCAAGGGCTGCTTCCAGATCAGCAAAACTCATGCCCTTGGCTTTCTTGGCAGCCATCAAGGTGGCGGTAACAGTCATGATTGAACGAAAATTTGTTATGGCCGCTTCAAAAACAGCGTTCCAAGTTGGAACGTCTCAGCAGCAAGATAACTGTTGCGCAGAAGCCAATTCAATAATGCAACATCAACTACAAAACAACAGCCTGCTTTTGAAGCAACAAGCACAGCCAAAAGCCCGCAATGGATGTGAAATCACGTTGAAAGCATGAATTAGATGAGCCAATTTTTCCAATCCATGGCAACCATGCTGCAGGCGCAATTCCTTCCAACGACAACAACCCCCCAACTGATGCTGGAACGGCTTTACTACGCCGAAGGACGCCACCACCCGGAGCATCCACGCCATGGCAGCTTCGAGGGACTATCTCGACTGATCAGCCCCTGAGATTTCGTAGCAATCGCTACCTCTGCGGGGTCAGTCGCTCCTGAAGACTGACATCAGCTTGAGGCCGGACCTTTGACGAGCGCAGTTCTCTCCGGCCGCGACCGCTTCAAGCAGCACCTGCGCAAGGTGGGAAGCGGTGAACACACCAGCAAAGGCATGAGTCGCGAGGAAGCGGCTGATGCCATGGAGCTGATGCTGCAGGGCGAAGCAACGCCCGCTCAGATCGGCGCCTTCCTGATTGCCCATCGCATCCGACGGCCCGAACCTCAGGAACTCACGGGGATGCTCGACACCTACCGAGCCCATGGCCCGGTGCTGCAATCCACGGCTGGCAGTCGAGCACCGTTGTGTTTCGGCATGCCCTACGACGGGCGCACGCGCACAGCGCCGATTTACCCGCTCACCGCGTTGGTGCTGCTGGCCTGTGGTCAGCCGGTGGTTCTCCAGGGCGGAGACCGAATGCCGATCAAATACGGCGTCACCGCCGTTGATTTGTTCCGCCTCCTCAATCTCGACCTCAAGGGCCTGCCGATCAGCGCCGTTGCAGACGGTTTCCAGCAGAACGGTTTCGCGCTGATTCACCAGCCGGATCACTTCCCGATCGCGGAAACCCTGATCGGCTACCGCGAGGAACTGGGCAAGCGTCCCCCGGTTGCCAGCCTGGAACTGCTCTGGACACCCCACCAAGGCGACCACCTCCTGGTGAGTGGCTTTGTCCACCCACCAACAGAAGCCCGCGCCTGGGAAGCCCTCAAGCAAGCCGGCGAAACCGATGTTCTCACCGTGAAGGGGTTGGAAGGAGGCACCGACCTGCCCATCGGACGCGCCTGCATCACGGCCCGGGTGCGGAACGGCAAGGCCGAACGATTGATCCTGCACCCCCGTGACCATGGCTGTCACGACGCCGACGTGGAGTGGGCTGACGACACCACCTGGGCCGATCAAGCACGCAACGCCCTGCAGAACAAAGGCCCTCTCTACGACGCCCTGCGCTGGAACGCCGGCGCCTATCTGTGGTTCGCCGGCTGCAGTGATTCCCTGGAACAGGGCATTCAACGGGCAGCATCCGTTCTGCAGACGGGTCAGGCCCAATCCATGCTCGATCAACTCTGCACTTGGCGGAGCAGCTTGACCATCCGATAGCGCTCGAACGGAACGCCTCCGATCAGGATCGTTTCCGGCGCCTCCACCACCCAGCCCCATCGCTCCAGCAACGGTCGGCTGAACTGGCTGGCCTCCGTCCGCAGGTGCCGAACGCCGGACGCCAGCGCATCCGCCTCAATCCTGTTCAAGAGGGCACTGCCATGCCCCCGCCTCGAGGCACAACCACGGCAGTAGAGCAGCGACAGGCGGTCTTCGGGATGGCGGATCGCAAAGGCCGAACCATCGGTGGTGAGCCATCCCGAGCCCTCCCGAAAGCTCGTATCGAGCACGCCGGGCAACCAGGCCAGAGCCGCCCAGGCCCTGACTTGTTCCTCTGAGTAAAGGAGGGGAGCTTGCGATTCGATCGCATCGGCATAGATCTCCCGCAACAGCGGTTGATCCTCCGCAGCGATCGGACGCAAAGCCATGGCAACCGCCTGTGGGAATGTGAGTCTCTCCTGCGTGGCAGCAAGCTTGCAGCGTCCTCGGATTCCCACACTGCTCAGCGCGTTTCTCACGCTGCTCAACGACCGCCTCAGCGAAAGCATTGTTTTTCCGCTGTTGCCCTTTCT
Organism: Synechococcus sp. A15-44; assembly: GCF_014280115.1. Taxonomy (NCBI): domain Bacteria; kingdom Bacillati; phylum Cyanobacteriota; class Cyanophyceae; order Synechococcales; family Synechococcaceae; genus Synechococcus; species Synechococcus sp. A15-44. The sequence continues at coordinate 2,578,895 of NZ_CP047938.1, forward strand.
CCTGGCCCAGTTCGCCCCAGACGGACGCACCCTGGGGCTGTTGGCGGGAAGCTATGCCCTGGCGCAGTTCCTGGTCACTCCCTTGATCGGAGCGCTCAGTGATCGCTACGGCCGCCGCCCCGTGATCAGCATCTGCGTCGCAGGATCCGTGGTGGGGCTCGGCCTGTTTGCGGTGACGGTTTCACTGCCTTGGCCCAGCCAAAGCCTGCTGCCCCTGATGTTGCTGTTCGCAGCACGAATCATTGACGGCATCAGTGGCGGTACAGCGGCAACAGCCAGCGCCGTGCTCGCCGACATCACGCCTCCCGACAAGCGAGCCCGTGCCTTCGGCTTGATCGGCGTGGCCTTTGGCTTGGGGTTCATCCTTGGCCCCTTCGTTGGCGGGCAACTGGCTCGGGTGGCGGTGTCCCTTCCCGTTTGGGTGGCCACAGGCTTCGCTGCACTCAACCTCTTGGTGGTGCTCAATCTGCTGCCGGAAACCCATCCCCAGGAGTCCCGCAAAAACCTGCCTAGAAAACGCGACCTCAATCCGTTTGCGCGGCTGAGCCAGGTGCTGATGAACCCCAGCGTGGGGCGACTCTGCGGAGCTTTTTTCCTCTTCTTCCTGGCCTTCAACGGCTTCACCGCCATCCTGGTGCTCTATTTCAAGCAGCGCTTCGGCTGGGGCCCTGAGCTCGCCACCACCGCCTTCCTTGTGGTGGGGGTGGTCGCCACCGTGGTCCAAGGAGGGCTGATCGGGCCCCTGGTGAAACGCTTTGGTGAATGGCGTCTGACCTTGCTGGGCCTGGGCCTGGTGATCATTGGATGTCTGCTGATCCCCAGCGTCGGTGCATCCGATCGGGCGGGCGCCATCTTCACTGCCGTCGGCATCCTGGCCCTGGGCACCGGATTGGTCACACCAAGCCTGCGCAGCCTGGTGTCACGGCGCCTGGGTCGGGAAGGGCAAGGCAGTGCCCTCGGCAGCCTGCAGGCCCTGCAGAGTTTGGGCAGTTTCCTCGGCCCTCCCCTGGCGGGATTCAGCTACGACCTGCTGGGTCCAGTGAGCCCGTTTGCAGCTGCGGCAACCGTGCTGGTGATCGTGATCGGCCTGGTGGCCGGCAGCCCTCTGCCGGACATCTCCGACACACAACCAAGCCAGTCCTGATTGCTACGTTTCGGCTAACGACACCAGCGCCGAGCCGTTCAGCCCATGTGCGCAGCAGCCTTAGCCCCGGAGCACTACATCAACCGGGAGCTGAGCTGGATCGCCTTCAACGAAAGGGTGCTGGCCCAGGCCCTGGATCCGCGCACACCTCTGCTCGATCAAGCCAAGTTCAGCGCCATCTTCAGCAACAACCTCGACGAATTCTTCATGGTTCGCGTGGCGTCACTGAAGTCTCAGGTGGAGGCGGGCGTCAGCAAGCCAAGTGAGGATGGCAAATCGCCGTTGGAGCAGCTGCTGGCGATCCGGGAACGGCTGATTCCCCTGCTGCGAGAGCAACAAGTGCATTACCGCCAGCACCTGAGGCCGAAGCTGCTGGAACACAAGGTTGAGCTGCTCGATTACAAACAGCTGAACGACGACCAACGCCAATGGGTTGACGACACCTTCCAGACCTCGGTGTTTCCGGTGCTCACACCTCTGGCTGTGGACCCCGCCCATCCGTTCCCCTTCGTCAGCAACCTGAGCCTCAACGTTGCGGCCGTGGTTGTTGATCCGGAAACAGGACAACGGCAATTTGCCCGGGTGAAAGTTCCCCAGAAAAATCTGCCTCGCTTCATCGCCATCCCCTCGCACCTGAGCTGCCAGGAGCACAAACCCGTTCACACCGCCATCGCCCTCGAGCAGGTGATCGCCTTCAACCTGAGGGAGCTGTTCCCTGGCATGACGATCGAGGGGCACTACTTCTTCCGCGTGACGCGGGATGCGGATCTGGAACTGAGGGATCTGGAAGCCGATGACCTGATGCTGGCCCTGGAACAAGGATTGCGAAAGCGACGTATGGGCGGTGAGGTGGTGCGCCTCGAGGTGCCCAACGAAATGCCTCAGGACGTGGTGGAGATGCTGATGACAGGACTCAGCGTTGAAGAGGAAGACCTCTATGTGATTGATGGTCCCCTGGGCCTGGACGACCTGCTCAGCCTCACCGCCCTACCGCTGCCGAAACTCAAGAGCCAAAGCCACGGAGGCCAGACACCGACGGTGCTAGCCCGCAGTCAGCAACACCTGCTGGACGAGGGAGCAATCAAGCCGGATGAGTTCAGATCGATCTTCTCGGTAATTCGCCGTCAGGACATCCTTCTGCACCATCCCTATGACCTCTTCTCGACAACCGTCGAAGAGTTCATCAACCAGGCAGCAGACGATCCCCAGGTGATGGGCATCAAGATGACGCTCTACCGCACCTCCAAAGACTCGCCGATCATCGCTGCACTGATCCGTGCCGCCGAAAACGGCAAGCAGGTGATGGCACTGGTGGAATTGAAAGCACGGTTTGACGAAGACAACAACATCCAATGGGCCCGGCACCTGGAGCAATCCGGAGTGCATGTGGTCTACGGGGTGCTGGGGCTGAAAACCCACACCAAGATTGTTCTGGTGGTGCGCAAGGAGAAGGACAAGCTGCAGAGCTATGTGCACATCGGCACGGGCAACTACAACTCCAAAACCTCCAAGCTCTACACCGACCTAGGCCTGCTCACCGCCAATCAGGAACTGGGTCAAGACCTGGTGGAACTGTTCAATTACCTCACCGGTTTTTCCAAGCAGCAAAGTTTTCGTCGCCTGCTCGTAGCCCCCGTCACCCTGCGGAAAGGCATGGAGCTGTTAATCCGCCGCGAAATTGAACATGCTCAGCAAGGCCGAGAGGCCGTGATCCGAGCCAAGATGAATTCCCTGGTGGACCCAACGATCATTGCGCTTCTTTATGAAGCCTCCCAAGCCGGAGTAACGATCGAATTGATCATTCGTGGCATGTGCAGCCTCTATCCCGATTGTGAAGGACTGAGTGAAAACATTCGTGTGATCAGCATCATCGGCCCGTTCCTGGAACACTCGAGAATCTTTTCCTTCGCCAACGGCGGCTCACCGGAGGTGTACATCGGCAGTGCCGACTGGATGAGCCGCAACCTCGACCGCCGCATTGAAGCAGTCACACCGATCGAAGACCCCGAGCATCGCCAGAAACTGGAACGCCTGCTGCAGCTGTACTTGAATGACAACCAGGCCGCCTGGGACATGCAGAGCGACGGCACATTTGTGCAGCGCAAACCCGAAAATGACACCTCGGAACGCAATTCCCAGATTCAATTGATCAAGGAATGGAGCAACGGCATCCAATCCATGTGATTCTTTTGGTTTTCAAAGGGATTGCGTCTGTGACATCCGATACAACATTCCTTCAAAACAAACTTGAAGCCTGCACGATCACAGCCAGATCAGTTGTTTTGAAAGCCCAAAGATTCAGCTCCTGAAATTCTTTCGATTCGAAACAGTCAACACTGTTGCCTGGTGCTAAGTTCAGCCCAAATTCATTCAGGAGACCAGGGTGATGGGGATCCCTCTGGAATCTTCCGGCACGACAAAACAGTCGTCCCGGAAGGAACCTGGGTTGCCGTCCACCGGACGTCGACCATCAACTCGACAAGGAGGGCGGCTTGCCACCGACTCCATCGGTTTTTATCTGAGCAGCATCGGACGTATCCCCTTGCTGACGGCAGCTGAAGAAATCGAACTTGCACACCATGTGCAAGCGATGAAGCAACTTCAGGAGCTACCGGAAGAGGAACTGACCTCCCGGCATCGCCACAAAATCCGCATGGGCAAACGGGCCCGCGACAGGATGATGGCCGCCAACCTCCGCCTCGTGGTGAGCGTGGCGAAGAAATATCAGAACCAGGGCCTGGAGCTGCTCGATCTGGTTCAGGAAGGTGCCATCGGCCTGGAGCGAGCGGTCGATAAGTTCGACCCCGCCATGGGCTACAAATTTTCCACCTATGCCTACTGGTGGATTCGCCAAGGCATGACGCGGGCTATCGACAACAGCGCCCGGACCATTCGCCTGCCGATCCACATCAGCGAAAAGCTCTCCAAGATGCGACGCATCTCCCGGGAGCTGTCCCACCGCTTCGGTCGTCAACCGAATCGGCTGGAATTGGCAAGTGCCATGGGCATCGAGCCCCGGGAACTGGAGGATCTGATCTCCCAGAGCGCACCTTGTGCATCTCTGGATGCCCATGCCCGTGGCGAGGAAGATCGCAGCACCCTGGGTGAACTGATCCCCGATCCCAACGTTGAAGAACCGATGGAGGGGATGGATCGCAGCATCCAGAAGGAACATCTGGGTGGCTGGCTCTCGCAGTTGAACGAACGCGAGCAGAAGATTCTGAAATTGCGGTTCGGTCTTGGTGGTGAAGAGCCTCTGACCCTTGCGGAGATCGGTCGTCAGATCAATGTGTCCCGTGAGCGCGTCCGTCAGCTGGAGGCCAAAGCGATTCTCAAACTGCGCGCCATGACCAACCACCAACAAGCCGCCTAAGCCACTTGCTTTCCATCACCGGACCCATCGCCATCCTGACCTGGATGGCGATGGTGATAGCAGGCGCGGTGTTGTGCCGTCGGCTTCGGCCGAACCAACGGGAACTGAGCCGAAAAATTGTGCACATCGGAACCGGAGCCGTGGTTCCTTTGGCCTGGTTCTTTGGAATTCCCTTCGTCGTCGCCCTGCCTGTTGCGGCGGTGATCACGGTTGTGACGACGATCAATCACCAATGGCGCTTCATCCCCGCCGTTGAGGATGTTGATCGCAACAGCTACGGCACCATCGCCTACGGCATCGCAATCACAACGCTGCTTCTGCTGTTCTGGCCAACCCGAGCCGATGCGGTGTCCGCCGGGGTTCTCGTGATGGCCCTGGGGGATGGCCTTGCAGGGTTGATCGGCCGCAACGTCGCGTCCCCGAAGTGGGTTCTTTTTGGTCAGACCAAATCAAGCGTCGGCACAATGACCATGGCCGTTGTCTCAGGCCTGGTGCTGATCGGCCTGGCGCGATGGTCGGGGGCGGACCTGTCCATGCCAACAGCTCTTGGCATTGTGGCCATGGCAACCGGTTTGGAGCAGCTCAGCTGGAGCGGTCTCGACAACCTCAGCGTTCCCCTCAGCGTGGGGGTGCTTTGGAGTCAACTAGTGGTTTGAACCAAGGCGTTGATGCTCAGGCGGTAACCGTCTGTTTGCGACTGGCCACGGCCGCGGCCAGATCCTCCAACAGGGTTTCGGTGGTCTCGAGGCTGATGCAGGCATCCGTGACGCTCTGGCCATAGGTCAGCTGCGTCAGGTCGGCGTTGAGCTTCTGGTTGCCCTCCACCAGATGGCTCTCGATCATCACGCCCATCACGTGATTGGAGCCCCCCCGCAACTGCTCGGCAACGCTGGCCAGCACCTCCGCCTGTCGGCGGAAGTCTTTGTTGCTGTTGGCATGGCTGCAATCCACCATCAGACGATCCTGCAGACCGGCTTTGCTCAACTCGGCTGCGGACTCCTGCACAGCCTCCAAGTGGTAATTGCTGCCCTGGCTGCCGCCGCGCAGCACGAGGTGGCCGTAGGGATTGCCCGTGGTGCTGACGATCGAGGCATGACCATCGCGATTGATGCCGAGGAAGTGATGCGGCTTGGCTGCCGCCTGCATGGCATTGATCGCGATGGTGGCGCTGCCGTTGGTGCTGTTCTTGTAGCCGATCGGCATCGACAGCCCTGAGGCCATTTCGCGGTGGGTCTGACTTTCCGTCGTCCTGGCGCCGATCGCGGTCCAGCTGATCAAATCAGCGATGTATTGCGGAACCACCGGATCGAGCAGTTCCGTTGCAGCAGGCATCCCCTCCCGGGCGAGATCCAACAGCAGTCCCCGGGCCCGCCGCAGGCCGGTGTTGATGTCGTAGGAGTCGTCGAGATGGGGGTCATTGATCAGTCCCTTCCAACCAACCGTGGTGCGCGGCTTCTCGAAATAAACCCGCATCACCACCTCGAGCTGATCCTTCAGGCGCTCGCGGATCGGAGCCAGGCGCTGGGCATACTCCCGGGCAGCCTTGACATCATGAACAGAGCAGGGGCCCACCACCACCAGCAGACGCTGATCACGGCCACTGAGGATCTCTTGAATGCGCCGGCGGGCTGACGCCACGGTCTCGAGCGCCGCCGCGACCATGGGCAGCTCCTGATGCAACACAGCAGGGGCCACCAGGGGACGTGTCTCCACCACATGCAAATCGGAGGTGGTGGCCATGACTGGACGCGAGACTCCGACCAAGGCTACGCACCCCGCTCACTGGCAACAGACACGGTCCGGAAGAATGGTGGTCATCCCTGAACAGAGATCTCCATGCTGAGCGCTTACCGCGAGCTGGCCGCCGCCCGGGAAGCCCAGGGCGTTCCCGCTCTTCCACTCAACGCCGAGCAGACCCAGGGACTGACCGAATTGCTGCAGAACCCTCCCGCCGGCGAGGAGGAGTTCCTGCTGCACCTGCTCAGCGAGCGGATCCCCCCGGGTGTGGATGAAGCGGCTTACGTAAAGGCCACCTGGCTCAGTGCCGTGGCTCAGGGGGACGCCAAGAGCCCCCTGGTGTCACCACTGGAGGCCACCCGGCTGCTGGGAACGATGGTGGGGGGATACAACGTCGCCGCCCTGATCGAGCTGCTGAAGCACTCCGACGCTGCGCTGGCTGGCTGTGCTGCTGAGGGACTCAGCCGAACGCTGCTCGTCTACGACGCCTTCAACGAAGTGATGGATCTGGCAGCGGACAACCGCTTCGCCAAGCAAGTTGTGGACAGCTGGGCCGCAGCCGAGTGGTTCACCGCCAAGCCCGAACTGGCCGAGAGCATCACCGTGACGGTGTTCAAGGTTGAAGGCGAAACCAACACGGACGATCTGTCACCGGCCACCCACGCCACCACCCGGCCGGACATCCCCGTCCATGCCCTGGCGATGCTCGAGACCCGCGATCCGGAGGGCCTGAAGACCATCGCGAGCCTGAAAGAGAAAGGCCATCCCGTGGCTTACGTCGGTGATGTGGTGGGAACCGGCAGCTCCCGCAAGAGCGCCATCAATTCGGTGCTCTGGCACACCGGCAATGACATCCCCCATGTACCCAACAAACGGGCGGGCGGCGTGATCCTCGGCGGCAAGATCGCCCCGATCTTCTTCAACACCGCTGAAGACTCCGGTGCCCTGCCGATCGAATGCGATGTCACCGACCTGAACACCGGTGATGTAATCACCATTCGCCCCCACGCCGGCACGATCGAACGGGACGGCAAGGTGGTGAGTCGGTTCGAGCTGAAGCCCACCACGATCAGCGACGAGGTGCGGGCCGGCGGTCGCATCCCCCTGATGATCGGCCGCGCCCTCACCGACAAGGTGCGCGCCAAGCTTGGCCTCACCCCTTCGGATCTGTTCATCCGCCCCTCAGCCCCGGCAGACACCGGCAAGGGCTTCACCTTGGCGCAGAAGATGGTGGGCAAGGCCTGCGGTCTTGCAGGCGTCCGACCCGGCACCAGCTGCGAACCGCTGATGACCACCGTCGGCTCTCAGGACACCACCGGCCCGATGACGCGGGACGAAATGAAGGAACTGGCCTGCCTGGGCTTCTCCTCTGACCTGGTGATGCAGAGCTTCTGCCACACCGCCGCTTATCCGAAGCCGGTGGATCTGCAGACCCAGAACGAACTGCCCGACTTCTTCGCCCAGCGCGGTGGCGTGGCCCTTCGACCCGGTGACGGCATCATCCACAGCTGGCTGAACCGGATGCTTCTGCCCGACACCGTCGGCACCGGCGGCGACAGCCACACCCGCTTCCCCCTCGGCATTTCCTTCCCAGGCGGCTCTGGGGTGGTGGCCTTTGCAGCCGCCATCGGCGCCATGCCACTGGACATGCCTGAATCGGTGCTGGTGCGCTTCAGCGGGTCCCTGCAACCGGGCGTCACGCTCCGGGACGTGGTGAACGCCATCCCCTGGGTGGCCATTCAGCGGGGACTGCTCACCGTTGAAAAGGCCAACAAGAAGAACCTGTTCAACGGCCGGATCATGGAGATCGAAGGTCTGCCCGACCTGAAGCTGGAACAGGCCTTCGAACTCACCGATGCCAGCGCCGAACGCTCCTGCGCCGGCTGCACGATCAAGCTCTCCGAAGACACGGTGAGCGAATACCTGCGCAGCAACGTGGCGCTGCTGAAGAACATGATTGCCCGCGGCTACAGCGACGCCCGCACCCTGGCCCGCCGGATCAAGGAGATGGAGGCCTGGCTGGCGAATCCCCAGCTGATGAGTGCTGACGCAGATGCGGAGTACGCGGAAGTGCTGGAGATCAACCTCGACGAGCTCACCGAACCGGTGGTGGCCTGCCCCAACGATCCCGACAACGTGAAGCTGCTCAGCGAGGTGGCTGGTGACCCAGTGCAGGAGGTGTTCATCGGCTCCTGCATGACCAACATCGGCCACTACCGCGCCGCGGCAAAGGTGCTGGAAGGCGCCGGCCAGAACACGGCGCGCCTGTGGGTCTGTCCGCCAACGCGGATGGACGAAGAGACCCTCAAAGAGGAGGGCTACTACGCCACCTTCGAGGCCGCCGGGTCCCGCATGGAGATGCCGGGTTGCTCCCTCTGCATGGGCAACCAGGCCCGCGTGGAGGACAACACCACTGTGTTTTCCACCAGCACCCGCAACTTCAACAACCGCCTGGGCAAGGGTGCTCAGGTGTACCTGGGCAGCGCCGAACTGGCCGCCGTCTGCGCCCAGCTGGGACGCATTCCCACCCCGGAGGAATACCGCAGCATTGCGGCCGAGAAGATCGATCCCCTCTCCGACGAGCTCTACCGCTACCTGAACTTCGATCAGATCAGCGGCTTTGAAGACCAGGGGCGCGTGGTCAGTGCTGACGACGAAGCAACCGTTCTGGCTCAGGCCTGATTCCGGATCACCTCATCTGTGCCATCCCTGAGCGAATCCAAGCAACGACGCCACCTCCTGGGCTCCAGCCGGAGCATCAGGAGGTTGTTGGAACGCCGCTGGCTGGTGGTGGTCTTGGCTCTGGCGCTCACGGGCCTTGGGGCTGCCATCACCGGCCTGCTGTTCACCAGCGGCATCAACCTGCTGCGGGATTGGCGGCTCGACCTGCTCGATGAATTTCCAGCCTGGGTGGTACTCCCCACCCTCGGTGCCATCGGCGGCATGGTCTCAGCCTGGTTGATCACCAACCTGTCTCCGGCCGCTGGCGGAGCCGGGATCACCCACATCATGGGCTTCCTGCGCCACCGATCGGTTCCGATGGGGCTTCGGGTAGGGCTGGTGAAACTGGTGGCCGGCATCATTGCCATCGGCTCGGGTTTCCCCCTGGGCCCGGAAGGCCCCGCCGTTCAGATGGGCGGCTCCGTGGCCTGGCAGATGTCCCGCTGGCTGCGGGCACCGGTGGCCTTTCGCCGGGTGATTGTGGCCGCCGGTGGTGGTGCCGGTATTGCCGCCGTGTTCAGTGCTCCCATCGGTGGATTCATCTACGCGATCGAGGAGCTACTCCACTCCGCCAGGCCCGTGGTGCTGCTGCTGGTGATCATCACCACCTTCTCGGCCGACACCCTGGCGGATGTGCTCGGCTTTCTCGGCCTCAACCCCGGGGGCGGTGGGCTCAACAGCACCATCGGGTTTCAACTGGAACGGGAGTACACCCCCCTGGTGCGCTTCCTGCCGGTGGATCTGCTGTATCTGGTTGCTCTCGGTGTAGTGATCGGTGTCCTGGCGGAGCTCTACACCCGCTACGTGCTCACCATGCAGCGGCAGGGCAACCGTTGGTTCGGAGACCGACTGATCCTGCGCATGACCGTGAGCGGGCTCGTGCTGGGCTGCGTCTATGCAGCCCTGCCGGATGCCTTCCATAACCCCAGCGAACTGAAGCACCTGATTGGAGCCGGCAAGGCCGATATCAGCTTGGCCCTCGCCAGCTTTGTGGTGCTTTTCTTCAGCACCGGACTGGCGGCGGGCTCAGGAGCGCCAGGGGGACTGTTCATGCCGATGCTGACCCTGGGAGGGGCCATTGGCCTGGCCGGTGGATCTGGCGTTGAGGCCCTGACCGGGCATGTGCCCACCACGTATGTGTTCGCGGGCATGGGCGCCTTCGTTGCCGGCTGTTCGCGCACACCGATTTCAGCGATGTTCCTGGCCTTTGCCCTCACCAAGGATCTGCTAATCCTCAAGCCGATCATGGTGGCCTGCCTCACCAGCTTCGTGATCGCCCGACTGTTCCATCCCCACTCGATCTACGAACGTCAAATGGGCATGGAACTGGATTCAGAAGGCCGGATGCAACAGCGCTTGAACCGTCACCGGCGAAGTTTTGCAGCACCGGCGCTGCCAAAAGGCCCTGAAAAAGAGCGTCTCTAAAGCAGGGTATTTCTTCTGAAACCAGCCTTCGACTGGGCCGTCTTGCATTCGAGCCACCAATGCAGGCCGCGCCAAACGCCAGACAAGCCCCCAAAAGGGCAAGCGCAAAAGAATGCAAAAGCACCTAACATTCCTACAGAAAACGAAACGCAACAAGACTCTCACATACAAATAACGAAACAATCCCATAATGAACCATAACCTCAATTAAAACTAAGAAAACTCTTAGTTTTTGCAGCGATTCCCGTTGGAATATAGGGTGTTAACAGATTCACTGCAGGACAAAGCCATGGCAGCCTCCGACCAATGGCTCAGCGCTGACTTCCTGCTGCTCAAAAAAACAAGACTTTCAAGCCGATCAGACAGCGAATACATATACAACCCACTCAAACAAAATAAAAATCAGGTCACTACAGACACTCAGTCAATCCACATAAGATCAAATAACAATAAAATAAATGAATCTGCTTATTCCAGCGAATTTGTTCTCTCAGCACTGAACGAAAGAAGCAAGAGAGAGGATTTGAGTGGAGCATTTACCTCCGGCGAGCAGCTGCTCAGTACAGAAGATGCATACGCTCATTTCAAGGAATTACCAACGAATCAGCAAAACTCAACATCCATCACCATCCAGGCAGCACCAAATGATGATAATTACTATAAGCAATGGGGCCTAAAAAATACAACTTATGGAAGCAAGGCAGAAGCTGCATGGGACTCAGGAGTCACTGGCTCACTTGCAAACGTTATCGGGGTAGTAGACACCGGAATAGATTACAAACACCCAGACCTTTATCTGAACATCTGGCTAAACCCGGGCGAAGTCCCAAATGGCGTAATTGACATCAATAATGATGGATTGATTACATTTTTCGACCTTAATGACAGCAGCAATTCTGCCTTCGCCTGGGATTTTGACCAAGCAGGAGATTACGGCTATGGCTACGTGGATGCTGGAGACTTATTTCAAAACGATATCTGGATTGACGGATTTGACAACGAGAACAATGGCTATATCGATGATTTAATCGGATGGGATTTCTACAACGACGACAACGACCCATTTGATGATGATTCGCACGGCACCCATGTGGCCGGAACCATTGGCGCGCTTTCAAACAATCAGACGGGCGTAGCAGGCGTCAACTGGGACATTCAATTAACAGCTCTCAAATTTCTTGGCCCCAATGGAGGCTATACATCCGACGCCGTCAGAGCCGTTGATTATTTCACCGACGTCGCCACAAGATACGATTCATTAATCACCAATAATGGCAATGCTCGCTATTTAGCAACCAACAACTCTTGGGGAGGAGGTGGCTTCAATTCTAGCCTTTCTTCAGCCATACAAGCAGGTGCAGATCAAGGAATTATTTTTGTAGCTGCGGCTGGCAATGATGAGAACAATAACGATAATATCTCAAGCTATCCATCTAATTACGAAGCAGTTCACAACAGTATTGATCATGTTGTTGCAGTCGCATCAATCGATCAAAATGGGAGTCCATCCTGGTTCACAAACTATGGACCGGATTTCAATGTAGATATAGCAGCGCCAGGTGGAAACATTGAATCAACTGTTCCATATAACGGATATGACTCATACTGGGGAACCTCGATGGCTGCTCCGCATGTATCCGGAGCACTGGGACTTCTAGCAAGCAAAAATCCAACAGCTTCAAGCTCGGAACTGATCCAAGCACTTTATACAGGTGCCGACCAAAATATTAACTTACTAGGCACATCAGTCGATGGAAAACTATTAAATATAGCGAGCTCTCTAAACGAGCTGGATGGCCCTGATCCCAACCCAACTCCGACGCTCTCCATATCTGCTGAAAGTCCATATCAACAATTTGAAGGTGATCAAGACACCATCACAAACTTCATTTTCACTGTCACAAGGCAGGGTGATGATCTCTCAAAAGACAGCACCGTTCAATGGTCGATCCCTGGTAGCTCAACGACTGGTGAAGCCACTGCGGATGACTTCATAGCAACAGGAGGTTCACTCCTTTTCACCAATGGTGAAAGCTCCAAAACCATCACCGTTGAAGTCAAAGGGGATGCAGTTGAGGAACTTGATGAAACCTTCTCAGTTCTTCTTTCGTCGCCTACCAATGCAACCATTGGTACAGAATCAGCTTCGGCAGTAATCCTCAACGACGATATTACTCCTGGTCCAATCGAGACACCTCTATTCACAGAGAACTTCGAAACAGGCGATTACTACAACAACTGGATACAAGATTCTCAAAACGATTGGCGCATAAGTAGCGCAAGGTCCATCGGTAACTGGGCAGCTGAAATCGATGGACGAGCCAACAATGCATGGATGGAATTAAGCGATTCACTGAATATCACTTCTTTCGATGATGTTCGGGTCGACATCCAATGGCTGATTGAAACCAGCTTTGACAATGATGAATTTCTAGCCATTGATGCCTCAATCAACGATGGAGACTGGATAGAAATTGACCGACTATCCGGAGCAAACGGCACAGGCGGTGACGAACAATCGGGCAACCCCTTCCAAGAGGGTTCGTATTTGCTGGGCGATTTAATTGCTGATTACTCGACCGCAAACCAAAGAAACCTCAAGATAAGACTCAGGGGTACAGCCAGCTCCTCCAGTGAAGATGCTTACTTTGATGATGTAATTATCACAGGATTAAACCAAAATTCAGGAACTCCACCTCCAATTCTCTCCATATCTGCTGAAAGTCCATATCAACAATTTGAAGGTGATCAAGGCGCCAACACAAACTTCATCTTCACTGTCACAAGGCAGGGTGATGATCTCTCGAACGAGAGCACCGTTCAATGGTCGATCCCTGATGGCTCAACGACTGGTGAAGCCACTGCGGATGACTTCATAGCAACAGGAGGTTCACTCCTTTTCACCAATGGTGAAAGCTCCAAAACCATCACCGTTGAAGTCAAAGGGGATGCAGTTGAGGAACTTGATGAAACCTTCTCAGTTCTTCTTTCGTCGCCTACCAATGCAACCATTGGTACAGAATCAGCTTCGGCAGTAATCCTCAACGACGATATTGCTCCTGGTCCAATCGAGACACCTCTATTCACAGAGAACTTCGAAACAGGCGATTACTACAACAACTGGATACAAGATTCTCAAAACGATTGGCGCATAAGTAGCGCAAGGTCCATCGGTAACTGGGCAGCTGAAATCGATGGACGAGCCAACAATGCATGGATGGAATTAAGCGATTCACTGAATATCACTTCTTTCGATGATGTTCGGGTCGACATCCAATGGCTGATTGAAACCAGCTTTGACAATGGTGAATTTCTAGCCATTGATGCCTCAATCAACGATGGAGACTGGATAGAAATTGACCGACTATCCGGAGCAAGAGGCACAGGAGGAGACGAGCAATCTGGCAACCCTTTCCAAGATGGTTCATTTTTCCTGGGTGATTTGATCGCTGATTATTCCAATGCGCCCAATAGAAATCTCAAAATAAGGCTTAGAGGCACAGCTAGTAGCTCCAGAGAAGATGCTTATTTTGATGATTTCGTTATTACCGGCTTGACTCACAGCGACAGCACAAACTTTGCTCCAACTAAAAACCACAATGAATCTTATTTTTTAGAACCCTTCGAGCTGCCGCCTGACCCAATCGCCTGAGAGTCAGCCTCTAAAATTTGTTTGGCTTTATCAATGTCGGAATCTGAATCAAGAAATCCTGCTATTTGATCCAGCGACGCCCGAGCCGGGCGCACTGCGCACGGTGCTGGCTTTCCCCAGCACTTACACCGTGGGCATCACCAGCCTTGGTTATCAGATCGTCTGGTCCACTCTGGCGATGCGGTCCGATGTTGACGTACGCCGGCTGTTCACTGATCAGGGAGATCCCCCCCACCGGCACTGCGACCTGTTTGGGCTATCTCTGAGCTGGGAACTCGACGGACCAGTCCTGCTCGATCTGCTGGAGCAACAGCGAATCCCGATCTGGAGCCACGCGCGCACCGACGACCATCCGATCGTTTTTGGTGGCGGACCTGTTCTCACTGCTAATCCTGAGCCCCTTGCACCGTTTTTTGATGTGGTGCTACTAGGCGATGGCGAAGACCTGCTGCCTGCCTTTATCGATGCCCTCCAGCGCTTGAAGGGCCACCCCCGAGCCGAACAACTGCAGCATCTGGCCAGAGTTCCGGGGATCTACGTGCCAGAGCTCCATGCACCCCGTTATGCAGCGGATGGCACCCTGCTGGGCGTGGCACCAGTGGATGCAACTCTTCCAGAACGGGTGGCCAAACAGACATGGCGCGGCAACAGCCTCAGCCACTCGACGGTGATCACGCCGGAAGCGGCCTGGCCCGACATCCACATGGTGGAAGTGGTGCGCAGCTGCCCGGAACTGTGCCGCTTCTGTCTGGCCAGCTATCTGACCCTGCCGTTCCGGACACCATCGTTGAATGACGGGCTGATTCCGGCAGTGGAAAAGGGACTGAAAGCCACCAAACGCCTTGGGCTGCTGGGAGCGTCCGTGACCCAGCACCCCCAGTTCAGCGAACTGCTCCAGTGGCTGGCCCAAGACCGCTTTGATGACCTACGCGTCAGCGTCAGTTCCGTGCGGGCCGCAACCGTTACTCCAAAACTGGCGGCTGTATTGGCAGGACGAGGCAGCAAATCCCTAACCATCGCGATCGAGAGCGGCAGCGAACGGATGCGCCGCGTGGTGAACAAAAAACTCGGCGGTGAGGAAATCGAAGCCGCCGCCCGCCATGCCAAGCAAGGCGGATTGAAGGCCCTGAAGCTTTACGGAATGGTGGGACTCCCCTGCGAAGACAACGACGATGTGGAAAGCACCGCAGCGCTGCTGCTGAGCCTCAAGAAAGGCACCCCTGGACTGCGCTTCACCCTGGGCGTAAGCACTTTCGTGCCCAAGGCCCATACTCCCTTCCAATGGCAGGGGGTCCGCCCTGAGGCGGAAAAACGCCTGAAACTGCTGGCGAAACGCCTCAAACCCAAGGGCATTGATCTGCGTCCGGAAAGCTATGGCTGGAGCGTGATCCAGGCCCTGCTCTCCCGCAGCGACAGACGCCTGGCGCCCGTGATCGCAGCAGTACGCGGCTCTCAAGAAAGCCTTGGTGGTTGGAAAAAGGCCTACCGAGCCGCCCTCGCAGGTGAACTCCCTAAAGCCCGCAGCGCGGGCGTTGTCTTACCACTCCCCCCCAGTTGGCAAAGCGTGGTGCACGACGAGTGGGGCTCAGGCACGGTCTTGCCCTGGGGCCATCTCGATGGCCCCTTGAGTCAGGAGAAGCTACGGGAGCATCACCAACAGGCTCTCAGCCTGAGTTGACCACTGCCGTCTCGGTCTGGCGAATCCGACTGCGCAGTCCGGCCAGCAGGATCCAACCGGCAATGTTCAAGCGGCTGTCAAAGAAAGGGATGTCGGTGCCATGAAGCACCACCAGCACCAGCACCGCAGCCCACCAAGCACGATCAAACAAATCCATGCGGCTGCACCGCAAGGAGACGATTAACAACATCAGCACCAAAACCACCAGCGCAAGCGCCGCCGGCACCCCGCTGCTAACCGCCAGCTCCAAAGGCAAATTGTGCGAGTGGCCATGCCATTTGCCCATGCGCAAGGGGTAGAGCACGGAAAAAGCCGCAGCACCCCAACCGAGCCATGGCCGTTCAGCAATCAGCTGCAAAGCCACACCCCACTGACTAAGACGGGTAGATGCCAGGACACGCTCCCCCGCGTAGCGGCTGTCGCTGAGCCGAGACCACACCGACTCAGGCACCAAAGCCCGGGCAGGGTCCTGGAGAAGTTCCGGAACACCGGGCAACACCGCCAGCAGAACAGGGATCAATCCAAGCGCCAACAGGGGCAACAACCAGGACCAACTCACCGGCCCAAGCACCAGTGGCACCGCCAGCACCAAGGCGCCCCAGCCGTTACGGGACTCCGTGAGCACGAGTGCTGACACCAAGGCAGCAGCCAGGATCAGCACCACACTTCGACGATTGCGATCGAGTCCTGGTTGCACCAGGGCCGCCAGCATCAACGGCCACACCAGCGCCAACCAGGCCGCGGCGATGTTGGCGTAATCGAACAAACCCGACAGCCGGCCCTCGGGCTCACCTCCAGGAGCCATAAACCAGATCACCAGGCCCCCCAGTGACTGCCAGGGACCCTGCCAACCCAACCACAACTGACCCAGACCAGTCACCACCACAGGCACCGTGCCCGCCACCATCCAGAGCGCCGCTCGGCGGCGCGCCCCCGCCTCCGCTACATAGGGCTGGAACCCCCAAAATCCCCAAAAGAAAGGCAGCCAATTGGCAAGACCGGCCCAAGCCAGATCAGCACGCACGGCGCTGAAACAGCCGAGCAACATGAGCGCGCCAGCCACCAGGAGCGGCCAGTTCCAGCGGTCGCGCCAGTAGGCACATTCACGACGGAGGCTGCCAAAGACCAAGGCCGGCACAAACAACAGGCTGGCCAGCAACACCGACGAGGGAAGCAACAGCAATCCGAGCTGAAACAAGCACCAACCCCAAGGGGAAGCGGCGGCCGGACAGTCGCCCCTCAGCCATGCGCACAGACATGCCGTCATGCAAACACCGCCGTGCGGCCGCGATAGACCATCACCTGACGGCGCAGATGCAAGCGAAGGGCCCGCGCCAAGGCGAGGCGTTCCGTGTCACGGCCCTTGCGAATCAGATCCTCCACTTCGTCCCGATGGCTGACGGAAACGGTGGTTTGCTCAATGATCGGGCCGTCATCCAGATCTTCGGTGACGTAGTGGGCCGTTGCACCGATGAGCTTGACCCCACGGTCCCAGGCCCGGTGGTAGGGCTGAGCGCCCTTGAACGCAGGCAGAAAGGAATGGTGAATGTTGATCACCTGGGGGAAACGCTCGAGGAAGTCACTGCTCAGCACCTGCATGTATTTGGCCAGCACCGCAAGTTCAACCTCGTTCTGTTCAAGCAGCTCCAGAATCCGGTGCTCAGCATCCGCCTTGGTGTCCCGACTGACCGGAACACAAACGAAAGGGACATCAAACGACGCACACAGGGGTTCCAGATCCGGATGGTTGGCGATCACGAGGGGAACCTGCATCGGCAGCTCCCCGCTTTGAACCCGCCAGAGCAAGTCCTGCAGGCAGTGGCTCTGCTTGCTGGCGAAGATCGCCACACGGGGGAATTCATCTGAGAAGTGGAGCTGCGCTTCCCCACCCAGCCGCTGTCCCAGGGCCTGAGCCGCTTCGGGAAGCACATCCCGGGGTATGCCGAATCCCTGGAGCTGCCACTCAATCCGGCTGAGAAACAACCCTGCTCCCGCGTCCGTGTGGTGATCGGCATGACGAATGCTGCCGCCATTGGCTGCCACCCAACCCGCCAGTTCGCTGACCAGGCCCGGACGATCAGGGCAGATCATCTGGAGGATGACCGTGGCGTCACTCACAACAACGCTTTGAAAAACAAAATTCTCCCGCGCAGGAGGGGCTGGTTAAAGTCGCAGGGAAATTTTCGATCACCATGCTGAAGGCTCTGAGCCGCCTTGCCGCGTTCTGCCTCTGCGTCGCTTTGAGCCTGGGTCTGATGGCCCCGGCTGCTGCCAGTGCTGCCGGCATCAGTCCTGACGACCTGGGCGTGATCCGCCGCCAGGCGGCAGCCTTTGAAGACGCAAAGTCCCGTCTGCCTGATCTGGCACGGCTGGTGAGTGAAAAGGATTGGGTGTTCACCCGCAACCTTCTGCATGGCCCCATGCAGGAAGTGAGCCGGGAAATGCTTTACATCAATCAGCGCCTCGACAAGAGCGAGCGAAAGGAAGCCACCAAGGTGGCCCGCTCCTTGAAAGAAGCTCTGGCTGATCTGGATGAAGCAGCACGCCTGCAGGACTTCAGCCGTCTGCAGAAGTCCTACAGCGCCGTGGCTGCCGGATTTGATGCCTACAGCGATCTGATCCCCGCTGAGGCCTTCAACTGAGCCGCTCCATTGGAGTGATTGGTGCCGGGGCCATCGGCCTCGGCACCGCTTGGCATCTGGCCCAGCAAGGGCACGATGTTTCTGTTTACGACCCTCGCCTGAACCAGTCCGTTGATCGCGAGGGATCAGCAAACGATTTGAGTGGAACATCGGCATCTCTCGGGGTGCTGATGGGCCACGTGTTTCGCCGCAGCAGCGGGCGGGGCTGGAGGCTGCGCCGCCGGAGCATGGAGCTCTGGCCGCAATGGATCGAAACGCTGCAGGCTCACCAGCCTGACCTCAGGCTCCATCCGGGCCTGCTGCAAATCGCCCAGGACGAACGAGCGGCTGAGCGGATGGAAGCGCTGGCCGCCCAGCGCGTTGACCTGGGCCTGCAGATGGTCACCAACGCCGACCTGGCAGAGGTCTGGCCGACGGCCAGGCACGGTGGCCTGCACTCGCGCCACGACGGTCGTGTGGATCCACTGCTGCTGCAACGGGCCCTGCGACAGGCGCTGGCAGAGCAAAGCGTGGAGCTGAATGCCACGGCGGTGGTCCATCTGGACCGCAACGACAACCAATGGCGTGTGCATCGCGCCGATGGAAACAGCTCCATTCACAACCTTGTGGTGCTCTGCACAGCCCTGAGCTCGGACGTCTTGCTGGAACCGCTGGGCCAGGCCCGACAGATGACACCCGTGTTGGGCCAAGCCCTGTCACTGGAACTGACAACGGGTCCGACAACCTGGAGCCATTGGCCCTCGGTGCTTGTGGATCAGGGCTTCAACCTGATTCCCACCGCACCAGGACGGTTGCTGCTCGGGGCCACCGTGGAACCGGGCGATCGTGCTTCGGAGGATCCGCTGACCCTGATGCGCCACCTGAATGAGCGGGCACCGGAGTGGCTGCGCTCAGCCACGGTGGTTGGCCATTGGAGTGGCCTGCGAGCCCGGCCCGTGGATCGCCCCGCACCTCTGTTGGAGGAGCTGGAACCTGGATTGATCCTGGCGAGTGGGCACTACCGCAACGGCGTTCTGCTCACGCCTGGCACCGCCGAGTGGGTCGCCGCTGAACTCGAGCAGAGATCACTTGAGCAGGCATAAAAAAAGGGCCCCGTAGGGCCCTGAGGCGTTGCTGAATCAACCGATCACTTGGTCTCGGTGAACTCCGCGTCGATGACGTCGTCGCTGGCATCGCCACCACCGGCATTGGCACCGGCACCAGCATCAGCGCCAGGCGCGCCAGCACCAGCTGCAGCCCCTTCTTGCTGATAGACGGAAGCACCCACGGTGTAGAGCTCCTGCTGCAGTTCCTCCAGCAGGGTCTTCATCGCGTCGTAGTCGTCCTTCTCGGTGGCTTCCTTGAGCTTGAGACGCTTCTCTTCCAGCTTGGCCTTGGCGTCGGCATCAACCTTGTCGCCCAGTTCGCCCATCTGCTTTTCAGCCTGGTAGACGAGGGTTTCAGCCTGGTTCTTGAGGTCGATCTTTTCGCGCTTCTCCTTGTCAGCGCTGGCGTTGGCTTCGGCGTCCTTCACCATCTTGTCGACCTCGGAATCCGAGAGGGTCGACGCGCCGGTGATCGAGATGGACTGCTCCTTGCCGCTGCCCTTGTCCTTGGCGGTGACGCTGAGGATGCCGTTGGCGTCGATGTCGAAGGTCACCTCGATCTGAGGCACGCCACGGGGAGCCGGGGGGATGCCATCGAGACGGAAGGTTCCAAGCGACTTGTTGTCGGACGCCATCTCGCGCTCACCTTGGAGCACGTGGATTTCCACATTGGTCTGACCATCCACAGCCGTGGAGTAGGTCTCGGTCTTCTTGGTGGGAACCGTGGTGTTGCGGGTGATCATCTTGGTCATCACACCGCCGAGGGTTTCCACACCCAGGGAGAGGGGCGTGACGTCAAGCAGAAGGATGTCCTTCACCTCGCCAGCCAGCACACCGCCCTGAATGGCAGCACCCACAGCCACCACCTCGTCGGGGTTCACCGTCTGGTTGGGGTCTTTTCCGGTGATGCGCTTCACCAGTTCGAGCACGGCCGGGATGCGGGTGGAACCACCCACCATCACGATCTCGTCCAGCTCGCCGGAGGAGAGCTTGGCGTCCTTGAGCGCCTGCTCCACAGGCATGGCGCAGCGGTCAATCAGCTTGGAAGCGAGTTCCTCAAACTTGGCGCGGGTGAGGGTGAGGTCCAGGTGCTTGGGACCCTCGGGCGTGGCCGTGATGAACGGCAGGTTGATCTCGCTCTGGGTGGCGTTGGACAGCTCAACCTTGGCTTTTTCAGCGGCTTCGGTGAGGCGTTGCAGGGCCTGCTTGTCCTGACGCAGATCGATGCCTTCGTTGGATTTGAAGGTCTCGGCCAGGTGATCAACGATCACCTTGTCGAAGTCGTCACCCCCGAGGTGCGTGTCACCAGCGGTGGACAACACTTCGAACACGCCGTCGCCTACTTCCAGAACGGACACATCGAAGGTGCCGCCGCCCAGGTCGAAGACCAGGATGCGCTCGTTGCTCTTCTTGTCGAGGCCGTAGGCCAGAGCCGCAGCGGTGGGCTCGTTGATGATGCGCAGCACCTCAAGGCCAGCGATCTTGCCGGCGTCCTTGGTGGCCTGGCGCTGGGAGTCGTTGAAGTAGGCGGGAACGGTGATTACCGCTTGGCTTACGGTTTCACCGAGGTACTTACCGGCGTCCTCGGCCAGCTTGCGCAGCACCTGGGCGGAAACCTCTTCAGGCGCGAATTGCTTGTCGAGAACAGGGCACTTCACCTTCACGTTGGAGCCGGCCTTTTCGACGCCGTAGCTCACCTCTTTCGATTCCTCGTTCACCTCATCAACCCGACGGCCGATGAAACGCTTGACGGAATAGAAGGTGTTATCCGGGTTCATCACCGCCTGACGTTTGGCGATCTGACCCACCAGCTGATCCTGGTTCTTGGTGTAAGCAACCACGGAGGGCGTGGTGCGGAAGCCCTCGGCGTTCGCGATAACGGTGGGCTTACCGCCCTCCATCACGGAAACACAGCTGTTCGTGGTGCCAAGGTCAATGCCGACAACCTTGCCCATCGGTGCCCACCTCCAGAAATGGTGATTTGATTGGGCTCATCCTCCACAGCAGACCCGGTGACAGGCGAGGTGTGGTTCCCGAACAGGCAGGCTGGTGGAGCGATCCGGCCCTGGCAATGATCAACGGCGACACCAGCCTTGTGGGCCTGCTTGGCAATCCAGTGCGCCACTCGGTTTCGCCGGTGATGCAGAACGCCGCCATCGAAAGCATGGGGCTCAACTGGCGCTACCTGGCCCTGCCCTGCGAAAACGAAAACCTTGATCAGGTGTTGAACGGTCTCAGGGCCGTTGGCTGCCAGGGCCTCAACGTCACCATCCCCCACAAACAAGCCATCGCCGAGCTCTGCGAGGAGCTGAGCCCACTGGCGAAACGGCTCGGTGCCGTCAACACCCTGATTCCGGGAGCGGGCGGTGGCTGGTTCGGCACCAACACCGATGTGGAGGGCTTTCTGGCACCCCTCGGTACCAACGACACCTGGGCAGGACGCCATGCCGTGGTGATCGGCTGCGGCGGATCAGCTCGAGCCGTGGTCGCCGGTCTGCAGACCCTGAACCTCAGCAGCATCACCGTTGTTGGACGGCGAAGCGAGGCACTGCAAGCCTTCATCACTGATCTGCAGCAGAGCCACGCCCCCCTGACGGCCTGTCTCGACACCGCTGTTCAGCTCAACGAGAGCGTGGCTCAAGCGGCTCTCGTGGTGAATACCACCCCGGTGGGAATGGCCCAGCACGGCGACCCGGAGGCCATGCCATTGGGGGCCGAACTCTGGACAGAGCTCAACACCGAAGCGGTGTTGTACGACCTGATCTACACACCCAGGCCCACCAGCTGGCTTGCAGCTGGGCAACAACGGGGCCACCGCTGCATCGATGGCCTCGAGATGCTGGTTCAGCAGGGCGCTGCCTCGCTGCGGCTCTGGAGTGGACGCGACGACGTTCCTGTCGAGGCGATGCGAAGCGCCGCCGCGACTGCTCTTGCGAACTAAGGTCCCAACAATCCCTAGCTCCACCGTGCAGATTCCCCTCTGGCAGCGGCTGCTCGCACCGCTGGTGTACCTGCTCCCCTGGAGTGACGCCATTCCCTTTGGCCTCGGGGCTGACGGTGTGTTCAACCAGATCCCGTTGCTGAGACTGCTGATCGTTCCCGCGGTACCGCTGATCCAATTGGATCGGGGGGTTCCCTTCGGTGGCCTACTGCTTTTCTTCGTGCTGTTTCTGGCGGTGGTGCGGAATCCGGCCGTTCCCTACTTCATCCGCTTCAACACCCTGCAGGCCCTGCTCACCGACATCGTGATCGTTGTGCTGAGCTTTGCGTTTGGCATCCTTCTCCAACCCATTGCCGGAGGCAGCCTGCTGGTGAGCACCCTGTCCAGCACGATCGTGGTGGCGGTGCTGGCCATTCTTCTGTTTGCCCTGGTGGAGTGCTGGCGCGGGCGCGAACCGGATCTTCCCGGCATCAGCCAGGCCGTACGGATGCAGCTCTACTGAAGTGCTGGGGCAGGCCAGGGGATAAGGTGTTAGATCCGTCGCTCACTCCGGTGAGCCTGATACCCCTTCGGTGCTGCCCATGACGCACGATCCGTATTACGAAACCATGTACATCCTTCGTCCGGACATTCCGGAGGAGGAAGTTGAAAGCCATCTCACCAAGTACCGCGACATGCTCGTGGAAGCTGGTGCCGATGTGCTGGACAACCAGATGCGTGGCAAGCGCCGTCTGGCCTATCCGATTGCAAAGCACAAGGAAGGCATTTACGTGCAACTGAGCCACAACGGCGATGGCCAGCACGTTGCTGTTCTCGAGAAGGCAATGCGCCTCAGTGAGGATGTGATCCGCTATCTGACCGTGAAGCAGGAAGGTCCCCTTCCCGCACCTCGGGTGATGCCGGGCAGCGAAGCTGCTCAACAGCAACAGGCCGAAGCCGCTGCATCAGCTGACTGATCAGCATTGTTGGATTCGTGGGTGGGCGATACCGTCCGCCCATGGATTCGAAACACGACCACCCTCAGCCAACCGAATCTGTTTGGAACGAGCGTCATGGCGACGCTGAAGTGATTCGGTTGCTGAAACAGAGAATTTCCGAGCTCGAGGGCGAGATCGAGTCCTACAACGAGCTTCTGGCCGAACTGCCGGACGTCTTTGAACGCCGTTTCCAACAGCGGCTTGAGCCGTTGATGGAGCGTTATCAACTGCTGGCTGAACAGGTTGATCAAGACCAGATCGAACGGCCTCAACCAGCCCTGCCTGGAAGCTCAGACCCGGACAACGTTGTGCGTTTTCCGGGCCTGAGGCTTCTCAACTTCCTGCAGAAGCGGCAGCGCTCAGCTTGAACGGCGCTGGGATGCTGACCAGAGGCGGGTCGGCAGACCCCAGACGTAGATAAAGCCCTCTGCAGCGCGGTGATCGAACTGGTCCTCACTGCCGTAGGACGCCATTTCGGGGACGTAAAGGCTGCTATCAGCTGAGCCGCGGCCGGTGACCGTGGCCGTTCCTTTGTGCAGCCGGAGACGAACGACACCATTGACGGTGGTCTGGGTGCGGTCCATGAAGCCGTCCAGAGCATCTTTGAGAGGGCCAAACCAAAGGCCCTGATAAACGAGGTCGGCCCACTGCATTTCCAACTGCCGCTTGCTGCGCAGCACATCAGCAGCGAGGGTCAGGCTTTCCAGTTCCTGGTGGGCCTGGATCAACAGCAAAAGGCCGGGCGTTTCGTAGATCTCCCGGGATTTGATCCCCACCACGCGGTTCTCGATCATGTCGAGACGGCCAATGCCATGGGTGCCCGCCAGGCGGTTGGCTTCACGGATCAAGGCCACGGGGTCCAGCTGCTGACCGTTGATCGCCACAGGATTGCCTGCTTCAAAAGCAATCTCGATCTCTTCGGAGGCATCCGGAGCCGCCTCCACCGATCGCGTCATCGCAAACACCTCCTCGGGAGGAGCCACCATCGGGTCTTCAAGGGGTCCGGCCTCAATGCTGCGGCCCAGCAGATTGAGATCGATCGAGTAGGGCGACTTCTTGCTGACCGGTGCGGGCAGACCAAAGCGTTCGCCGTAGGCGATGGTCTCCTCACGGCTCATGCCCCACTCACGAGCTGGGGTGAGCACCTTTAGGTCCGGTGCCAACGCAGCGATGGCCACATCAAAACGCACCTGATCATTGCCCTTGCCTGTGCACCCATGGGCGACAGCATCGGCACCCACTTCCCGGGCCACCTCCACCAGGCGCTTCGCGATCAGAGGCCTCGCCAGGGCCGTGGAGAGGGGGTAACGGCCTTCGTAGAGAGCGTTGGCACGAATCGCCGGAAAGGCGAAATCCTTGATGAAGGGCTCGATCAGATCTCCCACCAGCGACTGACTGGCACCGGCATCCAGCGCTTTCTGACGAATCGGCTCCAGCTCATCGCCCTGGCCGAGATCAGCGGCAAAGGTGATCACATCCTCAACACCCCATTCCTGCTTGAGGTATGGGATGCAGACACTGGTATCAACTCCCCCGGAATAGGCGAGTACCACCTTCTTGGCGCGGCCCATCAATGGGTCTCCTGATCACAATCGTCTGATTCTCTCGTCTCGCCGGCCGCCACCTGTGGAGAAGCCGCAAGCAACCATGCAGCCAACGCCGCAGCCGGGACAAAGACCAGCAGCAGCGCCAGTGTCCAGGAGGTCTGCAACGGTTCAGGCCGCTGCAAACCCCACCAATGCAGACCAGAGCTGATGATCAGGGCCAGACCCCAGAAAAGAACGAGCAGCGCAGATTTGTTCAGTGGGGGATTAAAACAGCACATGGTCTATCTTGGTTGATTGGCCCGCGTCACTCCCTGCATGAGCGCTCTGGTTGATTTAAACGCCCTGGACAGCGTCAACCCGTCCCTCACCCGCTACGGGCGCCGCGACCCTGCACCCGTGCTGCCACTGCGTGAGGAGCCTGACCTTCTATCTTGGCTGGAAACCAGCGGCCGTCTCGTTGCCGACGAAGAATCCGGTTCACCTGAAGTGAGCACCGTCGAAGAGGAGGAACTCTCCGCGCTCATGGGTGAGAAAGAGGATTACAACAAGGATGACGAGCAAAACGAGGAGCAGTGGGAGGACTGACGTCCCCCAAGCACTGACTGGTCGCCACTGAGCGACTCACCTAGGGTCCCAGCGATCAGTCCAGTGCAGCTTTGCAATCCACGGATTCGAACCGCCGCCCTTGGTGGGAGAACGGCTCATCGAGTGCCAGCTTGCTGATGCTGGTGGTCTTGATGACCAGCTTTGCAGCCGACAAGTGGATCACCAATGCGCAACTGAGCCTGCCGCTCTTGATTTCAGCGGTCTGCGCAACAGCGACTGCAGCCTTGGGAATTCCCCTTCTGCGGCGCTTGAAGATGGGGCAGTTCATCCGTGAGGAAGGCCCCAAAGCCCATCAGAGCAAGGCGGGAACGCCAACGATGGGGGGCCTTCTAGTGGTTCCCGTCGGGGTCATTCTCGGGAGCCTGATCACACGGGACGCCGTGGCGTCACAACAACTGCTCAGCCTGGCAGCCCTGACCCTGACGTTCATGCTGATCGGCGGCATCGATGACTGGAGCAGCCTCACCAAACACACCAATGCTGGCCTGACGGCGCGAGGGAAATTGCTGCTGCAAGCCATGGCAGCCGCAGCCTTTCTTGCCATCGCTGCCTGGCAGGGCTGGATCAGCAGCAGCATTGCCCTGCCCTTTGGCCTTGAACTGCCCTTAGGGCTTCTGATCTGGCCGCTGGGGCTGTTTGTCGTTCTGGCGGAGAGCAACGCCACCAACCTCACCGATGGCCTGGATGGCTTGGCCAGCGGCTGCGGAGCACTGGTGTTTACCGGTCTGGCACTTCAACTGATGCTCCGAGGAGACAACGGAGATCCCGCCTTGGCTGGCTTCTGCATGACCATGGCTGGGGCATGGCTTGGGTTTCTGGTGCACAACCGAAACCCGGCTCGGGCCTTTATGGGCGACACGGGATCCCTGGCCATGGGAGCCGCCCTCAGCGGTGTGGCTCTGTTGTCCAACAGCCTCTGGCCCCTGCTGGTGATGGGAGGCGTCTTCGTCGCCGAATCCCTCTCCGTGATCATCCAGGTTTGGGTGTTCAAGTCCACGAAAGGCCCAGATGGTCAGGGGCGACGCGTGTTCCGCATGGCGCCGCTGCATCACCACTTTGAGCTGGGCGGCACCGACGAACGAAGCGTGGTGCCCGCGTTCTGGCTGGTCACAGCAGGGCTTGTGCTTCTCGGACTGGTGCTGCGTCCCTGAGAGTCGATCTTTTGATCCAATCCTGAGAAGCATCATTGAAGTGAGCTGAAGGATGCAGTTGCTTCAGATCGACAATGAAATCGCACTTGTCTTCGTACCGCGCAAAGTCAATTCTTCTGAGAAAGATTGACCCTGACGCAGAAAAACGACCGACATTTTCAAGATCTTGGAGTGACCACAACACAGCGTTCTGAATGAAGGGAGGCCTGAACGACATAGCCGGTACTCAGGGGATTGTTGATATCCAGAACGAACGCTTCGCGCCGCTCACACCCCTTAAAGTCATGTTTTGAGACGGCAAGGCGTGATGACCTACTTCACCTGGCGTGAATCCGGTCTCACCGCTGACTGCTCAAGTCTCGAAGCGATGGCTGCCCGCTTTGAGGAGTCGGCCAGTTTGATGCGGCGCATGTCGAGCGAAGGGTTCCAACTGGAACGCCATGGAACGGAGCAGCGCATCACGCATCCCGATCCCACCGTGTTTGAAGCCTGGGGTTTCGTCAGCGAGGAATCACCGGTCCGCCAACTCACGCTGATCCCCGATCTTCAGAACTGATGGACAACCTGCTTGCCAAAACCGCTGAGCTGCTCGCCAACGCCGCTGCCGATCCAGATCGGGTTCTGCGGTGGGTTCTGATCTATTTCGGTGTGTCGTCGCTCGGATTTATGGGTGTATGGCTGATCGGAGAAGTGCGCCGTCAGAGCAGTAACGATTCGAACTGAGCCCTTAGCGGCTCGCTTCCACCGAGCGCTGACGCCATTGAGGCGATTGCTCCATCGATTTCAGCTGCTCTGCGCTGGGGCTCTCAAGCAGATCAAGGAGATGCAGGGGTTCAGCTTCGAAGTGGAGATGAGGACCGGTCGACCACCGGCCCGTGTTGCCGCAAAGACCAATGATCTGGCCGCGGTCATAGGAGCCTGCTGGGGCACCAGCATTGAGATGGCTGTAACGCGTCTTGACGCCTGCCCCAGCCAGATGAAACGTCCATCCGTGGGTCGCTGTCCAGCGACTCCGACCGACCCCGTCATGAGCGGCACGCACAGGGCGACCAACACGGCAGGAGATGTCCAAGGCTGGATGGTCCTGTTCGACGCCTTGGGTCACCACACCCGACATCGGCACAAGCAACGCGGCAAACAGACCGAGCAAACAATCAAAACGAGAATTGGAAGAGAATCTTAAGACACAGTCCCTTCCGCCAGAGAAAAGACAGCATTCTCGTTTTTCCTTAACGCTCTCTTAAAAGGAAAAAAACCCTGTGGTTCCAGGCAACTTCCCGGGCGGTCTGGCGACGGTTCAAAGGCAAATCAACTGCAGCTCATGCGCAGAGCACTTCTGTTCACCGGTGCCGGCCTGATGGTCGCCGCTGCTGGACTCCCCAGCTTCGCCGCCCCCAAACAAACCGCCCGCACCGTCACCAACGGTTTCGTTCGCTCCAACGTGCTGTTGCCCCTCGGTGGCAAAAAGGCCGTCTCCAATCCCGTGCCTGAGGATCTGAGCGACCTGTCCGGTTGGACCCGCGAAGAACTCGAGGTGGGTCTGGAGAAGCAATACGACGTTGACGTTGCTGACGTCACTCGCTTCCTTTACTCCACCGAAGGCGAGGCTTTCCTCAAGGAAAGCATCAACGGCAACTATCACCCGTACTACAGCCAGCAGAACGATCTGCAGGCCGTTCGCAGCGCCATCATTCTTGATGCTGAAGATGGCAAGCTCTCCAGCTACGGAATGATGGCCAAGCTGCCGACCGATCAGCGCCTGCAAGGTGCCATGAAGGTCTGCAATGCCGAAGCACAAGGTGATTTCCACAAGGACACCTCCCTGCTCAGCTGGTACATGAACACCCCGGCCTGCATCCAGGCCTACACCGCCAAGGCCGAAGAGCCCGCTCCTGCTGCTCCCGTTCAGGGACTCTGGTGATCTAACAGCCGAACGACAAAACACGTCCACCAAGCCCTGGGTCCACCCAGGGCTTTTTTCATGCCTCGTTTTTTGTGCCTCGGTCTGTCACGGCACAACCATCAAGGCAGGACCACCACCGGAGTCCCCACATCCACAAGGTCAAACACCCTGCGGATGTGTTCTTCATAAAGGCGAACGCATCCATGGGATACGGCCCGTCCGACGGTCCAACGGTGGGGCGTGCCGTGCAAGCCGACGTGGGAGCAGCCGCGGACCTGCACCACCTTCTCGCCATCCCAACCACCGGGATTGGAGCAGTCCTGATAGAAGGCAATCCAGCGCGATCCCAGGGGGTTTCGGCCTCCGGGGGGAACCAGAGCACCGGTGCCGGGATGCCGCCAGACGGGGTCCACCGCTTTGAACAGCACCCGATGCTCGCCGAGAGGCGTTTCCCAGCCTTGGGTGCCGACAGCAGCAGGCACCCGCAAACGAAGCTGCCCCTGCTCCAGCAGGATCAGCTGACGGCTGGAACGATGCAGCACCAGCTGCTTGGTGGAACGGGAACGAACAGCAGCAGGCAGCAAGGCCAGTGCCTCCGCATCACTGAGCCAGGGGGCAACCGGTGGAATGGGATCCGCAGGCCTGGACTGAACCGGCCCGAGCTGGAGAGAGGCTCCAGCGAGAACCGCCAACAACGTCGCCCGAAGCACTGGACTCAATCAAGAACGCATCCTTGACCTAGCGGGACATCGGGAGCTGCACCCCAGGCTGCGGAAAGTCTCAGGACTTGCGTTGATTGATGATGCAGGCAGGCCGTTCAAGGATCACCATGCCGTCGTTTCCACGCACCGTGATGCTGCTGGGCAGCGGGGAGCTGGGCAAGGAGGTGGCCATTGCTGCCCAACGGCTGGGCTGCCGGGTGATCGCCTGTGATCGCTATGCCGGTGCTCCGGCCATGCAGGTGGCTGACGTGGCCGAAGTGCTGCCGATGACCGATGCCGATGCCTTGCTGGAGGTGGTCAGGCGCCACCAACCCGATGTGGTGATCCCGGAGATCGAAGCACTCGCCGTTCATGCCCTGGCGGAACTCGAACAGGAAGGGATCACCATGATTCCCACGGCCCGCGCGACGGCCGTCACGATGAACCGAGACCGCATCCGCGACCTGGCGGCCGGCGAACTCGGTCTCCGCACCGCCCGATTCGCCTATGCCTCCAATGCTGAAGAACTCACAGCAGTGGCGGAACCACTGGGCTGGCCCGTCGTGGTGAAACCGGTGATGAGTTCCTCCGGCAAAGGCCAGAGCGTGGTGACCTGTGCAGACGATCTGCCCAAGGCCTGGGAGGCTGCCATGGCCGGTGCGCGGGGCACCTCAACCCAGGTGATCGTGGAGGAATTTCTTCATTTCGATCTGGAGATCACCCTGCTCACCATCCGTCAGCGCAATGGCGAAACACTGTTCTGTGCACCGATCGGCCACGAACAGGAAGGAGGGGACTATCAATGCAGCTGGCAGCCAGCTCAACTCAGCGACCAACAACTGCGTCAGGCCCAGGCCATGGCCAAAACCGTCACCGACAACCTGGGCGGTGCCGGTCTCTTCGGGGTGGAATTTTTCCTCTGTGGCGATGAGGTAATTTTTTCTGAACTGTCGCCCCGGCCGCACGACACTGGCCTAGTGACCCTGATCAGCCAGAACCTGAGCGAGTTCGAACTGCACCTGCGCGCTGTTCTCGGTCTGCCGATCCCGACCATCACGGCAGCTGATGCGGCGGCCAGCCGAGTGATCCTGGCCCAAACGAACATGGACTCCGTAGCTTTTGAAGGAGTCGAACAAGCGCTCACGGAAGCTGACACCCAAGTGCTGCTTTTCGGCAAGCCCACAGCCCGCCCCGGTCGACGCATGGGTGTGGCCCTAGCAAGGGGAGGAGATCGGAAGGAAGCACAAGCAAAGGCCGACAGGGC
This sequence comes from Synechococcus sp. A15-44, assembly GCF_014280115.1. Classification (NCBI taxonomy): domain Bacteria; kingdom Bacillati; phylum Cyanobacteriota; class Cyanophyceae; order Synechococcales; family Synechococcaceae; genus Synechococcus; species Synechococcus sp. A15-44. The sequence goes on from NZ_CP047938.1 coordinate 2,609,442, forward strand.
AGCCGCCTGTGTGACCGTGATTCCAGGATCAACGGCTGCCTGAAAACCGGTAGTGGGTTAAGCCATCCAGCACGGCTCCAACACTGGGGCGTTTCGAGACGTATACCCGCTGCTGGATCCGTTGGCCCAACAGGTAGGGATCGTGATCCGCAGGAACCACGGTGGCGGGTAAACCATCCAGCAACTCTCCGTCCCCTTGCTGACTGGCCACCACCAGAACCTGATCCAGGGGGAGCCCCCAGGACTGGACCAGGAAACGGATGGCCTCGCTGCGGGATGCACGCTGCGGCAGAACATCCAGGAACCAGTGGCAACGGAGCTGGGGTTCCGCCTGCAGGCCATGGCGGCGCAAGCGCTGACGAGCCAACCCGATTAAACCGCAGTTGGAGGCCCGCAACAGGTAGCTGACCTTGTAACGACTCTGATGATCAGCATCCTGAAGCTGGATGTGTTCCTGCAGTTGACCCATGGCTGCAAGAACAGCATCACGATCCCAGGCCTGGCTGATCCGCTTGGCCCAGACGGGATCCTCGGCGCGATCTGCCGCGTGGTGAATCTCGGTTCCAGCCCTGCAGATCCAGGCCTTGGGATCGGGAAGATGCAACTCCCGGTAGCGCTGACGCGCCTGAGCCAGGGAGCGCCCCGTGAGGATCACCAACCCTGTCGAAGCAGCCAAGGGTTCGGCTTGGAGCCGGTCGCGCAGATGCGCAAGGGAGCGTTCCTCCGGCAGCTCCAAGCTGCTGTCGAGATCCAACGCCAACAGCCTGGAGACGGGGCTGGGCCGCCGCACCACCAACATTCCACGCACAGGTGACACGCGAACTTTCTGCTGCATCAGGGCGAGGTACTGACACACATGGGCATCCCAGCTGAAGTGCCGACTGATGGCCTCAACTCCGTTGTCACTCCAACGGCGCCAACGGGACCGATCACTGCCAGCCAATTCCAGGGCTTCCTGAAGTGCTCCGGGATCGGTGACGTCCGCCAGAAGACCGTTCTCGCAACGGTTTTGAATATCCCGTGGCCCTCCATCGTCGGTGGCCACCATCGGCAAACCGCAGGCCGCGGCCTCAAGCAGGGTGAGTCCGAAGGGTTCGGTCAACGCCGGGTTCACAAACAACCCTCCCCGACATGCAGCCCAGCGGTACAGAGCGGGGATCTGGGCACGACGGTGTTGTTTGGGGTAGGCGACCTGGCCATAGAGGTCAAACCGATCCACTAGATCGAACACCTGCTGAAGCACATCACGCTGCTGCTTCTCAAGCTGACGCGGATCATCCCGACAGCCGAGCACAAGCACCAGGTTGTGACGCTGCCGCAGCACTGGAGACTGGCCATAGGCCTCCACAAGCGCAGGAATGTTCTTGCGCCGCACCGCTCGGGAAATCGCCAGGAGGGGAGGCCGATCCGGCTCCCTCAGGAAAGGCTGCAACAGGCTTTGCAGCGCAGATCCTTCCTTCAATGAGCTGTGGGGATGAAACCGGGTGGCATCGACCCCGGGGGGGACCACCACCGCCTGATCCGCCTGAAAGTGGCCGTAGCGGCAGTACTGCTGATCCGCCTCTTGACGGGTGCTGGTGATCACCAGATCCGCCTGGGCGAGAGCACGCTCTTCGGCGTCAATGCGCCGGCTGATGGCATAGGTCTGCTCAAGTTGAGAGCGATCCAAGCCACCAGCCAGGAGACGACGCTGTTTCTCCCGGCCGAGGGAATGACCCGTAAAAACAAGCGGAATCCCCAAGCGCTGACTGACGAGGGCACCCACCAGACCGGCATCGGCGTAATGGGCATGAATCCAATCCACCCTCTGGCCGGGCTGGCTCAGATGTTCCACCAGCTGATCGGCCAGCTCCTCGAGATGGGGCCAAAGCAACTCCTTGCGCAGATACCGCTTGGGACCGAAGGGAAAGCGCAGGATGCGGGCCCCTGGAGCAATGGCTTCAACCCGTTGGCTGTAATCGAGATCGACCCGACGGTCCTGAATCAGCCGGGTGACCACGTCAACCTGCTCAACCTCCGCCCTCTGCGCCAGGCTGCGCACGAGCTCCAGCACATACAACGTCTGGCCACCGGTATCAGCGTCCCGTCCCAGTTCGAGCTCATGGGAACGAAACAGACCGTGAAGGTGCAGATGCAACAACCGGATCCCCATTCGCTCCACTCACAAACAACAACGGGACGCAGATTCGGTGCCGTTGTTTTTTCTTTAGAGGCGGAAGAAGGGGTAAAAAATGAAAAAAACCTTAGAAGACCTGCAAATCAAACCGAGCAAGAAAGCTGAGTTATGTTGTCGTGCAATGGATCTGAGCCGTAGGGACAACAGTAAAAGGCTCGGCTTGTTGTAACAAGCCAGCAACATCAGAGGCGGGCGCTTACATCAACAAGGCTGCCCCGCTCATCACCCCAACCACCCGCAGAGAAGGTGAGGGCGGCATCCAGCTCAAGCTGCTCGTTGATCCAGCCAAGGATGACCGGCCCAACCTGTGCCGGAGTCGACTCACCTTGAAAACTACGAAGGCTGAAGTGGTCCGCACCCTGAACCATCACCAAGCGATGACCTAAGCGCACGGCCTTACTCTCACGCATTGGAGCGATCGCTTCCGGGCCCGAAGGCACCACCCAATCGCGGGTACCGCTGATCAGCAGCATCTTGGCCGGACGGCTCTCCAAGCGACTGCCGTCAAACAACAGACGCAAGGGCGGACTAACGGCCACAACAGCCTTGACCCTTGGATCAGCAACAGCGGCTTGGTTCACCCCCGACAGCCAACTGCACTGGAGCACCCAACTGATGTTTCGCTCCGAATCCTTGAGGTCACTGCAACGGGCTTTGAGCCTGGAATCAACAGGAACACCACCGGCCAACTGAAGCGTGGTGGTGGCTCCCCAGGAGTGACCCACCACCGCAACGGCATCGGTGTTCAACCTGGACCCAGGCAGAACACGCTCTGCACTGATGGCATCCAACAAAGCGGACACATCAAGGGGCCGAAGCCGCAACTCTTCAGGCCCAGGCGGCGGCACATCACCAGCGAGCATCGCCTTCTGCTGATTGAGGTCGCTGCCCGGGTGATCGGGAAGCAGCACGGTGTAGCCATGGGCAGCCAGCACCTCACCCCACCCTTCGAACGACTCCGGATCGTCCCAGAGCCCATGGGAGATCACCACCAAACGACGATTCCCAAGGGCTGCAGGCTGAAGCATGAGAACCCGCATGGGTTTTGGCCGATGGGGCACGGAAACCTGAACAACCTCACGGGACCAGCTGGGCCGCAGAGGCTCCCGCAGAGCGGGCGTCACAGATGCAGCCTCAAGGGAACGGGCCAGGGCAACCCCCTCCTCAAGATTGGTTTTAAGCCGGTTGGCCACCTCAGCGAGGCGGGATAGATCGATCGACGCTTGCTCTCCGGGCAACTCCCTCAAAAAGCCAAGAATGTTGGGTTGCCCCCGGCGTTCAGCACGAATCAGGGCTTCGGTCAGCATCCTCCCGCTGTCATCCAGCTCAACCCCCTCAAGAGACACAACCTGCGTCGCCGCATGGAGGGCCTGCTCAAGCAGGGGCTGACCGGTCGATCCCGCCAGCAATGCCTTGGTCTCCAGGGGCAGCGGCGTCAGGAACACCTGACGCAACAGCGGCAACAACTTGCCACCACTGGCCAGTTCCAGATCCTGCAGATCCGGACTGGCCTGAATCAATTGTTCAGCCGACTCACCGTCAGCGAAGTTGATCGTGATCTCCGTCTCCAGAAACGGCAGACGCAACACGAACCGCTCCAAAGCTGAAGCTGGGCCTCCACCAAGCGCCAGTGACATGCCAAACGCCAGAGCCGCCAGGTGGGTGCGAAGTCGGGCCATCAAGCCGCCAGGGAAACGGGGAGTTCTGGTGGATGCTGCTCCAAAACGCGAGCCAGGTAGCGGCCGGTGTGACTGGTGGGGTGCTGGGCGACCTCTTCTGGAGTGCCCGTGACCAGGATCTCGCCACCCTTGTCACCGCCCTCAGGGCCAAGATCAATAATCCAGTCGCTGCAACGGATCACGTCAAGGTTGTGCTCGATGCAGATGATCGAGTTGCCCTTGTCCACCAACCGCTGCATCACATCCATCAGTTTGTGCACGTCGTAGAAGCTGAGGCCGGTGGTGGGCTCATCAATCAGATAAAGAGTCTTGCCAGTGGCCCGCCGTGACAGCTCCGTCGCCAGCTTCACCCGCTGGGCCTCACCCCCCGAGAGGGTTGGCGCCGGCTGGCCGAGCTTGACGTAGCCAAGGCCCACATCCACCAAGGTGCGCAAGCGATCGGCCGCCTGAGGAATCGCATCAAACACCTCAGCGGCCTGCTCCACCGTCATCTGCAGCACATCCGCGATGGTGTGGCCCTTGTATTTCACCTGCAGGGTTTCGCGGTTGAACCGGGCGCCCTTGCAGACGTCGCACTGAACGTACACATCCGGCAGGAAGTTCATCTCAATCACGTTCACGCCCTGACCACGGCAGGCCTCACAGCGGCCACCCTTCACGTTGAAGCTGAACTGACCCACCTGGTAGCCGCGAGCCTTGGCCTCCACCGTGGCAGCGAACACCTGACGGATCGGATCAAAAGCACCGGTGTAGGTGGCTGGATTGGAGCGGGGCGTGCGTCCAATCGGGCTCTGGTCGATCACGATCACCTTGTCGATCGACTTCAACCCCCGCAGTTCCCCGAGACCCTGCGGAAAGGGCACCTTGAGACCCAGTCCGTTCTCCAGGGCGGGATGCAGGAGCTCATTCACCAGGGTGCTCTTACCACTGCCGCTCACCCCGGTGACGGACACCAACCGACCCAAGGGAAACTCAACCGAAACGTTCTTGAGGTTGTTGCGGTTGCAATCGATCAACTTGAGCGAGCGCGAACCGCTCTGGCGACGTTCAGCCGGCGTTGGAATCGAGCGACGGCCACTCAGGTAAGCGCCGGTGAGCGATTCACTGCTCGCCACCAGATCATCGAAACTTCCCTCCGCCACGATGTGGCCCCCATGGACGCCGGCACCAGGGCCGATGTCCACCACGTGATCGGCAGCACGGATGGTGTCTTCATCGTGTTCCACCACCACCAGGGTGTTTCCAAGATCCCTGAGCCGCACCAGGGTGTTTAGGAGACGGTCGTTATCCCGCTGATGCAGGCCGATGCTTGGCTCATCCAGCACATACAGCACCCCTGTGAGACCAGCACCGATCTGGGTTGCGAGACGGATGCGCTGGGCTTCACCGCCGGAGAGCGTCATCGCCGGTCGATCAAGGCTCAGGTAGTCCAGACCAACATCAAGCAGGAATTTCAAACGAAGGCGGATTTCCCTGAGCACCAGATCACCGATCTGGATCTGACGGGCATTCAGCAAGGGCTCTGAACCCTCATGGGCGCCCACACCCATCAGTTTTTCGATCCGTTCCAGGGTCTGACCGACGCTGACGGCCGTAAGTTCTGGAATCCGGTACGGCCCCACTTTCACCGCCAGGGCTTCGGGACGAAGCCGCTGACCGGCACAGCTGGCACAGGGCACCAACTCCAGATATTTCTCCAGCTTCTGGCGCTGGGACTCGCCGCTGGCATCACGGAGCTGCCGCTCGAGAATCGGAAGAATGCCTTCGAAAGGTCGGGTGTATCCGCCTTTGCCCTTGCGGTAACGGCTGTCGGCCTGGATCAGAATCGGTTCGCGGCTTCCATTGAGCAGCACATCCCGCTGCTCATCGCTGAGTTGATCCCAAGGGGTCTTGATCTCAAAGCCAAAGGCTTCCCCCACCGAGAACAGCAAGGAGAAGTAGTAGCTGTTGTCCTTCTCTGCCCAAGGCGCCACAGCCGCATACACCGGCTGACTGGGATCCGGAATCACCCGGTCACAGGTGAACTTGCGCAGATGGCCGATGCCATGGCAGTCCTCACAGGCGCCGTAAGGGCTGTTGAACGAAAACAGTCGCGGTGACAGCTCCTCCATCACAGCGCCGTGAACGGGGCAGGCGAAGTTTTCGGAGTAGAGACGCTCCCGCTCAATGCCGTCGGGAAGCTCCTCCCCTTTCTTGGGCACCACCTCCACCAATGCCAAACCATCGCCGCGTTTGAGGGCCGTGCGCAGCGAATCAGTCAGCCGTTCCTGGATCCCCTCGCGGGCCACAAGACGATCGACCACCACTTCGATGTTGTGGCTGTGGTTCTTATCGAGCTCGATGTTATCGGCCAGCTCGCGCACCTCGCCGTCGATGCGCACCCGGGCGAAACCTTCGGCCGCCAAACCGCTGATCAATTTGGTGTGGGTGCCCTTCTTGCCGCGCACCACTGGCGCCAGGAGCTGATAGCGGGTTCCTTCCGGCAGCAGACGGATCTGATCGACCATTTCGTCGATGCTCTGGGGCCGGATCGAACGTTCACATTGCGGGCAATGGGGCTCGCCGGCGCGGCCGAACAGCAGACGGAGATAGTCCTGAATCTCAGTGACCGTGCCCACCGTGGAGCGGGGGTTGTGACTGGTGGATTTCTGATCAATCGAAATCGCCGGAGACAGGCCCTCGATGGCATCAACATCGGGCTTGTCCACCTGCCCCAGAAACTGGCGGGCGTAGGCCGAAAGACTTTCGACGTAGCGGCGCTGTCCCTCGGCAAAGATCGTGTCAAAGGCAAGTGAACTCTTGCCGCTGCCACTCACTCCGGTGAAGACCACCAGTTTGTTGCGGGGAATGGTGACGTCGACGTTCTTGAGGTTGTGCTGGCGAGCGCCACGCACGCGGATCACATCTTCAAGACTTCCGCCCGAAAGGTTCACGGGGGCCTTCTGACCGGTGCTCTTGGCAGCAGCTGGCGCCATCAGGACCCGTTGGAAAGCTCAAGAGTTTAGGAAGAACTCAAGCCTTCAAGCTGTTCGCTGGTCCAGCAGGCTCGCTGCATAGGCATCGGCTTGATCGCCACCAGCGAGGTCTGCCAGCTCCTGGCGGCGTTCCTGGGTGTCCCGCAGTCGGGACACTCGCGAATGGGTGATGCCGTCTTCAACATGCTTGCTCACTCGGAAATGGTGATCAGCCACTGCCGCCACGAGCGGTTGGTGGGTGACGCAGAACACCTGGCGCTGACGGGCCAGGGTCTGAAGCAGATCGGCCATCGCTCCACTGACGCGTCCACTGACCCCGGCATCAATCTCATCAAAAAGAAGCGTGCTGGAGCCATCCACTGCGGCAAGGGTGGTCTTGAGCGCGAGCAGAAAACGGGACATCTCACCGCCGGAGGCCACCTCGGTTAGCGGTGCCATCGGTTGACCGGGATTGGCGGAGAACAGGAATTGAACAGCGTCCGCTCCATGCTCAGCCGGATCACAGGGGGTGAGATCCACCTTGAAGCGCACGTTGGCCAGGCCCATGGGTGGCAACAGCTTCAGCAACGAGGCCTCTAAGGCCTCCGCCGCCTTAAACCGCTCGCGACGCAGGGCCGCATTGGCCTGGTCACGCATCTGGCGACGGACGGTTTCGGCCTGTTGCAGGCGGGCGAGATCCGCCGCGAAGCCTTCCGATCCCAAACGATGAAGCAGCTCGTCGCGCCGCTGAATCAAACCGGCCAGATCAAGGCCGTAACAGCGCTGCAGCCGTTTTAAAACCAACAGACGGTCCTGAATCCGCTCCAGCTGGTCTGGATCGCTCTCCAGCGCCAGACCGTATTGATCGAGGGAGCGCAACAAACCGTCCACACCTGCTTCGAGATCCAGCGCCTGATCACGCAGGGGCTCAAGCGAACCATCCAGCTGCGCCATGGCCTGCAGCTCCTGGATGCACGCCGCGAAATGTTCCTGCAGGGAAGGCGCCTGATCCACACCGTCGCGGAGACGCCCAAACAGCAAGGCCAAACCCTCCAGCAGCCTCACGCCATGGACGAGGCGGTCTTGATCCTGTTCCAGCCGCTGCTGCTCGTCGGGGTCGTCGAGATCGGCAGCTTGCAGCTGCTCCAACTGCTCTTCCTGTTCAGCCTGCTCCTGTTCGGAGCGCTGCTGCTCCTGCTCAAGTGCCGTCAGGGCATCTGCGGCCTGGCGCCATTCGGTCCAGGCATCAGCCACCTGAACTTTGAGCTCAGCCAAAGCAGATCCACCGAGACAGTCAAGCCAGAGCCGTTGCTGCCCCGCCCGCGACAACAACTGGGTCTGTCCCTGAACCGTGAGATCAATCAACAGCGGCCTCAGCTCAAGCAACTGCTGACGGTTCACCGTGCTGCCATTCAGCCGGCAGCGACTGGAATAACGATCACCCTCCTGCCGTTTCCATTCGCGGCTGATCAGAAGCTCCTCTTCGGGGTCAAACTCCGCCGCGATCAACCACTGCTCCAGGGCTGGGTTGAGTTGAAACGCAGCCTCGATCCTGGCGCGATCCGAACCCGTCCGCAGCAGACGAACGCCCCTGGAGCCCTGCGCTCCACCCAACACCGCATCGAGGGCATCGAGAAGGATTGACTTGCCAGCCCCGGTCTCACCGGTGAGCACCGTGAAACCCGAGCTGAACTCCAGTTCAAGACTCTCAATCAGAGCGATGTTCTGCAGCAGCAGACCGGTGAGCACGTCCAGCCCTGTGATGATGCCGACCGTAGCGGCAGCTCGGTTCGTTTAGAAGGGGTGTCGGACATCCCGATGAATTGATGGCGCAGGAGCTCGGGGATTTCATCGAAGCCGCTGGGTTGCTCGAGTACGACCCCGCCGCCATCACACGTATTTATGCCGGCCATCCCCAGCGGCTGATCCGCCGGCTCTGGCAAACCCTCGTACCCATCGGCCTGTTGCTGCTGGGCGTCGCCTTCGACTGGATCTTCCAGTTGCTGAAGGATGAGGAACGGGCCCGGGCTCGAGCTCGCGAATGCGCTGAACTTCTCGTGGATCTTGGCCCCGCCTTCATCAAGGCCGGCCAGGCGCTCTCCACACGACCAGACATCGTCCCGCCGCTGCTGCTGGAAGAACTGGCCCAGCTCCAGGACCAACTGCCCGGCTTCGACAGCGGCCTGGCCATGGCCTGCATCGAGGAGGACCTCGGCGCACCGGTGGATGACATTTTCGAGCAGCTGGACCGGGAACCGATCTCAGCCGCCTCCTTGGGTCAGGTGCACAAGGGAACCCTCAAAGGTGGCGCAAGGGTGGCGGTGAAGGTGCAGCGCCCGGGGCTGCGCGAACAGATCACCCTGGATCTGTACATCGTGCGCAACATCGCCGCCTGGTTGAACAGCAACATCGGATTGATCCGCAGCGACCTCGTCGGCCTGATCGATGAACTGGGTCGACGGGTGTTCGAAGAGATGGATTACCTCAACGAGGCCTCGAACGCTGAGACTTTCGCTGAGCTGCATCAACACAACCCTCGCATCGCTGTTCCGACGATTTATCGCAACGCCACCAGCCGCCGGGTGCTGACGATGGAGTGGATCGACGGCGTCAAGCTCACCAACCTGGATGCAGTTCGCGAGCTCGGTGTCGACCCGGACGACATGGTGGAAGTGGGCGTGAACTGCAGCCTTCAACAGTTGCTGGAGCATGGCTTCTTCCATGCCGATCCCCACCCCGGCAATCTCCTGGCTCTGGAGGACGGTCGCCTCTGTTATCTCGACTTCGGGATGATGAGCGAAGTGAGCCGCGAGTCACGCACCGGCTTGATTCAGGCAGTTGTCCATCTGGTGAACCGAAACTTCGGGAAGCTCTCCAAAGATTTCGTCACCCTGGGATTCCTAGCGGAAGACGTGAACCTGGAACCGATTGTTCCCGCCTTTGAGAAGGTCTTCAGCCAGGCCCTCGAGGCCGGCGTCAACCGCATGGATTTCAAAGCGGTCACCGACGACATGTCCGGTGTGATGTACAAATTCCCCTTCCGGGTGCCGCCTTACTACGCCCTGATCATTCGGTCGCTGGTCACCCTGGAGGGCATCGCCCTGAGTGTGGATCCGAACTTCAAGATCCTTGGTGCTGCCTACCCCTATTTCGCCAGGCGACTGATGGAGGATCCCGATCCCCAGCTGCGTCAAAGCCTCAAGGAGATGCTGTTCGACGGAGACGCCTTTCGTTGGACCCGTCTGGAAAATCTGGTCTCCAGCGCTGCAAGCCAGGCCCAGCTGGATCTGGAGGCCTTGCTCGATCAACTGCTCGACTTCCTGTTCTCACCCAAGGCAGGATTGCTTCGAGATCAACTGGTGACCGCCACCGTGGATCGGCTGGATGCTCTGGGTTGGTCAACGATGCAACGCCTGGGTCGACGCCTCCCCAAACGACTGCAACCATCCGCCCTTGGCCAGACACCACCCGGGCTCTCCGATCCACTGATGCAATTGGAGCCGGTGCGGGAGTTGATCCAAGTGTTGCAATCGTTGCCGGGATTCACACCCGACCTTCTCCTGCGTCGCATGCCGAGGGTGCTCAATGAACCAGACACCCGGCGCATGGGGTTCAAGGTGGCTCAGGGGCTGGCCGAACGGGGAGTTGTCCGCCTGGTGCGGGTCGCCGCTGGAGTTCCGGCCTAACTTCCGGCCAACACCTTCAGCGTGATGCTCGCCAAGCCCTTCACCCGTTCCTCCCTGCTGGGCATGGCAGCGGGAGTTGGAATCGCTTGGAGCAGTGCCATGCAACCCCTGCAGGCCGCGACGGACGTGGCACTGATGAGTGGTGCCTTTCGCCGCTCTATTCCCGTCAAGGAAATTGAACACCTGGCCGAAACCGGTGAAGCCATCGGCTTGCTGGGTGATCTGCTTGAACTGTCCAAGCAGGACCCTCAGGAGGTTTCGCAGATGCTCAATCAGAGCCTCGAGCTTCCCCTGGTGCTCACAAGCCGTCTGATCAACACACGGATCGGTGAGGCCATCCTGCGTCGTGTTGCACGCATCATTCATCCGATCTACACACCGGAACCTGAGGTGAGTGTTCCGGCGATCCGCGCCGGAGTGATCAGTGGATTGCAGAGCGAAGATGGCCTCACGGCAGTGAGCTTTTTGAAGAGCTACCCCAATGCCGTCATGGCGGTGAATCTTCCGGCTCTGTTTGGAGTGATCGAAAAAGCAGAATCCATCGCCGGTCTGGTGCAGTTTTTCTCCGACTCCCCCTTGGACGGATTGAAGGAAGCGCAACCCTGACCAAGCCCGGAGCAGACGCCGCCTAGATTCCGGCAATCCCCCCATCCCAGCCGGTGTCCCTGTTTCAGAACCTCCGTCGGCGTTTCACTGCCACCCCTGTGATGCAGGACTGGCCTGGACTGATTGAGGCTTATCGCAGCTGGCTTCCCGTCAGCGATGCGACGCCCGTGATCAGCCTGCGTGAAGGCGCCACCCCTCTGATCCCCGTGCCATCGGTTGCAGAACAGATCGGCAAGGGCGTGAAGGTGTTCGTGAAATACGACGGCCTGAACCCCACAGGGTCCTTCAAAGACCGGGGCATGACCATGGCCATCAGCAAAGCCAAAGAAGCCGGTTGTGAAGCGGTGATTTGTGCCAGCACGGGCAACACCAGTGCTGCGGCTGCGGCCTATGCCAGGCGGGGTGGGATGCGTGCCTTCGTCTTGATCCCGGATGGCTATGTCGCCCAGGGAAAACTGGCTCAGGCGTTGGTGTACGGCGCTGAGGTGTTGGCGATCCGCGGCAACTTCGACCGCGCCCTGGACATCGTTCGGGAAGCGGCAGAGAAGTATCCCGTCACCCTCGTGAACTCGGTGAATCCCTACCGGCTGCAGGGCCAGAAAACAGCGGCCTTCGAAATCGTGGATGCCCTCGGTGATGCACCCGACTGGCTGTGCATTCCCATGGGCAACGCCGGAAACATCACCGCCTATTGGATGGGTTTCCAGGAATATCAACAGGCCGGCAGGAGCCGCAGCCTGCCCCGAATGATGGGATTCCAGGCCAGCGGGTCCGCCCCTCTGGTGAACAACACCACGGTGACGGACCCCGAAACCATCGCCACCGCCATCCGCATTGGCAACCCGGTCAACCGAGCCAAAGCCCTGGCAGCACGCGAAGCCAGCAATGGCGCGTTCCTGGATGTGACCGACGCGGAGATCATCGCGGCCTACAAGCTTCTAGGCGGCCAGGAGGGAATCTTCTGTGAACCCGCCAGCGCTGCCTCTGTGGCAGGCCTGCTCAAGCGCAAAGATGAAGTGCCAGCCGGCGCCACGGTGGTCTGCGTTCTGACCGGCAACGGCCTCAAGGATCCCGACTGCGCCATCAGCAACAACGACGCCGCCTTCCACACCGACCTCAATCCTGATCTGGGCACCGTCGCCAGTGTGATGGGCTTCTGACACACCGCCTTGCATCAACGCACTTCTGCCCCCGTCAGGGGGCTTTTTTGTGGCCGTAAGACAAAACCAACCGACAAAGCGGCTGCGGAAGACGCCTTAAAACCATCCCAACACGCTGTGGAAAACAGGCGAGAACCATCCGCCCGTTTGTCGCGCGAGTTTTCCACTCGCTGTGAAGAGGTGGAAAGCGAAGCCTCACTCCCCATCCTGTGAAAAATTCTCCTCAGCCCTGGCTCATCGAGAACTGTGATGAGCGCTGGTTT